>NZ_CP170704.1:250000-3417500 GCF_047900555.1 Clostridium sp. HCS.1 | reverse complement strand
AGATCCTGCGCCGAAAATGTCCGGGGCTCAAACTTACCACCGAAGCTACGGGCTCAAGATTACTTGAGCGGTAGAGGAGCGTCGTAATCGGGCTGAAGTCGTACCGTAAGGAGCGGTGGACTGATTACGAGTGAGAATGTTGGCATTAGTAGCGAGATGTAAGTGAGAATCTTACAGGCCGAAAATCTAAGGTTTCCTGGGGAAGGCTCGTCCGCCCAGGGTTAGTCGGGACCTAAGCCGAGGCCGAAAGGCGTAGGTGATGGACAATTGGTTGATATTCCAATACCACTATTATCGTTATTATCGATGGTGTGACGGAGAAGGATAGGATGTGCTAGCGATTGGAAATGCTAGTCTAAGCATTTAGGGAGTTAAGATAGGCAAATCCGTCTTAACAATCCTGAGGTGTGATGGGGAAGGCCATTTAGGCTGAAGTATCTGATTCCCTGCTTCCAAGAAAAGCATCTAGAAAGAGAAATAGTGCCCGTACCGCAAACCGACACAGGTAGATGAGGAGAGAATCCTAAGGCCATCGGAAGAATTGCAGTTAAGGAACTAGGCAAATTGACCCCGTAAGTTAGCGAGAAGGGGTGCCTGCGAGAGCAGGCCGCAGAGAATAGGCCCAAGCAACTGTTTAGCAAAAACACAGGTCTCTGCTAAAGCGTAAGCTGATGTATAGGGGCTGACGCCTGCCCGGTGCTGGAAGGTTAAGGGGAACACTTAGCGCAAGCGAAGGTGTGAACTTAAGCCCCAGTAAACGGCGGCCGTAACTATAACGGTCCTAAGGTAGCGAAATTCCTTGTCAGGTAAGTTCTGACCCGCACGAATGGCGTAATGACTTGGGCACTGTCTCAACTGCAAATCCGGCGAAGTTGTAGTGCGAGTGAAGATGCTCGCTACCCGCGATTGGACGGAAAGACCCCGTAGAGCTTTACTGTAGCTTAGCATTGAGTTCCGATATTGTCTGTACAGGATAGGTGGGAGACTGAGAAACTAGGGCGTCAGCCTTGGTGGAGTCAACCTTGGGATACCACCCTGATAGTATTGGGATTCTAACTGGACGCCATGAATCTGGTGACAGGACATTGTTAGGTGGGCAGTTTGACTGGGGCGGTCGCCTCCTAAAATGTAACGGAGGCGCCCAAAGGTTCCCTCAGAACGGTCGGAAATCGTTCGTAGAGTGCAAAGGCAGAAGGGAGCCTGACTGCGACACCCACAAGTGGAGCAGGGACGAAAGTCGGGCTTAGTGATCCGGTGGTACCTCGTGGGAGGGCCATCGCTCAACGGATAAAAGCTACCTCGGGGATAACAGGCTGATCTCCCCCAAGAGTCCACATCGACGGGGAGGTTTGGCACCTCGATGTCGGCTCGTCGCATCCTGGGGCTGTAGTAGGTCCCAAGGGTTGGGCTGTTCGCCCATTAAAGCGGCACGCGAGCTGGGTTCAGAACGTCGTGAGACAGTTCGGTCCCTATCCGTCGCGGGCGTAGGAAATTTGAGAGGAGCTGTCCTTAGTACGAGAGGACCGGGATGGACTGACCTCTGGTGCACCAGTTGTTCCGCCAGGAGCATGGCTGGGTAGCTAAGTCGGGAAGGGATAAACGCTGAAAGCATCTAAGCGTGAAGCCCCCCTCAAGATGAGATTTCCCATAGCATAAGCTAGTAAGACCCCTTGAAGAACACAAGGTTGATAGGTCAGAGGTGTAAGTGTGGTAACATATTTAGCTGACTGATACTAATAGGTCGAGGGCTTGACCAATAAATATTCAAGAATGAAACTCAACAAGTTGAGTAAATTCGAGAAGCAAAATCAAAGATTTTGGCTCTCATTCATGTGCAATTTTCAGAGAACACTCTGAAAATAAAATATTCCGTGGTAGCTCAATGGTGGAGCACTCGGCTGTTAACCGATAGGTTGGAGGTTCGAATCCTCTCCACGGAGCCATTTTATATTTTAAAGAGTTTTATAAGAGTAGATTTTAAGTCTATTGTTATAAAACTCTTTTATTTTTTACATACAGAATAGTTTTTTATAATTCTAAATAAAATAGAGAGATAAATATCATATGGATCTACTTCGAGTAAAGGGATAGAGGAAAAAATATGATATTTATCTCCTTTTATGTAATCATTTTGTAACTATTAGTTAACTTATTGTAAAGATTAACAAAAATTATTCTTATATAATTGAATTTGGGACAAGCATTTAGGAGAAATGGGGAAGAAAAATGAACAAAAGTAGGTTAATAAGAATAAGAAGAATGAAAAAGATAAGAAGTATAAGAAGAAGAATATTATTTACAATAATGTTAATAGTAAGTATAGTAATTATATTTCAAGTTTTTGATAAAATTGATAAATTAAATGTAAATTCTTATAAAAGGGTAGAAGCTCTAGCTGGTAACAATGGAAATAGTGCTGAAAAAGTAGAAGAAGAAAAATCAGATAAAGAAGAAAAGATAAATATCTTGGATAACTCAGGATATAGTAGTTTAGAAGAGGATATTAATGCTGATGATGTTTCAGAGATTCTCCCTAAAACAATGTATAAATGGGATTTTTATAGAGAAGATGGTAGAAAAACAGCCTATTTGACTTTTGATGACGGCCCATCTGAACATTCCACGGAAAGAATATTAGATATATTAAAAGAAAACAATATAAAAGCTACATTTTTCCAGCTAGGTTCCTCTATAGAAAGGAATCATAAGGCAAAATATATTTTAAAAAGAATTGTAGATGAAGGACATGCTATAGGTAGCCATGGCTATAGTCATGACTACTCTAAGCTTTACCCTAATGGAATTGTTGATGTAGAAGCAGTAATTAAGGATTTCAAAATGAATGATGATATATTAAAAGATATGTTAGGCAAAGATTTTTCTACAAGGCTTGTAAGATTACCGGGAGGGCACTCTAGTTGGAATGGAACAGGAGCTTTAGATGCAGTATTAAAAGAAAAAGGAATATGGCAAGTAGATTGGAATGCTTTAAATGGAGATGCTGAAGGTGAAGATTTCCCAAAGGAAGTACTATTAAATAAATTAAAAGAAACTGTAGGAGAGCAAGATGTTGTTATTATACTTATGCATGATACAGATTATAAGAAGGGTACAGTAGAATATTTACAAAGTGCAATAGATTATTTAAAATCTGAAGGTTTCGAATTTAGGACACTAAAGTAACTATAGTGCTATAGTAAAAAAATGTTTATTAATTAAAATGTTTTCAACATAGCTACCTATTTTTATAATTAGGGTATAATTTAATTATGTAGTTAAAAATAGATTAGAGGTGAGTAAATGAATAAAATTCTATTAGTTGAAGATGAAGAAAGCATAAGAGGTTTTCTAAAAATAAATTTACAAAGAAGTAATTTTAATGTTATTGAAGCTGAAACTGGAGAACGAGGCATAGAATTAGCAAAAAAAGAAAATCCTAAAATAGCAATTTTAGATGTTATGTTACCTGGAATTGATGGATTTATGGTATGTAATGAATTACGTAACAATTTCCCAGGAATGGGTATTATCATGCTTACAGCTAAGGGCCAAGATATGGACAAAATTATGGGATTAGAATATGGAGCAGATGATTATATAGTTAAGCCTTTTAATCCATTAGAGGTAGTATTAAGAGTAAAAGCATTACTTAGAAGATTAGGAGAAGAGGATAGAGAAAAATTACAACTTGGACCATTTATTATAGATTTATATTCTCAAAAATTATTAAAAAATAATATTGAAATAGATGTTACACCAAAAGAATATTTATTAATGAAAATATTTTTAGAAAATCCTAATAAAGCTTTTAGTAGAGATGAATTGTTAGACTTGGTTTGGGGAAAAAATTATTTTGGTGATGCCAAAATAATAGATGTAAATATAAGAAGACTAAGAGCAAAAATTGAAGATAAGCCTTCTGAACCAAATTATATTGAAACTGTATGGGGGATAGGTTATAGGTGGAAATTAAAGGAATGAAAAGCATAAAAAATCAGTTACTAAAAGGTATAGTAATAATTATTTTCTCCACTGTTGTTGTACTGAATATATTACTTATGATATTTATAAGAAAATATTATTATGACAATATGGAGGCAATTCTAAAAAGTAGAATAGAAGTATCTATGAATTTCTATAATAAATATTTTTCTTCTAGATCACTAATAGAAAATATTTATGATAATGTAGATGCTTTCTGGAATGAAAATAATGCACAAGTAGAAATATTTGATGCTAGTGGGAATTTACTTATGGATTCTATTGGAATAAAGGATGATAAGTTAATAAATGCCCCTGATATATATAAATCTCTTGAAGGAGAGCCATCAAGATGGATTGGAAAAGTAGATTATTATGATAAGAATGTAATGGCAGTATCATATCCATTAAAAATCGATGGTGAAATAATTGGAATAATAAGATTTGTCACTTCACTAGAAGAGATTGATGGAATCATAAGAAATATAATGATTATTTTCTCAAGTATATCTATTGGAGTATTACTATTAGGTGTGTTATTAAGTATATTTTTAGCAAATAGCATTATAAATCCAATTAAATATTTAAATCAGGTTGCAGAAAAAATGGGAAGTGGAAATTTAAGTGTAAGAAGCAATATTGATAGCGGCAATGAAATTGGTCAACTCTCTAATACATTAAACTTTATGGCGGATGAAATATCTAGAAGAGAACAGTTGAAAAATGATTTTATTTCTCAAGTTTCTCATGAATTAAGAACTCCATTAACAGCCATTAAAGGGTGGACTATAACATTAAATAACCATGAGACAGATAAGGAAACTTTAGATTTGGGATTTAAAATAATAGAAAAAGAAACGGATAGGCTTTCATTAATGGTTGAAGAGTTATTAGATTTTTCTAGACTTATAAATGAAAATGTAAGTATAGATTTAAGGGAAGTAAGTATTTTAGAATTTATCAATCACATTGAATCCTTTATGGCACCAAGAGCTAATAAAGAAGGGATTGATTTAAAATTTATAAATAAAGCTAGTGAAACTATGACTGTAGATAGTAATAGATTAAAGCAGGTTTTTATAAATTTATTAGATAATGCTTTTAAGTTTACAGGGGCTGGAGGAAATGTATTATTCATTGTATTAAATGATGATGAAAAAGTTAAATTTGTCATAGAAGATAATGGGTGTGGAATATCAGAAGAAGATTTACCAAGAGTAAAAGAAAAGTTCTTTAAGGGAAAAAATTCAAATTCTAAAAATGGAATAGGATTATCTATTTGTGATGAAATAATAAAACTTCATAATGGTGAATTTAATATATATAGTAAATTAGGAATAGGGACAAAGGTAGAAGTTATTATTCCAATAATCAAGGAGGAATAATATGAAGTTAATTAAAAGGATTTTTTCATTGATAATTATTTTAATATTTACATTTAATATTGGTTGTAGTAAAGTAAATGGAAAAGATACACAATCAATAAAGGCTCCTAATAATGAAAATTTAACTATAAGAGGAATGTGGAAAATCGAAGATATTAATATAGTTGATGATGAAATTGAAAATAAAGATGAAATATTATCACAAAAAGATTCTTTAATTAGTATATCTAGTAGTAAAATTTCAATTTTTAATAAAACATATCAATTTCCAACCTTCAAATTAAAGGTTGTAGATGGAAGTTATGTATTATCTTATGAATTAAATCTTACGTTAAAGGATATTATAGATCCATCAAATAAAGTAGATATAATTTCTTTAATAGATTCAAATAATTTAATAGGAGAATTTATAGTTATAGATGATAATGATGGATATTTATTTTATTCTGGAATGATGCTAAAGCTAGTTAGAGAAGATATGAATCCAAGAGATATAGAAAGTAGTAACAATAAAGTGGAAGCAGAAATAGTAGATGAAGATTATAATAGTAATGTAGGTGTAATGCTAGCTTTAAAAACTCCTAGAACAGATATTGGAGATGGAAAGTATCAGGATTCAAGATATAGGACTCTATGGATATCATTAAAAGATAATAAGTTAGAACCAGTCTTAGAAAAAAATAATATTATTTTCCCAAGATTAAATGGAATATGGACTATAGAAAAAAAAGAAATTAATGAAGAGGATATCCATAATGAATACTTTATTGCAAAGCCAATAGATGGAAGAGAAGATACGAAAATAGGAAATGACATATCAGTAAGTTTATATAAAGACATTAATTTTATTTCTAATGATTATATTTCCATTGAGAGATTTGAAGAAGATGATTTTAATTATTCAGCTCCAATTTATAGAACTATACCTATTGATAATATCAATTCATATCAAGGCCTTAGTATAAATGAAATATATTCAACAGAAGTAAAAGAAAAATATGAAAGAGATTTTAATGAAGCTTTTAATAGTTTATCATTAGAAGAACAAAATTCATTAATTAATAAAGTGGATTATACTAATTTCACTATAAAAAGAATAGAAGGTAAGTGGGCTTTGGTTGGGAAAATTATATCAAAGAATCCTAATGAAAAGGGAGTTGACTTTAAATTATCAATAAATCCAAATAAAAAGATTTTGAATTATGATACATTGTTGATACCATGGAAAGATTTAAAGGGAAGATTCCCATTTATAGAAGATGCTTATACTTCTCCAACAGGAAGAATAGCAATAATTATATTTAATAATAAGTTATTTGTGTATGAGTTAGAAGAAGGAAGTATTAAAGGAAATCCACTAATAAGTATAGACCTTAATGAAGGCGAAAGTGTAATAATGGCAGAATGGGCAACGGGATCTTATGTTGATACATGGACAAAAGCTTTTAAAGATGGTCGAGCAATAAGTGAATAATTAATATATGAAGGAGGACGAAATTATGTTATCAAAGGATATATTATCTAGTGTTTTAGCTAGATGTTTAATAACAGGAGGAGACTTTGCAGAAATATTTGAAGAAGATACTATAAATACATCTATTGGTATTCTTAATGGCAAAGTAGAAAATTCAATATCAGGAAGGACTCATGGTATTGGAATAAGAATATTCAAGGGATTTAAAAGTATTTATGCCTATACTAATAATACAAGTTTATCAGCTTTACTAGATACTGCAGAAAAAGCAGCATTGGCACTTGGAGAATTAAAAGAAGATATAAGTGTAGTTTTAGATAGAAAAGAAGTTTATAATAATAACCCAATTATATATATACCATCATCAATAAGTATAGATAAAAAAATTAATGTGATGAAGGCTGGATATAAAGCGGCAAAAGAGTATCATGATGAAATATCTCAAGTATCAGTTGGTTATTTAGATAAAGAACAAAATATATTAATAGCAAATACAGAAGGATTACTAACAGAAGATAGAAGAATTAGAACTAGACTATCAATAAGTTCAGTTGCTTCAGCTAACGGCGAAAATCAAACAGGTTTTGAAGGACCAGGAGCACATAAGGGATTTGAATTGTTTGACAGTATAGATCCAGAGTATTATGGAAAGGAAGCATCAAGAATTGCTCACACTATGTTACATGCTAAAAATTGTCCTGCTGGAAAGATGACTGTAGCAATTGACAATGGATTTGGTGGAGTTATATTCCATGAAGCATGTGGACATTCATTAGAAGCAACTGCTGTAGCCAAGGGAAATTCTGTATTTACTAATATGCTTGGAAAACAAATAGCTTCATCTAAAGTAACAGCAATTGATGATGGAACTATTCCTAATGCTTGGGGATCATTAAATATTGATGATGAAGGAAACAAAACTAGAAAGAACGTATTAATAGAAAATGGAATATTAAAGGGATACTTAATAGATAAGTTAAATGGTAGAAGAATGGGGATGGAGGCAACAGGAAGTTCAAGAAGACAAAGTTATAAGTTTGCCCCAACATCAAGAATGACAAATACTTATATTGCTGCAGGTAATGATGATGAAACAGAAATTATTAAATCAATTTCTGATGGATTATATGCAAAGAAAATGGGCGGGGGATCAGTAAATCCTGTAACAGGAGAATTTAACTTTGCAGTTTCTGAAGGATATATAGTTAAAAATGGAGAAATACAAGAACCTGTAAGAGGAGCAAGTCTTATTGGTAAAGGTAGTGAAGTTCTATTAAATATAGATATGGTAGGAAAGAACTTAGAACAAGGTCAAGGTATGTGTGGTTCTATATCTGGTAGTATCCCAACTAATGTAGGTCAACCTATGATTAGAGTAAAAGAAATAACAGTAGGTGGAAGATAGGAGGGAATGGAATATGGAATTAAAAGAATTTATCGATAAGTTATTCAAAAAAGCTAAAAGTAATGGATTCGATGAGTATGAAGTTTATTATGTAGATAGGGAAAGCTTAAGTATAAATGTTTATAATGAAGAAGTTGAGAAATATAACTTAACGACTTCTTATGGATTGTCTTTTAGAGGGAAAATAAATGATAAAATTGGATATTCTTATACAGAAATATTAGATGAAGATGCTATAGAAATGATGGTTAAGAATGCTAAAGAAAGTGCACTAGCTATCGAAAATGAGGATATTCAATTTATATATGAAGGAGATAAGGAATATACTAAAGTAAATACTTATTATAAGGCATTAGAAAATATTCCAGCTGATAAATTAATTGATTTAGCATTAAGTATGGAAAAGGAAGCCAAAAGTTTAGAAAGTAGAGTTGTAAGCTTTGAAGGATGTGGAATAGGTTATAGTAATTCTAAGTATGGAATAATTAACTCTAAAGGCCTTAATTTAGAGAATAAAGCTAATTTACTTAGTGCATATGTAGTTCCAATTATTAAAGATGGTGACAATATGCAAGATGGTATGGGATATGTTACAGCTCATTCCTTAGAAGAAGTGGATCCAAAGAAAATTGCTAGAGATGGAATTAATGAAGCGGTATCAAGAATAGGTGGTAAGTCTATTCCATCTGGTAAATACAAAACTATTATTAATAATGAAGCTATGGTTTCAATTCTTTCAACCTTTGCAGGAGTATTTAGTGGAGATGCTGCTCAAAAGGGTTTAAGCTTATTAAAGGATAAAGAAGGAGAAGTTATAGCAAGTGAAAAGGTAACATTATTAGATAATCCACATTTAGAAAATGGTTTAGCATCAGTACCTTTTGATGATGAAGGAGTAGCAACTAAGAAGAAGGATATAATTCATGAAGGTAAATTAATTACATTACTTCATAATTTAAAAACTGCTTATAAAGGTAATACAAAATCTACAGGTAATGGATTTAAGAGTTCTTATGCTTCACCAGTAGGAGTTTCACCAACTAACTTCTATATTGAGAAGGGAACTAAATCTTTTGATCAGTTATTAGAAGAGGTAGGAGAAGGTGTATTAATTACTGAATTTGCTGGATTACACTCAGGAGCAAACTCAATAACTGGAGATTTCTCATTAGCAGCAAAGGGATTTTATATTAAGGATGGCAAGAAGGATTACCCAGTTGAACAAATAACAGTAGCTGGAAACTTCTTTAATTTATTAAAAGATATAGTAGAAGTTGGAAGTGATTTGAAATTCCCAATGAGTAGCGTTGGAAGCCCATCTATTAGAGTTGAAGGTTTAAGTATAGCTGGTAAATAAAGTTTAAAATTTTATAATTAATTTAGAAACTCAGTTTATAATCTGAGTTTCTTTTGCAATAAGCAAGGATTAAAATAATAACAAGGTATTAGTTATATAGGGGGAATATTTATGTTAAAAGAGGTAGAATTAAAAAATGGACAGACTCTGATGTTAAGAAGAGTAGAAGAAGAGGATGCTGAAAAAATTATTAATTATTTGAATATTGTTGGCGGAGAAAGTGATAATTTATTATTCGGGGAAAATGAATTTAATAAGTCCATTGAAGAAGAAAAGCAATTTATTAATAACTTAGATAAATCAAATAACTTAATGATTGTAGGGTTGATAGACAATAATATTGTAAGCATAGCTAATATTGGAAAGTCACTTAGAAAAAGAATATCCCATAATGGTGAAATTGCTATTTCTGTAAAAAAAGAATATTGGGGTATAGGGGTAGGATATGCAGTAATGAATGAATTAATAGAATTTGCAAAGAGTAATAATATAAAAAATATTAGTTTAGGAGTTAAAGCAAGTAACAATAAGGCTATAAAATTATATAAGAAGTGTGGCTTTAAGGAAATAGGTCGTCATAAAGATTTCTTTAATTTAAATGGAGAATTTGATGATGAAATATTAATGGATTTGTATTTATAATTATAAGAATGTAAAAAAAATAAAGAAATTCAAATTTAGTTGAATTTCTTTATTTTTTTATATTTATTTTTCTTTTAGCAAACTAGCTTTATTTGCTCTTATCATCTTATCAGAAAGATCAACTATATTTTTATACATTTCCTTTTCTTCATCAGTAAGATTTTCACCTACAACTTCAAGATTAGTAAGAACCGCAAAAGATTTATTAGTATTTAATAAGTTTCTTCCTATAGAAGTATTGATATATTTATCATTATCTACACCCATAAGATATAATAGAGATGGCATAATATCTATTTGACCACCTATAGTATCAAAGGTTTTTCCTTCATTCATATCTTTAGACCAAATTATAAATGGCATAGTATGATGACCATTATCTAAATACCAATCTTCCTTATTTGATAATTTTTCAATAGAGCTATTATAGTATTTATGAACACCAGTATGATCTCCTTCGATAACTATAGCTGTATTATCTAATAAACCTTCTTTATCTAATTGATTTAAGAATTCACCTATTTGTGCATCTGTATATTTAATACTTTCAAAATATCCACCAAGTTCACTTTTATCTAATTCACTATCCAGGTTTAAAGTTCTTTTTTCTTCTGGCAAATCAAAAGGTCCATGGCTAGTTAAGGTTACTGTAAATGCATAAAATGGTTCTTTTAAATTTTTAAGCATTGGTACAACTTGTCTAAAGTAGCTTTCATCAGATATTCCAAGCCCAATTTCTTCATCTATGTTAAAGGAATAATAATCAATAAATTCATTAAAGCCTATTCCTTTAAGACCATTTACATAATTCCAGAAAGAACCTTTATCAGGATGTATTGCAATAGTATCATAATTCATTTCTTCTAATAAGTTAGGAAGAGAATTATATTCTGTTGAAGGATATCTAAAGAAAGTACTACCTCTTCTTAATGGGAACATTGACGTATTAATCATTAAGTCAGAATCAGAACTTGTACCTTCATTTACCTGTTCATAAATATTAGGGAAGTAAAGCCCTTTACTTATTAATTCATCCATAACTGGTGTTATTTTCTGTCCATTAACTTCTTTACCAACTATAAAGCTTTCTAAAGATTCAACTTGAATAACTATAAGGTTTTTGCCTTTTAACATTCCAGCATATTTATTATCTTCTAAGTTTTCTTTTGCTTGGAAAAACTCATTTATTTGAGCAGTTTCTTCTTCAGTAAGCTCATAAGGTTTAGAGTCTTTATATACGTTATATACATCAAAAATATGGTATCCTATTGGAGAAAAATATCTAGCTGTATTAGTAGGATCATAATTTGAGAATATATAACCATTCTTAACATCTTCATTTTTCAGTATATGTAAATTAAAAGGTACATAAGCAATGAATAATATACTAGAAAGTATCATTACTATGAAGGTTAAAGGTGCTCTTCTTTTTACATTAGTATAAGATTTTCTAGTAAAGAAAACGTAAATAGCTAAGATGATAAAATCAATTAATAATAAGAAATCCATTTTACTAAACATTGATGATATTGTACCACCCATATTATCAAGATTAGCTGTTTGAGTTAATAATAATGCTGAAGGCATTGTTAAGAAGCCTCTAAAGTATCCTAAGTCTAAAAATATAAGTGCAGTTATTATGATATCTATAACAAATAGATAGATAACTCTTCCTTTACCTTTAAATAATAATGAGAAACTTAAGAATATTAAAGTAAAGGCATAATAATAATTAATAAAAGGTTTTGCTGAATTAAGCCCATCTGAAAAGTTTAAAATATAAGGATCTTCAGTAGCTACGAATCCCTGAAAGATTATGGATTTTAATATTATGGCTATAAAGGGGATTAAGAATAGTATTATCCTAATTATTCCATCAAAACTTAAAATATTCATAATCTTATTTTTGAATGTTTTTAAAATATTGTCTAACATGTATTCACCTCAAAAAAAGGGCCTATTATTTAAGCCCATTATAATTCTTTCTCTAGTTAACAATACTTAAATTATAGTATAGTAGTTTTTATAAATCAAACAAGATTTTATTAAATTTTTATTATGATAATAAGGCTAATTTAAGGACATTATAGGATAGAGTATATATTATATTTACTTACCATTTATGGTATAATAATATATGTATTTTTGTTAAAAGTAATGGAGGTTACATATGCTTCAATATGATTTAATAATAATTGGAGGGGGAGCATCTGGACTTTCAGCAGGGGTTTCTGCTCTTCAACATGGAATTAAAAAGGTATTGCTACTAGAAAGAAATAGTGATTTAGGTGGAAACTTAAATTTATTTATAAATGAAGGCTTTGGAAAGTATTACTTAGGAAAAGATGTTACTGGACCAGAGTTAAGTAGTGAACTTATTAGGGAGTTTAAAGCTCATGCTGGAGAATATAAACTTGATACTGAGGTTTTAGAAGTTACCACTAACAAACTAGTTACTTATGTTAATCCTGATGAAGGAATACAAGATGTTAAAGCTAGAGCAATTATAATAGCATCAGGATGTAGAGAAAAATTTACAGGTAATATTAATATACCAATTCATAAATATACTGGAATATATACTTTAGTTTCTGCACATAAACTTATTAATTTACAAGGATACTTACCTGGGAAAAAAGTAGTGATACTAGGAAAAAATAAATGGTCTCTACTTTTAGCTACAAGGCTAATAGTAGAAGGAGCTGATGTTAAGGCTATTATAGATAAATCTAATAAAAATGATTTAAATGATAGAGAAGAAAAATTTATTAAAGATATGAATATTAACGTTATAGTAAATAGTAGGGTAGTTGAATTACATGGAAATGGAAGAATAGAAAGTATTGATATAGAAAATAAAGAGGATAAGAGTATAGTTAATATAGAGTGTGATTCTTTAATATTAACTGTAGGATATTTTCCAGAGATATCTTTTGTAAGAAAATCTAAAATTGAAATAGATGAAAAAAGAAATCTTATAGTTAATAATAATGAAACTTCTGTAAAGGGAATATTTGCTTGTGGAAGTGTACTTACAAGGGATACAGAGCTATTTAATAGCGGAGAAGATGGCTATAAGGTAGGAGAATCAGTTGCTAAATACTTAAAAAAATATTTATATTAAAAGTGGAGCTATATTAAAATAGTTCCACTTTTAATATATTTCTTTTAGTTATAAATTTAATACTTTAATAAATTCATTAAAAATAAGTTTATGGCCTTTTTCATTGAAATGAATACCATCTATAAATATTTCTTTTGAATTTAAGGTTAAAGACATATTATAAAAATCAATATATTTAACTTTATAATTATTACAAAGTTTTATTAATTCTTCTCTCAACTTTGGAAGGCTAATTTCACAGTAATCATAAGTAGGAGAAGGCATAAATAACCTATAAGCATCTTCCTTTATTATTCTTGGAGGTATTCCTATAAATATATTACTAGTCTTAGTAAAAGCTTCTTTTAGCATTAATTCAATATTTTCAGTAATTTGAACTAATGACCTATTAGATAATAAATCATTAGTGCCACCCATTATAAATATTGCTTTTGGAGATAACATAGTTACATCTTCTGTAAATCTATTTAACATATCCGTGGTAGTATTTCCATTAATACCTTTATTAATAATGGAGAAATCTAAATCATTAGATAAACTATAATTTTTAAAGGCTTCTATCCAAGATTTATTTTTAGGAACTCCATAACCAAAGGTAAGACTATCACCAATAAATATAAAATTATTAGTACTCAATACAGTCACCTCAATTAAAATAATTTATTAAAGCAATTTCTACAAATTAAAGTCTTTCCACCATTTCCTTTAATTATATTTTCTTCTTTAATTTTTTTGTTACAAAACTCACAGAGTAAAGCACTACTACTATCTTCTTTTTTCTCAGGCTTATTATTAAGCAATTTAGTAGCTGGGTTTTTCTTTAGACTTGAATATATTTTTTTATCGCTTGGCTCTGGCTTTTCTTCTACTGAATATGAAATTTTATATTTACTTTCAGCAAAGAATTCTAACTCAAATCTAGGATTTTCTTTGTCATAAAACTCTTCTGTAATTATTCTTGTTATTTGGGCATCATTAACTATAAGACCACTTTTTTCAATACCATCAAAAATACTTTTAGTTATATTAGCCGTATCTGGATGTCTCTTTTCACTTTTATAATAAACTTTTAATATAGCTATAAGAGATTCCTCTAACACAACACCTGGATTTTGCAATCTTGAATAGTAAGCTATTTTTTCTTCATAGATTGCATATCTATCATGGGATTTGCCTGTATTACTAGGAAGTATGGCTCTACCATCTTTATTATGAAGCTTGAAGTTAGATTTTGTTATTGGGGATCCTGGTACTACTATCTTAGCGTATGTATTCATTTAAAACTCCTTTTATATCTAAATATATCCTTAAAAATCCATTAATTCTAATAAAAAATAATGAATAATTTTTTTATTCATTATATAATAGTCAATGAAACTAAAGAAATATATAATAAGCTATAGGCTTAATTTTAATATACAATAATTAGATAGCTTACACAATATTAGTAAGTAAATAGAAAGAAGAAGTTAAGAGGTAAAAATAATGGAAAGTAAATTAATTTTATCAATAGAATCAAGCTGTGATGAAACATCAGCGGCTATTGTAAAAGACGGTAGAGAAGTTTTATCAAATATAATTGCATCGCAAATAGAAACTCATAAAAAGTATGGAGGAGTAGTTCCAGAAGTGGCTTCAAGAATGCATATTGAAGTTATTAATGGAGTAGTTATTGAAGCCTTAGAAGAAGCAAATGTTAAGTTAGAGGATATAGATGCTATTGGAGTTACATATGGACCAGGATTAGTAGGAGCATTATTAGTAGGATTACAATATGCAAAAGGTCTATCATATTCATTGAAGAAGCCGTTAGTTGGAGTAAATCACATAGAAGGACATATTTGCGCAAATTACATAGAACATAAGGATTTAAAACCACCTTTTGTATCATTAGTAGTGTCAGGAGGTCATACATTTATAGTTCATGTTAAAGATTATGGGGAATATGAAGTTATAGGTCAAACAAGAGATGATGCAGCAGGAGAAGCTTATGATAAGGTTGCAAGAGCATTAGGGCTTGGCTATCCTGGTGGACCTAAAATAGATAAGCTTGCTAAAGAAGGAAATGAAAAGGCCATTGAATTTCCAAAAGCAAACTTTCATGATGACACATTAGATTTTTCATTTAGTGGAGTTAAATCTGCAGTGTTAAATTATTTAAATAAATGCAAAATGCAAAATGTTGAAATAAATAAGGCGGATGTAGCTGCATCATTCCAAAAAGCAGTTATAGATGTTCTAAAGCAAAATGTTTTAAAAACATGTAGAGAAAAGAATGTAGATAAAATAGCTATTGCAGGAGGAGTTGCATCAAATTCTGCATTAAGAGAGACATTAATAAAAGCTGCATCTAAAGAAGGGATAAAGGTATTATTTCCATCACAAATATTATGTACAGATAATGCAGCAATGATAGGAAGTGCAGCCTATTTCAACTTCTTAAGGGGGCTAGAAGCACCTTTAAATATTAATGCAAAACCAAACTTAAAGTTATAATCTACGAGGGGGAAGGGATAATTGAAACTTTTACCACATTCTAATGGACTTTATAAAGTAAATATGAAAAAAGAGTTGAATCCAAAAGAAAAAGCAAAAAAGATTATTACTGTAGTATTAATAGTATTAGTAGTTGGTTTTATATATCAAAGAATAAGTAACTTTATTACAAAAGAAACATTAAAAGAACGTGTGGATTATGTAAGAGTAGAAGATAAAAGATTAGACTATAGGCTAGATGGAGAAGGTAAATATACTATAGTTTTTGATGGAAACATTGGTACAAATCTAAATCAATGGAGTGAGATTTCAGATAAACTTTTATCTGAATATGGTGATGTATCCACATTTACATATAATAGAAGAGGGTATGGATTTAGTGATAGTGGCTCAATAAGAACACCTAAGGAGCAAGCTGAAGATTTAAGAGCACTTCTAAGAAAGGCTGCAGTACCTTCACCATATATACTTGTGGGAGAGGAGTATGGAAGCCTTGTGTTAACAGAATTTGCAAAGGCTTATCCAGACTTAGTTGCAGGTGTAGTTTTAGTAAATCCTTTAGTTGAAGATGAAATTAATACTGATAAATATCAAAGAAGTTTAATATTTGAGAAGATTAGAAGAAATATAGAAAGTATTGGTTCTGAAATAGGCCTTACAACACTACTAGATAAAGTTAATTTAGCTTGTAATACTGATGAATTTGAGGAAAAACTTGATTATAGGGACTTAGAAGAATTTAAAATTCATAGAACAAAATCTAGCTATAATAAGGCAGTAAATAATGAGTATAAGAATATAACATCAGGTAATAACTCTAGTCAAGAAGAAGGAGTTTTTTCTGGAAAACCATATTATTTAATAGCTAAACCTGGACAAGAAGTTTTATCTAATTTAGGTGATGAAGAATTAACAAAAGTATATAATGTTGATTATGAAGAAAACATAGTAGCTATGTATGAACCAGATACAGTAATAACTGGAGTAAGACAAGTTATAAAACAGGCAAATGAAATAGAGAGATTAGAAAAAAAGAATCATTCAAATTAAATTTGTTAGATATATGTCATATAATTGTCACAAAGAAGGGTTATATTAATAATTGTAAAAGGAATTATTAAATATTTAGGGAGGCTTTTCAAATGAATGAAGATAACATATATGATGTAGAGAAATACGAAGATGTAAATAGTGATAATGAATCACTAACAAATGAAGAAAAGAATAATGAAGAGCAAAGTTTTGAAAAAGAATCTTATATTCATCCAATAAATGATATTTCAAATAAACCAAAGAAAAAAAGAAAAAAAGGTACATTTAAAATTATAGCTTTAGTATTGATAGCTGGATTATTAGGAGGAGCTATAGGTGGAGGAAGCACTTATTATTTAATGAAAAGCTATATTAATGAGTCAAGTAATAAAGTTATAACTCCAAATCCTCAAACATTTAGTACCAATTCAGAAGCATTAACAGCTAGTGAAGCATTTGATAAGGTAGCTCCAGCAGTAGTTATAGTATCAGTTAGTGGAGTAATTGATTATAGCGGAATAATACCTAAAGAAACAGAAGGTATAGGATCAGGTTTTATAATAAATGAAGAAGGATATATATTAACTAATTACCATGTTATAGAAGGTGCTAAGGAAGTAGTTGTAACATTATCTGATGGTAGAGATGTTAAGGCTAAGGTTATTAACTATGATCAAAATCAAGATATAGCAATGTTAAAGATAAGTGATGATAGCGTTGAAGTTCCAGCAGTTGTTGAACTTGGAGATTCAGACGCATTAAAGCCAGGAGAACAAGTTATAGCAATTGGTAGTCCTTTATCTAAAGAGTTTGGTCAAACAGTTACTGCGGGGATTGTAAGTGCAACAAATAGAACAGTTGAAACAAGTTCTGGAGTGCAATTAAACTTAATACAAACAGATGCTGCTATAAATCCTGGTAATAGTGGTGGACCTTTAGTTAATACAAAGGGTGAAGTAATTGGAATCAATAATATGAAGATAGCTTCAGATGAGGTAGAAGGAATAGGATTTTCAATCCCAATAAATTCAATTAAGGATAGAATAGAATCATTATCTAAGCCTATTTTAAATTTAGGGATATCAGTAAGAGAAATTAATTCAACACTTGGTAAACAATATAATATGGAGGAAGGACTATATATAGTTCAAGTAACAGAATTTTCTCCAGCAGAAAAAGCTGGATTACAAGGGGGAGACTTAATAGTAAAATTTGATGGTCAAAGAATTAAAACTTTTGATGAGTTAAAAGCTATTAGAGATACTAAAGAAGAGGGCGATACTGTTAGCGTGGAAGTAATCAGAAATGGAGAAAATAAAACCTTTAACGTTCAATTAGAAGCAAAGAGTTAATATAAAAGGACTGGTAACTATTAAACTGACTATTGAAAAATGCAGTTTATATAGAAACTAGTCTTTTTTTTATAAAAATATTTCTTATAAATCACATTTTAGTATTATACGAATAAACTATACTATAAATAAGAAAACTTATAATTAAAACTTAGGAGGCAAAGTTATGAGCGGAAGAATAGCATCATGTGAATTAAAAACAGGATGTAATGAACAAATTGAAGCAATAGTTAAACTACCAGAAGAAAAGAGATCAGTTATATTTGGAACAGTATTAGATTGCAATAGAATGCCTGTAGTAGATGCAGTAGTAAAATTATTACAAGTAGTAGATGGATATAGATATCCATATCCTTTGACTCACACTTTCACAGATTGTCATGGACAATTCTTATTAGGACCATTATGTCCAAATACAAAATATATGTTAAAGATTTATAAAGACAATATCGTAATAAAATATACAGAATTAGAAACATCTTCATATAATGGAAAGTGTATAGGAAAACCTGAACATTGTGATAATAAACCTGGAGATCATGACAAAGGTTGCTGCAATTGTTAATTTTAAAAAATAAATAACAAAAAAGGTCCCTTAAATATTAAGGGGCTTTTTTGTTGCTTAAAATTTTGATAAAATTATCTTATTTAAATTAGGAGAGTTAGAAGTGGAAAAGATAGTTGTATATATAGTTGGAATTTTCTTTGTCTTAGGTATTTTTGATTATATTATTGGTGGAAAATTAAATTTAAGTAGGGGAATAGAAAGTGGGATTAAAAGTATGGGCTCATTAGCTTTATCAATGATAGGAATACTTTCAATAACTCCTATACTTTCAGATGTTCTTATTAAATATGTAATTCCATTATTTAATGATAGCATTATTACTCCAAGTATACTTTCATCATCTATTATTGCTGTAGATATGGGGGGATATAAAATTGCAGAGGCTATTGCTAGTAATAAAATAGAAGTTTACTTTTCAGGAATATTAATATCATCTATGTTAGGTTGTACAATAAGTTTTACATTACCTTTAGCATTAGGAATAATAAAGAAGAAAAATATAGATATATTATGTAAGGGAATACTATGTGGTATAGTAACATTACCTATAGGATTATTTTTAGGTGGAGTACTTTTAGAGGTTCACATATTAGATATTATTAAAAATATTTTCCCAATAATTATAATTTCATTTTTAATGATTATAGGATTAAAGAAGATGGCTGATAAGATGGTAAAATACTTTAAGGCTCTTGCCAAAATTATATTTTTAGTTGGGATAATTGGGTTAGGGCTTCAAGGAATAAAATCAATTACAGGTATAGAGATAGTTAAAAACTTATTACCCTTAGAAGAATCTATAACTATTGTAGGTAAAATATCAATATTTCTATCTGGCGCCAATGTTATGATTGAAGTAATTAAAAGGATTTTTGAAAATTCAATTAAAAAATTAGGTGATTTAATGTCTATAAATTCTCATTCAGTCACAGCCTTAATAGGAAGTTTAGCTTCAGCAGTTATAGTATTTACTGAATTTGATAAATTAGATGATAGAGGGAAAGTTATATGTTCAGCCTTTTCAGTAGCAGGTGCCTATGTATTTGGTGGACAACTTGCTTACGTAGTTACAGAAGCAAAGGAAATAGTTTATATTTATATAATTGTAAAACTTATTTCAGGTGTATTAGCAATATTATTAGCCTTAAAAATAACTAAAAAGGAACTGTCTTAATAGTATAATCCCCTTATGGTAGACAAATATAAAAAGACCTTTATAATTAGGTTAAATATTTGTTTACTATGGAGGGGATTTTTTATGAGTAAGGTTCAAAAAAAATATACAAAAGAAACTAAATTAAAAGCAGTTGATATGTATTTAAATAAACATATAGGAGCAAATACAATTGCAAAGGAATTAGGTTTAAGTGAAAAAAAGAGGGTTTATGATTGGGTAAAAAAATATCAAGCTGAAGGTGATAAAGCTTTCGATATTGAAAATAGAGGTAAAAAATCTAAAATTCAAGCTAATGGCTCACGGAAAGGGCGACCAAAAACTAAATTTTCATCAATAGAAGAAGAAGTTGAGTATTTAAGAATGGAGAATGAATTCCTAAAAAAATTGCAAGCTCTGATAAAAGAATAAAGCGAATTAATATCTACAAAATTATATTTTTATTATCAGAGCGATATTGTATTTCTCGCCTTTGCCTATTGGCAAAAGTAGCGCGTAGCTCCTATTATAAGTGGCTTAAACGTAAGGATATAGTTACAGAAAAGGATATCCAAGATAGAATAATTAAGAGCCATATACTAGATATACATAATAAATACAGAGGAACTTATGGAAGAAAGAGAATATGCATTTATCTTAATAATATATTAGGAATTGAAATCAATCATAAGCGTGTATATAGACTAATGAATGAAATGAATATAAAAGCTGTTATACGTAAAAAAGTATATAAGCATAAGTTTAAACCTGCATCAGTAGCGAAGAATATATTGAATAGAGACTTTGCAGCAATTAGACCGTTAACGAAGTTATGCATGGATATAACATATATTCCTCTAGATAAATCTAGTCGTCGATTTTTATATTTAAGTGCAGTAAAAGATTTATATAATAATCAAATTATTGCTTATAACATGAGTACTCGAAATGATGTAAAACTAGTTAATGATACATTAGAGCAGCTATATGATCTACAATTGAAAGAAGGATGTATATTGCATACAGATCAAGGATTTCAATATACAAGAAAAGCTTATTGCGATGATTTAAAAAGGCATTGTATTACTCAGTCCATGTCTCGTCGTGGAAACTGTTGGGATAATGCTCCTATTGAAATATTCTTCGGTCATTTAAAATCAGAATTAATATACTTAAGTAAAACACAAGGAGCGGAAAATATAATAAATGAAATCAATGAATATATTTGGTTTTATAACAATGAACGAATACAACTAAAATATGGCATGAGTCCTATTCAATATAAGTCTCATGCCGCATAAAGAGTCTTTTTCCTATTGTCTACTTGACAGGGCCAAGTTTATAAACAGTTCCTTTTTATTAATTTACTAATGTAAAATCACTATTACTTAAGGTAAATATATCTTTTATTCCATCTGTTATAGAAACCTTATTATCTTTAGTTATAAAGATTGCATCTATACCATCCATAGAATTTACAAATTTTGTACCTTCTTCTATACCCATTGCAAATACTGAAGTAGATAATGCATCTCCATCTATAGATTTATCACTTACTATAGTAATACCAGCAATTTCATTTTCATAAGGGTATCCAGTTTTAGGACTTAAAATATGATGATATTTAACTCCATCTTTTTCAATATATCTTTCATATATTCCAGAAGTAACTATTGACTTATTATTAGTAGTAATAGTGCCAATAATGCCACCACGTTCAGTAAAAGGATCTTGGATACCTATTCTCCAATCAGAGCCATTTGGTTTTTTACCATGGGCATAGACATTTCCACCTAAATTTATTATAGCACTCGTAACCCCTTCTTCAGTTAGAAGTTCTGAAATTACATCAGCTGTATAACCTTTTGCTATACCTCCTAAATCAATGATCATACCTTTTCTTTTTAAGTAAATGGTTTTATCAGAATCATTAAATTCAATATCTTCATATCCAATTAGAGGAAGCTTATCCTTAATTTCTTCTGGAGTTGGAACTTTTGCTTCAGGCAGACCTATACTCCATAATTTTACTATTGGACCTACAGTAATATCAAATAAGCCATTTGAAAGCTTTGAATATTCTACACCCTTTTTTACAACGGTATATGTATAATCATCTACTTTTACAGGGCTAATACCAGCTTCATTATTTATTTTATCTACTAAAGTTCCATTTTCATTTATGCTTAAAATAGATTCAAGTTCTTTAATCTTATCAAAGGCTTTGTTTAAAATTTCTTCATTATCACTATCGTAAAGTTTTATATCAACTACTGTTCCCATTAATAGTTCGCTTCTTGATAGGGGTTCTGCTTGTTCAGTTTTTTTAGAGCAACTAGCTAAAATAAAAATAGAAAAAACTAATAAAAGTGAAAGGGTAAGCTTTTTTAATATTTTTGGCATAAAAATCCTCCTAAATTAATAATATTAATTATTATCATTATTATTATTATAAGTAAAAAAAGAAATAATAACAAAAGACTTTAGGCAAGAGCCCAAAGTCTTTATTTAAGTAAAAAATATTACTTAGCTTCTTCTAAAGCTTTTTCTGCTAAAGTTTTGAAGTTGTTTGTAGTGTTAGTAGCACCAGTTACAGTGTCAACATCAGCAACAGCTTGTTTTTCAACTAAAGCTTTTTCTAAAGCTGGGAAAGCTTCTTCTGGGTTTGTACCACTTTTAGCTTTCATGTTTGTATTATAATCAGCATCAGCTAATTTGCTTCCCTTATCGTTAGCTTCATCATACTTAACTGCTGCAATTTTTCCATCTTTAACTTCTATTTCTATTGAAGCAACATATCCTCTTTCATCAGCTTCTGACTTTTGAGTGTATGTTCCGTCTTTTAATCCAGCTTCTGTTGCTTCTTCTTTGTTACCACATCCTACAAATATAGTAGTAGCTAAAGCAGCAACTGCTAATAAGCTTATAACTCTTTTTGACTTCATAACAAAATCCCCCTTAAACTTACTTAATTCTTGTATAAGTATCCTCATACGTCAAATTGTTTTCAATTACTAGTTCATTATACACAAAATAAAAAGAAATTGATATTCGAATTACTTATGATATATAAGTAATTTGAATAGTAAAAACCATTAATCAATTCTCTACAAATCAGGTAGTATAAGGATTTGGAACTAAAATTATTAAAAAAAATATAATAAAAAATTGTTAAAAAAACGACAAAAAGATTTCTGAATAATGTAGACATCTTAACAAATAGTGTATAGAATTAGATATGCTATTTTAGAATTATTTAAATGAAGGGAAGGGTTCAACATGTCAAAAAATAAGATACTTGTTCTTGGTGCAGGATATGGTGGTGTACATGCTGCTAAGAAATTAGCCAAGAAATATAAGAAAAATGATGATGTGGAAATAACTTTAATTGATAGAAATCCATTTCATACACTAATGACAGAATTACATGAAGTTGCAGGAGGAAGAGTTCATCCTGAATCAGTACAAGTTGAATTATGTAAAATTTTCGGAAAATCAAAAGTTAAAGTTATAACAGATTTCATAGAAAAAGTTGATACAGATAGTAAAGTTGTAAAAACTACAAATGGAAAATATTCATATGATTATCTAATTATAGGCACAGGAAGCGAACCTGCTTTCTTTGGAGTACCAGGAGTAAAAGAAAATGGATTTACTTTATGGTCATTTGAAGATGCACTTAGAATAAGACATCATATTGAAGATATGTTTGCTAAAGCAAGTCTTGAAAGAAATGCCACTAAGAGAAAAGAAATGCTTACATTTATAGTAGCAGGTTCAGGGTTTACTGGTATTGAAATGGCTGGAGAACTTCTAGAATGGAAGAGTAGATTAGCAAGAGAATATAACGTAGATGAAAGCGAAGTTACTTTAAAAGTTGTTGAAGCTATGGGAACTATCTTAAATATGTTAGATAGAAAACAAGCTGACAAAGCTGAAAAGTATATGGTTAAGCATGGAGTAGAAATATTAAAGAATTCACCTATAGTAGAAGTTAGCGAAGATAAGATAACTTTAAAGAGTGGAGAAGAAATTAGTACAAGAACTTTAATATGGACTTGTGGAATTCAAGGAAATCAAGATGCTAAAGAGTATGGATTAGAAACAGCTAGAGCAGGAAGATTACAAACTAATGAATATATGCAAGCTGTAGGAAAGAAAGATGTATTTGTTGTTGGAGATATGGCTTATTATGAAGAAGAAGCTGGTAGGGGAACTCCACAAATAGTTGAAGCAGCAGAACAAACAGCTAATACAGCAGTTAAAAATATAATTGCTTCAATAGAAAATAAAGAAATGGAAAAATTCCAAGGAAAATACCATGGATTTATGGTTTCAATCGGTGGAAGATACTGTGTTGCTAACTTAAGTGGAATTAAATTATCTGGATTCTTTGCAATGATAATGAAACATCTAGTTAATATGTACTACTTATGGGGAGTAAATAATATTAATGCTGTTTATAACTATTTACAACATGAATTCTTTACTATGGAAGATAGAAGATCAGTGATGAGAGGTCATGTATCATCTAAGGGAAATAGATTATGGTTAATACCACTAAGAATATATATAGGTTGCTTATGGTTAATTGAAGGTATTAAGAAGTTATTAGGAGATTCTACATGGGAGAAGATGTGGGATGCTGGTAGCATTAAAGGTTTCTTTAATAGTATAGAAATTGGTGCAGATAGCTGGACTAAAGCTGGTAATGTAAAAATGCCATTTGCATGGTTACAAGATGCAACATCAAGTGCTTCAGCTGCAGGTGCTGGAGAAACAGCAACTGAATGGGCTACACCAATATTTAAAGAAATTCCAGGTTGGTATGCTACAATAATGGAATTCATGATGCCAAATCCAGAAGTAGCAGTTTGGTTCCAAAGAATAGTTGTATTAATGGAAATTGGAATGGGACTTTGTTTAATAGTTGGATTATTTACATTTATATGGGGTGCAGTTTCAGTTGTTATGCCTATTAACTTTATCTTATGTGCTATGGCTGGATGGGATATATTATGGTATGTATTTGGTTCAATTGCACTAATGAGTGGAGCAGGTAGAACATTTGGACTTGACTACTATATTATGCCTTGGATAACAAGGTTAGCAGATAATTTCTGGCATGGAAAGAAAAAACCATTATATGAAGATAATTTATTACATGGAAATAAAAAAGCATTATCTTTAGATGCAGAATAGTATGCAAAGAATAAATATACATGTATAATAGATTTTATAAGGTAGAGTTTATTTACTCTACCTTATAAATTGTATAATTATAATGTACATACAATTAGTTTCATTATAATGGAGATGATTATTATGTTTAAGAAATTAGATTTCGTTATTATAGCAGTATTGATGATACTGTCATTTTTACCTGAAATAATATTAGGTGCATCCGTTGGAAAAGGACTTAGTAATACATATGCAGAAATAACGGTTTCTGGAAAGCTATATAAAAATATTAATTTATCACAGCATAGAGGAGAAGAAACTATAGAACTGAAAACTAAGGATGGAGTTAATATTATTAAGATAAAAGATAATAAGATAGGTATAATAGAAGCTGATTGTCCAGATCAGGTTTGTATGAATCCAGAATACATTGAAAAGCCTGGAGAAAGTTTAGTATGCCTTCCTCATAAGGTTATGATTGAAATTAAGGGAAGGGCAGAAGATGATATTATACTATCATATTAAGGAGAAACTATGAAAAAAACTAGTAAAATAGTATATATAGGATTATTAGTAGCGCAAGCATTAGTTTTACATATAATTGAGCGTATGATTCCTGTACCTTTTATAACACCAGGTGCAAAGCTTGGATTAGCAAACTTAATTACTGTAATTGCTCTATATACATTAGACAATAAAAAAGATGCTTTTTTAGTGTTATTCTTAAGGCTTACTTTATCAACTATGTTCGGGGGGAATTTATCTTCCTTTATGTATAGTGCAGCTGGGGGAATATTAAGTTTTCTTTCAATGGTAGTAATTAAAGAATTGTTTAGAGATAAGGTTAGTATTATTGGAGTAAGTTCAGCAGGTGCTATATTCCATAATGTTGGACAATTAATAATCGCTTCGTTAATAGTAAAAAATATAGGGGTTATGTTATACTTGCCAGTATTATCAACTATAGGAATAGGGACAGGTATTTTTATTGGAATAACCGCTAACTATGCAGTAGCACATTTAAGAAAACTTCCAATGTTCGAATGTTAAGCAGTTATGCATTGAAAATAAATATATGATTTCTAATCACTAAGAGGGTGGAATAAAATGGACAATATTTGGAATGATTATCCTGAGATAAGGCAAGAGCTTATTGAAGTAATAAATTTAATGAAGAAAAATGTAAAGTGTAAAGATAAAAAAATAGAAAAATCTATAATGGAATTAATTGAGTCAGGTGGTAAATTACTAAGACCAGCTTTCGTATTGATAGGATCAAAATTCGGAGATAATGATAAAAGCAAATCAGTTCCTACTGCAGCAGTAATAGAAATGCTTCATATGGCAACATTAGTTCATGATGATGTAATAGATGATTCAAAGCTTAGAAGAGGACAAGAGACTATTCAATCTAAGTATGGAAAGGATTATGCTGTATATATAGGAGATTATCTTTTCTGTGTATGTTTTAAAATATTAGCTACTAATAATTCACTACAAGCAATAAAAGTTGATTCAAGAGCAATGTCAAAGATTTGTATGGGTGAGGTAAATCAGCTTAATTCTAGATTTTCAATGAAATTGTCAGTTAAGGATTATCTAAGTAGAATATCTGGAAAAACAGCAGAGTTATTTTCAATATCTTTATATCTAGGAGCAGCAGAATGTAATGCTGATGAAAAGATTTCTAAGGAGCTTGGTAATATAGGTCATAATTTAGGAATGGCTTTTCAAATTATAGATGACATTTTAGATTATGAAGGAAATGATGAAAGTATTAAAAAATCTGCAGCTAATGATCTAAAACAAGGTATTTACACTCTTCCTTTAATTTATGCTTATAGAAATAATAAAGATGCATTCAAAGATATTATTGGAAAAGACTATTACAATGAGGAAGAAGTAATTGAAATAATAAACTTAGTTAAAGCTAATAAAGGAATAGAGATGGCAAAGGAATTAGCTGAAAAATATATTAATAAGTGCTTTAAGGGCATAGATAAGTTACCAAATAACGATTATAAAATTATATTAAGAGAAATTGCTAGTTGGTTATTAAAAAGGACATACTAAAGGGTTACTTAATTTAAGTAACCCTTTAGTATGCTTTTTAGCGATTTAACAAATTCGGAATTAATTTTATAAAATGAATCAAAATAACTAATATAAATTGGAAGCTTAATAGACAAATCATGAATATTAATTATTTTAATATCAGGTATTGAATGGTAGTTATTATATATACTAGCAGGAATAAATGTAGCTGCTTTACTTGATGAAACACCTTTTAATGCGGAAAAATATGAATTTGTACTATATAAGATATTTGAAGAATCTAAAATTTTATTATCATAATTAAATTCATTACATATTAAAGTTTTCAAACAAGTTTTATCAGAGGATAATATTAAAGGAAGATCAAATAAATCATCCTTTTTTATAGAGGGCACTTGAAAGTTTTTTCCTGCTACTAAAAGGATTTCATCATATCCAATTAGTTTTGTAGTTAAACCATTAGCATTTTCTGGCTTAGTATAACAAATAAAAATATCACATAAATTACTAGATAGATTAGCCTTTGAGCAACAATCTATTGTATTAAGGTTAATTGTATAAGAAGAAAAGTTTTTCTTTAATTTAGAAATAGCCATAGGCAAAAGGGTTAGACCAATTGATTCAACTGCTTCAATAGAAACATATTTTTTCTTATTTACTGAATTTAACAATTCTTCTTGCATCTTATTATAAGATGATAAAATTGATTCAGCATACTTGAATAATATTTCTCCTTCAGAAGTTAAAGAGACCCCTTTATTTGTTCTATTAAAAAGCTGTACATTTAAATTGTTTTCTAATTTTGAAATTTGTTGACTAAGTGCAGATTGTGAAATATGCGCATTTTTTGCAACTGTTGAAATACTGTTAGAGTTAGCAACCTGGAAAAAATAATTTAAGCTATCAATATGCATAACAATCTCCTATCTTAAAATCTATATATTAAATTATTATAGTATAATAATTTATAAAAATCAAAATTTATTATTTTTAAAATAATAAAATAATGGTGTATAATTTATTTTAGATTAGGATGTGAGAATATGAAAAATAGAAAAAGAGTAATTTTTTTACTTATTATTGGATTCTTAATAATTTTTTCTATAAATTTAATATTAAGTAAGTCTAATAGAAGGGATTTAAAAGGAGATATAGTACTTTGGTCAAATGAAGAAAATTACAACTATTTTCTTGAGGTTGCAAATGAATTTAAAGAACGAAATAAAAAAGTGAATATACATATTATAAATATTGGATCTGAAGATTGCTTAGAAAAAATTAAGGAATTAAATGAAAAAGACTTACCTAATATAGTAGAATTGAATTTTGTAGAGTTAGAAAAGATAAAAGAAAAAATAGATTTTATAGATGAAAATAAAAGTATAATTGAAATGTATAATAAGAATTTCAAGGATAGTAGAATTCAAGAAATAAAAATTCATGAAGATTACTATGGAGTGCCCTTTGAATCTAATCCAATTGCACTATATGTTAGAAATGATATTTTAAATAAATATGGTTATGAAGCTTCAGAATTAAATACTTGGAAGGATTTAATTGAAGTAGGAAATGAAATTAAAAATAAAAGTTCTGGGGAAATTAATATATTTTCTAATAAAGATAAGGGTAATATAGAACTATTAATAATTTCTCAATTAGTAGACTATGAAAAAGATTCGTATACTTATACTAAAGAGGATATATTAAAAGAATTTAATAATATATACAAAGATGAATATATAGCTGAAGATAATAATTATTTATATAGAATAGCCTCTTTAGACTTTTATAGAGATATTGTTGAGGACAAGGAGTTAGGTATATGGACATGTAAAAATCCACCCAGTTATAAAATCGGTGAAAACAAATTATATGCTCTAGGAGGAAAAAACTTAGTTGCTTTAAATGTTGAAAAAAATAGAGATGCAATTAAAGAATTTATAGCCTTTGCAGCTACTAATAAAGACTTACTATCTAAAGAACTTAGAGATAATAAATTTTTCCCAAGCTCTTTATATTCATTAACTGTTAAAGAAGAAGAAAATAAAATAGAAAATATAGAAGGAAATAGCCCATTCTTAATATTAGTTAATATCGCTGAACGGGCTCCAAGCATAAAAAAATTTGATAAATTAAAAGAAATATTAAATGATATATATTATAACTAGGAAGTATATATTTTTTTATAAGCCTCTAAGGTTTTTATGGCAGTGTTTTTCCATGAAAATAGGAGGCTTCTTTCATAACCTTTTTTTGATAACTTATCCTTTAAATCATCATCATTTAGTAAATTAACTAAAGACTCTTCTAGTTCTAATCTATTTAAAGGGTTAATCAATATACAGGAATCTCCTGTAACCTCTGGGATAGAAGTTGCTTTAGAGGTTATAACAGGAGTCTTGCAACACATAGCCTCTAGAGGGGGTAAACCAAATCCTTCATATAGGGATGGATATATAAATGCTTCAGCTCCATTATAGAGTGTAGGGAGTAGAGCATCCTCTATAAAACCTGTAAAAATAATATCTTCACAAGAATTTAAAGTTTTAGATAAATCTACAAGCTTCTTTCCCTCATCTTTAACTGCACCTGCCAAAAGCAAGACATAAGGTTTATTTAAATCCTTATAAATTTTATCAAAGGATAGAATTAAAGCCTTAGCATTTTTTCTTGAGCTAAATCCACCTATGTATAAAATATAATCCTTTGAGAAATTAAATCTTTTTTGTATGGTTTCTTTACAAATATTCTTATCTAATGGTTTAAAGTTAGAATTTGCAGCTAAAGGTGTAACATATACTTTGTCTTCAGGAATATGATTAAAAAACTTTAATATATCCCTCTTAGAATATTCAGATACAGTTAGAATCCCTTTAGATTTATCAATTATAGTTGGCATAGTTCTAAGGAATCTTTCAAGATACCCTCGTCCAGTTGTTTCAGGTAATACATAAGGAATTAAGTCATGAATAGTTACAACAGAATTTGTATCATAATTATTACAAAGACCCATTCCATTTTGAGGAATATGATGAAGATCTATATTATTATTTTTTAAGAAGTTTGGGAAATAATAATTTTCATAAAAACTACCATGCTTACTAGAAGTAAAAACTATGTTGCAATTATCTTTTTTATATTCTTCATAGTTTTTCCCGGTCCAAAAAAGAGTGAAGTCATTTTCTCTATCTATATTAAGCAATTCCTTAACTAAATTTTCGGTGTAAGTTCCTATACCTGTTCCATTGTATAAATTTATTCCTCTAGCATCTATGGAAATTCTCATAGCAATCCTCCTAAAAATATCCTTTATATTATAGATATTATTAATTATTTAATTCTATGATATAAACACAATAAAATAAGTAAGTCCATATAATAACATAGAATAAATCTTAAGGAGAAACCTATGGAGATTTCATATATAAAAAATGAAATTCAGGATAAGTATTTAATGGAAATAGAAACTATAGAGAAGGTTAAAAATAGCTATAAGATAAGAACAAAGGATGGGGATTATGGTATTAAGGTAATTAAATATCAGTATCCTCATTTTTATTTTATTCTTTCTGCAATAAAACATTTAAAAAATAGAGGCTTTGAAAATATACCAGAAATAATTACTACTAAAGATAACTTAGATTATATAAGGATTGGAGATAAATTTGCATATTTAAATAAGTGGGTAGAGTCAAGAAATTGTAATTATAAGAATTTTATAGATTTAAAATTAGCCTCTGAAACTTTAGGAAAACTTCATAACTGTAGTGAAGGTTTTACTTTAAATAGTAATATGAAACCTAGAATTGCTTGGTTTTCTTGGATAAAGGTATTTGAAACTAGATGTGATGAAATATTAGATTTCAAAAGGAGAATTTATCAGAAGGCATACAAATCACAGTTTGATGAAATTTATCTACAAGCTATTAATGAAGAAATAGAAAGAGGTAAAAGGGCAATAGATGAGATAAAGAATAATAAATATATTGAATTGATGAATAAAGAAGTACTTAAGAGGGGATTTTGCCATCATGATTATGCACATCATAATGTTCTAATAAATGAGATTGGAGAAATTAATATAATTGATTTTGATTATTGCATATTAGACACACATATTCATGATTTGGCATCTTTATTAATTAGATCTATGAAGGATGGTGAATGGAATAAAGAAGTATCTAATCTTATATTAAATTCCTATGGAAACACTCACAGCATATTTAATGATGAATTAAAGCTTATGAAAGGTTTTATAAGATTTCCCCAGGGGTTTTGGCAAATTGGTCTGCAGTATTATTGGGAACAGCAGCCTTGGGGAGAAGAGTTTCTTATAAATAAATTAAATAAGTATTTAAGAGATAGAGACAATAGAGAAAAGTTCTTACAAAACTTTATTTATTAAGGAGTGAAAGAATGCAGAAATCAGAATTAAATTCCTATTTAGAAAATAGGAATATTTATGTTTTAAACAGTAAAATTTCTAAAGATAAAATTGAGGACAATAAAAGCATATATAAACAAATTGAAAGTATTGTTTTCTTTCACAATAAGATTGGACAATATAAAGAAAATTTATTTCCAAGAATAGGTGCCTCCATTGGGAAAGAAATAAGTATGTATTATTCTCAAATAATATTAATAAATAAATATTTAATGGAAATTGAAAAAAAGGAAGATTTAAATTCTATAGATTTTTATTTAATAAATAGAGGAGAAACATTAATTAATTTAGGTAAAAAATCATTAAATCATATAAATGTAAATGGATTTAAAAAAATAATTAGTAGAAGTATGGATAACTATGAAGTTTGTTTAACTAGAGTAGATGAAGGGAATTTGAAGGTTGAAGATGATGGAAGTATAAAAATAGGCACTATAAAGTATATGACTTACAATCTTAAGGAACATGACATATATTCATATATAAAAAAGATTAAAAGGCGAGAAATTAATATAAATATGGATGATATTATTAATTATTACATTAGCCTTACTAACCTTGGAAATAGTAGTAGGGAATACTTAAGAGCTTTAGTGTCTTATCCAAATGAGGAGCTTAGAATAATTGAAAAATATATTTTAGGGAAGTTTCAAATGGAAGAGGGGGAATTATTAAAAAGTTTAAATAAGGCTAGAACCTTAGATAGTAATAATATAATAATTTAATTATGGGGGGCAGTATGAATAAATTTAGATATATAGATAATGAGATTTTATGCAGATATGATTTAAGAGAGGAGTTTTTCAATAAATTAGATTTTGAAGTTGAAGATATTATTCCTTTAAGAAAGGTTTTTGTATTATTAACAAAGGAAGGGAAGAAGATATTAAAGCTTACAGATTCATCGGAAGAAAGAATAGATTTTATAAATCAAGCATTAAATTATTCTTCTAAAAAATATAGTAATTTACTAAGTTACTATGAAGATAAAAATGGGAAATATATTTATAAATCTGGAGAAAATATATATGTAATTTTAAATATGATGGAAGGTAGGGAGGCTACCTTTAGTAATCCCGTTGAAGTAGAACTATGCACTAAAGCTATGGCAAATATGCATTCGGCTTCTAGAGGAATATTTAATGTTTTAAGTACAGACACAGTTAAAGGTAATTTAGGAGAATACTTGCCTCATCAGTTTAATAAAGCAAAAGAAGATCTTATAAATATTAAAGAATATGTATTAAAATTTAGGTATAAATTAGAGTTTGATAAATTATTTCTAGAAAATGTGGATAAGCATATTAATGAAATACAAAAATCTATAGAACTTTTAGCAATGTGCAATTACAACAATTTATTAGAAGATTTTAATAAGAGAGTTTTATGTCATAATGATTTAGCACATCATAATTTTATTGTAGATGGAAATGAAATTAAGATTATAGATTTTGATTATTGCAAAATAGATACAAGAGCTATAGATATAGCTAATTTTGCAATTAAAGTCATTAAAAATACCTACTATGATATGGATACTTTTAAATTAATTATAGAATCATATAATTCTATAGATGAATTAAGTAAAGATGAAATTAAATTAATATATGCTTTATTAAGCTTCCCAAAGGATTTTACAACTATCATAAGAGACTTTTATTATAAACAAAAGAAATGGGAGTATGAGGTTTTTCTAAATAGATTAAAGGAGAAAATAAATAATGAAATATATAGGGAAGAATTTGTTAATAGGTTTATTTCAGATTTTAGCCAATATTTTTATTAAATAAATTAAGAGGCTGCTAAGGCAGCCTCTTTTTAAAATTTAATTATCTTTTCATAAGCTTGTATTGTAGATTTTGCTGTTATATTCCAAGAATATTTAGAGCTTTGAATAAGACCTTTTTTAATCATACTCATTCTTAAGGAGTCATCTTTTAATACAGTTTCTATAGAACTTTTCAGTTCATCAATATCATAGGGATTAATTAATAAGGCAGATTCGTTACATACTTCTCTAAGGGAAGTTACATTAGATGAAATAACTGGTGTACCACAAGCCATAGCTTCTAAAGGTGGCAAACCAAAACCTTCGTAGAAGGAAGGATAAACTAGTAGCTTTGAGGCGTTATAAAAAATAGGTAAATTTTCTAATGGAATAAAATCAGTAAAGATTACATCATCTTCTATATGAAGATCAATAGCTCTCTGTTTATAAAGGCTATAGGAAATTCCTTTTTTACCTGTGATAACTAATTTAAGATTTTTCTTTATTTCTTTAGATAGAAGTGAAAATGCTTCGATTAATCCTATAATGTTCTTTCTAGGACTAAAACCCCCTACATAAAGTATAAAATCATCTTTAATATCATATTCTTTTTCTATTATTTTTTTGCATTGACACTTATCTAAAGGTCTATATATATCCTCAGCAGCAAGATGAGTAACAAAAATTTTATTTTTAGGAAAATTAAATTCTTTTGCTATATCCTGCTTTGAAAATTCAGAAACCGTTAATATTCCATCACAATTATTAATAATTTTAGGAAGCTAATTATTAAATATATATAAATAACGTTCACTAACTGTTTCTGGCATTCTCAATGGGATTATATCATGCAACGTAATAGCTTTGTGACAATTAATATTAGTGTATAGTCCAACTCCATTTTGAGGCACATGATAAAGGTCTAGATTATTATCTTCTATAATGTTTGGCACTCTAACTTCGTCCCAAAAGTTTGATGAAGTTGTAGCTCTAACTAACTCAATATTAAAATTATCACTTAAATCTAGAGCTGAATTTTCAGGTAAAAAAACTAAGTAATCATTAATATTATCAACCTTATTCATACTATTGATAAGTTGATAAGTGTATGTTCCTATACCAGTTCCTCTATACCATTTTGCAGCTCTACCATCTATGCCTATCTTCATGATTTAATCCTTTCTCATTGTTTTTAATTTATTATATTAAACTTAGGAATAAAATGTTAATAAAAGAATAAATATAGTCATATAAATATAAAGGGGGTGAGGGTTATGATGAGAGAATTTGAAATAGAAAGACAGTTTGATATTAAGATAGAAGCCTTAAAAGCTAATAAAGGAGTCTATTATCTTAAGACAAATAAAGGAGAGAAATGCTTAAAAAAAATTAACTATGGGCCTCAAAAACTATTATTTGTTTACGGAGCCAAGGAACATCTAATAAAAAATGGTTTTAATACCGTTGATAAATATCATTTGAACATAGATGGGGAACCATATGCCCTAGTAAATGAGGATCTTTATACTTTATCTGAATGGATAGAGGGAAGAGAATGTGACTTTCATAACATAGAAGAAGTGAAATTAGCAGCTAGTACTCTTGCTATGCTACATGAGGCATCTAAGGGATATGATCCACCAGAGAACTCAAAGCTAAAGAGTGATTTAGGAAGATGGACTCATCTTATGAATAAGAGGATTAAATCATTGGATAAGATGAGAGATATGGTAAGAAAGAAAAATAATAAAAATGACTTTGATTTATTATATATAAAATCAATGGATTTTTATAAGGAAATTGGTAAAAAAGCTTTAAAAACTCTAGAAGAATCTGAATATATGAAGTTATGTGAAATAGCTGAGACTGAAAAGAGTTTTTGCCACCATGATTTTACCTATCACAATATAATATTAGATGAAAATAATATTTGCAATGTAATAGACTTTGATTATTGTAAGAGAGAAGTTAGAACTTTTGATATATCAAATTTTATGGTGAAAGTATTAAAAAGAGTTAATTGGGATATAGACTTTGCAAATGCTATAATAGAATCTTATAATAAAGTTTCACCTTTATTAGAAATTGAGTATAAAGTTTTATATGCTTATTTACAATTTCCACAAAGATATTGGAGACTTGCTAATAGATATTATTATAATGAAGTTAACTGGGGTCAAAATACCTTTGGAAGTAAGTTAGAAACAATAATTAATGAAAAGGAAGCTATGCTTAAGTTTTTAGATGAATTTAAAAATAAATATATGATAAATTAGAAAAGTGCCATTGGCACTTTTTTTTACTCTTCTTTAAGTACAAATAGATATATTTCGACATAGGATAATATAAAGTAATAACTAAGAGGTACAAAATGAAAGTAGGGGATTTAGTAGTTAGAAAATCCTATGATAAGGATATTACATTTAAGATTATAGATATTAAAGAGGATGATAAGGGGAATCTAGTATATATTTTAAAGGGAATAAGCATAAGAATAATAGCAGATTCAAGAATAGATGATTTAGAAATAGTTGATGATGAGTATGTAGGAACAAAAGAAAAAATACTAAATAGAAGGGTAGAAGAGGCTATAAAGAAAGCTGTTTCTATGAGGGGAGATGATGAAGCTACAAAAGTTTTAAATAACCTTTATAGAGGGAGTAAAACTTCAAAAAATCAACAAAACAAAGAATTAGTATTTGGAAGACCTGGAAAGATACTTCATATAGATGGAGATAGTGAATATTTAGAAACTTGCCTTAAAGTTTATAAGCAATTATCTTTAGATGCTATAGGAAGAGCTATTCCAGAAAAAAAACAACCAGATATGATAGTGGATTTAGTTAAAGAAATAAAGCCTGATATAGTTGTTTTAACAGGTCATGATAGTGTTCTTAGAACTCCAGATGACTATTTAAATTTAGATAATTATAGAAATTCAAAATATTATATAGAAGCTGTTAAGGCACTAAGAAATTATAATTCTAGTTATGATGAGTTAGTTATTTTTGCAGGAGCTTGTCAGAGTTGTTATGAATGTATGTTAGATGCAGGTGCTAATTTTGCAAGTTCACCAAATAGAGTATTAATACATTGCCTAGATCCTGTTTTAGTTTGTGAGAAAATAGCTTATACAAGAATAGATAAGGTAGTTTCAATAACAGATGTTATTGATAATACTATAACTGGAATTAGAGGGATTGGAGGGTTACAAACTAGAGGTAAATATAGGGAAGGCTATCCTAGATCACCTTATATTTAAAGTTAAATATAATATAAAAATATGAATAAAATGATAAAAAATAGAGATAATAATAGATGTATAAAATAATCATAAATAAGGTAAAAGTTTACATTGACAATTTATATTCAAGGTGGTAAAATAATAGTTTTTACTTGACAATATATGGGGTTGGGTGTATAATATAAAAAGAAAGAAGGTGTTTATGTGGAAAATGTAAAGACTATCGCGTCTATAAAGAGAAGTATAGAGAATCATATAGGAGAAAAAGTAACTTTAAAGGCAAACGGTGGAAGAAAAAAGATCCTAGTAAACAACGGAGTAATAGAAAGCGCTCATCCAAGTATTTTTGTAGTTAGATTAGACAATGATGTTACTAGAATGGTAACATATAGTTATTCGGATGTATTAACAAAGACAGTTCAATTATATTTTGCATTATAGGTAATAGAGCTCAGATCTTAGGGCTCTATTTTTTTTTGTCTTATAAATTTGCAAAAAAAAAGAAAGATGGTGGGTTTCCATCTTTCAACTATGGTATAAAAGGGTATTGAGAATTTATGAGAGGTTATATGGTCAATAACCATATTTATAATACGACATATTTTGAGTAATGTCAACATATTATTTAAAAAAATTAGAGAAAAAATAAAAATAAATACTTTTACTTGGATAATTCGACAATTGATTAATTAAATTAACCTTTTATGTAAAATTGAGTAAGATAAATGTTGAAATTTGCAAACTTTCTTTTAGAAACAATAAGATAATTTTTGAATAAATATATATGGTTAGAAATATATTTATTAATAGGAATTATGTAGGAGGGGTTACATGTCACAAATAGATGTTATAAGAGAAAGTATTAGATATGAACAATTACTAAGGGAAGGTTCAGTTAATCAACCTATAAAAGGAGAGCATTTATTAAGAGATTCACAATATCCTGATATGAAAGAAGTATTAGGGATAGATGTTAAAGCTACCATAACTAATAAAGAAATCTTAGGTGATAAAGTTATTGTAGAAGGAAATTTAGATTATATTGTTCTTTATTTATCTAAGGATGAATCAATTTCAGATTCTCCAGCTAACAAGATACATGCAGTTGTCTTTAATGATAAGTTCTCAAATTATCTAGATCTTAATAATGATGAACATAATATAGTGTGCAATGTTGAGTGCGATGTAGAACATATTGAAGCAAATTGGATGAATGAAAGAAAAGTTGGAATAAGCGGATTGATAGTATTGAGATGGAAGATCCATAAAATCGGAGAATTTGAATATGTAAAAGATATTGAAGGAAAAGATGATATTCAAATTAAAAGAGAAGAAGAAGTATTAAATGGAGTCAAGGGAGATAAGGATATTGACTTTATGGGAAAATCCATGCTTAAAGTAACTATGGATAAACCAGAAATAGATGAAATTCTAAAATGTTCTATGAACCTTCATAAGAAGGAAGTTAAGGTAGTAGAAGGGAAAGCATATATTGGATGCTATTGTAAGATATCTATTCTTTATAAGGGAAGAGATAATAAGGAGCTTGAATCTTTAGAAGACGATGTTTATTTATCAAGAGAGGAAGAGTTACCAGGAATAAGTGGAGACATGATCAGTGTTTTAGAATTAATGGTAGCTGATGAGCAACATGCAGTTAATTTAGATGATGTTGGTGAAAATAGAGTGGTTAACGTAGAATTTTTAGTAAAAGGAAATGTTAAAGTATACTCTAATGATAAAGTAGAGATATTAAAGGATGCATATTCACCAACTATGAATATAGAATTAGTAAACGGTAATAAAGAATTTACATTAATTCATTCTATATTAAATTCTGAAGTAACAGCTAAAGAAACTTTTGATATTGAGAATAGAGAAGAAAGAATAGGAGAAGTGGTAGCAGTTACTGGACATCCTATAATAAAAGATAAAATAGTTGAAGATGAAAGAGTGAAAGTGGAAGGCGTAGTTAAGACTAATATAATTTATAGACTAGCTGGAGAAGAATTGAATTATGGAATACTAAATGGAGATATTCCATTTAATACAACTATAGATATTAAAGGATTAAGAAAAGATATGAACCTTATAATAAATCCTTATTTAGAAAATATAGATACTAATATAGAAGGTAATGCAGTTTCTGTTAGAGCAACAATTGGTCTAAATATAAAAGCATATTATAAAATTAATAAGGATTATATAAAAGATATTATTGAAGGCTCTGGAGAAATAAAAGAGAAAAAAGCATCTGTAACTATATATGTAGTTGGTGAAGGGGAAACTTTATGGGATTTAGCAAAGAAGTATAATACTACTGTTGCTGAATTAGAAAAATTAAATGATTTAAATGAAGAAGAAAAAATTAAACCAGGATGCAAACTTATAATTCCAGGAAGAGCTATATTTTAAAAAAGTAAAGGAGCTGTTTAGACGGCTCCTTATTTTAGTTTATTTTTATGTATGTTTCTGCTTAAAGATTCCTCAATAAATTCATATGAATAATATAAACTTTTCATGGATAAAATAAGAAATGCATGATAAGAGGTGAGAAAATGGCAGAAAAAATAAAGGGAGACCTAATTATTATAGGGGGAGCAGAGGATAAAGAAGGAGATAAAGATATCCTTAAAAAAGTTTGTAACTCCATTAATAAAGAAGAGGATATTATAGTAATTGCTACGGTAGCTACAGAATATCCTAAAGAAGCTCTTGAAAAGTATAGAAAAATTTTCAATGGCTTAGGAGTAAAAAATATTAAAGGATTAAATATTGAGACTAGAGATGATTCTTTAATTCAAAGCAATATTGATTTAATAAGAGCTGCATCTCTTATATTTTTTACAGGTGGTGACCAATTAAGGATAACTAGCTTAATTGGAGGCACTTTAATTTATGATGCCTTAAAAGAATCTATACAAAATGGATGTATAATGGTTGGTACTTCTGCAGGTGCATCAGTAATGAGTGAAACTATGGTGGTTAAAGGTGAAGATGATGAATCTCCAAGAAAATGCACCTTAAAAATGGCACCGGGATTAGGACTAATAGAAGGTGTTATGATAGATCAGCATTTTGCTCAAAGAGGGAGAATAGGAAGGTTATTAACTGGAATTGCACAGAACCCAGAAGTATTAGGTATAGGTATAGATGAAGATACTGCGCTATTAGTTAGAGATAATGGAGATGCGCAGGTAATTGGAAGTGGGGCAGTATACTTTTTAGATGCTAGAAATATTACTTATAGTAATGTATCTGAACAAAATTATGATGAAGTATTAAGTATGTTTAATGTTAATTTACATGTACTAAAAGAAGGAGATAAATATAATCTCCTAATTAAGAAGCCTTTTGAGGAGGATAAATGTAAAAATGAAAGTAACTGAGACTAAGGTCTTTAAAGGTAAAAATGTCTATTCCCATAAAAAATGTATTAGACTTGATGTTGATTTAGAAGGCTATTCTGAAACTCCAAGTAAATGCATTGAAGATTTTAATTTTAATTTGGTTAATATGATTCCAGAATTAAGAAGCCATAGATGTGGAATTGATGAAGATGAAGGATTTATAAAAAGACTTAATGAAGGAACATATTTAGCACATATATGTGAGCATATAATAATAGCTATCCAAAACAAAATAGGAATAGATGTTGCTTATGGTAAGGCCAGAGAAGTTAAAAATGATCATTATTATATTATTTTTCAATATATTTATGAGAATACAGCTATTGAAACAGCTAGATTAGCTATTGATATTGTAAATTCTTTGATAAACAAGATTCCTATTAATTATGAAGAAAGATTAGATTTTTTAAAAGAATTATTAAAAGATGAGCTTTTAGGACCTAGTACTAAGTCCATTTGTGATTATGCCAAAGAAATTGGTCTTCCAGTAATTGATTTTGGAAGTGAAGATTTTTATCAAATAGGATATGGAAAACAAGGCAAAATAATTGAGAATTCTATAGGTTATGATACTAAATGCGTATCAGTTGATATAGCTTGTGATAAGCTAATTACAAAAGAATTATTAAAAATTCATAACATTCCTGTTGCTAAAGGAAATAAAGTTAAAAATATAATTAATTTATTAAAAGAAGCAGAAGAAATTGGTTATCCTGTAGTTCTTAAACCTCAATATGGTAATAAGGGCAATGGGGTAATTTTAAATATAAAAAATGAAAAAGAATTATTAAATTCATATAAAAAGTTAAAAGATAAATTTAAAGATTTAATTATTGAAAAGCATTATAAGGGTAATGATTATAGAGTTTGCGTGGTTAATTACAAAGTTGTTGCAGTTTCACTTAGAATTCCACCTTTTATAATTGGTAATGGTAAAGATACAATATTTGACCTTATTAATGAATTAAATGAAGATTCATTACGAGGAGATGATCATGAGAAGCCATTAACAAAAGTAAAGATAGATGAGGAAGTTATTACTTGTATTGCTAGGCAAGGTAAATCCTTAATGGATATATTAGAAGAAGGGAATAAAGTTCAATTAAGAAGAAATGCTAACTTATCTACTGGAGGAGAAGCTGTAGATTGTACAGATGAGATTTGTAAAGAAAATATTGACTTGTGTATAAGAGCTGCGAAAGCTCTGAGATTAGATATATGTGGTATAGATATTTGTAGTGAAGATATATCTAAACCTTTATATAATAATGGAATAATAATGGAAGTGAATGCTGCTCCTGGATTAAGGATGCATATAAAACCTAGTAGTGGTAACAGTAGAAATGTCGCAAAAGAAATTGTAAATATGATGTATAATGATAAACCTTACAACATTCCGGTTATAGCTATTACAGGAACTAACGGAAAAACAACTACCACACGATTAATAAGTCACACTTTATCAAAGATGGGATACTGTGTTGGAATGACAAATAGTAGCGGGATCTTTGTAAATAATGAATGTATAGATAGTGGAGATGATACTGGATTTGATAGTGCTAGATCTATTTTATTAAATCCAGATGTGGATGTGGCTGTATTAGAAACTGCAAGAGGTGGAATTATTAGAAGAGGTTTAGCTTATGAAGAAGCAGATGTAGCTGTTATAACCAATATTAGAGAAGATCATTTAGGGATTGATGGAATAAATTCTATGGAAGAGCTTTGTAAAGTGAAATCTTTAGTGGGAGAAGCTGTTAAAGAAACTGGTTATGTAGTAATAAATGCAGATGATAAATGGAGTATGAACATTTTAGATAGAATAAAGTCAAAAAAAGTTTTTTTCACTATTAATTCTAATAATGAAATTTTAAAGAAGAATAATAATGATGATATATATGTATATGTAGAAAATGAAGACATTATAGTATTAAAGAAAAATAGAAAAATTTTACTATGCAAAGTTGAAGAAATCCCTATCACTTTAAATGGAAAATTAAAATTTAATGTTGAAAATATTTTATCAGCAACAGCAGCCTTAGTAGCTATGAATATAGATTATTGTATGATTAAAAATGGGCTAACTACCTATAAATTAAATTCAAAAGAAAATTCAGGAAGATTTAATTGCTATAATGTAAATGGAATAAATATAGTGCTGGATTATGGTCATAATCCAGATGGATATACTGCTGTCCTTACAGCTTTAAAAGAATTAAATACTGGAAAGCTTTATGGAGTAGTAGGTATACCTGGAGATAGGCAGGATGAATCAGCTTTAGAGATTGGTGGTATATGTGCTAAGTTCTTAGATTATACAATAGTTAAAGAAGATAAAGATTTAAGGGGAAGAAATAATGGGGAAATAGCTAATTTAATAGTAAAGGGCTTACTACAAGAAAATAAAAATGTAGAATATGAAGTTATATTTAATGAAGAAGATGCTTTAGTTAAAGCTATTAGTATGGCTAAAAAAGGAGATTATATTGTAGTTTTCTTTGAAAATATGAAGCCTTTAGTAAAGGTAATTGAAGAATATAATAGATTTTATAATAGAAATAATGAAACTATATACGAAGCGTTAAATTAAAATAGTAGTATTTTGGTTTACTATGTTATTAAAAAAATATATAATAAAAAAATGGAACTATTAAAAATAGCTAAAGATTAAAGAGTTATAAATTAAAATATAATTATTAGAAATAGAATTTTAGAAACTCCTTAAGGAGTTTCTTCTTTAATTTAATATTTTTATCATTGAAATAAAAATATTAGTAGCACCATTTTAAAATTTTGTTTGAAAGGAAATACGAGTATGAGAATTAAGGCTTATGCTAAGATTAATATATCCTTAGATATAGTTGGAAAAAGAGAAGATGGTTATCATTTGTTAGAAATGATAATGCAATCTATAGATTTATATGATGAGTTAAACATAGAAAAACAAAATAAAGATATTACTATTAAATGTAATAAACCATATGTTCCTACAGATGAAAGGAATTTAGCATATAAGGCAGCTAAGTTATTTATGGAAAAATATAAAATTAATAGCGGGGTTAGCATAAATATCAATAAGAATATTCCAGTATGTGCTGGATTAGCAGGTGGAAGTACTGATGGAGCTGCTGTATTAAAGGCTATGAATACAATCTTTGATATTCATGCAAGTGATGAAGAATTAATGGAGCTTGGATTACAGCTAGGAGCAGATGTTCCTTATTGTATAAAAGGTGGTACTGCATTATGTAGAGGAATTGGAGAGAAAGTAACGAAATTAAATGACTTTAAAGATAAAATTTTAGTTTTAGTTAAGCCGCCATTTGGTGTCTCTACTAAGAGCGTTTATCAAGAGTTTGATTTGTCTAAGGCAAGAAGTCATCCTAATACTGATGTTTTAATTAAGGCAATTGAAGAAAATGATTTAAGAATAGTTGCGAACAATATGAAAAATTTATTGGAAAATGTTACATTAAGGAAGCATAAAATACTAATAAACATAAAAGAGGAAATGAAAAACTCTGGATCAATTGGTACTATGATGAGTGGAAGTGGACCAACTGTATTTGCATTCTTTGATGATATGCTTAAAGCGCAAAAGTGTTTTGAAAAAATGAAATTAAAATATAATGATGTATTTATTACAAGAACAATCTAAAAAATAAGTATAAGCCTCCTAAATTTGGCAATAATTATAGCTATAAGGGGGTTTTAATATGAAAAATAAGATTTATATAGTGTTGTTGTTAATATGTGTTTTAAATTTAAATAGTTGTACAAGCAGTAAAATATTAGATGGTACTAGTTCTAGTGAAGAATTAATTTATGAAGATATAGCTGATAAAATAATTAGATTTCATGTAATTGCCAATAGTAATACTGAGGAAGATCAAGCTCTGAAATTAAAAGTTCGTGATAAGGTTATTGAATTTGTAGCTGACAGTTTAAGAGAAAGTAAGAGTTTGGATGAATCAAGGCAGTTTATTATTGATAATAAAAGTAATATGGAAGATATAGCTAAGGCTGTTATAAATGAAAATGGATATAGTTATAATGTTACAAGTTCTCTATCAAAAGAAAATTTTCCAGATAAAATTTATGGCGATGTAGTATTTCCTCAAGGTGAATACGAAGCATATAGAATTCTAATTGGAGATGCAAAAGGACAAAATTGGTGGTGTGTAATGTTTCCTCCACTTTGCTTTGTTGATGGAACTAAAGAAGCCGTGGATTCTAAGGAAGTTGTAAAAAATATAAACAATAGTGATAAGAAGGAAAAGGGTAATAATAAAGTTAAGTTTAAATTTAAGATTTTAGAAATGCTATTCGGAAAATAAATTATATTAATTCTTTATTATATTTTAAGTATATGATATAAATAATGAGTAGTCCTATAATGTTATGGTTAGATAGATTACATAGTGATATGGAAGGAGGGAATGTAGATAAAGGATTTAATTAAACTTTATCTATGAATATATATGAATAAAAAGGCAATTATATCTTTGAGAAGTTTTAATGATTTAGATAGTGATGATATAATAGAAGTAGTAACCCCGGGAGAGTTTTCTGTAATTGAAGGTGGTTTTAAAGCTATATATGAAGAAACAGAATTATCTGGCATGAGTGGAACCACAACAACTTTGACTATATTAAATGATAAGTTGGTTCTTGAGAGAGAAGGAAATGTTAGTGCTAAGATGGATTTTAAAAAGGGAGAAACTTCTGTATCTTTATATAATACTCCTTATGGGGTTTTGGATTTACAAATTCACACAGAAGATTTAAATGTAGATGTTAATGAGAATGGTGGCAAGATAACGGCAGAATATTCTATGGAACTTGCAGGTCAACCGCCAATTATAAATAAACTTTCTGTAAATGTTAAAACTAATTAAATTGAATTATAAATTTAAATTGTGTAAAAATCTATTAGATAATAGTGTTTTACACTTTTTTTATTATTTAATATACATTTCTTTATTCAATTTTAATATTATTGAATAACTTTAGAAGTCGTTGGAGATAATATAGAAAAATAAAGGGGTGAATGTATTGTGAGTTATAATGATAAACTTGATAAGGTTACTATAGTTATGAATGTATTATCCACCTATTTGGGTATTGAAGTAAAAGAAATAAATGAAATTTTAAAAAAGAAAGAAAATAAATATATTTTTTTATTACTATTAAAAAATTATAAATGTCTCCAAAAAGATAAGGTTAAAGAAGTATTGAATATAATAAATGATAAAAGTATTAAATATAACATAGATAAAGCTGAAGAAAAGTTTCTTATTAACAAAGAGTTTAGAGAAATGTATTGTGAAATTGAAGATGATATAAATAAGATTATTTAAAAATGATAAAAAAACTAGATTTTTTTGATATTTTATGATATTATAACACTTATTAAATTTAGGCATTATAAACCCATCATAAATAGTGAGGTAATTATGATTATAACAAATAGGGGGATTAGTGTCAAGAAAATAAATAAATTTTATTTTTTTGGAGGAATATTATGAAAACTAAGTATGTATTTGTAACAGGAGGAGTTGTATCTTCTTTAGGTAAGGGAATAACAGCAGCATCTTTAGGAAGATTATTAAAAAATCGAGGGCTAAAAGTTTCTATACAAAAGTTTGATCCATATTTAAATGTAGATCCAGGTACTATGAGCCCATATCAACATGGAGAAGTTTTTGTTACTGATGACGGAGCAGAAACAGATTTAGATTTAGGACATTATGAAAGATTTATAGATGAAAATTTAACCCAAAATAATAATGTTACTACAGGTAGAATTTACTGGTCTGTAATATCTAAGGAAAGAAGAGGGGAATACTTAGGTGGGACAGTTCAAGTTATTCCTCATATTACTAATGCTATAAAAGAAAGAGTATATAGAGTATCAAAGGAAAAAGATGTAGATGTAGTAATAACGGAAATTGGTGGAACTGTAGGGGATATTGAATCTCAACCATTTTTAGAAGCAATTAGACAAATAAAATATGAAGTTGGAAGAGAAAATGTATGCTTTATTCATGTTACATTGGTTCCATACTTAGGTAAGGCTGGAGAACTTAAAACTAAGCCAACACAACATTCTGTAAAAGAATTAAGAAGTATTGGTATTCAACCTGATATAATAGTTTGTAGATCTCAAAAAGAATTATCAGATGACTTAAAAGCAAAAATAGGATTATTCTGTAATTTAGAAGCAAAATGCGTTATTCAAAATCTAGATGCAGAACATTTATATGAAGTACCTCTTATGTTACATAAAGAAGGCCTAGATAGATTAGTTTGTGAAAAATTAGAGCTTGGTTGCAGAGACATAGATAATAGTGAATGGATAGAAATGGTTAAAAAGGTTAAAAATTTAAAGGAAAATGTAAAAATTGCATTAGTAGGTAAATATGTAGAATTACATGATGCATATATTTCTATAGTAGAAGCCTTAAATCATGGAGGATTAGCTAATAACTCAAATGTAGAAATTAAATGGATTAATGCAGAAGATGTTACTGAAGAAAATAGTGATGAATTATTGTCAGATTGCCAAGGTATATTAGTTCCAGGTGGATTTGGAGATAGAGGAATTGAAGGTAAAATTGAAGCTATAAGATATGCTAGAGTAAATAAGAAGCCTTTCCTTGGTATTTGCCTTGGAATGCAATGTTCAGTAATTGAATTTGCAAGAAATGTATTAGGATATGAAGGTGCTAATAGTGCTGAAATTGATAAGGATACAAAATATCCTGTTATAGATATAATGCCAGATCAAAAGGATATTGAAGATTTAGGTGGAACTATGAGATTAGGTCTTTATCCTTGTAAGTTAGATGAAAATAGTAGGGCTTATGATGTTTATAAAGAAAACTTAATTTATGAAAGACATAGACACAGATATGAGTTTAATAATGAATATAGAAAAGCTATTACAGAGTCAGGAATGAGTATTACTGGAACTAGTCCAGATGGAAGATTAGTAGAAATAGTTGAAGTGAAAGATCATCCGTGGTATGTTTCTGTTCAATTCCATCCAGAATTAAAATCTAGACCAAATAGACCACATCCTTTATTTGTAGGATTAATAAATGCAGCTTTACAAGAAAAATAAATATTTATTTATAGAAATTTGAGAAGCAATTAATTTGCTTCTTTTTTTATTTTCTAAGAATTTATAAAAATATTACCCTGTGAATAATTTTTTATTATTTAAAATTGACCAAAAGATTATATTTAATGGTATTAAACAATAGACTAAGTAAATTAACTTTAGTAAAATGTTACTATATTTATATTAAAAGAGGATTTAACTATGAAAATAAAAAGTATAACAACAAAACTTTGTTTACTTCTAACAACTTTTATAATTATTATATCAATAGTAATTGGAGGATGGTCAATAAAAGATACTAATAAAGTAGTACAAGCTGAAATGGGAAGACTTAATAGTGAAATATTAGATGAAGTTGCAGATAATATCTCAATTTTTCTATCTGATATAGAAGATATAGGTAACAATATTGTGGAAGATAATAAATTAAATAGTGCTTTAACTATTCCTAAAGAAGATGTAATAAATAGAACAGAAGAAACTATTAATTTGGAAAATTATATTGAAGTTCTACTAAATGAGCAAGTATGGAAATATGGAAAGTATATGAAACCAGATCTTTATATAGTTTCTGAAAACGATTTTAATTCTAGTACTTATTCTAAAAATAAATATACTATGGAGTCTATTAAAAACGAAAGTTGGTATAATGAAATAGTAAAGGCTAATGGGAAAACTGTTTTATTAAGTACATTTGAAGATGAGAAGGGTATTGGTCCCTTTAAATCTATTTTTAGAATGGGAAGATCTATTAATAATTTAATAACTGGAGAAACTTTAGGTGTACTTATAATGGACATAAGTGAAAAAATGTTATTTGATAGATATAATAAAATTATTAAAGATGGTAGAAATATTTATATAATTGATATAAAAGGAAATATAATTTCAAGTAAGGATAAAAGATTAATAGGTAAAAATTATTTTAGTGATATACAAAAGGAAGAATATATGAATGAATATGAATGGTATTCAGTAATTAGAAGAGAGGATAGTAATTATATAAAAATGGAATCCACCTTAGATAAATACGGGTGGTCCATAATAGAAGAAATACCATCAAACGTAATAAAGCAGCCTATTAGGCAAATTACAGAAAAATTTATTTTAACATTAATACTTGTTATAATAGTTTCATTTATCATAATATACAAGCTTTCAGTTTGGATTACTAAGCCTGTAATTAATATGAAAGATACTATGAAGCAAGTAATGAATGGAAATTTAAATTTAAAGGTAGAAGTTGATAGGGAGGATGAAATAGGGAATTTAGAAGAGTCATTTAATAATATGATTAAATGGTTAGGGGAATCTATAGAAAAAATAAAAGAACAAGAAAAACAAAAACGTATAGCAGAACTAAGTTTCTTACAAGCTCAAATAAATCCTCATTTTTTATATAATACCCTTAGTGGAGTTAGATTTTTAGTATCTATGAATAAAAATGAGGAAGCAGAAGAAATGTTATTTCAATTTACTAAACTCTTAAGAAATATATTACCAAAGGCAAGTGAACTTATTACTTTAAAAGAAGAAATAGAAGTTATAATGGCGTATATAGAGTTACAGAAAATAAGATATCCCAATTTATTTACTGTAGATATATCTATAGAAGAAGTTATAGAGAAAATTAAAGTTCCAGCTTTAATATTGCAGCCTGTAGTGGAAAATGCAATTTTTTATAGTATTGATAACGAAGGGAAAAAGGGTGAAATTAATATAATTTCTTATAGTGAAGAAGATAAGATAATTATTGAGGTTAAAGATAATGGAAAGGGTATGAGTGATAGAGAAATAAATAATGTTTTTAAAAACAAGGAGGCAATTAATAGGGTTGGGTTAATTAATGTACATGAAAGAATTCAATTAAATTATGGGAAAGACTATGGAATAGAAATAATAAGTGAAAAAGGAAAAGGAACAATCGTTAAGTATATTTTACCTAAAAGAGGAGGAATTTAAATGAATATTTTAGTAGTTGAAGATGAAGCTCCTATTAGAGAGTGGTTAAGTTATACAATAAAAAATGTTTCAGAGGAGTTTAAATTAATAGGAAGTGCCAATAATGGTAGAGAAGCGTATGATCTATCATTAAAATTCAGACCAGATGTAATTATAACAGATATAAAAATGCCTGTTATGGATGGGCTAGAGCTTTCGAAAAAAATAAAAGATATAATGCCAGATGTATTTATAGTAATATTAACTAATTTTGCTGACTTTAATTATGCAAAAGAAGCAATTAGTTTTGGTGCCTATGAATATTTAATAAAGTCTGAAATTAGACCTAAGGAAATAAAGGAATTATTATTTAGAATAGATGAAAAGATAAAGGAAAAAGAAATTAATATCAAAATACCTATAATTAATAAAAAAGAAGATAATAAGAGGTATTCAAAAACTATAGAAAAAGCTCTTAGATATATAGAAGAAAATTATAGTAAGCATATTTCTTTAATAGATGTTTCTAAGCATATTTATTTATCCCATGAGTATTTCTCAAGATTATTTAAAGAAGAAGTTGGAAAAAATTTCAGTACTTATTTAACTTTATATAGGATGAATAAGGCTAAAGAATTAATAAAGGGAACAGATATGAAAATATCACAAATAGCTATGGAAGTTGGTTATACTAATCCAGGTTATTTTTCTAAAAATTATAAGAAGTATATGGGAACATCTCCCGAAGATGATAGAATATAAAAATAAAGAAAAATATCAAAAAAATTCACGAAAAGTCAATATTTTATCATTAAAGAAGTAAATAATTACATTTGTTATCAATTTTATTTATATAAAGGAATAATTAATTTATGTATAATAAAAACAAGTAGTGATATTTGTTTTATTGAAAAGGAGAATAAATGAAAAAGACAAGCTATAGTATATTAATAGCTTCAGTATTTTTAATATTATTTTCTGTAGTATCAATAAATTTTATTAATAATAAAAAGCTAAAAAATCAATCTAAAAAGCCTATAAAAATAGCAGTTGTTTTCACAGGAAGTGGATTGGGTGATAAATCCTTTAATGATTTAATTTATGATGGATTATTAAGGGCACAAGAAGAGCTTAATATAGAATTTGATTATGCAGAACCAATTCATCCTGAAAAATATAAGGAAAGCATTTTAGAGTTTGTAAAAACTATGGATTATCAATTGATTATTGCAGTTGGACCTGAACAAGAAGGTGCTGTGAAAGCGGTTTCAAATGAATATCCTAATCAGAAATTTACTTTAATAGATTCTAAATTAGATATGAAAAATATAAGTTCCATTTATACTAGATGGGAAGAACAAGCATTTTTAAATGGAGTAATTGCTGGATTATTAAGTAAAATGGAATATGAGAAAACAGGAAATATAAATAAAGCTGGAGTTGTGCTAGGAATGGAAGTCTCACATCTTAGAGAAGGGGCTGTTGGATTTGAAGCTGGATATAAATATATATTTCCAGAAGGGGAAGTTATAACTGCAGTAGTAAATGATTTCAGGAATCCATTAAAAGCCAAGGAAATATCACTTTTAATGTACAGTAAAGGGGCTAAATATATTCAACATTTAGCAGGAGCCTCTGGCCTTGGAGTATTTGCTGCAGCAAAAGAATCAGAAGCATATGCTTTTGGAGTAGATGAAAATCAAAATTACTTTGACCCAAGTGTTATAATCGCTACATCTACTAGATATATTAACGAAATAGTTTTTAATGAGATTAAGTATATTAAAGATAATAGTTGGAATGATGGAGTTCATTATTCAGGATTAAAGGAAGGAATTATTGATATTACAAGAGAAGGATCAGAAGTTGAATTAGATCCAAGCATAATGAAAATTGTTAAGGACATAAAATATAAAATTGTTAAAGAACAATTATATATACCAAAAACAAAGGAAGAACTTAATAGTTGGATTAATGAAAATAAATATATTACTAATTAATGGAGGGGTTGCTATGAGAGCTTATGACATAATAGCTAAAAAAAGAGATTGTAAAGAATTAAGTAAAGAGGAAATAGAATTTTTTATTGATGGATATACTAAAGGAGAAATAACTGATTATCAAGCATCATCTCTTCTTATGGCTATATACATAAATGGATTAAATGATGAAGAAACTGTTAATCTTACAATGGCAATGATTAAATCAGGAGATGTTGTTGATTTAAGTGAAATTAATGGCATAAAGGCAGATAAACATAGTACAGGTGGTGTGGGTGATAAAACATCATTAATATTAGTTCCTATGGTAGCAGCTGCTGGATTAAAAGTTGCTAAATTATCAGGAAGAGGTTTAGGTCATACTGGTGGAACTTTAGACAAATTAGAATCAATACCAAACTTTAATATAAATGTTGATAAGAAGAATTTTATAGATTTTGTAAATAAATCAGGATTAGTTATAGCTGGACAAACTCAAAATATAGTTCCTGCTGATAAGAAGTTATATGCACTAAGAGATGTTACAGCTACAATAGATAGTATTCCTTTAATAGCAGCAAGTATTATGAGTAAAAAAATTGCGTCAGGTTCAGATGCCATATTACTAGATGTTAAATATGGTGATGGAGCATTTATGAAAACAAAGGAAGATGCAGAAAAATTAGCAAATGCTATGGTTGCTATAGGAAAGGGATTAAATAGAAATACATCGGCTGCAATTACTTTAAATGGAGAACCTCTAGGATATTCTATTGGAAATGCTTTAGAAATTCAAGAAGTAATTGAAGTATTAAGTAATAGAGGCCCTAAAGATTTAAGAGAATTATGCCTAAGGTTAGGAGCACAAATGCTTAAAATAGGTGAAATAGAATCTGATATTACAAAGGGAAGAGAAATTCTAGAAGAGGTTCTTGCAAATGGAAAAGCTTTAGATAAGTTAAAAGAATTGGTTGTAAATCAAGGTGGAGATGTATCTGTAATAGAAGATACAAGTTTATTTACTATTGCTAGTATAAAACATGATGTAAAGGCTATAGAAGAAGGATATGTATATGAGTTAGATGCAGAAAAAGTAGGAATATCTTCATTAATAGCAGGAGCAGGAAGAGAAACTAAGGATGATACTATTGACTATGGTGCAGGAATAATACTTAAGAAAAAAATGGGGGATTATATTAATAAAGGAGATATAATTGCAACTATTTATACAAGTGATGAGAGTAAAATAAGTGAGTCAGAAAAGATGCTTTTATCAGCTTATATAGTAAAAGATGAAAAACCAAGAATAGAAGATATAATATATAAAATTATAGAATAGATATTAAATCTATGATTTCAATAATATTTTAAATATATAATTAGAAAATTAAACCTAAGTATTTAATGAATTTTAAAAGTGAAAAAGTGCATTATGTAGAATCAATTAATCAATATTTATGTCAATATTTTGATAATCTTTTAAAAATATCAAATATTTATTGAAAAAATTATCAAAAAATATATTATTTAAAAGTTTACTCTAGTATAATTAAATTAAATAGATATATAATAATTCTTGGAGGATAAAATTGTTAATTTATATAAATATGGCATGAGGAGAAATAAAATGGCAGTAACTATAGATGACATAGCTAAAAAAGCTGGCGTATCATCTGCAACTATTTCTAGAGTATTAAATAATTCTTCCTATGTTAAGGAAGAAACAAGAGAAAAAGTATTAAAGATTATAGCAGAAATGAATTATGTACCTAGTGCAATAGCAAGAAGTTTATCAAAAAGAGAGACAAGCACTATTGGAATAGTAGTTCCTGATATAACCAACTCTTATTTTGGGGAAATAATTAAGGGAATCAGTAGAATTGCAGAAGAAGTTGATTTAAACATAATATTATTTAATACTAACAATAATATAAAAAGTGAATTAAAAGCTTTAGAAGAAATTAAGAAGCATAGATTAAAAGGAGTTATTATGACTCCTGGTTTTGGAGATACAAAGTTTAAACATGAATTTATAGAAGCCATTAGAAGCATAAACATTCCAATAGTTTTAGTTTCAGCTGATTTAAACTATATTACTTTAAGTGGAGTATTTGTAGATGATATAGAGGGTGGATATTTAGCTACAAAGGCTTTAATAGAAAATGGTCATAATAAAATAGGAATAATAACAGGTATAATGAGTTCAAGCTCAGCATTAAATAGATTAACGGGATATAAAAGAGCCTTAAAGGAAAACAATATTCCAATAGACTATAATTATATAAAAGAAGGAAAGTTTAAATTAGAAGAAGCATATAGGTTAACAAAGGACTTTTTAGAAATGGCAGACTCTCCAACAGCTATAATCGCATGTAGTAATAGAATGACATTAGGTGTAATTAAGGCATTAATTGAACAGAGGATAAAAATTCCTAATGATATTGCGTTAATAGGTTTTAATAAGATAGAGCTTATGGATACAGTAGGAATTAATCTATCATATATAGAAGATTCCCCTATGGAACTTGGAGAAGCCTCAATTAGTTTGCTTTTAGATATTTTTAAATCTAAAGAAGATAACTATGAAATAAAAAGAATAAATATTCCACCTAAGTTGATTTTGAGAGGATCAGAAATCAAGTTTTTAGAGGAAGAACTATAGAAGTAAGATAAAGTTTTAAATTTGTGCATTTCTTTGTAGTACAAAGATTGCTATATATTATTTTATGGAGGGATTATATATGAAAAAGAAGTTAATAGCACTAACACTTTCAGCTCTTATGGTAACAGGCTTAATTGGCTGTGGAAGTAAGGAAGAGGGAAAGGCAGAGACTAATAAAGATTTTAAAGTTGGTATGGTTACAGATGCAGGAACTATAGACGATAAGTCATTTAACCAAGGAACTTGGGAAGGTATATTAAAGGCTAAAGATGAATTAGGTATAGATAGTAACTATATTAAACCAGCAGGAACTACAGAAGCTGATTATATGAAAGAAATAGGTAATCTTTATGATACAGGATATAAATTTATAGTTACTCCTGGATTTAAATTTGAAACTGCAATCTTTGCTGCACAAGAAAAATATCCAGATGCAAAATTCGTTATTATTGATGGTTCACCAAACAATGGTAAAGAAGGAGATGCAAGACAAGCAAAAGTTGGAGAAAATTCAGTTGCTGTTTTCTTTGCAGAACATGAAGCAGGATTTGTAGCAGGTGTTGCAGCATCTCTTGAATTAAAAGAAGGAGAACTAGGATTTATAGGTGGTATGGAAATACCAGCAGTTCAAAAGTTTAACTGGGGATTCCAACAAGGTGTTAAATATGCTAATGACAATTTAGGAACTAAAATGAGTCTTAAAGCAGAAAACGTAGTTTATCAAGGATCATTTGATAATGTTGCAGCAGGACAACAATTAGCAGCTACTATGTATGACAATGGAGTAAAGGCTATATTTACAGCAGCTGGTGGAGTTGGTGTTGGAGCTATTAATGAAGCTAAAGCAAGAGCTACTGCTAAGAAGGAAGCTTGGATAATTGGTGTTGACGTTGACCAATATTCAGAAGGTGTTTATGATGGAGAAAAATCAATAATATTAACTTCTGCAATGAAGAAAATTGATACAGCAACATTTAATATAATCAAAGATGAATTAGATGGAAAATTCCCAGGTGGACAAACTTTAACTTTTGATGCAAAAACAGGTGGAGTAGGTATACCAGAAGAAAATCCAAATCTTTCTAAAGAAACTCAAGATAAGGTAGCAGAAGTATTTAATCAAATCAAAGATGGAAAGATAACAATATCTGACAAACAAGGGGATTTAATTAAGTAAATTATTTAAAAATTATCGCAGTATTTAAAAATAAATATATTTTTAATTTTTAAATATCTGCGATATTTTCTTATATTTATAAAAGTAGAAAGCGGTGAATTATATGGAATATGTAGTAGAGATGCTTAATATCCGAAAGGAGTTTCCAGGTATTGTAGCAAATGATAATATTACATTGCAGCTTAAAAAAGGAGAAATCCATGCTCTTTTAGGAGAAAATGGAGCAGGAAAATCTACATTAATGGGAATGCTATTTGGAATGTATAGTCCAGAAGCAGGAGTAATTAAAGTAAATGGAAAAGAAGTTAAAATTTCAAGTCCTAATGTAGCTAATGACTTAGGAATAGGTATGGTTCATCAGCATTTTAAATTAGTTGAAAACTTTACTGTAACTGAAAATATTATTTTAGGTTTAGAGCCAAAGAAATTTTTATCCATAGATATAAAAAGTGCAGCAAAAAAAATTGAGGAATTATCAAAGGCTTATGGGTTAAATGTTGATCCATATGCAAAAATTGAGGATATATCTGTTGGTATGCAACAACGTGTTGAAATATTAAAGATGCTTTACAGAAATGCAGAAGTATTAATATTTGATGAACCTACAGCAGTACTAACACCACAAGAAATTGAAGATTTAATAGGAATAATGAGAAACCTTATTAAGGAAGGTAAATCAATAATTTTAATAACACATAAACTAAAAGAAATTAAAGAAGCAGCTGATAGATGTACTGTAATTAGAAGAGGTAAGTACATTGGAACTGTTAATGTTAAAGAAACATCAGAAGCTGATATGGCTAAAATGATGGTTGGAAGGCAAGTATCCTTTAAAGTAGAAAAGAAGGAAGCTCATCCAGGTGAAGAAGTATTAAGATTAGAAAATGTATCAGTTAAAAATAATAAAAAAGTTCTAGGATTAAAGAATTTTAATTTAGAAGTAAGAAAAGGTGAAATAGTAGGTATAGCTGGAGTAGAAGGCAATGGACAAACAGAGTTAGTTGAAGCTATTACAGGTATGAGATCTATTGAAGAAGGAAGTATAACTTTCAATGGAAAAGATATTACAAAGGATTCTATAAGAAAAAGAATAGATGAAGGAATAGCTCATATTCCAGAAGATAGACATAAAAGAGGACTTATTTTAGATTATACATTAGAGGATAATTTAGTTCTTAAAACTTATAAGAATGAACCTTTTTCTAAAAATGGACTTATAAATAGAAATAAAATTTCAGAATATGCAAATGAAATTATAGATACTTTCGATGTAAGATCTGGAGAAGGCGGAAAGTCAATTGCTAGATCTCTATCAGGAGGTAATCAACAAAAAGGAATAATTGGACGTGAAATTCAATCAGATCCTGATTTATTAATAGCTGTTCAACCAACAAGAGGGCTAGATGTTGGATCAATAGAATACATACACAAAAGACTTGTTGAACAAAGAGATAATGGCAAGGCTGTACTTTTAGTATCTCTTGAATTAGATGAGATATTAAATGTTTCAGATAGAATTGCCATAGTAAATAATGGTGAACTTATTGGAGTAGTTAATGCCTCTGAAACAGATGAAAATGAAGTCGGATTAATGATGGCTGGAATAAAGAGAGGTGAAAGTTAATGGGAAAAGATCAAGGTATAAAATCCATAATGGCTGTAATACTTGGACTTATAGCTGGGGCCTTATTAATGCTTGTTATGGGATTTAACCCTGTTGAAGGATATAAATATTTATTCCAAGGTGGACTAAAAAACTTAGAAAGAATAGGAAATACTATTGCTACAGCTACACCTTTGATGCTTACAGGACTTTCAGTAGCTTTTGCATTTAAAACAGGGCTATTTAATATAGGAACTCCTGGACAAATGCTATTTGGAGGATTTTGTTCAATAGCTGTTGGATTATCTTTAGATTTACCTAAGATAATATTAGTTCCAATAGTTATTATAGCAGGTATCATAGGAGGAGCTTTATGGGCAACAGTTCCAGGAATTTTAAAGGCTAAATTTAACGTACATGAAGTTGTATCATCTATAATGATGAACTGGACAGCATATTGGATAGTTTATTATATGGTACCACAATATTTCAAAGGTGAATTTTTAGAAACTGAATCTAAAATGTTACCAGAAACAGCTACATTAAAAGCAAATTGGTTATCAGAAATATTTAAGGGCTCATATATAAATTTAGGTATTTTCTTAGCTTTAATAGCAGTTTTAATAATATGGTTCCTTTTAAATAAGACAGTGTTAGGTTATGAATTAAAGGCTGTTGGATTTAATAGATTTGGTGCAGAATATGCAGGTATGCCTGTTAATAGAAACATAGTTATATCAATGATGATAGCTGGAGCTTTATCAGGACTTGCAGGAGTAATACAATATACAGGTAATGCAAATATAATGCAAATAGGAGTAATGCCAAGCCAAGGATTTGATGGAATTGCAGTAGCTTTACTTGGAGCTAGCAACCCTATTGGAGTTATTTTCTCATCATTATTCTTTGGAGTACTATATGTAGGAAAAGGCTTTATGAATGCAGCTGTAAAAGTACCACCAGAACTTGCTGATACTATAATGGCTACAATAATTTATTTTGCAGCTACAAGTATGGTAATGGACAAGGTAATTAAGAAATTTAGAAAAGCTAAAAAAGATAAGTCTAACAAAAAAGACATTTCTAATGAAAGGGTGGTGGAAAAATAATGTGGAGTATAATTGAACAAGTTTTTCCATATGCAATTTCTTATACAATTCCTTTATTAATAACAGCTCTAGGAGCGCTTTATTGTGAAAGAAGTGGAGTTGTTAATATAGGTTTAGATGGACTTATGATAATTGGTTCTTTTGCTGGAGCACTTACAGTATCTAAATTACAAGCAAATGGAGTAGCAGGAGCTTTATGGATTGGTTTATTAGTGGCTGTGATAGTAGGAGTATTATTCTCATTACTTCATGCCTTTGCAAGTATTAATTTAAATGCAGATCAAGTTATAAGTGGTACTGCAATAAATATGATGGCAGGAGCATTAACAATATACTTAGCAAGAAATATTACAGGAAGTGGTAATATAAGAGTATCTAATGGATTTATTCCAAGAGATATTCCAATACTTTCAGATATACCTGTAATTGGACCTCTTTTCTTTACAAAGACATATGCTACTACATGGTTAGTGTTAATAATATTATTAGTTAGTGCATTCTTATTATATAAAACTAGTTTTGGTTTAAGATTAAGAGCTTGTGGAGAACATCCTCAAGCAGCACAAGCAGCTGGGGTAAGCGTATTTAAGATGAGATATATAGGGGTTATGATATCTGGAGGAATGTCAGCTTTAGGTGGAGCTATAATTCTTTTAACATATTCAGGAGAATTTAATGGTAATGTTGCAGGCCTTGGATTCCTTGCCTTAGCAGCATTAATATTTGGACAATGGAAACCACTTGGAATATTAGGAGCAACTTTCTTCTTTGGATTTGCTTCAACTATTGCAAATGTGTCACAAGTAATACCAACATTAGCTCAAATCCCAGGAGTTATATTAAAGATATTCCCATATATAGTAACTCTAATTGCTTTAGTGTTATTCTCTAAATCATCACAAGCACCTAAGGCTTCTGGTGAACCTTTTGATACAGGTAAGAGATAATATTAATTAATAAAAAAATATTGAAATAATGATTATTTAAGAATAGACATCTAAGTGTTTAATATAGATATTTAATATCTAACTTAACAATAGATGTCTATTTAATAAAATAATTATTTTTTTGGTCTTAAATGTAAAAATATATAAAAAAAGTTAAATAAAGTTAATGACTAGAGAGGTGATTCAATAAGTTTATTTTAAATGCATTATTATGATGACTTATTAACTAATAAAGGTTATTATTAAAATAACATAAATATAAAATTGGGAGGGGTAAAATGAGAATTAATAATGTAAAGTTAAGAAAATTCTTAGCTACACTAGTAGCATTTACTTTTATTATAGGTAATTTACCTATAAAGTTAGTAAAAGCTACAACAGAAGAACTATCAACAAAAACAATTCAAATTCTTGCTACAACTGACTTGCATGGGAAATATGTTCCGTATGAGTATGCAAGAGCAACAACCTCATATGGAGGATTATCACAAATAGCTACATTAGTAAAACAACAAAGAGCAAATAATGAAAATACTGTTCTCGTTGATAATGGAGATACTATTCAAGGTAACTATAATCATTTATTCTTAAATGAAGCAAATAATCCTATGATGTTAGCGATAAAGGAAATAGGATATGATTCATTTAGTCTAGGTAATCATGAATTCAATTTTGGGATGGATAAGTTATTTAATATAACTAGTCAAATAAAAAGTAATGTAAAGGTTTTATGTGCTAACTTATATAAAGATAATAAGAGAGTGTTTGATGCCTATACAATAAAAGTATTACCTAATGGGATAAAAGTTGCAACTATTGGAGTTGTTACTCCACATATTGCTAAGTGGGATGGACCAAATTTAATAGGATATACACCTACTAACCCAACAGAAGAAGTTGCAAAAGTTATAGAGGAAATTAAAAAAGCAGGTGATGCTGATGTATATGTGGTTACAGCGCATATGGGTTATAACAGTGAATATGGAGATGGAGATTCAGCAAAAGAACTTGCTGAAAAAAATCCTGATGTTGATGTAGTTGTTATGGGGCATAGTCATGAAGCGAATGTTAATAAAACAGCAGGAAATGCCATTTTAATTCAACCAACTAATAATGCGGGAAGCTTAGGAAAAGTAAATATTACCCTAGAGCCAGATGGAAGCAATGGATATAAAATTAAAGATAAATCTGGATCATTTATAGCATTAAATAAAGATGTAGCAGAAGATACAAGTCTAGTGAATTCTTTAAGTTATTATAATGAAAAAGCAAAAGCAGATGCAAGTATAGTTATAGGTCAATTAGAAGGAGCAAGTTTAGCAGATAAAAATGAAATAGCTGATATTCCAGAATCATTAGTAAAAGATCAAGGAATAACAGACTTTGTAAATGAAGTTCAATTATATAATAGTAAGAAGCATTTGGAGTCAAAAGGAATAGATATTAACTCTGGATATCAAGTATCTGCAGCAGCACTATTTGATGCAGGATCTAATATGTTAGCAGGAAATATCAAAAAATCTGATGTATCAAATATATATAAATATGATAATAAGCTTTACACAATAAAAACAAATGGAAAGCAACTTAAGAGATTTATGGAATGGACATCATCAATATATAATACATTTAATACTGGAGATTTAACAGTATCATTAAATCCAGATATTAGATTATACCAATATGATATGTTTGATGGAATTAGCTATGAAATAAATATTTCTAAACCAGCAGGAAGTAGAATTGAAAATGTTAAGTTTGAAAAGGACGGGAAAGTTGTTGAAGATAATGATTTAGTTTATTTATCAGTTAATAACTATAGATATGATTCAGTGCTTAATGCAACTAAAAATCCTGTATTTGAACCTGGAACACATGAAAAAATTTATGATACTAATAATGATAGTATTTCAGACATGAGAGACTTAATTACAGATTATATAATAAGTGTTAAGGGTGGCAAAATAAGCAGAAATATTGATAATAACTGGAAGTTAACAGGTGTTAGCTATGATGATACTTTAAGAAAAGAAGTTGTTAAATTAGTTAATGATGGAGTATTAAAAATACCAGTATCAGAAGATGGTAGAACTCCAAATGTAAGAAGTTTAACTATAAATGATGTATTAAAGGCTAAGAATATAAAGAGAGTTGAATTATTAAGCTTTAATGACTTACATGGAAATGTTCAAGAAAGTGGTAAAAATGTTGGAATAGCTAAGTTAGCAGCAGCAATAAAAGAAAAAACTTCTTTAAATACTTTCTCTAATTATGAAGCTATAGCATTAGCTGCAGGAGACTTGTATCAAGGTACAGCTATATCTAACCTTACTAAGGGGGCACCAGTAAGCGAATTCTTAAAGGATATAAAAATACCTGCCTCATCAATTGGAAACCATGAATTTGACTGGGGTAAAAACTTAATACCTACATGGGCAAAAGAAGGTAATTTTGATTTCTTAGCAGCTAATATTATTGATAAGAAAACAGGCAAGACTGTTGAATGGGCTAAACCTTATAAAATAATAGAGGTAGATGTAGTAAAAATTGGATTAATAGGTGTTACAACACCAGAAACAGCTTATAAGACAACTCCAGCAAATGTAGCTGATTTAACTTTTGAAGACCCTTCAATATCAGTTCAAAAATATGCTGATAAATTAAGAAATGAAGATAAAGTTAATGCAGTAGTTGTATTATCTCACCTAGGTGCAACAACAGATAAGAGTGGTAAAACTACAGGAGAAGCTGTAGATTTAGCAAACAAGGTGAAAAATGTTGATGCTATTATAGCAGCACATGATCATCAATTTACAAATGCAGAAGTTAATGGAATTAAGATAGTCGAAGCTGGATACAATGGTAGAGCTTTGGGACTATTAACTTTTGATTTTGATAATACAGGAAAATTACTTTCACTTAAAGCTAATATAGACGAGCTTCATAAAAGAAGTGCTAGCATAGTACCAGACAAAACTTCAGAAGAAATAGTAAAGAAATATGAAGCTGAATTAGAACCTATATTAAAGGAAAAGGTTGCAGACTTAGATAGAGATTTATCTCATGATAGAAATGAAGGACTTTCACCACTTGGTATAGTTGTTTCAGAAACAATGAGAAAAATTGCAGGAGTAGATATTGCTATAACTAATGGTGGAGGTATAAGAGCACCATTATCAAAAGGTGTATTAACAATGGGAGATTTATATACAATATTACCTTTTGACAATACTTTAGTAACTATGGAGTTAAAGGGAGCAGATGTAAAAGCTGCCATTGAACATGGAATTATGCCAAATAACTTTGGCTGGGGACAATTCTCAGGAATAAAAGTTTGGTATGATAAGAATGCTGAAGCAGGAAATAGAATTACATCAATAAGATTAGCAGATGGAACTCCTTTAGACATGAATAAATATTATACAGTTGTAGTTAATGATTTTATGTCAACAGGTGGAGATGGATATAATTTTACTAATGCTAAAAATATGAAAGATACAATGTTAGTAATGAGAGATGAAATAATTCACGAGTGGAAAACTAACGGAGTAAATACTAAGATAGATAACTTATTAATAGCAGGAGCAGATGATACTAAGGAAAATGTAAAGCCTGGTAACAATGATAAGCCTGAAACTGTAAAACCTTCAACTGAAAAGCCTTCTTCAAATAATAAGGGTAATTTACCAATGACAGGTGGACAAAATTCTGCTAGTATGGCTATATTTGCAGTAATGATTTCAGGTATAGGATATTTTATGGTTAAGAAAAATAAAAAGAAAAAAGTAAGTTAATAATATTTTTAGGAGTTGTATTATAATACAGCTCCTATTAAATTTATAGAGCTTGGATTTAGAGTTATAATTCGGAGATTAAAATTAAATAATTTGGAGAGAATAATAAATAACTTGATAAATTGAGAGTATTAATTCATAATATAAATACATATATAAATTCTAATAACCATATCTTGATATCTTATAACTCCCATAAATAGAACATAGGAATAAAATATGGAGGTGTAATTTTGAATAAGGAAAATTACGAGAAAAAAACTTTAATAGAGTTAAAAGAAATAGCAAAAGAACTTAACATAAAGAATATTAGTAAATTAAAGAAAAGTGAGCTTATAGAAGAGATATTAAATAACTCTCCTAAAAGTATAGAAAAGAATGGCGTTATATTACAAGAAAAAATAACTCCTAAGGTTAAAAATGAAGATAGTACAAATATTGTAAATGACAATAAAGAAGAATTTAGGGAAGAAAAGAGAGAAAGATTAAAGGTTATGATAAATGAATCTGATACTGCCATTGGAGTGTTGGAAATTTTAGAAAATAACAGTTTTGGATTTTTAAGATGTAACAATTATCAAACTGGTGAAAATGATATTTATGTATCCCCATCACAAATAAGAAGATTTAATTTAAGAACTGGAGACGAGGTCCAAGGAAAGGTTAGAGAATCAAAAGAAGGGGAAAAGTTTAAAGCATTACTTTATGTTGAAAAAGTAAATGGAGAAAATCCTGAAAGAGCGGTAGGAAGAAAGTCATTCGAATCTTTAACACCAATATATCCACAAGAAAGACTTCATTTAGAAACTAATAACGAAAATGATTTGTCATCACGATTAATGGATATAATTTGTCCAATAGGAAAAGGTCAAAGAGGTATAATAGTAGCACCTCCTAAAGCGGGAAAAACTACTTTATTAAAAAAGGTAGCTCAAAACATATCTAAAAATTATCCGGAAGTAAAATTAATAGTATTGTTAATTGATGAAAGACCTGAAGAAGTAACAGATATGAAGAGGTCAATAAATGGAGATGTAATATATTCTACATTTGATGAAGAACCTCAAAATCATGCAAAAGTATCACAAATGGTTTTAGAAAGAGCAAAGAGAATGGTTGAACAAGGAAAAGATGTTGTTATATTATTAGATAGTTTAACTAGACTTTCTAGAGCTTATAACTTAACTATAACTCCAACTGGTAGAACCTTATCAGGTGGATTAGATCCAGGAGCATTAATTATGCCTAAAAAGTTCTTTGGAGCAGCAAGAAATATAGAAGAAGGCGGAAGCTTAACTATTCTAGCAACAGCTTTAGTAGATACTGGATCTAGAATGGATGATATGATATTTGAAGAATTTAAGGGAACTGGTAATATGGAAGTTCACTTAGATAGAAAACTACAAGAAAGAAGAATTTTCCCTGCTATCGATATATATAAATCTGGTACAAGAAAAGAAGATTTAATTTTATCAGATGAAGAAAAAGAAGTTGCATATTCAATAAGAAAAGTTATGTATAGAGATGGAAATGTGGAAAATGTTACTGAAAAATTAATAAATATGCTTTCAAAGACTAAGAATAATAAGGAATTTATTAATATTTTCAACAAGAGTGAAATAGAAAAAAGATAGAAAAGGAGCTGTAAAACAGCTCCAAATTTCATTATTCATTTTTCATTGTGGGATAGCACACTTAAAATTTTTTGATAACTAGCTTATCAGCTAAATTAACTATATTTTGTTTAGAATATAATGATGACAACTTAGATAAGTTCATTCTCATTTTTTCTAATTCCTTAGGATTAGATATTAACTTATCTATAATAAGATTTATCTCTAATAAGTTATCTATATTTAATGCATATCCATTAGAAGTTAGAAATTCGACATTTTGAGTTTCTTGTCCAGGAATAGCAAAAGGTATTAACATGGGAAGATGTTTGTTAATTGCTTCAGTAACAGTTAATCCACCAGGTTTACTTATTATCAAATCTGAATATTCCATTAAATAATTTATATCTTTAGAAAAACCTAATATATGAAGTTTTTTATTTTTTATAGAATGACTATATTCCTTCAATAGATTATCTTTAAGCTTTTCATTTTTACCACAAACTACAGTTATTCTTAGTTTATGAGGATTGTTTAATAATTCTTTTAATACATAAGATATATTTTTTAAACCCATGCTTCCACTCATTAGGAGTATATTAAAATAATCATCATTTTTAGTAAAATGAGGATCTAATGCATTATCAAAGAATTCATCCTTAACTGGAATACCATAAGAAAAAATTCTTCTAGAGTCAATCCCTCTGTTTGAAAGATCTATTCTAGTATTCTCACTAGCGGTAATATAAGCATCTATACTCTTATCTATATATGTAGCATGAGCTTTAAAGTCTGTTACCACTACTATTACTGGTATATTTAAGCCACTCCTTTTAAGGCTCCCCATAATGCTAACTGCAAAGGGATGAGTAACTAAAATTATATCTGGCTTTGTCAAATCTATCATTTTCTTAATTTTTCTTTTAGTTATTGAGAATACAAATGATAAAAGTTTATTAGTAAAACTTGTATCAGTTAACTTATAAGCAAATCCATAAGTTTTAGGAAAAAAAGAAGCAGATACTTCATATCCTGTAATAAATAATTTAGTTAAGATTTTACTGTTTTTCTTTAAAAAGTCATGAGTTACTACTTCATACCCAGACTTTTCAAAAGTAGTTGAAATTGATTTTGCTGCTTGATTATGACCTTCACCTGTGGAAGTTGTTAGTATTAAAATTTTCTTCATAAATAACACTCGCTTTTCTAAATAACATAATAAATATAAAATTATACCAATATAAATATTATAATATAAATGCTATTGTTAAAAGTAAAAAAACAAAAATTCTAAGATAAAATTAAGAAAATTATAGGAGAACTTATTTTATTAAAAATGCTTATATATAAGATATTTATTATTTAAATCTATTTTTAATTCCATAAAAAGAAAAAATGGGAAAGATAGTATCTTTCCCAGAATTTCTATTTGTTAAGATTGAATCTCTTATTGAACTTGTCAACTCTTCCGCCGACATCAATAATTTTTTGCTTACCAGTGAAGAATGGGTGGCATTTAGAGCATATTTCTACTTTTAGTTCATCTTTAACAGAACCAGTTGTAAAAGTATTTCCACATGCACACTTAACTACAGCTTCGTGATTGTATTTTGGATGTATGCCTTCTCTCATTTTTTTCACCTCTTTCAAATACTAAAATAACTACTAGAGTATATCATAGCTTAATATTATGGTCAAGAATATACATAATAAAAATATTTTTGATTACTTATAGAAATAAAAATGCTATAATCTATGTATCTAATGTAAAGGAGACATAAATATGAGCAAATTATATTTTAGATATGGAGCTATGAACTCTGGAAAATCAACACACCTTATGCAAGTAGCATATAACTACGAAGAAAGAGGAATGAAAGTTATATTAATTAAACCTTATACAGATACTAAAGGTGGAGAAAGATTAGTTTCAAGACTTGGTGTAGAAAGAGAAGTAGATTTTGTTATTTATGAGGAAGACAATATATTAGAAAAGGTAAAGAAGTATAAAGAAATAAATGGTGATATAGATTGTATTTTAGTGGATGAAGTACAATTCTTAAAGTCAGAACAAATAGATAATTTATTTGAGATAGCTGTGGTATTAGATATACCTGTAATTTGTTATGGACTTAGAACAGACTTTAGAATGCAAGGCTTTGAAGGCAGTACAAGATTATTATTATTAGCACATAGTATAGAAGAAATGAAAACTATATGTAAATGTGGAAGAAAAGCTGTATTAAATGGTAGAAAAATAAATAACAGATTTGTCTTTGAAGGGGAGCAAGTGGCTATTGATAATGTAGATAATGTAGAATATGAATCTTTATGCGGACACTGTTATTTTAAATATAAAAATAATTTATATTAGAAAGAGTGGTAAAATGAGAAAGTGTGAAGTAGGGGGCCAAGCTGTAATTGAAGGGGTTATGATGAGAGGAAGCAAAGGTCAAGCTACTGCGATTAGAAAACCAGATGGAAAAATAGAAATAGATATGAAGAAAATAGTTCCAATAACTAAGAAATATAAGTTTTTAAATATTCCATTTATAAGAGGAATATTTGTACTTATTGATTCTTTAGTTACAGGAATTAATACTTTAAATTACTCTGCTTCTTTTTTTGAAGAAGATGATGAAGAAGAATCAAAATTTGAACTTTGGTTAAAAAATAAATTTGGAGATAAAAGCAATGATTTAATAGTAGGAGGTACTATGGTTTTATCCTTTGCCTTAGCTATTGGATTATTTGTTGCATTGCCTACTGGCATAGCTTCATTATTTGCAGCACTTAATTTAAATCCAGTATTATTAAATCTAATTGAGGCTATAATTAGAATGGCAATTTTACTTATATATATGTATTCAATTAGTAAGATGGAAGACATTTATAGAGTTTTTCAATATCATGGAGCTGAGCATAAATCAATTTTTTGTTACGAAGCAGGTGAAGAATTAACAGTAGAAAATGTTAGGAAATTTGCTAGATTCCATCCAAGATGTGGAACTAATTTTCTATTTCTTATTATGTTTGTTAGTATAATAATATTTAGCTTTACTGGATGGGGAGGCTTTTTTCAAAGACTTTTACTAAGAATAGTATTAATTCCAATAGTTTCAGGAATAACTTATGAGTTAATAAGATGGCTTGGCAAAAGTGATAATATATTATCTAAAATTATAGCTTATCCTGGATTAAAGCTTCAAGAACTTACTACTAAAGAACCTGATGATGAACAATTAGAAGTTGCAATAGCAGCTCTTATGAGTGCAGAAGGAATTAAATTAAAGGAAAAAACTATAGGTGAACTGTTAGAAATTGGTTCTAAAGAGCTAAAGGAACAAAATATAGATACTTATATGTTAGATGCACAATTATTATTAGGTATGGTATTAGGAAAAGATAAAATATATCTTATTACTAATAGGGAAAAAGAAGTTTCCGATAAAGATGAAAAAGAATATATAGAATTAATTAAAAAAAGAAGTAGAAAGATGCCTATAAAGTATATTTTAGGAGAAACTGAATTCATGGGAATTGACTTTGATGTTGAAGAAGGAGTTTTAATTCCAAGAGGTGATACAGAAATACTTGTAGAAGAAATACTTTCTATTATTAATGAGGATGATGAAATAAATCTTTGTGATCTTTGTTCAGGAAGTGGAGCTATTGGAATATCTTTAGCAATGAATAGAAAAAATATAAAAGTAGATGAAATTGATAACTTTGATATCCCAGAAAAGGTTACTAAAAGTAATATAGTTAAACATGCTTTAGAAAATAGAGTTAAGTTTATAAAAAGTGATTTATTGGAAGAAGTTATTAAAATAGGTAAAAAGTACGATGTTATTGTATCTAATCCACCATATATAAAAGCTTGCGAAATAGAGAATTTAATGGATGATGTTAAACTTTATGAGCCTCACACAGCTTTAGATGGAGGAGAAGATGGATTAATATTTTACAGAAGAATTATTGAGGAAAGTAAGCTTACTTTAAATGAAAATGGAGTTTTAGCCTTTGAAATTGGTCACGATCAAGGATTAGATGTGAGGATTTTAATGGAAGAGGCAGGATTTTCAGATGTAAAACTAGTAAAAGATTTAGCAGGGCTAGACAGAGTTTTACTGGGATACTTTAAATGTTGATAAAGTTCACCCTTTTATGATATAATAGGGAGATGTAAAAAAATAAAGTACGGAGTGATATTTATGTTATTAGATAAATTAGCATTTATAGAAAATAAATATGATGAATTATCTGTAAAGATATCAGATCCTTCAATTATGGCTAATCAAAACGAATGGAGAAAGCTATGTAAGGAGCATGCTGATTTAGAAATTATTGTTACAGCTTATAGAGAATATAGAAAAGTTATAGATGATTTAGAAGCTAATAAGGAAATGTTAGCAGAAGAAAATGATAAAGAAATGAAAGAAATGCTTTCTGAAGAAATTTCAATGCTAACTGAAAGAGAATCAGAATTAGAAAAGCATATTCAAATACTATTATTACCTAAGGATCCTAACGATGAGAAGAACGTATTTGTAGAAATAAGAGCAGGTGCAGGTGGAGATGAAGCTGCTTTATTTGCAGCTAATCTTTTTAGAATGTATACAAGATATGCAGAAACTCAAAGATGGTCAGTTGAGCTTATGAGTGCAAATGAAACAGACATCGGTGGATTTAAAGAAGTAGTATTTATGATTAAGGGATCTGGAGCATATTCTAAGCTTAAGTATGAAAGTGGAGTACATAGAGTACAAAGAGTTCCAGACACAGAATCAAGTGGTAGAATTCATACATCTACTGCAACAGTGGCAGTATTACCAGAAGTTGATGATGTTGAAATAGAAATCAATGAAAAAGATTTAAGAATAGATGTTTATAGATCTTCAGGTAATGGAGGACAGTGCGTTAATACAACAGATTCAGCAGTAAGAATTACTCATATTCCGAGTGGTCTTGTTGTTGCCTGTCAAGATGAAAAATCGCAATTAAAAAATAAAGAAAAAGCTATGAAAGTTTTAAGATCTAGACTATATGAGGCTGCAGAGGCAGAAAGAAATGCTGGTATAGCAGAAGATAGAAAGAGCCAAGTAGGTTCAGGGGATAGAAGTGAAAGAATAAGAACATATAACTATCCACAAGGAAGAGTAACAGATCATAGAATAGGCTTAACACTTTATAAATTAGAATCATTTTTAAATGGTGATATAGAAGAAGTTATAAATGCGCTAATTACGGCTGATCAAGCTGAAAAGATGAAACAAATGGGTAATACAGACGCTATTTAATAAGAAAAGCCTTGCATTTTTAAATGTGAGGCTTTTAAAGTAGGTGAGTAAATGAAGATATTAAAGGCCTTGAAGAAGGAGAAAAAGCAAGAAAAGCACTTCTTTATATTTATGATAATACTTTTTTTGAGTCTTCCTTTAATAGCTTTTTTATCACAAATAGAATCCATATTTTTATGGTTCTATCTAGGAGTTTTAGAGCTTTTAATAGTAATAGCATGTATAAATAAATTGAATTATCATAATTTAAAGTTTTCTTGCAATAACAATAAACTAAAGTTTAGGAGTGGATTGTTTTTCAAAGAGTCAGTTATATTATGTGATAAAGTTGCTGTAGTTCATACTGATAAAGATAAAGAAGAAATGGATATAATACTTATAAGTACAGTAAGATTCAGAAATAAATATTTAAAACCAGTTTCTAAAGGCTTTTTGAAAAAATATCCAGAAGCATTAGAAGAATACATAAAAGTTAAAAAAATAAACCCTGAAGAAAGTTATTATTTTCAAGTAATAAAAAGGGGAGCTTTAAAGAAGTATATGCTATTAGATGTTATATATAAGAATTGTGTAAGAGCAATTTATACTTCTTCAGCTATAGAAAATATAAAAATAGCTAGAGAACAAATAGAGTTATAATAAATGTAATGTGAAAGAAGGAATCTTATTTGGAAACAAAGATAGGTATTATTAACGATGTTAATAAAGATATTGAATACATAAAGGAAGCAGCTGACATAATATATAATGGAGGAATTGTTGCATTCCCTACAGAAACTGTATATGGGCTTGGGGCAAATGCCTTAAATGAAGATGCTGTGTATAAGATATTTAAGGCAAAAGGAAGACCGCAAGATAATCCGTTAATAGTTCATGTAGCTTCTAAAAATATAGATAAATTAGTTAAAGAAGTGCCAGAGGTAGCTAAAGATCTTATAGAAAGATTTTGGCCAGGACCATTAACAATAATTTTAAATAAAAAAGAAATAATACCAAATAGAACTAGTGCTAATTTAGAATCAATTGGTATAAGAATGCCAAATAATGAAATTGCACTAAAGTTAATAGAACTTTCAGGATGTCCAATTGCAGCACCATCTGCCAATATTTCAGGAAGACCTAGTCCAACAGATGTGGAAAGATGTATTGAAGATTTAGATGGAAAAGTAGATTGTATTATTGGCTGGAAAAAAAGTGATGTTGGAGTAGAGTCAACTATAGTTGATTGCACAGTTGTGCCACCAGTAGTATTAAGACCAGGTGGAATAACATTAGAAATGCTTAGGGAAGTTTGTAAAGAAATTAATATAGATAAAGCTATACAAGGAAAACCTGATGCAAATTTAAAGCCAAAGGCCCCTGGAATGAAGTATAGACATTATGCGCCAAAGGCAAAATTACAAATAATAAAAGGAAATAAAGAAAAAACTATTGAAAAAATTAATGAAATAGTACAAAATTATATAGATAATCAAAAAAAAGTTGCAATTTTAGCTACAGAAGAAATATCTAGCAGATTTCCTTTAGGAGAGATAATATCCTTAGGAAGTGAAAAGAATCTATATGAAGTGGCAAGAAACTTATTTGAAGCTCTTAGAAAGTGCGATGATTTAAATGTAGATTTTATTCTATGTGAAGCATTTGAAGAAAAGGGAGTTGGTCTTGCTATAATGAATAGATTAAATAAAGCAGCAGGCTTCAATATATTGGAAGTATAATTAGGGAGGGAGGGGGAAACCTTTCCCTTTTTTTTATAACCTAGGAATTTATAAAATTAAACTTATGAAAAATTTTTATAGATTCTTTCCTTTAGTTTTTAAGTATGATATTTAATAACAAAGTTTATATATCATATTTATATAATATTATAGTTGGGAGGAGTAGCAATGAAGAAGATAGCAATTGGCTCTGATCATGGAGGCGTTGAGCTTAAGGAAGAAATTAAGAACTTTCTATTAAAAGAAGGATATGAAGTTAAGGATTTTGGAACTAATTCAAATAATTCTTGTGATTATCCAGATTATGCATTACCAGTAGCAGAAGCAGTAGTAGCAAAGGAATATGATTTTGGTATTTTAATATGTGGTACTGGAATAGGTATTGGAATTGCAGCAAATAAAGTACCTGGAATTAGAGCAGCATTATGTTCAGATACTTTTAGTGCACATGCTACAAGAGAGCATAATGATGCCAATATATTAACACTAGGACAAAGAGTAGTTGGACCGGGATTAGCTTTAGATATAGTAAATACATTTTTAAATACTGAATTTCAAGGCGGAAGACACCAAGATAGAATTAATAAAATTTCAGAAATAGAAAAAAAATATAATAAATAATATTAAATAATATAAATTTTAATGCTATAGGAGGAATTTAAATGAGTAAAGTAACTCAAATTGATCACCCATTAATATTACACAAACTAGCTTTTATTAGAAGTAAGGATACAGGTGCTAAAGACTTTAGAGAATTAGTAGAGGAAGTTTCTATGCTAATGGCATATGAAGTAACTAGAGATTTGAGCACGGAAGAAGTAGAAATAGAAACTCCAATCTGTAAAACTAAATGCAAGATGCTTTCAGGTAAGAAAGTAGCAATAGTACCAATATTAAGAGCTGGCTTAGGTATGGTAGATGGTATGTTAAAACTTATACCAGCAGCAAAAGTTGGACATATAGGATTATATAGAGATGAAGAAACTCTTCAACCAGTTGAGTATTTTTGTAAAATGCCTCAAGATATAGCAGAAAGAGATGTAATTGTAGTAGACCCTATGCTTGCAACAGGTGGTTCAGCTGCAGATGCAATAACTATGTTAAAGAAAAGAGGGGCTAAGAATTTAAGACTTATGTGCTTAATTAGTTCTCCAGAAGGAATTGAATTTGTACAAAAACAACATCCAGATGTAGATATTTATGTTGCAGGAATAGATGAGAAATTAAATGAACATGGATATATAGTTCCAGGACTTGGAGATGCAGGAGATAGATTATTCGGAACTAAATAATTTATCATTAAGAAGATGTTTATGTAGCTCCAAATATAAAATTAATAAGTTAAAAACTCCGAATAAACTTGGCCCTGTCAAGTAGACAATAGGAAAAAGACTCTTTATGCGGCATGAGACTTATATTGAATAGGACTCATGCCATATTTTAGTTGTATTCGTTCATTGTTATAAAACCAAATATATTCATTGATTTCATTTATTATATTTTCCGCTCCTTGTGTTTTACTTAAGTATATTAATTCTGATTTTAAATGACCGAAGAATATTTCAATAGGAGCATTATCCCAACAGTTTCCACGACGAGACATGGACTGAGTAATACAATGCCTTTTTAAATCATCGCAATAAGCTTTTCTTGTATATTGAAATCCTTGATCTGTATGCAATATACATCCTTCTTTCAATTGTAGATCATATAGCTGCTCTAATGTATCATTAACTAGTTTTACATCATTTCGAGTACTCATGTTATAAGCAATAATTTGATTATTATATAAATCTTTTACTGCACTTAAATATAAAAATCGACGACTAGATTTATCTAGAGGAATATATGTTATATCCATGCATAACTTCGTTAACGGTCTAATTGCTGCAAAGTCTCTATTCAATATATTCTTCGCTACTGATGCAGGTTTAAACTTATGCTTATATACTTTTTTACGTATAACAGCTTTTATATTCATTTCATTCATTAGTCTATATACACGCTTATGATTGATTTCAATTCCTAATATATTATTAAGATAAATGCATATTCTCTTTCTTCCATAAGTTCCTCTGTATTTATTATGTATATCTAGTATATGGCTCTTAATTATTCTATCTTGGATATCCTTTTCTGTAACTATATCCTTACGTTTAAGCCACTTATAATAGGAGCTACGCGCTACTTTTGCCAATAGGCAAAGGCGAGAAATACAATATCGCTCTGATAATAAAAATATAATTTTGTAGATATTAATTCGCTTTATTCTTTTATCAGAGCTTGCAATTTTTTTAGGAATTCATTCTCCATTCTTAAATACTCAACTTCTTCTTCTATTGATGAAAATTTAGTCTTTGGTCGCCCTTTCCGTGAGCCATTAGCTTGAATTTTAGATTTTTTACCTCTATTTTCAATATCGAAAGCTTTATCACCTTCAGCTTGATATTTTTTTACCCAATCATAAACCCTCTTTTTTTCACTTAAACCTAATTCCTTTGCAATTGTATTTGCTCCTATATGTTTATTTAAATACATATCAACTGCTTTTAATTTAGTTTCTTTTGTATATTTTTTTTGAACCTTACTCATAAACAATCCCCTCCATAGTAAACAAATATTTAACCTAATTATAAAGGTCTTTTTATATTTGTCTACCATAAGGGGATTATACTAGAAAGGGGTTTTTTTCTTTAACTTATAAAAGCTGTATATTTGTTTATTTAATACATAATGTGTATAATGAAATTAGATGTATAAGATAATAAATATATAATTATTAATATGTACAATATATTGGGAGGAACCTTAAATGGAAAAGAAAAAAATAATAACGATATTTGGAACAAGGCCTGAAGCAATAAAAATGGCTCCTTTAGTAAAAGAACTTGAAAAAAGAGAAGGAATTGAATCTAAAGTTTGTGTTACAGCTCAACATAGAGAAATGTTAGATCAGGTTTTGGAATTATTTGATATAACACCAGATTTTGACTTAAATATAATGAAAAGTAAACAAACATTAACTGGAATAACTAACAAAGTATTAGAAGGATTAGAGGAAGTCTTTACTAAAGAAAAACCAGATATGATATTAGTCCATGGTGATACAACAACTACTTTTTCAGGAGCTTTAGCAGCTTTTTATCAACAAATAAAAGTAGGTCATGTAGAAGCTGGGCTTAGAACTTTTGATAAGTATTTTCCTTTCCCAGAAGAAATGAATAGAAAACTTACAGGGTCTCTAGCAGATTTACATTTTGCCCCTACAAAAGGCTCCAAAGCAAATCTTTTAAGAGAAGGTGTTAAAGAAAGTGATGTATTTATAACTGGAAATACTGTTATAGATGCTATGAGTCATACTGTTAAAGAAAACTATAAATTTGAAAATGAATTATTAAATAAAATAGATTTTGAAAATAAAAAAGTAATTATGATAACTGCTCACAGAAGAGAAAACTGGGGAGAAGGAATAGAAAATATATGTGATGCCTTAAATAAAATAGTTGAAGAAAATAAAGATGTTGAATTAGTATATTTAGTACATCTTAACCCAGTTGTAAAAGATGTAGTTACAAAGAAGTTAGGAAATAAAGAGAGAATACATTTACTTTCTCCATTAGATACTAATGAAACTCATAATTTAATGAATAAGTGCTTTATGGTAATGACTGATTCTGGTGGATTACAAGAGGAAGCCCCTCACTTAGGAAAACCAGTTCTTGTATTAAGAGACGTTACAGAAAGACCAGAAGCAGTAGAATATGGAACAGTAAAATTAGTTGGAACAGATATAGAAAAGATAGTAAGTGAAGCTAATTCCTTAATAAGAGATGAAAATCAATACTTAAAAATGAGTAAAGCAGCTAATCCATATGGGGATGGTTATGCATCAAAAAGAATTGTAGATATTATAGAAAACTATTTTGGAATAAGCAATATAGAGATTGAAGAGTTTATTAGATAAGTAAAAAATAAAATAATTAAAATAATTGGGTTGAATAAAAGGGACAAAGTGGTATAATTTAATTGTGTTAATTGTTTGACAATTCATAAGATTAAATTAAAGGAGATGTGAATATGAGGGAAGTTGTAATTGCGAGTGCTGTGAGAACTCCAGTCGGTTCATTTGGTGGTTCATTAAAGGATGTTTCAGCAGTGGATTTAGGAGCCTTAGTTATAAAAGAAGCTGTAAATAGAGCAGGAATAAAAGGTGAATTAGTTGAAGAAGTTTTGATGGGCAATGTAATACAAGCTGGTCTTGGACAAAATATAGCTAGACAAGCAACTATTAAGGCTGGACTACCTGTAGAAGTTCCTGCCATGACAATTAATATGGTTTGTGGTTCAGGACTTAGAACTGTTTCATTAGCAGCTCAAATGATTAAAGCCGGTGATGCTGATATTATTATTGCTGGAGGAGCAGAAAATATGTCTCAAGCTCCATACTTATTAAAGACATCCAGATGGGGTCAAAGAATGGGCGATGGAAAAATGGTAGATGCAATGCTTAATGATGCATTAATGGATGCATTTAATAACTACCATATGGGTGTTACTGCAGAGAATATCGCTAAACAATGGAATTTAAGCAGAGAAGAACAAGATGAGTTTGCATTAAATTCTCAATTAAAGGCGGAAGCTGCTATTAAAGCTGGAAAGTTTAAAGAAGAAATAGTTCCAGTTGTTATTCCACAAAGAAAAGGAGAACCAAAGGTATTTGATACCGATGAATTCCCAAGATTTGGTTCAAAGATAGAAGGTTTAGCTAAATTAAAACCTGCATTTATAAAAGATGGTACTGTTACAGCTGGTAATGCATCAGGTATTAATGATGGGGCAGCAGCATTTGTTGTTATGAGTGCAGAAAAAGCAAAAGAATTAGGAATAACTCCATTAGCTAAGATTGTATCTTATGGTCAAAAGGGATTAGATCCTGCAATTATGGGATATGGACCATTCCACGCTACAAAGAAGGCATTAGAAGTAGCAAACTTAAAGGTAGAAGACCTAGATTTAATAGAAGCAAATGAAGCTTTTGCATCTCAAAGTTTAGCTGTTGCAAAAGATTTAAACTTTAATATGGATAAGGTTAATGTAAATGGAGGAGCTATTGCATTAGGTCATCCAGTTGGAGCATCAGGTGCAAGAATATTAGTTACATTACTTCATGAAATGCAAAAAAGAGATGCTAAAAAAGGTTTAGCAACTTTATGTATAGGTGGAGGAATGGGAACTGCGCTTATAGTTGAAAGAGAATAGATTTATTTAAATGTAAATGCCCTCGAATAATCGAGGGCATTTTAAATTTTATGAATTATATAATTTGTTTTAGAGAATAATAAAAATAAATATAAAATAAAAATGAATAAACTATTAATGAATTATGCATTTGTCAAATAAAAAAATAAATTTTAATAATATAAACAATGTATTTTTTTATAAAATCAAGCAAAAATAAAATTAATAAAAAAATATGAAAATGTTATCAAAAGGAGAGTAAAAAATAAAATTTTGAATAAATTTTCAGAAAAATGAATGGAGAGGACAAATTTAAGCTATATTTAAAGATAATAGGAAAAAAAATGAATTTACTTAAGCAAATCAGATATAAATTCTTATAATAATGTAAAATCAAGTAATAATCTGTTAAATAAACTTATTTAAGGTTTTCATTAATTATTTTAGAGTAATATAATAACAAGAGTTAGTTGGGAGTGAAGATAAAATGAGTAGAGAAATGAAAAATACTATTTCGAATATGATAAAGTATGATTTAATAGCTGGTTTCATTTTTGTACTTATATTATCTCTATTCTTTAATTTAAAAGTGGCTCTTATATTTTTTCTTGGGTTAATGATTTCTTTAATTAACACATCCGTTAATGGACTAGTTATTGAATATTCCTTGTTAAAGGATAAAAAGATATTATTACCACTAAGTTATGTATTTAGAATAATTGCTATTATTTTAATAGCATTACCATTTTTAAATAATTTAATACAACTTTTATCCTATATTTCAGGATATTTAACCCATTTTTTATTAGTCGTAATTTATTGGTTAAAGAAGGAGAAAGGAAGTGATTAGGTGGAACCACTGAAACCATTATGGTCATTCAATGTTGGACCCATAAAAATTGATATAGTTCCAGAAATAGTAATGCAATGGATAATAATAATTATTATTGCTGCTATTGCAATATGGGCAACTAGAAATTTAAAACTTAGACCTAATAAAAAGCAAGTGGTAGTAGAGTATATTTATACTACATTAAAAAATGTAGTCACAGCTAATATGGGAGAAGAATTTTTGGATATTATTCCTTTCATTGGTAGTCTAGCCGTATTCTTATTATTTATGAATTTAACTGGCTTATTTGGACTACCAGTTCCAACCAAAAGTTTTAGTGTAACAGTAGGAATGGCTTTAGTAACTTTCTATATGGTTCAATATTACACCATAAGAAAATATGGACTAAAGAGCTATTTTGTAGGGTATACCCTACCTATTGCAATAATTACACCAATTAATATTTTGGAAAGAATAATGCTTCCAGTTTCCTTAGCACTGAGACTATTTGGTAATATACTTGCCGCAACTTTTTTAGTCGAATTATGTTATGAGGCATTAGGACATCTAGGATTCGTAGCACAATTGGCAATACCAGTACCATTACATGCCTACTTTGACATATTTGATGGTGGTATACAAATGGTTATATTTATTATGTTAACCATGATAAATATAAAAATGACAGCAGAACACTCAAGTCATATGGAACATTAATCACGAAAAAAAGTTTATTATTTTAAAATATAAAATGTATTTATTTTAAGGAGGATTTTATTATGGAATTATCAATGAGAGCATTAGGAGCAGCAATAGCTGTATTAGTAGGGATAGGAGCAGCAATTGCAATAGGAAATGCAACAGGAAAGGCTGTTGAAGGAATAGCAAGACAACCAGAAGCTAGTGGAAAGATAACAACTGCATTAATGCTTGGAGCAGCATTCGCAGAAGCAACAGCTATATATGGTTTATTAGTATCAATCCTTTTAATATTCGTTGGAGTAAAATAGTACCTTAGTACTCCAAAAGGGAGGCGATTATATATGTTAATGGAAATAAACCCTAGCACCCTTATTGCAACTATAATTAACTTTATTATACTATTTGCAATTTTGAAGTACTTCTTCTTTGAAAAAGTTCAAGCGATTATCGATGAGAGAGAAAATCTTATAAATGATAAATTAGATTATGCTGATGAAGAAGCTGAAAAAGCTAGAATGATAGCTATAGAAAATGAAAGAATGTTAAAAAATGCTAGAGAAGAAGGAAAATTAATTACAGAAAGGCATAAACAAAAAGCTGAAAAAGTTTATGACGAAATAGTTAGCGAAGCACAACAAGAAGCTAAGATAATTATAGAGAGAGCTAAGGTTGAGATTAATAGAGAAAAAGAAAAAGTTGAAGATAAGTTAAAGAGGGAAGCTATAGACTTAGCTATTGAACTTTCTAAAAAGGTTATAGAAAAGAATATTGATGAAGAAAAAAATAGAGAATTAATTGGAGAATTTATAACTAAGGTAGGTAATTCATAATGTATGAATATTTAGACCGTAGGTATGCTCTAGCCTTATATGAGGTAGCAGAGGAAAAAGGTAAAGTTCAACAATATCTAGAAGATTTACATGAAATATGTAATCTTATAGAAACAAATAAAGATTTCTATGAAGTAATCAAGCACCCTCAAATTAGTACAAAGAAGAAAAAAAGGACCTTTATAAATATTTTTAAAGGTCATATAGATGAAGAATTATTATCATTTTTATTAATTCTTATTGAAAAGGATAGAATACTATACTTAAAAGAAAAATTAGTAGAAATGGAAAAGATAGATCTTGAAAGAAAGAATACGCTAAAAGGCATAGTTAAGACTACCATTCCATTAACTGAAAAAGAGTTTAGTAATCTAATATCGACCTTAGAGGATAAGTACAAAAAGAATATAGTCTTAGAACAAGTTATTGATGAAAAAATTCTAGGTGGAATATACGTTAGAATTAATAATGATGTTATAGATGGAACAGTAAAATCTAAGTTAGATGATCTAAAAGAATTAATGCTTAAAACAGAATAGAGGTGAAGGTATGAATATTAAGCCTGAAGAAATAACTTCCATAATTAAAAGAGAAATAGAAAGATATGAAAAAGAAATAAAAACAGTAGACTCAGGAACTATTATACAAATTGGTGATGGTATAGCTAGAGTATATGGATTAGATGATTGTATGGAAGGTGAATTGTTAGAATTTCCAAATAATGTTTTCGGTATGGCATTAAACCTAGAACAAGATAATGTAGGTTGTGTTCTTTTAGGATCAGAAGAAGGCATTAGAGAAGGAGATATAGTAAAAAGAACTAATAAAATAGTAGAAGTGCCTGTAGGTGAAGCTTTACTTGGAAGAGTAGTAAATTCTCTTGGTGAACCTATAGATGGAAAGGGGCCAATAATTAATTCTGGTTATAGACCTATAGAAGTTCCAGCACCAAGTATTATTGATAGAAGTTCTGTAAATGAACCATTGCAAACAGGTATAAAGGCAATAGATTCTATGATACCTATAGGAAAGGGCCAAAGAGAACTTATAATAGGTGATAGACAAACAGGTAAAACAGCTATAGCAATAGATGCTATATTAAATCAAAAAGGAAAAGATGTAATTTGTATATATGTTGCTATTGGACAAAAACAATCAACAGTTGCAAATATAGTAAATACCTTAGAAGAATTTGGTGCCTTAGACTATTCAATAGTTGTAAGTGGAACAGCATCAGAATCAGCTCCACTTCAATATTTAGCACCTTATGCAGGATGTAGTATGGGTGAATACTTTATGCATCAAGGGAAAGACGTACTTATAATATATGATGATCTTTCTAAGCATGCAGTAGCTTATAGAACTATGTCACTATTACTTAGAAGACCACCAGGCAGAGAAGCTTATCCTGGAGATGTATTCTATATTCATTCAAGACTTTTAGAAAGAGCTGCAAAGCTATCTAAGGAGAATGGAGGAGGATCATTAACAGCACTTCCAATAATTGAAACACTTGCTGGTGACGTAACTGCATATATACCAACAAATGTTATTTCAATTACAGATGGTCAAATATTCTTAGAGTCAGATTTATTCCATTCAGGACAAAGACCTGCAGTAAATGCTGGTATATCTGTATCAAGAGTTGGAGGAAATGCACAAATTAAAGCAATGAAACAAGTTTCAGGAACTTTAAGATTAGAATTAGCTCAATATAGAGAACTTGAATCCTTTGCTCAATTTGGATCAGATTTAGATAAAGATTCTAAGAAGAGATTAGAAAAAGGTAAGAGATTAGTAGAAGTATTAAAGCAAGATCAATATTCACCTATGGCTGTAGAAAAACAAATTGCAATTCTTTATGCTGTAGTTAATGATTTGTTATCAGATATTAAAGTAAATGAAGTTAGAAAGTTTGAAAGAGAACTTTTAGAATATATGGATACTCACAATAGAGATTTATTAAAGAGAATATGTGAAGGCAAAGTTTTAAACGATGAGATTAAGAGAGAATTAGATAACTCTATTGTTGAATTTAAAAAGATATTCTTACAAGATGCATAACTTTATAATGAAAAATGAAGAATGTAAAATTAAGAATTGAGAAAAAACTCCTTTAGGAGTTTTTTAAACTAAATAATTAAATTAGCTGTCTAAAAGGCAGCTCCAATTCTTTAGGAGGTGGAATCTTGGGATCAGCAGGACTTATAGAAATAAAAAGAAGAATAAAGTCAGTTGAAAGTACAAGAAAAATAACAAAAGCTATGAATGTTGTAGCCACTTCTAAACTTAGAAAAGTAAGGAAAGAGTTGAATAGTAGTGAGGATTATTACAATTTATCTGAAGAAATAGTAAATAAATTAATATCCTCACTACCAGAAGATTACGAAAGTTCCTTCTTTAATACAAGTTCTAATGATTTAGATAAGTTATATATTGTTATGACTTCAGACACAGGCCTTTGTGGAGGATTTAATGGAAATGTTGTTAATACTCTAAATGAGGTTATTGATAATAAAGCTTCAGCTAGAATAGTAGTAGTTGGAAGTAAAGGGATTTCATATGTTAGAAAATATGGGCTTGATACTGTAAAAGAGTATATAGAAATTCCAGATATTCCAACGATTAAAGAAGTAAGGGCTATATATGACGACGCAGTATTTATGTTTCAAAATGGTGAAGTTGGCGAAGTTAATTTAGTATTTACTGAATTTAAATCTCCTGTAAAGCAAGAAGTGAAAATTGAAAAGTTATTTCCATTAGAAATAAAAAGTGAAAGTTCAGAACAATTCTTAATTGAGCCTAGTTTAGAAGAGGTTTTAAATTCTAGTTTAAATATATATTTCAAGTGTAAAATAAGAAGAGCTATGCTACATTCTAAGGTTAGTGAACAAAGCGCTAGAATGACTGCTATGGATGGAGCAACACAAAATGCCAATGATATCCTGCATTCATTAAACCTTAAGTATAATAGAATTAGACAAGGAATGATAACTCAAGAAATATCAGAAATTGTAGGAGGGGCAGAAGCTCAAAAATAGTAAGGAGGGATTACTGTGCCTGGAAAAGTAGGAAAGGTAGTTCAAGTAATTGGACCTGTAGTAGATATAAAATTTGATTCAGATTCTTTACCTAATATCTATAATGAAATTAGAATAGATATGGGGGATAAAGAGTTAATAGTTGAAGTTGAACAGCATATGGGTGACGATATAGTTAGAACTATAGCTATGGAATCAACAGATGGATTAAAAAGAGGTATGAAGGCTCTAGACATGGGAAGATGTATTTCTGTTCCTGTAGGAAAAGAAGTACTAGGAAGAGTATTTAATGTTCTAGGTCATCCTATTGATAATGCTGGAGACGTAGAAATAAAAGAAATGTATCCAATTCATAGACCAGCACCAAGTTTTAAAGAACAATCCTTAGAACCTGAAATGTTTGAAACAGGAATAAAGGTAATAGATCTTTTAGCACCTTATCAAAGAGGGGGAAAAATAGGTCTATTTGGTGGAGCTGGAGTTGGAAAGACAGTTTTAATACAAGAATTAATTAATAATATAGCAAAACAACATGGTGGTCTTTCTGTATTTACAGGTGTTGGTGAAAGATCAAGAGAAGGTAATGATTTATACTATGAAATGAAGGAATCTGGAGTTATAGATAAAACTGCCCTAGTATTCGGTCAAATGAATGAATCTCCTGGAGCTAGAATGAGAGTTTCATTAACTGGATTAACTATGGCTGAATACTTTAGAGATCAAGGCCAAGACGTGTTATTATTTATAGATAATATATTTAGATTTACACAAGCTGGTTCTGAAGTATCTGCTTTACTTGGAAGAATTCCTTCAGCTGTTGGTTATCAACCTACTCTAGCAACTGAAATGGGAGCCCTTCAAGAAAGAATTACATCAACAAAGAATGGATCTATTACATCTGTTCAAGCAGTATATGTTCCAGCTGATGACTTAACTGACCCAGCACCAGCTACAACATTTACTCACCTTGATGCCACAACAGTTTTATCAAGAAGCATTGCTGAACTTGGTATATATCCAGCTGTAGATCCTCTTGAATCTAATTCAAGAATATTAGATCCAAGAGTAGTAGGTAGAGAACATTATGATGTTGCTACTGAAGTTAAGAATATACTTGAAAGATATAAGGAATTACAAGATATAATTGCAATTTTAGGTGTTGATGAATTATCTGATGATGATAAGAAAGTAGTTGCAAGAGCTAGAAGAGTTCAAAGATTCTTATCTCAACCTTTCACTGTTGCAGAACAATTTACAGGAATGCAAGGAAGATATGTTCCAGTAAAAGAAACAGTAAGAGGATTTAAAGAAATATTAGAAGGTAAATATGATAATTTACCAGAATCAGCCTTCCTTTTTGCAGGAACTATAGAAGAAGTTATAGAAAAAGCTAAAACCTTAGAATAGGGGATGTGGGTATGAATAATATTTTTAAAATAACTATTATTTCTCCAGGAAAGAGTCCCTTAGAATTTGAAGGAGAAGCAGTAATAACATCTACTATTGATGGGCAGATTGAATTCAAATCTAATCATGCTCCTGCAATTATTAGTACAATTCCAACAACCACAACAATAATTAATGGTTCAAGTAAAAATAATCTTTTTACAGCTTCTGGAATAGTATATATAAAGGATAATGAGCTTAAGTTTTGTTGTGACTCAGCAGAAATATCATCAGATATTGATAGAACAAGAGCCTTACAATCAAAGGAAAGAGCTGAAAAAAGATTAAATGAAAAGAAAAATATCGATATAGAAAGAGCTAAGAGAGCATTAGCAAGAGCAAATGCAAGAATTAAGACTTTAGATATCAATAACTAATATAATTAGTAAATAGGAGCTGTTAGATAGCTCCTATTTGACAATATAGAAGATTAATTTTAGAAACTCCGCAAGGAGTTTTTTTATTTTTAAATTTTATTATAAAAATTTAAATAATTAAAATTATATTTTATAAATTTATATGAAATGGAATTTTTCGTGTAATTCCTGAACAAGCTATATTTATAATAGTATTAATTAAAAACTAGTAGTTAATTAAGATTTATTTAATTAAATATAAGACAATAATTATAAATGTAGCTTGTATAAAATTTTTAAGTATTGACAATTAATCACAAATTTCAACTAATTTTATATATTATATTATGACTATTATTTTTGAATAAAAAGAAAAAAACTGGACAATAATCATAAAAGAAAGGTAGGGGGAATTATGAAAAAGTATTTAAGAGTACTACCTATATTAACCTTTGTTTTATTAATTATTGGTACGGTTCCAGTAAAATCTGAATTAATTTCAGATGATTTTTATTTTTTAGAAGATAAAATTATTAACTATGGAACTTTTATAGAAAACGGAGTTAGATTAGAGTATAGTACAAAAGTTAGCACAGAAGATGAGATACTTAAATTAAAAAATAATTTTGAAAAACAATATAAAGTAAAAGTTAATATTGATAGTAATACTATTTCTATAAATGAAGATTCTATGGAAATTAGAGCAATAGTATGGAGCAATAAAAGAGATACAAAGGTTCAAATTACTTATATAAACAATAATAGTGATATTACTACTGTCCAATTAAAGAAAGAATTAGAACAAATTCGAAGTTTTGCAGATAAAAATATAAAATATTTTGAGTTTGTAAAGGTAAAAATAATAGAGGAAGAAAAGCAGAATATTTTAGATTTACTAAGGAGCAATATAGATGAAAAAACTATTGAAGAACTAGATATTTTAAATGGAAAAGTTTCAAAGGGGAAATTAATAGATGGAAGTAAAATTAATTTTTCTTTTATGACATATGATGAAGGAAAATATTTGGTTATCGGAACACCGGTGATATTCATAACATACTAACAATATATAATGGAGGATAATATGGAAAAAATTATAGTTGAAGGTGGTAATAAACTAAGGGGTGAAGTGAATGTTAGTTTAGCTAAAAATTCTGTTTTACCTATAATAGTTTCAAGTATTTTAAGTCCAAATGACATAGTTATAAAAAGTGCACCTATGTTAGAAGATGTAGTAGTATTAACTGATTTATTATTAGGTATGAATTGTAATATTGAAAGTAATGAAAATAGTGATCTTAAAATAAATACATCTAATTTAGAAAATGTTAATATGAATAGTGAATTAATTAGAAAGATGAGAGCATCCTTTTTAATTATGGGCCCCATGCTATCGAGATTTGGTAAGTGTAGAATATCAATGCCTGGAGGATGCAACATAGGTAGTAGACCTATAGATTTGCATTTAAAAGGCTTTAAACTTTTAGGCGCAGAAGTAGATATGGAGCATGGTTATGTAGAAGCTAAAGCAAAAAGATTAAAGGGAAATAGAATATATTTGGACTTCCCATCTGTTGGAGCAACTGAAAATATATTAATGGCAGCTGTTTTAGCAGAAGGAACAACTATTATAGAAAATGCAGCAGAAGAGCCAGAAATCTGGGACTTAGCAAACTTTTTGAACTCAATGGGTGCAAAGATTCATGGAGCTGGAGTAGGTAAAATTACAGTGGAAGGGGTAGATTCCTTAAAAGGAGTAACCTATAAGCCTATTTATGACAGAGTTGAAGCTGGTACCTTTATGGTGGCAGCAGCTATAACCAATAGCAAGATTACTATAAATGGTGCAAATGAAGATCACTTAAGACCAACAATAGAAAAATTAAAGGAATGTGGAGTTATATTTGAAAATATAAAAGAAGATACTATTTTAGTAGATGGAACAAGAACAAAGTCACCTGTAGATATAAAAACATTACCATATCCAGGCTTCCCAACAGATATGCAGGCTCAAATGATGGCATTACTATCAGTTACAAAGGGATCAAGTATTATTACTGAAACTGTATTTGAGAATAGATTTATGCATGTTGCTGAATTAGTTAGAATGGGAGCAAATATAAAAATAGATGGAAGAACAGCTATAATAGAAGGTGTAGGTACTTTAACCGGATGTGATGTTAAAGCAACAGATTTAAGAGCTGGTGCTGCTATGATATTAGCAGGCCTAGTGGCACAAGGAAAGACAGAAATTAGCGATTTATATCATATAGATAGGGGTTATGTTAATATAGAAGAAAAATTTAGGGGCCTAGGAGCCAATATATATAGAATTGAAAAATAATTTCATCTTTAGGTATATTATATTTAAATTGAATATTCTACATTTTAATAAGGAGTTGTCTAAAGGCAACTCCTATATTTATTTAAATCAGAATTTAAATGTAAAGTTTAAATAGTAACTTAACATAAAAAATAATATAAAGTATATTTGGGTAAATAAAACATATATTTAATTGTATTAATAAAAAGAGAGGTATCATTATGAAAAGAGATATTACATCTAATATAATATCTAGTATTCTAATATTAGTACTAATGATATTTGTACCAATATTTATAATTAAATCTATACCAGCTAAAGCAAATGGCAAAGATGAAGTATTGGAACCTAAAGAGGAAAATAAAGACATATTATTAAAGGGAAAGGATATTATCAGAGTAAATATTACAAAAGAAAATAGGATAGAAGAAGTTCAGATAGAAGAATATGTGAAGAGTGTTGTATCAGGAGAAATGTTAGTAACCTTTGATGATGAAGCTCTAAAAGCGCAAGCAATTGCAGCAAGGACATATATTGCTTCAAAAAGGCTTAGACCCTGTGATATTGCAAATGGTGGAGATGTATGTGACACAACTCACTGTCAAGTATATATAAGCAAGAATGAAAGATTTGAAAAATGGGGAAGTAATGCAGAGGAATATTGGAGTAAAATTTCTAATGCTGTTGATGATACTAAGGGAATGGTATTATCATATAATAATGAATTAGTTTTATATCCTCAATTCTTTTCTACAAGTTCTGGAATGACAGAGAATGCAGTAGATGTATTTTCTAGTTCAGTTCCTTATTTAGTATCTACAGAAAGTAAAGGTGAGGAAATAGCGCCAAAATTTGAAAGTGAATTTCCTTTTAGCATAACTGAATTTGTAAATAAAATTAATGATAAATATCCAGATGCCAGTATTACTTCCGAAAACTTAAAAGATAATATTGAAGTATTAAGTAGAAGTGAGGCTGGAGGTATTAAAGAATTAAGAATAGGGAAAATTAAAGCTAAAGGATTAGATTTTAGATTAACTTTAGGATTAACATCAACTAATTTTCAATATACTATAAATGAAAATGAGATAATTTTTAAATGCAAAGGATACGGTCATGGAGTAGGAATGAGCCAGTGGGGAGCCAATGTTATGGCTAACAATGGATCTAATTATAAAGAAATATTAACTCACTATTATACAGGAGTAGATATAACTAATTTAGTATTTAAGGAATAATATATAACAATAAAATATTAATAAAAGAAGACTATCTAAATAACTGATATATAAATCAGGTATTTAGATAGTCTTCTTTTTATGAAGTTTTATGTATTAAAAGTTATAAAAATGGCTATTGTTACAAATGTAAATACAAGCTAAATGTTGATAATTGTAGAAATTTGATGTAAACAAATATACTTTAATTTGTATTAATTTACTATAACAGGCAAGAATACAAAAAGGAGGTGTTGATATGAATAATAACAAAAAAGATAAGGTAAAAGACTTTTTCAGAAAGGAGGGCTTTTATTTAGTATTATTTCTTTGTTTATGCGTAATTGCTACTGTTGCTGTAGTGACAACTAGAAGAAATAAGTCATTAGAAGAAAGCAATAAAGCACAAAATGAATTTACTTTAAATGTTGATGATAAAGAAACTTCTGAAGTGAAAAAGCAAAATGCTGAAAGAGTTGAAGGTAATGGTGATGGTGAGTTAACTCAAGATGAAGAAGATATAGCTTCTAATGAAGAAGGTGTTGATGTTTCATCAGGAACAAATACTCAAGTTGTATTTTCAAATCCTATAGAAGGGGTAATATCAAGAGGATATACATATCCAAAGCCTCAAGCTATGTCTGATGGAACAAGTAGAAACATTAGAGGAATAAATATAAGTGCTGCTTTAGGAACCGAAGTTATGGCAGCTGCTGTTGGTGAAGTAAAAGAGATATCAACCAAAGTAGATGATGGTAATTATATAGTTATCGCTCACCCAAATGGTTTGTATACAAAGTATACTAATTTATCAAATGATATTAGGGTAAATGTTGGTGATAGAGTTACAGAAGAAACAGTTATAGGAACTGTTGGAAGTAGTTCAAAAATATTTACTAACACAGAGTTTGGAGAACATTTAAATATACAAGTTCAAGATTCAGATGGTAAAGATTTAGATCCAACAACTTATTTTACATTTAATGAAGAATAATTAAATGAAATTATTGTAAATAGTTCAAAATTAAAAAATGTAGAATGAAAAATGTAAAATTGTTGATGTAATTTATATAAGCTTGAAAAAGGTATATTCATTTTAGAACTCATTAAAGAGTTTCTACCTCAATTTTACATTTTCATTATTGGTTTTGTATTAACAGTAAATATTAAAGTATATGAATAAATTTTATTATAAAGGGAGGTAATATTTTTGAAGGATTATATAGAAGAGAGAGTTTTAGAAGTTGCAAAATATATTATAGAATCAAAAGATACAATTAGAAAAACTGCAAAAGTATTTGGAGTAAGTAAAAGTACAATTCATAAAGATATGACAGAAAGATTACCTAAGATAAATCCAACAATAGCCAAGGAAACACATTCAATATTAGAATTAAATAAAGCAGAAAGACATATTAGAGGTGGAAATGCTACTAAAATTAAGTACAAAACTTCTGGACAATAGAGATAGGTAAATAATTATTTATTAAGAATATAAAAATATTGAAGGTTTACCATATTCCATATATAATTAGAAATAGGGCAAATATTGTAAATTTTTATGTATAAGATATTGTTTTATTAAAATTATATAGTTTGAGATTAGGAGTGAACAGGAATGTGGTTTTGGAAGAATAGGGGTAATCTAGGGATCGACTTAGGAACAGCTACAGTTTTAGTTTATGCTGAGGGGAAAGGTGTAATACTTAAAGAACCATCAGTAGTAGCTATAAATAGAAATAACAATAAAGTACTTGCTGTTGGCGAAGAAGCAAGAAAAATGATAGGAAGAACGCCTGGAAATATAGTAGCAGTAAGACCATTAAAAGATGGTGTTATATCAGATTATGAAATAACAGAAAAGATGTTAAAGGAATTTATAAAAAAGGCTTACGGAAAGAGTAAGATTACAGCTCCTAAGGTAATAGTATGTGTTCCATCTCAAGCAACTGAAGTGGAAAAAAGAGCAGTAATTGATGCTGCAAGAAATTCAGGAGCAAAAAAGGTTAATTTAATTGAAGAACCACTAGCAGCAGCTATTGGAGCAGGTTTAGATATAACTAAGCCTAATGGGTCTATGGTAGTAGATATCGGTGGAGGAACTACTGATATCGCTGTAATATCCTTAGGTGGAATAGTTGTAAGGGCATCTATTAAAGTAGCTGGAGATTCTTTTGATGAAGCTATAATTAAATATGTTAGAAATAAGTACAAGATAATGATAGGTGAAAAAACAGCAGAAGAATTAAAAGTTACTGTTGGTTCGGCATTAAAGGATTCAAGGAAATTAACTACAACTATGAAAGGTAGAAATTTAATCACAGGATTACCAGATGAAATTTCTATTACATCTAATGAAATTAATGAAGCATTAAAGGAATCTGTATCATTAATTGTAGAGAGTGTTAAATCAGTATTGGAAAAAACACCGCCTGAACTTGCTTCTGATATAATTGAAAGAGGAATTTTAATGACTGGTGGGGGTTCTTTATTATTCGGATTGGATAAATTAATAGAACTTGAAACTGGCGTAAATGTTGAAATTGCAAATAATTCTGTTGAAGCAGTGGCAGAAGGAACAGGTAAGGTTTTAGGATATTTAGATAAGTTAGATATTAATATAAATGATGAAGAAATCAGTTTAATTGAATAAATGTAATTTCTACATAATTTAAAAGGAGCTTAAAGAGCTCCCTTTTTATTTATATTAAATTCTATAGAGAGTAAGATGATATAATAGCATTTGATATTACTTTAGCCATTTCCATGATTAAATATAATCTAATGCTTCTACTAGTAAAAAATGCAGCACTGTCACTAGAATCTACGATACCTATTATTGAAATATCCCCAACCTCTGGTAGTGATTTTCCAACTCCCTTTCCTGGGTGAATTGGATAATCACGAATATGAATTTCACCTATAGAATTTTCTTCTCCTAGGCAAGCATCTATTCCGATAATTAGTGAGTTTGGATGAAGTTTATTAATATAATTTAATTTTTCTTCAATATTTAAAGCATGAATAGGAGATTGTAGTGTTCCGAAAACTGGTAATAGGAAGTTCTTTTCTATTAAAATGCTACCTACTAGTGGACCAAGGGAATCACCAATGCATTTATCTGTACCTACACAAATTATTACTGTATTTTCATTCATATATTTTTTTATTTTATTAGCAATCTCAATGAAGGAATTATGATCATCATAATGTACTTTATGCTTCACTAGAATTCACCCCCCGATTATACCAATATATGTTTAAGATAATAAAAATATAATTAAATGTATAAAAAAATATAAATAGGAGAGTAATTAAATGAAGGTGGTGAATTATATGAAAAAATTAATACTATACATATTTACTATTATATTAGGTGCAAGTATACCTATTTATTTTTTACTTATTTGGGAGCCGTTAAAAAGTGAAGAAGTTTTAAGTAATAATATTTTAAGCCAAGATACAAATGAATATGATATGAATACAAAGGAAAGTTTAGAGAATAATTCAATAGAAACAGAAACTATTTTATTAAAGGAAAGTAATTTTTCAAATAGTTTATTTAATTATTTAGATAATGATAGAAAAGAAAAGTTAAATGTAATTATGAAAAAATTATCAGTTTTAGATTTTATTAAAATTAACAACTATTTTTCAGATAAAGATAATAATGAAAAAATTAATAAAGGTGTAGAATTAGCTAAAAAAAGAATGCCTACATCTGACTATGAAATATTTAAAAATATATTAGAAAACTCTATAAATTCCAGTATTTTGGACTAAATTTAAATTTAATAAATAAAAATGCTAAAAATATAATTTTAAAAAGATATTAGCATTAAATAGGAGAAAATGAAAGAAAAATAGAATAAAATAGTTATAATTTCGTTTAATGAACAAATATTACACTTGAAATTAATAAATAATAAATATATACTAGTCATTGTCAGTCGAGCGAGTAAAATCAAATGACTGAAATTAATTAAATAAATTTTATGGGGGAGTTCCCGAGTGGCCAAAGGGGGCAGACTGTAAATCTGTTACGTTTCGTTTCGATGGTTCGAATCCGTCCTCCCCCACCATTAAATTTATTTGAATATGCTGGCATGGCTCAACGGTAGAGCAGCTGACTTGTAATCAGCAGGTTGTAGGTTCGATTCCTATTGCCAGCTCCATAAAATGGGGGAGTTCCCGAGTGGCCAAAGGGGGCAGACTGTAAATCTGTTACGTTTCGTTTCGATGGTTCGAATCCGTCCTCCCCCACCATTTTAATTTAATTTTTATATGGAAGCATAGCTCAGCTGGGAGAGCATCTGCCTTACAAGCAGAGGGTCACAGGTTCGATCCCTGTTGTTTCCACCATATATGCTGGCATGGCTCAACGGTAGAGCAGCTGACTTGTAATCAGCAGGTTGTAGGTTCGATTCCTATTGCCAGCTCCATAATAAGGGGGAGTTCCCGAGTGGCCAAAGGGGGCAGACTGTAAATCTGTTACGTTTCGTTTCGATGGTTCGAATCCGTCCTCCCCCACCACAAAGACAATGTTAGTATACCTTGTCTTTTTTTGCTTATAAATAAAAATTATAAGAAAATAAATGTTTTACAGAAAATATTGACTATTCATAGTAAGAGTGATATAATCTGAAAAGTAAAATTTGATATTAGTTCTTATCAAGAGAGGTGGAGGGATAGGGCCCTATGAAACCCGGCAACCTACTTCATGTATTTGAGTGTGGTGCCAATTCCAGCAATTTGATTTGCAAGATAAGAAAAGTTATGATTTTTAACATCTCTTCTTATCGAAGAGATTTTTTTATTATATAGCTAAATTTTTAGAATTAATATCAAAATATGAAAGGAGATATTAATATGAGAAGATTATTTACATCAGAGTCAGTTACAGAAGGACATCCAGATAAAATTTGTGACCAAATATCCGATGCTGTTTTAGATAGCATCTTAGCACAAGATCCTATGGCAAGAGTAGCCTGTGAAACAGCTGTTACTACAGGAATGGTTTTAGTTATGGGAGAAATATCAACTAATTGCTATGTTGATATTCCAAAGCTAGTAAGAGAAACTGTAAGAGAAATTGGATATGATAGAGCTAAATATGGATTTGACTGTGATACATGTTCAGTTTTAACATCTATTGATGAGCAATCAGGAGATATAGCAATGGGTGTTAATGAAGCCTTAGAATTTAGGGCAGGAGAAAAGGATGAAGTAGAAGCTGTTGGAGCTGGAGACCAAGGTATGATGTTTGGTTTTGCAACTAATGAAACAGAAGAATTTATGCCATTACCAATAGCTATGGCTCACAGGTTATCAAGAAGATTATCTGAAGTTAGAAAAGATGGTACTTTATCATATTTAAGACCAGACGGAAAAACTCAAGTTACTGTTGAATATGATGATAATAAAGTAATAAGAATAGACGCCATTGTAATATCAACACAACACAGCGAAGAAGTTACTCAAGAGCAAATTAGAAATGACTTAATGGAGCATGTAATAAAAGCTGTAGTTCCAGCTGAATTATTAGATGATAAAACAAAATATTATATAAATCCAACAGGTAGATTTGTTGTTGGAGGACCACAAGGAGATAGTGGTTTAACAGGAAGAAAAATAATTGTTGATACTTATGGTGGATATGGAAGACACGGTGGCGGTGCTTTTTCAGGTAAAGATCCAACTAAAGTTGACAGATCAGCAGCTTATGCAGCAAGATGGGTAGCTAAAAATTTAGTTGCAGCAGGAATTGCTGATAAATTAGAAATTCAATTAGCTTATGCTATTGGAGTTGCTAAGCCGGTATCAATAGAAATTGAAACTTTTGGTACAGGCAAAAAATCTGAAGAAGAAATAGTAGCTATAGTAGAAAAGGTATTTGATTTAAGACCAGGTGCTATAATTAGAGATTTAGAGCTAAGAAGACCTATATATAAGCAAACAGCTGCTTATGGACACTTTGGTAGAATTGATTTAGATTTACCATGGGAAAACCTTAATAAAGTAGAAGAAATAAAAAAATATATGTAAAATTTTAAGCTTAATAAAGAGTTTATAAACTTTAATTAAAAAGGAGATAAATATTATATTTTAAGTTCTCTAGCCTTTGCTAAAGTAATTATTATAATATTTATCTCCTTGTTTTTATTCTTTAGAATTTATAAAAATATATCTAAATAATTTTTTATACTATAACTTTTCCACCAACAACTACATTTTTAATGTTGATATCTTCGTCAAATAATAATAAATCAGCGTCATATCCTTCTTTAATAAGACCTTTTCTATCTGAAACTTTACAATGTTTTGCAGGATTGTAGCTAGCCATTTTTACAGCTTCATATAGAGGCATACCAACGTTTTTATATACATTCTTAACAGCCTTGTCTAATGTAAGAATTGAGCCTGCTAGGCTTCCGCTTAATAATCTTGCTGCACCATCTTTAACCACAACATCTTGACCACCTAAAGCATACATTCCATCAGGCATTGCACAAGCCATCATAGCATCTGTAACTAAAAGAACTTTGTCTGAAGTTTTTTGTTTGTAAGCTATTCTAAGTGATGGATAAGACACATGGATTCCATCTGAAATAGTTTCTGTTGTTATATCACTATCAAATATAGCTCCTACAACTCCAGGTTCTCTATGAGCGAAAGGTGTCATAGCATTAAAAAGATGAGTTGAGTGACCACATCCACACTTTATTCCTTCCATAGCTTCGTTATAAGTAGCTTTAGTATGCCCTATAGAACAAACTACTCCTCTTTGAGATAATTCTTTAATTAACTCTTTTGCACCTGGTATTTCTGGTGCAATTGTAATTGATACTACAGCATCTTCAGCATCTCCAACCATTGCATTATAATTTTCTAATGTTGGTGGAATTAAGTAATTAGGATTTTGGGCTCCTATAGCCTTTGGGCTAATAAATGGACCTTCTAAATGAGCACCTAATACTATAGCTCCATCAGTTCCTTTTTCCTTTGCTTCTTTTATTACATTCATTGACTTTCTAATATCTTCTACAGCAACAGTCATAGTAGTTGGAGTAAAGGATGTAGTACCATGTTTAACTATTACCTTGGAAATTTCATTAATTGCTTCAAAGGTTCCATCCATAGTATCATGGCCACCTGCACCATGAATATGAACATCTATAAATCCTGGTGATAAATATAAACCATTGGCATCTATTACTTCCTCATCATCATAATTACTTGGATTAATTTCTTTTATTTTTCCATTTTCAATTAAGACAGAACCATTTTCTATCTTGTCAAGATATATGATATTACAATTTTTAATAATCATATAAACACCTCCATACTTCCTAACATATAATTATTATACCATATTGAAACAATATTCTTAAAAATAAATAATCTTTATTATGTATTATTAGAGATATATTATATAATAAAAATAGTATAAACAAAAAATATTTAGATTTGGAGAATGTAACATGGAAGATTGTATAAATGGAATAGTGGAATCTATTGTATTTAAAAGTGATGACACTGGATATGTAGTAAGTAAGATTAGAACTGAAAAGGAAATAATAAATGCAGTGGGAGTAGTTCCTTTTATAAAAGAAGGTCAACATGTTAAATTAAAAGGTCAATGGGTTGTTCATAAGCAATTTGGACGACAATTTAATATAGAGGAATATGAAGAAATACTTCCTAATTCTACAAAGGGAATAGAAAGATATTTATCTACAGGAATTATAAGAGGAATAGGCCCAATTACAGCTAAAAGATTAGTTGAAAAATTTAAGGAAAAAACTTTAGAAGTTTTAGATACAGATATCGATAAAATAAAATTAGTAGAAGGAATAGGGGCAAAAAAGTTTGAGATTATTAAGGAATCTTATTTAGAACAAAGAGATTTAAAAGATATAGTTATATTCTTCCAAGGTCATGGAATGAGTACAAATCAATGTATAAAAATTCATAAAACCTTTGGAGCAAATGCTAAAGAGATAATTTTAGAAAATCCATATATTCTTTCAGATGAAATTAGTGGTATTGGATTTATAACTGCAGATAGAATAGCAAAGAGTATAGGAATTGAAGCAAGTTCACCTTTTAGAATTCAAAGCGGGATTAGATATATATTAAATCAGTTTTCTGCCGCAGGTAACACATTTATGCCAAAGGATGAGCTAATAAGGGAATCAAGCAAAATATTAGGAGCTACACCTGAAATGGTAGAGGAGAGTTTATATAATTTATCTTTAGATTCAAAAATAAAAGTTGAGAAAATAGAGGGAAAGGATTCGGTTTTTGCATTACCATATTATTATTGTGAATTAGGTGTAACCAATAGAATAATAACTTTGAGTATGGAGAACTTTAGAAGTATTAACTCAGATATTGAGTTTGAAATTGGAGTTTTCGAAAAAAAATATAATATAAATTTTGCACCTTCACAAAGAGAAGCAATAGTAGGAGCTTTTGATAATGGAATAGAAATAATTACAGGAGGTCCTGGAACAGGTAAGACTACCATAATAAAAGCTATAATTGAAATCTATGAAAATAACAATATGAAGGTAGTATTAGGAGCACCAACTGGAAGAGCAGCCAAAAGAATGAGTGAGTCTACTGGAAGAGAAGCAAAAACAATACATAGATTACTTGAAATGGGTGTTAGTGATGAAGGAAAGTCTTATTATAAGCTAAGTGAAAGTGAACCCTTAGAAGCAGATGTAATTATTATAGATGAAGCATCTATGATAGATGTAATGCTTATGAATAGCTTACTCAAGGCTATAAAATTAGGAACTAGATTAATTATAGCTGGCGACGTAGATCAGCTTCCTTCTGTAGGTGCTGGAAATGTATTAAAGGATTTAATTGAAAGTAAGTTTATAAAAGTAGTAAGACTAAAGGATATATTTAGGCAAGGAAAAGAAAGCTTAATAGTAACTAATGCACATAAAATTAATAATGGAGAAATGCCAATTTTAAATAGAAAAGATGGAGATTTTTTCTTTGAGAACAAGGAAGATGTTAATGAAATACTTAGGACAATAATAGATTTAATAAATAGAAGGCTTCCTAAATTCAATACTAGTTGGGATAAATATAGAGATATTCAAATATTAACTCCTACTAGAAAAGGAATTCTAGGAGTACAAAATTTGAATAACGAACTACAAAATGTATTAAATCCAAAATCACCAAGTAAAAGAGAAAAAGATTTAAAAGAAGTTACCTTTAGAGAAGGTGATAAAGTAATGCAAATTAAAAATAATTATTCTTTGAAGTGGGTTAGAATAAACGGATATGGAGATAATGAAGGTGTAGGCGTATTTAATGGAGATATGGGTTTTATAGAAAGTATTAATGATGAAGAAAAAACTCTAACTGTAATCTTTGATGATGAAAGAAAAGTTATTTATGATTATATATATTTAGATGAATTAGAGCTAGCATATGCAATAACTATTCATAAAAGTCAAGGAAGTGAATTTAAAGTTATTATTACTCCAGCATTTATGGGCTCGCCATTACTTATGAATAAAAATTTGCTTTATACTGCAATTACGAGAGCAAAGGAACTAGTTGTAGTTGTTGGAGTTCCAAAGGCACTTCAATATATGATTACTAATGATAAGAGCGTAAGTAGATATTCATCTCTAAAAAATAGAATTTTAGATATTACCAGTAATGAAATATTCACTGAGTAGGAGAATTTAAATGGTAGATAATATATTAATTAACGTTAAAGAGTTTAATAATTGTGTATCTAAAATAAATAAGTGGTATAATAAGCAAACAAAAATTTTAAATATAATAACAAATCCATACAATACAACATTAATTTTTCTTAATATAATTAAGCTGTTAATTGAAGAAAATAAAAAGATTTTGTATGTATGGAATGGAGAACAATGCAATGAGGAAATATTAAGAGAATTAAAGAAAGAAAAATCAAGTTTTAAGTATTCATGCAATAAAGAATTGGATGGCTCTGAAGACTTAGTTTTTATTAATTCTAAAAATATAAAAAATATAAGAAATTACTATGATATTTGTATTATAGATGATATAAGTGCTTACTCCACAATTTCAAAAGAAGAAATCAGATCTGGGATAGAGTACTTATATATTTATGCTAAAAGGATAATATCATATTCAGTAGATAAAGTTATAAATATGGGAAACTCCTTTGAAATAGGAGATTTAATTAGAAAAAAAGTCTTTGCAGAACCAAGAATAATAACAACTAGAGTAAAGCTTGATGAAGATATCCCATACACATTATATGATTACTTAATGTGGTTTAAAAATAATAAAAGGAAGGTAATAATTTATGTTCCTACTGAAGATAGAATTAACAAAGTTTATAATTACTATACTAAAGAAATAAAAATAAAGGATGTTAATGTAATTAAATTTCTAAAGGAAGATTCCACAAGAGAAATAGATAGTACTTATATTAATAAAAATAAAAGTACATTTATTATTACTAATTATATAAGAGAATATTCAATGAAAACAGAAGGTATAGATATAGTTGTATTGTTTGCAGATGAAGCTTTTTATAATTATAAAAAAATACTATATTTCTGTGCAGATGTAGGAAACAATACTAAGGATAAAAGCATAGGGGAAGTGTTATTAGTAGCTAGGGATATATCTAAAGATATGGATTTAGCTAAAGATATAACGAGGAGATATAATAAGAATATATGGGAAAACGGATTACTAAAATACTGATTTCATTAAAGGATGAATTGTTAGATATTATCTATCCACCTAAGAATAGTTGCATAATTTGCCAAAGTGAATTTGTAGGTATATGTCCATTATGCAAAAGTAAGATAAAAAGGGTAAAAGAATTTAATGGAGTTCTTTCATATGGATACTACAATGGAGTACTAAAAAAACTTATATTAGAATTTAAATATAATAAAAATTTTGTTGCAGGTTCAATATTAGTAGATTTTTTATGTGATATGATTATAGAAAATCAAATAGATATAGATTATATAGTATATATACCAAGTAGCAAAAAAGCAATAAAAAATAGAGGATTTAATCAATGTGAATATTTAGCTAAAGAGATAAATAAAAATTTAGATATTAGTATATGTAATGATGTAATAAAAAATAAAAATGTTAAAGAACAAAAGCTATTATCAAAAGAAGAGAGATGCAAAAATATAAAAGGAGCATTTAAATTAAAAACTGATAAAAACATCAAAAATAAAAAATTATTACTTATTGATGATGTTATGACAACAGGGGCAACCCTATATGAATGTGAAAAGTTACTTAAAGAAAACGGAGCACTTTCAATAAAAATGTTGACAGTTGCTAAAAGTTATATATAATAATAGAGTAAAGATAGGTCTGTGGATGAAAGTCGATGCCAGTCGCAGGCAAAACGATCCACGTAAGCTTAGAAAAATTTTAAGTGAGCATGGTGCGGTGTAGAAGTAAGTCCTACCAAGCAATTGAGAGGGTTAGTAGTGAGGGGTTAATTCCTAGTAGCAAAAGCTCCAGTAGGCGAGTGTGGGGTCAAAATCCAGGTCAGCTATTTTTGCGGTAATTAGCTATTAGTGTAACTAATGGCTAATTTTTTTTACTTTGTATAAAAAAAGTTAACATTCTGAAAATTATGGATAATGTTATTGATAAAAACGGTTACTGATAGTATAATATATTTATAAACAAACAAATAATTCTACTGTTTAAGCTTTAAGCTTATAGAGAGGGGATGAACTTTTATGAGAGTTTCAGTAATAGCAAAAAATACTACAGCAACACCTGCATTAAAGGATATGGTAGAAAAAAAATTATCTAAGGTTAAGAAATATTTTAATCCTGATGTTGAAGCTAAAGCTACCCTATCAGTGCAAAAGAATAAACAAAAGGTAGAAGTTACAATACCTTTTAATGGAGTTATACTTAGGGCAGAAGAAGCAACAGATGATATGTATAAATCAATTGATTTAGTTATTAACAAACTAGAAAGACAAATTAGAAAGCAAAGAACAAAATTATCTAGAAAGAATAATGAATCTTTAAGATTTACTCAAATAGATGAATATGCTTTCGAAAATGAGGAAGAAGTATTAGATGAAGAAAACGGAAAGGTTGTTAAGACTAAGAAATTTAGTATCAAACCTATGTCAGTAGAAGAAGCTATACTTCAAATGGAGTTAGTTGGTCATAACTTCTTTGTATTCCAAGATTTTGATGGCAATAAGGTGAATGTTGTTTACAAGAGAAAAGATGGAGACTATGGTTTATTAGAACCAGATTACATTTAATTATTAAATGTTTAGGGTAAATACTAAGGGAAGTGCATAACACTTCCCTTTTTTAGTTATAATTTTATTAAATAGTTACATATTTGTTGAATTAAATATGATTAAAATGGTATAATTTATAAATGAAATTATATAAATATGAATATTAAAAATATCAGCATAAAAATATACGAATTAGAAGGGAAAATTAAAATGGGTTTTTTGGAAAAAATATTTGGATCATATAGCGAAAGGGAAGTTAAGAAGCTAGAAAAAATTGCAGATAAAATAGAAGAATTAGATGAATCCATGCAAAAGCTATCAGATGACGAACTTAGAGCTAAGACTGAAGAGTTTAAAAATAGAATTAAAAATGGTGAAACCTTAGATGATATATTACCAGAAGCTTTTGCAGTTTGTAGAGAAGCTGCATGGAGAACTTTAGGAATGAAGCATTATAGAGTTCAGCTTATTGGAGGAATGGTTCTTCATCAAGGTAGAATTGCAGAAATGAAAACAGGGGAAGGTAAAACTTTAGTTGCTACTCTTCCATTATATTTAAATGCACTATCAGGAGAAGGAGTTCACTTAGTAACAGTTAATGACTACTTAGCAACAAGAGATATTGAGTGGATGGGAAAATTATATCATTTCTTAGGATTAACTACAGGTTGTATAGTTCATGGATTAAATTCTGATGAAAGAAGAGCAGCTTATGCAGCAGATATAACTTATGGAACTAATAATGAGTTTGGTTTTGATTACTTAAGAGATAATATGGTAATCTACAAAGAAGAAAAAGTTCAAAGAAAATTAAATTTTGCAGTTGTAGACGAAGTCGACTCAATTCTTATAGATGAAGCAAGAACACCTCTTATAATTTCAGGAGCTGGAGAAAAGTCAACAAAATTCTATAATGTTGCAGATAATTTTGTTAAGCAATTATTAGCTGAAACTGATTATACCATTGATGAAAAGGCTAATTCTGTAATGCTAACTGATTCTGGTGTTGCTAAGGCAGAGAAAGCTTTTGGAATTGATAACTATGCAGATGCAGAACATTTAGAATTACAACATTATATAACACAAGCATTAAAAGCTAACTATGGAATGAAGAGAGATAAAGACTACATGGTGAAAGATGATCAAGTAATAATAGTTGATGAATTCACAGGTAGACTTATGGAAGGTAGAAGATATTCAGATGGTCTTCACCAAGCTATAGAAGCTAAAGAAGGAGTTAAGATTGAAAGAGAATCTAAAACTTTAGCGACAATTACATTCCAAAATTACTTTAGAATGTATAATAAGTTATCAGGTATGACAGGTACTGCTTTAACAGAAGAAAATGAATTTAGAGAAATATATTCTTTAGACGTTATAGTTGTTCCTACTAATAAAGAAGTTGCTAGAATAGATAAAAGTGATTTAATATATAAAAATACTAAAGGAAAATACAATGCTATAATAGAAGACATAATTGAATGTAATAAAAAAGGCCAGCCAGTATTAGTTGGTACAGTAAGTATAGAAAAATCAGAGTATTTATCTTCTTTATTAAAAAAGAGAGGAATTAAACACCAAGTATTAAATGCTAAATACCATGAACAAGAAGCAGAAATCATATCTCATGCAGGAGAATTAGGCAGTGTTACAATAGCTACTAATATGGCTGGTAGAGGTACAGATATTAAGTTAGGTGAAGGTGTTAAAGAAGTTGGTGGATTAAAGATTATAGGTACTGAAAGACATGAATCTAGAAGAATAGATAACCAGTTAAGAGGTAGATCAGGTCGTCAAGGAGACCCTGGTGAATCAGTATTCTATATTTCTCTTGAAGATGATCTAATGAGAATATTTGGCTCAGAGAGAATTCAAGGCTTAATGGATAAGTTAGGATTGGAAGAAGACGAAGCTATTGATCATAAGATGGTAAGTAAGGCTTTAGAAAATGCCCAAAAGAAGGTTGAAGGTAATAACTTTGATATAAGAAAGAACCTTATAGGCTATGATGATGTTATGAATATGCAAAGAGAAATTATTTATAAACAAAGATCAGAGGTTCTTGAAGGTAAAGATTTAAGAGATCAAATAAATCAAATGATCAAAGATATAGTTACAGATGCTGTTAAAGGTCATTTAGATAATATAACAGATAGTCTTGAAGTAGAAATAGAAAAATTAATACATTACTTAGAAGATATATGTTTACCACATAAACTTGTTAAAGTGGAAGATTTAATTAATTTATCTAATGATGAAATTATAGAAAAATTATTAGATATATTAGCTAAAATCTATCATGAAAAAGAAGAAGAATTTGGTGAAGAACACTTTAGAGAAGTTGAAAGAGTTATACTTCTAAGAGTGGTTGACCAAAAGTGGATGGATCATATTGATAATATGGATCACTTAAAACAAGGAATTGGACTTAGAGCTTATAAGCAAATGGATCCAATTCAAGCATACCAAATGGAAGGTAGTGCTATGTTTGAAGAAATGATAGAAGGAATAAAATTAGATACAGTTAAATTCTTATATCATATTCAAATTCAAAAACCTGTTGAAAGAGAAAGAGTAGCAGAAGAAACTTCAGCAAGCCATGGTGGAGATGAAGGAGATGTTAAGAAACAACCTGTAAAAAATGAAAACAAGGTTGGAAGAAATGATCCTTGTCCATGTGGAAGTGGAAAGAAATATAAAAACTGTTGTGGAAGAGAAGCATAGTTAATTTCCTTAGGGCAATTAAATGAAAAATTAAGAATGAAGAATTTAGGAAGTAATTTGTTCCAAATTACAAAATATTAAGGGGCTGTTTCATTAAAAAGAAATACAACAATGTATTAATTTCAATTATAAAATTAATACATTGTGTATAATTTCTTAATAAGGCAGCCCTTATTTATGAATGTAAAATTAATAATAAAATATATATTATAAGTAATTTGGAACAAATTACATCAATAATTTTACATTTTACATTCTACATTATTAATTTAAAAAAGGTGTGATATTATGATAATTAAGTTGGAAGCAGAATTAGCTAAGCTTAATGATATTAAAAAATTTATAGAAGAATTGAGGGCTTCTCTTTGACAAGGAAGCATTAGAAAAACAGTTACAAGAATTAGATCTACAAATGCAAGAACAAGGCTTTTGGGAAGATATAAAAAGAGCAGAAGAAGTTACTAAAGAAAGTAAGAGGATTAAAGATAAAATAGATAAATTTAGTTCTTTAGTTACAAGAGTTGAAGATGTAGAAATACTATCTCAATTAATAGAAGAAAATGATGAAGATTCTATTAATGAAGTCATCAATGAAATAAAAAGTATAGAAAAAGATGTTGATGAATATAGAATAGAGTTACTATTGTCTGGGGAATATGATAGAAATGATGCCATATTAACACTACATGCAGGTGTAGGTGGAAGTGATGCAAATGATTGGACTGAAATGTTATTAAGAATGTACACTAGATGGTGTGAGAAAAAAGGCTTTAGAGTTGAAACTATTGATTACTTAGAAGGTGATGAAGCAGGAATAAAGAGTGTTACCTTAAAGGTAAAAGGAGAGTTTGCTTATGGTTATTTAAAAGCAGAAAAGGGTGTTCATAGACTTGTAAGAATATCTCCTTTTAATGCAAATGGAAAAAGGCAAACCTCTTTTGCATCTGTAGAAGTCTTGCCTGAACTTACCAAGGATCAAGATATTGAAATAAGAAGTGAAGACTTAAAGATAGACACCTATAGAGCCAGTGGAGCAGGGGGACAACATGTTAATAAAACAGAATCTGCTATTAGAATAACACATATACCAACTGGAATAGTAGTACAATGTCAAAGTGAAAGAAGTCAATTTTCAAATAAAGATACAGCTATGTCTATGCTTAAGTCTAAACTTATTGACTTAAAGGAAAGAGCACATAAAGAGAAAATTGAAGATTTAACTGGTGAACTTAAAGATATGGGATGGGGAAGTCAAATAAGGTCATATGTATTCCATCCATACAATATGGTTAAAGATCATAGAACTAATGAAGAAACTGCCAATTTAAATGCTGTTATGAATGGAGAAATCGATAATTTCATTACAGCATATCTAAAAAATAATAAATAAGAGATACTTTAATAGAGCTGCTTTTAAAACAGCTCTTTTTTTATAAAAAAATAAAACAAAATGATTAAAACAAATTGATTTAATTAATTGTATAATGTACAATATAAATACACATTTAAGCGTAATTTCCGTTTATTTGTTAAAAAAATAACATGAGGTGGAGATATTTATGAAATTATTTAATGATGGACATATTGGATCATTATCATTAAAGAACAGAATTGTTATGGCACCAATGGGGATTGACTATATAGATGAAGACTATGGGTTTTCAGAAAAAGCAATTGATTACTATGTTGCTAGAGCAAAAGGGGGAACAGGTCTTATAATAACAGGTGCTACTTTAGTATCAGAGGAATTTGAAAAACCTCAAAGTTCCTTCTTATTAGACAGTGAGGATAAAGTTGAAAGAGTTAAGAAATTAGCTGATAGAATTCATTCTTATGATTCAAAGTTATGTCTTCAATTATCATTAGGGGTTGGTAAGATAGGTTATGTTGGGGAAAATAACCCGCCTTATTCTATAAGTGAAATTGATAGACTTTTAAATTCTTTTGAAAAAGCAGCAGCACTAGCAAAGAGTGCTGGGGTTGATGCAATAGAAATACATGGCTATGGTGGATATTTAATAGATCAATTCCATTCATCACTATGGAATTCTAGAACTGATGAATATGGTGGCAGCTTTGAAGGTAGAATGAAAATAGGAATTGAAATAATTAAAAGAATAAAAAAAGCTTGTGGAGAAGATTATCCAATTATATATAAATTTACACCAACGCATTTAATTAATGGTGGAAGAGAAATTGAAGAAGGAATAAGAATGGCTAAATATTTGGAAGAGGCAGGAGTTACTGCATTACATGTAGATATTGGTTGTCATGCTTGTTGGCATAATGCTATTCCTACAATATATCAAGAACCTGCAATTCATGAAAAATATATAAAAATTATTAAGGAAGAAGTAAATATTCCTGTAATTGGTCATGGAAAGTTAGGATACCCTGAAGTGGCTGAAAGAATACTTCAAGAGGGTGTTTCAGATTTTATAGCATTAGGTCACTATTCTTTAGCTGATCCTGAATGGGCTAATAAAGTTAAAGATAATAGAGAAGAGGATATTGTTCCTTGTATTGGATGTAATGAATGTATGTTTTCAGTATTAGCTGGACAACCTGTAAGTTGTGGTGTAAACCCACTTTGTGGAAGAGAAGGAGAAGAAATTATAGAAGCAGATATTAAAAAATCTGTACTTATAATAGGAGCAGGCCCAGCAGGATTAGAAACTGCAGTTACAGCAGCAAAAAGAGGTCATAAAGTAACTATTTGGGAAAAGGGTGAATTAATAGGTGGAAATCTTATTCCAGCTTCAGCACCTAATTTCAAAAATGATTTAAAAAGGTTAATTAAGTATTATGAAAATCAATTAAAGAAATTAAATATAAATATAGTATTTAATAAAGAAGGAAATGAAGCAGAAATATTAGAAGAAAATCCAGATGTACTTGTTATTAGTACAGGTAGTGAGCCTATTATTCCTAGAATTTCTGGTATTGATAGTGAAAATGTTCACCTAGCTACTGATATATTAGTTGATGATAGTAAAATAGGAGAAGAGGTAGTTGTTGCAGGTGGAGGTTTTGTTGGATGTGAAACAGCAATATACTTATCTCAAAAAGGTAAAAAGGTTACCATAGTTGAAATGAAGGATAGTATATTAGCAGAACCAATGGCATTAAATAATATGATAGCTCTTAGAACTATGTTAGCAATGAATAGAATAGAAATAATTACAGGAAATAAATTAACGGAAATAAAGGGAAATAAAGCTATATTAATGAACTCTAATGGGGAAATTAGAGAAGTTAAATGTGATTCTCTAGTATTAGCATTAGGATTTAAATCCTTACAAGAGTTAAAAGAAAAAGATGGTTTAAAAATAAATGATATTAGAGTTATTGGAGATGCAGTATCACCACGTCGTATAAAACATGCTATTGCTGAAGGTTTCCAAGTAGGAATAGAAATATAATAGTGCTATAGCACAATGTAAAATGAATAATGAAAAATGAAGAATTATGGAAGAAACTCCTTTAGGAGTTTCAAAAATAAATATATTTTTATAATTTCTTTGAATTAATTAAAAAAGTATATATTTTAAATTGGGAGCTGCTTTAAGCAGCTCCTTTAATTTATTTTTCTTTTTTTAATGTAGGTTATAAATGGAGCAGATACTAAAAATCCGAATAAGATTGAAAATATAAGAATTGAAGTTTTACCATAGAAAAATTTGGTTACTAAGCTGTAGGAAGAATCAAAAATTTTATCTTCTATTACGCTATAAGCATCATTAATTGCATTTATGCTAATATGTTCTATAGTATCATTAGGAGTATGGATTTTAGTTAAGTCGCTATGACAAAAGCTAAGAGCATCTATCCCTAAGTCATTAAAACTAGCATGATCACTTGAATTTTCATAGGCTACTTTTGTAGAGATATTATTCTTTTTAGCTATTTTTTCAATAGAGTTAAGAAGCTTTGAATCTTTGTCTTTATAGTTTGCACCTAGCATTAAAGTAAGTGGATAACCATCGCTTCCAATCATATCAAAGTTAATAACTTCAGCTCCTTTTAATTTGCTTAGGTTCTTTTCTGCAAAGGCTTTAGAGCCTAAAAGTCCGAATTCTTCAGCATTTAAAGCTACAAAAATTATATCCCTTTTTGGTTTACCATAAGTTGCAAGGGATCTTTCAAGTTCAAGTAAAAAAGATGTACCAGAAGCATTGTCTAAGGCTCCTCCATAAATATTATTGAGAGCATCTGTTCCTAAATGATCAAAATGAGCAGTTAAAACTAATGGAGGAAGTGATTTTGATGTTCCTTCAATAACTCCAACAACATTATATATTTCCTTTTCTTCTGTGGAAAATGGAATATTAATAGAAATATCAGCTCCATCTTTTAAAGAAGTTATAATTTTATTATAGCTGTCAGTATTTATTAATATCAGCATATCATAAGGAAAGTCAGTTATGAATGAACTTCTAAAGGAAAAATCATTATTAGGAGCTAAATGAAAAAGAAATTTTTCATCCTTAGTATTTACTTCAATATAATTAGAAAATATAGTTATTTTATCTTCATTAGAAAAGGTTAATTTTGTATTCTTGAAGTTAATCATATCTTCCTTAAAATCAACACCATATTTTAGATTTTCTTCATAGCCATCATCATAAGAAATTTTTAAATAAGGAGTACTATTATTATTTACTGGAGAAATAACTTTAAAACTTTCCTTATAGTTATCATTAAGTGGAATAAGTTTGTTATCTTGAAAGTTTTTTCTTAATAATTCTTCAACTAAGGAATTTTCCTTGCTACCAGCAAGCCTACCAGCATATGTGTCAGAGGATAGTATAGCTATACGTTTCTTTACATTATCAGCGTTAAATGGTGAATATGTAAAATTTGAAAATAATGATAGAGATAATAAAATAATTGTAATAACTAGTGATACATAATAAATTAATTTTTTCTTCATAAAAAATACCTCAAAAAATAGTTATAGTTAATACTATTAATTAAGGCTTTAAAATATAACAAATATAAATTTAAAAAACTTAAGCTTTCTTATATATAAGATCAATAAATCCATTTGTAAAGGAAAATAATATACATATATATATGGAAATGTTTATTTTATTAGAAAGTATAGAAAAAACTCCACCAACTATGAAGCTAAACAAAATGATACAGTTTATAAATTTTGTTAATCCAGATTTACTAACTATTATTTCTTTTGTAGAAGAAATTAAAATTAGAATTAAAGTTAAAAAGTAAAGTATATATTTAAGAGTAGTTGAAAATTCTATTATATAATATTGATTCAACACAATAAAAATTATAAAGAATACTAGAAGTATATTAATTATTTTATTAATAAATATAGAAAATTTATTCATAACATCACCTAATTGTAAATATTTTACAATTACAATTATAAACTTTATTTTACATAATATCAATAGGATAATATATAAAAGCATAAAATTGTATTATAATAGTAATATGATTTTTTTTAGGAGGAAACCTATGGTTGATATAACAGGAAGAATAGCAGAGGAACTTGGAATAAGTTTAACTCAAGTAAATAATGTTATTTCATTACTTGATGATGGTAATACTGTTCCCTTTATTTCTAGATATAGAAAGGAACAAACTGGAGCATTAAGTGACGAGGTATTAAGAAAATTTCAAGATAGATTAATTTATCTTAGGAATTTAAAAGAAAGAAAAGAAGATGTATTAAGACTTATAGATGAACAAGGTAAGTTGACAGAAGAAATTCAAAAATCTTTAGCAAAGGCTTTAACTTTAACAGAAGTTGAAGATATTTATAGACCTTATAAACAAAAGAAAAGAACAAGAGCAATAATTGCACTAGAAAAAGGATTAAAGCCTTTGGCAGATCTTATCTTATCTGGAGAATTTAAAGGTGATATAAAAGAAGAAGCGAAAAAATATATAGATGAAGAAAAGAAAGTAATTACTGAAGAAGATGCTATAAATGGAGCCTTAGATATTATTGCAGAAGAAATATCAGATGAAGCTAAATATAGAAAATGGATAAGAAACTTAGTATTTAAAGAAGGTAAAATTGAATCAAAGGGACAAAGTGATGAAAATACTCCTTTTGAAATGTATTACGAATATAGTGAAGATGTATTTAAAATACCACCTCATAGAATTTTAGCCATAAATAGAGGGGAAAAGGAAAAGGTCTTAACTGTTAAGATAACTGTTAATGAAGATAAGATAATATCTTATCTAGAAAAAGAAATATTAAAAGGAAATAATATTTCTGATGAATATTTAAAAATTGCAATTAAAGATTCATTAAAAAGATTAATATATCCATCTATAGAAAGAGAAGTTAGAAATGAATTAACAGATAAGGGTGAAGATGGAGCAATAAAGATATTTAAAGAAAACTTAAAGGCATTACTTATGCAGCCACCTATTAAGGGAAAGGTTGTAATGGGATATGACCCAGGCTTTAGAACAGGATGTAAAATAGCTGTATTAGATAGTACAGGAAGATTTTTAGAAAATACTACAGTATATCCAACAGCACCACAAAATAAAGTAAAAGAAACCAAAGAAGTATTAAAAAATTTAATTAATAAACATAATGTAGAAGTAATTTCCTTAGGAAATGGAACTGCATCTAGAGAATCTGAAGAAGTAATATCAGAAGTTATTTCAGAAATAAAAAAGGAAACTGGCAAAGAGGTGTCTTATGTAATAGTATCAGAAGCAGGGGCATCAGTATATTCAGCTTCAGAGCTTGCAACTAAGGAGTATCCAGATTTAGATGTTACTGTTAGAGGAGCTATATCAATTGGTAGAAGGTTACAGGATCCTATGGCAGAATTAGTAAAAATAGATCCAAAGGCTTTAGGAGTTGGCCAATATCAACATGATGTTACACCTAAAAAATTAGACGAATCCTTAACTGGAGTAGTTGAAGATTCAGTAAATAAGGTAGGAGTAGATTTAAATACTGCAACACCTTCATTACTTACTTATATAGCAGGTATTAATTCAAGCATTGCTAATAATATAGTTCTTTATAGAGATGAAGTTGGTGGATTTAAAAGTAGAAAAGAACTTTTAAAAGTAAAGAGACTTGGACAAAAGGCTTACCAGCAATGTGCAGGATTTTTAAGAGTTATGGAAAGTAAAGAACCACTAGATAACACTTCAGTACATCCAGAATCCTATGATGTAGCTAGAAATTTAATAGCCTTACTAGATTATAATGATAATGACTTAAAAGAAAATAATCTTAATGATATAGATAAAAGAGTGAAGGAAAAAGGAATAAAAAATATATCTAAAGATTTAGATATAGGAGAACTTACTTTAGAAGATATTATTAAAGAACTTAAAAAGCCAGGAAGAGATATTAGAGATGAAATGCCAAAACCTATTTTAAAAACTGGAGTAATAGACTTAAAGGATCTAAGTGAAGGTATGGTATTAATGGGAACTGTAAGAAATGTATCAGATTTTGGAGCTTTTGTAGATATTGGAGTTCACCAAGATGGATTAGTTCACAAAAGCCAAATGGCAGATAGATTTGTAAAGCATCCTTTAGACATAGTTAAAGTTGGTGATATAGTTAAAGTAAAGATTCTTGAAGTAGATAGCAAAAGACATAGAATATCTTTATCTATGAAAGGAATAAAAGAAGAAGATTGTTAAAAAATTTACTTGCAAGTAATTAGAAATAGGAATATAATAAGAGTATAAATAAATTATCTTCAGGGCGGGGCGTAATTCCCCACCGGCGGTATAGCCCGCGCGCTAGTTTTAGCATGATTCGGTGAAACTCCGAGGCCGACAGTATAGTCTGGATGAAAGAAGGTAAGGTGTTAGATATTGCTTATTATGTATTTAATTTGGCAAATCTTATTTCTTATGATTTTAATCCCTGATGTAATTTTACATTAGGGTTTTTTATTTATCTATAATATTTAAAGTTATAAGAAAAGTTGTTAAATTACTATCAGAGTTAAGCAACTAACCCATGCCCCAGGGGATATCTTTTGGGAGGAATTAAAATGAACAATCAACAAAACAAAAATCTAAACAAATTTATTAAAATTTCACTTTTAGGTGCCATAGCAGTGGTACTTATGTACTTCGATTTTCCAATACCATTTTTACCATTTCCATGGCTTAAAATTGATTTAAGCGATATTCCAGCACTTATGGGAGCTTTTGCTTTTGGACCTATGGCAGGGGTATTAATCGAATTACTAAAAAATTTATTAATTTTAATTGTTAAGGGAACTGGGACAGGTTTTGTTGGAGAAATGGCTAATTTTATAGTAGGGGTTTCTCTAGTTGCTCCAGCAGCATGGGTTTATAATAGAAATAAGAGCAAAAAAACAGCTTTACTTGGAATGTTATTAGGAACTATATGTATGGAAATAGTAGGAATTATAGCTAATGTGTACTTCTTGTTACCAGCATATGGGATGCAAATGGCTCCTAATGAATTGGTTCAATACGTAACTATAGGATTACTACCATTCAATGGTATAAAAGCTATAATGGTATCAGGAATAACTTATGTATTATATAAGAAGATATCAGTAGCAATTTTCCAAGTAGATTCAAATTTAAATAATAGAAGAAAAGGGAGCCTTGGTTCCGTTTAAAATAATAAGATAAAATTTAGAGCTGTTTATACAGCTCTTTTTTTATATTGAGATTTATTTTTTATATGATATAATAATATAGTTGCAAATGCAACTATATTGTTATATATTAAGAGTATTAAACTTAGTTATTTAGGAGTTTGCTATGAAAGAATTAGAATGTGAAAATATAGCTAAATATATATCAGAAATTCAAAGAATGGGAAATATATTCTTTTTAAAGGAGCTATGTCATTTAGGATTGGGATATGGGCAATTTAATTTTTTAATGGAGCTATATAAAGAAGATGGAGTAAGGCAGGAGGATTTATCACTAAAGCTAAAAATAGATAAGGGTACAACAGCTAGAGCAATTAAAAAATTAAAAATTGAAGGCTTTATTACAAAAGTTCCTGATGAAAAAGATAAGAGGGCTTATAGAATTTTCTTAACTGAAAAAGGTATGGAACATAAGAAAGATATATACAAGGTTGCGAAAAGTTGGGAAAAGAACTTAACTAAAAATTTAACTATAGAAGAAAAAGAAATAATTTTAAATTTATTAAAAAAGTGTATATAGGAGGAGTATGATTTAATGAGTACACAAGAATTACTAGCAAAAGAAAAGATAAGTAAATTACTGTTAAAATATTCAGTGCCAGCTATCATTGGTATGTTAGTTAATGCTTTATATAATGTAGTAGATAGAATCTTTATAGGTAATATACCAGGGGTTGGTTCACTGGCAATTACTGGAGTAGGTGTGACTTTACCTATAACAACTATTGTTTTAGGATTTTGTATGCTAGTTGGAATTGGTGCAACTACTACTATTTCTATAAAATTAGGACAGGGTAAAAAAGAAGAAGCAGAAAAAGTAATAGGAAATGCTATAACTTTATCTATAATAATTGCTGTTATATTAACTGTAATAGGAATAGTTTTTGGAGAGTCTATTTTAACTAAGTTTGGTGCAAGTGAAAGTACATTATATTATGCAAAATCATATATATACATAATACTATTAGGTACAGTATTTAATATGGTAGCATTTACTTTAAATAATACTATTAGAGGTGATGGAAATCCAAAGCTTGCTGCTACAATTATGATTATTGGATGCCTAACTAATATAGTATTAGATGCTGTATTTATCTTTATATTTAACATGGGTATTCAAGGAGCAGCTATTGCAACTATTATCTCACAATTAATAACAGCCATAATAGGTATTAGATATTATTTAAGTGGAAAATCAAATCTAAGATTTTTCAAATCAAACTTAAAGATAAATAAAGATATAGTAATAAAAATATTAGCAATAGGTTTATCACCTTTTGCAATGCAAATGGCAGCTAGTTTAGTTCAAGTTATAGCGAATAATGTACTTAGAACATATGGAACAGATATTGCAATAGGAGCAATGGCTACAATATCTTCAGTTGCCCTTATGTGCTTGATGCCTATTTTTGGTATAAATCAAGGAGCACAGCCTATAATAGGCTTTAATTATGGAGCTAAGCAAGAGAAAAGAGCTCAAGAAGCATATAAATTATCACTTATGGTTGCAACTATTATATTGGTAGTAGCATTTATAGTAGTTCAAAGCTTCCCAGAAGCTATAATAGGAATATTTAATAAAGATCCTAAGTTTATGGATATTTCTGTTAAAGGATTAAGAATATACTTATTAATGTTACCTATAGTTGGAGTTTCAATTACTGGAACAAACTATATTCAATCAATTGGTGAAGCAAAGACTGCAATGATATTAAGTCTATTAAGACAAGTGATACTATTAATTCCATTTATAGTGATTCTACCAAGAATATTTAATCTAGGATTAAATGGAGTTTGGATAGCACAACCATTAAGCGATTTAATTGCCTCATCTTTAACAGGTATAATCATACTTAAACATATGAGAAAAAAAGAAGAAAATTATGAGGAAGTATTATTAGAAGAAGCAAATTAGAAGGAGCTGCCTAAGCAGCTCCTTCTATTAATTTAAGAGTATAATATTTTACTCATTAATATTGCATTTTCCTTATTATCCTCATAGTAACCTTTTCGAATTCCATCTATATTGAAACCAAACTTTTTATATAGATTTTGTGCTTTATAGTTAGATTCCCTAACTTCTAAATTTATTAAGGAACAGTTTAAATCAGAACACAAATTTATTAATGAAGATAATAATTTATCTCCTATCCCATTTCCTCTATAATCTGGATGGACAGCAATATTAGTTATATTTCCTTCACCTACAACTATCCAAATTCCAACGAATCCAACTACTAGGTCATTTATTTCATCCCTTGCAACTATATATTTAGCCAATGGATTATTTAGTTCTCCATTAATTGACTCAAGGCTCCAAGGAATAGAAAAAGAAGCATTTGATATATCAAAGACTCCATTAACATCTTTATTAGTCATTAAATTATAAGTTATTTTCATTTTTTAATGCTAACCTTTTTTCTAATTCTCTTTGTGCTTGAGGTTTCTTTAAATAAAATGGAGATGAATTTAAATCATCTTGTTCATTATTTAATAACATTTTTATACCTATTTCGCCTAAGGAAGAGGCTCTTATAATACTAAGATGATTTGGCGCAAATTTACAATTAGGTAAATGCTCTAATAAATAATCCTTATGTTTATTTACTGCATCTCCAGTAAAAATAACATCTTCACCCTTTTCTTTTAATAAATCTATTAATTCATCTAATTCTAAAGCTGAATAATCTATTAGTTTTTCTAAATTTCCATTATTTCCTTTATAAAGACAAGTATAAACACTACTTCTCAAAGCATCCATTATTGGACATATTATTCCATTGAAGTTTACAAGAGAATAAGCAAGGGCATCTAAACTAGATATACTTATGTAAGGCTTATTTGAACCAAAACTTAAGCCTTTTACAGTAGCCATTCCGATTCTTAATCCAGTAAAGGAACCTGGACCCTTTGAAACTACAAATCCATCTACATCATCAATATCTAAGCTAGAGTCTTTTAAAAGTTTATCAACCATGTCCATAATTAAAGTTGAATGCTCTAGTTTATTATTAATTGTGTATTCTGCAATTAAATTATTTTCATCCAAAAGAGCTGCAGTAGCTACTTTTGAGGCTGAATCTACACTTAAAACTATCATAAGTTTAACTCCTTTATATAATTATATCTTTCACCATAAGGAGTAATAGTAATATTTCTAAAATTTTCTCCTTTAGATAAATCTTTTTCTATTAATATATGTAAGTATTCATTAGGTAATATTTCTTCAATGTAATTAGCCCATTCAATTATAGAAACTCCATCTGAAAAAATATAATCATCAAAGCCTATAGCATAAATTTCATCAGGATCACTTACTCTATAAACATCGAAATGATATAGTTTAATTCTACCTGAGTCATATTCATTAACTATAGTAAATGTTGGACTAGTTATATATTCATCTATCTCTAAACCTTTTGCTATTCCTTTAGTTATATGAGTTTTTCCAGTTCCTAAGTCTCCAGTTAAACATACTATATCACCAGGATTTAATAACTTACCTATAGCAAATCCAAGATTAGTTGTTTCTTCTATAGTATTAACATTAAAATTCATTTGAAATCTCCTTTCTAAGGAATTTATACTAATATATATTCTATCTAAAATGAAGAAAAAAAGAAAGTTAAAAATATATACATAATTTAACTTGTTACTAATATGTAAAAGATTTGTAATTCTTTTTCGCTCATGATAAGATACAATATATATATAATTAGATTATTATAATTTCCAGGAGGATATTAACATGAAGAAGTTAACATATGCTTTAGTTATTTTTACTTCTATATTATTTTTTGGATTAACATTTTCCTACAATCCTCTTATGGCAAATCCAACAGATGAGTTAGATGAAGAAAGGGATACTTATTTAAATATATTAACAGTAAATAAAGAACTATATAATATGGTTAAAGCTTTAACTTTAGATAAACATAGTGTAGAGTATTTATTTAGTAGTGAAAAAGAAATGCAAGATTTTAATATAAGTGAAAATACTATAAATAATGTATTAAATATGGACCTGTTTATATATAATGGTTTAGGTTATGAAAATTGGATAAATGTTATATTAGATAATTCCAAAAACTCTAATGTAGGAGTTATAAACGCCAGTAGAGGAATAAGAACTATTATAAAATCATTATCAAAAGAAAATGAAGAAAATCCTTATTATCTATTAGGTTTTAACGAATATAAAATAGCTTTGTATAATATAAAAACTTCATTACAAGAAAGAGATATTAAAAATAGAAGCTTCTATGAAGACAATTATAAGAAAGTAACTGAAGATTTAGATAAATTTTTAAGTGAATCTAAAGAAGAATTAAGTAAATATAAGGATTATAAAATATTTACTAATACAGATAAATTTGATTATTTATTTAGAGATTTAGGAATACAAGTAAATAAATTAAAGGATAATAATGAAGAAATAGATGAAGAAGAATTAACAAAAAATATATTTATTTACGATAAAGATGTTGAGAATTTAAATGAATTAAAGAGAAAAATGAAAAGAGAATATACCTATGTTGGGTTAAGCTCTGAAGGTGAAATAAATGTATTAACTGAAAATGTTATTAATATTCTTGAAGAATTAAAAAATAAAAGTAATATTAGTAGTTGATTTTTAGATATACATAAGTTATAATATTTATTGTCACGCAAAGGGGTATAGCTCAATTGGTAGAGTAGCGGTCTCCAAAACCGTTGGTTGTGGGTTCGATTCCTACTGCCCCTGCCAAAAAGTCAGTAATTTAATTACTGACTTTTTTTATAATATTTTTGTTGACAAGTATTAAATTGTCATGATAGAATAACTTTTGTTGAAGGGGTATAGCTCAATTGGTAGAGTAGCGGTCTCCAAAACCGTTGGTTGTGGGTTCGATTCCTACTGCCCCTGCCAAAATCAAAAGACTAAAAAATTTGTTTTTTAGTCTTTTTTTTTATTATATATATTTTTTATATATTAAAGTATATAATATAAACTATAAAATTGATTATTATTTAGTGGAGAATAATTTATATGAGATATAAAAAGAGGAAAATAATAATATTTTCAATAATAATAGGTATTATTTTTAATAGTTTATGTTTCCAAGTCAGTGCAGTTAATAATGATAAAAAGAATATTGTTTTTAAAAGAATAACTGTAGAAGATGGATTATCTCAAACCACAGCTCAATATTTATTTCAAGATAGCAAAGGTTATATGTGGATAGCAACAACAGATGGTTTAAATAGATATAATGGACATGAATTTGAAGTATATAGATATAGAGAAGGTTATGATAAAAGTATAAGTGACAATTATATTTCAGCCATAACTGAAGATGAAAATGGAAATATATGGGTTGGTACTGGGAGAGGTTTAAATAAAATAAATACTGAAACAAATGAGATAAAAATATATATTGCAGGTATCCATGGATGTAACTTATCTGATAATAATATAACTGAAATATTAATTGATTCAAATGAAAATATGTATATAGCAACGGAAAATGGATTAAATTTATATGATAAAGAAAAGGATAACTTTATAAGATTATATTCAGATGAAGACATTAATAATAAATTATCTAGCCAAGTTATCTATGCTATAGATGAAGATTTAGAGGGAAACCTATGGGTAGGAACTAAAGATAGAGGGTTAAATAAAGTTAACAGGAAAACTGGAGAAATTACTTACTATTATGCAGATGGATTAAGTAATTCAATTTCAGATAACTTTATATATGATTTATATTTAGATTGTAATAATTTGTGGATAGGTACATATAACGGTGGATTAAATAAGTTAAATATAGAAACAAATAACATAGAGCACTACAGTAATAACCCAAATGATTCAAGTTCTATTGCTAGTAACTCAATTAGAAATATATATAAGGACAAAAATAAAACAGTTTGGATAGCAACAAATAAAGGACTTAGTAGATTAGATGAGAAGGATAATAAGTTTATAAATTATACTTCAAGGATATATGATCTACAAAGTTTAGTTAGTGATGATGTATTGTTTTTAACAGAAGATAATTCAGGATCAATATGGGTAGGAACTTATGATGGAATAAGTATTTTTAATAATCAAAATTCCTTTACTAATTATAAGAAAGATTATTTAGACAGTAATTCATTAAGTGACAATATGATAGCTGGAATATATAAAGATAATGATGGCCTTATTTGGGTTGGAACTGTTCAAAATGGTTTAAATATTATAAATAAAAAAAATAATACTATAACTAAATACAAAAGCTCAAGGGATGATAATTCTATTAGTGATGATAGTATAAGAGACATTACTGGAATTGATAATGAGATTTGGATAGGTACTGAAAATGGATTAACAAAATATGACAAAAACACTAATAAGTTTACAAAGTATTTCCAGGGAAATGAAAATTCTTTAATATCAAATAATATAAGAAGTTTATTTATAGATAAAGATGGTGATTTATGGATAGCTACTGAAAATGGTGTTTGCACCTTTGATAGAAAAAATAATTTCCAATCCTATAATGAATTATTTATGAATAATGATATATCCGATACTATGTTTTCAGGAATAGCTCAGGATAAAGATGGGGATATATGGATAGGTGCATCTTTAGAAGGTGGCTTAATTAGAATAAATAAAAATACTAAAGAAATAAAAGTATATAAAAATGAAGTAGATAATAAAGGAAGTTTAAGTTTTGATGCAGTAAAAAGTATAGCTGTAGATGAAGATAATAATGTTTGGATTGGAACTGCATATGGGTTAAACAAATTCAATAGAGAAGACGAAAGTTTTATTAGGTATAATGAAAATAATGGTTTATATAATAGCTTTATTTATGGGATTTTAGTTGATGATGAAGGGAATCTTTGGATGAGTACCAATTATGGTATATCCAAATTTAATATAAAAAACAATAAATTTATTAATTATGATGTGGCAGATGGATTACCAGGTAATGAATTTAATGGTTTTGCATATCATAAAGCTAATGATGGAGAAATGTTTTTTGGTGGAACTAATGGACTAACTTCCTTTTATCCACAACAATTAAAAGAAAAGAGCTTTATACCTAGCGTAGTTATAGGAAGTGCATATACGAATCAAGATGAACTTTTAGATTTAAATAAAATACATTTAAAGTATAAAAGTAATAATATACACTTTAATTTCTTTTTGCCTGATTACAGAAACGTAAAAAAGATTCAATATGCTTATAAGCTAGAAGGATTAGAAGATGAGTGGATATTAGCGGATAATAGAAATTATGCCAGTTATACTAACTTAGAAGGTGGTAAATATACCTTTAAAGTTAGTGCAAGAAATTCTACTGGAGAATGGAGTAGGCCTACAAATGTAAGTTTTACAGTAGGAGTAAAGCCATGGAAAAGTCCCTTTGCATATATGATTTATTTATTGTTAATATTTATGATAATATATATAATCTGGAATAGGGTTAAGATACTAGATAGCCTAGTTGAGCAAAGGTCTAATGAGTTAAATAAGAAATTTAAAGAAAATGAAGAACTGTACAATAAATTAATTCAAAATGAAAAATATAAAAACAATTATTTTATTAACCTTTCTCATGAACTTAGAACTCCATTAAATGTTATAATTTCAGTTGAACAACTTATAACAAGATTAAATGATGATAAAAAAGTTATTCCAAGAGAAAAATTATATTATTATATGGATGCAATAAGAAGAAATTCAAATAGACTTTTAAAATTAATTAATAACATAATAGATACATCTAAAATAGAGTCAGGATCATATAAGTTAGACTTTAAAAAACATAATATAGTTTATTTGGTGGAAGAAATAGTTTTATCTATGAAGAATTATGTTGAATCAAAAGGGATTGAATTAATTATAGATCCAGAAATAGAAGAAAAGATAATAGAATGTGATGAATCAGAGATAGAGAAGTGTATAGTAAATTTAGTTGGTAATGCTGTTAAGTTTACTGAAAGCGGAGGAAGGATAGAAGTTAAAATTTCAGACCTTGGGAATTCAGTAAGTATATCTGTGAAAGATACAGGAGTAGGAATAGATAGAAGTTATCATGATGCTATTTTTGATAGATTTGGTCAAGCATATAATAATGTATCTGAAGAATTTGGCGGAAGCGGATTAGGATTAACACTTACTAAGCAATTAGTGGCTTTACATAAGGGTGAGATATTTGTTAAAAGTGAAGTTAATAAAGGCAGCGAATTTATAATTATTTTACCAACAAAGCAAAGATAATTTATTGATATTGACAGTAGTAATTTACAATGATAAGATATATTTATTAAGTATGTGGATTGTTACTGGAATGTAGGTAATACCTAAATTGGGGTGTATTAGTATACTCTAGTTTAGGTATTTTATTTTCCAAGTGTAAGGAGAATGTAAGATGATTGTTGAAAAAATATTGAACAATAACGTAGTTGTATCAATAGATCCTAATACTAAAAAAGAAGTAATAATTATGGGGTCAGGAATCGCCTTTAAAAGAAAGGTTGGTCAGGAGATCGAAGAAGATAAGATTGAAAAAATATTTGTTGTAGATGATAAAAAAATGAGCAATAAGATAAAGAAATTAATAAATCAAATTCCAGATGGAATATTTGAATTAGCTCATGAAATAATTGCTTATGCTACTAAAAAGTTAGATAGAAAGTTAGATAAACAAATATACATATCTTTAGCTGACCATATTGCTTTTGCTATAAAAAGATACAAAAATAACATACAAATAAAAAATGATTTATTAGATGAAATAAGAAGAATCCATAAAGAAGAATTTTCAGTTGCTTTATGGGCAGTAGATTATATTAATAATAAACTTAATATAAATTTACCAGAGGATGAAGCAGCTTTTATTGCATTACATTTAGTTAATGCAAGCTATCAAGAATCTTCAAAAGAATCTGTTATTGCAACTAATATAATTAAAGGTGTATTAAATATTATAAGATATTATTATTCAGTAGAATTTAATGAAGATGATTTAAATTATGATAGGTTATTAACACATTTAAAATATTTTGCAAAAAGGGTGGTCACCAATAATCAAAACAATGATGACAATAGTGAATTTATAGATATAGCTAAAAAGAGTTACCCAGAAGCATATGAATGTGCTCAAAAGGTGAAAGCCTATGTTAAAGCAAATTATAATCATAATGTTAATGAAGATGAAATAGTTTATTTAACTATGCATATTCATAGGGTTATTTCTGTACTTAGAAGTACCTAATTATTATTTATATCTTTCAGAATTTTGGACTTAAGTAATTTTACTTAAGTCCTTATTTGAATTATTTAGGAGGGAAAATGGATATTAGCTTATTTTTCAAAAAATCCTTTGGGGTTTTGCAAAGGATAGGGAAAGCAATAACTTTACCAGTAGCATTATTACCAGTTGCAGGACTATTAATGGGGATTGGTACTTTATTTGAAAATCAAGATTTTCTAAATATGTTTCCTATTCTATCAGGACATGGATTCCAAATAACGGCAGATATAATGTCAACATCAGGAAGTATAATATTTACTAATTTACCATTGATATTTGCAGTTGGAGTTGCAATTGGAATGAGCACTGGAGATGGAGTTGCTGCATTAGCTGCAATAGTTGGATTTTTAATAATGAATGTTACTACAGGTATAATTGCTGGTGTAGATATATCACAAGTTCCAAATAATCCAATGTATACTACTGTATTAGGAATACCAACCTTATCTACAGGAGTTTTTGGAGGAATTATTATGGGTCTTATTTCAGCTGTTCTATATCAGAAGTTTCATGATATAAAATTGCCTGAATTTTTAGGCTTTTTCTCAGGAAAGAGATTTGTACCTATAGTAACAGCTATATCAGGATTAATACTAGGGATTATTATGGCAATTATTTGGCCTCCTGTTCAAAATTTTTTATTAGAATTTTCTAGAAGTATGATTAGTACAAATGAAACTCTTTCTGCATTTATTTTTGGAGTTATAGAAAGAGCATTAATACCCTTTGGATTACATCATATTTGGTACACTCCTTTTTGGTATCAATTTGGAGAGTACATAAATTCTTCAGGTCAATTAATAGTAGGTGACCAATCTATATTTTTTGCTCAATTAAAGGATGGAGTAGAATTTACAGCAGGTACATTTATGACTGGAAAATATCCATTTATGATGTTTGGACTTCCAGCAGCATCACTAGCTATGTATAATGAAGCAGAAAAGGGAAAGAAAAAGCTAGTTGCTGGAATATTATTTTCAGCTGCACTAACATCATTCTTAACTGGTATAACAGAACCAATAGAATTTATGTTTCTATTTGTAGCACCAGTTTTATTTGCTATACATTGCATCTTTGCAGGACTATCTTTTATGATAATGCAAATATTAAATGTTAAAATTGGATTAACCTTCTCAGGTGGATTAATAGATTTTATATTATTTGGAGTAATACCTAATAGAACAAATTGGGTATGGGTAATTATAGTAGGTCTTGGATTTGCTATAGTATATTATTTAGGATTTAGGTTCATAATAAGAAGTCTAAATTTAAAAACCCCAGGAAGAGAAGAGGATGAAAATAATATAAATATAGATATGTCTAGTGAAAAACTTCCTTATGAAATTCTAAATGCCTTTGGTGGAGGCAAAAATATTAAATATTTAGATTCATGTATAACTAGATTAAGAGTAACTGTAAATAAATTTTCATTGGTTAATAAAGATAAGTTAAAAGCCTTAGGTGCAGCAGATTTAATGGTAATAGGAAATAATATTCAAGCTATTTTTGGTCCACAATCAGATATTATTAAAGAACAAATGAAGGATATTATGGATGGAAAAGAAATAGTAGTAAAGAAGAAAAATAAATTGAAGAAAATTAAAAGTGGTATAAAAACTGAAAAGCAAATAAGTATTCCTCTTTCAGGGAATTTAGTAAGACTTGAAGAAGTTCCAGATGAAATATTCTCTATGAAGATAATTGGAGATGGATTTGCAATAAACCCTAGTGATAATATTTTAAAATCACCAGCTAAAGGTATGGTTATTACCTTAGCTAAGGAGAAACATTCTATTACCATTAGAACTTTAGATGGCTATGATATATTAATGCATATAGGAATAGATACTTTAAAGTTAAGAGGAGAAGGATTTAAGGCTTTTGTAGAAGAAGGAGATATAGTAAATGTGGGCGATAATCTAATTGAGTTTACATTAGAACTTATAAAGGAAAAAGCTAAGTCTCCAATAACTCCAATTATATTTAAAGGCTTAGAAAATAATAAATATATATACTTTGAAAATAATAAGAAAGTTACGGCTGGAGAAGAAAATATAGTTCAAATACATAAGAAATTAAAAGAATAATATTATAGGTATTGAGATATAATTATTTAAAATTGGGGAGGTTGATACCATGAAAAAGGAAGAATTTGAATATAATTTTTATACTAAGGGAGAAGAAATTGCAAATGCTGTAACTCATGGAGTAGGAGCTATACTATCAATTGTAGGAAGTATATTTCTAATTTTAAAAGCCTCTAAAACTTCTAGTAATTATGCAATTATTGGAGTTTGGGTATATTGTATAGCATTATTTATACTATATTTAGGATCTACTCTATATCATAGTATACCTGGAAAATTAGTAAAAAGGATATTTAGAATCTTAGATCACTCATCAATTTATTTATTAATAGCTGGAACATATACTCCAATTATATTAATATTTTTGAATACTGATAAGAAATCTATGTATTTACTTCTTTTCTTGTGGGTAATTGCAGTGGTAGGCATAGTATTCAAAGCTTTTTGGATAGATAAATTTGGGCTTTTATCTACAATTCTATATATACTAATGGGATGGACTATTGTAATAAATATAAAAACAGTAATTTTATTAATACCTTTCAATATTTTAATGCTTATAGTTTTTGGAGGGATTTCTTATACAGTAGGATGTATATTTTTTTCAATAGATAAGATGCCTTACAATCATTTTATATGGCACTTATTTGTTATGTTAGGAAGTGCTTTGCACTATATTGCAATTTTCTTAGGTATACTTTATATAACTTAATGAAATATCCTTTATAAAATTTGTAGATAATAATACTAGTGTAGCCAGTAATTACTAGGAATATAAAACTTGTATCAGGTTAATATAATAGTGTAAACATCAAAGCTTTTAATTGATAAACACTTCATTTAAAAGTTGTTTACTAAACCAACAGCCAAAGGAGGAATTACAAATGGCTAAAACATTAGTTCCAGAAGCAAGAAAGGGATTAAGTGCATTTAAAAATGAAGTTGCAGCAGAGTTAGGAGTTCCATTTAGTGATTATAATGGAGACTTAACTTCAAAACAATGTGGTTCCGTTGGTGGCGAAATGGTAAAAAGAATGGTAGAACAATACGAAAATTCAATAAAATAGCCACAGGAACAAAGAACCTAAGGTATTAAAACAGGATGGATATACCGCCAAAGAATATAGTAATTCTACCGTTCTAAAAGGGAGAAACCTATATTAAAGTAAAATTTTATATTTTACTTTAATGGGTTTCTTTCTTTTTTGTTGAAATATTCTTAAAATTAAGAAAAATAGAGAGATACTGAGTAAATTGAAAATAAGTCCATGAAATGGAGAATTAACATCATTAGTAAAAGATGCAAATATATATGTACTAGTGTACTATTTAATTAATACACTAGTACTGTATAGAAAGGAGATAAATTTATGGTGCTTGAATTAAATACAAAAGAGCCTATATATCTTCAAATAATTGCTTATATGAAAAAGAAAATAGTTTCTGGAGAATTAAAAGGAGGAGAAAGAGTTTTGTCTGTTAGAGAATATGCAAGTGAAGCTAAAGTTAATCCTAACACAATACAAAAAGTTTATAATGAACTAGAAAACCAAGGACTAATTTACACACAAAGGGGTATTGGGAAATTTGTAACTGAAGATGAAGAAAAAATTAATTCTTTAAGAGAGGAATTATTTAACGAAGCTATAGATAAATTTATAGAGGATTCAAAATCATTAGGATTTACTAAAGATAATATATTAGCAATTATATCAGAGAGATATAAGGAGGATTAAAATGAGTAATTTATTAGAGGTTAATAATATAAGTAAAAGAATAAAGGGAAAAGAAATATTGAAAGGAATAAGTTTTAATTTAGAACAGGGAAAAGTATTAGGAATAATGGGACCTAATGGACAAGGTAAGACAACCTTGTTGAATGTTATTCAAGGATTCTTAAAGGCTGATAATGGTGAAATTAAAGTTGATGGAAATCCTCAAAGTGTTTTAACTAAAAATGATATATCTTTTCTACAGGATGTAAATATTTTTAATAAGTCTATGAAAATAAAAGATGCAATAAGTTTATATGTAGATTTCTTTAATGATTTTGATAAAGAAAAGATGGATTACTATTTAGACTTTATGAATTTAGATAGTTCATCTAAGATAAGAGATTTATCAAAAGGAATGATGGAAAAATTTAATTTATCACTAGCTTTAAGCAGAAGAGCTAAACTTTATATGTTAGATGAACCAATTTCAGGAGTAGATCCTGTATCTAGAGAAAAAATACTTGATGTAATTCTAGAAAACTTATCAGAAGATAGCTCCATGATAATAACTACCCATTATATAGGTGAACTTGAAAGAATATTTGATGAAGTTATTTTCTTAGGTGATGGAAAAATAATAGAACATGGAGATGCTGAAGAACTTAGAGAAAAGTATAAGGAATCAATTGACCAGATATATAGAAAGATTTTTGCAGAATAATATAGGAAGGGGTGTAGAATTTGAAAAACATTATTAATTTATTAAAGTATAGCTTTGGGAAATACCATATGAGTAAAAGTAAAGTGTTCTATATAGTTGGATTAGTTATTTTATGTTTTAATTTTATTGGCATGTTTGCTAGGATACCAATACTTGGAGAAATGATTTCATTATTAAATATAGGATTTATTGTAACTTTTTTATCTATAAATTTCATATGGTCTTTAGTTAGATTTCAAACACAAATTTCTAAAGAAAAAGGGAAATTACTATTTACATTACCAATAAAATCTCATGAATTTATAATAGCTAAAATTATTGAGTTTATTTTAATTCAAGGCATAATAGTTTTTATTACAATGTTAATGACTCTAATTTCAGGTAATAGCCTTAGAGATTTAGTTAATTTATCTTCTATAGCAGTAATGTATGGAACAATAATTGCATATATTATCATTATTTCTTTTATGGTGATTTTTTCATCTTATATTAAAAATACAGCTTTATATATTCTATCAGTAGTAATAGGTGGAAGCATAATTCAAGGTATTGTTGAAGGAATCATTAAAACAATAACAAACTTTTTACCTTATATTTATATGAAGATAGGAACTTTTATTGAAATTGATTTGGTACACTCTCTATTAAGCTTAAGTTGGATTATTTTTATAGTTTATTTAGCAATTTATCATTTAGATAAAAAATTAGATATAATTTAAAGGGGTGAATAAAGTGAAAAAATATATTGGTATCACAGTAGCTATAGCTTTAACTACATTGTTAGCTGGCTGTGGAGTAAAATTTGGAATAGAAAGTAGAAACAATTGGTGGAATGATAGGGCTACAACAGATGATTCTACTAATAGTGGAGAGAATATTATCATATCTGAAGTCATTACTGACATTAATAAATTAGATATAAAAATAGATGTAAGTAATGTGAAAATTAATTATTATGATGGATCGGATATAGAAATTTCAGGTAAGTTAAGTAAATATTCTAGAGGTGTTAAAACGGAAAAAAAATCTGATACACTAATTATTATAGAAGAATCAAAAAATAATAAGAATTTAATGGCAGACTCCTCAAGTAATTTAGTAATAGATATTCCTAGAAATTTTAATGGAGATTTTGAATTTGCCTTTGGTGTAGGTGAATGTGAAATTAATGACTTAGAATTAAGTAATATTAAAATAAGTAGTGGAGTGGGTGAACTAACTTTACATGAAATATCTTTTGATAAAATAGAATTAAAAAGTGGAGTTGGAGAGACAACTTTAGAGACAAGTAAAAAGACAGGTGAAATCAATATAGAAGGTGGAATTGGTGAAACTAATGTCTCATTAGGAGATATAAATGGAGATTTAAGATTTGAGGGTGGAATGGGCAGTGCAACTATTAAGGTTCCAGTTAATGCGCCAATAAATATTACTTCAAAAGCTGGACTTGGAGAGGCAAAAATAACTGCAAAGACATCAAATGAAGAAAAATATACTTTTGATGTTAGCGTTGGATTGGGAGATATTAAGATTACTAATTAATTTATAAGAATTAATTTAATTTTTTATGAAAATAATTAGGGCGCTACCAATAAAGGGCGCCCATTTTTTTGACTACAAGCTGTGTGCAGCCTAAAAATGATTATTATTAGCTGGAAAGAAAGATGTTTCTTGTTAAGAGGCTGGTTTTACTATATCTAGTTTATTGACATACTAACTTTATGAAAATATTAGTTTTATTTATCTCAAGTAATCTATCTAGATCTTCTTTTGATAAGGATCCTAGTCTATTCATGGGTAAACCCATTCCGCCATCATTAGCATGAAATAAATATACTTCATCACCTATATCTATTATTCTAGTTCCAGTAAAATAATAGTTTGTAAATTTAGAAATATCTTCTTCTATTTCAAAACTAGTATATGCTCCACCAGACATTAGTTTTATTTTATTTTCTTGTATATTTATTGATAAATTAGTATCTTCTATCTTATCTTCTGTTGGTCCATATGCCATAGCAAATATCATTTTTTCTTTTACTTTTTCTTTGTTTTCATAAGTTTCATATACTACCTGCAGTTCATAGCTTTTATCTTCAGGTAAGTTTTTTAAATCATATTTAAAAGCTCTATTACCAGTTAGTGATAATATTTCATTTTGTTCATCGGTAAATTCCTTATAATTAATTGTAAAGTCTTTACTTTGAGTACATCCACTAATAATTAACGAACTCAAAATTACAATTAATAGCAATAATTTTTTCATATTTTACCCCCAATAATTTATATTTTTTTGTGTTATATAATTTTCAAAAAACTTCTTTCCACGTAAAGAAAATAAATAGTTTTAATATTACTTATTTATTTATCAACAATCACTTTACCTTCTGAGTCTAGCAATGGTATGATACTATTTTGCCCTGCTCCAACAGTCATTAAATAATTTACTCCTGTAAGAGTATCAACAACTACATATAAAGCTCCACATATTAAAGCTTGTTCTTCTTTAATTACAAATCGTTTATCTTTTTTATCTTTTCCAAACAATTAAAATTCCTCCTTATAAATTTCTATATTATTTAAATAATAAATAATACAATTGAGAATTTATTATAATATTTGCATAGTATTTTACTGTTACATTTTTAAGTTATATTGATATAAAGTAATTAATAGTATTCTAAAAATACCTTTTATTCTTTTATCTTAATAAACTGTTTAATTACTACAATTATGAATTGCACTATTAAAATAATTTCAATATCATTATTGTTTTGATAGCCAATTTAAATAGTCTTCTGGCAATCTATCTACTTTTTCTGTTTTAGAAAGTATTTCACCATAGTCTAACTTTTTAAATCCATTAGAAGAAATTGCACTTTCATAGCCTCCATTTTTATCATAGTAAATAATCTGTATTCCTGTAAAATTATAATCTTCACCCATGAGATTTATAAATTTATCTGCAATAGTTGCACACATTTTTTTGCTCTCTTCTTCTGATATATCTTCTGTATTATATACACCCAAAAGATAAAGCCTTTGACTTTTTATTGAATAATTATCTGCATCAAATTCTGTCCAAACTGTGATTCCTTTAGGAAAACTTAGATTTTGTGGAAACTCTTCCTTAATTTTATTATATTGGGTTTCTGCTGATAAACTAACTTTTTCTGAAACATTTTCATCATAAATTGTATTCCTTTGTAGTCGATAACTAAGATTTCCCTTAACAGACTGATATTTAGCGTTATACCAATCATATTTTGTTTCAACCTTTTGTGTATTCCCTTTTTGTATAGTAGCATAATTGCTTAACTTTTTTTCTGCAATCAGATTTCCTATAATAGGTACGTAGCCAATTAAATACATCAAATATGATAGAACACCAATAATTGATATTAATATACATAGCTTTATTATAGGCTTTCTTATCTTTATTTTTATTCTCCTCACCCCTATATTACAAATATATAATTTATTACAATTGCTTATTTCCTATAAATTAATCACTTCTTAATAGTCTAATATTAATCGCTTTCATTATTATTAACTTTACTTAATTCAATAGTTTCTTCTGTATTATTCCATTTTATAACTACATTCAACTTATCTTTATTCTTAGATTTTGATACAGAGCCAAATATATCTTTATCATAATCGTCTTCAAAAGTAAAACCTCCAAATTTTTCGGCTGTTAATTCACTGTACTCAAAATATCCACCCGTACTGTTACCTGATAAGAATTCTGCATTTAAAGTAGCCTTTAATGGCAACTGTTCTTCTTGCCCTATATACTTAATATTAAGTATATACTTATCGTTTTCATCAAATATCATTGTTGATTCCCAATTTAAACTTTCACCCTGATACGTTACTTTAGTTATAGTTTCACTCGTACACATAGTCATAACGATGCAATTTAACAGAATAGTAAATGTTAATAACCACTTCTTCACTTCTTATCATATACTCCTTTCAATATAAATATCTATTATATTACTCAATATAATACAAATGTGTATTATTATATACTTGTATTATACATTATAATTGTAATATAATTCCATAAAATACTGATATTACATCAATATTGTAATTCTATCTTTAAACTCCGTTACTTTTAGATATAAGAGATAATAATATAGTGCTAGTGTGACTTGAAGAAATCGACAGACTTAAAATAATACTAATAGTTAAATGACAATAATAGAATTCAAAACAATTTTCATAATTCCGAATGAAAAGGGGAATTATTACCTTCAGTATTTAAGGATATATATATTATGTTCTGGCGACTTGGAGCTTGCGACGGACTTTAAATAATACAGATAGTTAAATGACAATAATAATATTCAAGACAACTTTCATAATTCTGAATGCAATGAAGAATTATTACCTTCAGTATAGAAGGATATAAATGTTATATGACGGCCACTTGGAGCGAAGTGACGGAATTAAAATAATACTAATAGTTAATTGACAATAATGATATTCAAGACACTTTCATAATTCCGAATGAAAAGAGGAATTATTACCTTCAGTATAGAAGGGGATAAATATCATATGAAGTCGACTTGGAGTTTACGACGGAGACCTGAATATGATATTTATCCCCTTTCTTGTTGTATAAGTAATTTAAAAATGATAAAATAGAACAAAAGTTCGTAGAATTTAAAGGTGATAATATGAGGAAGATTAAGATATTACAAGCAGGAGATTTACATTTTGATACCCCTTTTAAGGACTTAGATAAAAACATCTCTATGATTAGTAAAGAAGAATTATTAGAGGTATTTAGTAGGATAATAGATATAGCTATGGAAAATTCTGTTGATATATTATTATTAACTGGGGATATTTTTGACAATTTAACTATAAATAAGAAAACACTGATATTTATTAAAAATCAAATTGAAAGAATAGATAACATAAGAGTATTTATATCACCTGGAAATCATGATCCTTATAATGAGAAATCCTTTTATAAGATGATAAATTGGCCAGAAAATGTTCATATATTTGAAGGAAGCATAGAAAATGTAGTTTTAGAAGACTTAAATACTGTAGTTTGGGGAGCTGCCTTTAATGAATACCATGTAAGAAAAAGTATGCTTAAGAATATTAATATTAAAGAAAATTACATTAACATAATGACTATACATGGAGACATTTCTAATACTGATGATGGAAATGAATATAATCCAATGACTATAAAAGATATTGAAAACAGTAAATTAGATTATATTGCCATTGGCCATAGGCATAATTTTAGTGGAATATTAAGAGAAAACAATACCTTTTATGCTTATGCAGGATGTCCACAAGGAAGAGGTTTTGATGAAGTTGGAGATAAAGGAATCATATTAGGTGAAGTAACAAAGGGAGCAGTAAATTTAAACTTTATTAGAACATCAAAAAGAAATTATTATGTTGAAGAAATAGATATAAGTAATTCTGTAAGTTATGATGAAGTAAGACTTAAAATCCTATCAGCTATTAATGAAGAAGATAGAAAAAATAATTTATATAAGATAATACTTAAAGGTGAAATAGAATCTTATATTAATCTTAATGAAGCTGTAATATTAGAAAAAATAAAAAGAGATTTCTATTTTGTAAAGGTTATTGATAAAACAGAAGTTAAGCTAGACTTTGATAAAATATCAGAGGATTATTCTATCAAAGGTGTTTATGCAAAAAAACTATTAGAAAAAATGAAAGAGGAAGATTGTGATAAGGAGATTTTAAAAATGGCTTTAAAGCTAGGAATACAATCTCTATCCCATGAGGAAGTGAATTTAAATGATTATAAATAAAATTAATATAATTTCTTTTGCAGGATTGAAAGATAAGGAAATTAACTTTGAAGAAAAAATTAATTTAATTTATGGAGAAAACGAAAAGGGGAAAAGTACTATTCAAAACTTTATTAGAGTTTGGCTTTATGGAATGAACTCTAAAAGGACTAAGGATTTGAAGAACAATGATAGAGTAAGGTTTGCTCCAATAGATGGGGAAAAAATAAGAGGGGAGTTATATGTAACTCATAATAATAGAAAATATATAATTAAAAGAAGCTTTGGCGTTACTAAAAAAGAAGATACATCTGAAATATTAGATGCAGAAAGTGGAGAAATTATTACAGAAATTCCAAAGGATGAACCAGGAAGATATTTTTTTAATGTAAACTCATCTACCTTCTTTAAGACGCTATTTATAAATCAATTAGGTGTTGCAATTTCTAAGGATAAAGAGGAAGAAATAATAGATAAAGCAGCTAATTTACTTGATAGTGAGGATACTAATATATCTGCTCAAAAATCTATAGAGAGGCTTGAAACTATTAAAAAGTCTATATCTACTGCTAGAAAGACTGGAGAATTAGATATATTAAGAAATAGGCTTAATGATTTAAATCAAGAAAAATACGAAGGATATAAGTTATCAGAAGAAAATATAGATATGGAAAATAATTTAATATTCTTAAGAGAAAAGAGAGCTGGTTTAAGAACAGAAATTAAAAATCTAGATATCTATAAAAAATATTTAAAAAAATCAAAATTACAAAAAGAATATGAGGAAATTACTGAATATTTAAAGAAAAGAGAAGAATTAAAGAAAAAAGAAAGATATATAGAAGAAAGTATTTCTTCTAGAAATGGAATTATAGATGAAGTTTTACTTAATGATATAAAGGATGAAAATTCCCTTTACTTTAGTCTTTTAGATATGAAGAACGAAGAAGAAAAAAGTTTAAGTAAAAGTAAAGAAATTTATTCTGCTAAAAGAGAAGGTTACGAGAACCTTCTATTTATTGAAGAATTATCTAGTGAAGATAAAAATGCTTTTATGAAGGCAGTTATGGAAAAGGATAATTTAACAGAAAAGATTAAAAAATATGAGGAATTAAATAAAGAAATAAATTTAATAAAAGAAGATATATCTAAAAAGGAAAGATATATAGGAAGTGCAATAAATTTTAAAGGAATTAGGGAAAAAATAGGAACCTTATTAGATAAATATGAAGATAAACTAAAGGAACTTAAATTTAAAGCTGAAAGTTATACTAATAAATCAAATTTAGAAACAGAGAAATTAAAAAATAATTTTAGAATTTTTTCATTAGCAGCTCTTATAAATATTATCCTTTTAATAGCTTTAATAATATTCTATAGAAAAAATATGTTGTTAGTTGGATTTACAGCTGGAATTTTAGTTCTTATATTATATAAAACTATAACTTTAAAAATGGAAATGGGAAGTGAAGGTAAGTCTTCTTTAAATATTAAAGCATTAGAAGAAGATATAAGGAATATAGAAAAGGAAATATTTAAACATACTAAGTTAGTTGAGGCATCCTCCTATGAGGATTTTATTAAAAAATTAAAGCTATTTGATGATTATAACAGCTATTTAGAAAAACAAAATATTAAAATATCAGAAAAAGAATCCCAAGTTAAGTTTTTAAATATAGATGTAGTTAAAGAAAATTTTAGAAAAAATGAAGACTTTATAAATAATATTTTAAAACTAGCTAATACTGATGATATTAATAAAGTAATAGGGATGATTTCTCAATATGAAGAAATAAGCAAAGAAGTATTATCTATAAAAATTGATATAGATAAAGAAGAAAAATCCATTGAAAAATTAAATAGAGAATTAGCTATTAGAGAAAAGAGAATAAGAGAAAAGCTAGAATATATAGGTTTAGAAAACATAGATTTATATGAACTTGAAGAAAAATTATTAGAGATTAAAGAAAAAATTAAACAAAGAGATGAAATTTTAAAAACTTTAGAAAATATAGAAGGAGCATATGAGGCTTTAACTAAGGACAAGGATATAGAAGCTATAAAAGAAGATTTAAAAGACATTATTAATGAAAATATTAATTATAGTTATTCATCAGAAGAAGAAATAGATAATCAAGTTTCTTTAAAATCTCATGAATTAATTGAAGTTGAAAAGGAAATTAAGGATGTTGAAAATCACTTAAATAATAGATTCTTAGGAAAAAGAGCAATACCTGTAATTGAAGAAGAAATTCAAGATGTTCAAGAAAAGATAGAAAAGAAAGAAAAGCTACTTAAATCAACAGAAATTGCAATAGAAATTATGAATGAATCAATTAGAGAGGTAAGAGGCAACTTTGGTAATATACTTAATTCAAATGTAATTGATTATTTCAAAACCTTAACCAATAAGGAATATGAAGATGTTATGGTATCAGATTCTTATGATATGAAGGTAAGAAAAGGAAGAGATATTCTACCAGGTGCAATATTAAGTAATGGAGCTAATGATCAATTATACTTGTCATTAAGATTAGCTTTTATAAATATGATATATAGGGGGATGGATTTCCCAGTAATATTAGATGATACCTTTGTTCAATATGATGATATTAGAACAGAAAGAGCATTAGATTTATTAATAGAGTCTAATTTTAGTCAAACCCTTATTTTTACTTGCCAAGGTAGAGAAAAAGAGATCTTTGACAAAAAAAATATAGAGTTCACTTATATTAATTTATAATAATGTCAATACTAGTATTGACATTATTAACTAAAGACTATAAAATTAACCTATGAATAATGCAAATCATTTGCATAAATGAGGTGGAATAGTGAAGAAAAAATTAATAAGTTTAGGACTTATATTAGGAGTATTAGTTTCTTTTTCTGGGTGTAGTACTAAAGATTTAGAAGATAATAATGGAGAAAGATTAAGAGTTGGAGTTACAATAAATCCCTTAAAGGATTTCGCAGAAGCTATTGGAGGGGATAAAGTAGAAGTATTTTCTATTATTCCAGATGGTAGTGACGCACATAGCTTTGATCCAAAACCAAAGGATTTAAAAGAGTTAATAAATACGAACATATTTATATATAATGGACTTCAAATGGAAGAATGGATAGATTCTGTTTTAGGAACTATTGAAGGAAAAGATGTTAAAGTTGTAGAAGCTAGCAATGGAATTGATGTAATAAATATTTCAGAAGAAGATAATCATGACCATGAAGGCGAAGATGAGCATGATCATGAAGGTGAAGAAGAACATGATCATGAGCATGGAGGAGCAGATCCTCATGTTTGGTTAAGTCTAGGTAATGCAATAATAGAAGCAGAAAATATTAAAAATGCTTTTTCAGAAATAGATCCAGAAAATAAAGACTACTATGAAACAAACTTTGAAAAGTTAAAAAGTGATTTTACTTCATTATACGACGAATATAAAGATAAATTTAAAAGTTTAGAAAATAAGAATTTTGTTACTGGACATGCAGCTTTTGGATACTTATGTAAAGACTTTGGTTTAACTCAAAATAGTATAGCAGATGTATTTGGTGAAGGTGAATTAACAGCTAAAAATTTAGAAGCATTAATAAACTATAGCAAAGACAATGGAGTTAAGACAATTTTCAGTGAATCAACTGCTAGTGAAAAAGAGGCTGAGACTTTAGCAAAAGAAGTAGGAGCTAAGGTAGTTAAGGTATATAGCCTTGAAACAAAGGAAGATAACATGAGCTACTTAGAAGGAATGAGATATAATTTAGAAACAATATATAATTCATTAAAATAATATAAATATAATGCTACTGTGACTTATAATTTTTATGGCCATAGCTAGCATTATATTTTTTATTATACATAAAATTATATAAGTATTAATATGTTAATACTTTTAAAAATTCAGAGGGGTTGAAGAATAAATTTCTTTAGTTATAACAGAAAAAAATGGTAAAATAGTTAAGTGAGGTGGTGTATATATGAGTAAGGCATTAAACTTTTATAATAAAGAGATTTCAAATAAAAGTCAGGATATAAAAGCTTTAAATAATATAATCAATATAATTTCAACTATAAGATTAATGATAGTTATATTAACTATTGGATTAGCCTATTATTTTTATAAAAAAGAAAATATTATATTTTTAATTTCATCTGTTATCATTGGATTTTTAATATTTATTATTGTGGCTATTTTTCATAATAGAAAGATAAAAAGAAAAAAGGAAGATGAGCTCTATATTAATATTAATAAAAGAGGAATAGATAGAATAAAGGGAAACTTCAAAGAGCAAGATGATAAAGGTGAAGAGTTCTTAGATGATAAACACCCCTTCGTTAGTGATTTAGATGTTTTTGGAAGAAATTCATTATTTCAAATGATAAATTCCACAAAGACTAAGTTTGGAAGAGAAAAATTAAGTGAAATAATATCATTAAAATATATTCCTAAGAAGGAAGAAATAGTCCATAGGCAAGAAGCTATTAAAGAGTTAGGAGAAAAGATTAACTGGAGACAAAAGTTAGAAGTGAAATCTACCTTCAAAAAAAGTGGATTAAAGGATACTGAGGATTTATTAAATTGGGCAGCAGATAAGAAAGAAATTAAACCACTATTAAAAATTGTTCCTTATATCTTTATAGCTATGACAATCTTATCTATTCTTTTAGTAGCTTTAGGAACAATGCCTATAACCTATTTACTTTTAGTATTTATGGTTAATTATTTAGTAGTAAAGATATTAACAAAGGATCTTGATGGAATAATATCATTGTTAAGCAATCATAAAAAGGATATTGAAGCTTATACTAATATATTAACTTTAATAGAAAATGAAAACTTTGAAAGTAAGTTACTAAAGGAATTAAAGGTAAAGTTATTTAATGAAAATAAAAGTGCAGTAAAGGAAATGAAAGCATTAAAATCCCTAGTAGATTGGCTAGGAGATAGTAGTGGGAATGCATACTACCTAATATTAAATGTAACTATATTATCAGATACATTTATTTTAAGAAACTTAGAAGAGTGGAGAAATTTAAATGGTAAAAATCTAAAAGAATGGCTTGAAATTATGGGAGAGTTTGAGGCTTTATCAAGCATTGCTAATTTATCCTTTGATTTTGAAAGCTGGTGCTTCCCTGAAATATGTAATGAAGATAAAGTAGAAGCCATAGAGGTAGCACATCCAATGTTAGGAGAAAAAGCAGTTTCAAATAGTTTTATTTTAGATTCTAAAAATGGTATAAGCAGAAAAGTTGCTTTAATTACAGGTTCTAATATGTCAGGTAAAAGTACTTTTTTAAGAACTATAGGAGTAAATTTATTATTAAGCTATATTGGAGCACCAGTTTGTGCTAAAAAGTTTAGCTGTAGTATTTTTAATATTTATACTTGCATGAGGACTAAAGATAATTTAGAAGAAAGCATATCTTCATTTTATGCTGAAATACTAAGAATAAAGATATTAATAGAAGCAGCTAAAAATGGGAAAAAGGTATTTTTCTTATTGGATGAAATTTTTAAAGGAACTAACTCAAGGGATAGACATGAGGGAGCTAAGGTCCTTATAAATCAATTAGTAAGCAATGGAGCTATGGGATTAGTATCAACCCATGACTTAGAACTTTGCGATTTAGAAGAAACTAGGAAATGGCTTAAAAATTATAACTTCCAAGAGTATTATGAAGATAATAAAATAAAATTTGATTATAAATTAAGAGAAGGTAGAAGCAAAACTCAAAATGCAGTACATCTAATGAAGCTTGCAGGAATAAACTTTGATGATAACTAATATATGAGGGCAACTTGGAGCTTGCCAGGTGGCAAATAAATATAAAGTAAAAATAACAGATTACAAAAATATAAGGTAAAACATTTTTAATAATTCCGAAGTATTGAGGAATTATTACCTTTAGAGATAAATGGAAAATATATTATGCTGGTGTGACTTGGAGCTTGCGACGAAAAGTAAATATAAAGTATAAATAACAGACTACAAAAAAATTATAAGGAGAAACATTTTTCATAATTCCGAGTTAGGGAGGAATTATTACCTTCAGTATATAAGGATATAAATAATATATGACGTCGACTTGGAGCGAAGCGACGGAGAAAGGAATATATTATTTATATCCTAATTTTTTTTGTAGAAATAATAGTGAAAAATATTTGGAAAAATGGCATAATATACTTGTGAGTATAAAATTTGAGAGGTATGAAATGGCATTTATAATAATTGATTTGGAGTTCAATAACTTAGAAGGGATACATAAATATTATCCAGATATATTTACAAAGTATCCAAGCCTAGAAAATATTGATTTGGATAATGAAATAATAGAAATTGGGGCAATAAAACTAGATAATTATATGAAGCCACTTAATGAATTTAAAGCATATATTAAGCCCTCTGTTATTCCAATTTTAAATCCGAAGATATCTGAAATAACTGGAATAACAAATACTGATTTAGAAAATGGATTATCATTCCAAGAGGGAATTCAGAAGTTATCAGAATTAATTGATGAGGGAGATATTATATGTTCTTGGGCAAAAGACGATATAATTGAGATAATTAATAATGCAATACACTATAAATATGATAACTTAGATTGGCTAGAAAATTATTTAGATTTGCAAGAGTATTCTACTAAGATATTGGGAAAAAAGAAATCTTTGAGTTTAAAGAGCGCTTTAGAGGAATTTAAGATTAAGGTTGATAGCAGTAAGCTACATGATGCTTTAAATGATGCAGTTTATACTGCAGAAGTATTTAAGAGAATATATAACTCAAGAGTTCTTAAAAATTATATTATTAAAGATATATATAACATGCCAGCAATGGATATTAAAAATTTAGCTGAATATAAATTAGATATAAGCAAGCTAAAGTGTAAGTGTCCTAAATGTAATTTAGATATAGACTTTGAATATGATTTTATTCCAATGAAATGGAGATTTATAGCCATTGGAAAATGTAAAAAGTGTAATAATAAAATTATTGATGAAGTTATAGTTAAGCAAAGCTTTAGTGGACAAGAAGTTTATAATGAAATTGCTACTATAATTGACGAAATTGAGTATATTAATTATAGCTATAAGTTTAAGAGGGGAAAAAATAAATTAATTAACTATTAAGATTTTATATAGTGTAAAATAATTGACTTGAAAATGTGATAAAATTTATACATGACTTGGTTTAATTTAAAGTATTGGAGAAGATAAATTATGAATATTGCATTTTTTTTAACACCTAAGAATGAAGTGATATACGAATATTTAGATGCAACTATGAGACAAGTTATAGAAAGAATGGAGCATCATGGATATACAGCTATACCATTAATAAATAAAGAAGGTAAATATGTAGGAACATTAACAGAAGGAGATTTGCTTTGGAAGCTTAAAAATACTCCAGATTTAAATTTTAGAAATACAGAAAATGTTAAAGTAATAGATATACCTAGAAAAAGAAAACACAAGAGCGTTTCAATAAATGCTGATGTAGAAAGTTTAATTTCTTTAGCAACAACTCAAAATTTTGTGCCTGTAGTTGATGACGAAGGCATTTTTATAGGCATAATAAAGAGAAGTGATATAATAAATTATTGTTATAGTGAAATGATTAAAAAAAATATAGTTTAACTAATAATAAAGATAAAAGGAGGAACATTATGATAATTGTTATTTCTCCTGCAAAAACTTTAGATTTTGAAGCACAAAATAGTAACTTACCAATGAGTGAGCCCAGGTTTTTAGATAAGTCGCAGGAAATAATAAATGAAATTGTAAATTATGATAGTTATTCTTTAGAAAAGCTTATGAAAATAAGTACAAAGTTAGCAGATTTAAATAGAGATAGATTCCAAAAATGGACTAAGAGCTTAGATACAGCTAAACAAGCTATTCTAGCTTTTAAAGGTGATGTCTATAGAGGAATGGATGTAGGTAGTTTATCAGATTCAGAACTTTTTTATGCTAATGAACATTTAAGAATATTATCAGGACTATATGGAGTTCTTAGACCTTTCGATGGTATCAATGAATATAGACTTGAGATGGGTACTAAGCTAAAGGTAAATGGATTAAAGGACTTATACGAGTTTTGGGGAAGTACGTTAGAAGAAAGTCTAATTGAAGAATTACAATCCCATAAAAATAAGACTATAATTAATTTAGCTTCAAATGAATACTTTACTGCTATAGAAGGAGTAAGAAAAAGTAAAAAAGTAAATGTTATAACTCCAATCTTTAAAGAGCTAAGAGGAGATGAGTATAAAATCATATCCTTTAACGCAAAAAAAGCTAGGGGAATTATGACTAGATATATAATACAAAATGAAATTGAAGATATAGAAGAAATTAAAAAACTAGATATAGATGGATATTTATTTAATGAAGAAATGTCCACAGAAAAAGATCTAGTATTTATAAAAGAAAAATAAAATGGTTGCCCAAAAGGCAATCATTTTTTGCTTTTATGTAATATTTTCGTATATAAAAATTTATATATTCAAAGAAAGTGGATTATTCAGGAAAATAATCCGCTTTATAAGTATAGCAGTGCTTTGAACTTGAATATAATCTTGTTGTTATAAATTTTTATGCTTCACTTCAGAAATACTTGATCTAACTTTAGATAAAACTTCTTGTGCTTTTTCTTTATTCATAAACATTAAAATTACAAAGAGTGAATCTAAAATGCTCAATTGAGATATACGAGAAGATAAAGCCTCTGAATGAAATTCGATTTCTTCCGATACTGAAACGAAAACAATATCTCCAATCTTAGCTAAAGGAGAGGATGCATCACTAGTGATAACAATTACTTTCGCACCAACTTTTTTTACTGTTTCAGCAATTTTAATAGTCTCTTTTGATTTTCCAGTATGTGAGATACAAATTGCACAATCATCTGGTTTTAATAAAGATGCCTCCATTAGTTGTATATGATAATCAGTACTATGACGGACAGGAATTGGGGAACGTAAAAACTTATGATAGGCATCTTCTGCAAGTATTCCTGACCCACCAACACCAAAGAAATATAGGAGGTTTGAATTAAATATAATTTCAGTTGCTTTTTTCAAATCCTCTAATTGTAATATCTTCTTAGTGTTAGTTAAGGTTTTAATGTTTGAATCAAAGACTTTTTGAGCGATAGTTAACTCATTATCATCAACTTCAATGTTTTCATGAATTGTTGCATTGGGAAAAGTATTTTCATGAATTAAGATAGCCATCTTAAGCTCTTTAAAGCCAGAATATCCAAGTTTTTTTGCAAATTGAAATAAGGTAGAGCTGGCAACATTTAGTTCAGAGGATAAATCGCTGATAGAATTGTGAGCCACAAAATTAGGGTTTTCAAGTATATAGTCTGCAATTCTTTGCTCTTTAGTACTTAATCCATTATATAAGGACTTTATTTTAAGTCTAACAGATACATCCATGTTGTACCTCCTTTATATAGGTAATATATTATAACTTTAAAAAAGTAAAAATCTTAGGGTAATGTATATTATAAATGCTATTAGATACAAAAATCAAATTTATAAAATAAAAAACAAATAAAATTTTTGTTTACATGAGTGAATAATTGAGTCTGATAATACATGAAAAATTGTGAAAAATTGTTAGGTTAATAAAACATAACATTGTCATAAGTATATCAAATTGTAAAGTTATGTCAATATCTTGCTTATTAAAACTAGAATACTTATTCTTAACTCAATATAGCTGTTATTTTATATGAGTAAATTAGTGCTTATATAGATTATAAGCAGAAAATAGAGATAAGTAAAAGAAAATCACATTGATTTGTCGAAAAAAATTTTTTTAAAAAAACCTTTACACAAAAAAAGTTTTTTGGTAAAATTAACTTGTGAAATGGAGGAGATTACATGAGAATAGCTGTTATAGGTCTTGGTAAGATGGGGTTAAACATAGCACGCAATTTAAAGAGTCATAATTATGATGTTGTGGGATTTGATTTATCTGACCAAGCAAAAGAAAATGCTGAAAAGGCAGGGGTTGAAACCTTTGATAATTTAGACCAAATGATTACTTCATTTTCTGAAAAAAGAGTTATCTGGTCTATGTTACCTGCAGGAGAAATTACAGAATCTGTACTAAATAAATTACTAGATTTACTTTCTCCGAATGACATTGTCATTGAAGGTGGAAATTCAAATTATAAGGATTCAGTAAGACGTGCAAAAACTTTTGAGGAGAAAGAAATATTCTATTTTGATTGTGGAACATCAGGTGGAATTTCTGGTGCACGTGGTGGTGCATGTACTATGATTGGTGGAGATCCTGAAGTATTTAAGTACATAGAACCAATCTTCAAAGATATCTCAGTTGAAAAGGGTTACTTATATACTGGCAAATCTGGAAGTGGTCACTTTTTGAAAATGATCCATAATGGAATCGAATACGGAATGATGCAAGCGATCGGTGAAGGCTTTCAAATTGTTCAAGAAAGTGAATTTGATTATGATCTAGCTGATGTTGCACGTGTTTGGAACAACGGATCGGTTATTAGAGGTTGGTTGATGGAACTTGCTGAATCACAATTTAAAGGCAGTCCAAATTTAGAAGACTATCGTGGAGTTGTTGCTGCATCTGGAGAAGCAAAATGGACTATTGAAACTGCTTTGGATATGGGAATTGCAGTACCAACAATTGCTTTGAGCTTGTTTATGCGTAACTTGTCTCAGGAAGATGATAGTTTTTCTGCAAAGGTTGTTTCGGCTTTACGAAACGGATTTGGCGGACATGCTGTTGTAAAGAAGGATGAATAAGTATGAGAGAGTATAGAATAGCCATTGTTAATTCAAGTAGTTTTGGAAAGGTATTTCCTGAACAAATTGATCGTTTGAAGAAAATAGGATCTGTTGATTATTTTCAAGTTGATAATGAAATACATGGAAAAGAACTTGCAAATTTATTAAGTGGATACAATATTATCATTGCAAGTGTAACCCCATTCTTTACTAAAGAGTTTTTTGATTATAAAGATGAGCTTTTGCTGATTACACGTCATGGAATTGGATATAACAACATTGATATCGATGCAGCAAAAGAACATGATACTGTTGTTACAATAGTTCCCGCTTTAGTAGAACGGGACGCAGTCGCAGAAAATAACATTACTAATTTGCTGGCTGTATTAAGAAAAACAGTGGAATCTAGCAATAGAGTTAAAGCGGATCGTTGGGAAGATCGAGCTAAATTTGTTGGGCATACGCTTTTCAATAAAACAGTAGGTGTTATTGGGGTTGGTAACACAGGAAGTTGTGTAGTAGAGATTGTTAGAAATGGTTTTAGATGTAATGTTTTGGCTTATGACCCATACAAGTCAGAGTTATATTTGCAGAGTTATGGAGCAAGAAAAGTTGAATTAGATGAATTGTTGGCTTCTTCTGATATTATTTGTCTTTGTGCAAATTTAACTGAAGAAAATTATCATATGATTTCTAAAAAAGAAATAGAAAAAATGAAAGATGATGTTTATATATCGAATAGTGCAAGAGGAGCATTACTGGATGAAAATGCAGTTGTTGAGGGATTGAAATCTGGAAAAATTGCTGGTTTCGCAACAGATGTTTTAGAAGAAGAGCCAGGAAGAAAGAGTCATCCATATTTAGCTTTTGATAATGTTGTAATGACTCCTCATACGTCAGCTTATACTCTAGAATGCCTAGAGCAAATGGGAAATAAATGTGTAACAGATGTTGAACAAATAGTTCAAGGTTTGCTACCAGAAAGGGCAATTCAGTCAAAAAGCAAATTTATTAAATAGTGAAGGTGATTGGAATGTTGAGAGATTTAAAGGTTAAAGTTGGACCTGAATTCTATATGTATCATGAAGGTGCAATTGATTTTATTCCAGAATTATTAAAAGAACATAAATCAAAGAATATTTTGATTGTACATGGAACAATTTCTTGGGAAAAAGCAAAGCCTAAAATGAGTTTTTTAGAGAAGATAGAACAAAATGTTTTCTATCATCAATATACAGGGGAATGTAGCTATTATGGTGCAAATTTAATAGAAAAATCTGTTCAAGAAAACGACATAGATTTCATTATTGGAGTTGGTGGCGGGAAACTTGCAGATCTTGTTGGATATGCTGCTCATATTTGCAATGTTAAATATGGCGTAGTTCCAACTTTGGTTAGTAACTGTGCACCTTGGACACCTCTATCTGTTATGTATAAAGAAAGTGGAGAATCAGAAGGAAAAACTGAGCATTATATGAGACAAGCTGTTTTCTTAATTACAGATCCATATTTGGTCATTGATTCCCCAGTACGTTACTTTATTGCAGGTTTAGCAGACACAATTGCAAAATGGTATGAATCAGAATCTATTCTGGCTCAAAAACATTTAATTAATGAACCATTTTTACAATTAGCAAGTTATACTGCAAAATTATGTAATGATTCAATTGTAAAACATTCTGCTAAAGCAATAAAAGATATGGAAAATAATATTGTTTCAGAAGAGTTTGTACATTTGTCTGAAATTGTGATAGCAATTGCAGGCTTATGTGGAGGCTTAGGAGATAAATATGCCCGTAATTCGGCAGCCCATGCTATGCATGATGCAATAGCGAAGTATATTCCAGAAAGTCATTCATACCTTCATGGTGAAAAGGTGGCTTATGGGGTTTTATATCAACTAGCTTTAGAAGGCAAGTGGTCTACGATTGATTCTTTAATGCCTTTCTATTCTGATTTGGATTTACCTGTATCTCTACATGATATGGGATTGTATCCAAAAGATGACAAAGTTATTAATGATATAGTTGCTTTTATTGATTCAAAAGAGAAGGTGCATTTAATACCTATAGAAATTACACCAGAGATTTTGAAAAAAGCAATTATTGATTTAGAAAAATATGTAAAAATATAGGAGGAGAGTAATGGAAACTTTAAGTGTATTACAGAGTTTTTTAATCGCACTATGGGTTGGAGCGGTTATGTCAAGATGGTTAGGTGGAGGAGCTACATTAACGCTTAGATTTTCACCTTTAATGACAGGTTTAGTTGTTGGTATTATTATGGGAGATGTTTCCCAAGCAATGATTGTTACTGCAGCGTTACAAATGATTTATATGGGGGTTTTCTCACCAGGAGGATCAATGCCATCAGAGCCAGCTATTGCAGCAGCTATTGCAGTACCGGTTGCTTTATTAGGAGATTTACAACCTGAAGCAGCTATTGCAGTTGCAGTACCAGTTGGTCTATTAGGAAGTTATTTATATCAATTCCGTTTTTTCATCAATACATTCTTAGGTAAATATACAGATAAAGCTGTAGAAGATTTAAATGATAGAGCTATTAGAAGATCAATTATTACTTTACCTACAATTGCATCATTTGTTTTATTCGTACCACTAGTATTTATAGCTTTATATTTTGGGGCACCAATGATTGCAGATGCAATTAATGCCTTAGAAGGAACCGTTATTATTCATATTCTTGAAGTTGTTGGTGGTGGATTAGCAGCTATCGGTATTGCAACAACAGTTTATGTAATTGGACGTAAGGACTATTTAGTATTCTTTTTCTTAGCATATTTTATGAGTGTTTCATTAAAGTCATTAAATATTACAATGGTAACTTATGCTGTATTTGGTGTATTAATTGCTTTAATTTTCATTATGTCTCAAAAGGGAAAGAATGTACCAGTTAAAGCTAGTGCTAATGGTACAGAGACATTAGATGAAGATGATTATGATGATGGATTTTAAGGAGAGGATAAAATGATAGATAATAAAAAAAGAGCTAATGCAGCTCCAGAAGAGATAACAAAAAAAGATGTTACTAAAGCATATTTAAGATGGCATTTTGCTAATGAAATTCCTCATTCATTTGATAGATATCTAGCATCATCTTTATTATATGCAATGATGCCGATTTTAAAGAAGCTATACAAAGATGATGATTCATTAAAAGCTGCTTATAAAAGACAATTATTATTCTTCAATACTCAGTTAAGCTGGGGTGGTGGAGTTATTACTGGTTTAATGGCTTCTATGGAAGCACAACGTGCGAAAGAAGAATATGAACATTCAGAAATAACAATGCAAGATGATTTAATGTATAACACAAAAGCTGGTTTAATGGGTGCACTTGCAGGAATAGGTGATGCAATTGACTCAGGAACAGTACAATATATCTTTATTGCAATTGCAGTTGGTTGGGCTCAACAAGGTAGTGCAATGGGGGCATTATTCCCATTCATTTGTTTTGCAATTTACCAAGTTTTATTAGGTGTATTCTTTGCTCGTCAAGCATTTACTATGGGACGTAATGCAACAGGATTAATGGCAAGCACAGGTGTTCAAACTGCAATCGATACTTTATCTGTTTTAGGTTTATACATGATGGGAATTTTAGCAGGTAACTATGTAAAAGTTACTTCATCATTACAATTCACAATTTCTGGAAAAGAATTTATTTTCCAAGAGCTTTTAGATAAGATTGTTCCTGGTATTTTACCATTAACAGTAGTTATGGGAGTTTACTGGTACTACAATAAAAAAGGTTTAAAAGTTACAAAAGCATTATTATGGTTAACATTAATTTTAATTGTATTAGCTGGTTTTAGAATTCTATAAAATAAAAGGAGATTTGAAAAATGGGTGTTATAAATTTAGCAAGAGTAGATGAGCGTTTAATTCATGGACAAGTTATGATGACTCTTTCACAAAAGAGTGGAGTAAATTCAATCTTTGTAGTGGATGAAGTTGTAGCAAAAGATAGCTTCATGAGAGATTTATATAAAAATGCAGGAAGTCGTACTGGACAAAAAACAATAGTAATTACACCAGAAAAAGCTAAATTTTATTGGGATGAATATAAGTTCAAAGATTATAATTGCATCTTATTAGCAAAAACTGTAAAGGTTATGTACGACTTAGTTAAACATGGAATACCAATGAAAGAATTAAATATCGGAGGTGTTGCTCAAAAGGATACAAATAAGGATTTACTAGTTACAAAATCTGTTTATATGAATAAAGAGGATGTAGATAGACTAGTAGAAATGAGAGACAAATATGGAGTAGAGAATATATATTTCCAAGCAACTCCTTCTGCTCCTAAGACAGAATTAAAGGATGTTATTAATAAATTTAAATAATTGTTTTTAAATTAAAGACCACTATCTTTCTTATAATAAAAATTGGAGGTTTATCATGGATGATATTTTAAAAGATAGAATAGCGAGGTACTCTTTTATGTATCGCTCAAGGAATAGTAATAAAGAGAAAACTAGATTTTTAAAAGCACTTGTAGCAGATATATCACAGGTACGAAAAGATATTTCCGTAATTGAATATAGTAATCAAAAAAAATATAGTACACGAAATGTGTATATTGGAGATATTGAAAATGCAGATCAAATCTTTTGTACTTATTATGATACACCTCCAACCCATTTAGGAGATTATATATTTTTTGATAGAGGTAAGCAACAAAAACAAACAACAAAAGCAGTTCTTTATACATCTATAATGTGGGTTTTAGTGGGGATTATAGGGACACTTTTATACATGAAATTAATTACTGCACCATTTGTTTTATTTTCTCTACAAACCTTATGCCTTGTAGCAATATATGGTGGATATTTCTTTATTTTGTCAAAGCTATCAAAGGGTATGTGGAATAGAAAGAGTTTAATTAGAAATACATCTTCAGTACTTTGTTTACTACAGATGTTAACAGAGAATAAAAACAAAAAGAAAGTAGCTTATGCATTTATAGATGAAGGATGTTATGGAGAACAAGGCTTAGATTTCTTAATGAAATCTATAAAAAAGAGTGCAAAGGTTTATTACTTAGATTCTATTGGAGCAGATGCCACTTTAAATGTAATGGGTCAACAATTTAAAAAGGACATGGCTGACTCTAAGGGAATCCGATATATAGCACCTAAAGATCAAATCAATTATTTATTTTGTGCTGATATAAATGAAAATAAAGAATTTTATTTAGATAAGTCAAAATTAAATCAGAAAAGTTTAAATTATGATAACTTTAATCAAGCAATAGAATTGTTAAATAATATATAAAAGGAGATTGATTTATGTTAGGAATTGTAGTTGCCACACATGGTAGTTTTAGTAACGGTATAAAAGACGCAGCTGAAGTTATTATGGGGAATGTAGAGAATATCACAACTGTAAATTTAAATGCAGGAGATGATGTTGAGCAACTTGGTAAGAAGATAAATGACGCTATTTTAGAAGTAAATCAAGGTGATGGTGTTGTGGTATTGGTTGATTTAATTAGTGCAAGTCCATATAATCAATCAGTTCTTGTTACAAATCAGTTAGATCCAGAACTAAAAGATAATGTTTATATTATTGGTGGAGTTAACTTACCTATGTTATTGGAAATAATCAATCATCAAATTTTAGGAACCAAAATTGAACTAGTTGCAAAGTCAGCTGAGGAACAAGCAAAAGAATCTGTTGGTTCATGGCATGCTCCTGTTGATGCAGATGCTAATGAGGTTGATGAAGATGATGATTTTTAATGGAGGTATAAAATGAAGTGGGGATTTAGATGGTATGGAGCGAAAGACTCTATTCCTTTAAAACATTTCAGACAAATTCCAGGGACAGATGGCGTTGTAGGCACCTTATTAAATAAGTTACCTGGAGATGTTTGGGAAATTGATGAAATTAAAGAATTTAAGGCTTCAATTGAAAAAGAAGGCTTGGAGTTACTTGGTATTGAAAGCGTTGCAGTTCATGATGCAATTAAAGCAAGAACAAAAGATTGTGATCATTATATTGATAATTACATACAAACAATTAGAAATTTAGCAGCATGTGATATTCATTTAGTATGTTATAGCTTTAAACCAATTTTTGGATGGGCAAAGACAAACTTAAAATATGAAAATCCAGATGGAAGTTATTCATTAGTATTTGACCAAGCTGTAGTAGAAAATATGGATGCTAGTGAGATGTTCCAACTTATAAATAGTCAGTCTAATGGTTTTAAATTACCTGGATGGGAAGAAGAACGTCTTAAAAAGTTCAACAAATTGATGGAAATGTATGAAAATATTACAGAAGAAGATTTATTTGACAATCTTGCATATTTTCTAAAAAAAGTTATTCCTGTTTGTGAGGAAGTTGATGTGAAAATGGGGATTCATCCGGATGATCCACCATGGGAAATCTTTAATCTTCCAAGAGTAACAAAAAATTTAGAGGATTATAAAAGAATAATAAATATTGTTGATTCTCCTTATAATGGAGTAACACTTTGTACAGGATCTTTAGGAGCAAATCCAGAAACAGATTTAGTTAAAGTTATACATGAGTTAGGACATAGAATTCAATTTGTACATTTAAGAAATGTTGAATTTTTAGGAAAACAAAAATTTAGAGAATCTGCTCACTTAAGTGTTGATGGTTCATTAGATATGTATGCACTTATGAAGGCTCTTATAGATGTTAAATTTGATGGAGTTATCCGTCCAGATCATGGACGCTCAATTTGGGATGAAGTAGCAATGCCAGGATATGGTTTATATGATCGTGCATTAGGTTTCACTTACTTAAAAGGATTGTATGAGGCTATTACAAAATCTCAAAAAGAAAATGGATTGGAGCAAGAGTAATGAGTATAAATGGAGATGTATATAAAAAATTAGGAGAAATAAAGTTATTACCGCTTTATACTGCGACTGATTTGAAGTATTTAGATGATTTGGAAGAGATTCTTTTGCAGAATGATGTACCTTTTATAGAAGTTACATTTAGAAGCAATTTGGCTTTAGAAGCAATTAATAAGCTTTCACAATCTGGTAAGTTGATTGTTGGAGCAGGAACTGTACGTACACTAGAACAAGCTAAAAATGCAATTGAAAACGGAGCAAGTTTTATAGTTTCTCCAGCAGTGATTCCAGAGATAATCGAATATTGTATTGAAAACAAAGTTCCAGTTTTCCCTGGAACAGCAACTCCAACTGATATTCAAAAAGTCGTTAGTTATGGACTTCATGTTGTAAAGTATTTCCCAGCAGATATTTATGGTGGTTTAAAAGCGATTAAAGCATTAAGTGGACCATTCTATGATGTGAAATTCTTGCCAACAGGAGGAATTAATGCAGACAACTTTATGGATTATGTTAGTAATGATAATATTTTAGCTGTTGGTGGATCTTTTATTATTTCTGAAAAAATGATTAAAGAGGAAGGTAAAGAAAAGACAAGCAACTTGTTAAAATCATTAGTTGATAAAATTAAAGCTTAGTGCATTATTGCACGGCTTTTTTTTTAAGGGGGAGTATTTAATTATGAAAAAACCTAAATTAGTTATATTTGATATGGATGGATTAATGTTTGATACAGGAGTAATGTCATATCGTGCATATTTAGAAGGAGCTAAATATTTTGATTTTACAGTAAATCCTTCCGTATATTACTATTTGACTGGACGTAGAGATCCTGAGATTCGTGAGGGAATGAAAGAGTTATACGGAAATGATGTTCCTACTTCAGAATGGAGAGATAAAATTATATTATATAGAGAAAGAATTTTAAGTGATGAAAAACGCGTATATAAGAAAAAAGGCTTATTAGAATTATTGGAGTTTCTAAAGAGAAATAATTTTAAAACAGCGTTAGCTTCTTCTACAAGCAGAGAGAAAATTGAATACTATTTTAAAATTGAAGATATGCCAGATGTATTTGATATTATTGTAGCGGGAGATGAGGTTCATACTGGAAAACCAAATCCTGAAATATTTTTAAAGGCCTGTGAAAAAGCAAATGTTCTACCTGAAGATGCTTTAGTCTTAGAAGATTCTATTGTAGGTATTAAAGCTGCCTTGAAAGGAAATATTACACCGTTTTTAATTCCAGATGATATATCTAACTTACCAACCTATAAAGGAAAATATCCATTATTGAAAAATCCTGAAGAGTTTATTATTACAAGACCAGAGAATGTAAGAGTTTTCAAAGATTTATTAAAAGTTAGGGATTATTTAAAACAACATTTTATGATAGATTAAGAGTTTCTAAAAAGTTAATAAGTATAAAGGGTTGTAATCAATATCATATTAAATTAAAATTATAATAGTATATAACATATTTTAAGGAGTGAAATACATGGATAATCAAAACTTAGAAGGAACAATGGGTGACTTATTAAAAGAGTTTGACGTTAAGAGAATAAGAACTGGAGATATATTAGATGGTGAAGTAATAGATGTTAATGATAAAGAAGTTATGGTTAATATTAATTATGCCTTTGATGGAGTTATAGAAAAAAATGAACTAACTAACATAGATAAAGATCCTAGAGAAGTTGTAAGCATTGGAGATAAAATTAAAGTTTATGTCTTATCACCAAATGACGGAGAAGGATATGTTCAATTATCAAGAATAAAGGCTTTAGAAATAACTGAAAGAGAAGATATAGAAAAGGCTTTTGATAATGAAGAAATAATAAAAGTCTATGTTAAAGAAGAAGTTAAAGGTGGATTAGTAGCTTATTATGGAAATATAAGATTATTTATTCCTGCATCTTTAGTTTCAAGAGAAAGAGTTAATTTAGCTGATTATATAGGAAAAGAATTAGAAGTTAAAATAATTGAATTAGATTTTAAATCAAGAAAAATAGTTGCTTCAAGAAGAGTAATAGAAGATGAGATATTTGAAAAGAATAAAAAAGAATTATGGAAATCAATTAAGTCTGGTGAAAAGAGAACAGGAGTAGTTAGAAAAATAATAAAAGCAGGTGCATTAGTTGATATTGGTGGAGTAACTGGATTAATTCACTTAAATGATTTATCTTGGGGAAGAGTTAATAGAGCAGAAGATGTTGTTAAAGAAGGAGACAATGTGGAAGTATTTGTTGGAGAAGTAGATACTAAAAATCAAAGAGTTTCTTTAATTCTAAAAGATATAAATGAAGATCCATGGACTAAAAATGGAGAAAAATTAAAATTAGGGGATGTTTTAGATGGAAAGGTAGTAAATTTATTAAATTTCGGTGCCTTTGTAGAATTATTCCCTGGAGTTGAAGGTTTAGTTCATATAAATGAAATAACAGAAGAAAATATTGCAAAACCTTCAGATGTATTAAAATTAGGACAAAAAGTAAAGGTTAAAGTATTAGATGTTAATAAGGAAAACAAGAGAATTTCTTTAACTATAAAAGATGCTGAAGAAAAATCTAAGGAATATTTACAATACAATGATAACGATGAAGGTGTATCCTTAGGAGATTTATTTAAAGGATTATTTTAATATATAAAAGATAATAACAGTGAATTAATGAAGGAACTCATTTTATTTTGAGTTCCTTTTTTATAATTGATTTATATATTAAAAGTTATATTAATTATAAATAAAGAATAGTATATATTATTATTTATTTTAGGAGAAGAAGAGATGAAAAAAGTTATTATAATAATTTTTATTATATTTTCGTTAAGTCTAATATTCATTAATAAAGAAAGAAATAAGGAAGTTTCAGATATTAAAGAAGTTATAAATTATTTATGTTCCGATGAAATTAAAGACAGGGAATATAAAACTGATGGAAATAAAAAGGCATCAGAGTACATTAATAATTTATATAATGAAATGAATTTAGAGTTTGTTTTCGAAAATTCATATCTTAATAGTTTTAATTGTGGTGGAATGAATATTAATAATGTAGTTGGCAAAATAAGTGGTGAAGATAGTAAAAAGGCTATTATAATAACTGCTCACTTTGATGCTTGGTGTAATGGTGCAGTTGATAATGCATCAGGAGTTTCATCAGTAATTGAAATAGCAAAAAATCTAAAAGAATTTTCAGAGACAAATAAGCTTAATCAAGATGTAATATTTTTAATGACAAACGCTGAACTGAGCGGGTATAAGGGAAGTGAAGATTTTGTATTAAAACTATCTGAACTAAATTATGAGAATGTCTATAATATTAATATAGATTGTATAGGAATAAAAGATTCAATTAATTCTAGTGGATTAGGATTAAAGAACTTAAGTCGCTTAGAAGAATCAAAAAAATTATATTCGGGAATAAAAGAAGTATTAGGAGAATATGAGATAGACTATGTAGATGATTTTTCTACAGAAAAATCTAAGGATGCATATGAACAAGGTTATGGAGTTAGTGATTATGTTCCATTCGAACAAAATGGTTATCCGAATATTCATATTGCACAAAAGGGGATTGGAGAATTTATATTGAATGAAAATGATAAGCCAAACTTAATAGATTATAGAAAAATTAAGAATTTATCTGAAGCAATATCTAAATATATAGAAAAAAGGACTGCGGACTTGTTATCTAGTACCGCAGCCCAATATTACAACTTATGAGTGTAATTTTTAAATACTATGAAAATTAATGAACTTAATAATCAAGATAAATCTATAATTTTTCGATTTTTAGCATATTAGTTCCACCTGTAATGGCACTAGGCATTCCTGCAGCAACAATAATATCATCACCTTTTTCAGCAAAGGATAAATTAGTTGCAACCTTCTTTGCTTCACTTAATATTTCATCAGTAGTTGTGAATACATCACATTTTGCTGGGTATATACCAAAATTAAGATTTAAGCCTCTTCTAACTTCATCATATGGAGTTATAGCTATTATTGGAGATTTTGGTCTATACTTTGATATAAGTTTTGCTGTAGCACCACTATTAGTAGCTGCAACAATAGCTTTTGCATGCAATAGATTTGAACTTCTACATGCAGAATAGCTAATAGCTTCAGAAAAAGAAGATAAAGAAGGTTCTTTTAATCTCTTATTTAAATAGTTATAATCTAAATTTGCCTCAGTCTCTATTGCAATTTTAGACATCATCTCAGCAGCTTCTATAGGATAGTTACCACTAGCACTTTCTCCACTTAACATTATTGCATCAGTACCATCAAAGATAGCATTACTAATATCACAAGCTTCAGCTCTAGTTGGAAGAGAATTTCTTATCATAGAATCTAACATTTGAGTAGCTGTAATAACTATTTTGCCAGCTTCATTACATTTTCTAATTATTTTCTTTTGAATTATTGGCACTTTCTCGATAGGTATTTCAACGCCCATATCTCCTCTAGCTACCATAATTCCATCAGAAGCTTCTATAATTTCATCTATGTTATCAACGCCTTCTTGGTTTTCTATTTTGGCAATAATTTGGATATAATCCCCTCCATGAGATTTTAAAACATTTCTTACATCTTCTATATCAGAAGCTTTTCTAATGAAAGAAGCTGCAACGAAATCCACTTTATTTTCGCATCCAAATATTAAGTCTTCTTTATCTTTTTCAGTTATTGATGGAAGATTAATTTTTACGTTAGGAACGTTTACACCCTTATGATTTTTTATCATTCCACCAACTGTAACTATACATTTAATCTCTTTACCAACTACTTCTTTTATCTTAAATCTCAATAATCCATCATCTACTAAAATTTCTCCGCCTACTTTAACATCCTTATATAAATCTTTATAAGAAACAGTACATCTTTTATTATCGCCTAATATTTCATCATCACAAATAAAAGAAAACTCATTATCTGCAAATAGTGTTACACCATCATTAATGAAGTTATGAGTTCTAATTTTTGGACCTTTAATATCGAGCATAATTGCTGTTGGAGAATTAAGTTCTTCCCTTATTTTTTTTATAAGATCTATTTTTTCTTTATGTGTTTCATGAGTCCCATGAGAAAAGTTTAATCTTGCTACACTCATACCTATTTGAATAAATTTTCTTAAAATTTCCTCTTTATCACTTGCAGGACCAATTGTAAAAATCATTTTTGTTTTTTGCATAATATCACCTCAAAACATAAAATTTGTGAAAATTCTGAATAAGTATAATAAAAAAATATAATTTAAGTATCATATATACTATGATATACTTAATTTATAATATCATTCTAACATAATTTAGCAGTAAAGGAGAGGATAAAATGAATATTTTACAAAATTTAGAACCTAAAAGGGTTTTTCAATATTTCGAAGAAATTTCACAAATACCAAGAGGATCAGGAAATGAAAAGGCTATAAGTGATTATTTAGTAAGTGTAGCTAAAAAGCTTAATTTAGAAGTATATCAAGATGAGGCTTTAAATGTAATAATTAAAAAGCCAGGAACAAAGGGATATGAAAATTCTGAAACAGTAATTCTTCAAGGCCATATGGATATGGTTTGTGAAAAGAATAAAGGAACAGAACATGACTTTGAAAAGGACCCAATAAAATTAAGAGTTGTAGATGATATGATTTATGCAACTGATACAACTTTAGGATCTGATAATGGAATAGCAGTGGCATACTCACTAGCTATATTAGATTCTACAGACATTCCACATCCACCACTAGAAGTATTAATTACTACAGATGAAGAAACTGGAATGTCAGGAGCAATGGCAGTATCAAAAGAACATATAACTGGCAAGATTTTATTGAATTTAGATAATGAAGAAGAAGGACACTTATTAGTAAGCTGTGCTGGTGGAGTAAGAAGTAAACATTTATTAAAGGTTAATTTAGAAGAAGTAGGTAATTACAATAACTTTTTACATATCGCTATAAGAGGACTAAAAGGTGGTCACTCAGGTATGGAAATTAACAAAGAAAGAGGAAACTCTAATAAGATTATGGGTAGAGTTTTAAAATCATTACTACCTATAGATTATAAATTAGCATCACTTCATGGAGGTTCTAAAAACAATGCAATTCCAAGAGAAGCAGATGCTATAATAGCTTTAAAATCAGAAGATGTTGAAAAGGCTAAAGAAATAATTAATTCATGGACTGAAGTATTAGTAAATGAACTAAAAACTCAAGATCCAGGAGTGAAGGTTTCTATATTAGAAAACACTGAAAAAGTAGAAAAACTATTTACAAGAGTTGATACTGAAAAAGCAGTAAACCTACTTTATTTAATTCCAAATGGAATAAATACAAATAGCGTTGAAATAGAAGATTTAGTTGAAAGTTCAACAAACTTAGGAGTAGTATCAACTAAGGGTGATATTGTTGAATACGATAGTGCAATTAGAAGTTCAGTTGCATCATTAAAAGACGAAATAGTTTTAAGATGTAAAACTGTAGCTGATTTACTAGGTGCAGACTTTGAAACTACAGCTGGATATCCAGAATGGCAATATGATAGTGAATCTAAGGTAAGAGTATTATGCCAAGACGTTTATAAGAGAATGTATGGAAAAGATGCTAAGATAGTAGCAATTCATGCAGGAGTTGAATGTGGATTATTTAATGAAAAGCTAGGAAAGCTTGATATGATAAGCTTTGGACCAAGTCTTTATGATGTTCACACACCACAAGAACATATGAGTATTTCATCAGTAAAAAATGTTTGGGAATACTTATTAGAAGTACTAAAAGAACTAAAATAATTGTATAAATAGAGAAAGCTGGCTATAGTTTTATAGACCAGCTTTTTTAATGAATAATGAATAATGGGTAATGCACATTTAAAATGCATAATGCGTAATGCACAATGCATAATTATGGTAAAAACTCCTTAGGGAGTTTTGAAAAATTAAAAAATTAAAGAATGAAGCTTCTCTTTTGCATTCGCAAAATCAGCATGAAAGAATTAAGAATCAAATTTATTTAGAATTTATATTTTTATAACTCATCTTTTCTGAGTGATTTCATAAATATCCATTATGCATTACTTTTTCTGAATTACTAACTAAAAAACACCGCATATTCCTTTTGAATAATACGATATTTTTAATGATTAATATTAATTTTTTTCTTAACTTTTATATTCTTCTATATCTTTTATAATTTAAATTAAAATAGAGGATCATAAACTAGGTTATAATAACAATTATTATTCTCTATTCTAATTACTTCATATTTATTATCATCAATTTTATTTAAAAATACACTGTCTGAGTTATATTCTCCTGAATAAATATTTTTAATATAGTCATTCAACTTATCATAATCTAATACTTTATCTTCAAGTATTAGATTTCTAAATTCATTATCGCCAGATGCATCAGTAGTATTTATACTTAAATCAATATTTAAATTTTCTTCATCAGTAAAATATTGAATTGTCTCTGCCCCTAAAGTTGCTAAATTATTTAGTAATATATAGTGTTCATCATTAGGAAAATCTTTAAGACTAGAAATTTTATCGCTAATAGGTTGTATATATTTTATTTCTAGTGAATTGTTTCTACAAAATTCTTTAACTATACCTATAGCTCGTATATACTCTTCTGAAATGGCTTTATTTCTAACTTCGAGATTTGGTGTATTCTTATTGCTTTTAATAGTCGCAACCTCTTTTTTATTACTTATTATATTTCTTGAATTGATAGTTGAATCCTTATTCTCTCTATCATTTGAATTACTATTTACTTCAGAATCAATTTGAGTATTAATATTTTCAATTTCCGTCTTAACTTTAGAATTTTTATTTATTGTACATCCTGTTAATATTAAAGTAAGTGTTAATATTAAAATAATTATATTTTTTCTCATCTTATTTCCCCTTTTTTAAAATTATGTCTTTTAATCCTTAATTCAATACAATTATGAGTTAATTATAAAATATTTTGTAAATACCGTACTATTTAATTTTCTAAGAACAAATTGTTTAACTAGTTCTCAATAGTTTAAGATTGTTACTCAAGCTCTAATCGCTAAATTGAAATTTGTTAAATACTCATAATCTTTAACACTCTAGTTTTTTATTTTAAATACATTACCACCAACTTATATATGTATCTCGTCGGTCAGCAGAAGATTTTCATATATTAAAGACTATTGATTTATCAATCATGTCAAAGTAATAAGTAAATTCATCATCATGTCCTTTTTAAATTTAATCATAAATTTCTATTATTTCATAATCTGGATCTTCATATTCATCAATTGGATAATCCCCAGGATTAGATAAGTTTAAAGTCTCCGCTCCATCACTACAACATCCAACTAAATAACAAGCATATTCTTCAGCAGCTTCTTTTGAATCAAAAATATCATCCTCTTCTTCGCTTGTTCCGTCTGAATATTGCATTACAATCTTATATTTGGGCATATTATTCACCTCCATAAATTCCCACTTACCGAGCAGTTTAAAAGTAAAACTAACTCATTTTAAAATACAATTGTAAATTAATGTATATTTTTATTATACATTAACTATAAAGTATATTTAAATAAAAATAATAATTTTATATTTTTTAGAGCAGTATGAAGCTCAAAACTTAATTAAAACAGAGAAATTAATTTTCATAACTCAGCTTGGCTGAGTTATTTCAACCATTCTTTCATTTTTTCATTCTTTCATTTTTAAATTTTCAAAATTAATTGTTTTACATAATGAATATATTTAATCTATTTAGAATATAAATTAAATATAAAAAAGAGGGGGATGATAAAAATGAAGTACACTAAATATCAATACAAAAAGAAAAATAACGGTATTAAACTTTTAACATCTTTATTAATGACAACACTAGCTGCAATATCTATAGGTTTACTTGCAGCATGGTTGTTACTTAAAGTAGTTCCTAATATGGATGGATTAAAGGGAGTCAATGGCAATCCTAAAGTGGAAGAAAGCAATAATACTGAGAATTCCTCAACTGAAGAAATAGAAACCTTTAGTTTAATTCAATGTGGATATTTTTCTAAGGAGGAAAACGCTAAACAAGTTTTAGATAAAATAAGTAGTGATTTTAATTCTTTTATAGTTAAGGATACAGAAGGAAAATATAGAGTTCTTGCTGGAATTACAACGGAAGAAAATGGTAATGATCTTATGGAAGGCTTAAAATCAAAAGGAATAGACAATATTAAAGTGAAATTAGAGCTAAATAAGAATGATAAAATTGAAAATCAAATTAGTGCAATTACAACAGGTTATTTGGAAATTTTAGATACAGTACAAAAAGAGGAAGTTAAAGAAGTTAATACTAATGATTTTAAAACTTGGATTAATAAATTAGAGGAAGTTTCTAGTGGAGATAAAATTGATATATTAAAGGAATATAAAGAGCATATTAAAGCATTACCAGAGGCTTTAAATAAGAGTAATATTGTAGCAGAATTAGAATATATATATTCAATATTAAGTAAGATATAATTGAAAAAAAGTTAGTTGGAATAATATTACAAAACTATTAAAAATAAATAAAAATTAAATAAAGAAAGACAAAGTTACTTGTTTCAAATCTTATATAATGATAAACTATATTAGATATAAGATAGAGGCAACTAGCTTTGTCTTTATTTAGTTTTAAACCATGCTGTTTTTTCAAGAATATAAAAATAGGATGTGATAGGTTTGAAATATGTTTTAGCATCAGCATCTGAAAGAAGACAAGAACTATTACATAGAATAATTAGGGATTTTGAAATTAAAGTTAGTGACTTTGATGAAGATACTATTTTATTTAATGGAAATGTAGAAGAGTATGTAATTAATTTGGCTAAAGGAAAAGCAATTAGTACAAAGGAAAGCCTTCATGATAATGCTATAATTATTGCTGGAGATACTATAGTTGTATTAAATGGAAAAATCCTGGGAAAGCCAAAAAATGAAGAAGATGCATATAGAATGTTAAGAGAATTAAGTGGTAAAACCCATAGAGTTTATTCAGGTATAGTTGTTATTAATATGTATAATAATAAGATTGAAGAATCTGCTATATATACCGAGGTAAAAATGGGTGATTTAACAGACAAAGAAATATTAGAGTACATAAAAACTGGTGAGCCGCTTGATAAAGCAGGTGCCTATGGAATACAAGGATATGGAGGCATTTTTGTTGAAGAAATTAAGGGGTGTTTTTATAATGTAGTTGGATTACCATTAAATCTTCTAAATAAAATGCTAAAAATGGTTAAAGAATAGAATTATAGGGTATATTTATAAATAAAGTTATTATTTTTAGGAGTTTATTTATGAATAATAGTATAAAAATTATAGATATACCAGAAGAAGAAAGACCTGTTGAAAAATTATTAATAAATGGGCCAGAATCTTTAAGTAACCCAGAACTTCTTGCAGTAATTTTAAGGACTGGAACTAGAGGAGAAAATATAATTTCTTTAAGTACTAGAATTATATCAGAGTTTAATGGACTAGATGGTTTATTAGATGCTGGAATAAATGAAATTACAAGTATAAAGGGAGTTAAAAACATAAAGGCAAGTCAAATTATGGCCATAGGAGAGCTTGTTAGAAGAATTAATAAGTTAAATATAATTAGATCAGGAAAGATTATTTCTTCTCCAAGTGATATAGCAAGCCATATAATGAAGGAAATGGTAGTTTTAAAACAAGAAGTTTTAAAGCTAATAATGTTAGATACTAAAAATAATATAATAGGAATAAAAGATGTATTTAAAGGAAGTTTAAATACATCAATTGTACACCCTAGAGAAATTTTTAAAGAAGCTATAAAAAAGAGTAGTTCAAGTATAATAATTTGTCATAACCATCCTTCAGGAGACCCTACACCAAGCAAAGAGGACATAAATATAACTATTAGATTAAAAGAATGTAGTAAAATAATGGGTATTGATTTATTAGACCATTTAATAATTGGTAAAGATCAGTATGTTAGTTTAAAAGAAAAAGGAATAATATAAGCGAAAGGGGAATTCAAATGGGATTTTTCAGTAGTAATAAGGACATGGGAATAGATTTAGGAACAGCAAATACACTTGTGTTTGTTAAGGGCAAGGGGATAGTATTAAGCGAACCTTCAGTTGTAGCTATTAATAGTACAACAAGAAGACCGCTTGCAGTAGGTACAGAGGCTAAGCTTATGATAGGAAGAACTCCTGGTAACATAGTAGCTATTAGACCATTAAAAGATGGCGTTATAGCTGATTTTGATGTAGCACAAACTATGTTAAAAAAATTAATTGAAAAAGCAACTAGTAAGAGTGCTTTTACTAGTCCTAGAATAATAGTTTGTTATCCATCAGGAGTAACAGAAGTTGAAAGAAGAGCAATTGAAGAAGCGGCAAAATTTGCAGGGGCTAGAGATGTTGTACTAATGGAAGAACCAATGGCAGCTGCTATTGGAGCAGGACTTCCAGTAGGAGAACCTACAGGTAGCATGATAGTTGATATCGGTGGAGGTACAACAGAAGTTGCTATAATATCTTTAGGTGGAATAGTTACAAGCAAGTCTTTAAGAGTTGCTGGAGATGAATTAGACCAAGCAATCATAGCTTATATTAAAAAAGAGTTCAACTTAATGATAGGTGAAAGAACAGCTGAGCAAATTAAAATGGAATTAGGATCAGCTTATAAGATTGATGACGAAGAAAGAGAAATGGACATAAAGGGAAGAGATCTTATTACAGGACTTCCTAAGCCAGTAGTTGTTACTGAAACTCAAATAAGAGAAGCTTTAAAGGAACCTGTTTATGCTATTATAGAATCAATAAAAACAACATTAGAAAAGACACCACCTGAATTAGCAGCAGATATAATGGAAAAAGGAATAATGTTAGCTGGTGGAGGAGCATTACTTAGAGGATTAGATGCACTTATTAACCATGAAACAAATATGCCTGTTCATATAGCAGAAGCACCACTTGATTGTGTTGTATTAGGTGCGGGTAAAGCATTAGAAAACTTCGATGAGTTAAGTAAGACACAAAGAGGTCAATAATGAAGCGTCATAAGAATAAACTGGCAGTTACTGTAATAGTGCTGTCAGTTGCCTTTTTAGGCATAATTATTTATACAATGAATAATGAAAAAAAAGATGCTGTTTCAAGTAGTTTAGGTAGTGCGATTAATCCCTTGCAAAAGGTAGTTTATACAATTGGTGATAGAATAAAGGAATCTTTAGATTTTTTCTTGAATTTTTCTAATGTGAAAAATGAAAATAAGGATTTAACTAAGGAAAATAATGAACTAAAAAATAAACTTTTAGAATACGATAAACTTAAAGAAGAAAACGATAGATTAAGAGAAGTTTTAAACTTTAAGAATTCAAAAGCTAATTATGAATATATAGGAACTGAAATAATTGGATATAGCGGAGAAAGTTTTTCAGATGGATATATAATAGATAAAGGCGAAAATGACGGATTAAAAAAAGATATGGTAGTGATTTCAGATAAGGGTTTGGTGGGACAGGTTACCAGTACAGGTTCTAATTGGGCTATAGTGGAAAGTTTACTAAATGAAAACATAGCTGTTTCAGTTATGGTTAATAGTACTAGAGAAACTACAGGAATATTAAAAGGCTATGTTACTCGTACTAACAATGGATTAACAAAGGTAACTAATTTACCATTAGATTCTGAAATAAAAGAAGGGGATGTAATATTAACTTCAGGGCTTGGACAAATATATCCTAAGGAAATTAGAATTGGAGAGGTTATTTCTGTTGAAAGTGATGAAATAAAAGTTATGAAAACTGCAATAGTAAAACCTTATGTAGATTTTAATAAATTAGAAGAATTATTTGTTGTTGTTCCAAAAGAAACAAGAGAAGTTAAGTATGCTAATTAGAGGTAGAATATGAAAAAGTGGATTTTAGTTTTAATTTCATTAGGACTTTTAATACTTGATAATTCTTTTATGCCTTTTTTATCTATTAAAGGAGCCTTTCCAAGTTTACTTTTTATTTTTGCTATAGCTTATTCTATTATAAATGGCAAAAAGGAAGCTGTTTTTATTGGAGTTATTTCAGGATTACTACAAGATATATATTTTTATGAAGGCTTTGGAGTAAATGCTTTAATTAATATGTTAATATGCTTACTTGCAGCTGTTATAGGAGAAAATATATATAGAGAAAAGAAGCTTATACCAACAATATCTATGGCATTTTTATATATGTTAAAAGTAGTATCAATATTTTTACTATTAAAAATGGCTGGAAAAACTATAAATATTGAAGTTGGTATATACGCATCCATATATAGTGCAATAATAATGTTTTTAGGATATGATTTTGTTTTAAGGCTTTACAATAATAATTATAAAAAGAGATCATGGAGGTTTAGATGATAGTAAATAAACCCAAAAAGAAAAAGAAAATTTCTAGATATACTGTTTTAAATATAATAATGATAGCTCTTTTTACTACCTTTATTGCGAAGCTGGTTTATCTTCAAGTTTATAAACATGAAGATTATAAAGAAAGAGCTGATATTAGTTCAACAAGGCTTATTTCTGAAAATGCTCCTAGAGGAAAAATATATGATAGTGAAGGAAATATTTTAGCAAGTAATATTCAAACTTATACCTTAACATATACTAAGCCTAATGATGATAATGAAGATTTTTATGGAACTATGGGTAAGGTATTCGATATACTTTCACAAAATGGAGAGAATTTTGAAGATGAATTAATGTTAAAAGTAGATAACAGTGGTAAGTTCTACTTTGATTTTAAAACAGATGATGAAGATACAAAAAAAGTTGTTGAAATTAGATTTAAAAGAGATAGAGGACTTAATGAAGAAATAGAGAGAAATCTATTTGGTAATCAAAAGACTGAATTTAACGATAAAGAAATAGAACAAGTTAATGAAGAATTATTAAAAATATCTGCAGAAGAAACCTACTATAAATTACTTAAAAGTTATAGTCTTCAAGAACTGGTAAATCCAATGCCAGTTAGAGAAGAAGGTGAAACAAGTAAAGCTTATAATGCTAGAGTTGATGCTTATAATGATAAGTATAAAGAAATGTCTGGGAAAGAAATATTAGATGAACTTTTAGAAACATATTCAATGCAAGATGTAAGAAAATATGTTGTTGTAAAAGATGCTATTAAAATGCAAAGCTTTAATGGATATAGAGCTGTAACCATTGCATCTAATATAAAGAAAGATACTGCTTTTATTATGTATCAAAAATTAAATGATTTACCAGGTATTGATGTAAGTATAGAGCCTATTAGATTTTATCCATATAATAGCTTAGCTTCAGGAGTAATAGGATATTTATCTTCAATAGATTCATCTAAAGAAGATAATTATGAATTAAGAGGATATGATGTATCTTCGGATTTAATAGGAGTTGCTGGTATAGAATCTGCTTTAGAAGATCAATTAAAAGGAACTAAAGGTGGAACTACAGTTAAAGTAAACTCTCAAGGAAGAGTTACAGAGGAGTTATTTAAATTAGATTCTTACCCAGGAAATAATGTACACTTAACTATTAATAAAGATGTTCAGTATGCTGCAGAACAAGCTATGCAAGATACTATGAATCGTATAAAGAGTAGTATAGCTCCAAATGCAACAAGAGGTGCAGCAGTAGCAATTGAAATTAAAACTGGTAGAATTATTGCTATGGTAAGTTATCCAGGATATGATCCAAATGTATTCTCTATTCCAGGAAAGTTAACTGATGAGTTATCTCAGCAATACTTTAGTCCAGATATAGAAAGTTATGCCAAGGAATTTATACAAAGAACTGGTGCTACTGGAGGAATGGATTATTTATTCCCTATAAATGAAGAAACAGGTAAAAGAGAAGATAAGTTTGATACTTATCCTAAGCCTTTTTTCAATTATGCAACACAAGGTCTTCTTCCAGCGGGATCAACTTTTAAGCCTCTTACTGCCATTGCAGGATTAATGGAAGGGGTAGTTAATCAATATGAAGTTATGAATGATACCTCTGGTACATGGAGTAAAGAAGATTTGCCAGGAATGGTATTAAAGAACTTCCAAGGTACAGCAAATGGAGCAACTGATTTAAGAAAAGCTCTAGAAGTATCATCAAATTACTATTTTTATGAGTTAGGGTATAGATTATATAAAAATAGTGGAGGAGATGTAAGTGGTGGAAATATTGAAGCTTTAAATACTCTTGCTAAATATGCATGGAAGTTTGGACTTGGAGTAGAACCAAGTAAACAAAATTCTAAAACTATGTCTACAGGAATTCAAATTGAAGAGTCCTTTGGTCAAGTTTATAATTTTGAGTCATGGAAAAATCAAATAGTAAATACTCCTATGTATGAAATAGTAGATGCTTTAAAGGCGGGAAATTATTACAGCTATTCATTTGTACCATTAAATATAGAAGATAGTGATAATGATTCAGACACTTTAAAAGAAGCGAAAAATGCTTTGAAAAATTATATGAAAGATACTTTAGCAAAGGTAGGAACAGATGAAGAAGTATCTGACACTACTAAATACGCTGAAAGTTTAGTTCCATATATTAAGAAGGTAATGGATTTATCTGATGAATTTAAAGCTTCAGTAATTGAAACATCTAAAAGAAGAACTGTAGATATAGATGAAGAGGCTGGAACTATTTCAGATGCAATAGCTTATTATATTATAAGTAATGCAGGACTTCAGATTAAAACTCCAGGACAAATTATATCTAGTGCTATTGGGCAAGGTATGAATAACTTTACTCCTGTCCAAATTGCAAACTATGTTGCAACATTAGCTAATGGAGGAACTAGACGTAAGTTAACCCTTGTAGATAAAATTACATCACCAACAGGTGAAGTATTACAAGAATTTGAACCAGAAATAATTGATCAAATAGATATACCAGCAGAATATCTTCAAGCTGTTAAAGATGGAATGTACAGAGTTAATACAAGTCCTAATAATGGTACTGCGTACCAAGCTTTTGGTAATTTCCCAATTAAGGTTGCAGGAAAAACAGGTACAGCTGACTTTAGTACAGATGAAAATTATAAGATTCAAGGAAGATTAGCTTATGGTAACTATATTAGTTTTGCACCTTTAGATGATCCGGAAATAGCTATATTTTCAACTATTTATGATGGCTTCAGAGGTAGTGAGGGTGCAACTATTCATAAGGCTATATATGAAGCTTATTTTAAAGAAAAGTTATTAGAATTAGATCCTTCTTATGCTTCTAAATCAGAATCCTTTAGAAAATATGTAGTAGAATCTCCACTAAAGGATAATAAAGATGATAGTATTAAATTAAGTAATTAATAAAAAATAGTAATTAAAAGTAAAAAGCTGGGTTTTCTCAGCTTTTTACTTTTATAAAAACATTGATTTTCTCCGTTTTTTTTAATTTAATACAAAATTAGGTTGTTAAGTTATAGATTATAATTGTATAATTATAAGTATCAGATATTTTTATTAATAAGTAAATGTAATTGGTGGAGGGTTGCCAATGAAAGTACATAGTAAAATTCAAATAAGAGGTACTAAAGATGGTATCAATGCAGCAATAGATATGGATAAGTTTAATAACTTTGATGATATGTTAGAATCCTTAATAAAAAAGTTGTCTGTTGGAAAGGGCTTTTATAAAGGAGCATCTCTTAAAATAGAAACAAATTTAAAGTTATTGAATGAAGATGATGTATCAAGGCTAAAGGATGCTTTATTTGAAAAAATTCAAATTAAGGAATGTATTTTTGAAGATATTAAGAAATTAGAATCTAAAGATAATAAAGAAAATAAAATATTTAATGGAATATATGAAGGAAAAACAAAATTTATAAAGAAAACAATAAGAGGTGGACAACAGATTAAATATTATGGAAACATAGTAATTATAGGGGATATTAATAATGGGGCAGAGGTGTATGCAGGAGGAAATATAATAGTTTTAGGGACTATTAGAGGACATGTGCATGCAGGAGTAGGTGGAAATAAAAAAGCTGTAATATCAGCCTTTAATCTTCAGCCAGAAATACTACAAATAGCTGACATAGTTACTATTGCTCCAGAGGATGGTGTGAAGCCATCTTATCCAGAACTTGCAAAAATTAAAGATAATATTATTATAGTAGAACCGTATTTACCAAAGAAATATATATAGTGTTGGAGGGAGATAAAAAATGGGAATTTCTATAGTTATTACATCAGGTAAAGGTGGAGTTGGAAAAACAACAACTACAGCAAACATTGGAACTGCATTAGCAGCCTTAAATAAAAGAGTTGTAGTTGTAGATGGGGATACAGGTCTTAGAAATTTAGATGTGTTAATGGGTTTAGAAAATAGAATAGTCTATACAATTTCAGATGTTATAGAAAATAGATGTAGATTGAAACAAGCATTGATAAAAGATAAAAGATATCAAAATCTTTGTTTATTACCAACTGCTCAAACTAAAGACAAAGATGATATAAGACCCCAAGATATGTTAAAAGTAATAAATGAATTGAAAGAGGATTTTGATTACATTTTAATAGATTGTCCTGCAGGTATTGAACAAGGCTTTGAAAATTCAGTAGTAGGTGCTGATAGAGCAGTTGTAGTAGTTAATCCTGAAATAACTTCAGTTAGAGATGCTGATAGAGTTATTGGAAAGTTAGATGCTAAGGGATTAGAGGATCATGCAGTAATAATCAATAGATTAAATTACGAAATGACACAAAGAGGGGATATGCTTGATGTTCCTGATATAATTGAAACTTTATCAATAGAATTATTAGGAGTAGTTCCTGATGATAAAAACATTACTATTTCAACAAATAAAGGGGAACCTATAGTTTTAGATGATAAATCAATTTCTGGACAAGCATTTAGAAATATAGCAAGAAGAATAATGGGAGAAGAAGTACCGTTACTTGATTTAAAAACTGGGGGAGACGGATTTTTTGCATCATTAAAAAAATTATTTAAGCGTTAAAAGGGGGAGTTGAGAGGTGGATTTTTTTAAGAAGTTTTCAAATAAGCCAACACCTAAGGAAGTAGCAAAGGATAGATTAAAATTAATATTAATACATGATAGAGGTGATTTACCTCATGAAACTCTTGATAAAATAAGATTAGAAATATTAGAAGTATTATCTAAATATATAGAAATAGATGTTGATGATGTTGAAATAGCTGTAAGCAAAAGTGAAAATTTAGAGGGTAATAGCCCAGCATTAGTTGCTAATATACCTATTAAGAATATTAAAAACTAGAAATATAATGCATTACGCATTGCTAAAAGGTCTATGATTATGCTAATTCTATTTTATACGTAGAGTTAGAAATAGACCTTTTACTATTTTTTAATATTATTAACAGATAATTAATTAATAAATTCTTAAATTTTATTTATTTGTAGATATGTTATAGAGAAATAAAATTTTTTTGGATATAATAAAATCTAGGTTAAAAAAATGGAGGTGTAATGCAAAAAAATGATACCATTATCGCATTTTAAAATAGATTTTAAAAAGCTTAAAGAAATAGATAAGCTAATGCTATTTTCCATGATAGCTTTAATGATATTTGGAATAATAAATATATATTTAGCAAGTGCAGCAGAATATGGAACATTATTTTTGAAGAGACAGTCAATTTGGTTTGTAGTTTGCTTAGTTGCATTGTATTTTGTTGTTGCTATTGATTATACGTTATTAAAATCTTATACTCCTTTGTTTTATTGGGGATCAATACTTTTACTTATAGTAACAATGCTTATAGGTACAGAGATTAATGGAGCAAAAGGATGGATAAGACTTGGACCATTATCCTTTCAACCAGCAGAGTTAGCAAAGATAGCTACAATAATGATGTTAGGTAAAACTTTAGAAGAAATGAATGGAACAATAAATGAACTTAAAAATTTCTTAACCATGGCTTTTTATGCAATTGTACCAGCAATTTTTATAGTTATTCAACCTGATATGGGAATGACTATGGTTTTATTCTTTATGGTAGTTGGAATATTTTTTATTGCCGGATTAGATATAAGGATAATTGGTGGAGGTTTATTAACTCTAATTGTTGCAATAGTTATAGTATGGAATTCAGGGTTAATAAAACCGTACCAAAAAACTAGAATAACTTCCTTTATGAACCCAGAATCTGATTCTTCAGAATCGGGCTATCAATTGAGACAATCCCTTATTAGTATAGGAAATGGTGGAGTCTTTGGATTACAAGGCAATGTAATAACTAAGGAAAATTCAGTAGGGTATGCAGCTCAATATGTACCAGAGGTACAGACAGACTTTATTTTTGCAAGTATAGCTGAACAATGGGGATTTATTGGAGCCTGCTTCTTATTACTTCTATATGGTATATTAATTTCAAGGATGATAGCAATTGCACGAACAGCAAAGGATCAGTTTGGATCAATTATTTGTGTAGGATTAATAGCTTACTTTTTATTTGCATTGCTCCAAAATATAGGAATGACAATAGGTCTTATGCCGATAACAGGTATAACATTACCTCTTATTAGCTATGGAGGAACTTCATTACTTACTACAGTTATGTCTATAGGATTAATATTAAATGTAGGTATGAGAAGGAAAAAGATATACTTCTAAGAAATGTATAATGTAAAATGAAGAATGTATAATTAATGATGTAATTTGTACCAAATTACTAAATTAAAATAGAGATATTAAAAAAATCTGCAGTTTTAAAACAGCAGATTTTCCTTTTTTTATAAAAAATAAACATAAAATTTAATCGGCTAAATTAATATATAATTTTCTAGTTATTATTTTTTGTATCACTTGAGATTATCAAATAAAACTACTAGAGCTGTGACAATTTAAATCTACTTTATTTCTGTAATTAATGTTAGCTCCTTTGGTAGATTAAAGATTTTATCTTTTATAAATAATGGATATATGTATTCTGTTTGCAATTGATTAAATGTTAACCATTCAAAAGTATTACATTTATCCCCTTCAACTAAAGAAAATTTATTTCCATTATCTAATAGATTACTTCTTTTAATATCTATTAAGAAATATAAACATAATTCATGATATTGCTCTTTGTTAACATCTTCTGTGAAAAAATTCTGATTAAACCATAAAGGCCTAACTATATCAGAATCAATTTTTAATTCTTCTTTTAGTTCTCTTAGCATAGCTTGTTCGGCTGTTTCATGAAGCTTAACTCTACCACCTGGTAGATAGAAATAAGGAGAATGTTCATCTTTCATTGCTAATAACTTATTTTCATGGATTATAATTGCACATACGCGATAATTAAATCTTCCCTTTGATGTTTTAAATGTAATATCCAAGGTATTAACCTCCTTTTATAATTAATAATATAACTACGGAATAATATATATCTATTATACATTATTTGGGCTATCATTTATGAAAATACAAATATTATGTTCTAGTTACTTGGAATTTACGAGGTCGTAAGTAATATACCATTTATTTCCTAGTTTTTTATGGAATAAAAGTCTTAGTAATTAAATATAAATACACTATTAAGAGTAGGGAGAGAGGTGTATGGTTAACAATTATAACGAGGCTTATAAAGAGTATTACGAGAAAGTTAGGGGAAAAGTTAGAGGAAACGAAAATAAGGGTGATAATGGACTTATGACTAAAGAATATATATATCCAAATACGTCAAATGTAAGAAATTATACTTATGGAAAAGGGACTTATCAAATTAACTCTAGCAAAAAGAAATATAAATATATAGATGGATTTATAATTAGGCTCATAATAACTTTTATGTTGTTTTTAGTAGTTTTTACTTTAAAAGTACTTCCTAATAAGGAAGCAAAGGAGCTTTATAAAATATGTAAGACATCTATAAATAGTGAATTTAATTACAAAGAATTATTATCTGGAGTAGAGAAGCTTGGTTTTGATTATAGTGGTATTAAAAATAATATAGAAGAAAAGTATAAAGAAGTTATAAATCAAATAACTAATATAAATTTAGATGATATGAATAACGGATTAAATTTATAACAATAAAGCATTAGAAATAGAAGGTGGTTTTATAGATTTGTAGCAATTATTAGGGAGATATAAATGAATAGAGAAAGAAAGAAGATATTAGCAGAAATACTTCTAATATCAATTGTATGTAGCTATAACAAATTGTTTATATTTGCATTTATATGGGTGTTTTTACATGAGATAGCGCATATATTAATAGCCTTTAAATATGGATGTAAATTTTATAATATAGGATTCCATATATTTGGATTAAATGCAGAACTTTCAGAAATTAACACACTAAAGGACAAAGAGAAGATAGTAGTATATATTGCAGGAGCTTTATTTAATATAATTTCTGCATTTGCACTTTATTTAATTAGCTTTAAGTATAAAAACATTTTTATAGACACTGGCATTAGTTTAAACATAGGGTTAGCATTTTTCAATCTGTTACCTGCTTATCCATTGGATGGATCTAGGATTTTGGAAATTGTTTTATCAAAGAGAATTTTATTTAAAAGAGCTCAACGTATAATAAGTATAATTAGTTATGTTATAGCAGGCTTATTTATTATTTCAGGAATTAGTATTTATATTTTTCTACATAGTTTAAATTTTAGTATAATTATAGGCGCTATAATTATAGTTTATATTACTAGAATGGAACAACATACTTCAATGTATATAACAATGGGTAATATAGTTAAAAAAAGAAAAAAGCTTTTAAAAGATAATTATATTGAAAATAAAAGTATATCTGTTTATTACAAGCAAGGACTTGTTAATGTATTAGCCTTGGTAGATAGAAATAAGTTTAATACCTTTTATATTTTAAATGATGATATGAAACTTATTTATATATTACATGAGGACGAATTAATAGAAGCTTTAAAAAGCTATGGAAATATGACTGTGGAAGAATATATTAAGAGAATGCAGAATGCAGAATGAAAAATGCAAAATTGATGTTAAAATTTTTGGGAGAGTTTCTTATAGAAATTTATTCTGGTAATTTAAAGAAAATTACTTCGATAATTCTACATTGGACACTCTAAATTCTTAACTTGGAGCTGTTGTGACAGCTCCTTTACCTTTATTAGTAGATATGCTAGAATAGAAAAGATATATTGGCGCTACGCACAATGGATAGTGGATAATTAATGGATAATGCATAATGCGTAATGCATAATTAATGATGAAACTCCTTCGGGAGTTCCTTAATTAAAGAAAGAATAATGAAGTAATTAAAAAATGAAAGAATTGATGATGAAACTCCTTTAGGAGTTTCTAAAATTTCATAATTCAGCTTGCTGAATTATTTCAAAAATTATGCATTATTAATTATGCATTACGCATTGCTTTAAGTGTATTATCAATTACGCATTATACATTATTTTTGCGTGGCTTCTTTAAATTCTCGTTCTAGGAGGAAGTATTATGAAAAAAATTACTGACCATATTCTATATAAGGTTGAGAAACCATCAAGATATGTTGGTGGAGAGTTAAATCAAGTAGTAAAAAATCCAAAAGATGTTGATATAAGATTTGCTTTTTGTTTCCCAGATGTATATGAAGTAGGAATGTCTCATTTAGGAACAAGAATACTTTATCATACAATAAATCAAAGAAAAGATACATATTGTGAAAGAGTTTTTGCACCATGGCCAGATATGGAAGCGGAGCTTAGGAAAAATGAGATTCCATTAATGACCTTAGAAACTAAGGATCCACTTACAGCATTTGATATATTAGGGTTTACACTTCAATATGAAATGAGTTATACAAATATATTAAATATGCTTGATATGGCAGGAATTACTTATAGAGCTTCAGAAAGAGGAGAAGAGGAGCCAATAATTATGGCTGGTGGTCCTTGTGCATATAATCCAGAGCCCCTATACGACATAGTTGATTTCTTCGAAATAGGTGAAGGTGAAGAAATAATGAATGATGTCCTAGATGTATATAAAAAGTACAAGGGCAAGGGAAAGAAAAAAGAGTTTTTAAGAGAAATATCTAAAATTCAAGGAGTATATGTGCCTTCATTATATGATGTTACTTATAATGAAGATGGAACTATAAAGGAATTTAAACCAAAATATGAAGATGTTCCAGCTAAGATAAAGAAAAGAATAGTTAATAATTTTGATAAAGTAGATTTCCCTATAGATATGATAGTTCCTTATTCTGAAATAGTACATGATAGAGTAGTTTTAGAAACTTCAAGAGGATGTACTAATGGATGTAGATTCTGTCAAGCAGGGATGATTTATAGACCAGTTAGAGAGAAAACTACTAATACTTTATTAGATCAAGCTAAAAAGATGATTGAAGCTACTGGGTATCAAGAAGTTTCATTAGCTTCTCTAAGTATTTGTGATTATTCAGATATACAAAATCTTGTAAGCAGTTTAATTTTAGAGCATGGAGATAAAAATGTTGGGGTTGCCCTTCCATCTATTAGAGTGGATGCCTTTTCAGTTGATTTAATAAAAGAAATTCAAAAGGTTAGAAAAACAGGATTAACTTTTGCTCCAGAAGCTGGCTCTCAAAGAATGAGAGACATAATAAATAAAGGATTAACTGAAGAAAGAATATTAGAAGCAACTAAAAATGCCTTTGAATCAGGATGGAGTACTATTAAGTTATACTTTATATTAGGTCTTCCTTATGAAGAATTAGAAGATGCAGCAGGAATTGGAGAACTTGCAGAAAAAATGGCTGCTGTTTACTATGATATTCACAAAGATAAGAGAGCAAAAGGATTAAAGATTAACGTAAGTACATCAATACTTGTACCAAAGCCATTTACACCATTCCAATGGGCTCCAATGGCTAGACCAGAAGAAGTATGGAAGAAGATAGATGCAGTTAAAGGTGCTATAAAAACTAGAGCTATACATTATAGCTACCATGAACAAAAGACATCCTTTATGGAAGCTGTATTTGCAAGAGGAGATAGAAGAACCTGTGATCTTTTAATTAAAGCCTTTGAAAAAGGTGCAAAATTTGATGGATGGTCAGAGTACTTTGATTATAACCTATGGATGGAAGCTATGAAAGAATGTAATATAGATGAAGATTTCTATGTGTATAGAGATAGAAATTACGATGAAATACTTCCTTGGGACTTTATAGATATTGGAGTTAATAGAAGATATTTAGAAGTTGAAAATGAAAAAGCAAAGAAAGCAGAACTTACACAAAACTGTAGAAAGGGTTGTACAGGTTGTGGAGTAAATGTAAACTTTAAAGAAGGGAAGTGTTTTGAAGGTGCGTTATGTAATTAAGTTTACTAAAGAATCTAGTATTAAATTTATATCTCATTTGGATTTAATGAGAACAATTCAAAGGGTTATAAGAAGAGCAGATCTTCCAATGGAATACTCAAAGGGATTTAATCCTCATATGGCAATGTCAATAGCACAACCTCTATCAGTTGGTGTTTATTCAGATGCTGAATATATGGATATTGTATTAGTAGAAGAATTAAGTGAAGATGAGATAATTAATAGATTAAATGAAAAAACTGCATCAGGAATTAAATTCTTAAATGCTAAAAAGGTAGTCAATGTTGAAGGACAAAAGAAAGTCCCTCAAAGTATGGCCTTAGTAGATGCTGCTAGATTTACTATAAAGATGATATGTAAAGATGCTAATATAGTAGAAGAAAAAATGAAGGCTTTAGAAAAAGAAAGTCAATGGACTACTATAAAGAAAAGTAAAAAAGGTGAAAAAGAAGTAAATCTAAAAACTATGATTAAAGAAATGAAATATTGGATAAATAATGATGAATTAATTATTAATATAGTAGTTTCTTCTGGTAGTAGAGAACACTTATCTCCAGATTTAGTAGCAAGCTATATAAAAAATAATATTCCTGAAATAGAAGAAGATGCATTTGTAGATATAAAGAGAGAAGAAATGTATGTATTAACTAATAATAAATACATGCCAATATATAAATTTATTTAGGGAAGTGTATTTTATGAGGGAAATTTTCATTGAAAGAGATGAATTGCTTTTAAGAATTGCCATAAAAGAAAATGGAAAACTTGTAGATTGCTTCTTTGAAGAAATTTCTAAAGAACCTAAAATGGGAGAGATTTATAAAGGAAGAGTAAAAAATATAGTTCCTGCTATAAATTCCATTTTTGTAGATATTGGTCTAGAAAAAGAAGCTTACATGTATTATAGTAATGAGCTTAAGGATTCGGGAATAAAAAAAGGTGATGAAATTTTAGTAGAAGTAATAAAAGAACCTTTAAATAATAAGGGAGCTAAAGTAAGTAAAAATATAAGTATTCCAGGTAGGTTTATGGTATTAACCCTAGGGGGAAGTGGAATTAGCTTTTCAAAGAGAATTAATAGTCAAGAAGAGAAAAATAGAATTTATAAAATTATTAATGAAATAGATGGTTATGGCATAACTATGAGAACTGAATCAGTAACTGCTTCAAGTGAAGAGTTATTAGAAGAGAGAATAAAACTACTACAAGAGTTTGATATTCTTATAAATAAATTAAGATATAGTCTGAGCTTAGGTAAGGTATATGGAGAGAACATTATTTTAAATAAAGTAATTGTAGATAACCTAGGAGCTAAATGTAAGATAATTTCAAATGATGATGAAGATTTAAAAGAAATATATTTAAATATAAAATCTAATGAAGATATAAGTATTGAAAAATATAATAATAGTATAAGTTTATTTGAGTATTATGGAATAGAAAAAGAAATATTAAAGCTTAGACACAAGAAGGTGGCTCTAAATTGTGGTGGAAATATAGTTATTGATAAAACAGAAGCCATGTATGTTATAGATGTAAATTCTTCTAAAAACATTAAGGGAAGAAGTTTTGATAAAACTATACTAGAAACTAATTTAGAAGCTGCATATGAAATTGGAAGGCAAATTAGACTTAGAAATTTAGCTGGTATAATAGTTATAGACTTTATAGATATGAGAGATTATTCACAAAAGGCTTTAGTTATGGAAGCTTTAAAAAAGTCTTTAAAAGCAGATAAAGGAAATGTTAAAGTATTTCCATTTACAGAACTAGATTTAGTTCAAATTGCTAGAAAGAGAAGAGGAAAATCTATATATGAATATTTAGAAGAAGGCTGCAAAAGATGCCATAAGGAAGGTTTTGTTTTAAAACTATCATATATAGAAAAACTAATTAAGAATGAAGTTATTAAAGCAGAAGAAGAAAATTCAATAAATTCCTTTTATATAGAGTTAGATAAAAATTATGAGGATATAGTTAGAGGAGATGAATTTTCATTTTTATCAAATATAAGTTCCTTAGATAATGAAATTTACTTGAATTTTGTAGATGGAATTGAGGGTTATAAAATAGAACCTTTAATATTTAATAGTCAAAAAGAAAATGTAAAAAATTATCTTGTAAAAGCTTATGAAAAATATGAATAAATTGCTTTACAATCTACATAATAGTGTGGTAAAATAGCATTTGTTAAACCGCGCATAAGAGGTTTTTATATAAACAAAGTTTAGAGCTTTGTACCTCGGTTGGCGAAACCGTAATAAGAGGAGGTGTTTTTAATGTACGCAGTATTATCTACAGGAGGAAAACAATACAGAGTTCAAGAAGGAGACGTAATATTCGTTGAAAAACTTAACGCTGAAGTTGACTCAACAGTTGAATTAACAGAAGTATTAGCAGTTTCAAATGGTGATGCTTTAAAAGTTGGTACACCAGTTGTAGAAGGTGCTAAGGTTGTAGCTAAGGTTTTATCTCAAGGTAAAGCTAAGAAGATAACAGTTTTCAAGTATAAGCCAAAGAAGGACTACAGAAAGAAGACTGGTCACAGACAACCATACACTAAGTTAGTAATCGAAAAAATCGAAGCTTAATTATCATGATTAAGATTAAGATTTATGAAAAAGAAAATTTAAGACTTGGATTTAAGATAGAAGGTCATGCTTTATCTAAGGCTGAAATAGAGAAAAGTGGAGATGCTTATGATTTAATTTGCAATTCAGTTTCTGTATTATCTCAAAGTGTTATAATAGGCATTGAAGAGGTATTAAAGCTTAAGGTTAAGTATAGTATCAATGATGGATTTTTACATATAAATTTATCAAATCTTAAAAATCAAGAAATAGAGAAGACTCAAGTATTACTTTTAACTTTTGAGAAAAGTATAGAAAGCTTGATGGAATCTCTTAAATTACAATTTGGAAATAATAAGTATAGCGAATATATAAGATTATTTAAAGAGGAGGTGTAATAGTATGTTAATGATGAACCTTCAATTATTTGCCCACAAAAAAGGGGTAGGTAGCTCAAAGAATGGTAGAGATTCAGAATCTAAGAGATTAGGCGTTAAATCTGCTGACGGACAATTCGTTTTAGCTGGTAACATTTTAGTTAGACAAAGAGGAACAAAGATTCACCCAGGAACTAATGTTGGTAAGGGTGGAGATGACACTCTATTTGCTAAAGAAGACGGAATCGTTAGATTTGAAAGAATGGGTAGAGATAAGAAAAAAGTTAGCATTTATCCAGTAAATCTTGAAGAAATAGCAGAATAATATTATTTTCATAAAGCACCCTAGTTTAGGGTGCTTTATTTTGTAAAACAGCAAGAGTGGGCAATTGACAATGAATAAGCTTGCCCATTGTACACTGTCAATTGTCCATTTATTTATGGGCTTGTGCCCAATGTAAAATGAATAATGTAAAATGTAGAATTAAGGTTGAAACTCCAAAGGGAGTTTCTAAAATAAAGATATTTTTAAAATTTGTTTAAATGCATATCGATAATTATAGATTTTATGCCCTATATGTATAATATAGGAGTTAGTTTGACAACTGTTATAACTAAATTATATAGTTGAATTTAGTTTCTAATAATATAAGTAATAATTTTGTTATTTATACTTATGTTATAATAAACCTTAAGAAGATTGAAATAATAAGAATAAGGTAAGAATATTTTATGAAAGATAGGTGATTTTATGTTTATAGATAAGGCGAAAATATTTGTTAAGTCTGGAGACGGAGGAAACGGATGTGTATCCTTTAGAAGAGAAAAATACATTCCACTAGGTGGTCCTGATGGAGGAGATGGTGGAAAAGGAGGAAGTGTAATTTTTGAGGTTGATCCAGGATTAACTACACTTTTAGACTTTAAATATAAAAAGAAATTCGTTGCTGAAGCCGGTGGAAAAGGCGAAGGCTCTAAATGTTATGGAAAAGATGGAGATGATCTTCACGTTAAAGTTCCTATGGGAACAATTATTAGGGATTTTGAATCTAATAAGATTATAGCAGACCTTTCTCACAAAGATGATGTTTTTGTCCTTGCAAAAGGTGGAAAGGGTGGAAAAGGAAACTGTAAGTTCTGTACACCTACTAGGCAAGCACCTCATTTTGCAGAACCTGGTATGCCTGGGGAAGAAAGATGGATTACATTAGAACTTAAATTATTAGCAGACGTAGGATTAGTAGGTTTCCCAAATGTAGGTAAATCAACATTCCTTTCAACAGTTACAGCTGCTAAACCAAAGATAGCGAATTATCACTTTACTACATTAAAGCCAAATTTAGGTGTAGTTAAAGCAGAAGGAATTAATGCCTTTGTTATGGCAGATATTCCAGGAATAATAGAAGGCGCTGCTGAAGGTGTTGGATTAGGTCTAGATTTCCTAAGACATATAGAAAGAACTAGATTATTAATACATGTAGTTGATATATCAGGAATTGAAGGAAGAGACCCATTTGAAGATTTTGTTAAGATAAATGAAGAACTTAAGAAATATTCAGTTAAGCTTTGGGATAGACCACAAATAGTTGTAGCTAATAAGGCAGATATGCTTTATGATGAAGAAGTTTATGAAGACTTTAAGAAAAAAGTAAATGAATTAGGTTTTGATAAAGTATTTAAGATGTCTGCTGCTACTAAATCAGGAGTAGATGAAATTATCAAGGAAGCAGGAAGAATGCTTACAGAAATTCCAATAACAGAATTAGAAATTAGTGAAGAAGAAAGATATGTTCAAGAAGAAAAGAGATTTACATACGATGTTTCTGTTGAAGATGGAGAAGAAGGAAATAAGGTATATGTAGTTTATGGATCCTTTGTAGATAGATTATTAAATTCAGTTAATATACATGATGCTGACTCATTAAGATACTTCCATAAGGTATTAAGAAATAAGGGCGTATTTGATACCCTTAGAGAAATGGGCATTGAAGATGGCGACATGGTAAGACTTAATGATTTTGAATTTGAATATGTATTATAATTTAGGAGGAATAAGATGATAACAGGGAAACAAAGAGCTTATTTAAGAGGTCTTGCAAATAATATGGATCCTATATTTCAAATAGGAAAGAATGGAATAGAGGAAACTTTTTTAAATCAATTAGAAGAAGCTTTAGAAGCAAGAGAATTAATTAAAATAAAGGTGCTAGAAAACAGTGGTTTAGCTGCTAGAGAAGCATCAGACGAAATATGTGAAAAAATTAATTGCGAAGGTATTCAAGCAATTGGTAGTAAAATAGTTTTATATAAAAAATCCTCAAAAAAACCAAAGATAGAATTACCTAGGTAATAATATGAGTAAAATTGGTATATTAGGAGGAACCTTTAATCCTATTCACTTAGCACATTTGTATATAGCATACGAGGCTAAGAGCCAATTAAACTTAGATAAAATAATATTTATGCCAGCAGGAAGCCCACCTCATAAAAAAGATAAAGAGGTATTAGAGGCTTCCTTAAGGTATAATATGGTTTGTGAAGCTATTAAAAGTTATGAGGATTTTGAAATAAGCGACTACGAAATTCATAAAACAGGATATAGTTATACTTATGAAACCTTAGAAAAGTTTAAATCGGAGGATAATGAATTATATTTCATTACAGGTGCTGATTGTCTTATGGATATTGAAAAGTGGAAGAAGCCAGAAGAAATATTTAAACTTTCAAGGTTAGTAGTATTTAATAGACCTGGTTACAGTAAGAAAAACTTAATAATTCAAAAAGATAAAATTGAAATGAAGTTTAACACAAGTATAAAATTTTTAGATATAATAGACTTAGAAATTTCATCCTCTATGATTAGAAAAAGAATAGAGGAAGGTAAAAGAGTTGACTTTTTCCTTTCTAAAGAGGTTTTAAATTTTATTAAAGAGAATAATATATATAATTATTGTAACAATATTAAGCTCTAATAAAAGTGATATTTAAGGAGAGAATTATGATTAGTATAGATGAAATGAAAGTCTACCTTAAAAATAACTTAATTGAGAATAGATATATTCACGTATTAGGAGTAGTTGACACAGCCATAAGACTTGCAAAAATTAATAAGGTAGATGAAAAAAAAGCAGAAATTGCTGCTTTAGCACATGATATAGCTAAAAATATGACAATTTATGAATTAAAAGATATTTTAGATAAAAATAATATAGAGCTATCTTATGATGAAGAAAATAATCAAGAACTTTGGCATAGTATGGTTGGTCCTATAGTGGCTAAAGAAATTTTTGGAATCGAAGATGAAGAGATTTTAAGTGCTATGAGATGGCATACTACTGGTAAAGAAAATATGAGTAAATTAGATAAAGTAATCTATATGGCAGATATGATAGAACCAAATAGAAATTTTCAAGGAGTGGATAATCTAAGAAGAGAAACCTTTAAGGATTTAGATAATGGTGTTCTTCAAGGTTTAAATCATACTATAAAGTACTTGTTAAATAAGGGTGTTGCTATTGATATAAATAGTATTAAGGCAAGAAATTATTTATTGCTGCATAAGTAATTATTTAAAGGGGAATTAAAGATGGGTAATAGTAGGGAAGATGTTGGAAATAGAGAAAGAAGACCACTTACTAGAGAAGAAAGAATAAAAAGAAGAAAAGCAATTGAAGCTAAGAGGAGAAAAAGAAGAAGAAAGAGAATATTATTTTCTATAATTACGCTTATATTTGTTTTAATATTTGCTGGAGCAATATATGCATATTCTTTTATTTCAGGCTTAAAAACTAATAAATTAGGAAATGGAATACCACCAGCATCTTCAAATGACTCAATTAATATCTTAATTTTAGGTATGGATGTAGGAGATACTGATAATCAAGCTAATAAATCTATAAGAAGAAGTGATACCATAATGGTATTTAACTATAATCCTAATACTAAGAAGGTTCATTTAGTTTCTATACCAAGAGATACCATGATTGAAGTAGATGCATATTTAGATACAGGAGAATATCAAAGATATTGGAAAATTAATTCAGCATATGCTTTAGGTGGAGAAGAAGAAATAACTACTCATGTTGAATCATTATTAGATATAAATATTAATTATATTGTAGAAGTTGATTATAATGCATTTAGAAGTGTTGTTGATGCACTTGGTGGAGTAGATATGACAATAGAGCAAGATATGTTTTATGATGATGAAGAACAAGATCTTCATATAAACTTTACTGCTGGAGAAACAGTTCATTTAGATGGGAAAAAAGCTGAAGAATTTTTTAGATGGAGACAAAATAATGATGGCTCAGGATTTGCAAATGGTGATTTAGATAGAATTAAAAATCAACAATTACTTATGAGCAAGTTAGTAGATAAGGCATTAAGTCCTAACATAGTATTAAAGGCTCCAAATATACTTAAGGCTATTAGTGATAATGTTGATACTAATATTCCAGCAAATAAATTAATATCATTAGGACTAAAGGTATTAAGATTAAAGTCATCTGACATAGTTATGACAACACTTCAAGGTGTGCCAGAAAACATCTATGGTCAAGAATTTTTAGTATCTTATAAAGAAGATAATATGGAGTTAATAAATTCATTAAATGCTGAAAATCCATCAGAATCAGATAGTATAACATCTATAAAAAGAGAAGAATTAGATATCTTAGTTTTAAATGGAACTAAAATAAATGGTTTAGCCTCTACTGCTAAAGATCAGCTTCAATCATTAGGTTATGCAAATATTGAAGTAGGGAATACTACTCCAGTATCTAAAAGTATAATACAAACAGACAATAAAGAATTAAAAGAACTTTTAAAGAGTGACATAGATATAGATAAGTCTGAGAAGATAAGTAACCCTGAATACAAGGAATATGATGCAGTAATACTTTTAGGAGAAGACTATAATTTGTTCAACTAGGAGGAAATATGAGTACTATTAAAAAAGTAGTTCCTAAAGAGTACCAAGGAAGAAAAATAAGAGAATATTTAAAAGAAGAACTTGGACTTTCTTCAAGATTAATTAGGGGAGCTTCAATAGACAAGAGAATATTTGCTAATAATAAAGCTGTTAAAATGAATTATATATTAAAGGGGAATGATAATATATTAATTAATTTAATGAAGGATGAAACACAAAACATAGATCCAGAAAATATTCCTATAGATATCATCTATGAAGATGAAGATATAATAGTAGTAAATAAGGAACCTAATATGGTAGTACATCCAACTAAAAGACATCAAAGTGGTACCTTGGCAAATGCTTTAATGTATTATTTTAAAGAAAGTAATCAAAAATGCATAGTTAGATTAGTAAGTAGGCTAGATATGGATACTTCAGGATTAATAATAATCGCTAAAAATCAATATGCACATATGGAATTATCTAAGGAAATGAGCTTAAATAATGTTGAAAAAAGATATTTAGCTGTAGTACATGGGCATATGGAAAAGATGGAAGGAACTATAGACTTACCTATTTATAGACCAGAAGAAGAAGGAACTATAAGAAGAGTTATTGATGATAGAGGACAAAGAAGTATAACCCATTATAAGGTTATAGAAAGATTTAAAGACTCTGATTTAGTGGAATGTTTACTAGAAACAGGAAGAACACATCAAATTAGAGTTCATTTAAGTTCGCTAGGACATCCTATTTGGGGAGATACCTTATATGGAAATGAAGAAGATAATGAGATTATAACAAGGCAAGCACTTCACGCCTATGGATTAGATTTTAAATCTCCAAGAACAAAGAAACCTCTAACATTAAGAGCAAGCTTACCTAAGGATATTGAAGCTTTAATTAATAAAATTAAATAACAAAAAAGGAGCTGGAGTTCCAGCTCTTTATTTAATATACTAGGAATTTATAAAAATATTACCCTGCTAATAATTTTTTATAAATTCATTTCCTTAAGTATATGATGAGATAGATATTATATTCTGGCGACTTGGAGCGAATGCGACGGAGCAAAGAGTATAATATCTATCTCATCTTTTATCTACTAAATCTAGGACGTTTTCTTCTTATCCTTTTTCTTTTAATAGATAATAGTATAGCTCTTAATAATAAAAGAGCAATAAATACTATTATTAATGTATAAATTATATTGCTTGGCTTCTTAGCAAAGTCTGAAAAAGTTTCTTTTAACATGATTTCGCTGTTATATTCTCTATTTGCTCCACTTATTAAATCCATTGTAGAAATAGTTTCTCCATCAATAATAATTTTAGCTTTAAATAATGTATCATTTATATTAATATCTTTTTTGCTTATATCACTTTTATCATATTCAATTGTATATTCAGGTACTTCTTCAGATTTAGATTTAGTATAATAAAAGTCACTTTTAGCTAATAAAGGAAGAGTTATAGCATCATTAATTTTGTAGTTATCTAATATTTGATTTTCACTAATTAACTTTACTGTTTCAAAATTATCAAAACCATAATCAAATAATGGGCCTATATTAGTATAAAAGTTATCTTTATCTGTAGCATTTATAAAGGCTCCTATCATCATTTGGTCTCCTTTTACTGCAGCAGCAGTATAGGCATGATTAGCCTCAGGTGTATATCCATTTTTTCCACAGTATGCATTAGCATAAAAATAAGGACTATACTCATTAAATAGTTGATTTCTATTTGTTGCCCATTTTTCACTTCCATCAGAAAAAGGCTGATTTACATATTTATAATATTCTGTTTTAGCAATTCTTACAAATTCATCGTTATGGGAAGCAGCTTTCATTATAAGTGCTAGATCATAAGCAGTTGTTACATGTCCATCTTCATGAAGACCACTAGGATTTTTAAAGTTTGTATTTAAAGCTCCAAGTTCTTTTGCTTTAGCATTCATTAGCGTAGCAAATTCTTCATTAGAACCAGCAACATATTCAGCTAATGCTTCTGCACAATCATTTCCTGATTCTAGTAAAAGCCCAAGCATAAGCTCTTCAACAGTGTATACTTCCCCTTTTTGAATACCTATTGCAGAGCCATCCACTAAAGGTGGTTTTTCCCCTATAGTAACCTTATCTGTTAGTTTAACCTTATCAAGAACAACTAATGCTGTCATTACTTTTGTTGTTGATGCAGGTTCGTATTGATTATGTTCATTTTTTGCATAAAGTATTTTCCCCGTTTTTCCATCCATTAGAACTGCACCTTCTGAATAAACTGGAGGCAGTTCAGTAGCACTAGCTTTAACTAAATTAAGGCTAGCAAAGATACTACTTATAAATAAAGTAGATAGAAGAAATTTTTTTAATAAATTTTTCATAATAAATCTCCCACAATAACTATTTCATATAGACAAAAATATTTTATCAAAAAAATTAAAATCTTTCTATAATTTATAAATAATTAATGGTAAAGAGATAAATTTTTAAGAATTAGTTAATAATTATAAGGAATAATTATTTAATTGGAGGAAAAAAGTGAATAAAAAGGTAAAAAATATATTAAATTTAAGAAATTGTATACTAATTATTTTAGCTTTATTTTGCATAAGTACATCTTTTTATTTATATGGGAAAAATAAATCAAAGGTATTTAAAGATGAATATATGAAAAATATATTTGTAGAAGAGGAAGGAAAAGAAAATAATGTAGATGAAGAAAGTATTAAGTCTAGTGGAAGTAATGTAGTTATTCCTAATAAAAATAAGATACTTGTAGAAATTAAGGGGGAAGTTAAGAGACCAGATGTATATGAAGTTGAAGAGGGGAGTATAATAAGAGATTTAATTGATATTGCTGGAGGCCTAACAGAAAAAGCTAATATAAATAAAATAAATAGAGCAGAGAAATTAAGAGATAATCAACTTATAGTTATTCCTGATAATGAAAGTGCTGATAATGGAGCTATTATGAATGATGCAGGTAATAGTTCTAATGATGGAATTATTAATATTAATTCTGCATCCTTAAGTGATTTGCAAAAAATAAATGGAGTAGGTGCTGTCAAAGCTCAAAGTATAATAGATTACAGAGAAAAAAATGGGGGATTTAAATCTATAGAGGATATTAAAAATGTTGATGGTATAGGAGATAAAACCTTTGAAAAAATAAAGGATAAAATAAGTATTTGATGCAAATATACTAGCTGATTTTAATAAGGAGTTAGAAAAAGGAAATATGGAAGTAACTATATTTTTATATTCAGGTATATCTTTATTTTTTTGTAATATGTCAGTTAAGTGTCAAGCCCTTTTAATATAAGGGCTTTAGTGTTATAATAAGATGAATTTAGGAAAAAATAAAAAAGATGATTTACAAGGGATGCATCCTAAGGAGGATATTATGATTAAAAAAATATTGATGGCAATTTTAAGTGGAGTAACAATTGTATCTTTAGTAGCATGCAGTCCAGCTTCCAAGAATGAAAAAAGTGAAAGAACAGTAGAAGAAAGTAGCAAGAGTGATGAAAGCAAAAAAACTTTTATAGGCGAAGGAGTATGGGCAAATGATTATACTATAGAAGAGGTATCTCAATTAAATGATGAAATAACATCTAGAATTGAGGAAGCAGCTAACTTCTATGGGTTAGAGTATACAAAAGAAGAAAAAATTAAAGATGAAAATGACCAAAGTGTAAATGAAAAATACGTTTATTCTGATAATTTAAATCCAGAACCAAACAGAATGGAAAGTATGTATTATGGTTTTAAAACATATGGTACGGATATGGCAGAGGGAAGCCTAAATATGAAAATAGGATTTAAATTAGACTTAGATCAAATCAAAGAGGAAGATAAATTTGATTTAAAGGAAACTTCAATAGCAAACTTTTCAGAAGCTATGACAAATAATATTGATAGAGATTATTCTGAAATAAATGAAAAGATAATAGATATTGTTAAAAACAATGATGCTAATGGAACTATAGAAACTAATTTAAATGGATTAGTTGAAACTATAACTATAAAGGGTGACTTTTTATTATATAAAATAGATTCCAAAACATATAATTTTAAAATTTAATATAATTTAGGAGGATGCAGGTTTGGATAATAAAGAATTAAATAAGGATGAAGTTATAAACGAAGTTGTGGAAGAAAATAAGGTAGTAGAACCAGTAAATGAAGAAGTATCTGAAGAAAAAGAGATAAAAGAGGATAGCAAAGGACTAATATTTTTTAAAAGGCTTTTAGCAGGAGCAATTGATCAAATTATTAGTATTGCATTAGCATTAGTATTATTAATAGTTTTTGATTTATTATTAAAATTATTTGGTTTTTATATTGCAGAAAGAGAGCCTATGTTCTTAATAATGTACGTTATCGTTAATATAATATATGGACCAATTTGTGCATCAACTAAATTAAAAGATACTATAGGAAGAAAAACAGTGTTAAAATAATTTTACTTAGGAGTTAACATGAAAAAAGGAAGTACTATTCAAGTTAAAATAGATAAAAGTGAGTTCCCATCAACAGGAATTGGGACTTTAGAAGGTAAAAAAATATACGTAAAAGGTGCTTTTCCAGGGCAAACAGTAACTGGGAGAGTTAAAAAGAAAAGAGAAGCCTTTGCAGAATTAAAGCTTACTTCAGTGGATGAGAGAGCAGACTATGAAATAAGTCCATCTTGTGAGCACTTTGGAATTTGTGGTGGGTGTACATCACAAAATTTAACTTATGAAAAACAATTAGAACTTTTAAGTGAAGAATTTAAAGATTTATTTGAAGAAGCTGATTTACCACTTAAGAACTACAAAGGAATTGTAGGAAGTAAGGAACAATGGGAATATAGAAATAAGATGGAATTTACCTTTGGAGATTTCGAAAAGGGTGGAGAATTAACTCTTGGAATGCACATGAAGGGGAAATCCTTTGGAATTATTACAGTAGATAAATGCTTAATAGTGGATGAAGACTTTAGAACTTTAATTAAGGCAACAGTAGATTATTTTAGAGCTAAAGGCTTACCTTATTATAGAGTTATGAAGAGAGAAGGATATTTAAGACACCTAGTTATTAGAAAAGCAATTAATACTGGTGAATTAATGGTTAACTTAGTTACTACAACTCAAATAGACTTTGATTTATCTGAATATGTAGAGATATTAAAAAATCAAAATTATAAAGGTAATTTAGTATCAATTTTACATACAGAAAATAATTCATTTTCAGATGCAGTAGTACCAGAAAAGGTTAATTTATTATTTGGAAAAGATTATATAACAGAAAATCTTTTAGGATTAAAATTTAAAATATCTCCTTTTTCCTTCTTCCAAACTAATACTAAAGGAGCAGAAAGCCTATACAGTATAGTTAGGGATTACTTAGGAGAATCAAAGGATAAGGTAGTATTTGACCTTTATTGTGGAACAGGAACTATAGGGCAAATAGCAGCTGCTAATGCAAAAAAAGTAGTTGGAATCGAACTTATAGAAGAAGCAGTAGAAGCAGCAAAGGAAAATGCAAAGTTAAATAATTTAAATAACTGTGAATTCCTAGCAGGAGATGTAGCAGAAATAATAAAATCAGTAAAAGATAAACCAGATACAATAATTTTAGATCCACCAAGAAGTGGAGTACATCCAAAAGCATTAGAATACGTAATTAAATTTAATGCCAAGGAAATAATTTATGTATCATGTAATCCTAAAACCTTAGTAGACAACTTAAAGGTATTAATGGAAGCTGGATACGAAATGGTAGAAAGCTGCGTTAAAGACATGTTCCCAAATACTCCACATTTGGAGGCAGTTGTTAAACTTACGAAGTAAGTTGTTACAACGCCCCATGCAAGGATTTACCAAGAACACAAGCGAAGCGAAGTGTGATTGGAATAAATCTACTGCTGGAGGCAATTGTTAAGCTGGCATTGAACGATTGACATTGAACACTTAGTGAAGCTATAGCTAAACTTAGTGTGAAAGTCCATCTTATGTAGTGCAACGAAATAAGATGTTCCTTTTAAAAACGCTAGCGAAGTGTGAACTTAGCGAGAAAGCCCACATTCCGTAGCCTGCCGGAGGAATGTGTTCATTTTAAAAGATAAATTACCATTGCAAGGGATGCCCAAGAAACTGAACGCATTGAAAGTTGATTGGAAGCAGCCTACTGCGGAGGCAAAGGAGTTAAGCAGGATAATTGCTTGGCTCTTTTTTGATTTCTCCTTAAATCTGAAAGTTTGAAAAAGCAAACTTTCTTCGGAGAGTACAGTAATAGAACTGTTTATAAGGTTTTAATAGATTTTAAATTAAAGGTTTGCCATCCGTTAAGGTGATATGGTGGTAAACCTTAATAATTTTTTAGATAGTAACAGCTTCAAATTAATTTTGAATAGCATGAAATAATTATCCATTGTTGTTGAGATTATTAGAACTAAGTAATAAATATGGCATTTCAACTTATAAAACTGAAATTATGAATATGGAGGAGATTATATGAATATTAATGATATTAAATTTCGTACTGCTGAAGAAAATGATATTGATTATATAATGGAGATAGAACAATCATCATTTTCTAAAACCGTATGTGAAAATAAAGATGTATTTCTGCAAAGAATTAAAACCTTTAAAGAAGGCTTTATAGTAATGGAATATTATAATAAAGTTATTGGCTATATATGTTCAGAACTATGGGAGTATAGAGAAGAAATTGATAAGGATAAATTCACATTAGGACATTTAATCAAGGATAGTCATAAAGCAAATGGGAATGAAGTATATATATCTTCATTTGCTATTCTTCCAGAAGTAAGAGGCTATGGATTAGGCAAAATGATGCTTGAGTTTTTTATAAAACATATTACTAAAGTAGTAAAATCGCAAAAGTCAATAATTTTGATAGTTTCAGAAAAATGGACGAAGGCAAGAAAAATATATATAAATTATGGATTTGAAGAAGTTTCTATAATTAATGACTTTATTGATAATAAGGATATTGAGCCTTTTAAAGAAAATGGAATTATAATGAGAAAGCTACTGTAGTCTCTCACAATAGTTTAATTATTAATAACAAACATTGACTATTCTTAAGAAAGTCTGACGGTGGAATCTTTCATGCAGAGTTAAGGAAAGTGGTAGAGGGAAAATAAATAAAAGAAAATATTGCTAAAGTCAGATAAATAGAGGAGCTCGGCAAGATAATTGCTTGGCTCTTTTTTTGTCTGCCATTAAATCTAATGCTTTCTAAAAAGTCAAACTTTATTAGGAATTTTATTATTTATTGTCAGCATCAATCAATTCCTTCTCAATGCCTTTTCCAGAGTTCAAAGCTTCAATACCTCTTCGTAAATGTTCGATATTAGATTCTGAATAGAACGGGTCAAGGTCTTTAGTTGTAGGTTTGTCTATGGACATATACAACACTCCTTTCAATTATATTATATGACAAAGTAAAGAAAGCATCAATAGAACTGGAAAGATCCTATTTTGAGGGTATTTTCCTTTACTTATACTAAAGCATTTTTTATATTATTAGTAAAAGAAAGAAATATAGTGTAGATACTTAGATAGTATTTATAGTAGTTTAAATATACCCTTATAATATATGTAATACTTGGAATACTAAATATATAGTTGAAATGATTATAGTGTTTATAGTAAACTAAGTGTAGAATAAAGTAAAATTACAGAGGTGTATGTAGAACTATGGAAGTAGTGAAGGTAAAAACAGAAGATGGAAAGGAAAGATACTTTGTAGCAGATGATGATGGTTTACCAATAGAGCCTATACTAAAGTTTATTAGGTTTAAAGATAATACTAACTTTGCAAGAAATACTTTAAGAATGTATTGCCAACATCTTAAGCTATATTTTGAGTATCTGCAACAAAGGGAATTAGATTTTCAAAAGGTAACTATTGATGATTTAGCCTTATTTGTAAATTGGTTGCAGAATCCGTATAAAAGTTTAAAGGTTATTCCTACACATCAAGTAGATACAGCAAGAAGTCCAAGAACAGTAAATATTATAGTTAATACTGTATTAGCATTCTATGATTATATTTTAAGACACGAAGAATACAGTAATAATATTTCTGATAGACTTAGAAAATTTGTATCTACTCCAAGTAGAAACTTTAAAGGTTTTTTATACGGAATAGCTCATGAGCAAAAGAAAGTAATAAGCAATATACTGAAACTGAAAGTCCCTAAATCTAAGCCAAAGACATTATCTAAAGAAGAAATAGCAACGCTTATAAGAGCCTGTAACAACCTTAGAGATAAGTTCCTATTGAATTTGTTATATGAAACTGGCATACGCATCGGCGAAGCCTTGTCTTTATGGATTGAAGATTTTGATATAAGTGATATGGTTATAGATTTACAAGACCGAGGTGAACTTGAAAATAATGCTGAAATAAAAACAGTATCAAGTCCACGAAAAATAGATATATCTCAAAACTTAGCAGATATGTTTATGGAATATATTGCAGAATATCATACAGAAGAAGTTGAAACTAACCATATATTTATCAAACTTAGTGGAAGTAATAAATATAAACCTATGAATTATACTGATGTAGATAATTTATTTAGAACATTAAAAAAAGTAACAGGCATATATGTTACTCCACATATGTTTAGGCATAGTTCATTGACATTATTAAGAATGGCAGGATGGCAGCCAGAACTGTTGAGAATAAGGGCAGGACATAAAAATATTTATACTACTTTGAACACTTATATACACCCTTCTGATGAAGAAATAACCGAAGAGTTCAATAGAACTCAACCTAATTTAGATTTGGATATTTATAATGAGGAGGATGAATAAAGTGAAAAGTTTGCAAGAGATAAAAAGTAATCAACAAAGTAAATATGATGAAATAATTGAGTATCTTAAACAAGATAACGGATATTGGTTAGAAAATGATAAGTGGGACTTAACACATGATATTTTTGTTGGTAAAAAAATAAGATCTAACAGGTATTTTAATTTTGAAAGAATTAATAATGTTTGTTTGAAAAATGAAATTAAATATTATTTTCTTTATAATTTCAAAAATGGTTTAATAAAGTTAAACACGTTTGATAGGCAATCTGAATCTTTGAAAAATATAAGTTATTTTTTTAATAAGTATATAAAAGTGAATACTTTAAGCGAAGTAGATAAAAACAAAACTCAAACCAAATGGATTTTATTTTTAAATGAAATAGGTGTAAAAACAAGTAATCTCCATATGCGCAATATAACTAATTTTGTAATAGACTTTATAATAGATTTCTATGATGATAGAGAAGAAACTGAAAAAGATATATGGTATTCAAAAAATATTAAAGGTGTAAAGAAAAGTGCAACATCAGACAGAACAGCAACATCATTAAATTTTATAGAAATTCCATTATATTATAGAGAGATAGTTAAAAGATATTTTAGGTCTTTTATTACAAAGAAAAGTTGGATGACTTGCTTTAATACACTTAAACATTTAAAATATTTCTTTAATTATTTTTACTCAAACGGATATAATGACGGTTTTATTGAAAATTTAAATAGAAATGACATTGAGAAATATTTATTCCATATAGGGAATGAAAGAAAAGGAAAAAATCCAACTGAAACAAGTAAATATATATCTTATATAAGAACATTTTTAGAATATATTCAAATTGCTCAATACGATAAAGCACCTAAAAAGGAGGTATCATTTTTAATATTTCAAGATGATATTCCTAAAAGGGAATTAAATAAAGATGAAGTTAAAAAAGCAAAATTTATTCCAGAACCTATATTAAAACAATTAGATAATAATATTATGGATTTAGATAGACTACAGTTTATACCGATTTATATTTTACTTCGTGAAACGGGTTGGCGTGGAACTGATATATTAAATCTTAGATATGATAATTGTTTAGAGCAAGTGTGGAATAACAAAGAAGAAAAATATAACTACTATCTTTGTGGTGAAATAACTAAAACAGGTATAGCACAACTCAAAATACCTATAAGGGATAAAGTTGCTGAAATGGTTCAAAAAGCTATTGATAAAGCAAAGGAGTCAAGCACAGAAGAAAACAATCCTAATAAGTATTTATTTAATACTTATGAAGGAAAACTTAAAGGAAAACCGTTAGCAAAAGAAGGTTTACTAAGAACTATTAAAAGATTAATAGTTAAAAAAGATATTAGAGATGCTAATGGTGAATTATATCACTTTAGACTTCATTCTCTAAGGCATACAAGAGCAAAAGAATATGTAGAGCAAGGTATGGGTATAAGTGTTATACAACAGATTTTAGGACATCAAAGCCTACAAATGACAGTTCATTATGCTACTGTTTCAGAAAATGTATTATATGAAAAATGGAAGAATACAGAGGACTTAGAATTATTTAAAGTTGATACTACAAATAATGAACTTATTGAAGTAGATCCATCCTCTGATGAAGGTGAAAATCTTATTAGATATGAATATGTTAAAAAGAATTTAGATGCTGTAAGAGTTCCTTTTGGAGTATGCTTTAAACCTTCTAAAGCACCTTGTAAGCAACAAATGAATCATTGTTTAACTTGTGGAAGTTTCTGTACTACAGTTGAGAATATCCCTGAATATGAAGAAGAAATAGAAAAGGTTAAGCAGCAAATTGAAATAAGTAATAGATGTGGTAGAGAACTTTGGGCAGAAAAGAATAAACAGTATTTAAATATATTAGAACAAACATTAGAAAAAGTTAAAGAACATAAATTAGTTCATAAGAATGGCAAGTCAAGGGAGGATATAGTTTAATGGCTGATAATACTAAAGGATTAAAAGAATATGCTAAACAAAGATCACAAATGGCTTTAGATAAGGTCGATAAGGCTATTAGAGAACTCTCATTGACTGAACATAAAATTAACTTTAATAGTGTTTCACAACTTAGTGGAGTGTCTAAGACATTCCTCTATAACAACCAAGAAATCAAAAAAAGAATTGAAGAACTTAGAGATAAACAAGTAAGCAGAACTATCAATCAAAGAGCCAAATATGATAAAACTTCTAAAGCAAAAGATATTATCATAATGGCTAAAGATAAAAAGATAAAAGAATTAGAAGAAGAAAATAAAAAGCTCAAAGAACAATTAGAAGTTCTTAGAGGTAAGTTATATGAAAAATTATAGACTACATAGATTATATGTAGTCTATGTATAAAACAAGTAAAATCAAGGCTTGTGTTGAAATATACACTAGATATCTTAAGGAGTTGTGAATTATGGGTACAAGGCAAGATAGAGAAGAATATATGTGGAAAAACTTTATACAGTATACCAGCAAAAGGAAAAAAAAAAGAAGTGACGGCATGAAATGGACCCTATATAGTAGACACTAGTAAAAGAGAGTCTATTTGTATAGAGTCTTTTTTTTACAATAAAATTAATGAGGTGATTGAATAATTAGAAAAAACTTTTTCCAAAGAAGATATAAAGATCCTATCAAATGCTATTATTTTATAATAATCATTATCAATTATAATAAATATATGATATAATTATAATATATAATATGATCATTTAATTATTACTTATAAATAAAATATTAATATAATTTTTATATTCAAAAGGAGGGATTTTATGAAAAAGTATACTAAACAATATATAAATGGAGAGTGGAGAAGTGGTAGCAGTTCATCTACTTTGGAAAATAAAAATCCATATACCAATGAAGTGCTATATACTTATAAGTCAGCTAATGAGCAAGATGTTAAAGATGCTTATGAAGCTGCTTACGAAGCATCAAAACTTTGGGCAAGCACATCTCCTTCTGAGCGAATAGAGTACTTAGAAGCTTTAGTAAAAGTTTTTGAGGAAGGAAAAGATAACGTTTACGATGTGATAAGGGAGGAAGGTGGAAGTTCCTTGGCAAAATGTGATTTTGAATTCTTCACTAGTATTTCAATAATAAAGTTGGCTATGAGTTATCCTGAAAGAATGAAAGGTACTATGCTTCCTTCTAATATACCAGGAAAAGAGAATTATATTATTAAAGAACCAAAAGGAGTTATTGGTGTTATAGCACCTTGGAATGTTCCTTTAGTTTTAGCAATGCGTTCTGTAATTCCTGCTATTGCACTTGGAAATACTGTAGTCTTAAAGCCAGCTTCAGACACACCTGCATCTAGCTTAATGATTGCAGATTTCTTTGACAAAGCAGGATTCCCTAAAGGTGTTATTAATGTAGTTGTAGGAAAAGGTTCAGAAATTGGTGATAGTATTGTTTCTAATCCAATACCAAGTCTAATTTCATTTACTGGTTCTACTGAAGTTGGTAGACATGTTGGAGAAGTTGCTGGATACCATTTAAAGGATGTGTCATTAGAATTAGGTGGAAATAATGCGATGGTTGTACTTAAAGATGCTGATATTGACCAAGCTGTAAATGCAGCTGTATTTGGTTCATTGTTCAATCAAGGACAAGTTTGTATGGCTCTTAATAGAATTTTAGTTCCAGAGGAAATACATGATGATTTTGTAGAGGCTTTAGTTAAAAAAGTTAAGAGCTTAAAGGTTGGTAATCCAGCTGATCCAGAAGTGTTTATTGGACCTATTATAAATTCTTCACAAATTGAAAAAATTGAAAATTATATAGAAGGAACTATTAAACAAGGTGCAAAGGTTGTATTAGAAGGAAAAACAGAAGGATCAGTTGTTTATCCATGGATTTTAACAGATGTTAAAAATGATATGCCTACTGCTTGCAATGAAGTATTTGGTCCAGTTATTTCTATTATAAAAACTAAAAACGAAGAAGAGGCTATTGCTATTGCTAATGATACTATATATGGATTAAGTGGTTCAGTATTTACAAAGGATATTTATCATGGTATGGAAGTAGCAAAACAAATTAAGTCAGGTATGGTTCATGTTAATGACCAATCCATTAATGACGAGCCACACGTTATGTTTGGTGGTGAAAAAGCTTCTGGACTTGGACGTTTTAATGGTGAATGGGTAATTAATAAATTTACTACTGATAGATGGATTAGTGTCCAAGGTAAGGAACGTAAATTTTTCTAGAATATATATTGCTAAAAATTCATCTTATAGAGAAGACTTTTAAAAAAGGTTTACTCTATAGGGTGTTTTTATATATAATAAGTATAAAAAAATAACTAATTACCACTTAAAATTAGTATTTAAAATACACATAAATTAAAAGGATGGTGATATGTAATGAAAATTATTGTTTTTGGAGCTAATGGTAGAACTGGACAAAAGGTAATCGAACAAGCTATAAATAAAGGAATGGAAGTAACAGCTTTTGTGAGAAATCCAGAAAATATAAAAATAAAGTCTGAGAACTTACACATAATAGTTGGACAAGCAACTCAATATGAGGATGTAAGAAATGCTATGGCCCTTCATGATGCAGTAATTAATTGCATAGGAGGACCAGGAAATAAACCATCTACAACTATTACAGATATTACAAAGAATATAGTAGATGCTATGAATGAAACAGGAGTTAAAAGAATAGCACAAGTTTCTTCTGCTGGAGTACATGGTGAGTTAAAAGGAATAATAGGCAAAATTATAAGCTTAATGCTAAAGAATCCATTAAAAGATCATGCAGGAGCTTATGAAGTATTAAAAGAAGGAACAGTTTATTATACTTTAGCAAGACCAATGTCTTTAACAAATGGTAAATTTACAGGATTATATAGGGAAGCTGAAGATGAAGTTCCAGTTAAAGGGAAAAACATTTCCCGTGCTGATGTGGCTGATTTCTTATTAAGGGTAATAGAAGAAGATAAATATATTGGAAAGAGTATAGGATTAGCATATTAAATATAAGTAAACTATAATTATTAATTTAATTAAGACTATGGTGCTATATGGGATTTTAACTACGAAAATAACAAAGAAATGATAAGGTTTGGTTATGAGGAGTAAGAGAATTTAATGAGATATCTTATGGTAATTTTAATAGGTTATTTAATTGGAAGTTCTAGTATGTCTTATTATTTAGGTAGGTTAAATAATATTAATGTATTTAAAAGTGGAACAGGCAATTTAGGTGCATCTAATATGGTGCTAATAATGGGATGGAAAGCTGGAATTATGGTAGCTTTACATGATATTTTAAAAGCTTATATAGCCATTGTAATAGTAAGATATTTATTTACTGATTTACCTTATGTGGCAGAATTAGCAGGGGTAGCCTGTGTTATTGGGCATATATTTCCATTTTACTTGAAGTTTAAGGGGGGCAAAGGATTTGCTTCTTATATAGGTATGACTATTGCACTAGATTGGCAGTTTGCCATAGCTTTAATTATTTTATGTGTAATTCTAACTTTAATTACTGATTATGTTGTTAGTGCAACATTTGCAACTATAATTGCTGTACCTGTTTATATTGGATTATTTAATAATAATCTTATAGCTTTTTGTATCTTGTCTATGGCAACTCTTATAATGTTTTATAAACATAGTGAAAACATTACAAGACTTAGAAATGGTACTGAAATTGGATTGAGAATTGCAAACGTTGAATGCAAAACTAACTTCCGTTTTAGAGTAAGCTATTGATATTGCAAGAGTAAGGTCAGTTTTTACACTTAAATTTAGTGGCTAAAAGCTCTAAAATAAGATATAATTTTCATAAGATAATCAATTTTTAGGGTTTTTAAGCATGCTTATTAAGCCTACGGAAATCGGCTTGCAAAACTAAGTTCCGTTTGCTTGATTTTTGCATGATTAAGTTCCGTTGATACTTGCCCTAGATTTTTGATATCTTATTTTTTAAAAAGTGCAGGTTTTAGATGTATTTCATCTGCTGGTATAGGTTTTAATGATAGCTTGTCTAACAATGAATTATCTAATAACATTTGAGCTAGTCTGAATGGTGTATTTCCGTTTAAGCTAGCTCTTGCTGTACTATTAATATGATTCATCATCAAAGTAATATCTTCTTGAGTACGATTGTTTAATGATATTCCTTTAGGTATTATGTACCTTATGTACTCGTGATTCTTTTCTACGTGCGGCTTCTGATAAGAAGCCATGGGATTACAGTAGAAAATTTTGGTCCTCTGATTTCCTTTAGCATCTAATTCTAAATCTTTAGGATTCTTAAATTCAGAACCATTATCTGTTAATATAATAGGGAAATGATTCTTAAATACTTCATGCCCTAATACTTCATATAACTTATCTATAACTTCTTTTACAGCTAGCTCGCTACAACTATCAATTATAAACGCTAGCATTAAGGCACAATTTCTAAAAATAAAAGTTATAAGAACTTTGCCACTTCGTGTGCCGTGAACGGTGTCCATTTCTACTATAGGTATATTTGGATTCTCTTCAGTGAATTTAACAAAATCAACAAATGTTCTTCCAATTCTATAATTAGATTCTTTAATGACAGGAGGTGTAGATTTTTTTCGGGGTTTATACTTAACTTTTCTAGGTAAATCAATATTTCTAGCTGTAAAAGCATTTTTATCAAAATAATTATATAAAGTTCTTTCACAACAATTTATTTCTTTCCTATGATGAGTAAAAATATGAAATAAAGATTGCCCTTTAAAAATTAATGGAGAGATAACATCATCTATATTTTTCAATTCTTTTGAGGTTATATTAAGGCCTTCCCTAGATGATATTAATAGTTCTTTATACTTTGTATCTGCAATTTTAGATTTATAATACTGCTTTTCTGCCGTACACGTAGTAGCAGTGTTACAGCCGTTACAAACATATGGATAGCGATCAAGTTTAAAACATTTCTTAGCTGAAAAATCAGTGCATGCTCTGTAGCAGTTTATGAATCTACATTTCTTACATTGCTTTCCGCAGTTACTATTACATAAGTTTGTCTTAGTGCAACTTCTTCGATGTTGGCACGGTTGTATATCATTTTCCTTTTTCTTACTTACTTTAAGAAATCTATTTCTTTTAATTTCCTTAGATATAGTAGTTGGATCCTTTTTTAATCTTTCGGCAATTTCTTTTAATGGGTAATTTTGATCTAATCCATATTCAATTATAATTCGATCTTCAATCCTAAGGTGCTTTCCCTTGCATAAATTATTGTTTGACATAATTAATCCTCCCAATATGCTAAGGACAAATATCAAATTAATTATATCAAAGACTTTGCAAAACTAACTTCTGTTTAAGTAAAAAAACGGAAGTTACTTTTTCAATTTACATGAGAATTGCAAATAATGGTGAACATAGAGTAAAATAATTGATTTTAAAGTAAAAATAACTAATAGTGTAAATTAAAGGAGTAATGGTGATTAATCATTACTCCTTTTATAATTAAAAATTTTAGGTTAAAAAATGATAACCTATATAATATTATAATAGTTTGTTAAAACTAGGATTTTTTAAAGAATATTAAGGAAGAATAGGTGAAAAATGGCATTGTAATTTAAAAATCAAAGGATTACTATAGAATAGTGGCATTAGTCAACAGTTGTAAATAACAACATTTAAATTATATTATTAACACAAATGGAGGAATGATATGGATAACTTAGAAGTTATAGTACGATATTGGAGAAACTTTACTGAGAAGAGATTAAAAGAATTTGATTTGACCTTTGGGGAACAGATTATCATTATATTTTTATCAAAAAATGAAAATGTGAACCAAGAGACCATTTCAAAAAGATACATGATTGATAAAGGAATGGTAGCTAAAACCTTAACTAGGCTTGAAGATAAAGACTTTGTACTTAGAGAGAGGAATCCTGAGAATAAGAGAGAAAATATTATTTCACTTACAGAAAAAAGTTTATATATTATGAATGATATAAATACTATATTTGATGATTGGAATAAGATTCTTTATGGAGAAATGAGTAAGGCGGATATTGAGTGTGTGAAAAGACTTACAGGTAAAATGGTAGAAAATGTTGCCAAATATTTAGATTAGAAATTGAAAGGGGAAAGGGTTTATGAGGGTAAAAGAGAAAAAATTGAACTTAGGATTAATTATGGCTGTATATTTATTAGGGATATTTATGGGAGCTATAGATACTGGGATAGTAACACCTGCAAGAACTATAATCCAAAATGACCTAATGGTAAATGATAATACAGGAATATGGATGATTACTATTTATACTCTTGCATATGCAGCAAGTATTCCTATTATGGGTAAGTTAGCTGATAAATACGGAAGAAAATATGTTTACTTAACAAGTATATCTTTATTTGGTATTGGCTCTTTATTCTGTGGTTTATCACAAAATTTAGGAAGTTTTTCTGTATTACTAATTTCAAGAGTTGTTCAAGCCATTGGTGGAGGTGGAATTCTTCCTATTGCAACAGCTGAATTCGGTACCACATTCCCAAAAGAAAAAAGAGGACTTGCACTTGGATTAGTAGGTGGAGTTTATGGAATTGCTAACATTTTTGGAGCATCTGCTGGGAGTGCAATTATAGATATATTTGGTCAAAACAATTGGCAATTTATATTTTATATTAATGTTCCAATAACAATATTTATATTAATATCAGGCTTTATGACTCTTCCAAATACTAAGATGACAGATGTTAAAAAGATTGATTACTTTGGAATTACAACATTAACTTTAATGGTACTTTCTATTTTATATGGACTTAAAAATATTGATTATTTTAATTTTAAAAATACCTTCTTAAGTACATCTGTTTATCCTTTCTTAATAATATTTGTAGTTTTACTACCAATATTTATATTAATAGAAAAGAAAGCAGAAGACCCAGTACTTAATATTTCATATTTCAAAAATATTAGGATTATAATTACATTCTTTATTGCTTTTATAACAGGAATTATTATTATGGGAATGATATTTGTTCCTCAATTCTCTGAAAATTCTTTGAAAATAGCTTCAGGTAGTGGTGGTTATTTTGTTATTATTTTAGGGGTATTTGCAGGCATTGGAGCACCATTCTCAGGAAAATTAATTGATAAATATGGGGCTAAGATTGTACTTGGTACTGGATTTGTTGCTTCTATACTAGGATCTTTATATATTATATTTTACGCTACAAACAATCCAAGCTTAATTTCAATAGTAATATGTTTAATTTTACTAGGAACAGGAATAGGCTTTACTATGGGAACACCAATAAATTATATGATGTTAGATAACACTAAAGTTGAAGAATCAAATTCAGCATTAGCAGCTGTTTCATTAATTAGATCTATTGGAACTGCTATTGCTCCTGCAATAATGATAGGATTTATTTCCCATGCTGGAATGGCAGTACAAGATAATATAATGACTCTTATTCCAAATGAAGTTCATGTACCTAAGCTTCCATATGCAGAGGAACTTACAGAACAATTAGATCAATTAAAAGAAAATCCTTCTATGGCAGAAAAGCTTAAAGGAATAGATATACCAGATTTAGCATCAATGGAAACAATAAAATTTGATATGAATAGTAAGAGCGATAATTTCCAATTACCAGAAGAAATAATTGAAATGTTACAATCTTCTGATGTTACAACAATTACTGACAATACAAAGAAAATGGCAGAGTATATGTTCTCACAAATGACACCTTCAGTAATTGCTAAGATAAATGGTGGTATTGATTCTGGAATAACTGGTATTAGTGATTCTATAACACAATTAACAGAAGCAATAAATAAAATGCCACCTATTCCAACTATGAAGCCAACGATAGATAAGATGAATGCTGGAAAAGTTCAAATGGAAGATACATTAGTAAAAATGAAGGCATTAAAAGAAGCTGTTCCAACTGCATTTGAAACTGGGAAAAATAATTATTTAACTGAAATTGAAAATATTAGGGGTACAATTGAAAATGAATTCCAAACTACACTAAATAAGGGCTTCCAAGAAGTTTATGCAACAGTTGCTATTGCTTCATTATTAGCTATGGTTGTTCTTATGTTGTATAAAGAAGAGAAGAAAGTTACAACTAATTAAAATATTCAGAGGCTAAATTATTAATAATAAAAACTAGTCAAATACTAAAAAAATATTGACTAGTTTTTTTATGTTTTAATTATATCTAGAAATTTACTCCTATAATTAGTTATAGTTTCATTATTCCATACTATTTTATTTAAAAGAGATATAATATTAGATATAATATATACATTAATTAAAGGAGGTGTTTTTGATTAATATTGTTGGAATAATTGTTTCTATAGTATTTATATTTGGAATAATCGGGATTTCATCTGTACTAAATAAATTAAATATATTAGCTAATGAAGATAGCAGAAAATTTATTCATGTAGGGGTAGCTAACTGGTGGATTGTGGCAATGATTTTCTTTAATAATAATATTTATGCCTCTATTGTACCTGCACTTTTTGTTATTATAAATTATATATCATACAAAAAGCAGATATTTAAGGCAATGGAAAGAGATGGATCTAAAAATGATTTAGGAACTGTATATTTTGCTTTATCTTTAATGATTTTAGCACTTATAACCTTTAAAAATACTGAATTTTCTTATATTGGTGCTTTAGGTATATTAGTTATGGGCTATGGTGATGGCTTTGCTGCTATAATAGGAGTTAAATATGGAAAGCATAAATTTAAAGTATTGGGAAATAACAAAAGTCTTGAAGGAAGCTTAGCTATGTTCTTATTCTCCTTTGTAGTTTCTTTAGTTATACTTTATATTTTTAATCCAGTAAATATACTTTTATATAGCTTAATATTAGCTGTAGTAAGTACAGTTTTAGAAGTTTTTTCTCCTTATGGATTAGATAACTTAACAGTACCTTTAGGTACATCATTACTATATTATTTATCTATTATTTTATAAGTTAGGAGGTAGAATATGTTAGACTTTTTAGTTGGGCTAACCTTTTCCTTTTTAATAGCATTTGTTGCCTATAAAAAAGCCTCGTTGAATAAGAGTGGCTGTCTGGCTGCTACAGTGCTTGGAACAGGGATATATTATTTTGGGGGATTATGGTTTTCTATTATAATGATTTCATTTTTTGTATCTTCTAGTATTTTAACAAAATTTAAAAATAATAATAAAGAAAGCTTAGACAAATTAAATGAAAAGGGTGGAAACCGTGATTATATGCAAGTATTTGCTAATGGAGGAGTAGGACTTATAATTTCAGTCTTATATTATTTTTATCAAAGTCCAGTATTTTTATTAGCTTATGCTGTTTCCTTTGCAGAAGCTACTGCAGATACTTGGGCTTCAGAAGTTGGGGTATTAAGTAAAAGTAAGCCAATAAATATATTAAACTTCAAGCCTTTAGAAAAAGGTATGTCAGGTGGTATTAGTATATTAGGCACAACCTTTGCCTTCCTAGGAGCTTCATTTATTGCCAGTATATATTTTATAGCTTCTTTTATTACATATAGAGATATAAAGCAAAGCTTAATTTATTCTATACTTTGCCTTGTTATGGGCTTTATTGGTTCAATAGTTGATAGTATATTAGGTGCATCTGTACAAGCTCAATATTATTGTGAAGACTTAAAGACTATTACAGAAAAGAAAGAGTACAAAGAAAAACCTAATAAGCTTATTAAAGGAATTTCATTTATAAATAATGATGTAGTGAATCTCACTAGTAATATAATTTCTACATTAATAGTATTATTGATAGTTTAGTTTTATATTAAATTTTAACTCCAAGTAGAAAGCAATGATGCTCCTACTTGGAGTTTTATTTTATTACTTTAAGATATTAATTGCTATGCAAGGGCTTTTTGTAAGGAATATGATAAGCTATACTTAAAATAAGTAGAATTTAATATAATAGCTTGCATGACTTCAATAGTAAAAGAGGATTTAAGAGATAATGAAATTTATTATAGGAGGTATATAGAAATGGATAAATATAATGAAATAAAAGTACTATTTGAGAAAAATAAAAATGAAGAAAATGCAGAGAAAATGTCTGCCTATATGAGAAATATTTTTCCCTTCTATGGTATTCCTACACCAAAGAGAAAAGCATTTTATAAAGATTTATTAAAAGCTGAGAAAAAGACAAAGAAAATAGATTGGGACTTTCTAGATAAATGCTGGGAAGATGAACATAGAGAGTTTCAATATGTTGCCATAGATTATCTTTTAGCAATGCAAAAATTTATCACCTTTGATGATATTCCTCATATAAAAAAATATATTAAGACAAAGCAGTGGTGGGATTCAATTGATAACTTTGATGGCATTGTGGGAAATATTGCATTTGTTGATAATAGAATTAATGATTTAATGCTAGAGTGGTCTAAAGATGAAGATTTTTGGCTACGTCGATTAGCCATAGATCATCAATTAGGTCGTAAGGATAAAACTGATAAGGAATTACTAGAGAAGATACTGACTAATAATTTTGGAAGTAATGAATTCTTTATTAATAAGGCTATAGGTTGGAGCCTTCGAGATTACTCAAAAGTAAATCCAGAATGGGTAAAAGCATTTATTGAAAAATATAAGGATAAAATGGATAAGCTGAGTATTAAGGAAGCTAGCAAATATATTAAAAAAAATAATGAGATATAAATAAAAATAAATTAAAAAAAATAATAATGTCCGAAATAAAAATATCAACTATAAGTAAATATAGAAATTAGATAGTAATGCTATGGAGCAAATCAAATATACATTATATTGACCAGATAAAATCCATTTGATACAATTATAAAAAGAAGTTTGATAATCAAAATTCTTTTATTTAACTCTGATAAGATAATAAAGATTAGTCTAAAGAGATTATATGAGGAGATTTTATTATGGAAGATAAAGCAAGAAGCCTGTCATCTAAAGAACAAGAAGAAATACTTGAAATCTTAAAAGTACGTTTTAATAAAAATATAAATCTACACAAATATATTGAATGGGATAAAGTACAAGAAAAATTACAAAATAATATTGAAAAGTTGTGGTCTCTTAATGAAATGGAAGTAACAGGTGGTGAGCCGGATGTTATTGGTTATGATAAGGATACTGATGAGTATATTTTTTATGACTGCTCAGCAGAAAGTCCTAAAGGTCGTAGAAGCCTTTGCTATGATGGTGAAGCATTAGAAAAAAGAAAACAAAATAAACCACAAGGTACTGCAATTGATATGGCATCAGATATGGGAATTGAAATTTTAACAGAAGAGCAGTATAGAGCTTTACAGAAGCTTGGAGCTTTTGATATTAAAACATCAAGTTGGGTAAAAACACCTGATAATATTAGAAGTAAGGGTGGCGCAATTTTTTGTGATCGTCGCTATGATACTGTGTTTACATATCATAATGGAGCTGACTCCTATTATTCTTCAAGAGGATTCCGTGGATCACTAAGAGTTTAAACTTTATTTTAAATATAATATATATTATAAAAAAATAGGGAGCTACATTTATAGCTCCCTAGGTTTATATATTAAAATTTAACTTCAGTGGTATCTTTAACAACTATTTGAGCAGCTTGCTTTTCAACTAAGTCTCCAGCTGCAGTTTTAATAAGCTTTTTATTTAGAATAGTATCCATAAGGGCTACTACAGCAGAATTATCAACATTTTCCTTTATATCTTTAACAGCAACTGTGTGCTTTTTACCAGCTTCATCTTTAAAACTCATACTTGCAGTTCTTGTAATCATAGAACATCCTCCCTTCTTTATAGGTAATGGTTAATAACTAATAGTGAATAAATAAAGTAACTAATAAGTGTTAACCTCTAGTTACTATATAAGTTTGTTCTTTTTTTATAGTAGTAATATCGTGTTCTAATATTCCTCCTATAGCATCAGACATTGCAATTAAATCTTCATCTGTTGCAGTAGCTGAAATGTTCTTAAAGCTTTGGCCCTTAAAAACATCATTTCCTTTAGAATCAACTCCAATTTGATAGCTTACGCCTAAAGCATTTCCAACTAATACTGAACTTGCTGCCATAATTATCACCTCCTCATATCTTATATACGAAGGTTAAATACTATTTTGAAAATATTAGAAAAATATTTTTAATTAATTCTCTATTTCAAATTATTGTTGATATTGGACAAATAAAAAATGGACATTGATTGTCCACTTTTGCTTTATAATATATTAAATTTTTTATTTCAATCTATTTATAAAATTATAAGTTAATTATTTATCACCAATACATAAGGCTAATTCCATAGCAAGTGTAGCAATCCTATCTTTTTGTAATGGATTAAAATTATTTGATAAACTTCTTTCATCCCACTTTTCAGAATCTAAATTATCTGCTGCGTAGAAAAAGTGAAATATATCTTTTTCTCTAAATTGTGAAAGAGCAGCAATTGCTGAACATTCCATATCTACACAGATACATCCTTGTGCTTTTCTTAAATTAACCTTATTACGAGTTTCTCTATACATTGCATCTGTAGTCCATACTTTTCCTATATGGTATTTTAGTTTATAGTTGTCCAGTATATTTGTAAATATATCTATATATTTAGGATTTACAGCTATCTCATCTGAAGGTGGGGAATAATGAAAACTAGTTCCTTCATCTCTCATTGCCATATTAGGAATAATTATTGAACAATCCTCTATAGATGAGTCCAACACACCACAAGTTCCAAAAAGAATCAATTTTTCAGCACCCATTGCAAAAATATCTTCTATTACTGCAACACAACCTGGAGCACCAACATAAGACATAAACAAAGCTACTTCAAATCCATGATAATTTACTTTGTAAATAGGAATTTCCATATTTGCTATAGAAATTGAAGTGATTTTAACACCTTTAAGCTCCTTTACTAATCTATTAAATGTAGTTCTTGCAAAACATGATACTGCAACTTTAGGGAAAAAATCAATGGGCTTAATAATATCAGTTGCATTAATTACAGCAACTTTATTTTCATCAAATTCTTCAAGTATCATAAAATACCTCCTTATTAAATATATTTTTATTTATATAATGCTAAATATAACTTTAAATAGAACTTAATATAATTTTTAATTAATGGGTATTTTTATTATATATTAAATATAAATTATGTTATATAAAAATATAAATTTTCATTATTCAAATAGGGAAGCTATTAGTCCCATCCTAAAAGCTTCTTTTCAAGATCAGCATAATCATAGTCTCGTCCCTTAAAGTTATGGAATCTTAGACTTTTATTGCTTTTATAATTATTTTTAGGCTCATAGGAATTATTGCTATTAGTACTTGAAGTAGCAGGGACATTTTGATTTAAATACATTTCAAACTTATCACCAAATAGAGTAAAAGGAGTTAAGTATTGCTCAAATAAAGTTCCCTTCCAAGCTTTAACCTTTTTATCGATAACAGTTTTAAAGTCATCAACAGTAAAGCCATCTTTAAGCTTAGACTTAACTAAATTAATAGTTTTAGAATTAGTAGCTTTATACATAGCACCAGCTTTTAAATTTAAATAATTTATAATATTATTTATTTTTTTTTTTATATTATTATATATATTGTTTAATTTAGTAGATGAATTATTTAATAGATGGTTATTTGTTGAACATTTCTCTGCACAACCTTTATTCATATTTACATACACAGGCTCTTCATTTTTATGCTCAATGTGTTCTAAATCACTAAAATTATAATAAGCTTCTTCATTATTTTGCATAGTATCTTCATTAGTATTAAGAGCCTTATTAAATGTATCATTAATAATAGTGTTATTAGTAACACTATTATATTTAACTATATCTATATTGTTTTCTTTATTCTTATTGCTGCTTGTATAATTATCCTTATCATTATTGTCATTAACATATAATAACTCCTTGTACTTTTCTCCTAAGGCATAATAAGAGAAGGTACCACCTTCCTTTTTAGTATAATGAGCTAAAATCCCTAAATCCTTTAGCTTAAGCATTCTCATCATAATAGATCTCTTTCCTAGTCCTAAGAAAGGAAGTTCATCTTCAATATTCTTATAGCTTATCCAATAATATTTAACTCCTTCTATAACTTCATAATTCATTTTTCCACTTTCCATAAAGTCATCAAAATATCTAAGGATAGCTAAATCCTTAACATCTAAATCAAACTCCATAATTTTCTTTACTGAATACCCTAAAAATGAAAATTTCATATTAATTACCTCCAAAAAATATTTCTTAAATACCCTGTCATAAAATAAGTACCCAGTTTTAAGAGAAATTGAGAAAAATAATTTTAAAATAATTAAGTTTAATTTTAACGTTTAAAGTAAATAAGTTATTAATATCTGTGAGAAATTAAAAAAAGATGTTATTATAAATTTGATTTAGAAATTAGGAGTGATTAAATGAGTGGTATATTAGACAAGTATGATGAATCCATTAAACTCACTTATAATTACACATATAAAATACTTATGCGATTAAAAAATATAATAGAAAACTATAGAAGATTAGAAAATACAGATGAGATAACTTTAGAAGTATATAGAGATTCCATAATAAAAAAGTATGAAACCTTAGAATATTTAACATGTAAGTTATTATCTAAAATATTTAAAGCTGATGGAATAGATATAAATAGCCCTAGAGGATGTTATAAACATGCATTTAAAGAAGGATTAATAGAAGACATTATTGTTTGGAATGATATATTACTTGCAAGGAATTCAACAGCTCATATATATAATGAAGAGGATTATGAAGAAATAAAAAATAATATAATTGAAAGATATATAGATGCTATAGAAGAACTTTTAAATAAAATATCAGTGGAGAAATTATAATATGTATGGAATAGAAGAGAAGATATATAAAAACTTAATTTCATATTTTAATAATAATAAATATATACAAAAAGTAGTTTTGTTTGGATCAAGATTAAAAGGAAACTATAAATATAATTCAGATATAGATCTATGTATATTATGTGATAAAAAATATAAGGGAACTATAGCAGAAGAATTAGATGAGATTGTATGAATATATTCTGTAGATTTAGTTTTTTTAGATAGTATGAATGATGAAATAAAGACACAAATAGAGAAATATGGTATAGAAATTTATAATAATATAATAAAAAAATATGATATGAATACTTATATTATGGTGGACTGACACCTGAAAAACCTAAAAGATTTGCATGATTTAATGCATGCCGTTGGCAGACAACAGAAAAATCAGTTTACTTTAAAAGGGAGAGCTATCTCTCTCTTTTTTTGTTTTCGAATAAATTTATATGACTTTTCAGGAGAGATAATAATTTAATATAAAATTACAAAAATACAGCAAAAGATTTAGAAAATTGAAAAAAGGTGTTAAAATAATTATAAATAGATAATATTAACTTTTTTTCATCAATTTAGAGATGTGTTTATATTAGATTTTATTAAATAATTTCGTTGGATAGGCTAATTGTTACTAAATAGAATAAGAAAGGAGGAAATAACTATGCCTTGGAATTACGCAGAATTATCAAAAATGGCAAAAGAAAATGGCGGACCAGAAAAATTTGTAGAAATACTTATAAACTCTGGTAAAAAACAAATGATACCATGGCTAGGTGTAGCAATGGCTGTAGGTGTGGCTTCAACTCTTGGTATTCAGAAAGTTGTTAAATATTTTTCCAAAAAGAAAGCAATGTCAGATGAAGCTGTAGAGGCAGCTAAGCAAGAACTAATTCAAGGTATCAAAGAATATGATGCCGCTCAAGAGACTATTGAAGAAAAAGTCGAGATAGATGAAGATGATATTAATCAAGGAGAATTTGAGAAATTATAAGGACTAACTAAAAAGGCTCCTCATCACAAGTGATAATTTTAGTGATGAGGAGTTGCTTTTTTAATAAGAATCTAGGAAATAAAATTATATAGTAAAAGTTGTAATCAAGTAAATGAAAAATTGCTTTAATGAAATTTTTAAATTCAATAATTATCCATTTATTTTGAATTTTTCACAAAAGTCATTAACAACCATAACTATAATATCATCACAATTAGTTTTTTCAGTAACAGCATTAACAAATAATCCTACTAAGTTGCCAAAAACAGCTCCAGTTGAATCACTATCACCCTTATGGTGTATTGCTAATTTTATAGCTTTATTTAAATCCTTTGTTTTTTCATAAAATAAAGCTGAATAAACTGCAATTGCTAAACATTCTTCTGCAACCCATCCTTCTCCTAAAGAATCATAGGGACTTTTATCAGGATTATTTAATAAATATAAAGCAGATTCTAATAATTTTATTATTTCTTCAGTATTTTCAATTTCTTTAAGATATTGAATTCCTCTCTTTGTAGCTTCTTCAATTGATATATTTTCCTTTATAATAAGATTAATCATAAAGGCAAAAATACCAGAGCTAACTGCAGAATAATAATGATCATGAGTTATTAACGAATCCCTATAAGCTTTTTCATAAGCTTTTACAGAATCACAATTTAACATTCCATAGGGAGCACTTCTAATTAAGGCTCCATTGCCTTTTGAGTCATTTTTTTCTCTTTCATTGTTATAATAGAGTTCTTCTAATGAGGATAAGCATGTAAGTCCAGGAGCCATTTGTTTATGCATTCTGTTATCTTTATAAAACCAGCATATTGGGTCCTTTATATCATTTCCATATGACTGTGTGCAATACCATTCTATAAGTGCTTCTTTAACATTTCCTTGATTTAAGCCTTCCATTACAAATAATGTCATTTGAGTATCATCTGTAATTTCATAATCATCATATATTACATTATCAAAGTCCTTAGTTTTAAATTCCAGGGGCTCACCTAAAGCATCACAAAGAGCTCCCATTTTAATGCTATTCATAATTCTATCCATAACAAATTCACCCCAAATCTTATATAAATTAATTATAATTTAATGATAGTTTATTAATTTTCCTAAGTCAAAATAAAGAGAAAATATTATTAAAAAGTTATAATTTTACATTATAATTAGAAGTAAAGATATTAATTTTAAGAAGAAAATCTATTGACTCTTCCCTTAGAGGAGGGAGTATTGTTAATTTAAGGAGATGATATTATGTATAGGATTGGTGAGTTTTCTACTTTAGCTAAAACAACAATTAAAACATTAAGATATTATGAAAAAGAAAAGCTTCTAATTCCAGCCTTTGTTGATGATAATGGCTATAGATATTATGAAGCAATTCAACTTAAGGAGCTAGCCAAGATTATTTCCTTAAGACAAATTGGCTTATCAATTCATGAAATTAAGGAAGTATTAGAAGGCAAATTACTTGAAGATATTTTAATGTCTAGAAAAGAAAAGGTAGAAGAAGAACTAAGAAATTGCAAATATCAATTATCCAAAATTAATTATTTATTGGAGGGAAGAGATATGAGTTACGAGGTGATTTTAAAGGAATTACCAGACTACACAGTGTATTATAAGGAAGGGATAATAGAAGAATACAGTAAATTAACAGAGTTTATTTTAAGTAGTGGAAAGGAATGTTTAAAAACTAATCCTGATATTAAGTGCATTAAGCCAGATTACTGTTATATAAATTATCTTGATGGAGAATATAAAGAAAAAGACATTAAAATAAGATATGCACAAGCTGTAGAAAAAGAAGGTACACCTAGTGAAACAATTAAGTTTATGAAACTTAATAAAGTTGAAGCTGTTTGTATATATCATAAAGGATCCTATGATTTATTACCTGATGCTTATAGTTTTATAATGAAATATATTGAGGAAAATGGTTATGAAATAGTAGAAAGTCCAAGGGAAAGATATATTGATGGTATTTGGAATAAAGAAAATATAGATGAATGGCTTACAGAAATACAAGTTCCTGTTAGAAAAAAATTAAAATAATAAAGGAAGTATTATACTTAGTTAATTTAGATTTTTCAATTATTTATTTAGAGCTATAGAATCAAATTTTTTAATATAAAAGAGTTAAACAATATAAATGTTTAGCTCTTTTTATTGTGTGTTCAGCATGAGCAACAAGTTGAATGTGAAAACAAAGTCTAATACCCCAAAAAAACTTAAGAGCATATGTAGATATATATTTAAACTATCAGAAGTTAGCAGAAATCATAGTAACTCTGTTAATCATTATAGCAGATGAAGTACTGAACTTTAATGAGGTTTTGAAATATGATAATATTTACTAGTATAAATTTCGTTAATAATTAGGAGGAAAATATTATGCCACTGGATTGGGCTCAGAAAAAATACTTAACACATTCTTTTTTAAGAAATAGAAATAGAAGCTTTCCATTTGAATCAGGCAAGTATAAATTTTTAGATACAACAGGAGCGTATCCAGGATTTAAGGAGAAAAAAAGTTCGGAAGTTTTTATGTGCAGTTGTTGTAAAGAACCACTGTCGAGGGATATAGATAAGTTAAATATTATGTTAGAAAAGGATAGACAATATAAAGCATCTAAGGGAGATCAAGCTTACAAGTATGGAGGAAATTTAGATATTGTAGGATCTTTTGCTGGATTAATACCAAAGGCTGTATTTAAGGCAATAGACTTTGAAATTCTAAGAAAGTTTAGACTAAATGGTCATATAGAAAAAAAATTTTTATTTGAAAATATTAAATTTGATTATAGAATTTGTAGACTTTGTAAAGTAGAAGATGGGGAAAGTAAATCCTTATCCTTAGATGAATTTAATGAATTTAAATCAATATATGCACATCAGGTTATGAATGAACTAAATGCTTATTCAACTTTTTCTGCTTGTAGAAAACTTAGCTATTGTGTTCAAGAATATGAGCTAACAGAAAGAGGAGAGGTGTATTCAAAGAAAAAACATTTAGATATAGATGAAATAAAAAAAGTTATTCCACTAGATGAAGAAGAATGGGGATATAGTAGGTTTTGGATAGGAAAAACTAATGTAAAAAATCCAGAAAGTAATTTTGAAGATATTAATTTATTAATGAAGCGTAGATTAAATTATGGTAAAGCATTAGGAAAGTGGAAAAGAGAAGAAGAATTATACCACCTAATTAGAAAAACTTATAAAAAATATAATGTAATATACCAATATAGACCTCAATTTCTATACAATTCATATTCTAAGGGACAACAAAGTATAGATATATTTATAGAAGATCTTAATATAGGTATAGAGTATCAAGGAAAGCAACATTATCAGGCAGTTGAAATGTTTGGTGGTACTAAGGGATTACTTGAAACTCAAAGAAGAGATAAAGAAAAATTGGATAAATGTACATCTAATGGGATAAAGATAGTTTATGTAAAATATGATGAAAAAATAGATTCGAAAATGATAAAGGAAAAAATTAATGAAGCTATAAAGAATAGTATTATTATTCAAAATGTTTGTGTTAGATAATGCATATAGTAACAATTAAAGTCTTTTAAAGAAAAATCTTTAAGGGGCTTTTTTAATTTAAAAGAAACTTATTAGAATATTTATGAAAGATATTAAGAGAAGCTGGGAGTTATATTTTTCATATTTATATCATGCTTTAAAGTATGAAAAAAGCGTGCTAAATTCTAAAAAAAGTGTAAATAAAATGTATAATTATAAAAAGAATATAGATTCGAATTAATTTAAATATTGTGAAAATTATGTTATAATAAGTTTGTTAAAGTTTCTATATTTTTGAAAATGAGGAAGGAGAAGAGAAGTATGAAACGAAAAAGCAATTATAAAAAATTGTTGTCTTTTCTTTTAGTATTTGCTCTGATGCTACCTACAAGTATGACAACATTGGCAGCACCGGATGAAGGTATGGCAGAAATTACAGCTAATACAAAAGATGAGAGCAGTAATGTTGATACTACAAAAGAGAATGAAGAAACAATAGTAACAAATGATTCATCTGGAAATAAAAATGAATTAATATCAGATGAAACAAAATACAATGAGAATAATACAACAAATACAACATTGAAAACACCAGATGAAAGTGCAGTAGAAAATACAGCAGTTATAAAAGATGAAGGTATCAATGTTGATGAAGCAAAAGAAAATGAAGAAACAATTATAACAGATGATTCATCTGAAAATGAAGTAACACTAGATGAAGAAAAAGATGATAAAAATAATACAACAGATGAAGCTGAAAATAAAACTAAATTAAAGGCATCTTCTAAAGTAAAAGCTAAATCAGTAGAAGAGGACCTAAAGAATGGAATAAATGTTATCACCCAAAGTGTAAGTGGAAAAACATTTAATATCGATGATGGTAAATGTGTAAATATTAATGGACCTTCATCAGAGAAGTCAATTGAATTCACTAACTGCGTTTTTAATCTTTCTGCTAAGAATTATTTTATGAGAATTGAGGGAGTTGATTTAGCTACAAAAGTATATGTAAGTGGTAATGTAATCTTTAATAATTGTATTTTTAATATTGATAGTGTTAAGGAGGCTGGAGCTGGAGGTAATGATGCTGCTATTTATTTAACAGGTGATAGAAACAATATTACATTTAATAACAGTAGTATTACAAGTAAAGACGCTAAGTGTCAAGTAGTTGGTTTATACGGATCAGCAAATGTAACTTTTAATGATAGTAATATTTCTACTATTGGTACTACTGCTCTTTGGAGTTATGCCATGTATGGCGAAAGTGTTCTTAATTTGAATAAGTCAACTATGAGTGCAACAGGAATGAATAGAATTCCAGGCCATAATGTTAATGCAATTTATTCTGGAGATAAAAGGACTAACTACGATGCCATTTACATTAATAATTCTACAATTGATTTTAGTGATAATGATGGTGGAGGATTTGCAATTAATAAGATTAACATTCATGTTTATAATAATTCAAAGATTAATGTAAACAACAATGCAGGGAATGCTAGTAACTCTGGTGTTTGGTATGTCAATGATTCTGAAATCACAATGAATGGCAATAAAGGTCATGGTTTCTCACACATTGGTGATGAAATGACAAATACAAAATTAACACTTAAGCATAATGGATATGCAGGTTACTACCTTCAATCAACTGATGCATATTACACAAACTGTGAAGTAGATATACGTTGTAATGGTGAAAGATTATTAAGCTATTCTGCTGGTGATGTATGGTTGAATGGTCATACAGCAACATTTAATAATTGTCCATATGTATGGTTAGGTGCTGTAGGTCGTAAAGGTCAAGTTGTAGCAGAAAATTGTCCATATTTTGTTGCCTACGACTTATTTGAAAATAAGACAAAAGAAAACACAGCTCCAGTATTAGAAGGAGTTACATTAAGTGAACAAGATAAACATATTTTATTCTTAAACCCAAGTAAAGATTTTGATTATGCTCGTGGGGATACAGAAGGAAAAACAGGAAATAGCAATGATGACGATTTATTTAATGATATAGCTAAAGAAACTGTTATTGGAAAAGGGACTGCAAAGATTGGAACACTTACAACAGCTCAATTGTCACACCACAAGTATGATTGGACAAATGGTACAGTAACAGATAAAGCTACTCCAGATACATTTGGAGTTAAGGCTTATGAATGTGTAGATTCTTGTGCTGAACATAAGGAATGGACAGGCTCTCATACTAGTAGCTTTGATTGTACTGGAACTTATGTATATGCACCTCTTGTAGGATTAACTTTTGATAGTAATGCTGGTGATGATGAAGTTAATAATATGCCAGAAGCTCAAGCAACTATTAATTATGAAGATACTGCTATAGAACCAAATCAAGTACCAGAGCGTGTAAGCAAAGATAATGTTAATTATGCTTTTACAGGTTGGTATACTGATAAAGAATGTACAAAGAAATTTGATTTTTCTACTAAGTTAACTAATAACTGGACAACACTTTATGCAGGATGGAAAGAACTAACAAGTGTCTCTGTAACAAAAGTATGGGATGATGAAAATAATCAAGATGGAAAACGTCCAGATAGTGTTACAATTACATTATTAGCTAATGGGGAAGAAACAAATAATACAATAACATTAAATGCTGACAACAACTGGGAAGGAATTTTTGCTGGATTAGATAAGTATGCTGATGGAAAAGAAATTCTATATACAGTAAAAGAAATAGAATTAGAAGGATATACTAGCAAGGTTACTGGAGATGCAGAAAATGGATTTGTAATTACGAATACTCATACTCCAGAAAAATTAGGAAAAGTATCTGTAACAAAAGTATGGGATGATGAAAATGATAAAGATGGAAAACGTCCAGAAACTGTTACAATTACGTTATTAGCTAATGGAAAAGAAACAAATCATACAATAACATTAAATGCTGATAATAAATGGCAAGGAACTTTTACTGGATTAGATAAGTATGCTGATGGAAAAGAAATTCTATATACAGTGAAAGAAGTAAAAGTAGAAGGATATAGCAGTAAGATTACTGGAGATGTAGAGAAGGGATTTGTAATTACGAATACTCATACTCCAGAAAAAGTTGTGATTAATTCAGGAACAAAAGGAATAAGTACAATAAATACTGTAAAGACAGGGGATACTAGTAGCTTTGTATATTTAATTTTATTACTTATTGGATCAGTTACTGGAATTGGAGTATTAGGAATTCGTAGAAGAAAATAATATAGATTAGATGTATGTTGTTTTCAGAGTAATTATCACTATCTTATCTGAAAGCATATATTAAAATTCCATTTATAGTGCTGAGAATAGACTATAATTATTATAGTTTATTTTCAGTACTTTTTTTATAATAATGTGATGAGTAAGAGGCAAGGTTTTCTATACCATATGGTATAATAAGGAAAGTGAGGGAGGGCCTATATGTTAAAGAAGAAGAATACTATCATTTTAATTGTTTTAATAGGTTGTTTAATCATGGGATTTATAGATGCAGTTATTAGACCACAGTATCTAATAAAGTCCTTTATAAAAATTATACTTTTTTCCATAATGCCAATTGTATATTCAAAATATAATAATGAATTAAATTTATCCTCATTATTTAAAGTAAAGAGTAAGAAAGAAATAATTATAGCTCTTTTATCAGGAGTATCAGTATTTATTGTTATTTTAGGAGCATACTTCATAATTGGAAACTTCTTTGATTTTTCAAAGGTTGTATCTTCATTATCAGAAAATGTAGGTGTTAATAATAATAACTTTTTATTTGTGGCAATTTATATTTCCTTTATTAACTCTCTATTAGAGGAATTCTTTTTTAGAGGCTTTGCATTTTTAAAGTTAAAGGAAGTATCAACTAGGAAATTTGCTTATATTTTTAGTTCCTTAGCCTTTGCTTTGTATCATGTTGCTATGATGATGGGCTGGTTTGATATAAGTTTATTTTTATTAACTATAGTTGGATTATTTGTTGGAGGATTAATTTTTAATTACTTTAATGAAAAATATAAAAATATATATGTTACTTGGTTAATTCATATGTTTGCAAACTTTGCCATTAACTATATTGGATTTATGCTTTTTAGTATTATATAAATAAAGATCTCCTTAGCTTTATATTAATGTAAGTTAAGGAGATCTTTATATTTTGTATTAAGAGTTTGAGGAAATTTCTATAAAATAAGCTTCATCTAATATTTTGTAATATTTACCCTTCTTATCTAGTTTATTATTATTACAAAAAGAATTAAGTAATCTTAGTAGGTGCCTATAGCTGGTACATAAAAGCTCTGCACATTCTGTTAAGTTATAATGAAATATATTATCTTTAGAGGTTTTTAGTATAAAAGAAGCTAAACGACTTTCTAAGGAATCAAACATAGTAATGCAAGTATTACTATTCATATCGCTAAGTCTTTCAGCAAGACTCATACAGGTATATCTTAAAAATTTCACATCATTTAAAAGAGTTTCTCTATGTCTAATAAGAGATATACCTATACAATATCCATCTGTAGTAGCCTTAACTGAAGCTGTTGGTGCCTTATTCCATAGGCTACGGGCTTCACCTAGAATTTGTAATGAGTTAAAATGTGAAACAAACATTACCTTTCCAGAACTAGAATGAGAATAAACTTTCATTTTTCCACTTACTAAAAAAAACAAATAATCCGAACATTCACCTTCATTTATTAAAACATCACCTTTCTTAAAAGAAAAGAAGTCCATTTTACTAGTCATATCATTTGAAAATAATTCTAAAATATTACTTTCTAATAAAAATTTATTGAAAAGTGAGGTGTTTTCTATTCTTTCCATAAGTCCTCCACAACTATAGAAGTATTAACTATTTAGTATTAAATATTTTAGCATAGGAGTATTTATCATTCAAATAGTATTATTACAATCTAATAATGTAATAATTAAATAGGTATTAAAAAAATCTCTCTTAAAATACGAACATTTTTATCTTTAATAACAAAAATATATAGTTTTTTGCTGAAAATGTGACACAGGTCCTATTTTTAATGATAAATAGTTATTATAATAAAAAAGCAAGTTGAATACGGAGGATTAGATTATGAAAAAATTAATGAAAAAAATTACTATTTGTTTATTATTTATTATGTCAACTCTAGTTTTTGCAGGATGTTCTTCATCTAATAATTCAGCAGGTGGGGATAATCTTTCAAATGGAGATTATTCTAAATTAAGAGTAGCATTAATTTCAGATACAATTGGAACAGAACAATTTATACTTCAAGCTTATAATGCATTAAAAGATGCAGCTGATAAGTATGGATTTCAATGGACATCAATAGAATGTACAGATACAGCTGCTTGGGAAGAAAATACAAGAGCAGCATCAAATGAAGGTTATGATTTAATTATAGGTATTGGCTGGCAAGCAGCAGATCCATTTAGTGAAGCAGCAGATGAATTTGAAAATACTAAATATGCTGTAATAGATACAACAGCTTCTAATGATAAAGTAACAAGTATAGGATTTAATGAAGCAGAAGGAAGTTATGTACTTGGTACTATGATAGCAACAGCTTTCCCAAATGAAAGCTTATATGGATATGTATCTTCTTTCCAATCACAAGCTACATACAAATATAGATATGGTTTTTCAGAAGGTGTAAAATCTGTTAATCCAAATGCAAAGTTTATGTATAACTTTACTAATTCTTATAATGATACAAGCTTAGCATATGAATATGCATTACAACAAAAAGCAGCAGGAGCAAATTTCATATTTGGTGGAATTTCTGCTAGTGCAAATTCAGGTATATATCAAGCAGCTCTTGAATTAGAAAAGAAGGGTACACCTATCTACACTACTGGATTAAGTATTGACCAAACAACAGCTGATAATAAGCACATTGTTGGTGGATTAATAAAGAATACAGCAGCTTGTGTAAATACTGTAGTTGATGAATTCTTAGCTGGTGAATTAAAAGGTGGAGCTCAAATACTTGGATTAAAAGAAGGAGCTTTTGGTTTTGTTGGTGTTTCTCCAGAAGCTATGAATTACAGAAATACTGATATAATAACAGACGAAGTTCTTGCAATAGGAAAAGAAATAGCTGATAAGTTTATATCAGGAGAGCTTGCAATTGAAGTTCCAGAAGAATCTACAAGATAATAAAATTTTATTTTGTGAATAATTTAGGAGGTAAATATTATATGACCTTAGCTTAGATTAAAGTTACGGAATAAATAATATAATATTTATCTCCAGTTTTTTATGCTTAAAACCTTAGGAAAAGGAGTAGTTTAATATGCTTTTAGAAATGAAAGATATCGTTAAAAGATATGGAAATGTATTAGCTAATAATAAGATAAACATAAATCTTAATAAGGGTGAAATTCTTGCAATAGTAGGTGAGAATGGAGCTGGAAAATCTACAATTATGAAAATTCTATATGGATTAGAAAGACCAGATTCAGGTGAAATATATATTAATGGTAAAAAGATGGACTTCCATAATCCTTCAGATGCAATGGCACAAGGAATAGGAATGGTTCAACAACATTTCATGCTTTTTGACTCTATGACAATAGCAGAAAATATAGTTTATAAGAAGGAAATGAGAAAGGGAATTTTCTTTGATTATAAAAAAAGCATTGAAGTTGTAGAAGAGCTTTCTAAAAAGTATATGTTAAAGGTAGATCCTAAAGCTATTATAGAGGATTGCCCAGTTGGACTTCAACAACGTGTAGAGATTTTAAAAATACTATATCAAAATGCAGATATTATTATATTTGATGAACCATAAGCGGTTTTAACACCTCTTGAAGTAGAAGAGCTTTTAAAAACAATGAAGCAATTAGCTAGCCTTGGAAAAAGTATAATAATCATAACTCATAAGCTTAATGAAGTTATGGAAGTAGCTGATAGAGTTGTGGTAATGAGATCAGGGGAAGTAGTAGCAGAAAGACTTAAAAAGGATACTAATATTGATGAATTATCATGCCTAATGATAGGAAGACAAATATTAACTAGAGTTATTCCAGAAAAGGAAGTAAAGGAAAAAGTATTAAAAATAAAAGATTTAACTTTAAATGGTGAGCATAATAAGAAAACCCTAGATAAGGTTAACTTACATATAAATAAAGGCGAAATTGTTGGAATTGCAGGGGTATCAGGAAACGGACAGTCAGAGCTTATAAGATGTATAACAGGACTTACTCATGTGGATTCAGGGGAAGTTATACTTAATGAAAAAAATATTACAAATAAAAAGGTAATGGAAATTAGAGATGCGGGAATTGCTCATATTCCTGAAGATAGATATTACTGGGGAAGTGCTAAAGAAGCAACTTTATCTGAAAATGCTTTAATGGGCTTTGAGGATAAAAAGGAATTCTCAAAAAGAGGAATATTAAATATGAAAAAAGTTACAAGCCATGTAACAGAGTTAATATCTAAGTTCCTTGTAAAAGCTGATTCTCCAAATCAAAAGATTAAAGAACTTTCAGGTGGTAATGCCCAAAAGCTTATTGTAGCAAGAGAAATTTCTATGGAAACTCCACTTCTTATTGCCTGTGAACCAACTAGAGGTGTAGATATTGGAGCTATGGAATTTATTCATGACCAGCTTGTTGAAAAAAGAAACAATGGAGATAGCGTTTTATTAGTTTCTTCAGAACTAAGTGAAATAATGAGCTTAAGTGATAGAATTTATGTAATTTATGAGGGAGAAATAGTAGGAGAATTTAAAAGAGGAAGTATAGATGAGAAAAGACTTGGTCTTCTAATGGTAGGAGGTAAAACAAATGAAAATTAAAAATTCATTATCAAAAGATAAATTAAAAAATCTATTTGAGCCATTAAAGCACCCATTACAAGCTATAGTTGTAGGATTAATATTAGGAGGCTTAATTATAGCATTTTCAGGTTTTAATCCTTTTGAAGCAATTATAGGAATGTTTAAGGGTGGATTTGGTTCAGTTTATTATTTAACAACTACTTTAACAAGATCTGTTCCTATTATTTTTGCAGGTCTTGCAGGAGCTTTAGCATGGGGATCAGGTTACTCAAGTCTTGGAGCAGCAGGACAAATGGTTTTAGGTGCATTTACATCAGCTATAGTAGCAGCTAATTGCCCAGGACCAGCAGTGTTTGTTGTTATTGTAGCACTTGTTACAGGAGCTTTAGTAGGTATTTTATATTCAATACTTTCTGCTTTTTTAAGTGAGAGATTTAAATTAGATTTACTTATAATAACACTTATGCTTAATTATGTTGCAGATTATATTGCATCATATTTTACAACTTATGTGGTAAAGGACCCACTAGCAGTAGATTCTTCTGCTATTCAAACACAAAAATTAACAGATACAATATTACCAAAAATCTTTAAGGGATATTCTTTACATTGGGGATTTGTAATAGCTTTAATTACAGTATTAGTAATTTTATTTATTATGAAAAAGACAAGCTTTGGATATAAGGCTAAAATGGGAGGCTTAAATCCTAATTTTGCTAACTATGGTGGAGTTAATAGTACAAAGATGATGTATTATGTGCTAATTATAAGTGGTGCTATAGCAGGACTTGGTGGTGCATGTGAAGTTTTAGGCTCAAGATATCGTTATGTGGATTCTATGATAACATCTCCAGGATATGCGTGGACAGGTATTATAGCATCATTAATGTCTAGCAATCACCCAGTGGGAATTTTAGTTAGTTCTATATTCTTAGCAGGAATTACAACTGGTGGTAGCACTATTGAAAGAAGTATGGGGGTTCCATCAGAAGTAACTACTATAATACAAGGTATTATAACATTATTAATTACAGCAAAATTCGTAGCAAAATGGTATAAAAAGAAGAAAAATCTTTCAACTAAGGAAGGAGTTCAATAAAAAATGGAATTAAATATAGATTATTTAGCAGTGGTAATAAACTCTACTATTCGTATGATGACACCTATTTTATTAGTAACTCTTGCTGCTGCAATATGTACTAAAGTTCGTATTTTTAATATTGCAATGGAAGGAACAATGTTAACAGGAGCATTTTTTGCCATTGTTGCTAATTATTATACTCATAATGTATTTTTATCTATCTTAGCAGGAGCAATAAGTGGAATGATTGTTTCAGCTATAGTTGGTTTCTGTATTATAAAATTAGAAGCATCACCAGTAGTTGTTGGTATGGCAACTAATACAATGATGGGTGGAGTAACTACATATTTACTTTATATTATATTTAAGACAAAGGGTGTATTCACTGATCCAAGCTTAGTAAGTCTTACAAAGCTAGAAATACCTTTTATTAAAGATATTCCTGTACTTGGAAGTATATTATCAGGCTTAACAATACTTGATTACTTAGCCTTTGTAATAGCTATTGGATTACATATATTTTTATATAAAACAGTTTTAGGTTATAGATTAAGAGCTATAGGAATAAATAAAGAGGCTGCAAGAAGTCTTGGAACTCCAGTAGAAAAATATCAATTTATTACAATTAGTTTATCAGGTTTATTATGTGGCTTAGGTGGAGTACTTTTATCTATGGGAAGTGTAACTTTATTTATACAAAACATAACTTCAGGACGTGGATATATTGCTATGGCTGCTAATAACTTAGGAAAATCTAATCCATTAGGAGTACTTTTATCAAGCTCATTTTTTGGATTTTCACAAGCAGCAGGAAATGTGCTTCAAAATACCTCTTTAAAAACACAAATAACAGCATCTATTCCATATGTAGCTACAATAGTTGCTTTAGTTATATTTAGTATAAAGAGTAGAAAAAATAAGGTTAAAAGGGCTTAGTATGGTATTTTTACATTTATCAGATATTCATTTTTTAAGAAAATATATAAAAGAGAAAGATGGATATAATTCTATTTTTAATAATATGACAAATCCTATTATTCAAATAGAAAAGGTGTTAAAGAAAATAGATAAGGATATCTTAGACTTTATTATAATTACTGGAGATTTAGTTGAAGCAGGTAAAAGTGAAGATTATAAAGCATTAAAAGAAAACCTTGATAGTTTATTTGGAGATATACCTTATATTGTTACCTTAGGAAATCATGATAATAAAAGAGCTTTTTATAAGGGATGGCTTAATGAAGAGGAAAAGGATGAGCCCTATAATACTGCAATGAATATAGGAAATCTTAAGATAATAAGCTTTGATAATTCTGAATATCATAATAGTAATGGAATTATAAATGAAGAAAGATGCCTGTGGCTAAAAAATGAATTAGAAAAGGAAACAAATAAGGATACAATTCTTATGCTGCATCATCATCTTTTAAAAGAGCAATTTAATTTACCTCCAGTTAATTTTAATAGTGAGTTTTATGACATTATTAATAATAGTTCAATTATTGGTATATTTTCAGGACATACTCACCATCCTTATAAGGGAACTTTTGCTGGAAAACCTTATTTTACATCTGGAAGCCTTTCCTTTGTTGGGCATAATGAAGAGGATGGAAGGGTTAGATTCCAAGAAGAAACTAAATGTAATCTTTGTAGATATGAAGATGGAAAATTATATGTAGATAATATTGATGTTTTAGAAAAGAGTAAATTTTTAACCTATGTAAGATTTTAAATTATAAATGAATTCTGGGGCTGCCTTAAGCAGCCCTTTAATTTTAAGTTTATAATTATTAACTTTACATTGTGACATAGAGAATTTTTAGTTAAGCTTTTGTGGGGAATATTTACAAAAAATATTTAAAATGTTATGTTAAAAATGATATATATAATAAAATTAGGGGTGAGAATTAATATGCCATTTGAAATAATTCGTAACGATATAACAAAAGTTCATGCTGATGCAATTGTAAATGCAGCCAATACTTCATTACTTGGAGGGGGAGGAGTAGATGGAGCAATTCATGCAGCAGCAGGTCCAGAACTTTTAAAGGAATGCAGAACTCTTGGTGGATGTGCAGTTGGAGAGGCTAAGATAACCAAAGCATATAACTTACCAGCTAAATATATAATTCATACTGTAGGTCCAATATGGAGAGGTGGAAATAATAATGAGGAAGAATTACTAAGAAATTGTTATAAAAATTCTCTTCAATTAGTTAAAGATTATAAATTAGAAATTGTAGCTTTCCCAATAATATCTGCAGGAGCTTATGGATATCCAAAAGATGAAGCATTAAAGATAGCTATTTCTGTTATTGGAGACTTTTTATTAAGTAATGATTTAACTATTTATTTGGTTGTTTATGATAAAAATGTATTTATGCTATCTAACAAGCTACTTGCTTCAATTAAGGAATATATAGATGATAGATATGTAGAAGAGCATACCTATAGTAGAAATAGATACGAAGAAACTTATTTACGTGAAACAGAATGTATTGAGAGAAGCGAAGGTATTAAACCTAGAAGACTTGAGGATATATTAATAAATATAGATGAGACTTTTTCAGAGATGTTATTAAGATTAATAGATGAAAAAAATATGAAAGAGGTTGAAGTATATAAAAGAGCTAATATCGATAGAAGACTTTTTTCTAAAATTAAAAAGGATAAAAACTATAAGCCTAGCAAGGCAACTGCAATTGCATTTTCTATAGCCTTAAAGCTAAATTTAGACGAAACAAAAGACTTACTTTTAAAAGCAGGCTTTGCCCTATCCCATAGCAGTAAATTCGATATTATTATAGAATACTTCATCGAAAACCAAAACTATGATATATTTGAAATAAACGAAGCCCTATTTGATTTTAATCAAAGTACTTTAGGCTCATAAAACTATACAATTCCAGATAAAAAATCACAGTAAAAAGGTGGACATATGTCCACCTTTTTATTTTCCGTTTAAATTATTCACCATTAATAACCCTTTTTAGAGCTGCATCTATAGTATCAGTATCATCTGGATATTTTAAATATAAGAAAGATGATTCTGCATAAGCAGCAGCATATGAGGTTTGTACTGATTGTTTAACTTTAGGATCATCAATAGAATTAATATAATCCTGTTGACGCTTTTTAGCTTCTTTAATTATTATATAGTATTCTTCTTCAGTTAAGCCTTGCTTTACGTCAGATTCATTGTTTTGTTGTATATTTTCTTGGGTGGTATCTTGTGTATTTGGTTTTGCATCTTCATGATCTAGTTCACTTTCTGATGTAGCTTCAATAGAGGGAGATGTAGTTTCAATACTTTCTTCCTCAGAACTTTGAGAGCTGATAACAGCTTGACTTGTACTTGATATAGAAGAATTATCTTCCCCTGATGAATTATTATCTTGTCCACATGAGACAAGTAATAGAGATAATAACAATAATCCTAATTTCAAAAATAACTTTCTATTCATTTTACATCTCCTAATAAAATAAGTACTATACTATATATTTTGATAATATTACTAAATATCTTTTAACATTATTATAACACTATTTCCAAATTGGATTTATATGGATTTTAATGTGAGGCTCTGTTTTATTTGAATGTTGAAAATTACTAATTTTTCTTTGATAAAGTTATTTTACTTCTATTTTATGGGATTATATCCTAAATAAATGTATAATTAAAATATATATTATTAAGAAATTGTAATATATTAAGAAGTTATAATTTTATGGGGGATAGTATGGTGATTGAGTTTTTAAAGGGAATGAAAGAGGATTTTGATGACTTAGTTGAGTTTATAAATTATGTATTTAGTTATGATGGGGAAGAAACTGATTTTAAAAGTCTTTTACCTAAGTTATATAAAAAGGAATATAAGACTATAGAAAATCATTATATTGTAAAAGAAGATACGAAAATAAAGGCTGTAGTAGGTACTTTTCCTATGGACTTAAAAGTTTTAGATAACTTATCGTTAAAGGTTTCAGGAATAGGAAGTGTTTCTGTTCATCCAGATTCCAGGGGATATGGATATATGAAAAATTTAATGAATATGGCTTTGGAAGATATGAAAAAAGAAGGTATTCATATAAGTTGCTTAGGGGGCAATAGACAAAGATATGAGTATTTTGGATATACTCCCTGCGGTCAAAATATTTCCTATGAAATAAATAGTGACAATGTTAAACATAGTCTTAAGAAATGCATTAATAAGAATATGCTATTTAAAGATGTTAAAGATAATAATTTGGATTTTGTAGATAAGATATATGAAACTTATAGTAAAGATAAATTTAGGTTTAATAGAAATAAATCAGGTTTTCTTGATATATTAAAGTCTTGGAATTTTGATGTTTATTCTGTATATGATGATGAAATATTTATAGGTTATATAGTTTCTAATAAAGATAAAAGTTATATTAGTGAATTAAAGGTAAATAATGATGAAGATTTTATTAGTGTTTTAGCAAACTTTATTGAAGCTAATAATTTAAATGAAACTAATTTAGAATTACCTGTTTGGGAAAAGAAAAAAATAAAAGAATTAAACGCAGTTGCAGAAAAAATAACTATAAATAATTGCTATCAATTTAATGTATTAAATTATGAAGAGGTTATAAAACAATTATTAAGTTTTAAAGCAACTTACAGTAATTTAGTTAATGGAAATATAAGTTTTGATATCATGGAATATGGAAAATTTAAAATAACTGTTGAAAATAACAAAGTAATAATAGATAGTTTCAATGGAAACTGTGATATTCAATTAAGTCACCTAAAAGCAATGCAATTATTATTTTCACCATTTGGAAGTTATTTAATAGAGAATGAGAAACTTTGTGGAATTATAAATTCATGGTTTCCTATGCCTTTGTTTATAGGAACTCAGGATAAGGTTTAAATTAAATATAAATTGAATTTACTATTTAGATTAAGTTAATTTGTAATAGTTTAATATTACAAATTAAAAGTGGATAAATAAATTTATCCGCTTTTATACTTTCCATTATTAACTTAGTTTAAAACAGAGTCTAATGTGAATATCACATTAAAGGTGTCGCTTTCAATGCGACCAAAGAACTCTTTGAACATGCTATCCTTAAATCATAAAAGGTGATTGGAGGAAAAGGGTATGAAAAATAATTTAAGTGAATTAGTATTTATTTTAGACAGAAGTGGATCAATGAGTGGACTTGAAAAGGACACTATAGGTGGCTTTAATTCAATGCTTGAAAAACAAAAGAAAGAAGAGGGAGAAGCTATTATAACAACTGTATTATTTGATAATAAGTATGAGTTATTGCATGATAGAATTAATATTAGAGGAATATCTCATATAACAGAAAAAGAGTATTATGTTAGAGGGACAACTGCATTATTAGATGCTGTTGGAAGAACTATAGAAAAGATAGAAAATGCTCATAAACATACTTTAGAAGCTGAAAGACCAAGTAAAGTTTTATTTGTAATAACTACAGATGGTATGGAAAATTCAAGTACAAGATATAATTATGAAAAAATTAAGAAGATGATAGAAGATAAGAAAAAAGAATTTGGATGGGAGTTTATTTTCCTAGGAGCAAATATTGATGCTGTAAAAGCAGCAGAAAGTATAGGGATATCTGAAGATAGAGCAACTAATTACAACTGTGATAGTGAAGGAACTATGCTTAATTATGAAGTAATAAGTGAAACTGTAAGTTCTATAAGAGCTAATAAGGCTATAAATAAAAATTGGAAGGATAAAATAGATAAGGACTATAAAAAGCGTAGTACTAAAAGGTAAAACTTAAGGTGGAAGTACTTGATAAAATTAATGAAGTATCCATTAATTTTATCAAGTGAAATTTTATTCTAACTCATAAACATCATTATCACCTTCGTAAGCACATACTCCCATACGTGGAGAGTTGGTTATCTTTATATAAACTATGTCATCTTCATCATCAGAGATATTTTCTATGCAAGCATCACATAATGGTTTATAGTCTGAATAATCATAATCAGTCAGTAAATATGTAGAATAATTTCCACATTCTGCACATTCAAAGTCTTTTCTATTATTTCTAGCTAGTAATGATATTCCTTCTAATGAATTAATACCAGTATAGCTATCTACTACTGTAAGCTTTAATTTAGTAGTGCTTCCAAAATCATATTCATGAATAAAAGTGCTATTTTTGCTTATAACTTCAATAAGTCTAAAATCACTCATATCTTCATTATCATTAAAAAAGAATGAATCATCTTCATTAAAAACTTTATCATAAATAACATGGTCAATAGTAAAGGAGCTTAAGTGTCCACAACATTCTAGCCAAATATCTCTTAAAAAATCATCTAATTCATTTAAAGTTATATTAGTTTTTACTTGTAGATAAAGCCAGTAACTTTTATCGTAATAGTCTTCAACTTTAATTAAATAGTATTTTGTTTTTCCAGTACAAAGATTGTTACAGATTGATAAATGTTTTTTCATTCCAGCTTTAGTAAATTCCTTTTTACATATATAGCATTTTCCCCTATTTTTTTGAGATGTAGCCATAATCATAACCTCACTTTCTTAATTATATTATATCCATTTACAGAATAAAACAAAATAGGTTGTTAAAAGGTGGAAAAGACTTGAGTACAGAACAGATAGTAATAAATAAAATATTAAAAAAAGAATATATTGGGTATAATAGATATATATATAAATGATTATTGTTGTAGAAATTATAGAGAGGAAAATATTTATGAAAATCTTAATTATTTATTGTTCTGAGTATAAGAAAAATACAGAAAAAATTGTAGAGATTTTTAAAGAGAAAACCAGCTGTGATCTAATAAATATAAAAAACTTTAGAGAAGTTAACTTAGATAATTACGATTTAATAGGATTTGGTTCAGGAGTATATGTAGAAAGTTTATCACCAAAACTCTTTAAAATAATTGAAAAATTAGATTTAAAAGATAAAAATGTTTTTGTATTTTCAACAAGTGGTGTTGGTATGAAGTATTATAATAAAAAGCTTATAAAAGCATTAATTTCAAAAGGAGCAATAAATAAGGGAAGCTTTGCATGCAAGGGAAGCTTTGAAGCAAAGGAATTTTCAAATAATAAGATTTTTCATATTATAGGTAAATTAACTAAAGGTCATCCAAATCATAAGGATTTTAAAAATGCAGAGAATTTTTTTGTGAATATGATAAAGCAACTTAATTAGGCTATTTAATAGGGCAGAAAAGTGAATTGAATTTACTTTACAAATATGATAATATGAATCTATTATAATTGTAATATATTTACAATGAGCAAGAGGTGTATTATGAATAATAACTTAAAGGATACTGATGAGAAAAAAGAGGACTTAAGAGTTAGAATATTTGCTGGAATAGTTATTATAATAATTGCAGTAGGATACTATTTTTATAATATAAACTACACAAGTAGGGGTATTATAAATAAAGTCCTAAATAACATAGAGGGGAAGACTTTAAATAGTGACTTTAGTAGTAAAATAAAATCTGCAAATCTTTCAACAGATTATAGTGTTGAACAGGCTATAAAGGACATAGAAACTTTAGGGTTAAATACAATTAACTTACCAGTTGTTATTAATATAGATGATATAACCTCAAGTAATGTAAGTATAGATGAAAATAGTTTAGAAAGAGCAAAAATTCTTTTAAAAGAACTTAAAGGAAAGAATATAAATATTATATTAGAACCATATCCATGGATTGCAAATGGTAGTAAGTATGAAACAGATTTGAATCCAATTGATAAAGCAGAATTTTTATCAAATTGGAGGGATGATGTTATTAAACCATTGATAGATGAAATAGCTATTCCTTATAGAGTAGATGCATTAAATATAGCAACAGGATTTACCCATTTAGAGAATATGGAAGATGAATTTTGTGAAATAATTGATTTCTCTAGAAAATATTATAAAGGGTTAATTACTTATAGAACTAGTTTTTGGACAACTGCTAATTGGAAGGATGAAGTTGTAAAAAACCAAGTAGATGAATTAAATGAAAAATATTATCAAAAATTAAATAATAGGATATTTTCTAAAGTAGATTTTATATCTATTGCTTCATATTTTGAATTAACTGATAATGATACTAATACAGTAGAAAATCTTGTATCTTCTTTAAGTTCTTCACAAAGATATAATAGAGGGCAAAATATTAAAGAGCAAGTTGAAAATTTTCATAATAAGTGGGACAAGCCAATTTTCTTTGGAGAATTAGGATTCCCTAGAACAATTAAAGCATCTGTAGAACCATGGAATCCATATTTATCTAAGGAGATAAATACACAAGAACAAGCTAATTGCTTCGAAGCATATAAAGAAGTTTATGAATCAGAACCATGGTTTTTAGGTTTTTCTATTTTTGCAGTAGGAAATAAAGATGAAGACAAGATGTATTATCCAAGTGACGAAACTGTAGAAGTTATAAAAAAATGGTTTAATTATGAAGGGATATAATTTAATAGAATTTATTTTTTAGGTATTAAAATTTTTATTTTAATACCTTTATTTTTATCTTAGAAATATATCTTATAAAATTATAAGAAGTTTATACTCATTTAAAAGGATCAGAAAAAAGAGTTGCTGAATATATGTTAAAACGAGGTCAAGAATTTATAATTAGAATTGTCGTGAACTTATTGATTCAATTGAAGACATACATGAAGATATAGAAAGTAAGGACAAAGAGATTATTTTGGAGCACATACCTATGAGAGAATAGATACTGAAGGAGTATTCCATCATAAATGGAACTGATTTTAGAATAATATTATTTTAATTATAAGAATATTTAATTTATAATAACCCAATAATAACAGCAAAAAATATGTTGTTTTTATTGGGTTATTATTTATTATAAGATAATATTTAAATTATTTTAAAAGAATCGTAAAAAATCTTGACTATAACGAACAATGATTATATTATATAAAATATAATTCGTATTTTATTTTAAACTAGCGAAAGATGGAGGAAGTACAAATGATGGAAAAAGTTTTTAGCTTTAAAGAGCGTAATACAAATGTTAAGACAGAAATAACTGCAGGTATTACTACATTTATGACAATGGCATATATTTTAGTTTTACAGCCTATGTTTATGGGAGCTGCAGGAATGGATGTTGGAGCTGTAACGGTTGTAACAGCTGTTCTAGCAGCTGTATTTAGCATTTTTATGGGGATATACACAAACCTGCCTTTTGCTTTAGCGCCAGCTATGGGAAGTAATGCATTCTTTGCTTATACTTTGGTTGCAGGTGGAATAGTTAACTGGGAAACAGGATTAGGAATGGTGTTTATTTCAGGAGTTATCTTTATACTACTAACTGTACTTGGGCTTAGAGAAGTAATAGTAAACTTAATTCCAAAAAATATTAAGTATGCAATAGGTGTTGCAGTAGGATTTTATATAGTTTTATTAGGCTTCAAAAATGGGGGCTTAATGAGTTTAGAAGGTGGAAGTATTGCTATGGGAGATGTTAAATCACCAGGAGTTCTACTTACAATAATAGGTTTAGTACTAGTTGTATTTTTACAGGCAAGAAAAGTTAAGGGTGGCGTATTAATTGCAATTATTTTAACAACATTAATCGGAATACCTATGGGAATTACGAATGTTCCAGAAAAACTTATTACAATGCCACCATCAATAGCACCAATAGCATTTAAGTTAGATATAATGGCAGCATTAAAGTGGAGCTTTTTCCCGCTTATGTTTACATTTTTTGTAGGAGACTTCTTCTCAACTTTAGGAACATTATTAGGAGTTTCTGCAAAAGCTGATCTTTTAGATGAAAATGGAAATTTACCAAATATAAACAAACCATTTTTAGTAGATGCAATTGCAACAGTAGTAGGTGCTTTATTTGGATCTACAGTAGTTACAACATATATTGAATCAGCTGCTGGAGTTGAAGAAGGTGGTAGAACTGGATTTACTGCAGTAGTAGCAGGAATATGTTTTGCACTTACAGTATTCTTTACTCCAATTGCAGGAATGATACCTAGTGAAGCAACAGCACCAGCTTTAATATTAATTGGATTATTAATGATTACAGGAATAAAAAATATAGAATTTAATGATTTCACAGAAGCTTTTCCAGCTTTTGCAACAATTACTTTTACAGCGTTTACTTCAAGTATATCTAATGGTATAAGTATAGGAATTATTTCTTATATGGTTACTAAAGTTATGGCAGGAAGATTTAAAGATTTAAATTGGGGAATATACATTTTATCTATTCCACTAATAGCATATTTCATAATATAGGAGAGAGAAAATGAAAATCTTACCTAAGGATAAAAAAGGATTAATTGAAGCAGCAATAGGGAAGAGACCTTGTGACTTAGTTATAAGAAATGCAAACATAGTTAATGTTTTTACTGGGGAAATATATAATGGCAATATCGGAATATATGATGGATTTATAACTCATATAAGTGCAGATATTGATAATTCTACTATGGAAGATATAGAAGCTAAAAATTATTATGATGCTAAAGGTAAGTATGTAATACCTGGACTTATAGATAGCCATATACATATTGAGAGTACTCTTATGACACCAAGAGGTTTTGCAAGAGAAGTTATACCATATGGTACTACTACTGTAGTAACAGACCCTCATGAAATTGCTAATGTTCATGGAGTAAGAGGAATTAAATATATGCATGATAGTAGTGAAGATCTTCCAATGAGACAATATGTACTAGCACCTTCTTGTGTACCAGCTGTATTAGGGCTTGAAAATGCAGGAGCAGAGTTTTTTGTAGAAGAAATTGAAGAAATGCTTAATCTAGACAGGGTAATAGGTTTAGGTGAAGTTATGGACTTTATAGGAGTTATTGAAAATAGCGATAGAATGGTTAGCATATTAGAAGAGGCTGAAAAAAGAGGGAGTTTTATTCAAGGACATGCACCATTTTTAAATGGAAGAATGTTATCAGCTTATTTATGTGGGGGGGCAACTACTTGTCATGAAAGTAGAACATCTCAAGAAGCAAGAGATAAGATTAGAAATGGAATGTATGTAGATGCTAGAGAAAGTTCAATATCTAAAAATGTTACTGATATTGTAAAGGGAGTAAAAAACTTTGCATATTTAGACAACTTAACTTTATGCACAGATGATAGAGAAGCAGATGAAATACTTAAGAATGGTCATATGAATGATGTAGTTAGAAGAGCAATAAAAGCAGGGCTTAATCCAATTGATGCAGTAAGATCTGCAACTATAAATTCTGCAAGAGAAATTGGTATAACTAATTTGGGAGCTATAGCACCAGGATATGTAGCAGACTTAGTAGTTTTAGATGATTTAGAAGATATGCTAGTTAAAACTGTAATTTTCCAAGGGGAAATAGTTGCAGAAGATGGTGTATTATTAAAGGCAATAGAAGATAAAAAATATGATATAGAATTAGAAAATTCAGTTCATGTTGATAAATTATCCTTAGAAGATTTTAAATTAAAAGCACCTATAGAAAATGGACAAATAAAAGTTAATGTTATTAGGTATAATAGTCAAGCATCTTCATCTACTGAAATTATTGAAGAAGTTGTAGAAGTTGAAAATGGATATGTAACTTTAAAGGATAATGATGATTTAAGATTTGTTATAGTTATTAATAGACATGGGAAATTAAATACAAAATCCATTGGATTAGTAAGGGGATTTGGGATAAATAAAGGGGCCTTAGGAAGCACAATTTCTCACGATAGTCATAATTTAACTATAGTATATAAAGATATAAATGAAGCATTTAAAATAGCAAAAGACTTAATTTCTATGGGGGGAGGAATAAGTTGTGCTATAGATGGTGAAATAAAAGAACATATTCAATTAGAAGTGGCAGGACTTATGACAACAAAATCTGCTTCAGAAATAGCTATAGTTGCAGAAAAAATGAAAGAAATTCTTAGAGGGATGGGACTTACGGAAATAAAAAACCCTCTATTAAGAATAGTTACTTTAGCGCTTCCAGTAATACCAGAAGGTAAGATGTCAGATTTAGGATTAATAAATGTAAATAAAAAAGAAATAGTAAGTATTTTTAATAACTAATAAAAGGATGGTGCTAACATTTTGATAGCACCATCCTATCTTTGTTTTGTATCATTAATAATGATAAAATTATATAGATTGCAACTAATGAAAATATTAAGTAGGTGAGAAATTTGATAAGTATATTAAAAAAATCTATAAGGCTTATAATAGGCTTTATTTTATGTGCAAGTTCTACGGTGTTTATGTTAAATTCAAATCTTGGACTATCTCCATGGGATGTTTTTCATCAGGGATTAGCTAATGTAACAGGACTAACAATTGGGCAGGCTAATATAATATCCAGTATAGCAGTTATAATAATTGGAATTTTACTTGGACAAAGAATTGGTTTAGGTACATTATTAAATATTATAATGATTGGAAAGCTTGTAGATATAATTAATGAAAGTAATATAATACCTGTAGCAAGTAGCCTAAGTATGGGAATTATTATGATGGTTATTGGCATGCTTGTTATGGGATATGGATGTTACTTATATATAGGTTGTGAATTAGGTTGTGGTCCAAGAGATGGTCTAATGGTAGGCTTAAGTGCTAAATTAAAAAAGCCAATTAAACTTATTAGAGGAAGTATAGAAGTTTTTGTTTTATTAGTAGGAGTAGTTTTAGGAGGTAAAGTTGGAATTGGTACTTTAATAAGTGCATTTACTATTGGATATTGTATTCAATTAATATTTAAAATATGTAAATTTGATGCGGTTAATATAAAACATAAATCATTTTTTGAGTCTATAAAAATATAAGGTATTTATGTTATTACCTCTTTAACTTTTCTAATAATATATAGAAAGATAGATTTGATAATATCAAAGCTATCTTTTTTTTATTTGGATCTATTTTAGTATAATTATGAGATATATTACTATGAACAATAAAATTTTTAACTCTAATTAATTCTTCGGATGTCATTCTTTTAATCAACAATCAACACTTAATTAAAACAGAGCCTAATAAATAAATTAATAAAGTAATAAAAGTATAAAAATAAGTGAAATATTGTTATAAATAAATATATTTGATATAATCAATCGGTATGTATTTAAGTGAAAATATAGTTATGATATTTTAGTGTTGAAATAAGTGGATATAAAAGGGAGGAAACTAAATGAAGAGGAAGGTTTTACTTCTAGTAATTACTATAATGATTTCAATTTTAGCCATAGTTTTTTATTTTAATAAGAATTATAAAATAGATAGTAATTTAGAGGGAATAAATATAGTTAAAAAGAAAAAGTATGATGCATCTTATGAGATTGAAGAGGCAAAAAAAATATATGACATTAATAAGAAGGCTGAAATCATTGAAAATATTAATACAGATTCAAGTTCTATTGCTTTAACCTTCGAAGGATTAAGTGATAAAGAAACTACTTTTCAAATATTAGATTTATTAAATAGTTATAAAATAAAAGCAACTTTTTTTGTTACTGGAGTAGAGTCATCTGAAGATTCTAGCATAATTGAAAGAATAATAAAAGATGGGCATACAGTGGGCAGTGGAACTCTTTATGGAACAAAGGAAATGCAAAATCTATCAAGGGATGAATTAATATCAGACTTTGCTAGTGCAAATAAGATACTAAAGGATACAACAGGAGATAATATAAGATTATTAAAATGTAGTTCAACAGAATATAGGGAGGAGTTATTAGCTTCTGCTTATGCAGTAGGACATAAATATGTGGTAAATCCAGATGCTTATTTAAGTTATCAAAGCTTTAAAAATTATGAAGAAGTTGTTGGATATGTAAAGAAATTATCAAAGGGGAATATCTTATCAATAAAATTACAAGGTGTCTTAGATGATTTTGAATACACTAGATCAAAGGAAAATGAAAAGCAATTATCAGAGAGAAAGGTTAATGTAACTAATTTAGAAAAAGAAGAAAATACTTTAGAAATAGATAACGTAACTATATTAAATACAGTAGAGTGGATTTTAAAAGTTATTAAGGATTATGGAATAGAAGTAGTTGAAATTAATAAGCTAAAAGAATTAAATAATAGATTTGAAAAACCTATAACTTCTAATGAAAAGTTTATTTCTTATGATAATACTGTATCAGATACTTCAGATGATGTATCAGATACTTCAGATGAAGAAAATTTAGGTTATGAGATTAATTTTAATGACTTAATAGAAAGTAATAATAAGAAGTTTTCTCCAGTAGTTTCAAGATTTCTTACAACTGAAGAAACAGTAACCTATACCTTTAGAGGATTAAGTAATGAAAAAGTCCTAGATAATGTTTTAGAAAGTCTTAAAAAATATAATGCTAAAGGAACCTTCTTTGTTACAAAGGAAGAAATTCAAAAGTATCCAGATAGAATAAATAAGATAATTGAAGATGGTCATGAAATTGGTAATGGAGGAGTAACTTCTAGCTCTACAATCTTAAATAAAAGTACAGAAGAGATATGTAAGGAAATTTATGAAGTAGACAAGTTGTTGAAGGAAAAGGGAATTTCCACTAATTCATATATGGCTGGATATGGGTATTCAAATTCCAATATTCAAGAAGCAGTATCTACAATAAAGCAAATTAATGGACTTGGAGGCTATGAACTAATAACTTATACAAAGTCACCTATTTTAGAGAAATATAAAAATATGAGAGCTGAAGAAATCATTAGTGATTATTTTAATGTAAAATCTTATGTTTCATTAAGTAAGGGAGAAGTTGTCTACTTTAGATTAGATTCAGATATATTTACTGATGAAAATGAACTTGCAAGACTTATAGAGATGCTAACAGAAAATTATGTTAATAATGGATATGCTTATAGATATGTTGAAGAAACAGGTTATTATACTTTAGATAGTGTTCCATTAAATTATAGTGTAGTTTCAATAAAAAATATTCAAAATACTATTGAAAGTATAAATGGATATGGAAGATATGATATTGTATCTTACTATAATCCACTAGTACAGACAACTTATGATAAAGCTCTAGAGTTAATGAAAACAAATTATATCGGTAATAAAAATTCACCTTTAGTGAATTTTGATGAAGAGGAAATGAAATATCTTGATATTACTGGAACTATAGATACTAATGGAGAAGATGTAATATTCTTTACTTTTGATGATTGGGGAGGAGATCCAATTATTAATGAAATATTAGATGTTTTAAATAAGCATAATGCTAAGGCTTCATTTTTTATAATATCAAGATATTCAGATTTAGAAAGTGATGTATCTAATATTAATCCTAATTTACTTAGAACTATTGCATTAAATGGACATGATATAGGTAGCCACAATTATAATCATGAATTATTAGGTTCTAGTAAAGAACAATTGGAGTGGTCATTAATAAAATCCTATAATTCAATGGCTAATATAATAGGAGACTTAAATTCATTAAGACCATATTTTAGACCACCTACATTATATATTGAGAAGGGTGGATTAACTTCTGTATTTGAAAGTGGATATAAATATTCAATAAGTGGTAATATTTCTACTCATGACTATGAAAGCAGTTCTTCTGATAAGATAGTTAAAAATATTGAGTCACAATTATTAGATGGAGTAGGGAATGTAATAATAATGCATATTAATAATCAAAGTTATTACACTGCAGAGGCTTTAGATAAGTTTCTTACAAATAATGAGAACGGAGTTTATGGTAAAAAATATAAAATTGCTAAATTAAGTGATTATTTATCTAATTAAAATCTTTTATTAGGGAGGAATTGTATTGAGATTTAGGGATAAATATTACAAGAAACAAAAGAAGGACTATGAAGATATTTTATTAGTAAAAGAAGAGGACAGAAGAATCTTATCTAATGTTCCTGATAAAGATGGAATAAGAAGTAGAATTGATCGTAGAGGCAAGAAGGTATTAGAAAGGAATAAGCATAAAGAAACAGCATTTATAGAAGGGAATAAAGCTGGAATTAGATATATTACAGAAGTTGATGTAAAAGTGAAGTGTAAGACTTCTAAAACAGAAGATGTATTTGTAGCTAAATCCAGAGATATATCAACTACTGGAATGCTAATTAAATTAGATAATAATAAAGAACTAGACTTAATTGAAAAAGCAGAGGAAATAACCTTACAGTTTAAAATACTTCCAGGTTCAATGCCAGAAGGCTATGAAATGAAAGTTAAAATAAAGGGTAAAAAGGTAAGGGATAAAATTGATGAGGATGGAAATATATTATGTGGAATAGAATTTCTAGAAACCTTATCAGAGTATTCAAATAGAACAAAGGATAGGTATTTCTTAGTTTTATCAAGTTTATCCTTACTATTTATAAGCTTGTTTATAATATTAATGAGAGTGGAAAGTGTAATCTATTTTAAATTTAATAAAATAATGTATCTTTATAGTATTATAGCAGCAGTATTTTTATTAAGTAGATATTTATTTGGTGCACTATATAAGCCTGTACCCTTAGATACTAAATATACTCCAGGAGTAACTATTGTAATTCCTTGTTTTAATGAAGAACAGTGGATAAAAAGGACAATTATTAGTTGTGTTAATCAAGACTATCCTATTGATAAACTAGAAGTAATAATAGTAGATGATTGTTCAAATGATAAATCTGTAGAGAAAATTAAGGAAGTAATAGAAGAATTAAAAAAGGAAAAGAGATTTGAGCTAGATAAAAGATTAAGTTATTATGTACAAGAAAAAAATGCAGGGAAAAGAGAAGCACTATGTACAGGAGTTCTTAAGGCAAAGCATGATTTAATAGTTTTCGTTGATTCAGATAGCTTTTTAGATCCATTTGCAATTATTAATTTAGTTCAACCTTTTAAGGACCCTAAAATGGGGGGGGTAGCTGGTAGAACAGATGTAGCTAATACCTACACTAATGCATTAACTAAAATGCAATCTGTTAGATATTATATAGCCTTTAGAATAATGAAGGCAGCAGAAGGATATTTTGATACTGTTACATGTTTATCAGGTCCTCTTTCTTGCTATAGAAAGCAAATTATAATGGATAATATGGAACTATGGAGAAACCAAAAGTTCTTAGGGCAACCAGCTACTTTTGGAGATGACAGAGCAATGACTAACTTTGTTTTAAGCAAGCACAGAACAGGCTATCAAGATACTGCCTTTTGCTCTACTATAGTACCTAATAAGTATAAAGTATTTTTAAAGCAACAGATGAGATGGAAAAGATCTTGGATTAGAGAGTCAATTATTTCAGGAAAGTTTATGTGGAGAAAGGAACCCTTTGCTGCTGTGCTTTTTTATATTGGGTTATTAGTTCCAATATTAGCACCAATTGTAGTTGGTTATAACCTTATTTATATTCCTTTATTTCAAAGAACATTCCCTACAACCTTTGTAGTTGGATTATTGATGATGGCATTAATGATGAGCTTTGCACAGATGCTTTTAAGAAAAAGTACAACCTGGATATTTGGAATGCTCTTCTGTATATTCTATGAATCAGTACTACTTTGGCAAATGCCAATTGCATGGGTAACCTTCTGGAAATCTACATGGGGAACAAGAATGACACCAAGTGATATAGAAGAAGCAAGAAAAAAGGAAATGGCTAAAAGAAGAAAAGTAGGAGGAAGTATAAATGAAGCGTAAAGAATTTTCTCCTAAAAAGAAGGATAGAGTAAAAATTGTTAGAGGTATTTTGGAAGGAATAATATTAATAGGATTATTAGTATTAGCTATAAAGTCAATTTTTACACTTTCAGAATATAGTCCCTATGAATATAACTCCATAAATAGTGGAGAAGATAATGGTTTTATTACTATTTCTTACTTCGGAGTAGATAGAAATGGAACTAATAATTTAATAAGTACTGATGCATTAGAAAATCAATTAAAGGCTTTAAAGGAAAATGGTTATGTTACTATAACTCAGCAGGATGTTTTAGATTATTATAATGAAGGAAAGAAGCTACCACCTAAAGCTTTATTATTATTATTTGAAGATGGAAGAACAGATACTGCAATATTTTCTCAAAAAATAATGGAGAAATATAATTTTAAGGCTACAATGCTAACTTATGCTGATAAGCTTTCAAAAAAGGATTCTAAGTTTTTAAAGGGAAAGGACTTAGAAAAGCTAGTTGATAGTACATATTGGGAACTAGGCACAAATGGATATAGATTAGAATACATAAATGTTTTTGATAATAATCAAAATTATTTAGGGGAATTAACAATAGATGAATTTGTAAAAGCATCAAATACGATTAATAGAGATTATAATCATTATTTAATGGATTATATTAGAGATGAAAATAATATTCCAAAGGAAACTTATAGTGAAATGAAGGCTCGTATACAATATGACTATACAAAGCTAGAGGAAACTTATAATGATGAAATAGGAACGTCACCTAACCTATATGTTCTTATGCATTCTAATACAGGTAAGTTTGGAACAAATGATAAGGTTAGTGATATTAATGAAATGTGGATTAAGAATCTCTTTGCCATTAGTTTTAATAGAGCAGAATATTCATTAAATACCAAAGATAATTCAATTTATGATTTAACAAGAATACAACCACAGGCATATTGGCCAACGAATCATTTATTAATGAAAATCTTTGATGATACAAAAAATAGTATGGATTTTGTTATAGGTAATGAGGAAAAAGCTAAGGAATTTGAAAAAATAAATGGTGAAGTAGAGTTTAAAGATGATACAATAATTCTGACATCATTACCGAAGGGAGTTGGAACATTAAAACTATTAGGTAGCAATGATTATAAAGACATTAATTTATCTGTAGAGCTTAATGGTAATATAATAGGGTCTCAAGCTATTTATCTTAGAAGTAGTGAAGATTTAAAAAATAACTTAAGATTTAGAATTGTTAATAATACTGTTAAAGTAACTGAGAGTATAGATGGAAAAGAAGATCTTCTTTACTCAAAGAATTTAAGTGGTGATAGAGATATTAAGGATATTAATATTAGTGAACCAGGAAGTAAAAAGGTTAATTTACAGTTAATTGATAATAAACTTAATGTTACTTTGGATGGAGAAGAAATTATAAAGGGATTAGAAGTAAGGTACAGGGAGTGCGGAAGTATTTTATTAGAGTCATCCTGGGGGGGAGATGACTCTAGTAAAATAAATATTCATGATGATATTTATGATGGAGTATTTAAAAATTTAAAGGTAAGCAAATTAGATAATACAGTTTTATTTGATACATCATTAAAGGGTACTGAACTTATTAAATATAATACTAAAAATTTTTTTAAGAAGTTAGTAAACTGGTTTATAACTAACCTATAGAAGAGGTAATATGATTAAAAAATATAAAAAAGTATATATTGTTCTTAGTATGTTGTTATTGGTAGTAATATCAATTTCATTGATAAAATTAATAAGAATAAAGAAAAATATTGAAAAAAACAAAGTGAATATACAAGATAAAAACATATCAATTAATGATGTTAAAGACTCTTTATTTGAAGAAATTAATAATTTATCTTCTTGGGTTGTATATTGGGATTTAGAAGTAGATGATGAAATAAAACAATTAGAAAATAAATTGGATAGTGTTTCATATTTTGCTGTAAATTTTAATGATAAGAAGGAACTTCTTGTACCCCAAAAGCTAATAACATATTATAATGATAGTAAAATATATAATTTTAAAAAATATATAACCATTGTAAATGACATAGTTTATGATAATGGAAGATCTTCTGTAAAAGATAAAGATATTTTAAAGGAACTACTTACTGATGAAGTATCAAGAAGCAATCATATTAAAGAGATTATATCCTTAGCTAATAAATATAAATTTAATGGAATAGAAATAGATTATGAGCAAATTAAAGGGGATATAGAGCTATGGAATAATTTCTTATTGTTTATAAAAGAATTGTATAGTGAAGCAAGACAAAATAATTTAGATTTAAGAGTGATACTTGAGCCAAATGCTCCTATAGATAAATTGGATTTTATAGAAGGTCCTACTTATGTAATGATGTGCTATAACTTACATGGAGGCTTTAGCGAGCCAGGGGAGAAGGCTAATAAAGAATTCATAGAAAGTTTAATAGAAAAAATGGGGAAAATAAATAGCAATAAAATCTTTGCTATAGCCACAGGGGGATTTGATTGGGTAGCAAAGGGAAATGCTAAAGCAGTATCAGAAGTAGAGGCTAACAAAATAATAGAAAAATATAATGTAGATGTAAAAAGAGATAATAATAGTCAATATTTATATTTTAACTATATTGATGAAGATGATATAAAACATGAAGTTTGGTATGCAGATAAAGTGACTTTAGAATATTTATCAGAAGTAATTACTGAAGCAGGATATGATATAAGCTTGTGGAGGTTAGGAAGTAATTTATTCAAATAGAGTTTAAAAGGTAAGAGTAGTTAACAAAGGCTCTTACCTATTTTTCTATAATAAATTAATACTATAAAAGTTAATTTTAAATATATATTTATTTAAAATTAACTGATATAATTCTTATAACAATATGTTACAAAAATAAAACAAATTATAAAAAAATGATACTTGTTTTATTAGTTTATAAAAATAAGTCTTTACACTAAAAATATTGTAGAATTAGATTAAAATGATTTGTAAGTAATTAGGTAGGAGGAATTTGGTATGCATAAAGTGGAAATTAATGGAGTTCAAATGAAATTTATAAGAGAGTTTTTTGATAATTACCAAGATGAAAAGGTTAAACTAACTGTTTTAGATGATAAGAACAGAATTAAGATAGTATATTCTGCTGAAACCGATTTATCAGCTGAAGATTTAGAAAAACATTTAAAGAATGAATTTAAGACAAAATCAGTATATGGTACAAGCCTTTACTATACTGTACATGTAAAATAGCATATTGTGTTTGAAATGGCTTATTTTTATAATAGGAGGAAAATTTAATGAAGTTTGCTAAAGATTTTTTATTTGGAGCAGCATCTGCCTCATATCAAGTTGAAGGGGCATGGAATGAAGATGGAAAAGGTGTATCTAACTGGGATGTATTTTCTAAGATACCTGGAAAAACTTTTGAAGGTACTAATGGAGATGTAGCAGTAGATCATTATCATAGATATAAAGAAGATATAAAATTAATGGCTGAAATGGGATTAGAATCTTATAGATTTTCTATTTCATGGCCAAGAATTATACCTAATGGTACTGGAGAAGTTAATACTAAAGGATTAGAATTCTACAATAATATTATTGATGAATGTTTAAAATATGGAATAGTTCCATTTGTAACATTATATCATTGGGATTTACCACAGGTTTTAGAAGAAAAGGGTGGTTGGCTTAACAAAGATACAGTAGAAGCCTTTGTTAATTATGCAGAAGTATGCTATAAGGCTTTTGGTGATAGAGTTAAGCATTGGATTACTTTTAATGAAACAGTTGTATTTTGTAGTTTAGGATATTTAGCGGGAGCTCATCCACCAGCAATAGTTGGGGATATAAATAAATATTTCCAAGCAACTCACAATGTATTCTTAGCTCATGCAAAATCTATTGAGTTATATAAATCATTAAAGCAATATGGTGAAATTGGAATTACTCATGTATTTTCTCCAGCCTTTAGTGTAGATGATAAGGAAGAAAATATTATAGCTGCTAAACATGCTAATGAATTAGAGCTTAATTGGTACTATGATCCAATATTAAAGGGTGAATATCCTAAGTATGTAGTAGATCATCTTTCTAAAAATGGAATTAATATAGATTGGACAGATGAAGAGTTAGAAATAATAAAAAATGCTGCTGATAAAAACGATTTTATTGGATTAAATTACTATCAACCTCAAAGAGTTATGAAAAATAATTTAGATGATAGTGTTGAAAGAAGTAGAGAAAATTCTACAGGGGCACCTGGAAATCCTTCCTTTGATGGTTTCTATAGAACTGTAAAGATGGATGATAAAAAGTATACTAAATGGGGTTGGGAAATATCACCTGAAGCATTTTTAGAAGGCCTTAAAATGTTAAAAGAAAGATTTGGTGATGTTAAAATATATATCACAGAAAATGGATTAGGAGATGAAGATCCAATCATTGAAGGCGAAATTGTTGATATCCCAAGAATAAAATTTATTGAAACTCACTTATCTGCAGTTAAGAATGCAATTAAAGCAGGAATAAATGTAAAAGGCTACTATGCATGGTCTGTAATAGATTTATTAAGCTGGCTTAACGGATATAAAAAACAATATGGATTTATATACGTTGACCATAATGACAACTTAAATAGAAAGAAAAAAGCCTCTTTTTATTGGTATAAGAACATAATAAAAACTAGAGGAGAAAATATTTAGATATAATAATAGTTAGGCTGAAATCTTTATACTATAGATTTCAGCCATTTTTTGAATTATAATTATTAATAAGTGATGCATACAGCTAAGCTTTAAAAAATAAAAATGAATATTTTAAAACAACTATTCATTACTATAATTAAAGGAGATAGGATATGTTTAGTTATAATAAAATACAAAATCTAAACGAATTAGAACTATCATTATATAACTATATTATGAAAAATAGTGAAAAGGTTATTTATATGAGAATAAGAGAATTGGCTAATGAAGCTCATGTCTCTACAACAACTATATTAAGATTTTGTAAGAAGTTGGACTGTGAAGGATTTTCAGAATTTAAAGTCAAATTTAAAATGTATTTAGAACAAGCAGAGGGTAAAAATCTAGCGGACAATACCTCTATGATAATAGATTTTTTGAAAAAAGCTCAGGGAGTTGAATATAAAGAAAAAATAGATTTAGTTTGTAGGGAACTAGATAAAGCTAGCACAATTATTATTGTAGGAATAGGTTTTTCAGGAATACTTTCCAAATATGCTGCTAGATATCTTTCAGCTACAGGAAAAAACGCTTTATATATAGACGATCCTTTTTATCCATTAAATTTCAAATATAGTGACAATTATATAACTATTGCATTTTCTGTTTCTGGAGAAACACCAACAGTAATAGATCATATAAATAGGCTAAAGAGAAAAGGCAGTAAGATAATAAGCATTACTAATAATGAAGATTCAACATTATCCAAAATATCTGATATTAATATTGGATACTATGTGCAACAAGAAAAAACAGAAGATTATGATATTACAACTCAGATACCAGCTTTATATATTATAGAGACAATAGGAAGAAAATTGTACAAGACTAAGAAGGGATAGAATTAATTCTATCCTTTTTATAATTTTATTAATTCAGTTTTGAAATAGAATAAATATTATATGAGGTTAACTTGGCGCTTGCGACATCACAAAGAAAAAATAAAATGAAAAGTTTATATTACAAAGCAAATTTTTTATAATTCCGAATGAAGTGAGGAATTATTACCTTCCACATAGAGGGAAATAAATAGTATATGAGGGCGACTTGGAGTTTACGACGGAGCAACGAATATACTATTTATTTCCCATTTTTTTATGGAACGATTTGTTATTTTTATGGAACAAATTATATAAATCAAATGCTTGTTTTTTTAAGGGTGGAAATGATTACAAAGGGTGTTGTATGATGTATAATGAAATCATCAAAAAGGATTGGAGGAGGGAAATGTGATTTACGATAAACTTGATAAATTTAAAGAAGGTTTCTTGTGGGGAAGTGCTTCTGCAGCATATCAAGTTGAGGGTTCCTATAATATAGATGGAAAAGGGCCAAGCATTTGGGATAAGTTTTCAGAAATTCCTGGAACAACTTATAAAGGAACAAATGGAAAGATAGCAGTAGATCATTATAAGAGATTCAAAGAAGATGTAGCTTTAATGAAAGAAATGGGACTTAAGGCATACAGATTTTCAATAGCATGGAGTAGAATTTATCCTAAGGGTAGAGGCGAAGTAAATGAAAAAGGCTTAGAATTCTACGATACGCTAATAGATGAACTTATTGCCAATGATATAAAGCCTATTATTACAATATACCATTGGGATTTACCTCAATATCTTCAAGACCTTTATGGAGGCTGGGAGTCAAGAGAAATCATAGAAGATTTTAATAACTACTGTATAACTCTATATAAAAGATATGGTGAAAAAGTTAAGTGTTGGGTAACACTTAATGAGCAAAATGTATTTATGCTTTTAGGTTATAAAATCGGAATTCATCCACCAGGAATAAAGGACGAAAAAAGAATGCTTAAAGCTAATCATATAGCTAGTTTAGCTAATGCAAAGGCTATAGTATCTTTTAGAGAATATGTTAGTAATGGAATGATTGGACCAAGCTTTGCTTTTACACCTAATTATGCTTATACATGTAAACCAGAAGATGTTTTAGCAAGGGAAAACGCAGAAGATATGAATTGTCATTGGTGGTTAGACGTATATTGTTTTGGAAATTATCCAGCATTTGCTTTAAGTACTTATGAGAAACAAGGTATAGCACCAGAAATAGAGGATGGTGATTTAGAATTATTAGAAAGAGGAAAACCAGATTTTATAGGAATAAATTACTATAGAAGTGAAACTGTAGAAGAAAATCCTTTAGGAGGAATTAGTGACTTTGAAGAAATAAATACATCAGGGAAAAAAGGGACTTCTAAGGATTATGGAATTCCAGGTAATTTTAAAACAGTTAAAAATCCTCATTTAGAAAGAACAAATTGGGATTGGGAAATAGATCCAACAGGTTTAAGGGTAGGAATTAGAAGAATAAACAGCAGATATAGATTACCTATACTAGTGACAGAAAATGGTCTTGGAGAATTTGATAGTCTAGAAGAAAATGATGTAATAAATGATGATTATAGAATTGACTTTATAAGAAATCATATATTAGCATGCAGACAGGCTATTACTGATGGAGTTGAGTTGCTGGGATATTGCACCTGGTCATTTACAGATCTTCTTAGTTGGCTTAATGGGTATCAAAAAAGGTATGGTTTTGTTTATGTAAATAGAGATGAAAACAGTGAAAAGGATTTAAGACGTATAAAAAAGAAAAGCTTTTATTGGTACAAAAATGTAATCAAAACTAATGGCGAAGAGCTTTAGTTGTATATAAATTTAGGAGGGATTAATATGAAAAAAATATTATTAGTTTGTGCAGCAGGTATGTCAACAAGTTTATTAGTTAACAAGATGAAGGCAGCAGCAAAAGAAAAGGGAATTGAAATTGATATTGATGCTTTACCAGTTTCAGAATGTTCAAGCGTTATTGATACTGTAGATATAGTATTACTTGGACCTCAAGTAAGATTCCAAAAACCACAAGTAGATGCATTAGTTAAGGGAAGAGTTCCTGTAGAAGTTATAGATATGAGATTATATGGAACTATGAATGGAAAAGCAATATTAGAAGGTGTATTAAAAACTCTTGGAATTTAATAAGTAACAAGAGGTTTAATAAATATAAAAAATTATAAGGGGGAAAACACAATGAGCTTTATGACAAAATTAGAAAACAGCATGGAAAAAATACTTGTTCCAATTGCAACAAAATTAAATGCCCAAAGACATGTTTGTGCAGTTAGGGATGCATTTATCTTAACCTTCCCATTAACAATGGCAGGTTCATTAATGGTATTAATAAATAATGTTTTACTTCATCCAGATGGATTTATAGCAAAACTTTTACATTTAGGGGATTTGATTCCTAATTTAGCAGATTATCAAGCTATATTTGCACCAGTATTAAATGGATCTTTAAACATTTTAGCAATTTTAATAGTATTTTTAATAGCAAGGAATCTTGCAAGATCCTTAGGTGCTGATGACCTATTAACTGGTTTAACTGCAGTATCAGTATTCTTTATAATGTATCCATCAGCAGTTGATGGAAACCTTACAATGCAATATATGGGACCACAAGGTTTATTCGTTTCTTTAATAATAGGTTTAGTAGTTGGTGAAGTTTTATCAAGACTTTCTAAGACACCTAAACTAGAAATTAAGATGCCAGAACAAGTTCCTCCAGCAGTTGCTAGAACATTTAAAATATTATTACCAATAATAATAGTAACAGTTGGTTTCTCAATTCTTAACTTTATATTAGGTAAAATTACTAATGGTGGAGGAATTCATACTATAATTTATAACTTATTACAAGCTCCATTAACTAAACTTGGAGATAGTATTATATCAGTAGTAATTATGGCTTTAGTATCAAACTTATTATGGATCATGGGTATCCATGGACCAAATACTATTGCAGCAGTAAGAGATACTATGTTTGCAGAACCAAATGCAGCTAACTTAGCTTTCGCACAAGCTAATGGAACAGCATGGGGAGCTCCATTCCCAACAACTTGGGCTTTAGTAGATGGATTCTCTAACTACGGTGGATCAGGTTGTACACTTGGATTAATTATAGCTATTCTTATATTCTCAAGAATGAAGGATCAAAAGGATATAGCTAAGTTATCTATAGGACCTGGATTATTTAACATTAATGAATCAGTAATATTTGGTTTACCAATAGTATTAAACCCAATATTTATAATACCTTTCTTATTAGTACCAGTTGTTAACCTATTAATAGGATATGGAGCTATTGTAGCAAAAATTATTCCACCAATAGCTTATGGAGTGCCTTGGACTACTCCAGGACCACTTATACCTTTCGTAGGAACAGGTGGAGAAATTATGGGACTTGTAGTTGGATTTGTATGCTTAGCAGTCAGTGTATTAATTTATGCACCTTTCGTTATAGCATCTAATAAAGCAGCTGCAAAAGCTGAAGAAGAAGGACTAAATTCAAACGTAGAAACTATGTAAAAGATAGGAGAAGGATGAAATGAATGAACTAGAATTAGTTGCTTTTGAAATAATAAGCAATGTTGGAATGGCTAAATCATTAGCGATGGAAGCAATAAGAGAAGCTAGAGCAGGAAATTTTGAAGAAGCAGAAAAAAAGGTAGATGAGGCTAAGGGATTTTTGCTAGAGGGACATCATGCCCATTCTGGTTTAATTCAAAATGAAGCTAACGGAAAAAAACTAGAGTTTTCTTTAATAATAATGCATGCAGAAGATCAACTTATGAGTGCAGAAACAATTAAGGATATAGCTATAGAATTAATTGAAATGAATAAAGAAATTAAAAGTAAATAATATGCATTTAAAATAAACTATAAAAGGGAGCTGTCAATTTTTGATAGCTCCCTTTGTTTCATATAAAAGTAATCAAAAGTAATAGTAAATGTATTAATTAATAAATGTTTTATAGGAGTATCCTTGCTTAAAAGAGTGTTGAAAATATATAATTATAAAAAACAGGAGGTATTTTTATGAAAAAAATATTATTAGTTTGTGCAGGAGGTATGTCAACAAGTATTTTAGCTAATAAGATGAAGGCTGCAGCAAAAGAGAAGGGTTTAGCAATTGAAGTTGATGCTTTAGGAGTTTCACAATGTGAAGGTGTTATTGATACTGTTGATATAGTTTTAATTGGACCTCAAGTAAGATACCAAAAACCACAAGTAGATGAACTAGTTAATGGACGAGTACCTGTGGAAGTTATTGATATGAAACTTTATGGAACAATGAATGGAAAAGCTGTATTAGAAGGTGTGTTAAAAACTCTTGGAATTTAAAAATAAAAAATGAGGCGAGAATATGTTAGAGATAATAAGTAACTTAGATATTAATATATTGAATTTTATTAGAGATAACTTATCAAATGCTGTTATGGATAAGATTATGGTAGTTATAACAAGCTTAGGAGATAAGGGCCTTATATGGATAGTAATGGCATTAATATTATTAGCTGTAAAGAAATATAGGAAAATAGGAATAATTTTATTAATTTCTTTACTAATGACATCTTTACTTGGTGAGGGGATAGTTAAAAATATAGTACAAAGGCCAAGGGCTTTTATAACATATCCAGATATAAGTATAATAATAAATCCACCAACTTCATTTTCATTTCCATCTGGGCATACGGCTTCATCCTTTGCAGCAGCTGTAGTTCTAGGACATTATTTTAAAAAATGGAGTTTTTTATTTTATTTTTTAGCAACCTTAATTGCTTTTTCAAGACTATATCTTTTTGTACATTATCCATCAGACATAATAGTTGGTATAGCACTAGGAACTATTTGTGGTTTACTTACTATAAAGCTTTTAGATAAAACTATAAAACTATCATAATTAACTAGTATAAATTATTATTAAAGGTAAAATATAATAGTATATTAGTTAGGAGGTTTATAATTATGGGTATGGAAGATATAGAAAAGAAATTAAAGGAACTTTACAAAGATGTTAAGTCTGGTAAATTAACTGAAGAAATTGCAGAAGAAATATCAGAATTAATTAATAAGGCTGAAGAAATAGGTGGCGATTTTAAAGATAGTGTTTCTTCAATGATAAATGATATGAAAAATTCAATTAAAAAGATGAAATAATTTAAAAAATAGTTAAGATACTTTTGTTTATCTTAACTATTTTTGTAATATACACATAATTTGTGTAAAAAAACAACCTATGTTGGATAAAAGTACAAAAAAAGTTTTCTGAATTGTACAAATATACTATTGAATAAAAACGATTCCAATTATATAATTGCAATATAGAAAGAAAAAGTATAAAATAAACATACAAATTCATTCTTGATTTTTTGGAAACGTTACCTGTTTTCAGAAAGTAAATAATTTATATGGGAGGGAGCTCATGTATGGATTAAGAAATTCTTTTAAAAAGATAAGTGAAGAAATTCAGATTCCCTTCAAGCTAGTTGATAAAGATGGAGCTATCTTAGCAGATTTCCTTTCTCAAGAAAATATAAAAACCATAAGTTGTTCAATTAAAATTCCAACAGAAGAATTAACATTAGAAACTTATGAAAATTATAGTAACTGTATAGCATTATTAAAATGTTTTTTAGAGCAGGAGCTTGGAAATACAGTTAAGTCTAAAGAGGAAATTATAGTAGATATTTTAAAGGGAAAGGAATTTTCAGATGATATCTTAAAAGAAGTTATTAAGTACAAGCCTTTTAAATTAATACTTGTTTATCTAAATGAAAAACAATTAAAAAAAGGTTTGGAAATAATAAAGAATAATCCTTTGGAAGATGACAGTATTATAGTAACTCAGGATGAATATATTCTAATTATAAGCAAAAATGAAATTAGCAAAGAAAAAATAAATGAGTTATTCAAATTAATAAGTAAGAATATAACTAAAAAAGTATATATGACTTATTGCAATATACATGAATATAAAGAATTAAAAGAAAGATTTGAATACTTAAAAGGAAATATAGGGATTTGCATAAAATATGAATTGGCATCTAAGGTTTACGGAGAAAATTCTTTATTACTTGAAAAGATGATCAATAATGCAAGTGACGAAGAAATAACTCGTGCATATAAGCAGTATAATAATATTTTTTCTAAATTAGATAATGAACTAATTAAGACTATAGAAGTATTTTTGGGAGAAGGACTTAAAATTAGTGAGTCTGCTGAAAAACTATATATTCATAGAAACACATTGTTTTATAGAATAGATAAGATAAAAAAAATCATAAATTATGATATTTCTAACTTCAATGAAGCATTAGAATTCAAGATACTATTTTTACTTTGGAAAGAAGCTATTAATAGTAGTAGGTTATAGGGTTAAGTGGAAACGGTACCGGAAAGGTTACCTGAAAATGTTATCAATAAGTTAATAAACCTAAAAAGGGTTTATAATATAAAGATCAAAAATAGATTTTGGGAGGAATATATTATGGTAAAACGTTCAAAAGTATTAGCAGTATTAATTGCTGGTATAATCACAACAACTGCATTTGTTGGTTGTGGAAGTAAGAGTAAAGATGGAGGTAGTACTTCAGGAGAAAAGAAAACATTAACTGTTTGGTCTCACTTTACTACAAACGAAGTTCAAGAGTTTGAAAAGGTAGCTAAGGCTTGGGGAGAAGAAAACAATGTTGAAGTTAGCGTTGTTGAAGACCAAGGAAAATTCCAAGAAATGATACAAGCTGCTCAAAGTGATAACGGACCTGATATAATTTTAGGAGTTCCACATGATAATTTAGGAACATTCCAAAAAGCTGGAATTACTGCAGAAGTACCAGTTGGTATGGTTACAGAAGACAAATATACTTCTAAAGCATTAGTTGATGCAGTAACTATAGATGGTAAAGTTTATGCAATTCCATTTGCACAAGAAACAACAGCAATGTTCTATAATAAAGATTTAGTTAAAGAAGTTCCAAAGACTATGGAAGATTTAGTTGCTCAAGCAAAAGAAGTTGGATTTGTTTATAACATAAACGATTTCTATTTCTCATATGCTTTCCTTTCAGCTAATGGTGGATATGTTTATAAGAATAATAATGGTACATTAGATCCAAGTGATATTGGACTTGGAAATGAAGGAGCTGTAAAAGGACTTCAATTTATTTCTGATTTAGTAAATAAAGATAAATTAATGGCAGCAGATATTACTGGTGATATAGCTAAGGGAGAATTCACTTCAGGTAAAGCTGGATTCTACTTCTCAGGTCCATGGGATGTGGCTGGTGCTAAAGAAGCAGGATTAAACTTTGGTGTAATTCCAATGCCAACATTAAACGGAAATGCTCCAAGTACTTTCTTAGGTGTTCAAACTTCATTTGTTAATGAAAATTCTAAAAATAAAGATTTAGCATGGAAGTTAATGGAAGAGTTCGTTAATAAGGGACAAGATATAGTTTATAAAACTGGTAGCAGAATTCCTGTAGCTAAGGACTACACTGTTGATGATGAATACACTAAAGCATTTATGGAACAAGCTAAGGTTGCAACTCCAATGCCAAATATAGTTGAAGTACAAGCTATGTGGGAACCAGCAAATAATAATTTAAGATTATTAACTTCTGGTCAAAGTGATGCAGCAACTACTGGTAAGAATATAGTTGATCAAGTTAAAGAAGGTATAAAACAAATAAAATAATTACAGGATGTAATTACAATGCATAATGGGTAATGCATTATGCATTAGAATTTTGAGAAACTCCTTAGGGAGTTTCTTCCTTAATTCTACATTTTACATTCTACATTTTACATTCTACATTTTACATTTTACATTTTACAAAGGGGGATTTTAAATGGGAATGAAGAGTAAAAGTCCTAAAGCTTATTATTTCTTAGCTCCAGCACTGATTTCAATATGTATATTCACATTATTTCCAGTATTATCAACAGTATTTTATGCTTTTACTGATTATACTCAATATTCTAAAGGTGAAATTAAGTTTGTAGGTTTATCAAACTTTGTAGAAGTTTTGGTGGGACCATTTAAGGAAACATTTTTACCTGTATTTGGATGGACAATGATTTTTGCAATAATATCAACCCTTGGATGCTTCTTATTAGGTTTAGTTATAGCATTAGTTTTAAATAACCCTAACATTAAAGAAAGAGGATTTTATAAAGGAATTTTAATACTTCCTTGGGCGTTACCAGCATCAGTTGCAATTATATCATTCCAAGGATTATTTAATGGAAGCTATGGACAAATAAATAATTTCTTAATGCAAATTAATTTAATTCAAGAACCTATAAAATGGCTAACAGATCCTAATTTAGCAAGAATAAGTATATTAATGGTTAATATATGGCTTGGATTCCCATATATGATGAATGTTTGCTTAGGTTCTTTAGCAGCAATACCAGAAGTATATTATGAAGCAGCAGAGGTAGATGGAGCTAGCAAGTGGAAGCAATTTATGAACATAACAATACCATCAATAGCTAAAACTGCATATCCACTTATAATATCATCCTTTGCATTTAATTTTAATAATTTCGGTTCTGCTTATTTAATTACAGGAGGTAACCCTCCAAGATTAAATACTCAATTTGCAGGATATACAGACATATTAGCATCAGTAAATTACAAACTTTCAATGCAATTTGGTAGATTTGAGATTGCATCTGCACTTAGCATAATAATATTTATAATAATTGCATCAATTTCAGTTATTCAAATGAAAGCATCTGGTCAGTTTGAGGAGGTTGAATAATATGCAAATAGAAATAAATTCAAAAAGTATGGCGATGAATAAAGAAAAAGTCGTGTATAAAAAGAAGTTAAGACCTGATGAAATAAGAACAGCTTGGTTTGGAAGAATATTTATATGGATAATGATATTAATAACATTATTTCCTATAGTAGCTGTAATTTCTGCATCTATGGCAAAGGGAAGTTCATTTACTCAAACATCATTTTTCCCAGCAGAATGGACACTTGATAATTATGTAAAAGTACTTGAAAAAACAAATTTCTTATTATGGCTTAGAAATTCACTAATTATTTGTACTAGTGTTGCAGTTCTTCAATTAGTGTTATCAGTTCCAGCAGCTTTTGCTTTCTCTAAGCTAAGATTCTGGGGAAGAAAAAAAGGACTTATGAGTTTATTAATTCTTCAAATGTTTCCAGCTGCTATGGCATTACCAGCAATAATGGGAATAGTTTTCACATACAACTTAACTAATAAACCAATAGTGCTAATACTTATATTAGCTGGTGGTAGTGCATATAATATTTGGCTTTTAAAGGGTGCAGTAGATGGTATTCCAGATGAATTAGTTGAAGCAGCATACATTGATGGGGCATCTACATTTAAAGTATTTACATCAGTAATACTACCTTTATTAAGAAATATGTTAATAGTAATATTCTTATTTGCATTTATAGGAGCTTATAGTGAATTTATGTTTACTTCAGCAATATTAAAAAATGCAGATGTACAAACTATTGTAACTGGATTACAAAAATTTATTAAGGATCAATTCTCAGCAAATTGGACTCAATATTCAGCAGCAGCAGTAATGGCTACTACACCAATTGTAGTTATATTTATGCTTTTCCAAAAGTATATAGCAGGTGGATTAGTTTCTGGATCAGTAAAGGAATAGTGTATTATATTAAGGTAAACATTATAAAAATATAGGTGATAATGGAAACGGTACCGAATATTTTGTCGAATTTTGGAGGGATTTATGATTAACATAAGAGATATTGCAAATATAGCTGGGGTAGGGGTTAGTACGGTATCACGTGTAATTAACAATCATCCAGACGTTAAGGAGCAAACAAGAGAAAAAGTTTTAGAGATTATAAAAGAGAATAATTATATACCAAACAACAGTGCAAGAAATTTAAAAAAGAACAATTCAAATAATATTGGGGTATTAATAAAAGGGGTATTTAATCCTTTTTTCTCAGAAATGTTAGATTTAATTAGTAAAAGAATATCTAAAGCTGGTTATTCAATGATATTAGAACATCATGACTATCTAAGTGATGATGAAATGAATAATTTAATATCCATAATAAAGGAAAAAAGACTACAAGGTGTTATATGTCTTGGAGGCAACTTTACAGACGTAAAAAATGATGACTTTAAAGATATTAATGTTCCTGTAGTGCTAACATCTATTAATCATAAGTATGGAAAAGAGTTATCTAAATTTTCATCAGTATCCATAGATAATGAAAAGGCAGCCTATTCGGCTACTAAATATTTAATAGATTTTGGCCATAGAAATATAGCTTTAATGCTAGGGGATGAATATGATATTGGAATTAGTCATCGAAGAGAAGCTGGATATTTACAAGCTTTGATTGATAATGGTATTTCAGTTAATAGGGAATATAGAATTTTAGGGAATTATGATTATAGAGGAGCCTATGAAGAAACTAAAAAATTTTTAGATGAACATAATGAAGTTACAGCTATATTTGCAATATCAGACATAATGGCTGTAGGATGTGCTAAGGCTATAAAAGACAGAGGGTTAATAGTAGGAAAAGATATTTCAATTATAGGATTTGATGGTATGGATATAAGTGAATTTTATAACCCTACTATAACAACAGTTATACAACCTAAAGTGGAAATGGCTAAAATTAGTGTTGATTTATTATTAGATTTAATGATGAATAAAACAGATAATAAACACATTATTCTTAATACAGAATTAATAAAAAGAGAATCAACAAACCCTAGGATAGAATAATAAAAATTATTATTATAAATTTTAAGATTATACCCTGAAACAGAATTTTGCAAATCTTTTATTAAAAATGTTATACTAGCGTTGTGTAAAATATATGAAAATTTGGCAGAAATGAGGTAGTAAAATGGAAAGAAGTAGTGGAATATTAATGCATATTTCATCATTACCTGGAAAGTATGGAATAGGTACTTTTGGGAAACAAGCCTTTTCATTTATAGATTTCTTAAAAAAAAGTGGACAAAAATATTGGCAGATACTTCCCCTGGGGCAAACAGGATATGGAGATTCTCCATACCAATGTTTTTCAGCTTTCGCTGGTAATCCATACTTTATAGATTTCGATATATTGGAAGAAGAAGGCTTATTAAATAAAGGTGATTATGAAAATTTAGATTATGGATCAAAAGAAGATACAGTTGAATATCAAAAGTTATTTATTAATAAAAATAAAGTTCTTAGAATTGCTTATGAAAATTCAAAAGGAAAGTATACTAAGGAATTAAAGAAATTTATAGCTGAAAATAAATTTTGGATAGAAGACTATTCTTTATATATGGCAGTTAAAAATCATTTTGATTTAGTTAGTTGGTATAATTGGGATGATGATATAAGACTTAGAAAAAAAGAAGCAATAAATCATTATAAGACATTACTTAAAGATGAGATTAATTATTGGATATTCATTCAATATATTTTCTTTAAGCAATGGAATAACTTAAAGAAATATGCTAATGAAAATGAAATAAATATAATAGGAGATATACCAATATATGTAGCTGAAGATAGTGCAGATATTTGGAGTAATCCTAAATATTTTAACCTAGATAAGGATATGAAACCAATAACAGTTGCAGGATGTCCTCCAGACACATTCTCATGCACAGGTCAATTATGGGGAAATCCTATTTACAATTGGAAGGCTCTTGAAGAAGATGGATATGATTGGTGGATAAAAAGAGTTAGAGAGAGTTTCAAAATATACGATGTAGTTAGAATTGATCATTTTAGAGGATTCGAAGCTTATTGGGAAATTCCATATGGAGATAAAACTGCAGAGAATGGTCAGTGGACAAAGGGACCTGGAACTAAGCTTTTCAAAGCAATAAAAGATAAAATTGGAGATGTAAAAATAATTGCAGAAGATTTAGGAATGATGACAGATGAAGTAATCAAACTTAGAGATTATACAGGTTTCCCAGGAATGAAAATACTTGAATTTGCTTTTGGTGGAGAAGATAGTGGAGATTTACCACATAACTATCCAGTAAACTGCGTAGCCTATACAGGAACTCATGATAATGATACAGTATGTGGCTGGTACAACTCAACAGGAACTACAGCAGAAATAGAAAAGGCTAAGAAATATCTTAATTTAACTTACGAAGAAGGTATTGCTAGAGGTTTAATAAGAGGAGTATGGTCTAGTACTGCTTACCTAGCAATTACAACTATGCAAGATTTCTTAGGACTAGGAAAAGAAGCTAGAATGAACTTCCCATCAACTCTAGGAGGCAACTGGATGTGGAGAGCAAAAGAAAGTGATTTTACTGATAAACTAGCAAAAGAAATTTATGATTTAACTAAGTTATATAATAGAGTAGCTAAGTAATAGGTAATAGGTAATAGTGAAGAGTGAATAGATAAGGTTAAGAGTTAGGAGTTTAAAAGGTGTCTGCTTTGTAGACACTTTTTTATTAGTTTATGTTTTAAATTGGTGTTGATAATGGAAAGGATGAAAGTTAATAAATAAATTTATTAACTTTCAATTCGTAATAGTTTAATATTAATCGCTTTCATTATTATTAACTTTACTTAATTCAATAGTTTCTTCTGTATTATTCCATTTTATAACTACATTCAACTTATCTTTATTCTTAGATTTTGATACAGAGCCAAATATCTCTTTATCATAATCGTCTTCAAAAGTAAAACCTCCAAATTTTTCGGCTGTTAATTCACTGTACTCAAAATATCCACCCGTACTGTTACCTGATAAGAATTCTGCATTTAAAGTAGCCTTTAATGGCAACTGTTCTTCTTGCCCTATATACTTAATATTAACTATATACTTATCGTTTTCATCAAATATCATTGTTGATTCCCAATTTAAACTTCCACCCTGATACGTTACTTTAGTTATAGTTTCACTCGTACACATAGTCATAATGATGCAATTTAACAGAATAGTAAATGTTAATAACAATTTCTTCACTTCTTATCATATACTCCTTTCAATATAAACATCTATTATATTACTCAATACAATACAATACAATTACTCACTTCCTATAAGTTTATCAATTCGTAATAGTTAAGATTATTCCTTCGTATTTTTAGTATCTCTTATTTCATCAATAATAGAATACGTACAATAGAGCATAGTAAAAACAATTATTGTTGCAACTGCAATACTAGTTTGTTCCTGGTCAAACCCTATTAATTCAAATAAAATAAGAAATCCGATAATAATAACAATTGATAATAAAAAAGCCCTAATAAAATTTTTACCATTATTCATAAATTACACCTCATAATATTTATTAACTCTTAATTAAATACAATTACTTAGATCCTATAAATTAATTTGTAATATTTCAAAATTAATATTCTTTATATAAGCTTGATATTAATGTATATCCTAAGACAATATTTGCTATAGTAAATACACTGCTAAATGAATTTGGAATTTGAATAAAAGTTAAAACTAAATATTGCATAGAAAAAATTAGAGAAGGTATTCCTAAAATTATTAATTTAGTAATATCAAATTTCCATTTTCCTTCCTTAGTTAATTCTGATAAAAACTTATCTAAACCTAATACCATACCAATTCCGCCAAAGAATATCAGCTTTACCATTGTAATTAACCAGTAGTTATAAATAAAAGTTATTTTTGCTTCTTCATAATGTTTTGCCAATATACTTGAACCTAAATAATATAAACTTATAAGAAGAATAAGATAAATAAGATATTTTACTGTATTTTTACTATTCATTTTATTTTTTCTCCCCAATACCTAGTATTTTAATACAAATGTATAATAATATATATTCTTATTATACATTAATTGGGATATAATTCCACAAAGATAATGACATTATACAGAATTGAAAAAATTAATTAATTATCAACATTCAAATAAAATAGAGTCTTTTATTATTAAAAATTAAATATTTATCATGGGATTCAAGTTAATGATTAATGTATAATAATTATATAATTTACTACAAAAGGAGAATAAAATGGATAAATCTTTAAAGATAGAAAAAACTAAAGAATTTGTGAAAAACAAACTATATGGAGAAGGAAGTGGACACGATTGGTTCCATATAGAAAGAGTATATAACTTATCTAAATATATAGCTGAAAAAGAAAATGCAGATTCTTTTATTGTTGAAATGACTGCATTATTACATGATATTGATGATTGGAAATTTTCAAAGTCCAATGATAGTAATACTACCGTTACAGAAGATTTCTTAAAGTCCATAGAAGTAGACGAATTATCCTCTGAAGCAATAATAAAAATAATAAAAACTATGTCTTATAAAGGTGGAGTTGTGGATTCAACCCAACATACAATTGAAGGGAAAGTAGTTCAAGATGCAGATAGATTAGATGCTATAGGTGCAATAGGAATAGCTAGAACCTTTGCTTATGGTGGCAGTAAAAATCGTCTAATGTATGATCCATCAATAAAACCTATGGATTTTAAAAACTTAGATGAAGTTAAAAATGCAGAAAATCATACAATAAATCATTTTTATGAAAAATTATTAAAATTAAAAGATTTAATGAATACAGATACAGCAAAGGAAATAGCAGAAAAAAGACATAAATTTATGGAAGAGTTTTTAGATGAGTTTTATAATGAATGGAACTTTAAAGGAATGGATTAATATTGTGTATTATTTCTCCTTCTTTTACTTATATTAATATAAGGAGTATAATATTAATAAAAGGGTGATAATTATGAAGGTGTTAGTAATGACTATTAACTTAAGGGCTGAATGGGTTCATTCATTAAAAGAAAAAAGAATGATAGTTAGAAGTGTAACTCAAAAGCTTAAAAATAAATTTAATATATCAGTAAATGAAGTAGGTAATCAAGACATTCATAATTATATTACTATTGGAGTATCAGCTATTTGTGCTACAAATGCACAAGTAGATTCAACATATGAAAATATAATAAATTTTGTTGAAGAAAATACTGATGCAGAATTAATGAATATAGATAGGGAAGTAATAATATTCTAAATATTTTCGTGATAGTTATTGACAATTTAAGTTAATAACAGTATAGTATTAATATAAAATTTAATAAACATTTTTTAATGTTTCTTATCAAGAGTGGTGGAGGGACTGGCCCTGTGAAACCCAGCAACCTGTAATAGGTGTGATAGGCTTAATTTTTATTGAGCTTAAATTACGCATATTAAGTTTGGTGCTAAATCCTGCAGCTTTTAAGCTGATAGATGAGAGAATAAATCAATAAGTGAATTTACACGCACTAGAGAATTTATTCTCTAGTGCGTTTTTTGTTTTTATTGAAGTTCTTATTAGGAGGGACGTAAATGATTGAAATTAGAAACTTAACTAAAAAATTTAATGATGTAGAAGTTATTAAAAATGTATCATTATCAATTGAAGAAGGAAAGATATATGGAATAATAGGACATAGTGGAGCAGGAAAATCAACTTTACTTAGATGTATAAATGGACTTGAAGGTTATGAAGATGGCTCAATAAATGTTATGGGAAAAGAAGTTAAAGATTTAAAAGGATATGAATTAAGAGAATTTAGAAAAAAGCTAGGTATGATATTTCAAGGCTTTAATTTATTAAATAGAAAAACTGTATTTGATAATGTAGCATTACCATTAGAAGTATGGGGCTTTGAAGAAGAATATAAAGAGTATAGAAATAATTTAGGGAATAAAAAAAGTATTGGCTATAGAGCTTATAGAAAGAAAAGAATAAATGAAAGGGTAAATGAACTTTTAGAATTAGTAGGACTTTCTGAAAAAGCAAAAGTAAAGCCAGCTAGTTTAAGTGGAGGGCAAAAACAAAGAGTAGCTATAGCAAGAGCATTAGCATTAGAACCTAAAATATTACTTTGTGATGAAGCAACATCAGCCTTAGATCCTAAGATAACAAAGGACATACTATCACTTTTATCTAAGATTAATAAAGAACTAGGTATAACTATTGTAATAGTAACTCATCAGATGGAAGTGGTAAAAGAAGTTTGTGAAAAAGTTGCATTAATTGAAGGAGGAATATTAAAGGCAGAGGGAAAAGCAGAAGAATTATTCTTAAGGCCAGGAGTATCATTAAAGAAATTCCTTGGAGAAGAAGAGGACCTTTTACCTAATAAAGGTATTAATATTAAATTATTCTTCCCAAGTACATCTTCAGAAAATGCTCTTATAACAAAGATGGCAAGAGATTTAAATGTAGATTTTTCAATAGTTTGGGGAAAGCTTGAAAAGTTTAGAGAAGATATATTAGGTAATTTAGTTATAAATATTGAGGAAGAAGATAAGGACAAGGTTATAGCTTATCTTCAAGAAAGAGATGTAGTATTGGAGGTGCTTAATTAATGTCAGAAATATTAATAGAAGGATTTAATAAAACCATAATAATGGTATTTTTCTCAACACTATTTTCAGTAATATTAGGTTTTATTCCAGCCATTGCGTTAATAGTAACAGCACCAAAGGGGTTAAGGCCTAATAAAGGAGTTTATAAAACTTTAGATACAATAATTAATATTTTAAGAGGTTTTCCATTCTTAATTTTAATGGTGGCAATAATGCCCTTTACAAAATTATTAGTAGGAAAGTCTATAGGAACCACAGCAGCAATAGTTCCACTTACTATAGCAGCAGCTCCATTTGTAGCAAGAATAATAGAATCAGCTTTAAAAGAAGTAGATCCAGGAGTAGTAGAGGCAGCTAAGTCCTTTGGAGCATCAAATATTCAAATAATATTTAAGGTTATGCTTAAAGAAGCAGTACCATCAATAATTTCAGGATTAACATTAACAATAATAAGCATAATTGGATATTCAGCTATGGCAGGAACAGTAGGCGCAGGTGGACTTGGTGATTTAGCAGTAAGATATGGGTATCAAAGATACCAAACAGATGTAATGATAGTAACAGTAGTAATCTTAGTAATAATAGTACAAGTTCTACAATCACTAGGAAACTACTTATATAAAAAATTATCACAATAAATTAAATTAAGGGGGCTTTAAATATGAAAAGAAAATCAATTTTATCAATTTTATTAGCAGGGGCTTTAGCAATGGGCTTAGTAGGATGTGGAAATAAGGCGGATGATAAATCTGGTTCAGCATCTGAAGATAAAACAATAACAATAGGGGTTAGTCCTGTTCCTCATAAGGAAATAGTAGAGCAAATAGTACCAGATCTTGAAGCGGAAGGATATACAGTAAAAATAGTAGAGTTTACTGATTATGTAACGCCTAATACAGCATTAGATGAAGGAGAATTAGATGCTAACTACTTCCAACACATAGCTTATTTAAATGAAACTAATGAAAGTAAGGGCTTAGACTTAACTTATACAGCAGCTATTCACTTAGAACCATTAGCAGCTTATTCTAAATCTATTACAGACTTAAAAGATCTTAAGGATGGAGCAACAGTTGCTATACCAAATGATCCATCAAATGAAGCTAGGGCTTTAAGATTAATTGAAAAGGCAGGTTTAATTAAATTAAATGATGGAGAATTAGTTACTCCTAAGGATATTACAGAAAATGCTAAGAACCTAAAATTTGAAGAATTAGAAGCAGCACAATTACCTAGAGTATTAGATGAAGTAGATTTAGCTGTTATCAATGGAAACTATGCACTTGAAGCAGGATTAAATCCATCTAAAGAAGCTTTAGCAATAGAAGATGCAAATGCAGAAGCAGCTAAAAATTACAGAAATATATTAGCTGTTAAAAAAGGCAATGAAAATAGCGAAAAAATTCAAGCATTAACAAAGGCTTTAACTTCTGAAAAAGTTAAGAAATTTATAGAAGAAAAATATAGTGATGGAACAGTAATTCCAGCATTCTAAAAAGTTGATTTTTAGGTATTTTTATAAAATTAATTAAAGGATTGTTAGTTACCTATAATAAAAGTAGATAAATATTATATGCAGTTCACTTAGAGTAAATCTAGGAAAGAATGAATATAATGTCTATCTACTTTTTTATTACAAATATAATTTAAATAAGCTCATATGTTATAATAGAATGAAAATAAAACTAAGGATGGTAGTAATGAAAAAAATATATATATTGTTAATGGCTATTTTTATTACTATTTTTACAGGATGCAGATATAGCGGAAATATAGAAACAATAAAAAATAAAGATACATTGGAAAGAGAAAATAGCAGACTTATAGAGTTAATTGATAATAAAACAAATGAAGTATTAGGAGATTATAAGAATAATGTAGCTATTTATTTTAAGAATTTAAATACTGATGAAGAATACACTTTAAATCCAGATAAATATTATATAGCTGCAAGTACAAATAAAGTTCCTTTATCGATGTTAATATTAGATGAAGTTATAGCTGGAAATAAATCATTAGATGATTTAATTCATTTTAGTGAAGAGGATAAGGAAGAAGGAAGTGGAGTTTTAAGTAGTTTAGATGAGGTTCCTGATATAACCATTAATGAAGCTATATATTTATCTATTGTAAATTCTGACAATATAGCTAAGAATATGTTATCACGAGTAGCAGAAACTAACATTACTGATTATATGAAAGAAATTACAGAAGATAATAATATACCTAAGGGAAATTATACAACAGCAAGGCAGATTGGAATTTTATTAAATAATTTATATGAAAATCCAGATAATAACCCATATTATAATACCCTTATAGAATATATGACTAAAACTACTTACCATGATAGATTAGATAAGTATTTAGATTATAATAAATTTGCCCATAAAATAGGAAATTACTACAGATATTATCATGATATAGGGATAATTTATGGAGAAGATCCCTATATATTAGTTATTTTAACTAAGGATATTGGAGAATTAAGTACAAATCCCTATGAAGATGGTGGGGAAGATGAAAGATATTTACTTGATTGGGGCGAAGAAGCTTGTGAACTTATAGCTAGATTATCTAGAGAAATATATACTATAGTAGAAGAAAGTAAAAGGTAGGTGATACTTTGGAAAGGTTATACTATGAAAATCAATATATAAAGGAATTTGATGCTAAGGTAATAGAAGTTAAAGAAGTTGATGATATTTATCATATAGTTTTAGATAAAACTGCCTTTTTCCCAGGGGGAGGAGGGCAAAGCTGTGATTTAGGATACATAAATGATAATGAAGTTTTAGAAGTTTATGAAGAAAATAATTTAATTTATCATGTATTAAAAGAATCCTGTAAAATTAATGATACTGTATTCTGTAAAATAGATTGGAATAGAAGAGAAGATGGAATGCATCAGCATTTAGGTCAACATATATTATCAGGCTGCTTTTTTAAATTATTTAATGCCAATACAGTAAGTATTCATCTAGGGAAAGAAATAAGTACAGTAGATATTATAGGTGAACTTAATGAAGAAATGGTTAGAAAAGCAGAAGTCTTAGCTAATGAAGTAATTCATAAGGGAATAGAAGTAAGTTTTTTAGTTCCTAATGAAGAAGAATTAAATGATATGAATTTAAGGAGAGACTTACCTAATACAGAAGAGGATATTAGAGTAGTTAAAATAGGTGATTTAGATATTAATGCTTGTTGTGGTGTTCATCCTAGCAAAACATCAGATTTAAGGATGATAAAGATTAAAAAGTTTGAGAAAAACAAAGGAAATACAAGAATAGAATTCTTAGCAGGAGAAAGAGCTATTAAGGATTCATTACTTAAAGATAAAGTCCTTAGAGAAATTTGTAATTATTTAAATAGTAATGAATATGAAGCCTTAAATGGAATAAAAAATTTAAAGAATTCCTTAGAAGAAATAAAAAAGGAAAAAAAGATATTAGAAGAAGAATTATTGAATTATGAAGAAGAAGTACTTATTAAAGAAGGAGAAAATCTAGGAAAATATATTATTATTAAGAAGATATATTTTAATAAATCAATAGATTATGTTACAAGACTTGCTAATAAAATAACCGAAAGAGATAATATTATCTGTTTATTTGCAATAAGACTTAAGGAAAAAGCTAATATAATTCTTGCTTCTTCAAAAAATATAGAAAATATTAATATGGGACAAATACTTAAAGAATATATTTATATAGTTAATGGTAAAGGTGGGGGAAGTAAGACTTTAGCCCAAGGTGTTGGGGAAGTAGATAAAATAGAAGAATTTTTAAATATCATAAATGAAAATATATTTTAGAGCTAGGAATATAACATTTATACATTTTTTGTTGAAATAGTAATGATAAAAATTAAATTTGTAACCAACTATCGAAATTCCCAATATACTAAATTATAAAGTAATGCAATATTTATATTATTACTATATAAATAATGGGAGGGAAAGAGTTGGCAAAATGGGTATTGGATGCAGGTCACGGTGGAAAAGACTCAGGAACAGTGGGCAAAAATGGAAGAAGAGAATCTGATATAGTTTTAGAAGCTGTTTATGAGGCAAAAAGATTATTAGAAAGAAACGGTGAAATAGTATTGCTTACAAGAGCATCTGATATATACTTAGATGTCATGGACAGAGTAGAAATAGCAAATAATTGGGAGGCAGATTATTTTGTTAGCTTCCATATGAACTCCTTTGTAGATAATTCTGTTACTGGAACCGAAATTGTAATATTTGAAAAGGGACATAAATCAGAAGAATTAGCAAGATTTTTAAAGGATGAATTACTTGCTAATTTAAAATCTAAGGATAGAGGAATAAAGGAAGGTAGCTATACTATTTTAAGGGAAACTAAGATGCCTGCAGTTATTATTAATGCTGAATTTTTATCAAATGAAGACATAGAAAAAAACTTTAGTAGCATAAAGTATGGATACATGGTAGCAAGAGCTTGTTTAACTATGGTTAATAAAGTTTTAATTGATATTCCAGTGAAAAAGCCAAAGACTCCTACAAGAGAGGGCTGGAGAATTTGTATAGGATATTATAGAGATTATGAAACTGCTGAAGAGGAAGTAATTAGATTGCAAAATGAGGGCTTTAAAGATGCCTATGTGGTTCCATATCCAGAAGAAAATATAATCAAGAAAGAATGAAAAAATGAAAGAATGAACTATGGAAGAAGTAAGAAGTAAGAAGTAATAGTTAAGAGATAAGTAAGATAATGGAGGCTGTAAAAGTGGATAATTGAATTTATCCACTTTTGATTTGTAATAGTTTAAAATTGCTTATCTAATTTGCTTGATAAAATTGAATTTTTTCTCTTTAATTTTTGCTTGACAGAATAGATTATATTTATAACTAAAGTAATAGCTATTAATATATGTAGAATAATGTGATAAGCATCGGGAATATATACTGTCTCTGAGCTGAAAATTTTAATTGTCTCCTTAAAATATTCAATTTTCCCTTCAGTACTGCCCATAAATCCACTTCCGAATAGGGTATACCATTCATGACTTAAAAATTGAAGGATAATCCACAGTGAATTCCATAATAAAAGAATATACTGTCCTATATTCTCTTTTATTATGAATATAATAAATGCCATTAAGGGGATAATCATAAAAATCCAATCTTCTTTATATGAGGGTGTAACTAAATATTTATTTTCAAATTTAATTCCTATCATAGCTAAAAAATACCATAAAAGAAGAACTATATTTGAAATTATACAATATTTTTTCTTCATTATTTTCTCCTATAACTTTTTCAATAATCTATTTAATAATCTCTAAATTATTTCTTACAATTTAATAGTATGATGAATTAATAATACAAATGCGTGATAATATATATTCTTATCATACATTAATTTTAAACTATAATTCTATAAGAGATGAGAATAATATATTTAATTTAAAAAAAGTCATAAATTATAAACATTCAAATAAAATAAATCCATTTTTAAAATAGTGTTTATGCATTAAGGAAGTAAATATTATCTTTATTGTTAAAAAGAGTAAATAAGAGTATAATATTTTAAAGAATTGAAAGGTGGATGACTATGAGAACCATGAGAAGAAAAGATAGAGAAGTAACAGATATTAACGAAAAGATGGAAATAATAAATAATTGCAAGGTTGTTAGGTTAGCTATGAAGGATAAGGAAGGTTTATATATTGTACCACTTAATTTTGGATATTCCTATTTAGATAGTAAGTTAACTTTATATTGCCATTCTGCTAAGGAAGGAAGAAAATTAGATGCTATAGAGGAAAATTCAGAGGTAGCATTTGAAATGGATTGTGAACATAAATTAATTGAGGCTAAGCTTGCTTGTTTATATGGATTTTATTTCAAAAGTATTACAGGAAATGGTGTTGCATCAATAGTTGAAGATATGGAGGAAAAGAAGATTGCTCTTTCATTACTTATGAAGCATCAAACAGGAAAGGATTTTACTTTTGAGGACAAGCATGCTAAGGCAGTAACTGTTTTCAAGGTAGAAGTTACTAATTTCTCAGCTAAAGAGTATAAATAAACTTCCATACATAGATGAAATGAAAAATTACTATGGAAAACTAGAACAACCATATTTTCTATCAGGGGGCTTTGTAGAATTTATTATTAATGAATATGGATATGATAAGATAATTGATTTAATTAAAAATCCTGATGATATAGAAAAGATTATAGACACGACAAAAGAAGAAATAATAGTTAAATGGAATGAATATATCCTTAGTAGCTATTAATATGTTTAAAATAGGAGGAACAGAATGATAAGCAATTATTTATACTTGATTTCTATAGGATTAGTCTTTATGACAATTATATTTATAATATATAATTACATTTTATTAGGAAAAAGAAAAAAAGCTGATCATAAAGATGATAATAACAAAGAAAATATAATAAAGAACTACAAAAAGAATATAATGAATTTGGTAGTAATATTAATAGTTTGTATCTCGTTTGCATTTTATTTTTCAAGACCTGTAGACATATATAAAACAGTAAATATAGGTAAAAACATAAATTATGAAAAAGTTAATGTATATGGAAATATTACTAGTTTTGATATGATTGAATTAGATTCAGGTAATGGTGAGAAAGTATTTGATTTATTAGAAAAGTATAAGTATAAAAGGATTTTTAACTTTAGTGATGCTACTGGAGGAGATGCACAATTTATTTTATTTGAAAATACTGATGGTAAGCCTGGAATAATAGAAGTTTGGCGTAAGGGGTATATTAGAATACCAAATCATAAGGTTTATAAAGTTGAATCAGAAGACAAAGAAGAATTATACGGTAAGTTATCAAGTCTTCTTAAAAATTTATAATTATATTTATTGATTATAAAAATCACACCATTAATATGTTTTATTAATAGTGTGATTTTTTTTTACTATTAGATTTGTAATATAAATTATCAGAAAAAATTAAGAAAATTTAGTGGGGGTTATGAAATAAACAGTATTTTATTTGGCAATAGCAAATGATATAATTATACTTAGAAAAAAATGGGTTTAATTACATATTATTAAAGGTAATTTAAAATTATAAAGAATAAGTAAAGGTCGTGTAATTATGAAGTTATTATCAATAATAATTCCTTGTTATAATTCAGAAAACTATATGAAATATTGTATAGAGTCGCTTTTACCAGGTGGAGATGATGTAGAAATACTTATAGTAAATGATGGCTCAAAGGACAAAACAGCTGAAATTGCAGAGTCTTATGCTAATAAATATCCATCAATTATTAAAGCAATTCATCAAGAAAATGGTGGACATGGTGAGGCTATAAATACTGGAGTGAAAAACGCAACAGGGTTATATCTGAAAGTTGTTGATAGTGATGATTGGGTAGATACTAGAGCTTACTTTAAGATATTAGATGCTATAAAAGATTTCTATAATAATAGAGAATATGTTGATATGATAATCAGTAATTTTGTATATGAAAAAGAAAATGCTAAATTTAAGAAGGTTATGAAATATGATAATGTTCTTCCAGAGGAAAAAATATTTACCTGGGATGATATTGGAACTTTCCGTAAAGGACAGTATATTTTAATGCATTCAGTTATATACAGAACTGAGGTTTTAAAAGAATGTAGACTAGTTCTTCCAAAGCATACTTTTTATGTTGATAATTTATTTGTATATTTACCTCTTAAAAATGTAAAGAAGATGTTTTATATAAATACTGAATTTTATAGATATCTTATTGGTAGAGAAGATCAGTCAGTAAATGAGAAGGTAATGATAAAAAGGATAGATCAACAAATAAAGGTTAACAAATTAATGATAGAAAATATTGATTTAGAAGATATAACCAATAAGAAACTTTATAAATATATGATTAATTATTTAGAAATTATTACTGCTATATCAGGGGTATTGCTTATACGTTCAGGCACGGAAGAAAATTTAAAGAAGAAGAAGGAATTATGGAAATATATTAAAGATAAAGATGTAAATTTATATCGTACTCTTAGATATAAATTAATGGGACAACTTATTAATTTACCAGGTTTAATAGGGCGTAAAATTTGCATAGGAATATATAAAATATCTCAGCTAGTTGTAGGATTTAACTGATATAGTAGGAAGGTAAACTATGAGTAAAAAATATGATTTTTTAATTGTTGGAGCTGGACTTTATGGAGCTGTATTTGCACATGAAGCAAAAAAACGAGGAAAGAAATGTTTAATATTAGAAAAACGTAATCATATAGCAGGGAATATTTATACAGATAAAATTGAAGACATTAATGTTCATAAATACGGTGCACATATTTTTCATACAAACAATAAAGAAGTATGGGATTATGTAAATAATTTTGCTGATTTTAATAGATATACAAATAGTCCTGTAGCCAATTATTGTGGTGAAATTTATAATCTTCCTTTTAATATGAATACCTTCAATAAAATGTGGGGTGTTAAAACACCAGAGGAAGCTAAAAAAGAAATTAGAAAACAATGCAGTGATAACTATGTTGAAAATCCAAGAAATTTAGAAGAGCAAGCAATTAATTTAGTTGGAAGAGATATATATGAGAAGTTAATTAAGGGATATACTGAAAAACAATGGGGAAGACCTTGTAGTGAACTTCCTTCATTTATAATAAGAAGGTTACCAGTAAGATTTACTTATGATAATAATTACTTTAATGATAGGTATCAAGGTATAGCTATAGGTGGGTATAGTAATATGGTTAAAAAAATGATAGATGGAATTGAAGTGAAATTAAATACAGATTATCTTAAGGAAAAAGATAAGTGGAATAGTATTGCAGGAAAAGTAGTTTATACAGGACCTATAGATGCATATTTTAATTATAAATTAGGAGTTCTTCAATATAGAAGTATAGCCTTTGAAAATGAAACTTTAGATATTGAAAACTTTCAAGGGAATGCAGTTGTAAATTATACTGATAGAGAAACTCCATATACACGTATAATAGAGCATAAGCATTTTGAATTTGGAAATCAGCCTAAAACAATTATAAGCAGAGAATATAGTAAAGAGTGGAGTATTGGTGATGAACCATATTATCCTATAAATGATGATAAAAATAATGAATTATATAATAAGTATAGTGAGCTTGCAGATTCTGAAAATAATGTGATTTTTGGTGGACGTCTAGGAGAATATAAATACTATGATATGGATAAAGTCATAGAAGTAGCTTTAAATAAGTCAAAAGAAATACTTATATAAATTTAATAAATAGGAAATATATTTTAAAGTATATAAAGAGGATTCAAATGAGAATCCTTTTTATTTTAATTTTTTAAAAAACTATATTTTATGAACTTTTATGCAGTATAAAGTATCTAATAGATAAGAATAAAGAAGGGGGTAATTAGATGTTTCGGGGAAATAAGGGGAATTTAATTTCTAAGGCTAAGAAGGGAGATGGAAAAGCATTTACTGAATTAATTGAAGAAAATATTAAAGGGGTATACAGAGTAGCAAAAGGAATTTTAAATAATGAAGAAGACATAGAAGATGCCATACAAAATACTATATTAAAGGCTTATTCAAATATTAATACTTTAAAAAATGAAGAATTATTTAAAACATGGCTTATAAAGATTCTTATTAATGAATGTAATAAAATCTATAATTTTAATAAAAAGTGTATAAGTTTAGATAAGGTTATTGAAGAGCAATATAGAGATAAATATGAAAATTTAGATTTGAAGATTGCTATTAATTCTTTACCAGAAGAATTAAGACTAGTTATTATATTATTTTATTTTGAAGATTTAAAGATAAGTGAAGTTTCAAAAATTATTGGAATAGCTGAAGGAACTGTTAAATCACGATTATCTAGAGCAAAAGATAAACTTTCAAAAATTATAAATGGAAAGGAGATAATGTAATGATAGATTTAGATAAGAGTTTAAATAATCTTTATAAAGATAATGATATAGAAATTCCAACTTCTTTAAGAAGGAAGCTTGATAAAGTATACGAAGAGATAGAATCAAAGAAAAAGAAGACAATTAAAAAGAATGTATTAAAAGTTGCTGGACTAATCATTGCATTATTAATAGGTACTAATTTTATTAAGCCTTCTTTAGCAGAAGAATTACCTATATTTGGACCAGTAATTAAAGTATTAAATAATAAATGGGGATTAGGAATTAAATACACAGAAAATGGATTAGTAGTTAAAGAGGATTTTCATACCGAAAATCATACTCTTAATATTGAAGCTGTAGATTATCGTGGAGATCAAGTATTGTTAGTATATAAAATTATAAATAATAATAAAATAGATATGGATAATACAGAAATGTATTCTTTGGATATAGACATAAGTGGAGAGGACTTTATAGTTGATAGCAATACAGGGATAGACACCGGTGGGGTAGATGAAGATGGTGTATGCTATGGGTATTCATTACGAAGATTAAACTTTGAAAAAGGGTTAGATAATAGGAAGGAATTAACTGTAAAAATATCTCCCAAAGGAATAAGATATTTCAAAGGTGATGAAGATGTAATTGAAGAAATTAAAGATACTAGAGAAATAAATTTAACAATAAAAAATAAAAATTTTAGATAAAAGATATTTCATAGAGTAACTATGATGAAAATATATTTTTAATTTAGAGCTGTTTAGACAGCTCTATTTTTGTTTATATGCTTAAGAAAATATTTTGAAAATTCCTACAAATATATGGACAAATTATATATAAGAGAATATAATTAAATTAGTAGTAAAAAATATTTTAGTAATAAAATAAATATTATTAATAAAAACTTAGGGGGTATAATTATGAATTTCTTAGATTTATATTTGCAAAGAAATAATAGTAAGAGATATGAGATTTATAAAAAAACAGGGGTAAGTCAGCAGTTATTAGCAACTCACACAAAAAAGAGTGTAGAGAATTATTCTAATAAAGTAATACTAGCATTAGCAGAAGCTTTAGGAAAAACTCCAGGAACTGTATTAGATGAGCTTTTAACTTTAGAAAAAGAAAATCCAGCTTTTGAAGCTTATAATCCAGAAGAACTATTAACAGCTTTACAATTTAAATACGATAAAATAATTATTAAGGGTGCTTATTGCAAGGAAATATATAAATTGATGAAAAGTCAATTATCAGAAACGGAAAGTATGGGTTTTGAGTTAGGTAGTGGTGGAGTAGCTACAGTCCTTGCTTATGCTATAAACGTAGCAAGAGATCTTTTCAGTAATTCAGACAAGGTTTCTAAAGAAATTGAAAGAAAAATAATATCTTATAAATTAGAAAGTGCTTCAGAAGAACAAGTAATTATAAGATTAAAACAATTAGACTATTAAAATCCAGGAGCTATATAGTATTGCTTGTTCCGTCGCCAGCTCCAAGTCACCACAATAGGATATAGCTCCTCTTTAAAACTGAAGGAAACAACTCATTGGCATGAGTTGTAAAAAATATAGTACTGCTTGTTCCATCGTAAGCTCTAGAATTGGAAGTTAGTAATTATGATACTGGTTCAGTATTTAAATCAAATGGAAATTCTTCAACTTCTTTTAGTTGAAAGTTTACTTTATAGCCTATTCCATCTTTATAGAAAAATCCATCTTCCAGTTCAATTTTTACGTAACACATATTTTCATCATTTTCATTATTATGTGCAAAGTACCAAGGCTCAAATACTTTAATTAATTTTTCTCTTAACTCCCTATTTTCTACTAATAATGGATGACCAATATTATAAGCATTTCCACTAAATCTATAAAATTCATTGCATAGTGAAACTTGACTGTTCTCCTCTAATTCGCGAACCTTTTGTGATTTTGAGTAGGTAACTACATAAAATGAATTATCTTCAAAAAAAGTATCAATAACTCTAACTGATGGTTTATTATCCTTCACAGTAGCCATTGCAAATTGACAATCCTTTGCAAATAATTCATTCATAGTATATAAAGCCTTTTCGTAAATTTCCATTTCTAATCCTCCTACAAATTCTAATTAATTGAGTAATTTAATAAATAATCAACTTATAACAATGTAATTATAAGTTAATTATAGCATGTTTTGTAAGAATGTTACTATTTAATTCCATAGAGTAAATTTTCTTTCAAAAGAAGAACAAGATACATTAATAAAAATACTTACTAAAATTGATGAAAATATGTAATTTCTTTGGAGATATTATGAATACAATTTTATTTGAAACGTGGATTTGTAGAGTATGGGAAAAGGGAAATTAAAATTCCACTTACTAATAAAAAAGTTCCACTTACTTGTTTTTTATTTAGTTGATTTTATACATATACCTTATAAATAGTTAGAGGTTTTAAATTATTTTAAGGATTAGAAATTATGACTTTATGGATAAAATATTATACTTTTATTATTAGAAAATGTATTATCTCAATTTTATGATAAAAAAATAGTACTAAATTTGAAAGATAGTACTATTTAATATCTTTAAGAAAACATTTACAATGGGATTAGGCAAGTAAAGAAGGCATATAGATATATAAAATTTGATGGAGGGGTAAAATGAAAAAAAATAAAGTTTTAGTTTCAAGTCTTTTAGTACTAAGCTTAATTACTGGAATTGGATGTTCTAGTAAAACAAATGAGACAATCAACCAGCCAGAGGAAAAGACAAACTTAGTATGGGCAGGTTGGAGTGGAGAAGAAGAAGCTAATAAAGAAACAATAAAAGGTATTATTGATACCTATAATACTTCTACTGATAATGCTGAGATTTCATGGGTTGGATGGCCATGGGCTAATACTTTGCAACAATTAATTATAAGAACTCAAGGTAATCAAGATCTTGATGTTGCACAAGTAGATATGGCTTGGCTTGCTACTTTAGCAAAGATGGACGTGCTTGTTGATTTAAATGAAGTATTAGGAGAAGACTGGATGAAGGAAAACATACCAGAATCATCTTTAAATTCAGGAAATATTGATGGAAAACAACTTGCAGTTCCGTGGACACAAGCATCTATAGGTATGGTATATAATCCTACTATATTAAAAAATGCAGGGATTGATAAAGTTCCTGAGACAGTAGAAGAGTTTGAGGAAGCTCTTAAAAAGATTAAAGAATATGATAAAGATATTATTCCTTATGCAGCAGCAACAAAAGAAGCAGGAAGTATTGCAAAGGATGTAAATGCTTGGTTTTGGACTTTTGGAGGTCAGTATATAGATGATAATGGAAAAGTTGTTATAAATAGCGAGGCCAATGAAAAAGCTCTAACTTGGTATAAGGGCTTAAAGGATAATGGATATATAGCTATGGATTTAACAAGATTTGATGCAAGACAATTATTTGCACAAAATAAAGTTGCATTTTATGATGATGCAATACTTGCAAGAGGAATAGCTAAGAGTAATGGAGTGACTGAAGATAAGCTTGATGAAACAATACAACCAATGGCTAGACCAGTATTAAATAAAGGTGATAAGCCTCAATCTACACTTTGGGGACATCAGTTAGTTATATTTAAGAGTGCTAAGGATACAGAGAAGGTAGGAGAATTTATAAAATATTTGATAAGTGAAGAAACTTCTCTAAAATATTTTGAAGCATCAGGATCAGTACCAGTAATAAATTCAGCTATTAATAGTGATAAGGTTAAGAATGATAAGTGGGCAAGTGAATGGCTTACAATAACTGAAACAGGTAAAAAAGCTGAAACACAAAAATATGAAAACGATAGTCAGTTAGCAACTATTATTACAGAAGAAATTCAAAATACTTTACTTGGAACTAAAACTCCTAAGAAAGCATTGGAGGATGCACAAAGTAGATTTGAGCAAAGCATGGACTAAGGAGGACGATAAATGCAATCAAATTTGTTTTTAAAGAGTAAATCTGATGAAACTATAAAAAAGAATAAACTAACAGATGGCCAATTTGGCTTTCTGTTAGTACTTCCAGCCCTGATAGTATTTTCTCTAATAGTATTATATCCTTTTTTATCATCAGTTTCTCATAGCTTTTTCAAGGCTGGAATGTTGACTAATGAAAAGAGTTTTATAGGTTTAAATAATTTTAAGAATATTATTTCTGATCCTAATTTCACTAAAATACTAGCAAATACATTTATATTTGTTATTGGAACAACCCTTTTATCCTTTATTTTAGGATTTATATGGGCAATAGTATTAAATCAAGGATTTAAAGGTTCAGAATTTCTTAGAGGTATTACTCTTGTTAACTGGATAATACCTGGAACTGCTATAGGATTTTTATGGATGTGGATATTTCATGGCCAATTTGGAGTTTTAAACTATATATTAAGAAGTTTAGGACTTATTAAGGAGAATATTATATGGCTAGCAGATCCTAAATTCTCAATGTTGGCAGTTATAATTGCAAGAACATGGCAGTATATGCCTTGGTTTATGGCACTTCTTATAGGAGGATTAAAAGGTATATCCTATGATATTGTTGAAGCAGCAAGAATAGATGGAGCTAATAACTTTAAAGTTTTTACAAAAATAGTTCTTCCATCTATGAAAAATATTATATTCTTTATTTTGCTTTTAGGTATTATATCAGGATTGCAACATTTTGATATTATATGGGTTATGACTTCTGGAGGCCCAGGAATATCAACTACTACACTATCAGTTGAAGTGTACAAAACAGCATTCCAAAATTGGGATTTAGGCAGAGCATCAGCCATAGGAGCAATATGGGTTGCTATATTATCTGTGTTTATGTTTTTATATCTAAAAATGCAGAGAGAGAAGTAAGGGAGGAGAAATACTATGTCAGAAAATAAGTTGTTTGATAGTAAAGGTAAAGGCTTCAAAGTTTTCTTTATAATTTCCTTAATTATTGTTGGATTATTTGTACTGTTACCATTGTATTGGATAATAATAACTGCATTAAAGCCAGCAAATGAGGCTTTCAGTGTTAATCCAAGTCTCTTTCCTAAAAGTATAACCTTCGATAATTTTAAACAGGTAATAACAGATGAGAGAATACTTATATATCTTAGAAACAGTTTGTTTGTATCATTCCTAAGTTCTTTCATAACTACAGTTCTATGTACTTATGCAGGATATAGCTTTTCGAAATTTAATTATAAGGGAAAAAAATCTCTTATCATGCTGGTAATGACTGCACAAATGTTTCCTTTTGCAGTATTGCTTCTTACAATATATACAGTAATGCGTAATTTAAATTTATTAGATAATTATATATCCCTAATATTATCATTTGTTACATTCACTTTGCCAATGGGTACTCTCACACTTAAATCTTATTTTGACGAGATACCAGATTCTTTAATAGAATCTGGAAACATAGATGGTGCATCGAGGATGACTATAATGCACAAAATAATATTTCCGTTAGTAGTACCTGGAGTAATTTCTACAGCAATATATGGATTTGTTTGGAGCTGGAATGATCTTTTATACTCTTTAACTCTTGTTACTTCAGCAACAAAAAGAACTTTAGCTCCTGGATTATCACTAACATATATGGGGGAATTTCAAAATAATTGGTCTAATATGATGGCAGCATCCATATTTGTATCTATACCAGTTGCTTTAATATTTATATTTTTACAGAGGTACTTTATTCAAGGTATTACTTCTGGTTCAGTAAAAGGTTAAATTTGTGAGGTATAAGAATGAATAAAAAAATAGAAATTAAAGATTATAAAGTGATAGTTATAGGTGGAGGAATGGCAGGAGTATGTGCCGCTATAGCTAGTGCTAGACAAGGAGAAAAGACTGCTCTTATAAATAATAGACCAGTATTAGGAGGTAATGCTAGTTCTGAAATAAGAATGCATATATGTGGAGCTGATTATCATGGTTTCAGAAAAAATGCTAGAGAAACTGGAATAATAGAAGAAATTTTATTAGACAATAAAATGGCTAATAAAAGTAATTCTTTCTCTATATTGGATACTATCTTATGGGAGAAAACAAGATTTCAAGAAAATCTTGATTTATATTTAAATACCCATGTTACAGACCTAATTAAAGATGAAGATAAGATTATAAGAGTTATGGCAGAACAATTAACTACAGAAAAGATATTTGAGTTAAATGGAGAAATATTTATAGATGCTACAGGAGATGGTACTATAGCTTATTTATCTGGGGCGGAATATATGAGTGGAAGAGAAGGAAAAGATAAGTTTGGAGAAAAGTTTGCTCCTGAAAAATCAGATAATCATACTATGGGGAACACTCTATTATTTTCGGCAGTAGATATGAGGAAAAAAGTTGAGTTTATAAAACCAAGCTGGGCAAATACTTATCAAGAGGAAGATTTAGCTTATAGGCAACATCATGAAATTAACAGTGGATACTGGTGGATTGAAATTGGCGGAGATGATCTTGATGTTATTCAGGATGGAGAAGTTATAAGAGATGAACTTCTAAAGGCTGTATATGGTGTATGGGATCATATCAAAAATTCAGGAAATCACTATGCAGATAATTTTGCATTAGATTGGGTAGGATTTTTGCCAGGGAAACGAGAAAGTAGAAGAATAGTAGGAGACTATATATTAAAAGAGCAAGATTTATTTGAGGGTAAGATATTTGATGATGCAATAGCATATGGTGGTTGGCCTATGGACATGCATACCGTAGGTGGAATCAGAACTAGAAGAGAGCCAAATGACTTTATTATGATGGAAGATTTATATACAATACCTTATAGAAGTATATATTCAAAAAACATAAAGAATTTAATGGTGGCAGGAAGAGATATAAGTGCTTCACATATGGCCTTTGGATCTACAAGAGTTATGGCAACTTGTGCAGTTATAGGACAAGCAGCTGGTACAGCGGCAGCTATGTGTACAAACAAAAAAGTTTTTCCAAGGGAGATTAATGAGCATATACATGAGCTTCAGCAAAAGCTTATGAAAGCAGACTGCTATATACCAGGGTTTAAAAATGAAGATATAGGTGATTTAGCACTAAACTCAAAGATAAGTGCATCAAGTTTCTTAGAAAACTGTCAACCTGAAAATATTATTAATGGATATTCAAGAACTATTAAAGATAAAATTAATGCATGGATTCCACAAGAGGAGGATAAGTATCCATGGATTGAGCTTTCTTTTAATAATATTATTTCACCTAAGGAAATATTATTGAAATTTGATTCTAATCTTTCAAGAGAAATAATGATTTCTCTAACTCATAGTGTTAGAAATCGTCAGCATCAAGGGACTCCAGAGGAAATAGTAAGAGATTATGATATTGAATTTTATCATGGAATAGAATTAGTAGAAAAAAGAGAGATTAGAGATAATCATAGACGACTAAGTTGTACTAAAGTTGATGAAATTAGATGTAATAGAATAAGAATTAAACCTTTAAATACATGGGGTTCAAAAAGAATTTGTATTTATGAAATAAGAGTATATTAATAAAGGAGCTGTCGCGACAGCTCCTTAATTTTACATTATTCATTCTACATTGTGCACAGCTCCTTTAATGATTTAAGGATATTTAAAATGTGAGATATAAAGGATTATTTTATATTGTGAAGAATAATATAAGTAAGTATAAAAAAATGAGACTTATGAGCTGGTGGTGATATAAGTGTATAATCTAGTTATTGCAGATGACGAAAAGAACATAAGAGAAGGATTAAGTAGATTTATTGATTGGGCAGATATGGGATTTAAGGTTGTAATGAAATTTGAAGATGGAGAAGATGTAATTGATTACATGAATTCTATGTCTGTAGATGTAGTGCTTTGTGATATTAGGATGAATAAGAAATCTGGGCTTGAAGTAGCTAAATATGTATACGAAAATTCTCTAAATATAAAAGTTGTTTTAATGAGCGGATATCAGGAGTTTGAATATGCTAAAAAAGCTTTAGAGTATAATGTTATTTCTTATATAGTAAAACCTATAGAGATTGATGAAATTAAAGATAAATTTATAAAGATAAAAAACGACCTTGATAGTTTGAAAATAATTAATGAAAAAATGAAACAGGAAAAGAAAAGGGCAATAGAAGCTCAGCAGGACTTTAGTGTTCTTATAGACCTACAATCCAATTTGATAGAGTCCTTTTTAAACTTTGACAAGCCTTCTATATACAGTATTTTCAATGATATTTCTACTAAGGCAATCAATATGCCATTTAATTCTGGACTAAAATTTTTAGAGAACACATTATTACTTCTACTAAATAGAATAAATAGTCACTATTTAGGATTGACTATTAAAGAAGATTTAAAGGCTATCATAAGAAAAATTAATGATGCAGAAAATTATAATAATGCACTTCAAGTTTGTGAAGAATATATAAATTCAGCAATTAATGGTATTGAAGAAAATAATAATAACAATTCAAGATTAGCTATAAAAAAAGCAAATAAATATATTGAAGAAAACTATATGTATGACTTAACTTTAGAAAAAGTAGCTGAAACTGTATTCTTGAGCCCTGTTTATTTAAGTAAGATTTATAAGAAAGAAATGGGGATTAACTTTAGTGATTATGTTACCCAAAAAAGAATGGAAAGAGCCAAAGAACTATTAAATAATAGAAATTTGAAGGTATATGAAATATCAGAGCTTGTGGGATATAAAAATCTAAAATACTTTTACAAGATATTTAAAAATTATACAGGATATACTCCTAATAAATATAGGGGGATGTTTATAAGCAATAAATCTAATAAGGCAAGAGAAGATAAATAGGAGTTATTATGAGAAAAATTAAAAGTTTAAATATATATAAATATATAAAGGAATACAGATTTAACAGTATTTTAGTAAAGTATTTTATAACTATTAATCTTTTTATAACTCTTCCACTATTTTTAGCCATATTTATTGCTTTTAACTATTTAAACAATATATATAATGAGCAGATAATGAGTGCTAACCAGGCAGCTTTGTCTAGAACAAAAGATAGCATTGATATGATAAGCAGACAGGTTGAAACAGCTCTTTTAAGTCTTGCTACAGACTTAGAAGTAGAAAATATATTGAGATTTAATAGGCAGAATTATAATGAAAAAGATTCAGACATGATTAAGAGTATAAATAGTGTTGAAAAGGTAATAAATACTTATGTATATTATGGGGATTTCATAGACTCTATTTGTATTTACTCTGAAAAAAGTGGCTATAAGGTTGTTACAAGTAATATATCCTATATAGATTGGAAGTACAGTGATACTATTGAAGAGGAATTTAATAATAATATATCTAAAAGTTATTGGACATCTGTTATTCCAGAAAAAAATACAATATCATTTTTTAGATCCATACCTATATATTCTAGTGAGAAAAGTGGGGTAGTAGTTGTTAGTATAGACATTGATAGTATTAATAAGCTTATAAATGAAAATAAGGATGTTATTATCGAGGATTTCTATATACTAAATAATGATTCAATAGTATTTAACAAAGATAAAAATCTATTAAATAAAAATATTAGCAGTGTAGAATTATTAGAAGGAATGAAAAGATTAGATTTAGGTGAAGGTAGTACTATAACAATAGAAGGAAGAGAATACTTTACAAATAATATTCAATCTGATTATAATGATTGGAATTTTATATCTCTAGTAAGCGGTAAGGACAATAAATTAAGGGTAAATAGAATAAGAGATATAATGATTGGATTTTTAATTTTTAGCATAAGTATAGTGCTTATTATTTCATTTCTTATAGCTGTCAAGCTTTTCACTCCAATAGAAGAGATACTTGGTATATTAGAAAAGAAAAATAATGATAGTAGTCCAATTTACAGTAAATCAAAGATAAATGAACTGAAAATAATATCAAGAGGTTTAGAAAGCTCCATGAGTGATGTTAAATATCTTAAAGAAGAACTTAATAATAGAATGCGACTTTTAAAGAAAGCGAGATCTATAGCACTTCAATCACAAATAAATTCTCACTTTCTGTTTAATACTTTAGAGAATATAAGGTGGAAGGTTATGGAGTTCACAAATGGAGAAAATGAAGGAAGTCATATGATTTCAAATCTTTCAAAGCTTTTAAGGATTGGCCTTAATACAAAAGAGTATATGAATACTTTAGAAAATGAAATTGAACATATAAAAATATATTTAGAAATACAAAAAATAAGATATGAGGATAGATTTGAAGTTATTTATAATATTGATGATGAAACATTAGAAACAATGTTGCCAAAGATAACTCTTCAACCTATTGTAGAAAATGCAATTTATCACGGAATAAAGCCAACCAATAAAAAATGTATTTTAACTATAAAATCTTTCCTTTTAAAAGATAAAGTCTTTATAGAAATTAGTGATGATGGTATAGGTATGGATGAAGAGAAGTGTAGATATATTAATAATGAGCTTCAGACAGAATATATAAAGGAAGAGAATCATATAGGAATAAAAAATGTTAACCAAAGGATAAAGCTTAGTTTTGGAGAAAATTATGGTATAGAAATAAAAAGCAAACTTAATATTGGAACAAGTATAGTTATATCAGTACCATCAGATTTAAAAAATAACTCTAATGAACTATAATATAAATCCTATGTGTAAATGAGAATATGATGAACATTGTTTAGAAAATTGAGTTGGATTTAATTTTTAAATTTAAACTATTGCGAATTAAAAGTGGATAATAAATTATCCACTTTTAACTGTCCAATATAGAAATTAGTCTAAAAAAGAAAAGTATTACTAAGAATTTCACCAATTGCTTATGGTATTTACGGAGTTGTATTTAAAAATAAACTAATTTCATTTTTTTATTTCACTTTTGCGATAGCAAAAGTGAAGATTCATTCTTTCATTGTAACTCTTACCTCTTCTCTCTTAGTTATTACTTAAAATTTCGTAAATTCTCTCTTCTTCCAGTGTTTCTTTAGCTAAGAGCTCCATAGCTAATTTATCTAAAGTACCTTTATTTTCTTTTAGAGTAGTTATTGTTTCTTCGTATAAAAAATTAACTAATTCTCTACATTCCTCTACAATAGGGTTTCCATAAGAAGTTGAAAGATTACCTAGTTTTGATAACTTCAATAGTCCTAAGGTATTTCCCATTCCATATTCTGAAATCATAGCCATAGCCATTTCTGTTGTTTGGCTTAAGTCTCCTTCAGCACCAGTTGAAATTTTTTCTTTTCCAAAAATAATTTCTTCTGCAGCTCTACCTCCAAGTAGAACCATAATTCTATTTTTTAAATAATCTAATCTTTGATAAGAGTTATCCTTTGGTATTGTTAGAGTATATCCACCAGCACCATTAGTAGTAGGAATAATAGTAATTTTTGATACCTTATCCTCAGGTGTTTTTATAAGTGAAATAAGAGCATGTCCAGCTTCGTGATATGAAGTTAAAAGTCTATCTTCTTCTAGGTAATGCCCTCTTTCCTTCTTTTCATACCCTGCAAGTACAATTGAATAAGCTTTATTTATATGCTCCTCTGTTAAGGAAGGAGAATTTTCTTTAGCTGCTATAATTGCAGCTTCATTAATTAAGCTTTCTAATTTAGCACCTGAGAAATAAGCGGTTTTTTTAGCTATATTTTTTATATTTATATGATTATGAGGTTTATTTTCTAAATGAAGAGATATAATTTTTTCTCTTGCAGATAAATCAGGTAATGAAACCTCTATATGTCTATCAAATCTACCAGGTCTAAGAAGAGCTGAATCAAGGGTATCTAATCTATTAGTAGCAGCAATAACTACTATACCTTCTTGTTCACCGAAGCCTGACATTTCAGTTAATAGAGCATTTAAAGTTTGATCTCTTTCATCATTTCCACTAGTGGAATTAGAACCACCTCTTTTTTTACCTATTGCATCTATTTCATCAATAAAAATAACAGCTTTACCTTGGGCCTTTGCCTTCTTAAATAGATTTCTTATTCTAGCAGCTCCAACCCCTACATATACTTGTACAAAATCAGAACCACTTAAAGCATAAAATGGAACTTTAGCTTCACCTGCAACTGCTTTTGCAAGAAGAGTTTTACCAGTACCAGGAGAACCATAAAGTATAACTCCCTTTGGCATTCTAGCTCCATATTCCTTATACTTTTCAGGATTTTTTAAAAAGTCAACTATGTCCATAAGACTTTCCTTAGCTTCTTCATTTCCAGCAACTGAATTAAAATTTAATATATTTTTATCTTCAGAAAAATCCTTTATATCTAGATTAGTGATTTTAGAGCCACTTCTTTTTCCCATAGATATAAAAACAATAGAAATTATTGAAGCTAAAAGAACCATAGAAGTAATAGTTTTAGAAGGACTATTTATATTTTCGTCTGAAATATCTATATTATTTTTTAATAACTCTTCCTTTAATGTAGGACTATTAGGATTTTCAGTAGAATATTTACTACCATCCTTTAAAAATACAGTAAGCTTTGAGCTATTATTAATTATTACCTTAGATATATTATTATCAGTTATATCTTGTAAAAACATTGAATATTGTTTATTGTAGTTTGCAGTTTTCCCAAAACTTAAATACATTAAAACTAATGTTGAAAGAATAGCTGTTGCTATTGGAATAAAAATTAAATTTTTCTTTAGTTTATTCATGATTACCTCCTATAAAGAAGATTAATTATCAAAAATATTTTAGCATTTTAAAAAAATTAGTCCACTTAATAACCTAGATTATTCCTATGTAAGTGTTGGAATATATGCTAAAATAAAAGATATCTTTTAAATTTTATGTAAATAGTGTATACTTTAATAAAATAGCTGACTGATTAGACTAATGATTTTAATAAGTAATATATAAGGAGAGATAATAAAATTGCTTTATTCAACTGTGTTATCATCAATGGATATTACTAAGTTAGTTAATTCAAAAAGCAAAGATAAGGGGATAGAGATAACCCATATAGAAATAAATGAGGGCATAAGTTTTTCAGGAAATATATTTAGTAAAATAAATAGTAAATTTAGTGGCAACCTCTATATAAAAAGTTTTTACGATAACAAAATAGTTATTGGTACTAAAGACATAAATATAGATAAATTAGGTATGTTAAAGGGAATCAGCAATATAGTTTTAAAATCAGTAGTTAAAATCATTGGCGAAGAACAACTTAGTATAAAAGGAAAAGATATTGTGATTGACTTAGATAAGTATGAAGCAATTATAGAAGATGTATATATAAAGGACAAGTTTCTTTATATAATAGGATCTAATTTAAAGTTTTATATCAATGCATAATTAATTTATTAATGGGAGGTAGATATGAATGAATATTTCAAGTGTTAAAGTAGCCTTATCAGGTTTAGATTTATTAAGTATGGCAAATGAATTTGTAAATGTAGAGGGTTTAAATCTACAAAAAATTGAAATAGAGGATGAAATAAGACTATATGGAAGTTTTACTAAGGGTATAACTATTAACTTTGCAGTTGGTGTTAAGCTTAGTAGAGTAGAAGATGGAATAGTACATGGAGAAGTTTCCTTCGTTAAGGTAGCTAAATTAAAGATATTCTCAATAGCAAGAAAGGCTGCATTAAAGTTTGCATTAAAATCTCTTGAAGAAAAAGGGATAAGCTATAAGGATGGAAAAGTAGTAATAAATATTAAATATTTATTAAAGGATGTTCCATATATTGATTTAGATATATCAGATATATACTTTACTCAAGACCTTATAAATATTGATGTATCTAATATAAATCTTTCAATAAAGGGTACACTAATAAAAGAAAATCCATTAGGTGAAGAAGATAAAAAAAAACAATCTGAATCAAAAGAAGATTTTGAATTAATTGAAGAAAATATAGTGAAAGTAAAGGATCATTATAGTAGAGGAAGAAATTTTGCAGTAGAAAAACTTCCTAAAAAAATAAAAACTTATAGTGATTATTTATTTATAGTTCCAGATATGGCAGCTTTATTATATAGATTATTAAAAGATAAAAGGGTTTCTACAAAAACAAAAATTATTATTTCAGCTGCTATAGCATATACTGCATTCCCAAGGGATATAATACCAGATAAAATACCTTTTATAGGAAAGGTAGATGAAATAGCAGTTGCATTTTTTGCACTAGAAAGAGTTATATCTGATGTACCAGTTCAAGTAGTTTTAGAAAATTGGGAAGGTAAAAATGATATTGTTTTTGTATTAAGAAACTCTATTGAATATGTGGTAAACTTCACAGGTGCTAGAAATGTAGAGAAGATTTACAACTTTATTGAGGAAATTGTGTCATTATAAAAGAAGACAAGGAGTATTATAAATGGCAAAAAAAGTTTATGCAATTAAGGAAGGCTTTAATTTTAATACAAATGAAAAAGTTGAAAATTTAATAGTAGATACATGGGCAGAATGTCAAATGTATATAAAAGGTGTTAAAGGTGCTAAATATAAAAGCTTTGAAGATATTAATGAAGCTAAGGCATTTTTATCCAAAGGGGATGGCATGTTAAAAAAAGGTGTAGATAGTTATCCCATGGATTGCTTACATATATATGTAGATGGAAGTTATAATATATCAACGGAAAGATATGCTTATGCTTTAGTAGCTGTGAAAGATAATGTAATAGAGTATGTAGAAAATGGCAGAAGTGAAGATAATTCTAACAAAGCAATAAGACAAATTGCTGGAGAGTTAGAGGCTACAGTTAAAGGTGTAGAATATGCTTTAAAGAAAAAGGAAAATAGAGTAGTTATTTTTCATGACTATGCGGGAATAGCTCATCATGCTACTGGCTTTTGGGAAAGAAAAGATCAATCATCAGTAGCCTATCATAATAAGATGAAAAGCTTAATTGATAGTGGAATTGAAGTGATTTTCGTTAAGGTAGATAGTCATACTGGAGATTTATATAATGAAATTGCAGATGAAAAATGTAAGGAAGCTTTAAATATTGAATCTAGTAACGAGTTTTATAAATATCTTGGAAGTAATAAAGTATATGTTTCTAATGCTTTAGTTAAAGAAAACCTTAAAAATATAGCTAAAGATAGAGAATTTAATATTATTCCTACGGATAATTCCATTATTATAGAAACTTTAGATAAAGAAGAGATAGCTTTAGATAATAATGAAGAAACAGAAGAAATAATATGCAGCCTAAGAGAAGTCCTAAGAAAACTACCAAAAGAAAAGCAAAAGGATATTTTAAGCTATGCAGAATATCTTTTAAATAAAGAAATTAAAAAATAATTATAAAAATCATTTCATGAATATAAGATTAAAAAATACAAATAATAAAGTTAAAATAATGTTTATGAGGTGATGTTATGTTAAGGATTATTAAAGGAATGGTAGCAGGAGCTGTATTAGGAGTTGCAGTAACTGCTGTTATGTTACCACAATTAGATAGAAAAACTCAAAGAAACTTAAAAAGAGTAGGCAGAAGAGCTATGAATATGGCTGAAGATGCTTGTGATATGATGATTGGATATATGAGATAAGAAATATCATCATATAAATTAAAACTGAATAATTCTGAATATGTAAGGAAGTATTTCCTTTGGATATAAGAGATAAAAATATAGTGTTAGTATGACTTAAAGAATAAAAAGCATACTAGCATTATATTCTTATCTCATTTTTTTTATAATTAAATTAACTTTATGGAAAAAAATTTCAAATTATTAGTGCTTTTATTTAGTTTAATGATATAATATTTAAAAGGAAAAAATAAGAAAATATTATTATTTATATTATAATTTGACGAAAAAAGCAAATTAATAGGTTTATTATATGGAGAATTACTATTAAAATTGGTTAAATTATGATATAATTTAAAATAATAGGAAAAGTTAATAATATTAATATATGGGTATGAAAAGGAAGAGTAATGATGGAGATTCTTGCATTAGGAGAAAAAATAAAAAGAAGACGTAAAGAGTTAGATATGACTCTAAAGGATTTAGCTGGAGATAGAATTACTCCAGGACAAATCAGCTTGGTGGAATCAGGACGATCTAATCCTTCTATGGATCTACTTGAATATTTAGCAGGAGCTTTACAAACTTCAGTTGAGTACTTAATGGAATCGGAAGAGACACAAGCTGAAAAGATAAGTGTTTACTATGAGCAAATTGCTGAATCATATATTTTATCTGGAGATTACATTACTGGAGAAAAATATATAGAAAACGCTTTATATTATGTTGAAAAATATAATTTAGAGTATAGAAAGGCAAAAATTATATATTTAAGAGCTCAAATATGTAAATCTAAAGGTGAATATACTTTAGCACAACAATTTTTCTTATCATCAAATGTTATCTTTATTAAAAAAAATAATTATGAAGAAATAATAAACACATTTTTAAACTTAGGAGAAATAACTTTAAAACAAAAAGCTTTTCATTCAGCTAGCAGTTATTTAAGACAAGCTGAAAAGGTCTACTTAGATAACAATATTGGAGATGACTTTTTACTAGGTGAAATATATTATTATCTGGCACAAGCTTATTTCAATATAGAAGATATTTCTAGAGCTATGAATTATTCATTTTTAGCAAAGAGTAAGTTTGAACAAGTTAGAAATAGGGAAGAATATGCTAAGACCTTATTATTATTATCAGAAGAGTATAATAAGCAAGGTGATTTAGCAAATGCTATTAAATATTCTCAAAAAACTTTAGAAGTGTATAAAGAATTAGATGAGTTGAATAATATATCTGAAATAGAAAATAATTTGGGGAAATTATTCTATGAATTTGAAAACATTGAAGAATCCTTCAAGCATTATGAAATATCTAAGGATATTAGAATAAGAAGAAATGATTGTAAGGTAGTTAATACTTTAATGAATATTTGTGAGAATTATATTAAATTAAAGGATATTTCAAAATGTGAAGACATACTTATAGAAATAACTTCTTACCTAGAAGAAGGAGATATAGAAAATCTAATAGAATTGAATTTACTATGGTATAGAATTTATATTCTTAAGGAATTATTTAAGGAAGCGGAATATGTTTTACTTGATACTTATGATTTAGCTAAGAAGAATAATTTACAAAAACAAGCAGGGCAATTAGCAATAATGATAGGAAAGTACTATATAGATAATAAGAAAGAAGTAGAGGCAGCTAAGTATTTAGATGAGGGAGTTAATATTTTTAGGAAGTTAGGAATACTTAAAAACTAATTCAGGCGGGGGATTTAAATGGAAATATTATCAACTGGAGAAAAAATTAAAAGGGCTAGGGTATATCAAGGAATAACTTTAAAAGAATTATGCGGAAATAAAGTTTCTATATCTAAAATGAGTTGCATAGAAAATGGAAAAATTAAAGCGGATAAGGATATTCTAGAATATATATCAGAAAAGCTTGGACTTGATTATGATTATTTGGTAAGAGATGTAGAAGAACAAATAACAAGCAATTTAAAACTAATCAATAGAGGATTAGTTCCAGATGAAGAAATGGATAATGTTATAAATCATAATTTAAATTATGCTTTAGACTATTCTTATAATGATTTGGCCTTTGAATTAATTCATAAGTTATTTAATTATTATGTTAGAAAAAATAGGGTTGAGAATATACAATTAATCATATCACAATATTATGATTTATATCAAAAGAACAATACTCCCGAAAACACTATTACCTATTACGTAGATATGGCAACCTTCTTTTATAGTATAGAGGATTATAATGAAGCTATAAATTACTTTAGTAGAGCAAGATCAATTATTAAAAATAAGAAGAACTTTAATAAAGCAGATTATGCTTATATTTGCTATAGAGAAGGGAAATCCTTTGAAAAGTTAGGACAATTAGAAAAGGCTTATGATATTTTAAAGGAAGCTTTAAAATATGTAGATAATATTGAGAAGGATCTAGATAAAGGAGATATTTATCATAGCTTTGCAATTGTTTGCATAAGGTTAAATAAGGATGAATATGATAAATACATAAATTTAGCTTATAAGTATAAGAAAGAAAAATTATCAGTATTAGCAATTGCTAAAGGTAAAACTGGAGAAAGCTATTTTTATGTAAACAACAGGGAAAAGGCAATTGAAGAAATTATGGAAGGAATAGATTTATTCCCAACAATTGATGAGAAGAAATATGTTAGATTCTTAAATAAATGTGTTAAAACTCTTTATGAAAATAAGGAATATGATATTGCCTATGAAATTACGGACAGAGCTTTAAATTCAGCAATTGATACTAATGATATAGTATTAATTGAAGAAGCATATTATTTAAAGGGTATGATACTTCAAAAGAAAGAACTATATGTTCAAGCAGAAATGTATATGAACCTTTCACTAGATTCCTTGTTTAAGTTCGCTAACAAAGAAAAAAGACATGAAAGATATCTTGATATGGGTGAAATGTATTATAAATTAGGGGATGTAAAAGATTCTTTAAAATACTTTACATTGGCTATGAAGCTAGAGAAATAATATATACTGATTATAAAAATAAAAGCTCATAAAGAAGTTAAATATTGTGTTAACTTCTTTATGAGCTTTCAATTATAATGGTATTTATACATATATACTCATAAATATTTTAATGTTTTTTAAACTATAATTACTTTTTATTTGGATGGAAAAATGATGATATTATATTGGCTAATGAATATTTTGATAATACGCTTGGTACGAAAAATAATCCTCTCACTAAAATCAACCCTTTCTAATCTTTTAACTTAATCACTTATGTTTAAATTATACTTGTTAACTCATTAGAATGCATTGACTTAAATGTTTAGTTTTAAGTACATTTAAGTTATTTACAAAATTTCCAATATATAAAAAAGTACAAAGAAACACTAAAAAGTTGTATCTTTGTACTTTTGCTTATAATATTTATCTATTTAATGTTCTTAATTAGGATAAGCTTAGCATCATATCCCTTTAATTCAGTAATAATATTTAAAATTGTATTTTTCTTAGAATAACTAAATTCTATTTTAGGGAAGGATGCTTTGTGTAATATTTCTTTTTCTTCTTTATTTAATCTATCTGGAGATCCCATAGATAGCCAATAGTTATAAGAAGAACCGATTTTTTCGCTTATTTCATAAGTTATTATCCTAGAAGATTTTTTTATATTTTCAATATTTAAAGATATTTTCTTTTTATAAATTTTCCTTTTACCACGTTTAGTAAAGATATTTTCGAAGCTTTGTAATTCTTCAAGTTCATCTGTATAAGAATACAATAGTATACAATACTCATCATCCTTTTTAGTAACTATTAATCCATTATCTATAGTAACAATTTCATCACCTAATTTACTTAGTAAGTAATAGGCGTAATAAGATGGTTTTCTTATTCCCATATCATTTACTAAACCAGGAGCACCTATAAATACCTCGTTTGTTAAGCTTATTTCTTTTTCTAAAACATCAAAAGCTCTTAAAAAGCTTAATGAATTTTTATTAAAGATTGTGTTATGGATAATAAATGGTAGCATAAAAGCTGTATCATAAATTTTATTTAAACTTTTATCACAAATAAAATCTTCTTCTATAACCTCTATATTATATTCATTAGATATAAATTCTAATAAGGATGTCTTTAAGCTTCTATCTATTACAGGAGTACATTGAAATTTAAATTCAGTTATATCAATATAATCTATTTCTGAAAAATACTCAAAAAAACTATTTAGGATATGTTTATATTTTTTTAGCGAAAAATTAGGATTATCTATTAAAATAAGAGGTTTTAAATCAATATAATCCAAAAATTCAATAATGCTTTTAGCTTTATTCCAGTTATAAAAATCAGCTTTAGGGAAAACCCCCATATCATTATTAAACATGTTTTCTAATCTAACATATTTAAAGTGAAGTTCTTCTTGAATTTCTTCTAAGATATCTTTATTATCTTCTAGAAGTAAATCGAAGGCATCATCTAAATTTATTATTTCTCTAAAATTCTTGTTAAGTTCCCCTTGACTCTCATCCATATTTATATGGATTTTCCATAGTTTATTTTCATAATTAAATCTTTCGTAATCATCTAATTCTGATGATAGATATTCTAAGGCATCCTCAAGATTTAAAATTTCGATTTTTTTACTTCTCTCATATTCTTCTTCTGTTAATTTATTCTTTTTTCTATATTGAAGTGGAGTACATCCATAGTAGTTTTTAAAATTTTTATTTAAGTATCTAACATGGGAGAAACCAACCTCATCTGAAATATCAGAAATACTTAAGTCGCTATCTAATAATAATTTAACAGATTCTTCAACTCTAGTTTGATTAACTAAATCAGTAAAGCTATTTCCTGTTGCATTTTTAATTTCATGAGATAAATAATGAGGGCTTAAAAATTCTTTCTTAGCAATTTCTTGTAATGTAATATTACTATCATAATTATTAAATATATACTTAGAAATTCTATGATACCTTGCTAATTGTTCAGTATTAGATTTTAATTCTTCTCTTTCATAAGTTAAGTAATGAAAATTATTTATAAGATGATAAAGCAAATCTATTAATAAGGATTCTACTTCTTTATCAAAATCATCTAACTTTTGTACTGATTCACATAAAAGTTTAGCTAGAAAATTTCTAAGTAAATCATATTCTTCCCCTTCTTGAGCACCATCATCAGTGGAATTTGTATAAAAGAAAATATTATTTATATCCTTATAATACTTTTCAAAGAAGGAAGGATCTATATGAAACATTAAGACTCTATTATCTTCATCACTATAAATTCTATGTGCTTCATCAACGTTTATTATCTCCATTTCCTTTTCTAATACTTCAAAGGAATCTGTATCTACATTAACATTTATGCTTCCTCTTAAAACATAAAGTATTTCAATAGAATTATGCCAATGTATTGGATATTCCTTTATGTTAGCATATGTTATTTTTATAGGAGAGTCTGCTGGGTAAACTATATATTCTCTTCTTATAAAAATCACCTCATTTTGTTATAATAATATAATTATATCCTATTTATAGCAAAATAGAAAAGTTTTAAAAGTTTTAAAATATACTTTGACTTTCTTTGACTTTTGTATTAATATATTAAATATAGATTATAATAAATATATTAAGTAGTGTATAAAGGAGTGAAGCGCATGAACATTGAAAAAATGACATTAAGGGTTCAACAAGCACTAAATGATGCTAGTATGATTGCAGTCAAATTTAATCACCAACAAGTAGAACTAATACACTTATTCACAGCATTAGTAGAACAAGAGGATGGGCTAATACCTAATATATTTACTAAAATGGGTGTTAGTGTAAAGTCAATAGATGATGATTTAAATAGAGCCTTAGGAAATATGCCAAAGGTTTTAGGTGAAGGTGCTAACTCATCTGGGGTTTATGCTACTAGGCAAATAGAAGAAGTATTAGTTAAAGCTGAAAATATAGCTAAGAAATTTGAAGATTCATATATTAGTGTTGAACATGTTATGCTTGCAATCATTGAAGTAGATAAAAATGGAGAAGTTAAGAGAATACTAGACAAGTATAATATTAATAAAAAAACATTTATGAATGTTTTAAAAGAAGTAAGAGGAAATCAAAGAGTAGAAACTCAAGATCCTGAAGGAACCTATGATGCTTTAGGTAAATATGGTACTAACTTAACAGACCTTGCTAAAAAGCATAAGTTAGATCCTGTAATAGGTAGAGATGAAGAAATAAGAAGGACTATTAGAATTCTATCAAGAAGAACAAAAAATAACCCTGTATTAATTGGTGAACCTGGTGTTGGTAAAACTGCTATAGTAGAAGGATTAGCAGAAAGAATTATTAGAGGAGATGTTCCTGAAGGATTAAAGAATAAGGTTATATTCTCTCTAGATATGGGTTCATTAATAGCTGGAGCTAAATATAGAGGTGAATTTGAAGAAAGATTAAAGGCTGTATTAAAGGAAGTTCAAAGTAGTGAAGGTAGAATAATATTATTTATAGATGAAATTCACACAATAGTTGGCGCAGGTAAAACTGATGGTGCTATGGATGCAGGTAACTTAATTAAGCCTTTACTTGCAAGAGGAGAATTGCATTGTATAGGTGCTACAACCTTTGATGAATATAGACAATATATTGAAAAAGATAAGGCTTTAGAAAGAAGATTCCAACCTGTAATAGTAGATGAACCAACAGTTGATGATACTATATCAATTCTTAGAGGATTAAAAGAAAGATTTGAAATACATCATGGAATAAGAATTCATGATTCAGCATTAGTTGCAGCAGCAAAATTATCACATAGATATATTCAAGATAGATTTTTACCAGATAAGGCAATAGATTTAATTGATGAAGCTGGTGCTATGATAAGAACTGAAATAGATTCTCTTCCAACAGAACTTGATAATATTAGAAGAAAATTATTCCAATTAGAAATTGAAAAAGAAGCTCTTACAAAGGAAAAGGATGAAGGATCTAAAAAGAAATTAGAGGCTTTAGAGAAAGATATTGCAGAACTTAAAGCAGAAAATGATGCTATGACAGCTAAATTTGAAAAGGAAAAGGATGCAATAGTCAACTTAAAAGACTTAAAAACTAAGTTAGATGAAGCGAGAGGAGATTTAGAAGCTGCTCAAAGAAACTATAACTATAATAAAGCAGCGGAAATTCAATATAGTGTAATTCCAGCTTTAGAAGAAGAAATAAAGCAAAAAGAAGTTGAAGTAAAGGAAAACTATGAAGGAGCTCTTTTAAAAGAAGAGGTAACAGAAGAAGAGGTATCTAAGGTACTTTCTAAGTGGACTGGAATTCCAGTATCTAATCTTTTAGAAGGGGAAAGAGAAAAGCTTCTAAGATTAGAAAGTGAAATTCAAAAGAGAGTTATTGGCCAAGAAGAAGCTATAACTGCAGTATCTAATGCTATTCTTAGAGCAAGAGCAGGCTTAAAGGATGTTAATAAACCAATAGGTTCATTTATATTCTTAGGACCAACTGGTGTTGGTAAGACAGAACTTGCTAAGACATTAGCTAGAAATTTATTTGATTCAGAAGAAAATATAATAAGAATAGATATGTCTGAATATATGGAAAAACATTCAGTATCTAGATTAGTTGGAGCGCCTCCAGGATATGTTGGATATGATGAAGGTGGTCAACTTACAGAGGCAGTAAGAAGAAATCCATATAGTGTAATACTATTTGATGAAATTGAAAAGGCTCATGAAGATGTATTTAATATCTTCTTACAAATCTTAGATGATGGTAGATTAACTGATAATAAAGGAAAAACTGTAGATTTTAAAAATACTATTATAATTATGACTTCTAATATAGGTAGTAGCTATCTTTTAGATAATAAGAGTGAAGATACTATAGATCCAGAAATTAGAAGCGAAGTTATGAATGAAATGAAGCTAAGATTTAAGCCTGAATTCCTAAATAGAGTAGACGATATAATTATGTTTAAGCCTTTATCTGAAAGTGGAATTAAGAAGATAATAGAAATTTTCTTAGAAGAAATATCAGGAAGGTTAAAGGAAAGAAATATAACTATTGATGTAACTGATGAAGCTAAGACAATTATGGCAAGAGAAGGTTATGATCCAGTATACGGTGCTAGACCATTAAAGAGATATATTCAAAATACCTTAGAAAATAATTTAGCTAGATTAATTATTAAAGGAGATATTGGATATGGCTCACATGTTGTAGTAGATGCAGAAGGAGAAGAAATAGTTATAAAATAGGGAAAAGTTAAGAGATAATAGGTAAGAAGTAATAGTGAAGAAGTAAGAAGTGGAATTAAAATCACATGTGAAATCATATTAGAATTCATATGTGATTTTTTATGTTAAAAATTCACCATTTATTCATTTGGTAATTGCTTAAGCATATAACACCCAATATATCGTGAAGGAAAAAACTCATATAAATAAATCTTATCTACTCTTCCAACAAATTCTTTAAATTCCGATAGTACTATTCTTTCGGCTTCAAGAACTATCTCTGTATCGTCAATCAACATTGTTACATGTGGTGTCCATCCGGCACTATTCCCAAATAGTTCTTTAAGTTCCAACATATATCTATTGATATCAGGCGCAACAAACAATACTTCACCACCTGCAAAAATGCCTATATGATGAAATTCAACTTCAAGCGACTTCATGGAGAAAACAGTTCCTTTTAAAAAATCAACCAGCTCTGCTTCTTTTTCACAGGTAAGCATTCCAAGGGTAATATGAATTGGAATATTTTTTGTTTGCTTTCCAACAAATCCTTTTGAATATAACTTATCTTGTAAACTATGTAGAAATTTTTCTGTCTGGTCATCAAAACCAGCCATTACACACAAAAATTTATCCATGGCTTTCTCTCCAATTCTACAAATTATTTAATAATAAGTTTCTTTTGCATATATTCTATCTCATATTTTGCTCCGATAAATTTAGGCCATTCACCGGAACCACCAAGGCCATCACCCTCTTTTCTGGGAATAATATGCATATGAAAATGTGGGACTGTTTGTCCAGCAGATTCATTATTTGCATTTAACAAATCAACTCCATTGTATCCGCAATTTTCTACCAAATGATTCGAAACTTTTTTTACAGTATTCATAATATATTTTAATGTATCGTTGTCACAATCCAAAATATTTTTGCAATGTTTTTTAGGAATCACAAGAATATGACCATCGGCATCTTTTGCCAGGTCCATAAATGCAATTGTATATTCATCTTCAAACACTTTCATACTTGAAGCCTCTCCTATAACAATTTTACAAAAAATACAATCACCCATTATTAGTCCTCCCTCTTAATTATCCTTTCATCTACAGGCAGCGCAAATTCTAACTATGTTAAATTTTTTAATTAGATCTATTTCTCTTAGATTTTCTGTTCTTTCAAAAAATAAATAATATTTTTCCTTTGTTATAATCTTTTAATGTAAACATACATATGTGTCTTATAATTATATCTACTCATATTTTTTATTGTTGTTAATAAAAACTAATTTGCATTATGATACAATTATTTAATATTAGTATATTTATATTATACATTATTTATGGAATATAATTACATAAATAATGAAATTTACAAAATAATGGCATAAAACTTTCTTTTTAATATTAGTTTACTAGTGCTTTTAGATTTGATATTAATACTGATACGTTATTATTATTGTTATAAAAACTTTTAATTTAAATATAAAAAACTGTTGACATGATACGACAAAATAGGTTATTATATTTTTCGTGGAAAAGATGCGTGTTTAGCTCAGCTGGATAGAGCAACGCCCTTCTAAGGCGTGGGCCAGGAGTTCGAATCTCTTAACACGCACCATTGTGGTTTACTAGCTCATTCGGTAGAGCACTTGACTTTTAATCAAGGTGTACCGGGTTCGATTCCCGGGTAAGCCACCACATTTTTGTGGAAATTTGAAATCAATATTTAAAAAATAGTATTGACCATTTAGATATGATATTGTATTATGTAACAGTAAATAATATGCGGAAGTGGCTCAATGGTAGAGCGTCACCTTGCCAAGGTGAATGTTGCGGGTTCGAGTCCCGTCTTTCGCTCCAATATTATCCGTACAAGATAGATGCAAATTAGCATCTTTTTGTACGGATTTTTTGTTGTTTAGGTAATTTAAAAAAATATTTTCATTTATTAACATTATATTGTTATTATTATTAAAAAATAAAAATTATTTAATAATAAAATGCTTATATTTTCCTTTTTGTATGATATAATAAATCAAATTAATATATAAAAGGAGAAAAAGATATGTTAGTAGTATATGATAGTAGATTTGGCAGTGGAAAAGCATTTGCTGAAAAATTAGGAATGCCAACACAAAACGTTAGTGAGGCGTTAAATGAAGAATGTGTTCTTGTTACACGTAATGAAGGAGCAGGTCAAATTACACAAGTTACAAGAGAGTTTTTAGATAAACACAAAGATCTAGTTCGTGGCGTTGTTGTCAATGGTAGTAAGGAAAGACATGCTGAAACATATTGTTTTGCAGCTGATAAAATTGAAAAAGAATATGGAATTACTTGCCTTCGTAAAATTGATGGACAAGGAACTGATGAAGATGTAGAAGCAGTAAAAGCTGCTATTAATAATCTTTAATATAAGTAGGAATTTATCTTACTTTAAAAGGAAAAGCTAAGTATAGTTAAAAAACTACACTTAGCTTCTTTTATTAATATTTTCTATTTAATTTTTGATTCGTATTGTTGTACCATTCTCTTAACCATTTCTCCACCAACACTACCGCATTGTTTTGAAGAAAGATCTCCATTGTAATCTGTGAAAGGTACTCCCATTTCATTAGCTACTTCATTTTTAAACTTAGATAATCCTTGTTTTGCTTCTGGAACTAATTTTGTACTACTTGCCATAATAAATTCCTCCTTAAAAGTTAATACAAAGCTTTTTAATGACTTTGTACTATTATGTTATGTAATAATAATTTCTATAAACTATTAAATTAATTACAATAAAGGAAGTGAATTCTTGCTAAGCATAAAAATAGTACAAACTACCTAGATAATGAATAATGGATAATGAATAATGCGTAATTGAGGTAAAAACTACTGAAGTAGTTTTTTCATTAAAAAGAGCTGTACACTTATTTTAGTGATACAGCTCTGTGAAATTTAATTTTTATGTTAATATTTTTTAAAAACTTTTCTTTTGCATTTTAAAGATTGCTATTACTATTGGAGTTACAAGTAAAGCTGATAAAATAGCTTCAGCAATTCCGTTTGTTCCTATTACAGTTAATAGAGCAGTTGTAACTGCACTTACTGAATTTGATAAGATAGTTCCTTTATCCATAAGGATTTGAGCATAATCTTTAAAGTATATTAAGTAGATAGTGCCAAGTACACCAATTGTGTTTACTAAAGAGCCACAAATTGCAGCAACAGTAATTGATACTTTGATGTTTTTAATCTTACTTTTCAAATATTTAAAAATGTAATAAGATATAACACCTATTAGGACTCTAGGAAGTACAGATACTAATGGGTTATAAAAAAATGGTGACATTGGTGTTGGAGCTGTTATATTTTGATAAATTGAGAATAAACCAAAAATTAAGCCTATAGATCCACCTACTATTGGGCCTTCAATTATAGCTCCTATTATTACTGGTAAATGTAAAATTGTTAGTTTAAAAAGTGGTAAAGGTATAAAACCAAGCCCTGTTAATCCTAGAAACAAACAAATAGCGGATAACATTGCTATTATTACCATCTTCCTAACGTTTTCATGGGATTTCCCCATCCCTCTAGTGTTTAACATATTAACTCCTCCGTTCTTATTCCTTATACAAGGATATAATTCGGCAAAAAATAAATTTTTGCAAAGTTCGGTTTCAAAGAATACCGACTCTTATAATTTTACCATATATAAGTAATGTGTAAATAGAAAATATTAAGAAAATATTGTTTTTTCATTATATCTGTTATATACTGTATATAACAGATATAATAATGAGAGGTGTTAGTATGTTAGAAATAAAAAATTATTCAAAAGCATATAAAAATGGTAAAAAAGCTGTAAATAATATTTCTCTTAAGGTAAATGATGGAGAGATATTTGCTTTTATTGGTCATAACGGAGCTGGTAAAACTACCACTATAAAGTCTATAGTTGGAATATTAGAATTTGAAGAAGGCGATATTTTAATTGATGGGGTATCTATAAAGAAAGATCCTATGAAATGTAAGAGTAATATTGCATATATACCAGATAATCCAGATATTTATGAGTTCTTAACTGGAATTCAATATTTGAATTTTATTGCAGATATCTTTAATGTTTCAAAAAATGATAGAGAAAATTTAATTAAGTACTATGCTGATAAGTTTGAAATAACAAATTTTTTAGGAGATTTAATATCTTCATATTCTCATGGAATGAAGCAAAAGTTAGCTATTATTTCAGCCTTAATTCATAAGCCAAAGCTACTAATTTTAGATGAGCCTTTTGTTGGGTTAGATCCAAAGGCATCACATACATTAAAAGAAGAAATGAAATCCTTATGTAGTAATGGAGTATCAATATTCTTTTCTACCCATGTTCTAGAAGTTGCAGAAAAGATTTGTAATAAGGTAGCTATAATTAAGGATGGAGTTATAGTTTCCCAAGGTAAGATGGATGAAGTAAAGGGTAATAGTTCATTAGAAGATATATTTATGGAGTTGATAGATAATGAGTAAATTAGTAAGTCTTTTAAAAATAAATTTTATATCCACTATGGGTATAAATAAATTTACTAAGGAAAAATCAAAAGTAGAAAGAAATAAAGCAATTTTCTTAGCTGCAACAATTGGATTTACTATGATTATGCTTTTAGTTATGGCATTATTATATTTTGAACTTTTAGCTAAGGGATTACAACAATTTGGATTATTAGATATTATTTTAGTTATGGGATTTATAATAAGTGTAGTAATGATATTATTTACATCAATATATAAAGCCCAAGGAATATTATTTTCTTTTAAGGATTATGATTTGTTAATGAGTTTACCAATTAAGAAAAGTGATATTTTAATATCAAAAATGACACAATTACTTGTGGTTAATTATTTCTTTTCCTTATTTGTTTTATTACCATCTGCAATTATATACTTTAAATATAGTAATATATCATCTTTATTCTTTTTAAATTTACTATTAGTATATTTGACTTTACCTCTTATTCCTATAATTGTTGCTTCAATAATTGCCTTTGGAATAAGCTATATATCCTCAAGAATGAAACATAAAAATTTAGTAATTACCTTAGGAACCTTGGCAATTGTATTTATATTTTTTATAGCATCCTTTAAATCAAATGAACTTATAAATTCCTTTATAGCTAATAGTAAATCTATAAGTGAAGGGATTTTAAAAATATATCCTCCAGCAATTTTAGCGGTAAGAGGTCTAGCAAATAATAATTTTATAGATATCTTATTATTTGTTATATTATCAGTAGCAGTATTTGCTATATTCATATTAGTATTTAGTAAAAGTTTTAAGACTATAACTTCAAGACTTCAAGAAAGTTATAAAAAGTCTAATTATAAAATGAAAGAAATGAAAAGTTCCACCCAATTAATAACATTAATAAGAAAGGAAATAAAAAGATATTTTGCTTCACCAATATATGTAATAAATACAATTATTGGTCCAATATTATTACTTGGAATGTCAATAGCTACTATATTTATGGGAGAAGAAGTACTTGCTACTATTCTTGAAGTAGATATTGTAAAAGAAATAATACCTGTATTTATTATAGTTATGGTATGTGGCACTTTAGTATTATCTTGTACAACAAATTCATCAATATCATTAGAAGGAAAGAATTTATGGATATTAAAATCAAGTCCAATAAAGCCAATAGTTATATTTAAAGCTAAAATAGCCTTAAATTTATTTTTAATTATACCAGCTTTATTAATTTCAGATATAATTTTTGCATTTTCATTAAAGCTATCAGTTATTCAATTTATTTGGCTTATTGTTATATCAGGTATTTTTTCTTTAATTATCCCAATAGTAGGAATTATAATAAATCTATTATTCCCTAAATTTAATTGGGTTTCAGAAACAGCTGTAGTTAAACAAGGAGCAAGTGTACTTATTCAAATGTTAGCTTCAGCAATTATAGTAGCAATACCAGTATTAATATTTATTTATGGAAATATACAAAATATAAATCTATTTTTATTAGGTACAGTAATTTATGAATTAATAATATTAGGAGCTATAACAGTAATATTAAATACTACTGCTGTAAAACTATTCAACAAACTTTAATGGGCTGTAAACAGCCCAAATGCAAAATGCATAATTGATAATGCATAATTTATGGAGAAACTCCTTGTGGAGTTTCTTAAAATATATATTTTAGTAATTTGGAACAAATTACTTCAACAATTATTTCATTTTTTCATTCTGATTTTGCTTTAGCAAAGAAGTTTTTCATTTTTTCATTTTAAAAATTCAGAATGAGTTTTCACATAAATTATCAATTACGCATTATGCATTATCCATTAGAAACGAGGTGATTTAGTGATCTTGAGAATAAACTTCGATTCGGAGGTTCCAATTTATATTCAAATTAAAAATCAAGTTATTGAGGGTATAGCTAGGGGAGAAATTGATATAGAAGAGGAGTTGCCATCTGTAAGAGCTTTAGCAGAGGATATAGGTGTAAATATGCATACTGTTAATAAGGCATATAATATACTAAAAGAAGAAGGCTATATAAAAATTGATAGAAGAAAAGGTGCAGTAGTTTCTTTAAGTTTAAATTCATCTAGGGAAAGGTTTGAAGAAGAGTTGAAGGATAACTTATATTATTATATGGCTCAATGCTTTAACAGAGGAATTAAGAAAGATGAAATTAAAGATTACATAGATAAAGTATTCTTAGAATTTGATGAAAAGTAGGTGTAGATTATGGAAAGGATAATAATTATAAGTTGTACCATTATTACAAGTGTAATTCTGTTTTTTTCAACTTTTCTTGTAAATAAGTTTTCTAATAATGGAATAATATTTGGGGTTAGAGTTCCAAAGGAATATGAAAAAGATGAAGATATATTAAAGTTAGAGAAAGAATATAAGAAAAATTATTTGATTTTCATTTTACCATTAATTCTTATAATTAATATAATAGTTATTTTTAATTGGAGAATATCTATATTTATATTACTAACTTTTCTTTTATTAATAGTTTGTAATATTCCAGTATTTATATATTGGAAGAAAACAATGAAATTAAAAGAAGAAAAGGGATGGCATAAACTTGGAAAAAATATAGTTTTTGTTGACACTTCTATTAGAAAGCCAAAGCTTAGAGAAGATAATGTTGTAATAAAAACTAAGGCCTTTATGATATTATTAATATTCCCTTTAATTACATTTATAGTAACTCTTATAGTATATCAAAATGTTCCGAGTCCTTTTCCAATTCATTATAATGCAGAAGGAATAGCAGATAACTTCATATATAAAGAAGGGTTTAAAGGCTTTTTCTATTTAGCTCTATTTCCAGTATTAACTCAAATAGGAATGATAGTTTTCTTATCATTAATAAATAAATTTGCTATAAATGGAAAGGTTGAAATAAATAGTGGAACCTTAGAAGAAATTAAAGAACAAAGAAAAACCTTTAAAAGAATTAATTCTATCTTATTATTTATATTAACTATAGAAATTTCAATTATGCTTACCTTTATTCAATTTAGTACCCTTTTTTCATGGAATGTAAAGTTCATAAATATAATTTTCTTACCTATAATTTTATTAACTACAATTATATTTTCAATTATTAGTTACAAAATAGGACAAGGTGGAAAAAATATAAAAATTAAAAAAGAAGATAAAGAAATATATAGAGATGATGATAGAAATTGGATCTTAGGTAATTTCTATTATAACAAAAAAGATCCAAGCATCTTTGTAGAAAAAAGAGTAGGTATTGGCTGGGATGTTAATTTAGGAAACCCAATGGGGTTAATAATAATGATTTTACCTTTTATTTTAATTATAGTATCACTTATATATTTAATAGTAATGGGAGTATAAATTGTAGGAGGTGTTCTTATGAATAATATAGAATATATTATAGTATTTAATATTACAATTATATCTCTAGGGGTATTATCATATTATTTAAATAGTTTTTCTAATAATGGAATATATTTTGGAGTTCGTATTCCTAAAAGGTTTAAAGAAATGAAGGAACTTAAAGATTTAGAAAAGGAATATAAAAGAATTATTTTATTAACCTTTTTAATACTTATAGTTCTTTTTAATATAGTTTTATTTATAAATAGAAATAGTAGTGAAGAAAAAATATCTATAATTTTAGGTATTACTACAATTCTATCTATAATAATCCATGGTATAGTTTATTCTATATACAATATAAAACTTAAAAAATTAAAGGAAAATAATAATTGGAATTATAAGGGGAATAATGTTGTAATAGTAGATACCACTTTAAGAAAGCCAAAGAAAGATGAAAAATATAAACCCTTAAAAGATTGGATATTTTTAATTCCAATTATTATACCCATAAGTATGCTATTATTAACTTACATAAGAAGCAGTGAATTAATGAATTCAGGCTTTTCTAACATATATAAGTTTCCTTTCATAGGAATAATAATGTGCTTATTTATGTATTTATTAGCCAAGATAAGCTTAAGATTAAGAGTTGATTTAAATAGTAGTAATATTGAAAGTACAATAACATATAAGAAGAAAATAAAAAGATTAATATCATTATTTTTCTTCATAAATGAGATAGATATTATTATTCTTTATTCAGTAATTCAACTTGGAATAATTTATGATTTTTATTCTGAAAAGCTAATTTCGCACATTAATAGCTTTATTTCAATTAGTATGATTATTTTCTTATTAGTCTTTATTATAATGGGAATAAGGGAAAGAGATAATAAGGAAAATGAAAGTCAAGAAGAAGCTTACATGGATGATGATAGCAACTGGATACTTGGAATGTTTTATTATAACAAAAAGGACCCAGCTTTTATGATTGAAAAAAGAGTTGGGCTTGGATATACAATTAACTTTGCTAATAAATTTTCTTTAATTTTAGTACTTTTAGTTATACTCTTTATTATTTTTATGTCATATATTTAATAATTTTATGTGAAAAGGGGGATTTTAGTATGGTCAATAACTTATCAATTATTTTTATGGGAATTAGTTTAATTATATCTTTAGGGTTACCTATTGGAGGAATTATCTATTTAAAGGTGAAACATAAAGTAAGCTTAAAAGTTTTCTTTATAGGAATGTTAGCTTTTTTTGTTGCTGTTCAAGTTTTAGAAGCACCAATACACAATTACTTTTTAAACATTAATGAAAATACTTCAGCATTTTTACTAAATAATCCAGTGGCATATATGCTTTATGTTGGATTAATGGCAGGAATTTTTGAAGAAACAGCAAGATTAATATCCTTTAAGTATTTAATTAAAGATAGAAATGATATAACAGCAGTGACATATGGAGTTGGACATGGAGGAATAGAAGCTATATTAATTGGAGGAGTTAGTAGCTTAAATGCTATAGCTTACTCACTTCTTATTAATAGTGGTGGCTTTCAATCAACAATGGAGAAGGCTTTAGTTTCAAAGGAAGTAATAAGTACAACCTATAATCACTTTGTAAATAGCAGTTCAATTTTATGGTTAATGCCAGGTTTAGAAAGAGCAATAGCTATGATTATTCAAATTTCTTTATCTATAATAGTTTTTTATGCTGTAAAAGAAAGAAAATATATTTTCTTTTTTATAGCAATATTAATTCACGCATTTATAGACTTCCCAGCAGCTCTTTATCAAGTAGGAGTTATAACCAATGTTTATATAATAGAATTAATAACATTTATTATTGCAATAGCATTAGCAGTTACAACTTTTAAAAAATTAATAAAAAAAATCCCTAATTAAACTTGGCCCTGTCAAGTAGACAATAGGAAAAAGACTCTTTATGCGGCATGAGACTTATATTGAATAGGACTCATGCCATATTTTAGTTGTATTCGTTCATTGTTATAAAACCAAATATATTCATTGATTTCATTTATTATATTTTCCGCTCCTTGTGTTTTACTTAAGTATATTAATTCTGATTTTAAATGACCGAAGAATATTTCAATAGGAGCATTATCCCAACAGTTTCCACGACGAGACATGGACTGAGTAATACAATGCCTTTTTAAATCATCGCAATAAGCTTTTCTTGTATATTGAAATCCTTGATCTGTATGCAATATACATCCTTCTTTCAATTGTAGATCATATAGCTGCTCTAATGTATCATTAACTAGTTTTACATCATTTCGAGTACTCATGTTATAAGCAATAATTTGATTATTATATAAATCTTTTACTGCACTTAAATATAAAAATCGACGACTAGATTTATCTAGAGGAATATATGTTATATCCATGCATAACTTCGTTAACGGTCTAATTGCTGCAAAGTCTCTATTCAATATATTCTTCGCTACTGATGCAGGTTTAAACTTATGCTTATATACTTTTTTACGTATAACAGCTTTTATATTCATTTCATTCATTAGTCTATATACACGCTTATGATTGATTTCAATTCCTAATATATTATTAAGATAAATGCATATTCTCTTTCTTCCATAAGTTCCTCTGTATTTATTATGTATATCTAGTATATGGCTCTTAATTATTCTATCTTGGATATCCTTTTCTGTAACTATATCCTTACGTTTAAGCCACTTATAATAGGAGCTACGCGCTACTTTTGCCAATAGGCAAAGGCGAGAAATACAATATCGCTCTGATAATAAAAATATAATTTTGTAGATATTAATTCGCTTTATTCTTTTATCAGAGCTTGCAATTTTTTTAGGAATTCATTCTCCATTCTTAAATACTCAACTTCTTCTTCTATTGATGAAAATTTAGTTTTTGGTCGCCCTTTCCGTGAGCCATTAGCTTGAATTTTAGATTTTTTACCTCTATTTTCAATATCGAAAGCTTTATCACCTTCAGCTTGATATTTTTTTACCCAATCATAAACCCTCTTTTTTTCACTTAAACCTAATTCCTTTGCAATTGTATTTGCTCCTATATGTTTATTTAAATACATATCAACTGCTTTTAATTTAGTTTCTTTTGTATATTTTTTTTGAACCTTACTCATAAAAAATCCCCTCCATAGTAAACAAATATTTAACCTAATTATAAAGGTCTTTTTATATTTGTCTACCATAAGGGGATTATACTAAATAATGATGAAATTATTTAGAAAAACCCTTATAATAGTATTAATATAGTAATTGTAATGAGGGGTTTATGTAAAAAGTTAAAATTTAGAATATAGATTTTCTGATATAATTTAAACTAATGAAATATATCCATTTTAGAAACTCCGTTAGGAGTTTCTTCTTTAATTTTACATTTTACATTCTTCATTATACATTAAAACAAGGGGGCTAAATATGAAAAATTTAATTATTAGAAAGGCAAGAGCCGGAGATGAATTAGGAGTTTTAAATTTAGTAAAGGAGGCTTTAGAGCCTTATGGATTAGAGTTAAATCCAGCAGCAGAAGACTTAGATGTTACTAATATACCTAAATACTATATGGAGAATCATGGGGATTTCGAAGTTATAGAATATATGGGTAATATAATAGGAAGCTATGGCATCTATAGAATAGATACAGAAACTTGTGAGCTTAGGAAAATGTATTTAAAGCAGAATTTTCAAGGAATGGGCCTTGGAAATATAATGATAGAAAATTCCATTAAAATTGCAAAGTCATTAGGATACAAAAGAATTACTTTGCAAACTAATTCGCTTTTATATAAAGCAACAAAACTATATAAGAAATATGGATTTGAAGAACTAAAAGAAGATGTATGTGAAAGATGTGATTTAGCAATGTTTAGAAATATAGCTTAGAATATGTATTTCTAAAATTAAGAGAGGTTATTTATGAAATATTATGATACTAATATAGAAAATTTAAAGATTAGAGAAACAACAGAAGAAGATTGTAGTCTTATATTATCTCTAATTAAAGAAATTGCAGAGTATGAAAAGATGTCAGACCAAGTAGTAGCTACCGAAGAAAGCCTAAAAGAATCTATATTTAGAAATAAAAGAGCTGAAGTAGTAATTCTAGAGCTAAATGGAGAAGCTGTAGGCTATGCTTTATATTTTTATAATTACTCTACTTTTATTGGTAAAAGTGGATTATACTTAGAAGATATTTTTATTAAAAAAGAATTTAGAGGTAAAGGAATAGGCAAGGAAGTTTTTAAATTCCTTATTAAAAAAGCAAAAGAAGAGGGATGTAAGAGAATGGAGTGGACATGCCTTAATTGGAATGAGCCATCAATTAAATTTTACAAATCCTTAGGAGCGGTTCCTATGGATGATTGGACTATATATAGATTAACTGAAAAAGAAATAAATAAATTAAGTGAAATGTAAATAGAAGGTGCTAACGCACAATGTAAAATTAATAATGAAAAATGTAAAATTAATGAATAAACTCCGTTGGGAGTTTCTAAAATATATATTTTTCAGTAATTCGAAAGGAATTACATCAATAATTCTACATTCTACATTCATAAAAAAGGAGTTGCATAAGCAACTCCTTTTTTGGAATAATATGCAAATTTTATTTTTTTATTTTGTAAATTTTCTCGTAAATAATTGACAGTAGAAAAATATGGGTGTATTATTTTTATAACGCTTTAAAGTGATAAAGTGATAAAGGAGGGCTTATGTATAAGAATATTATTCCTGATGGGACAAGAGATTTAACTAATGAAGAGTGTATAAAAAGAGATAAAGTTATAAATTTAATTAATAACACCTTTGATTTATGGGGATATAAGGAAGTAATTACACCTAGTATAGAGTTTTATGATGGCTTCAGGTATGAGTATTCAGGCTTAAGAGAAGAGAATATTTATAAGTTTTTTGACTCTAAAGGAAGAATATTAGCACTAAGACCAGATATGACAATTCCTATAGTAAGGCTTGTTTCTACAAGGTTTAAGGATGTAAATGAAAGTATAAAGTTAAGATATACATCAAATATATTTAGAGTTTTTGAAGATTTTAGTGGAAAAAGAAATGAGTACACTGATTGTGGAATTGAGCTAATTACAAAGGAAAAAGATTTTTCAGATTTAGAAGTTTTAATAATTGCTATCGAAGCATTAAAATCAACTGGGGCAAAGAATTTTAAGATTGAGATAGGAGAAGTTAACTTTTTTAAAGCTGCTATAGAAGACTTAAATATATCAAAGGAAGAAAAGCTTTTATTATCTGAGTTAATAGAAAATAAGAAAATACAAGATTTAAATTTACTTTTAGAAAAATTAGACCTAGATGAAAATATAAAAAATACTTTTTATAAGTTACCTTTTATATTTGGTGATGGAATAGAAGTTCTTAATAGTTATAAGGAAATATCCTTTAATGAAAATATGTTAGAAAGCATAAAAACCTTAGAAAGCTTAGCTTATAGATTAGAAAGCTTAGGTTATAAGGATTATATAACCTTTGATTTAGGAATAACACCAAGTGTTAATTACTATACTGGAATAATTTTCAGAGGCTTCGTTGAAGGATCTGGTAATGTGGTTTTAAGTGGTGGACGATATGATAATTTAATAAAGTCTGGTAAAAAGGATTTTAAAGCTATAGGATTTTCTATAAATGTAGATGAATTAGTAAGTATATTACCAATGAACCTAGAGCATAAAACTAAGTTTAAAATTATCTTTAATAAGGAAAAAGAAATAGAAGCAATTAAAGAAAGTATGAAGCTTAGAAGTGAAGGCTATGTAGTTGAGGTAATACCTTCAACTGAAGAAAAGGAAATAAGAATAGTTAGGGAGGAATATTATGGGGGTTAGTATTGCTTTAACAAAAGGTAGGTTAGAAAAAGAGGCTATTAAGATTTTCGAAAGAGCTGGTTTTGGGGTAGATAATTTAAAAGATAAAGGGCGTAAATTGGTTTTTAATGATACTAAATATGATATAGATTATTTTTTAGTAAAATCTAATGATTGTATAACTTACGTAGAGCATGGGGTAGCAGATGTAGGTATAGTAGGATTAGATTCACTTTTAGAAAAAAATAATAATTGTTATGAGCTTATAGATTTAGGGGTAGGTAAGTGTAAGTTTATAGTAGCATCTATGCCAGACAAGGACTTGTTTAAAATGAAAGGCCATATAAAGATAGGAACAAAGTATCCTAAGGTGGCTAAGGATTATTTTAAACAAAATAATATAGATGTAGAAATTATAAAAATTGAGGGATCAGTAGAGCTAGCACCAATTCTTTGCTTATGTGATGGAATTGTAGATATTATGGAAACTGGAACTACATTAAAGGAAAATGGATTAGTAGTATCAAGAGAAATAAAAGATATAAGTGCTAGATTAATAGTAAATAAAGCAAGTTTTAAGCTTAAGAAAAAGGAAATTGATTTTATTTTAGAAAGCGTAAGGCAATCAATAAGCAATAAATAAGCAATAAATAAAGAGGTGGGGCTATGTTGAAAATATTTGATTTATCTAAGGATAAAGAAAGTGATATTTTAAAGATAATACAAAATAGAGATGATGAAGGTACAGATGTTTTAAATGTAGTTAATAATATTTTAAAAGATGTAAGAAAAAATGGGGACAAGTCTTTAAATTATTATACAAAGCAATTTGATAAGGTTGATATAGATAACTTAAGAGTTTCTAATGAAGAAATAGAAGAAGCCTTTACTAAGGTGGAAGAAGATTTTATTGTTGCTATGAAATTAGCAATTAATAATATTGAAGAATATCACAAAAAGCAAGTTAGAAGTGGATATTCAATTGAAAAAGAAAATGGAATATTTATGGGGCAAATAATATTACCATTACAAAGAATAGGGGTATATGTACCAGGGGGAACTGCAGCATATCCATCTTCGGTTGCAATGAATGTAATACCAGCAAAGGTGGCTGGAGTTGAAGAAATTGTAATGATTACACCACCTTCAGCAGATGAAGGAATTAATCCATATATTTTAGTAACTGCAAAGCTAGCTGGAGTTAGTGAAATATACAAGGCTGGTGGAGCTCAAGGTATAGCTGCTTTAGCTTATGGAACGGAAAGTATAAAAAAGGTAGATAAGATAGTAGGTCCAGGAAATATATATGTAGCTACAGCTAAGAAATTAGTTTTTGGGGATGTAGATATAGATATGGTGGCAGGACCTAGTGAAATATTAATTGTTGCAGATGAAAATGCTAATGCTAAGTATATTGCAGCAGATTTAATGTCACAAGCTGAACATGATAAGTTAGCATCATCTATATTATTAACAACTTCTTATGAAAAATATAAAGAAGTATTAGAAGAGTTTAATAAACAAATTACTTCATTAACAAGAAGAGAAATAATAGAATCATCATTAAATAATTATGGTATGTGCGTTATATGTAAGGATATTAATGAGTGTATAAAAATATCAAATAAAATTGCACCAGAGCATTTAGAGTTAATGGTTGAAAATGCTCCTGATTATCTTGGACAAGTTAAGAATGCAGGATCAATATTTTTAGGGTATTATTCACCAGAACCTTTAGGAGATTATTTTGCTGGACCAAATCATGTTTTACCTACTAATGGAACAGCTAGATTTTCATCACCACTTGGTGTAGATAGCTTTATTAAGAAAAGCTCATATTTACATTATTCAAAGGAAGCTTTAAATAGTGTAGGAGATAAGATAATGCTTTTAGCAGAAAAAGAAGGGTTAACAGCTCATGGAAATTCTATAAAGGTGAGGTTAGAAAATGATTAAAGATATAGGTGTGTATTCAAATAATAATAATACAAAAATAAGATTAAATGGAAATGAAAGTCCAGTTGAAATAAATGAAAATAAGCTTACAAGTGTAGTTGAAGCTTTAAAGAATATTGAGTTAAATAGATATCCAGATAGCGATAGTGATGCTTTAAGAGAGGCATATAGTAAATATGCAGAAGTGAAAAAGGAAAATGTTATTGCTGGTAATGGTTCAGATGAAATGCTTAATTTAGTTATTAGTAAAATTATTTCTAAAGGAGATAAGATATTAACACTAAGCACTGATTTTGTAATGTATGATTTTTATACAAATATAAATGAGGGTGGAATTGTTAAGTATGATTTTGACTTAGATAAAGGCTTTAATGTTGATGATTTTATTAAGTTAGGACAAAGTGATGATATTAAATTAATATTATTTTCTAATCCTAACAATCCAACAGGTTATGGATTTACTATTGATGATATAAAAAAGCTTTTAGATGCTTTTAAAGATAAGGTTGTTTTAGTAGATGAAGCTTATTACGAGTTTTATGGAGTATCAGCTATTTCACTTATAAATGAATATAAGAATTTACTTGTAACAAGAACTTTATCAAAGGCCTGGGGATTAGCAGCTTTAAGAGTTGGATTTTTAATAGGAAATGAAGAAAGTATTGCAGAATTATTAAAGTATAAAACACCTTATAATGTAAATTCTTTATCTCAAGAAATAGCAATAAATTATTTAAAGGATAGTAAAGATTTATTAAATAATTTAGATTACATTATTTCTGAAAGAGAAAGATTTTATAAGGAATTAAAAGAAATTGAAGATGAAGTTTTAAATAAATATAAAGAGGTTAAAATTAAGTTTTATCCTTCTAAAGCAAATTTTATATATGGAAAAACTGAATTTAAAGACAAGTTAATTGAGACTTTAGAAAAAGAAGATATAACAATAAGAGTTTTTGAAGATGAAAGATTTAGAATCACTATTGGTTTAGAAGAAGAAAATTCAAAGGTTTCAAAAGCAATAAAGAAGATTTTCTTGTAGGAGGGTTATATGGATAGAGTAGCTAGTGTAAATAGAACTACAAAAGAAACAAGTATTTCCTTAAAAATCAATTTAGATGGTAAAGGAATAAGTAATATAAAAACTCCAGTTGGATTTTTAAATCATATGCTTACTTTATTTTCATTTCACAGTTCTATAGATATTGATTTATTTGCAGAAGGAGATATTGATGTTTGTGATCATCACTTAGTTGAAGATATAGGAATTTCTTTAGGTAAGGCCTTAGATGAAGCATTAGGAGATAAAAAAGGAATAAAGAGATATGGAAATTCATTTCTTCCTATGGATGAAACCTTATGTCAAGCTATCATAGACTTAAGTGGACGTAGTTTCTTACATTTTGAAGGAGAATTTAAAAGAGAACAAATAGGAAATTTTTCAACAGAAATGACTAAGGAATTCTTTAGAGCTGTTGCAATGAATTCAAATTCTACATTACATCTTAGAATTCTATATGGAGAAAATGATCATCATAAAATAGAAGCTATGTTTAAAGCTTATGGAAGATGTTTAAAGGAAGCAATTTCTTATAATGAAGATAGAGAAATGGTACTTTCTACAAAGGGATCATTAAATATTTAGCAAGGTGGGGTAGTATGATTGCTATTATTGATTATGGAATGGGGAACTTAAAAAGTGTTAAAAATGCTTTAGACTTTTTAGGTATTCCATCAGTTGTTACAAAGGATAAAGAGGTAATTAGTAACTCAAGTGCTATTATATTACCTGGGGTAGGTGCCTTTAAGCAGGCTATGGATAACTTAAAAGATGATAATTTAGATATATTTATAGAGGACTTAGCTAATGAAGGAAAACTAATTCTTGGAATATGCTTAGGTATGCAAATATTATTTGAAGAAGGCTTTGAAGGCGATAGATGTAAGGGTCTAGGGCTTATTAAAGGTAATATAAGAAAAATTGAACCAAAGGAAAAGGTTAAAATTCCACATATGGGATGGAATAAAATAGTTATTAACAATAATGATGATATTATAAGTGGATTATCTGGGGATAATTTCCTATATTATGTGCATAGTTTTATGGCTTGTGAATATATGGATGAAAATCTTATTGCTTATTCTAATTATGGAGGCGTGAAGGTTCCAGGAATAGTTAGAAAAGATAATGTAATAGGAATGCAGTTCCATCCAGAAAAAAGTGGAGAAACAGGTCTTAATTTATTAAAAAAATTTGGGGAGATGATAAAGTGAAAGTAATTCCAGCTATTGATATTATTGGTGGTAAAGCAGTTAGATTATTTCAAGGTGATTATAATAAAACAGATTTTATTGGACAAGATGTTCTAGAGCTAGCAAAGTCTTTCGTAGATAGTGGTGCGGATTTAATTCACTTAGTTGATTTAGATGGAGCTAAAGCAGGAAAATTAGTTAATAAAGATACTATATTAGAAGTTGTAAAAACTTTAAAGGTAGATGTTGAAGTTGGTGGAGGCATAAGAAATTATGATGATATCAAAGCTTTAATAGATGGGGGAGTAGCAAGAGTTATATTAGGTACTGTTGCTATAGAAAATAGAGATTTATTAGTAAAAGTAGTAAAAGATTTTGGAGATAGAATAGCTGTTGCTGTAGACTTTAAGGATGGCTATATTTGCACAAAAGGTTGGATAGATAAAAGTGATGTTCATTATATGGACTTAATAAAGGATATGGAAGCAATAGGCGTAAGTAATATTATTGTTACAGATATAAGTAAAGACGGAACTTTAGCAGGAAGTAATGTAGGCATAATAAAGGATGTAAGTGAAGCTACTAAAATTGATGTAACAGCCTCTGGTGGAGTAAAAGATATTAATGATATTATTGCTTTAAAAGCTCTAGATGTTTATGGATGTATAGTTGGTAAAGCTATTTATTCTAAAACTATAGATATTAAAGAAGCTATAAATCTATGTAAGTAGGTGATATTATGCATACTAAAAGAATTATCCCTTGTCTTGATGTTAAAGACGGAAAAGTAGTTAAGGGAATTAATTTTGTAGGATTAAAAGAAGTTGGAGATCCTGTAGATTTAGCAGAGGAATATTATAAGCAAGGTGCAGATGAATTAGTATTTTTAGATATAACTGCATCTCATGAAAAAAGAAAAACTATTATAGATGTAGTTGAAAAAGTAGCTGAAAAAATATTTATTCCTTTTACTGTAGGTGGAGGAATAACTACAATCGAAGAAATTAGAGGAATACTGAGAGCAGGTGCAGATAAAATAAGCTTAAATTCTGCTGCTATTAGAAATCCTAAGTTAATTCAAGAAGGTGCTTATTACTTTGGAAATCAATGTATGGTTTTAGCTGTTGATGCTAAGAGAAAAGATAAAGACAACTGGACTGTTTATATAAATGGTGGAAGAGTAGATACAGGAATAGATTTATTTAAATGGATAGAAGAGGCTCATAGCTTAGGTGCAGGAGAAATATTGTTAACTTCAATGGATGCTGATGGAACTAAAAAGGGTTTTGACCTTGAGGTTACTAGTAGAGTTAGTAATATAGTAGATATTCCAGTAATAGCTTCAGGTGGCTGTGGGAAGATAGAAGATTTCAAAGATGTATTTATAGATGGAAAAGCTGATGCAGCACTAGCAGCTTCATTATTTCACTATGGAGATCTTACAGTTAAGGAAGTTAAGGAATATCTTAGAGAAAATAATATAGAGGTTAGGTTATAGATATGGATTTTAATATTGATTTAATAGATTTTGAAAAGGGAAATGGATTACTTCCAGCTATAGTACAAGATTATAAAACTAAGGAAGTCTTAATGCTTGCTTATATGTCAAAGGAAAGCTTAAAGAAGACTTTAGAAGATAAAACTACTTGGTTTTATAGTAGAAGTAGACAAGAGCTTTGGAATAAAGGAGCTACTTCTGGACATTTTCAAATTGTTAAAGAACTATATTTAGACTGTGATTTAGATACTATTTTAGTTTTAGTTGAACAAAAGGGAGTAGCTTGTCATACTGGGGAAAGAAGCTGCTTTCATAAAAAGTTATTATAAGGGGCGATAAAATGGAAAAGGTTATAGCAGAACTTTATGAGGTAATAAAGGGTAGAAAAGAAGGTGGAGATGAAAAATCTTACACAAGCTATTTATTTACTAAAGGAATAGATAAAATACTTAAAAAGCTTGGTGAAGAATGTACGGAAGTTATTATTAGTGCAAAAAATGATAACAAAGAAGAACAAGTAGGAGAAATTGGGGATTTAATTTATCACTTATTAGTTTTAATGGTAGAGTCTGAGGTAACTCTAGAAGAGGTAGAAGAAGAGTTAAAAAAGAGAAGAAGCAAGGTTAATAATTTGAAGGATGAGAGAAGAGAAATAGAAAACCTGTAGTTAATGCATAATGCGTAATGGATAATGCATAATTAAGGAAATAACTCATCGTAGCTGAGTTATTAAAAAATGAAAGAATTAAAAAATGAAAGAATGAAGGACTCATTTGGAATTGTTATTAAGAAAGTAATATTGATATGTGATATAAAAAGTGGACAATAAATAATTGTCCATTTTTTCTTGGAAATAGTAATAGTTTCTATTAATTTATATATCAAAATAATAAAAAATATTATTCTTTTGTTTTATAATTATCATCTTTAGTTTCTATGTTTTCTTCTTTTGATTTTATGGCAGAGACTATAGCACCTGTACATCCACAAATTATAACTGATTGAATTATAATTTGGTTATATATGATATCGTTAGAAGAGTTATTTAGTAATTCTGATAAAATTAATGTTACGAAAATTCCAATTAATCCGTAAAAAAAAGCTCTCACTGCGGCTCTCCTTTCTTTGTATAAGATGTAATTATTTATTAATACATATTTATATTATACCTTTTAGAGGAGAGTCATTCTATAAAAAAGTAATATTTATATAATTTTAATGAAAAAAACCTCTGTTAAAAAACAAAGGTTTTTTCATTATTTATTTTTAAAATTAAAAGAACTCCATCTTTCTTTTATTAAAGTAGACTCCTTTAAGTCCTAAATCTTCTATGAATTTTAAAGCTAGGTCAAAATTTCTATTTATATTTAAATGGCTATGTGCATCTGAGCCCAGGGTTACATATTTCCCACCTAAGTCAAAGTAAAGCTTGTAAATATCTTTTAAAGCTTTATTTGCCTCAGGAATATGAAGTCTTGAAGTATTTAATTCTAATACTTTTCCTTTATTTATTAAAGTAGTAAAAATTTCAGAAAGTATATCTTTGAATTCATTTACTAGGATTTCTTTATTGTCAAAGGAACAATATCTACAGGGGTAATCTATATGGGATAATGAGTCAAAATTATTATATATTTGAACACATTTTAGCATATCTTCAAAATAATAAGTGAAAAATTCCTTCTTATTATAGCCTTGGTGTACATATTCTTCGTATATATCTAAGCCTCTAACTGCATGGATAGATCCTAAAATAAAATCAAAGTCATAGTTTTTAGCAATAAGCTCATTATCTAAAAGAGTGTTTTCTGTTAAACCTATTTCAATTCCAAGTTTTACTTTATCAGAACGGTACTTTTCATATTCAGAAAAATAGCTAGGAATATGAAATTTAAATTCATCTTTTACAGGATAGTCTAAGTCCATATGATCAGTAATAATTATCCCAATATTATTTTTATTTCCTACTTTAATAGCATCTTCTATATTCATATTACTATCAGTAGAAAATTTTGAGTGCATATGACTATCAAATATCATTTATTTACCTCCTTTTTTATATTAAATTATAGCATAGTATTTCTATAATTTGACTATTTTATTGTCTTGATTAATATTACTAATAAAGATAAAATTAAAGTACATTAAGGCAAAGGTGTGGTATTATGGAAAAATTATTTGAAATAAAGGATTTAGTGTTTTATAAGGAAGAATTCTTAGATAATATAGAAGAATTTGAAGACATAATAAGTCTTATTAAAGAACTTAGTCCAGAACTTCAATATGAAAAAATAGAAGTAGTAGGAGAAAATGATTGTTGTGAGGCAACAAATGAAAACTACATAGTAGAAATTCAAGGCTTTTTAAATGAAGAGGATGATTTCTTTACTAAGGAAGAAGTAGAATTATTAAGTAAAGAAAAACCAATGGGAATCCTTGATATGTTTGTTATTAGAATATATAAATGTCTAAATTGTCAAAAATGGATAATAGATATTTTAGAATAAAGGGTGAAATTTATTGAACAAGTTAAAAGAAGTTCTTAAATACTTAAGAGAATATTTTAATTTATTAAAAGAAGATATTAGTGGTGTGAAGCTTTCAACTTTAAAGGAATTCTTAATTAAGAGAAAGTTTCTTTTAATAGGTGTACTTTTACTTTTCACATTAATGGGATTTAGCGTTGGAAGTTATAAATCAAGTAAAAATATAATCTTAAAAAATTTAGAGATAGCATTAAAGGATAATAGACCAGGTAAAATTTATAGGGAAGTAAAATTTCAAAATAAAAGAATAAGCAAAAGTGATTTTGAACCCTTAGCTGAATATTATTCTGAAAATCCATCTAGAGTAAGTAATATAATTAAAGATTTAAAGAATAATGGAGAAAGTAGATATTTTACTTTAGTAAATAAAAAAATATTGTTTTTTGATAACTATCATATAGAAATATCCCCTGTAGCTATTAAAATTAATACAAATTTTGATAATTCTGAAGTATATATAAATGATAAGGAAATTACAGATACAAATTTAATAACAAATTTAATTCCTGGGAAATATTTAATTAAAGGAAAATTAAATACTTTGTATGGATTAGTTGAAGCAGAAAAGGAATTATATATAGTAGAAAATATGGAATATAGTCTTAATATGCCAGCTTTAAATATTAATCTAACTTCTAACTTTGAAGATGCTGATGTATTTATTAATGATGAAAAAATTAATAAAAAGGTTAAGGATATAAAAAAATATGGTCCTATTCCATTAAATAAACAAATAAATATACAATTACAAAAAGAATTCCCCTGGGGAGTTATAAAGAGTGATAAGGTACAGGTTTCAAGTTTGCCTAATATAAATATAGATATAAACATGGTAAATGAGAAGCTTATTAATGATGTCAATAAGTCAACTGATATCTTTTATTCTAGTGTATTTAATGCATTAAATAGTTCAGATTCTTCATTAATTCTTAATTCTAAAGAGGACACAAGAAGTAAAATTTATGATAGCATAATAAGGGAAAGTTTATTTTTGAAAAACAATTACGAACTTAATGATTTAAAAACTGAATTAAAGAGTAGTGAGTTTTATTACGAAAATGGAACTTATAAAGGAAATGTAGTCATTAATTTAAATTATAATGTTAAAAAGAAATTATTACCCTTTTTAAAGAATAATGTTGAAGAAATGTTTTTAACACATATTGAGTATGAAGATAATAATTGGATTATTAATGATGTACAAAAATTTAGTATAGATTAACTAACGGAGGCATAGTTATGAGTAAAATATTAAGGACAATAACAATAGCTGTTACTGTAGTTTTTTCAGCGAATTTTTTAGCTTTTGCGGAGACAAGCTCCTCTTTACAAGATAAGATTAATGAAAATCAAAATCAAATTAATGATTTGGAGAATGAAAAAGATAAGATTGAGAGCGAAATAAATAGTCAAAATAATGAACTTAATGGCATATTAGATCAAATAAATGAAAAAAGTGCAGATTTAGAAGCTGCTAGAGAAGAAGTTAATTCTTATCAGGCTAAAATAGATGAAGTTCAAACTGAAATAGATAATATAAATAGTGAAATTTATAAATCACAAGTTGAAATTGAAAGTAGAGAAAAAATAATTGAAGAAAAAGAACAGGATGCTATAAAAATTAAGTCAAACATAGAAAAAAGGCTTAGAAATTACTATAAAATTGATGTAGCAAGTAATTACATATATTTACTTTTAAAAAGTGAAGACATACTTTCATTATTTAATAATCTTCAAAGTATTTTTAGATTAATAAATTTTGATAAGAAATTAATTAATGAAGCAAAAGAAATTCAGGCACAACTTGAAAAAGAAAAGGAAGAAATATCCAATCAATTAGCACAAATAGAAGAAAATAAGAAGGCAGTAGTAGCAAAACAAGATGAACTAAAAGAAGCACAAAAGGAATACTTAGCTAAAGAAGAATATCATCAAAGCAAGATTAATGAATTAAATAATTTAGAATCTGAAAAATCTAATTTGATAGCTTCTTTAACAGATCAAGGAAATGATTTGGAAAGTAAAATTGGAGATTTAGTTTCTTATAATGCAGAGCTTCAACAAGAGTTAGATAATATCTTTGCGGAAATAAATAATGGAAATAATTCAGGTGGTGGACAAGTTGCCACTCCAAGTACACCAGAAAATGGTGGAAGTGATGGTGTTCCAGGAGATCCAAGTATAGAGACCTTCTTAAGACCAGGATATGGAGCTGTTACTGATACATATGGCCCTAGAATCAATCCAGTTACTGGTCAAGCTGGTTTCCATACTGGAGTAGATTTAGGAGATCCTTATGGTGCACCAATTGCTGCATCTAAAAGTGGAGTAGTAGTATATTCAGGATGGATTAGTGGATATGGAAATACAATAATAATAGATCATGGAAGTGGAGTTCAAACTTTATATGGACATTGCAGTGAACTTCTTGTAGGAGTTGGTGCAACTGTTTATAGAGGACAAACTGTTGCTTTAGTTGGTTCAACAGGAATGAGTACAGGTCCTCATATACATTGGGAAATAAGAGTTAATGGACAACATACTGATCCTACACCATATGTATAAATAATAAAACTAAAAAATATAAATATTTAAATGAAGCTTTGAGAAGGAACTGCACCCTAAATGTTAGATATATTTTACCTAACATTTAGGGTATGTTTTTTTATGCAAAATATTTAGTGTGGAGAATTACACCTCAATAATATTTTAACAGACTATAAATCTATTTATAGTAATGTTATAATTGTAAATATATAGAAAAATATTACAATTTTTTGGTCCCCTGGGGTATGTTAAGGTAAGATGATATAAATATTAAAAATGGGGAATTGGAAGTTGTTATGGATTTTCAGAATATATATGATTAGATAAATAATATAAAAAAAGAACCTGTACAAGAGTATTGCACAGGTTAAAGGGTTTTATGTTCATTTAAGAAAGGGAATAAATGAACATATGTGGGGTTTTATTAAAACTGTTAATAAATTATTAACAGTAGTATGGGCTTTTTAGAAAATTAATTATATACAAAACATATAATATATATAAATATTATATTATTATTATAGTATAATTGGTCAAAAAATCCAATAGTTTTTATAAAAAAATCGAAAATGATGACATTTTAAAATAATATATCATTTAATGTATAAAAAATATATTCTTAAAATAAAATTAAAAAAATTTAAAATTTGTGGAGATTTGACTTAATTAAAGTATATAATATAAGTTGAGGTGATTTAAATGATAAATATTAATACAGAAGATTTATTGAAAGCTACGCCTGAATATGAAGAATATGACAAAAATGAGGCTCAGCTAACAGTAAAAGAATTAAGAGATTATGGTCTTCTTAAATGTGGGGGATGTTGCAGTACAAAAGGTGGAAAATCTTCTTGTGGCTGTGGAAGTAAAAGATAAAAGAATACTTAAACATTATATATAAATTATATAGTTAGTGTTTTTAATATAAATAATATTTTATAAGGAGGGGATTAGGTGTGAGAAAACCTAGCATATTCAGTAGAGACTATGAGAGGCAAATGAGAAAAAGAAGAAAAAGAATAGCTATAATATCAATTCTAGGAGTTCTTCTTATTGGTGTATTATTCTTAAAGATAGCTATGAATAGTATAAATATGGAAACCTTAAGGAATAAAGTCCAAAACTGGATAGATGAAGATAATAAAGATATTCAAGATGATACTAGTAATATAAGTGAAGAAAATATACAAGAAGAGATAACAAAAGAAGAAGCACCTAAGGAACCGGAAAGTAAGACAAAGGATTTAACTGTCAAGACAGGAGTTATATTAAAGGCAGAATATGAAGAGAATAATGGGGTAGTTAAGTTTAAGGGGATAAAAGATATTCCAAGTAATATTTATTATACATTAAATCAGGAGAAAAATTTAATTTTGACTATTGATGATACTCAAGATATGAAGATATTTAACATCGATGGAAAAGAAGCCATTATAACTAAAGATAAATATGTGGCTCCAAATGGAGAAGTGTTTAATAAAGCAGATGTTTTACAAACATATAATGGCTATCTATGGAATGTAGAAGCTAAATTTATTAGTAACACAAAAGTAGCTTATATAAGTAATGTTCCATACTTTGGATATGACTTAAGTAAATATATTTGGGTAGTAGATTTAAATGATAGTAATCATAAAACTTTATGGAATTCTAAGGGGAAAGAAGTTAAATTTGGTGAAATTAAAGAAAAAGGTTTAGAAGTTACTATAGATGGAAATGTTAAATATATAAACTCAAATGGAGAATTAATAAATTGAGGAAAATTAAATAAACAAATATTTGAAAGTAAACATTATTCTATGTTATAATAAGCTAGTTATATCAATAATGATAGTATCTTACTATTTTAGGAGGAAAGAATACGATGGAAGCTAAAATGGAAAAAATAGAGAAAAACCTTGTGAAACTTGAAATTACAGTTGAAGCTGATAAATTTCAAGAAGCTATAAAAAAAGCTTATAATAAAAATGTTAAGAACTTTAATGTGCCAGGATTCAGAAAAGGTAAGGTTCCTATGGCAATAGTAAAGAAATATTATGGAACTGGAATTTTAATGGAAGATGCAATAAATTTTGCAATAGATGGATCTTATTCAAAAGCATTAGAAGAAAATAACATAATTCCTGTTGACTATCCAAAGGTAGACATAGTAACAGCAGAAGAAGGAAAAGATTTCGTTTATACTGCTGAAGTTACAGTTTATCCAGAAGTTGAATTAGGAGAATACAAGGGATTAAATATTGAAAAACCATCTTACGAAGTAACAGAAGAAGATTTAGCAGCAAGATTAAAAGAAATGCAAGAAAAAAATGCAAGAATTGAAACTAAGGAAGATGGAGAAGTAGCTACTGGTGATACAGCAGTTATTGACTTTAAGGGCTATGTTGATGATGTAGCTTTTGAAGGTGGAGAAGGTAAGGACTATTCACTTGAAATAGGTTCAGGTACTTTCATAGATAATTTTGAAGAGCAATTAATAGGTGCTAAGGCTGGAGACAAAGTTGAAGTAAATGTAACTTTCCCAGAAAACTATGGTAAGGAAGAATTAAATAATAAGAAAGCTAAGTTTGAAGTTTTAGTAAAAGAAATAAAAGTGAAGGAATTACCAGAAATAGATGATGAATTCGCTAAAGAAACTTCAGAATTTGATACATTAGAAGAATTAAAGGCTGATTTAACTAAGAAAATGGAAGAAGCTAATGCAAATAGAGCTGAAAAAGAGCATGAAGATGCTATAATTAAAGCAGTTGTTGAAAATGCAAAAGTTGAAGTTCCATCAGTTATGGTAGAAAAAGAAATTGATGTTATGGTTCAAAACTTAGAGCAAAGACTTCAATATCAAGGATTAAACTTAGAACAATACTTCCAATTCACTGGAACAGATGAATCTAAGATGAGAGACTATATGAAGGAAAATGCTGAAGTTAAGGTTAAGACTGATTTAGTATTAGAAGCAATAGAAAAAGCAGAAAATATAGATGCTACTGAAGAAGAGTTAAAAGAAAAGGCTCAAGAAGTTGCAAAAATGTATTCAGCTGGAGATGACGAAAAAATGGTAGAATTACTATTAAACAGTCAAAAAGCTGCACTTATAGCAGATGTAAAAGTATCAAAAACTATAAAGTTATTAGTAGAAAACAATAAATAGTAATAAGTAGTAATTGCCAGGATTTAATTCTGGCAATTATTTCAAATATTCATTAACAAATTAAATAAAATTTTATATAATTTAATATAATTAGTTTTTATGGAATGTGGATATATTATAAAAGAAGGTAAGTTTTAGAGAAGGAGGGAATTTAAATGAGTTTAGTTCCAATGGTAGTAGAACAAACTAGTAGGGGAGAAAGATCTTACGATATTTTTTCAAGGTTATTAAAAGATAGAATCATAATGTTGAGCGGAGAAATAAATGATGATGTTGCTAATTTAGTAGTTGCTCAACTATTATTTTTAGAAAGTGAAGATCCAGATAAGGATATCCATTTATACATAAATAGTCCAGGAGGGTCAATAACTTCAGGAATGGCTATTTATGATACAATGCAATATGTAAAGCCAGATGTTTCAACTATATGTATAGGTATGGCTGCATCAATGGGCTCTTTCTTGCTTTCATCTGGAGCAAAGGGAAAAAGATTTGCTCTTCCAAACAGTGAAATTATGATTCATCAACCACTAGGTGGTTTCCAAGGGCAAGCAACAGATTTTGATATTCACGCTAAGAGAATATTAAAGATTAAGAAATCTTTAAATAGAATTTTAAGTGAAAATACAAATCAACCAATAGAGAAAATTGAATGTGATGTTGAAAGAGATTACTTTATGGGAGCAGAAGAAGCTATGAATTATGGTTTGGTAGATAAAGTAATAATTAAAAATGAAAAAGGTAGTAACTAATCAAAAGTTCTATCTTAACCAAGTGAGGTGAATTTATGGCTAAATACGATGAGAAGAAACAATTAAAATGCTCTTTTTGTGGGAAAAATCAAGAGCAAGTAAAAAGGTTAATTGCTGGACCTGGTGTATATATTTGTGATGAGTGTATAGATTTATGTTCAGAAATAATAGCTGACGAGTTTGAAGAAGGCGTTGAGTTAGATACAACAAGTGTTCCTAAACCAAATGAAATTAAAAATTATTTGGATCAATATGTAATAGGTCAGGAAAAGGCTAAAAAGTCTTTATCTGTTGCTGTTTATAATCACTATAAAAGAATTAATTCTAATTTAGTAGAAGATGATATAGAACTTCAAAAAAGTAATATTCTTTTATTAGGACCAACTGGTTCAGGTAAAACATTATTAGCTCAAACTTTGGCTAAGTTTTTAAATGTTCCTTTTGCCATTGCTGATGCTACAACTTTAACTGAAGCTGGATATGTAGGTGAAGATGTAGAAAATATATTATTAAAGCTTATACAAAACGCGGATTATGATATAGAAAGAGCAGAAAAAGGAATAATTTATATAGATGAAATAGATAAGATTGCAAGAAAATCAGAAAATCCATCTATTACAAGAGATGTATCAGGAGAAGGGGTTCAACAAGCATTATTAAAGATACTTGAAGGAACTACTGCTTCAGTACCACCACAAGGTGGAAGAAAACATCCTCATCAAGAATTCTTACAAATAAATACTTCAAATATATTATTTATTTGTGGTGGAGCCTTCGATGGCATTGATAAAATAATTGAAAAAAGAACTGAAAAGAGTTCTATAGGTTTTGGAGCTAGCGTTAGTTCAAAGATTAATAAAGATGTTGGTAAGCTACTTCAAGACATAATGCCAGGAGATTTATTAAAGTTTGGTCTTATACCTGAATTTGTAGGTAGATTACCAGTTGTAGTAACATTAGAATCATTAGATAAAGATGCTTTAATAAATATTTTAACAAAACCAAAAAATGCTTTAGTTAAGCAATACAAAAAGTTATTTGAAATAGATAATGTTCAATTAAACTTTACTGATGATGCTTTAGAGGCCATAGCTAATGAAGCTATCAAGAGAAAAACTGGAGCAAGAGGATTAAGATCTATAGTAGAAGAAGCTATGACAGAAGTTATGTTTGATATTCCTTCTGATGAATCTATAGAAAAAGTTATTATAAATGGAGATTGTATAACTGAAAAGAAAGATCCTGAATTAGTTAAGCTACCAGAAGGTGAAGTTAGACCCCAATTGAAAGCTAAAAAAATTAAGAAAAGAAAAGGTATAGAAACTGCCTAATTAAAAAACATCTTATTGTTATTATAACTTTAAGATGTTTTTTATTTTATAGAAATATATTTAAATATATTATTAATAAGTTTTTTTAGAAAAATAATGGTAAAGTATCCTTTTTCTATAGAATATTAACATGGTAATAAGTTAATAATATTTATATGACAGATAGAAGGGAGGATGCATTTACTTTTATAGTTAATGCAAAATATATGGCAGAAGTATTAATAATACTACAAATAACAACTATGTTGCTATTTATTTATTATATTGTTAATATCAATAAAGGTCATGTAAATAACAAGACAGTTATTGAGAAAGAGAATGTTAAAGAAATGGATAAATTGAGGAAATTAAGAAGTATACAATTAACTAAGCCTTTAACAGAGAAAAGCAGACCTACTACATTTGAGGAGATTATAGGCCAAGAGGAAGGAATAAAGGCACTAAAGGCTGCACTATGTGGACCTAATCCCCAACACGTTATTATTTATGGACCACCAGGAGTTGGTAAAACTGCTGCTGCTAGATTAGTTCTTGAAGAAGCTAAAAAGTTTTCGAAATCACCCTTTAAGAAAGATGCTAAATTTATAGAAATAGATGCGACTACAATTAGATTTGATGAAAGAGGAATAGCAGATCCTTTAATAGGATCAGTTCATGATCCAATCTATCAAGGGGCTGGGTCCTTAGGGATAGCTGGAATTCCACAGCCAAAACCAGGAGCAGTAACAAAAGCTCATGGTGGTATTTTATTTATGGATGAAATAGGTGAATTACATCATATAGAACTTAATAAACTCTTAAAGGTTTTAGAAGATAGAAAAGTATTTTTAGATAGTGCTTATTATAGTAGTGAAAATCCTAATATGCCAGATTATATTAAAGAAATATTTGATAATGGATTACCAGCAGATTTTAGATTAATAGGTGCTACAACAAGAAGCCCAGAGGAAATAGTTCCTGCTATAAGGTCAAGGTGTGTGGAAATATTTTTTAGATCACTTCATTCTGATGAAATTAAAATTATTGCAAAGAATGCAGCTATGAAGGTAGGATTACATATTGATGATAAGTCTTTAGATTTAGTATCAAAATATTGCACTAATGGTAGAGATGTAGTTAATTTAGTTCAACTTTCTTCAGGAGTTGCAATTAATGAAGATAGAAATGATATTAGTATAGAAGATATACAATGGGTAATAGAAAATGGAAACTACGCACAAATTCCAGATAAAAAGATTAGAGAAAAAGCAGAGATAGGAATAGTAAATGGATTAGCAGTTCATGGTGCAAATATAGGAATACTTATGGAGGTTGAGGCTACAGCTAAGAAAGTAAATCATAGATTAGGAATATTAAAAGTAACAGGAGTTATTGAAGAAGAAGAAATAAGTAATAGCAATAGAAAAGTTAAAAGGAAAAGTACAGCTTATTCATCAATTCAAAATGTGCTAACTGTATTGAATAATATATTCGGATTAGAGTGCGAAAATTATGATATACATATAAATATTCCAGGTGGAATGCCTGTGGATGGTCCTTCAGCTGGAATAACAATAGCAACTGCTATATATAGCGCTATTAACAAAGTGAAAATTAATAATAAAATAGCTATGACTGGTGAGATAAGCTTACTAGGAGAAGTTAAACCAATAGGTGGAGTTAATGCAAAGATATATGCAGCTAAAAAATCAGGAGCCACTAAAGTCATTATTCCAATTGAAAATTGGAGAGAAAGTTTTAAAGATATAGATGGAATAAAGGTTATAGCAGTTAATAATTTAAGAGAAGTAATAGATGAGTCTATATATAAAGAAAATATATCTGAAGATATTATAATGAATAACAACTTAGATATATTATCAGCTAAATCTGAAGATTGAAAAATATTTAATATATAAATATACAAATTTATTTGTATTATTAATTTTAAAACTCCTTAAGGAGTTTTTTTCTTTGAGTTTATTATGATGAAGTAGATATTTTTGCTATAATAGAAAGTATCTATTTTCATTGCTAAATTTTATATATGTATTATAATATTAATAAACTAATATAGTTAATATATATTATTATTAAATATTAATTATTATATAGACTATTTGCCAATATAGGTATATAAAATAGATTGAAAAAATGCAAGTTTATGTGTATACTAATAAAGTTATACAATAAATAAGGAGGATGGGAATAATGAGTGAAAATTTTATGACTCTACCTTTAATTCCTTTAAGAGGTATTAGTATCTTTCCCAATATGATTATACATTTTGATGTAGGGAGAGAAAAGTCTAAAGCTGCAATTGAAGCTGCAATGGATAATCAAATAGAAATATTCTTATCGACACAGAAGGATTATGAAATAGAAGAACCTGATTTTGAAGATATATTTGAAATAGGAACTATTTGTAGAATAAAGCAAATTATAAAATTACCTAATAATGTTATAAGAGTATTAGTAGAGGGTATAGATAGAGGTAGACTTATAAGTATAAACAACAAAGATGAATATATTGAATCAGAAGTGGAAAGAATTGAAGAGCCTTCTAACGAAGAGTATGAAGGTATAGAAGCTTATGTTAACCTGTTAAAAAAGAGCTTCAGTAAGTATTTAAACCTTTCTGGAAATAATAGAAGCAGTATCATGTCTATTTTTGATACCATCAAAAATTATAGTGAACTTTCAGATGTAGTAGCTTCATATATAATAATTGATGAGGATAAAAGACAAGAAATTCTTCAAGAAGTTGATTGTATTAAGAGAATAGAAAAATTATTAGTTATAATAGAGAATCAAATAGATATATTAAATATAGAGAAAAAAGTAGGGAAAAGGCTTAAAGAGAGTATTGATAAATCTCAAAGAGAATACTACATAAGAGAACAAATTAGAGCTCTTCAAGAAGAAATTGGTGAAGATGACGAAGAGAAGAAGGAAATAACTAATTATGAAAATAGAATAAAGAAAGCTAAATTACCTAAGTATGTTAGGGATAAAGCTGAAAGTGAATTAAATAGGCTAAAGGCATCTGCTGGGCAAGGTTCAGAAAGTAATGTAATAAGGACTTATTTAGATTGGATTTTAGATATTCCATGGAGTAAATCAACAAAGGATAATTTCAATATAAAAGAAGCAGAAGAAATTCTAAATAATGAGCATTATGGTTTAGATGAAGTAAAGGAAAGAATAGTAGAGTATTTAGCTGTAAAAGAATATACAAATAGCCTTAAAGGGCCTATAATATGTTTAGTTGGTCCACCAGGAGTTGGTAAGACTTCGATTGCAAAGTCTATAGCACATGCAACTAATAGAAAGTATACTAGAATATCATTAGGTGGAGTTAGAGATGAAGCTGAAATTAGAGGACATAGGAAAACTTATGTAGGAGCAATTCCTGGAAGATTAGCTTATGCATTAAAAGAAGCTAAGGTAAATAATCCTCTAATATTATTAGATGAAATAGATAAATTAGGTTCAGATCATAGGGGTAATGTTGCTGATGCACTTTTAGAAGTTCTAGATAGTGAACAAAACAATACTTTTAGGGATCATTATTTAGAACTAGACATGGATTTATCTAAAGTATTATTTATTACAACTGCAAATTCACTTGATACAATTCCAAGACCGCTTTTAGATAGAATGGAAATAATAGAAGTATCAGGATATACTTATGAAGAAAAATATCATATAGCTAAAGGATATTTAATTCCAAAGTTATTAAAAGAGCATAAACTAGAAAGTAATGAATTTAAAATATCAGAAGCAGCTTTAAAGGATATTATTAACTATTATACAAGAGAAGCTGGAGTAAGAAGTTTAGAAAGAGTTTTAGGAAAACTTATAAGAAAATCTCTTACTGAAATGATGAAGAATAATAAAAAGTCTATTTCAATTAATGCAAACAGATTAGAAAAGTATTTAGGAAATAAAATATATACATTTGATGTTAAAGATAAAGAAGACCGAGTAGGGGTAGTTAAAGGAATGGCTTGGACAGCTGCTGGAGGAGATACATTACCAGTAGAATCTGTAGTTATGAAGGGAACAGGTAAACTAACTTTAACTGGACAACTAGGAGATGTAATGCAAGAATCTGCTAGAATTGCCTTTGGTTTTGTAAGAGCAAATGCAAGTAAATATGGAATAGATGAGGATTTCTACAAAACTACAGATATTCATATTCACTTCCCAGAGGGAGCTATTAAGAAGGATGGACCTTCTGCTGGAGTTACTATAATAACTTCAATAGTTTCAGCATTAACAAATAAAAAGGTAAGAAATAATGTAGCTATGACTGGAGAAGTTACACTAACAGGAAGAGTTTTAGCTATAGGTGGATTAAAGGAAAAATCAATTGCAGCCTTTAGAGCAGGAATTGATACTATAATAATACCAAGAGAAAATGAAAAAGATATAAATAAAATACCTGATGTGGTTAGAAATAAACTTAATATTTTTGCTGTTGATCATGTTGATGAGGTATTAAAAAAAGCTATAATTGGAGTTGATACCATTGTTTAAGATAAAAAACTCAGATTTCGTAACTTCTGCAGTTAAAAAGGAACAATATCCAGTAACTGGCCTTCCAGAAATTGCTTTTGTGGGCCGTTCTAATGTTGGAAAGAGTTCTATAATTAATGCACTAACAAATAGAAGAAAATTAGCTAAAGTAAGTCAAACACCTGGAAAAACTAGATTAATTAACTTTTTTGAAATAAATAATAATGAGTTATATTTAGTAGACTTACCTGGTTATGGATATGCAAAAGTATCTAAGACAGAGAAGGCTAGTTGGGGAAATACTATTGAAACATATTTAAGTGGTCGTGAAGAATTAAAAAGAGTAGTTTTATTAGTAGATTCTAGACATAAACCTACAGCAGATGATATACAAATGCATGAATGGATTAAATTTTATGGATATGATGAAGTAATTATTGCTACTAAAAGTGATAAATTATCTAATAATGAATTAAGAAAGAATGAAAAAGTTATAAGAGATACTTTAAAATTAGGAAAAGAAGATAAATTATACTTTTTCTCATCTGTTAATAAAAAAGGAAAAGATGAATTAATAGATGATATTTTTGGACCTTTAGTAGAAAGTGAAACAGAAATTGAAACAGAAAGTGAATAATTTGGATTATTATAAATAAAAATTATTACTTTCAATATATAAGGATATAAATATTATGTAATTATAATTTGGAGCAATCCTAGGTGTTAATTAGTATAATATTTATATCCTTTTTATTTTTCTCTGTTTCAAGCTGATATTCATTAAACATCATTTTTTCTAATTCCTATAACAATAAATACTAATCCTAATATATTTAATAGAATTGATAAATTATATATAAAATTACGTTGATAAAATCTATCAGTATTAGCTCAATATAAAAATATAATACAGTATTAAAAAACATCGTGATTCTCTCTACTGAAAAATGAAATTTACTAATTTAGTGTTATTTTCATATATTTTCTTCAAGCCATTCATGTACTATCTTCATATCCTCGTTTTCCATGAAAGGATGCTCACTATTTTGAGAAATCGTTAACTTGCAACTGTGTGCTTTCACAAATTCTTGAATTACATCTATAGATTGCAGAGTGTCTTTCCCTCCATAAAGTATTGATGTGGGAATACTCCATTTTTCAATGGGATGTCCTTTAACATATTGGTAGTAGTCCCAACGTAATGTATCAATAGGAGTTGGGATTTCCTTTTCAAGACACAGTCTTTCTTCCGTAACATCAAACCAAATAAGCATCTGATTGATAAGGTATTCCATGTTTAATACAGGAGAGTGAAAAAGGCACTTTGTAAAATCCTTATCTGCATAAGTATTTAAGCTGAAATACGCTCCCAAGCTACTAGCATACAAAGAAACATTTTTCCAGTTTGAAAATGTATAATCTGCAATTATGGAAAGGTCATGTATACCATTCCAAATATCACAACGATAATCGTTGTCCTTTCTTTCTCCATGTTCGGGTAAATCAAAACTGAGGGTTTGATAGCCCTTATGTTCTGCAATTTCAGCAAAACTTTCAGCATACTCTTTGCAAGACATTTTTCCATGAACATGAATATATACTCTATCTGATTTTTCTCCCCAAACAATAGTGGGAATATTACCAATTTTAATTTTTAGGGCTTTCATTTTTACCTCCAATTGCTATCATTGTTTACTGTAAAATGTTAATAACTTCTTTACCAAATTCTAATTTAACTATTTGCAATCAAGCCAACTCGAATTATCCACATTTAATACATTTTGTTTCTTTTTTCATAGAAAATCCTCCAATAATAATATTGCTTAGTAATATAATACAATTATTTAATAATATATATTATTATTATACGCCTATTTGGAATATAATTCCATGAGGATGAGAACAATATACCCTATTAAAAAACTAATAATTATCAACATTCAAATATAATAGTTTTTCAGAACAAATAGACTATCATATTAATATTTTTCATGATTCCAAATGAAAGAGGAATTATTACCTTCAGTGCTGAAAGGGGGAAGTATCATATGAGGGCGACTTGGAGTTTAGGAGGTGGCAAAGAATACAATATTTATATACAAAATTTTAAATTATTACAATAAAAAACAGTGTCAATTATTATTCGAGGGAATATCATATACTATAAAAACAAAAACTAAAAATCCCAAGGAGGAGTAAGTTATGGAAATGAATGAAATTCTAAATGGTTTAAATTCATGTGGCTGTAATGATAATGTTGCACCTAATTGTCCACAACAACCAGTTGGATCCTGTTGTAATAACGGTTGTTTTGGCGGATTTGGAAGTTGGATTTGGATCTTATTAATCCTATTCTATAGTGGAGGATTTGGCGGAGGATATGGTAACAGAGGTAGAAATCGCTGCTGTTGTAAGAAATCACGTAGACGTGATTGCTGTTGTGAAGAATGCTGCTGTAAAGAATGCTGCTGTGATGGTGGCGGATACGGAGGATATGGCGGATCTGGTGGATTAGGAAATTGCACACCTTATCTATTCTTATTAGTTATTTTATTCCTTTGTAATGGTTCAGGTTTTGGAAACTGCGGTAACTTCGGGTGTGGAAATTTATTTGGCGGATGCTGCTAATATGAATTAGAAAGGAGAGAAAATCATGTCAAAGAGAAAACATTGCCGTGAAAAAAAATATGATGATTGCTGCTGCTGTGAACCAGTATGTTGCGAGCCAATGGGAAATGCTTGCTGTGGAACAGGAAATATATTTGGTGGATTAAATAGTTGTATTACTCCAATTATATTCTTATTAATTGCATGTGCTTCTGGTCTATTAAATAGTAACTGCTCAGTTTTAATAATATTATTATTCTTACTATGCGGAGGCTGCTTCGGAAATATGTTTGGTGGAGACGGCTGCGGATATTAGTATAGAGGATGGAGGGCAATGCCCTCCAAAAAAATGCCCAAAAATATAAGCAAAAAAAATGTTTTTACATATAATAAAACAACAGAAATATAATTGGAGGAACCTTAATGTCTAAAAGAAGGCGAAGACGTAGGGAGGATAGAATAAATAGCCAATCCTCTAGTAATTCAGGGAATAATATTCCTTTCGGTATTAATCCAACCCAACTTATGAACCTTTTGGGTAGTAACATAGATCTTAATCAAATTGGAAGTATGCTATCTTCTATGAAAACTGATGGGGTAGATTTAAATAATTTTAGCTTAAATCAAAATACTAATAACCAAGCTAATCCCATGGGATTTAATGTTTCACCACTACAAAACATTATTAGTGGTTTAGGTTTGGGAAATTTTAATGTATCCAATAATGGAGCTAATATGTATGGCTATGAAAACAATATATCACATAATGGAAATTTAGATAGCACTGATACTGAAAATAATGATGAAGAAAGTAAAGAAGAGATAAAAGAAGAATTTCTTGAAGAAGATGAAAATGTACAAATGTTAGTAGCTATAAAAAGCATAGTAGACTATAATAAAGCTATTTTTCTAGATAAGGTGATTGATGCTTATAATAAAGGGCTTTTTAAATAAAAAACTGAATAAAAAGCTTTGGAGTAGATAATACTATTATTGTACCGGAGAAGTATTCTCCTATAGCAAACGTAGAGTAATCTTCGTTTAAGCTAAAACCCCCCCATCCCCCTTTTAGGCCGCAGATATGCGGCCTTCAAAATAAAAAAACAAGCTAAAAATAATTATAAATCTTAGCTTGCTTTTTTTTTATTTACAATCTTTACATAATCCATAAAAGAAAACTCTGTTTGATAAAACTTTAAATTCTGAGCATTCCTCAGCAGCGTGATTAAGAGTAGAAAATGATAAATTTTCTAAATCAGAAACCTTACTACAGTTTATACATTGGATATGAGCGTGGTCGCCTTCTTTAGCATCATATCTAAAATTACCTTCACCAACGTTAATTTCTTGAACTAATCCAACTTCCACTAAAGTTTTTAATGCTTTGTAGACTGTAGCCAAGCTCATAGTAGGATACTCAGGTTGAAGTGATTTGTATATAATTTCTGCAGAAGGATGTTCATTTGTACTCATTAAATATTTATAAACTGCTAATCTTTGAGGAGTAAGCTTTAATTTCTTTTCTCTGAAGATAGAAGTTATATTTTCCATAATACACCATCCTTTTTATATTAGTATAAATATTATATAATATATAACACTAATTGTCAATATTTATTTCCTAGTAAGAATTTCTAATAAATATTTATTATTCATTAGAAAATTTAACTTGAAATTTTCTAATAATTCTAATAATATTGTAATAAAATAATTGTTATGATATTATATAGAATATGGTTGTTAAGAAATTAACAAAAATGCTATATTAAAATACACTAAATTATAATATCATAATTTTTTGTAATAATATATACTAAAGATAGAATTAATTTTATTTAAGGAGGAATTTATATGGGAAAATACAAAGTTGGAGATGAATTAATAGTAATTAGCGATCCATCAGAGGAAAAAGAGAAGATAAGAGAGCTAACTAAGTTAACATCAGATGGAGATTATGCTCAAATTACTTGGGGATTAAAAATAGTTAACGTAGAATATGATAAACCATATGTAACATTAACATATAGAAATTTAGATGGAGAATTAAATAAAGTTTTTGCAGAATGTAGAGATATAGCAAACTTCGATCATGAAAAAGTTTTAGAAAAAGCTCTTCTTAAAGCATTTACTAATGAAATAATAAATATTTCAGTAGTTAAGAATAGTATTCATTTTAAAAAGTAAAAATAATATTCTATATTTACATTTATTGGTTTATAATGGGTATATAATAATTGATGAGGAAGAAAATATGGATATTTTTATAGCTAGACAAGGAATTTATGATGAAGATGGTAAGGTTGTAGCTTATGAGTTATTGTATAGAAATTCACTAGAAAATGGTTATAACCCTTTAATTGATGATGAAGTTTCAACTTATAAAGTTATTGATAATATATCAGCATTTGGTTTAGATATTTTGACAAATAAAAAAAGAGCTTTTGTTAATTTTTCCGAAGAGCTTATAAAGAAAGATATCGCTACATTATTGCCAAAAGAAAATGTTGTAATAGAAGTTTTGGAAACTGTTAATCCATCTAAAGAAATAATAAATAAATTATTATTTTTAAAGGAGTTAGGATATTATATAGCTTTAGATGATGTTGTAGATGTAGAACATATGATAAATTTCATTGGAGTTATTGATATAATTAAAGTGGATTTCATATTATCAACAAATAAGGCCAGAAGAGATCTTGCTTATCTTTGTAAGAAATATAATATAAAGATGTTAGCAGAAAAAATTGAAAATTCTGAAGCTTTAAATGAAGCAAAAGAATTAGGGTGTGTTTTTTTTCAAGGGTATTACTATAGTAAGCCATCTATATTTTTAGGAAAAGATATTGCTGTTAAGAATACTAGTATTTTTATGCTGTTAGTAGAGCTTATTAAGGAAGATTATGATGTGGACAAGGTTGAATATGTAATAAAAACAGATATTGCATTAACTTATAAGTTTTTAAAATTTATTAATTCATCTTATTTCAATTTTCTTCAAGAGATAAAGTCAATTAAACAAGCAATAATGTTAATTGGAAGAGAAGAACTTAGAAAGTGGTTATCTATATTATCTGTAGCAGAAATGGCATCTGTAAATGATGGATATGCCAATAGTATAATTATAAGAGCCAAGTTTTGTGAGGAAATTGCTAAGATAATACACTGTGAGGATTCGGCATCAGCATTTATGGTAGGATTGTTTTCTAACTTACATTTAATGATTGAAAAAGATATTAATTATGTAGTTAAAGAGTTACCATTAAATTTTGAAATAAAAGAGGCATTGCTAGGAGGGAAAAATATATTTAGAGATATTTTGGACTTAGCATTGGCTTATGAAAATATGGAAAGCGATAAAATAACTAAAATACGAGAAAAAATGAGTATTAGTGAAGGGTTACTATGGAAATTATATTCTAAATCAATAGAATGGTGTGGCAATATAGATAATTAAGTCGATATTTGTCTTACAAAAGTATGGTTCTAATACTTTATTTTAACAAGAATATATAATATAATATAAGAAAATTGTGATTTCGTTTTCAACTATTGGGGTTTGGAGGGAAGAGTATGAGTAAGTGTCCGTTTTGGTCAACAAACAAAGAAAGGGTTAATTGTTATAGTGATTGCCCAATGCATACTACAGGTAATGAGAATGATTTATGTCCTTTTAATGAGTTTTTAACATCAGGTGCTAAGCTTTCTTTTGGGGAAAACTTAAATGATGATTTATTTTATTCTCAAGAAAGATATTCAAGCTATGAGGAAGATAATAGGGTTATTAATTATTAAAAAATAGAAGATATACGAAAATAAGGAGCTTTTAAAGCTCCTTATTTTATACATTTATGAAGTAAATCTTGTTTTAATTTCCATAAATTCTCGGATAAGTCTACATAATAATTATGTGGGTTTTCAAATCTTAATATTTCAGGCCACATTCTTAAACTTTCATTTTTAGAAAACTCTTTAATTTCTAATACAGAAGGGCTTTCATAAACTTGCTGACCTTTATCAAATATTTTAACCATTAAGTCCTTAACGTAATAATTAGTTACAGTTTTTCTTTTCCAAGTCTCAATTGGATGGAATATTTCTAGTGGCTTAGATTCATCAATAATTTCATTATTTAATGCGATAATATCAGCTATAGCATTATCTGTATCCTTATCATAAATTCTATATATTTTCTTAAAACCAGGATTAGTTATTTTTTCTGTATTTTCACTAATTTTTATCTTAGGTACTATGCCATTATCTTTTTCAACAGCTACAAGTTTATAAACTCCTCCAAAAACAGGTTCTGATTTTGCAGTGATTAATCTTTCACCAACTCCAAAGGAATCAATACAAGCACCTTGACTTAAAACATCTCTTATTATATGTTCATCTAATGAGTTAGATACTATTATCTTACAATCTTCATATCCAGCTGCATCTAGAATCTTTCTACATTTTTTAGTTAAATAAGTAATATCTCCAGAATCTATTCTAATACCTTTAGGTCTTTTTCCAAGTGGTTTTAAAACTTCATCAAATACTTTTATTGCATTTGGTAATCCAGATTTTAAAACGTTATACGTGTCTATTAATAATGAACAATTATCTGGATAAACTTCTGCCCATGCTTTAAAGGCTTCATATTCAGTATCAAATAATTGTACCCAACTATGGGCCATAGTGCCTACTGCTGGAACACTAAAATATTTATCTGCTATAGTACAAGCTGTAGAATCACATCCACCAATTATAGAAGCTCTAGCTCCATATATAGCACCATCATATCCTTGAGCTCTACGTGAGCCAAATTCCATTACAGTTCTTCCATCAGCAGCTCTACATATTCTGTTAGCTTTAGTTGCAATTAGAGTTTGGTGATTTATTGTAAGAAGAATCATAGTTTCTATAAATTGCGCTTGAACAACAGGACCTCTTACTATTACCAGTGGTTGATTTGGAAAAACAAAATTTCCTTCTGGAATTGCCCAAACATCACATTCAAATTTAAAGTTCTTTAGATAGGCTAAAAAATCTTCTGAAAAAATATTTTTACTTCTTAAATAATCTATATCAGAATCAGTAAAATTTAAGTTGTTTAAATACTGAATTAATTGATCAACGCCTGCCATAATACAGTATCCACCACCATCTGGTACTCTTCTGAAATACATATCAAAATAGGCTATTTTATTTTGAATTCCTTTGTCAAAATATCCATTTGCCATAGTTAGTTCATAAAAATCTACCAACATGGTTAAATTACGTTCATTAGTAACATCAAATCTGATTAAGTTTTCCATATACTTCTCCTTTTTTAAATATTAATATACTAAAGAAATTAATATTGAAACATATACCTATTGTACCTCTATAAATAAATTATTACAATATAGTTATTTATAGTATGAAAAAGTCAATAATAAATAGTAGAGGAGATAAGATGAAGGTTAATTTAGATAAGTATCAAGAGAAAGCTGTTTATATAAATGAAAAAAATGTATTAGTTGTAGCGGCTCCTGGATCTGGGAAAACTACTGTAATCATTAATAGAGTAGATCATTTAGTTACTGAATTAAATGTTAAGGTAGGAAATATAATTGTAATTACTTTTACAAGGGCAGCAGCAGATAATATGAGAACTAGGTATAAAAATGTATTTAATAGAGATGTTGCACCCTTTTTTGGAACCTTTCATGGATTGTTTTATAAGATTTTATTAAGGGAAGGTTATAATATATCTATAATTCAAGGAGGAGTTGCTCATAGAATTATTAAGTCTGTTTTAACAAAATATTCTGATGAAGTTAGTGAAGATAAGATTAAGGAAGTTCTTAATAATATTTCGCTTTTTAAAACTTCTTTAAAAAATATTGAAGATTTTAAGCCTTCTTTATCTAAAGACATTTTTGTAGAAGCTTTAGAAAAGTATGAAGAATACAAAAATAAAAATGAACTTTGGGATTTTGATGATTTATCAATTAAGGTAATTAAATTATTTAAAGAAGATGAAAATCTACTAAACAAATATTTAACCTTATTTAAATATGTTCTTGTAGATGAATTTCAAGATTGTGATGAATTACAAATAACATTTTTAAAGATGATGAATAAAAATAATTCTTTATTTGCAGTAGGAGATGAAGATCAGTGCATATATAGTTTTAGAGGATCTAAGCCAGAGTATATGGTAACCTTTAAAGAAATTTTTAATGGTGGAGAAAAGATTTATTTATCTATAAATTATAGAAGTAATGAGAATATTGTTGAGGCTTCTAAGGATGTTATCAAAAATAATTTAAAAAGAAATAATAAAGTAATTAATTCTTATAAAAAAACTAATGGGATTATAAAGTTTTCATCTCCTTATGATGAAAGAAATCAAGGTGAAGAGATAGCTAACATAGTTGAAAAGTCTATATATAATGTAAGTGAAAATGCAGTTCTATATAGAACCAATATGGAGGCTAGAAGTCTTATTGATACATTTACAAGAAGAAGAATTCCCTTTGTTCTTTTAGATAAAGGATATAACTTTTTTGAACACTTTATTGCTAAAGATATTCTAGCATATTTAAGGTTAGCTATTGATATTAAGGATAGGGAAAGCTTTTTACATATAATAAATAAACCTTTTAGATATGTTAGTAAGAGTAATTTAGAATACTTAAGAGCCTATAGAGACGATAAGTGTCCCTTTGATATATTAATTGAAAAGAAAGATACTCCACCTTATCAAGCTAAAAAATTAGATGAATTAAGAAGGGATATTATTCACTTAAATAAACTGTCATTATCATCAGCTATACAGTATGTAATAACAGAATTAGGATATATAGATTATTTAAAGGAATATTCAGAAAGATACAATCAAAGTATTGATGACTTAGAAGATATAGTTGAAGAATTTAAAAGTGCAGCTGATGGACTTAAGACTATTATAGAATTATTTGCTCATGTTGAAAGAGTTAAAGAAAGCATAGAGGAAAGCAAGGAGATAAAAGAAGGTGTTATTTTAAGTACCATTCATGGGGTTAAGGGGATGGAATTTAAAAATGTATTTTTAATTAATGCAAATGAAGAAACAATTCCACATAGATCATCAATGGAAGAAAACATAGAAGAAGAAAGAAGGTTGTTTTATGTAGGAATAACTAGAGCTATAGATAATTTATATATATTCTCTCCTAAAACTCAAAGAGGAAAATTTAAAGAAGCTTCTAGATTTGTTATAGAAGGAAAGTTTAAGGAAATAGAAAGTAATGAAGACTATGGGATAAAAGTTAATGATATAATTACACATAAGGCTTACGGAATTGGAAAAGTTATAGAAATAAATAAGGATCTTATAAAAATAGACTTTGGAGATAAAGTAAACAAAAGTTTTTCTATTAAAGTATTGATGGAAAATAATCTTATTGTAATAAATAAGTAAGTAATAGTTCACTAATTAGATATTAGGCTGTATAATTTTATTATGGCAATAAAAGGAGAAAACAAGCTATATTATATAGATTATGAGGTGTATTAAATGGAGAATGTAAATTTAAGTAAGGTTAAATTTGCACTAGATGTGGGGACTCGATCACTAATAGGGACTGTTGGAATAGTTGAAGATAATAAATTTAAAGTAATATGCGAAAAATACTTAGAACATGAAGAAAGAGCCATGATAGACGGACAAATTCATGATATAGATTTAGTTGCAAAAGCTGTAAAAACAATAGTAGATGAAATTCAGTCAGAATTAGGAATTGAACTTAAAGATGTATCAATTGCAGCGGCGGGAAGATTCCTAAAAACAATAAATTCTGAAGGTATAATGAACTTAAACATAGATGATGAGATAACTAAGGAAGACGTAAAAAGTTTAGAGTTAATTTCTTTAAAGGCTGCTGAAAATGAAATAAATAAAACTACAGAAGGCAAACTTTATTGTGTAGGATATTCAGTTAGAAATTACTTTTTAAATGGTTTTGTTATTTCTAATTTAGTTGGACACAAAGGTGAAGAAGCAAAAGTGGAAACTATAGCAACATTTTTACCACGCTCAGTTGTAGATTCACTATATTCAGTAATGAGTAAAGTTGGATTAAAAGTTAATAACTTAACTTTAGAGCCAATTGCTGCTATTGAAGCAGTAGTACCACAAAAATTAAGACTTTTAAATATAGCTTTAGTAGATATTGGAGCTGGTACATCAGATATAGCAATAAGTTCTAAGGATAGCATATCATCCTATGGAATGGTTCCACTTGCTGGTGATGAAGTAACAGAGGCAATAGCACAAGAATGCTTAGTAGATTTTAATACTGCTGAATACATAAAAAGAAATTTATTAATAAGTGATGAAATAACATATACAGATGTAATAGGATTTGAAAATACTATAAAATCAGAAAATATATTAAAGAGTATTAAACCAATAGTCAAAAAAATAGCAGAAGCTATAGGTAGTAAGATAATTGAATTAAATGCTAATAAATCACCAAGTGCATTATTCTTAGTAGGAGGAGGCGCTCATACTCCAGGTCTTATAAATGAATTAAGTGATGTAATGAATATACCTATTCAAAGAATAGCAATTAAAGATAGAAAGGCTATAGAAAATTGTATTAGTAATAATGATTTAGGATCAGCAGGAGTAACAGTATTAGGTATAGCATTAATATCAATAAAAAATGGGCACAATGATTTTATTGAAGTTACTTTAAATGGTTCAGAAGTTGCTTTATTTAATTCTCATAACCATAGTGTTGTGGATGTAATAATTCATGCTGGAATTAATCCTAATATGTTAATTGCAAAGAATGGTAAGAATTTAAGATATACATTAAATGGAGTAAAAAGAGTAGCTTTTGGAGAACGAGGAAGAAGTCCAAAGATTAAAGTTAATGGAAATATTGAAAGCTTAGATAAGATAATTAAGTCAGGGGATAATATCGAAATAACATATGCTATTTCAGGAAAAGATGCAAATCCTACCATTATTGATGAAATAAGGGGATTCAATAGCAAGAGTTTTTATCTTGATAATAAAATAATAAATCTAGAACCCATTATTTTAGTTAATGAAAATAAAGAAACTCTAGATTATTTTATAAAAGAAAATGATAATATTAATATAATTCTTCCTAAAACTATTGGGGATTTAAAAAAATATATAATTAATAAGGAAGTAAATATTAAAAAGGATTCAGAAACTATAAGTGATAGTTATATTATTAATGAAAATGACAACTTAATTACCTATGAGGAAGCAAATAATCAGGAAGAAATATTAAAAGATACTATTGAAATAGAAGTAGGTTTTAATGATTCAAAGATAAAATTATATGGCAAAAAAGATTATATCTTTGTAGATATTTTCAATTATGTTTCTTTTGATTTAAGAGAAGCAAGGGGCACAATTAACTTAATGTTAAATGGAAATAAAGTTGGATATACAGAAAGACTGAATGATGGGGACAGTATTGAGGTTTTCTGGACATAGGTAATACTACATAAAATACAATTAAGGGGGCAATATTTATGAATTTTAAAGATGAAGCAATAAGTATAAAAAATGAATTGATTAATATAAGACGAACTTTACATCAGTATCCAGAGTTAGGTATGGAAGAATATGAAACTTCTAAGTTTATAAAAAACTTTTTAAAAAAAGAAGGCATAGACTTTATAGAAGTAGCTAAAACTGGAGTATGTGGAATTATAAGAGGAACTAAAGAAAGTAATAGTGATAATGTAAAAACTATAGCTTTAAGAGGAGATATTGATGGACTACCTATTTTAGATAAGAAGGTATGTGAATATTCCTCAAAAGTAGAAGGAAAAATGCATGCTTGTGGTCATGATGGACATACTACTATCTTATTGGGAGCTGCCAAGCTATTAAATCAAAATAAGGATTTATTTAGTGGAAATGTAAAATTATTATTTGAACCAGCAGAAGAAACTATAGGTGGAGCTAGATTTATGATTGAAGAGGGAGTATTAGAAAACCCAAGAGTAGATTGTGTTTGTGGCCTTCATGTAGAAGAAAATTTAGAATGTGGAACTATTATGTTAAAGGATGGAGTAGTAAATGCAGCATCAAACCCATTTACAATAAAAATAAAAGGGGCAGGCGGACATGGAGCTTATCCACACACTACAGTAGATCCAGTAGTTATAGCTAGCCATATTGTTTTAGCTATTCAAACAATAGTAAGCAGAGAAATAAATACAGCTAATCCTGCAGTAATAACTGTTGGAAGTATTCATGGAGGTACAGCTCAAAATATTATACCAGAAGAGGTTGTAATAAGTGGTGTTATTAGAACTATGAGTAAGGAAGATAGGAAATTTGCAAAGGAAAGATTAAGGGAAATAGTAGAAGGGATATGTAAGTCTTCTAGAGCTTCTGCTGATGTAGATATAGAGGAATCTTATCCTAATCTTTATAATGATGAAAAGATGGTAGAGTTATTTAAAATTGGAGCAGAAAAAGTTTTAGGAGAAGAAAATGTATTGCTTCAAAAATATCCTAAGATGGGAGTAGAAAGCTTTGCTTATTTTGCAAATGAAAGACCTGGAGTTTTTTATTTCTTAGGTTCTGGTAATAAAGAAAAAAATATTATTCATCCAGCCCATAGTAATTTGTTTGATATAGATGAGAATTGTTTACCTCTTGGAGTAGCAATGCAATGTGAAATGGCTTTTGAATATTTGACAAGAAGTTAAAATAATATTAATCTAGTATAATGGAGAAAATAGTTTATAAAATAGAAACTAGGAGTGATTACTATTGAAAATAGAAATAGGAACAAATGAAGCTGGCCAAAGGCTAGATAAATTTTTAAGAAAATTATTAAAGGATGTTCCATTAAGTAAAATATTTAAAGCCTTAAGAAAAGGTGATGTAAGAGTTAATGGAAAGAAACAGAAGGAAAATTATACACTTCAAGTGGATGACATAGTTGAAATTAAATATATACAAAGTACAAAAGAAAAACCAGAAGAAAAATTTATTAAGGTAAATGCAAGTGGAATGAAAATCACTTATGAGGATGCTAATATATTAATAGTTGAAAAATGGCCTAATATCCTAGTTCATCCAGATGAAAAGGGAAAAGAGCCAAGTTTAACGGATTATGTATTATCATATTTAAATGAAAAAGGTGATTATTTACCTGAAAATGAAGTAACTTTTACTCCAGCACCATGTAATAGATTAGATAGAAATACTTCAGGTATAGTTATATTTGGTAAGAATTTTGAAGCTTTAAGAAATGTAAATGAATTAATAAGAGAAGGCAATGTTGAAAAGTATTACAATGCCTTAGTTAAGGGCAAAATTAAAGATGGATTATATAAGGGTTATATACTGAAAAATGAAGATGCTAATATTTCTAAGATTTATGATGAAAAGGTTCCTAATTCTAAGGAAATAGCTATGGAAGTTAAAACAATACAAACTAATAGTGCGTATTCACTTTTAGAAATAGACTTGATAACAGGAAGAAGCCATCAAATAAGAGCTCATTTGTCTCACTTAGGAGCACCTATTATTGGTGATAATAAGTATGGAGATAGAAAATTAAATTCATTCTTTGCAAATAAATTTGGCTTAGATTGTCAATTCTTATATGCATATAAAATTGTTTTTAGAGATACAAAAGATAAATTAAGTTATTTAAATAATAAAACAATAACAGAAAGCTTACCACCAGTATTTAAAAAGATTAAAAATGATGTGTTTAAGTTCAGAATATAATAAAAGGTGATTAGTATGGAACAAAAATCAGCCGGACGTGGTTTTTTAATATTATCAATAGCAGGTATTGCTGGTAAGCTATTATCAGCAATATATGTTCCTTTATTAACAAGAGTTTTAGGGGAAACTGGATATGGTATATATGTAGCAGGTTATGATATATTTGTATTTTTAATTGCAGTAACTAGTTTAGGTGCTCAACCTGCAGTTACTAAGGTTGTAACAGAGCTTAGAGCAATGGGAAATCATAAAGATGCTTTAAGAGCAATGAAGCTATCAATAAAGTATTTAGCATTAATTAGTATAGTAATAGCTGGAATATTTATGGCATTATCATTTCCAATATCTAAATTAATATATAGAGAAAGATCTGCTTTAACATTTGTATTCTTAGGGCCTGCAATAATTTTTGCAGCTGTTTTAGCTGCTTTTAGAGGATATATGCAAGGTGTAGAAGAAATGGAATCCTTAGCAATATCACAAATTGTTGAGCAATTAATTAATGTTGTGCTTAGTCTTGTTTTTGCAGCTTTATTATTATCAGTTACAAGTAAGCCGGAATGGGGAAGTGCTGGAGGTACTGTAGGTACTTCTCTTGGGGCAATCGTTGCAATAATATATATAATGTACATTTACAACAAAAAGGATTTTAAAGAAGAAGCAGAGTTAAATCACGATCCAAGTAGAAAAAGGGTTTCTGATAAAAGAATAGTTAAAAAGTTATTTATGTATGCTATTCCTATAACAATGGTGGCGGCAGTTCAGAATTTCGCAGGAGTTATAGATAGTATAACTTTAGCTAGAAGCTTAAATTCTGCAGGCTTTGATAAAGATAAGATAGATAGCTTAACGGCAATACTTTCATATTATAAAACTCTTATTTATGTACCACTTGCTATAGTAACAGCCCTTGGAACATCTATATTTCCAAAGATTATACAAGCATTTGTTTATAAAAATAAGAAGGATTTAAAACAACAAACTAGTTATGCTTTTAGAATAATGTATATAATAGTTATGCCAGCAACCTTTGGATTAGCTATATTAAGTAAGGAAATATATACTTTTCTATTTCCTTCTAACTCAGGATATAATTTGTTAATGTATGGCTCTACATTGTTAATATTTATGTCAATAACAACTATACAAAATGTTATTTTACAAGGGATTAATAAATTATATTTAATTATTGTATCTGCAAGTCTTGGATTACTTGCAAAAATAATTATAAACATAGTTTTAGTTTCTAATCCAAATATTAATATAAAGGGAGCTGTAATTGCAACATTTATATCATTTATAATACCTACTATAATAAATCATAGAAAAATCAAAAAGTTCTTTAGAGTGAATATTCCAATAGTAAAACAAGCAATAGTACCAACAATTTGCTCTATACTAATGACTTTAGTTATATTTCTTGCAAAATTCCCTATTCTCAGAGTTACTGAAGCTTTAGGTGGGGGAAAAATTGTAACTGCTATAGAAACAGTTATATTAATAGGAATAGGGGGAATTGTGTACCTTTACTCAATGATTTACTTTGGAGGAATTAGAAAGAAAGACTTAGATTTATTTTCACCTAAATTATTTAAGTTCTTACCAAGAAGACTGAGAAAAGAACTACTTTAGGAATGAAGAATGTAAAATGTAAAATGTAGAATTAAGGTGAAAACTCCACAGGAGTTTTGTAAATTTAAAGAATGAAAGATTAAAAACTCAGCTTAGGCTGAGTTTTTTTCATTAATTATGCATTATCCAAATGTGTTTTGTAGTAAATTGCATATTTTATTTATTTCTTCTTTATTTAAGCTGTAGTAGGCTTTTGTATCTATTTTATTTATGGTAACTAGCTTGTTTAGAGATAAGGTATTCATATGATATGAAATTGTAGCTGTTGTAAGATTTAGTCTTTCTGCTATTTGTTGACCATACATTGGCTCAATATTTAGCATTTTTAGGATTTCATATTTGCTTTTATCACTTAAACATTTTAATTTTTCTAGTAAAACTTCTTCTTCATCTTTTTTCCCTTTTGATAAATTCATTAGCTCTTCGAACTTATATCCTAAGTAACAAACAGTACTCTCATTTATTGAAATTAATGAATTTGTATTTTCGTTTAGTGAAATTTTTCTTAAGTCTACCATAGAGGGATATATTATTAATTCAGAAACTCCATCTACTTTAAAGGTACTAAGTTCTGTTAGAAAATTATTGTTTCCACTTAGTTTCTTTTTTAAATTTGAGATAAGTTTGTTTTTATCTTTTTCAAATATTGAAAAAATATCTTGAAAGTTATCTATTGAAGTTAATAATATCTTAAAGTATTTTAATAAAATGTTTTTACTATCTTCTAATAGAACTGTTAGTTTCCATTTTGATTCGTAAGAAAAATCTTTACTGTTAATTAGATACTTAAGAAATTCATGTTTATTCATAGATAAATTTAAATTTTTATCATCAAAATTTTCTATTATAAATTTAATTACTTCCTTGAAGGTAAATTCTTTAACCTCTTCTTCTGATAATTGTGTGATTTTTTCTTTTAACTGAATAAGTTCATCCTTGGTGAAATTTACTAGAAATATTTCGAATATTGATATAGAGTTCTTATGACTTCCATCATTAATATCTGAAAAATAGAATTTCATATCATCTAATGGAAGTGTATTAATCTTCTTGAATTTTTCAATAAATTTATAAAAGCTTTTAAGATTATTTTTCTTATATTTTTCATTATCTATGGGTATTTTAGATAAAGTATCATTTAGCAGTTTTAATTCTTCATTTTCATCTGCCAAAAACATAAAGGCTTTGTTAATTTCATATAAAATATTTATTTCATCTTTAATAATGTAATTCAAAATAAACACTCCTTTTAAGTTCTAGTATTCATCAAATGCTTTAATTGTTTTATTTAATGACATTATTAAAAATAATAATGATATTAGAATACCAAAGCATAAGAATAGTAGTTTGATATTTACAAATTGAGATATAATACCTACTATACAAGCGGCTATAGGTACTGCACATAGTGCACCTGCATTAAAAATTGCAGCTACTCTTGATAAATATTCTTGGCTTACTTTTTTCATCATAACTACCTGTAATACAAAGGTTAAAATTAATACACCTACACCAAGTAAGAATAAATTAAGAGCTAATATTATATACATAATAAGTTTGTTTTCTATATTTCCAAGGAAAGATAATAATGAATATGTTATACCTATTATAACACCTCCAAGTATAAACATCTTTCTTCCACCTAAGATTTCTTTTATTCTAGGTCCAAGAATCCCAGATAAGATCATTCCAGATAACATACCTATACTTATTACTGATAGGGCTGTACTATCTGTTCTAAGAACTTCTTCAACATATGGAGCCTGTAGTGAATTAATTGGAATAAGTAAAGCATTTATAATAGTTGCAAATAAAATTAGTACAATTATTAATTTATCTTTCTTAATAAATAAAAAGCCTTCTTTTAAGTCACTAAAAGATCCTTTTACTGTAATTTTGTTATCAGATATTGTACTTTTTATTTTTAAGGAGAGTACTAAAAATCCACATACTAAAAAGGTTAATGCATCAATTAATATTGCACCACCTAATCCACTCAAAGATATTATTAATGGTGATATTGCAAGACCTATTAATTCAGCAACTTTACATCCAGAAGAACAGAATGCCATACCATGTTCTAGTTTTTCTATAGGAATTGTTTTAGGGAATATAGACATAGATGCGGGTTGTCTAAAAGATTCAAAAGATGAGTTTAAAAATGTTATTACATACAAATGCCATACAGCAAGATTACTTGTAATAAATAACACAGCAATTAAAAATACACAAAATGCCCGTCCAAAATCACAAATTGCCATAATTTTTTTATCGGGAACATATTTACAAGCAACACCAGATATCATACCAAATAGTATATTTGGTATTCCATTAACAGCAAAAATAGTAGCAACTAAAAGCGTAGATCCTGTAATTTTGTAAACAAGTAATGAAAAAGCTATAGTATCAATTCCATCCCCAAATCTTGAAATGATACTAGAAAAAGTGTCTAAAAGATAATTTTTTTCACAAAACAAATCCGTATACTTAATTTTATCCTTTTCTAATTTTACCATACTCATTGAAATCCCCCTTTTTATTTTAAATAACTAATATGTAAAAGCATACCAATTAGTTAGATATATATAAATAGTTATTAGATGATTATCTAATATATTATGCAAAAAAATAAATAATGATAATAATATTTATTTAATTACCAAAGAAGTACATTGAATAATAGTCATTTAATTAAGTATAAATAAAAGTCTAGTGAATATACACCAAGCAAATCAATGCATAATGCATAATTGATAATGCATAATTAAGGAAATAACTCAGGCAAGCTGAGTTATAAAAATTATTAATTCTGAAAGAATTTAATCCATAATTCTTTCAGAATTTCATTTTTTAATTCCTTCATTTCAATTTTGCGTAAGCAAAAGATAAACTTCATTCTTTCATTTTCCCAAACTCCGAAGGAGTTTTCACCACAATTATGCATTGCACATTACGCATTATCCCTACTCTTCTTCTATTCCAAAGAAACTTAAAGCTACAAAGGTTGAAAATGTTATAAAAATAAGAAGAATATTTTTTAGTATAATAAAATTATTTAATATGTTTGAAGTAAGTCCTTTTAATATTATAAATAATAATATGGAGAGCAATGTGAAAATTATTATATTGCTAGTAGATAAATTTAAATATATATGTTTTTGGACTTCTCTAAGGTTTATAAATAAACTTATGCTAGAAGTTATAAATAAGGTTATACCATATCCCATTATATTAACCCCTGGAATACCTATGAATATGAATAAACAGATAATCTCTATTGTAGATACTATTAATGAGTTTCGAAGAATTATTCCTTGTTTATTTAAGCCATTTAATATTCCAAACATTGTACTGGCAGTAAAGAATATAGGAGCACTTAAGGAAGCAATTTTAATATAGTTACCTAAGTCATCTCTTTTAAAGAACATTTCACCTAGAGAATTAGGAATTAAGTTACATACTACTGTAGTAGCTAATCCTAATAAAAAAGCTATTTTCATAACTTTTTTTATTCTTAAAGATGCATTATAGTAATCTCTTCTACTTATGGTTTCAGAAAGATCTGGAACTATTAATGAATTTATAGACATAATAACTATCATTGGGAAAGTTACAATAGTTAATGCCATTCCATTAAACTTACCTATCATACCTAGTGCTGTTGAGGTATCAAATCCAGCAGCTGCTAATCTTCTTGGAACTAAAAGAGTAGAAGCGGTTCCAAATAAATTTCCTAAAAATCCATTTAAACATAGAGGCAATGCAATAACCAAAACATTAAATAATAGCTGAGAAGCTCTTTCAGGCTTGTTAGATGATTTAGGAACTTGTTTAGTAAGATTTTTATAATAAATAAAAAGTAGAATTAAGCTTTGTAATTCACCTATAGCAAGGGAAAGATAAGCTAAAGTTACAAGAGATGTAATTGAATTAGCTTTAAATATAAAAATTAACAAAGTTATAGTTATAATACGCATAGCCTTTTCTAAAATATCTATAAAGGAAGGAACAACTATTTTTGAAACTCCATAAAAGTATCCTTTTAGAATATTTGATAAAGCTATAAATACCATGGCAGGACAAGTTATTCTAATTGCATTTATAGTTCTCATATCATGAATTCCATATTTACTTATGTAAGGAGCTAAAAAAAACACCATTACTCCTATAAAAACAGCCCAAATCACATTAAAACTTGCAACTGATCTTATTGTTTTAGTTATATTATTATATTGCCCCTTTGACTTATATATAGCAGAAACTTTAGATATAGCAGCTATTATACCAGCAGTCATAAGACAAATGAAGAGATTATAAATAGGCATAACTAAACCATAAAGTCCAACACCCACAGGGCCTATAAGATTTGATAAGTAAATTGAGAAAATAAATCCCAATACACCTGTGGTTATATTTGATGCTGTCAGCAGAATAGAATTCTTTAGAAAGCTATCTTCTTTCAAAATTTTCACCCCCAATCAATACACTTATATGTATTCTTTAGAAAATAAAAATATGAATAATGAAAGATTTTTAAATATTAATAAAAAATAATAATAAATTTATAGAAGTACTAATATAAATATAATGTAACTTATGTAATATGGAGGTATGGTGAGATGGGAAAAACAATAGTATTAAATTTATCGGATGTAGTACTAAAGGGAAATATATTGGATGTAGGAGAAAGCTTTGGAGTTATTTACAATATATCAAAGGATATAATGAATGAAATATCAGTGGATTATATTAATGGAGATAACTATCATATTTTAAAGGAAGAAGAATATGATACTTGCACTATGTTTTTTTGCTTGAGTAATATTTGGAATAATTCAAATAGATTAAAATTAATAGAAGAAGTAAGTAAATATATTAAATCTGGGGGAGAATTACTTATATGGGATATTAATAAGGAAGTAAGAGATATGATAAATAATAAGATAATAGCATTATTACCCTCTGGAAAATATAAAGAATTTGAATTTAAAAATTTAAATCCTATAATAAAATCTAACATTGAAGAAAATGAGAAACTTATTGAAAAATATTATATAATAGAGGAAACTAAATTGTGGGAGGATATTCATTTTATAAGGGGTAAGAAAATATAGTTTAAGTTCGAAGGGAGATATACTTATGAAAATTTTGCTTACAGCTTTAAATTCTAAATTTGTGCATAGTAATTTAGCTGTTAGATATTTAAAAGCTTATACAAAGGACATGGATTATGAATGTAAAATTAGAGAGTTTTCTATAAATGATAGGGAAGAAAAAATATTAGAAGAAATCATTAAGGAAAGGCCGAATGTAGTGGCTTTTTCTACTTACATATGGAATATAGAAATGATAAAGAGAATTTCAAATTTAATAAAATTAGTAGATGAAAGTATTGAGATTGTTTATGGAGGACCAGAGGTATCTTATGATAGTCAAAACATACTTAAAGAACTAAATGGGGAATATATTATTGAAGGAGAAGGAGAAAAGACATATAGGGAGTTTGTTGAATATAAGCTTGGTAGTAGAGACATAAAATCTATTAGAGGTCTTTATTATAAAGTTAATGGAGAAATTCATTCTAATGGAAAAAGACCATTAATGAATATGAATGAACTAGTTTTTCCTTATGAAGAAGATGAGGATTTAGATAACAAAATAGTATATTATGAAGGAAGTAGAGGTTGTCCATTTAATTGCAAATATTGTTTATCATCTACTGTACATGGTGTTAGATTCTTAGATGTAGATAGGGTAAAAAAAGAATTGCAGTACTTTATAGATAAAGAAGTAAGATTAGTTAAGTTCGTAGATAGAACTTTTAATTGCAATCATAAATTTACTATGGCTATATGGGAGTTTTTAATTAATCAAGAAACTAAAACTCAATTCCATTTTGAAATATCAGCTGATATTTTAAAGGAGGCTGAACTTGAATTATTAAGAAAAGCGCCTAAAGATAGATTTCAATTTGAAGTTGGAGTTCAAACTACAAATGATGAAGTTTTAAATAAAATAAATAGATTCGTTAATTTCAGTGATATAAAGGAAAAGGTTGATGAGCTTCTTAAAATACGAAATATTAAGCAACACCTTGATTTAATTGCTGGATTACCAGGAGAAGATTATAATTCCTTTAAAAAATCCTTTAATGATGTATATAGTATATCACCAGAAGAAATACAATTAGGATTCTTAAAGCTTCTTAGAGGGTCATCAATGAGAGAGGAAGCAGAGGAGTATGGAATGAAGTATTCTCCATATCCACCATATGAAATATTAAAAACTAATTCTATAAGTTATGAAGAGCTTCTTAAACTGAAAAAAGTTGAGGAAATGGTAGATAAATACTATAATTCTCAGAAATTTAATAACATAATAAAATATTTTGTTAATAAGTTTGATACACCTTTTGATTTTTACTATGAATTAGGATCTTATTTTGAGGAGAAGGGATACTTTAATAGAAATATAGGAAATAGTGAGTACTATCGAGTATTTTTAGATTTTAATATGGAAATATTAAAAGAAGATAATTCTATATTAAATGAAATATTAAGATATGATTATTTAAGCTTTAACAAAAAAAGAGGGATACCTGATTTTATTGGGAAGAGTATTGATAAAAGTGAAGAGGAAGAAATGAAAGAAAAATTAAGAGAAAAATATTCCTTTAAAAACTATTATATAGAGAGTTTTAATATAAATATTAATATATTTATAGAATCATCGATAATAATTAAAGAAAAGGATTATTTTTTATTCGGATATGAAGGTGATATAATACACGTCAATAGTGAAATAATTTAATTTTATTAAGTATTAATTTGTTAAGTTAATCCAAGAAAAAAATGATATTAAAAACAAATGAAATTCATAATTTATGCAAAAAAAGAATAAAAATATTGAAAAAATTAATGAATAGTGTATAATATAGAAAAAGTAATTAATACTACTTAAAGTATTAATTACTATATTATTATTGTCATTTAATATAATAAAGGTGGTGAGATTTTGGCATTAGAAGCAATAAATGATATTAAAAAGTCCGAAGATCAGGCTGAAAAGATAATAAAAGAAGCTACATTAAGATCAAAGGAAATAATTAAAGAAGCAAGCCTATTAGCTGATGAAGAGTACGAGAAAATTATAAATTCTGCTAATTTGAGGAAAAAAGAAATAATTAAAAAGGCAGAAGATGATGGGAATTCTGAAGCTAAGCCTATATTAGATAAAGGTGAAACAGAAGTACAAGAAATAAAAAATATTTCTATGGACAAGAAAAATAATGCTATTAATTTAATCGTTGAGAGGATAGTGAAGATTCATGGCAATAGTTAAGATGAAGAAGTTCACTTTACTTACCTTTGAATCTAAAAAGCCAAAGTTTTTAAAGGAAATTCAAGGCTTATCTAATGTTGAATTTATTAATTTACAAGATGAAGATTTTCTTGAAAAGTATGAAGATTTGAAAAGTTTATCTAAGGATAATGATGAAGTAGAGTGTTCTAAATATGAAGAAAACTTATCAAAAGCAAAATTTGGAGTTGAGTTTTTTAATAAATATGTTCCTAAAAAATCAGGGTTAAAGGCATTAAGAGAAGAAAAATTAACTTTAACTTTAGATGAATTAGAAGAAAAGGTTAATTCCTTTAATTGGATAGACAGTTATGATAAAGCTAAAGAGAAAGAATCAGAGTTAGTAAAGTTAGACTCAGAAGTTACAAAGCTACAATCTGAAATAGATAATTTAACACCATGGGAAAACTTAGATATTGCTTTCAGCGAACTTAAGTCATTAAGAAATACATCCTATTATTTAGGAACAATAGCTAAGGGTTATGAAGAAAAAGTACTTGAAGAATTATCAAATTGCTATATTGAAATAATTTCAAGAAGTACTAATGATGTTAATTTATTGATTTTAGCTAATAAGGAATATGATGAAAATATTTCTGAAGTATTAAGAAGTATTGGATTTAGTTCTTTTAAAACAGAATATACAGATGTACCATTAAAACTTATTTTGGATTTTAAACATAGAATAGAAGAAATTCAATCTAGGAGATTTTTTGTTCAAGAGGAAATATCTGATCTTGAAGAAGATTTGAAAAAGTTGGAATTAGCTTATGACTATTTTGCAAGTAAGGTTGAAAGAATAAAAGCATCTAGAAACTTTTTAAAGACTAAAAATGTTTGCGCTATACAGGGATGGATAGCAGAGGAAGATAGTGAGAACTTAAAAACTATATGTTCAAAGGTTTTAAATGATGATTATTACATAGAATTAGAAGATGTTAAGGAAGAGGAAATAGATAAGGTTCCTATAAAATTAAAAAATGGAGAATTAGTTTCAGCCTTTGAAAGTGTAACTGGAATGTATAGTTACCCAAAATATAATGAAATTGATCCTACTCCACTTCTTACACCATTTTACTTAATATTCTTTGGCATGATGGTTGCTGATGTGGGATATGGATTGGTAGTTTTAATAGCTTCAATTGTGGCACTAAAGTTCTTAAAGTTAAATGATAGTATGAAGGACTTTATGAAGTTTTTCTTCTACTTAAGTTTTCCAACAATATTCTTTGGCTTAGTTTATGGCTCTTTCTTTGGAGATGCAATTGCGATGCCATTCAAATTAATTGATACTAATAAGGATGTAATGACTATAGTTGCTTTATCCCTAGCCTTAGGAGTAATTCAAATATTCTTTGGGCTATTTATAAAAGCTTATAGTTTAATAAGACTAGGAAAAGGTATGGAAGCATTACTTGATGCAGGGTCTTGGATAATAACATTATTATCAATAGGAGGAATTGCAGCAGTAAAATTATTAAAATTACCAAGTTTCTTAAATACATTATTTATCATTACAGCCATTATAGGTGCAATATTAATAGTTATTGCTGGTGGAAGAGAAGAAAAATCCTTTGGAGCTAAAGCAGGTCAGGGACTATATGCATTATACGGTATTACTGGATATGTAGGAGATTTAGTTTCTTATACAAGACTTATGGCCTTAGGGCTTGCAGGTGGTTCTATTGCAGGTGCATTAAATTTATTAATTCACACTTTACCAGGAGTAGCTGCAATAATAATAGGACCAGTGTTATTTGTTTTATTCCATATATTCAATTTAGGATTATCTTTACTTGGAGCCTATGTTCATACAGCTAGACTTCAATACGTTGAATACTTTGGAAAATTTTATGATGGTGGTGGAAAGCCATTTAAAGCATTTAAAAGTTCAGAAAAGTATATAAGGATCAAAAGAAATTAGGAGGAATTACAAATGGAAATGTCATGGATTCAATTTTTTATAGAAAATAATGGAGGATTAATATTTGCAGCACTTGGAGCTGCATTAGCAGTTGGACTATCAGGTATAGGTTCAGCAAAAGGTGTTGGTATAGTTGGTGAAGCAGCTACAGGATTAATTACAGAAGAACCAGAAAAGTTTGGTAAAGCATTAGTTCTTCAATTACTACCAGGTACACAAGGTTTATATGGTTTCGTTATAGGTTTCTTAATATTTACTAAGATGACTTCAGGTATGCCATTTGAACAAGGATTATACTTATTAGCAGCAGGACTTCCAATAGCATTTGCAGGACTTTGGTCTGGTATAGCTCAAGGTAAAGTTGCAGCAGCAGGTATTCAAATATTAGCTAAGAATGAAGACCACAACACTAAAGGTATTATATTAGCAGCTATGGTTGAAACATATGCATTATTAGGTTTCGTTATTTCATTTATGTTAGTAAATAAAGGATTCTAGGATTGGAGAGAATAGGCGATGGCAAATATAAATAATCTAACTTCTAAAATCCTTAGGGATGCTGAAGAAAGAAAGGAAAATATTCTAGCTTCTGCTGAAGAAGAAAAGAATAAAATTCTTTCAAAGAAAATAGCTAAAGCCAAGGAACTAGAAAAAGAAATTATAAATAAGGCTGAGGTTGAAGCTAAGAGCAGAAAAGAAAGAATTATATCTTCTGCTTCTCTAAAGGTTAGAAATAATAAATTATCCGCAAAGCAAGAAGTTATAAAAGAAGTGTTTGAAAAAAGTATAGATGTATTATCTTCTATATCTGGAGATGATTTTTTAAGATTTATTAAAAATTCAATACTTTCTTTAGGAGAAATAGGTGAACAAAATCTAATTTTAAATAAAGAAGGAATGGAATTAGTTGATCTTACTTTTATATATGATTTAAATCAAGTATTAGGAGATAAAGGCAATATAAAATTAAGTCCTAATGTTGGAAATTTTAAAGGTGGATTTATTCTTGAAAGAAATGGAATAGAAATAAATAATACATATGAAGCTTTAGTAAGTTCATTAAAAGATGAATTGGAGTTTGAAGTAGCAAGTGTGTTATTTGATTAAGGAGGGTAAGAGATGGATGTAATGAAATTTACCCAAGCAGTATCAAGAATATGGGTTCTAGAAACTAGACTTCTTGATAAGTCAAAAGTTGAGAGAATGATTGAAGCCAGTTCAGCTAGTGAAGTACTAAGAATATTAAATGAAACAGAATACTCAAATGTTTCAGCAAATGTAAAAAGACCAGAAGATTATGAAGAAATATTAGCAGCAGAACTAAAAAGAGTATATGATTTAGTTTATGAAATAAGCCCTATTAAAGATGTTGTTAAGATAATGAGCTTAAAATATGATTATCATAATGCTAAGGTTCTTTTAAAAGAAAAGTTATTAGGCAAAGATTTGTCATCAATGCTTATAAAATTAGGAAATTTAGATTTAATTGAAATTAAGCGTAAGATAGATTCTGATAATTTAAGAAGCTTAAATGGAACTTTGGGCAAAGGAATTCAAGAAGCTATGAAGGCCTTTGAAGAAACTAAGGATCCTCAAAAAATAGATATTATTATAGATAAATATATGTATAAAGAATTAGTAGAACTTAATAAATCTTTAAATTATAAGTTTATAGATAATTTAGTTAAAGCTATGATTGATTCTACTAATATAAGAACTTTACTTAGAATTAAAAAACAAAATAAGGGAAGAGATTTTGCACAAGAAGTTATAGTTAATGGTGGTGCCATAGATAGTAATAAATTAATTTCTCTATTAAACGAATCACCAGAAAACATAATGTCAAAATTACAAAGTACTATTTATTCAGATTTAATTAAAGAAGGATTTGAAGGATATATTGCAACAGAATCTGCAAGTCTTTTAGAGAAATTAAGTGATAACTATATCATGGAATTAATGAAAAATTCTAAGTTGGTTACATTTGGACCAGAAAAATTATTATCTTATATTTATGCCAAAGAAACAGAAATAAAAGTAATAAGAATTATAATGGTTGGCAAGCTTAATAATATTGCTGAGGAAGTAATAAGAGAAAGGTTGCGTGATATATATGCATAAGAAGATAGCCGTAGTTGGCGATAAAGATTCAGTTTTAGCATTTAAAGCTTTAGGAATAGATGTATTTCCAGTAGTGGAAGCTGATGAAGCAAGAAGAGCAGTAGATAATTGTGCGAGAAATAATTATGCAGTAATATTTGTTACTGAGCAAGTAGCTCAAAACATAGAAGAAACTATAGCACGTTATAACGAAGAAATACTTCCATCTGTAATATTAATTCCAAGTAATCAAGGTTCATTAAATATTGGACTTAAGAGAATTAGTGATAGTGTGGAAAAAGCTGTTGGCGTTAATATTTTATAGGAAGGTAGGTTAGTACGTTGAAGACCGGAAAGATAATTAAGGTTGCAGGTCCTTTAGTTGTTGCTGAAGGGATGGAAGAAGCAAATATATTCGACATGGTAAAGGTTGGAGATAAGGGTCTTATTGGAGAAATCATAGAAATGAGAAATGATAAGGCTTCTATCCAAGTTTACGAAGAGACTACAGGAATAGGGCCAGGAGACCCAGTATTTACTACTGGAGAACCATTAAGTATAGAATTAGGACCAGGTCTTATTGAATCAATGTTTGATGGGATTCAAAGACCTCTTGATGCTTTTGAAAAAGCAGCAAACTCACCATTTCTAAAAAGAGGTGTAGTTGTAAAATCATTAAATAGAGAAAGAGTATGGACATTTAATCCTACAGTTAAAATAGGAGATATAGTAGAAACTGGAGATATTATTGGAACAGTTCAAGAAACTTCAGTTATTCTTCATAAGATAATGATACCTTATGGAGTAAAGGGAAAAATAAAAGAAATTAAATCAGGAGATTTCACTGTAGTTGATACTGTTTGTATAGTAGAAACTGAAAAGGGTGATAAGGAAGTTACTTTAATGCAAAAGTGGCCAGCAAGAAAAGGAAGACCATATGCAAGAAAATTAAAACCAGATGCTCCTATGACTACAGGACAAAGAGTAATAGACACATTTTTCCCTGTGGCTAAAGGTGGGGCTGCATCAGTTCCAGGTCCATTTGGAGCTGGTAAGACAGTAGTTCAACACCAAGTAGCTAAATGGGGAGATACTGAAATAGTTGTATATGTTGGATGTGGAGAACGTGGTAATGAAATGACAGATGTTCTTAATGAATTCCCAGAACTTAAAGATCCAAAAACTGGTGAAAGTTTAATGAAGAGAACAGTGCTTATTGGTAATACTTCAAATATGCCAGTTGCAGCTAGAGAAGCTAGTATATATACAGGTATTACAATTGCAGAGTACTTTAGAGATATGGGATATTCAGTTTCAATAATGGCTGATTCAACATCAAGATGGGCAGAAGCATTAAGAGAAATGTCAGGAAGACTTGAAGAAATGCCAGGAGATGAAGGTTATCCAGCATATCTTGGATCAAGACTGGCTGATTATTATGAAAGAGCTGGTAAAGTAGTATGTTTAGGTAAAGACGGTAGAGAGGGTGCTGTAACAGCAATTGGAGCTGTATCACCTCCAGGAGGAGACCTTTCTGAACCAGTTACTCAAGCAACTCTTAGAATAGTTAAAGTTTTCTGGGGTCTAGATGCTCAATTAGCATATAAGAGACATTTCCCATCAATAAACTGGTTAAATTCATATTCATTATATGCAGACACTATTGATATATGGATGAATGAAAAAGTTTCATCAGATTGGTCAACTTTAAGACAGGAAGCTATGACTTTACTTCAAGAAGAATCAGGCCTTCAAGAAATAGTAAGCCTTGTTGGTATTGATGCACTGTCTGAAAATGATAGACTTAAATTAGAAGTAGCTAAATCAATTAGAGAAGACTATCTTCAACAAAATGCATTCCATGAAGTTGATACATATTCTTCACTAGATAAGCAATATAAGATGTTAAAATTAATACTTCTTTTCAGAAAAGAAGCAGAAAGAGCATTAAAAGCAGGGGTTTATTTAAATAAAATCTTAGGATTAGATGAAATTAGAGATAAGATTGCAAGAAGTAAATACATTCATGAAGATAATATAAATAAGATGGATGAAATTGCAGTAGAATTAAAATCTGCTATAGATACACTAATAACTGAAGAAGGAGGTGTTCTAGATGCTTAGAGAATACAAGACAGTAACAGAAATTGTAGGACCTTTAATGGTTGTTGAAGGCGTTGAAGGAGTTAAATATGATGAATTAGTTGAAGTAGAGCTTCAAACTGGTGAAATGAGAAGAGGTAAGGTTCTTGAAATTAATGGAACTAGAGCAATGGTTCAACTTTTTGAAGGCTCTTCAGGAATTAATTTAAAGGAAACAAAGGCTAGATTTTTAGGAAAACCACTTGAACTTGGTGTTTCAGAAGATATGCTAGGTAGAATATTTGATGGTATGGGACACCCTATTGATAATGGTCCTAATATAATACCTGAAAAAAGATTTGATATAAATGGAGAAGCAATTAATCCAGTATCAAGAGATTATCCATCAGAATTTATACAAACTGGGATTTCAGCTATTGATGGTCTTAATACATTAGTAAGAGGACAAAAATTGCCTGTTTTTTCAGCATCAGGACTTCCTCATGCTCAATTAGCGGCACAAATAGCAAGACAAGCGAGAGTTTTAAATTCAGATGCTAACTTTGCAGTTGTATTTGCTGCAATAGGTATTACTTTCGAAGAATCACAATTCTTCGTGGATGAATTTAATAAGACAGGAGCAATAGATAATTCAGTATTATTTATGAATCTTGCATCAGACCCAGCTATTGAAAGAATAGCTACACCAAGAATGGCTCTTACTGCAGCAGAATTTTTAGCTTATGAAAAGGGAATGCATGTACTTGTTATTATGACTGATATAACAAACTATGCAGAAGCTTTAAGAGAAGTTTCAGCTGCAAGAAAAGAAGTTCCAGGAAGAAGAGGATATCCAGGATATCTATATACTGACCTTTCAACATTATATGAAAGAGCAGGAAGATTAAGAGGAAAAGAGGGTTCTATAACTCAAATTCCAATTTTAACAATGCCAGAAGAAGATAAAACACATCCAATTCCAGACTTAACTGGATATATAACTGAAGGACAAATAATTCTTTCAAGAGAATTATATAAGAAGGGTGTTGTACCTCCAATAGATGTTTTACCATCACTTTCAAGACTTAAAGATAAGGGAATTGGTAAAAACAAAACTAGAGAAGATCACGCTGACACAATGAATCAATTATTCTCTGCTTATGCACAAGGAAAGCAAGCAAAAGAATTATCAGCTATTTTAGGTGAGTCAGCATTATCAGATACTGATAAACAATATGCTAAATTTGCAGAAGCTTTTGAAGAACAATATGTTTCTCAAGGCTTTACTACAAATAGAAGTATAGAGGAAACTTTAGAATTAGGATGGAAACTTTTAAAGATACTTCCAAAAACAGAACTTAAGAGAATTAGAGATGAATATCTTGAAAAGTATATGCCAAAGGGAGATGAAGAGTAGCCATGGCAAGATTAAATGTCAATCCTACTAGAATGGAGATGTCTAAGCTAAAGAAAAGATTAGCTACAGCAACAAGAGGACATAAACTTTTAAAGGATAAGCAAGATGAGCTTATGAGACAATTCGTTAATCTTGTCAAATATAATAATGAATTAAGAAAATCTGTAGAAGCAGAGCTTCAAGGAGCACTTAAGGATTTTGTTATGGCTAGAGCTGTTATGAGCTCAGAATTTTTAGAAGAAGCAGTAGCTTATCCAAAAGAAAGTATATCTGTTGAAGTAGGAACTAAAAATATAATGAGTGTTAATGTTCCTAAAATGGATTTTCATAGGCAGCTTGAAGGTGATGAAGGTAGTATATTCCCATATGGTTTTGCAACAACATCATCAGAGTTAGATGATTCTATTGCTAAATTATATAATATGTTACCTAAATTATTAGAATTAGCAGAAGTTGAAAAATCAACTCAGCTAATGGCAGATGAGATTGAAAAGACTAGAAGAAGAGTTAATGCCCTTGAATATATGACTATACCTTCATTACAAGAAACTATTAAATATATTAGAATGAAGTTAGATGAAAATGAAAGAGGAGCTTTAACTAGACTTATGAAAGTTAAAGATATAATACAAGCAAAAAGCTAACAAATTTATTGTATAATATAAAAAGAATAACAAAATGTGAAATGGGTATAAAACTATTAAATGAGTTTTATACCCATTTATAATTTTAAAAATAAATCGTCATCCTTTTGTCATTGATAAAAATAGGTGATAATAGTATAATTAGATAATAATTATTTACATAATAAAATAGCAGTAGGTTTTAAGGAGCATATTATGAGATATATTTTATCTTTAGTATTATCATTTTTAATAGTTTATTTTATAACACCCTGGTTAATGAAATTATCTACTAAATTTAGTTTTACTGATAAACCAACAAAAAGAAAAAAACATAATAAAGAAACTCCACTTTGTGGTGGATTAGCAATGTTTATAGGATTTTTTATAGTTTATTTTTTAATAAATAACTACACATTAACAAAGGAGAAAATTTGGATATTTATAGGGTCATTATTAATTTTAGTAATAGGATTAGTTGATGATTATTATAAAACTAGAGGAAAGGAATTTCCAATATACCCAAGATTGATAGTTCAATTAATAGCAGCATTTATAATATATAGTGCTGGAATTGTATTTAGAGGATTTACTAATCCCTTTACAGGTGAATATATAGTATTATCAAATATTTTACAATTAATATTAACAATTACATGGATATTTGGTGTAACAACAGTTATTAATTGGTCAGATGGAATGGATGGACTTGCTGGGGGATTGTCTCTCATATCATCTATTACCTTTGCAGGAGCAGCAATTATATTGAAACAAAGTGAGTCTATTACTATGTCACTAATTGTTTCTGGAGTTACACTTGGATTTTTAAAATATAATAGGTACCCTGCTAAGATTTTTATGGGAGATTCAGGTGCAAACTTTTTAGGTTTCATTTTAAGTATAATTGCTTTAGATGGAGCTTTTAAACAAGCTACATTAATGAGTATATTTATACCTATATTAGCATTAGCAATCCCTATTTTTGATAATCTCTTTGTTATAGTAAAAAGATTTATTGATGGAAAGCCAGTATATCAAGCAGATAGAAGTCAAATCCATTATAGATTAGAATCAAAGGGATTTACTCCAAAGCAAGTTGTAACATATATAAACATGGTTAGCTTAGCTTTTAGTTTAATATCAATTATTCTATTATTAATAAAAAATTAAGTATAAAATTCAGCTTTATAGCTGAATTTATTTTATATTAAAAAGTTTGAAAATTAGGAATATTTTAATTGCATTCTAATTATAATGTTAGGATGCAATTTTTTTATTTAATTAATATAACATATATGATAATATACAATATATGGAATATTTTGGATATTATAAAAGTTTGTTTGTGGGAGATGATTTAATGGACAGGTGTTGTAAGTTCAAAGATTTAGAATCATTTATTCAAGAAGGAAATGATGATGAAAGCTCCTTAATTGCAGTTTTACATCAGGCTCAGAACCTTTATGGATATTTGGGAAGGGAAGTGCAGGAGTATATAGCAGAAATGTTAAATATACCAGTTTCAAAGGTTTATGGTGTAATAACTTTTTATTCATATTTTTCTACCCATCCAAAAGGAAAATATGTAATTAGTATTTGCACTGGAACTGCTTGCTTTGTAAGAGGAGCAAATGATATAGTAGAAGATTTTAGAAAAGTCTTAGGTATAAAAGATGGAGAAACCACAGAAGATGGATTATTTACATTAGATACTTTAAGATGTGTAGGTTCTTGCGCTATTGCACCAGTAGTACTAGTTAATGACAAGGTTTATGGACATTTTACTAAAACTAAAGTTACTGAATTAATTAATGATTTAAGGGAGCAAGGCTGATATGGAAAAAATTATAGATTATAAAGAGCTATTACAAAGGGTTAGTGAATGTAAAAGTAAAATTGAAGTAAGACAAAATCCAGATAAGTTTAATAAGGGGAAAATAGAAGAAAGACATATATTAATTTGTGGTGGACCTGGTTGTAAAGCATCAAATGCAGATAAAATACAGGAAAGATTTAGAGAAGAGATAGAAAGATTAGGACTAGAAGAAAAAATAAAAATCATAATGACTGGATGCTTTGGATTTTGTGCTAAGGGGCCAGTAATAGAAATTATGCCTGATAAGGTTTTTTATATTGAAGTTAAAGAAGATGATGTGAAAGAAATAATAGAAAGTCATATACTTAATGAGGAAGTGGTTGAAAGATTATTATATGAAGATAAAGATACTAAAGAAAGAATAAAAGTAAAAGAAGAAATACCCTTTTATAAGAAACAAGTTAAAATAGCCTTAAAAAATTGTGGAGTTATAGATCCAGAAAATATAGAAGATGCTTTGGCAGTTGGAGCTTATACTGCTTTAGGAAAAGCTATAACATCTATGACTAAAGAGGAAGTTATAAAAGAAGTTACTGAATCTGGATTAAGAGGAAGAGGTGGCGGTGGCTTCCCAACAGGTAGGAAATGGGAAACTGCAAGAAGATCTGAGGGAGATATAAAGTATGTAATTTGTAATGCAGATGAAGGGGATCCAGGAGCATTTATGGATAGAGCTATATTAGAAGGAGATCCTAACTGTGTATTAGAAGCCATGGCTATTTGTGGATATGCTATAGGAGCAAGTAAGGGATACATTTATATTAGGGCAGAGTATCCCTTAGCGGTGCATAGATTAAAGATTGCAATTTCTCAAGCTAGAAGTTTGGGGTTGCTTGGGGAAAATATATTAAATACTGGTTTTGATTTCGATATTGAAATTAAGTATGGTGCTGGAGCCTTTGTATGCGGAGAAGCAACTGCTTTAATACATTCTATAGAAGGACAAAGGGGAGAGCCTACTATGAAACCTCCTAGAACTTCAGAAAAGGGATTATGGCAAAGGCCTACTTGTGTTAATAATGTGGAAACTTTCGCAAACATTAGTCAAATAATTAACAATGGTGCTGGTTGGTATAGTAGTATAGGAGCAAAAAAATCAACAGGAACAAAGGTATTTGCATTAGCAGGAAATATAAATAATGTAGGATTAGTTGAGGTTCCAATGGGTATTCCACTAAGAGATATAGTATATGAAATAGGTGGTGGATTATCAGATAATAATGAACTAAAAGCTATTCAAACAGGAGGACCATCAGGTGGATGTATTCCTATAGAATATTTAGATTTACCAATAGAATATGATACCCTTACTGACATTGGCTCAATGATGGGTTCTGGAGGAATGATAGTAATGGATAAGGATAATTGTATGGTTGACATAGCAAAATTCTATTTGGAATTTAGTGTTGATGAATCCTGTGGAAAGTGTACTCCATGCAGAATTGGTAATAAAAGAATATTAGAAATAATAGAAAAAATAACTAAAGGAAAAGCTAATGAAGAAGATTTGAATAAGTTAGAGGAACTTTGTCAAGTAGTTAAAGACACATCTTTATGTGGATTAGGTGAAGCTGCCCCTAATCCTGTAATTAGTACTATTAAATTTTTTAGAGATGAATATAAAGAGCATATAATAAATAAAAAATGTAAAGCTGGAGTTTGTAAACAGCTATTAAAATATGATATTACAGATGAATGTATTGGATGTACTAAGTGTTTAAGAGCTTGCCCAATATTAGCTATTAAGGGAAAACTTAGAGAAAAGCATTTTATAGATAATGATAAATGTATAAGATGTGGATTATGCTTTGAAGCATGTCCCGCTAAAGCCATAGTTAAAACTAGCTTAGGAGGGGATAATTAATGGTTAATGCAAAGATAAATGGTATTAATATAGAGGTGGAGAAAGGGACAAGTATTTTAGATGCAGCAAAAGATGTAGATATAAGTTTACCAACTTTATGTAATTTCTATATGGTAGATGGAAAAACAAGAAATTGCAAAGGAACTTGTAGAGTATGTGTTGTTGAAATTGAAGGAAAAGAAGGGTTAGTACCTTCTTGTGCTACAGAAATAAAAGAAGGAATGTCTATAAGAACTAATTCTTTAAAGGCTATTAGAGCACGGAGAACTGTAACTGAACTCTTATTATCAGATCACCCTATGGACTGCTTAAAATGTGAAAAAAATAACATTTGTGAGTTGCAGAATTTAGCTGCAGAACTTGGAATATATGAAAATCCGTATGTAGGGGAAAGAAATAGATTTGATTTAGATATCTCTGAAGGATTCGTAAGAGATAGAGAAAAATGTATCCTATGTAGAAGGTGTGTAACAGTATGTAATGAGGTACAAAAAGTAAACGCTATAACAGTAGCTAATAGAGGATTTAAAAGTAATATTTCAACTTTTGGTGATGAAAGTATAAAAAATACTAATTGTACTTATTGTGGTCAATGTATAGCTGTTTGTCCTACTGGTGCCTTAAGAGAAAAAATGAAGTATCAAAAAGTTTGGGAGATATTAGATAGCGATAAATATGTTATAACACAAATAGCTCCAGCGGTAAGATATGCACTAGCAGAGGAATTTGGATTAGAGTCTGGAAAATTATCTATAGGTAAAATAGTATATGCATTAAAAATATTAGGTTTTGATTTAGTATTTGATACTGATTTTGCAGCAGATTTAACTGTGATGGAAGAGGCTAATGAATTTTTAAAAAGATTTTTTTCAGATAAAAACTTACCTCTTATTACAAGTTGTTGTCCAGCTTGGATAAAGTATGCAGAAAATAACTATGGTAATAATCTAGATTTTCTTTCCACTTGTAAGTCGCCACAACAAATGTTTGGAGCCATTGCTAAAAATTATTTGCCAAATAAACTAGGATTAAATAAAGAAGATATAAGAGTTGTATCAATTATGCCATGTATATCAAAAAAGCAAGAAGCTAACAGAGTGGAAATGAAAGATGAAAATGGAACAAGAGATGTTGATATAGTAATAACTACAAGAGAACTTGCTAAATTAATAAGAGAAGCAGGAATTAATATAGTTAATCTTCCAGATAGAGATTTTGATAATCCTTTAGGAGTAGCAAGTGGAGCAGGTGCTATATTTGGAGCCAGTGGTGGAGTTATGGAAGCTGCTTTAAGAACATCTTATGAATGGATTACAGGAGAAACTTTAGAAAAAGTTGACTTTGAAGCTGTAAGAGGTCTAGATGGTATTAAAGAAGCTAAAATAGATTTTAATGGTAAAGAAATAAATATAGCTGTAGTTAGTTCTCTTGGAAATGCAAAGAAAGTAATGGATGATGTAAGAAATGGAAAATCAAAATATCAATTTATAGAAGTTATGGCTTGCCTCGGAGGATGTATTAATGGAGGTGGCCAACCTTACATTAAAGCAAATAGAGAAATATTAAAAAGTAGAATGGAATCTATTTATATGGAAGATAAGGAAAAGTCAATTAGAAAAGCCCATGAAAATCCAATGATAAAAGAACTTTATAATGAATACCTCATTAAGCCTAATAGTGATATAGCTCATGATATTTTACATGTCAAATACAAAAAATAGTATTATCTAATAAATAGGGGGATTTATTTAAATATATTTCCCTATTTTTTTGTTTTTTTCAACTAAAATATATATAATCATATTTATTTAATAAAAATATAAAAAAGTTATGGAAAAGAATAACAGTTGATAGTATAATTGTTGTATAAAAATTAAATATAATTAATATTATGTTTAATATATTTATTTACATTAAAGTAAAAGGTGAATACTTAACTATGTTAGAAACAATAATTATTTCATTAATATTTTGTAAAGTAAAGAAATTTAAGATAAAGCCAATATTTAAAAAATGGGCTATATACCCAGTTATATTTATGGAAGTAGTTTATTTAATTGTACAAGCTAATATTTTTAGTGAAAATTATAGTATGATTAAGTATGTAGGGACATTAAAAACATTATATCTATGTTCCTATTTACCACTTATATTTACTTATAGGCAATATGTTTCAGCTATAGTAGGATCAATATTTGTTGTTATAGGAGGAATATTAAATGATCTAGCAATTTCTGCAAATAATGGATATATGCCTGTATTCCCAAGCCTTTCATATTTAACTGGATATGCCAAAGTTGATTCTTTTGCAAAGGTCCAGGATATTCATATATTAGGGGATGCTTCAACTAAATTAAAGTTTTTAACTGATATATTTGATATTGGGTATAGCGTTCTTAGCCTAGGAGATATATTTATAAGAGGATTTGTATTTATTATTATATATAATACAGTAAAATATATAAATTTAACTAATGAAAACAGTATCAAATAATTCGATAAAAAGGAGACGTAATATGTTACAATTAAAACCAATAGAATTTCTATTAAGAGCATTACCAGAAGGTTTTTTAGTTATATTAGCAATTTATATTTTTTCTAAAACAAAGATAAATAATAAAAAGTATGTAATTACAAGTTTAATATTTTCTTTAATTACATACACCGTTAGAATGCTACCAATAAATTATGGGGTACATATAGTTCTATCTATATTATTTTTATTATTAATTGTAGTTTCTTATAATAAAATAGAAGTTTTAGTTGCTATAAAAAGCATTATATTTATATACTTGATACAGTTTGTATCAGAAGCAATAAATGTTTTAATACTTACCTTTATGAATATTGATTTAAATATTCAATTTGAAAATCCAATTTACAAATCAGTCATGGGGATTCCTTCCTTGATAATTACTGGAATTATAATATTAATATTCTATATAATTAACAATACGATAAGGAAGAATAAAAAAGTATGAATTTAGAATTATTAAGTAAAAAAATATCTAATGATTTAAAGGAAGAATTAAAATTAGATGAAGACAAAAGAAGTATTATTGAATATGGAATATTTGCTTTTTTTCAAATGGGACTTTCAATATTATTGGTAGCCATAGTTGGTTTAATATTTAATGTAATGTTTGAAGCCTTAATAATATCTTTTTCTGGAGCTATTTTAAGGAAATTTTCAGGTGGAGCCCATGCAAGTACTTCAATTAATTGTTCAATATTGGGCGTATTAATTTCTGTTATACCAGCATATATATTACAAAAAATATTTTTAAATGTGAATTATACAACTATTATAGGAGTTTTATTATATATTATTTCATTAATAATTATTTATAAGTTAGCACCAGTGGATAGTCCTAATAAACCAATAAAAAAGAAGGAAAAAATAAAAAGATTAAAAAGAGGATCTATTATTATTTTATCTATTTATATGATTGTAGTATTTATCAACATAAGTATTTATTATATTAAAGATATTAACTCATTGTTAGTTTATTGTTTTTGTATTTATGTAGGTATATTATGGCAAGTTTTTACTTTGACAAAATATGGTCATATTATAGTTAATAAAATAGACTCTTTATTAATAAAAATTCTTAAAATAATAAGGAGGAAAAATGAAAAAGTTAAATAATAAAGTATTAATGGCTGTTGCAGCTTTTGCTACAGTAATTGCATCTGTAGTATCAACTTCAGCTTGTTACTGGTTAATGTTTCAACCAGAAGAGCCTAAAGCTTTAAGAGATGAATAATTAAATAAAGGTCGGATTTTTCCGATCTTTATTTGGCATAGAAAGAGATGATGACTATGGTAAGTATGAAAAATAACAGATTAAAAGAAATAAATGATATGGTTTCAATAGTAAAATTAGCCTCATTAATGTTTACTGGAATTATATTTTTTCAATATTTTTTTAATGAAGATAAAATAAAGGGGAATTTTATTTATGTTCAGTCAGCTTCTACAGTAATAATGATAACTGTATTAATATTATTATTTATATATATTTTATGGTCATTTCCTACAACAAATAGAATGAATAAAAAAAGTTATAAATATATAATGTTTATAGAAAATTTGGTTTTTATTGCTATATTTTTTGTGGCAATAATTTTTTCTGGAACTAATGAAAGTGAATATAAATATATATTTTTATTCATAATAATGACTTCAACTATACAACTTGGGTTAAAAAATGGGATAACAGTTGCTATAATATCATCAGTTTTAATATTAGCAATGGATATTATTTGCTTTAAAGATGCAGGTGGAGTTAATAAATATTTTCAAAATGATTTAATATTATCAGGAATATTTATTTTAACTGCATGGCCATTAGGTTTTTATGTAAAAATTGAAGGAGAACATATAAATAAATTAGAGGAGCTTGTAAATAAGGATGGCTTAACTGGAGTTTATAACCATAGATATTTTCATGATAAATTAAAAGAGAAAGTAGCATTATCAAAGAAAAGTAATAAACCTGTTTCTATGGTATTTGTTGATATAGATTATTTTAAGCATTACAATGATTTAAACGGACATCAAATGGGAGATGAAGTTTTAAAAACTATAGGGAAAATATTGAGAGAAAATTTAAGAAAAAATGATATATCAGCTAGATATGGTGGAGAAGAATTTGCAATTATTTTACCTGATACCACTGAGGATGAAGCTGTCCTTATAGCAGATAAAATTAGGAGAATTATAGAAAGTACTAAATTTGTAGGTGAAGAAAACCAGCCTAATGGTGTTTTAACTGCTTCTATGGGTATATCTGTTTATCCAGATAAAGCAAAGGATGATGTTACCCTTATAAAAAGTGCAGATGATGCATTATATAGAGCTAAGTTCTTTATGAAAAATAGAGTTGAAACATACACATCTATATTAGATGAAATAAGTGCAGATATAGATAAAGAAGATATAGAGTTAGTTGCATCTATTAAGACATTAATTAGTGTAATAAATGCTAAGGATAGATATACATATGGACATTCTGAAAGAGTTGTTCTTTATAGTAGATTGCTAGCTGAAAAACTAAAATTAAATGAAAAAGATAAGAAAATACTAATTTATAGTGCTTATATGCATGACATAGGTAAGATTAATATTTCTAAGGAAATTTTAACTAAAAGGATGCCTTTAAATGACGAAGAATGGGAAACACTTAAGAAACATCCTGAAGATGGTATAGAAATTATTAGACCAGTAAAGTCCTTAGAAGCTGTTATACCTATAATATTACATCACCATGAGAAATATAATGGTACAGGATATCCAAGGAACTTAAAAGGAAATGAAATTCCTTATTTGGCTAGGGTGCTTTGCGTTGTAGATAGCTTTGATGCTATGACTTCAAATAGGCCTTATAATGTTAGAAAGACATATGATGAAGCAATAGAAGAAATTAGAAAATATAAAGGGATACAATTTGATCCTGAAATAGCAGAAAAGTTTATAGAAGTAATTAATGAGAATAAAAATAAATTAGACACTTTAATTTAATAAAGCTGGGGGTGAAAGTTTTGAAAATAGGTATAATTGGATTAGGAAATATTTGTGAAAAAGCATATTTACCAGTTGTTACATCTTTAGATGATGTAGAATTAATTTTTTGTACTAGAAATATAAATAAGCTTAAGTATTACTCAGAGAAATACAGAGTTTCAGAATATGTAGCTTCAGTTGATGAATTAATAAATAAAAATATAGAAGCAGCATTTATTCATACAGCCACGGAAAGTCATGCAGAAATAATCGAAAAATTATTAAATAATAATATTCATGTATATGTTGATAAACCTATAAGTTATAGTTATGAAGATGCTGTTAGATTATCAAATTTAGCTAAATCAAAGAATAAAATATTTATGGTTGGATTTAATAGAAGATTTGCACCTATGTATTCTAATTTAGAAAATATGGGATTGCCAACAATAATAAAATTAGAAAAAAATAGACTAGATAGCCCTAAGGATCCAATTGTTTTTGTATTAGATGATTTTATACATGTTTTAGATACAATTAGATTTTTAGCAAAAGATAATTTAGAAGTATTAAATGTTTCTGGTAAAAAGAAGGATGGCTTATTATATAATTTAGTTGTCACTTTAGGAAATGATAAAACTACTTGTATTGCTATGATGAATAGAGAAAGTGGAGCAAATGAAGAAGTTCTAGAGTACTATACTTCAGGAACAAAAGTAATAGTAAAAGACTTAGTTAACTCTAATATATTGTCGGAAAATACTGAAAAGTTACTAAAATTTAATGACTGGGATACTATTCTTTACAGAAGAGGCTTTGAAGTTATAATTAAAGAATTTATAAAGGCTGTCAAAGATCACAATCAAGATAATCTGCTAATAGAGGATTCATTAGAAACTCATAAATTATGTTTTGAAATACTTAATAAAATACATGAAATTAAGGAAGTGAAATAATCACTTCCTTAAATTTTTACTTCTTTTTTATTTAATCTTTTATTAGTATAATCCTTAATAAGCTGGTAAGCTACACTGAATAGAGGAATTCCAATTAGCATTCCAATTAATCCTAAAGTACTACCACCAACTAACATTGCAAGCATTACCCATATTGCTGAAAGTCCAACAGAATTACCTACAACCCTTGGATAAATAATATTTCCTTCAAATTGTTGTAAGCATAAAATAAATACTATAAACCATAGGGCTTGTATAGGGTTTATTATAAGAATTAGGAATACAGCTGGAATTGTTCCTATAAAGGCTCCAAAGACAGGAATTAAAGCCGTTACCCCTATAAGAACACTTACTAATAATGAATATGGCATTTTAAAAATAGTCATTCCAAGGAAACATAAAACACCTAAAATAACTGCTTCAATACATTGACCAGTAATAAATTTAGCAAAAGTTGTATTTGTAAGTCTACCTATACTTAAAATTTTATCTACAATAGTATGGTTTAAAAATGCATATAATACTTTTTTAATTTGATATATTAAAGTTTCTTTACTAGCTAACATATATATAGTTAATACTAATGATAATATAAAGTTTATAAATCCACTAGTTATAGAAACTGTGGTATTTAAAATACCAGTAAATGAGGTGCTTAGGAAATTAGCAAAATATTTTAATAGCTCTTGCCATGTATTCATTAAAGTATCATAAATATTTTGTAATATCTCTGTAGAAGAAAGATATTGGTTTAATAATTTTTCAAAGGAATCAATATAACCAGGTACTGCATCAAGTAATGTAGAAAGACTTGAAGCTATTTGTGGAACTACAAAAAGAATTAAAGCTACAATTAATCCTATTACAGTTACAAATGTGGCTAATATAGATAAGGGTCTTTTAAGACCTCTAACAAAGCTAGATTTTTCCTTGTCTAAAAAATTAAAAACTTTATCTTCAAAAAACTTCATTGGTAAATTTAATACAAATGCCATAGCAAAAGCAGTTATAAAAGGACTAATAATACCTATAATACTACCTAAAGCTACCATTACCCATTTGATATTTAACAAAATAAAATAAAGAATAAGTAAATATGTTCCTAATAAAAGATTTTCTTTAAATTTTTTATTTATTTCTTTCAAACTCAATATCCTCCAATGTGTAAATTAGTATAATATATTAATTTTAAAACAATAATAGAAGGAATACTAGTGATAAAGTTGAATGAATTGTAAAATAAAAGTAAAATATAAGTAAAAGGTATAATTAAACTATAGCTATAATGGAGATGAAAAAATGAGTAGAGTTAAAAAAATTAGAGTATTATCCCAAAATAAGTTTTTATCATTATATAGTGCAGACTATATTAATAAAAAAGGAAATTTAAAAAATTGGACAATAGCCTCAAGAAAGGATTTAGAAAGCCTAGAAAATAAATTTTTTAAAAATGAAGAAGATAAAATAGATGCAGTTGTAATAATTGCAGAGCATATAGAGGAAAAGAAGTTAGTTGTTATTAGGCAATTTAGAGTACCTATTAATGATTATGTTATAGAATTACCAGCTGGATTAGTTGATGGCAATGAAGGCTTTGAGGAAGCTGTAAAGAGAGAGCTTAAAGAAGAAACAGGCTTAGACCTTATAGAAATAGATAAGGAAGGAACAAGTGAGAAAGTCTATGTGTCAGTAGGAATGACAGATGAGTCCATAGCCTTAGTGAAATGTACATGTAAAGGAATTATTTCTAATGAAAATCTAGAAGAAGATGAAGATATAGAAGTAATTATGCTTAACAAAGAGGAGGCAAAAGAACTTATTGCTTCAAAGGAAAATATAGATGTAAAAGCATTACTAGCAATTCAAAATTTTATATTAAATTCTTAGTATAGGAGCTGCTTCAGCTCTTTATTTTTATATAAAGATAAATAAATTTAATAAAAGGAGGAAATATAATAAGTATCATATTTTAAGAGGTACAACAAATGATAAATGAAAAATATATAATGAATTTTGGAATGGATGAAGATGTTGTTTGTGATGTTAAGAAAAAACTTTCATATATAAAATCCTGTGGGAATTTTAGAGGAGAGAAAAATAATAAAATATATTTTGAAAAATATAAAGTGAAAAATGAAAAGGGAAGAATAGTAATTTCACATGGATTTACAGAATGTATAGAAAAATATTATGAATTAATATATTATTTTACCAGTGAAGGATACTCTACATTTATTATGGAGCATAGAGGCCATGGAAGATCAGGATGTTTAGGAAAAAATAATACACAAATAAATGTTGAAGATTTTAATTATTATGTTAATGACTTGAAGTTATTCATAGATAAAGAGGTATTAATAAATAAAAAAAAGGAGTTATTTTTATTTTCCCATTCTATGGGTGGTGCAATTGGAATTATGTTTCTTGAAAAATATCCTGAATATTTTAAGAAAGCTATTTTATCATCACCTATGCTACAAATATCTGTGGGAAAAGTTCCGAATTTTTTAGCACGGACCTTAGCTAAATTTCAATTACTAAGGGGAAAGGGAGATGAATTTATTTTAGGTAATATGCCTTATGATAGTACTTATGATTTCTTTTTAGCATCTACATCAAACGAAAGTAGATATGAATATTATTATAGAGAGATAGTTGGAAATGGAAAGTTGCAACGAGGTGGAGGATCTTATAGATGGCTTTATGAATCTCTAAAGGCTATTAAAAATATATTAAAAAAGAAAAATATAAATAAAATTAATGCTGAAGTAATACTATTTCAAAGTGGAAGAGATGATTTAGTAGGAGCTAGAGGAATAAATAAGTTTATTAAAGGATGTAATAAAGCAAAATTAATTAAATTTAATAAGGCAAAGCATGAAATATATTTAGAGAATAATGATATACTAGAAAAATATCTAGATACAATATTTGAATTCTTAGAAAAGTAGTTTTATATAAATCTGAATAAAATGAGGTAAATATCATGTGAGTGTGACTTGGAGCTTGCGAGGTCGCAAGGAATATAATATTTATATCCTTTTTATTAACAACTTTAAGATTATTTAAATATGATAATATAGATGAAAAAGGGAGGGGTAAAATTGGAAGAAATACTAAAGCTTAAAAATAAATCTGGTAACATAGTTAATGCTAGGTACAAAATTTTAAATTTAAATAATATAGATGAAATAATAGAATTACAAGAAGTAATTATTAATGGATTAGAGGATAAGCAATTATATGCTCCCACTGAAAGAGAGGAATTTATTAACTACCTAAAAAGTGGAGGCAAAATAATTGGATATGTAGATGAAGAAGATACTTTAATTGCAATGGCTGTTTATGTGAAAAAAGGATATGAAAAGGGAAATTACGGATATGACTTAGGATTACAAGGAGAACTGTTACTTAAAGTTGCACAAGTTGAATCTACAGTTGTTAGAAGTGATTATAGAGGAAATGGACTTCAAAGAATATTATGTAAAAAGATAGAGGAGATAGCAAAGGATGATAAGGTAAAATTATTAACATCTACAGCATCACCATATAATAAATATAGTGTTGATACATTTAAAAAATTAGGATATGAAATCAAAAAAGACAAGATTAAATATGGTGGATTAAGAAGGTATGTTTTAGCTAAAGAAATATAAAAGATCTTCTGAAGGTTATAAACATGAAAATATTTATATAATGGTATTTAAATTACTAGAAATATAGTTATTCAGAAACTCGAAAGAGTTTCTTTTTTTTATAGTAATTATATTAGAAGATTATTATAAAGTAATAATAAATATGATATTTGCACCTTTTTTGTATAAATTGAAATAAAAATTAGCAATATAAAGCTAATATAACTTAATAATATATAATTGACTATTATGTACTATAATAATTTAAAAAAAAGTTGATTAATTCTTAGTAATTTAGTATGATATAGTTAATTCAGACTAAAATGATAAGATTTAAATGAAATAAATGATAACTGTAACAAGGAGATGTAAAAATGAAGGATATTTTATTAAATATAAATGGATTAAAAACAGCTGTAGAAGGTAAAGAAATATTAAAAGGACTTGATTTAAAGATTAATAAAGGTGAAATTCATGTAATTATGGGACCAAATGGAGCAGGGAAATCTACTCTAGCTAACATTTTAATGGCTCACCCAAAGTATGAAAGAGTATCAGGAGAAATTACTTTTGAGGGTGAAGACATTACAGAACTTAAAACTGATGAAAGAGCTAAGAAAGGCTTATTTTTATCTTTTCAAACACCTGAAGAGGTTCCAGGAATAACAGTGGAAAACTTTATAAGAAGTGCAAAAATTGCAAAAGAAGGTCAATTAATTAAATACTTAAAGTTTGATAAGGACTTAAAGAACAATATGAAGGAATTAAAGATGAATCCTGAGTATGCAAAAAGATATTTAAATGTAGGATTTTCAGGTGGAGAGAAGAAAAAAAATGAAATACTACAAATGCTTATGTTAAATCCTAAATTAGCTATATTAGATGAAACAGATTCAGGATTAGACGTAGATGCAGTTAGAATAGTATCTGAAGGGATTAAAATGTTTGCTAATGAAGAAAATGGAGTTTTAATAATAACTCATAACAATAAGATTCTTGAAGGATTAAATCCTGACTATGTTCATGTTTTAGTTAACGGAAAGATAGTTAAAACTGGAGATGCTAGTTTAGCAGATGAAATACAAAAAAATGGATATGAAGCTTTTAAAGCAGAAGCTATGTAAAACGGAGGTGACTTACTTTGGAAATTAAAAAGAAGACTTACGTTGAAGATGTAGAAAGAGGAATTTACGACGTAAAAAATGAAGATAAATTTGAATTCAAAGCAGATAAAGGCTTAACAAAAGAAATAGTAGAAACTATTTCTAAGGAAAAAAATGAACCAGAATGGATGAAAGATTTTAGATTAAAATCTCTTGATATATATAATGAAATTAAATTACCAACTTGGGGACCATCCTTAGATGAGTTAGATATGGATAATATAGTAACATATGTTAGACCAAAATCTAAGCTAAATGGTACTTGGGAAGAAGTTCCTGAAGAAATTAAAAAAACCTTTGACCTTTTAGGTATTCCAGAAGCTGAAAAGAAATCACTAGCTGGAGTAGGAGCACAATATGACTCTGAAGTTGTTTACCATAGTATAAAAGAAGACTTAGTAAAACAAGGTGTAGTTTATACTGATATGGAAACTGCTGTAAGAGAATATGAAGATATAGTTAAAAAGTACTTTATGAAATGTGTAGCTCCAAGTGATCATAAATTTGCAGCTCTACATGGAGCAGTTTGGTCAGGTGGATCATTTGTTTATGTACCTAAGGGAGTACATGTAGATATACCACTACAATCATATTTTAGATTAAATTCCCCAGGAGCAGGACAATTTGAACATACGCTAATAATAGTAGAAGAAGGAGCAAGCTTACACTTTATAGAAGGATGTTCAGCACCTAAGTATAATGTTACTAATTTACATGCTGGATGTGTTGAATTATTTGTAAAAGAAGGAGCAACTTTAAGATACAGTACTATAGAAAACTGGTCTAAGAATATGCTTAACCTAAATACTAAGAGAGCAATAGTTGAAAAGAATGGTAGAATTGAATGGGTATCAGGTTCATTTGGTTCAAGAATTTCTATGCTATATCCAATGAGTATATTAAAAGGAGAAGGAGCAAGAGCAGAATTTACTGGAGTATCATTTGCTGGTAAGGGACAAAATTTAGATACTGGAGCAAAAATAATTCATGCAGCACCAAATACTTCATCAACAATTAATTCAAAATCCATTTCAAAAAGTGGAGGAAATGCAACTTACAGAGGTGTAGTTAAGGTAAATGCAAATGCTCATAATTCTAAATCAGTTGTATCTTGTGAATCATTGATGTTAGATAATATTTCTAAGTCAGACACTATTCCAGTTATAGATTTGATGAATGATGATGTTGAAATAGGGCATGAAGCAAAAATCGGTAAGATTAGTGATGATGCTATATTCTACTTAATGAGTAGAGGTATTTCCGAAGAAGAAGCTAAAGCAATGATAGTAAGAGGATTCGTAGAACCTATATCAAAGGAATTACCATTAGAATACGCAGTAGAAATGAATAACTTAATTAAGCTTGAATTAGAAGGGAGCATAGGATAATGAATAATAGTATAAGTTTTAATAACATTAATAAGACTCCTGTAAGAACTAAAAGCTGGTTAAAGGTTAATGATATAACATTAAAGAATTATGATGCTCCTGAAATTGGAGAGTTTAATAATTATAAAGTAACTGGTAATGGTTTTGAAGGCGTTACAATAGAAGAATTAAAAAAAGGAAAAGTATTTCCATTAAATAAAAAATTTATTTATGGAGCTTCAGAAGAATTAGTTAATCAAGGAGAATTTGATTTTAATAAAGGCTTTCTTATTAGTATAGATAAAAGAGCAAAGATTGAAGAACCAATAATTTTAGAATTCAATATGGATAGGGAAAATAGTACTTTAGTTGATAATATTTTAATAGTGGCAGAAGAAGATTCAGAGGCAAAGATTATTATTAAATATAATTCAATGGATGATGTTAGCGGATATCGTAATGGAGTATGTAAAATTTTCAGTAAAAATAGCAGTAATATACAAGTTGTTAAAGTAAACTTATTAAACAATAACACTGTAAATATAGATTCAAATCTTTCAGATATTAATAGTTATGGAAATGTTGATTTTGTTTCAATAGATTTAGGAGGAAAGGTTAGCATTACAAATTATCATGGAGATTTAATTGAAGATAGTTCAGAAAGTAATTTAAGTTCAATTTATCTTGGTGGAGATAAAAAAATAATTGATATGAATTATGTAGTTACTCATAAAGGAATAAGAAGCAAATCTCAAATTACAACAAAAGGTGCATTAAAGGGAGAAGCAAGTAAAATCTTTAGAGGAACTATAGATTTCAAAAGAGGAGCATCTAAGAGTGCAGGAGCAGAAGAAGAGTACTGTATGCTATTATCACCAAAAGCAAAAGCAAAGGCACTTCCATTATTATTATGTGAGGAAGATGATGTATCAGGGGAACACGCAGCTGCTTCAGGAAAAATAGATGAAAATAAATTGTTTTATTTAATGAGTAGAGGATTAAGTTATAGTGATGCAAGAAGAATAATAATTGAAGGGGCATTCAATCCTATAATAGATAAGATAGTAGATGAAGCAACAAGAAATGAAATTTTAGCTGCTGTAAAGGGATGTTTAGACAATGAATAATAGAGAGTTTTTAAAAGATTTTCCTACTTTAAGCAAAGAAAAGAACGGGAAAAGAATAGCATACTTAGATAGTGCTGCAACAACACAAAAGCCTAAAGTTGTTATAGATGCAATTAAAAATTATTATGAAAATACAAATGCAAACCCTCATAGAGGCGCTTATGAATTAAGCGTCCTTGCTACTGAGGCATACGATGAAGCAAGAGAAAAATTAAGAAAATTTATAAATGCACAATATCCTGAAGAAATAATTTTCACTAAAAATGCAACAGAAGCTTTTAATTTATTAGCTATGTCTTATGGAATGAATTTTATAAATGAAGGTGATGAAATTGTAATTTCTATTGCAGAGCATCATTCTAATTTAATTCCATGGCAAAATGTAGCTAAGGCAAAGGGTGCAGTTTTAAAATATATGTATACTGACGAAAATGGTGAATTAACAGAAGAAGAAGTTCATTCAAAAATTACTGATAAGACTAAAATAGTTAGTATAACACATGTATCTAATGCTTTAGGAACTATAAATCCTGTTAAAGAAATAGCAGAATATGCACATTCTAAAGGAGCTATAGTAGTAGTAGATGGAGCACAAAGCGTTCCTCATATGAAAGTTGATGTAAGGGATATAAATGCAGATTTTCTAATTATAGCAGGACATAAACTTTTAGCACCAATGGGAATTGGAGCTTTATATGGTAAAAAAGATTTATTAGAAAAGATGCCACCTGTATTATTTGGCGGAGATATGGTAGAATATGTATATGAGCAAGAAACTACCTTCAATGTTTTGCCATATAAGTTTGAAGCAGGAACTCAAAATGTAGAAGCTGCTGTAGGTTTATCAAAGGCAATAGATTATTTAAACGAAGTAGGCATGGATAATGTTGAAAAGATAGAGAAAGAGTTAATGTCTTATGCTTTAGAAGAAATAAGTAAATTAGATTATGTTAAGATATATGGACCTAAAGATATTGAAAAAAGAGGAGGAGTTCTATCCTTTGAAATAAAGGGTGTTCATCCACATGATGTAGCTTCAATTTTTGATACAGTTGGAGTTTGTATAAGAGCTGGAAATCACTGTGCACAACCTCTTATGAGATATATGGGTATAAATGCAACATCAAGAGCAAGTATTTACTTCTATAATACTAAGGAAGATATTGATAGGTTAGTTGAAGCAATTAAAAAAACATATGATATGTTTTCAAAGTGGAGGTAAAGTTTAATGGACTTAAATGAAATTTATACAACTCTTATAATGGAGCATAGTACATCAAAACACAATAGAAGAAAATTAGAAAAAGTAGATTTATCAGAAAGAGGACACAATCCAAGTTGTGGAGATGAAATTACTCTAGAAGTAAAACTAAATGGTGATATTATAGAAGATTTAGCATTTTCAGGTCAAGGCTGTGCTATTTCACAAGCATCCACTTCAATGATGATAGATTTAATTAAAGGTAAAAGCAAAGAAGAAGCTTTAAAATTAGTAGAAACTTTTATTGGAATGATAAAAAGAGAGATAGATGATGAGGAGCAATTAGAAGAATTAGAAGATGCAATTGTCCTTAAAAATATATCAAATATGCCAGCAAGAGTAAAATGTGCAGTTTTAGCATGGCACACATTAAAAGAAGCAATGGAAAAAGATAATAAATAATAATTTATTACAGAAAAATCATTTTATAAATTTAAAATGATTTTTTTGCTTTTACTAGTTTATGTAAGACCTCGTTATAATGAGGTAGAGGTAATTATAAATATATATATGAGAATAATTACTAATATTGAGAAAATTCAGGAACTATATAAAAAATACAAATTTGAAACAATAATATGAACTGTGATAAAATGAAAATATTACATTAAAAATAAGGAGAAATGAGTAAATGGAAGGAAGTCCCGGGAGTAGTTTTATTTTAATTTTAATTTTAGTAGTTGTTAATGCATTTTTTGCATCTGCTGAAATGGCCATAGTGTCATTAAACAAAACTAAGATAAATATTTTAGCTGAGGAAGGAAATAAAAAAGCAAAATTATTAAAAAATGTATTAAAGGATCCAAATAAGTTCTTATCAACAATACAAGTTGGAATAACATTTGCAGGATTCTTCGCATCTGCATCAGCAGCAACATCAATATCCTATAGTTTTGCAAATATCTTAAAGAATATAAATGTTCCTTATTCAGAAAGTATTGCATTAGTTTTGACAACACTTGCTATATCTTATATTACTTTAGTTTTAGGAGAGTTAGTGCCAAAAAGAATAGCACTTCAAAATTCAGAAAAACTAGCTATGTCATATATAAAGCCAATAAACTTTATTTCAAAATTAACCAAGCCTTTTGTATGGTTTTTATCATTTTCAACAAATATAATTTTGAAAATAATTAGAATTAACACTGAAGGTATAGAAGAACAAATTTCAAGAGAAGAAATTAGAAGTTTAATAGAAATAGGTGAAGAAAATGGAGCTATAAATCCATCAGAAAGAGAAATGATAGATGGAATTATTGAATTCGATGACACAACAGCTAAAAAAATAATGACACCTAGAACTGAAACATTTTTATTAGATGTTAATGAAAATATAAGAGATTGCATTAAAGACATTTTAGATGAGAACTTTTCAAGAATACCTGTTTATGAAAATGAAATAGACAATGTTATAGGAATATTGCATATGAAGGATTTATTTGCAAGTATAGTTGAAAAGGGAATAGATAATGTTAAAATAAGGGATTTATTAATAGAACCATGTTTCTTTATTGAGACTAAGAATATTGATGATTTATTTAAAGAGTTAAAAGAAAAAAAATCTTACATTGCAATATTAATTGATGAATATGGTGGTTTTTCAGGGATAGTTACAATGGAAGATATCATAGAAGAAGTTATGGGAGAAATCTTAGACGAATATGATGATAACCTAGATATAGAAAAAATAGATGATTATAATTATATAGTAAGTGGATTAATGTCTATTGATGATATAAATAATTATTTAGATATTGAATTAGAGTCTGAAGTAGCAGATACTATAGCTGGTTTATTTATTGAAAAGCTTGGAGAAATACCAACTTCTACAAAGGATTGTGAAATTAGCCTTGGTAATTTAAAGTTAAAATTATTAAAGCTAGATGATAAGAGAATTGATAGAATTCAAATAATAATGAATCATAATATTCAAGAAGAAGCAGTTTGTGATGAAGATGATTTATAAATAAAAAAATAAATAAAAAATAAATAAAAAATGTATAAACTCCTCTATGTTTCTAAAAATAACATAGAGGAGTGTTTTTATTATGAAAGATAAAGTTTTAAAAGAATTAAATAAAGAATTAGAAGGAGTAATAATGGGAGAAAATCAAATTATAAAACTTCTAGAAAAAGCAAAGGATTATAAAGTAATCGAATTACTAGATAACACCTTAAAGATAGCAGAGAAAAATAAATTTGCCATTACAGAAGAAATAAAAAATTTAGGCGGAAAGCCTACCAAAGATGAAGGTACTTGGGGAAAATTTGTAGATGTATTTAATAGTATTAAGGAAATGAATATTGATACAGATAAGGAAATATTACAAACAGGAATTAAAGGAACAGAAATGGGATTTAAAGCTATTTTAGATTTTCTTATAAAAGAAGCTGATTTAAATGAAGCTTTTAAAAAAGAATTAATAAATATATCAGATGAATATAGTAAAAATATAAAAGAAATGCAAGAATACTTAATACAATTAAATTAAAATCTCACAAATATGTATAAATTTATTTAATGAAAGCAAAATAAAAATAGAAGAATAAAGGAGGGTATACATATGAGTGAAAAAATAATGGCATTTAATGATGAAAATGGAAAAAGGATTGAATATGCAATATTAGAACAAAAGCTTATTTGTGGAAAAGAATACGTTGCAATGGCACCTGTAAAGGATAAATCACATATAGAAATTTATAAAATAAACTTTGATAAAGATTGGAATGAAACTTTAAGTGAAGTAGATTCAGAAACTGAAATTAATATGTTTAAGCAAGTTTCATCCTTAAAATTTTAAATTAAAATTAATTAATAACTGCACCAAAAATGTTAGACAAAATATATCTATCATTTATAGGTGCATTTTTTATTTATTAATTCAATAGAAATCAATTTAATATAGAGAATAAAATAGTGTAGAAGGAGATAGATAATATATTCCGACGACTTGGAGCCTGTAGATCAAAGATAACAAATAGTAATATTAAAAGTCTATATTGTAAACTACATTTCAATAATTCCGAATGAAATGAGGAATTATTTCCTTTAAGATAATAGGAGGATACAAATGTTATATGACGGCGACTTGGAGCTCGCGACGGAGCAAGGAATATAACATTTGTGTCCGGACTTTTTTTTGTGGTCACAAATAAATTTATAGATGAATAGTATAAATTAAAATAATATTAGGAGCAAAGTTTTGATGAATAATTATAACTTAATAATGAAGTTACAAGCAAAAATGCAGGATCCTAGATTTTCAGAAAGATTTAATAGAATAGTATCTGAATTTAATAGTATCCCTGGAGTTCAACAAGAAGTAATGAGAATAGCTCAAATAGACGATGAAAGAAAAAGAGAAAAGGCATTATCTAGGCTTCCAGAGAGAGTTAAAAACTTAGTTAGAGAAGTTTATTCACTACTTAATGATTAAATTATAGTATCTTAAATATTAACAAAAGCAAGAATAGTAGCATATATTGTCTATTATAAGAATATACAAGGAGATAAAAAAGATGGGCACTAATTATGGAAATAATGCTGAAAATTTTGAAGAAATTTTAAGCCGACTTGGAAATGATGAATCTGAATTAACATCCAATACAAATTATGTTGATTCAGAGAATGGATTAGATGACTTTAATTTTTCTGACTTAGAATCACTAAGTTTTCAAGAATTAAATTCTAGATTTAATAATGGATGTAGTAGTAATTTAAATGACATAGATGCTACAAACTTGGGTTTAGGAAGTAATAATGGATGTTCTTCTAGAAATAGTAGTGGTTCATTCAGAAATAATAATGATTCATGTGGAAATAATAATGATTCATGTGGAGTTCTTAATGCTAGGGAATGTTATGAAAAGGGATTAAGAGAAGGATTAGAACAAGGATTTATAAGGGGATTTTCTAGAGGAAAACAACAAGGGAGAGAAGCTGGATTAAGAGAAGGTTTTAATGCTGGTTTAGAAAGGGGCTTAAGTAGATCAGAGGAATTAGCTAGAGCAGCTTATCAAAAAGGTTTTAGATGTGGATATCAAAAAGGCTTTAAATGTGGGTATCAAAAAGGTTTTAGAGAAGGCTTTAATGCTGGATTTGAAAAGGGTACAAGAGAAGGATTTAATAATGGATTTAGGACAGGCTATAATAAGGCTTTGAGAGATGTAACTAGAGCTATTAATAATTTATCTTGTAATGCAAACAATGTAAGCACTGCATCAAATGAAAATGGAAATTCTAATTCATGTTGGAGAAGTTGTCAATAATATAAAATAGTTACTTTATATAAATTGATTTTAAAATTTATACAAGCTAAAAAAGAGTTGATTATTATATTTAGTCAACTCTTTCTTTAAATATTAATGTTTGAAATATAAGGAAAATAAGTGTAAAATTAAAGTATATTAAATATACAAAGGTTAAGGGGGGAATGCATGAATAATGTAGTATTAGCTTTTTTGATAACTTTATTTGCTGGACTTGCTACAGGTATTGGAAGTTTAATAGCTTTTTTAGCTAAAAGCACAAATAAAAAATTCCTATCAGTTAGTCTAGGATTTTCAGCAGGCGTTATGATATATGTTTCCATGGTAGAAATATTTGTTAAGGCAAAGGATTCTCTAGTATTAGCTAGGGGAGAAAAACTAGGTAATTGGATAACTGTTATATCTTTCTTTTTAGGGATGTTATTAATAGCCATAATTGATAAATTTGTTCCAAGTGGGGAAAACCCTCATGAAGTAAGATTAATTCCATCAGAAGAAGCAGAGGAAGAAAAAAGTAGACTTGGATTATTAAGGACAGGAGTTTTTACAGCAATAGCAATAGCTATACATAATTTTCCGGAAGGGTTAGCAACCTTTGTATCAGCTTTAAATGATATGAAAATTGCTATTCCAATAGCAATAGCAATAGCTATACATAATATACCAGAAGGAATATCTGTATCAGTTCCTATATATTTTGCCACAGGAGATAAAAAGAAAGCTTTTATATATTCATTTTTATCAGGGATGGCAGAGCCAGTTGGAGCCATATTTGGATATGTGTTATTAAGAAATTTCTTTAATGATTTATCTTTTGGAATAATATTTGCAATGGTTGCAGGTATAATGGTATTTATATCACTAGATGAATTGCTACCAGCAGCTAAGGAATATGGAGAACATCATTTATCCATATATGGATTAATACTAGGTATGATAGTAATGGCAGTAAGTTTATTATTGTTTATATAGTAAACAATGAATTAATGAAAAATGAAAGAATTAAGAACTAATTCTACATTTTAAATTTTGAGCTGTTTTATACAGCTCAATTTTTTATCTAATGTAGTTATAAATATTATATTAAATAATGAATAAACAATGAATTTTAGAAAAAGTATAAAAATTATATGTAAAATGAATTATAATAATATAGAAAATAAATATAAAAGTGAGGTTAGAGATGAAATTAAATTGGAATAGCAAATATACAACTATAGCTATATATTCTTTCCTAGTGGCAGTTTCAGTTATTTTATTTTATTTAGCAATATCACAAGTATCTATATTTACTGATAAATTAAATTCAATAATTGTTATATTACAGCCATTTATTATTGGTTTTTGTATAGCATATATAATTAATTTTCTTTATGAATTTTATAATGATAAGATTTTTAAATCAAAATATATTAAGAAAATAAAATTAAAATCTACAAAAGGACTATCTATTTTACTTTCATATATAACTGCTTTTTTTATAGTTGGAATGGTAGTAAGATTTTTATTACCACAGGTTATTGATAGTATTATTGGTTTAGTTAACGATATACCTATGTATATAACAAATACTACAGAGTTTTTTAGTGATATTATTAAGGATCTACATATAGAAGAGCAATATTCAAATATTCTTATTGATCATTTTAATAACTCAGTAAATTCTATTATTAAATTTATTACTAATTTAATTCCTGCTTTAGGAGGAATTGTAGCAAAAATTGCTTCAAGTATATGGAACGTAATATTAGGTATTATAGTATCTGTATATTTGTTAATTGATAAAGAAAAACTATGTGCTTTAACTAAAAAAATAACTTTTGCTCTTTTTAATGAAAGATATGCTAATAGCTTAATAAGCTTAGCACATAAGAGTAACTATACTTTTGGAAGATTTTTAATAGGTAAAATAATAGATTCATTAATTATTGGAGTATTAACTTTTATTATATTAACTATATTTAAGATGCCATATACTGTATTAGTATCTGTGATAGTTGGGATAACTAATATTATCCCATTCTTTGGGCCATTTATAGGTGCGATACCGTCCTTTATAATTATTCTATTTGTTTCACCTATTCAAGCTTTATGGTTCTTATTAATAATATTATTTATTCAACAATTAGATGGAAACTTAATAGGTCCTAAGATATTAGGAGATACTATTGGAATATCAGCCTTTTGGATTTTATTTTCAATTTTAGTTGCAGGTAAGCTATTAGGAATAGTAGGAATGGTTATTGGAGTTCCTTTATTTGCAGTATTCTATTCTATAGTTAAAATATTTATAGAAGGTAGATTAGAAAAAAAAGGACTTAAGACAGAAACAGAAGATTATATGAAATAATTAAATAGAAAGATTATAATTAACATAATCTAAAAATCCCAATGCTGTGGTTTTCTAGTAACAGAAAATTAGTATTGGGATTTTTTATATAAATTCATTAAAAAACATAGGCTTTTTGGGAAAAAATATAAAAAATGTAAATTATATATTGACATAATGTTAACTCCATACCATAGTATAATAAACGGGAAAAATAAAAATCTATATAAAAAGGGTATTTAAATAATTCTATTAGCAACTATAAGATTAACTAATAGGATAATAATTTATAAAAATAAGGAGGACTATGGATAATAATAGAAAAATTGCAAAAGAAATGATCTCGCAATTAAATAAAGTTATTTTAGGAAAGGAATCATTTATTTTTGAATTAGTATCTGCTGTATTAGCTAATGGTCATATATTATTAGAAGATATACCAGGTGTTGGGAAAACAACCTTAGCATTAGCAGTTTCAAAATTAATGGGCCTACAGTGGAATAGAGTACAGTTTACACCAGATGTACTTCCATCAGATTTAACTGGATTTTCTATATATAGAAGAGAAACAGAGAAGTTTGTTTATCAACCAGGAGCTGTGTTTTGTAATCTTCTTTTAGCTGATGAAATTAATAGAACATCTCCAAAGACACAATCTGCGCTTTTAGAGGTTATGGAAGAAATGCAAGTTACAGTGGATGGAGTTACTAGAGATGTTCCTCTTCCATTTTTAGTTATTGCAACACAAAATCCCTTAGGAACTGTAGGAACTCAGCCTTTGCCACCTGCACAAATGGATAGATTTTTAGTTTGTATGACTATGGGATATCCTGATTTTGAAAGTGAGATGTTAATGGCTAAGGAATTAGATGGAGGAAAGAGAACAGAAAAATTAACTCCTATTGCTAATTCAGAAATATTAGTAAAGATGCAAAAAGAAGTAGAAGAGGTTTTTGTAAATGATATTATTTATGAGTATATTGTAAGATTAATTACTGCCACTAGAAATAGTGAGTATCTAAATATTGGAGTAAGCCCAAGAGGAACTATTTCACTTGTAAAGATTTCTAAAGCAGCAGCTTGGTTAAAGGGAAATGATTTTGTATCTCCATCTGAGGTATATGATTTATTTCCAGCAATAGCAAGACATAGAGTTCAAACTAGTGCAAAGGCAAGAATTGATGGAATTGATAAAGAGGAAATTTTACAAGGAATTTTAAAGAATATAGAAATGCCATCATTTAAAAGGAAGTGATTAAGTGAGAAAAATAATATATTTTATCTTTCTTATAGTTACTTTTTACTTAGCAGGAAGACATAAATTGAAAACATTAATTTTATTAGTTTTCTCAGTATTAATTTTATTTATAATTCTCTTTTTAACAACTAAGTATTTTCAAAAAAATATAGATGCTGAAATAGAAGTAAGTAGTAGAAAAGTAAAAAAGGGAAAGATTATTAAAGGGAGTATAGTAGTAATTAATAAAAGCTTGCTTCCAATTACACGCTTTACTATAAAGGTAGAATACTTCAATAATAAAGTATTAAAGTCTGCAGTAAAAGTTATAAAAGGATATGTTCCTGCAAATAGTACAACAAAAATGGAATTTCAGATAAAATCTAAATATTGTGGGATTTTAGATTTGAAAATAAAAGAAATTAAAGTGTATGATTACTTTTTATTATTTAAAAGGAAGAAAAAAATACAAATTCATAAGGAAGTTTTAATATTACCTTCTGGATATCCACTTAAGAGTGATGTTCAAAGTAATGATTATATATACTTTCCATTAGAAGAGGGAAGGAATTCAGAATCATTAATGAATCAACCACCAGAAATATTATGGATTGATAAATATAAGTATGGAGACTCTATGAGGGATATACATTGGAAATTAAGTGCTAGAAATGATGAAATATTAAGCAAAAAATATTCCTCAGATATACAAAACAGAATTACATTTTTTATAGATTTAAGGACAGAAAAAGATATAAGTATAGAAAGAAAAGATGTTTTTTATGAATTATGCTCATCTATTTCTCTTGGACTAATAGAAAATAAAGTATCATACATAGTAAGATGGTATGATATAAAAAATATGAGTATGGTAGAGGAATTAGTTAGAACAGAAGAAGATTATATAAATATGATAGAAAACTTAATGCTAAAAGCAGAATTATTTAACGAAAAGTCTGATGATAAACTATTAAATGAAATATATTTATATGAAGATCCTTTTGAAACTACAATAACTTTGAATTTAGAATTTAAATTATTTTTAAATAAAGATTTACTTATGGAGTTTTCAGAAGAAAATTATCTAGATGAAATAGAAAGAAGGTGTTTAACTGTTTAGGTTTATAAAGAAAAAGGCAACTAAAGACAAGGTAGGGGTAGACTTTGAAACAAGTATTTTTACTGTTAAAAAAGAAAGTAGAAATATATTATCAGAATTAATGTTATTTATTAGCTATGTTTCTGGTGTTACTGGAATACTGTATACTATATCTTTTAGCCCATTTTTAACCTTCAAAAAAACACTTGTATACTTTATTTCTATAATTATTTGTAGCATTATTTGGATTTTATATAATAGTAAGAAGATGAAAATTGGAGTAATGATTTTTGTATTATTATTACTATTTAATATAAACTTTTTGAAAGAGCAGTGGAAAAATATATGGACTTTAACTCTTTATAATATAAAGTATCTTAAGAATTTTGATATTACGGAAACTATATTAATTTTTTCTGTAATAGTTGCTTTTATTATATATTGGCTTACCTTTAAAAAAGGAAAAGGATGGCTGATTTATCTAGTTTCAATTGCAGTTATAATAATTGGACCCATTATTGGAAATCCACCTGATATTATTCAAGTATGTTTATTTGTGCTCTTCCATATAGGGACTTCTGTTACAGGTAATATGTTATCTATTAAGAAAAAGAAGAATAAATCTACTACAGAACTTATAAATACAGCAGGAATTGGAGCTTTATTTACAGCTATATTTTTCATATTTTCTTTAATAGTAACGTATAGAATAACTAGTAATCATATGATGACTCTTTTTTCAATACCAATTAAATTAGAAGAAGAAATTAAAGAGATTTCAACAAAATTGAAGGGTAAAAAAGAAATTGAAGGAAGAGTTAGTAGAGGGAATAATAATGCTAAAGGAGTTCAAAAATTAGAAGTAACTGTATCTGAAAAACCAGATGAAATAATTTATCTTAAGAATTTTATAGGTGCAAATTATTTGGATAATAAATGGGAGAAGGACATGTGGTTAAATTATTCAGTTGATGAGAATTTAGAGGATGATAATATAGATGCTCTAAATTATTTCGATAAGCAATTTTATTTAACTCAAAATAATGAGATTGTAGAAAATCAAGGATTATACATAGATTCTACTCAATGGTTAAAAGTAAAGCATCTTAATCCAGAGGAAGAAGGGTTTTACATTCCTTATATTTCTCAAGCTCAGCGTATGAGGAAGATAGAATATGCTTTTTCAACCTACAGTCAGGAAAAATATTTAAATGCACTTAAAAATATAGATAGTCAATCCTTCATGTGGTATAAAGATGTAGAAGAAGAAGAGCATAAGTATGCTAAAGAAAAATATTTGAATTTTACGAGAGAAAGATTCCCAAGACTTTTTGAACTATACCAAGATAATTATATTTATGGAACTGATAATATTACAGAGTTTATAAAAAGTACTTTATGGTCAAAGGCAACCTATACATTATCTCCAGGAATAATACCATTAAATGAAGAAATACCTGAATATTTTTTGTTTGAAAGTGGAAAAGGATATTGTGTTCATTTTGCAACTACTGCAACCTTAATTTATCGTATGTATGGAATACCTGCTAGATATGTTACTGGATATATAGCAAAACCATCTCAGTTTGTAGAGGAGTCAGGAGGCTTATATAAAGCAACTGTTACAGATCGTGAAGCACATGCATGGGTGGAAATTTATAAAGAAGGTTATGGATGGGAAAGGGTAGAAGTAACACCAACTATAAATGAAGTTAGCAGTGAAATAAATGAAGAAAAAAATACTGTTGCTGAAGAAAGAACTAATACTATACCTGAAAGAATTAATGAAGAAGAAATAGATAATGCAGAAAATAACTTAAGTATAAATGAAGATAATAATTCTAATAAAAATTTCAAGATACTTTTTAATATTATAAAGGTACTAGCAATAGTTTTAGGAAGTTTAAGCGCTATAACTGCTATTTGTTATATTGTACTATTAAGAAGAAAGAAAATACTAAAAAAATATAAGAAGTCTTATTCTGATAGGTTAGTTACAAAAATAGTAGAAGTTCTTCAATTTGGTGGATATGTAAAAGAATATACAGGCATGGAACCAGAATTTCCAGAGGTAATTGCAGAAATAGTACCACAACTTAGTATTGAAGAGGCAGAAGAATTAATTAAATCTGCACTTCAAGAAACATTTGGTAATAAACATGTCTCACCTGAAAAAACAAAAAAAGCATTAAATGCTTATAAAAATTCCTGTATTTTTGTATATGAAGGCCTTCCACTGTGGAAGAAAGGATACTTTAAATATATAAAAGCATATTGGTAAAAATGTAGAATGTAAAATGTAGAATTATTGATGTAATTCGAAACGAATTACTAAAAATATATGTTTTAGAAACTCCTAGAGGAGTTTCTTCTTTACTCTACATCATTCACAATTATAAATTAAGTAAGAAACTCCTTTTGGAGCTTCTTACTTAATTATATTTTATAAACTCCCTAAGGAGTTTAATCCTTAATTTTTCATTGTGCGAAGCACACTCCTACCAGCTTCCAGATGATCCTCCACCACCGGAAGAACCACCACCGAAGCCACCAAAACCTCCGCCTCCACCAGAGGAACCGCCACCGAAGCCACCAAAGCCGCCGTGACCGCCTCTTCCGCCTCGTCTATTTCCTCCAGATAAGATTAAAACTTTAATAAGAAAGCTAATAAATCTACCTCTATTAAAAATTAAGTCAATTAATAGAAGAACTCCAAAGAGTCCTAATGAACCCAAGGCAAAAACATTAGTGTCATTATTATTACGTGGAATAGTTATATTTAATGATTTATCTAATGTAACATCATATTCTTCCGCAATTAAATCACTAAAGGCACTATAGCTATCTACTATACCTGTTCCATAGTCATTGGCTTTGAATTTTTCAGTAGCTAAAGACTCCATTACTCTATTACTTAATGCATCAGGAATTGCACCTTCTAGGCCTCTGCCAACTTCAACTCTCCATTTTCTATCATTTATTGAAATTAACATTAGTAAACCATTATCTTTACCTTTTTCACCAATTCCCCAGGTTCTAAATAGATTTAAAGCATAATCTGCAATTTCTCTGCCCTCTGTACTATCTATTATAACAGTAACAGCTTGGGCTCCAGTTTTATCTTCTAACTCTTTTCCAATAGATATTATTTTTTCTTGTTCTTCTTGAGTTAATATACCAACATAATCATTTACATACTTATAATTAGTAGGAGAAGGATAGTTGGTTTCAGCAGAAGCAATTAGAGAAAAACTTATAAATATAAATAGAGAAGATAAAAGAAGTACCTTTAATTTTGAAAATACTCTCATAACTATCTACTAAAATCTACTGATGGAACTTCACTAGCATTATCACTTGCTTTGTAAAGTGGTTTAGCTTCAAAACCGAAAATTGAAGCCACTATATTTGTAGGGAATCTTCTCAATTTAGTATTATAACTAGTTGCTGCAGTATTATAATCTTGTCTTGCAACAGCTATTCTATTTTCAGTTCCTTCTAATTGTATGCTTAAATCTTTAAAATTTTCATTTGATTTCAAATCAGGATATCTTTCAACAACTACTAGTAATCTAGATAAAGCACTTGATAATTCGTTATCAGCATTAGCTTGTTCTGTAATATTAGTAGCACCTGATAGTTTACTTCTTGCATTTGCAATATCAGTAAATATATCTTTTTCTTGAGTTGCATATCCCTTAACTGTATTAACTAAGTTAGGTATTAAGTCAGATCTTCTTTGAAGTTGAGTATCTATATCAGAAGATGCCTTATCAACCTGTTGTTCTAAGCTAACTAAACCATTGTAACTAGATATAATAGGGAAGGCTATTATAGCAATAACTACAACTACAGCTATTAGTATCTTTATTCCATTTTTCATAAAAAACACCCCTTTCTATATATTACTATTATAACATACATAAATAGTATATGGGAAAAAGGATAGTCTTATTAAAGATTATCCTATTAATAATGTAAAAATTAATATTAAAGTAAAACTCCAATGAAGATTATTAGTATAAGGAATTCCTAGCTTTTCAAAGCTACAAACAGCTTTATGTGCTTTTAAGGCAATAGGTAAAGTGATAAAAACTAATAGAGATGTTAAAGGATAAAACCCTGTAAGTACATAAATTAATGTCAATATATATGATCCAAAAACTAAAAATCTATAAATATATCTACTAAATTTACTTCCAATTCTAACACTTAATGTTCCAAGGCTTAAATTAGCATCTCTTTGAAAATCTCTCATTTCATTGCTTATCATTAAGGCAGGAATTAAAAATGATGCAGGTAGTGATAATAAAATAGGATACAAACTTATTTCTTGAGTAAAAGGATAAGAAGCACCTAAAACCATTAAAGGTCCCATTGTTATAAAGGAAAGTGGAACACCTAATCCTTTTCTTTTAAATACAAAAGGTTCTCCAGTATAAGAATAAGCTCCAAATATTCCAATTAATCCTATTAGAAGCATTTTGTAATCAGTTATATAAACTAGATATATACCAATTAGGGAGGCTAGTCCAAAACAACACATTGCCCAAAGAAATACATAAATATCAAAATAACTTCTAGATACACCTAAAAAATTAATTTTTCTGCCAGTAGGTCTGTAATATCTAAAGCTACCTTCAAAGTAATCATTTACTAAATTAGCACCAGATTGAGCTAAGAGCCCAGCAATAGTAACAAGAATAATTAAAAATAAAGTTTTATAATTTGAAAAATCTATTGCCCCTATTTTATATGCAGAAACTATTCCTAAGGTAGTAGAGCCAATAGCAAGAGTTAGGGATAATGGACGAAAGGCCTTCCAAGAATCTTTAATAAATTTAATTATGTAGTCTTTATTCAAAATATCACCTCATATCATTATGCAAGTTAAAATTCTAGCATAAATATATAATTCTTTCAAACAGAAACTTATTTTAATAGTTAAGAATTTCGATATATTTGTTAAGTTTTTCGTATGGAGGTTAATAATGAATATATTTATAATAAATGATGTAAACGGAATCAATAAATGCAATGATTTATGAGAGATGGAGGGTTAATATGAAAAAAGTTAAAAGATTACTTACAATGGCCATGGCAACAGTTATGGTAACAGCTTCATTAGTAGGCTGTGGAGGAAAAGAATCTGGAGATTCAGCAAAAGGAGATAAGGTAAAGGTTGGGGTATGCTTATACAAATTCGATGATACTTATATTTCAACAGTTCGTCAAAATTTAGAAAAACTTCAAAGTGAAAATTCAGATAAAGTTGAATTTACTTTCTATGATGGAAAAGGTGACCAAGCTACTCAAAATGATAGTATAGATACATTATTACAAAAGGATGTTGATTTATTATTAGTTAATTTAGTTGATACAGGAGCTGCACCAACTGTAATAGATAAGATTAAAGCTGCTGAAAAGCCAGTAGTTTTATTTAATAGGGAACCATCAGCAGATTCAATTAAGGCATATGATAAAGCTATATTTGTTGGAACTAATGCAAAAGAAGCAGGAGTTATGCAAGGAGAAATAATTTCAAAGTTATGGGATAAAGATTCAAAGGCTATAGATAAAAATGGAGATGGAGTTTTACAATATGTTATGTTAAAGGGTGAACCTGATAATCCAGAAGCAGTTGCAAGAACTCAATATTCAGTTTCTACTTTAAATGATAAAGGAATTAAAACAGAAGAATTAGCTCTTCAAGTTTGTAACTGGGATCAAGCATTAGCTCAAAACGCTACAGAAGCATGGTTCTCAAAGTTTGGAGAGAAGATTGAAGCTGTAATAGCTAATAATGATGGAATGGCACAAGGTGCTATAGCTGCATTACAAGCTCAAGGTTATAACAATGGTGATGCTGCAAAAACTATTCCAGTAGTAGGTGTTGATGCAACAGCAGCAGCTCAAGACTTAATTTCTAAAGGATTTATGGTAGGATCAGTTTTACAAGATGCTGAAGGAATGGCTAAGGCTTTATATGAAACAGGAATGAATTTAGCAGCTGGAAAGAGTGCTGTAGAAGGAACTTCATATAAGTTTGATGAAACAGGTGTTTCTGTACGTATTCCATATCAACCATACATTAAATAATATGTAAATAAATTTTTTCTAAACTGCATAGTATATTTTTACTATGCAGTTTAATAAATAATAGAAAAGTGGTGAAGTAAGTTATGGCAGATACAAAATATGTTCTTGAAATGACAGATATATGCAAAGAATTTCCAGGAGTTAAAGCCTTAGATAATGTTAAATTAAAAGTAAGACCAGGAACTGTACATGCTTTAATGGGTGAAAATGGAGCAGGTAAATCTACTTTAATGAAATGTTTATTTGGTGTTTATATTGAAGATGGTGGTGAAATTTTAATAGAGGGGAAAAAAAGCAAATTCTCTAATCCAAAGCAAGCAATGGATAATGGAGTTGCTATGGTTCACCAAGAATTAAACCAAGTTTTACAAAGAAATGTTATGGACAATATATGGCTTGGCAGATATCCAGGTAATGCTGGTGTTGTAAGTGAAAAGATAATGTATGAGGAAACTAAAAAAATATTAGATGAACTTGAGATAGATGTTAATCCAAAGGTTAAAATGGCTAAACTTTCTGTATCTCAAAGGCAAATGGTTGAGATAGCTAAAGCAGTTTCATATAATGCTAAAATATTAGTTCTAGACGAGCCTACATCATCATTAACAAATGAAGAAGTAAATCATTTATTTAAAATTATAAATAAATTAAGAGATAAAGGCTGCGGTATTATATATATTTCTCATAAAATGGAAGAAATTCTTCAAATTTCTGATGATGTAACTATTATGCGTGATGGAAAGTGGATAGATACAATTCCAGCTAAAGATCTTACTACAGATAAAATTATTAAATTAATGGTTGGACGTGATTTAACTAATAGATTTCCACCAAAGACTAATAAACCTAAAGATGTAATATTAGAAGTTAAAAACTTAACTGGTGCATATCAACCTTCAATTAGAGATGTATCTTTTGAAGTAAGAAAAGGAGAAATTCTTGGAATTGCAGGTCTAGTTGGTTCAAAGAGAACTGAATTATTGGAAACTATATTTGGAATAGCTAAACATAGCACAGGAGAAATAAATCTCCATGGTAAAAAAGTAATAAATAGTGATTCTCGTAAAGCAATAAAAAATGGATTTGCTTTATTAACAGAAGAACGTAGAGCAACAGGTATATTTGGTCAACTTGATATTAAGTTCAATACTATGATTGCTAATATAGATAGATATAGTAAATTCGGTGTATTAGATAATAAGAAAATCATTGAAGATACTAAATGGACAATAAATAGTATGAAGGTTAAAACTCCAAGTCAAAAAACATTAATTAGAAGCTTATCTGGAGGAAATCAACAAAAAGTAATTATAGGAAGATGGCTTTTAACTAATCCAGAAATACTATTATTAGATGAACCAACAAGAGGAATAGATGTTGGTGCTAAATACGAAATTTATCAATTGATTATAGATTTAGCAAATAAGGGAAAAGGAGTTATAGTTGTATCATCTGAAATGCCAGAATTATTAGGAATTTGTGATAGAATTCTTGTAATGTCAAATGGTAAGGTAGCTGGTATTGGTGATGCTGATAAATTGTCTCAAGAAGATATTATGACTATGGCTGCTAAATATATTTAGAGTAGAGGTGGAACCTATGAATAAAGTTAAATTTAATAAAGAGTCTTTACAAAATTTCTTGCTTAATTATGCATTATATATAGTTCTGTTCATAATGATAGTGTTTTTTGTTATAAAGGAACCAGGCTTCCTTTCATTGAAAAACTTTACTAATATTTTAAGTCAAGCATCTACACGTGGTATACTAGCACTTGGTGTTGCAGGATTAATAGTACTTCAAGGAACTGACCTTTCTGCTGGACGTATTTTAGGATTTACAGCTATTGTATCAGCATCATTATTACAATCAACAACATATGCTGCTAGAATGTATCCTAACTTAAAAGCATTACCTTTAATAGTACCAATGTTTTTAGCAATAGTAATAGGTGGAATATTTGGAGCAATTAATGGATTTGGAGTTGCAAAACTGAAAGTACATGCATTTATTATAACCCTTGGTACTCAACTTATAGCTTATGGTGCATCTTGTTTATATATTGATAGACCACCACTAGGAGCTCAACCAGTAGCTAATTTAGATGAAAGATATACTGCTTTTGTTAACGGATATTTAAGATTAGGAAGTATAGAAATCCCATATTTAGTATTTTATCTTGCTATTGTAGCAGCTATAATGTGGTTTGTATGGAATAAAACAAAATTAGGCAAAAATATGTTTGCAATAGGGGGAAACCCAGAAGCAGCAGCAGTTTCAGGAGTTAATCTTGTGAAAAATATAATGTTTATATTTATAATATCAGGAGTACTTTATGGACTTGCAGGTTTCTTAGAAGCAGCTAGAGCAGGATCAACTACAACTAGTACAGGATTTAACTATGAACTAGATGCAATTTCTGCCTGCGTAGTTGGTGGAGTTTCATTTACTGGTGGGATTGGTACAATTCCAGGAGTATTAATAGGCACAGTATTACTTCAAGTAATAAACTATGGATTAAACTTCATAGGTGTAAATGCATACTGGCAATATATAATTAGAGGATTAATTATTATAGTTGCTGTTTCATTAGATGTAAGAAAATATATAGCTAAGAAATAATAAAGGAAATGATTAGTATGGAAAATGAAGAGATAAAGGTAAATATTGAAGAAGTACCTAAAAAATCTATGAGAGATACCCTTTATGGGAATATAGATGTATCAGTGAAAACCATGGATAAGATAATAATATTATTATTTATTTTAATTTTCTTATCATTGATAATAGGAATAATACTATAGAGCATAAAATTAAATACTAATTTATTTGGAACTGTGAAAACAGTTCCATTTTTTGTATTTAAATATTTATATTTTAAGAAAGTATGATATAATAAATTTTGAATAATCAGAAGATTTTCTAAGCATAATTTATAGATTTATTTCTATATTATTTATAGGAGGGTGTTATGGGGTTATATAAGATAATGATTGTAGATGATGAAGAGGAAATTAGACTCGGAGTCATTAAAAAAATTAATTGGGAAGAGCATGGATTTGTAGTAGTAGGAGATGCAGAAAATGGACAAGAAGCTTTAGAGTTAGCAGAAAAAATTCATCCAGATGTGCTAATGACAGATATAAAAATGCCTTTTATGGATGGCTTAGAGCTTGGAAAAAGAGTAGTGGATATAATGCCTTCAACTAAAATCATTATTTTTTCAGGTTCAGATGATTTAGAATATGCACATCAAGCAATAAAAATAAATGTAGTTGAATATGTATTAAAACCTATTAACTCTCTAGAACTTATAGATGTATTGAAGAGGCTAAAAGAAAAATTAGATAAGGAATATAATGATAAAAGAAATATGGAAGTTCTTGAAAAGCATTATTTAGAAAGTATACCAGTAATAAGAGAACAACTATTAGTAGGAGCTTTAGAAGGAAGAGTAACTAAGGAACAATGGAAGGAAAATGAAAAAAAGTTAGGATTAGATTTTATAAATAAATTTTTAAGTGTAGCCTTAATAAATATTGATGATTTAAATAAAAATGAAGATAATAGATTGGCACTAATATCACTTAAAAATATAGTAAATGAAACTATGGTAGATTATTGTGACTTTATAAGTTTCCCTTATTTAGATAAAATAGTTCTTTTATTAGCATTAAATGAAAAGGATAACATATTTAATGTGATAAAAGGTTTAAATGAAGTATGTAAAATCTTTGAATGTGTATTTGGAAGGAATATTTCCATTGGAATAGGTAGAATATATGAAGATATTAATGAAATAAGATTTTCATATAGAACAGCACAAAGCGCATTAGCTTATAGACCAATACTTGGAAATGGTAAATCAATTTATATTGATGATGTTGAACCAGATAATTCTATACAACTTCAATTTGAAGACCAAGAGGAAGTGAAATTTTTAAATTCAATTAAACTTTCAAGTGAGGAAGATATAAGAATAGAGGTAGATAATATATTTAAGAAAATAGAAGAATCACCTGTAGCATTAGATAAGTATAGAATTTACTTAATGGAAGTTTTGACTTCTATGGTTAAATTAATTCAAAGCCATAATATAGAAGTTAATAAGGTTTTTGGTGATGAATTTAATTTTTATAGTTACTTAGATGAATTTAATTCAATTAGAGAAATTAAAACATGGTTTGTAGCTAAAGCAATAATATTAAATAAAATAATAAAAAAAGAAAGAATTAACTCTTCAAAAATATTAGTAGAAAAAGCTAAAGAATATATAAAAAATAATTATTATGACGAGGAATTATCTGTAGAAAAGCTTTGTTTAAATTTACATGTAAGCTCTACATATTTTTCAACTATTTTTAAAAAAGAAACAGATATGAGCTTTGTAAGCTATCTTACTGATATAAGGCTTGAAGAAGCTGTAAAATTATTAAATACTACAGATGATAAGACTTATATTATAGCCACAAAGGTTGGTTATCAAGAAGCAAATTACTTTAGCTACGTATTTAAGAAAAAGTTTGGAATATCACCATCAAGATATAGAAAGAATTGAGAAGAATATTATGTTTAATTTTATTAAAGACAAATTAAATGAATATTACAAAAAGGCTAGTATTAAATATATAATTTCAATTTCCTTTACTGTAGTTGCTGTTGCTGGAATGATAGTAGTCGGAGGAGCATTATATTTAAGATTTTCTAATTCTACTGAAGAAGTTGTGTCTAAGAATAACCAAACAATTATTGATCAAGTTAATTTGAATTTAGACAGTTACTTAAGAAATATGATGAAAATTTCAGATACTATTTACTATAGAGCTATAAAAAAGATAGATATGTCAGTAGAAAATATAGAAAAAGAAATGGACTTAATATATGAGGCAAATAAAGATAATTTAATAAGTATAACATTATTTTCAGAATATGGTGAGGTTATAGATTCATATCCACTTCAACAGCTTAAAAAGAATATAGAGGCAAGAAATAATAATTGGTTTCAAAATGCAAAAAATAAAAAAGAAAATTTACATTTTTCAACTCCTCATGTTCAAAATTTATTTTATGATCCTAATTATAAATATAGATGGGTAGTATCATTAAGTAGAGCTGTTGAAATAACCAATAATGGTAAAACTAGTAGTGGAGTACTTTTAGTAGATATGAATTTTAGTGGGATAGAACAAATTTGCAAAAATGTAGAGGTTAGCAAAAATGGTTATGTATATCTTATAGATAGAGATGGAGAAATAATATATCATCCAAGACAACAACTTATTTATTCAAATTTAATAACTGAAAATAATAAAGAAGCAGCTAAATTTGAAGATGGAAATCATATAGAAAAATTTGAAGGAAGCAAGAGATTAGTTACTGTTAAGACAGTTGGATATACTGGATGGAAATTAGTTGCTATATCCCCAATGTCTGATGTTACAGCAGGATATTATGAATTTAGAGTATTTGCAATCTTTATTATGATTTTTGCAATATTTATATTAATATCAATTAATATGTTTGTATCATCAAGAATAGCAAATCCTATTAAGGATTTAGAGAAATCTGTTAAAGAGTTTGAAAATGGAGTGGTAAACTTAAATATAACAGAAAATGGTTCTTATGAAGTTCAACATTTAGCAAAGGCAATAAAATCAATGGTTAATCAAATGAATATACTTATGAAAAATATAATGATAGAACAAGAATCAAAAAGAAAAAGTGAATTAAATGCACTTCAAGCACAGATAAATCCTCATTTTCTATATAACACTTTAGATTCTATAATTTGGATGATAGAGAATGAAAAATATGATGGATCAATAGTTATGGTCAGTGCTTTAGCTAGATTTTTCAGAATTAGTTTAAGTAAGGGTAAAAATGTAATTACAGTAAAAGATGAATTAGAACATGCTAGAAATTATTTAACTATCCAAAATATAAGATACAAAAATAAATTTAGTTATAGTATTGAATCTGATGAAAATACCTTGAATTTAACTAGTATTAAATTAATAGTTCAACCACTTATAGAAAATGCTATATATCATGGAATGGAATATATGAGTGGTGATGGGGATATAGTGGTAAAATCATATAGAAAAGAAAAAGACTTATATATAGATATAATTGATAATGGTTTGGGAATGCCTCAAGAAATAGCGGACAAGCTATTAATTGAAAAAGTTAATAATGGTCAGAAAAAAGGATCAGGAATTGGATTAAGAAATGTACATGAGAGAATTAAGTTATACTTCGGAGAGGAGTATGGATTAGAAGTTTATAGTGAACCAGATGAAGGAACTACAATTAGAATTCATATGCCAGCTATAGAATTTAATAGTGCTAAGGAGGAAAAGAAATGAGAATAAAGAAAAAATTAATTATTTTGACTTTACTTTTAGCGGTATTAGCTTCCTCATTAGTATTACTTAAAGAAGGTGGAAAAAAAGAAATTGTAGTGTATGATATTTCTGTAATAATAAGAGGAAGAAATAATGAGGAATGGAGCATTATAAAAGCCGGAATGGAGCAAGCATCTTCAGAAATGAATGTTAATCTAAGATTTATATCATTACTAGAAGAAAATAATGTTGAAGAACAAAAGGATTATTTAGAGAAGTCAATAGATTCAGGAACAGATGCCATAATTATATCACCTTCAGATTATACAGCATTATCAAATATCATAGAAAATACTAGTAAAAAAGTACCAATAGTATTATTTGAATCAAAAATAGATACTAAACAAAATATACCTTATATTTCTTGTGATAATTATGAGCTAGGTAAAAAATTGGCAGAAGAGGTAATGAGAAATGGAAATACTAGAAAGAATATTATAATTGCTAAAAGTGACTTAGAATTTAGCAGCTTAGTTGAGAGATATAATGGGTTCAAAGATGAAATAAATAAGAGTAAAAATACTTTTGAAGTTATAGAGTTACCTAAGGATGATTCAAAATTATATAATGAAATCAGAAGCATAATGGAAGAAGATCAAGAAATAGTTTTAGTCGCTTTTGAGCCAAGTGAATTAGAAGCTATTGGAAGGGCAAAAAAATATATTATTAATGATACTAATGTAAAGTATGATACTGAAGTATATGGAATTGGAAGAACAAGTACAATAATATCTTTAATAGAAGAAGAAATAATTAATGCCACTGTAATACAAAATGAATTTAATATTGGATATTTAAGCGTAAACACTGCTGTTAATAAAATAGAACATAAAAAGATAGATAATAAAATCAATATTGAGTCAACTGTGATAAATGGTGAAAATATGTACTCCAAAGAAAATCAAAAAATCTTATTTCCAATTGTTAGATAATATTTTCTTATAAATTTAAGATAAGAAAGTTTAATTAAAATCCATGTCACAAATTTATAATAAGTAATTATTAATAGGAGGTTATTGTGATAAAGAGTAAAAAGATATTGGGTATGATTAGTTTAGTAATTATTTCTACCTTAATAGTAGGATGTGGTGAGGGTAGCAAGACTAAATCAACTGAAGAAATAAAGATTGGAGTAACAGTATATAGGCAAGATGATGTTTTTATATCTACAATCACAAATAATTTGGAACAAATTATTAAGGAAAAAGGAAGTGAGTATAACTCTAAAATTTTATTCGAATTTGTAGATGCAAAGGGAAGTACATTAAACCAAGGAAATCAAGTTGATAGATTTATTAATCAAGATTATGATGTGATATGTGTTAATTTAGTAGATAGAACAGCAGCAGCTACAATAATAGATAAAGCAAAGTCAGCAGACATTCCATTAATTTTCTTCAATAGGGAACCTGTAGAAGAAGATATGGATAGATGGAATAAAGTTTATTATGTAGGTGCACAAGCGGAACAATCAGCAAGACTACAGGCTGATATTGTGGCTGAGCAATGGATTTCCAATAAAGAAATTTATGATAAAAATAAAGATGGAATAATTCAATATGTTATGCTTGAAGGAGAGCCAGGCCATCAAGATTCACTTATAAGAACGGAATATTGTATTAAGTCTTTAAATGAAAAAGGAATACAATCAGAAAAGTTAGCTGATGATAGTGCTAATTGGCAAAGTGATCAAGCAAATAGCAAAATGACTCAATGGATTAAAGAATTTGGGGATAGTATAGAAGTTGTGTTTAGCAATAATGATGTTATGGCACTTGGAGCTATTCATGCCATAAATTCTAATAGCGAACTAATTAGAAAACCTATAGTAGTTGGAATAGATGGAATCAAAGCAGCTATGGAATCAATAAAAGCTGGGGATATGAAGGGCACTGTTATAAGTGATTCAATTGCACAAGCAGAAGCCATTTTAGAAATAGCAATTAATGTAGCACAAGGAAAATCTATAGAAAATATAAAGGATATAGAAGATGGTAAGTATAAAAAGTTACCACATACTAAGGTTACAATAAACAATGTTGATGAGTACTTAAAGTAATTCATAATGCATAGTGCGTAATGCATAATGAAGGAATAAACTCCTTCAGAGTTTAGAAAATTGCATAATTCAGCTTGCTGAATTATTTCAACAATTATGCATTATTAACTGTCCATTAAATAAGGGGATGCTTTTATAGTTTCTTATTTTTTTATTTTAAGAGAAAATTAATATAAAAATATTCATTTGAAATATTTAATTTATATATTGACAAGGAATGATATAATGATATAATTAAATCATAGTATTCCGATATGAATAATGACGATGAAGAGAAGAAGTAATTAATAACAATTATTTTAGAGAGAGCTAGTTTGCTGGAATAGCTTATAATTGTATTAATGAAGTGCATCTCAGAGTTTAATCCTTGAAACTAAGTAGGGGGTTATGGGTTCTCCCATTATAGAGACTAGGTATGTTTAGTACCGATGACGAGATGGATATTTTATATCTAATCAGAGTGGAACCGTGGAAGTTAGACTTCTGCCTCTGTATTACAGGGCAGGAGTTTTTTTGTTCTTTTAAAATCTTAATAATTTATATTATAATTATAAAATCAATTAAAAGTAGGAGGAAAATATGAATATAAATATTAGTTTTAATTTAGTTTTAGCAGTAGTACTATCATTAGTAGCATTTTATGTTATTTATTTAGTAAAATCAAAGACTGGAAAGTTCTCTTATGCAACTTTAACAGCTTTAACAATAGGTTTAATTTTAGGAGGAATTTTTAAAGAAAATCTTGCTTACCTTGAAGTAGTTGGTAAAGGATATATAGCAATAATTAAAATGATAGTTGTACCATTAGTTATGGTATCAATAATAACAAGTATAATTAGACTTAAAAATTTAGATACTTTAAAATCAATAGGACTTAAAACAATAGGTATATTATTAGGAACAACAGGAGTTGCTGCAATAATAGGCTTAATTATAGGAAGAATATTTAATTTAGGAAATGGATTAAATTATGTTGGAGTGGAAGGTTTTACTCCAAGAGAAATACCAGCTTTTTCAAAAGTTATTTTAGATTTCTTACCATCTAATCCTGTAGCCTCAATGGTAAATAATCAAATAATACCAATAGTTATTTTTTCATTATTTATAGCAGTAGCATTAGTTATTGAAGATAATAAAAATCCAGAGAAAGTTAAAGCCTTTAAAGATTTTATATTATCAGCATATGAATTAGTATTAAGCATTACTAGAATAATATTAAAGTTTATACCCTATGGAGTATTTGCATTAATAGCCACAGCAGCAGCAAAAAATGGAATGGACACTATTAAATCATTATTCTTAGTTGTATTAGCTGTTTATATAGCATGTATATTACAAATATTATTAGTTCATACACCATTAATAGCCTTTGTTGCAAGAAAGAATCCAATAAAGTTCTTTAAAGATATATCTGAAGCTCAAGTAGTAGCATTTACAAGTCAAAGTAGTTATGGTACATTACCAGTTACTATTAAGACATTAGTAGAAAATGCTAAGGTTTCTGGAAATGTAGCAAGCTTTGTAGCTCCACTTGGATCAACAATGGGAATGAATGCTTGTGGTGGATTATATCCAGCTATAGTAGCTATATTTGTAGCAAATGTATTCAAAGTAGATATGACAATGTATCACTATATTTTAATAGTAGTAACTACAATTATTTCTTCAATTGGTATAGCAGGAGTTCCAGGAGCTGCTACTATGTCAACAACTGTAGTATTATCAACTGCTGGATTACCTATAGAAGGTATGGCTATGGTAATGGCAGTAGATGCAATAATAGATATGATGAGAACATTAACTAATGTAACTGGAACAGCAGTTACAGCATTAGTTGTAGACGAAACAGAAAAAAGAAAAAAAGAAAAATTAGCATCAAAAATAACAGCATAATTATAGATTAAATTAAGCCTATATGAAAGACAAGCTCTAGAGTAAGTCTATTCATATAGGCTATTTAAGTGAGAGTCCAAATTTTAATTTGGTCCCTCGAACTTACTCCTTGGACTTTAGGAGAAGGAGTTTCCTCTAAGAGTCCAAATTTTAATTTGGTTCCTCGAACTTACTCCTTGGACTTTAGGAGAAGGAGTTTTTTTAATTAATTGCTAAAAAGTGGTTCTAGCTTTAGGATTTTTTTATATAATTTATTTAAAGTTTAAAAATAATAGAGTGTATAACCTTAAAATAATTAAATATGAATAAAGAATAGGTGGTGTAGTATGACTTTCAAAAGGAAAATTAAAATTATTATTGCCATATTTCTTTTAATACCAATATTAGTTATTGGGTATTTTATTTATGGTTTTATCTTTCATGAAAATGCAATGAATTTGAATTCTATTTCCTTTAAAGAATATAAAAGTTATATTAAAAAACAATATCCTAATATAGAAGAGTTAGATACTTATTATCAATTTGGAAGGATTACCTTTGAATATAAGGTTAAAGAAATATTAAGAAAAATAAAAAAGTGATTTCTGTATATAAACAGAAAACACTTTTTGGGGTTAAATTATTATTTTAATAAGTTTACTATTTCTTCAAGCTTCTTACCACCGAAGTATACTTTTTCGTCATTTACTATTAATGCAGGTACACTCATTATTTTATGCTTATTCTTTAAATCAGGGAAGTTAGATAAATCTAACATTTCAGTTTCTATATTAGGATTTTCTATTGCAATTCTTTGAGCAGCCATAACTACATCAGGACATACATGGCAAGAAAGTGATACTCCAACTTTAATATTTAGTTTCTTATCTATAGACTTAATATCATTTAAAACATTAGCATTAATTTCTTGACCAGGACCTGCTACATTATACATAGCTATAAGGAATGAATTTAATTCATGACCACCAGGCACACCATGGAATTTAACACCACTATATTCACCATCTTTATTTAAAATAGCAACTATAGGGAATTTGTTTGCATGAACCTTATCTTCCATTTCAGGATTTTCACCCTTCTTATATATAAGTGCAGTAACTTTATCACCTAAATCAGCTATATCTAAAACTAAATCTCTTAGTTCAATTGATTTACTATTAGTTTCATCTACAATTGAAACTAGAGATATATTACTTTCAAATCTAGCTAAAACTCCTTGAATTTGTTTTCTTAGAGCATCATTTAATAATGCACTCTTACCTGTATTTGAAATAGAAGATACTGAAGATTCTTTTGGTTCTTCAACTTTTTCTTCTTCTATATATTCATCAACAATTCCAAGTCTTTCTTTTTGTGCAGCTACATATTTTTCAGCATCTGTTGCAGCAATAGCACCATCAGCAACTGCAGTTACAACTTGTCTAAGCATTTTAGGTCTTAAATCACCAGCTGCATAAACACCGTCTACATTAGTTTTCATATTTTCATCAGTTAATATATATCCCCATCTATCCATATCTACTTTGTTTTTAAAAACATCAGTTTGTGGTTGATAACCAACGAATACAAAGATACCAAATGTTCCATCTTCTTTTGGAGGATAGTATTCAGAAGTTTCATTAGTAACGTTATTAATTAATTTTACAGATCTTAATACATCATCACCAACAGCTTCAACAACTTCAGTATTAAATCTAATTTCTATATTCTTATTAGCTTTAACCTTATCTCCAATAGATTTTGCACAAGTAAAATCAGGCTCTCTAGCTATTATTATTACCTTTTTAGCAAATCTAGTTAAGTATATAGCTTCTTCTGCTGCAGCAAAACCTGCACCTATTACAAGAACTTCTAAATCTTTAAAGAATTCACCATCACAAGTTGAACAATAGGCAACACCTCTACCGCCATATTCAATTTCTCCAGGAAATCCTAATTTTCTTGGAGAAGCACCTGTAGCTATAATAACAGATCTTCCTTGAATATCACCAACATTTGTTTTTATAGTTTTAACTTCACCATTAAAATCTACATCTGTAACATCAGCAGTTTTAAATTTAACTCCAAAATTTTCTGCTTGTATTCTCATTTGAGATGTCATTTCTGCACCACTTGTTTTAACTATAGCAGGATAGTTTACCACTTCGGCAGTAGTAGAAATTTGACCACCAATATTTTCTTTTTCAATGATTAATGTTCTAAGTTTTGCTCTTCCGGCATATAAACCAGCAGATAATCCAGCAGGACCGCCACCAATTATAATTAAATCATAAATATTATTGTTCATATAAGCCTCCTTATAAATAAAATGAAATATATATTTTTAATACTCTATTATTACCTAATAATTATTATTGATTAGTTTGTTAAAAAAATAGCGAGTTTCCTCGCTAATTTTTTATAGTGGAGGAGAAAGTCCCCTCTATGTTATATATTAAAGTTTTCCAACTAAATCTAAGCTTGGTACTAAAGTTTCAGCTCCTGGAGTCCAGTTAGCTGGGCAAACTTCATCTCCATGTTCTCTTACGAATTGAGCAGCTTGAACTTTTCTTAATAATTCTTCAGCGTTTCTACCAATTCCGTTTTGGTGAACTTCATAAGCTTGGATTATGCCATCAGGGTCAACGATAAATGTTCCTCTTAAAGCCATACCTTCTTCTTCAATAAGTACTTCAAAGAATCTTGCTAACTTACCAGTTGGATCTGCTAGCATTGGATAAGTAATCTTTCCAATTGTTTCAGTTGTATCAGCCCATGCTTTATGAACGAAGTGTGAATCTTCTGATACTGAATATATTTCAGCTCCAATTTCTTTAAAGCTATCATAATGATCAGCTAAATCACCTAATTCAGTTGGACATACAAATGTGAAGTCTGCTGGATAGAAGAAGAATATTCCCCACTTTCCTAAAACATCTTCATTTGATACTTCTACAAACTTTCCATTGTGGTAAGCTTGAACCTTAAAGTCTTCTAATTTCTTTCCTATTAATGCCATAATTTTTTTCCTCCTGTTTCTTTTAATATTCTCTATGTATTAATAATAATTATTAATTAATAATTTGTCAATAGTATTTTTAAAATCATTATAATTTTTATTAATATTTTTTTAAAACTAAGATAATTGAAGAAAAAAGTGGAAAATAGATACATTTAATAATTAAGTAAGAATTAAGAATATCAATACAGGTTGTATATTAGATATATTTGGTATAAAATATATTTAAAAAGTAGATTTTATAGGGAGGATTATATAGTGAATAAGGGTGGAATTAGATTATATTACAAAAATCAAGAAGAACTAAGCTATGCATTGAGAAACTACATAGATGACTACTTTGAAGGGAACATAGAAGACGAAGCATTAGAGGAAAAAATCTATATGGTTGTACAAGCAAACAAGAACAAGTTCTACAAAGACAATGAAATAGCTAAGAAGCCTAAACAAATACTTGGTAAAACAAGATTAAATGTTTTAGAGCAAATTTTAGACAAGAGACAAGACTAGTAACTTGACATTATTGATATTAAGTTTAGATTAATATCAATATAAAGGTTTTCAAATTTCTAATATATTAAAAATAAGGAAGAGGATAAACTCTTCCTTATTTTATTTAGTTATACACAAATTTAATATGGAGAATCCGAAAAATTCAGGGATTATATCTTTAGATATATTATGAATTAAATTGAAGTAGTAAGAGTATTCATTGGGAGTAGTGCTTAAATAAGTTTTAAAACATTCCTTAGAAATATCAAATTCCTCAATCTTTTTATAGCATTCACTTAAAAATAAATAGAGTTCCCTTATAAAATTATATTTAATAGAGAAGCTTTCACCTATCAAAATAGCCTTATTATATTTTTTCATATAGTAATAGGATTTAACTAATAAAAGTGTTATATAGCTATTTATATAAATATTATCATTTGAGTTAAGTGATTTAATATAATAGTTATTTGCAGTATTATATTTTCTCAAAAGGTAGTATTCATTTGCAATATTATAATAGTAAGCAAAATCTACTTCTTCTTTATTAAATGATGAATAAATTTCTATATTTCTATTGCATCTTTCAGTTAAAGTCTTTCTACTATAATCAAATCCAAAATTATATAAAAGATATTCTAAATTAATTATTTCAGTATTATATGAATCTTCATAAATTGAATTCATCAGTCTTTCATTAATCTTTCCAGAGTAGTAAAATCCAGAATTGTTTTTAATAATTCTCAAAATATGTTTTCCTTCATATAATTTATTATTAATAACATTAGTTAGTTTTAGTCTAAAACCCAAATGTTTAGAATTTCTTAAGGCTCTTTTAATTTCATAAATTTGAGATCCATCTAGAGCTTCATCACAATCAAGACATAAGATCCAATCTTTAGTTGCCATTTCTAAGGCTTTATTTCTTGCAGAGCTAAAATTTTTTGTCCAAGGAAATTCCATTACTTTAGCATTATATTTTTCAGCAATACTTATTGTTTTATCAACAGAACCTGTATCAACTAATATTACTTCATCTGCAATACCTTTTATGCTCTCTAGGCATCTTAATAAGTTGTTCTCTTCATTTTTAGCTATAATACAAACACTTAAGGTATCCAAATTAAAATTTCCTCCAATAATATTTTTACAGTATAACATATGATAATTAAGACATTTATGACAGTAATAGAAAAGTAGATATTCTACTCAATTTCTACTTTAAATTACTTAATTAAGTGTATTTTAAAGAAAATGAGCATAATATGATATTTATTTTTAACTAAAATCCCTATGAAAAATTTCAGTTTTTTTATCATCTTCAAAATCCTTCAGGGAAGTTATATTTATTTTTTCTAATACTTCATCCATAGTACTACTATGTGTAGCAATTTTAATTGGAGAATTATAAGCTAGATTATCAACAGATAGTTTCCCTTCTTCTTTAGATATTAAGGCTTTAGGGCCACCAACACATCCACCAATACAACCCATTCCTTCTATAAAATTAGCTTTAATATCACCACTTAAAGCTTTATTTAATATTTCTTTACATTCTTTGACACCTTCAGCTTTTGCAGATTTAAAAAGCTTTGCTTTCTTTGGATATAATTCTTCTACAGCTTCACCTACAGCAATAGAAACACCTCCCGTACGAGCATATAATCTACCACCTCTAGAAGCGTAATCTTTAGTAGGAATTCCATTTAATTCAGAAGGCTTAATTTCTAAAGTTTTAAATATATCGTCTAATTCTTGAAATGTTAAAACAAAATCTATATCATTAGATAAATCTTTTTCCTTTGCTTCAGCCTTTTTTGCTATACATGGCCCCACAAATACTACTTTAGCATCAGGATTTAATTTTTTTATAACCCTTCCTGTAGCTATCATTGGAGATACAGAAGGAGATAGATCAGGAACTAATTCTTTATAGACTCTTTTAAGCATTCCAACCCACATAGGGCAACAACAAGAAGTTATCATTATATCATTAGGACTATTTACATGTTTATTAAATTCTACAGCTTCTTTTATTGTAAGCATATCTGCAGCAAAGGCAACTTCAATCATATCGGTAAATCCAATTTTCATAAATGCTTCTCTTAATTGATCTAAAGATACATCTTCACCAAATTGGCCCATAATTGCAGGTGCAACAGCAGCAACAACAGTTTTATTATTTTTTATTAAGTCAATGATAGGAATAAAATCTACTTTATCGAGTATTTTTCCTTCTTTACAAGAGTCTATACATAAACCACAACCAACACAAAGATTATAATTAATATAAGTAGATTTTTTATTTTCATCATATATTATTGCATCAAAAGGACAGCTTAATTGACATTTATATTTTTCATCAGATTCATTTTTACAGTTTAGGTTACAGCTTTCGAGTTTTTCAATAAATCTTTTACTTACTTCATAGTTAGTAATAGCCTTTTTTAAGTTATAAACATAATTATTATTAAATTCTAGAGATACACCACAAAGCGAAGAAATAATTTTAAAAGTTTCTTGAGGTGAAATCTCATGACAAACCATAATATTTGTAAGAGTTTCTTCAAAGTTTCCATTATAATAAGACTTTACTAAGGTATCAAAGAGGTCATTATATCTACTATGCACTTTTTACACCACCTAAAAATATTTTTATCTCAATACTATATTCTATTAATAATATTATGCTATTTTGAAAATTTTAAACTAATTTTTATTTATACAAACAAATTAAAAATAAGTTTATTTATTTATAGACAAATATATATTATTGTTTTATAATTTTGCTAAGAAATATACGGAGGGATTAAAATGGAAAATGAATTTTTTTGGAATTCATCTATTGAAGAAATTGAAAAGGGATTTATTGAAACAGAAGAAGATGTAAAATGTATAGTTTGTGAAGAAAGTTTTATAAATGGAAGAATATATGAAGTAGATGGAAATCTATATGATGCAAAAAAGACAGCAGAACTTCATATTAAGGAAAAGCACCAGTCGATGTTAAGCTATTTATTAAATATGAATTCAAATTATACAGGGATATCATCATCTCAAAGGGCAGTAATTGAATTAATAGCTTTAGGACTTACAGATAAAGAAATAGCAGCAAAATTAGGAATTGCAAACTCTACTATTAGAAATCATAGATATAAATTAAGAGAAAGAGAAAAACAAGCTAAGTTATTTTTAGCAACTATGAATTTGCTTTCTAAAGAAACTAATAAAGATATAAATATGTTAGAGAAGGATGTTATTTGTGATGCACATAAAGGAGCAACAACCTTAGATGATAGATTTAATATAACTAAAGAAGAAAAAATTAAGGTAATAGAAACTTATGTAGATGAAAATGGGGCATTGAAAAGTTATCCATCTAAAGAAAAGAAGAAAATTATATTATTAGAAGAAATAACTAAAAACTTTAATGTTGGAAAGAAATATTCTGAAAAAGAAGTTAATAGAGTATTAAAAAGAATATATGAAGACTATGTAACAATAAGAAGAGCTTTAATTCAATATGGATTTTTAGATAGATCTAAAGATTGTAGTCAATATTGGGTGAAAGAATAATGATAAAGAATCTTTTAGAATTAAATAGTGATGAAAAAAATTTAGCATTAGAGTTTATAAAAAATAAAGAAAACACTGATTTATCATTCTCTGAAATTGAAAAGGAACTTAAGGGTAAGATTTGCAATTATGGCGAAGGGGTATTGTTCTATTTTCATGAAGATAAGATAGTAGGTAAGGTATCAGTAATATTAGAAGTTGTTGATAAATTAAAGACTATCTATATTAATAAAGTTATTTGTCAAAAGGATAATAAAAAAGTATTAAAGGAATTAATTAATACTTCATTAGCATTAGCAAACAAATATAGAGCTAATAAAGTTCTTCTTGGAATAAGAAATAAGGATTTGCTTAATTTAGCAGAAAGTATAGGACTAAAAAGAAGTTATTCATCCTTTAATATGATATTAACTAATAGAGAAAAAGAAAATGATGTATTAGATAAGATTAATTTATCAAAGGAAAATATTGATGAGTATGTTGATATTTATAATAAATCCTTTATGGATATGCCTCATGGAACCTATATAGAAATTAAAGATGCAAAGGGATTTTTAGATAATAAGAATGACAATGAAGAATATTTTATTGTAATAGATAAAGGTGAAAGTATAGGTTTTTTAAATACAATTATTGAAGGTAATAAAGGCTTTTTCGATATAGGATTAGTAAAAGAGTACAGGGGAAAAGGCTATGGTAAAAGATTATTAGAAACAGCAATACAATACTTAAATGAAAAGAAAGTAGAAGAACTTTGTTTAACAGTAATTGAAAAGAATAGTATTGCTTATGAAATGTATAAGAAGAGGGGCTTTAAGGTTTATAACAAGATAAGTGATTGGATAGAATTATAGAGTATGTTTATTATTTTATATATTCGGTATATAATATTTATATAAATATGTTTCTTTTAGGAGGTGCCTTTTATGGGAAATAAGGATATTAATTTATATGATATTTTTATAAAGTATTCATATAGTGAATTGAAGGAATTATTTAAGAATGCTAAGACAAAAGAAGAACAAGATTTTTATATGACATTATCTAATTTAGTATTACAAAAAGAACAAGAAAAGGTTATAGGTAAGTAGGGTGCCAACATATACAATTTTTGCAGGCGTTAATGGAGCAGGTAAAACTTCAATGTATGAATCTATATATTATAATGAAAATAAAGATGAAAAAAGAATAAATACTGATGAAATGGTAGCAAGAATTGGTTCTTGGAAAGATAAGAATCTTCAAGTTAAGTGTGCAAGAGAAGCTATTGTCTTAATAAAAAAATATATTCTTGAAGGAATATCTTTTAACCAAGAAACTACTTTATGTGGGAAAAGTATAATAAGGAATATAAGTCTTGCTAAAGAGAATGGTTTTTATATAGTTATGAATTATATAGGTATAGATAATCCTGAAATTGCTAAGGAAAGAGTTAAAATTAGAGTAAGCAAAGGTGGGCATGGAATACCTGATAAGGACATAGAAAGAAGATACTATAATTCTTTAAAGAATTTAAATGAAGTAATTAAAATATGTGATGAAGTAAATATATATGATAATACTGAGGTGTTAAGAGAAATTGCATATTTGAAGCATGGAAAGATAGTCTGGGTTGATAAAAAGCTTCCAAAGTGGTTAAATATTAATTTTTAGTGCTAGTAGAATTTAACTAATTCTACTAGTATTTTTGCTATTTATACTTTGATTATATTAAAATAAGAATAGGCAAACAAGTAAGTTAATAATTAAAATTAGAATAGAAATTAAGAAATAGAAAGGTTTGAAAAAATATGATAAGACCAATTGTAAATGATGTATTATTCCTAGGACAGAAATCAGAAGCTGCAACAAAAGCTGATATACCAGTTATTGATGATTTAGTTGATACATTAAGAGCAAATTTAGAGGCCTGTGTTGGTATGGCTGCAAATATGATAGGAGTTAAAAAACGTATACTTGTATTTAGTGTAGGTAATATAATAGTTCCTATGGTAAATCCAGTTATAGTAAAGAAAGAAAAAGGTTATGAAACAGAAGAAAGTTGTTTATCTCTAACTGGTTTTAGAAAAACAAAAAGATATGAAACAATAGAAGTGGAATATCTTGATAGAGATTTTAAGAAACATAAACAAATATTTACTGGTTTTACTGCACAGATTATTCAACATGAAATAGACCATTTTGAAGGAATAATAATTTAGATAAATTGGAGTAGATAGATAATAGATATAGTATAAGTGTATGCAATTTACAAAATATGTTATAATCAAAACGGAAAATAAAATTAAGTTATTAGATAAATAATAGTTTATTAGAGCTTAAGATAAGGAATATATAAGGGAGGAATAATATGGTTATTAATTGGATTACAATTAAAGTAAAAGATTTTGAAAAGTCTAAAGAGTTTTATAAGGATTTTTTAGGCATGAAGGCTGAAAAGGAATTTTCCCATAATGAGGATATGTCTATTGCCTTTTTTTCTGCAGAAAATGGAGTGAAAATTGAACTTATTTATTATAAAAATTTAGAATTAGAGGCTTTATCAAATAGCAATGTTTCTATTGGTATTTGTCCAGTGAATTATGATGAGATTTTAGAAAAATCAAAAGAAAAAAATATAATTACTGCTGGACCAATTATATTAGGTGGCAATATGGAATGCTTTTTTGTAAGGGATCCAAATGGAGTTGGAGTTCAGATTATTAAGGGATAATAGCAAAGAATTTCATTTACCTTTGGTATTAATTTTATTTTAAAAATATATTTAATAAAAGGAGTAATTATGGCTAAATTACGGAAAATGCTTGGAAAAGCAGACTCACCATATATTATTTCTCTTATGAGATTAATAGAAACACAAAGTAAATATACAATTATAAAATGGTGTAATGAATATGCTAGAGAACATATTCTACCTATTTATATAAATGTATATCCTAAGGATTATCGTTTAGATAACGCATTAAATGCAGTTGATGAATGGCTAAAAGGCAATATAAAATTAGCTGAAGCAAAGAAAATTATTAAGGAAGCTCAAATAGCTGCAAGAGAAGCAGAAGAAAATCCAGCAGCACAAGCAGCAGCAAGAGCTATAAGGGCTACAACAGCAACAATTAATACTATAACTAGCTCTTTAGGACTTGCTTTTTATGGTTCTGCTGCAATAGCATATTCATCAGTTGGTGTTAATGAGAATGATGAGATTTATGATGAAATTGCAGCAAGAGAGTGCAAAAAGATGGAAGAAGCCTTGCTTAAAGTTTATATAATTGATGAGCCTAATCCAGTAAAGATAAATTGGTATTGTTAAAAAAGAAGTTATAATTAAAAGAATAACTATTATTAAAGTAGCTATGCTTTTAAATTCTTTTTAATAAATAGTATTTTTATAATACAGTAGCATTTATATTGAAATTACAATAATTTTGTGTTGGGGAGTAGTTATTAATTCATATACAGAAGAAGTTTTAAAATAATTTGCATTTGAGAAATTTCTAAGTTTTGCACGGTCATCAAGACCTTTAGCTTTTGGTGTATATCCATAGAAGGAAAGTATATACTTTATCATTTTTCCTACTATCTGCTTATTGCGAAAATCTGTAAAAGGGAAATTTGCAGTATTAGCATAGTTCTTTTCTAGAGTTGATACAATACCAGTAATTGCTGGCAACTCAAGTTGGCTAAAACAGATCATGTTATGAATATTAGATGGTTCGGATAAAAAAGAAAAAACATTTTGAGCATCAGTATTACTGATTAGATTACTATTAGATTTATTACAGAAATCTTGATAAGTCATATGGAACCCCTTTCTAAATGATTATTTATTTTTATATATTTACTATATGCTTAATAATAATAAACGTGTAAAAAATATACGTAAATTATTTGTTTTATTATAGTAATCAATATAGAGAAAAGGCACTACTATTTCTATTAAGAATAGTAGTGCCTTTTCAATTAGAAGGTCAAAACTCAGAAAGGAGTTTTTTCCTTCATTCTACATTTTTCATTTTACATTCTTCATTTACATCAAGTGTTCAAACAATATTTTAGCTCCAATAAATATTAAAATAATTCCACCTATTATTTCAGCATAACTTTGCATATACTCACCAAGTTTTTTGCCAAGAAAAACTGCAAAAAAACTTAATATAAAAGTAGTTATTCCTATAATTGTTATAGAAGGAATAATGCTAACGCTTAAAAATGCAAAGCTAACTCCAACAGCTAAGGCATCTATACTAGTTGCGATTGCTAGTATTGTTAGTTTCTTATAAGAAAATTCATCCCTTTCACATTCTGTAGCTATCTCTGAATCGTTAATAGATCTTAGTTCCTTAATAGCTTCTATTAGCATTTTTCCACCTATAATTACTAGTAATATAAAAGCTATCCAATGATCAAAAGATTTTATATAGCTTTCAAAATATCTACCAAACCACCAGCCTAATAATGGCATTAAGGCTTGAAATCCACCAAAGAATAGAGCAACTTTAAAAGAATTTTTAAATTCATCTTCTTTTAAACATATACCTTTAGCTAAGGAAACGGCAAAGGCATCCATAGATAATCCTATACCTGTCATAAAAATTGAAATGAAACCCATGATATGTACTCCTTTATTATAGATTTTATTATAAAAGCCTAAATATTACTTAGGATTTTATTACTATTTATAGATTATTATCATAAAAAATGAGACTTATGCGTAGCAAAACTACGCATAAGTCTCGTTATTTAATACTAAGCCAGAACTAAGTTCAATATGTTGACTTAGTAACTCTTACAAAATTAGAGTTAACTACTCCCTTATACAAACAATTCGATAGTTATTATAATAACAAATAATTATCAGCTTATCAATATAATAATAAAATATTAAAGAATTATTTAATTAATATATATGAGAAGATAAGTAAATTAATACTTTATATTGAAAGTTTCAAATTACTATATAACTTATAGTAATAAAAAGTATATAATATAAAGAAAAACAGATTTTTTATAGGAGAAAAAATGGTTGTCTTAAATAAAATAATTTCTTTATTTTTAATAATATTAATTGGCGTTTATGGAACAAAGAAGAACATAATAAATGAAGAAGTAAATAAGGGATTAAGAAGAATACTTTTAGAAATAACATTACCACTTTTAGTTATAAATTCATTTAGTTTTGAATTTAGTGATGGAATGGGCAAGAATGTTTTTATAGCATTTACCTATAGTGTAGTTTTTATGCTTCTAGCAGCTATTATATCTTATATATGTTTACTTCCTATTAAAGGTGAAAAGAAAAAAATTCTACATTTTGCAAATGTATTTTCAAATTGTGGATTTATAGGATTTCCCATAATTAATAGCTTGTATGGCCCAGAAGGAGTTGTTTATACGTCAATTTTTAACATGGTATTTACAATAGCTTTATGGACATATGGAGTTATGATTTTTTCAGACAAAATATCAAAGAAAAATACAAAAAAAGTTTTATTAAATCCAGCTATAATAGCAGTATATATAGGAATTCCTATGATGCTATTTAAAGTTCAGCTACCATCTTTTATATTAGACACAACAAAAATAGTTGGAGATATGACGGCACCTATCTCAATGATAATAGTAGGAAGTATATTAGCTAAGGTAAGGATAAAAGATGTGTTTAAGGAAATATCAATATATTACGGATCATTAATTAAGCTAATAATAATACCTTTAGTACTTATTTTAATAAAATTAGGACTAAAAGATAACACAACTATAATAAACACCATTATAGTTATACAAGCTATGCCAGCAGCTGCTATGACCTCAATATTTGCAGCTGATTTTAATAAGGAAAAGGAATATTCATCAATAGTTGTATTTATAACCACTTTACTATCTATTGTTACTATACCTATAATTTCAAAAATAATAAGTTAGAAATAATTATTTTCTAATAACATCTTTTACAAATTAAAAAAATATATTATAATCAATCAAGAGATTAAATTTTTATAATCTAATGAAAAGATTTTAGAGATTGAGGTGTAAATATGGATTTAGTTTGCTTATGTAAAGGTGTAGAAAAAGATGAAATAGTAAAAGCTATAAAAGATGGTGCTGATACTTTTGAAAAGGTTCAAGAAGCTACTTGTGCTGGAACAGGATTCTGTGGAGCTAGTAGATGTGGAGCTAGAATTGAAGCATTAATTGAAAATAATAAATAGTTTTTTGTATAGAGCTTTAGATTTATTCTAAGGCTCTTTTAGTTTTTAATAGCTCAAATATAAGGTTTATGATTTAAATTTTAGGGTATTGAAAGAAAAATATTATATATCATATTTTTTATACTCTAAAAAATAGATAAAAAAATAATTAATATATCATTTATTTTAGTAATTTCTTAAGATTTTATTTGAATAAATTAAAATTATTGTGAAGTATGGTAAATATTTATATATATTACACTTTTTATTGCGATAAAAATAGAATATAAAGTATACTGATAGTAAGAATGTGTAATAGGGAGTGTTAATGTGAGTAGGATTAAGATATTTACTGGACACTTTGGTAGTGGCAAGACAGAAGTGGCAATTAATTATTCTATAAAAATGTCTAAAGAAGGTAAAAAGGTAGCATTGGTAGATATGGACACAATTAATCCTTATTTTTCTATAAGAGATATTAAAGTTAAAATAGAAAAGGATTACATGATAAGGGTTATAAGTACATCAAAGGATTTAATTAATGCAGAACTAATGGTACTATCAGCAGAAATTTTATCTGTATTTAATGATAAATCATATGAAGTTATATTGGATGTTGGTGGAGATGATGTAGGGGCAAGGGTTCTAGGAGTATATAACAAGTACTTTGAAGAAGAAGGTTATTCAATGTATTATATTTTAAATAATTCAAGAATGGAAACCTTAAATTGTATATCAGCAAGTAAATATCTAAAGTCTATTGAATTAGCCAGTAAGCTAAAAGTAACAGGTATAATATCAAATTCTCACATGATGAAGGAAACAGAATCTAGACATATACTCAAAGGAGATATTGAATCTTTTGAGTTATCTAAGTTTTTAAACATTCCTTACAAATACACTGTATGTACCAAAAAATTTGAAGAGGTAATAAAGTATAAAGTTAATGGAGAAATATTACCTATAAATTTATATATGGACATGACTTGGTAATAATAGGGGGGATTTTAATGGCGAAGGTTATATTTAAAGAGGAAAGATGTAAGGGCTGTGGGCATTGTATAAATATATGTCCCAAAAAAATTATTAGTTTTAAAGAGAATTTTAATAGTAAGGGATATCATCCAGCTGGAATAGATGAAAATCTTATGAGTGCATGTATAGCATGTGCATCTTGTGGAAAAATTTGTCCAGATTCTGTCATAACAATTGAAAGGTAGGAGGAAAACTATGGGGGAAAAGTTTTTAATGAAGGGTAATGAAGCAATAGCAGAAGCTGCTATTAGAGCAGGATGCAAATGTTTTTTTGGATATCCAATAACACCTCAAACTGAATTAATAGCATATATGGCAAAAAATATGAAAAAGGCAAATGGAGTTTTTTTACAAGCTGAAAGCGAAATTGCAGCTATTAATATGGTATATGGATGTGGAGGTACAGGGGTTAGATGTATGACATCATCATCTAGTCCAGGAATAAGCTTAATGACAGAAGGTATTTCATATTTAGCAGCAGCAGAAGTACCTTGTCTTATAGTTGATGTAGTTAGATGTGGTCCAGGACTTGGAGGAATACAACCAGCTCAATCTGATTATTTATTTTTAAACAAGGGACTAGGACACGGAGATTTTAATTTGCCAGTTTATGCTCCAGCATCTATTCAAGAAATGATAGATTTAATATCAGAAGCCTTTGATGTAAGTGATTTATATAGGACGCCAGTAATGATAATGGCAGATGGAATGCTAGGTCAAATGATGGAGGGTATTGAATTTAAAGAAAATACAAAAAGAGATTTACCAGAAAAAACTTGGGCTGCTAATGGGTTAGGAAAGAGGAATAAACATAACATAATAAACTCATTAGAATTAAATCCAGAGAAGTTAGAAGAACTTAATTTGAAGCTTCAAGAAAAATATAAAATAATAAAAGAAAATGAAGTTAAATATGAATTATATAATTGTGAAAATTCCTGTGATCTGATATTAGTTTCCTTTGGAATAACAGCTAGAATATGCAAAAGTGTTATAAGCCTAGCTAAAGAAGATGGAATAAATTTAGGATTAATAAGACCTATAACAACTTGGCCATTCCCTAATGAAGCCTTTATAAAGACCTTAGGGAAGAGCAAAAATGGATATTTATCTGTGGAAATGAACTGTGGGCAAATGGTTGAAGATATAAAACTTGCTGTAAATGGAAAAGAAGAAGTTAGGTTTTATGGTAGAACAGGTGGTATAGTACCTACAGTAGATGAGATATACCAATATGTAAAATCTATTATTGGAGGTATGTAATATGGGGATTATATATGAGCCAACCAAAGCTCTTTTAGATGTACCTACACACTATTGTCCAGGATGTACTCATGGAATAATTCATAAATTAGTAGGGGAAGTAATAGAAGAATTAGGAATATTAGATAAGACCATAGGTGTTGCATCAGTTGGATGCTCAGTACTTGCATATAATTACTTTGCCTGTGATATGTTCCAAGCAGCTCATGGAAGAGCCCCTGCAGTTGCTACAGGTATAAAGAGAGGAAATCCAGATAAGGTAGTATTTACTTATCAAGGTGATGGAGATTTAATAGCTATAGGAACCGGAGAAGTTGTTCATGCAGCCGCTAGAGGAGAAAATATTGTAACTATCTTTGTAAACAATTGCATATATGGTATGACAGGAGGGCAAATGGCTCCTACTACTTTAGAAGGGCAAATTACAGAAACCTCTCCCTATGGAAGAGATTTAAAAACACAAGGTTATCCAATAAGAGTGTCAGAAATGATATCTACTTTAGATGGAGCAACTTATGTTGAAAGAGTAAGTGTAGATAATATAGCAAATTTAACAAAAGCTAAAAAAGCAATTAAAAAAGCTTTTAATAATTCAATAAAGGGTTTAGGATACTCATTTATTGAAGTTTTATCTACATGTCCAACTAATTGGGGGTTATCTCCACAGGATTCTTTAAAGTGGCTTAGAGAAAATATGATTCCTTATTATCCTTTAGGTGTTAAAAAAGATACAAATAAGGAGGATAAGTAGAATGATTAAAAAAGAAATTATATTTGCAGGTTTTGGAGGACAGGGAATATTAACTGTTGGTAAGCTTTTATCCTATGCAGCTATGGATAATGGATTCAATGTGTCATGGCTACCATCTTATGGACCTGAAATGAGAGGTGGTACAGCAAATTGTTCAGTTATAATTTCTGATGAAGAAGTTGGATCTCCTGTTATTACAGAAGCAGATATAGTAGTAGTTATGAATAAGCCATCTTTAGATAAGTTTAGCCAATCAATAAAGGAAAATGGAATTTTGATAATAGATTCAGATATGATAAAAGATGAAATAAATTTTAAAAATTTAAAAGTATATAAGATTAATGCTGAAACAAAAGCAGAAAACCTTGGAGACAAAAGAAATGCAAATATGATATTACTAGGTTTTTTAATTAGGAAATTAAATATTATTACTATAGAAGATCTTTTAAATTCTATAAAGATACATGGAAAAAAAGAATATTATGAATTGAATAAATTAGCAATAGAGTTAGGTGCTAGTATAGACTTAGAATAATTATTTTTATGTGTTTTTCAAGGAAGCTTTAGATATTTTCTAAAGCTTCTTTATTAGAATAAGGAACTATAGTAAATATAAAGAATATATTGTTTTATAATTAAGTTTTTATAGTTCTATTCGAAAATTTTAGTATTAAAATCTTAAAATTTAATTAAAAATAGGATTTGACTATAAATTGTAACAAAATTTAATAAAAAGAGTATATAATGTAGATAGAGAAATAATTGAAAGGAGTGAGATAATATGTTAAGAGTAGATAGAAATAAACACTGTAGTTTTAATGAATCTGTAAGAAAATTATTTTATATGAAACAAAATATAAATAATTCCCCAACATATACAGAAGAAGAAAAAAGATCTCTTACAAGGAAAATTGAAAAGGATATCAATAATACATGGGAACAACAAAAATATGAATTAAATAAAAATAAAGTATAATTTACTATTATTTTTCTACTTGTTAAAATAATTGCAGAGGAGTATATCTTAATGACAGTTAAATTAGAAGTTGATTGTAAGTTTATTAATAAGTTAGTAAGTAAAGGGATAAATAGTAGTAATTACTTAAAAAAGAATAAAAAACTATGATAAGAAGTTAGAATTAATAATTAATCTAACTTCTTATTTTTTTATGATAAAATAAGAATATATTATAAAACTAAGTAAGGAGAATAGTATGTTTTTTATAGGTATCTTTGGTATAGAAAATAAAGCAAAAGAAATAAAAATAATAAATAATTTTACATGTAAGAGCTGTAATAGATTAACTATTGGAAGAGTTATAAAGCACTATGAATTTTTCCACTTCTTTTTTATACCCATTTTTAAGTGGAATGAAAAATATTATGTTGAATGTGAAAGTTGCAAAAAAATATTTTCGATTTCTAAGGAAAAGGGAAAGTTAATAGAAAAAGGTGAAAATATTGAATTAACATATTGGGATTTAAATGAAATTAATAATACTTATGGATATGATTATAATATTAATAATGTATGTAATAATTGTGGGAAAGTAGTTGATTCAGACTATAAATACTGTCCTTATTGTGGTTATAAAATCAAGTAAAATATTTATCAAAAAAATATATAAAGTTTCACATAATGATATAAAAAGTCTTTTGATAATTATTATTAAATGAAAATAATTATAAATTGCATTGAAAAAGTATATTTTATATGCTATAATTAAAGAAAAAAAGGGAGGGAACTTTATGTATAATAGAATAGAATTACCATATGATTATAACGCATTAGAACCTTATATAGATGAGGAAACTATGAGAACACATTATGATAAGCATCATAAAACTTATGAAACAAATTTAAATAAGGCATTAGAAAATCATGAAGAATATGCAAAGGGAAAAACATTAGCACAATTATTAAAATCTGTTAATGAATTACCTGAAGATGTAAAAACACCAGTTATTAATAACGGTGGTGGAGTTGTAAATCACAACTTATTCTTCTCAATTCTTTCTCCTAATGCAAAGAAGGCCCCAGAAGGTAAGTTATTAGAAGAAATTAATAAAACTTTTGGTAGTGTAGATAAATTAAAGGAAGATTTAAGTAATGCTGCAGTAACTTTATTTGGAGCAGGATTTGCATTCTTAGTTAAAGATAAGGATGGAAAATTATCAATAGTTAAGAAATCAAATCAAGACTCACCATATATGGATGGATTAGTACCAATTCTAGGTATTGATGTATGGGAACATGCATATTACTTAAAATATAAGAATTTAAGACCAGATTATGTAAAGAATATATGGAATGTAATATGTTGGGGAAAAGTTGAAGAACTTTACAACGAAGAATATAACATATAATAACATAATAGAATATTATAAAATAAAAGTGCATTTTTAAAATGCACTTTTTTCTTTCCTTTATTTATCTATTTTTGGTGTATAAGAATCACAATATAAGGATAAATTAAAATAAACTACTAATTTAAACATAATAAGTTTAGTAGAAAAATTAAAATTAAGGAGAAGAATTTATGTATAATAAAATAGAATTACCCTATGATTTTAATGCGTTAGAACCTTATATAGATGAGGAAACTGTAAAAACCCATTATAGTAAACACCTTCAAACTTATGAAACAAATTTAAATAAGGCTCTAGAGGGATATGAAGAGTATACAAAAGGTAAAAACTTAGATCAATTAATAAAAGGTGTTGCTGATTTACCAGAAGAGATAAGACCAGCAGTTGTTAATAATGGAGGAGGAGTATCAAATCATAATTTATATTTTTCAATACTTTCTCCAACTCCAAAGAAAGCTCCAGAAGGTAAATTGCTAGAAGAAATAAATAACACCTTTGGTAGTGTGGATAAATTAAAAGAAGAATTATCTAATGCAGCCATATCACAATTTGGATCAGGATATGGATTCTTAGTTAAAGATAAAGATGGAAAGCTATCAATAGTTAAAAGGGTAAATCAAAATTCACCAGTTATGGATGATTTAATTCCAATTTTAACTATAGATGTATGGGAGCATGCTTATTATTTAAAATATAAGAATTTAAGAGCTGATTATGTAAAGAATATATGGAATGTTATAGATTGGGAGAAGGTTGAAGGCCTTTACGAAAATTGTCATAATATTTAGTTTAAAAATAAAAGTACATCCAATAGGTGTACTTTTTTTGATATATAAAAATATTATATTTTATAAGATACTAGAGGATTTAGAGCATAATTGTGTTAGTATATTTATAATAAATATTTATATATAAATAGGGGATTATATAAAATGATTAATTCAAAGATTTTATTTAATATTAAAAAAAGCAATTTTACTAGAAGTAGATTAATTTATTTATGGCTAGTTTTATTTACTATGGCCTTAGGCTTATCATCAAGAAAATTTATAAATTATTTTCCTAGCTTTTTAGGAAAGTATGCAGGGGATACCTTATGGGCAACTATGGTTTATTTAGGGTTTGCCTTTTTATTTAATAAGCTTACTATTAAAAAAGTTGCAATAGTATCTTTAATATTTTCCTATGGAATAGAAATATCACAGTTATATCAAGGGGAATGGATTAATAATGTTAGGAGCACTTTAATAGGTTCTTTAGTATTAGGACATGGATTTTTATTTTCTGACTTAATTTGTTATACCATTGGTATATTTATGGCTATGATAATAGATAAATTTATATTTATAAAAAAGTCCAATTTATAGTAAAATTTTAATTGTTTAAGAGTATAGAAAATTAATATCTATATAAGGGGAGAAGATAAATATGATAAATTTTGCACATAGGGGTGCAAGTTCTGATTACCCAGAAAATACAATGCTTTCTCTAAGAGAAGGAATAAAATCAGGAGCAAAGGGATTAGAAATTGATGTTCATAAAAGTAAAGATAACAAACTTGTTGTAATACATGATGAGGATATAGAACGTACATTTATGGGAAAAGGATTAGTTAAGGATTTCACCTTAGAAGAACTAAAATCCTTTAATAATAGGAAAAAACTATTTAGAGATAATGAAGAATGTCATATTCCAACATTAGAAGAAGTATTAGAGTTAATTAAGGACATAGATATATTATTAAATATTGAATTAAAAACAGATATTATTAATTATGAAGGAATAGAAGAGGATGTTATTAATTTAATTAGATATTATAATCTAGAAGATAAGATTATAATATCTAGCTTTAATCATGAATCTATAAGAAAAGTAAAAACAATTAGTAATATAAAAACAGCAATTCTATATGAAAGCCCTATAGTAAATGTAGTTGAATATGCAAAATCTTTAGGCGTAGATGCAATTCATCCAAGTTTAATAGTTGCATCAGAAGAATTAATAAAGGAAGCTCATGAAAATAACTTAAAGGTTAATATTTTTACAGTTAATAATCCAATGCATATGAGATTATTAATTAAAAATAAAGTAGATGGCGCATTTACAGATTATCCAGAATTATTAAAGGAAATTTTAGAAGAAGAAATATAAAAAATATGATGCTACTGTGACTTTAATACTAGATATCTAAGTAGCATCATTCTTATTTAAGTTTTTTACAGCTTTCCAGCTATATCCATAACTAAATGATAATCTTTTTAGTTATTATCTTCAATAAAGTTTAATAGGCTTTTGTTAACTTTATCTTTTTCTTCAATAAAGGAACCGTGTCCACTTTCAGATAGTGGTATTAATTTTGAGCTTTCTATATTTTCATGAAGGTACTTACCGAATTCATATGGACAAATAACATCATGGACTCCATGAAGAATTAAAGTAGGGATTTTAATTTTATTTATATCATTAAATAATCTTTCATCCCTTAAACTAATTAAACACTTAAAGGTTCCCCAAGGAGAAGCAGATAAGGAAATATTATTAAACCAGTTTAGCATTTCTATTGGAGTATTTTTATAGAAGAATAAATTAGTAACCTTTGTTCTTATAAAGCTTGGTCTATCATTTAAGGATTCTTTAATGAATTTATTTACTTCTTCTTCTGTAAAACCATATGAATAATCCTTAGTTTTCACCCAGCTAGGAGAAGCTGCTCCTATTAAGCAAAGCTTAGTAACTTTATGGGAATCATATTTTGATATATATTTAATTGATAAGGCACCACCCATAGAGTGTCCAACTAAAGTTATATTTTTTAAATCAAGAACATCAATTACCTTTCTTATATCTGAAGCCATAGTATCGTAATCATAGCAATTAAAAGGTCTATCAGATTCTCCAAATCCTCTTAAATCTATACCAATACATCTATAACCTTTTTCACCAAAAAAGTTAAATTGATATTCATATGCATTATGATTTAAAGGCCAGCCATGTATAAATAATATTGTTTTATCTGAATCAGAATTTAAATCTTCCACTAGTATTCTAGCATTATCGGAAGTTTTTATAAAATATCTCATATAATCTCCTAAAATAAATATTATATTGATAATATATTCAAAAGCTTGTATTGATGATAATAAGAATTAGGAATAAATTGTAAGTTTAATAGTAAAATTGTAATATATTACAAGAAATATTGCTATATATTTACAAATAGTAATAAATAATATAAAATAGGAAATATTGTAATGGTATTTTAGGGGGTAAATAAATGAATATTTTGGTGCTAGAGGACGAAGTTTATCAGAAGGAAATGCTGAAAAAATGCATTGAGGAAAAGTTCTTAGATGTGAGAGTATATGAAGCAGAAAGTGAAGAGGAAGCAAAAAAAATTATTGATAGTGGAAATATTATAGATTTATTTTTTCTAGATACAAAATTAAAAGAAGGATCAGGATTAGATTTTGCTAAGTTTATAAGACAAATAGATAAGTATGAGATAAGTCCAATAATATTTATTAGTGGACAGGTATCATATATAGTCGAAGCTTTAAAGGAAGTAAATTGTTTTGATTATTTATTAAAACCCTATGCACTTGAAAAAGTATTTGAGTTAGTAGATAAATTTTTAAGGCATTTAAAGAAAATAGAAAAGAATAATTATATTTTCTTTAAGGACATAAATGGAAATCAAATAAAGATATATCATAAAGATATTTTGTTTTTAGAATACTATTTAAAAAAGTGCATAATACATACTAGAGTTGGTTCTATTAATATAAGAACAAATGGTATAGACAATATAATAAAAGAAATAAACTATAAAAATATTTTAAGAACACATAAGTCTTATGCTGTCAATTTAGATAACATAAAAGAAATAAAAAGAATAAATTCAAAGCTATGGGAAGTTGTCTTTTATAATTATGATAAAACTGCTGATTTAAGTTATAGCTTTAAGAATAACTTACCAATATTTAAATAATATTTTAGTATAAAAGTAGATAAATATTATACAATTGTGACTAAAATCATAAAGAGGTTACAATCAATATAATATTTATCTATTTTTTTTATTCATTAAAGATTAAAAAGCAAAAAAATAACATTTAAAGGAATAAAAAGTGAAAATAATTTCTAAATAAATCAATAAAATTAAATTTAAGGATAATTATGTAATTAAATATAAGTATTTCACTATAATATGTTTATAAGCAAGAGGGATTCAGATGATATGCACCCCACAAGCACCCCTGGGCACAAAGCAGATATTGACAGAGGTGGGGGAAACTATGAAAATAATATTCAAATATATTACCCTTATAATTTATGGAACTTTAGTTTTATATTTAGCTAATAATTTTATATATAAAAATAAGTGAATATTATAAATCATATATTGAAATTATAAATATATAAGTTGCAAAAATAGTATTATGCTTCAATAATGTATAGATATTAATAAAGATATAGTTCGGTAACTTATATAAAAGGATAAATATCGGTTAACAGATTAGGAGTAAGTATATGAAGGTAAATAATTATTGTCAAAGTGATGAATTAAAATATTGTATATTGTGTTATCCAGTAAATTATAAAATAATAGATAAAAGTAATGAATATTATAATAAAATTAATTATGATTTACTTTATAGTCAATATAACAAATTTATAAATACATTAAGTAAAAATAATGTAAAGTTATATTTTTTAGATATAAATAAAAATGCGGCTGATCAAGTTTTCACTCAAGATATTGGCTTTGCAGTTGATGATATACTTTTTGTAAGTAAAATGAGAAAAGAAGATAGAAAAATTGAAACAGAAAATTTCATGAATTTTGTAAAAGAAAACAATATTAAATATTATAAAATGAAGAATAATATGGAAGGTGGAGATGTTATAAAATATAAAGATGTTGTTTTTGTTGGAATAAGTAGCAGAACAACTATTGAAGCAGCTAATGAACTCCAAGAAGTCTTAATAAGTTTTAGAAGTGATTCTAAAGTTATACCAATTAATTTTGATAAAAGCAAAATACATTTAGATTGCGCTTTTAATACACTAGATAAAGAAAGTGCAGTTATATCACCATATGTTTATGATAAAGAGATAATAGAAAAATATATAAAGAATTTATATGAAATCTCTAAAAAGGATGCAGATGATTTAGCAACTAACTATGTATATTTAGGTAATAAGAAGCTGATAAGTACTAATAAATCTGTTACAGAAATGCTTAAAGAAAATGGATATGAAGTTGAACTTATAGATTATAGTGAAATAATGAAAAGTCATGGAAGTATAGGGTGTTCATCTATGTTTATTTTAAGAGAATAATCTATAGATATAAAATAGGCTTAATTGAGTTTAAAATTCTTTTAAGGCTTATTTTTTTGCATTTAAATCATAAATGAAATGATAAATTAAATTATCTAATATAATAAATAACAGGTTACGAATTAATATATTAGAAAGAATACTTTGAATTTGGAGTACAAGAATGAAAAAGATAATGTGGGGAAGTGTATTTGTAGAATTTACTGTGCTAATAATAATACTAGCATTAGTAGTATTAGGAAAACAAGTATCAGATTTAATCTTCAATATAGTTTTCTTAGCTGCTGGAGTATGCTTATTATCAGCTATTGTTATAGAAAGAAAAAAACATATTGAAAATAAACTTGAAAATAATTTAAAAGTACAGAAATCAAGTATATATGTATATATTATAGTACTTATACCTTTAGTTATAATGCTAATTATTAATAATATTATAATGAGATAGCATTATTAAAATTTATAGTTTATATTAATTAGTAATAAATTATATTATTGAAATTTAGATAATAAAAAAGGTGAATTACCTTTTTAAATTTAAAAAGGTGTATATTTAACTTAAAAAGTATTTCTTGATTATGAATTTAATAGAGGGAAATACTTTTTTCTCATTTGTAACGAATTAATAAAAAAGAGGATATATATTATGGGAGGTGAAGCATTGCTTACTATTGGTGAAATATATAAGGAGAACTCTAAAATTGTATATGGATTTTTACTTAGTTACACAAAAGATACAAGCCTATCAGAAGAATTAACACAAGAAACTTTCCTAAGGGCAATTAAATCAATTCACAAATATAATGGTGAGTGCAAAATTTCGGTATGGCTTTGTCAAATATCAAAGCATCTTTTATATCAAGAATGGGAGAAAAGAGGTAAGAAAATAAATGTTTCATTAGATGAAAGCATAAGCATAAGTACTAATTCTACAGAAGCCATAGTTATATCAAATGAAAATAAGAAAAACATATATAAAATAATACAGTCTTTGGATAATCCATATAAGGAAGTTATGTACCTTAGATTAACTGGAGATTTAAGCTTTAGAGAAATTGGTGAGATATTAGGAAAGTCAGAAAATTGGTCTAGAGTTACATTTTATAGAGGTAAATCTAAGGTTATTAGGAGGTTAGAAGATGGAGAATAAATTATCATGTAATATAATTCAAGACTTATTACCTATGTATGTTGATGAAATTTCAAGTGAAGAAACTAATGATTATATTAAAGAGCATTTAGATAGATGTGATACTTGCAAAAAGGAATATTATAAAATCCTTAAGGGTAACAATTCTAATGAAAAAAATAATGACATAGAAGTATTTAAAAAATTCAAATCTAAAATCATATTAATATTTATTTTATTTATGATAATAAGTATAGTTGCTGTGAGTTTATCTATGATATGTAAAAATATTCAACTTGGGTTGCATAGAATATCTACATTGGAAGTTAGTTTATTTGTATTGCTAAATATAAGTATTTATTTTATACCAATGATGGCATTATTATTTTGTTGGATATGGAAAAAAACTTCATATGGAAGTAGTAGCTTTAATGTTGCAAATTCATTTTTTATATCTTTAGTAATAATAGTTATATATTTAATAGGGAGTTTACTATTTAGATATATGGATTTAGCAAATTTGTTGTAGGAGGTATAAGATGAAAGAAATAGTATCATGTGAAATAATAAAAGATTTATTACCTAATTATGTTGAAAGGGTTTTAAGTAATGATGGAAATGAATTTGTTAAAGATCATATTGAGGGTTGTAGTTCTTGCAGAAAAGAATATGAATTGATTAATTCTAAAATTGATATTAATAATATAGAAAAGGTAAAAGTTAATTATTTAAAAAAAGTAAATATAAGATTTTTAATTATATTAATATCCTTATTTGTAATTACACTAACTTCAATTATATTATTAACATTTTATACTGAAGCAAATAGGGAAGATGGTATTTTAACATTAATATTTTTAATATTTATTAGCATCGCTATAATAGTGAAATTCATTCTTCCATTAATAGGCTTAGTATTTAGTGTTGTATATTTAAAGGAAACCCATAAAAAAGTCCTTGTTGTACCAATAATTATATTTAGTATATGGTTATTTAACTCTGTATATATTTATATAAGAAATTTAATATATTATTAAAACTTATAAAGAATTAATTGGAGGGGGTTAATTGAAATCTATTGTTATATATAAGTCTAAATCTGGATATACAGAAACATACGCTAAATGGATTGCGGAAGAATTAAAATGTGATTTGAAAGAATCGTCTGATGTGGTAATTAATGAATTGCAAAAATATGATGTAATTATTTATGGTGGAGGGCTGTATGCTGTAGGTATTAATGGAATAAGGTTAATAAAGGCAAACTATAATTTATTATCTAATAAAAAACTTATAGTTTGGGCAACAGGTGCAAATCCAGGAAGAGAAGATGAACTTCAAAAGGTATGGAATAATAATTTTACTGAAGAACATTTAAAAAATATAAAAACATTCTACTTAAGAGGAGGCTTTGATTATAAACGTTTAAATGCAGCAGATAAAATACTTATGAGTATGTTAAAAATAAAGTTAAAATTAAAGAAATATAGAACAGAAGATGAACAAGGAATGTTAGATGCATATGATATTGCAGAATATAATTGTAATAAAGAAAATATAAAAGACTTAATTGAATATATAGAAGGATTACACTAAATTAGAAAGTAATAATCAATAAAAAGTAATATTATAAAAAGGTAAAGCTTTAAAAGAGTTTCAAATTCTTTTAAAGCTTATTTTTTTGCATTTAAATCATAAATAAAATATTAAAGTTAATTTTCTAATATGATAAATAAGGTGGATTATGGAAAAGTGTATTCTATAAATGTTCTTTTTACTTTTGTAGCTATGGTTATTCTATGTGATGATATTTATGAATTTTTGTTATTTCAAGGATGTATTTTTATTGCATCATTAAGTATTACTAGATATATAAATAATATTAAATAAACGCCTAAAACTGATTTGTAAATTCCTTTAAGGTTATTTTTTTTGCGTTTAAAGCATATTTTGATAAATAATAAATATTAATATATATAATTATTTACTGAAGTAATGTGCTAGTAGTATAAATCTTCAAGGAATTAAATATATTTTTAATTTCTAATTATTAATGTTCTTTTTAAATAAGTATATATTTTAACAAATTCATAAAAAATGAGGGGGAGTATAAATGCAAAATACAGTAGAAACTAAAAAGGCAGGGGCAGGAATTATTACAATGTCCGTATTATACTTATTTGGACAATTTTTTGTTATTCTGGGATCTTTAGTTATTATTATTGGTAAAGACTCTATAATTAGTTATTATGAGAGTATGGGATTAGCTGAAGTAGCAACAGGAATAAATATAGCAGAAATGTCTATAACATTGGCTATATCAGTAATTATAACTATATCAGTTATATTACTTTTATTAAAAAAGCCTATTGGAGCATATATGTTTATAGGAGTTGAAATTTTATCATTTATATTTAAAGCAATATCTTCAGGGATAGGTATAGGTTCATTTATAATGTTAATTTTCCCAGCTTTAATGATTTTCTTTATTTACAAGAAAAAAGATATATATTTTGCTAAGGGAGAGCTTGAGAATTAGGTTATAAGGTTAATAAAAAGATATTAATTTATTTTAAATTACATTAATAATAGTAGGTATAATTTATAAGTATTAATTTGGGAGCTGTTTTATGCAGCTCCTTTACTGCATGGGGGAGTATATGAAAAAAAAGCAAATAATAATAGGAAGTAGTATATTTATAGTAGCTTTAGGATTAACAATAAGTGGAGCTTTATATGTTAAAAATAAGGCAAAGTTAGTAACTAATAAAGAAAATATTGTGGAGTATTTCACAATAGAAGATACTTCAGGATTAAAATTTAAGGGAAGTAGTATTATAAGCGATGAACAAAGAATAATGTTAGATCCTTCTAAAGGTGAAGTGAATGAAGTATTTGTTGAGGATGGGCAAATAGTTGAAAAAGATACTGTTCTTTTTAATTACTATAATGAATCTATTCAAGAACAAGTATATGAGTTAGATAGGCAAATAAATTCTTTGAGTTCTAAAATAGAGAAGGAAAAGGAAAGAGAAAGTAAGGCAGAAGCTTTAAAAAAAGAAGCAGAATCTAATGTTAATAATAATCAAAATCCAGCAAATTTAGCTTCAGTAGATCAATTAAATAGTGGTAGCGCAATAGAAGAATTAAAATCTAATTTAAATGATACTATTTCAAAGAGGGATTCATTAAAAGAAAAGGTTGTGAAATCTGTAATAGCAGAAATAAGTGGGAAAGTTTATATAAATAAAGAAGATCCTACAAGTGAATATATGAGAGTAATTTCTGAAGATTCATTAATAGCAGCACAAGCTTCAGAGTTTGATATTGATGAACTTAAATTAGATAGCAAGGTGGATATTAAGATTGTAAGTAACAATAGTAAGGTTACTGGTAAGATAACTAAAATTTATGATATTCCTACTATGTCACTTGATCAAAAATCTTCTTTATATACATTTTATGTGAAGCCTGATAAAGGTATAAAAATTGGATTTAGCGTAGAATTAACAGTAAATCCAGGTGAAATAGTAGTGCCTAAAAGTTCTGTTATAGAAGAGTCAGGAAAATTATATGTTATGTTAGCAGAGGGAGAAAATAATAAAAAGATAGAAATAACAGCTACTCTTAAAGATGATAATTATATAGTTCAAAATGATACTTTAAAGCTAGGAGATAAAATAATGTTAAATCCTTCAGAAGATAGTAAGGAGGAAGTTTAATATGATAAAACTGAAGGGGATAAATAAATATTATACTTCAGGAGATGAAAAATTACATGCTTTAAAGGATGTAGATTTAGAAATAGAAAAGGGAGAATTTCTAGCTATAATGGGACCATCGGGCTCTGGTAAATCTACTATGATTAAAATATTAGGGCTATTGGATAAGGAATTTGAAGGAGTCTATTTACTTAATGGAGAAGAAATAGAAAATTTAAATGATGATTTACTTAGTAAGCTAAGAAATAAGAGTATTGGCTTTGTTTTTCAAGATTTTAACTTAATAGATAGATTAACTATTAAAGAAAATATAGAACTTCCTATGTTATATATGGGTAGTGGAATAAAGAAAACAAAGAACAGAGTAAAGGAACTTTTAGAGAAGGTAAATTTAATAGATAAGATTGATAAATATCCAAATCAATTATCAGGTGGACAACAACAAAGAATATCAATAATTAGATCCTTAGTAAATAATCCTGAGATAATAATAGCAGATGAACCAACAGGTGCTCTTGATAGTAAAACTTCTGAAGAAATAATAGATATATTTAAAGAATTAAATAAAGAAGGAATAACAATTATTTTAATAACTCATGATATAAATGTAGCTAATAAAGCAAATAGAATAGTTAAGATTTTTGATGGAGAACTTAAGGAGGCAGAGAAAAATGCAATTTAAAGTTTTAGTTTTTGCTGCCTTAAGAAATTTAAATAGGAATAAAAAAAGATCTATATTAACTATGTTAGGAATAGTAATTGGTATAACATCAGTTATTGCAATAGTAGCTTTAGGACAAGGGTATAAAAATAAAACTATTAAAGAATTTACAGGAGAAAATGACGGAGCAGTTGTACTTATGGCTACTTTTACTCCAGATGATTATATGCAAAACACATCAAATATGGAGTTTTTCGGCAACAAACATAAAAGTAAAGTTGAAAGTTTAGATTCAGTTGAATCAGTTGAATTCCAATATAGTGATAATTCCTTTGGTGAATTAATGGAATTTGAAATAAGAGGGGAAAAGATTAATTCCTTAGTTAAGGCAGTAGATGATTTTAGTGCTGAAGAAGAAGCCTTTGGAAGAAATTTGAAAGTAAATGATAACTTGCTTAAGAGCAGAGTAATATTTATGTCAGAACAATCTTTGAAAAATAGTTTTGAGGATGTAGAAGCATTAATAGGGGGGATAGCTACTATTAATGGAATATCCTTTGAAATTGTTGGTATAAAAAAAGCGCCAGCAGAAGAGGAAATAAGTTTTATTAATATGGGTGGAGATGTGAAAATTCCTAAGGAAACCTATAATAAATATTTTTCTAGTATTAAAAAAGTAGCCGGTTTAACTATTACTTTAAAAAAAGATAAAGATGTTAAAGCTAGTATGAAGGAAATAGAAAATGTATTAAACTCAATTGAAGGAAATAAGATAGAAGGTAAGTATCAAATAATAGATACTAGTGGAATAGTAAATTTATTAGGTGGAGTACTTAATACTATAACTACATTTATTGCGTCAGTAGCAGGTATTTCCTTATTTATAGCAAGTATAGGTCTTATGAATATGATGTACACATCAGTTTCTGAAAGAACTAAGGAAATAGGTATAAAGAGAGCCCTTGGAGCAAGAAAAAGAGATATAAAAAGAGAGTTTCTAATAGAAGGAATATTAATTACTATAGTAGGTGGAATAATAGGATATATTTTAGGAATAATAGTTGCTAATATAATATCAGTATTTTTAAAATTAGTAATTACACCAAACTTATTTACAGGTTTATTAGCCGTAGTAATTTCAATTGTAATAGGACTTGCTTCAAGCTTTATTCCAGCAAGAAAGGCTGCCAATTCCAATACTATAGATATATTAAAATAGAACTTTAACTAAAACTCTAAATTGTCTCCTTCTGGGATGCATATTTATTACTAGATATATAAATAAAAAAATGTATTGAAGTAAATGTTAAATAAGGATTTATTAGGGTGATTAAGCTAAAAATTACAATTTAAATTATTTATGGGGGAAAGAAGTTATGAAAAATACAAAAATATGTCCTAAGTGCAATAGCAATAAAATTATTAGGATACCAGGTGAGACAGGGGCTTATGGAGTAGGAAATAATATTAGAATTGGTTTTCTAAAGGGAACAGTTAATGTTTCAAGATATATGTGTTGTGATTGTGGATATACGGAAGAATGGATAGATAATAAAGAAGATATAAGAAAATTAGAAGAAAAATATAAGAGATAATAAGATTAGATATTTAATTAATTAAATGATGAATATGAATATAAAGCAAAACTTTAAAATATAATATAATAATAAATTTTGGAGGATTGCTATGTTAAGTCGTAAAAGGTATGCATTATTATCTTTGGAACTACATCTGTTTTTTGCACGTATAATGAAAGAGCATTCACTTTTTTTAGAAGCAGGGTTCACAGCTAAAAATACTAAGCTTTCTAAGGAAGCAAATGATTATAAAGTGCAATTTGAGAAAATACTATTAGAAACAGTTAAGTTAAGTGATGGAAATATTAGAGAATGTGTATTGAATTCAGGAGAAATTTATACTGATCATACTTTAAACACTGAAAAAAAGACAGAATACTATACAGGAATAGAAATTAATTCTAAAATAACTATGCTAGAATTAAAATTAAGTAGTAATGATGATATTGAAGTTGATTCAAAATTAATCAGTTCCATAAAGAAGATTAATAGTAGAGCTATTAAATCATTAGATGGACTTATTGATTTAAAGACTAGAATTTTAAATGATATGTTATCTTGTAAGTTGTTTACATCAAATTATCCATTACTTATTGAACACATACTCCGTGAAGCTAAATTATATCGTGCTTATGTATATGATATTGAAAATGATGAGGATATTGAGGAAAGAAGTATTAAAGAAACAGAGCTGTTTTGGGATGAAATAATGATGGAGCATTCATTATTTATTAGAGGTCTATTAGATCCAAGCGAGGAGGAATTAATAAATACTTCAGATAAATTTGCTAAAGAATATTGTGAGTTAATTGAAAAAGCAAAAAATATGACTAGTGCAACAACTTTAGCTGTTAGGGATGAGACACTGATGGAGACAATTAAACTAAGAGACTTTAAAAAGGCAGGAACAGAAGGAATAGAAGATTGTAAAATAAAATCTATAATATTGCCGCTTTTAGCAGATCACGTATTAAGGGAAGCTAATCATTATGTAAGAATATTAAGTAATTATAGAGAAAGAAAATAACTTATTAAAAGATTATTATATGCTAAGTTCATGTAATGGTCTTTTATTTTTATATTTATTAAAAAGTTTACGTAAACTTAAAAGAGTAAATTAATGTGAAAATAATCTTACTCCATCAAAAAATTACAAAATTATAAAGTTTTAACATTATATAGAAAAGTGGAGATAATAGTAGTAAAATTAAAATAATATAAATTTAATGATATTTATTTAGTTTATTTAAACAAAATAAGAAAATTTTAAGGATTTGTTAAGATAAATTTCTATTATTTGGTTTAAAATTTAAATATATAATAAATGCAATTTAAGGGGGTTAAATAATGAAGGCATTTTTTAAAAACAGCATAATAATTGCTATAGTAGCTTTAATAATTTTTACTTTACCTATTGGAAGTTTTGTGGCTAAGGCAGATGAGAAGAAAGCTGAAGCTTATGAAATGAAGATTACTTCAGGAATAGAAGGAAAATATAGAGCCTTAAAATATATTCCTGTTACTGTTGAATTTACTAGTTCTGAAAAGGATTTTAATGGTGAAGTGGAAATAAGAACATCTGGCAGTTATACATCTACTTATGATGCTTATAGTAAGGAGATTTCTGTAGCTAAAGGCGAAACAGGAAAGGTAACTATACCAATTAAGATATTAGAAGGTTCTAGTAAGATTACAGTTAATCTTATGGAGAATGGAAAGGTTTTATTTGAAAAGAAAAGCTTAATTTCAAATGGTAGAGTTTCAGAATCAAATCTCTTTATGGGGATATTAACAGATGATCCTACAGCTTTAAGCTATACAGGAAGTATTTTCTTTGAGATGAATAATCCATATAAAGGTATACAAGAAGTACAAGGAACAATTGAAAAAGTACAGTTAGATGAAAAGTTAATTGGAGAAAATAGTTTAAACATAGATGGTTTGAATGTAATTTTTATTAATAATTATAATATGGCAAACTTAAAGAAGGAACAATATACCGCTTTAAATTCTTGGTTAAATAAAGGTGGTACTTTAATAATAGGGGCAGGGGCTAATGAAGCAAAAACTATTAATAATATAGATAGTGACTTTTTGGATATAAAATCAAAAGGTAATAAAGAAAAAAATGTGAAAATAGTAGATGAAAACTTAAATTTAATTTTTTCAGATTTAGAAGTTAAAGGTGGAAAAATTAAAATAGGAGATGAAATAAATCCCTTAGCATATTCTATTGAAAAAGGAAAAGGAGAAATATTAGTTACAACCTTTGATTTAGGGTTAGAGCCTTTTATATCATCAAAGGATTCTAAAAGTTTTATTAATTCTTTATTATTAAATGCTATAAATAATATGGCTAATATAAATTATAACGGTGGATATGGTCAAGGATATTATAGAACAAGCGAATTAACAAGATATATTCCTATTAATGAAATAGTAGGAATTAGGTCCTTAATCATTGTACTTGTAATATATATAGCTGTAATTGGAATAGCTATTTATATAGTTTTAAAAAAGATAAATAAAAGAGACTTTGCATGGATTGCAATACCTTTAGCATCAATATTATTTACATTAATAATTTACTTTATGGGCTCTAAAACAAGGGTGAATGATATTGTATTAAACCAAAATAATATAATATTTGTAGATAAAGATGGTAAATCAATAGCTAAAGGTTATTTAGGAATAGGGACAAAATATAAATCAGATGTAATTATCGAAAAGCCAGAAGATTTAACTATGAATTATTCTACTGAGGATAACTATTATTATGGAAATCAAGAAGAAGAAGTTAGCAATGTGTTAAGGGTTAAGACTACTTATAGTGGAAATAATTCGTATTTTACTTTCCATAATAGTGATGCCTTAGATATGAAATCCTTTGAGGTAACTGGAAAGGAAGAAGTGCTTTCTAAAATAGAATCAGAATTTAAACTATCTGAAGGAAACTTAAATGGGAAAGTTAAAAATACTTCAGGATATGATATTAATAGATTACTATTAGTTGTTGGAAGAAATGTTTGGGACATGGGAGCCATGAAGAAGGATGAAGAAAAAGAAATTTCTGAATTAAAAACAGTAGGAGTAGCAAGCTTACAGGCTTATGCTGATACATTAAATCAAAAATATTATGAAGCAAGATGGAATAATAAGGATGAATTAAAAAGTGATGAATTTAAAAATATAGTAAGAGTTTCAGCTTTACTTGGAGCTGTATCTAATGAAATTTCTATTAATAAAGGTGTTAAATTAATTGCAATAACAGATTTACCTATAGAATATGGTATTAATTTTGGAAAAAAATCAATTTCTAAGTTCGATACAACAGCTATAGTTCAAGAGGCAGAATTAGAATTTAAAGATAAAAATGGAGATTATAATTTCCCAGATGGATATTTTGAAGGAACTGTGGAGTCAGCATCAAGCAATGTTCATATAGATGAATATAATGGATATATCTATGGACAAGGAGATGTGGTATTTAATTATAAAGTAGACAGTAATATAGAAATTGTAGATTTAATTATTAAACAAGGTGTAGATAGATATGGTTATTCAGGTCAAGAATCTGCAGATAGATATATCTACAATTATAAAACAGATTCTTATGATAAGCTTAATATGTATAATGGCTATGAAAAAATAACTGATTTAGAAAACTATATAAATAATAATAATATTAAAATTAAATATACTGTAGATGATATGAAGGGTCAAGCAATGATTCCAATGATAACTGTTAAAGGGAGGGAAAGATAATGCTAGTTATAAAAAATCTTGAAAAATCCTATGGTAGTTTTAAAGCATTAAAAGGCCTAAACTTAGAAATCAAAAAGGGCGAGATTTTTGGATTTATAGGACCAAATGGTGCAGGAAAAAGTACTACTATGAAGATAGTATCAGGGCTTCTTTCCCCAGATAGTGGAGAGGTTTATGTAGATGGTATAGATGCTATAAAAAACAATAGAGCCTTAAAAGATAAAATAGGATATATGCCTGATTTCTTTGGAGTTTATGATAATTTAAAAGCAATAGAGTATTTAGAATTTTATGCATCCATATATGGAATAGTTGGAGAAGAAGCAAAAAAATTATCCTTGGACTTACTAGAACTTGTAAATTTACAGGATAAATATGATGCAAATGTAGATGGATTATCTAGAGGAATGAAGCAAAGGCTATGCCTAGCTAGGTGTTTAGTTCATAATCCAGAAGTACTAATATTAGATGAGCCAGCTTCAGGTATGGATCCAAGAGCAAGATTCGAAATGAAGGGAATATTAAAAAATCTTAAGGAAATGGGAAAGACTATAATAGTTTCCTCTCATATATTATCTGAACTTGGTGAAATATGTACTCGAATAGGAATAATTAAAAATGGAGCTATAGTTTGTGAAGGAACAGTAGAAGAAGTTATGTTAATGGCATCAGGTACGGCCCCTATAAATATAACTGTTATGGATAAAGTTCAAGAGGCTATTGGGATTTTAAAAGAACAGCCAGAAATAAAAGAAATATCTGTTGATAGTAATAAAATAACTATTAATTTAGCTGGTGGAGACAAAGAAGCTAAGGATATCTTAAAAAAGTTAGTATTAAAAGACATACCAGTTATAAATTATAGTAAGGCTTCAGGTAATTTAGAAGAGGTATTTATTCAAATAACAGAGGAAAATAATTAAAGGGGGAGGAAAAGACTATGAGAGTAAATCCAGTATTAAGAAATGAAAGTAAATTATCAGTAAGAACCTTTAGATTTTCATTGATGATATTACTTTATATATCAGTTTTAGCAGTAGGAGTCTTAATATTTTATAATGAGTATAGTAGAGATGTTTATTCTTCAGGAATAAATCTACAGGGAGCAGTTACTTTATATATAACAATGGCAATAATTCAAGCTGTATTATTGATGTTTATAGTACCATCCTTAACGGCAACATCTATTTGCTCTGAAAGAGAAAAGCAAACTTTAGATATTTTATTATCAACTAGATTAACTCCACTTCAAATAATATTCGGTAAGCTGTCAGCTTCATCCTTAAAGGTAATTATGTTAGTAATATGTACAATACCTTTATATGCAATTTCTGGATTAATTGGTGGTGTAAAATTAAGTAATATATTAATTTTAACAGGATCATTTATTATAAATACAATATTTGTTGGAGCTATTGGAGTATTTATTTCTGCCTACTCCAAAACTTCAAAAGCAGCAACAGCATTAACTTATGCTTTAGTTCTATTTATTTTTGTTGGGACAATAGTTATTGCCTTTATTATGGTAATGCTTAATTCATATAATGGTGTATATAGTGGTAATAATACTCCTCAGATACCTATTATTGCATACTTAAGTCCTGCTACAGGATTCTTTATTATGTTATCTAACCAAGTTGGATTTGGAGGAAATTCTTTTTACTTTATAGGACAAATGGGAGTTAATAAATATGCAGATTACATTAGTATAGCTATACAATTAGTTTTAAGTTTTATCTTCATATATTTTGCAGCAAGAAGACTGAATCCATTAAAAGGGAAAGTAATATTGAATAAAGTCAGAAAAGAAAAGGCTAAGAAAAAAGTAAAGGAGTAAAGCTATGAATTCTTTAAATAATGAAATATTAACCTTTATTAAAAAGGCATCAAAAAGAATTAAAGCTAACTTTATAATTAATTTAAGCATAATAGGTTTAAAATACCTATTATGCTTAATACTATCTTTACTTTTAATATCTATATTTATAACTATTCCATATATAGAAGAGATTTCTTTAGTAATTTTATTAATAGGATTAATATCTATAGTTATTTTGGGATTTATTAAAGCCCCTGATAATAAGAAGGTAGCATTAATAGTAGATTCAAAGGGATTAAAGGAAAGAGTTACAACTTCTTTAGAATTTATTAATGATGAAGATAGTATTTCTATAGCTCAAAAAAATGATACTTTAAAATTTATAAAAAGTTTTAATATAAAGGAAAATCTTAAAATTTCTATTGATAGAAAGCAAATCCTTTTAGTAATAGCTTTAATTGGATTATGTATTTTCACTTCTTTTATAGATACATCAGCAAAAAAGGAAGCTAATAATATTAGGGAATTTAATAAATATCAGCAAGAATATATAAAAAAAGTGGAAGAAGAAAAGAAAAAAGTAGATAAGCTAGAGGATTTATCAGAAGAAGAAAAGGAAGCAATAAAAAAGATATTAGAAGATGCGAAGAAGGAATTAAAAGAAAGCGAAAAGAAGCTTGATGTTAATAAAACCTTAGAAAGAATGGAAAAAAAAATAGAGGATGCAAAGGATAAATCTAAAAATGATAAAAGTAAGTCTGCTATAGATAATATGCAGAAAAATTTATTAGATAAGTTTAATAAGGAAAAGGAAGAGGAAGCTAAGAAGGATTTAAATAAACTTGTAAATGATCTTATGAAAAAGAAAGAGGGTAAAGACTTAGCAGAGGCAATTTTATCAAAGGATAAGGAAGCCTTGGAGAAAGCCTTAGGAGATTTAAAAAAATCTTTAGGAAAGATGAGCTCCAGTGAACTAAATAACTTATCAAAGGCACTTGCAAGTGCATCTGAAGGTGTAAATGATGAAAATTTAAAAGAAGCCTTAGAAAATGCTTCAAATTCTGTTTTAGATGGGAAAATTGATGCAGAAAGCTTAAAAGAAGCTATTGAAAACTCTCAAAATAATAGTGAAGGCAAGAAAAAAGATGGAAATGGAGAGGGCTCAGGAGAAGGAGAAGGTCAAGGCTCTGGAGAAGGAGAAGGTCAAGGCTCTGGAGAAGGAGAAGGCCAAGGCTCTGGAGAAGGAGAAGGCCAAGGTAATGGAAATGGTCAAGGTCAAGGTGGTTCTGGCCAAGGTGGAACAGGCTGGGACACTGGTAGCAATGAAGGAAATGAAAATGATATAGATAATAAAAAAGGAGAGCAAGTTTATATTCCAGGAAGAGACCTTGGAAATGATAAGAACTTAACTGGAAATAAAAATGAGGATGGCGATTTTCAAAGTATAGATTCTGAAAATGGATTTAATTTAGATGGAAGTAAAATTGATTACGATAAGGTAATTGGAGATTATACAAATAGTGCTTTAGAAGGAGCAAATAATAGTAATTTACCAGAAAGTCTAAAGGATCTTATAAAGGATTATTTCGAAGGATTAAACTAAGGGGTGAATAAGATGGAAATAAATGACAAGGAAATAATAGAAGTATCAGAAAAAATAAGAAAATGTGAAGAAGAAATATCTAAAGGAATAATAGGTCAAAAATCAATAATTAGAGATGTTTTAATAGCTATATTTGCTGATGGTAATGTACTTTTAGAAGGTATGCCTGGAATGGGAAAAACACAGTTAGTTAAGACCATTGGGAAGGTATTGAATTTGAAGTTTTCAAGAATTCAATTTACTCCAGACTTAATGCCAGCAGATGTAGTTGGTACAAATATAGTTGTTAAGGAAGGAGATAAGACTTTATTTAAGTTTGAAAAAGGACCTGTATTTACAAATCTTTTATTAGCAGATGAAATAAATAGAGCTACTCCAAAAACACAATCAGCTTTACTTGAAGCAATGGGAGAAAAAACAGTTACTGTAGGTAAGAAGACTTATGATATGTCAAAGCCTTTTATGGTCCTTGCAACTCAAAATCCTATTGAACAAGAAGGAACTTATCCATTACCTGAAGCGCAACTTGATAGATTTTTATTTAAATTAAATGTAGATTTTCCTAATTTACAAGAATTAAAAGCCATAATGGATTTAACACTAACAAATGATAAAACTGAAATTAATTCAGTTCTTGAAGGTGATGAAATACTAAAGATAAGAGAATTAATAAGGGAAGTAAAAATTGCAGATTCTGTTATGGAATACGCTTTAAAGCTAATATTAGCAACTCATCCAGAAATTAATGAAGGTGCAGATATAGTTAAAAAATATGTAGAAGCAGGAGCAAGTCCAAGAGCGGCTCAAGGTATTATTAGTGGAGCAAAGGTAAGAGCAGTAATGGAGGGAAGGTTAAATGTTTCTTTTGAAGATATTAAGGAACTAGCTTATCCTGTTTTAAGACATAGAATAATATTAAATTTTGATGCTATAACTGAAGGGTTAACTGTAGAAAGTATTATAGAAAGCTTATTAGAAGATTTAAAGGTTGTGTAGATAATGAGTGAAAGATTATTTAATGAAGACTTTTTTAAAAAGCTAAATAAAATTAATATGCATATTAATTTTAAACTTTCATCTGGCACTCAAGGAGGAAGAAAATCTAAGGCAAAAGGTGTCTCTGTAGAGTTTTCTGATTATAGAGATTATGCACCAGGAGATGACTTTAGAAGGATAGATTGGAATGCCTATGGAAGATTTGATAAGTTTTTTGTTAAGGTCTTTATGGAAGAAAGAGAAGGTGTATTTAACTTTTTTATAGATAAATCTAAGTCTATGGATTATGGATTAATAAATAAAAAGGATACTGCATTAAAGGTAGTTGCTGCCTTAAGTTATATTGCATTAAATAATTTAGATAGGGTAAATATTTCTACTATGGAAAGTGGAAATATAGAAAATATTAAATCAGCAGCCGGAAATAAGGCCTTTCAAAGAATACTTAGAGAACTTGATACTTTAGAGTTTAAAGGAAGTACAGATTTAACTAAAAGTATAAAAAAGAGACCTTTATCAAATAGAGGGGTTTCAGTAATAGTTTCAGACTTTTTAAATAACTATGGATTAAAGGATTTAGAAGATTCATTAAAATATTTAGCCTTTAAAAAGCAAGAAATAATTTTAGTTCAAATTCTTTCTGATGAAGAAATAAATCCAGATTTCAATAATGAAATAACATTTATAGATTCTGAAACTAATGAATCTGTTAAAATGAGCTTAACTCCAAATGTAATAAAGGAATATAAGAAGGCTTTGAAAGTATATAAAAAATCTTTAGAAGATTTAGTTAAAAAATATGGTGGAAAATTTATAAGTGTTAGCTCATCTATGGAAATAGAAGAAATTATATTAGGTGAGTTTAGTAAGAAAAGAGTACTTTATTAGGGGGGGAACGTTATGGGATTTACTAACTTATGGCCATTGTTTTTACTGATAACTATTCCTCTTTTAATATTATTATATATATTAAAAAGAAAGTATAGAGAAGAAGTTATTTCTTCAACTCTTTTGTGGAATGAAGTTTATAAGAATACAAGGGCTAATACACCCTGGGAAAAACTAAGAAAAAATATAATGTTACTTTTACAAATAATAATACTACTATTATTAATATTTAGTTTAATGAGGCCATTTTTAAATTTTGGAGGGAAAACATATAAAAATATAATTTTAGTAATAGATAATACTGCAAGCATGGCTGCAGAGTATGGAGATGGGACTAGATTAGAGGAAGCAAAAAAATTAGCAAAGGAAGTTTTATCTTCTACTAAGGATGATACAAATACTTATATTATATCTTTTGATGGGAACAGTAATTTACTTCAAAATGGAGATTTCAATAAGGAAATATCTAATGAAATAATTTCATCAATATCCCAAAGCTATAACACTGGAGAAATAAATGAAATTTTATCCTTTGTTAAAGCCATAGGTGAAGGTATAGAGGAAGAATATGAAGTAATTGCAATTACTGATAAAGATTTTTCCTTAGGAGATGTTAATGGAAAAGTAATATCCTTAGCCAATTCAGGTATAAATGCTTCTATAGACAATATTTCTCATAAATTCTTAGAAGATAAGATAAGAGTAATTGCAACTATTACCAACAGAGGTTCTGGAGAATATTCAGGAGATTTTTCTCTTTATGATGGAGAGGAACTTATATCAGTAGAAGCTTTAGACCTTAAAGAAGGTGATAATAAAACATTAACCTTTGATTTACCTTCAATTAAGTCTGAAGTATTAAGAGGGGAACTTTCTAGGAAAGATATGATTTTAGAAGATAATACTTATAATCATGTTATTGGAAAGAAAAAAGTAAATAAGGTTCTTATTGTAACAGAAGAAAACTTATTTTTAGAAAAAGCCTTTAGTAGTATTCAAAATACTGAAGTTTATAAGACTAATAGTGCATCTAACTTAACTAGTGCAGATAGCTATGATTTATATGTCTTTGATGGTATTACACCAGATATTATACCATCTAAGGGAAGTATATTATTTATTAATCCATCTTCAAATGAATTCTTTAATGTAATTTCTGGTGGAGAAGGTGGAGAGGCTAAGGCTGTTATTGGAGAGGTTTCTAAATATTTAGAGGACACCACCTTTACAGCTGCTAAGTATAATTCTATTGAAATACCTTACTATGGAAGAGGATTCCTAAATATTGATGAAGACTTTATAGGATTTAAGGGAGAAGTTGATGGAAGGAAAATAGCTGCCTTATCCTTTGATCTTCATAATAGTGATTTTCCACTTAAAAAGGAATTTCCAATTTTAATGTATGAACTAGGAGAGAATCTAATTTCAAGTGGAATGGTTTATAAAAATAACTTTAAAGCAGGTGAAAGAATTATTGCTAAGGGGCTATCTTTAGATGCAGCTATTACAGTAGCTTATCCCAATGGAGATACTTTAGAGATTTCTTCAGGTGATGAGATAAGAGAAGATAATTCTCTTGGTATATATAAATTGAATTCATTAGAAGAAAAAGAAATGTTTTCAGTAAATTTCCCTTCAGAAAAAGAAGGTAATACAAGCATTAATAATATCAGTGAAAGTGAAAATATAGCTAATGTAAAATCAGATTTAAAGAGGGGTTTAAATATTTCTCCTTTACTTATAATTTTAGCAATTTCAGTAGTAGCTTTTGAGTGGATAATGTATAAACGAGGAAATTAGGAGGTAAGAATATGAAGATAGAAATAGGAAACTTATACTTTTTAATATTTATTCCAATAGTTCTTGCCTTTATGTACTATAGTTTCAAAAAATATAAACCTTGGAATAAAAATGAAATAGTTATATTTATAAGTAGAACTATAATATTTACTTTATTAATATTAGCTTTAGGAAATATTACTTTAAATTTAAAAGGAAGAAATATTTCAACAGTATTTTTACTAGATGTTTCAGAAAGTCTTTACGATTTTGAAGACTCTGGAAAAGATTTTATATCTACAGCTTTAGAGAAAATTCCAAGAGGAAATAAAGCTGGGGTAGTCTTATTTGGAGATAATTCTGTTGTAGATAAGGTGTTAAATAGAAAGAAGGAGTATAAATCTATTAATGAAAAACCAATAGATACAGCTACAAATATTCAAGAAGCTGTTGAAAGAGCTTTAAGTTTATTTGAAAGAGGTGGATCAAAGAGAATAGTATTAATTACTGATGGCGAAGAAAATCAGGGAGACATATTAAAAACTATTCCTTTAATAAATGAGCAAAAAATAGATTTAAAAGTATATAAGGTAAGTGGTGAAAAAGGTAATGAAGTTTATGTAGATAGCGTAAAGGTACCTGATAATATATCTGTTGGTGAAGAATTTTCAGTTTCTATAGACATTAAATCTAATTATGCAACGAAAGCCAAGCTATCATTATTTTCTGGTAGAACTAAAGTTGGTGAACAGGAAGTTCAAATCCAAAAAGGTAAAAATTCTTTCGTTTTTAAAGATAAGCAAGACTCTGGAGGATTTAAGGGATATAGAGTATTAATTGAAGCTTATGGAGATATCAATAAATCTAATAATGAATATAGCACCTATACTAACGTAATAGATAGACCTACTATACTTCTTGTTAATGGAATAAATGGAGATTCTAAGGCACTAGAAGAAATACTTACAAAATCTGGTGCAAATGTAAAAATAGTGTCCCCTGGGGCATCTCCAAGTACTTTAAATGAAATGCTTGAATATAAGACAATAGTCTTTAATGATGTTCATAGAGATGATTTAACTAATGGTTTTATGGAGAACATTGAAAGTTATGTTAAAGATTATGGCGGAGGTCTTATAACCTTTGGAGGAGAAGACTCCTATGCATTAGGTGGTTATAAAGATACATCCTTAGAAAAAGTGCTTCCAGTTTATATGGATAAAAGGGGAAAGAATGAAGTACCTGCTATAAGTATTAATTTAATTATAGATAAGTCTGGAAGTATGAGTGCAGAAGGCGGAGGAGTAAGTAAATTAACCTTAGCTAAAGAAGCTGCTATGAAGGCTTTAGAAAATCTAAGGGAAGTAGATGAAATATCAGTTATAGCCTTTGATGATACTTATGATGTAGTTGTACCCCTTCAAAAAGTTGGTGATAAGGAAACTATAAAAGAAATGATTTCAGGAATTCAAATAAGAGGTGGAACATCAATTTATCCAGCCCTTGAACGAGGCTATAATATACAACTTGAAAGCAATGCAAAGATAAAGCACACTATACTATTAACAGATGGGCAAGATGGCTATGGATATGATAACTATGCAACCTTATTACAAGGATTTAATGACAATAATATAACTCTTTCAACAGTTGCAGTTGGGGAAGGTGCTAATGCTGATTTATTAAATCAATTAGCATCTATAGGAAGAGGAAGAAGTTATTATACTGATATTTATACTGATATACCTAGAATATTCGCAAAGGAAGTTTTATTATCAGCAGGAACCTATATAATTAATGAAGAATTTACTCCTAAAATTTTAAGTAATCATGAAATACTAGCAGGAGTTAAAACTTCAGATGGAATTCCAAGCCTTCTTGGATATATTGGGACATCAATAAAGGAAAATGCAGTTGAGATATTCAGTTCTAGCCATGATGAACCAATACTTGCTGCTATGCAATATGGAATAGGTAGGACTGTTAGCTTTACCTCTGATATTAATGGACAATGGAGCAAGAATTATTTAGCCTGGGAATATGGACCACAACTTATAAAAAACATGGTTTATTTTACTATTCCGAAGTATGGAGAAGAAGGATATTTAAATATTACTCAAGAAGGTAATGAGGCAAAAATTGAATTTTATAATGATAATATTTCTAAAGATGCAAAGGTAAAGGGAATATTTAATGGTGAAAATGGAGAAGAAGGGGAGTTTGATTTGACTCAAACTGAACCTGGAAAATTCTCTGCAAATGTGCCTTTAAATTCATTAGGATTTTATAATTTTAATATAAGAGAAGAGGAAAATGGCGAAATTACTAATAATTATAAAGGAGCCTTTGCTCTTCAGTATTCAGATGAATATAAATTTAATACTAATGCTGAAAAGCTAGATGTGGTAGTAAAAGAAACTAAGGGGACATTTATTAATAAACCAGAAGAGGTTTTTGAAGGAAAGCTTCAAAGAGAATATAAGAAAATCAATTTAACAAATCCTCTTTTAATAATAAGTATTTTACTCTTTATGCTTGATATAGCTTATAGAAGATTAAACTTAGATTTTATTAAGAGTTTTAATAAAAATAAGAATAAGCTAAAGAAGGAAAAGAAAGAAAAAGAAAATATTATTAAGAAGGAAAAGGTTCATAAAGATAAAGTGATTTTAGAAGAAAAGCAGAATATAAAAGAAAAGCTAGAAGAAGAAATTAAAGTAGAAAAAGAAAAAACTAAGGTAGATAATAAGCCTAAGAAGAAAGAAGTTCAGAAGGAGGACAAAAAAGATTCTCTTGATACAAGTGCATTACTTAAGAAAAAGAGTGATAGAAAGAAAATCTAAAGGAGATGTGAAAGCATCTCCTTTAAATTTTCTTTATGTAATTTTTATAAACAGTTATAATATAATTTTAATGTTATTATATTAAATTGTTAATAAAAAATTAATAAAAAACCGTTGTTGAATTATAAAATTTACTATGATATTATTTCCCATTGTATAAAGAAGAGGAGGTAGAATATTGAAAAATAAAATAATAGCAAACACAATAATATTCATTTTTATATTAACTTTTGTAAATATATTTAAGGTAATGTTTGGTGCAGAAAATACTTTAATGGGTGTAACTATTATTACTACTGCCTTAACACTTATGGAAAAAGATTTAACAATCTCACCAGCTAAAAATTTTATAAAAATATTATCTATAAATATGGTTAGTTTAATATTTTCAGTTTTAGCAATTAAAAATATATTCTTAGGGGTAATAATAAATTTTATTGCTCTTTTTATTATAGGATATTTATTTAGTTATGATTTAAAAAAGTCCCTTGTAGTTCCTTTTGGTCTTCAGTATTTCTTTATGTTATTTTATCCTGCTGAGGGAAAAGTATTATATAGTAGATTCTTATCGTTGATTTTTGGAGCTATATTTGTAATGATAATCCAATTTATAGTTAATAGAGATAAGGTTTTTAAAGTCGGAAGTAAAATAGTTAATGGTATTAGCGATAATATTCTTATTAAGATTAGAGCAATTCAGAAAAATGATGATTTTACTAAAGAAAATATAAGTATAATAGAATCAATAAATTATTTGAAAAGAGTGATTTTTGATAAAAGAGTAGATGATTATTATTTATCTAATGATGGAATTATAGTAACAGATATTTTATGGTCTCTTGAGAGAATAAATTTATTACTTGATGATATAAGTAGTTTAAAAAATAAGGAAGACTATTATGATTTGCTAAATGATGTATATAATGAAGTTATGGTTATAAAAAATAGGGATTTTAATGCTAGTAACATTCATATACTTAAGAATCATACTTATAATGAAAAAATAGAAAAAATATATATAGATGAATTTATAGGATTAATTAATAATTTACTTAAAGAAGTTGCAGAAATAAATACCTTAACTAAAAAAGAAAAAAATAATATAAAAGCAGATTATGAAATTCCTCATCATTTCCATAACATAACAGTACATAAGAGGAATTTTAATATTGATTCAGCTAAAATTAGATATGCTATAAGGTTAGGAATAGTAGGTACCTTTACAGTATTTATTGCTAAGTTATTAAATCTATCTGAAGGAAGATGGTTGTGCTTTACAATATTCTCACTAATCCAACCTTATTCAGAATTTTCTAAATCAAGATCAAAAGATAGAATAATTGCAACCATAATTGGTGGGGCAATTGTATTATTATCTTTTACATTATTTAGAAATCAGACTGCAAGAGCAGCTATTATATTAATGGCTGGATATTTAGATCCTTTTACAACAAGTTATAGAGGAAAAATGATTTGTATAACTGTATCAGCAGTAGCTTCAGCTTCATTACTTGGTGGAACACTAAGTATGGTATTAACAAGAATTGCTTTTGTAATAATAGGATCAATTTTAACATTGATTGCAAATAAATACATATTACCATATAAAATAAAAGACATGAAAAGATATTTAATTGAGACCTATGATTCATTAATAAACCAAATGAAAGTAGATATTTATGAAAAACATAAGGATTATAGTATAAGGAATTTATACCTTATAACAGGATTTATAGAAGATAAAATGAAGTTATCCATAAGCTATGATAACAATAAAGATATTAATAAATATTTGAAAAACAAAAGATTGGAAGTAAATAACATCTATAATGATTTCTTATTACTCAATAATTTATAAAAATATAGTTAGAATATAATATATATCTCCTTTTCATTTTTTTGTAGCAAAAGTATATAAAGATAAATACATATATAGTAATAGTAATATAATAGGAGATTAACCATATGCAAATGATGGATATGCTTTTTAGAGGTCTAATGGGCGGCATGGGAGGCGGAATGCCTGGCATGGGTGGAGGAATGCCTGGTATGGGAGGCGGCAACCCACTTATGAATATGCTCATGGGCTCAATGATGGGAGGAATGGGTGGTCAAAGACCAGGTCAAGGTCAACAAGGACAAATGAACAATCCATTATCTATGCTAATGAACGGTATGAATGGAATGCCTGGCATGGGAAATGGTATGCCTCAAGGGAATAATATGAACCAAGGTAATGGCATAAGTCAATTGTTAAGCATGCTAATGGGTGGAAATGGGATGAATATGCCTAATCAAAATAGAAATATGAATAACATGAACAATATGAATAATCCTTTGGCAAACTTTATGAATACTTTAAATATGCAACAACCAAACCAACAAAGAAATCCAGGGACTACTACTAATAATAATAGTAGCGTAGATATGAATCAATTAATGAGTATGCTAATGGGTGGAAACCAAGGAACACAAAATAATATGAGTAATGGAAATATGAATAGTGGAAATAATATGAATAATCAAGGAAATTCTCAAATGGATCCATTATCAATGTTGTTTGGCTCAATGAATGGTGGAAACAGCAATGGAAGTAACATTAATGGTAATACGAACTCTAATTTAGATAGAAGTAGAGATTCATCTAGGAGACATAGAAGAAGATAGAACTAATGCGTAATGCGTAATGGATAATTAAAATTAAAAAAGACGTTGCATTAACTATAACTTAGGCTGTCCTTTGGGCAGCCTAAGTTTACTTAACATAACATAGTTTATAATAAGAAAAAATATTAAATTAAGGGTTTATTAATTTAATAAAAGATGTTATTCTATATAATCGAAAGTATAATATAGGAGAGTAAAGTAATGAATAAAGAACTAACCAAAGATATGACAACTGGTAGTCCAGTAAAATTAATATTATTGTTTTCAATACCTTTATTAATAGGGAATATATTCCAACAGTTCTATAGTATGGTTGATACTATAATCGTAGGTAGATTTGTTGGAGTAGATGCATTAGCAGCAGTTGGTTCAACAGGTTCTATGTCTTTTTTAATTAATGGGTTCGTTGTTGGATTAACTAGTGGGTTTGCTGTATTAATATCTCAAAAGTTTGGAGCTAAGGATGAGGTTGGTCTTAAAAAGGCTACAGCAAGTACTATAGTTTTATCTTTAATAGCAACTATTATAGTTACAATTGTAAGCATGCTTTTTGCAAAGCCATTACTTAACTTAATGAATACTCCAGAAAATATAATAAATGATGCATATAGCTATATTATCATTATTTATGGAGGAACAGTTGCAACAGTTGCATATAATATGTTTGCAAGTATATTAAGAGCCTTAGGTGATAGTAAAACACCATTATATTTCTTAATAATAGCTTCAATTTTAAATATAGTTTTAGATATAGTATTTATAGTAAACTTTAAGATGGGAGTTTCAGGGGCAGCTTATGCTACAGTTATTTCTCAAGGATTATCAAGTATTTTATGCTTATTATATACATATAGAAAATATAAAATATTAAGACTTAAAAAAGAAGATTTTAAAGTTAAAAGAACAATGTATATAAAACATTTAAAAATAGGAATTCCAATGGCACTTCAGTTTTCTATAACTGCACTTGGAATAATGACAGTACAAGGAGCTTTAAATATATTTGGCTCTACAGTAATTGCTGCATACACAGCAGCTTCTAAAGTATTACAAATAGTAATGCAACCAGCTATTACATTTGGAGTTACTATGGCAACATATTGTGGACAAAACTTAGGAGCTAAAAATTATGCTAGGATAAAAGAAGGAGTAAAGAAATGTACCAAAATATCTATAATTACTAGTATTCTTGCAGGTGCTATACTAGTGTTTGGCGGAAAATTCTTTGTAGGATTATTTATAGAAAATCCAGATGCAGCTATTTTAGCTTATGCACAAGAATGTTTAAACTATTCAGCAATATTTTTTATTCCTTTAGGGTTAATATTTATATATAGAAATGCTCTTCAAGGCATGGGGGAATCTTTTGTGCCTATGATGGCAGGAGCTTATGAACTTATAGCAAGAGCAGTTGTGGCTTTTACATTACCAAGATTTATTGACTATACTGGAATATGCTTAGCAGATCCAGTTGCATGGCTTGCAGCAGCAATTCCATTAGGACTTTACTATTATAAAAAAATGAAATCTATAGATAATTCTAATTTAGTTGGTAGTAATTAAACATTATATATCGATTTAGAATCTTTAATTTTATTAGGAATATTTATGTCAGATAAAACTTTAACATGCAAAGATTGGGAAAGCTAATTTTAGAGTGTTTAAGGTTGTAGTGCAGACTACAACCTTTTTTGATATACTTGCCTAACTTCTATTATTTTTAGCATTATATATATTGTAAAAAAATATATAAGACCAACTATTTGTAAATTAATAAAATATTTATATCCATTCCCTAACCCCTCTAATATAGTACCTTGAGCAGCAAAATTATCAGTAAAGCTTACAAAAAAATAATTAGTTTTAAAATAGCTATTAAATATTCCAAAACCTATAGATAATATTTCCATCTGTATAAAAACCTCTAATAACTCATTTGTTTTTAATTTATAATTATGAATTACAATAAAATATATAGGTAGTATTATTATTGCTATATGACTTAATGTAAATTTATAATATTTAAAATAACTTGAAGATAAAGATAAATCTATTGATATAAAACTACTTAACCCGCCAATAACACCACAAACTAATAGAAAATTAAATATTTTTTTATTCTTATTTAATGCTAATATTATAGATAATATAGTACAAAGATAACACAGATGAAAAGGTAAGTTATTTATATCAACACCAAGTATTAACCAATTTCCTATATAATAAAAACTTATCGTGATTCCAGTAATAAATGAAAATACTAATCTTATATTTTTTTCTAACTTTGAATTATGTCTAATAAAATCTTTTAAAATTAATATTATTAAAAGTAATAAAAATAGAATTATAAATGGAGCATATCTTTCATAATTATTCATAATATAGTTATCATTATCATTAATATTTACAATAAAATTTCTTATCTTAATCAAATTCATTATGTACTCTCCTAATAGTTCATATTTTTAGTAATAAATCTTTATATAATAATTATGAGATAGGTATTTATAAAATGAGTAAAGATAAAAGATTAAATGAAAGAAAAGTCAAAAGCAAAAGGAAAAGCTACAATTAGTTTCTCCCTTTTATAATTTACAACCTTCAGTTCAGAAGTATTAAAAATCATAACAAGGCGACTTTGGACTATAATAATGAAGGGAGATATGATGCTTTAAAAATTTTTTTATAGAAATGCTTTTCAAGGCATGGGAGAATCCCTTGTACCAATTATGGCAGGAGCCTACGAACTTATAGCAAGAGCAATTGTTGCATTTACATTACCTAGATTTATTGGATATACTGGTATATGCTTAGCAGATCCAGTTGCATGGCTTGCAGCAGCAATTCCATTAGGACTTTATTATTATAAGAAAATGAAAACTATTGAAATTAGAAGTTAGGAAACTAACTTCTTTTTTTATTAGTATTACAATAACTATTTAATATATGTGATAAAGTCACGGATAAAATAAAAATATATATGGTATCTTATATATAACAAATAGAAAAAATTGGATATCGAAGAGGGGATTAAAAGTGACAAAACCATCAGTTCATCACAGCCAAGGATATACTTGTGCAGAAGCAATAATTAAAGCATATAACGAAGAACATAATACAGCCATACCAGTAGCATTAGGTAGTGGTATGGGGACTGGAATGACAGTGGGGAGTATATGTGGTGCTGTAAATGCATCAGCTATTATAATAGGGTATCTAAAAGGAAGAGAAAATAACGAAAGAATAAATGAGGCTAGGGGTTACTCTAGAGAATTAATGAATACAGTAAGAGAAAAATTCAACACTGAAATATGCAAAGATCTTAAAAAAAATAAAATAAGTTGTGAAGAGATAATTGATTTTTCATACAAATCTTTGAACGAGTTAATAAATAAATAGAGGAGGAATAAATATGGGAATTTTCTCAAGCTTCTTTGGAAATAAGAAGTATAAAAAAATTAATAACGAAGAATTAGAAAACATAATTAAAAATAATAAAAATGCTTTAATATTAGATGTTAGAACTCCAGGAGAATTTAAAGGCGGTCATATTCCTAAAGCAAAAAATATACCAGTTCAACAAATAAGCTCACAAATAAATAATTTAGAAACTTATAAAGAGAATGAAATTATAGTATATTGTGCATCTGGAGCTAGAAGCTCTAATGCTGCAAATATTTTATCCAAGAATGGATTCAATAAAGTATATAACTTAGGCGGTATTGGTAACTATAAAGGTAAATTAAAATAAATTCATAGAAAATAAAAAACTCATCTTACTGGTGAGTTTTTTTATTTTCTATGAATTTATAAAAATATATAATTAAATAGTACGCAACATTTTAAAGAGTTAAATTGTATTAAAGGTGAAAGGGGGAGGATTGGGAATATGAATGAGTTTTCTTTACCTAGGGAAGAGCTTATTTTAGAAGTTATAGAAAAATATAATACCATGGTATACAGACTAGCCTTTTCAAGAACAAAAAGTGTGCTGGATGCTGAGGATATAATGCAAAATGTTTTTATGAAATTTATAAAATCTAATATTAATTTTGAAAGCCAAGAACATATAAAGGCTTGGTTAATAAGGATAACTATAAATTTAAGTAAGAATTTATTAACGTCAGCTTGGTTTAAAAGAACCACGACTTTAGAAGAGGATATAGTTATAACCTTAAAGGAAGAAAGTGAAGTATATAAATATGTATTAGATTTACCAACTAAGTATAGAACTGTTATACATCTATTTTATTTTGAAGATATGACAACAGCTAATATAGCAGAGATATTAAGTATAAAGGAGTCAACAGTACGTTCTCAGCTTCATAGAGGGAGAAATTTATACAACAAAGGGCTATGATGAAGGTTTTAGATTAATAACCTATACTAAAAATGAATATGGAGAATATGTTAGTCTATGGGAATGTTTAAATGACTTTATACTAATTGATGGTAGTGGCGTTTTTGGAATGATGAATATAAAGGACAATTTAGAAAGTGCTACATGGGAAAGTTTTAATAACTGGAATAATGGAATAATAGAAGAAAAAGAAGTTACTATAGATGATATAGTAAATAACTTTATAGATGCTATGTATAAAGGAATACCATATTCATTAGAAGATGAAAGCTTGAGAAGTGAATTGTTTGATAAGGAAGAAAACCAAAAATTTATTTTTTTAAAAATGAAGGATGGAACTAAAACAGAAATAAGATTATTTAAGAATGGATATGTATATTATTCAGGATTAAATTTTGTTTTTAAATTAGATGAAGAAAATTCTAATAATATGTGGAATAAATTGAATTAGTATAGTGATAAAAATAAAATCTATAGGTGTATAATTAAATTATATTAATAATATTAAAGAGATAGCAAAAATAGTCGAGAGTTATGGCTTTCTTATTTGGTATATTTTACTTGTAAGGGGTGATAAAGGAATGGAGGAACGAATTCAAGCAATTCAAAGAATGCAAGATTATATTGAATTACATCTAGAGGAGGATATTTCTATGGCAGATTTGGCAAGAGTATCATTATATTCTCCATGGTATTCTTATAAACTATTTACACAATTATTAAATATTACACCTTCAGATTATATACGTAGGCTTAGACTGTCAAAATCAGCAATAAAGTTACGTGATGAAGAGATAAAAATTATAGATGTTGCCTACGAAGTAGGATTTAAAAGTGTAGATGGTTACCAAAGAGCTTTTTATCGTGAATTTGGTTGTAATCCAAGGCAATATGCTCAAAACCCCATTCCAATATATCTTTTTACTCCTTATGGAATTAAATCAATTAAAGGAGGAAAAGAAAAGACTATGACTAATGTAAAGACAGTATTTATTCAAATAATAGAAAAACCTCACCGCAGAGTACTTATTAAACGAGGTGTAAAAGCTACTGATTATTTTTCTTATAGTGAAGAAGTAGGCTGTGATGTTTGGGGATTACTAAAGAGTATAAAATCCATAAGTGGAGAGCCAGTATGTTTATGGTTACCTAAAAAGTATATTGCTGAAGGAACATCAGAGTATGTACAAGGTGTTGAAGTTCCAGCAGACTATAATGGTGTAGTTCCTGATAGCTTTGATATAATTGAGCTTCCAGCAAGTAAATACTTGATGTTTCAAGGGGAGCCATTTGAAGAAGAACATTATGCCGAAGCAATTGAACAAGTATGGGAAGCAATAAAAAAATATGATCCAACAATAATAGGATATGAATGGGATAATTCAAATCCACGTATTCAGCTTGAACCAATTGGAACAAGAGGATATATTGAATTACTTCCAATTAAAAAATAATAATGAATTTGAATATATAAAATTTTTAATTGGGGGCTGTTTAAACAGCCCCTTTCTTAAAACTCCGTAAGGAGTTTTTTCATTAATTCTACATTCTACATTTTACATTATACATTTAAAAAGCTGTCCTAAGACAGCTTTTCCTAAAATCCTCTTTTTTTAGCTTCAGCACCACTTTCATTTATGCCAGGTTCTTCTGTACTAAAGTTATAGTGACTATTAGCATATTGATTTTGGCTCTTTACACCATTTCTTAAAACATTTTCTTTAGAATTAGTTTTTCTATTATCATTTTTCATAATTTTTTCCTCCTAAACAATATTACATTTATAGTATTAGAAGATTACTTAAAATTATGAATTTATATATTTCTTACATATATTTTTCAATGATTACATTTAATGTATAATAAGCGTATACAATATAGTCAATTTATTGGAGGCAATATGATTAAAATATTATTTTTAGAAGATGAACCTAATATACTTGAAGTTACAACTGAATATATGAAAATGCAAGGATATGAAGTTACTTGTGTATGTAATGGAGAAGAAGCAATAGAAAAATTAAAAAATGAAGATTTTAATTTAGCTATATTAGATATAATGGTTCCTAAGGTTACTGGATTAGAAGTACTTGAATATATAAATAAAAACAAAAAGGATATATCTACGATTATGTTAACTGCTTTAGGTGATGAGCAAACACAACTTAAAGCTTTTAATTTAAAAACTGATGACTTTGTAATTAAGCCATTTTCACCTTTATTATTATTAAAAAGAATAGAAGCTGTTTTGAGAAGAAGCTTAAAAGAAGAAAATGATGATTATAACAATAACGAGCTTTATATAGATGATAAAACTTATCAAGCTTACTATAATAATGAAAGTCTAAGCCTAACATTAAGTGAATTTTTATTATTACAAACTTTAATGAAGGAACCAAATAGAGTTTTTAATAGAGAACAATTAATTATAAAAATATTTAATGAAGATTATATATCAAATGACAGAATTATAGATGCGCATGTTAAGAATTTAAGAAAAAAACTACCTCATAATTATATTAAAACTGTAATTGGAATAGGTTATCAGTTTAATAAGGAGGATATTTGATGAATTTATCTAAGAAAACCTTTATGTATAGTGCCTTTCTTTCTGGAATGATTCTTGCTCTTATATTAATTTATTTTATATTTATGTTACCTTCCTTATATATAGATTATTTAAGTAAAAGCCATTATCAAGCTATAAAGAAAATACAAGAAGAGTATATTAATGATGAAGATTACAGTAATATATATTCACCTAATCCATCGGGAACTATAAGTGTTAAAATTCCTTCAAAAGGTAAAGAGATATATGCATCAAATACCTTTGGTACAACTAAGATTACTATTAAAGATAGCGAGGTAGATTTAATAAATTTATTAGATGAAGTTAGATATTATGCAAATAATATAGATGAATTAAAAGAGCTTGAAGATTATGATATTAAATTTTTTGAAACATTAAAGAAAAGTTTTTATAAAGATAATTTTATTGATGAATTACCTGTAAAGTTTGAATTTAATAAAAGTGATAATGACAATATATTTTCTGAAGGAAATAGTAAAATGAATATTGTGGGAGATGATACTATAATTTTTGAACTTAATAGTTTTGATGGAATAAATTATTACACAATTTTTTCTGCAATCACTATTAATGATGGAGAGATAATAATTTCGTTTTTAAATGTTATGACTCCTAAAATAGGAGAAATAAGATCAATAGTATTTCAAAGCTTGCCAATGATAATAGCAGTAATTGTTTTAATTATTTTAATATCTACTTATTACTTTTCAAGAAAGATTGTTATTCCTGTAAAGAAGCTGGCTAATCATGCTGAATTTATTAAAAATAATAATATAAATGAGATTTATCCTATAGAAATAACAGGAGAAGATGAAATATCTTATTTAGGAAATACATTAAATGAACTTTATAGCAAGTTAAATGAAAGCTTTAAAGCTTTAGAAGAAAAGAATAAATTATTAATTGCTGAAAATAAGAGGCAGGATGTATTTTTAAGGGCATCTTCACATCAATTAAAAACACCAGTTGCAGCAGCACTTTTACTTGTGGAAGGTATGATTGATGAAGTTGGTAAGTATAAAAATACAAAAGAATATTTACCAAAGGTTAAAGCTCAGCTTCAATCTATTAGAAAAATTATAGATGAAATATTAAATCTGAATAATAAAGCTGTAAATAAGAAAATGATTAATATAAAAGATTTAATTTATGAAATAATATCTAGTCATGAAATTGAAATAAAAGAAAAGAAAATTTTATTAGATAAGGAATTGGAAAATATTACAGAAGAGACAGATTATCATTTAATATATAAAATTATTGATAACTTAATTACAAATGCAATAATTTACACTGATAATAATAACAATATAAAAATAACATTAGTAAAAAATAAGTTAGAAATTATAAATTATGGATCACATATAGATGAAGAACTTTTACCTAATATATTTGATGCTTTTGTATCAAGTAATACAGAAAGTAGGGGAAGGGGGCTAGGTCTTTATATAGCAGATTATTATTCTAATTTATTAGATTATCAGATAGAAGTTAATAATATTGTAAGTGGAGTAAAAGCTACATTATATTTGCATAGAATCTTCATATGAAATTCATATGGGAATAATATAATAAGTTTATAGAAGATAAAAAGAGGAGAGGTTAAAATGCTTACTATAAATAATTTAGAAGTTAAATATGGAAAAGAAGTAGCTTTAGTAATTAAATCTCCTATTGTATTTGAAGAAGGAGATAGAATAGGGATAATAGGATCAAATGGAGCTGGAAAAACTACATTAGTAAAGTCAATTTTAGGGCTGATTAATTATAATGGTTCTATTAATACATCTGTAAAAACAGAAGAAATTGCTGCACATATGCAATTTAATAATTATGTAGATACTATGGCAGTTAAGTATATTATAGAAGCTATACTAGATACTAAAATTAAAGATAATAAGAAGTTACAAGAATTAATTGATTTCTTTGACTTTAGAGATTGCTTAAATAAAAAGTATAGTTCACTTTCAGGAGGACAAAAACAAAGATTAACTATAATACTAGTGCTAATTCAAGACTCACCTTTAACCTTTTTTGATGAAGTTACATCTGGGCTTGATTTTGAAACAAGGCAACAATTAATGAGTAAAATTGAAGAGTGGTACAAAAATAAGAAAACAACAATTTGTTTAGTTTCTCATTATTATGAGGAGTTAGAGCAATTAACTAATAAAATATTAATATTAGAAAAAGGAAGAGTTGTTGATTTTGGTAAAAAAGAAGAACTGTTCAAAAAGTATTGTGGTAAATCAATAATAATATTAAATAATACAAAGGCAAATATAGAAGTAACAAAAGCTTTTAGAAAGATAAAATCTCCACAACATTTAATTGCTATTTCCTGTATAGATATTCAAGAAGAATTAGAGATATGTAGTCTTTTAATTGAAAAAGATATAAGCTTTAAAAGAAGTAATTGTGATATAGAAATTATGAGTATTAATGCAAAATTAAATAATGAAGTAGGCAGTGAGGAGGGTGAGAAACTTGAAAGTAAAATTAGTTAGAAGCAATTTAGTTAAATATGAACTTAGAAATTTATTAGGAAATATATTTGTATTAATATTTGGACTTATTTTTCCAATATTTATGTCAATATTTTTAGGTAATTTAATTGGAGCACAAGTTCCAGAGGAAACAAAAGATACAGTAGTTACTACCATATTTATAAGCAATAGTTTAATGCTGCCTTTAGCTACTGTTTTCATTGGATATTCTGCAACTTTTTCACAAGAGCTTGAAAAAAATATACCACTACGTTTTAGATTATTTGGTTATAGTGAGAAAACTTTAGTTTTATCAAAGATAGTTGCTTATTTAATATTTATGACAGTGGCAATGATTATATATACAATAGCATCATCCTTAGGTTTAAAAATATTAGTGCCATCCTTTAGTTCAGCTATTATTTTGATAGGTTCCTTATATTTACTTTCTATTATATTTTTTGTATTAGCTCATGGTATTGCATTATTTATAAAGAAATTTGGACCAACCTATGCTATAACTATGATACTTTACTTTGGAATAATGATATTAAGTGGGATGTTTGGAGTACAAGCAAAGGATTTTCCAGAGACAGCTATGAAAATAGCATTTCTTTTCCCTACAACTTATGTAGCTAGTGAGTTTATTGATTTTTGGCAAGGTGGAAGCTATAATTTTATGCCTTATATACAGTCATTAGTATTATTTACAGCAGTATCAGCAATAGTTTTATTCTTAGCTATAAATAAAGATTCAAGATATAATCATAAAGAAAAAGTAGTAGTTACTAAGTAAATGTAAAATGAAAAATGTAAAATGTAGAATTAAGGTAAAAACTCCTTTAGGAGTTTTTGAAAATAAATTATTATATTAAATTATATTATATTAAGGATATAGAAAATTGTATAATGAAAAATTTAGAATATAAAATTAAAGAAGAAACTCATTTATGAGTTTCTTCTTTAAATATGCTTTAATTTAAGTAATTTGGAACAAATTACATCAATAATTCTACATTTTACATTCTACATTCTTAATTTTGGAATTATACTAGTAACATTATGTAAATTAAAAAAATAAATGATTTAATTCATTTAAAATGATATAATCAATTAGCGAAATATACAGAAGGAAAGGAATTTATAAATGAAACACCTTCTCATATTCATTCGAAGGTGTAAGTTCTACCAAACTAAATCAAAGATTTAGGGTAGTACTTAAAATTATTAATAGGGGAATATTTTTATAAATTTCTAGAAAATAAAAAAGAGTAGGTGTTTAAATGTCAAATAATAGATTTCTACCAATAAGTAAAGAGGATATGAAAGAACGTGGCTGGGAACAATGTGACTTTATTATAGTTACTGGGGATGCCTATATTGATCATCATAGTTTTGGAACTGCAATTATTTCTAGAGTTCTAGAGGATGCAGGATATAAGGTTGGTATTATTCCACAACCAGATTGGCATAGTACAGATGATTTTATGAAGCTTGGAAGACCAAGACTTGCTTTCTTAGTTAATGGAGGAAACATGGACTCCATGGTTAACCATTATACTGTAAGTAAAAGACCTAGAGAGAAGGATCTATATACTCCAGGTGGGAAAATGGGAGCAAGACCAGATAGAGCAACTATAGTTTATTGTAATAAAATAAGAGAAGCTTATAAAAATATAGATATTGTTATAGGTGGAGTAGAAGCAAGTTTAAGAAGAATGGCTCACTATGACTACTGGGGCAATAACGTAAGAAATTCAATACTTATAGATAGTGGGGCTGATCTTTTAATTTATGGAATGAGTGAAAAGCAAATTGTAGAAGTAGCAAATGCTTTAAATGATGGATTTGAAGCTAAGTACATAAGACACGTTAATGGTACTACTTATACTATAGATTCATTAGATGAAATTTATGGTGATTATAAATTACTACCTTCTAAAGAAGAAGTTACAAAAGATAAGATGAAATATGCTGAAGCTTTTAAGATTCAATATGAAGAGCAAGATCCTGTTAGAGGAAAGGTATTAGTTCAAAAGCATGGTAATAAATATGTAGTTTGTAATACACCAGAAATGCCCTTAACAAGAGAAGAGTTAGATAAGGTTTATGCTCTTCCATATACTAAAGAGTCTCATCCTATATATGATGAATTTGGTGGAATAGCAGCTTTAGAAGAAGTTAAGTTTAGTATAGTAAGCTCAAGAGGATGCTTTGGGAATTGTTCATTTTGTGCTATTACCTTCCATCAAGGAAGAGCAGTTCAAAGTAGAAGTGAAGCATCTATTTTAGATGAAGCTGTTGAAATAACTAATCTAAAAGACTTTAAGGGATATATACATGATGTTGGAGGTCCAACTGCTAACTTTAGAAAGCCAGCTTGTAAAACTCAGCTTACTATAGGTGCATGTAAGAGTAAGCAATGTTTAACTCCAAAACCATGTAAGAACTTAATAGTAGATCATAGTGAATTCTTAAGTATCTTAAGAAAGATAAGAAAGCTTCCTAAGGTAAAGAAGGCCTTTGTTCGTTCAGGCTTAAGATATGATTACATAATGGCAGATAAAAATGATACCTTCTTTAGAGAACTAGTAGAACATCATGTAAGTGGACAATTAAAGGTTGCTCCAGAACATGTAGCTGCTAATACTTTAAAGTATATGGGTAAGCCATCTGGGGATACTTACGATAGATTTAGAGAAAAATTCTTTAAGATAAATAAGCAATTAGGTAAGGAACAATATTTAATTCCATACCTAATGTCAAGCCATCCAGGAAGTGGATTAAATGAAGCAATAGAATTAGCTGAATATTTAAGAGATACAAAGTATCAACCAGAGCAGGTTCAAGACTTTTATCCAACACCAGGAACTTTATCAACAGCTATGTTCTATACAGGAATAAATCCAATAACAGGAGAAGAGGTATATATTCCTAAGACAAGAGAAGAAAAAGCTATGCAAAGAGCATTACTTCAATTTAAAAATCCTAAGAATTATAACTTAGTTCATGATGCTTTAGTTAAGGCTGGAAGAGAAGACTTAATTGGTAATGGACCTAAGTGTTTAATTAAATCAAAAGCTGATAGATATATGGCTAAGATTAAAAAAGAAGAAGCAATAGCAAGAGGAAGTTCAAATAGAGGTAAACAAGGCTCTAAGTCTAAATCTTCTTCAAAGTCAGCATCAAAAAATAATAGTCGAACAAATTCAAAGTCAGCAAATAGTAAAGCTACATCAAAAGGAAAATTTGGAGATTTTAAAGGAAAAAGTTCTAAGTCAAAAAATAATAAAAGACAAGGAAGATAAGGTGAAGAAGTGATACTTTACAATGTAAAATTAAGAATGAATAATTTAAAATTAATGAAAAAACGCCTTTAGGAGTTTTGAAAAGATTTTAATTATAGTAATTCTGAAAGAATTACATCAATAATTCTACATTTTACATTTTACATTCTACATTCTTAATAGGGGAAGGATAAATGAGGAAAAGTTTTAATATAGATGAATTTTTATTGAAATATCCACATGCAGAAGAAAAAATTAAAACTAATAATATAGATATTAATGTTTTAAGTGATATATATAGTGATTTTGTAGATTATGAAATTTCTTATGAAAATCATGCAGACTTTATTTCAAATATTTTACGTTCACAACCAATAATTCATACTGTAAAATCAAGAATAAAGGACCCAGATAGATTAATTGAAAAAGTAATAAGAAAAACAGAAGATAGAAAATTAAAGTATGGAAAGGATTTTCAATTTACTTTAGATAATTATAAAAATGAAATAAACGACTTAATTGGAATTAGAGTTATTCATATTTTTAAAGACCAATGGCAGGAAATTCATGAGTTTATAACTAAGACTTGGAGTGTTATTGAAGTAACTGCAAATGTTAGAGAAGGGGATAATACTAAAAAGTTTGAAGAACTTGGTATAGAAGTTAGATCAAGGATATCAGGATATAGATCAGTTCACTACTTAGTAGAGTTTTATCCAACTAATGAAAAAGTTATAGCAGAAATTCAAGTTAGAACAATATTTGAAGAAGGATATGGAGAAATAGACCATAGACTAAGATATTCACACTCAGAAATACCAGAAATTCTAAAGTCCAATCTACTTTTATTTAATAGAATAGCAGGTAGTGCTGATGAAATGGCTTCTTTGATTAATGACTTAAGTAAAGAGTACTTTACTAAAGAAGAAGAACTCCTAAAAATAATTGAAGAGCAAAAAGAAGAAATTGAAAGATTAAAAAGTATAAATTAATAAGTATAAATAAGGACTACGTAAGTAGTCCTTAATTTTATGCTTATAAACTATTAAATTTTGATGACTTTCTTAATAATATTAAACCAATTATACTTGGAGTAATCATCATTAATGATATTGATATATAATTAAATTCTCTATTAATACATCCATATATAAAGATATGGCAACTAGCATTGGTTTAATAATTTTAAATGATTCTTTTATAATAGGTTCTGGAGTTATATCATCAGGATTCATTTTCTTTAATTCTTTTAGTATTTTTATTGTTTTAATAAATTGAGGAATACCTACAAATAATGCTATTACAATACATATAATAGAAATTATCTTAAGTAAATTTATCATTTCCTATCCTCCTATTAAGCTTGTAGAAATATTGAAGTGTATTTATTTTGAAAATATAGAATTATAAGTTAATAATATCATATTTACAAAAAAAGTAAACATTGTAGACTTTCAATATATTAAATAACACTATTTAATAATACTAAGAATATTTTAGGCACTTAGGGAAAAAATACTAAGTATGATTTAAAATATTGAAAGAAGGTGTTTCACTATGTCATTAGAAAGTATGATTATAAAAAAATATTTTAAAAACAATAATGCAGTACCTTTTAAGGTTATATTTAAAGATGGTAAAGAGTTAAAAATAGATGATGGAGATCCTAAGTTTGTTATTAAAGTAAATGGAAATATAGATAAAAAGGTATTATTTACTAGTACATCTTTAGCTTTAGGGGAAGCCTATATGGATAAGGTATTAGATATGGAGGCAGGAGACTTATATGATGCCTTAGATATCGTAATGGGAAGCTTAGATGAGTTTAATGTTAATGAAAATGTATTAAGTAAATTAATACATTCATCAACATCTAAAAAGAATCAAAAGAAAGAAGTAACATCACATTATGATATAGGAAATGATTTTTATGAACTTTGGCTAGATGAAACTATGAGCTACTCTTGTGCATATTTTAAAAATGAAGAGGATACATTATATGAAGCACAAAAGAATAAGGTTGATTATATTTTAAAGAAATTACAACTTAAAGAAGGGATGAGTTTGCTAGATATAGGCTGTGGTTGGGGATATTTATTAATTGAAGCTGCTAAGAAATATAAGATACATGGAGTTGGAATAACTTTAAGTGAACAACAATATTTAAAGTTTAAGGAAAGAATTAAAGAAGAAAATTTAGAAGAATATTTAAGTGCTCAATTAATGGATTATAGAGATTTGGAAAAGAGCAATTTAGAGTTTGACAGAGTTGTAAGTGTAGGAATGCTAGAGCATGTTAGTCGGGATAATTATGAGCTTTTCTTTAAGAATGTAGATGCAGTATTAAAGAACCAAGGACTATTTTTATTACATTATATTAGTGGAAGAAAAGAAAATTCAGGAGATCCATGGATTAAAAAATATATATTTCCAGGTGGAGTTATACCTAGTCTAAGAGAAATAATAAATATAGGAAGTGAACTTAATTATTATACCTTAGATGTAGAAAGCTTAAGAAGACATTATGTAAAAACATTACTTTGTTGGTATGAAAATTATAAAAATAATATAGATAAGATTTCAAAAATCTTTGATGAAAGATTTATTAGAATGTGGGAATTGTATTTATCTTCTTGTGCGGCATCCTTTAATAATGGAATGATTGATTTGCATCAAATAGTATTTTCAAAAGGAAATAATAACAATTTAGAAATGACTAGGGATTATTTATATAGATAATTTAATAAAAGCAAAAGTATCAAGATTTGAATTATTAAGTTTACTGTTTATATAAATAGTAAGCTTAATTTTGTATTGTAAGAAAAAATATAAAAAAATCATAAAAAAAATTAAGGATATATTTAGAAATATTTTTAGAAAATTTAAAAATATATTTATTTAATATATAAAAAAACACGGAATAATATAAATATAATATGAAAATAAAGTAATAATGAGTAGTTTTTAGAATTTTAAATGTTGAAAAATAGTATAAAAATAGGACTATAATGGTATTAAATTCATATGAAAAGTTTGACATTAAAGAAAAATGTAAGTTATAATTTTAATAGTTTAATTCCTAACAGTTAGTACATTAAAATGTTTTCAGAATATCTGTAAATAAGATAATGTATTCTAAATAATGCGCATTAAAATAGAGTGAGGTTTAAACTGAAATTCAAAGAGGGGGAGAAAAAAATGGTAGGAATTATCATAGCTAGTCATGGTGAGTTTGCTAATGGTATTTTGCAGTCAGGGCAAATGATTTTAGGTGATCAAGAAAATGTAAAAGCTTGTACATTAATGCCAAGTGATGGACCTGAAAATATCAAAGCAAAAATGGAGGAAGCTATTGCTTCATTTGATAATCAAGATGAAGTGCTATTTTTAATTGACCTATGGGGTGGAACACCTTTTAATCAAGCAAGTGCATTGATTAATGGTCATGAAGACAAATGGGCAATTGTTACAGGTTTGAATTTGCCTATGTTAATTGAAGCTTTTGCTTCTCGTTTCTCTATGGAAACTGCACATGAAATTGCAGCACATATTTCTGGTAGTGCTAAAGAAGGAATAAAAATAAAACCAGAATCTTTAGAACCAAAAGAGGAAAAAGCACCTGTTGTAGCAGAAAGTGCAAATCAGGGAAGTATTCCAGAAGGAACAGTTATAGGAGATGGAAAAATTAAATATGTTTTAGCACGTATTGATACACGTTTATTACATGGTCAAGTTGCAACAGCATGGACAAAAGCTGTTCAACCAAATCGTATTATTGCTGTATCAGATTCAGTTGCTCATGATGATTTAAGAAAGAATATGATCGAACAAGCTGCACCTCCAGGGGTTAAGGCTAATGTTGTACCAGTAGACAAAATGTGTAAAGTTGATAAAGATACACGTTTTGGTAATACAAAGGCAATGTTATTATTTGAAACACCTCAAGATGCATTAAGAGCTATTGAAGGTGGAGTAGAAATTAAGAAATTGAATTTAGGTTCAATGGCTCATTCAATAGGAAAGGTTGCTTTAACAAAGGCTGTTTCTATGGATAAAGATGATGTTGAGACATTTGAAAAATTATTAGCTTTAGGAGTAGAAATTGATGTACGTAAAGTACCATCTGATTCTCCAGAAAATTTCAACGAAATTTTGAAAAAAGCAAAGAAAGAATTAGCATAAAAATGGGAGGAAATTAATATGTCAGTAATTACTATCGTATTAATTGTTATAGTTGCTTTCTTAGCAGGTATGGAAGGTATTTTAGATGAATTCCAATTCCATCAACCACTAGTAGCATGTACATTAATCGGATTAGTAAGTGGACACTTAACAGAAGGTATTATTTTAGGTGGATCACTTCAAATGATAGCTCTTGGATGGGCTAATGTTGGTGCAGCAGTTGCACCAGATGCTGCACTTGCTTCAGTAGCATCAGCAATTATTATGGTTCTTGGTTTAAAAGGAGGAAATACAAGTGTTGCTAATGCAATAAACACTTCAATTGCTATTGCAATTCCTCTTTCAGTAGCAGGTTTATTCTTAACTATGATTTGTCGTACAATTGCAATTCCTATGGTTCACTTTATGGATTCTGCAGCTGAAAAAGGCAATATCAAAGGTGTAGAAATGTGGCATATATTAGCTATAGGATTACAAGGTATCCGTATTGCTATTCCTGCTATTGCATTATGTGTTGTACCTCCAGAAATAGTTACAAATGCATTAAATTCAATGCCAGCTTGGTTATCAGGTGGTATGGCTGTAGGTGGTGGAATGGTTGCTGCCGTAGGTTATGCAATGGTAATTAATATGATGGCTACAAAGGAAGTTTGGCCTTTCTTTGCAATTGGTTTCTGTTTAGCAGCAATCAGCCAATTAACACTTATTTCATTAGGTGTAATCGGAATTAGTTTAGCATTAGTTTATTTAGGATTAAAAGAATCTGGTGGATCTGCTAGTGGTGGATCTGGTTCAGGGGACCCTCTAGGGGATATCTTAAATGATTACTAAAATCTTGAAGGAGGATTAGAAAAATGGCAAATAAAGTTCAATTATCTAAAAAGGATCGTTTTTCAGTAGCTTGGCGTCATCAGTTCCTTCAAGGTTCTTGGAACTATGAACGTATGCAAAATGGTGGTTGGTGTTACTCAATTATTCCAGCTATAAAGAAATTATATCCTGAAAAAGATCAACAAATCGCTGCTTTAAAGCGTCACTTAGAATTCTATAATACACATCCTTATGTATCTGCACCAGTTATGGGGGTTACATTAGCACTTGAAGAAGAACGTGCAAACGGTGCTGTTGTTGAAGATGCAGCAATACAAGGGGTTAAAGTAGGTATGATGGGACCATTAGCTGGTGTAGGAGATCCAGTATTCTGGTTTACTATTCGTCCTATATTAGGAGCTTTAGGAGCTTCATTAGCATTATCAGGAAGTATCATTGGACCATTATTATTCTTCTTTGTATGGAACATTATACGTTTCGCATTTATTTGGTATACTCAAGAATTTGGCTATAAAGTTGGAACAACTATTACTAAAGACTTATCAGGTGGTTTATTAGGAAAAATCACACAAGGTGCATCTATACTTGGTATGTTTATAATTGGATCTTTAGTACAACGTTGGGTAAGTATAAGCTTTACACCTGTTGTATCTAGAGTTACACAATCTGAAGGAGCTTACATTGATTGGGAAAGTTTATCTTCTGGAGCAGAAGGAATTAAAGAAGCTTTAACACAATATAGTTCTTTAGGAGCTAATGGTTTAAATATAGAAAAAGTAACAACTTTACAACAAAACTTAGATTCATTAATACCTGGATTAGCAGCTGTATTATTAACATTATTATGTTGCTGGTTATTAAAGAAAAAAGTATCACCTATAGTAATTATTATTGCTTTATTCATTGTTGGTATTATTGCAAGAGTTATTGGATTAATGTAATATAAGATATTAATATAAAGGAGCTGTTGCCACAGCTCCTGAATTTTTATATATGGAGGAGAACCATGGTACAATCATTAAATACAAAAGTTGATTTAACAATTCCAGGAACATCTTACTTAGGAATTGCAAGTTATGGAAAAATTATGGTTGGTGATAAAGCCTTTGAATTTTATAATGATAGAAATGTAGAAGATTATATTCAGATTCCATGGGAGGAAGTTGATTATATTGCAGCCTCTGTTATGTTTGGTGGAAAGTGGATTAGTCGCTTTGCAATATTTACAAAACAAAATGGTCACTTCTCATTTTCTACAAGAGATAACAAAAAGACATTGCGTGCAATTAATGAATATATTGAGTCAAATCGTTTAGTTCGTTCTATTACATTTGGACAAGTTATAAAAAGAGGAATAAAATCTTTGTTTATTAAGGGTAAAAGAGTTAATCAATAGTAATTTTAAATTTATAATCATAAAATAAACTCCAGGTGAAGCTTATGCTATTATTTGGAGTTTAAATTTTATATAATTATTTATACTGTTATACTAGTATAAGTATATATACTACTAAATAATTTTTTGAAAATATCAAATAATATATATTAGGACTACATATACATTAAGTATTATAACCGCAAAAAAGTAAATTTAAAATATATTTATTGACTAAATATAGATAATCATCTATATTTAAATATGGTATATATAGATGATTGTCTATGAATAGTTTATACATAGATAAATATCTATACAAGGAGGCTATAATGAACAAAAATCAAGATGATAACATAAAAATACTAAAAGCATTAGGTGAAATAAATAGATTAAAGATAGTGGATATGCTATCTTCTGGGGAAAAGTGTGCTTGCATAATATTAGAAAGTTTTCATTTTACTCAGCCTACATTATCTCATCATATGAAGGTTTTAATGGATTCTGGAATAGTAAAGTGTAGAAAAGAAGGTACATGGATATATTATAGTTTAGACACAGAGTTATGTGATAAACTTATAAGATTTTTAAATGGTATTTTAACAAGTGATGAAAAATGTATATGTAGTTCAAATTGTATAGATAAAAGTGAATAACTTTGAAAGTGAGAATAAAATGGATAAAGTTGATTTAACTAAGGGGAATGTACTTAAGGTTTTAGTTACCTTAGCATTACCTATAATGGGAAGTTCATTATTACAATTTACATATAATCTAGTAGATATGTTGTGGGTTGGAGGATTAGGGAGTAATGCAGTTGCAAGTATAGGTTCATCTAGCTTTTTTATTGGCCTTGGCTATTCCATCAATGCCTTTGTAGTAATTGGAACAGGAATAAAGGTTGCTCATTCAATTGGACGAAAAGATAATAAAGCTGTGGATGAATATATATCCGCAGGAGTAATATTAAATGCCATTGTAGCAGCAGTATATTCTTTAGTATTAATATTTTGGGGAAAGAATTTTATAGGTTTTTTAAACATAAGGAACGCTACAGTTGAAAGAGAAGCATATATTTATTTAGCTATTAACGCACCAATATTGTTTTTTTCTTTCTTTAATACTTTGTTTATTAGAATATTTAATAGTTTTGGAATAAATAAATCAGCCTTAAATATAAGCGCTATAGGAGTAATAATTAATTTAATTTTAGATCCAATTATGATATATGTTCTAAAACTTGGGGTTATTGGTGCTGCACTTGGGACTTTAATAGCAAATGCAGTAATGTTTATATTTTTTATTAAAAAGTCGCTAAATTTATATAATTTTGACTTTAAAAAAGGATTAAATTATATTAAGCTTAAAGAAATAACTGTTTTAGGACTTCCTATGTCGTTGCAAAGAGTTTTATTTACCATTGTAAATATATTATTAGCCAGAATAGTGGGAAGCTTTGGTGCAGATGCTATTGCAGCACAAAAAATCGGATTACAAATAGAGTCAGTGGTTTATATGGTAGTAGGTGGACTAAATGGTGCAATTGCAGGCTTTGTAGGACAAAATTTTGGAGCAAAAAAATATGATAGAATAAATAAGGGATATAATACAGCTATAGGTATTGGGATTATATATGCTTTATGTGTAAGCTTACTATTTATATTTACTCCAGAAATATTAGTAAGATTATTTATTAGAGAAGATAATACTATATTTATTGCAAGTAATTACTTAAGAATAATAGGATATTCTCAAATTTTTGCTACTATAGAGATGATATCCAATGGTGTTTTTACAGGCTTTGGAGTTCCTAAAATACCAGCTCTTATTAGCATAATATTTACTATTCTTAGAATACCATTAGCACTTATATTAACAAAGTTTTATGATGTTAATGGAATATGGATAGGGATTTCAATTTCCAGCATTTTAAAGGGAATAGTAGCTTATTTAATATATAAATTTAAAATATGGAAGGTGTATAAAAATGTTAGATGTGATTCAGTCACTTAATTATAGAGAAGATTTATTAAAGGGGAACTTTGGATTAGAACGTGAAACATTAAGAGTAGATGGAGAAGGTAAATTAGCTTTAACTAAGCACCCTGAGGTTTTTGAGTGTAAAATTTCACATCCATATATAACTACAGATTTTTCAGAAAGCCAGATAGAACTTATAACTCCAGTATTAAATACTTTAGAGGAGTTACATAGTTTTGTTAATTCTCTTTATGATATTACTGTTTTAGAGTTAAAGGATGAATATCTATGGCCACAATCGATGCCCTGTAGTATCCCAGAAGATAATTTAATTCCAATAGCTGATTATGGTAAATGTAAAAGTGGTGAAGCTGCAAGTGATTATAGAAAGAAATTATTAAAGAAATATGGAGGAAAGAAACAATTAATTTCTGGAATCCATTATAATTTTTCTTTTAATGAAGAATTAATAAAAGACCTATATGAAAAAATGGGAAATGGTGAAACTTATAGAGATTTTAAAGATTCTATTTATTTAAAGGTTGTTAGAAATTACTTAAGATATAGATGGTTATTAATTTATCTTTTAGGTGGAACTACAACTATGCATGAAACATTTGGTGAAAAATGCGTAATTGAATTAGATAAGATATCTAAAGATGGTTTCAGTAATATTGGAGCTGTATCTTATAGAAATAGTGAATGTGGTTATAAAAATCCTATAGATTTATATCCAAATTATAATTCTGTAAAAGAATATGTTGAAAGTGTATATAAATTTATTGATGATAAATTAATTGATAATCATAAAGAACTTTATACACAAATTAGATTAAAAGCCAATGATAATGATAGATTTCTAGAGTCACTTTTAGAAGATGGAATTAATTATATTGAAATGAGAAGTATAGATATTAATCCTTTTAGCAAGGCTGGAATTTCTCTTGATGACTTAAATTTTATTAACTTACTAACTATTTATTTCCTTATAAAGGATGAAAGCTCATATGAAAAGTGGCAAGAAGAAGCTCAAAACAATCAAAATATAATCTCAATGTATGGACAAATGGATGTAGTTTTATATAGAGATGGAGAAACAATAACTAAGAAAGATTGGGCTTTAGATATATTAAATGAAATTAAGGAAATGAATGATAAATTATCTTTAGGCAAGGAAGATATAATTAATTCTATGATAGAAAAAATTATGAATCCTAAATTAACATATGCTTATAGAATATCTGAAATGGTTAAAGAAGAAGGATTTTTAGAAAGTCATTTAAGATTAGCAAAAGAATATAAAGAAGAAGCATATAAAAATAGATTTAAATTAGAAGGCTTTGAGGATTTAGAGCTTTCAACTCAAATATTAATGAAAGAAGCTATGAAAAGAGGAATTAAGGTTGATGTTATTGATAGGGCAGATAACTTTATTTCTTTAAAGAAGGATGATCATATAGAATATGTAAAACAAGCTACTAAAACATCAAAGGATAACTACGTAACAGTTTTAATGATGGAAAATAAGGTAGTAACTAAAAAAATATTAGATGAAAATAAAATAAAGGTACCTAAGGGAGATGAATTCTTTAGTCTGGATGAAGCTATAAGGAAGTCACATAAATACGTAAATAAATCTATTGTAGTAAAACCAAAATCAACTAACTTTGGACTAGGTATTTCAATATTTAAAGAAGGACCGAAATTAGAGGAAATAGAGGAAGCATTTAAATTGGCTTTTGAACATGATAATACTGTATTGGTTGAAGAATTTATTAAGGGTAAGGAGTATAGATTCTTAGTAATTGGTGATGAAGTACCAGGTATTCTTCATAGGGTGCCAGCTAATGTTATAGGTGATGGAAAAAGTAGCATTAGGGAATTAGTAGAGGGAAAAAATAGAAGTTCACTTAGAGGAAAAGGATATAAAACACCTTTAGAAAAAATAAATTTAGATGATAATGCAAAATTATTCTTAAAGCATTTAGGTAAGGACTTCGATTATATTCCAGAAAAAGATGAAGTTGTATATTTAAGAGAAAATTCTAATATAAGTACAGGCGGAGATAGTATAGATTATACAGATATAATACCACAAAGATTTAAGAATATAGCAATTGAATCATCTAAAGCTATAGGAGCTAATATTTGTGGCGTAGATATGATGATAGAAGATTATAGAGATGAGAATTCTAACTATGCTATAATAGAGCTTAACTTTAATCCAGCTATTCATATTCATTCATATCCTTATAAGGGAGAAGAAAGAGACATAGCTAAGGAAATATTAAAATTATTAGGTTTATTAAAAGTAAATAATAACTAGTTATTTATAAATTACACCTGCAAAGGTTAGATATATATCTAGCATTTGCAGGTGTATTTATTATTTTAATTTTTTAAATATTATGGATTATATATGAGAAAATGTAGTAAAATATAGTAAAATAAATGTTACTATTTTAATATTAAAATAGGTAAAATGGAAGGAGATTTACATATATGAATTATAATGTAAATAAAGAATATGTGCTAAACACAGCAAAAAAAATATTACAATTTGATAGTCCAACAGGATTTTGTTTTGATATTATTAAGGTTATTGAAGAAATTGCAACAGGGTTCGGGTATAAATTTGAAACTACAAGAAAGGGATGTGGAGTAATTACTATTCCTGGGGAAAGTAATGAAAAAGTAATAGGCTTATCTGCTCATGTAGATACTTTAGGAGCTATGGTTAGATCTATAACAAATAGTGGTACTTTAAAATTCACCTTATTAGGAGGACCTATACCAGCCACTATGGATAGTGAATATTGCAAAATAAGAACAAGAGAAGGAAAGATATATACTGGAACATTTTTAAGCACTAGTCCAGCTGTTCATGTTTATCCTGATAGTAAGGATAAAAAGCGTGATCCAGAAAATATGGAAGTTAGAATAGATGAAAAAGTTTTATCTAAAAAAGATGTAGAAGATTTAGGAATATGTCCAGGAGACTTTATATTTATTGATCCAAAGACTACTATAACTGAAAGTGGATTTATAAAATCAAGATTTATAGATGATAAGGGCAGCGTATCAGCATTAATGGGTTTAATGGAAGTCTTTAGTAGAGAAAAAATTACACCTAAGTATACGACTAAAATATTTATTTCAACATACGAGGAAGTAGGACATGGATCTTCATATATACCTCAAGATATAACAGAAATGATAGCTGTTGATATGGGATGTATAGGAGATGATTTAAGTTGTACAGAATATGATGTATCTATATGTGCAAAGGATTCTGGCGGCCCATATGATTACAATATGGTAACTGCTTTAGTAAATTTAGCAAAATCAAATAATATTAGATATGCAGTAGATATTTATCCAATGTATGGATCAGATGTTGGAGCAGCTCTTAGAGGCGGTAATGATATAAGGGGAGCACTTATAGGACCTGGAGTTCATGCATCACATGGGATGGAAAGAACTCATTATGAGGCAGTAGAAAATACTATAAAACTACTTATTGCATATTTACTATCATAATATTTAAATATTAGTTTAAAGCCTTAAGGATCCTTTATAAATTATTAATAATTTTAATATTTTATATTAAGGTTATATTAAGAAAGTAGGGGTAAACTAAAGTCATCATAAGATGATTTGGGGTGTGATATAAATGGGTAATATACAAGTAATAATAGAATATTTTGCAAGATATGGCTTAATATTCGTATTTTTAATTATTTTTTTAGAGTATTTAAACTTTCCAGGGCTAGGGGCAGCTATAATAATGCCAGCAATAGGTATAGCTGTTGCAAAATCAGGGGTGAATTTTTTCTTAGCTCTTGGAATATCAATAGTTGCTGGTGAATTAGCTAGTTACGTGCTTTATATAATAGCATATTGGTTTGGGCAACCTATATTAACTAAGATATATAATAGGTTTCCTAAATCAAGAAAGTCTATAGATAAAGTATGTTTATATATGGAGAATTACGGAGATAAGGGTGTATTAATAACAAGATTAATTCCAGCTGTTAGAACTTTAATTCCAGTTGTAGCAGGAATGTTTAGAATGAATATTGTAAAGTTTTCACTTTATTCAATTATAGGTATAGCAATTTGGAATTCAGCACTTATGTATGCGGGATATGCCTTTGGATATTATTTTATTTAATATATAACATATTAATATATTAGTGAATACATTGTTATTATCATATAACTTAAGGAGTGAATTTTGTGAGTTATGATAAAAACACCAAAGAAGAAGATAATAACAAATGTATTCGCATTGATCCATCAGATCCACTGACAATACCTAAATTTGTTGATAAGTTACCAATTCCAATTAGAGCTACTGAAATAGAGCATTCAGATAAAGATGAATATGGTGATTCAAAGTATTATAGAATTATAATGAAAGAAGCTGAACACTTTTTTTCCTGTTATTTTCCACCTACAAAAATTTGGGGATATGATGGTTTATATCCAGGTCCAACTATAGAGTCATATAAGAATATACCAACTTATGTATTGTGGGAAAATCAATTACCCAATAAGCATTTCTTACCTTATGATAGGACATTACATGGAACTGTAGATGATCCAGAGGTTAAGACTGTAGTTCACCTTCATGGAGCTAAAGTAGAAAGTAATAGTGACGGGCATCCAGAAGCTTGGTTTACAAGGGGTTTTAGAATTGTTGGACCAGAATTTAAGAAAAAAGTATACAAATATGAAAACTATCAATCAGGAACAACACTTTGGTATCATGATCATGCTATGGGTCAAACTAGACTAAATGTTTATGCTGGACTTGCAGGGCTTTATATTCTTAGAGATGAATTAGAGGAAAGATTAAATCTTCCTAAAGGAGAATATGAAATTCCTATTATGATACAGGACAAGTCTTTTAAAGAAAATGGAGAACTATTTTATCCAGATAAGCCACCATTTCCAGTAGATGTATTTCCATCAATAGTACCAGGGTTTTTCGGAAATACAATTATAGTAAATGGGAAGATTTGGCCTTTTTTAGATGTAGAGCCAAGAAAATATAGATTTAGAATATTAAATGCTTCAAATAGAAGAGAGTATATTTTAAGGTTATCAAATGGTGAAGATTTTATTCAAATAGGTACAGATGGAGGATTAATTGAATCACCAGTTTCATTATCTAGTTTTAAACTTATGCCAGCAGAAAGAATTGATTTAATTATTGATTTTTCGAAATATAAAGGTCAAAAAATTATTTTAATGAATGATGATACAAATTCACCTAGTCCAGGAACTAATATGATTATGAGATTTAATGTGATAAAAGATTTAGAAGGAAAAGATGATAGTGCAATTCCAGAAATGTTAAGAGTTGATCATGGACCTAATATAGATTCTGTAAGTAAAAGCAGGAGATTAACTTTTGGTGCAAAAACAGATCATTTTGGAAGACCTATGCTTCTTATAGATGAAAAAACATGGAGTGATCCTACAACAGAAAAGGTTGGATTTGATTCAGTAGAAATATGGAATCTAATAAACCCTATGCCAGTAGCACACCCTGTTCATATTCATTTGGTACAATTTAAGCTTCTATGGAGAAGAGCTTTTGATGTTGAAGCTTATAATGATACTGGGAAAATAGTTTTTACAGGAGAAAAGGAACCGCCTAAAGATTATGAAAGAGGTTTTAAAGATACTATAGATTCAGAACCAGGAAAAGTTACTAGAATTATTATGCAGTTCAAAGGCTATGCAGGAAATTATGTTTGGCATTGTCATTTCTTAGAACATGAAGATCATGAAATGATGAGACCTTTGAAGGTATTAGAATATTGCAATCCCAAATAAATAGATATTGATTTTTAGCAGTAGATAAAAGCTAAAAGATATCTACTGCTTTTTATAATTTTCATGGAGGGTATTATGTATAAGAATGTAATTTTTGATTTAGGAAATGTTTTGTTAGATTTTAATCCTAGAGATTATTTAAAAAGCAAAATTTCAGATGAAAAAGTAGATGAAGTTTTTAAAGCTATTTTCAATAGTGAAGAATGGATAATGTTAGATAGAGGTACAATAACTGAAAAAGAAGCAATTAATAATATAATAAATAGAAATAGTATTTACAGAGATGAAATTAATTTAGCCTTTGAAAATTGGTATGATTTATTAAAACCTATAGGAGATACTGTAGAAATATTAAGTTCATTAAAGGAAAAAGGTTATAATATATATTATTTATCAAATTTTCATGAATTAGCTTTTGGAGAAGTAACAAAGAAAAATAAATTTTTTGAGTTGTTTGATGGTGGAGTAGTATCTTATATGGAAAAGCTACTAAAACCTGAATCAGATATTTATAAATTAATTTTAGAAAAATATAATTTAAATCCAAGTGAAACTATTTTTGTTGATGATATGAAAGCAAATATTGAAGGCGCTGATAAATTAGGTATAAAAACTATTTTATTTAAAGGTGCTAAAGAACTAAAAGAAGAATTAAATAATTTTAATATAGAAATATAATTATTTGAACTAAACTTAATTTACTATGACTTACTTGTACATAACATAATACTAAGTTAAAATAAATAAAGTTATTCAATATGTTATAAGAAAGAGGTAAATTAATGAATATAGATAAATTTGAAGATATGGGATTAAGAGAAGAAATTTTAAAAGCTTTAAATAATTTAGGCTTTGAAAAGCCATCAGAAGTTCAAAAGGAAGTAATCCCAGAAATATTAAATAAAAATGATATAGTTGTAAAATCTCAAACAGGTAGTGGTAAAACTGCAAGTTTTGGAATTCCACTTTGTGAGCTTATTAATGAAGAAGAAAATATAGTTAAGGCATTAGTTTTAGTTCCAACAAGGGAATTAGCAATGCAAGTAAAAGAGGATATTTCCAATATAGGAAGATTAAAGAAAATAAGATGTGCAGCCATTTTTGGTAAGCAGCCCTTTAATGATCAAGTTAGAGAATTAAAGCAAAGAGTTCATATAGTTTCTGGAACTCCAGGTAGAGTAATAGATCATATACAAAGAGGGAATTTAGATACAAGTAAAATAGAATATGTAATTATTGATGAAGCTGATAAAATGCTTAATATGGGCTTTGTAGATCAGATAGCTGAAATATTAAATAAGCTACCTAAAAACAAAAATACTGCACTTTTTTCAGCAACAATTCCAAATGAAATAGAAGGATTATACTCAAAGTATATGAGGAATCCAAAAGTTTTAGAGGTCAAATCTAAGGTCTTTAATAGAGAGAAAATAAGTGAAAGATTTATTATTTCTAGCAGGGAAGAAAAATTTAAAACTTTATTAAAGCTACTTTATGCTTATTCAGATGAAAGTTCAATAGTATTTTGCAATACTAAAGATTCTGTAAAGAAATTAAGTTCTTTATTAAGAAAAGAAAAAATCAAAGTTGATGAATTACATGGAGATATGGATCAAAAACAAAGATTAAAGGTTATGGAGAGCTTTAAAAATAAGGAATTTAAGGTGTTAATAGCTACTGATATTGCCGCAAGAGGAATTCATATAAATCATATAACTAATGTATTTAATTATGAAGTTCCTATGGAAAAGGAAAGCTATGTACATAGAATAGGTAGAAGTGGTAGAGGTGAAAAGAATGGTTTAGCCATAACTTTAACTTCTATGGGAGAAAAAAGATTTTTAGAGGATATTGAAGAATATATAGGATACAATATAGAAGAAATAAAGATACCAGCTTATGATGAAGTAATTTCAGGAAGAAAGAATTTCTTTGAAAGCCAAAAGGATGATTATGGACATAATACAGCCAAGAAGAAATCAATACATAGCGAAGTTACTAAAATCTATGTAGGTGCAGGTAAAAAGAAAAAAGTAAGAAATATTGATATACTAGGAGCCTTAAGTAATTTAGAGGAATTAACAGGTGAGGATATTGGTATTATTGATGTACAAGATGGTTTTTCCTTTGTAGATATTTTAAATGGAAAAGGAAATAATTTGTTGAAGAAGTATAAAGAAATAAAAGTAAAAGGTAAGGTTGCAAAACTAAGTAAAGCTAAAAAATAATAACTAGATATGCTCCGTTTATAGCTACAGTACAATTAAACTGTCTACTATAAATGGAGCATTTTATTATTGAGAAATTCAAATACATATTTAATATTCTTGAGTAATAATTTATATATTTGTATAATTATAGAAAAGGGAGTTTTATATTTATTTTATAAATTTAGATTATTTTTTAAAATATAAATAAGGCTTTAGCACATAATACTTATGATGAAGTTTAATAATATATAAAACATATTTTAATAAAATAAATATTTAAGGATAAATATAATATAGGGGAGTGATTAATATGAAAATAATAAAAAAAGATGGGAGACTAGAAGAATTTAATATTAATAAAATAAAAACTAGTATAGAGAATGCAGCAAAAGATAGCGGCTCATTCTTAAACTCATCTGACTTAAAAATACTAGCAGAAAATATCAAAAAGACAATATTACTAATTAGGAAAGATCCTTGTATTACATCAAGTTATGAGGTAACTGGAATTTTATTTTCTGTTCTTGCAAGAGATGGATTTAATAATGTTTTAAAATCCTATATTGAATTTGATAAATAATTATAATAAATAAATAATAAATACAATAACAAATGAATATATGCTATAATCTAATTAAATTTCACATTTACGGAGGATTATAATGTATAAATTAGTAGCTATTGATATGGATGGTACTTTACTTAAGGAAGATAAAACTATATCCGAAAGAACTAAAAAAGCCATTCAATCAGCCAGAGAAAAGGGCGTAACAGTAGTTTTAGCAACAGGTAGACCAATAGAAGGAGTATCAAGATATTTAGAAGAATTAGATATGTATTCAGAAAAGGATTATGTTTTAAGTTACAATGGGGCTTTAATTCAAAAAACAAAAAGTAAGGAAGCTGTTGCCAAGATAGCATTAAAGGGAGAAGATTTACACTATTTAAGAAAGTTAAGTAATGAATTAGGAGTAAATATTCATGCTTTTTCAGAAGAAAAGGGATTAATAACTCCTAAAAATAGCAAATATACAGAGGTGGAAGCTGAAATAAATAATATAGAAATTCATGAAATGAATATAGATAATATTTCAGATGATGAAGTCATTATAAAAATTATGATGATTGATGAGCCAGAGATTTTAGGGCCAGCTATGGAAAAGCTTCCTAAAGAAGTATATGAAAAATATACAGTAGTTAGAAGTACACCTTTCTTCTTAGAATTCTTAAATAAAGAGGTTAATAAGGGTGTTGGAGTTGAAATGCTAGCCAAGTATTTAGGGATAAAAAGAGAAGAAGTCATGACATTAGGTGATGCAGGTAATGATTTACATATGATTGAATATGCAGGATTAGGAGTTGCTATGGCAAATGCTTTTGATGAAGTAAAGGAAGCAGCAGATTATATAACTGATAGTAATGATAATGATGGAGTTGCTAAGGCAATAGAGAAATTTATACTTGAAAAATAATTATTTATATTAGATTTTAAATTTTGAGCTGTTTTAAACAGCTCTTTTTTATATTATTTTTAAGTATTTTTAAATCACTAATATCAAAACATAGTCATATAACTATAAATATAAGCAAAGAAGAAAGAAGGATGATTATGTGTGGAATAACAGGGTTTATTAACTTTAAAAAGAATATAAAAGATGAAAATAATATATTAAAGAATATGACAGATACTTTAATAAATAGAGGCCCTAATTCTGGAGGAATGTACGTTTCTAATAATGTTATGCTAGGACATAGAAGGCTTATAGTAGTTGATCCAGAAGGTGGAGGTCAACCTATGAAAAGGTCTGTTAACGGTAAAGATTATGTTCTTATATATAATGGAGAGTTATATAATACTGAAGACCTTAGAAAAGAATTATTAAAGGATGGTTATAAATTTGAAGGATACTCTGATACAGAGGTATTACTTTTATCATATATAAGATGGGGAATAAACGCTATATCTAAGTTTAATGGAATATTTGCTTTTGCTATTTATGATGAAGAAAAAAGAAGAGTTGTTTTAGCAAGAGATGCTATGGGAGTAAAACCATTATTTTATAGTATAAAGAATAATACTTTTATTTTTGGATCAGAAATAAAAAGTTTATTTAAACATCCTTATGTAGAACCAGTTGTAGATAAAGATGGATTAACAGAATTATTTGCATTGGGACCAGCTGTTATACCTGGAACAACTGTATATAAGGATATTAATGAAGTTAAGCCTGGAGAATATTTAATAGTAGATGAATTTGGATTAAAGAAGGATATGTATTGGGAGCTTAAAGCAGAAGAATTTAATGAAAATGAAGAAGAAGCTATTGAGCATGTAAGAGAACTTCTTACTGATGCTATAAAAAGGCAACTAGTAGGTGATGTACCTCTTTGTACATTTTTATCTGGAGGTTTAGATTCTTCAGTAATTTCTGCAATAGCAGCAGAAGAGTATAAAAAGAAAAATAAGGTATTAACTACTTATTCTATAGATTATGAGGATAATGAAAAGTTCTTTAAATCATCATTGTTTCAACCAACATCAGATCAATATTATGCAGAATATATGTCAAAATATATAGGAAGTGATCATAGAACTGTAGTATTGAATCATACTGATTTAGTTAAAGCGCTAGATGATGCTTTAATTGGTAGAGATTTACCAGGTATGGCTGATGTAGATTCATCTCTTTACTTGTTTTGTAAAGAGGTAAAGAAAGATTTTGTAATAGCACTATCTGGTGAATGTGCTGATGAATTATTTGGAGGTTATCCATGGTTTACTAATGAGGATATGATAAATGCAAATACTTTTCCATGGTCAAGATTTATAGGTGAAAGAAAGGCAATTTTAAGTCCTGAATTAAAAAACTTAAAGATTGAAGAAGTAGCCCAAAGTGCTTATATGGATACATTAAAAGAAGTTCCTCATTTAGATGGAGAAAGCAAATTAGAATATAGGATGAGAGAGTTATTTTACTTGAATTTAAGATGGTTTATGGTAAATTTATTAAATAGAAAAGACAGAATGAGTATGGCAAATAGCTTAGAAGTAAGAGTGCCATTTGCAGATTATAAAATAGTGGAATATGCATTTAATATTCCATCAAATATAAAATTACTTAATGGAAGAGAAAAGGGCTTACTAAGAAAGTCATTAGAAGGAATTTTGCCAGAAGATATTATTTATAGAAAAAAGAGTCCTTATCCCAAAACTCATAATCCAGTTTATACTGATTTAGTTTGTAATATAATGAATGAAGTTATTAATGACAACACTTCACCAATATTAAATCTTATAGATAAAACTAAGGTAAAGGAAATTATTGATACTAAGGGAGCTTCTTATAAAACACCTTGGTATGGACAATTAATGACAGGTCCACAAATGATAGCTTATTTAATTCAAATAAATAATTGGTTAAAGAAATATAATGTTAAGTTAGTATAGAGATTTAATAGGAGGCTGTTTTTACAGTCTCTATTTTTATTGTACATTGTATAGTAATATTTTATTGTATATAATATAAAAAAATAAGAAATAAATGAGGTGAGAATATATGAAAGCTTTTATTTTATCTAATGGAGATATTATTACTAATGAAGACCATAATGAAAACTTATCAGATGTGGTTGGATACATATGTGAATCACATAATAAAAAGAAGATTGATGAAAAGGGAATAATAAATGTTCATAAGGAAGTGGTAATTGAAAATAAAAATAAGATTTCTTTGAAAATACCAATTTTATCTGGGAAAGAAAAAATATTTATTGAAGGTACAATAGAGAAAGATAAATTTACTTTAAATTATTATAGCGAGGATTTTATCAATTTTTTAAAAGAAAAGATGTCCTTAAATAATAAAGCAAATAAGTATATGATTTGCTTATTTTTATTTCAGTATTTGGCCTATTCATATAATGAAGAATTATTAAGAATAGAACAAAAAGTGGACAACTTATTTCAAAGAGCAGTTAATTATGGAGAAACTAATAATAAAGAAATATTAAAGGTAAAAAAATCAGTATCTTTAATAAAGAGATTTATTACTAGTTATAAGTTTATCATAACTTATTTAGATGATGAATTTAGTAATTTAGATTTATTTGATAAAGTCTTATTAGTTTTAGATACTACCTTAGGATTAGTAGAGAATATTGAATCATCTGTTTTTTCCTGCCTAGATATTTTTAATTCTGAACTTTCAAACAAGATGAATAAAACTATGCAATTACTTACTATAATTACTGTTTTACCATTACCATTAAATATAATATCAGGTATATTTGGAATGAATTTTTTGACTATGCCATTAATAAAAAGTGAAAATGGATTTACAATTTCTATGGGTATTACTTTAATATTAATATTAATACAAATTATTTATTTTAGAAAAAAGAAGTACTTATAATGGTAAAAGACACCTAATGTAAATAAAAAAATTTACATTAGGTATCTTATACCTAGTACTTCATTATCTTTAATATATACTCTAGGAGCTCTTCTTCCTATTAAACAAAGAACTTCATAACTAATTGTATTTAATATATTAGCCATATCTTCAGCATCAAACTTTACTTCACCGTCACTACCTAGAAGTATAACCTCATCTCCTGATTTTACATTTTCTATATCTGTTACATCCACCATAAATTGATCCATGCAGACATTTCCTATAATAGGAGCTAGTTTACCTTTTATTATTACACTTCCTTTATTAGAAAGCCCTCTAGAATAACCATCAGCATAGCCAACTGGTAAAGTAGCTATTAAGGTTTTTTTACTTGTTTTATAAGTTTTTCCATATCCTATATATTCATTTTCTTCTACTTCTTTAATATGAACTATCCTAGTTTTCCAAGTTAATACTGTCTTTATATTAATATTATTTTTATTAACTTCATCAGAAGGATAATAACCATATTGTATTATTCCAGGTCTAACATAATCATAATGACTTTCAGGAATATCAATTATTGCAGCACTATTAGAAAGATTCCTTTTACTAATATTAACTCCTTTTTCTTTTAGTTTAGCTATTATCGAATTATATATATCAATTTGGCTATTAGAATAGCTTTTATCAATAGAATCAGCTGTAGAAAAGTGAGAAAAAATACTATCTATCTTTAAGTTACTTAAATTAGAAATAACTACTATATCATCTATATCTTTTGAAGTATCTTTAAATCCTATTCTACCCATTCCTGAATCTAAAGCTATATGGATATTTATTGTTTTATTCTTTTTTCTTGCAGCTTCATTAAGATTTTTTGCAAAATGAAGAGTTGAAACTGTAGGTTCAACATTATAATCAATTAATTGATCAATAGCATAATCTTCACTGATTCCAAGAAGCATAATTGGAGCATCAATATCATTTTCTCTAAGCTCTATTGCTTCTACAATATTAGCTACAGCTAGTTTTTTTATATTGCAGCTTAGTAAAGCCTTAGATACTTCCACAGCACCATGACCATAAGCATTAGCCTTTACTACTCCTATTATTTCACTTTTATTAGATTTTTTACTTATTTCATCTATATTATTTATTAAATTATTCAAATTAATTTCTGCCCAAATTGGATGTAATAAATTCATAATAAAACTCCTTACTATAATTGACATATTATTAATACCACTGATAATATTATATACATAAACTGAAACTTTGATAAGTACCAGTTTTGATAAATTTAATGAGGTCAGATAGGAGATAAAATGGATAGTTTAACTATAAACTTAAATAATAATAGTAATATTCCTTTATATATACAATTGTATGATTTTATAAAGGATGAAATCCAGACTGGCAAAATGGTATCTAATAGTAAACTGCCTTCCAAAAGAAAACTATCTAAGTATTTAGAGATTAGTCAAAATACAGTAGAATCAGCTTATGACCAACTAATAACAGAAGGTTATATAATATCTTTGCCTAGAAAAGGATACTATGTTTCTGAACTTCAAGAAGTAATAAATATTAAAAGTAAAAAAGAATATATTAATGAAAAATCAAGTAAGAAAAAGCCTTATAAATATGAATTTTATTCAAGTAGAGTTGATATTGAGGGCTTTCCATATACAATATGGAGAAGGATATATAAAGAAGTATTAACAGAAGATAATAATGAACTATTACAAATTGGCCACTCTCAAGGAGATAGAAATTTAAGGAAAGCTATAAATAATTACTTAAGATTCTCTAGAGGAGTTAACTCCAATATAGATAACATAATAATAGGAGCTGGAACTGAATATTTAATTCAAATAATTATAAACATATTAGGAAGGAATAAGAGGTTTTCAGTAGAAGAACCTGGTTATTACAAAATTAAGAAGATACTAAAAATAAATGGAGTTAATCCAATTCCTATACCAATAGATAATCAAGGAGTTAATGTAGATAGATTAAGGGAAAGTAATTCAGAAGTAATACATATTACTCCATCTCACCAATTTCCTACAGGAATAATTATGCCTATTAATAGAAGAATTCAAATTTTAAATTGGGCTAATGAAAGTAAAGAAAGATATATAATAGAAGATGATTATGATAGTGAATTTAGATTTGAAGGGAAACCAATACCAGCATTACAGAGTCTAGATAACAAAGGTAAGGTTATTTATTTAGGTACATTTTCAAAGTGCTTTTCACCTTCTGAAAGAATAGCGTATATGGTTTTACCAGATGAACTTATGAAAATATATAGAAAAGATTTTAGCTTCTTAGCTTGTACTGTATCTAGAAGTGCTCAACAAGCTTTAGTGAGATTTATAGAAGAGGGATACTTTGAAAGACATTTAAATAAGATGAGAAATATATATAGAAAAAAGAGAGAGTATTTAGTTTCTTTAATAAAGATGCATCTTAAAAACACAGAGATTATAGGAACTAATTCTGGACTACACTTATTATTAAAGGTGAATAATGGAATGGATGAAAAAGAACTTATTAAAGCTGCAGAAGAAAAAGGTGTAATGATATTAGGGTTATCAAAATCATATTTTAAGGATGTTGAAGAAAGTAAAACTGTATTTTTAGGTTATGCTAATTTAAAATACAATGAAATAGAAGAAGCAATAAAATTATTAAAGGAAGCATGGAATTTATAATGAATTTTTGGGGAAAATATAGGTATTAAAAATCTAAGGAGAAAGATTATGGCCTATATTAACTTTAAAGAAGAAATTGCTGCAGCAAAAACTCAATTAAAAAAACGAATTAATAATAATCTAAGGGTATTTGAAAAATTATCAAATAGTAAAGATGTATACAGTGAATATAACCCAAATGAAAGATATAGTTTTAAGGAGCATAATAATTTAGTTATAGGTGGAGGACATCCTAAAAAAGAAGATGAATTTCAAGAAATTAAGGATGCTGATATTATCTGTGCTAAGTTTATAAAATGTAGATTTTCAAATATAAAGTTTACAAATTGCAAATTTATTGGCTGTTATTTTGAAGAATGTGAACTAATGGGTGGAGGAGTGGTTTTTCAGGATTGTATTTTTTTAAAGCAGGATAAAGAAGATACACCTAATTTAAATAAAGAAGATAATTTTTCCTGTGAATTTAATCATTGTAACATATATGCAAAGTTTATCAATTGCACTTTAGAATTCATTATTTTTAATAAGTGTATTTTAAAAAATACTAATTTTGAATTAAGTGATATGAGCAATGGAATTATATATGATTCAACATTAGAAATGATTATTATTTCTGATACTAATCTTTCAGGAACAAAAATTGTAAGTACCTATATTGAAGACTTAGAGTTTAGAGATAAATATAAAACAAAGCTAGATGAAAAAACCTTTATAGATAAGATAAAATTTAGAAAGAGAAATAGAGACGAATATGAGGGAATATATACAGTATATGAAAATATAGCTAATAAATTTAATGATAATAATTTGAAAAATAACTTTGGAGAATACTATTTTTTATGTAGAAAAGTTCAAAGAAAAACATTAAAACCTATGCCTAAAATTGCATCAACCCTTAGTCTCCTAAGCTGTGGATATGGAGAAAGACCTATGTATGCAGTTTATTTTTCATTATTTATAATAATATTATTTTCAATATTATATCTAATACTTGGAATGAAGGTAAATGAAGAAATAATAACTTATGATTCCGTAAATAAGTTTCATGGTTTAAGACAAATGCTAACAGACTATAATGAATCCTTAAATTTAAGTGTTGGTATGTTTGCTGGTGTTGGTCTTAATGAAGCACAACCATCTCCAAGATCTTATATGCTTAGTAATATAGAAATGCTAATTGGTGTGTTAATGATGGGAATTGGAATAGGAGCATTGGTAAAGAAAATAGTTAGATAGAGTGCTGCGCAAATGAAGAATGTAAAATGTAGAATGTAGAATTAAGGAGATAACTCAGGCAAGCTGAGTTAATGAAATAATTAAGCTTCTCTTTTGCTATGCGTAAAATCGAGATGAAAGAATTAAATAATGAAAATATTAAATAATTGAGCGCCTTTAAAGTTGGGGCGTTCTTTTGTTTTTTTATTATTAATATAATTTATGAAATTAGATACTTGGAATTGTGGACTTAACAAATTGGAATAAAAGGTATAAGATTATAAGAAAGGAAAATTTAAAAAATTAAAGAATAATTTCCTAATTAAGAAACGAGGTAGTATAGTGAATATAAAAATATATATTAGATTTGCAACTGATTATACAGTTGAGGAAAGGAGCGTAAATAAAGATGATTAAAGAGGTTATTTTTCAATTAGTTGATAAGAAAGAATTTTTTGTGAATCTTTTGCTTGAACATTTAGAGATATCAATTATATCAATAATTATTGCAACAATTTTAGGATTAATATTAGGTATTCTAATTAGTGAGTATGAAAAAAGTTCAAAGTTTGTGCTTGGAGTTATAAATTTCATTTATACAATTCCATCAATATCATTATTAGGATTTCTAATTCCATTTTCAGGTATAGGTAACACAACAGCAGTTATAGCCTTAAGTGTTTATGCTTTATTACCCATGGTACGTAATACATATACTGGAATAACTAATATAGATAAAAGAGTATTAGAAGCAGCTGAAGGAATGGGAAGTACTAATTTTCAAATGTTATATAAAATTAAGATTCCATTAGCAATGCCTGTTATAATGTCAGGATTACGTAGTATGGCAACAATGACTATTGCATTAGCTGGTATTTCTTCCTTTATAGGAGCAGGGGGACTTGGGGTTGCCATTTATAGAGGTATAACTACAAATAACGCTGCTTTGACTATAGCAGGAAGTTTACTTATAGCTATATTGGCAATAGTGGTAGATTTAGTTTTAAGTATAATAAGTAAGATTTCTAAGAAAAATATTAGAAAAAACAAAGGACTAAAAGTAGTGGCTATAGGAATATTAATTGTATTTATTACTTTTTTATTTGGTAAAGTATTTTATAGTAGAAAAGATACAAAAGTAATAAATATAGCAACTAAGCCTATGACTGAACAATACATTTTAGGATCAATTTTGAAACAAGTAATAGAAGATAAAACTGATTTAAGTGTGAATATAATCCAAGGTGTAGGAGGAGGAACATCCAATATTATGCCTGGAATGGAAAGTAAAGAATTTGATATGTATCCAGAGTATACTTCAACTGGATGGAACATGGTGCTAAAACATGAGGGCGTTTATGATGAATCAATGTATGAAGAATTAAAGAAAGAGTATTTAGAAAAGTATAATTTTACTTGGACTGGACACTTTGGATTTAATGATTCTTATGGATTAGCAGTTAAAAGAGAAATAGCTGAAAAGTATAATTTAAAAACATATTCTGATTTAGCAAAAGTACCTGATGAACTTACCTTTGGTGCTGAATATGATTTTTATGAAAGACCAGATGGATATGATAGCTTTGCTAAAACCTATGGATTTAATTTTAAGAAGACAGTTGATTTAGATATAGGTCTAAAGTATTCAGCAATAAATGAAGGGAAAGTTGATGTAATTAATATTTTTACAACAGATGGACAACTTTCTGTATCAGATGTTGTGGTTCTTGAAGATGATAAGCAGTTCTTCTCTTCTGCAATGGCTGTAATGGTAGTAAGAACAGAAGTATTAGATACCTATCCAGAATTAAATAATGTATTAAATACTTTAGATGGAATATTAGATGATAAAACCATGGCAAATCTTAATTATCAAGTTGAAACAGAAGGAAAATCTCCAGAGGATGTGGCTGAAGAATTTATTTTGGAAAAAGGAATTATAGAATAGGAGGTTATCATATGGAAGAGGTAATAAGATTTGAAAATATAAAGAAAAGTTATGGAGAAAAAACAATAATAAAAGATTTTAATCTATCTATTAATAAGGGGGAATTTCTAACTATAATTGGTAGTTCTGGATGTGGGAAAACCACTATATTAAAAATGATTAATGGATTAATAAAACCTGAAGAAGGAAAGATCTTTATTAAGAATAAAAATATAGAAGAGGAAGATATAATTAATCTTCGTAGAAATATAGGTTATTCTATTCAAGGAAGTGTATTATTTCCTCATATGACTGTAGAAGAAAACATAGCCTATGTTCCAAATTTATTAAATAAAAAAGATAGGGACAAGACTAAGAAGGCAGTTAGAAAATGGATGGATATAGTAGGATTAGATGAAGATATGCTAGAAAGGTATCCAGATGAGCTTTCAGGTGGACAACAACAAAGAGTTGGAATAGCTAGAGCTTTAGCTGCATCACCAGATATCCTTTTAATGGATGAACCTTTTGGAGCAATAGATGAAATTACAAGAGGGCAACTACAAGATGAAATTAGAAATATTCATAATAAAACTGGAATTACTATAGTATTTGTTACTCACAATATTTCAGAAGCAATTAATTTAGGAACTAAGGTTCTTGTAATGGATAGTGGTAAGATAGAGCAATATTCAGAACCAAAGGAAATATTAAATAATCCTGCAACTGATTTTGTAAAAGCTTTAGTATCTAGAGAGAAAAAAATATATAACCTTTCTGAAGGAAAATAATATGTAAATATGATAAAAGAAAAGCCATGGACTTTTATAGTTCTATGGCTTTTCTTTTTTAAAGATTTTTTATTAATAAAAAAATATCGTTTAACGATAAAAATATCTTGAAAAAGATTACTAGAGGTGCTAAGATATATTTAAAAGGTGGAGGTATTATATGGAAATGAACAATGAAAAAAAGTTATCTAGTGTATTATCAATTATTCTTAGTATTACAATTGTTTTTGGTATTATCCTTACAGGAATACTTTTTTACAATACTTTTATAGAAAAAGGTATAGAAGATGTAATAATTGACAAGGGACTAATAATATTATTACTAGTTGTAGGAATAAGTAGTTTATTTTATATAGTTTTTATGCTAAAAGGAATAATTAATACATTAATAAAGGGAGATCCCTTTGTTAGGTCTAATGCAATAGCTTTTAAAAAAATATCTGTAGCATGTTTAATAATATCAATATGTTATTTAATAAATTTATTTATAAATTCTAACTTTAAGGAATTTAAATTTATTTATGTAGATAATATGGGAATACATACTGATATGGAGGTATTTATATTTTTATTTGCAGCTGCCTTTATTTATATTCTAGCAAAGGTATTTGATAAAGCTGTATCTTTTAAAGAAGAAAATGATTTAACTATATGATAAGGAGAATAACATGGGAATAGTAGTAAATTTAGATGTTATGATGGCGAAGAGAAAAATTTCTTTAAATGAGTTAGCAGAAAGAGTTGGAATTACCAACGCAAATCTTTCTATATTGAAAAATAATAAGGCAAAGGCAATAAGATTTTCAACTTTAGAAGCTATTTGTAGAGAACTTAATTGTCAACCAGGAGATATATTGGAATATGTAGATGAATAAATATAGGAGGGATAATATGGTCAATGTAGTATCATTAGTTTTAATGAAGGAAGAAAAGTTACTTTTATTGAAGAGAAATACTAATAGATTACCAATAATAGTAATGCAAGATAATGAAACTCCAGAAAAGTGTGTTGAGAGATGGACTAAAGATAATGTAGAAGTAGGATTATCAAAGTTAATAAGACATGAGAAAAATTTTAAACTTAATAATTACAATGTTAGTTTAGTTTTTATAGATGTAACTAATAGTGAAGTTAAATTACTAAATGAGGATATAGTATTTGAAGATTGTAGGTTTATATATAACCTTAATAAATTTGAAGAAGAATTATTATCCAATGTGGTTAGAAAGTGCAATTTAATAAATTATAAATCCTTAGCAGTTGAATCATTATCTAAAGCTTATGGAATTAACACTAAACCTTATTTAAGTAATAAATTTATGGAATTAGAAAATGGAAGAATGAATAATAAGAAAGCTTTAAATCTTATTGTTTTATCGCTACTTGTAGGAGCTTTATTTTCAATATTTGCATTCAATTACTTAGGGATTTCAGTTCCAATTATAATTGTTTTAATGTGCATTTTATTTATAAATATTGTAGGTATTAAAAATAAGAGTGTTTTAGGATTCTTTTTTGTTATTTCAAGCATAATTCTTTCTATAACCTATGCTATATTTACAAATGAATTCTTTAGAACTTTAAATATAATTGCTATTCCAATTAGCCTATTCTCGGGATTTTTATTGTTAACTTATGATAACATACCATTTAAACTAGTTACATTTATAACTGCTTTCTTAGAATTAATAGTTGGGAAATCTATAGAAAATACTTCAAAGCTTTCAGTTGAAGTAAAAGAGAGATTTGGTAATTCCCATAAAGAAAATAGAAGTAAGTATTCAAAAAATATATTAAAAGGAATATTAATTTCTATACCTTTAGTTATAGTTTTATTAATGTTACTTTCAGGAGCAGATGAGGTATTCAGTTATTATTTATCTAATATTTGGGAGTATATTAATATAGAAAATGTTTTTGATTTCATTGTTAGAGTTATAGTAGCAGTAGCTGTGATGTTTTTAGTTTATGGATTAAATTATACATTATCATCTACTAAGGTTAAAAAAGTTAATAATAAAAGCCTTAAGAGGACTTTTAATTCCACTACAATAATTACAGTTTTAGTTTCAATTATTTTAGTATATTTAGTGTTTACAAAGATACAAGTTTCTTATTTATATTTAAATAAAGAACTGCCAGCAGGAGTTAGTTATTCACACTATGCAAGAAGCGGCTTCTTCCAATTGGTATTTTTAGTGGCAATAAATCTTATAATGATAATTTCCATTAAATTAAAAACCATTGTTAATACATCAAAAATAAATAATCTTTTAAATACTGTTTATAGCATAATTACAGTTTTAACTATAAATATGGGGATAGCTGCAATATATAAGATGAATTTATATATTGGAGAGTTTGGATATACAAGACTTAGAGTTTTAGTTCAATCCTTTACAGTGTTCTTATGTATATCACTTTTTTTCCTTCTTTTATTTATATGGAGAGAAAAGAATTTATTTAAGCCTATTGCTATAGTAGCTATGGCTATATATCTAGCTTTAAATTATGGTAATATAGATAATTTTATTGCAAAAGAAAATATTAAGCTTATAAATCAGAGGGAAGAAATAGACCTATGGTATATCTCAACTTTATCTTTAGATGCAAAGGATGCTATTGATGAAGGTAGAAGAAATGGATTAATAAGTAGCGAATATTATAATATGTGGGCAAATAAACGAGTTGCACCTGAACATTGGTATGAGTATAACTATTTTAATAATAAGGTATTAAAATAAGAAATATTATATGAAAGGAGAGTGGGATGATTATTTTACTTAATCCAGCTAGTTTAATACTTGGCTTAATTGCTTGGATACTTCCTATTATTAATATTACCCAATACAATAACTCAAAACATAGAAATTGGGTAGTATTTTCAGTAACAAGTTTAAGTCTGTGTTCTATTTCAATATTCTTTCAGATTATCTATAACAATCATTTAGTTAATATTTCAGATTGGTCTGCCCTTATGGATACTACCGATGCTTTAGTATTTATGACATTAATACTTATCAGTGTTACAATCACGTTAAACATTATTACTTTGGTTATATATAGAAATGAATATCACTGTAATAGAAAAGGATAAGAAATTTATGAAGGCTAAAATTACTATTAATTTTATAATTTTAACAATCCTTATATTAGGATTTATTGGAGGATGTTCTCAAAAAAAGGAGCCATATAATTTGGTTATTACTAATAGTAGTGGATATAGGTTTAAGAGTATTGGATTTTATGAGCAACATAGTTCAGGGGGAGTTTCTAATGCTGATAATAGTATTATAGAATATGGAGAAGAAATTAAATTGTATATTGAAAGTGATGAATTTACTCTGAAGGTTATTGATGAATATGATAATGAATATGTAAGTCAAAAGTTTAATATAGACTTTAAAAGTAATAAAAATAAAATTTATAGTATTTCAATCGAAAATGATTCTTCAAATAGTTTAGAATTTATTTTAAATTAAAGTTATATATAAGGGGAGAATTCAATGAGAAAAAAGATAATAGATTTAGTTATATTAATCTTAAGTCTAACTTCATTATTAATATCACTTAAAACCTTCTATAACTTAGCTATTTATGTAGATGAGGTTAATACATCGCCAAGTGTAGTTTTAGGTAGTGACTTTTGGTTATTAATGAATTGGATGAAATTTGGATTATTAGCATTGATTTCACTTTTGGCTGGAATAAATCTAATAAAGAAGGAAGAGTAATTTATAATATTATATTAATGTAAACTGAAAAAGGTCGGGCATATTGCACGACCTTTTTTGTTGTTATTTTACTGTGAATTTTATTGTAGAAAGTTTTTTTAAAACCTTAAAACCGAACTGCTTAAGAAGTACAGTATACTAAATATTTATATAATACCTAGACTTAATTTTAGTTTTAAAACTCTTAAAACTGCATTATCTATAACTTCTTCTTTTATATCTCCATTTTTTACAGCTTCAATTACAGTTGGAATTTGAATATTATAATCTGAAGAAATAATTAAATCATTTCCAGAGTTTACAGCAAAAATTACAGAATTAACTTCACCTATATATTCTTTAATTGCACTCATTTGTAAGTCATCAGTCATTATTACTCCATTAAAGCCTAAATCATTTCTAATAATATCATGAACAGATTTAGATAAAGAAGCCGGAAGGGTCTCATCTATTGAGCTAATAATATTATGAGATACTAAAATACTATCAGCACCTGCATCTATTCCAGCTTTAAAAGGAATAAAGTCATTATTAACAAAGCTCTCATAACTTCTATTATCAGTAGACATACCAGAATGGGTATCTAAGTTGCTACCATAGCCAGGAAAATGTTTTAAAGTAGAACCTATCTTATTTTCTTTCATAGTTTCAACTACAGTTTTTATATAAGTAGCTGTTTCTTCAGCATCTTTTCCAAAGGTTCTTGGATAAATATAGTCATTAGGGTTTGTTGAAATATCACAAACTGGTGCTAAGTTCATATTAATTCCAAGGGATTTCAGAAGAGTAGCTTTTTCTTTTGTATCATTAATAATTAGAGGATATCCTCCTTCATTATACAATTCTTGTGGTGAGTAAAATGGGACAGCTCTAAATTCAGGATACCAACTTAACCTGTTAACAATACCACCTTCCTCATCTATTGCAATAATCATATTGATTGATGAGCTTTCTTGATAAGATTTAATTTTAGATGATAAACTTTCTTTAGTTTCTCCTTGTATATTTTCGTCAAATAATATAAAACCACCGACTTTATAATTTTCTATATCCTCAAATGCAGTAACATTATTACATCTAATAAGAAACATTTGACCGATTTTTTCTTCTATTGTCATGGCTTCTAGAAGCTTTTTAGCTTTTTTTTCTATATTGTTGTCTATAACAATTTCTTTATCTGCTGAAGTAGATTCATCATTGCTTTCTTCATGATTGTTATTTTCATTAGAGCTATTTGATGAAGAATTTTTACCGTTATTGTTTTCAATATTAGCTCTATTTATAAATTTTCCTATTAGATAACCAGAAAAAAGTGAAATAACTATAATAAGTATTACTAATATAAATTTTTTCATAATATATCTCCAAACTAAATTTATTTGAATTTGTTATAAAATTCATTGATATTTCATTGCTTAACTTATTTTGGCAATGAGATATATAAGTAAATATAATCATATTATATAAATTTATACTAAGTTTATCAAATTATATAGATATTAATAAAATTTTGTTATTAATTTGAAACAAAGATACTAAGGTTCTTCTTAAAAAAGGAGTTAAGTTTAGCAATATAATAATCTTTATGAATGCTTGGTGTATAACTAAAATATCTACATTAATTTTTGAATTTTCTTCACTTGGATATAAATTTACTTTAGCAAGACTTTTAATTGATATACCTGGAGTAATAATAATGGGATATTTAGTTGAAGCTATAATGCCAAGAAATGAGTTGAATAGCCTTTATCTAGATAGTTTAGCGTAAGAATATATTATAAAATGAATAATATAAAATTATTTACAAATTATAAATGTATAGTTATAATGAGTATGACAAACTATAAATAATAAGCTATGAAAGAGAAAATTAGATAGATAATCATTTTACAGAGATTTAAGCAGGGGTGGAAGCTTAAAATTTGATGCTATTGAAGGAAGCTCTGGAGCTATAAACTGAAACTGCATTATTAAATTGCAAGTAAGTTTATGGGTTTCTCCCCTTAAAGAGATTGAGTGGATTAATTTTTAATTAATCAATTTAGGTGGTAACGCGGAAATATAGTCTTTCGTCCTAATATTTATAGGATGAAGGGCTTTTTTATTTATAAAAAAATTAAACTACGGAAGGAAGATAAATATGAGTTTAGAAAAATTAGCTGAATTAATATTCCCTAATATTGATAAAACACCAGAAGATTATATTGCAAAATATCCAAAAAGAAATTTAAAAGAAGGTGCTGTAGTTACAAGATATGCACCATCACCAACTGGATTTCAACACATTGGTGGAGTTTTTGCTGCTTTAATTAATGAAAGATTAGCAAGCCAAACAGGTGGAGTATTTTATTTAAGAATAGAAGATACTGACCAAAAAAGAGAAGTGCAAGGTGCTATAGAAGACACTATTGAAACTATGCATAACTTTGGTATGGACTTTAATGAAGGTATGACTGGAGATAATACTTCAAAGGGAGAATACGGTCCATATAGACAAAGTGAAAGAGCTGATATATACAGAGCTTTTGCTAAGGATTTAATTAAAAAAGGATTAGCTTATCCTGCTTTTGATACACCAGAAGAATTAGCAGAGCTAAGAGAAAAACAAACTGCTGCTAAAATAACTCCTGGATATTATGGAGAATATGCTAAGGATAGAAATTTAACTGTTGAAGAAGCTATGGAAAAGATAAATAATGGAGAGGCTTACATAATTAGATTTAAGTCACCTGGAAATATAGAAAATAGAGTAGAATTCCATGATTTAATAAAGGGTGACATAAGCTTCCCAGAAAATAATCAAGATATAGTTATTATAAAGGGAGATGGACTTCCAACTTATCACTTTGCTCATGCTATAGATGATGCATTAATGAGAACTACTCATGTTATAAGAGGAGAAGAATGGTTATCTTCATTACCAATACACGTACAATTATTTGATACATTAGGTTTAGAAAGACCAAACTATGCTCACATTCCAACAATAATGAAAAATGATAATGGTTCTAAGAGAAAATTATCTAAGAGAAAAGATGCAGAAGCTGCAGTTTCATACTATAAAGAAGTCGGATACCCTGTTCAATCAGTTGTTGAATATTTATTAAATATAATAAATTCTACTTTTGAAGATTGGAGAGCAGAAAATCCTACTGTAGATTATCATGAATTTGAAATAGCTTTAGATAAGATGAGTAAGTCAGGAGCATTATTTGATATAGTTAAATTAAATGATGTAAGTAAAGAAGTTATTTGTAAGATGAAAGCTGATAAGGTTTATGAATTATATACTGAATGGGCTAAGGATTTCGATAAAGAAATGTATGACTTAGTTACTGCAAATGAAAAGATGTCTAAGGAAATCTTCAATATAGATAAAGAAGGTCCAAAGCCAAGAAAAGATTTTGCTAAATGGGATGAAGTAAGAGGAAAAGTAGATTATTTCTTTGATGAATTATTTAATAAGGAAACAGCAGAAAATGTTGAACTTCCAAAGACTTTAAGCTTAGAAAATGCAAAAGAAATAATAAAAGTATATAAAGATAAATTTAACTTTAATTCAGGAAGTCAAGAAGCTTGGTTTGAAGAGTTAAAGGTAATTGGAGGAGAGCTTGGATATTGTGCAAATAGAAAAGAATACAAAGCAAATCCAGATGCCTTTAAGGGAATGATTTCTGATGTTGCTGGAGCTGTAAGAGCAGCTTTATCTCATAGAAGTAATACTCCAGATCTTTATACTATTATGCAAATATTAGGTGAAGATAAAGTAAGAGCTAGATTTGAAGCATTTTTAAATATATAAAATAAAGGTGCTGTTGCACAATGCAAAATGCATAATTGATAATGTATAATTAATGTAAAAACTACTGAAAGTAGTTTTAAAATCTAAGGGGCTATCGCATTAGCAGATAAAAATCTGTTAAAGATAGCTCCTTTATTTTTTTATTAAAAAGGAATTATGCACTAATTTTTAGCGTGATAGTACCTTATTTATTAATTTAAGAAATTAATAAAATAGTTACTTGAAAATTGGATATAATTATAGAATAGGAAAATAAAAGTCAGAAAATAAAAATTTTTATTTAATAGTTGAAATTAATATAGATTATTATGTAAAATTAATATGATATAATAAAAAGGAGATGAAAAAATGGAAAATTATAACGTTGTATTAGAATGTTTTGAAAAGAATGATGAGCCGATGAATGCTACTGCAGTTGCAGAAAAAACAGGCATAGATAAAAAAGAAGTATCTAAGGTAATGGATAAACTAAAAAAGGAAGAAAAGATTTATTCACCAAAAAGATGTTACTGGCAAATAAAAAAATAAGTAATAGGTAAGAATTAAGGTTGAAATTTCACTTGGGGTGAAATTTCTTTTTTTATTTACATTTTATTTTAAAGTGATATTGATATTGAACGATTAAAAAGGAGAATTGATCGCTCTTTGTAATTGCCAATAGTTTAACAAGACGAATTTAGAAAAAAATAAAAAGCTTTAGGTATATAAAACAATAGTTAATCGGTTATTAGTAATATATATATCTTTTTTTATCTTTAATATCTTTGATAAACTTTTCAGCAGTAGATCCTATATCAGAACATATTAGTACGTATGTTTATAAGCAACTACCACACATAAAGACACTAAAGTACAAAAAGCAGATTTACCAGTACCTTTTGAAACTACTCGCTCTAATTACTTTGGTATAGTATCGATTACAGATTCTTGTACATCTCTCCACATATCATGGTGAAGTTCAGCAATAGGAGATGGCACATTATCTGCTTTAGGTAGATATATATCTTGTAAAAAATACAAACAAAAAAACTCTAAACTTATTTGCCTAATTGTCATGCTAATCCATGCTATCCAAACAAATTTTTAGAGTTTTCTAAAATTCTTTTATCAGTTAATTCATCAGCTTTATATTCAGGAATACTTAAATCATTATAATATTTTTTTGAGTAGTGATAAAGCAACCATTTATTACTAGCTTCATCACTAGGGAATTCAAATTGTATATTAATACTTTATCACCTTTCTTTTTATTAAATTAAGTCAAATAATTCTAAATTTCTATTCCTACTGTCTAAATATTTATTCCAATATAATTTATCATTATCTTCTTCATTATATATTGCTTGTTGTATAAGAATACTAGATGCTCCTGTTAATCTAGAAATGACACTATCATTAATACCTACTATTATCATATTTTTAATTGCATATTTAATTAATCCATTTAAGTCATTTCTACCAGTACATACATCTAAAAACCAAGATATATTAGAAGTTGGTACTGGAAGAGTATCTCCCTTTTTATTAATAAATAAACTATCTGAGACCTTACTATTTTTAATTAATATTTGGTTTCTTATATCTATATATTTTTTTAGTTGCTGCCCATATTTCTCTGGTAAAGTTAGTCTAAAATCATTAATTAAAATTTTATTATATTTAGCAATATCTTCAGTTACTTTAATCTTTCTCAATTCTCTGTAAGTAATTCCATTTAGTGCAATCAATTTTAAACATAAAGCAGCAATGAATTTACTATATTCTTTGTCTTTAGAAATTATGAAATTACTATCCTTACCTAACACGTCATCACATTTCAAAATTAAATCTCTTACTTCTTCTGATGTATATATTTTGTATGTATCCTTTTCTTTTAAATCAGGATCCTTAGATATATATTCATTTATTTTATATAAATAAGATTTATTTATTGTTGTTGGTAAATTCAATTCGTCATAGAATTCTTTATTTTCTACATATCCATGTGAAATTAAGTATTTGAAAAATTCACTTATTGCAGAAGCATATCTCTTTGCTTTACTAACAGATGCTAAATTACTTTTTATTTTATAATAATTGATACTTTCTATTACATTCTTAGTTCTAATACCTTGTAATACCTCTTTACATAATGGTAAGTTTTTAGACATTAGAAAATCAAGGAAAATCTTAACATCACTTCTATATCCATCTGGTTTTTTTATTAAAAATTCTTCTAATCGTTCGTTAATATTCATAAAATCACTCTCCCATAGAATAATAATTCTATAAAAGTAACATTTTTCCTTTTAAGTTTGTTCAATGGCCCCATGAGAATTTCTTCTATATCTTCTAGCTAAGATCATCTGTTTCAATTTCTTTAAATACATTTTTGATATTACAATGAGAGCATGATATATATTTACCAGATTTGAATGTGCTATTAAGTTGTTCAGTTAGTAATATAACTTCTTTACCACATCTTTTGCATTTATAAGTAGTATAATACAATCATAATCCCGTCCAAATAAAAAGAACCCTCGTTATTGAGAGTTCTATATAACACCTTGCTCTTTCAAAATTTTCAGGGCTGTTTCTGACGCTACATCAACAATGATTTGTCTAGCAACATCTCCAATTGATTTTCCTACTTTAGATAAATATTTTTTGATTTTAAATGCGCCTAATTGTGTTTTTGGATTATCAGTAGAAATTATTACAGCTGATTGTTTTAAATCTTCCTTTTCATCATTGCTTAATTCCTCCATAAGATCTACTATTTCATTTAATGCGTTAGTCCTAGATTCAGTCCATGGAAAGGGGCTACCACATTTTTTACAATAGCTTGGTAATTCAATTTCTAAACTTCCAATCCAACCTGATACATGCCTATATCCATCAATTGTCTTTTTACAGTTTGGACAAGTACTAATATTCTTAGCTCCACATTTTTCACAATATTCACTATTAGATTCAGGATATTCAACCATACAAGAGTTAATTATATGTCCATTTTCACATATCAACGCTGTATCAGTATAATCTTTACTTCTATTAGTTTCTCCATAGAAATCATCAAACATTGACTCACCTCCTTCCATAGAACAAATATTCTACGAAATTTGGCAATATCCTCTATTTTAAATGCTCATTTTAATATTCTTTTCTATATCTATAATAATTAGGTTGAGTTATACCTAATAATTTCATACATTCAACTGATTTAATATCACCAGATAGAACTCTTTTATATTCTTTTACGAGTTTATTGAAATCAAGAGCTCTAGGCCTTCCATAGTCATCCCATCCACCTAAATTTTTTAGCCATTAATAAACAATACAATTGCAAATAATTTATATTTTATATTTGTAAGCATAATATAAATTTATAAGGTCTACTTAGTTTATTAGACTTTAATAATATTTTTAGTAATAAGGGGTAATGCTTATGTTAAGTAGGTTAGTAAAGAGGATGAATGAATATAAATATATTTTTAAAAAAGCAACTCTTTTGATTTTTACTTTTTGTTTAAGCTTATTAATGATAGGATGTGTAAAGTGTAAAGTAGAAAGTGGTAAAACACAAAATTATATAAATGCAGTTGTAGATGATATAGCAGAAGAAATTATTAATGTTGTTCCAATAGACAATGAGAATGTTAATTCAGATAAAGATATTATTAATGCAAATTGTATTATTGTAAATAAAAATACAGTATCTACTGATAGTCTGCCAGAATTAGAAAAGGGAGACAAAATAAGAATTGTATATAATGGTGAAAGTGTAGAAGAAGATCCTTTAAAAATTGATATAGTTTTTGCAATATATTTACTAGATGAAAATGGTGAAGTTATACCTAACGAATAAAGTATAAAAGTTGATAAATAAATTTATCAACTTTTAATTTGAAATAGTTTTAAATTTTGCAGCGCATCTATTAATTATAAAAATTAAAGCTGCTTTTTAAATACATAACTTGTTTTATCAAATCCCATTTTGAGTTCATAAAACTTATGTGCTTCTACTCGTTGTAATCCTGATGATAGTGCAACTACATCACAACCATTTTCTTTTGCCCATTCATTAATAAATGATAGGAGGATTTGTCCGTATTTATTTGACCTTTTATTTACATCAGTAACTAAATCATTAACCCATATATGTTTGCCATAGTATAGGTTTGTAAGTTTAATCACCCCTATAACTGCAACAACTTCTTCGTCTACATAGAGTGCAAACATTTTATAGCCTTCTTTTTTCATATCTAGAATTAAGTTTAAATATGTTTCCTCAATTAAATGTGTTCTCAACTGCTTAATTATTGGAAATGCTTTAAGTAATTCTTCTTTATTTAATAATTCTTTAACATAAGTAGCTTCTTTATCCATGTATAGCTCTCCTTTTAATAATCATTCCGTAATAATCTATATTCATTTAATAACCTAATACATTGTTATTATGCTATTTAATACAATTGTTAATTAATATGTATTTTTATTATATATTAATTAGAGGTGTAATTGAAAAAAATATTAATAAAATTGTGTGAAAATTATGAGTATTAATATATAATAAATATAATGGTAATTACAAGATTAACCATTAATTATCTGAAAGGATGTGATGTTTTATGATGAGTTTAGTAAGAAGAATCAAAAACTATATTGTTGTTAAGGGGAAGGTGACTTCAATATAGCAATAAATATCCTTCCCAATATGTTTAATTTCGGGAGGAAGAATGAATAATAAAAACTTACTAGAATTAGGATTAAATGAAGGATACATTAAGGAAGCAAGTATTTATAATGAAAACTTTTATTTAGGAAGAGTTTCAGTACAATATAAGGATATTTATAGAGTTGTTACTGAAGAAGGAGAAGTACTTGCAAGAGTATCTGGAAAATTATCATATTCTTCAAATAGTACTTTAGATTATCCTGTAGTAGGAGATTGGGTATTATTAGATAGAACAGATAATAAAAATGGTGATGCTATAATTCATAAAGTATTAACTAGAAAAAGTTATTTTTCTAGAAAGATAGCTGGTACTAGATATGATACACAAGTTGTTGCAGCAAATATTGATTATATATTTATATGCATGGCTTTAAATAATGATTTTAATATTAATAGACTTGAAAGATATATAGCTGTGGCTTGGGATAGTATGGCAACACCTGTTGTAGTATTAACTAAGTCAGATTTATGCGAAGATATAGATGAAAGACTAAGTGAAGTTGAAGAAGCAGCTATAGGAATAGATATACTAGTAACTTCAAGTTTAAATGGAAATGGATATGAAAAAGTTAAAGAATATATTAAGACAGGAACAACAATAGCCTTTATAGGGTCATCAGGTGTAGGAAAATCTACACTTATAAATAAGTTATTAAATAAAGAAGTTTTAAAAACTAATTCAATTAGTGAAAATGATAAAGGAAGACATACAACCACTCATAGAGAGTTATTTTTATTAGAAGATGGTGGAGTAATAATTGATACTCCTGGAATGAGGGAACTTGGATTAATATCTGCTGATGTTAATAAGTCCTTTAGTAATATTGAAGAGTTAGAAAAACAATGTAAGTTTTCAGATTGTACTCATAAGAATGAACCTAAATGTGCAATAAGAGAAGCCATTGAAAATGGAGAATTAGACTTAGATAGATTAGAAAGATATAAAAAGCTTAAAAAAGAAGAAGCATATAATTTATCAAAGGCTAAGAGTCACGAAAGGCATAGGATTAAAAGTCTTATGAAGGGGAAGAGATAATATGAGTATATATTTAAAAGATATCGATGAAAATAATTTAGAGGAATGTACCCTTTTAACAACTAATAAAGAGGGAAAGCACTATGTTTTTGAAGAGTTTGTTGCTTCAAATGCCTTTTCAATTGCACAATCTAAGGTTCAAAAGGGATGGATTGTGAAAGCAATATATGATGATGACTTAATGGTTGGCTTTACAATGTATGGATATTGCTATGAATATTCTTTTTATGAAATATGTAGGTTTATGATAGACCATAGATATCAAGGAAAAGGATATGGAAAACTTGCCTTAGGTAAAATAATTGAAGAAATGAAGAAATTTGAGGATTGTAAGGATATATATATTTCCTTTGATCCGAAGAATAATATTGCAAGAAAACTTTATGAAAGTTTTGGATTTAAGGATACAGGAAAAGTTTTAGAAGAAGAATTATTATTTAAATTAGATGATTAATACAAAGAGTTGCTAGGCAACTCTTTTTTTATAATAGAATTTATTGTGTATTTCGATGGAACTTTTAAATTAAGGTATGCGTCTAATTAAGTGAAGATAAGTTAATATAGCTATGGTAAATGGAAGGGGAAATATAATGAATATGTCTAATATTATTCCTATAGGGATATTAAATAAACTTAAAGATGAAAAGCTTAAGAAAAGTAATGTTAGATTAGCTATAGAAGGAGATAAGGAAGCTTTTGGTATTTTAATTAAAGAGAATTTAAAGTCCTTATATATTGTTTGTAGGGGAATTCTAAATAGTGAATATGATATGGAAGATGCTCTTCAAAATACTATATTAAAGGCATATGAGAAAATTCCATATCTAAAAAATGAGGAGTTTTTTAAAACCTAGTTAACAAGAATTTTAATAAATGAATGTAACAATATAATAAGAAAAAATAAAAAGATTACTTATATTGAGGATTCACAAATAAATAATGAAGTTTATGAGGATAAATATAAAAATATAGATTTAATTAGAGCCATGGATTCATTAAATTCTGAGTTAAGGTTAACCATGTGGTTATTTTATTTTGAAGATATGTCTATAGAAGAAATAAGTAATACTCTAAAAATTGCTAAGGGAACTGTAAAGTCTAGATTAAATAGAGGAAGGGAAAAAATTTATAATATTATGAGTGAGGTATGTAATCATGAATAATTATGATGAAGACAAGTTTAATGAAGATCTAAGGAAAGAGGCGAGAAATATTAATATAGAGGTACCAGATAAGTTGAAAAATAATATATATAAAACTTTAGATGAGCTACCAGAAAGAAATGTTAAAAGAAAAAGTAAATTTAAAAAAGCATTAGGATTAGTTGCTGGAGCCATAGTTTGTATGTTCGCTTTTAATATAGTTATGCCTGCTTATGCAGAAAATCTACCTCTTATAGGACCAACTTTTAAAAGTATTAATGAGGCAATAGGTGTTGGAAAGCAATATGTCGAAGGAGCAAAAGATATAAATATATCAAAAAAATATGAAGATACTACAATGACAATTAAAAATATTTACTATGATGGAATAGAATTAGCTATAGCTTATGAGTTAAAATCAGAAAATGGGTTTGATGATAAACCAATAATATTTCCTATTATAAAAAGTGGATTTAAAAATATAGAATATGATAATGAGGAAAATGATGGTGATTTTATAAATGATAATACTTATGTTGGATTAGCCTCTTATACATTTACAGAAAATGAATTGTCTGACAAATCTAAAATAGAGTTTACAGTAAATGATTTATATGGAAATTGGGTGGGACATTATCCTAAAAAATATAAGTTTAAGCTTTCTTTAGATGCTGAAAATATGGGGAAAGAAACACATAATATAAATAAAGAAATTAACTATGAAGATAGAGTATATAAGATTAAAGAAGTTATTACAAGTAAGCTAAATACATTTATATATGTTGATATATTAAAAAAAATTAATAATGATATTAATTCAGAAAAATCAACTGAAAATTATGGTCTAAGATCAGATGATAATAAATTAAGATTTTTTATAATAGATGATAAGGGAATGCCTATAGATAATAGAGGAATGAGTCTAAGTAGTAGTTTTAATATAAATAAAGATTTATTGGGAAATGGTACATTCAGATTTAGTAATGCATCAGATAATGCAAAATCAATAACTATTATTCCATATATAAGTGAGGATTATAAGAAGTGGGGTACCGAAAAAGGAGAACTAAATAAAGACAGCAACACATTAAAAGGAGAGTTAAATAAAGACAGTAAAACATTAATAAAGATTCAAACAGGAGGAGAGTATATTGTCAATGGTATTGACTTTAAAGAAGATAAAACTTTAATGGATATTAAAGTTAAAGGATATTTAGAAAGAATAGATAATATAGGAATTGGATTTTGGAAAGACGGGAGGGACGATGAAGATAGATCAAATTGGGTAATTAATGACAAATGGTACGAAGAAAAAACTCCAATAGACATTCAAGATATAAAATTTAATGGAATAAATGATGGGTATAATTTTACTTTAACTTTACCACCATTAGATAGTGATAAAGAGTATTATTTTTCAGCAGATAACAGTAAAAAGATAATATTAGAAAATGAAAAAATAACTATAGATTTATCTAAATAGTAAAAGATTAACGCTATTTGAATTGAAATATTATTCAAATAGCGTTTTTTTACTATAATAAAGTATAAAGTTTTATATATGTAAATTTATCAATTATAGGAAAATAACTAAAATTCCTTGAAGTACTCCAATAACAGCACCTAGTACAAGCCCTAAAATTTCAATATGCTTTAGTTCTTTTTTTGCAACTTTAATTATTATCTCTTCTAGTTTTTCTAAGTCTAATTCATTGATTTTCTCTTCAACAATTTTTTGAATATCAACATTTTCCTTAGCTTTATTTAATAAATCAGCACTAATTTCATTAACTGCCTTAGGAACCTCATTATTTAATATTTCATCAATATAAGGTGATGCCATAATTCTAAAGGGCATAGGAATAATATTTAGTTTTTCATTTATTACATTTTTAATTTTATCTATTAAATAAGAATTGAAGTTTTCACCATTAGAGCTATTAAATGCTTGATCTAATATATCCTCCATTGAAAGTAATTCATTAGAAATAACTTCTCCTATGTTAGTAGCAATTTCATTTTTCCTTTTAGGAATTAAGCCTATTATTTCAATATTTAAAATAGGAATTTTTATTGGTTTAATTGGTCTAAATAAAAGCTTTATTGCTAAGATATTAGTTACCCATCCAATAAGTCCGCCAACAATTGTTAGTATTAATATAGTTGTAAAATTATTCATAAGTGCCTCCTAATATGTAAAGTATATTAATTGTGCAAATAAAACACATAGAATATTTTATAACCAAGAAAGAAATATTTCAACAGAAAAATTGACTAATCAGTATAAAATTTTACTGTATAGCTTTTAATAAATAATTATATAAGAAAAGAGAGTTGCCAAAGCAACTCTCAAAAAAATCCAATAATTCAGTTCACTGAATTATATCTACAACTTTTTAATTCTTTCATTTTTTCATTCTTTAATTCTTTCATTTTTAATACTTAATTATTAATTTTAAATGAGCTCTTAAGTGAAACTATTCTGTTAAATACAAGCTTCTCATCAGTAGTGTACTTAGGATCAACATTAAAGAATCCGTTTCTTACTAATTGGAATTTATCTTGTGGTTTTGCAATCTTAGCAGTAGTTTCTTCAATAAATCCTTCTAATACTTCTAATGAATTAGGATTAATTTGTTCTAAGAAATGCTTTCCTTCATTTTCAGGAGCATCATCTAATATTAATGGTTCATAAAGTCTAAATTCAGCTGGCTTTGCAGTTTTTGCATCTACCCAGTGGATAGTTCCTTTAACTTTTCTTCCAGTAAATCCAGAACCACTCTTAGTTTCTGGGTCATAAGTACAATGTAATTCAACTACATTTCCATTTTCATCTTTTATTACATCGTTACATTTAATAAAGTAAGCTCCAATTAATCTTACTTCGTTTCCAGGGAATAATCTAAAGTACTTTTTAACAGGTACTTCCATAAAATCTTCTTGCTCTATATATATTTCTCTTGAGAATGGAACTTCTCTAGTACCAGCCTCTTCATTTTTAGCATTATTTGGAACTGATAGCATTTCTGTTTGTCCTTCTGGATAGTTAGTTATAACGACTTTTAATGGTCTTATAATAGCCATAGCAGCATTAGCCTTAAGTTGTAAATCTTCTCTTATGAAATGTTCAAGCATTTGAGAATCTACAACTGAATTAGCTTTTGAAACTCCAATTGCACTACAGAAGTTTCTAATAGCTTCAGGGGTATATCCTCTTCTTCTTAATCCAGAAACAGTAGGCATTCTTGGATCATCCCATCCATCAACAACTTTTTCATCAACTAATTGTTTCAGTTTTCTCTTACTCATAACAGTATTAGTCATGTTAAGTCTAGCAAATTCAATTTGTCTTGGAGTATGTTCCATTTCACATTCTTTAACAAACCAATCATAAAGTGGTCTGTGATCTTCAAACTCTAAAGTACAAATTGAGTGAGTTATTCCTTCAATTGCATCTTCAAGAGGATGTGCAAAATCATACATAGGATATATGCACCACTTATCTCCAGTATTGTGATGTGTTGCATGAGCAATTCTATATATTATAGGATCTCTCATATTAATGTTAGGGGATGACATATCTATTTTAGCTCTTAAAACCTTAGTGCCATCTTCAAATTCACCCTTTTTCATTCTTTCTAATAAATCAAGGTTTTCTTCTACAGATCTATTTCTGTAAGGACTTTCTTTTCCAGGTTCAGTTAATGTTCCTCTATATTCTTTTATTTCTTCAGCCGTTAAATCACAAACGTAAGCTAATCCCTTAGTAATTAATAGTTTAGCTTTATCATACATAATGTCGAAATAGTTAGATGCAAAATATATATTATCCCAATTACCACCTAACCATTTAACATCTTCTTTAATTGATTCAACGTATTCAGTGTCTTCTTTAGTAGGATTAGTATCATCAAATCTTAAATTAAATTTGCCTTTGAATTCTTCTGCTAGACCTGAATTTAAAACTATTGATTTAGCATGACCTATGTGTAAGTATCCGTTTGGTTCTGGTGGGAAACGAGTTATTATTTCATCATGCTTTTTATTTTCTAAGTCTTCAATAATTATATTTCTTATAAAGTTAGATGACATATTTTCATTTGACATATGCAAACCTCTCCTATACAAATTATCTTTTAGTATTATATATAGTTATATACTATTTTTTTCTTTTAAATCAAATATTATATAAATAATAAATATGTATATAATTTTAAACTAATGCTGAGAAAAAATAAAGTATTAGTAAGGTAAAAGATAGCTTTTGTGAGTATTTATGAAAAAGTATATATTATTAAGTAGATTTTTAGAGAATTTTATATAAAAGATAATATATTAAGTATAATTATAAATAAAATACAATTGGATATTTATTATAATTTATGGTATAAAAAGTAAAAATAGGGTATAATTATTTTATATATACTTTTAGCTAGAAGGGAGAGAATTTTATGAAAGAAAAGGTTAAAGCATTTTTTGCAGCTATAGGATACTTAATTATAGCATTATTATCTCAATTATCAGTAGCCACTATTGGTGGAATAATTATAGGTATATTCTATGTAATAAATGAAATGGGGAATACTACTAATGGTATAAATCCTATTAACCCAGACTTAGATAGTCTTATACAATTTACCTTAAGCGTAACAAATATTTTTCTGTTAATTTCATCCGTATTAACTATTCTTATTCTATTTTTAATTTATAAAATAAGAAAGAAAAATTGTAGTGATGAGCTTCAACTTAAGAAAACTAGTGGCTTTAATATTGGCTTTGCAATTATTTTAGGCATTTCTTGTTGGTTATTTAATTCAGGAGTATTAAGTTTAATTGATGAAGCAAGACTATTTTCAAGTCAATTTCAGTATATGGAAGATTTATTGGCACCACTTAGTAGTGGTAGTTTAATTCTTTCTATTATTACAGTTGGAATCATTGCACCTTTTGCAGAGGAATTTTTATTTAGAGGAGTTATTTATAATACTTTAAGTAAAAAGATATCAATAAGATGGACTATAATAATACAAGCTATATTATTTGGGGTTTTCCATTTTAATTTAATTCAAGGTGTGTATGCAACACTTTTAGGGTTAGTATTTGGATATGTTACTTATAAGACAAAGTCCTTGTGGCCAGCTGTTATTATGCATATACTTAATAACTTAATTGCAACTATAGCACCTTATGTTTTAAGTGAAAGCTTTGGTGGAACTATGGTTTATATATTATTTGCTATAATAGGAGCTATTGGAATAATTATAGGAGTATTTTTCACTAAGACTAAAAATATAGATGATGAAGAAATAATAAGCTTTAATAGTACTAATAATTTTAATTAATTTTAAAGAGCTAGGATACATTTTTAAATGTATCTTAGTTCTTTTTTCTTGCTTATATATAAAAAATGCTATAAAATAATAATAAATAGTAATAAACGATAACAATTAATAATAAATAGTTATAAGAAGGTGCATTTTTGTGTTTATGGAAGAAAGGCTTGAGGATATATTAGCTATTCTTAAAAGAGATGGAAAAGTTAGAGTTAAAGACTTAAGTGAAAAATTTAATGTTTCTGAAGGCATGATTCGTAAGGATTTATGTAAATTAGAACAATATGGTGGTATAAAAAGAACCTATGGTGGTGCAATTTTAGAAAGAAAAATAGAGCATAATGAAAATACTTCATCTAGGGTAATTATGAATTTAGATGAAAAAGAAAGTATTGCTAACATAGTAATTAATGAAATAGAAGAAGATGATGTTATTTTCTTAGATATTTCTAGCACAAATTATATGGTTTCTAATATGCTTACTAACTTTAATAAAAAAATAACTATAATAACTAATATGAATAGAATAGCTATGGAATTTGATTTTAATCCTAATATAGATATAATTCAAATAGGGGGAACCTATAATAAAAGACTTGGAGGAACAGTTGGAGCTTTTTCTATTGAAGAAATTAAAAAGTTTAAAATAGATAAAGCCTTTATAGGGGCTGGAGGTATTAACATAGAAGAGAATTTTATAAGCAACTTTAACCTAGACGAAGCAGAAACAAAGAAGGCTATAATTAATGCTAGTAGAGTGACTTATTTATTAGGAGATAATAATAAATTTTATAAAGATGGTTCATATAAATTTACAACATTAAATGAGATTGAATATATAATTACGGATAAAGAGCCAGATATAAATATAATGAAAGCTCTTAAGGAAACAAAAGTTAAACTATTGTATTAGAAGGAAGGAATTTGAAAATGATAAAATTAATAGCATCAGATATGGATGGAACATTGTTAAACGAAAAAAATGAAATAAACCAGGAGTTTTTTGATATTTATCATAAGCTTGTGGAAAAGGACATAATATTTGCAGCAGCCAGTGGAAGGCAGTATTATAATCTATTAAAAAGATTTGAAAAAATAAAAGATAATATGATGTTTATAGCAGAGAATGGTACTTTTGTAGTATATAAGGGTGAAGAAATTCTGGTTAATGCTTTAGATAAAAATATTGCAATAGAGCTTATAAAAATAGGTAGAACTATAGAAAATGCTTATGTTATTGTATGTGGTAAAAAATCTGCTTATATAGAAAGTAGCGAAGAGAGATTAGTTAAAGAAACAAAAAAATATTATGAGAGATATGAAATAGTAGATGATTTAACTAAAGTAGAAGATGATATATTAAAAGTAACAATATGTGATTTTTCAGGATCAGAATTTAATAGTAATAATTATTATAATGAATATAAGGACAAGCTTCAAGTAACAGTATCAGGAGAAATTTGGCTTGATATAACTGCTAAAGGTGTTAATAAGGGAGTTGCAATAAATAAAATTCAAGATATGCTAGATATAGATCATAAAGAAACTATGGTATTTGGAGATTATCTTAATGATTTAGAAATGATGGGCAGTGCTTATTATAGTTTCGCCATGGAAAATGCCCATGATGATTTAAAGAAGGTTTCTAGATTTATTGCTAAGAGCAATAATGATAATGGCGTAGTAGAAGCTATAAAAGAAGTAGTAAAATTTTAGTTTGGAAAATTTAATACATATTAAATAAGAAATGGAGCTGTTGTAACAGCTCCATTTTTCATTGTGCGAAAGCATCATTTTACTTCTTCTAATAATATAACTCCATTTTTATTAGGCGATATATTAACTTTTCCATTTTTAACAGTATATTTTTTACCTGTATAAAAATCCTTTATCTTAGTATCATCATCCCAAACTGAAGAAACATCTATTTCAGATTCATCATAAGCTTCAGTTGATATAACCACCTTATCATTTATATTATTTTTATTATATGTTCTACTAAAAGCATAAGGAGAACTTTGAAGCATATTATGGTAACCAGCTCCAATAGAAATATGATTGGATCTAAATTGGCCAAGCTTTTGCCAATGTGATAAAACTTCTTTATCCATTGAGTCCCAATTCATATCTGACCTTGAAGGTTGGTCCTTAGCTGTAGTAACAGTATTAGTAGACGCCTTTCTGTTTGATTCATCACCATAATATATTTCAATTCCACCTGGAGTCATTATTAATTTAGTTCCAAGATTAATCATATTACCTCTTGTTAGTCCAGTATCGTGGGAAGAAATATAACTTAGAACATTAAATTTATCATCATTATTTATTTTGTTAGCATATTCAGAATATATTTCTTCAAGATATTCTAAGCTATCACCTTTAGGAAAATCGAAGTTAATTATAGAATCAAAACCATTATCATAATACTGATTTTTATCTAAGCCTTGTCCAAAAACTTCACCTGTCATCCAAAAGTCATCTGACCATTTGGCACCAGGTTTATCTGGATTATTTTCCCTCCAAGTTTTTAAGGCTTTATTACTTTCATCTTTTAATTCTTGCCATCTATAAATATCAATATGTTTAGCGGTATCAGCCCTAAAACCATCTATTCCAAATTCCTCTACCCAAGCAGCAAGCCATTTAATAATATATGTTGAAGGATCTACATTTAAATCAGTTCTATATTTTACTGCTGAAGGAACTATCCAATCTTCATTATTTTCAACTTTATCTTTTTCCCATTTTCTTTCAAGAATTGGTGGAAGAGATACTGGTTCTTTTGATTCGGTTTTAATATCTGGTAGTCCAGATAAATTCATAGTAATATCATTATTTCCACCAGAAGTATAACCAGGAAGTCCAGCTCTTATCCAATCAGTTCCCCACCATTTAGCCCACTCCTCTTTAGAGCCAGCATAATCTACAATTGTCTTATTATAAGTATCATAATTTTCAAATTCACTTGGTTGCCAATTTCCAATATCAATAGAGGGATTTTTTAAAGGCTTAAAGTCGTAGTCTGACATGTCTTTTAAATTAGAATAACCTGTATGATTAATAACTACATCTAGAACAACTCTAATACCTTTAGAGTGAGCAGTATCAACAAATTCTCTCATATCTTCTACAGTACCCATATTTTTATCAATAGATGTCCAATCTAAAGCATAATAGCCATGATATCCATAATGAGCAAAGGAACCAGAGTTATCTCCAGAAATAAATCCATGGATTTGCTCCACAGGTGAAGTTATCCAAATAGCATTAATACCTAAATCATTAAAGTAATTTTCTTTTAATTTTTTTGTTAATCCTTTTAAGTCTCCACCATGAAAGGTACCAACTGTTGAACCTTTTGCATCTATTGAAAGACGTTCATAGGAATTGTTGTTACTTTTGTCACCATCATAAAATCTATCTGTCATAACAAAGTATAAGCTTAAGTTTTCCCAAGAAAAGTCTTTGTTTTCATAAGGGGCATTATTTTTATTAATATAAATAAAAATTGTTGCTGGAATAATTAATATAAATGTAATGATAACTGATATATATATCACTCTCTTTTTTGCCATGGAAACACCTCTTTAAGATAATATAATTAGAATTTATCATACTAAGGCTATGATAACAATTACAAAGGAGCTTTAAATAGCTTTTTTGGATTTGGATACAAAATAATAAGAAAAAATTAGATAATAATAACATTAAAAGGACTTTAGTCCTATGATTTTATGACCATAATAACCTAATAAAGGACTTTAAAAAGTTAGGTATTAGTACGAGAATATAGATATAAAATAAGATGTTAGAATTAGAATAAAATTTAGACCAAGTATATAATAAAAGGAGGCTAAATGTGGATTCTATTGAAATAAATGATATTCTTTCAACTACAGTATTATATGAAGGCTTTGCGTATTATAGTAATGTCTTTAACTTTTCTAATGATAGTATTAACAAACTAAAAAAAATAGCTTATAAATATAAAGATTATGATGCAAATACTATGGAAAATGAAGAGGACACATATTTAGAAAATGATAATTCATATTTAAGAGAATTTACATATAAATTTACAAGCTTTATTTCAATTGAAAAATTAATATATCCATCTGTTAATAATGATATCATTAGTTATGAAGTTATAGATTTATCAGGTGACAAAGAAATATTAATACTATCAAGTGAAAATGTTAATATAAATAATGAAAACATAGAAATTAGACTAAATAATATTAAAGTTAATTATATTAAAGTAAGAATAAAAAGTAAAAACAATATATGGTCAAAGGTTTCAGATATTAAAATAATAAAAAATATATGTTAATAAGTATAAAAACTTATAAATTGATTTCAAAAGAATTATTGCCTTTACATGTAAGAGATAAAAATATAATGTTATTGTGACTTATAGGTTAATATGTCACCTTAACTATATTTTTATCTCTATTTTTTATTTTTTAGGAATTTATAAAAATATTACCCTGTTAATAATTTTTTATAAATTCCTTTCCTTCAGTATTCGAGGATATAGATATTATCTTCTGGCGACTTGGAGCCTGCGACGGAGCAAAGAAGATAATATCTATATCCTTTTTTACGTCTATTTAATCATAGCTTTATTGACTTTTAGTTAAAATTTAATATATTATAACAAAAAAAGAAGAATATAATTAGGTGATTTTAATGAAGTATAAAAATGAAGTTCAGGCCATTATTGATAATATAGAAAAGGTAGATAAAAAAGCAATAGAAGATGCTAGAAAACGAGTAGCTTCTTTAGCAAAGCCTTTAGGAAGCTTAGGGAAACTTGAAGATTTAGCTATTAAGTTGTCTGGAATTACTGGTAAAGTAAAAAATAAAATAGATAAAAAATGTATAATAATATTATCTTCTGATAATGGAGTAGTGGAAGAAGGAGTTGCATCATCTCCACAATATGTGACATTAGCACAAACTATTAATTTTTCTAAAGGCCTTACTGGTGTTGCAGTTTTAGCAAAGGAAAATAATACAGATTTAATTGTTGTAGATATTGGAGTTAATTGTGAAGGAGAAATTCCAGGAGCAATTAATAATAAGATTAGAAAAGGTACATATAATATAGCAAAGGGAGCTGCTATGAGTTATGAAGAAGCTTTAAAGGCTATTTATATAGGAATTGATTTAGTAAGAGATGCTAAGAAAAAAGGATATGACATCTTAGGGGTTGGAGAAATGGGCATTGGCAATACTACTACAAGTAGTGCAGTTTTAGCTTCCATAGTAGATTGTGAAATAGACGAAGTGGTTGGTAAGGGAGCTGGTCTTACAGATGAAGCTTTCATACTTAAGAAAAAGGTAGTAAAGAAGGCAATAGAGATAAATAAGCCAAATAGAGAAGATCCAATAGATGTAATTGCTAAGGTTGGAGGCTTTGATTTAGCTGGAATGGTAGGAGTTTATTTAGGAGCAGCTTATTATAAGCTTCCTATTGTAATAGATGGATTTATTTCAGTAGTAGCAGCCTTAGTAGCAACTAAATTATGCGATAATGTTAAAGATTATTTAATTCCATCACATCTTTCAAAAGAAATAGGCTATAGTATTGCTATGGATAATATAGGCCTTGAGCCAATGTTAAATTTAGATATGAGACTAGGGGAAGGGAGTGGTTGCCCCATAGCCTTTTCAATAGTTAATTATGCTTGTGCTATGATGAATAATATGGCTACCTTTGCTGAAGCGGAAATAGATCCAAGCTATTTGGAGAACATTAAAGATAAAAAAAATTATATTGTTGATAAATAGAAAAAGGGTTGAATAAAATGATTATATTATTAGTTGGTGGTTCTAAAAGTGGAAAATCTATGGCAGCTCAAGGTTATGCAAAAAAGTTGGAAAATAAAGAAGGAATATTATATTATCTTGCAACTATGAAGCCTTCTGACCTAGAGGATAACAGTAGAATAGAAAGACATTTGTTAGATAGAGAAGGCTTTGGATTTACAACTATAGAAAAAGATAGGGATTTAAAGGATATAGTGTATAAATTAAATAATAAAGATACTATTTTATTAGATAGTATTACTTCTTTAGTTACTAACGAGATGTTTTGTGAAGGTAATTTTATACAGAATATAAGTGAAAAGATATTTGAAGATATAGCTTTTATAAGTAAAAAGGTAGAAAATTTAATAATAGTTACTGATTATTTATTTAGTGATGGAATTATTTATGATAATTATACAGAAACCTTTAGAAAGGAAATAGGAAGGCTAAATATTAATTTAGCAAAGTTTTCAGATATTGTTATTGAATGTAGCTTCAATAATGAAATAATACATAAAGGTAGAGAGTTGGTAGGAATGTTAAAATGAAGAATTTAATTAATGGTTTTATAATGGCTTTAAGCATGTTTACGATATTACCAGTACCATATAAAGCATGGAAGGATGATGCAGTTAGGCATATGATGAAGTTATACCCTTTAGTTGGTATGGTTGTTGGACTTATAAATTATATAGTATTTAGACTTACAGAGTATTTTAACCTTTCCATTATTTTAATATCAGCTATAACAATGGTTATACCTTTTGTTATAACAGGAATGTTACATTTAGATGGGTTTATGGATGTAAGTGATGCATTATTGTCTAGAAGGGATAAGCAGGAAAAGGTAAGAATTCTTAAAGATCCTAATACTGGGGCATTTTCGGTTATTTCCCTTGGAATATTATTTATAATTGATTTTGCTGCTACCTATACTTTAGTAGAAAATAAATCTAACATAATTGGAATTATTATCATACCTATTATATCAAGAAGTCTAATGGGGCTTATGTTACTAAAAAAAGAAGCTATGAAGGAAAGTTCATTAGGCTCTTATTTTAAAAAGGGAACTGGAAAAGTTGATATATTAATTTTATATATATTTTTAATAATATCTTCAGGCTTATTTATGCTATTAGGAATAAAGTTTATCCTAGTACCTTTAGCAATGATAATTATTGCTATTCTTTCTGTAGAGAAAAGTATTAGGGAACTTGGAGGAATGTCAGGGGATATTGCTGGCTATGGACTAGTACTAAGTGAAGTATTAGGAATATTTGTCTTATCGATTATTTAGTTAGGAGTGATAGCTTTGATTTTAATTTTCGGAGGAGCTTATAATGGAAAATTAAGTTTTGTGAAAGAAAAGTTTAATATTACAGAAGATGAAATATACACAATAAATGATGAATTAAATAACATGGATATAGATTTCACTAAAAGTGTAATTAATGGATTTCATAAATTTATATATAAGCTTTCTTTAAAAGGAATTGATGCCACAGAGTATATGATGAAAAATAAGGAACTTTTTAAAGATAAAATAATTATATGTGATGATATTTCCCAGGGAATAGTTCCTTTAAAAAGGGAAGATAGAATGTGGAGAGAAAATACAGGAAAGTGTCTCCAATATATAAGTAAGACTTCTAAAACTGTTTATAGGGTTTTCTGTGGAATAGCAATGGTGCTTAAAGATGAGTAAGATTGAAGTAATATTAATAAGGCATGGAAAAACCATTGCTAATGAAAAAAGGTTATATTGCGGTAAAACAGATTTATCATTAAGCGACAATGGAATAGAAGAATTAAAAAAATTAAAGGAAAGCCTTAATTATCCAAAATGTGATAAATACTATACTAGTGGAGCTAAGAGAGCAAATGAAACCTTTAAGATTCTTTATGGAAATAATGATTTTATAGAATTAAGAGGTTTCTTTGAATATGACTTTGGAGAGTTTGAAATGAAATCCTATGAGGACTTAAAGGAAGATGAAAGATATATAGAGTGGATAACAGATAAGTCAGGAGAAATAAGGTGTCCTAAGGGTGAAAGTAAGAATGCTTATAAAAAAAGGATAAGAGAGCAGTTTATATCTTTTATTAAAGATATAAATAATAAGAAAATCAATTCAGCTTTATTGATTTCCCATGGGGGAACTATAGGTACAATATTAGAAGAATTTCATGATAACAGTAAAAACTTTTATACTTGGCAACCTAGCTTTGGACAAGGATATAAAATTACAGTAGAGTTTTTAAATAATAAATTTGAAATTACAAAAGTTGAAGATATAAAGAAGATATAAAGGTTAGGAAGAAGAAAATGAAGGAATTAACTATAGGTTTTTTATTAGATTTATTAATAGGAGATCCACAAAACCCCTTTCATCCAATTAGATTTATAGGGAGCTTATGCAGTAGTTTGGAAAAATTATTTAGAAAGATACTAAATAATTACTTAAAAATTGCAGGTTTATTAACTTGGATTTTTTCTGTAGCAATAGTTTATATTATAAGTTTTTTAATTCTAAAGTTAAGCTTTAATATTAATCATATTTTAGGTACTGCTATTAGTGGAATTATGATTTACTTCACAATTTCAGCTAAGGCTTTAAAGGTAGAAGGCTTAAAAGTTATAAAATTTTTATTGAAAGATGATTTAGAAGGGGCAAGAAAACAACTTTCATATATAGTTGGAAGAGATACTAATTCATTAGATACAGAAGGAATATTAAGAGCAGTAGTTGAAACTATAGCAGAAAATATGTCAGATGGTGTTGTAGCACCATTATTTTATGCTGGATTGTTTGGAGCTCCCTTTGCTTTTGTATATAAAGCTGTTAATACTATGGATTCTATCTTTGGATATAAAAATGATAAGTACAAGGATTTCGGTTATTTTCCAGCTAAATTAGATGATATATTTAATTACATACCAGCTAGACTTACAGGATATTTAATAATACTTTCATCCTACATATTAAAGTTAGATTATAAAAATTCTTATGAAATATACTCTAGAGATAAATATAATCATAGTAGTCCAAATAGTGCCCATCCTGAAGCAGCTGTAGCAGGAGCTCTAGGATTAAAGCTAGGAGGAGCAAATTATTATTTTGGTAAATTAGTAGAAAAGCCAACTATAGGAGATAATATAAAAAATATTGATATTTCAGATGTTTATAAAACTAATAATATATTGTATTTAGTTACAATCTTAAGCTATTTAGTTGCTGTTGTATTAAATTTAATTGGAGGATTTTAAATGAGTAAGGTAGTTCATGGTGGAAATATAGATGAGATATCTAGAAATTTTAATTTAGATAAAAGTAAGCTTATTGATTTTTCTGCTAATATAAATCCTTTAGGAATTAATACTAGAGTTAAAGACATAATAATAAAGTCTTTAGATGAAGTTGAAAAATATCCTGATATTACATATTTTAATTTGAAATCAGCAATAAGTGAATTTGAAGGCGTAGAAAACAAAAATTTAATTTTAGGAAATGGAGCTGCAGAAGTTATTTTTAATTTAGTTAGAGCTGTAAAGCCTAAAAAGGTATTATTACCTGCACCTACTTTTGGAGAATATGAGGAAGCAGCCTTAAGTGTAAATAGTGTAATTAAATATTATCACTTAAAAGAGGGGAAAAATTGGATTATTGACGAAGAAATAAATAGTTACATAAATGATGATATAGACATGGTTTTTATTTGTAATCCCAATAATCCTACAGGAACTCTTACTAGTAAAGAAACAATTATAAATATAATTAAAAAAGCAAAATTTACCAATACAATTGTTGCAGTAGATGAATCCTTTTTAGATTTTATAAAGGAAGAAGAAAATTATTCAGCAATTAGATTGATAAAAGAATATGATAATCTTTTTATAATTAAATCTATGACTAAACTATTTGCAATACCAGGTATAAGAATAGGATATGGTATTTCTAGCAATGAAGATATTCTAAATAAAATAGAAGCTCTTTCAGTTCCATGGAATATTAATGTTTTGGCAGAGAAGGCAGCAATATATTCTTTGAAGGAAAAAGAATATATTGAGAGGACTATTTCATATATTGAAGAGGAAAAGAATTACTTATATAATGAGCTAAATAGCTTTCAGGATATAAAAGTTTTTAAGCCATCTGTTAACTTTATAATGTTTAAAATGAAAAGAGAAATTGATTTAAAATTAGAACTTATGAAGAGAAATATAATTATAAGAAGCTGTAGTAACTATGAGGGATTAAGTGATAAGTATTATAGAGTTGCTGTAAGAAAAAGAGAGGAAAATGAAAAGTTAATTCAAGCACTAAAAGATGTTATAAAATAGAATATTATAATTGACATATTATATGATTAATAATATAATTCTAAATGAAATTTAAGCTATATAACTATATAAGGTGCTTTTTTAAAAGCTTAATAGGGAATCAGGTATAATCCTGAGCTACCCCAGTAACCGTGATATGGACGAAATCTATTTAAGCCACTGCTTTATGTAGCGGGAAGGCTAGAGAGTAGGATGAAATTAAGCCGGGAGACCTGCCTTTTATGGGAAAACTATTATCTTCTGAGGGTGGGATAATGGGAATACTATTATATTTTTGAGTTAGTTTTATAATTCAAAATTATAATAAAGGTATTTTAGGGCATACTCTTGGTGTGTCTTTTTTTTATTTTGTAATAAGAATTACAAAATAGCCCTAATAAAATAATTAGGAGGATTTATTATGAAAAAAAGAAGTAGAATTCTTTCATTAGTCTTTGCAATGATGTTTTCTTTAGCATTATTTGCAGGGTGTAGTAATACTACAAAAACTATGACAGATAGGGAAGGAAATGAATTTACCTTGCCTAATAAGGTGGAGAAAATAATATCAACAGCACCATCTAATACAGAAGTATTAGTTGCTTTAGGCCTTTCTGATAAACTTGTTGCTATTGATAAGTATTCAGTAGATGTTGAGGGTGTAAATACAGATTTACCACAAATTGATTTTAGAAACCCAGATGCAGAAACATTGATTTCTTTAGAACCAGATATGATTATAGCATCAGGACATAATAAAGCTGGTGAAGAAGATCCATTTAAATTAGTTAAGGAAGCTGGAATACCAGTAGTATATATTCCAAGTAGTGATAGTATAGATGGAATTTATGGTGATATAGAGTTTATTGCTGAAATAACTAAAACTGAAAAGCAAGGAAAAGAAATAATTGAAAATATGAAAAAGGAAGTTGAAGAAATAAAGGCAATAGGAGAAAAAATAACTGATAAGAAAAAAGTATATTTTGAAATTGGTTCAACTCCTACTTTATATAGCTTTGGTAAGGATACTTTCTTAAATGAAATGATTGAAATAATTGGAGCAGAAAATATATTTGCAAATGAAATGTCTTGGATATCACCTACACCAGAATCAGTTATAGCTGCAAATCCAGACGTAATATTTACAAATGTTCCAGATCAAAATGGAGTAAAATCTGTTGATGAAATTAAGAGCCGTGAAGGATGGGATAGTTTAAATGCAGTTAAAGAAGGTAATATCTATAGTGTGGATAAAAATACTTCTTCAAGACCTTCACAAAATGTTATTAAGGCATTAAAGGAAATGGCTAAGGCTATTTATCCAAATGAATATAAATAGAGATAAAAAAATTAAGTCATTGCTGATACTATCAGTGCCATTAGTATTTTTAATAATTTGTATTGGAACTTCCATTGGAAGTTCCAATATTAGCATTATGGATATTATATCAATAATTGCACATAAATTATTCAATATTAATTTAATGGAAGGCATTGAAGCGAAGGATGTTGCAATAATATGGAGTATTAGATTACCAAGAGTTTTATTAGCTTTTTGCATTGGTGGAGCTTTAGCAGCAAGTGGAGCAGTAGTTCAATCCGTATTAAAAAATCCGTTAGCTTCCCCATATACATTAGGAGTATCATCAGGAGCTTCGCTAGGCGTAGGACTTTTAATTGTTTCAGGAATAACTATCCCTTTCCTTGGAAATTTTTCACTACCCCTAGTAGGATTTTTATGTAGTTTAATTACAATGATTATAGTTCTAGCCTTTGCTAGTAAGGTTGATAAAAAGCTATCTAATACAACTATTATTTTAACTGGAATGGTATTTTCATTATTCTTTAATGCTGCTTTAACAACATTAACAGCCTTATTTACAAAGAAAATGGAAGCTATAACTATGTGGCAAATGGGATCATTTTCTATGAGAGGATGGAGTTACCTTAAAGCTGGAATTCCATTTTTCTTAATTGGAATAATAGGAGTTATGTCTTTTGTTAAAGAAATGGATATTTTGACTTTCGGAGAAGAAGAAGCTAAATCTATAGGAGTAGAAGCAGAAAGGGTAAAAAAATTTCTTTTCATTTTTGTAGCAATACTAACAGGTGCTGCTGTGTCCATAAGTGGAACTATAGGATTTGTAGATTTAATTGCACCTCATATAGTAAGAAAGGTTTTTGGCTCAAAACATGCCTATGTTATTCCAATGTCAGTGGTTTTTGGTGGTTGTCTTATGATAATTACGGATTTAATAGCAAGAACTATTATAGTTCCATCTGAATTACCAGTAGGTGCAGTAACTGCAATGATAGGGGCACCATTCTTTGCATACCTATATTTTAAAAAGTCAAAGTAGGTGATTAAATGTTAGAAGTTAAAAATATATATTGTGGTTATAATGGAGAAGATGTAGTAAAAAACGTTAGCTTTAAAGTGAATAGAGGAGAAAATATTTGCATAGTTGGACCTAATGGATGTGGGAAAAGCACCCTTTTAAAAGCTATAGCAAATTTACTTTCTTTTAAAGGAGAAATACTACTAGATGGGAAGGACACTAAATTATTAAAAAGAAAAGATTTAGCTACAAAAGTTTCTTTAATGACTCAAAGTTCAAACATATTATTTCCCTATAGCATATATGAAACAGTTGCTTTAGGAAGATATGCTCATTTAAATGGTGTATTTTCTAAATTAGGTAAGAATGATGAAGAAATAATAAATAATAGTTTAGAGAAAGTTGGGATTTTAGATATTAAGGATAAGCTTATAAGTGAATTATCTGGTGGTCAGCTTCAAAGAGTTTTTTTAGCTAGAGCATTTGCTCAAGATCCAGATGTAATTCTATTAGATGAGCCGACTAATCACTTAGATTTAAGATATCAAATAGAAATATTAGAATATTTAAAGCTTTGGGCAAAGGAAAATAATAAAATAGTTGTTGCAGTATTACATGATTTAAACTTAGTCCAAAACTTTGGAGACAAGGTTTTAATGCTTAAAGATGGTACTCTTATTAATAATGGGGATACTAGAGAAGTATTAAATGGAAGAGACTTAGAAGAAGTTTACGGAATAGATATAAAGTCATTTATGTTAAGAACTTTAAATAAATGGAGGTAAATTATGAGTAAAAAGTTTGTTATGTCATATAGCTGTGGAAAGGATAGTACATTAGCATTATATAGAATGATAAAAAATGGCCATAAGCCAGTTGCTTTACTTATTACTGTAGATAAAAAGGTATTAAGGTCTTGGTTCCATGGTGTTCCTCAGGATCTATTAGAAGAGGTTTCAAAATCTTTAAATATACCATTATTATTAGTAAAGTGTGAAGGTGAAGAATATAAATATGCTTTTAATAAGGCACTTAAGAAAGCTAAAAATGAGCTAGGAGCAGAAGCTTGTGTATTTGGAGATATAGATTTAGAAGCCCACAGAGTTTGGTGTACAGATAGATGCAATGAAGCTAATATGGAAGCAATTTTCCCATTATGGCTTGAAAATAGAGAAAAGTTAACTTATGAATTTATAGATAGTGGATTTAAGACAGTAATTAAAAATGTAAGATTAGATGTATTATCAACAGAATTCCTAGGTAAAGTATTAACTAAAGAAGTTGTTTCAGATATAGTGGCAGCAGGTTCAGATGCTTGTGGAGAAAATGGAGAATATCATACCTTTGCTTTTGATGGACCTTTATTTAAGTATCCAATTAAATTTAAAGAAAATGGGATTATTACAAATGAAACTCATGGATTTTTAGATATAGTAGGTATTATTAATGAGTAAAAGTATAATGTTTCTTGGAACAGCTTCTTCAGTTGGTAAGAGTACTATAGCAACAGCATTTTGTAGATATTTCAAAAATGAAGGAATGAAGGTTGCACCCTTTAAAGCTCTAAATATTTCTTTAAACTCCTATGTAACTGAAGAGGGCCTTGAAATGGGAAGAGCACAAGTTGTTCAAGCTGATGCTTGTGAAATAAAACCAAGAGCCTGGATGAATCCAGTATTACTAAAACCTAGTGGCAATATGAAAACACAAGTTATTGTAAATGGAAAAGTAAAATGCAATATTGATTCATATAAATATAGGGAGCTTAACAAGGAGTTAAAAGAAGTAGTTAAAGATACTTACGAAGAAATAGCGAAAGAGTATGAGTTAATAGTTTTAGAAGGCTCTGGAAGTTGTGCTGAAATAAATTTAAAGGAAAGCGATATTGCAAATATGCATATGGCAAAGGCAAGTGATTCTCCAGTAATTTTAGTAGCAGATATAGACAGGGGGGGAGTATTTGCCTCTGTAGTAGGAACTATAATGCTTTTAGATGAAGAAGAAAGAAATAGAGTAAAGGGCATTATAATTAATAAATTTAGAGGAAATATGGAATCTTTTAAACCTGCAATGAAACAGCTAGAAGAAATTATAAATATTCCAGTACTTGGAGCAATGCCTTACTTTAATTTAGATATAGAAGATGAAGATAGTGTTACTGAAAGAATATCTAATAAGATTAGTAATTGCAAAGGGATAGACATAGTTGTTATTAGATTGCCTTATATGTCTAATTTTACAGATTTTAATTCTTTAAGCAGATTAGAGAATGTTTCAATAAGATATGTAGATAAAGTACAGGAAATTGGAGACCCTCATTTAGTAATAATTCCAGGAAGTAAAAATACTATTGATGATATTAGATTCCTAAAGGAAAAGGGATTATATAGCAAGATAGTATCTTTAGAAGAAAAGGGAACTATAATTTTAGGAATCTGTGGTGGATATCAGATGATGGGAAATTATATTATAGATGATTTAGGTGTTGAAGGAGAAAAAAGAGTTGAAGGTGGGTTTGGGTTTTTACCTACTACAACTAATTTTAATAAAGATAAAATAACTAAGCAATCCTCTGGAAGAATTGTTTCAAATATTATAGAAGAGATTAATAATGTTGAAGTTTCAGGGTATGAAATCCACAATGGAGAAACTATAGTAAATAATCCTAATAATATATTTATTAAATTAAGTAATGGAGAAGTTGCAGGAGCCATAAATGACAAAGGAAATGCAATGGGTACATACTTGCATGGAATTTTTGATAATGGGGATTTTATTAAGCGTTTTATTAAAACCTTGATAATTAAAAATAATATTGAAGAGGACTATAATGAAGTTAGTACATATAGAGAGTACAAGCTTAATGAACTAGATAAGTTATCAAAGGTATTAGAGGAAAATATAGATATGGTAAAAGTTAAAGAAATTCTTAAGATATAAAGGAAAGCTTATAAATTCCTTAAAAATAAAAAAAATTAGCACAATATAATTATTATATTGTAAAATATATGTATTAGAGAAAAATAAATAAGACATAAAATGGGGTGGTTTTATGAGAAACTTTATTAAAAATATTATCTTTAAGTATAATATAAATGAAATAAAGTGGCTAGATTTAGCTTGGTTTATTATTTTGCCAATAATAAATATTAATTATATAATAGCGGGAGCACTAGCTAAGAGTGGTAAAGATCTATCATTAACTCTAGATAAAGAAATACCATATGTATCTGCATTTATTTTCCCATATATATATTGGTATGCTTTTATTTTCTTGGGATTAGTATTTATTTTATCAAAAGATAGAAAAAGGTATTTAAGATCTCTTATGGTGATTTATATAAGTATGTGTATTTGTTATTTATTCTATTATTTTTATCCAGTGGAGATATCAAGACCTATAATTTCTAATAATACATTACCTAATAGATTAGTTAATTTAATATATGAAGCTGATAGACCCTTTAATTGTTTTCCTTCAATTCACGTATTAAACACATATATTATTATTAGGTTTACAAAGATTAAAGATAATAAATCATGGTTTATTTATACAAGTATAATAGGTATATTAATAATTTTATCTACATTATTTATAAAACAACATTTTATTCTAGATGGAGTTGCAGCTATTATTATTGCTGAAATTGTTATTTTTGCAACTAAAAGAATAGAGGACAAGTATATAGAAAGAGCTTTAAATTTACCTTATAAAATTGCAACTAGAATAAAAAAGAAAATAGACATACCTATCAATTAAAATAAAAATTAAATAAATTTAATATATGTAATATATAAAAGATAGGAGTAGTTCAATATGCTTACTCCTATCTTTTACATTTTTATTATGAAATTATTAAAAAAATTATATAGAGTATTTACAAATAATAATCACTATTATATAATAAAAGCACCGAAAAAATAAATTATATAAATTGAATAATCTAGGAGGAGTTCATTAATGAAAAAATTCGTTTGTACAGTATGTGGATATGTATATGAAGGAGAAATGGCACCAGCACAATGCCCAATATGTAAGGCTGGATCAGACAAGTTTGTAGAACAAACAGGAGATTTAGCTTGGGCTGATGAACATAGAGTTGGAGTTGCTAAAGATGTAGATCCAAGAATTATGGAAGGATTACAAGCTAACTTTATGGGAGAATGTACAGAAGTAGGAATGTACTTAGCAATGTCAAGACAAGCTGATAGAGAAGGATTCCCAGAAGTTGCAGAAGCATATAAGAGAATAGCATTTGAAGAAGCAGAACATGCTGCAAAGTTTGCTGAATTAATTGGAGAAGTAGTAGTTGCTGATACAAAAGCTAACTTACAAGCTAGAGTAGATGCAGAACACGGTGCTTGCCAAGGTAAGAAAGATTTAGCTACATTAGCTAAACAATTAAACTTAGATGCTATACATGACACAGTACATGAAATGTGTAAAGATGAAGCTAGACATGGACAAGCATTCAAGGGATTACTTGATAGATATTTTGGACAAAACTAATATTTAAATATTCAAAGGAACTGTAAAAGCAGTTCCTTTTTTATGAATTAACACTCTTAGTTTCTATTAAGAGATTATTTTTCTTATCTACAAGCATATTATAGGATAATCCTAATAGTATTAATATTCCACCTAATATTTTCCCTATGGAAATTTTATTATAAGAATAGTAATCTATTATAATTCCTATAGAAAGTTGTCCTATAAATACTAATAAAGATAAAGAAAAATTAGATACTTTAGGAGTAGTGTAGTTTGAAAGTAGAACAACTAATATTCCTATAGCCCCACCTAAATAGGAGTAAAAAGGTAGACTTGAATAATTGGTATTTTGTATGTTTAAGTATTCTTTGCTTATTAAAAAGAAAATAAAAGCCACAATTAATCCTGTTAGGTAATTTATATAAGTTCCTTGCAGAGTTCCTATTTCATCAGCAATTCTAGAATTGAAAATCCTTGAAATTACTACGGAAACACCAGCTAATATAGCTATTAATATATATAAATAAAACATAAATACTATCCTCCTTTTAGTAAATAGTCATTACAACTATTCCTAATATAATTAATAATAATCCTAAGATCTTTTCTTTTTTAAAACTTATCTTCTGCATTTTAATTAGTCCAAAACTATCTATAATAATTGAAGAAATAGTTTGTCCTAATAAGCCTAGTGAAATAGTTAATGCTGCTCCAAGAGCACTAAAACTTATATTGTTAAATAAAACAGTAAATACTCCTATTATTCCGGCACTATATAATATTAATGGAATATCTTTACTAAAGCTAATTTTATATTTTTTTAATGTTAAAATTAAAGTCAATATAAGAAATCCTAAAATATGAATTACTAAAATCGATGAGTAATTACCTAAATGTTTTGATAAAACTCCATTTAGGCTAATCATTATAGTTATTAATATTCCAGTAAAAAAGGATAAGAAATTATACATGATGTTCCTCCAAAGCTTTTTATTTTCTAGGAATTTATAAAAATATTACCCTTTGAATAATTTTTTATAAATTCCTTTCCTTCCGTGTATGAGGATATAGATATTATATTCTGGCGACTTGGAGCCTGCGACGGAGCAAGGAATATAATATCTGTATCCTTTTTTATATTAATTTAACATATAAGAATTAAATTCTATTATGACATATGTCATAATGAGTATATAATATAGTAATAAAATTTAATAATGAGGTTAATATGAATATAATTAAAGATTTAAAACTAATAGAAAAATATATCACTATTCACAATATAGAGAATTTATTTACTTCATATATCAAAGAAAACTTAGAACTTCTTTTCTTTGATAAAAGAGAATTAATATTTAAAGAGGGAGATGAAATAGAATATTTAATGTTCTTTGTTGAGGGAAGAGCAAAGGTTTATATGACACTTGAAAATGGTAAGTTGCTATTATTAGATTTCTATAAAGAATTAGATACCTTAGGAGATTTAGAACTGGTAACTAATGACTTGTCAACCTGTAATGTAGAAGCAATAGAACCTTGTGTATGTATAGGGATACCAATAAAATTAATTAGAAATGTTCATATTAAAGATGTTAATTTGCTTAATTTTTTATGTAATTCTCTTGGAGAAAAATTAAAGAGATCCTCTAGAAATGCAAGTATTAATTTACTATATCCATTAGAAAATAGATTAGCTAGCTATATTATTTCTACTGTTGTAAAAGAAGAAAATAAGTATTTTAAATTTGATGATACCTTAACAATTATTTCAGAGCTTTTAGGAACTAGTTATAGACACTTATTAAGAACATTGAATAGATTCTGTGATAAGAATATATTAAAAAGAAATAAAGAGTCATACATTATCTTAGATTACAAGAAATTGAAAAGTCTTTCTGCTGATATATATAGATGATTAATTAACATATATTTTACATAATCTATATTTTTATATATTTTGCATATGATATAATAGAGAATGTTAATTTTAATGAAAAGAGGAAAACATATGAAGATAAAGAAGATATCAACACTTTTAGTTGGGATAATTTTAACAGTGGGATTAGCAGGATGTACAACAACTGGTAGTAATTTACCAGAAGGTGATGTTAAGGTAGTTAATCAAGAAATTCAAGGAGTAGTTGAATTAATATTAAAATCAGCAGACTATGGAAATGATAAAAGTACTGTTGCATCTATGGTATTACCTAAGGATTCTGAATATAATATAAATTTATCAATGGAAAAATACTTAAATGGAGAATTAGTAGAAACTAAGGAAATTGCTAATTATAGCACATCCAACATAGAGAAAGATTCAATTATTCATATAGTAATAAATACAGCCAAAACTAATGATGGTGAAGCCGATAAATCAATATATTCTATTGCAGAAATAGATTCAGAAAATACTAAGGATAGTAAAAATCCAGAATATAAAACAACTAAATATTATGGAGAAGCCATAGATTTTGATTCAAAATCTTCAGTTGCAAAAATAGGAAAAGCTTTAGATGAAGATGTTACCTTAGTTGGATTAGTGAAGTTTAAAGAAGATGATGCTGAAAAGTCTACAATTAATCTAGAAACATATAAGGATGAAGTAAGTAAATATTCTGAAGTTACCATAGTAAATGCAAAGGTAAATAAAAAATAATAACATTAGTATTTATGCAAATCATTCCATAGAAAAAATTAAATTTGATATAATGAATGTAAATTTGTATAATTGTTATGAATTAGAGTAAATGGAGTGAATAAGATGAGACTAAGAAAAAAGCCATGGGCTAGACCTGAATTAGAAGCATGTAATTTTTTTATAGTAAATCCAAGTGAATATAAAGGTAAATGGAGAGATTCATTTAATAATGACAATCCTATATATTTAGAACTAGGATGTGGAAAGGGAACTTTCGTAGCTGTTCATGGATCAGAAAATCCAAATATAAATTATGTAGCTATAGATATTAAGGATGAAGTATTAGTACTTGCAAAGAGAAATATTGAAAAAGCATATGATGAAAAAGGTTTAGAAGTAAACAATTTAAAGTTAATGGCACAAGAGATATTCTTAATTAATGATGTTTTTAGTAAAGAAGATATAGTTGATAGAATATATATTAACTTCTGTAATCCTTGGCCAAAGGAAAGACATAAGAAAAGAAGACTAACATATCCAACTCAACTAGAAAAGTATAAGGAATTTTTATCTAAGGAAGGTAGAATATACTTTAAAACTGATGATGATGAGCTATTTGAAGAATCTTTAGTATATTTTAAAGAATCAGGATTTGAGATAGAGTACATAACTTATGATTTACATAAAAGCGACTTTGTTGGAAATGTTAGAACAGAACATGAAAATATGTTTAGTGAACAAGGTATTAAAATTAAATTTTTAATAGCAAAGAGATAAAGAATAAGGAGCTGTTTTCACAGCTCCTTTATTTACTTAATTTACATATTAATTCTATAGTGTTTAAGAATATATCTATTTCCTTTAGAGAATTATATACTCCAAAGCTAGCTCTAACCATTCCAGGCATTTTGCAAGTAGTATCAACTAAATGTCTTCCTGATTCTTCAGATTTTACATTTAATAGTCTTTTTACATATGGATGAGCACAAAAAGCTCCTTGTCTTACTGCTATAGCTCTTAAGCTAGCTAATAGTTTTGCAGATTCTGCATGATAAATATCTTTAATATTAAATACAACTATACCAAGTCTATCATCTATATTTATATTATCAGCATAAGAAATAACATTCTTTATTGAATTAAGACCTTTTATAGTATGCTCTAATAATATTTTTTCATTTTTTTCAATTACATCATAACCTATATTTTCTAATTCCTTCATTGCCTGAACTAAGGCAATAGAACCAAAGAAATTAGGGCTACCAGCTTCATCTTTTTCAGGAGGTGTTAATAGTATTTCTGAATCATCTAAAACAGATTTTACTGTACCTCCACCTTTTAGATCAGAGTTTAATCTTTCAAAATCTTCTTTTAACCCAATAATTGCTCCACTACCAAAGGGTGCATACATTTTGTGAGCAGAAAAGACTAAATAGTCAATGTTATTTTTACTAAAGTCTATTTTTTTATGAGCTACAATTTGAGCACCATCTATTATTAGTTTTGCATTATAATTATGAACAAGATTAGATAAATAAGATAAATTATTTATATAACCTGTAACATTTGAGGCTGCAGTAATAGTGACATATTTAACTAAACCCTTATTTTTATCCAATAAGTATTCTAGTTCATCTAGTTTTAGTCTACCATTTTCATCTACTTCAATATATTTTAAATTGCATTTTCCTCGCCAAGGTAAGTCATTAGAATGATGTTCCATTCTGGTTGTAATAACTATATTACTTTTATCTTCAATCAATATATTTGATAATCTATTTATACCTTCTGTAGTATTATTTACAAAGATTACAGTATATTTTTCTTTAGAAGCATTAAAGAAATCTAAAATATAATCTCTTGATTCAGCAAAAATTTTAGTTGAATACTCTGATTTTTGGCCAAGGCCTCTACCTATTGCACCATATAATTCACAAGCTTTTGTAATTCTATCAAGAACACTTTTAAATACTGGAGTTGTAGCTGCATTATCAAGATTAATTGCTATTATTTTATTGTTATCAATAATTGGTACCTTCTTATCAAGGCCTATAAATAAATGTCTAAAAGAATTATTTGTTAAATCATTCATAGCAAAACCTCCTTTTCTATAATATTCAGTTAAGTATAGTAAGGTGATAAGAAACTAATAAAGTTTGGTCTATTGCAAATAAAAAGAACATATATAAAAATATAGCGTATAATTATAATGAAATATTTTTTGGAGGAAATATATGTATTATAACAATATGAATGGAAATGAAGAAGATTTAAAGTTCATACCATTAAATATAACTGAACCATTCAGAGAAAAAGATTCAACATGGTTTCCTATTATAGATATGGCATTACCTGCATTTAATGAAATTCCAAATAGTTTTGCATTAAAATTTATTACACCTATGGATAATTCTAATTTACAAGGAAATACTTTAAAGACTTTAGATTATATTCAAAATGATAATTCTAATTTACAAAATAATAATCAAGCAGCAAAGAAATTTGAAAAAGATTTTAATCTAGAGTACCCATCAGAAACCTTAAGTGAAGAATTGTTTTCCTATAATAAGGAGGATAAATGTAAAAAAGGGACTAGCAATACAAATAACGAAAATAACAATGCAACAAATATGCAAAAAACTAATAATAAAATGAATAAGTTTAATGAAATTAGCAATTTAAATGTAAGTAATAATTCTAGCGGAATGAATAATCCAAATACAATGAACAATCCTAATTGGATGAATAATCCAAATACAATGAACAATTTAAATTGGATAAATAATAATAATGAGACAAATAATCCGAACATGTTGAATAATCCAAATGAAATGAATAATTCGAATTCAGTAAGTCACCCTAATACAATGAATAATCCTAATGGAATGAATAATCCAGGTGCAGTAAATTATCCTAATACAATGAATAATTTAAATGGAATGAATAATCCAAATGCAACTAATAATCCAAATGGAATGCAAAATACGAATATGAAATCAATGATTAATAATAGAAATTATATGGAAGAGCCAATTCATATGGAGCTTTTAAGGAATTTAAGCTTTGGAGATTATTTAACTAAATCTTATAGAGGTGAAGAAGATAATAATTTAGATAAAGTAGATATGATTTATGGATCTATCAAAAATGATAATTCTATAATGGATACTTTTAAGGCCTATAATATTCCTAAACCTATTTATCAGTTAATCACTAAAAAAATAATTAAAATAACTTTAGATGATGAAAATTGTAAAAAGGGGGAATAGTAATGTTATTTCGTCAAAACTTACCTAATTTACAAAGTAAAATAAGATTTATTCATGCAGTTCCGTCAGCACCTACAGTGGATGTTTACTTAAGTGGAATGCCAATGGGAAAGGATTTAGCATTTTCAGATATAACATGTTATGAAAATATTGCACCTGGTACTTATGAATTACAATTGTATAAGCCAGGTACTTATGATAAACCATTAATAACTAAAGATGTAGATATTATGCCTAATAGTAGTTCCACTACCAGCATAGTAACATTAGGTGGAGATTTGGATATTTTCACATTAAATGATGCAAGTGTTAAGGATAAAGTGAAAATTGGAAGCTGCTTTCTAAGATTTATTCATTTATCTCCAAATGCACCATTAATATCCTTATCATTAGTTAATGATATAATTCTTTTTAATAATGTTGAATATTTAGAAACTACAGGATATTATCCACTTTCACCAGCAATATATGACTTTAAGGTTACCTTTTCATCATTTTCAGAATTGTTTAAATATATTAATGATAGAAAGCTTACCAACGGAAAATTTTATACTATATATATTATAGGTTTATTAAATAGAGAACCTAAATTAGGTTATCTTCTTGTGGAAGATGGAAGAGACAGTTAGGGAATGAAGAGTTAATAATGAAATAATTAAAGAATGAAAAAGTAAAAGAATTAAAGAAGAAACTCTTTTGGGAGTTTCTAAAATAGATACTTTTTAGTAATTTGTTTCAAATTACATCAAAAATGATACATTTTTAATTTGAGCTGTTTACGACAGCTCCTTTTCTTTTGCTTTAGATAAATAAATATCATATTGCGATGATTTGGAGTTTTTACGAGGTCGCAACGAATATGATATTTATTTAATCTCTTAATGTGAATACATATGGCTTAATATAATCGTTATGATGCCTAAAAAAATAGAGAAAAGGTAGGTCTTATGATATTTATATTCCCTTGCAGTTGGGATTAGTTCTCCAAAGGATATATATAGCATTATTCCTGCTACTAAGGCAAAGGTTATAGCTAAAATTATTTCATTAATATAGGGTCTTAAAAATAGAAAAGCAATAAAAGCACCTAGGGGTTCAGCAAGACCTGAATAAAAGGTATATTTAAAAGCTTTAGCTTTACTATTTGTAGAGTAATAAATAGGCATTGCTATAGAAATACCTTCAGGGATATTATGAAGAGCAATAGCAAGGGCAATAGAAATCCCTAAAGAGGTATTTTCGTAGCCTGAAACAAAGGTAGCAATCCCTTCTGGAAAGTTATGTATCATTAATGCAATCATTGATACAAATCCAACTCTATAAAGTTTATCAGGATTTGAAGTTTTAAAATTTGTAGGATTATCTGGTATAAATTTATCAATAAGTAAAGCAATGATGACTCCAGAAATTAAAAAAAATAAAGCTAGGAAAACTCCTTTCAAATTGCCACGATACTTTCTCAAGGTTTCTTCAGCTGAAGCAAATAAATCTGTAAAGGATACAGTTATCATAACACCTGCTGAAAAAGATAAGGCAAAGGTTATTAATTTTTTGTTCTGTATTTTAGAAAAGAATAATATAAATGCACCTATTACAGTAGATAGTCCTGCAATTAGGGATAATATTAACGGTATAAAAGATTGACTATGTATCATAAAATTCTCCTAAAAAGCACTTAATATATTATTAAATATATTAAGTGGAATTAATACTATGCAAAATTAATGAAATTTTATAATATATAATTAATGAGATTATGTGATTTGGAGAAAAAAAGTATGTTTCGTTATAGGATAGAAGAGAAGTTTGCTATGATTCCCATAGTAATTAAAGCCTTTATGATTAATTTGTTAAGTAGGAAAAATAATTTTAAAACATATAAATATGGTGATAACATTAAACAATATTATAGAGTTTTTGAAGGGGAGGAAAATAAGCCAACAATATTATTTATTCATGGTGGAGGATGGTGGCATGGAAGTCCCAAAACATCTAGCTGCATTGGAAAATATTTTAATGATTTAGGGTATACAGTTGTTATTCCTGCATATAGATTAGTACCATTATATAAATACCCCACACAAATTAATGATGTTTTTCAGGCTTTAAAAGATTATATATCTAAAAGGAAAAATGTTAATGATATCTTTGTTATGGGATTTTCTGCAGGAGGAGAATTATCTGTAAACTTAGTATTTAATTTAGAAAAGCAAAGTGAATTTAATATAAATAAAGATATTTTTAAGGGCTTAATAACTATATCAGGAGTTTTAGACTTTGATAAATGCACTTCTAAACATTCAAGAACTTTAATAGATAATTATATAGGTTATGAGAATAATGCAGAAATAATTAATCCAATTAATTTAATTAATAAAGATATAAGTATAGATGTTCTTTGTATTCATGGGAATAAAGATCCATTAATAAATATAGAAAACTCTATTAGTTTTGTTGATAGAGTAAAAAGTTTTAATGGAAATGCTAAATTATTTATAATACATGGAAAGTACCATTCAGATATAATCTCTTTATTCTTAAATAAAGGAGAAAAAGAATCTAAGAAAATATTAGGTTTTATAGAAAAAGTATGGAAAAAATAAGGGATAGAAATTATTTAGTAGATAATTTAAAAGTAATATTAATTTTCTTTGTAGTGTTTGGACATGTAATTGAGTACTATATTAAAGATAATATTGAATTAAGAATAATATATATTTTTATCTATACATTTCATATGCCACTTTTTGTTTTTATATCAGGGTATCTATCTAAGAATTTTTATAGGATGAAAAGAAAAGCAGTAGAGAAATTACTAATACCTTATATAATATTTAATATGATCTGGTATACAGCAGTTTATATTGGAACTAAAAGATTTATGTTTTCTGTTATATCTCCAGGATGGACATTATGGTATTTGCTAAGTTTGTTTTTTTGGAGAATTTCACTAAAATACTTAGTTAGATTTAAGTATGTTCTTATATTAAGTTTCTTAGTTGGAGCACTAGTAGGAGTTATACCTAGTATTGGGAGTATATTATCCATATCAAGAACTATTGTATTTTTACCTTTTTTCCTTTTAGGGTATTATACTAAAAAAGAGCATTTAGATAAGATAAGTAATTTTAATAAGTTACTATCTATTTTAGGAATAATTATTTTTTTATTCTTTGCTATATATGTAGTTAAGATGGATCTGTTTGATTATAAGTTTTTATATTACTCTTATTCTTTTAAGGCATTAGATGTTTCATTATTAAGAGGAATTCTTTTTAGGATTATTTTATATATTTTTTCAATAATATTTAGCATTTGTGTTATATCATTAGTTCCAAAGAAAAAGAAATCATATACTAATTTAGGAAAGGCCACTATGAATATATATGTATTTCATATATATCTAGTAATGTTAGTTTATTTCTTTATACCTAAGTGGAATATTGGAATAATTCCCAATATAATAGTTCTATTAAGTCCATTTCTTATAATTTATCTTTTATCTCGCAAAAGAACTAATAAAGTATATGAAGGAATATTTTTTCCAGTAAATGCTAGCATTGATACTGGGAAAAAAACTTATAAAAAGTATAAAAAAAATAAGAAAACATAACTTATTAAGGATAAATTTGAAATTTACACTTGAAAAAATTAAGTTTAATAATATATAATGATAGATATTATATCAGCGCGTATAATTGTTCAGCGTAAAATCCATGGGGATTTTACGCTTTTTTTATTATATTTATGGTATAAATGAAAAAAATTTTAAATTAACAAAGGAGAGAAAAAATGGAGTTTTATATGAAATTACCAAGAAATAAGAAAGAGTTCGTACTATTTATGGCGGTTGTTTCTATTATATCAGTAAATATTATCGCACCACTAATTACATGCTTCGAAATAGGATTTAATATGGGGGTATGGATGGATGTTTATAAAATAATGCCATTTATATGGATAAGCGTAATAATACTTGTATTACTAACACATAAACCAGCAAGTTATCTTACTGAAAAAATAGTTAGCAAAGAGGATAGTTTTAATTCACATATAGTAATTAATATTTTATGCACAGTCTTTCTTATGTCGATATTTTTAACTGTAGTAGGAACATGGATAGGAAGTAGGCATATAAGTCTTGAGCCAATAACAATGTTTTTCTATAAATGGCCAAGAAATTTTGCCATTTCTCTTGGAGTAGAATTGTTAATAGCTCAACCTATAGCAAGGTTTGTAATGTTAAAATTACATAATAGACAAGATGAAAAAGAAGATTTATCTTATCAAACTGAATAATTTATAAAGATTTTTACTATGAAGAGGCTGTAGAAAAATTAAAAATTAATAATGAAAAATGTAAAGTTAAGGGTCAGACTCCTTTCAGAGTTTATAAAATAAATAAATATCTTACCTATAAAAGTAAAATAATTATACAAAACTTTGAAAATAAATATTTACAAGTGAATATATAATTATTATACTAGTGTATATACACTAGATAGGGGGATTTTATATGGATATCAGTAATAAAATTAGAAAAATGGTATTTGCAGCTGTATTAACAGCTATAGCAATAATTATTCCTACTCAATTTGGCTTTTTAAGAATAACACTTGGACCATTTACAGCAACTATTGGGTCTCATATTCCAATGTTTTTAGCAATGTTAATATCACCATCAGTTGCAGTAGTTGTAGGGGTAGGATCAGCATTAGGATTCTTTATAACCACTCCATTAGTTGTGGCTGCAAGAGCATCAATGCACATAATAGTAGGATATGTTGGTGCATTAATAATTAGTAAAGATAAGAATTTAAAAAAGGCAATTGCTTTTACTGCACCTATACATGGAATTTTAGAAGGACTGATAGTTATTCCTTTTGGTTTTTCTGTTTATCAATTTGTAGTGGTGGTTGCTATTGGTACTATTCTTCATCATTTTGTAGATGGAGCTATATCTTATGCATTAGCTAATGCTTTAGCAAAAGCAAGAAGAAAAGATCTTTATGAAGTATTTACAAGTGAAGTAGTTTAATATATATTAAGAAATAAAATCACTAAGATAACTATTAAATACATACTTATCTTAGTGATTTATTTTATTTTCTAGGAATTTATAAAAATATTACCCTATGAATAATTTTTAAGTGATACCCTAAATCTTTGATTTAGTTTGGTAGAACTTATACCTTCGAATGAATATGAGAAGGTATTTCATTTATAAATTCCCTTCCGTCATTATATGAGGATATAGATATTATATTATGGCGACTTGGAGCCTGCGAGGTCGCAAAGAATATAATATCTATATCCTTTTTTATCGCTTTGAATATTTCATTATTACTATGCCATCTTCAATATAATATGAAGTAAGATTTAAATCTATTTTAGGGTTATTATCTAAAAATAACTTTCTTCCTTTACCTAAGATAGTAGGTATTATTCCTATAATATATTCATCAATTATATTATCTTTAATGAAGTTATCAATAAGAATTCCACCACCAAATAAGTATATATTTTTACCTGAATTTTTTAAATCAAGTATAGTCTTACATATATCTCCATTTATAAAATGGAAGTTATCATAGTCATCTATTTCTTCTGAAGTTGCAATATATACTTCTTTTTCTTTATAGTCTTCATGAAAGCCTTGAAAACAGCAGTTTTTCCCCATAACTACAACATCAATATCTTCTACAAATCCTTCGAAATCATATTTGGTTTCTGTATTAAGAGAAGAGTTACCATCTCCAACAATCCATTCAAAGCTACCATCTTCTTCAGCTATATAACCATCTAAACTCATTGCTAAGTTTAATATTATTTTTCCAATCATATTATTTTACTCCTTAAATTTATATTATTCATAATATTTATAAAAGAATTATATCATTAAATTTCTTTTTATAGTTTTTTATTTATTGTAAGTAGACAAGTAAAATATAAGAAGCTTATAATTTATATAAAATAAATAATATTGGGGGCTTAAAATGATTAGAAAAATGGAGTATAAAGATATAGATAAAGTTTTATCTATATTAGCTGAAGCAATAGTAGAAGGAAATTCAACATTTAAAAGAAAAGTTCCAACAGTTGATGATTGGGATAAAGGTCATATTCATGAGTGTAGATTTGTAAAAGTCATTAATGATGAAGTAGTAGGCTGGGTAGCCTTATCTAAGGGAAAGTCAACATCACCTGCTTATGATGGGGTTTGTGAGGTAAGCATTTATATATCTTCAAAAAACAGGGGGCAAGGTATAGGTGATGAACTTTTAAAGGCTGTTATTAAAGAAAGTGAGAATAATGGTTATTGGCTATTAGAAAGTATAATTTTCTCTGATAACACTGCTAGTATAAATTTACATATAAAAAATGGTTTTGAAGTAATTGGCAGAAGAAAATCAATAGCAAGGGATATATTTGGTAACTGGAGAGATGTAACACTTTTAGATAGAAGAAGTGATTATTATTAAAAAGGTAGGTGCAAGCTTACCTTTTTCTTCCATAAAAAATATGGAAAAGTTTTAGAATAAGTAATATATAGATAATAGTTATTTAAAAATTAAAATGATATAATTTTAAGATAATGGATATAATTACAATACATAAGATTTGGAGGAATAAATATGAATAACACATCACTTATCCTTGAAGGTGGGGGGATGAGAGGAGTTTACTCTGCTGGAGTTTTAGATTTACTTTTAGATAAGAATATAAACATTAATTATTGTATAGGCGTATCAGCAGGAGCTTGTAATTGTGTTTCTTATATTTCTAAACAAAGAAAAAGAAATTATAGAGTTAACATAAATTATATTAATGATAAAAGATACCTAAGTTTTAGTAATTTAATTAAAACTGGATCAGCCTTCGGAATGAATATGCTTTTTAACATAATACCTAATGAATTAGAGCCTTTTGATCATGAAGCTTTTATATCTTCAGGAACAAAGTTTTTAGTTGGATCTACTAATTGTGATACTGGATTACCTGAATTTTATAATATAAAGGATTTTAATAAAGATGGATACGATGCTTTAAAGGCATCTATATCACTTCCTTTAGTTGCAAAAGTAATAGAGTATGATAATAAGAAACTTATGGATGGTGGAATTGCAGCACCTATTCCAATTCAAAAAGCAATAGAAGATGGCATGGAAAAACATGTGGTTATACTAACTCAACATAAAGGTTATAGAAAAAGCAAATCAAAGATTATGCCTATAATAAAAAGAAAATATAAAAATTATAAAGGACTTATAGATGCAATGGAAAACAGATATAAGCATTATAATGATACTTTAGATTTACTAGATAAATTAGAAAAAGAGGGAAAATGCTTTATTATTAGACCTAGTATACCTTTAGAAGTAAGCAGATTTGAAAGAGATAAAAATAAGCTTGAAGCCATATATAACAGAGGATATGAGGATGCAAAAGCACTTGCAGATGATCTTATTAAGTTTTTAAATTAAATTCCTGGAGGTAAAATTATGAGAATATTTCATATGGCTGATTGGCATATAGGAAAGCTTGTTAATGGTTTCTATATGACAGAAGATCAAGAATATATTATTGAAGAATTATGTAAAGCAATTGAAGAAAAAAGACCAGATGTATTAGTAATAGCTGGAGATTTATATGATAGGTCTGTACCACCAGTACAGGCGGTGGAGCTATTAAATAAATCTTTAATAAGAATAGTGAAAGATTTAAATACTAAGGTAATAGCTTTAGCAGGAAATCATGATAGTAATGAAAGAATAGAATTTGCAAGTTCACTTTTAGCAAATAGTGGGCTTTATATATTTGGAAATTTAAAAAGAAAAATAGAGAAAGTAACTTTAGAAGATGAAAATGGAAAAGTGAATTTTTATCCAATTCCTTATGCAGATGTTCCATATGTTAGAGATTTATTTGAAGATGAAAATATAAAAAATTATGATTTAGCCATGGAAAGGATAATATCTGAAATATCAAAGGACTTTAATGAAAATGAACGTAATATAGCTATAGCTCATGGATATGTTACAGGTATAAAAGATGATGGCTTTGAGAAATTAGAAGAAAGCGACTCTGAAAAACCTTTGTCTATAGGTGGAACTGAATATATTAACTCTAAACATTTTAATATATTTAATTATACTGCTCTTGGACATTTACATGGACCACAAAAGATAGGTAGTGACAAAATAAGATACTCTGGTTCCCTTATGAAATATTCTTTCTCTGAGGTTAATCAACGAAAAGGAATTACAATAGTAGATTTAGATGCAAATGGAGAAGTTAACATTGAAATTTATGACTTAAAACCTAAGAGAGATTTTAGAGAAAAGAAGGGGACTTTAGAAGAAATATTAAGTGGATATAACCCAGAAGAAAACAATGAAGACTATTTAAAGGTTATATTAAGTGATAAGGGCGAATTATTAGATCCTATGGCTAAGCTTAGAGCTATTTATCCAAATGTTATGGAATTATCAAGAGAAGAGCGAGTAGTAAGAGAAGGTAGTAGAAGAATAGCTAATAATATAAAGGAAAAATCAAAGCTAGCATTATTTGAAGGCTTTTATAAAGATATAATGGATGAAGAATGTACTGAAGAAGAACTAGATATTATGAAACGAGTTATGGAAGCTGCAGAAAGGGGAGAAGAGTAAATGAAAATAAAAAAATTAGTTATTTCAGCCTTTGGACCCTATGCAGATATACAAGTATTAGATTTTGAAAAGTATCTTGATGATAAGAATATGTTTGTTATAACAGGTAATACTGGGGCAGGTAAAACCACAATATTTGATGCTATAAACTATGCGTTATATGGAGAAGCTAGTGGCAGTGATAGGGAAGGGAAATCACTAAGAAGTGATTTTGCAGATCCAACAACGCCAACAGAAGTTGAGCTTTGGTTTTCCCTAAGAGATAAAGACTATTATATAAAAAGATCACCTCAATACTTTAGGGCAAAGCAAAAAGGTGAGGGCTTTACTGAAAGTAAGCCAACGGCAGAAATTAAATTAAAAGATAAGACTATATCTGGCCCTAAGGAAGTCACTAAATTAGTTGAAGAAATATTAGGTATAACTTGTGATCAATTTAAACAACTTGTAATGATTCCCCAGGGAGAATTTAAAAAATTATTAAATTCTGATAGTGATAAGAAGGAAGAGATATTTAGAAAGATATTTGGAACTAAGATTTTTTCAGATATTCAACAAAATATAAAAAATGAAGCAAATAACCTAAAAAAATCCATAGAAATAGTACAAAGAGATAGAGAAAATAAGATTAGATCCTTTACTTTAAGAAATGATGATGAAGGATTAAATAATCTTATAAATAATAAGGATTTAAATATTAGCTTAATATTAGATAAGTTTAATGATTCTATAAAGAAGGATAAAGAAGAGGAAGAAGAACTAAAAATAAAGCTAGATAAAGTAAATAATGAAATTAATAGCATTTCTAAAAATTTAACCTTAGCTAAGGAAACAAACAAGAAGTTAGAGGATCTTAAAAAATATAAAGATGAATTTGACAATCTAATCTTATTAAAAGATCAGTATAAGAATAAAGAAGAAAAATTAAAATTAGCGAAAAAGGCACAAACAGCATTATCCTTTGAAGAAAAATATGAAGAAAAGAAAAGGTATCTTAATAAGTCAAAAGAAGCTTTAAAAATAAGTGAAGAAAATTTAATAAGATATAAAGAAGATTTAGAAAAGGCAGAATTAAAATTTAAAGAAGAAGTTAATAAAGAGCCTTTAAAAAATCAATTAAATAAAAAGCTAGATGAAATTGAAAAATTAAAAGAAAAATCCTTAAATTATTCAAATAATAAAGAAAAATTAGAGCTTCTTAAAGTACAATCTAAAAGTATTAGTGAAAGAATTACAATCATTAATAATAGCATAGAGAAAAATTCAAATGAATTAAAGGTACTTTCTGATGAATTAGAAAGTATAGCAAAACTAAAGGAAGAAGTTAATAAGCTAAAAATTAATGAAATTAATTATATTAGTAAGGGCGAGAAGTTAAATAAACTTTTTGTATCTTTAGATAAATGTAGAAAAGAAGTTTCAAGACATGAAAAGGGAAGTAGCTTCTATGAAAAAGCTAATAAGGACTACTTAGATAAGAAGGAAGTTTATGAAAAGTTAGAGGATATTTTTAGAAGAAATGTAGCAGGAATATTAGCAAAGGATTTAAAGGAAGGGGAACCATGCCCAGTTTGTGGTTCAACTAACCATCCATCCTTAGCTCATATTGATGTGGATAGTATAAATGAAGAAGCTGTAAAAGAAGCAAAATTAAAGTCAGAAGAAGCTTATAATACTAGAGAAAAGTATTATAGAGAGTTAACTAAAATTAAGGCGGAAATAGATTCTTTAAAAAATGATTATATTAAGCCTTTATTTGTTGAAATTTATAATGAAGATAATATTGAAGATTTAAATTATTCCATAGAAAAAGTTAATAACAGCATAAAAGTAATTAATGAAGAATTAAATTTATTAATTAATAAGAAAACTAGCATGGAAAAAGAAATTTCAAAAGAAATCGAAAAGAATAAAAGAAAGAAAGAAATTGAAATTGCTAATGAAAATTTAACAGCAGAATTAAAGGATAAGAATAATGAACTAGTTATTAAAGAAGGGGAATTTAAGTCTCAAGAAGCAAATTTAGAAAATATAATTAAGGAATTTAATGGAGAAATTAAAACCATAGATACTTTAGAAAAGGAAGAACTTAATATTAATAAAGAATTAGATAATATTAAAGAAAGTTATAATAAAGCTGAGAAGTATTTTAATGATGTAAAAACTATTTTTGATAAAGAAAATGGAAACAAAAATTCTTTAGAAGCTATGGTTAAAACTTCAGAAGAAGAATTAAATATTGCATTGGATAACTTTAAAAATAAAGTTATTGAATTAGGTTTTGAAGGATATAAAGATTATTCTGATAGTAGGCTTACAGAGGAAGAAGTAGATTTACTTGAGAATAGTATAAATCAATATAATATGAAGCTTTCTAATTCAGAGAAAATATATAATATTTCATTTGAAGGCTGTAAGGACTTAAAATTTGTAGATGTGTATTCTATTGAAGAAGAATTAAAACTAAAAAATGAAGATAAGATAATATTAGAAGAAAAGGAAAAGGAAATTTATTTAAGGGTAAATCAAAATGGTAAAATACTTGAGGATTGCAAAAGCTTCAATAAATCAATAGAAGCAGATGAAAAGAAATATAGTAATGTTGGAAAGCTAGCAAAGATAATTAATGGAGATAATCCTAGAAAAATTAGCTTTGAACGATATGTTTTAGCTGCATATTTTGAAGATATTATAACTGCTGCAAATTTAAGATTTTCTCAAATGACCTGTAATAGATTTGTACTTTTAAGAAAAGAGGAACTTGGAGATAAGAGAAAAGGACAAGGGTTAGATCTTCAAGTATTTGATAATTATACAGGAAAATCTAGGGATGTAAAAACTTTATCTGGAGGGGAATCCTTTAAAGCATCTCTTTCAATGGCATTAGGATTAGCAGATGTAGTACAAAGCTATTCAGGTGGAATACAATTAGATACTATGTTTATAGATGAAGGCTTTGGTACATTAGATCCAGAATCTTTAGATGCTGCTATAGAATGTCTAATAGAACTTCAAGGAGATGGAAGAGTAGTTGGAGTTATATCTCATGTACAAGAGTTAAAAGATAGAATAGAAGTGAAATTAGAAGTATCTTCAACAAATAAAGGAAGTAAAGCTGAATTTAAAGCTTAATATAACTCTATAATTAATAAGATTTAACATAGAAGAGGATAGATATTATATTCTGCTAACTTGGAATTTACCAAGTGGAAAGAAAGATAGTACCTACCTCTTTTTCTATAATACAAGAGAATTCTTTCTGAACTTATTTGGAGAGGTAGACATATATTTTTTAAAGGTTTTTATAAAATATGATACATCCCCGAAACCAACTTCATAAGCTATTTCTGTAATTGATAGACTTGTATTAGATAAAAGTAATGCTGCTTTTTGAATTCTAAAGTGATTTATGTATTGTGTACAAGTTTTGCTTGTTTCATTTTTAAAGAATCTTAAGAAATGATATTCACTATATTGAGCTATATCAGCTAATTCTTTAATTGAAATAGGTTTTTTGTAATTAGTTTGTATATATTTAATTACTTCCTTTAGCTTTTCAACTTTAATTAAATCATTATAATGCTCTTTTTCTATATCTATAGTTATATGATTTTCATTAAATAGCCTATAAAAAATATTAAAAAGAAATGATTTTATAGATAGTTGATAACCGTAATTTTTAGAATTAAAGCTATCAATTAGTTGCCTAAAGGAATTAATTATAGAGCTATATCCACTATCTTTATAAGTGATTATATTCTTAAATAGCAATTTGTTTTCAATTATTGGATTAATAAAGCTAATTTGAGAGTAGTCTAGGGTAGTCCCCTCAATAAGAGAAAGACTAAAAACAAGAGCTATATAAGATATTTTAGAATCCCTTAATCCAGCCATATAATGAATGGAGCCTTTAGGAATGACTATAAAATCTCCTGATGAAATAGTGAAAGTTTTAAAATCTATATGAATTTCTGAATTACCATCAATAATATATATAAATTCCATTTCGTCGTGCCAATGGGAATAAGAATCCGCTGAACTTTGGGATTCTATATTGTAAACTTGTAAGGGTAACTGGATGTTTCCATGGCTAACCTGCTCTTTAAGTTTTAAATAACTTGTATTATCCATTTTTTATAAACTCCTTTATTATTAGCAAAATACTTATATTTATAAGCAATTTTCAACGAGAATAATAGCTATATTAACAGTATAATACAAAGGAAAATAAATATCATTATGAATATACATTTTTGTGTGGAGGATTTATGGATATAAAAGTTAAAAATGATCTGAAAAAAATAACATGGCCATTATTTATTGAAATTGCCTTGTTTTCTCTTTTAGGTAGTGTAGATACTATAATGCTTGGAAAGTATTCTGACAATGCAGTAGCAGCTGTTGGAGTATCTAACCAAATAATTTGGATGTTTAATCTTCTTTTTGTAATAATAACTGCAGGAACATCTATTTTAATTGCTCAACATTTAGGTGCTAAAAGTGAGAAAGAAACTATAATTCAAGTTTCAGGAATATCAATTGGTATTAATCTTATAGTTGGAATTATTGTAAGTGCTTTAATGTTCTTAGGTGGAAGTTCTATTTTGAAGTTTTTAAATACTCCTGCTGAAATAATTGAATATGGACGTCAATATTTATATATAGTTGGGGGATTTTTATTCTTTCAATCTATAATGATGACTTTTACGGCTATATTAAGAGCCCATAGCTTAACAAAGATATGTATGAAAGTAACTATAACAATTAATATAATTAATATTGCACTAAATTATATTTTAATATTTGGAAAGCTAGGATTTCCAGTAATGGGAGTTGCAGGGGCAGCTATGGCAACTACTATAAGTAAGGCTGTAGGAGTAATAATTTTAGGTAAAATAACCTTTAATTTAATATTTAAGAAAGCATCTATTAATATGTTTAGGCCATTTCCTAAAGAACAATTTTTAAATATATTAAAAATAGGAATCCCTTCAGCAGCAGAAAATATTTCATATAATTTTTCACAAATAGTTGTAACTAGTTTTATAAACTTATTAGGCCCTAATAGTATGGCAACTAAGAGTTACATAGGAACAATAGTTTGTTTTAGTTTCATTTTTGCTTCAGCAATTGGACAAGGCGGAGGTATAATGATAGGTAGATTTATAGGAAATAAAGATGAAGATAATGCCTATAAGTTATGTATGTATACTATAAAAAAAGCAGTACTAGTATCTATAGTTATAAGCCTTATAATTTCAGTAGTAGGACGAGGAGTAATTGGTATTTTAACTAACAATGAAGAGATAATAGCTATTGCATCCATTATATTTATAATAGAAATTTTCTTGGAACCAGGTAGATGCACTAATCTTGTTGGAATAAATGGACTAAGGGCTGCAGGAGACGTAAGATTTCCAGTATATATAGGTGTATTTTCAATGTGGACATTTGGAGTAGGATTATCATATATACTTGGAATAAGATTTGGACTAGGATTAGTAGGGGCTTGGATTGGATTTGCAGTTGATGAATGCTTTAGAGCTATCCTTGTAGTAATAAGATGGAAAAGTGGCAAATGGAGAGGAAAGTCCTTTATCAAGAATTAAATATTAAATACTAAAGTCTTTTAAAAATAATAATCAGCTATTTTTAAAAGACTTTTTTTGTTTCTAAATTATAAAGTTTAATCTTTTATTTATAGAGTTTATATATTGATAAATTAATGGGAATAAAAAATAAATATATTTTTCATTCAAACGTAACTAATGTTACCGAGATAATTGATTAATATAAATATAATATAGCCATAAGATAAATAATTAATTAAAAACAAGGGGGATTTATCATATGGAAAATAAAATGTTTTGCTTTCAATGTCAAGAAACAGCAGGATGTACTGGATGTACTAAGTTTGGGGTTTGTGGAAAATCACCAGAATTAGCAAGAATGCAAGATTTATTAGTATATACAACAAAAGGATTATCAGAAGTAACTACAAGACTTAGAAAAGAAGGAAAAGAGATTTCAAAAGAAATAAATCATTTTATTACATTAAACTTATTTACAACTATAACTAATGCTAACTTTGATGATGAAATATTCTACGAAAGAGTAAGAAGAGTTTTAGAAATAAAGGAAGAGTTATTAAATAAATTATCAAATAAAGATGGATTATCAGAAGCTGCATTATGGACAGCTACTACAAGAGAAGAATATGATGCTAAATCTACAGAAGTTGGTGTATTAGCAACTAAGGATGAAGATATTAGAAGTTTAAGAGAACTTATAACTTATGGATTAAAAGGATTATCTGCTTATATGAAACATGCAAATGAATTAAGCTATGATAATGAAGAAATAAGCGCATTTATGCAAGAAACTTTAGCTAAATTATTAAATGATAATTTAACTGCTGATGAATTAGTTGCCTTAACTTTAGAAACTGGTAAGGTTGGGGTAGATGGTATGGCTCTACTTGATAGTGCAAATACTGGAACTTATGGACATCCAGAGATGACAAAGGTTAATATAGGAGTTAGAAACAACCCAGGAATATTAGTTTCAGGTCATGACTTAAAGGATTTAGAACAATTATTAGAGCAAACAGAAGGAACAGGAGTAGATGTTTATACTCACTCAGAAATGTTACCAGCTCACTACTACCCAGCATTTAAGAAATATGATCACTTTGTAGGAAACTACGGAAATGCATGGTGGAAGCAAAAAGAAGAATTTGAAAGCTTCAATGGACCAATTTTAATGACTACTAACTGTATAGTACCACCAAAGGATAGCTATAAAGATAGAGTTTTCACAACTGGAGCAGCAGGATTCCCAGGATGTAAGCATATAGATGGAATAGATGGACAAACTAAAGATTTCTCAGAAATAATTGAACTTGCTAAAACATGCAAGGCTCCAACAGAAATAGAAAAGGGAGAAATCATTGGAGGATTTGCTCATAATCAAGTATTTGCTTTAGCAGATAAGGTTGTAGATGCTGTTAAATCAGGAGCTATTAAGAAGTTCTTTGTTATGGCAGGATGTGACGGAAGAGCTAAGTCAAGAAATTACTACACAGACTTTGCAAAGGCACTTCCAAAGGATACTGTAATATTAACAGCAGGATGTGCTAAATATAAATATAATAAATTAGATTTAGGTGATATTGGTGGAATTCCAAGAGTTTTAGATGCAGGACAATGTAATGATTCATATTCATTAGCATTAATAGCATTAAAGCTTAAAGAAGTATTCGAATTACAAGATATAAATGAATTACCAATAGCATTTAATATTGCATGGTATGAGCAAAAAGCTGTAATAGTATTACTATCATTATTATACCTTGGAGTTAAGAATATCCACTTAGGACCTACATTGCCAGCATTCCTTTCACCAAATGTTGCTAAAGTATTAGTTGAAAACTTTGGTATTGGTGGAATAACTAATGTTGAAGATGATATAAAAATGTTTATGGAAATGTAATTTGAATTTTTATAAAAATTTAATAATAATTTTTAACTAGGGGCTGTTGCGACAGCCCCTTTTATTTGCTATTATATGATATAAAATATAGAACCTAATATAAGTATAAATAAAATTCTTTATTTAAAGGCAAAAAGAAGGGAATAAATAGATGATTGAAGTTTTAAAAAATACATGTTTTTTTAAGGGTATTTCATATGAGGAAATAGAGAGTATTTTAAAAAGTGAACTTTATTTAGTAAGGGATTATAAGAAAAATGAAGTTATAGCTAATCAAGGAGAAAAGTGTAATAGCTTATCAGTAATTCTTGAGGGAAAGGCTGTAATACAAACAATATATGAAAATGGGAAAGTATTAACATTATCTAATTTTAATGTAAGCGATGTGTTTGCAGAAGCCCTTTTATTTTCAAAGGATAAAGAATATCCTGCAACAGTAATGGCTCTTGAAAATTGTAAAATATTATCTTTTCCAAGAAACAGTGTTTTAGGAATAATGCAAAAAAATACTAAGTTTGCTGAAAATATGTTAGAACTTTTATCTCAGAAAATAGTTATTTTAAATAGAAAAATTAATCTTATAGAGTTAGATTCTATTAGAAGAAAAATATGTAAGTTACTATTAGATAATTATAAGAGAAATAATACCTATGTATATAAAATAGAGTCTAAGAAAGAACTTGCTGAAGAATTAGGAATTCCAAGACCTTCACTTTCAAGGGAATTAATAAAAATGAAGGGTATGGGATTAATAGATTTTAATTTAAAAGAGATTAAAATTATTGATCTTGAATCCTTAGAAGATGAATTTTTCTTATAAAATAAATAATTTAAAACTATATACAGATTATTAAATATATGTTAGAATTATACTATAATTTATTTAATGTGCTGAGAGATTTAGAGATAAGCATGAGGATAAGGAGTACTCCTATTTTTATGCTTTTTTTGTCGTGTAAAAAGCAAATAATAAGGGGAATATAAATAATATTTTAGGGAGGTAATAATATGTATGACGTTATAATAATAGGAGCTGGGGTAATTGGAGCATCTATTTTTAGAGAATTAACTAAGTTTAATTTAAAGATTGCTATTTTAGAAAAAGAAAATGATGTAGCAATGGGGACTACAAAAGCAAATTCAGCAATAATTCATGCTGGATATGACCCAGAGTATGGAACGTTAATGGCTAAGTACAATGTTATTGGAAATGAAATGTTTGAAGGTTTATGCAAGGAGTTATCAGTACCTTTTACTAGAAATGGATCCTTAGTGCTTGCTTTTGATGAAAACGATATGAAAGTAATAAAACATTTATATGATAATGGAGTTAAAAATAATGTAAAAGGATTAACAATATTAACTAATGAAGAGGTTTTAAAACTTGAACCAAATATAAATGATAATATTTATGGAGCTTTATATGCACCAACTGGTGGAATTGTTGGACCTTTTGAGTATACTATTGCGTTAGTTGAAAATGGAGTTAAAAATGGTGGAGAAGTTAGGCTTAATTCTGAAGTAGTATCAATAACAAAGGCTGATGTATTTACAATTAAGTTAAAAAGTAGTGAAGAAATAAAGACTAAATATGTTATAAATGCAGCTGGAGTTTATGCAGACAAAATTCATAATATGATTTGTGAAGAAAGCTTTAAGATAACTCCGATTAGAGGAGAATATTATGTGTTAGATAAAGATGAAGGAAAGAATTTTAAAAATACTATTTTCCAATGTCCATCAAAGCTTGGTAAGGGAGTTTTAGTTGCTCCAACTGTTCATGGAAATTTAATTGTTGGACCTAATGCAGAGGAACTAGATGAAAAGGATTCTTTAAAAACTACAGCTGAAGCTTTAGATTTTATTAGAGCCACTGCAATAAAGACAACAAATAAGGTTAATTTCAGAAATGCAATTAGAAATTTTGCAGGATTAAGAGCAGATGCTGATAAAGGTGATTTTATTATAGAAGAAAATGATAAAGTAAAAGGATTTATTGATGTTTCAGGAATTAAGTCTCCAGGGCTATCAGCTGCACCAGCTATTGCAATTGATGTAGTTGAAATGTTAAAAAATTCTGGCTTAAACTTAGTTAAAAATAATAATTTTAATCCATATAGAAAACAAATTAGATTTATGGAATTATCTACAGATGAAAAGAAAGAAATTATTAAAGAAAATAAGAATTATGGCAGAATAATATGTAGATGTGAGGAAATTACAGAAGGAGAAATAGTAGATGCCATTAATAGAGCCTTTGGACATATTTCTTTAGATGGAATAAAGAGAAGATGCAGACCAGGAATGGGAAGGTGCCAAGGAGGATTTTGCGGCCCTCGTGTTCAAGAAATAATTGCAAGAGAATTAAATATACCACTTGAAAGTATAGAACTAGAAAAAGACGGTTCATATATATTAACTGGAAAGTCAAGGTAGGAGGGGTATTATGATATATGATTTAATAGTAGTTGGAGGGGGACCAGCTGGACTTGCAGCTGCATATGAAGCCTTTTCAAATGGAGTAAATAATATTTTAATTATAGAAAGAGATAAAGAACTTGGAGGAATACTAAATCAATGTATTCATAATGGATTTGGTCTTCATACCTTTAAAGAAGAATTAACTGGACCAGAATATGCAAATAGATTTATTAAGCTTGTACAAGATACAAATATTGAAATAAAATTAGATACTATGGTTTTAGAAATAGAAGAAGATAAAAAAATTCATGCTATTAACACTGAAGATGGATATATGATTTTAGAAGCAAAATCTATTATTTTGGCTATGGGTTGTAGAGAGAGAACTAGAGGAGCTATTGGTATTCCTGGAGATAGACCTTCTGGAATATTTACTGCAGGAGCAGCACAAAGATATATTAATATTGAAGGATATATGCCAGGGAAAGAAGTAGTTATTTTAGGTTCTGGTGATATTGGATTAATTATGGCTAGAAGAATGACCTTAGAAGGAGCAAAGGTTAAGGCAGTAGTTGAACTTATGCCTTATTCAAATGGATTAAATAGAAATATTGTTCAATGTTTAAATGATTATGATATTCCACTTTATTTATCTCATACAGTAACAGATATTATTGGAGATAAGAGAATAGAAAAAGTAATTATTTCAAAGGTTGATGAAAATAGAAAGCCTATTAAAGGAAGTGAAATAGAATTTTCCTGTGATACCTTATTATTATCAGTAGGGTTAATACCAGAAAATGAATTATCTAAAAAAGTAGGTGTTAATTTAGATAATAGAACAAGTGGATTAATTGTAACAGAAAGTATGGAAACTAACATTGATGGTATTTTTGCTTGTGGTAATGTAGTTCATGTGCATGATTTAGTGGACTTTGTTACAGAAGAAGCTAAACGTGCTGGAAAGGCAGTTGCAAAATATTTAGGAAATTCATTAGAAAAGAAAAATTATATTAATATTAGAAATGCAAATGGAATTAGTTACACAGTACCTCAAAAGATATCTGCCAATGACATAGATGATAATTTAACTATTTTTATGAGAGTTAATAATGTTTATAAGGATATGATTATAAAAGTTATGTCAGGAGATAAAGTAGTTAGAAAATTAAAGAAGAAGCATCTAGCTCCAGCTGAAATGGAAAGAGTAGTAATTAATAAAGAATTATTAAAGGACTTAAATGAAGATATAATAATATCTTTAGAGGAAGTAAATTAAGGGGGGAGCAAAGTGGAAAAAGAATTAATTTGTATATGTTGTCCTATGGGATGTCATCTAAAAGTAAATATAGAAGAAAATAAAGTAAGTGGCAATGGATGTAATAGAGGAGTTGATTATGGATTAAATGAAGTTACTAATCCAGTTAGAGTAGTAACAACAACTATCAAAGTTAATAATGCTGAACTTTCTGTACTTCCTGTAAAGACTAAAGGAGAAATTCCTAAGGGATTAATATTTAAATGTATGGAAGAATTAAAGAAGTTAGAAGTAGATGCACCTGTAAAAATAGGAGATGTAGTTTTATCAAATATTTTAGATACAGGAATAGACATTGTAAGTTGTAGAGATTTAAAAAAAATTTAATAAAACACTTAGAATATAAAACTAATTTTAAATTATAAAATAATATTTCAAATTCATTATAAATTGAAATATTTCATTCACTTTAAAGTGTATCTAATAATTTTACTATGGCTTGAAGTTAATACAAGATCATGGTGAAATTCATAGATACACTTTTTATTTAGTAAAATTATATGTGTTTGACAACATTTAACACTAAGTATAAAATTATATTAACTTTTTGGGTAAAATAAAAAAATAAGGTAGGAGTTGAAGATTATGAAGGCTATTTTAACAGTAATAGGAAGAGATAAGGTTGGTATTATTGCAGGAGTTAGCGGTGAATTATTAAAGTTAAACATCAATATTTTAGATGTTAATCAAACTATAATGGACAAGTATTTTACAATGATAATGATGTTAGACTTAAAGGAATCTAATTCAAGCTTTGATATAATAAAGAGTTCCTTAGTATCCAAAGGTGAAGAATTAGGTGTTAAAGTTAAAATTCAAAGAGAAGAAATATTTAATTCTATGCACACTTTATAATTGAAGGATAGGGAGGATAGATATGAATAGTAATAATATATTAGAAACTATAAAAATGATAGAAGAAGAAAAACTTGATATTAGAACTATAACTATGGGAATTTCTTTATTAGATTGTATAGATTCAGATGGAGATAAAGCTAGAGAAAAAATTTATAATAAAATTGTTAGTAGTGCTAAAGACCTTGTGAAAGTTGGTAAGGAAATTGAAAATGAGTTTGGAATTCCAATAGTGAATAAGAGGGTATCAGTTACTCCAATTTCTATAATTGCTGGTGCTACAGATGACAAGGATTATGTGAAATTTGCACAAACCTTAGATAAGGCAGCAGAAACATTAGGTGTAGATTTTATTGGCGGTTTTTCAGCACTAGTTCAAAAGGGATATACTAAAGGTGATAAAATACTTATTAACTCAATTCCAGAAGCTTTAGCAAAGACAACTAAGGTTTGTTCATCTGTAAATGTGGGATCCTCTAGAAGTGGAATTAATATGGATGCTGTAAGAGAAATGGGAGAAATAATTAAAAAAACAGCTGAATATACTAAAGAAACTAAGGGCTTTGGATGTGCTAAACTAGTAGTATTCTGTAATGCTGTTGAAGATAATCCTTTTATGGCAGGAGCCTTCCATGGTGTAGGAGAAGCTGATAAAGTAATAAGTGTTGGCGTAAGCGGACCAGGAGTTGTTCAAAGAGCTTTGGAAAAAGTAAAAGGGGAATCCTTTGATGTAGTTGCAGAAACTATTAAGAAAACAGCATTTAAAATCACTAGAATGGGGCAATTAGTAGCAAAAGAAGCTTCAGAAAGATTAGGAGTGACCTTTGGAATAGTAGATTTATCATTAGCGCCAACTCCAGCAGTAGGAGATTCAGTTGCACATATATTAGAAGAAATGGGTCTAGAAGTAGTTGGAACTCATGGAACTACAGCAGCACTAGCTTTATTAAATGATGCAGTTAAAAAAGGTGGAGTAATGGCATGTAGTCATGTAGGCGGTTTAAGTGGAGCATTTATACCAGTTTCTGAAGATGCAGGTATGATAGATGCTGTATTAAAGGGCTCATTAAATTTAGAAAAATTAGAAGCTATGACTGCAATATGTTCAGTAGGATTAGACATGATTGCAGTTCCAGGAGATACGAGCGCAGAAACAATAGCAGCAATGATAGCAGATGAATCAGCAATAGGTATGATAAATAATAAAACTACAGCTGTAAGAATTATTCCAGCACCTGGATGTAAAGTTGGAGATATGGTGGAATTTGGGGGATTATTAGGAACTGCTCCAGTAATGCCTGTAAATAAATATTCATCTTCATTGTTCATCCAAAGAGGAGGAAGGATACCAGCACCAATTCATTCATTCAAAAATTAATGAAGGAATTAAAAAATGAAAGAATTAATGGTGTTGTGCTATGCAAAACTTAAAATATATTTATATGAAGAGGCTTTAATTTAAGGCTCTGTTTTAAACTGATGTTGATAATGGAAAGTATAAAAGTGGATAAATTTATTTATCCACTTTTAATTAGCAATAGTTTAAATTTATTCACTAAATTGAAATTGGTTTTTCATTTTTCTACTCTTTTATAAATTGTTCCATCCCAAGAAGAATAAACTGCTATATATTCATAATTGGGATATTCCTTTATCTCATATATTTTTTTGCCATTATCCATCTTACAAATCAAAATATTTGAAATAGTATACTTCTCATTAGGACTGCCATAACAATACTCTTTTCCATTTAAATAAATTGATTCCAATTGTTGTACAGCCTCGTTTTTATAGCTTTTGTTATGTAAAACTCTATACCCAAATAAAGTTATAATCAAAATTATAACGATTCCTCCCAAAAGTAATATACTTATATTCGGTCTTCTATCTTCTCTATCCAAAACAATCCCCCTACAAATTTCTATTTATCGCCAATTTCATATTACTAATTACGTATTATAATACAGTTGCATAATAGTATATTTTTATTATACATTTATATGGAATATAATTCCATAAGGAATAAAAACAATATACCATTGTTGAAAAAAGTTAATAATTATCAACATTAAATAAAACAGAGCCTAATTTAAAAATCTTTTAAGGATTTTTACCATAATTTTTTCATTCCTTCATTCTTTCATTTTTCATTCATTTTGCTTCGCAAAATACACCTATGGTGTATAATATAAATGGAAGAATTATCAAAAGAGAAGACAGTTAATAGTGTTTTCTCTTTTATTATTTTAGGGGGAATTTATGAGGTGTGTTGTAATACATGGAAGTCCAAGGAGAGGTAATTCTTGGAGGGTATTAAATATTGCAAAAGAGGAATTGAAGAAAATATAGTTGGACTTTTTAAAAGGGCTATAGGTAATGTAGCTTATAATTTAATTGGTAGTAAAGTTAAGAATTAATAAAGTTAATATAACATTAGACTTGGGGGATTAAAAATGGATTTTATAAACTCTATATATTTAAAGTGTAGTGAACAATGGTGGAAGTCAGATAGAAATTTTAATTTAGATATGAAAAAATATACTAAGGAAGAAAAGAAAAATAAAGAAAAAAACTTAGATAAATATATAGACTTAATAATTAAAAAATTAAATGAATTTCCTGAAGAAGATACTAAAAAGGAAAAATGGGAAAATGAATTTAATTATATAATTGATAGTTTTATTGAAAGTGAAAAAGAAACCTTTAAGCTTGGAATAATAAATAAAGGCATTAAGGAGGACTTTTTTAATAGTACTAAAAGCTTTATAAGAGAGGCGAAAAAATTTAATAAAAGCTTAAGTTATATGGATATAGGGCAAGCAATGAGAAATGTTTGGATAGTAAATATACTTCAAGCAGCCTTTGGAGAAAAGGTAAGATTGTCTAAAGCTATCTTTGGTTATAGTATGCTATATCCATATACGGATAACTATTTGGATAATACAGATATAAATAATATAGAAAAGAAAAATTTCAATAATAATTTAAAGAGACGATTAAAGGGAGAAATCATAAAAGTTGAAAACTACTATGAAGAATCTGTTTATAAATTAGTTAGCAAAATAGAAGAGGATTTTGAAAGAGACAATTATTGCGAATTATACGAAGCTTTGCTTTCCATTCATGAAGGGCAAATAAAGAGTTTAAAACAGCAAGAAGTTATTACTATTCCCTATGAAGAAGATATTTTAGGAATATCCATTGAAAAGGGGGGGGCATCAGTTTTAGTAGATGGCTTTTTAACAAAAGGTAAAATAAATAAAGAGGAAATATCCTTTTGCATTTTTTATGGATTTATGCTTCAATTAGCAGATGATTTACAAGATATTAAAGCTGATATAGATAATAGTCATACAACAATTATGTCCCAATTAGCACCCAAATATAATTTAGATAATATAGTAAATAAATTAATTAATTTTACAGTTAGTCTTTTAGAAGAAGAAAGCTGTTTTAAGGGAGAAAATATACCAGAATTAAAGGAACTTATAAAAACAAATTGCATAATGCTAATATTATTTTCAGTGATATTAAGTAAGGAGTTTTTTTCAGCTCAATATATAAAGGATATAAATGAATATTTACCATTCTCAATAAAATATATTGAAAATATTAAATTTAAAGTAAGAAAAAAGTTTAAGAAAATAGAATTTGAAGATGCAATTAATTATATATTAGAAAGGAGCTGTCGCAACAGCTCCTAAATTAAAAATGTAGAATGTAAAATGTAGAATTATTGATGTAATTCCAAAGGAATTACTAAAAAGATATATATTTTAGAAACTCCTAAGGGAGTTTCTTCTTTAATTTTACATTTTTCATTATTCATTTTACATTGTGCGACAGCTCCTATTTTTTTACTTGGAAGATAAAGGTAAAGAAATATAATCTTTAACTGTTTCTATAACAGAATCTTCGCCAACATAAACTATTATGTCATTTGAATTAATTTTAAAGTAGGGTCCTGGGGATAAAAATAAATCTCCATCTCTCTTAACAGCAATTATAGTAGCTTTAGTATTATGCCAAAAATTAAGTTCACCAATGCTTTTTCCAACAGCAAAGCTATCTTTTTCAACTATACTTTCAAAAGGAATTATAGATCCTACATTTCTTAATTGAGTAGCAAATTGAATTACGCTATTGATATTTTTTTCTAATTTATCATCAATTTCTTTTCTTTGCTTTATTAATTCAAAAGTTTCATTATTTAAATATGTAAAGTCAGTTTTAGTTTTAAATTTATTTAAAAACTCTTTAGCAGAATTCTTATCATTTATTATAATTCCGCTTTTTTCATTAATTGTAACAACATTCATGTCCTTTAGAAGGGCTAAGGATCTCCTAATTGTTTCAGGAGATACATTATAAATACTAACTAAAGTTGTACGACCGGTTATTTTTTCTCCTTCTACAAATTGGTTATTAACAATTCTATGAGCTATGTCAACAGCTATTTTTATGTAGTTAGGTGTTTTAGTTTGTTTATACAATTTTATCCGCTCCTTTATATACAAATTCTAACATATAATATTAGAAAGTGAAATCCTTATTTATTTTACAATTAATATAAAATATTAAAAATAAAAGAATAAGAACTACTTTTAAAGCAGATAATTTTAATATATGAACAGATAGGAAATACAACTATAATTTACTAGTTTATTGCATTAAACTGCTATTTAATTGAATTTAGATATAACTTATTCTATAATTAATTTAATAGTTTTAATAAGAGGTATTTGTATGAAGAAAGAAGGTTTATTTTTAGAAAAAGAAATTCTTGAAGAAAAAAGGAAAAAAATCAATGAAGAGCTTTTAGAGAAGAAAAGAAGCTTCGAAGTTATAGATAAAAAATTAAAGCTTTTAACCAAGGAATCAAGAGGAAGTTATAACGAAGAAAAAGAAACCACTGAAAAAATTTATTCGGTTCTTAAAAAAGATATTAGTAGCTATGAAGAAGCAATTAAGGCACCATACTTTGGAAGAGTAGATTTTAGAGAAAAGAAATCACAAGAAGAAAGTATATATATTGGTAAACAATCCGTAAGTTCAAGTCAAGATGGAGAAGAAATAGTAGTAGATTGGAGAACTCCAGTAGCAGATCTTTATTATAGTGGGACTGGAGGATACGCATATTATAAGTCCCCAAATGGAATAATAGAAGGTAACTTATCTTTAAAAAGAAAATTCTTGTTTAAGGAAGACTCCCTAGAAGATATATTTGATGAAGGCATAAATGAAATTATTATTAAGAGTGGATTAGAAGAAGATGAGCTAGTGGATGAATTCTTAAAGATTAATCTAGAAGAAAGTAGAGGTAAGAAGTTAAAGGAAGTAGTAGCTACTATTCAAAAGGAGCAAAATGACATAATTAGATGGCCAAAGAATTTACCTATAATAGTTCAGGGGTCAGCAGGTTCAGGCAAAACTACCGTAGCATTACATAGATTAGCATACTTAATTTATCGATATTCAGATAGTATTAAGGGAAAAGATATATTAGTTTTAGCTCCAAATAAGTTATTTTTAGATTATATATCAGACATATTGCCTAATCTTGGTGTAGGGGAAGTTAATCAAACTACATTCCAAGACTTAGCACTTAAGCACTTAAAAATTAAATCTAAAATTAAGGGCAAAGATGAGAAGCTAAAGGATATTATTGAGGCTGATAATATAGAGAAATGTAACTATGTTGTTAATTCATCTAAGATTAAAGGAACTTTAACTTTTAAAAGTATAATAGATAGATATTTAGCTTTATTAGAAGGTGCTTCATTAGATATAAATGATATTACTGTAGAGGATTATATTTTATTTGGTAAAAGAGAAATAATGAGGCTTTATTTAAAAGATTTAAAAAGCTATCCAATTAATAAAAGAAAAGATGAAATAAAGAGATATTTATCATTAAAGTTAAAAGAAAAGATTCAATTACTTTGCTTACAAGTAGATTTAGATTGGGATATAAAGATTAAGGAAGTAAAAAGAGAATTAGAAGATTGCAATGAAAGAAGAGAAAAGCTTATAAAAATATACTCAGAAAGAGATGAAATAAAAAATAATATAATAAATAATTCTAAAAAAATTATGAATGAGTATTTTAAAAATTGGAGAGGTATAACTTCAAAAGATATTTATTATGACTTATTCAGAAATGAAGAATATTTTGAAATTGCTACTTTAGGGAAAATTCCTAGTGATCTTGCAAAGTTTATGAAGGAAGAATTAGAACATAACAATGAAAAGGGTATAATAGATGAAGATGATTTAGCTCCACTTATGTATATAAATATATTGCTAGAAGGTGTTGCTGAAAAAGATAAATATTCACATATTGTAGTGGATGAAGCACAAGATTATAATCCTTTTCAAATTTATTTGGTAAATAGATTAACTAAGGGAAACTCTCTAACTTTAGTTGGGGATATAGCACAAGGAATTTATTATTATAAAGGACTTAAAACTTGGGATGATATAGTTGATAGAGTTTTTGAAGGTAAGGCTACATATATACAATTAACCCAAAGTTATAGATCAACAGTTGAAATAATTGATTTTGCTAATGAGGCTTTAATTTCGCAAAATTTAAACTTGAAAAATGCCAAACCAGTTTTAAGACATGGAGATGCTCCAAAGATAGTAAAATGTAGTTCAGATAAAGAGGCTGCTATAAAAATAAAAGATATTGTTGAGGAAATTATTAATAATGGTAAAAATAGTATAGCTATTATAACTAAAACCTTAGAGGAAGGTAAAAAGTTAGAAAAAATTATAAAGAAGGAAACTAATTTGAAACTTTCATTAATAAAAGGAAGTGAAAAAGAGAATACTGATGATATAATTATCATTCCATCTTATTTAACTAAAGGATTAGAATTTGATGCAACTATAGTATATAATCCAAGTGATAAAAATTATAATGACAATATTTTAGATAAAAGACTTTTATATGTTTCTTTAACAAGAGCCCTACATTATGAATATATTATACAAATTAATGAACTAACGAAATTGATTAAATCTTAATAATATTTAATAAAAGGTAAAGTTATAGAAAAATATATACAATATACACATTTTGTAATTGTTTGATAAATAAGATTATGATAAAATGTTACCAAGAAATGAACTAATAGATTAGTATTGTGGAGGCAACTATATGGTACAAGAAAAATTAAAAGACAATATTTATTGGGTAGGAGTTAAGGATCCTAATTTAAAGGTCTTTGATATAATAATGGAAACAAAAAAAGGAACAACCTATAATTCCTATGTTATTAAGGATGAAAAAGTAGCAGTAATAGACACAGTAAAAACAGGTTTTTATGACGAATTTAAGGAAAATTTAGTATCAGTTATTGGAGACAAAAAAGTTGACTATATTATAGTTCAACATACAGAATTAGATCATAGTGGTTCTTTAATTAATTTAATAAAAGATTACCCTGAAGTTACTATAGTTGGTTCAAAGGCAGCCATAATATATTTAAAGAATATCTTAAATAGAGAATTTAAATATATTGAAGCTAAAGAAGAAATTAAGCTTGGAGAAGTTACTCTGCAGTTTATACCTGCTCCCAATTTACATTGGCCAGACACTATGTTTACTTATGTAAAAGAAAGAAAATTACTATTTACATGTGATTTTACAGGCTCTCATTATTGTCCTAAGGGTGGAATAATGTCAAGTTTAGATGAGGATTATTTTGCTGAAATGAAATATTATTTTGAATGTATAATGGGACCATTTAAGAAATTTGTGTTAATGGGACTTGATAAGATTAAGAATTTAGAAATTGTGTGTATTGCTACAAGCCATGGACCAGTGCATATGGATAATATAGATAAAATATTAGATCTATATAAAGAATGGGCAACTGAAGAAGAAATAGATGAAAAAAGAATAGAAATATTCTATATTTCTGCTTATGGAAATACAGAAGAAATGGCTAAATTCTTAAAAGAAAAAATAGAAGCAAAAGGGTATGTAGCTAATTTAACAGAAATTACTGAAAACCCATTAGAAGAAAGTATAGCTAAGCTAGAAAGAGCAAAGGGTTTTATGATTGGATCACCTACAATAAATCAAGATGCTGTTAAACCTGCTTGGGATTTATTATCATTAGTTAGTCCAATAATTAATAGAGGAAAAGTTGCTATGTCTTTTGGTTCTTATGGATGGAGTGGCGAAGGTGTAAAAATGCTTACATCAAGACTTAAGGATTTAAAGCTTAAAGTAGTAGAACCAGGATTATCATTTTGTTTTGTACCATCAGATGAAGAATATAAAAAAGCTGAAGAAGCAATTGAAAAATTTTTAAGTTTAATGTAATACAAAGTAATATTAATAAAATTTAAAAATTCATAAATAAACTTTTTAAGAAATGAAAATAAATTTAAACATTTTAATCTAGAGCTATTTAAAAGCATTGAAAAACTTTATGTTTTTCAATGCTTTTTTTATACAGCTGATTTTTTGTAATTAGTTAATATCTGCATTCATATAATTTATAGTATTTATAAAAATGAATTTATTTTTAAAATTAATCCCTAAACCTATGATGTTAGAATATCTATATAATAAATAATTAAAAAAAGGGGGGAAACTGCTTCTTAAAAATTGCTAGTCAATTTGAAGGTGGGAATATATGAAACAAGAATTAACTCCTCAAGAGGTGAAATTTAACTTTAAGTTTAAGGAAAATAAAGAAAACGGCAGTGTGACAATGATACCCGAAATAGATGGAGAGTATGAAAAGATAGGAAGAGCCCTTGGTATAAATAGAGAGGGATATAATATTTATCTAATAGATTCATTTTCAAAGGATAAACTAACAAAACTTCAAGCCTATATAAAGGAGCAGTATAAATACAAATCACCTCCTAAAGATATTTGTTATGTTGTTTTAGAGGATTATAAAAAACCAGAAGTTTTATTTATATCTAATGGCAATGGTAATAAATTAGTAAAGGCAGTTGAAGGGATACGCAATAATTATATTGAGTTAGTTGAAGAGTTTTATAATTCTTCTAAAGAAGATGAAAAAGATGAATTAATTGAAGAAATACAAAGTAAAAGAAATTCTTATATAAGTGAATTAATGGAAATGGCTAAAAAAGAAAATTTTGAGGTGAAAGTTACTAATAAAGGATTTGCTTTTATACCATTAATAAATGGAAAAGTTATAAGTGAAAGAGAATATGATAATTTAGATAAAGAAAAAAAAGAAGTAATAGTGGCAAAAGCAACTGTACTAAAAAAGAAAGCAGAAGTAGTTTTAGTTAAAATTAAGGATATAGAAGTAAAGTCTATAAGTAAGTTAAAAGAAGTTTATAGTGATTTTTTAACGAAAGAAATGGAAGATTATAAAGACGAAATACTTTTTGAATTTATAGATGATGATAATGCATACGAGTATTTAGAAAAACTATTTACTCTTATGGAAAAGGATATAATAGAATGCTATACCATGGATATAGATGAGGATGAAGAAAAGTTATATGAAGTAATAAATAGATACGATATTCATTTATTAGTTGACAATAGTAAGACTTATCATCCACCAGTTATATATGAGGAAGATCCTAGTACAAATAATTTAATGGGATTTCTAGAATATGAAAATCATAATGGAGTTTATACAACAGATATAAATTTAATTAATTCAGGTTCTTTATTGAAGGCTAATGGAGGGTGTTTAATAGTACGAATGAATACATTAGCCAGTAATGGATATTCCTATTATCATTTAAAGAAAGCATTAATGACTAATAAGGTAACCTATGATGCATCAAAATCATATTTGGATATAATTTCCATTAATACTCTGAAGCCACAACCTATACCTATAGATGTTAAGGTTATTTTAATTGGAGATATGGAAACCTATGATACATTGTATAGCTTAGATGAAGATTTTAGTAAGCTATTTCCATTAAGAGCTGAGTTTTATCCAATAGTGGATGTTAATAAAAATGCTGTGAATTATATAAAATCTGCCGTGGACAATAAAATAAAAGTAAATGGCCTTATGCAAATATCAGAAAAAGGAATAAATGAAATTATTAAATATTTATCTAGAAGTGCAAGTAGAAAAACAAAAATTAATATAGATATTGCAGAAATAGATAAAGTTATTATTCTTGCCAATTATAATGCTAAAAAAAGAAATAGTTTATTAATTGAAGATGAGGATATAATAAATGTTGTATATTATAAAGAAAGAATTGAAGAAGAGTATGATAAGCTTTATAAAGAAAGTAAGATTATACTATCAGTTACTGGAGAAAAAATAGGAGTAATTAATGGATTATCGGTATTAGATACTGGATATCATTCTTTTGGAAAGCCTGTAAGAATAACTTGCGTTGCTCATAAGGGAACAGGTAAAATAATTGATATCCATAAAGAAAGTAAATTAAGTGGTAAAATTCATGAAAAATCCGTTAATATTATTAAAGGATTAATTAGTAATATTATTAATTCCTATGAAGACATTCCAGTAGATTTTTATTTGAATTTTGAGCAGTCCTATGGAATTATTGATGGTGATAGTGCTTCTGTAGCTGAAGTTATATGTATTTTATCTGCATTGACAAAGAGGCCTATTAATCAGAGTATTTCTGTTACTGGCTCCATTAATCAGTTAGGGGAAGTTCAAGCTATAGGTGGAGTAAATGAAAAGATAGAAGGATTTTTTAAGGTATGTAAATTTATAGATGATTATAAAGAAAAGGGAGTATTAATACCTTCTTCTAATAAAGATGAATTAATCTTAATGCCAGAAGTAGAGAAGGCTATAGAAGATGGTGACTTTCATATATATGTTATGAATACTTTAGATGATGCAATAGAAACCTTAATTTTAAAAGAAGAAGAAACAATTGAAGATTTCTATTTTAATTTAAAAGAAGAAATTAAAAAATATAATAATATAAAATAATTAATAAAAAAAGAGTTAATATTATATTAATATTAATTCTTTTTTTGTATTAATTCATAATTATGTTTGACTATAAATAAACTAATATGTTAAAATTATGGAAAAAGAAGGAAATTTTACTGGGTGAAGGAGGTGCTCTCTAAAGTAATTTACTTTAGAGAAATTTATATGTATCTTAAATTTGAGAAACGAGATGATACTCTTATAATTAGGCTTATGGGGGAGTTAGATCATCATAGTGCAGAGGAAGTTAGGGTTAAGATAGATGATAGAATTGATAGAGATAACATAAGAAAAGTTATATTAAACTTTAGTGGGGTTACTTTTATGGACAGCTCTGGAATTGGAGTTGTTATAGGTAGATATAAAAAAATGCAAAATAGAAATGGAAAACTATGCGTGGCAGAAATAAATAGAACAGTAAATAAAGTTTTCGAAATTTCGGGTATGTATAAGATAATAGATGTTTATGGAAATATTGATGAAGCCATAGTGAATATTTAATGGAGGGTTTAAAATGGTTGATAATAAAATTAGTATTGAATTAATGAGCAAATCCGAAAATGAAGGTTTTGCAAGAGTAGCAGTAGCTGCTTTTGTTTCTCAGTTAGACCCAACGGTTGAAGAATTGACAGATGTAAAAACAGCTGTTTCAGAAGCTGTAACAAATTCTATAATACATGGTTATGAAAATAAAAAAGAGGGTATAATCAAAATAGAGGCAAGTATTACTGGAAATGAAATAACCATAATAATTGAAGACTATGGCAAGGGAATAAATAATATAGAACAAGCGATGGAACCATTATATACTTCTAAACCAGAATTAGAAAGGTCTGGAATGGGCTTTACTGTTATGGAAACCTTTATGGATAACTTAGAAGTCTTTAGTGAATATGGAAAAGGTACAAAAGTTATTATGAAGAAGAAATTTAATACAGTAAGTTAGGTGAATTAGATGGAAAATGGAAATATAAGAAAAGAGGTGTATAATTACGAAGAAAATTCAAAATTAATACCTCTGGCTAAAGCAGGTAATCAAGAGGCCATGAATAAGGTTATTGAAATGAATTTACCTCTTGTATCTTCTATTAGTAAAAAGTTCTTAAATAGAGGATACGATTATGAAGATATATTTCAAATAGGATCTATTGGTTTAGTTAAGGCTATTAATAATTTTGATGATAAGTTTAATGTTAAGTTTTCTACTTATGCAGTTCCTATGATTATAGGAGAAATTAAAAGATTTATAAGAGATGATGGAATAATTAAGGTTAGTAGAAATGTAAAAAGCTTAGCTAGAAAACTTCATTTTGATAAAGAAGAATTAACTAAGAAGTTAGATAGAGAACCAACAATAGAAGAATTATCAGAGTATTCACATATTGATAAAGAAGAAATTTTATTTGCCATAGAGTCCTCAGTTAATATGCAATATCTTTATGATATTATTCACCAAGATGATGGAGCTCCTGTTTTACTTATAGATAAATTAAGTGAAAAGGGAGAAGATGATAGTGACATGATAAATAGAATTGCACTTAAAGAAGCATTAAGAAGTTTAGATAGTAAGTCAAGACAAATTATTATGCTTAGGTATTTTAAAGATAAAACCCAAGTGCAAGTTGCTAAGATGCTTGGAATTAGCCAAGTTCAAGTTTCAAGAATAGAAAAAAAGGTTTTAGGATTAATGAAAGAAAAATTACAGGAATAAATGTTCATTTTAAAAGCCTTTTATTATTTAGAAATTTATAAAAAAAGATTTTGTAAATTTCTTTTGAGAATTAAGAGAAAATATATAATGTTAATTTCACTGATAAAGTTAAAAGTGATAGTTAGCATTATATTTTTTCTCTATTTTTTTATATTGAAAAAAGTACCAGTGTTGATTTTATATAAAGAGGAATAATAAATTAAGAGAATTATAGAAAGGAGTATTCTTATGTCTAAAAATAAAAGACCAAGTGAGCAACAAATATTACAAAGATTTAAAATTATTGCTAACCAGACTAATCCAAAACCTAAAATAGCTAGAAATTGTGTAAGAGCTTTTTTAGTGGGAGGAGGAATTTGTACTATAGCTCAATTCTTTCAAGAAATGTTAATTAAATATGGATTTCAAGAAGATGATGTTAAGATGTTGCTACCAATTATTATGGTATTTTTAGGAGCATTATTAACTGGTGTTGGTATATATGATAAAATTGCTTCTTATGGTGGAGCAGGAACAGTAGTACCAATTACAGGTTTTTCAAATGCTATAGTTGCTCCAGCTATTGAATTTAAAAAAGAAGGATTTATTTTTGGAGTTGCAGCTAAGATGTTTACGATAGCAGGACCTGTTCTAGTGTATGGAATAGGAAGTTCAGTTATTATAGGAATAATTTATTATGTAATTAAATTATTCATGTGAGAAAGGTAATAGTTATGAGTAAAACAAAAAAAATTGGAAAGCAAACAGTTAGGTTATTAAATCCTCCTAAGATTGTAGCAACCTATTCTATAGTTGGACCAAAGGAAGGAGAAGGACCTTTAGGAAGTTATTTCGATGAAATATTAAATGATGATTTATATGGTAAAGAAAGTTTTGAAAAGGCAGAAAGTGAAATGCTATATACAGCTATAACTTCTGCTATAAGTAGGGCAAAAATAGAAGAAGAAGATGTAGATTATTTATTTGCTGGAGATTTACTGAATCAATTAGCATCATCCTCCTTTGCAGCAAGAGAATTAAATATTCCTTTTTTTGGATTATATGGTGCTTGCTCAACTATGTCAGAATCTTTAAGCGTAGCATCAATGATGCTAGATGGAGGTTTTGGAGAATATGTAGTAGCAGCAACATCATCACATTTTAGTTCAGCTGAAAGGCAATTTAGATTTCCTTTAGAATATGGAGCACAAAGAAGCCCATTAGCTCAATGGACAGTTACAGGTGCAGGAGCTATGGTGCTTGCTAAAGAAGGGAATTTTCCAGAAGTAACCTATATTACAACTGGAGTTGTAAAGGATTATGGAATTAAAGATCCTAATAATATGGGGGCAGCAATGGCTCCAGCAGCAGTTGATACAATAGCTATGCATTTTAAGGATACTGGAAGAAATCCAAATTACTATGATGCTGTAATTACAGGGGATTTAGGAAAAGTGGGAAAGGAGATAACCTGTAAATTATTATTGGAGTATGGTTATGATATTAGAAGTAATTATTTTGATTGTGGAGATATGATATTTGATGATAATATTCAAAAAACAGATTCTGGTGGAAGTGGCTGTGGATGTTCTGCAGTAGTGGCATCAGGATATTTCTATAAAAAGATGATAAGAAAAGAAATTAAAAGTATCTTATTAGTATCTACTGGAGCTCTTATGAGTACCACATCATCTCTTCAAGGAGAAAGCATTCCTGGAATTGCTCATGCTGTTGCAATTGAGTTTAATAATTAGTAAGGAGAAGATATTATGACATATATTAGTGCTTTTATAGTAGGCGGTATTATTTGTGTTATAGGGCAAATACTTATGGATACAACTAAATTAACTCCAGCAAGGATATTAGTGATTTTTGTTACTTTAGGAACAATATTAGGTGCCTTTGGAATATATGATAAAATAATTGAAATTGGAGGAGCTGGTGCCAGTATTCCATTGCCTGGCTTTGGTAATTCTTTAGCCAAAGGTGCTATAAAAGCTGTAGAAGAGAAAGGATTAATTGGTGCTTTTACTGGTGGTATAACAGGTACAGCAGCTGGAATTACAGCTGCAATATTCTTTGGATATACTATGGCTTTGATATTTAATCCAAAGACAAAATGATAATGTATATTTGAAATGGTGAAATAGTACTTTTAAAAAATAACCTAACAATTTATACTATAAATGTTAGGTTATTGTTATTTAATTCGAAAATTTAAATAGGGAGGGGTTTTATGGAGAAGTATTACAACAAATCTTGGATTAAAGTAGTAGAAGAACTTAATAGCGATATTAATAAAGGCCTTTATGAATATGATTGTAGTATAAGAAGAGAAATTGAAAATAATAAAATTAATTTACCTTATTCTAGAGGGATATTTAAATTATTATTAGAGCTAGTAAAACAAAAATATCTAATTATTTACTTAATATTTATCATATTATTTCTATTAAATGAATTTTACATAATGGGAGCCATTATAGCTATTTTATTATTTAGTAATTTAGCAATAAAGTTACATAGTGAAATAAAGAAGGAAAAGGAAATTGAACTTTTACAAAATCTAAATACTTCACAAGTTTTAGTTTTAAGAGAAGGTATTGAAAGATTAGTTGAAGCAGAAGAGTTAGTAAAAGGAGATATAATCTTTTTTAGAAAAAATTCTATAATAGCTGCAGATATTAGAATTATAGAAAGTGAAAACCTTAAAGTAGATGAAAGGGGAGTTACTGGAGATAATTTTATAAAAGAAAAGGATTCAATAAAAATAGATTATACTGTGGAGTCTATTAGTGAAATTTCTAATATGATATTTAGAGGATCTATAGTTAAAGAAGGTTCAGGTAAGGGAATAGTTGTAGAAGTAGGAGGAAATACACAGCTTGGAAAGTTAGTTAATGTTATTAGTAATACTAATAATAAAAGTAATTTTCTTATAAAAAATATTGAAAATAATATAATGAAGGTGGTTTTATGTTTATTATTGGTACAAGCTATCTTAGTTTTAGTTCTTCCAGGGAAAATAACAAATAAAAATGAACTTTTAGCGCAAGGGATATTTTCAGTTATTTCAATAGTGTTTCCATTTATTTTCCTATATTATAATAAAGCCTTTAGGAAAAAAGTTTTAGTGGAAGATAATATAGAATTAAATAATACTTCTGCTATATCTTTAGTAAATGATGTGAAAATATTCTTTATGGATAAGATAGGTAATATAAGTAAGAAGGAACTTTTTGTAGATAAGATATATACAAATGAACAAATATATTTATCAAATAAGATAGATATAGCTGATATAAATATAAAGAGGCTTATAGATATAGCTATATTGTGCAATAACTCTAAATATAATATAGATAATAAATATATAAAAGGCAGTATATTTGAAATAGCCTATGTTAAGTTTGGTGAAGAAAATTCTATTAATAAACAGAGATTAGAGGGATTAAATAGAAGAAAGTTTGAACTTATTAATTCTTCAGATAGGGGAATGGCCACTACTTTAAATAAGAATAGAAAAGGATATAGATCAAATTCAAGAGGAAATTTAGACAGAATTTTAAGCTGTTGTACTCATATTTTAATCAATGGTATTGAAAGAGAAATAACCTCTGAAGATATAATGAAAATTAAACTTGCAGATTTAAGTTTTTCAAAGGAAGGTTTGTTAACAGAAGCTTTTGCATATAGAAGTTTCAATTATGAACCATCAAAATATGAAAATGTAGAAAGCAATTTAGTTTTTGTAGGAATTATAGCTTTAGAAAATCCATTAGTAGATGATGTGTTAGATGATATTAATACAATTATAGATTCTGGAGTTTTACCTATAATATTTACAGAGGAATCTACTATATCGGCAGAAACTTTTGGAAGAAAAATTGGTTTAATTTCTAGTGAAGATCAAATAGTATCTGGTATTGATTTAGAATCATTGAATGAAGAGGAATTAATAAAAATAGTATCTAAGGTTAGAATTTATTGTAAGGTTAATCCAGAGATTAGAAATAAAATTATATCATTATACAATAATGATGGCTATGGATTTATTGCTGAAGGAAAAAATTTAGCTGACTTGTCTATAGTAAGTCTAGCCAATATTGGAATAGTAAAAGGAAAGGTTTCAATGTTATTAAGAAGAATAGGAGATGTTTACACTGAAAAAAGTAGTATAAAAACATTTTTTAACTTAAAAAATAGAGAAAGTGAAATTAAAGAAGCAGTTAAAGCTGGATTAAGCATATATGCTATTATTACTTTAGCGGAAATAATATATTTAAATTTCCAATATTATTTCATAAATGGAAACTTAACTAAAGAATATTATATTATTTTAATGAATTTACTTTTAATAACGCCTGTAATTTTACTAAATATATTGTGTGAAAATAATTCATATAAGGGTAAAAAGGTAGTTATAAAGGGTATCTTATTTGCTTTACTTCCAATAGTAGCAGCATACTTTATAAAAAATAGCTTTGATATAATAGGATTCTTATTTATTGGTGGTATTACTATCATAGATACTATTATTAACTGCAATATTTTTACTAAAAACAACTTAAAATATATAAAACTTTTAATAGTGATACTTTTAATATATGTTTTATCATTAACATTATTAATTATGTTATTAGGATTTAAGTTTGATTTAGTTATTTTAATAATAGTTGGGTGGATTTTATTTATTTTTGCTATAGCAGACTTAATTATAAAAAAATGGTAAGACTTTAAAATGAGGTGTTGCCATTGAAGTTAAATAATAAAGAAAATATACTACTTTACATATTCTTAGTTTTTATATTATCAAGTTGTATATTTTTACTTTTCTATAAAGAAAAATGGCTAGCGATACTATTTGTTAGCTGTTTTTTTATTTATCTTATTTTCTTAAAAAGATTAGAATTAGCTATAATATTGGCTATATTTTTCCTAATACCAATAATAAATAATTTTTTATACTATAATTTAAATACTAATTCTAATGAAGAAATAAGAATAGTTTCACTAAATAGCTATGGAGGAATAGGTGAAATTAAGGGCAGAAAGGTATACTTATCAGGGAATTTTCAAGATATTAAACTAGGCGATAAAATATTAGCTAAGATAGAATTTAGAAAGGATATTAATATTGAAAGAGGGATATTAGGAGAAGTAAAGGTAGAAGAATATGAAAAGTTAAATTTAGATTTAAAGGGTAAAATTTATAGGATTAGAGAAGAAATTTTTAATAAATTAAAAGAAAAGTTAGGAAGTAGAAGATCAGCTTTAATAACATCTATATCCTTTGGATATACAGAGTTTTTAGATAGAGAAGATGAAAGTACAATGAAGAATTTAGGGGTATTGCATGCTGTATCTGTATCAGGACTTCATATGGTTATAGTATATTCTTTACTTAAAAAAGTTTTAGGGAATAAAATAGCACCTATTGTCTCCATTATGTATGTAATTTTTACTGGAGCAGCTATATCAACTGTAAGATCCTATATAATGTTATTATGCTTAAGTTTAGCAGTACCTTTTAGAAGAAGTTACAATCCTTTAGCAGGTCTATCATTAGCTGGGACTATATTAATTTTATATAAGCCATATAGTATTTTCGAAGTGGGATTTCAACTAAGTTTTTTATCAACTCTTGGAATAATTTTATTTAATAAGAAATTTAATAAAAATTTATATAGATTACCTAAGTTCTTAAGAGAGGGGACAGCTATTAGTTTATCCTCTCAAGTATTTACTTTTCCTTTTTTAATATTATACTTTAGAGAATTTTCATTAGGATTTCTAGTAGGGAATTTAATACTTATGCCATTAATAAATGCAATTGTAATTTTAGGAAACATTTTAGCATTAACAATAAATTTTGAAGTTATATTTAATTATCTCGCTTTTCTTGCCTATTATGCCACCTTATCTATAGATATAATTTCAGAGAAGCTACTTAGTATTTTACCAAGTATACTATTCTTAAATGAAATAATATCAGTAATCTATATAATACTATTAATTACTATTTATTTTTATAGAAAGGGATATAAAAGGGTTATTTATTTTCCAACAATAATATTATTTTATTTATTTATTAACTTTTATAGTCCATATCCAAAGCTTCAGTATTATAGGGATGGAGTATTATTGATTAGCTACAAGGGGGAAAGAAGCTTAGTTGCTACCAAGAAAGGTGTAGATTTAAAAAAGTATAAATTTATTTCATTATCTAATAGTGAATATAAAAATTTTAAAAAGGTAAAATTAAATAACACTATTGAGATAGAAAAACTAAACAAAAATATTTTAATAAGAAATAAAATAAACAGATATTTAATAAAGCTTTCTAGTGAGAAATATAATGAAAATTATGATATAATAGACTGCAAATATAGTAATTATGTAAAAATTGTTTTATTTAAAAATAAAGTTTTAGTAATTAATTAAGAAAGGTAGATTGCTTTGATAGATTTTGATGTACTAGAAGGTGAAGTTAAGAAGGGGAAAATTGACAATTCTTATATCTTTTGTGGATTAGATGAAGAACTAATTAAGGAAGGAATAAACTTAATTGTTAATACTACTATTGATAAATCCCTACTTGATTTAAATTATATAAGATTAGATGGATTAACAACAACCTTTGATGATATTATGAATGCTTGTGAAACTATGCCTTTTATGGGTGATAAAAAGGTAGTTGTTGTATATAGAGCAGGTTTCTTAAAGGATAAAAGTGATGCTGCAGGCACAAAGCTTTACAATGATATACTTAAATATTTAAAAGACTTGCCCACCTATACAGTTCTTATAATGTATTATTTATTTAATGATAAAAGAGATACTCCTAAGAAAAGTAATAAATTAAAATCTTTAGAAAAGGTTTCTAAGGTAGTATACTTTGATAAATTAAAAAAGGATAGATATTATAAAAAGGTAGAAGAGGTATTTAAAGAAAAGGGAAAAGAAATAGGAAAAGTTGAGTTAAGATATTTTGCAGAAAAAGTGCAAAATAACTTTGATATAATTAGAAGAGAAGCGGATAAGCTTATTTCATATGCAGAAAATAGAGCTATAAATAAATTTGATATAGATAAGTTAATTGCAAATTCTAGTGAAGATGATATTTTTGATTTAGTAGATTTTATTTCTCAAAAGAAGGTAGAAAAAACTTTAGATTTACTTTATGATTTATTATCTAAAAGTGATCAACATATGCTTATTATTTCTAACATAGAAAATAATTTTAAAAGGCTTTATGAAATTAAAGTTATGGTTCAAAGTGGAGCAAATGCCAATGATATTTCATCTAAATTTAAACTTCCAACCTTTGTCTGTGAAAAGTTAATTAATCAATCTAGCAAATTTTCTATAAAACAGCTTCAAAAAATAATGGAAATATGTTTACAAACTGAAAATAAAATTAAAACATCAGGTGTAGATAAGAATATGGAAATGGAGCTAATGATATTTAACATATTTATGACTAAGTAAATATAAATGAAGAATAAAGAATGTAAAATGAAAAATTGATGAAAAAACTCCTATAGGAGTTTTTCTAATAAAATAATAGCCGATCCATTTGGATCGGCTTCTTATTTGATTACGCCATAGCGTTTAACTTTGCAGCTAATCTTGATTTCTTTCTAGCTACCATGTTCTTGTGACATACTCCTTTTTGAGCTGCCATATCTAAAGCTTTAACAGCCTTAGGGAAAAGAACCTTAGCTTCTTCTACGTTGTTTGCAGCAACAGCTACTTCAAATTTCTTTACAGCAGTTTTTAAAGCTGATTTAATCATTCTGTTTTGAGCAGTTTTTGCTTCAGTTACTTTAATTCTCTTTTTTGCTGATTTAATATTTGCCATTCTAAATTCACCCCCTTAATAATTTTATTAGGGTCTCTTTGCAGTTTTGGGGAAATCTGCGTTCGAGTTCGTTTTTAACATACTAGATTATATCATTGAAAGTTTAGAAGTTCAAGTATTAAATTGAAACATTAAGGAAAAATAAAAGAGATAATAGTTTTTTTGGAGGTATTTTTATGATTAATGTAAGAACAGATTTAGCCATAGAAGCTAGAGATATGTACACTGAAGAAAATAAAAGGGAGCTTGATGGAGTTATTGTAGATGAAGAAAAAGAGGGGGATATAAAAATAACTACTGTAAGTATAGAAAGTGATGAGGCTGGTAAAGAATTGGGAAAGCCTAAAGGTAATTATATAACAATAGATTTCCCAGAATTTACTCATTATGATGGTGAATCTATGGATAATGTTTCAAAGGTTGTGGATAATGTTTTAACTAGATTAGTAAATATGCCTGAAGAAAAAACAGCATTAGTTGTAGGACTTGGAAATTGGAATGTAACTCCAGATTCATTAGGCCCAAAGGTAACTGAAAAAATTATGGTTACTAGACATTTAAAGCAAGTTATGCCAGAGGCTATAGATGATTCAGTAAGACCAGTTTGTTGTATATCCCCTGGGGTTCTTGGAATAACTGGAATAGAAACTGGGGAAATAATAAAATCATTAGTAGATAGAATAAAACCTGATTTAGTTATATGTATTGATGCTCTTGGCTCAAGAAAGCTTGAAAGAGTAAATAGAACTATACAAATTAGTGATACAGGTATATCTCCAGGAGCAGGTGTTGGAAATCATAGAATGAAGATAAATGAAGAGTCTTTAGGTGTGAAGGTAGTAGCTATTGGAGTTCCTACGGTAGTTCATGCAGCAACTATAGCAAATGATACTATAGATCTTGTTCTAGATGGCCTTATTAGTAAGGCTGAAAAAGGAAAAGAATTTTATAATATGCTAAAGTCAGTAGATAAGCTTGAAAAAAGCCAATTAATAAAAGAGGTATTAGATCCATATGTAGGAGATTTAATGGTTACACCAAAGGATGTTGATGCTGTAATTGAATCCTTAGCAAAAATAATTGCAAATGGTATTAATATGGCAATTCAACCCAATTTAGATATGGAAGATATAAATAAGTTTATGAATTAAAAAAATATTTTTATATTTATTAATAATTATGTAACTCTCTAAATATATTTATTAGAGGAAGGGGGAGTTGCATGTATTCATTAAGACAAGGTTCACCTAATAATAAGAGGGCAAGAAGAAATGGAAAGTTAGGTATTAACAGTAAGAATTTTAGTATGGGATATTTAATTATTATAGTAGCTTGTATAATATTTGTTATAAGAGCAATTAATGTAGTAAATAACTACAATGATCCAGGCGGATATGCATATGTTCAAATGCTTAACTTTTCTATGCCAGTAGTAAAAACTGCAGTTTATGATGAAGGGGCATATGTAGAAAATAATCTTTCTTTAAAAAATGTGGCCTTAGAAGCTGTGGGAATAAGAGGTATAAATGCATATAATATAGTAGGGAAGGAAGTAAGCTTATTTAGCAAAATGTTTGGAGGTGCTGGAGTAGCATCATCAATAAATAAATTAACACCATTCTCATTAAAAACAGAAAGTATAGCTAAGATGACGGATGAAGAAATTGCTGAATTAAACAAGGTAAGCGCAGCCTATGATCCAAGTTTAAAAAAGCCTTTAAATAATTCAAAACCAGAAGTGTTAATATTCCATACTCATACAACAGAAAATTATTCAGAAAGGGAAAAATTAACTACAGATACTGATTTTAATGTATCTGGAGTTGGTGATGTTTTAGCTAAAGAACTTGAAGAAGGTTATGGAATATCTGTTATTCATGATAAAACTAATCATAGTGTTGTTTATGACGATGCATATAGTAGATCTAATGAAACTTTAAAAAAATATTTAAATGAATATGGGGATTTTAAAGTTATAATAGACCTTCATAGAGATGGAGTAGATAGTGCTAAAGCAGATAGATTAAAAGACGTATATACAGTTAATATGAATAATGAAAGTTTAGCAAAAATGATGTTTGTTACTGCTGAAAATAGTAGTAGATATCCTGCAAACAAGGAATTTGTTGATAAGATGTATAATACTGCAGTTAGATTATTTCCTGACTTAATTAGAGAAACTTATGTATGGAGTCCAGGAGCTTTTGCTAATAATTATAGCTTAAGTGATAATCTTATACTTATAGAAGTAGGATCAAATGTAAATACAGCACAAGAAGCAAAATTAACCAGTAAGTATATTGCAAGGATAATAGCAGAGAATTTAAATAAGTAAAATATGAATAAAAATTGATTTTTATGAGCATCCTTTAGATAGTAAAAATACTAGGGGGTGCTTTTTTGATTAATAAAAAAGTTCTAATAGGAACATTAATTTTTTTTATAATAATAATATTAGGCAGTGTACAAGTTAATATTATTAACACCAAAGCTTTATCACCTGTGGGTAATGGTGATGATAATTATGAATTAGTTAAAGAGGAATTCGGTAAGGATTTTGAAGAGTTTATTAAGGATGATGCAGAAGTAAAGATTTATACTCCTAAGGATAAAAATGAAAATACTACAGTAAAAGTGTATAACAAGGAATTCATAATAAATATGAATAATAAAATAACAGAAAAATTTTATGATGTTGGTGGATTTTTATATAATGGATTTAATAGTATAATAGATAAAATAAATGGTAAAATAAAGACTAATGAAGTCAATACTGAAAGTGGAGATTTAGATAAGATAATAGATGATTTTTTACAAGATAAGAATAATAGTAATTAACACATATTAACAACTTCATATTTATATTGACACACAACCTAGGCATTATGATATAATTTACCTTGAAAATTATAATGGGGGTGAAGTGACTATTTGCTTATTTAAGCAATAGTTTAATATATGAGTAGTAATAGACAAGAAAGAATTAGAAATTTTTCTATAGTAGCCCATATAGATCATGGTAAGTCAACCCTAGCTGATAGATTATTGGAAGCCACAGGAACTCTTACCCAAAGAGAAATGGAAGAACAAATACTTGATAATATGGAAATAGAGAGAGAAAGAGGTATAACTATTAAGTCTCAAGCAGCAAGACTTATTTATAGAAGACCTGATGGAGAGGAGTATATATTAAATTTAATTGATACTCCAGGACACGTAGATTTTACATATGAAGTTTCAAGAAGCTTAGCTGCATGTGAAGGAGCTGTATTAGTAGTAGATGCAACTCAAGGGGTTCAAGCACAAACACTAGCAAACTGCTATTTAGCTTTAAATAATGATTTGGAAATTGCACCAGTTATAAATAAAGTGGATTTACAATCTGCAAGACCAGATGAAGTTAAACAAGAAATTGAAGATATTATAGGGATAGAAGCAGAAGATGCACCATTGATTTCTGCAAAAACTGGTTTAAATATTGCAGATGTTTTAGAGACTGTAGTAGAAAAGGTACCAGCACCTAATGGAGATGAAGATGCACCACTTAAAGCCTTAATATTTGACTCTTATTATGATAGTTATAAGGGTGTTGTTTCTTATGTTAGAATTTTTGATGGTGTTGTAAAACCAGGTACAAAAATTAAGTTAATGGCAACAAATAAAATTTGTGAAGTAACTGAAGTTGGTGTATTTACACCTAAGGCACTTCCAATTAATGAATTAAGAGCAGGGGATGTTGGATATATTGCAGCTTCAATAAAAAATGTAAGAGATGCAAGAGTAGGTGACACTATTACTGAAGCAGATAGACCAACAGCAGAGGCATTACCAGGATATAAACCTGCAGTACCAATGGTTTATTCAGGTATTTATCCAGTTGATGGAGCAAAATATCAAGAACTAAAAGATGCATTAGAAAAGCTTCAAATAAATGATGCTGCTTTAAGCTTTGAACCAGAAACATCAATAGCTTTAGGCTTTGGATTTAGATGTGGATTCTTAGGATTATTACATATGGAAATAATTCAAGAAAGAATAGAGAGAGAATTTAATTTAGATATTATTACAACTGCACCGTCAGTTATTTATAAAGTAATAAAAACTAATGGAGAAGTAATAGAACTTACAAACCCAACTAATCTTCCAGAAGCTACAGAAATAGAATATATGGAAGAACCAATAGTTAAGGCAAGCATAATAGCTCCTTCAGATTATGTTGGTGCTGTAATGGAATTATGTCAAGAAAGAAGAGGAACCTTCATTGATATGCAATATTTAGAAGAAACAAGAGTTTCTATTAATTATGATATTCCATTAAATGAAATTGTTTATGATTTCTTTGATACATTAAAATCTAGAACTAGAGGATATGCTTCATTAGATTATGAATTTAAGGGATATACTCAAACCGAATTAGTTAAGCTTGATATTATGTTAAATGGTGATGTTGTAGATGCTTTATCTATGATAGTTCCAAGAGAAAAAGCTTATGAAAAGGGAAGAGGTATAGCAGAAAAACTTAAAGAAATAATACCAAGACAAATGTTTGAAGTGCCAATTCAAGCAGCAGTAGGATCTAAAATAATAGCTAGAGAAACAGTAAAAGCTATGAGAAAAGACGTACTTGCAAAATGTTATGGTGGAGATATTTCAAGAAAGAAAAAGCTGTTAGAAAAGCAAAAAGAAGGAAAGAAGAGAATGAGACAGGTTGGCTCAGTTGAAATTCCTCAAGAAGCATTTATGGCAGTATTAAAAGTGGATAAATAATTTATAATAAAAAATGCTAAGTCAATTTGACTTAGCATTTTTTATTAGATAACTATAAGAATAAGGTGGTAATATTATTTTATATAAACAAATAATGCTTATATAATTTATTATATATCAAAAAAATACAAATGCTACTTAAATATTCACTTGAAGTAAAAATTATTTAAATATTTTATTAAATTTGATAAATCACAGTTTTTACCTATATTCTTTAAATAATGAATCAATTTATAATCATCTAAATCTATAAATTTTGGCACCTGCGGATTTATTCTAAAGTAATTTTCTTTTAAGAATTCTTTGCAATATAAGTCTTCTAAGTTAGACATACCATCCATTAATAAAGCTAGTAATGGGGATTTCATCTTTGCAAAGGGATGAAATGACCATTGAAGTATTCCCCATTTATGAGTCTTACCTATTATTCTTTCAGGGCTGTCTCCTGTACCAATAGATAAAAGTAATATATCTTCTTTTCTATACTTAGGTAAAGAAGATAAAGTTGTGGCAATAGAAATGGCAGTAGGAGAATTAGCTACTACTCCACCATCTATATAGTTTTTATAGGATGGAAAATATGTAGGAGCAGCACAGCTAGCTAAAATAGCATCTCTAGCAAGAATATAACTTGTATTATTCTTAGATAAGTTGTTAAAAAACACAGGTTTCCAGGATTTTGTATGTTCATCTCCTAAGTAAAAGGCTGGAATAAATATATATTTTTTAAAATCATTTATTTTGAATTTATCATCAAAATAATTTGAGATAAATCTTTTTAATAAGGTATTGTTAAACTTTGGCTTTATAATATTAAAATTATAATTAGAAAAAATCTGTCCAGAAACTTCTCTAGAATATAATTTCTCTAATTCCTCTATAGGAACACCTTTAGCTAAGAGTGCGGCAATTATAGAGCCTGTAGAAGTTCCAGCAAAGAGATCAATTTCATTTAAAAAGTTTGGATATTTAGCTATTATTCTAGATAGAATTTCAACACTTAAAGCACCTTTAATTCCACCACCATCAAAGGAAAGTATTTTAAATTTTTTCATATATTACTCCATAAATAAATTACTTATATATAATATTCAAAAGTTTTTTTATTGATATAAATATTAAGTAATTAAATTTTGATTTTTGAAATATATTAAAATGTAAAGTAAATTTAGTGAGGTGGATAATATGTTGGAGGTAAATAATAGAGATTTAAAAAAGAAGGGGAAAAGCTTAAGAAATAAAGGGATAATTACTGGAATGTTAAAAAGAAAAAATGGACAAGTATATAATATTCAAATGAATGGAAATGATTTAGATACATTAGTAGCTAGAAGTGGATTGAATTTAAGCTTACCAATAAGGTTTCAGGGAGATTTAATAAATACTAGAATAGATATAGTACAAAGAGATGTTATATATCACAATATTATAAATGTAGATTTACGAGAAGTATGAGATGGTGCTTCGCACCAATGAAAAATGTAAAATGAAGAATGAAGGTTGAAACTCCTTTAGGAGTTTCTAAAATAAATATAATTACATCTAAGTTTTAAAAGGGGCTATTTAAATAGCCCTTTTTCACGTGTATTTAAGCTTTATATTTTGAATTTTGAATTAGTTCTGTATAATAGGGATAAGAGAATTTTATTAAAGAAAGAGTTGATAATATGGAAAAGAAAAAAGAATTATCTCTTTATATACATATACCATTTTGTAAGCAGAAATGTTTTTATTGTGATTTTCCTTCTTATGCATCTATAGATTACTTAAGAGAAGATTATGTTGATGCATTATGTAAGGAGATAGAGGATAAAGGAAGTAAGTATATTATAAAAAGTATATTTATAGGTGGTGGAACACCATCTTATCTTGAAACTAAGGAAATAGTTAAGGTTTTAAATTCTATAAAAAAACTTCAGCTTATGGAAGGCATGGAATTTACTATGGAGTGTAATCCAGGAGCTTTAGAAGAAGAAAAATTAACAGCTATGTTAAATGGCGGAGTAAATAGAATAAGTATGGGACTACAAGCAGTACAAAATTCATTGCTTAAGGATATAGGAAGAATTCATAGTTTTAAGCAATTTGAAGAAAACTTTAATTTAGCAAGAAAAGTTGGATTTAAAAATATAAATGTAGATTTAATGTTTGGACTTCCTAATCAAAAAGTTGATGAATGGAAAGAATCTTTAGAGGTAATTGCTAAGTTAAATCCAGAGCATATTTCTGCCTATAGTTTAATTATTGAAGAAGGAACAGCTTTTTATAAACTTTGGGAAAGAAATAAATTGATTTTACCTTCAGAAGATGATGAAAGAACTATGTATGAAATAACCAAAAGTATATTAACTAAGCATGGATATCATCAATATGAAATATCTAATTATGCAAAGGCAGGTTTTGAATGCTATCATAATAAGGTTTATTGGAAATGTGAGGAGTACTTAGGACTTGGATCAGCATCCACATCATTTATAGATGGGAAAAGAATTAAAAATATAGAAAATGTAAAAAAATACATAGATAGAATTAATTCTGGAGAAGAAGTTTGGGAAGAAATAACAGAAAATACAATTGAAGATAGTATGGAAGAGTTCGTATTTATGGGGTTAAGAATTCTTAGTGGGATAAGTTTAAATGAATTTAAAAAAAGATTTGGGGTAAATATTGAAAGTATATATAAGGATGTTATTGAGAAAAATATTAATAGAAAATTATTAGTCTTAGAGAATGATACATTAAGGTTAACTGAGCAAGGAATAGAGTTATCTAATTCTGTAATGAGTGATTTTATATTAACTTAAATGTATTAGAAAAATAAAGAAATTATTAGAAAAACAAAGAAAATAAAAAATAAATTAATAAAGTTAAATGAGATTATTTATTTTGTGCCTAAATAAAATTGACAAAAAACTTAATAAGGAATATATTGATATTGTAGTCATTAGCACTCGATGATATTGAGTGCTAACAGATAGAGGTGATATTAATGGCTATTGATGAAAGAAAAATAAAAATACTTCAGGCTATCATTAATGACTATATTATGACTGGTGAGCCAGTAGGATCAAGGACAATAGCTAAAAGATATGATTTAGGAGTAGGATCAGCTACTATTAGAAATGAAATGGCTGATTTAGAAGAAATGGGGTATTTAGAACAACCTCATACTTCGGCAGGTAGGATACCTTCCAATAAAGGTTATAGATTATATGTAGATAAACTAATGGATACTGGAAGGTTAACTAAGGATGAGGAATTAAAAATTAAAGAGTATTTAATTAATTCTGCAATGTACGAAGTAGATAAAATAGTTAAAGAAGCTTGCTCGCTTCTTTCAGAATTAACAAACTTAACTACAGTAGTACAGACTCCTTCTGTAAGAAGTAGTTATATTAAATCTATTCAATTGCTTCCTATCGATAATCATAATTTGGTTTCTGTAATAGTTGCAGATAGTGGAGTTATTAAAAATCACAGAATAAGAGTTAATAATATGCCACAGCCTGAGACTATTCAAAAGATTAATAATGTTTTAAATAGTAGGCTTAGAAATTTAACTATTGAAGAAATTAATTTAGAAGTTATAAATAACCTAAAACATGAATTGCAAGGTTTTGATGAAGTATTTAATGGAATTCTTCCTGCTTTATATGAAACATTAAAAGAGTCTAATAATACAGAGGTTTTTGTTGAAGGAACAACTAATATTTTTAATTATCCTGAGTACAATAATATTGAAAAAGCAAAAGAAATTTTATCTCTAATAAATGATAAGGATAATTTGCTAGATTTAATTGAACCAGGTAATGATATTACAATTAGAATAGGAGAAGAAAATTTCTTTCCTGAAGCAAAGGATTGTTCTATTATATCAGCTGAATATTCTGTAGATGGTAGACCTATAGGAAAGATTGGATTAATTGGACCAAAAAGAATTAATTATTCAAGGGTTATAGCAATTATGAATGAAGTTATGAAGGAACTTAATAAAAGTTTAAAAAATCAAATTATAGAATAAGAGATGAGGTGTTTTTGTGGAGGATATTAAGGAAACATTAGATAACCAAAATAATTCAGAAGACGCTACTAATGTTAATGACAATGTTGACACTGAAAAAAGCGAAGAAGCAAATTTAGATATGGAAGCAGATTCAATTAATTCTTCAAATGATTCTACTGAGGATTCTTCAGAAGATATAGTGGAAGAAAATAATGATAAGGAAAATGAATTAGATGCTATGCGTAAGTTAAAGGATGAAAATAAAAGATTGACAAATGAAGCAGAAACTTTAAAGGAAAGATTACTTAGATTAACTGCAGAATATGACAATTATAGAAAAAGAACTTCTAAAGAAAAAGAAGGAATATACACAGATGCTTGTACAGATGTGTTAAAAGAAATGATTCCAGTACTTGATAATTTAGAAAGAGCTATATCAGTTGAAGGAAATGTTGAAGATATTAAAAAAGGAATTGAAATGACTATAAAAGGTTTTAAAACATCTTTCGAAAAACTAGGTGTAGAAGAAATTGATGCTACAGGAGAATTCGATCCAAATTATCATCAAGCAGTAATGCATATTGAAGATGAGAACTTAGGTGCAAATTCAGTAGCAGAAGTATTCCAAAAGGGATATAAAAGAGGCGACAAGGTAATTAGATATACAGTAGTAAAGGTAGCTAATTAAATTTAAGACATATTAACTAAATTTTAATATAGAAGATATATTTAGGAGGAAATAGATTATGGGAAAAATTATAGGAATTGACTTAGGAACTACTAACTCATGTGTAGCTGTAATGGAAGGTGGAGAACCAGTTGTAATCAGCAACTCAGAAGGTGCAAGAACTACCCCATCAGTAGTTTCATTCCAAGCAAATGGAGAAAGATTAGTAGGACAAATCGCAAAAAGACAAGCAATTACTAATCCAGATAAGACAGTAATATCAATAAAGAGACATATGGGAACAAATTATAAAGTTACTATAGATGGTAAAGAACATTCACCACAAGAAATATCAGCAATGGTACTTCAAAAAATTAAAGCAGATGCAGAAAGCTATTTAGGAGAAAGTGTAACTCAAGCAGTTATAACAGTGCCAGCTTACTTTAATGATTCTCAAAGACAAGCAACTAAGGATGCAGGAAGAATTGCAGGCTTAGAAGTTTTAAGAATTATAAACGAACCAACAGCTGCTGCTTTAGCTTATGGATTAGACAAGATGGATACTAACCAAAAGATATTTGTTTATGACTTAGGTGGTGGTACTTTTGACGTATCTATACTAGAATTAGGTGATGGAGTATTTGAAGTTCTATCAACAAATGGTGATACTAAGCTAGGTGGAGATGACTTTGATGAAAAAATCATGCATTATATAGCTGATACATTTAAGGCTGAAAATGGAATAGATTTAAGAAATGATAAGATGGCTCTTCAAAGATTAAAAGAAGCTGCTGAAAAAGCAAAGATTGAATTATCTTCATCAATGCAAACTAACATAAACTTACCATTTATAACAGCAGATGCCACAGGTCCAAAGCACATTGATATGAACTTAAGTAGAGCTAAATTTAATGAAATTACTCATGACTTAGTTCAAAGAACAATTGAGCCAATGAAGAAAGCATTATCAGATGCAGGTCTTTCATTAAGCGATATAGATAAAGTAATATTAGTTGGTGGATCTACAAGAATTCCAGCAGTAGTAGATGCTGTTAAGAACTTTACTGGAAAAGAACCTTCAAAGGGAATTAACCCAGATGAATGTGTAGCAATTGGTGCTGCTATTCAAGCAGGTGTATTAACTGGAGAAGTTAAGGATGTATTATTATTAGATGTAACTCCATTAACATTAGGTATTGAAACATTAGGTGGAGTAGCTACACCACTTATTGAAAGAAATACTACAATTCCAACTAAGAAGAGTCAAACATTCTCAACTGCAGCAGATGGTCAAACATCAGTTGAAATTCACGTAGTTCAAGGTGAAAGACAAATGGCAGCAGATAATAAGACTTTAGGAAGATTTACTTTATCTGGAATAGCTCCAGCACCAAGAGGAATTCCTCAAATCGAAGTAACATTTGATATAGATGCTAATGGACTAGTTAAAGTATCAGCAGTAGATAAGGCAACTAATAAAGAAGCAAATATTACTATAACAGCATCAACTAACTTAAGTGAAGAAGAAGTAGAAAAGGCTGTTAAGGAAGCAGAAAAATTTGCTGAAGAAGATAAGAAGAGAAAAGAAAAAATAGAAGTTAAAAATAATGCTGATCAAGTAGCATACCAAACAGCTAAAGCTTTAGAAGAATTAGGTGATAAGGTATCAGCAGATGATAAGGCTAAGGTTCAAGCAAAATTAGATGAATTAAATAAAGTTAAAGATGGAGAAGATCTTGAAGCTATAAAGAATGCTATGGAAGAATTAAATAAAGAATTCTATGCTATTTCATCTAAGATGTATGCAGATGCTAATCCAAATGGAGCAGAAGGTGCAGGTTTTGATCCAAACAATATGGGTGGAGCAGGAACTAACAGCACTCCAAATGATGATAATGTAGTAGATGCAGATTTTGAAGTGAAAGACGATAAATAGTTGTAACCTATTAGTCTAATATATATAATATAGGAGGGAAGACAAAAGTCGTCTTCCCTTTTATAAAGTTTAAAAATGGTGGTGAAAATAGATGGCAAATAAGGACTATTACGCAGCCCTTGGACTTGAAAAAGGAGCATCAGAAGCAGATATAAAGAAGGCCTTTAGAAAGTTAGCTATAAAATATCATCCTGATAAAAATCAAGGTAATAAGGAAGCTGAAAATAAATTCAAAGAAATAAATGAAGCTTATCAAGTGCTTTCAGACCCAGATAAGAAAGCAAAATATGATATGTATGGAACAGTTGACTTTGATGGTAGTGGTTTTGGATCAGGTGGATTCGGTGGCTTTGATTTTTCTGATATGGGCGGATTTGGTGATATATTTGAAAGTTTCTTCGGCGGCGGAGGCGGCGGCGGAAGAAGAAGAAATGGACCTCAAAGAGGTTCAGATTTAGAATATACAATTAATCTGACTTTCGAAGAAGCTGTTTTTGGTGTTGAAAAGGAAATATCAATAGATAGAAGTGAAAATTGTGAAACTTGTAAAGGAAGTGGAGCAAAAGAAGGTACATCAAAGAAAACATGTCCAACATGTAATGGTCAAGGACAAGTAAGAGTACAAAGACAAACTCCTTTAGGAAGCTTTGTAAGTACATCAACTTGTAATACCTGTGGTGGTACTGGAACAGTTATAGAAGAACCATGTACATCTTGTCATGGAAGAGGTCATGTTAGAAAGACTAGAAAAATTAAAGTTAATATACCAGCAGGTGTTGATACTGGAAATGTTATGCCTTTAAGAGGACAAGGAAATCATGGAACTAATGATGGACCTCCAGGAGATTTATATGTAAGAATTAATGTAGCGCCTTCAAAGAAATTTGTAAGAAAAGGAAATGATATATATATAGACACTCATATTTCTATGGGAAAAGCTGCTTTAGGAACAGAGATTACTGTGGCAACTGTAGATGGAGATGTTAAATATACTATTCCTGCAGGAACTCAATCAGGTACATTATTTAGATTAAAAGGAAAAGGAGTACCTAGGGTCAATTCATCAGGAAGAGGAGACCAATATGTAAAAGTAATAGTAGATATTCCTAAGACTTTAAATGAAAAGCAAAAGGATGCATTAAAAGCATTTATGGAAGCTTGTGGAGAAAATGTAGGAGAAGGAACATCACATAAAAAAGGCTTAAAAGATTTATTTAAAAAAGAGAATTAGCAGATGCTAATTCTCTTTTTTATTTATAATAATTATATTTAAATATAATAAAAATTAGTAATTCGAGCAAAATATATAATAAAATGAATGTTTACCAATAGGTAATTCTTATGATTATTATAAGAATATCAAATGATAACATATAATTTTTAATGATATAATTTAATTTGGAAGAAATTTGTTAAGAGGTGGTAAAATGGAAAGATTAAAAGAAGTTTTATATGGAGAAATAGAGGGATTTAGAGAAAAGGGTCATAAGTTTGTTAATGGAGAAATAAATTTAATGCAATTTAAACATTCTTCAGGTGGTTTTGGAGTGTATTCTCATAAAGGTGGAAAAGAATTTATGATAAGACTTAGAATTCCATCAGGAATAACAAATATAAGTGAAATGTATAAAGTTTATGATTTTGCTAAAAAATATGGTCTTGATAAAATTCACTTAACAACTCGTCAAGCTATTCAATTACACGGTCTTAATATAGATGAGATATGTGATTTAATGAAGGAAGCTCTAGATAATGATATTTATACAAGAGGAGCAGGTGGAAATTATCCAAGAAATGTTGCTATGTCTCCATTATCAGGAGTTGATGAAAAAGAGGCTTTTGATGTCACCCCTTATGCAATGGCTTCTGGGAACTATTTCTTAGAGAGAATTACAACATATAAACTACCAAGAAAACTTAAAGTATCTTTTTCAAGTGGAGCAGAGGACGAAGCCCATTGTACAGTTCAAGATTTAGGCTTTGTGGCAGTAAATAAAGATGGAAAAGAATACTTTGAGGTTTATTTAGGAGGAGGATTAGGACAAAATCCTAAAAAAGCTGTTAAATACAAAGAGTTAATTGATCCAAAAGATGTTTTATTCTATATTGAAGCTATGGTTAGAATGTTTATAGCAGAAGGAGATTATGAAAATAGAAATAGAGCTCGTGTAAGATATATATTAGATAGAATGGGAGAAGAAGAATTCTTAAATTGCTATAAGAAACATGTAGATGAAGTTAAAGAAACAGAAGACTTAAAGATTACTGTAAGCAATAAAGTTTATAATAAAAAAGGAATAGAAATTGAAATAGATAATCCTAGATTGTTTAAGCAAAAGCAAAAGGGCTTATATAGTGTATACTTACATCCAATTGGAGGACAATGGCTAATTAATGATTTGAAGAGTGTATTAGATTTAATTAGTAAATTTGAAGATGTAGAAATTAGATTAGCTATGTCAGAAGGTGTATATTTTAGAAATCTAAATGGAAATGAAGCTAAAGAATTATTAGAATTAACTGAAAAAATGGGAGCTAAAACTAAATTTGAACAAAGTGTATCCTGTATTGGAGTGCCAATTTGTCAAATAGGATTATGCAATAGTCAAGGAACCTTACATTCAGTTTTAGATTATTTTAAGGAAAATAATTATAGATTAGATATATTACCTAAAATGCATTTTTCAGGTTGTCAAAATTCTTGTGGAGTTCATCAAATAGCATCTATAGGATTTACTGGAAAGAAAAAAAGAGTTGGAGATAAAGTAGATGAGTGCTTTACATTACATGTTGGAGGAGCTTATGGAGTAGGTGACACCAAACTAGGAGTTGCCTTAGGAGATATACCAGCTGTAAAAATACCAGAATTTTTATCAGAACTTTCTACTGAAGTAGAAAAGAACAAATTATCATTCGATGACTATTTAATTGAAAAAGAGGAAGAATTTAAAGCATTAGTTGATAAATATCAAGTATAAACCATTACATTACTTATCCTAAGTTAAAATAACAACATTTAAAAATAATAAATATTTACAGATAGTTATTATTAGGTATATAATAAAAGTATATGAATAATGATTATTGTTAAAATAATAAATATTATTTTAATTTAGGAGGAAGATAAAATGAAAATGGTTAAGTTTCAAGGAGCACCAGTTACTTTAGAAGGCAATACTTTAGAAGTTGGTAGCAAATTACCAGAGTTTACAGTATCTACAAATGATTTAGCAGATTTCACTGAAAAAGATTCAAAGGGTGTAAGAGTATTTTTAACAGTACCATCAATAGATACACCAGTTTGTGATACAGAAGTAAAAACTTTTAATGAAAAAATTGATTCAATAGATGGAGTAACTTGTTATACAATTTCAATGGATTTACCTTTTGCTCAAGCTAGATGGTGTGCATTAGGAGATGTTGAAAATGTTAAAACTCTTTCAGATTATAAATATAGAAGCTTCGGAATTGCTACAGGAACATATGCTAAGGAATTAGGTTTATTAACAAGAGCATCATTTGTAGTTGATTCAGATAACAATGTAACATTTGTTGAATATTTAGATGAAATCACAGATCAACCAAGTTATGATGTGATTTTAGAAGCAGCTAAGGCAGCTAAGTAATTAATAACATTTTAATTAATATAGTTAAATAATTTTTGTGGTAAAAATAAGATGCTGAATATGTCAGTATCTTATTTTTTTATAATTAAATATATTTATAAAGTATTACCATATGAATTATATTTTTACCATAATATTAAATTAATTTCTATTAAGTAAACTTTTTAAGTTAATACCTAGACAGAAAGTTAACATAAGTGTAAAATAATAAATTAGTCAAATATCTTTGAAAGGACTGATTTTAATGGAAGGAACATGGATTGAAATTAGAGTTATAACGAAAAGTGAAGCTTTAGAACCAGTTTCAGGAATTTTTTATGGATTAGATTGTAAAGGGGTTGCAATTGAAGATCCAAATGACATATTAGAAAGAGAACAAGGACCACTTACTTGGGATTTTGCAGATATAAATGTATTAGAACATAAAGGAGAAGTAGCTGTAGTTAAAGCGTATTTTTCTGAAGAAGATAATATCCAAGAAATCTTAGAATATATTAATGAAAAAATGAGAGAATTAAAGGAAATAGGTATAGATACTGGATTAGCTAAAGTTGAAAGTGAAAAAATGCACGAAGAAGATTGGGCTAATAACTGGAAAAAATATTATAAGCCTACTAAAATTGGGGAAAGAATAGTAGTAAAGCCTATTTGGGAAGAATATGAAGCTAAAGATGATGAATTAGTATTAGCACTTGATCCAGGAATGGCTTTTGGAACAGGAACTCATGAAACAACAAGAATGTGCATTCAAGCTTTAGATAAGTACGTAAAACAAGATAGTACTGTTTTTGATGTGGGATGTGGTTCTGGAATACTTGCAATTGCTGCTGCAAAATTAGGTGCAAAAAAGGCAATAGGAGTAGATTTAGATCCAGTTGCAGTAGAGTCTGCAAATGAAAATGTAGGGTTAAATAATTTAGATAATATAGAAATATTATATGGAAATTTAGTAGATGTTATAGAGGGGAAGGCAGATATAGTAGTTGCCAATATAATTGCCGAAGTAATTTGTATATTAACAGAAGATGTTAAAAGAGTATTAAAGACAGATGGATACTTTATAACTTCTGGAATCATTCATGATAGGGTTGATATGGTTACTAATAAGCTTGAAGAAACAGGATTTGAAGTAGTAGAAATAAACAAAGATGGGGAATGGAACTGCATAGTTGCCAAATTAAAATAGTTTTAAGGAGATCGATGTATGCATAAATTTTTTACTCCTAAAGAAAATTTTATAGAAAGAACAGCAAAAATTTTAGGTGATGATGTAAAACATTTATATAAAGTATTAAGGCTAAATGAAGGGGATAAAATAGTCTTAAATAATTGTGATGGAGATGAATTTTTAGCAAAAATAAGAACTATTACAAAGCAAGAGGTAATTGTTGATATAGAAGAACAACTTGAAATAAATAATGAAAGTGAAGTAAAAATATATTTATTTCAAGGGTTGCCAAAGGCTCAAAAAATGGATTTAATAGTTCAAAAGGGAACAGAACTAGGTGTAAGTGAATTTATTCCAACTATTACTGAAAGAGTAGATATAAAGTTAAAGGGTGAATTCAAAAAATTAGATAGACTTAATAGAATAGCATTAGAAGCTGCAAAACAAAGCAAGAGAACTGTTATACCAAAGGTTTCTGAACCTGTTACCTTTGAAGAAGCCTTAGAAGCTATGAAAAACTTAGATTTAGTTATAGTTCCTTATGAAAATGCTGAAAATTTCGGGATAAAAACATTATTTAATGATAAAAGTATTGACACATCTAAAATAAAAACAGTTGGAATATTAGTAGGTCCAGAAGGTGGATTTGAATTAAGTGAAATAAATGAACTAAAAGAAAATGGTGCTTATATAGTAACTTTAGGAAGTAGAATACTTAGAACAGAAACAGCTGGTTTTGTTGCTACTTCATTAGTTCAATATGAGCTAGGAGATTTAGGAGGAAATAAATAATGAAAGTTGCATTTTCTACTCTTGGGTGTAGAGTTAACGTATATGAATCAGAAGCTATGGCTGAAAAATTTATAAGAGAAGGCTATGAAGTTGTAGAAGCAAACGAAAAAGCAGACGTATATGTAATAAATACATGTACTGTTACTAATATGGGTGATAAAAAGTCTAGACAAATAATAAGTAGAGCAAGAAGACTAAATGAGAATTCTATAATTGCTGTTGTAGGCTGTTATTCGCAAATAGCACCAAAAGAAGTATCAAATATACCTGGAGTTGATGTAGTGTTAGGTACAAGAAACAAGGGGGATGTGGTTTATTATGTTAATAAGGCCAGAGAAGAAGGTAAATCACAAGTCCATGTTGAAGGTGTACTTAAAAACAAGAAATTTGAAGAATTAAATATAGAAGAGTATCAAGATAAGACTAGAGCCTTTTTAAAAATTCAAGACGGTTGTAATAGATTCTGTACATATTGCATAATACCTTATTCAAGAGGATCAGTATGCTCAAAGGATCCTAAAAAGGTAATAGAGGAAGTAAATAAGCTAGCAGAACATGGCTTTAAAGAAATTATACTATCAGGAATACATACAGCATCCTATGGATTAGATTTAGAAGGTAATGTAAATCTTATAGATATAATTGAGGAAATAGAAAAGGTAGAAGGCATAGAAAGAATTAGAATAGGGTCAATAGAGCCTGCATTCTTTACTCCAGAAGTAATAGAAAAAATGAAGGGCTTTAAAAAACTTTGCCCTCACTTCCATTTATCATTGCAAAGTGGATGTGATGCAACACTTAAAAGAATGAATAGAAGATATACTGCTGAAGAATACGCAGCAAGTGTTGAACTATTAAGAGAAACAATGCCTGATGTTTCTATTACTACAGACGTAATAGTAGGATTCCCAGGAGAAACAGAAGAAGAATTCAATGAAACTTATAAATTCTTAGAAAAAATAAAACTTACTAAAACTCATGTATTTAAATATAGTCCTAGAAAAGGAACTAGAGCAGCTGATATGGGAGACCAAATAGATGGTACCATAAAAGAAAAGAGAAGTAAGCTTTTAATTGAATTAAGCAATAAAAATGAAAAAGAATTTATAGAAAAGTTTATAGGAAAAGAAATGGATGCCCTAATAGAAACAGAAGTAAAAGGGAAAGATGGGGTATATGAAGGCTATACAAGAAACTATATAAAGGTACACGTCCCTTGCACATGTGCCGATGTTACTGGTAAAATAGTAGATATAGAAATAGAAAAAGCAGAAAATGAATATGGAATAGCAAAACTGTTATAATAATGCATAGTGCATAATGCGTAATGCATAATTAAGGAAATAATTCAGGCAAACTGAATTATAATAAAAAAAGAAACTCAGCTAGCGGAGTTTCCACAATAATTATCCATTATGCATTATCCATTACCAATTAGTGTGAAGGGTGGTGATTTTATGAGTTGTATTTTTTGTAAAATAGTAAATGGAGAAATTCCTAGTAAAAAGATATATGAAGACGATAAAGTCTTGGCTTTTCATGATATAAGTCCAGAGGCTCCTGTTCATTTTTTAGTAATACCTAAGGACCATATTCAAAGTGTTAATGATTTAACTGAGAAAAATTCAGAGATTATTTCACACATTTTCTTAGTAATTAATAAATTAGTAAGAGAACTAAATGTTAATGAAACAGGATATAGAATAGTAAATAACTGTGGTAAAGATGGAGGCCAAAGCGTAGATCATATGCATTTCCATGTACTAGGTCAAAGAGATTTGAAATGGCCACCAGGCTAAAATGTTTATAGCAAATAGTTGACTTTAGAGGCCACCTATTGTATAATATAGCGTGTGTTATTAAGCCCGTAGCTGAGTTAAATTAATTAATTTGAGCTAGCGGAGGGAGGGATAATAGATGTCAGAAATAAAAGTTGGAGAAAACGAAACACTTGAAAGTGCATTAAGAAGATTCAAGAGAAAATGCGCTAGAGCAGGAGTTCTTTCAGAAGTTAGAAAGAGAGAACACTATGAAAAGCCAAGCGTGAAAAGAAAGAAAAAATCAGAAGCTGCTAGAAAGAGAAAATTCAAGTAGAATAATTTTGATTTAATTTTCAATGTAACTTAATTAATTAAGTAAGCTATTATTGGAGGCTATATTAATCCAATAAGTCTAAGTGTATTTTAAATACATTAAGGTTGAGGACTATAGTTTATATGTTTATCAAAAAAAGTGTAATAATGATTATACTTGAATTGAGGGAATAAATAAGATTTTGGTATAAATCTTATTAAGTACCTTCCTCAGCAGTAAAAAAAATAAAAAGATAATTATTAAAGAAACAGCTACACCATTGGTGTTAATAACATTTATAACTGCAAAGTTATGGAAAAGTCAATTTTATAAGATTAATATTAGTTGATAAATAAAAGCAAAAGGAATTTATTCCTTTTGCTTTTTGCTTTCTTGAAGTAATTTTCTATATATTTTAATCATAGAGTACTATGAGAAAAAATATAAGGAGATAAGATTATGAAAGAAAGAATAGAAAAAACTAGAGAAATATTAGCAGAAAAATTAGATTTGCCTAAGGATGTAATGTTAAATCTTCCTAAGATAACTATTGTTGGTGACAATGAAATTACTATAGAAAATCATAAAGGGATAATATTATTTGAAAGAACCATAATTAAAATAAATACAAAAGTAAAAATTGTTAATATTGAAGGAGAAGATTTTGAAATATTATATATTGGAGATTCAACAATAACAATTAGTGGTAAATTTAAATCAATTCGTTATGAGGTGTAGTATGGCAACAGGAGTATTTGAAAGTGGTAGAGTTATAGTTGAAATTAACATATTAAGACCAGAGAAACTTTTGAACATATTGTGGAGCGAAGCTATTAATATTATTAATGTGAAGAGAATTGATGCTGCTACTATAAGGATAACTATAGATTATAGTGACTATAAAGATGTTATAGTTATTGTTAAAAAATTAAATGGCAAATGTAAAATAATAGGCAGTAAAGGAAGGTTATTTCTAATAGGAAAATTAAAGGGTAAATTTTTCTTAAGTATTGGGGGAGGAATATTTATTATTTTACTTTTATATTTTTCAACCTTCGTATGGAGTATAGAAATTACTACAAAGCAAAATGTATCTCCCTATGAAATAAGACAACAACTGTATTCTTTAGGAATTAAACCTGGAATAAGGAAAAAATCAATAGATTTTAAAGAAATAGAGAAAAAGTTAGAAAGTATTAATTCTGATATACTTTGGCTTAGGGCAAGGGTAGAAGGATCTACATTAAAAATATCTATTGAAGAAAAGGTAAATCCGCCAAAAATAAAAGAAAGAAAATATGGTAATTTAATTGCAAGGATGGATGGAGAAGTTAGTAGGGTTTATGCATTTTCAGGTAGGGCAACTGTACATGCTGGAGAATATGTACATGCTGGAGATGTAATAATTGAAGGAATAAATGGAAAAGAAGAAGAACCTTATGAGGTTATACCAGATGGAGTTGTAATGGCAAATACTTTTTATGAAAAAAGTATGGTGGCGCAAATAAATGGAAGTGAAATGAAAAGAACTGGAGAAAAAGATAGTGATATATATTTATCTTTTTTCGGGAAAAAAATTTATCTTAAAAAAGCTATAAAAGATTTTCAAGAGTATGATAAAATAGAGGAAAGTAAAAAAATAATCAACAAAGTAAATTATTATGAAAAGAAGGAATTTCCAATAGAATTATCAAAAGAGGAAGTAATAAATAATTCTGTTAATGTTTTAGAAGAATCCCTTTATAATAGTTTGACAAGAGAAGCCAAAATTGTTGATAAAATAGTTACTACCAAGGAGAATTCAAGTGAAGATGTAGTAGTTAATGTAGTTTTTATAGTTGAACAAAATATTGTTAATAATGAACCAGTGGATTATTAAAGGTATGTAGTTAAAGGAGGATAAATTTGTTTTTAAAGAAAGATAAGAAGAATGATAATAAAGGATACAAAAGAGTTCTAATATACATAATAGTATTTTTAGTTACTTATATAATGTTATTAACTACAATTTCACCAAAGAAACATAACTTATCTGTTGGAGATATAGCCACTGTAGATATTAAGGCGCCAATAGATACTGTAGATGAGATAGCAACAAAAGAAAAAATAGAAGAAGCTATAGCTAAAGCTAAGGAAGATAAACAATATACGGTTAAAAGTGAAATTAAGACTCAAGCTATTGATAATATAAATAAATTATTTAATAAACTAGCAACAGAAATTTCTTCAACAAAAGATGCCAAAGAAAAGCTTACAGAAATAAAGAAAATTGATGCTTTTAGATTAACAGATGAAGAATACAATATATTACTATCTATAGATGCATCAAAGATTTCTGATATTCAAAATAAAACATTACAAGCCTTAGAAAAAGCTTATAAAAACAATATTGGAGAAAACGACTATGAAGCATTACAAAATGCAAGGGATTTAGCAAGTGAAGAACTTATTAGCTATAATTTAGACAGAAACTTGGAAGATACTTTGAAAAGTATTTTATATTCACAAATTAAGGCCAATTTCTTTATAGATACAGAGAAAATGGAGGAAAATATAAAAGAAGCACAAAAAAACGTACAAAAGGAAATAATAAAGAAAAATCAAATTATAGTTAAGGAAGGAGAACCTGTAACTGAAAGACAAATTGAAATATTAAATGAACTTGGATTACTAAATAGTGGATTAACAAAAAGCTATTTATCATCATTTATTGCGTTGGCAATTTTAGTTGCAGTAATTTTATATATTGAATATAGTTATATTTCTAGGGAAAGAGCAGATATATTTAAAAGCAATAAGTTTATAATACTAATAAGTAGTATAAATGTAATCACTCTGATGTTATCTTTAAGTTTAAATATAATATCACCATATTTAATCCCTATTGCTTGTGGGGCAATGATTATGACTATATTGATAGAATATAAGGTATCACTTATTGTTAATTTATTGAACCTAGTATTTGTTTCGATAATTGTGGGATTTAACCCATCTATTATAATTTTATTTGCAGTAGCTATAGTTTTAGGATCAACTGCAGTTAAAAAGGTTCAACAAAGAAATGATATTATTTATGCAACTTTATATATAGCTGTTGTAGCATCTATATTAACATTAACTGTTGGTATGATTTCATCAAGTAATTTAAAAGAGAATCTTATTCAAACAGGCTTTACTATTATTTCAGTAATGATAGCTGGAATATTATCAGTGGGACTACTACCATTTTATGAATCAATTTTTGATGTAGTTACTAATATAAAATTATTAGAATTATCTAATCCAAATCAACCTCTTATGAAAAAATTATTAATGGAGGCTCCTGGTACATACCATCATAGTATGATGGTGGCTAATTTAGCAGAAGCAGCAACAGAGGTTGTTGGGGGGAATCCGGTAATAGCAAGAGTTGGAGCATATTATCATGATATTGGTAAAACTAAAAGACCTTACTTTTTTGGAGAAAATCAAATAGGTAAAGAAAATCCTCATGATAGGATTACACCAAACTTAAGTACATTAATTATTCTATCTCATACTAAAGATGGTATAGAAATGGCTAAGGAACATAAAATTCCAAAGATTATTCAAGATATAATAGTACAACATCATGGGACAACTTTAGTTAAATATTTTTACTATAAAGTTAAGAATTCAGCGGAAAATCCTGATGATGTTAAAGAAGAAGATTTTAGATATACAGGCCCTATTCCTGATACTAAGGAATCTGGAATATTAATGCTTGCAGATAGTGTGGAAGCATCTGTGAGATCAATACCAGAACCAACTAAAGATAAAATTGAAAATATGGTAAATAATATAATTAATGATAAAATTAATAGCAACCAATTAATTAATTGTGATTTAACATTAAAAGATATTGAGTTAATTAGACAAAGCTTTTTAAAGACCTTAGATGGAATATATCATCATAGAATAGAATATCCAACTGAGAAAAAGGTAAATAATTAGTGAAGTTTCTTTAAGTAGCTTTATATAAAAATTTAAAATTATTGATGTAATTTGAATAAGATTAATAAATTTATATCTATTTTGAAACTCCTTAAGGAGTTTCTTCTTTAATTACTTTTATAATTCATTTTATATCAATAGATAAATGATTTATTTATGAATTTACATTAAAAGGAGAAAAAATATGTTATATACAGAAAACAAACAAGATAAAATAGAAGTAAGTGATGAGTTTATAAATAATATTTTAAATGTCTGTGATTTTGCTTTAAAAGAAGAAGGAGTAGATGTTGAATATCAAATATCCTTATTATTTGTTGATAATGATGAAATAAGAGAAATAAATAATGAAACTAGAGGGATTGATAGAGAAACAGACGTACTATCCTTTCCTATGTTAGATTTTGAAGAAAATAAGGTTTATAAGGATATGTATTTAGACTTTGATTTTGATGAAACCTATAAGGATGGAAATGAATTAGTTCTTGGTGATATGGTTTTATCATTAGAAAAAGCTTTAGAGCAAAGTAAGGAATACGGACATTCTTATGAAAGAGAAGTAAGTTATTTAGTAGTTCATTCAATTTTACATTTGCTAGGTTATGACCATATGATAGAAGAAGATAAAAATAAGATGAGAAAAAGGGAAGAAGAAATCTTAAATAAATTAGATATTAGAAGATAATACTATATATGGGAGGGGATTATGAAGATAAAGAAGCTAGTTGAAAGCTTTAATTATGCAGTAACCGGAATTATTCAAACCATTAGAAGTCAAAGAAATATGAAGATTCATATATTTGCAGCTTTATGTGTACTCATAGCTTGCTTTGTAATAGATATATCAAAGGTTGAATTTCTTATATTAGCAATTACAATTACTATGGTATTAGCTGCAGAAGTAGTAAATACTGCAATTGAGGCCACTATAGATATGTCTACTAATCACTATCATCCACTAGCTAAAATAGCTAAAAATGCAGCTGCAGGAGCTGTATTAATTACTGCAATGAATGCTTTAGTTGTAGGATATATTATATTTTGGGATAAGATTTCTTTAATTTCATATGATGTTATTCATAAAATGAAAGAGTCAGAGCCTTACATGGTGTTAATTGCATTGGTAGTTGTAATTATAGTAACCCTGATAGTAAAATCTTATTTTGGAGAGGGTACGCCATTAAGAGGAGGTATGCCAAGTGGACATAGTGCATTATCCTTTTCAATAGCAACTGCTATATCATTAATTACAGAAGAACCTATATGTATAATGCTTAGCTATTTAATGGCAGTAATAACAGCTCAAAGCAGAGTAGATTCAAATATTCATTCAGTTTTTGAAGTTATTGTAGGAGCTTTATTTGGAACTTTATTAACATTATTTATATTTACTATTTTTAAAATTTAATTAAAATGATGATAAAATCTTATAACAATGCTATAATTTATTAAAGGTAAATTATAATAGAGATTTATCTTAAATATCCTAAGTAAGTGCTACTTACGGTGGATTAAACTAGGAGGAAAAATGTTTAAATCAGGATTTGTAACAATTGTTGGTAGACCGAATGTTGGAAAATCGACTTTATTAAATGAAATAATGGGTGAAAAACTTTCTATAGTATCAAATAAACCTCAAACAACTAGAAATAATATTCAAACTATATTAACTGGAGAAGATCATCAAATAGTATTCGTTGATACTCCAGGAATACATAAGCCAAAGCATAAGCTAGGTGAATATATGGTTAATTCAGCTAAGGATTCAATAAAGGAAGTTGATCTTGTATTATTTTTAATAAACCCTGACGAAGAGATAGGAAGAGGAGATAAGTTTATAATTGAGACTTTAAAAAATCAAAAAGCACCAGTATTTTTAGTGGTAAATAAAATAGATGAATTTACTCAAGATAGGGTTGCTCAAACTCTTCAAATGTATTCTCAAGAAATGGACTTCAAAGAAATAATTCCTATATCAGCTTTAAAAGGAAAAAATGTAGATAAATTAATTAGTTTAATGGTAGATGCTATGCCAGAAGGTCCTAAATATTATCCAGATGATATGATAACTGATGTTCAAGAAAGATTTGTAGTATCAGAAATTATAAGAGAAAAGGCTTTAAGAACATTAAGAGAAGAAATACCTCATGGTATAGCAGTAGATATAATTCAAATGAAACAAAGTCCTAGTGGCACTTGGCATATTGAAGTAGATATGCTTTGCGAAAAAGATTCTCATAAAGGAATAATAATAGGGAAAAATGGTCAATGCTTAAAGAAAATAGGGGAATCAGCTAGATATGAAATAGAAAGATTCCTACATGAAAAAGTTAATTTGAAAATATGGGTAAAGGTTAGAAAAGAGTGGAGAGATAATCAAAACCTATTAAAGGAACTAGGATATAAAAAGGTAAAGAAATAAGGGGATGATTTTTCTGTCACTACATAAGGTGAATGCTGTAGTTATAAAAACTATGGAATTTAAAGAAAATGATAAATTAGTATGGCTATACACAGATAAATTTGGAAAGATAACAGCTATAGCAAAGGGAGCTAGGAAAAGCAAAAACAAACTATTTTCTATTACATTACCTTTATGCTATGGGGAATATGTGTTATTTAAAGGCAAAAATTTATATAATTTACAAGAAGGTAAAATAACAAGTTCTTTCCAAGGGTTATTAGATAATTTAGATAAGCTGACTTATTCATCTTATATTTGCGAACTAATAGATATATGTGTTGAAGAAGGAGAGATAAATAACCATTTATTTAAGAGCTTTTTAACTTGTATGTATTTGTTAAATACAGATGTACTTGATTATGAAATGTTAATAAGATCCTTTGAATTAAAGCTATTAAAAGAAACAGGATATGATTTGAATTTAGATTCATGCGTAAAATGTGGCAAAAAAATATCTGTATCTAATTATATATCCCTTTCTAATTATGGTGGTGTCTGTGAGGAATGCTCTAAAGAACATGGTATTTATATTTCTAAACCAGCATATAATTCAATAAAGTTTTTACTTAAGACACCTATGGATAAGATATACAAACTAAATATAAATGATGATGTTAAAAAAGATATAAGAAAGATAACTACTTTCATAATATCTTCAAATTATTCTAAAAAACCAAAAAGTTTAGAAATGTTAAATTATATAAGGGAGTGATTATTATGGAAATAACTTTAGAAAAAGTAGATCAAGTAAGAGAAAGAACAGGCGTTACTTATGCAGAAGCTAAATATGCACTTGAGGTATCTAATGGAGATGTACTAGAAGCAATTATATACATTGAAAATATAAAAGAACAAGATGCAGAAGTAAACAATAAATTTAAAGCTGAAAGTATGGACGAATTTAAGAATTGGCTTAAGGACTTAATTAATAAAGGTAATGTAACTAGAATTAGAATAAGTAAAGATGAAAAGGAAATAGTAGATGTACCTGTTAATGCTGGTATAGCTGCAGGTGTAATTGCTATTATATTCCCAGCAATTTTAGCTTTTGTAGTAATTGCAGGAGTAGTAACACAAATAAAAATTGAAATAACTAAAGCTGATGGTACTGTTGAAGTAGTTAATAAGTATATAAGCAAGGCTGTAGAAGATATAAAGGATGCAGCTAGTGGTGTAGCAGAAAAAGTAAAAAATAAAGTTGATGAAGTTAAAAAGGATAGATTTTCTTCAGATGATTATAACGTAAATACTGATAAATCTAACGATGAAAAGAAGACAGATGATAATTCCTTTACATATACTGTTAAATTTGACGAAGATGAGGAAAATAGCGTAAAATAGAGATAAACAGTATTAAAACAAGAATAAAATTAAAGCAATGGAAATATTCAGCTAATATGGGTGATTATTCAGAAAATTAAGCATAGTCAAACTTTTATAAAATGATATAATTAGTATGTAAATATCACACTAATCAAAATTATCTGAATATTTCCTATAAACCTAGAAAGAGGGATAAATTTGAAATTATCAGAAAGGCAAGAAGAAATAGTAAGGATAGTTAAAAAAGGACAGCCTGTAACTAGTGAAGCATTAGCTGAAAGGCTTGGAGTAACTAGAGCGGCTTTAAGAGCAGATTTAGCTATTTTAACTATGATAGGAATACTAGATGCTAAGCCGAAGGTTGGTTATGTATATTTAGGAGAAGCTCAGAATACTAGGGTTTTAGAAAATATATCTAAGGTCTTAGCTGGAGAGATAATGTCAAAACCAGTTACGGTTAGTGAAGAAACTACAGTATATGATGCAATCGTATTCTTATTCTTAAATGATGTAGGCACTTTATTCATAGAAAGTGATGGTGTCTTAGTTGGTGCTGTTTCTAGAAAAGACTTTTTAAAAAATGCTATTGGAGGAACAGATATAAATAAAGTTCCAGTTGGAGTAATAATGACAAGAATGCCAAACATAATTTGTGGGTATGCAGATGATAGTGCTTATGATTTGGCAAAAAAAATTATTGAACATGAAATAGATAGTATTCCAATAGTTGAAAAAATAGAAACTTCATCAAAAGAAAAAGTAAAACTAAAGATTATTGGTAAAATTTCAAAAACTAATATAACAAAACTTTTTGTTAAATTAGGAGAGGGTAATTAAATTTAAATGGGTAGCTACAGTATAAACATACTGTTAGTATATATATCAATTCGATTGAACGGAGGAGTATTGAGATGGAGAAAAAGAAGTACGTTTACCTTTTTAATGAAGGAAATGGGTCAATGAAAAACCTTCTAGGAGGTAAAGGAGCAAATTTATCAGAAATGATTCTACTAGGAATCCCTGTACCACAAGGATTCACAGTTACAACAGAAGCTTGTAATAAATATTACGAGGATGGAAAAGTAATTGCACCAGAAATTATTGAAGAAATTCATCAAAAAATATCTGATTTAGAGGAACTAACAGGCAAAGAATTTGGAAGCTTAACTAAGCCCCTATTAGTATCAGTAAGATCAGGTGCTAGGGTATCAATGCCAGGTATGATGGATACAGTTTTAAATCTTGGTCTAAATGATAAATCAGTTGTTGCTATGGCAGATTTAACAAACAATCCAAGATTTGCTTACGATTCATATAGAAGATTCATTCAAATGTTCTCTGATGTTGTTATGAATATCGAAAAGAGATTATTTGAAAATCTAATAGATGAGATGAAAGAAGAAAAAGGCGTTGAATTTGATACAGATTTAACTGCTGATGATTTAAAGGTTTTAGTTGAAAGATATAAAGCTCTTTATAAAAAGGAGAAGGGGGAAGAATTCCCACAAGATCCTAAAACTCAATTAATTGAAGCTATAACAGCTGTATTTAGATCATGGAATAATCCAAGAGCTATAGTTTATAGAAGATTAAATGATATTCCAGGTGAATGGGGTACAGCAGTAAACGTTCAAGAGATGGTATTTGGTAATAAGGGAGAAACTTCAGGAACAGGTGTTGTATTCTCAAGAGACCCTGCAACTGGAGAAAATGTAATATATGGTGAGTACTTAATGAATGCTCAAGGAGAAGATGTTGTTGCTGGTATAAGAACACCACTTCCAATATCAAGATTAGAGGAGCAAAATCCAGCTATATACAAACAATTTACAGATATAGTTCATACATTAGAGCATCACTACAGAGATATGCAAGATATGGAAATAACAATTGAAGAAGGTAAGCTATATTTCTTACAAACAAGAAATGGTAAGAGAACAGCTCAAGCTGCTTTAAAAATAGCTGTTGATTTAGTTGAAGAAGGAATGTTAACTAAAGAACAAGCAATTTTAAAAGTTGAACCAAATCAATTAGATTCATTACTTCACCCAGCTTTCCATACTGAAGATTTAAAGAGAGCTGAACCAATAGCTAAGGGACTTCCAGCATCTCCAGGAGCTGCATGTGGTAAAATTGCATTTACTGCAGAAGAAGCTAAGGAAAGACATGAAAAGGGAGAAAGCGTTGTTTTAGTAAGACTTGAAACTTCACCAGAAGACATTGAAGGTATGATAGCTGCAGAAGGTATATTAACTGTAAGAGGTGGTATGACATCTCATGCTGCAGTTGTTGCTAGAGGTATGGGAACTTGCTGTGTTGCTGGATGTGGAACATTAAAAGTTAATGAAAGTACTAAAACATTAGAAGTTAACGGAAAAGTTTATACTGATAATGATTATATATCTATAGATGGATCAACTGGTAATGTATATGGAGAAGCTGTTGCTACAGTAACACCAGAAATATCAGGACACTTTGCAACATTTATGGCATGGGCAGATGAAATAAGAAAATTAAAGGTTAGAACTAATGCGGACTCTCCAAGAGATACAATTCAAGCAGTTGAATTTGGAGCAGAAGGTATTGGATTATGTAGAACTGAGCATATGTTCTTCGCTGAAGATAGAATTATGGCAGTTAGAGAAATGATAGTTGCTAAAAATGAAGAACAAAGAAGAAAAGCTCTTGAAAAATTACTTCCAATGCAAAGAGAAGACTTTATTGGTATCTATGAAGCTTTAGAAGGAATGCCAGCAACTATAAGATTCTTAGATCCACCACTACATGAATTCTTACCTCATAATGATGAAGATATTGATGCATTAGCTAAGGAGCTTGGAATAACTTTTGAAGAATTAAAGTCAACAGTTAATGAATTACATGAATTCAATCCAATGATGGGTCATAGAGGATGTAGATTAGCGGTTTCTTATCCAGAAATAGCTGAAATGCAAACTAGAGCAGTAATAGAAGCTGCAATAGAGGTTAAAAATAATAAGGGTTATGATGTAGTTCCAGAAATAATGATTCCACTTGTTGGAGAAGTAAAAGAATTAAAATATGTTAAAGATACAGTGGTTAAGACTGCAGAAGCTGTAATGGCAGAAAAGGGAGTTAAATTAGAATACAAAATAGGTACTATGATTGAAATCCCAAGAGCTGCATTAACAGCAGATCAAATTGCTAAGGAAGCAGATTTCTTCTCATTTGGTACAAATGACTTAACACAAATGACATTTGGATTCTCAAGAGACGATGCTGCTAAGTTCTTAGGAAGCTACTATGAAAATAAAATTTACGAACAAGATCCATTTGCTAAGTTAGACCAAGTTGGAGTTGGGCAATTAGTTAAAATGGCAGCTGAAAAAGGAAGATCTGTTAAGAGTGACCTTAAGCTAGGAATATGCGGAGAGCATGGTGGAGATCCATCATCAGTAGAATTCTGCCATAACATAGGTTTAGACTATGTATCATGTTCACCATTTAGAGTTCCAATTGCTAGATTAGCTGCTGCACAAGCACAAGTTAAAAATAAAAGATAATAATTAAAAAAGCTACCCCAGGGTAGCTTTTTTTAATGCATAATTATGGATGTAATTCGTTCTGAATTACTAAAAGATATATATTTTAGAAACTCCTAATGGAGTTTCTTCTTTAATTTTACATTTTACATTATTCATTTTACATTGTGCCATAGCACATTTTATATTTTAACGTTATAGTAACGTCTAAAGGTATTTATTAGTTCATAGGTAAAATCTAATTGATTCTTACTTTTATGAAGACCTTTGTCCATTAAAGAAATAAAGGAATTCTTATTGCATTTTCGAATATTTTTATAATAATCCCTAGATAATTTCCAAAACTTCTGTGGAAAAGCAATATAAGCTATGATGAACTTTAAATCAGAATCTGTTAATTCATTTTCAGTAATATATGAATCAAGTACCTCTAAGGTTAAATTAATTTGCCAATTGGTATTTTCTCTTTTTAATAATCTTCTTAAAAAATAGGATATATCTCGAGCTGAAAAGTCCATTTTACATTTATCAAAATCAATTAAAGAAATTTCATTGTTAGAAATTAAAATATTTTTATTTACATAATCTCCATGGCAAAGAGAACGTGATAAATTATCTAAATCAATTGATGAAGAAACCTCAAAGGATAATTTGGCAAGTTCTAAGTTATCTTCTATATTGTCTAAAAATAATTTTGAAAATCTATCATTATATCTATGAGCATTATTAATACTTAGTAATAATTGATTAAAATGTTTTGATATGGATTCACTATAATTTTCAAAGCCTTCTCTATTTGCACTTCCATCTATAGGTGAAAAGTTTCTGGAATATTTATGTAATTTTCCAAGAGTTTTAGAAGATAAAATGACATGATTTTTATTATCAAAATCACATTTTTCTCCATTAAGCCAAGGAGTTAAAATGAATAGCATGTCCTTATATTTTACATATCGACTGCCAGTAATAGTTGGAAGTAATTTAGGAACATTAATTCCGTTTCTATAGCACCACTCCATAGTTGAATATACGTATAAAAGATTTTCTTCATTATAATATACTTTCTTTAAGCAATAGGTTTGGTCACTATGCTCTATTTTATAAACAGCTCTTTGTTTTTCGGTATTTTTAAACTTAACATTAATAACAGAAGAATTTTCTAAGTTATAGTAAATTAATATATTATTCTTTAATTCATCTATTGGAAGTAATTCATCATTTATATTTAGCAGCAAGCTTTCCATTATTCTCTCCTTTATAATTACTTATTATTAAGATATTACTTAAAAAAAGAAAATATTCTAGGTATTAAATATATTACTTATAAATATGTTTAAATAGAGGAAAATAGAGAAAAATATAGAATATGTTATAAAGAGGTGAGATAGATGAATGTAAGAGAAAAAATGGAAGATATTGAAAGGTTGACATTAATTTCTCAAGCACAATTTAGTAGTAAAACACTAGGAAGAAAAATTGAAGAAGAAAGTGATCCAATGAGAACTTGTTTTATGGTAGATAGAGATAGGATAATTCACAGTAAATCCTTTAGACGTTTAAAGCATAAGACACAAGTTTATATAAAAACCTTTGGTGACCATTATAGAACAAGATTAACTCATACATTAGAAGTATCTCAAATAGCAAGGACAATAGGACTAGGCATAGGTTTAAATGAGCAATTAATAGAAGCAATTGCAGTAGGACATGACTTAGGGCATGCAGCCTTTGCTCATAATGGAGAAGAAGTGTTAAATTCATTTTTAGATGAAGGATTTAGGCATAATGAGCAAAGTGTTAGAGTAGTAGAAAAGTTAGAAAAGAACGGAAAAGGCTTAAATCTATCAGCGGAAGTAATAGATGGAATATTACATCATAGCGGTTTAAGTAATAACAATAATAATAAAGCTAAAACTTTAGAAGGAAGGGTTCTTAAAGTAAGTGATAAAATAGCCTATTTAAATCACGATATAGATGATTCAATAAGAGCAGGACTTTTAAGTGAAGATATATTACCTAAGGAAGTAAAAAAGGTATTAGGAGACACACATTCAAAGAGAATAAAGACTTTAGTCACAGATGTAGTAGTAAATACTAGCGAAGCTATAAAAAACAATGAGGTTGATATAGTATTTAGTAATGAAGTTTGGGAAGCTATGACAGAATTAAGAAGATTTATGTTTAAAAATGTATATCTAGGGGATATTTTAAAGGTGGAAAGAAATAAGGCGAAATTTGTACTAGAAAATTTAATTGAGCATTATTATACTCATGTAGATGAGCTACCGGAACTATATAGGGAAATAGCAGAAAAAGAAGGGATAAAAAGAGCTGTTGCAGACTATATATCAGGAATGAGCGATGATTATTGTTTAAATACCTTTAATTCTATATTTGTTCCTAAATTAGTAATATATTAATGTTCAGGATAAAATAATTTTTAAAGAATGAAGGAATTTTAACTGTGATAAAGAATATAAATAAAGAAGATTTAATAAAAAAAATAAAAAAATTTTTTTTAAAGAAGGATTTCTATAAAAAATGTCGAATTAAATATAAGTTGACGAAAATTAATAGTAAGGAGGTGAATCTCCTTGCAGATTTCTGAAGAGATTCTAGAGAAAATTAAAGAAGAAAATGACATCGTTGATGTTATATCTGAATCAGTTAGGCTGAAAAAAACTGGAAGAAGCTTTTCAGGGCTATGTCCATTTCATAATGAAAAATCACCTTCCTTTTCTGTTTCACAAGAAAAACAAATTTACAAATGTTTTGGCTGTGGTGAATCAGGAAATATAATTACTTTTGTTATGAAAAACAAAAATATGAATTTTATAGATGCCGTAAAATATTTAGCAGATAGGGCTAACATAATATTAGAAGATGAAACTAGAGTAAATCCAACTGCAAAAAAGAAAGAATTACTTTATAAAGTAAATGTAGAAGCGGGTAGGTTTTTTTACTCAAATTTAAGATCTGATAAGATAGCCATGGAATATTTTTTAAATAGAGGAATAAGGCAAGAAACTATAAAAAGATTTGGACTCGGATACGCAAAGGATAGTTGGAACAGCTTATTGTTTCATCTTAAAAAACAAGGCTTTAGTGAAGATATATTATTAGAAGCGGGATTAGTTTTAACTTCACAAAAAACTGGTAATAAATACGATAGATTTAGAAATAGAGTAATGTTTCCAGTTTTTGACTATAGAGGAAAGGTAATAGGTTTTGGAGGAAGAGTTTTAGATGATTCTAAACCTAAATATTTAAATTCTCCAGAAACTTTAGTTTTTCAAAAAGGAACTAATTTATATGGGTTAAACTTTGCTATCAAAAGTAATATGAAGGAAAGATACTTCATTATGGTAGAAGGATATATGGACTTAATTACCTTGCATCAATATGGAATTACTAATGTAGTAGCTTCATTAGGTACAGCATTAACTGTAAATCAAGCAAGGTTATTAAAGCGATATGCAGATAAGGTAATAATATCTTATGATGCAGATATAGCTGGGCAAACAGCTACTCTTAGGGGATTAGAAATACTAAAGGATGCAGGCTTTGATGTAAGAGTATTAAGCATTCCACAAGGTAAGGATCCTGATGAGTATGTAAGAAGCAATGGGAAAGATGCATTTATTAAATTAATAAATGAAGCAGAAGGATTAGTAGAATACAGAATAAAAAAAGCTGGAGAAAACATAAATTTCAAAGATAGTAATGACTTAATAAAATATGGGAAAAAAGTTACGGAAATTTTAGCAAAAGTAAATCCAGTAGAAAAAGATATTTATATTAAAAAAATATCTGAAAATACAGGTATAAGAGAACAAGCTTTGTATGATTTATTATCGAGAGAAATGACAAAAAATATTCAGAATCAAGAATTTATGAATAATAAGGAAGAAAATGGAACAAAATTATATAAGGAGCCTGCTTTTGTAAAGGCTGAAAGATCCTTATTGAAATTATGTTTTAATGAAGAATATCTTGATTATATTGTTAATTTAATAAGCCAAGATGAGTTAATTCTTCCAGAACATAAAGAGATTTTTGCTATCATTAAAGATGCTAAAAAGGGAAATATAAATAATATAGAAAACTTTTTAGAATCCAAATGTACAAATATAAAAACTCTTGAGGAAATTGTTAAAATAAATGAACAACAAGTCCTTATTGGTAAAGATAATAAAAGGTTAATTCAGGATTTAATAAAACAGATAGATAGTTATAAGTTAAACGAAAGATTGAAAGAATTAAAACAAAGACAAAAGCTTTTAGAATCACAGGGAAAGATTGAAGAATCAATACAAATTGCTATTGAATTAAATAATTTGATGAGAAGCTAAAGAGAGGTGTAGGTACAGTTGGCAATAACGGAAGGAGGTCAAAATATGTTGGATGAAAAAACAAAAGCTAAGCAAGTTAAAAAGGAAAATGAAGATAGAAGTAATAAAATGAATATAGTTAAGAACTTGCTTGATAAAGGGAAGAAAAGTGGTACTTTAACATATAAAGAAATACTGGATGAACTTGAAAATATAGATTTAGGTCCAGAACAAATAGAAAAGATTTATGAAGTGTTAGAGTCTATGGGAATAGAAGTTATAGGTGAACCAAGTGGCGAAGAAGAAGTAGAAGAAGAATTAGATTTAACTATTCCAGAAGGTATTGCTATTGATGACCCAGTTAGAATGTACTTAAAAGAAATAGGAAAAGTTCCTCTATTATCATCAGAAGAAGAAATAGAGTTAGCAAATAGAATTGAACAAGGTGACCAAAGAGCTAAAAAGAAATTAGCAGAAGCTAACTTAAGATTAGTTGTAAGTATAGCTAAAAGATATGTTGGTAGAGGAATGTTATTCTTAGACCTTATTCAAGAAGGAAACTTAGGTTTAATTAAAGCTGTAGAAAAGTTTGATTACAGAAAGGGCTTTAAATTCTCAACTTATGCTACATGGTGGATAAGACAGGCAATTACAAGAGCAATTGCTGACCAAGCGAGAACTATTAGAATACCAGTTCATATGGTAGAAACTATAAATAAATTAATAAGAGTTCAAAGACAATTATTACAAGAATTAGGTAGAGATCCATTCCCAGAAGAAATTTCAAAAGTAATGGATTTACCAGTAGATAAGGTTAGAGAAATTCAAAAAATTGCTCAAGAGCCAGTATCTTTAGAAACACCTATAGGTGAAGAAGAAGATTCACATTTAGGAGATTTTATACCAGATGATGATGCTTTAGCACCTGCAGAAGCAGCTGCATTTACAATGCTTAAGGAACAACTAATAAATGTCTTAGATACTTTAACTCCAAGGGAAGAAAAAGTACTAAGATTAAGATTTGGTTTAGACGATGGTAGAGCAAGAACTCTAGAAGAAGTTGGTAAAGAATTCAACGTAACTAGAGAGAGAATAAGACAAATTGAAGCTAAGGCACTTAGAAAATTAAGACACCCTTCAAGAAGTAAAAAATTAAAGGATTATTTAGATTAGCACCTACTGGTGCTAATTTTAATTTAGCAAGGAGAAAGAAATATATGGAACTAAGCAAAAGATTAAATTTTATAATTAATAATATTGATAAAACATCAGTTTTAGCAGATATAGGAACTGACCATGGTTATATCCCTTTATATGCTACACAAAATGGTATATGTGACAAGGCTATAGCCATAGATATAAATAAAGATCCTTTAGATAAGGCAAGACTTAACGCTATTTTAGAGGGAGCAGGAGATGAATTAGAATTCAGACTTGGAGATGGATTAAATCCTCTAGAAAAAGATGAAGTGGAAGCAGTTATTATTGCTGGTATGGGTGGAAACTTAATTAGAGACATACTTGAAGAAAGCATTGATAAAGTAACTTCTTTAAATTACTTAATACTAGTTCCTGCACAAAATCCAGAAGTATTAAGAGAATATCTTTATAATAATGATTATGAAATAATATCTGAGAATCTTTGTGAAGAAGATGGGATATATTATGAATTATTTAAAGTTAGAAAAAAAGAAGGAGAATCAATGGGGTTAGATTCAATATATTATGAAATAAGCCCTAAATTATTAATGCAAAAGCATCCATTAATGAAGGATTATTTAAATTCAAAAGTAGATAATTATAAAAAAATACTTAGTTTTATAACAGAAAGTACTGTAAGTGCAAGAGATAGAAGGACAGCAGTAGAAGAAAAAATAAATATAATTTCAAATATGATTAATTATTTATAAGGAAGATTTATTATGAAGAGGGTAAAAGATATTATTGAAATAATGGAGGATTTTGCTCCAGTTAATTTAAAAGAAGACTTTGATAATGTAGGGTTAATGGTTGGTGATAAAGAAAAAGAAGTTAAAAAAATTCTTTTAGCTTTAGATTGTACTTTAGAAGTAATTGAAGAAGCAAAGGAAAAGAATGTAGATTTAATAATTACTCATCATCCCTTATTATTTAGAAAGCCAAGCACTATAACTACTGATACTTTAGTTGGTAAAAAAATTATAGAGCTTATTAAAAATGATATAAGTCTATACTCTAGTCATACGAATTTAGATTCAGCTAGTGGTGGTTTAAATGAAACTATAGTAAATATCTTAGGATATGAATCTAAAGAACTTATTGAAGTAAATAAGAATGCCAGAAATGCAAATGAAGGGCTAGGTAGATTTATTAGATTAGATAAAGAAATATCCTTAGAAGATTTAATAAGAGAAGTTAAAGAAAAATTAAACATAAGTGGATTAAAGGTAGTTAAGGCTTCAGAAAAAGTGAAAAATATTGCTGTAATTAATGGTAGTGGAAGTGACTTTTTCAATATAGCTTATAAAAAAGGTGCTGATTGTATAATAACAGGAGATACTACTTACCACTTTGCAAGTGATTACAAGGAAATGGGAGTTTCTATAATAGATACAGGACATTTCTTATCTGAATGGATAGTTTTCTTAGAAGTAATAAATAAACTGAAAGATAAGCTTAAAGAAGTAGAAATTATTATTTCTAAACATAGTGAAGATCCATATACTTTTGCATAATTAATTTATTTAAACTAAATTACAAATAAAGACAAACTTTTTCTAAGATTGTAAAAGAAATTTCTTTTTATATATTTTAAAATAGCTGTGGACTAAAATTTATTCCACAGCTATTTTAAATTTGTTTTTTATTATAACTATTTATAACTATAACACATAGAATAATAACAGGATAACAATTTAGGAGATGTGTTATGAGTAAATCTTATTATAAAAAGAAGAAAGGATCATGGACAAAAGTATTCCAAGATGGGATTAAGGATATATTTGATGGAATAGGGAAAAATATTAGTTCAGGAGGACCAATATTTTTTAAAAATTGTATTAACCCAGGTGCAAGGTTAGTAATATTTATACTTTTAATATTGACTCTTTTACTCTCAGGAATAGGATTTTATACTTGGATTATTCTACTTATGTTAGTGTTAATACTTCAATTTGTTTAAAATGTTAAAAAATTCATTTGTATTATTTATAAAGTTATGATAATATAAGTTTTGCGAGTAAGACATGCAATCGCTGCTAGACTTAGATCTAGGAGAGGAAAGTCGGAGCTCCATAGGGCAGGGTGCTGGATAACGTCCAGTCAAGGCGACTTGAAGGAAAGTGCAACAGAGATATACCGCCTTAAGTAAGAAGGAATACATTCTAATAAATTAGAATGTATAAGTTCCACTAGCCAAATCATAGATTTGGAGTGTCACTTAAGGTAAGGGTGGAAAGGCGAGGTAAGAGCTCACCAGCATCATGGTGACATGATGGCTATGTAAACCCCACCTGGAGCAAGGTCGAATAGGGAAACATTTAGGAGTTGCCCGCTCCGTTTCTGGGTGTACCGCTTGAGCTTATTGGTAACAATAAGCCTAGATAGATGATTGCTTAATACAGAACTCCGCTTATGGCTTGTCTCGTACATGAGAAACACTAGGTTAACGCCTAGTGTTTTTCTTTTTTTTATAATAGATATAAGTACATAAGAAATTATATATGTAAAAAATGGTTAAAAATTGAATAGAAATAGTTGACTATATGTATGTTTAAAAATAAAATATAATTATGGCTTGTTAAAATATAGATAAATCCACCCATATATTTAACAGGCTATTAAAATCTACTATTAATAGATAAACACCTAGTATATTTAATATTAGGTGTTTTTCTATTAAAGAAAAGTCAGAATATGAATAAAATTTATTTTTACGTGGAATAATAATTTCATTGAAAAAATAGAGGTGAAAAAGATGTTATTTATTATACTGACAGCATGGTTATTTGGAGTAGCACTTATTTTAGTATTTTTTAAAGGAGCTAGTAAAAAAGAAAAAAATATATAAATTGATACTAATGTAAATAAAATAGAATATAAATTATTAATGAGAACTCTAGAGATAGAGTTCTTTTAATTATAAAATAAAAGTTATTTTTATAATTAAGGTTACAAATATTCTCTTCCGTAAATATGATGTATATATGAATATGTCTAAGATATGTAAGTATAGTTAATTTAGGAAGGGATATTAGTATGGAAAATTTGTTTACTATATTAATAGTTGCGTTAATAGCTGAAAGTGTATGGGAAACATTAAAAATGATTTGGCAACAAGGTAAGATATGTATAGATAGAATAGGAGCCTTAATTGTATCTTTAGTTATTTGTTTTGGGGTAAAGCTAGATATATTAACATTGCTTGAAATTAAAAGTACAATACCTTATTTAGGAATAGTATTAACTTCTATTTTAATATCTAGAGGATCTAATTTTATCCATGACTTATTGGTGAAGTTAGGACAAGGTAAATCTTAATAGAAGATATAATATTAAGGATTAGCTAAAAACTAATCCTTTTATTTCGGTATCTTTTTATAATATTAAATATAACAATGCCAGGTAGAAAAGCAGTATGTAAAAAATCTACCTGGCAAAAATAATTAACTACTAAATATATGATAAAGTAAAGACAAGTTTTGTGTCAAACTAATATTTTTTATTAGAATAATGATTTTAATTCATTAATAGGTATTATTAATGAATATTAACTACTTGAATTATAAAGTTAGGATAATTATACTAAAATTATAGAATAATATAAGAAAGGTGATTTTTTATGAAAGATTTATTTACCCCTTATGAAATTAAAGGGCTTAAATTAAAAAATAGAATAGTTCTACCTCCAATGTGCCAATATTCTGTAGAAAAGAAGGATGGAATAGCTACAGATTGGCATTTCGTTCATTATGTAAGTAGAGCAGTAGGGGGAGCAGGTTTAATTATTATTGAAATGACAGACGTTGAACCTGATGGACGTATTAGTGATTATGATTTAGGATTATGGTGTGATGAACAAATAGAGCCTTTAAAGAGGATTGTTGATGAATGTCATAAATATGGAGCAAAGGTAGCTATACAAATTGCTCATGCTGGCAGAAAGGCAGAAGATGCAGAAGTTCCAGTGGCACCTTCAGCAATAGCCTTTGATTCAACTTATAAAACTCCAAGAGAGTTAACTACTGAAGAAGTAAAGGAAATGGTTGAGAAGTTTAGAATGTCAACTAGACGTGCTATAAAGGCTGGATTTGATGCCATTGAAATTCATGGAGCACATGGTTACTTAATACATCAATTCCATTCACCATTAACAAATAAAAGAAATGATGAATATGGAAAAGATTTAACTAAATTTGGGGTAGACATAATAAAAGCTGCTAAAAGTGAAATGCCAGAAGATATGCCATTATTAATGAGACTTTCTGCTGTTGAGTATGTAGAAGGTGGATATGGCATAGAAACTTCAACTAAGCTGGCTAAGGCTTATAAAGAAGCTGGAGTGGATGTATTCCATATAAGCTCTGGAGGAGAAGGCCCAATTGGATCAAATGGAGCTCCAGGAAGCAATGCAGGTTATCAAGTGCCATTTGCTAGAGCAATAAAAGAAAACCTAGATATTGATGTAATTGCAGTAGGTAAATTAGATGAGCCAGAACTTGCAAATTCAGTAATAGGGAATGAAGAAGCTGACTTAGTAGCCATAGGAAGAGCAATGCTTAGAAATCCTTATTGGACATTTGACGCTGCTATTAAGTTAAAAAAGAAAACACAAATTCCAAAACAATATACAAGAGCTTTCACTAGAAATATACAAGAGGAATAGGTGATATTAATGAGAAGTATAAAGTATCCTGCAATTTATAAACATTTTAAAAATAATTATTATGCTGTAATGTCTGTAAGTAAAAAAATTAAAGATGAAGTTATAGATAATAATAAAATCTTATTACAAGGCTATCATACAGAACTAAATAAATTAATAAATATCTATAAAATAGGAGATTTATATTATCATGATAATGTATTCGAAGATAGTTTAGTTTTATATAAAGCTCTTTATGATGATAAAGGTATTTATGCTAGACCTATAGATATGTTTTTAAGCGAAGTGGATAGGAATAAATATCCAGATGTAGAGCAAAAATATAGATTTGAATTATTTAATTAGTTATAGGAAACTGTCATTTTAAAATGATAGTTTCTTTTTTTATTATAAAGAATAAAATTGATGTAATATAATTAAAAAAAATAAATTATATATAAAAAAGAGAAGAAAAATGTAATTTTGGTATTATTATGATAAAATATATATTAAATGTGGTATAAAAATAATTATAAATAAGATGAATATTGATATTTATGATTTATATTATGGAGGAGTAGTTTATGATGAGGGGGAAATGGATGAATAAGCTTATTAGAAAAATAGTTTCGTTAATTTTATTAATTATATTTATATTTTCAACATACAATCTTTATAAAATATTCAATGAATATAAGAAAAATAAAGATGTATATAATGATATTAGTGAAATAGTTGTAAATAAAGAAAAAGAAACAAAAGAAGATGTTGATTCCAATATTAATAATATTTTTATAGGAAGCAAGGAGTATGTTGAACTAAAAGCAATAAATGAAGACTATTTATTTTGGCTATATATACCTGATACTAATATAAATTATCCAGTTGTTAAGGCTGATAATAATGAAGAATACTTATATAAGAACTTTAAAGGAGAAAGCAACAGTGGTGGATGCCTTTTTCTTGATTCAAGAAATCTATCAGAAGAAGATGACAATGTAATAATACATGGGCATAATATGAAGGATAAAAGTATGTTTGGTACACTTCCAAAGTTGTTAACCTCTGAATATTTAAATGAAAACAAAAAGATATATATATATTTAGAAAATAAAATTTTAGAATATGAAATCTTTTCTGTTTATGTTAATTCTGGAGAGTATAATCCATATATCACTAACTTTAATAGTGATGAAGAGTATTATGAATATATAAATAATGAAATAAGTAAATCATATTTTAACTTAGAATATATTGATAATGGTAAAAGAAATATATTAACCTTATCAACATGTACAAATGCTACGGGAGAAGAGAGAACAATAGTAAATGCTAAATTAGTGTCAATACACATTAATTAATAAATAATATCTAATTAAATGGAGCTGCTATGACAGCTCTTTATTTTTTGTGGATTTTTATAGATTATTTTTCTTTAATAGAATAGTTTATCATTTTTCATAAAGTTACTTTATAAAATATAAGTAGATAATTAAGTAAGGAGGCTTTATATGAAGAATAAAACTCTATATGAGGTATTTATTGGACTACTAGCTTTAATGGGAATAATAATGATAATTTTAGAATTGATGTATAAGCTTCCTACAATGGTAGTAGAAAGCTTTTACTATATTAACTTAATTATTACTATTATTTTTCTTATAGATTACTTAATACGGTTTATTGCTTCAAATAAAAAGCTTAGATTTATATTTAATAATTTTATAGATATATTATCTGCATTTCCTATTATCTTAATTAAAGAGGTTATTTTTAGCTTAAATTTAGGAAGTACAATAGATATTAACACAGAGCTTAAACTTATAAAACTAATAATTTTATTTATTTTAGCTATAAAATTTAAGAATAAAATTAGAGAAGCTATAAAGGTGAATAAATTCAATTATTTGTTAATTATAACAACAATAATAATAGTATTAGGAGCTGTAGTAATATCTTTGATAGAGGAAATGTCATTTTTAGATGCCATATGGTGGAGTCTTGTAACATTCACTACTGTAGGCTATGGAGATATACTGATTACTACTAAAATAGGAAGAATAGTTGCAATTCTTCTAATGATTTTTGGTATAGGCTTTATAGGGGTAACAACAAGTACTATCGCGGCTTACATAGTAAACAAAGATATACAAAAGGGTAATAAAAGAAATTTTAAAGATGAAACTATTGAATTTATTAAAATAAAAATAGATGATTTAGATAATCTTTCAGATGAAGAGCTTGATAATATATATAAGACATTACGAGTACTTAAAGAAAATAGAAAAAATCACTAATAATTTTAATGATTTAAGAAGAGAATAAATATAGAACTAAAGATAAGCCTTATATGGAGGATAATATGGAAAATATAGTAAAAATATTTGCGAGAGATATTAAAAGTATAATAAAAAATTGGGTTGCCTTAATTATTATTCTAGGGCTTATGATATTACCATCTTTATATGCATGGTTTAATATTAGAGCAAGCTGGGATCCTTATGGAAATACAGGAGGAATAAAGGTTGCAATTGTTAATAATGATAAGGGAGGAAATCTTCAAGATAAATTTATTAATGTAGGAGATGAACTTGTAACTAAGCTTAAAGAGAATACTAGCTTAGGCTGGGAATTTGTTTCTGAAGAAGAAGGAAATAATGGAGTTCATAAGGGAAAGTATTATGCAACAATAATAATACCAGAGGAATTCACAAGTGAAACCTTATCAATAATTAATAATAATATAAAAAGACCTACTTTAATATATAGGGTAAATGAAAAAAGTAATGCAATTGCTCCTAAAATTACTGACAAAGGAATTACTACTATAAAATCCCAAGTTGATAGCAATATTATTGAGACAGTAGACGGATTAATTTTTATGGTATTTAATGAGATGGGAGTAAGTATTGAAGGATCAAAGGATAAAATATTAAAGCTAATAAATGGAGTTATTGACTTAAACAACAAAGTTCCAGAAATAGAGAATATAATAAATGAAATATATAATGGAAGTTCTAGTGCAGAAAATTTAATTTCTAAAGCTAAGGAGAATTTACCATTATTACAAGATACATTAAATTCTAGTAATAGCTTGCTAGTTGATACTAAAAATGCCTTAGAAAAGTCTAAGGGAGCATTAGGCGATGTAGCACCAGTTATTAAGTCAGACTTAGAAGTTATAAATAGAGAGCTTAGCAACTTAGAAGGCCTTATTAATACTGTAATCAACATAAATATAGATAAAAATTCAATTTTAAATGGTCTTGATAATATTAGCATTAAACTTGGTGATATTAATAGTAAAATTAATGGAATAATAAAATCCTTAGAGCCTTTGTCTAAATTTAATAATAACTTAAAAGAAATAATAAATGAATTAAATGCAGTCAGCACAAAATTAAATTCTGCTATAGATATAATTAGTAAAATAAGTGATACAGTTAATAATGCAAGTCCAGTTGATAAAAGTAAACTTCAAGAAATTAAATCATTAATAGAAGCTAATAGAAATATAATAGCAAATATATTAAATAATTATGATTCTTTATATATACCTGCTATAAATAAAGCCATAGATCAATTGACTAATATATCTGATAATTCTATTACCTTATTAAATGAAGCAAAATCAGCAATTCCAGATATAGAAAGTTTATTAAATAGTTTAGACAATGCATTAAAGCTTGGTAAGGGGGATATAGAGAAATTAAATAATGAAATGCCTAAGATTAAAGTAAGCTTAAGCAATATTTCTTCAAAATTATCTTCAATAAATAAAGATGAGGCAATAGATAAGTTATTATCTTTATTAAAAAATGATTGGGAAGCAGTTAGCAATTTTTTAGGAAGTCCTGTTGAGATAAAGGAAGAAGTATTATTTCCTATACCTAATTATGGATCAGCAATGTCTCCATTTTATTCAACCCTTGCTTTATGGGTAGGAGCATTAATTCTAGTTTCTTTATTAACTACAGAGCCTCATGGTTTTAAGGAAGAAATTACATTTAAACCTTATGAAAAGTACTTTGGAAAGTTCCTAACCTTTGGATTTATAGGAATATGCCAAACATTAATTTTGACATTAGGAGATATTTTCTTATTGAAATGTTATGTATTAAACAAAGGGCTATTTATAGGTGTAAGCCTTTTAAGTAGTATAATATTTATATTAATAGTATATACCTTAGTATCAATATTTGGTAATGTTGGAAAAGCGATATCTGTTATACTTTTAGTTATACAAGTGGCTGGTGCTGGAGGAACATTCCCAGTAGAAGTAATGCCAAGTTTCTTTAAAAAAGTAAATCCATTATTACCTTTTACATATTCAATTTCAGCCATGAGAGAAGCAGTTGCTGGAATTGTTAAATCAAACTTAACTAGGGATATAATTATGCTTTTATGTTATGGAGTAATATTTATCTTAATAGGGTTATTCTTAAAGGGGCCTATTAATAAAGCAAGTAAGAAATTTATCGAAAAGTTAAATGAAAGTGGGCTTATAGGACACTGAAGTAATGCATAATGCGTAATGGATAATGCATAATTTAGGAGAAAACTCCTTTCGGAGTTTTTAAGAATGAAGAATGAAAAATTAAGAATGTAGAATTAAGGAAGGAACTCCTTCGGCGTTCCCAAGATAAATGATTCATAATGCATAATTAGTGGAAAATGAAAAAATGAGAGAATGAAAAAATGAAAGAATTATAAAAGGAATTCGGGTTTAACCGAATTCCTTTTATAATCTCTTTGCATAGGTAGAGAAGGTAAATTTATCTGGTCTATGTCTAGATTCTGTATATTCAAATAGTGTTCCATCCTCTAAATAAACATAATTTTTTATGATAGCCACTAAGTTATATCCTTTAAGATTAAGGAGTTTTTTATCTAGGTTTGTTACTTCTTCTACAGAAACTATTTTTTGGGCTCCTACAATTTTTAAATTAATATTATTTTCTAGGTAATCGTAAATTGAATTACTTGCAATATCTTCTGTTAGATTTTTAATTACATCTTTTAAAAAGTAATTTATATCTAATATATTTTCTTCTCCATCTATGATTCTAGTCCTTTCTACATAGAAGACTTTTGAGCCTAATGCAAAACCAGTTTTATTTGAAAGTTTAGCATCAATTATAATTTCTTTAAAACAATGAACTTTAGTTGAGTAACTTATATTATTATTTAAAGAAGCTTCTTTAAAGCTTTGTAATCCACCTACTAAAAATTTGAATTGTTGTTTTTCTAAAACGAAAACACCTTTTCCATGGACACTTGCAACTAATCCTTCAAAAGACAATTGATTTATTGCTCTTCGTACTGTATTTCTACTAACATCAAATAAAGAGGTTAATTCATGTTCAGAAGGTAATTTTTCTCCAGCCTTATATTCATCATTTAATATTTTGTTTTTTATATATTCGTATATTTCTGTATATTTCACCATTTTCATTTAAGCTAAAATCTCCTTTGGACCTTGTTATATAGTATATTATAGCATTAAAGATAAAAATAAAATAGAAAAGAAAGATAAACTTGTTTAAACAACAATTGACATACTTGTTTAAACAAGTTATAATGAAATCGTAAACAAATATGTATTATAAATGGGTATTAAGGGGGAATAGAGATGGTAACTTATAAACAAGAAGCTTTAGACTTACTAGAACTTATAGGAGGAAAAGAAAATATTGCAAGTGCTAGTCATTGTGTAACAAGACTAAGATTTGTTTTAAAGGACGAAAAAGTTGCAAAGGCAAAGGCAAAGGAAATTGAAAATTTACCAAGTGTCAAAGGAACTTTTATTAATGCAGGTCAGTTCCAAGTTATAATTGGAAATAATGTACAAGCCTTTTATAATGATTTAGTTGAAGTAGCAGGGCTAAAAGTAGAGTCAAAAGAAGAAGTTAAAAAAGCAGCTCAAAAAAATATGTCTTTAGTTCAAAGAACCATTGCTGGTCTTGCTGAAATATTTATTCCTATTTTACCAGCAATTATTACTGGAGGTCTTATTTTAGGATTTAGAAATGTTATTGGTGATTTAGCTATATTTGGAGATGGAACACAAACTTTAACAGCATTACATCCGATTTTAGCGGAAATTCATAGTTTCTTATGGGTATTAGGAGAAGCTATATTTCATTTCTTGCCAGTTGCGGTAACTTGGTCAACAGTTAAGAAATTTGGAGGCTCAGAAATTCTTGGTATAGTTCTTGGAATTACATTAGTATCACCACAATTATTAAATGCATATGGATATGCAGAAGCAGTACAAAATGGAGCTGTTCCTTTTTGGAATTTTGGATGGTTTACAATAGATAAAGTTGGATATCAAGCTCAAGTAATACCAGCAATATTATCTGGTATTGTATTGGCAAAAATTGAACTTAAACTAAAAAAATATATACCAGATGTTTTGAAGATGATTGTTATACCATTTACAACTCTTTTAATTACAGTTTTATTATCTTATATAATAATTGGACCAATTTCAAGAGAACTTGGCAATTATATTGCAACTATTTTTAACTATTTACTAACAGGACCTTTTAAGATATTTGGAGCTATAATTTTTGGACTAGCTTATGCACCATTAGTTATTACTGGTCTACATCATACATTTATTGCAGTAGATTTACAATTAATTGCAAATGGTGGAACTATGATATGGCCACTTATAGCTTTAAGTAATATTGCTCAAGGAGCCTCAGCAGTAGCCATATTAATAATATATAAAAAGAATGCTAGAATAAAATCTATAGCAGCATCAGCAGGGATATCTGCATGGCTAGGTGTTACTGAACCTGCAATGTTTGGAATCAACTTAAAATATAAATTCCCATTTATAGCAGCTATAATTGGTTCAGCATCTGCAGCAGTAATTTCAATACTATCAGGAGTATTAGCTAATTCTATTGGTATAGGTGGATTACCTGGATTCTTGGCAATTCAACCTAAGTATTGGATTCCATTTATAATATCAATGGCAGTAGCTGTTGTAGTTCCAATAGTATTGACATTTATATTGAATAAAAAGTTTGGAGCAAATGTTGAAGAAATAGAATAATAAATTAGTGCTGCTTTATAATAATGAAAAATGTAAAATTAAGAGGTGAATAGAATGAAGAAAAATGATTGGTGGAAATCATCAGTGGTTTATCAAATTTATCCTAAAAGTTTTAAGGATAGCAATGGAGATGGATTTGGAGATTTAGTTGGAATAATAGAAAAACTAGATTACTTAAAGGATTTAGGTGTGAAAGTTTTATGGCTTACGCCTATATATGTTTCACCTCAGAATGACAATGGATATGACATAGCAGATTATTATAATATAGATCCTATGTTTGGAAATATGAAGGACTTTAAAAGGCTATTAAAGGAAACTCATAATAGAGGTATGAAACTTATTTTAGATATGGTTGTAAATCATACATCTACTGAACATCATTGGTTTAAGGAAGCGATTAAAGACATTAATAGTCCATATCATGACTTTTATATTTGGAGAGATGAACCTAATAATTGGAGATCTAAGTTTGGGGGATCAACTTGGGAATATGTTGAAAGCCTAGATAAATACTATCTTCACTTATTTGATAAGACACAAGCAGATTTAAATTGGGAAAATCCTAAACTAAGAGAAGAAATATTTAAAATGATGAGGTATTGGCTAGATATGGGGGTTGATGGATTTAGATTAGATGTTATTAATCTTTTATCCAAGGATACTAGATTTTTAGATGATGATTTTAAATCTTCAACTAGAGATGGTAGAAGATTTTATACAGATGGACCCAAAATACATGAGTATTTAAATCTGATGAATAAGGAAGTTTTTTCAAACTATAAAGATATTATGACAGTAGGAGAAATGTCTTCTACCACAATAGAAAATTGTATAAAATATACTAAGCCAGAAAATGAAGAACTTAATATGACTTTTAATTTTCATCACTTAAAGGTAGATTATCCAGCAGGAGATAAGTGGACTTTAGCACCTTTTGATTTTAATATGTTAAAGAAATTATTATTTCAGTGGCAAATAGAAATGGAAAAGGGAAATGGTTGGAATGCATTATTTTGGTGTAATCATGATCAACCAAGAATAGTATCTAGATTTGGAAATGATACTTTGTATAGAGAAGAATCAGCAAAGATGCTTGCAACTGCATTACATTTAATGAGAGGAACTCCCTATGTTTATCAAGGTGAAGAGATAGGAATGACTAATCCAAATTTTAATGATATTAAGGATTATAGAGATGTAGAATCATTAAATGCTTATAAGATATTACTAGAAAAAGGAATAGATAAAGATGAGGTCTTAAATATATTAAAAGGCAGATCTAGAGATAATTCTAGAACTCCTATGCAATGGAATGATATGAAAGAGGCTGGTTTTACAAGTGGAATCCCTTGGATAAAAGTATCAGATAATTTTAATAAAATTAATGTTGAAGCAGAGATAGCTAATGATAATTCAATATTAAATTATTATAAGAAATTGATAGAGATAAGAAAAAAAAATAAAATAGTATCAGAAGGTAAGTTTATACCTATACTAGAAGAACATTCAAAAATTCTAGCTTTTATTAGAGAGTTAAATGGAAAGAAAATATTAGTTGCCTGCAATTTTTATGGAGAAAAAATCATGGCATCATTGGAGTGCATAGAAAACTTAAATGTTAATACTTTGTTAAGTAATTCAGAAGATAATAAAATACAGGAAGAAAATTTATTTTTAGAACCTTATGGAGCAATAGTGTTGGAATTGAAGGATTAAAGAATGAAAGAATGAAGGAACTTTTTAATGGATTCCTTCATTCTTTTATTTTAAAGTATGTAAATAATTATTAGTTTGTAGTTTTAATCTTGTAAAATATCTTTTATAATTAAATCTATTTCAGAGATTTCTTTATCTGTGTATGTAATAATGTCATAATCATAAGAATAATTATCAAGAGCTCTTTCTGTTGAATGATTATTTTGCTCAGATGTTAAATTATTCTTATAATCAACTCTAGTTATATGTATAGATATTGTTTTACCTATATTTTTTAAACATTCTATTTCTCTTGGGAATCTTGCATCTGGAATGATAGCAATATCAAAATCATCTTTAACTAGGCTAAGTATTCTAAGTAGCTCATTGATTACGAAGAATTCATCTTGAGCTCTCATTTTGTCACCTAATTTTTGAAGTATATCTCTTCCAACTTCGTCTTTAAGGCCATTCCAATTATAAACTTGGGTAGCAACCATTTTTAAATAATCGGCATAATGAATAATAAATACTTTTTTTCCTTTTGCCTCAAGAATATTTTTTAGCTTATTTGCAAGTGTGTCTTTACCATGTCCAGCAGGGCCAGAAATTGATATGCATTTCATTAATAGCTTCTCCTTTTCTTTTGATTTTCTAACTTTCTCTAAAGATTATAACATAATATAGTTATTATATATTGAAAAAAATAATATAATAAATTAAAATATATATTATATATTTGCAGATGTGGCGGAATGGCAGACGCATCATCTTGAGGGGGTGACGGGGGAATCCTCGTGCGGGTTCAAGTCCCGCCATCTGCACCATAGACAGGAATTTGTTAAAATTTTTTCGTCTTTGAGTTATAGAAATCAATTGGAAAATTGATTTCTTTATATTTTCAGAGAAGAATCGTTATTAGAAGGAGTATTGCTTACTTAATTGTAATTTAGTTCCTTCATTATTTTTGCACCTATAGCAGTCATTGGTATTTTTTTATAAGGAGAGATATTAGAAAGAATAACTACTCCAATATTTTTTTCTTTATTAAATGCAATATAACTATTAAAATTACTGGTTCCTCCATTATGCCAAATAATATCATTTTTTTCATCAATAATCCAAGCCATTCCTATTTTATCCATATTTATATTCATTTTCTCATATATAAAATTATTATAATTTATTTCTTTTAATTCTTTGCTAGCATTATTTATATAATCTGTATTAGAATTCATATAGAGCTCTAAATATTTTGACATATCATCTATATTAGATATAATTGCTCCGGCTGGAATATATCCATCATCTTGCTTCCAATTCCAATAATCTTTTAAATTTCCAGTGCAAGTAGCAACTTTTGTATTTTCAAGATTTAAATCTTTGACAATGAAATCATTCATTAGAGTAACAAAGTCTTTGTTATAAACTTTTTCTAAAACAAGTCCTATAACAGATATGCCAAAATTTGAATATTCAAATTTATAATCTTTATCCTCCAAATCAATATTTTTCACTGTGTTAAATATATTTTCTTTACTAATACCATAAAAATCATTATCTTCATTAAACTTATTATTTATCATTTGTTTATCAAAATAATAGGATTTATAACCAGAGGTATGAGTTATAAGTCTTTCTATTGTAGGATAATACTTATCTTCATCAAGCTCTAAATATTCACTAATAGAATCAGTAATGTTAATTTTGTTTTCACTTATAGCCCTTGAAAGCAATAGAGATACGAAAGTTTTACTAATTGAGCCAATTTCATAATCATATTTTGTGTATTTTTCTTCTTTTCCATCTTCACCATAAACTCTATAATCGATTGTTCCATCTTTTATTATACCAACGGAAATTTTAGTATTATCATCATTTTTAGTTACATATTTTATCATATCATTTGAACTCATTTTTTCTAATTTACTTAATTGATAAATTTTGTAGATAAATATCGCTATTCCAATGAAAATAACTATTCCTAATAATATTAAAATAACCTTTAAAATTATTTTTTTCACTCCAATTCAACTCCAATTTAAATTATTATTTAGTAATTAGTAATCATTATAATTATATTACTGATTTTTTACTATCAGTATTTACTTGGGGATTTTTATTACCTACATTTACTTGTTCTTATGTTTCTTTCTGAGCATTACTTTTATTGATATTTACTAAAAAATAAACTCCAGTTCCTAGTGCTACAACAATAAAAATAATAACTCAAATTTTTAATTTTTTCTTTTGATGAATAAATTCATGAATTTTAAATTGTATTTACTGAAAATTCCTTTTTTAGTATAATTATATTATAAATGTCGTGTGTAACACTCGGTCAATACTTAAATTATAATTTGTATGAAATTTTATGTATTCAATGAAAGAAACTTGTGCAAAAACAGGACTTAGTTATGACACAATAAAGTTTTATTGTAATGAGGGACTTATTTCTAATGTAAAAAGAGATAAAAATAATTATAGAGTTTTTGATGTTTATAAAGATAAGAAATAGTAATTTATTGAAAGGAAATGATAGTATGAATTATTATCTTATGCCAATGTTAATATGGAATGTATTTGCAAAAAGTTTTCGTAATAATTTATGGATATTTGATATAGATGATCCTAAGAAATTAATTAAATCTGCAAAGTTAAAATATCAAGAAATAATCGGGGGAATTCCAAAGTTTGAAAAGAATGATGTTCTTTTAGTTAATATTCTTAGTGCAGCTCAACTTGCAGCAATTTATCTTTCATTACCAGAAAAAGCTGATGTAAAAGTAGTTGAAAAATTTTATAGTAAGTCAATGAATGATAATAAAATAATGATGATTATTTTAAAAAATACTAAGAATTTTACAAAAAAATATCAAAAAAATCAATTAAAACAGTCTATAAAAAGTAATAAGGCAACAAACCCATACACATGGAGATACAAATTCTATTATGGAAAAAATATAGACAGTTTTGATGCTATCTTTGATAAATGTGGAATATGCGATTTATTCAAAAAGCTAGGAATATTTGATATAGTTCCTGCATTATGTGCATATGATTATGAAATGGCGAAATATACTAATACGATTTTTTCGAGAGAAACTACAATTGCAAGTGGTGGAGAAGTATGTGATTGTCACTACAAAAAGCAAATTGAATAAAAGAGCATATATATGAAATTTCAAAAGTATACAAATAGTTAGTGAGTATGGGCTGTTGCAACAGCCCATATTTTTACTTGATGTAATATACTATAAATATATTAGGTTATTTTATTTATATTGGATTATTTGGTAAAAATATTAAAATAACAAATGACAAAATAATAAATAGTATACTTACTATTAAAAATATCTTTATGGAAGGATTTTTTGTAAACCTTAAAACATAACTCTCTTTTGGATTGCTTGGATTATAATAAACGGGTAATTCAGTTCCTATTGGAAATTTATCTATTAATATATTTCTTGAAACATGAATATTTTTATTAATAACTAAATTAGTGTCTAAAAAGTTATTTTCAATATCTGGAGTTATATTTTTAAAAGATGATGATTTAGTAATAATCCAACCATATTTTAAACGTTGATTATAGGCGATGTCATTTACAATATATTCAATAATGGGAAAGTATACACCTTTATTACCCAGCAATGTGTATTTAACAACTTTTCCAATAACAATTTGAGTAGATCTTTCTAAAGTATGTTTGTCCCTATTTTTAAGAAATAATGATAACACTAATAAAACTAGTCCATCAATAAAAAAAATCAGAAATAATAAAATGTTTACTTTCATAAGTTCTACCTACCTTTCTATAATAAATTTAAAATATAGTTATAAAGTTCCATATATTAGTTAAATAGATATTATCATATTATGAAATATAATTAAAATAAATATATTTAAAATAAAAAATAATAATTTAAACAGGGAATAAAAATTAATATGTGATATAATAAATACAAAATGATAACAATTACATAAGGTTAGTATTAATAGAATTTTGCAGTATAATTTTTTATTAATATTTTATGTACTAAGGAGGAAGATAAATGGATTTATTAAACTTATTGGGAATTAAGTATCCAATAATTCAAGGTGCTATGGCACAAATAGCTACAGCTGATTTAGCTGCAGCTGTATCAAATGCTGGAGGATTAGGTGTTATTGCTAGTGGTGGTTTTACTACAGATAGAATAAGAGAAGAAATAAGAAAATGTAAAAAGTTAACGGACAAGCCTTTTGGCGTAAATGTAATGCTTATGCACCCAGAAAAAGAAGAAATAGCAAGAATTGTTGTTGAAGAAAAGGTAAAAGTAGTTACAACTGGAGCTGGAACACCAGCGCCATATATGAATATGTGGAAGGAAGCAGGAATAATTGTTATACCAGTAATACCAAATGTAAAGATTGCAAAGAAAATGGAAGGCATAGGTGCTGATGCACTTATAGCAGAGGGTACAGAAGCAGGCGGACATGTTGGAGAAAGTACTACTTTAGCTCTTGTTCCTCAAATAGTTGATGCTGTAAATATTCCTGTAGTAGCAGCAGGAGGAATAGCTGATGGAAGAGGGGTAGTAGCAGCTCTTGCATTAGGTGCAAAAGGAGTTCAAGTAGGGACAAGGTTTATAGCAACAAATGAGTGCGAAGTTCATGAAAATTTTAAAAATGCAGTTATAGAATGTGGAGATGCAGATACGGTAGTTACAGGAAGAAGTTTAGGAGCACCAGTTAGAGGTATAAAGAATCCTATGACAATAAAGTTTTTAGAGTTAGAAAAAAGAGGTGCTAGTAGGGATGAGTTTGAAGAATTAGGAACAGGTGCACTAAGAAAAGCAGCTATAGATGGTGATATAGAATATGGTTCTGTAATGACAGGACAAATATCTGGTCTAATAAATAAAATTACATCTGTAGAAGAAGCTATAGAATCTATGATGTCAGAGGCCAATGAAGTTTTGAAAGCCTTAGGGAAGATAAAGCTTAGATAAGTATTAATTAAGAATTATAGTATACAGAAGATATGGAGTTAATTAATTAGCTCCATATCTTTTTATTAATTAAATAAGTATTTACTAGCAATTACAACTTTATGGAAATTATATTATAATTAATAATATAATTATATAAAAAATATGAGTAATTAACATGGAATTAAATATAAAGAAAATAAATTATGATGAAGCCAAAGAAATTTCAAAATGAATTTATAGTGAACCATATGGAATATATAGTATGGATGAAAAGGAACGAAGGAGGGAAGAATTATGTCATTAGTGAAAACAAGAGAATACTTAGAAAAATTTGAATTAGAAAATAGAATTATGGAATTTTCTGTTTCATCTGCTACAGTAGAAGAAGCAGCTAAAGCAATAAATTGTAAAGAGGGAGAAATAGCCAAAACATTATCATTTATTGTAGATAATAAGCCGATATTAATAGTTGTTGCAGGAGATTCTAAAATAGATAATAGTAAATATAAAGCAGAATTTTCTACAAAGGCAAAGATGATACCCTATGAGAATGTTGAAGAATTAATAGGACATGTAGTAGGTGGTGTTTGCCCATTTGGAGTGAAGGATGGTGTAACTATCTATTTAGATAATTCATTAAAAAGATTTGAAATACTATATCCTGCTTGTGGAAGTACTAATAGTGCAATAAAATTAACAGTTGATGAATTGGAAAAAATATCTAATTATAAAAAATGGGTAGATGTTTGTAAATACATAGAATAATAAATTAATTAGTGTTTTGGAGCAAATATATTGTAATTTGAATAAAAGGGATATTTTTCAAATTATATATTAGTTAACAATAATTTTGATAAAATAGTTAAGGAGAGTAAATGGGTTATTTTGGATTTTCTTATATTGGCTTGATTTATTTATTTATGCTTTTTATTCCAAACATAATTTGGACAAAAAATATGCCTAAAGGGTATAACGAGATAGTGAAAGATGAAAATAGAATACTGTTGCTATTTGAAAGAGTTGGTCAAGTTGCTGTAACTTGTTTAGCAGTAATATTTAAAGATTTTAATATTAATAATTTAGCTATATGGAGCCTTTGGTTAATTGCATCTTTTATTATTATGTTACTTTATGAAGTTTGTTGGGTAAGATATTTTAAAAGTAATCATACTTTAGAAGATTTTTATGGAAGCTTTATTGGAATTCCAGTTCCACTTGCAAGCCTACCCATAATGGGATTCTTATTATTGGGTATATATGGTAAGGTCATATGGATGGTTATAGCTGTAGTAATTCTCGGAATTGGTCATATAGGTATACATTTGCAGCACCTTAATTATATTAAGGATAATAGCAGATGATTTTATCATTATATTTATAATATAATATTTAATATAGAAGGAATTAAAAGTTGAATTTTCTAGACTGCATTTCTAACAGGCAATTATAGAGTGTAGTCTTTTTAATATATTAGAAAGGATAGAACTTTTATATGTCCACTTTTTTTATATAAATAAATTACGATTTGGGTGATAATATGAAGGGAAATAGACTATTTGAAATAATATATATTTTACTAGATAAAAAGAATGTTAAAGCAAAAGAGTTAGCAGAACATTTTGAAGTATCACAAAGGACTATTTATAGAGATATAGAAGATTTATCTCAGGCTGGGGTTCCTATTTATATGACTAAAGGTAAAGGTGGAGGAATAAGTCTTTTATCTGACTTTATATTAAATAAAACAGTTTTATCACAAGAAGAAAAGAAAGAAATATTAACAGCTATTCAAGGTATTAATGCTGTTAACCAAAATGAGTTTAGTGGAGCATTATCTAAATTAAATTCATTTTTAGGAGGTAATAATGAAAATTGGATAGAAGTTGATTTTTCTAATTGGGATAAAAATAATGATTTAGGAGATAAATTTACTAATATAAAGAATTCTATAATAAATAAAAATATATTATCCTTTGAGTACTATAATTCAAAGGGAGAACTAGATAAGCGTAGTGTTGAGCCATTAAAACTTGTTTTTAAGGGACAAGGATGGTATTTATATGCGTATTGTAGAAGAAAAGAAGATAATAGATTTTTTAAGCTTACAAGAATGAATAATATAACAATTTCAGATGAAAAGTTTAGTAGAAGTGCTCCTAATAAGGTGTTCTTAGAAAGGGATATAGGATATTCCAATGAATTGGTACACCTTAAAATAAAAGTTAATAAGAAACTAGGATTTAGGGTATATGATGAGTTCCAAAGCTTTTCTTTAGATGATAATGGTGATTTTGTAATTAATCTAGACTTTCCATTATGTGACTGGTTATATGGATATTTAATGTCTTTTGGAGATAATATTGAAGTTCTCGAACCGTTACATATAAGAGAAGAAATGAAAAAAAGATTAACAGCAGCTTTAAATAAATATTAATATGACAGACTGATGTCATATTAAAGATTATATAATATAATTATAACAAGGATGTGAAAGGAGAATTATAATGAATAAATTAGATTATAAAAAAGAATTTAAAGATTTGTATTTACCTAAAACACAACCTATGGAAATAATTGTTCCTAAGATGAATTTTATTATGGTAGATGGAAAAGGGAATCCAAATGATGAAGATGGAGAATATAAGAAAGCAGTTGAATTATTATATGCACTATCATATACAATTAAAATGAGTAAGGATATTAAAAAAGAACTAGCTAATTACTTTGATTATGTAGTGCCACCTCTTGAAGGCTTATGGTGGTTAGAAGATGATGATATGGATTTTAGTAAAAAACACAAATATATTTGGACTTCTATGATACGTCAACCAGAATTTGTTACTAAGGAGGTTTTTGAACTAGCTTGTAATGAAGTTGAAAAGAAAAAACCACACATAGATATAAGCAAGGCAAGGTTTGAAGTTTTTGATGAGGGCTTATGTGTTCAATGTATGCATATTGGGCCATTTGATCAAGAGAAGGTAACTACTGAAAAAATTGATAAATACATTATAGAAAATAATTTAATTAATGATATTAGTGGAATTAATGAAGAGGGTAAAGTTAGAAGACACCATGAAATTTACTTATCAGATCCTAGAAAAATAAAAGTAGAAAGAATGAAAACTGTTATAAGACATCCTGTTAGGAGGTATTAATAATGGAATTTATAACAAATGAAATATTATCTGAAAGTAAGTTTAATAAATTTATTAAGGAAAAAGCCCTTATTTAGGAGAGATATGTATGGAGCTTATACCAGCAAAAAGTATTATATCAGGATATAGAGAAAATAATAATTGGTTTGGAACTAATTATAATATGAATATATATAAGGGATGCTGTCATGGGTGTATATATTGTGATAGTAGAAGCGATTGTTATGGTATAGATAATTTCGATATTGTTAGAGCTAAAGAAAATTCCTTAGAGATAATAAGAAGAGAATTAAAATCTAAGAGAAAAAAAGGTGTTATAGGAACAGGGGCTATGAGTGATCCTTATAATCCTTTTGAAAAGAAGTTTTCTTTAACAGGGACTGCATTAGAAAGTATTGATAGCAATGGATTTGGAGTAGCTATTGCAACTAAAAGTGATTTAATAGTAAGGGATATTGATATTTTAAAAAGGATTAAAAATCACTCTCCAGTACTTTGTAAAATTACAATTACAACATCAGATGATGAGCTATGTAAAATAATTGAACCCAATGTAGTAGTTACATCTAAAAGATTCCAAGCAATAAAAAAATTATCTGATGAAGATATATACACAGGAATATTATTAATGCCTATATTACCTTTTATAAATGATACTGAAGAAAATATAATAAGTATTGTAAGATTAGCAAAAGAAAATGGAGCAAAATTTATTTATCCTGCTTTTGGAGTTACTTTAAGATATAATCAAAGAGATTACTTTTTTAAGATGCTAGATAAATCCTTCCCTGGAATTAAAGAAAAATATATTGAAAACTTTGGGAATAATTATATGTGTAATAGCCCTAATGCAAGAAAGCTATATAATACCTTTGCTAAGGAATGTAAAAGACTAGGATTACTTTATAAAATGAATGATATAATTAATGGCTACAAAGAAGGATATAATAATGAGCAACTAAGCTTATTTCATATGTAGTTTATAAATTTATATAAGTATATTTAATTAAAATTTATTATAGAAGATAGATGTTATATTTTTTTTACTATGTAGATTTTCTATGGAGAAGGAATATAATGTCTATTTTTTATTTTTTATAATAAGTTGATTTTGTACAAGCATATTTTATATGTTATTATAAATATAAAGTTTATTACAAATGATTAAAAACTTGACTTTAGGAGGCAATATGATTAAGGCAGTATTATTTGATTTAGATGGAACATTATTAGATACAAATGAATTAATATATAATTCATTTGATAAAACTTTTAAAGATAAATTAGGAATTGAATTAAAAAGAGAAGAAATTTTAGATTTCTTTGGAAGACCTTTAGGAGAGCCCTTTAAAAAACATGCAAAGGAAGAAGCAGTTGATGAATTAGTTGCTTATTATAGAAAACATAATGAAGATACTCATGACAGTATGTGTTTTGCATTTAATGGGGTAAAGGAACTTTTAGAGGGATTAAAGGAAAAGGGAATAAAGACAGGAATAGTAACTTCTAAGAGAGCAGAACTTGCTATTAGAGGAATGAAGATAGCTGGAATTCATGATTATATGGATGTAATTATAACACCAGAATCTACAGAACTTCATAAGCCAAATCCAGAGCCAGCTTTAAAAGCTTGTATTGACTTAGGTGTTGAGCCTAGTGAAGCTATTATGGTAGGTGATAGTATTTATGATATATATTGTGGTAAATCAGCAGGTTGTAAAACTTGTGGAGTAAACTATACTTTTATTGGATTAGATACCTTAAAATCTTCTAATCCAGATTATTTAATAGATAGACCAGAAGATATTTTAAATTTAATATAAATATTTGGAGGGGTAGATATGAAAAAAATAGTTATTTTAGATGGAAAGACTTTAGGTGATTTAGAATTTGATGAATTAAAGTCCTTTGGAGAGGTGGTTTATTATGACACAACTATGCCAGAAGAAGTTGCTGAAAGAATAGAAGATGCTCATATAGTATTGACTAATAAAGTTGTGTTAAATGAAGACAATTTAAAGGGAACAAAAAACTTAGAGTTAATATGTGAAACTGCTACAGGATTTAATAATATAGACATAGTTTATGCAAAAAATAATAATATTGCAGTAACTAATGTAGCTGGATATTCTACTAATACTGTAGCTCAGCATACCTTTGCAACGGTTTTATCTCTATATGATAAACTATTTTATTATGATGAATTTGTAAAGTCAGGTGAATATGCAAATAGTGGTCTATTTACTGATGTAAGCAAGCCTTTCTATGAGTTAGAAGGTAAAACATGGGGGATTATAGGATTAGGAGCCATAGGAAGAAGAGTGGCAACCATAGCAGAAGCTTTTGGCATTAATGTTATTTATTATTCTACTTCAGGAAAAAATTCAAATTCTCATTACAAAAGAGTTGAATTTGATGAATTACTTAAAGCTTCAGACATAATTTCTATTCATGCACCATTAAATGATAATACTCAAGGTTTAATAGATTATGACGCACTTGAAAAAATGAAAGATACAGCTATATTAGTTAATATGGGAAGAGGTCCTATAGTTATTGAGAAGGATCTTGCTAAGGCAATAGATGAAGAATTAATAGCAGGTGCTGCACTAGATGTTTTTGAAGTGGAACCTATAAAATCAGATAATCCTTTAGTTAATGTTAATAATAAGGATAGATTAATTTTAACTCCTCATATAGCTTGGGCAAGCGTAGAAGCTAGAAATAGATTATTTAAAGAAGTAATATTAAATATAAAAGCATTCTATAATGGAGAAGTTAGAGGCAGAGTAGAATTATAAAATTATATATAGAAGTATTTGACAAGATATAAATAATATAGTATATTACTATATAAATTTAATAAAAAAGGATTTATAAAAGATATTTATAAGGAATCTTTAAATAAATTCTTAAATAATAAAAATGCTTAGAATGAGAGTAGTAAAAAGTACGAGATATTAAAGAGAGTAGGGTGCGGTGAGAGCCTACATATAATCGCTTTTGAACTCGCTCAGGAGCTACAAGACTGAATGGGGAAAGTAGGTCTTGTCGGTATTATATACCGTTAAAATAAGTAAGTTAAAAACTTGGATGGTACCGCGTAAATCGCTCCAATTATTGGAGGATTTATGCGGCTTTTTATTTCCTATTTAAGTAGAATTATAATAATAAGCAAGGGGGCATTTAAATGAATTACAAAAAGTATAAAAAGTTTCAAACTATTAAGTTAAGTGAAAGAACATGGCCAGATAAGGAAATTGAAAAAGCACCTATTTGGTGTAGTGTTGATCTAAGAGATGGTAACCAAGCTTTAATTAATCCAATGACTGTAGAAGAGAAAATAAAGATGTTTAATCTTTTAGTAGAACTAGGATTTAAAGAAATTGAAATAGGATTTCCTTCAGCTTCACAAATAGAATTCGATTTTTTAAGAAAGCTAGTTGATGATAATTTAATACCAGATGGAGTTAAGGTACAAGTTTTAACTCAGGCAAGACCACATTTAATTGAAAGAACTTTTGAAGCTTTAGAGGGGGTTAAAGAAGCAATACTCCATATTTATAATTCTACATCAGTACTTCAAAGAGATGTTGTATTTAATATGAGTAAAGAGGAAATTAAAGAAATTGCAGTAGAAGGAACTAAGTTAGTAAAGGAATATGCTAAAGATTTTAATGGAAAAATATATTTAGAATATTCGCCTGAAAGTTTTACAGGTACAGAAGTAGATTATGCTTTAGAAGTCTGTGAAGCAGTATTAGATACTTGGAGTGCAACTAATGAAGAAAAAATCATTATTAATTTACCTTCCACAGTGGAAATGGATAGTCCGAATGTTTTTGCAGATCAAATAGAATGGATGAGTACACATTTTTCTAATAGGGAAAGAGTTATTCTAAGTGTTCACCCCCATAATGATAGGGGAACTGGAGTTGCAGCAGCTGAATTGGCTATGCTAGCAGGAGCTGATAGGGTTGAAGGAACATTATTTGGTAACGGAGAGAGAACTGGGAATGTAGATATTATAAATCTAGCTTATAATATGTTTTCACATGGTGTTGATCCAAAGCTTAAGCTTGAAGATATTAATAGAATAATAGATATATATGAAAAATGTTGTAAGATACCTGTTCACATAAGGCACCCTTATGCTGGGGAATTAGTGTTTACTGCTTTTTCAGGATCCCATCAAGATGCAATTAATAAGGGTATGAAAAAGTATATGGAAAGAAATAATCAATATTGGGAAGTACCATATTTACCTATAGATCCTAGAGATTTAGGAAGAGAATATGAAGCTTTAGTTAGAATAAATAGTCAATCTGGTAAAGGTGGCATAGCTTTTGTACTTGAAAGCCATTATGGATATAAGATGCCTAAGAGGATGCATAAGGAGTTTGGAGGAATAATCCAAGGAATAACAGAAAGAATAGGTGAAATATCTCCAAAGGTAATAATGGAGAAGTTTACTGAAGAATACTTAGAAGTAAAGGGACCATTCAAATTAATTAAATTCAAAATAGAAGATAATGAGAATCAAGAAAATAACCAAGAAAATACTTCAATAAATATTAAGTTCTTATATAAAGGTGAAGAAAAGAATTTTGCAGCTAAAGGAAATGGACCAATAGATTCTTTAAAGAAGGCTTTAGTAAATAGTAAATTAGTAGATACTACTATTTTAGATTACGCAGAACATTCTCTTGGTGAAGGCTCTGAAGCTAAGGCAGCTGCTTATGTTGAAATGAAGAGACTAGATAATTCCAATACTACCTTCGGTGTAGGAGTAGATAATAATATTACTTTAGCATCTATAAAAGCTGTATTTAGTGCTATAAACAGACTATATAAAGAGATGTAGAATGAAGAATTAAATTGGAGCTGTTTTAACAGCTCCAATTTAATTACAGTGCTTTTTCAATTAGGTTAGCTTTTGTCCAAGTACTCTTTTGCCATTCAAGATGTAGTTCACTTAAAACAGTTCTCAAAACTTTTCCAATAATATAGTAGAAATTATCATTTAAATTAGCTAATGATATTCTAAAAGACCATTCAGAAGAAGCAAAGCCATCTCCATTTAATAAAACCACAGAATAATTTCTAGCTAAATCATAAAGTATATCGAAAGGAGTATAATTTTCAGAAATATAATTAGAGAAATCTTCATTATACTTATTTTTAGCCCAATCTATAATATTAATTTCGGTATAATAAGAAGCATCCATAGGATTTTCATCAAGGTTTAACTCTAAGCCTTCAAATAATATTGATTTACGTCTTTTACATATTTCCATAGTTAATTCTTTATAATTATTTTTTATATCAACAAGAGCTGATCCACAGAATAATGCCATTTGAACTTGTTGAGGGGTAGAAAGTCCTGCTGTATGATTTAATGCAACTTGTCTACTATCTGCAACTAATCTATCTATAAATGGAACTTCTTCTGGATTTAAATTCATATGTTTATATCTACTATTTAATTTATCTTTTTCTTCAAAGGATAGATTTTTAATTTTATCATTATATATATTATTTTTATTAAGTAGTATAGTACCAAGTCTCCAGCCTGTTACACCAAAGTATTTAGATAAAGAGTAAACACCTATAGTATTATAAGGCAGATATGAGATTATTGATTTAAAATCTCTAATAAAAGTACAATAAACATCATCTGTTATAATCATTAAATTAGGATTATGATTTTTAACAACATTTATCAAATTATTAATAGTTGATTCATTTAAAGCAATAGAAGCTGGATTATTAGGATTTACTATAAATAATGCCTTTATGTCTTTATCTTTAAGTTTCTCTAATTCTTCTAATGGGTATTGGAAAGTTGGAATGTTATTTTCATCTAATTCATTTGCATGGATTCTAATAACATTAAAATCATATTCAGGTAAATGTGGTATTTCTAAATAAGGGGTAAAAATTGGTGTCATTAATGCTATTTTATCCCCTTTATGTAATAGATTATTTACAGTTAAAGAGTCAAAGATATAGCACATTGCAGCTGTTCCACCTTCAACAGCAAAAACATCAAATTCATTATTATAGTTATTATCACCGCATAACTCTTTTAATAAGTATTTATTAACTATTTGTTCTATATGTAGAAGCATTCTATCTGGAAAAGGATAGTTATCACCTATAATTCCATCACATATTTCAAATAAAAAGTCATCATTGTTAAAATTAAATTCATTTATACAATAGTCAATTATATCTTTTAAAAGTTTTATTCCTGGAAGATTAATATTTTCAGTATAATATTTTAAAAATCTATTATAAATTCCATCTTTTTTTACCATTCCTGCTAAATTTTCAATGCTTAAAGTTCCTTGGCATTCTAGAACAGCAAATTGTCCTAAAGTGAAAAAAGCTTGTCTAGGAGTTGCAGAAATCCAATTAGGGTTTCCTCTGCCAGCATCTAAAACAGTTCCATTGAATTTTTCTTTATTCATATTAGCCAAGCTTATTAGTTTATCTTTAAATTCAAAAGGACTTATTTTTCCGTAAAGTTTTTTTAAGTAGTCCTTGTTTAACATTGTGTCCATTGTGGTCTCCTTTTCCATTTAATCGTCTATTATATAGTATATAACTAGAAAATAAAAAAGCAATGATTTCTTGCAAAATTTGCAATAAGTGAAATAATTACTTCATAGATTGAGAAATCAAAAAATTACAATAATTAAAAAGAAGTCAAATTGATAAATTATCAATAAATATATAAAAAAATTATGAAAATACTTCTTGAATTAAAAAATAAATACGTATATAATAAAAATAAAAATTAATAATGTTCGGTTGAAGGTAGTGGGAGAGCGATTTTTAATAATCCACCGAAGAAGTAAATCTTTCAGGTATTAGGACCGCTATTGGACGAACCTCTGGAGAGACTCTATATAAGAGCACCGAAGGAGCAAGGTAGCTTAGTTTTAAGCTATTGAAACTCTCAGGTAAAAGGACAGGGGATATGATAGGGCTATAGTTTTATTATTATAGCTTTACTATCTATTCTCCTCCATAAAATATATTTTAAGGGGGATTTTTTATGTTAAACAAAATTCAATCTATTTTAAATGCTATAAACAGCATTATATGGGGACCACCATTACTTATACTATTAGTAGGAACAGGAATCTATTTAACATGGAGGCTTAAATTACTTCAAGTATTTAGATTACCATTAGCATTCAAGTATATTTTTTGTAAAGAAGATGATGATAATGAAAATGCTAAAGGGGATGTATCAAGCTATGGGGCCTTATGTACAGCATTGTCAGCTACTATAGGTACAGGGAATATAGTAGGGGTTGCAACAGCAATTACAGCTGGAGGACCTGGGGCGTTATTTTGGATGTGGTTTGCAGCTTTTTTTGGAATGGCAACAAAATATGCTGAAGGCTTACTTGCAATTAAATATAGAGAAGTAGATGAAAATGGGCAAATGGCTGGAGGACCAATGTATTATATAAAGAATGGTCTAGGCTTAAATTGGTTAGCAAAATTATTTGCCATATTTGGAGTAGGAGTTGCCTTACTTGGTATAGGAACATTTGGACAAGTTAAATCTATTGCAGATGCTGCACAAATAGGATTTAATATACCAGTATGGGTTACAACAGTAGTAATTACAGTAATAGTTGCTTTGATAACATTGGGTGGAATAAAAAGGATAGCAAGTGTTTCTGAAATGGTAGTTCCTTTTATGGCAACTTTATATATTATTGGAGCATTATTAGTATTATTTTTAAATTATGATAAAATACCTGCAGCACTTTTATTAATAATAGAAAGTGCATTTAATCCTAAGGCTGCTTTAGGAGGGGCTACAGGAATTACAGTATCAATTGCTATGCAAAGAGGAATAGGAAGAGGAATATTCTCTAATGAATCTGGTCTTGGAAGTGCCCCAATAGCTGCTGCAGCAGCAAAGACAAATTCACCGGTAAGACAAGGATTAATTTCAATGACAGGAACATTTTTAGATACTATAATTGTTTGTACTATGACAGGAATAGTAATTGTTTTAACTGGAAGCTATGGTAGTGGCTTAGAAGGAGCAGCTTTAACAACTTCAGCTTTTGAATCAGGGTTACCAATAGCAGTAATAGGAAAATATATAGTTAATATAGGGCTTATGTTCTTTGCATTTACAACTATTATAGGGTGGAATTATTATGGTGAAAGATGTATTCAGTATTTATTGGGAATAAAGGGAATAAAGCCATATAAAATATTATTTATATCATTAGTTGGAGTTGGACCATTTTTACCATTAGAAATGATTTTTATAATAGCAGACATAGTAAATGGACTTATGGCTTTTCCAAACTTAGTAGGCTTAATAGGACTTAGAAAAGTAGTTGTAGAAGAAACAGAGAAATATTTTGAAGAATTAAAAGAAAGTGAAGAAGAATCATTAATTGCATAAGTATTTCCTTTATTATAGATGGAGATAGATATTATATTATTGCGACTTGGATTTTACCAGGTCGCAAATTTTTTATTAAAATAATGTTAATAAGATTTATAAATTAATAATATTATTATAATATATTATTAAGTAAACTTGGAGGTGAAGTTTTGCAATATAAAGGGACTTATAGAGGTGTGAATAATGTAAAAAGAGTGGCTTTTCGTAAAAGGAAGAAAAGAATGGGCTTATCTTTAGTGTTTATAATAATTTTTATACTTACTACTGTTGTAGCTACTTTTAAATTTTTAAGTAAGTTTGAAAATAGTATTTCTTTATCTAATGAAGAAATTAAAAGTTATATAGATATAACTGATGAATTAAGTAAAGTTGGATATCAATTAAATTGGCAGGAAGTAGCAGCAATTAATTCAGCTATAAATAATGGGAATTTTGAAATTAACAATGAAAATATTAATAATATATCAAATGCATTATTAAAGAAAGATAATGAAGGTAATATAGTTGGAATTAATTCCTTTAAAACTGCAATAAAGAATTTAAATTTAGATAGTGAAGCTTATAATCTTGCAAAAAGTAATTTAGAAAGATTAAAAAGTAATTATCTTAACGAAAAGTTAGTTAATGATAGAAATAAGTTGGGATTTATAGAGAGTATTTCTGGAGTTGCTTTAGATAATTATAAAAATTATGGGGTTTTACCTTCAATAACTATATCACAAGCAATTTTAGAATCAGGTTGGGGAGAATCTACATTGTCAGCTGAGTATAATAATCTTTTTGGAATTAAGGCTGACAGTAGGTGGAGTGGTAAGAAAGTAGAAATGGAAACTAAGGAAAACTATGATGATGTAATAGTAGGAGCTTTTAGAGCTTATGATAGCGTTAATTCTTCTATTAAAGACCATGGGAAATTCCTATCAGAAAATGAAAGATATGCAGCAAATGGATTATTTGACGGAAAAACATATATAGAACAGGCACAAGCACTAGAAAATGCAGGATACAGCACAGCAAAAGATGAAGAAGGAAACTTAATCTATGCAGATAAACTTATAAAAGTTATTCAAGAAAACAACTTAATGTTTTACGATACAAATGTAGAAAAAAAATAATAATATTTAGATTTCTAATTATGTTGACTTGGAGCCAGCGACGGAAAAACAATAAGAAAAGTTATAGTTTAATTATAATTAATGTATAAATAGCAAGTTTCATAATTCCGAACTTGAGAGGAATTATTACCTTTAGTTTCAATAATAAACATAGTATATTGCGGTGACTTGGAGCGAAGCGACGGAACAAGCAATATACTATGTTTATTATATTTATTTAATTTTAAATTTATTTTCATCTGGAACTATAGATATTTCCTTTTTAGAAAGTGATGTAACTTTAATAAAATAGTTGCCTTTGCTAATAAGGCTTATAAATTTTTGAATTGAACTTTCAGATCCTTGTACTTCCATATCTACCATTCCATTCGACATATTGTGAACCCAACCAGTTAAATTAAGGCTAGATGCATTCATTTGGCAATAATATCTAAATCCTACACCTTGAACTCTACCATCAACAACAATATAATATCTAGTCACTATATCACTCCTTATCTATTAATAAAAAAATTATACCATAATTTTAACAAAAAAAGTTAATATACTAAATTTATACTAATAAAATGTGTAAATAAATGGTATAATTTATAAGAGAGTTTATTATGGGAGGAAGAAGTATGGAAAAATCGCTAGTACTTATAAAACCAGATGCTGTTAAGAAGAATTTAATAGGAAAGATTATTAGTAAATACGAAGATAATAATCTAAAGGTTGTTGCCTTAAGAATGGAAAAGATTACTGAAGAATTTGCAAGTAGGCATTATAAAGAACATATAGGAAAGGATTTTTATGCTCCATTGTTGAAATTTATAACTAGTGGACCTTTGTGTGCCTTAGTTTTAGAAGGGGAAAATGCTATAGAAAGAATTAGAGAGATAAATGGTAGTACTGATCCTGAAAAGGCTAAAGAAGGTACTATTAGGAAAATCTTTTCAACTAATAAAACAGAAAATTGTGTTCATGCTTCAGATAGTTTAGAAAGCGCTGAAAGAGAAATAAAATTATGGTTTGGGAACAATATAAAATAAATATATTTGTAGTAATTTAAAAGAGCTGCTTAGGCAGCTCTTTTAATATGGGATATAAAATCTAATTAATTTTTACTTTTAGCCAAACATCATCATATAATTTAATGTTATTTCCTAAATCTTTAAATATAGCACATTTGTCTAAAACTTCTTCAGGTGGATAAACAGATTCATCCTCTTGTGTTTCTTTATCAAGAAGTTCATAAGCACCAGTATTAGGAGTAGCATAGCCTATATATTCAACATTTTCTTTTGCATTTTCTGGATCAGATAAGAAGTTTATAAATTCTTCTGCTTCTGTTTTATGTTTTGCTCCTTTAGGTATAACCATAACATCAAACCATTTATTAGAACCTTCTTTAGGAACAACATATTGAAGATTTAAATCTGGGGCTTCTTCTTGGATGTATATAGCATCTCCAGAATAAACAGTTGCAAAGATTGCTTCTCCATTTATCATCTTATCTTTTACTTCATCCATAACATAAGATTGAACTAAAGGTTTTTGCTTTATTAATTCATCTGCTGCAGCATCTAATTCATTTTTATCAATAGAATTAATTGAATATCCAAGTCTAACTAAAGATATTGCTAAGGTATCTCTTATAGAATCAAACATAAAAATTTCACCTTTATATTTTTCATTCCATAATATATCCCAGCTATCTACAACATCATCAACTCTATCAGCATCATAAATAATACCAATAGTTCCCCACATATATGGAACAGAATATTCATTGTTAGGATCATAAGGAAGATTTTTAAAATCTTCTCCAATATATTTATAGTTTGGAATGTTGTTAAAATCTATTTTTTCTAACATATCTTCCTTTTTCATTTTTTCAACCATATAATCAGATGGGAAGATTAAATCATATGTACCAGGGCTATTTTTAACCTTTTGATACATTATTTCGTTAGATTCATAAGTGTCATAAATAATATCTATTCCAGTTTCATCTTCAAATTTCTTTATTAAATCTTCATTTATATAATCACCATAGTTAAATACATTTAAAGTTCTTTTACCATTATCACTATTATTTTTACAGCCAACAAAAGCTGAAGAGATAAATATTAATGAAGATAATAGAGCTACAAACTTTTTAAGCTTTTTCAACTTTATCACCTCTTGTAAATTCCTTTCTATTAGCTATTAATAAAAGGGTTAATACCGTTACAAACATCAATGTAGAAAGGGCGTTAATTTCAGGTTTAATACCTCTTCTTGCCATAGCAAAAATTTCAATTGATAGATTGGTAACTCCTGGACCAGCAGTAAAGAAGCTTATAACAAAGTCATCAACTGACATAGTAAATGCCATTAGCATACCAGCAAAGATGCCAGGTTTAATTTGAGGCAATATTATCTTTCTTAAAGTGTAAGCAGGAGTAGCACCTAAGTCTAAAGCTGCTTCTTCTATATTTTCAGGTAATTGTCTAAGCTTAGGTAAAACTGCAAGTATTACATATGGTATATTAAATGTAATATGAGCAAGTAACATTGTAGTAAATCCAAAATCTAATTTAGTAAGAGGTCTTAAGAAGATAAATAAACTCATTAAGGCTATACCAGTTACTATATCAGGATTTAATACAGGTAAATAATTTATATTTAATAGTAGAGCTTTTTTAGGTCCCTTCATCTTATTAATTCCAATAGCTGCTAAGGTTCCGATTACTGTAGCAACTAAAGAAGAAATAATTGCAATAACTACTGTGAAGAAAAGGGCTTTTAATATATTTTCATTATTAAATAATTCAACATACCATTTTAAAGTAAAGCCAGACCATTTTCCCATAGTTTTTGAATCATTAAAAGAAAATATTATTAAGGCAGCAATAGGCATATATAAGAATATGAAAACTAATACTAAATAAAATCTTTTAATAAAATTTTCTAATGCTTTTACCATAATTGACCGCCTCCTTCTTTAGCTTCTGAGTTATCAAATAAGCTCATTACTGCCATACAGATTAAAATTATCGCCATCATAAAAATTGAAATTGATGAACCGAAGTTCCAATCACCCATTGTTGTAAATTGTTGTTCGATTAAGTTACCTAAAAGCATATATTGGCCACCACCTAGTAATCTTGAAATTACAAAGGTAGAAACTGCTGGCATAAATACCATTGTAATACCAGAAATTACTCCAGGCATACTTAAAGGAAGAATTACTTTCCTAAAAACTTGTTGTCTATTAGCACCTAAATCAGATGCTGCATTTAATAAGTCATTATCGATTTTAGTTAAAACAGTATAAATTGGTAGAACCATAAAAGGTAAGAAATTATATACCATACCTAATATTACGGCACCATCATTATATAGGAAATTAAAAGGTCCAAAGCCTAAAGAGCCAAGTATATTATTAATAAAACCATTTTTACCTAGTATAGGTAACCATGCATAAGTTCTAAGTAAGAAATTCATCCACATAGGAACAATAAATAGCATAATTAAAATGTTACCTTTTGAAGGTTTCATTTTTGAAATTATATAAGCTACAGGATAACCTAAAACTAAGCACCAAAAAGTAGATAGAAAAGCAAGCCATAAGCTTCTCTCAAAAACTTTAATATATTGTGGTTGAATTAGTCTTAAAAAATTCTCTGTTGAAAAAGAATAACTTCCATCAGGAGATGAAACTGTAAAGCCGAAGAATAATACTATTAATAAAGGAATTACAATAAATAAAGAACTCCAAAATACAAATGGATAAGCAGCTAGATTTTTTCTAGATGTTTTTGTCTTACTCATTGTCAGAAACCTTTCTCATTATATGAATATCTTCAGGATAAATATCTAAACCAATTATAGAATTTACTTCAGCATATTTTGTATTGTGTAAAATCCAAGTATTATTTCCTTCTTCAACTTCTATTTCGTAATGAACTCCTTTAAATATAATTGACTTTACAATTCCTTTTAACATTCCTTTTTCAGCAGATACAATTTTAATATCCTCAGGTCTAATAACAACATCAACTAATTCATTTTTATTAAACCCTTTATCAACACATTCAAAAATTCTATTACAGAATTCAACTTTACAATCTTCAAGCATTTTCCCATTTAATATATTACTTTCACCTATAAAATCAGCAACAAAAGCATTAGCAGGTTCATTATATATATCTTCTGGTGAACCCATTTGTTGAATTTTACCCTTATTCATTACTATAATTGTGTCAGACATAGTTAATGCCTCTTCTTGGTCATGAGTAACAAAAATAAAGGTAATTCCTAATCTTTGTTGGATTCTTTTTAGTTCTATTTGCATTTCTTTTCTAAGTTTTAAATCTAAAGCTCCTAAAGGCTCATCTAAAAGAAGTACTTCAGGTTCATTAACTAGTGCTCTAGCAATTGCAACTCTTTGTTGCTGACCACCACTTAAGGATTCAATTTTTCTTTTTTCGAAACCTTCTAAAGATACTAGTTTTAGCATTTCTTTTACTTTAGAATCTATTTCATTCTTTGGAGTTTTCTTTATCTTTAATCCAAAAGCTACATTATCATATACATTCATATGAGGGAATAATGCATACTTTTGGAAAACGGTGTTTACCTGTCTCTTATATGGAGGCAAGGATGAAATATCACTTCCATCAAATAAAATTTCACCTTGGTCTGCTTCTTCAAAGCCAGCAATTATTTTTAAAGTTGTGGTTTTTCCACATCCACTAGGGCCTAACAATGTTAAAAATTCATTCTTTTTAATGTTTAATGAAAGGTTGTCTAAAACACAGTTATCTTCAAAAGTTTTAGAAACACCTTTAATTTCTATAATATTTTGTTCCAAAATAAACACCTCTTTCTATAGATTTAAAATGATGGGGGAGTACTTATCCAAATTACTTTAGCTTGGGTCTTACCTGCATTTGAAATATAGTGATTTGATCTAGGTTTAAAATAGAAGCTTTCTCCCTTTTTTACTTTAAATTTCTTTTTACCTAAATGTAAAACAATAGTTCCAGATAATACATAACCAAATTCTTCACCTTCATGAGGTTCTTCTTCTATATATTGTCCATTAGGATCTAGAGTTATCATAATTGGTTCCATTTCATTTTTTTGAGCATTAGGTATAAGCCACATTAGCTTATATTTTAAGTCTTCATTTTCAGTTTCAAACATATCCTCGTATGTAAAAGTAACTTTTTCTTCGCTAGCATCACTGAAGAACTCTCTTAAATTAGTTCCTAAAATCTCTAATATATCTATTAAAGTTGCTATTGAAGGAGAAGTTAAATCATTTTCTACTTGTGATATAAAGCCTTTAGATAATTCACATCTATTAGCTAGTTCCTCTTGAGTTAATTGTTTTTCAATACGTAATCTACGTATTTTTTCACCGATTTCCACAATTACACCTTCCAAATTAATATTTTCTAATACTAAACCTTAGGTTTAAAATTACTAAACAAACAATAGTAATTATATATATATGCAAAGGAAAAATCAATATTTTTTTAGAAAAAAATAAAAAAATATTCTTGCTTAAATCATTGATATTATTGAGGTTAAGAAGAATATTTATAAAATAGTTTAATAAAACAACATTGAAAGTTTAGAAATACTAAATATTTTTCTGCACAGAATAATTGTTAGAAAATTCGTTGTTCTTTAGAATAATAGATATAGGCTATATAATGAAAAAATTAATTTATTTGAGGCAATTAGTATATATAATAAACTATTAATTTTTAATTACATAATCTGCATAGGCCTTTCTTCTTTCTTGATTAATGCATTAATTTATGAGATATTTAATAATATATCTACTTTAAGAAAAAGAAAAGATTATAGGTGATATAATGAGTGATAAAATTAATTTATATAGAAGGAATGGAAAGTTAATATATATTAAAATGCCTGAATTTAATGAATTAGCTTTTGTAGAGGAACTATGGGGAAATGAAAGAAATATGGGCGATTTTGGAAGTGCCTACTCTTTTCCAAAAGAAAAATGGGAAATGTTTTATAAAAAGATGATAAGCCCAACAGACGGGAAAAATTTTTATTGTCTAATTTATGATTTAGAGGATACTCCAATAGGGGAAGTAAGTTTTCATGGCTATAATTCAGCTACTAAGGTGGCAAGGATTAATATAAAAGTACACTATAAATATAGAAGAAAAGGTTATGGAGAAGAGGCTTTAAGACTATTGTTAGAATATTATTTCTTTGAGTTTGGAGGACAAGCTATTATAGATTCAGTAAAAACTGTGGAAAGTAAATCTTTATTAAAAAAAATTGGATTTGAAGAACTAAATAATATTAGAGATCAAAGAACTTATAAGTTAACTAAAAATAAGTTTATCAGTCGTAAAGTAAATGATAAGATTAAAATTGGAATTTTGTTATATAATAATGTTAATGTAGCAGAATATTCTTTGATTTTTAATATTTTTGATAAAGTTAACGAAATATTAAAAGAAGATTATTTCCATGTTTATTCAGTAGCTAATAGTGAGTCAGTTGAAATAAAGGATGGATCTATAGATATAAATTATAATATAAATTATAATAATGTATTACCTGATATTCTATTAATACCTGGTGGAAATGTATCTAAAGATGAAATGGATAATACTAAATTAGTAGAATATTTAAATCAGGTATACAGTCATTGCGATTATATAGCAACATTATCTAATGGAATATATTTTTTGATTAACTCAATAAATATGGAAGGTATCTCCATACCAAATTCTAAATATATAATAAATGGAGCTAATATAGCTAATAAAGATTTTGTTGATAATGGTAAGATAATGATTTCTTATAATTTAATAGGAAATATTAAATTGTGTATAAATATAATTAAGAAAATATCTGGCTATGAAATTTCTGATAAAGTAGCAAGAGAAATCGGCTTTCTAGACAATTATTAATTATTTACATTGGACAATTCATTGTATACACATTATAATAAATTAAGAAATTAAAGATGTTTTAATCGTGGAAAACAAAGGGGAAGATGTTATGATAAGCGGTAGAATTCATTCTATAGAAACTATGGGACTAGTAGATGGACCAGGAATAAGAGTTGTAGTATTTTTTCAAGGATGTAAATTAAGATGTTTATATTGTCATAATCCTGATACTTGGAGTGATAATGAAGGTACTGAATACAGCAGTGAAGACCTACTTAAGAAAATAAAAAGATTTAAGAGCTATTTTCAAGCATCAAATGGAGGGGTTACTTTCTCAGGGGGAGACCCGCTTAGGCAACCAGAATTTCTTTTAGAAGTTTTAAAAGGTTGTAAGGAAGAGGGGATACATACTTGTCTTGATACCTCTGGAGTTGGTTTCGGAGATTATGATGAAATACTTAAATATACAGATTTAGTTCTATATGATGTAAAACATCTAACTGAAGAAGGTTATTTAGATATGACTGGAAGCAAGATTCATGAAACAAATAAATTTATAGAAGCTGTGAAAAGAGCAAACACTAAATTGTGGATAAGGCAAGTAGTTGTACCAGGTAGAACTGATAGTGAAGCTTATATGAAAAGTTTAAGAAAATTTGTTGACTCTTTAAAAAATGTTGAAAAAGTTGAATTACTACCATATCATTTGTTAGGTGTAAGTAAATATGAAAATATGAAGATAAGATATAGATTAGATGGAGTTCCAGCTATGGATAAGGATCTTTGCAAGGAGCTTAAAGATAAGTATTTTAGTGAATATTAATATATAAGGAGACAAATATCATATTATTGCTACTTGGAGTTTACCAGGAAGTATAGAATATGATATTTATCTTCTTTTTATTTTTTAGGAATTTATAAAAATATTACCCGATTAATAATTTTTTATAAATTCCTTTCCTTAAGTATATGAGGATATAGATATTATATTCTGGCGACTTGGAGCCTGCGACGGAGCAAAGAATATAATATCTATATCCTTTTTTATTTAAGTAATTTTGTAAAGTATCCAGGTGGAATTAATCCTTTTTTCATTCCTTGAATTACTGTTAAGTAAGTTGCAGCAGTATCAAATCTAGCATCATGATAGTTACCACTTCCTTCAAAAAGTTCATTTGCCTTATTTGCAATTTGTTCTTCTGTAATTCCTAAGAAGTCTATAACTTCTGAAAGTTTTGGGTTTTTAACTAATCCTGAAGGATTAATTATATTGCATATAGATTTATAGTAGGCCATAGTACAGAAGGTATTTTTAGGCTCCCAAGTAGTATCTATAAGACCAGCTTCCCATAACTGTTGTAATTCATGTTTTAAAAATTTTATATCGAATTGAACATTGTGACCTATGATGAAATCTGCATCAAAGAAGTCAGGCATAAATTCATGAACAAATTCTATAAATTCATTTCCATCAGAAAGTTCATAAAGCTTTTCTAAAGAAAAACCATGAATAGCTTGAGCACCTTCATCCATAGTATCTACAGTAAAGAAAAAGTTTTTACCTGTAGTTTTTTGTGGCTTAGTTGAAGCATCTACTATTATATAGCTTAACTGACAAATGTTTCCCGGTTTTATGCTTGTAGTTTCTGTATCGAAAAATAATAGCTTCATTATATCCTCCTAAATTTTACTTAATATATACTTATAATAAATACTCTAAAATTAGTATATTTATATTAATATTAAATTAAAGATAATTAAAGTAAAAAATACAAATTAATTTTTACAACTAATATAATAACATAAAAATTTAATAAATCAAAAAGAGACTGTTTAAGCAGCCTCTAATTTTACATTGTGCCATAGCACTATATATATTACTTTCCTTCAAAGGATTTGGAAATAACCTTTAATAATTCAAGACAAGTTTCTAAAGTCCTTTTATTATTATCTAGTACTGGATTAAATTCTACAAAATCCATAGACCTAACTAAAGAAGTATTTATTATAGTTTCTATTACTTCTTTTCCTTCAGAGAAGGATAAACCATCTTCTACTGGTGTTCCAGTACCAGGTACATATGCTGGATCTAAGCTATCAATATCGAAACTAAAGTGAATATTTTTAACATTATTTTTATTTAAAGCTTCTAACAATTCTTTTAATACTGTTTTTATGCCCTTTGTTTTAATATCTTTCATGGTCCATACATTTAGATTGTTTTCTTTAATTAACTCAAGTTCACCTAAATCTAAGTCTCTACAACCTAATAAAAATACATTTTCAGGTTTAACCTTTTGTCCAGGAAAATAAAGATTAGTTAAAGCTTCATAACCAATTCCCATAGAGCTTGCTAAAGGCATTCCGTGAATGTTTCCTGATGGGGAAGTTTCAGGTGTATTTATATCACCATGAGCATCCACCCAAACAACTGCAAGATCTTCCTTGAAAAATTTACTTGAGCCTGCAAGGCTTCCAATTGCTAATGCATGATCTCCACCTATTGTTAGTGGAAGATAAGAATTTTTTAGGGAATCATAAACTTTATCAGCTAGTCCAATATTTGATCTTACAACTTCATCTAAATACTTCATTTTTGCGTTTGCTGCGTATTTATCATTTGAAGAAACATTTTTTACATGAACTTCGCCCATATCACAGACTTCATGGCTTTTATTAAAGATATCTAGAAGGTTGTTCTCTCTTAAAATTTTTGGCCCTTTTTCTACTCCAGGATTATCACATCCATAGAATAAAGGCATATCAATAATACTAATATTCATAAAACAAACCTCCAAAATGAATAAATTTTTTAGGGCAATAAATATATATTAATAGCTTAAAGTAAATATGTAAATAAAAAAATAAATTTTCTGTCAAAAATTTATTTTTTTTATGAATATTTAATAAAAATTAAAAATTACATATTATATTAATATAATATTTGTCTGAAAATGTGAAAATTCGTAATAATATTTCCATGATTATTTTATTTTACTTATTTACTTCTAAAATTACTAATAAATATTATAATTAATTTATAGATAAAATCTACAAATTAAACTAAAAAGTTATTACAATACATATGTTAATAATAAATACAAAGGAGTTAATAATGAAAAAAAATAGAGCTTTAAAAAGTATAATAATTATTTTAAGTATTTTATTAATAGGAACAACATTCTTCATATTATGGGCAAACAATAATTATAAACCTACTGCTGAAGCTATGTCTATATTAAAGAATGAAGATACAATAGATATAAGTGAAGATGAGTTCATAACTTTTATACCTAAGAATAAGGAGATAAATAAAGGATTTATATTTTATCCAGGGGGAAAGGTTAGTGAAGAGGCCTATTCTTTACTAGCAAAAGGAATAGCTGATGAAGGGTATTTAGTTGTTATAGTACCAATGCCACTAGATTTAGCTGTATTTTCTCCTAATAAAGCAGAAAAGGTTGTGGAAAAATATAGTGATATTGATGTTTGGGCTATTGGTGGACATTCCTTAGGTGGAGTAATGGCTAGTAAGTTTGCAAGTGAGAATAATAATATAAAAGGATTGGCACTATATGCTTCTTATCCTAGTGGAGATGAGCTTAAAGATAAAGAGATAGAAGTAGTAAGTATATACGGCAGCGAAGATGGAGTTGCTGATTTAGAGAAAATAAGAAATGCTAATTTACCTAAAAATAGTACTTTCTTTGAAATTAAAGGCGGAAATCATGCTCAATTTGGAAGTTATGGTGAGCAAGAAGGTGACAATAAAGCTACAATAAGTTCAGAAGAACAAATTAAGGAAGCAGTAGATATAACAGTTAAAATGCTAGAGAAATTATAAAAAATACACCTCAAAATGTTGGATATTTTTTCTAACATTTGGGGGTGCATTTAATTATAACAACAATTTATGATATCATTTCACTAAGTTTTTGTAAAGCTTCATCTTTTGAATCAAAAGAAAATTTATGCTCTTTTATATAGTTTTGATCTTTTTCTGGAAGATGACTAATTGGTTTAGAATCTGTATATACTTTTTTTTCAGATTCAATGATATTTCCGTCTTTATCAGTTTTAAATATAGAAATATATCCATTATCTTCTCCTAAGTAATATTTATCAGCTTCAAATTTATCGCTTTTTACTTCTTTATCGCGACTATATGTAAGCTTTTTTTCATCTTTTTCAATGAGTTTATAGCCATCTTTAGATAGTTCTTTTGAGAATTCTTCTTCAGTTAATTTTTCTTTTAAGTTTAATTTTTTCTTTATGTTAATGAAATTATCTACCATATCTACATTATCTTTAGTTTTTAAGGTTATAAAAATATCATCATTTAAATATTCATTATTTGAAAATACATTTTCATTTTGTTCTTCTGGTTTATTAGGTTTAGTTAAATAATCAGTAATAAAATAGCTTGCACAAAAAGCAATAGCAAGTAATGTAACTATAGTAACTAAAATTGCTGATTTTTGTTTTTTATTTAAATTTTCTTTTGAAGAATTATTATTCATATTATCCATGTTTATCACTCCTTGCTTAGATTATTGACAGGAATTAGAAAAATTAAACATAAATTAACTAAAAATATTTTAAATTGGGTATTATAATAAGGTAGAAATAAAAAGATATAATATTGTTATTATTTTGTAATGAAAATTTATTTTAATTTTTGTATAATAGAGAAGATGCTATTGAGGATTGTATGATAATAAGTATATAATAGGAAGGTAAAGGGAGGATTATGAATGAGTGAAAATGAATCATTAAAGAAAATAAAAGCTAAGAAAAAAAATAAGAAACGTAAGAAGAAAATTATATTGTTTTCTACTTTAGGGGTACTAGCTATTTTAATTGCAGTAGTGTTAGGATATTATAATCAAATTAGAAATAGAATTCTTATAAAACCTACAACTAAAGCTAATGAAGAGAAGAAAGTTGATTATGAAGAAGTTGAAGGAATTACAAATGTTTTATTAATAGGTACTGACGGTAGAACTGAAGATGAAGCCGCTAGAGCAGATTCTATAATTATTGCAACTTTAGATAATAACAATAAAAAAGTTAAGTTGACATCTATAATAAGAGATACTGTAGTAGATATTCCAGAGTATGGAGAAGATAAAATAAATGCTGCCTTTTTTTATGGATCTTCAGAGCTAAATGATGATGGAAAGCTAAGAGGATTTGAAGGCGGAGCAGATTTACTTATGGATACTATAGAAGACAACTTCAATATTCATTTAGATAAATATGTTATAGTTAATTTTTGGGGATTTGAAGAAATCATAGATGAGATTGGGGGAATTGAAGCAGATATAAAAGATTATGAAATAGATGAAGTTAATAAATATATAGGTGAATCTACCGGAGTAAATTCTCCGCCAATAACAGAAACAGGATTACAAACTTTAAATGGCCAACAAGCTCTTTCTTATGCAAGAATAAGATATGTAGGAAATGGTGGTTTTGAAAGAAGTGAAAGACAAAGTAAAGTTTTATTCCAAATTGCTAATAAGTTAAAAGAAGTAAATCCTTTAAAATATGTATCTATTGCTAATACATTATCAAAACAAGTAAAAACAAATATGGATATACCAGAAGCCTTAAATTTAGCATATACAATATATAAATTACCTTCTTTAGATTTTGAACAATTACAAATACCACAAACAGAACTTATTGCAAGAGATAATTTATATAAAGATAGAGGTTGGTGTTTACTTATAGATCTTGAACAAAGTGCAAAGATAATGCATGATTTTATATTTAATAATAAGCTGCCAAATCCAGATGAATTTGATTTGAATTCAGTAATAAATGTAGCAGCTGCTTATGATGCGAAAGAAGCTAGATATAATGCTTTATATAATATAAAACCAGAAGATTATGATGATAAGAATAAAGAGGAACAAACAACTCCAACACCACCGAAAACAGAAACAGAGAAACCAGTAACACCAGAAACAACACCAGAGACAAAGCCAACAACACCGGAGACAAAACCAACAACACCAGAGACAACTCCGGAAACAAAACCAGAAACAACTCCGGAGACAAAACCAACAACACCAGAAACAACACCAGAGACAAAGCCAACAACACCAGAAACAACTCCGGAAACAAAACCACAAACATCTGCAAATGCTGGGACTCAAGTAAATCCGTAATAGTTTATGATAACAAATAATAAAAGTGGAATGATATGTATGTACATTCCACTTTTTGTTAAATATATATGATATAATTTAAAAAAAGCCAATAAGGAGGACTAGAATGCAAAGTCAGATATTAATGAAGATAATAACAATCCCTGCAATACTAATTGCTTTTGTTGCACAGGGATATGCAAGAGCTAAAGTTGCTGATAATTTAGGGGATAAAACACCTAAGTTTAATGGAAGACTAACTTTAAATCCATTAGCACATATAGATTTAATTGGATTTATAATGATTATAATTGCAGGATTTGGGTGGACTAAACCAGTAGAAATTAATCCAAGTGCTTTTAAGAGAGGTTATAAGGATGAAATCAAGGTAACAATAGCAGGACCATTAGCTAACTTAATAGTGGCATTAATAGGAATGTTTATATTTCAAATATGGGGTAACATGGCATATGGTGTAGTATCAAATACAACATATTTTATTATAGGAATGATGTTAAATAGTGTTTGTACTGTGAATATAAGCTTATTTATATTTAACTTATTACCTATACCAGGACTTGCTGGTTTTGATTTATTTAGAGAACTTAGTCCTAAGAATTTTTATAAGTATGGAATTAAAATGTATGATTATCAAATGGTAATACTTATAGTTATTGTTCTATTGGGAAGCTATATTTTAACTTATCCTGTTAAACTTATATATAATTTATTTTCAATAATTGCTAGAGTAGTTCTAGGGATATTCTTTTAAAGAAAGGAGCTGTGGCCTTAGGGGGTAAAAAATCCGCTAGCCACAGCTCTTTATATTTATATTGGGTTAATAACTAAATCTTTTTTATAAACTTCTTTAAAGATTTCGCTAGCTCTTAAAGCTTGACGAATTTCAAAATCCACATCTATGTCAGAATATACATTTATAGTGACTGTTTCTTCATCAAAGGAAACATCGAGTTTTTTTACAGCTCCAACTAAACTTCTATCTAAGCCTTCAGCTATTTTAAGAAGAACACCAATATATTTAATGTTTTTTAAATCAAGTTGATTTATTATAGCTGAAAATGGTGATATTGGAGTTTGATAAGTATTAAATCTATGAGATGCAGCAATAGCAGCACTCATAAGAAGTTCTTTATGATTAAGACCATTAATTAAAGAATTCAAAATTATATAAAAGGAATGCTTATGATGTCCATGATAATTTATACTTGTTCCACAATCATGAAGCATTGATGAAGTTTTAATAATATTATAAAATTCATCGCCTAAATGATGTAGTGGCTTTAAAGCATTAAATAAATAATAGGTCATATTAAATACGTTTTTAGCATGATTTTTGTCTCCATTTAGTGTGTCTAATACTCCATTAATACTATAATCTAAAATATCATTTTCTAGTGAATAATTTTCCTTTATATATTCATATAGTATACCTTCACGTAAACCTCTTTTTGAAATAGTAATTTTACTACATTGGACCATATTAGAAATCTTTTTAAATATAGCAGTTCCGCCAACTACAATATCTGCAATTTCTGAATCTATTCCTTCAAGCTTTTGCCTTTGTTTGTAGTCCTTAGATTTTAATAAATTAAAAATTTCCTTAACATCAATATCAGTAAGTTCATAATTGTGAATTATCTCTAATGGATATCTTTTTCTTACTCTATCTATTTTACCGATATTTCTAATAATGGAAGCTATACCGATTATTGATTCAAATTTTGCTTCTTTAAGCCAATCAATATCTTCAAGTAAATCAGATAAATATTCAAAGGTGGCATTTAAAGCATTAGGTAGTATTCTATCTTTTAGGTCAAAGTTGTAACTTAAATTAACACTACCAATAGGCAAAGTTACACTTTTAATTATATTATTAGATTTAACCCAAGCTAAATGTGTATCAGTGCCTGCTACTTCAACTAAGAGAGAATTTTCTATGTACATACTTCTTTTTACACCTAAAAAGTTATAAAAAATTTCTTCTTCACAACTTAAAACTCTTATATCTATGTTTAGTTCATCTCTTATAAGTGGAAGTAATATATCCTTGTTTCTAGCATCTCTTAATGACTCAGTTGCTACAGCAAAAATTTTATTTACACCAGAAATTGTGCATAATGATTTATATGCTTTTAAAGTAGAAAGTATGGTAGTAAAATTATTATTACAAATACTATCATCCATAACCAAGTCATGACATAATCTGATTGATGTTTTAAGCTCATCAATTATTTTAAAATACCCATTGTTATTAATCTCAGTTAACATAAGCCTAAGAGAACTTGGACCTATGTCAATAATACCGATTCTATCCATAAATATCTCCTTAATTAAAAATTAAAAAACATCCAATATAAAATATTATAACATTTATAATAATAAAGTATAGAGAAGCTTTTGATTTTATATTGACAATAAATCTTTCATTTATGTATAATGTTGATATTATATAAGAATATATTAAAATCTATGAAAAGAAGAGTACTATATTTTAGTCTTTTTAGCGAGTAAGGGATGGTGTAAGCCTTATAAGATAGAATGATAGGAAGAGAGCCTTGGAGATAGCTACTGAAATTAAGTAGGATAGTTCGTTTGCTGCGTTAAAGCATTGAGTGGCATTTATTGCAATCAGAGTGGTACCGCGGATTTATTCGTCTCTTATTTATTTAAGAGACTTTTTTTATTTTCTGGGAAATAATAATAGATAATATATTTTAAAAGATATAAGCACTTTAGCTTTTCATTTATGAGATTTGAAAAATTAGAATTTGCTTAAAAACTGTAAGGAGGATACAAATGGATTATAAAAAGAAGGTTGCTGAAGTTATAAGTAAGCATGTGGATATGGATATTGAAAGTATTGAGAAATTGATAGAAATACCACCTAAAAGTGAAATGGGTGATTATGCATTTCCATGTTTTCAATTAGCAAAAGCTTTTAGAAAAGCTCCAAATATGATTTCAGAAGAATTAAAAGAAAAAATTGATGGTGAGGGATTCGAAAAAATAATTAATATAGGACCATATATTAATTTCTTCGTTGATAAAAGTGAGTTTAGTAAAAATACTATTAATAAAATTTTATCTGAAACTGAAAATTATGGATCAAGTGACATAGGAAATGGGAAAACTATATGCGTAGAATATTCATCACCTAATATAGCTAAGCCTTTCCATGTTGGACATTTGTTTACTACAGCAATAGGTAATTCACTTTATAAGTTATTTAAGAAGGAAGGCTATACTGTAGAGGGAATTAATCACTTAGGTGATTGGGGAACTCAATTTGGAAAGCTTATTTCTGCATATAAGAGATGGGGAAATGAAGAAGCATTAGAAAAGAATGCTATAGATGAGCTTTTAAGAATATATGTTAAATTCCACGATGAAGCAGAGAAAGATCCAGCATTAGAAGATGAAGGAAGAGCTTACTTTAAAGCCTTAGAACAAGGAGATAAAGAAGTAGAAGCTTTATGGAAGAGATTTAGAGATTTAAGTTTAAAAGAATTTGAAAGAATATATGAGATATTTGATGTTAAATTTGACTCATATGCTGGAGAAGCTTTTTATAATGATAAAATGGATGCAGTAGTTGAAGAATTAAAAGAAAAAAATCTTTTAGTTGAAAGTAATGGAGCTCAAGTAGTTATGCTAGATGAGTATAACATGCCACCATGTATAGTACTTAAAGGAGATGGAGCTTCAATATATGCAACAAGAGATTTAGCAGCTGCTATGTATAGAAAGAAAACCTATGATTTCTATAAGAGTATATATGTAGTTGGAACACCTCAAGCTTTACACTTTAAACAAGTATTTAAAGTTCTTGAACTTGCAGGTCATGAATGGGCTAAAGATTGTGTTCATGTAGGTTTTGGATTAGTTAAATTTGCAGATAGAAAGCTTTCAACAAGAAAAGGTGAAGTTATATTATTAGATGACTTAATAAAGGAATCTGTAGATAAGACTTTAGAAGTTATAAATGAAAAAAATCCTAATTTAGATAATAAAGAAGAAGTTGCAAAGAAAATAGGCGTTGGAGCAATAGTATTTACTTACCTAAAAAATTCAAGAGAAAAGGATATTGTATTTGATTGGAAGGAAATGCTTTCCTTTGAAGGAGAAACAGGTCCTTATGTACAATATTCTTATGCTAGAGCAAATAGTATATTAACAAGAGCTGGTGAATTAAAAGGCGTTGCAGATTATTCTAAACTAAATACTAAGGAAGAATTTGAATTAATTAAATCCTTAGAAGGCTTTGGAAAGCAAATTCATTTAGCAACAGAAAAGTTAGAACCTTCTATAATTACTAGATATGCTATAGAAGTTGCTAAGTTATTCAATAAGTTCTACAATGCACATTCTGTATTAAACTTAGAGGATGAAGGATTAAAAGAAGCTAGAATTAATTTAGTTAAAGCTACTTGTCAAGTAATTAAAAATTCATTAGCTTTAATTGGTATAGAGGTAGTAGATAAGATGTAAAATAGATATTGAGCTTACAGTTGATTATTGGTTAGCTGTAAGCTTAATTTTTAATTAACAACTTGTTAATTTTATAAAAATACACTAAAAACATACAAAAATACACTTAAAATATGATATATTATTAATAAAATTATAAGGAGAGTAGATAGTATTTTTAAAGATAATAAGTATAGAGATTTATTACTAATTGTTATTTTTGCTATAGCTATTGGATTGATTGGGTATAAATTGGTAGAGAATTATTATTATTTTTTTAAGATTATTAAAAAGCTATGGTCTTTATTATTACCTGTGGTTTATGGATTTATTATTGCATATATATTAAATCCATTGGTTAAGGTTATAAAGAAAAGAATGAAAGTAAAAGAAGGAATGGCTATATTATCTTCTTATCTATTATTAATAGTATTGATAATAGTAATATCTATATTCTTAATACCTAATATGATTAATAGTGCTATAGATATTACATCTAATATTCCTTTATATATTAAAGAAGCACAAGGATGGATAGATGGAATATTAAATATTAATTCAATACATGAAATTATAAATAATACAGATGCTATGAATAGCCTTAATGAATTAATCGCACAATTTGGAACCATGGCTATAACTTTATTAGAAGGGGCAATAGGATATATATTTGTTTTTTCAAGTCAGCTAGTAAAACTATTTCTAGGTTTACTAATTTCAATTTATGTATTGATTGATAAAGATAGAATTATTAGAGAGAGTAAAAAAATTGTTTTTTTAGTTTTTAAAGAAAAGAGAGCTAAGAAATTAATTGAGTCTGTTAGAATTTATCATAGGATGATAGGTGAATATATTGGCATTAAGGCAATAGATTCATCAATTATAGCTGTTATGGCACTAATCCTATTAACTATAGTGAAATCAGAATATGCATTTTTACTTGCTATTATAGTTGGCGTAACTAATATGATTCCTTACTTTGGTCCTTTTATAGGAGAAATAATTGGATTCTTATTTAATGTATTTGTATCACCAACTAAAGGAATAGTTGTATTCTTAGTTTTATTAGCACTTCAACTTTTTGATGGATGGTATTTAGATCCAAAACTTATAGGTGATAAGGTTGGAGTGAGACCTTTATATATTATAATAGCTGTTTTGATAGGTGGTGGCTTTTTTGGTGCTATAGGTATGCTTCTTGCATCTCCAACTGTAGCTACTTTAAAGATCTATTATGAAAGATTAATGAAGAAAAACCAAGAAATAATTAAAAATGCAGAAAAAATATAATATAAAGAAAAAATGCATGGCAATAGCTATGCATTTTTTTGCGTTTTTTCTATCTTTAGTATATTAGATTTATCTTCATACATTGGACAATGATCAGAACAACTTTTACAGCTGCAGCTACCTTTAGAAGATTTATGAAAGGTTTTAAATAATATATACGCTGCTAAAGAAACAATTGCTAAAGTGATTATTATTTCCATGAGAACACCTTCTTCTTATATTATTAAATTTGAGATGAGATACAATAAATAATTATTTAATATTTTAATTTGATATTTATTGGATTTCTTTTTAATACTGAAAATCATTATCATAGCTTAATAATATCAAAATGTTAAATAGCAGTCAATCATATAATTGTAGAGGATATTTTTTTATTATCTTAACTTTTAATTTTATGAACATAATATAAATTATATAATATTATGTAATATAAAGAGTTGTAATTATATAATATCTGTTATATGAGTAAAGTGCCTTAGAAATTTATTCTATATTCTTATAAAAGGTGGTATAATGTTATAAGATAAATTAAGGAATTAAAAGGTGATAATGATAAGGAAGAAAGAGTGGTAATGTGATTATTAGAGAGAATATAATAGAGGTAGACTCTATAAACAGAGAATTTATGCTTAAAACAGCTGATATAAGTAGGAAACCTGAAGAGCTTATTTTTTTTGACTTAGAACACTATGTTTATAAAAAGCCAAAATGCATAGGAGTCTTTGGAGCTTGTATATTTGAAAATGGTAAGCTATATGTAACACAATATATGATTGAAAATAAATACGAATCAATACAAATATTGGAATTAGCTAAAAAATACTTTTTAAAGATGAAAAATAAAGGAAAAAAGGCTATTGTCACCTTTTCTGGAAACAATGATTATACAGTAATTAATTATTTGTTCAAAAAATATGGAATAGAACTTAATTTTTCTAAGGAATTTGAAGATATAGATATTCAAAGAGAATATGAAAAAGAAATGAAGCATTCTATAGGCCTTAAGAATTTAGAAAAAGATTTTAATATCCACAGAGAAGGAGAAGTAATAAGTGGATCAAATCTTGCTAAAACCTTTAATAAAGTATTAAAAGATAAAGACTATATATTAAGGATGCCTAAGGAAAAAATAGAAACAATCCTTTTATACAATGAACAAGACGTAACTAACCTATATAATATATATATGCTTTGGAAATCTTACGTGAACAATAATAAAGAAAAAATTGAAGCTGATAATAAGCCAATTAAAGAAAAAGAACTAAAAGAGGAATTCTTAGATACTGTTAATGGTGAAATTATAGATATAAATGAAATTAATAAAGAAAAAATTTTAATTAACCAAGAAGATGCGGTAGGAGAATAAATATAAATTTATATATTAGTTTAAGAATTGTCTTCTTAAATGATAGATGCTCCTAAATATTTAGGAGCATCTATCATTTAAAAGAAGATTTCAATGTTTTTCCATCAGAAGTAATAATTATACTTCTATTAATATCGGTTCTATAAACTGTTGTGTTTTTAATTTTATCTAAGGTTTCTTTAGTTGGATGTCCATAACTGTTATTTTCCCCAACAGAGATTATTGTTATTTTAGGATTTACCTTGTCTAAAAAATTTTTGCTAGTTGAAGTAGAAGAGCCATGATGGGCAAGTTTTAATACATCACTTTTTAAATTAAAAGATTTATTAATAACCTCTGCTTCAACATTTTCTTCAGCATCTCCTGTAAATAAAAATGAGTTATTTCCGTAATAAATTTTAATAATAGGTGAGTAATTATTTAAGTTATCATAACTATCTAAATTGGGAGAGAAAACTTCAACTAAAGTATTTTCACCAAGATTTATAGTTTTATTGTTAGCTTTTAATATTTTAATTTTAATATTTTTTCTAGATAAAGCTTCTGCCATACCTTCAAAGGCAGTGGTATTACTTTCAACTTTAGGAGAATAAAAATTAAGTATTTTATAATTGGAAATAATGTAGCTCATATTTCCAATATGATCCTCATGGGGATGGGTAGCAATTACATAATCAAATTGAGGAATATAAATTGAATCTAAATAATTAGTTAATTTCTTTTTATCACTTTTGGGGCCTGAATCTATAAGTAAATTCTTATTATTGACTTGCACTAAAATAGCATCTCCTTGACCAACATCTATATAATGAATTTTAATTTCATTAGGATTAATAGAGTGGTTTTTCTTATATAGTAATTCTTTAAATAAAAAAATAGAAAGTATTATTAAAATTAGTATAAATACATTCTGAATTTTTTTTAGTAATTTAGCTTTTTTAATCATTTAATCTCCCTTATAAAAATAAAATTATATAAAAGATATTTATTATATACTTTTTATTATAGACATGACATAATAAAAATATAATTGAAGAAAGAAAATTTAGCACTTATAATATAATAAGGTAAAATATGATATAGGGAGTGGATTTTGTGAAGTTTTATAAAATTATAGCTTATGGATTTTATATGTTATTTATGCAGTGCAAAGCTATTAAACGTTGGTATATAGAAAAAACTAAAGGGGAGAAGGCTGCCATTGATTATAGTGGTAAAGTAGGTGAAGATTGGGCAAGATACACAATACATAAAGCATTAAATATGAATGTAACTGTTATTGGTAAAGAAAATATACCTGATGAACCATGCTGCTATATTGGAAATCATACAAGTATTTTAGATATACCATTATTAATTGATTCAGTTGGTAAATGTATGGGATTTGTAGCAAAAAAGGAAATGGTTAAAGCTCCAGTATTAGGATATTGGATGAAAAATTATAATTGTGTTCCCTTAGATAGAGAAAATGCTAGAGAGGCAATTAAAGTTATACGTGAAGGTGCAGAGAATATTAAAAAAGGATATAGTATGGCAATATTTCCTGAAGGTACAAGAAGTAAAGACGGAAAACTTAGAGAATTTAAGAAGGGAAGTTTAAAGCTTGCTACTATGGCTAAAGCACCTGTTGTTCCAGTTTCAATTAATGGGGCATATAGAGCTTATGAAATAGATAGAAAATTTAAACCCATAGATATCACTGTAACCTTTGGAGAACCTATATATACTGATAAGTTAAGTAGAGAAGAAGAAAAACAATTAATGGAAAAAGTTAGAGAAGTAGTATTAAAGAATCTTAATTAAAATACAATAAGGAGCTGTGCTTATGCAGCTCCTTTATATTTGCATAAATTTTGAATAAAATTTATAATTTAGCAAATAATTGTGAACGATAATATATTAAATAACATTTAATTTCGTTAATATATAAATTATTATGTAAATAATAATTAAAATTTTCGGAAAATTAATAAATTATAAAAAAATTTTTTATAAAAATTTCTGATTACGTTTACTTTTTGTATAAATATAAAAAACTAATAAATTTTATAAAAAATGAAAAAACATTCTGTTGAAACTTGCATATTATGTGTTATAATATAAAAAAACAACAGGAAAATGAAATTTTACAAAGAAGTATATTTCAAAAGGGGGCAAATCATGCGTAAAGAGTTTTCTATAAGTAATGATAAAGTATTAATTAATTTTACTGCAAAATATTGTAGTACATTTGAAGAATTGGTTGAAAGTCAAGGATTTTGTAAAACCATTGAAGTTTATTTGAAAAAATCAAAGAAAAAAGTTACATTAAGCTGGAGATATTTAAAAGAGAATTTAAAAACAGAAGATATAGATTTAATAACATCTAATTTAATAAAAATATTTAAATATTTTACGGTTATGAATGTTGAAGAAATAGTAGATGCAAATCCTAAATATAAAGATTTATTTTCAGATAAAGATAAGTTTATAGCTTTAATTGAAGATTTATATTTATTCTGGAGAACCTTAGAAAGATATACTATTATACACAGTAATAAATTACAATATGGATTATCAGCAGTTAGTTTTACACAAGCAAATTCATCTTTATCTAATTTAATATTAAAATTATACAGAAAGATTGAGAAGAATATATTAGGATATAAACCAAATGTATTTAGACAGATTCCAGTTGGTGGAAATGCTTCTATTATGGTGAATAAGGTATTATGGCCATTACCAAAAGGATATGAAGCATTAGAAGATGTTGAGTTTATTGACTGTATATTATTGGAAACTCCTTTTATAACATATCCTAAGAAAAATACAAGAAGCGGAATGTTTACAGAAGTAAATGAAAATCCATTAATGGATACTTTCTTAAATAAGGATCATTGGTTCTGTTATCCAGCTAAAGTAGGAGAATTAATTGCATTTATTTATTTCCATAGAGATTATATGCAACATGGAATAACATTATGTAATTTATTTGAAATGGCAAGATTAGAAGAGTATAGAGGTAAAAAACCAGATTTAGTTTATGTATTTGGTGCTACTGATGATAGTGGTAAAAAGAAAACTGTATTTTATGATGATAAAGAAAATGATATTATGGTTGGATATGTAAATCACTCAGAAGAAATAGATTACTTTGGATATATGAAGAAGATGACATTAACACTTCATAATTTAGTTATGATTAAGAGAGGATATTTACCAATACATGGGGCTATGGTTAATATCGAACTTAAAGATGGAAAAACAGCTAATGTAGTTATTATGGGTGATAGTGGAGCAGGTAAATCAGAAAGCTTAGAAGCATTTAGAACATTGAGTGAAGATTATATTAGCAATATGACAATTATATTTGATGATATGGGAACATTTAAAGAAATTGACGGAAAAATATATGGTTATGGAACAGAAATAGGTGCTTTTGTAAGATTAGATGATTTAGATCAAGGTTATGCTTTTAAAGAGATAGATAGAAGTATATTTATGAATCCAGATAAAATTAATGCAAGATTAGTAATGCCAGTTGCACCATATAAAGAAATTATTAAGGGGTATGAAGTAGATTTATTCCTATATGCAAATAACTATACAGAAGTTAAGGATGGAGATAACTCAATTGAATACTTTAAGACTCCAGAAGATGCAATAAAGGTATTTAAATCAGGTGCTAGAATGGCTAAAGGAACTACATCAGAAAAAGGATTAGTTGAAAGTTTCTTTGCAAATCCATTTGGACCAGCACAAAAGCAAGAAGAAACTAATATTTTAATAGAAAAATATTTTGATTCTATGTTTAATGGAACTGTTAAAGTTGGACAAATTAAGACTTGTTTAGCTTTAGAAGGAAAAGAAAAAGATGGTCCAAAAGAAGCAGCAATAGAGTTGTTTGATATTATTAAAAAAATGAAATAAATACTTAATAAAGCCTACTTTTAAAGTAGGCTTTATTAGGTATAAAATGTACTTATCATTAAAGTATTAGACTATAGATTTTGTCATATTAAAAAATATAAAGGGAGTAATTGATTACTCCCTTTATATCTATATTATTCTTCTGAATTAATATATCTGTTTTTCGCGAAAAATGAAAGTGAATATAGTCCAGCAATACCTACCAACGCATAGATTATTCTTTCTAAAGCAGGCATAAAGCCGAATAAGTTGTTAACTAGATTATATTGGAAAAATCCAATTAACCCCCAGTTAACAGCTCCAACAATAACTAAAATAAGAACAATTGAATCTAATACTTTCATATAAATCCTCCCTTTTATCGGTTATGAAAATAGTTTAACCAATAATATAGGATTTATACTTTATATAGTAATATTTCTGTCTATAGGTTGATTTAAAGAAATGATAGTATCAGTTCTTTGGATTCCAGAAATTGGATTAATTTTGTTTAATAATATGTTCTGAAGATCAGAAATATTTCTGCATACAACTTTTGCAAAAACACTATAAGTACCAGTAGTTAAATGTAACTCTACTACTTCTTTAATTTTTGATAATTCTTCAAAAACTAAATCATAAGAAGAGGTCTTGTCTATATATATTCCTACAAAACAACATACGTCATAACCAAGCTTAGGTAAATTTAATAGAATTCTCGTTCCCTTAATTATACCAAGCTCTTCCATTTTTTTCATTCTAACATGAATAGTACCACCACTAACATGACATATTCTAGCTATTTCTAAGTAAGGGGTTCTACAATCTTTTATTAATAATTCTAATATTTGATAATCTAATTCATCCAATTGATTAGTAAGGTTTATACTCATAAAATCACCTCATTTTAACATTTTTTAATTGCTTACTATATTTTATCAAATAATTATTTAAATTAGAAGGGTATTTTAATAAATTTAATAAAAATATTAATAATAATTAATATATTGCTAAAAGTTTACTCTAGAATAATATTTTGAAAATATAAAAATAAATAAATTTATTTATCTTGAAAATATAGGGTATTTCTTTTAATATATAATAAGAAGCTTTCAAAGGAGGAATTATGCTGTGGGCAACATATTATTTTATATAGTATACATTGCTATTACTATCGGATTAATGGTTTTATCATTCACATTTGGAAGAAAGTACGTATTTTCAAAGGTAAGAATAAACAAATGGATTCCATTAGGAATAGCAGTAGCTCTATTTTTAGTTCAATTATTTGTTAAATCAACAAATGTTTGGGTAACTATGCTATTTACTATAGTTATTCTTTGGTTCTTTATGTGGTTTATGGATATCCATAATACAGGTGGACCTAAGAAGAAAGAAAAGAAGATAGAAATTAGACCAAAGGCTAAGCCTAATAGAGTTAAACATTTAAAAAGTCAAGAAAAATAAACACTTTGAAAATAAATAAACATGGCATTCTGCAAAGTAATGTCATGTTTATTTATTTGTTTATTTAAATAATTTGGCTAGTTTTACCAATAAAAATTGGAGAGCTAAATGCTACTCTATTATCATCTTCTATTATTTTAATAATATACCAAGATTCATTATTTTCTTTCCTATGTTCATATAAATATTTAATACTATTTAAATTAATATTTTCAATAGCTCTTATAACTTTTCCATTATTACTTATTATTTGAAGTTCTTTAATCTTATACTTCATATCTTCGGCGAAAATCATAAACCTTATCTTAGAAGATGATATAAAAACTTCTTCTCCCATAAATTCATCGTTTATAGTAAAGTAAAATTTTAGATATCTAGATTCCGTTGAGTAAGTTCTTCGTTCTCTAAAAGCAGAAATTATATTTGAGGTTGATAGGTTATTACAAATACAAACTGTTAAATTTTCTGATTCACCTAAGTTAAGTGTATTATTTATACTATATTTACTTATAGCACCTAACATCCATCCTAAATCTAGGAAGTTGTAATAATATTTATCACTTTTTGGAATTTTATTATTAACCTCTACAGAAGTTATTATTTTATTTAGAACTTCATTATAAGGAAGTAGTTTGTTGTTTTTATTTATATAGTTAAAGGTTATAAAAGCATCTATGTTATTAAGCATCCATAATGCTAGGATTTTAAAATCTCCAATAATATTAGTAAAGAAGTTATTAGTGTTAATTATATTTATATCACCATATTGATTAGTACTACATTTAAACCCAACTAGAGGAATAAAGTCAGTATACTTTTTCCGAATTCTAGACGCATAAATTTTACTACCTTGAAATTTTGAGTATTTACTTTCCTTTATATATACTTCATCAGAAAGATAAGAGTTGTGATCTGTAGTAAACATGAAGTTTAATCCAAGTTTATATGCATATTCATAAGCATCTATAGGAGTAACTTTACCAGTTGAATAGACTGTATCATAATTTGCTATTCCATAGTAATACTTAATATTTGATTTATCAAAGTTATCTATATCCTTACTTTTTTTCCTTCCCAACTTAAGCCCCTTAAAATAAATTGTTATATTATATATATAGTATTTAATAAGTGCAAATAATGACAATAATATTAAGTAGTGATAAAATAACTTTAAATAAAATAATTTGGAGGGATGAAAAATGATTTTAGATTTTAAGGGAATTAAACCAGTGATAGATAAGACTTGCTATATTTCAGAAAGTGTTGATATAATAGGAGAAGTTGTTATAGAAAAGAATGCTAATATTTGGTTCGGAACTACTATAAGAGGTGATATGAGTAAAATTCATATTGGAGAAAATACTAATATTCAAGAAAACTCAGTTGTTCATGTAGATTTTGATTGCGAAACTAATATAGGTAAAAATGTAACTATAGGACATAGAGCGATTATTCATGGATGTACTATTGCTGATAATGTTTTAGTAGGTATGGGATCAATTATACTAAATGGAGCAAAAATAGGAAAGAATACTATTATAGGTGCTGGATCTTTAGTAACTCAATATAAGGAATTTGAAGAAGGCGTTCTTATTATGGGTAGTCCTGCTAAAGTAGTAAGAAAGCTTACAGAAGAAGAAATTGCACACATAGAACAATCTGCAATTAATTATGTAAAAATTAGTAGGGAATACTTATAAAATCAGGAGGAAAAATGGTTAACATAGGTAAATATAATTTATTAGAAGTTAAAAGAGAAAAAGAATTTGGATATTATTTAGGGGATGAAGGTAAAACAGATGTCCTATTACCTAAATCAATGTCAGAAGGAAAAGATATTAATGTTGGTGATAAATTAGAGGTTTTTGTTTATAGAGATTCAAAGGATAGACCAATTGCAACATTTAAAAAACCTTTAGTAACAGTTGGAGAAGTAGGATATTTAAAAGTAGTTTTTCAAACAGAATTTGGTGCTTTTGTAGATTTTGGATTAGACAGAGATATTTTTGTACCATTAAAGGAACAAAGATATAAATTACATACAGGAAGTAAATATTTATTTTATATTTATTTAGATAAAACAGATAGATTAGCTGCAACTACAGATGTTGAAGATTATATTTTAAATGCTACTGAAGAGGGCAAAGAATATAAGGTTGGAGAAGAAGTAATAGGTCAAGTATATGGAAAAACCGAAGGAGGAACAGTCCATATTGCTATTGATTCAAAGTATAGAGGATTAATTTTACCTAATGAATATTATACTGAAATTTATCCAGGAACTGAAATGAAATTAAGAGTAAAAAGAATATATGAAGATGGAGTAATTGGATTAACTCCAAGACAAACAAGATTAAGTGAAAGAGATAAAATTCAAGAAGATATATTAAAGTATTTAAAGAAGAATGGTGGATTTATGCCCTTTAATGATAAATCTAAACCAGAGGATATAAAAGCAACTTTTAATACTAGTAAGAATTACTTTAAAATGGCACTTGGTGGTTTAATGAAAGAAGGAAAGATAGTTCAAGAAAAAGAAGGAACTAGATTAAAATAATGAGGTAGCTTTAATAGCTACCTTTATTATTTTAAAAAATTAATATATCTATTGACTTTATTACTTTACTGTGATAAAGTAATAAATAAGAAAAGCGTAAGTGATAAATATTGATAGTGTAAAGTTTCGTATGAAAAGTAGAGTTAATTAAATTAGAGGAATAAATTTCAATTTATTCTTTAAAATTTAAAATTTACACCAAATTTAAGTATGACGAAAAGACCTTCGATGGCGGAGGCAAAAATTTAATCGATATGCGATTTTGTTATTTATCAAGAAGTTTTAGATTCTTGCATATGTAAAATAGTTTGTTGACCAAGTGAGATAAGTATTTGCCATTTAGCTGGCATATTATCAATACCATCTAGCGCAGGAATTTCGTTTAATGGCTTCCAATAATTATATGGGTGAGGTCTTAGAAAGTTATAATATGCAACCCAAAGACTAACCCCATAAAGAGCTCCATCTTCGCTACCATAACCACAGGTTATGCGATAAGAGGATTTAAAGGTTCTATTAAGACGTTCAACTATTTGTTTAATCCAACGATGTTCAGATGATACAGCGTCATCATTAGTAAGCCCAATAACTTGAATTAAATCAAAGTCTTTATTTTCTTCAAGTTCAAATTGTTGCTTCGCTAACGGATAGGCTGTATAGCCATCAGCAATGAATTTTAGAGCTTTACCAGGGAAGTTTTTAAACTTATAAAAAGCCATACGCATAGCTAGAATACAAGGGCCTACAGATCTTGTATCAGATACTTGATAGCCAAGAATTGATTTTTTACAAGCATCCATTACAAACCAAACATAATGCTTGATACCTTTAACTTTAATATAGGTTTCATCAGCAGAGAGTATTTTAGATGGTTTGTAATTAAATGTATCTACAAATGGCTTAATAACAGTAGCTGCTGTTAATGCGTATTTAGCTACCATTGTATGTGAAATATCTATTCCATGAACTTCTTTTAGTGCATTGGCAGTTTGTCTTGTAGAAAGCTTTAAATTAACATGATAAGTTAAGCAAAGCCCCATTATATGCGGATTAAACTTTTTAAAACTAAAGCCTGTAGCATACTTAGATATTCGATTTAAATCCATTTTGAAAAAGTTAATAGTAAACTCACGATATATGTAATGAAGCTTATATTTATACTTTTCAGATGGATCAATATCTTTAGGAATCTTTTTAAGATTCTTTTGATAATAGGAACATTTAGGATTAGTGCATTTATGTATCCTAAAGTGCTTACGTTGTTTTTGTTCCGTAAGCGTAGCTCCACAATATGGACAGATAAATACTAATGGCTTAGTAGCATAATTAGTTTCTTTAAATGTAAGACCACAAACTTTACATTGAAACTGTCCTTTACTACCATTGTTATCATAAATATATTCGTGAGGGGCACCACATTTAGGACATATAGTTTTTTCGGGAATAGACTTACCGTTTCGCCTTTGGACTGGTTTTACAGTTTTATTATATCTATGCTTGTAATAAGCTAAAAGTAATTTATAATCTACTTTTTCGAATTTAAGAATTTTAGGCAGCTTGTCTACTTTAAATTTTTGATATTCCGGGCTATTTGAGTCATCAAAGGCCATTTGTTTAAGTGGAATATGCTTTGAAATAAATAAAAGAAGTTGATAAATAATTTTAATTAAATATTGATTATATGCAAGTAAATAAGTTATAATTGAATCCATAATAACGACAACCTTTCGTGTTGATTTTGTGGTTTAGCGATTCAATTTTAACATGAAATTAGGGGGTCGTTGTTTTTTTATGCAAAAAAACTTTCGAAACCTTGATATATAAAGAAATTAAAAGAAAAATAGTGTAAAAAACTTTACACTAACTAAATATTAAGGGGGATGTAGATATGAATTTAAAGTTTAGGAGAAAATTATTATCATTAGTACTAATGTCAATATTATCTGTTACATTAATATCATGTGGAGAGAAAAAAAACGAAAGTTCTTTAGAAAAAGAAAAATTAGTACTTGGGTTTGATGATACCTTCGTACCAATGGGATTTAAAAATGAAAATGGTGAATATACAGGCTTTGATATAGATCTTGCCAAGGAAATTGAAAAGAAACTTGGTAAGGAAATAGAGTTTCAACCAATAGATTGGAGTATGAAGGAAACAGAGCTTAATAGTGGTAATATAGATTTTATTTGGAATGGATATAGCGTTACTGAAGAAAGAAAGGAAAAAGTCGAATTTTCAATTTCTTATTTAAACAATAGACAAGTTATAATAACTTTAGCAGATTCAAAGATTAATACTAAAGCTGATTTAAAAGGAGCTGTAGTTGGTGCACAAAATCAATCAAGTGCAGTTGATGCAATAGAAGCAGATGATGATATAATATCAACTTTCAAAGATGGTAAAGTGGTAACTTTTGATACTAATAATGAAGCTTTAATGGATTTGGAAGCAGGAAGATTAGATGCAGTTGTAGCAGACGAAATATTAGCCAAGTACTATATTAATCAAAGAGGGGCTGACAAGTATAAAGTACTAGATGAAGATTTTGGATCAGAATCTTATGCTGTAGGTATGAGAAAAGATGATAAAGAATTAGTGGAAGCTTTTAATAAGGCATTTAAAGAATTAATAGATGAAGGAAAAGCAGGAGAAATATCTAAAAAGTGGTTTGGAGAAGATATTATTGCTAAATAAAAATGCAGGAGGGGTTTGTTTTGGAACTAATAAATGAAATAATAGCTTTTTTTCCTCAAGTGATAGAAGGACTAAAGGTAACAATGGAAATTTTTTTTATAACATTAATACTATCAATACCTTTGGGAATCATAATTGCACTTGGAAGGTTATCTAAGGTTAAGGCAATTAAATCATTAACAGGAATATATGTATTAGTTTTAAGAGGCACACCTTTATTACTTCAAATATTATTTATATTTTTTGGATTACCATTAATAAATATAAATATTCCAAGATTCCCAGCAGCTATACTAGCAATGGTATTGAACTATGGAGCTTACTTTGGAGAAATATTTAGAGCAGGTATTTTATCAATAGATAAAGGACAATTTGAAGGAGCAGAAGTTCTTGGCTTAACTAAGAAGGATACCTTTTTTAGAATAATAATGCCACAAGCATTAAAGAGAATATTTCCACCAGTAGCAAATGAAGTAGTTACTTTAGTAAAGGATACAGCTTTAATATATGTTGTAGGTTTAGATGAATTGTTAAAAATTGCTAAGATAGCAGCTAATAGAATATCATCTATTATGCCTTTTGTAGTAGTAGCCATTGTATATTTAATTTTTAATGGACTAATAACAAAAATATTAGAATTAATAGAAAAAAAGTTTAATTATTATGAGTAGGAGGGACACTATGCTAAGAATTCAAGGATTAAAAAAGCAATTTGGAAATTCACAAGTTTTAAAGGGAATAGATTTAGAAGTTAATTCTGGAGAGGTAGTAGTAATAGTAGGACCTTCTGGTGGTGGAAAAACTACATTATTAAGATGTGTAAATGGGCTAGAGTATTGTGATAGTGGAACTATAGAAATAGATGAAAAATATTTATGTAACAATGGGGTATATGCTGATAAAAATAAATTTAATGAGGCAAGAAGAGAAATTGGATTAGTATTTCAAAACTTTAATCTCTTTCCTCACATGAATGTTTTAGAAAACCTAATAGAAGCACCTAAAAGAGTTTTAGGACAATCAGAAGAAATGGCAATAAAAAATGCAGAGGAAATTTTAAACTTTCTAGGTCTTAAAGATAAGATATATGAATATCCATATCAGCTATCAGGTGGTCAAAAACAAAGAGTTGCCATTGGTAGAGCATTAGCTTTAAATCCAAAACTTATGTGCTTTGATGAACCTACATCAGCTTTAGATCCAGGCTTAACTGGAGAAGTTTCAGAATTAATAAGATCTTTAGCTAAGGATGGTATGAGTATGTTAATTATAACCCATGATATGAGTTTTGCAGAAAAAGTTGCAGATAAGATTTATTCAATGAATAACGGAATATTAACAAGTGGGAATTTTTATAATGAAAAAATGAAAGAATGAAAAAATTAAGGTAGAAACTCCATGATGAGTTTCTACCTTAATTATATTGCTAGTAATTTATTTGAATTTACAGTAACTATACATTTAATATATTGTATTTGAAGCTGCTTAGTCAGCTTTTTTCTTATCACTAGCTCTAAAGAAAATTTTAACTATTTCATTAATTGCAAAAGGAATTAATGAAATTAATAATACTATTCCCCAATCTTTTAAATCAAGAGAGTATACTTTAAATATATCAGCTGTAAATGGGATAGTGATTATTGCAAATTGTATTGCTATGCCAAATATTAATGAAGCTATTAGCAACTTATTCTTAAATACACCAACTTGAAATAATGATTTAGTTTCATTTCTCATAGCAAGAGAATAGAAAAGTTGTGAAACACTAAGAACAACAAAAGCCATAGTTTGAGCATGTCTTAAGGAGTCAGGATATAAATATTCTCCTAATACAAATGCAAATAATGTGTTACCACCTATGAGTATTCCATTTAGAATTAATAAAATACCAGTTCTCCCAGAAAATAAACTTTCTTTAGGATTTCTAGGAGGTAAATCCATTACTCCTTTATCTCCAGGGTCAACACCTAAAGATAAGGCTGGGAAACTATCAGTTATTAAATTTACCCAAAGTATATGAATAGGTAAAAGAGGAGCAGGCCAATTCAATAGAATTGCAAAAAATAATGCAACTATTTCACCTAGATTACAGCTTAGAAGAAAGATTATTGATTTTTTTATATTATTGAAGATATTTCTTCCTTCTTCTACAGCTTTTACTATTGTTGTAAAGTTATCATCTGTTAACACCATATCTGCAGCACCTTTAGCAACATCAGTTCCAGTAATACCCATAGCAACACCGATGTCTGCCGCTTTTAAGGATGGGGCATCATTAACACCATCACCTGTCATTGAAACTATGTTTCCATAAGATTTAAAGGCTTTTACTATTTTCACTTTATGTTCTGGTGATACTCTTGCAAAAACTTTAAAATTATTAACAACCTTTGTAAATTCATCTTCAGAATAGCTATCTATTTCACTTCCAGACATAGCTTCAGAAATATCTTCTACAATTCCTAATTCCTTTGCTATAGCAACAGCAGTATTCTTATGATCTCCAGTTATCATTATGGTTCTAATACCAGCTTTTTTACTTAATTCTATAGAACCTTTTACTTCCTCTCTAGGAGGGTCAATCATTCCCATAAGACCAACAAATATGAGGTTATTTTCTAATTCATCTATTGGAACATGTTCATTATCTATAGGTTTATAAGCAAGGGCTAAAACTCTTAAGGCATCATCTGACATTAAGTTAGAAGCATCTAAGGTTTCAGATTTTTCCTTATTAGTGAATTCTTTTATTTCACCATTTGTTAGTATTTTACTTGAGATTTTTAGTATGCTATCTATAGCACCTTTAGTAAAAACATAATACTTGTTTTCATAAGAATTTACAGTAGTCATAAGTTTTCTATCAGAGTCAAAAGGGATTTCATTTACCCTTTTAAATTCTTTATTTAAATCATCTTTAAAAATGTTTATTTTATTACCAACATCTATTAATGCAACTTCAGTTGGATCTCCAGTTTGAACACCATCCTTTGATGTTGCATCGTTACATAATATCATTCCATGGGTCAAAAGTTTAGTTTCTTTATTTTTAATATCTATTGACTCTAAATTATATATTTGTCCATTTACGTAATATTTTTTTACTGTCATCTTATTAATAGTTAATGTACCTGTTTTATCTGAACAAATTATATTAACTGAACCTAGGGTTTCAACAGAAGCCAATTTTCTAATAATTGCATTTTCTTTAATCATTCTTTGTACACCAAGAGCTAATACTATTGCAACAATAGCTGGCAATCCTTCAGGAATAGCTGCTACTGCTAGACTTATAGAAGTCATAAACATTTCTAAAAGATCTCTTCCTTGGAATATTGATATTATAAACATTATTATTGAAATACCAACTGCGGCAAAGCCAAGTATTTTCCCAAGTTCAGCTAATTTCTTTTGAAGAGGTGTAATATTTTCGTCTTCATCATCAAGCATTTTAGCTATTTTACCTATTTCAGTATTCATTCCTGTATTAACCACTATTCCAGTACCTCTACCATAGGTTACTAAGGTAGACATAAATGCCATATTATGTTGGTCACCAATAGGAACATCTACATTTTCAGTAATGACATTAGAGTTTTTTTCAGAAGGCACAGACTCACCAGTAAAGGCTGATTCTTCAATTTTCAAGTTAGCAGATTCCACTATTCTTAAATCAGCAGGAATATATCTTCCAGCGTCAATAATTATAATATCTCCAACTACAACTTCTTCTGATGGAATTTCTATAATATTTCCATCTCTTTTCACAATAGCCCTTGGAGTTGACATACTTTTTAATGCTTCTAAAGCTTTTTCTGCCTTAGATTCTTGTATAACTCCTATAATGGCATTAATAAATATTACTATTAATATAATAATTGAATCACTAACTTCTCCAACTACAAAAGAAATAATAGCAGCAATTAATAAAATATAAATCATAATATCATTAATTTGAGCAAAGAAAAGTTGAAATATAGATTTTTTCTTTTTTCCTTCAATTTTGTTTAATCCATTTTTATCTAATCGTAGCTTGGCTTCCGAAGAGGAAAGACCATTTATTAAATTAGTGGATAATTCATTTACAATTTCTTTAGATTCTTTGTTAAACCACATTTAAAAACCTCCAAAATTTTAAAATATATTTATGAAAACCTATATAAATATATTGTATTTATTTTTATTAATAATAATACATATAAAAAGTGAGCTTAATAATTTTTAATGATATAATAACTAATGAGAGGGTGAATATTATGGAAATTGGAAGAATTAATAGAAAAAATATAGTTAGTCAAGATAGAAAAATAGTATCTGAAAAAAAGGATTTTTCCCAAAGTTTTAATCAAGCAAGAGATAGAAAATCAGAAGAGCAATTAAAGAAAATGATTGAGGATATTCATAAAAAAGGAAGTAGATTAGTAATTACTAAAACCTATGGAGATGTCCTTGCATATAAAAAAATAATTAAAGAGTATTTAGAATCTATTTTAAAATTTATGTATGATACTAAAAAAGATATTAGTTTTTGGCAAACACAGTATTTTATAACAGTGGATACAATAGATAAAAAATTAGAAGAATTAACAGAATCACTTTTAAAGGGTGAGATAGAAAATTTAAATGTTGCTGCATCTATAGATGAAATACAAGGCTTAATAGTTGATATTTATAGGTAATTTATAAGAGGTACTTGAAATAATTGCTAAATAAAGCTATTATTAAGTAATAATAATTTGTAGCAATATAGGAGGTTATAAATGGTAAAAAGATTTATTAGTTATTATAAGCCACATAAGAAATTATTTTTCTTAGACATATTAGTTGCTTTTTTAGCAGCAGCTTGTGATTTAGTTTATCCTATGATGACTAGAACATTAGTAAATGATAGTATTCCTAATAAAGATATTAGAATGCTTATTGTTTTTGCAATTACATTAATAATAATTTATTTAGTTAAAGCTGCATGTGGATACTTTATGCAATATTATGGACATGTTATGGGAGTTCATATGCAAGGAGATATGAGAAAGGATATGTTCTTACATTTGCAAAAGCTACCTAATACATATTTTGACAATCATAAAACTGGAGATTTAATGAGTAGAATGATTAATGATCTTATGGATATATCAGAACTAGCTCATCATGGACCAGAAGATTTATTTATTTCAGCTGTTATGCTTTTAGGATCATTTATAGTATTATGTACAATAAATATTCCATTAACTTTGATTATATTTGCATTTATTCCTTTTATAGTTTTCTTTACATGGAAGCAAAAAAATAGAATGCTTAATGCATTTATGGAAACTAGAGTAGAAACTTCAGCAGTAAATTCAAATCTTGAAAATTCACTTTCAGGGATTAGGATTACAAAAGCCTTTGTTTCACATGAATATGAAATAGACAAGTTCAAAAGAGGAAATAATAGATTTAAAGAGGCTAGATCTAGAGCTTATAAGGTTATGGCAGAATATGGAGCTGGAGTAGGATTTGGAATAGATATATTAGATTATATATCATTAATAGCTGGTGGAATATTTACTTATTTCAATTATATTAATTTAGGGGACTTTTTTGCATATTTATTATATATTAAGCTATTTACACAACCCATAAAGAAACTAGTAAGCTTTATGGAACAATATCAAAATGGTATGACTGGCTTTAAAAGGTTTATATCAATTATAGATGAAGATGTAGAAGAAGATGGTACTATAGAGCTAAAAAATGTTAAAGGTGATATAGAATTTAAAGATGTATACTTTAGCTATGAGGAAAAAAGTATATTAGAAGGTATTAATTTAAAAATTGAAGCAGGAAAGATGCTAGCATTAGTTGGTCCTTCTGGAGGCGGAAAAACTACTTTTTGTAATTTAATTCCAAGATTTTATGATGTAAGTAGTGGAGACATTACAATAGATAATAAAAGTATATATAAAATTACTTTAGAATCCTTAAGAGGAAATATAGGAATAGTTCAACAAGATGTTTTCTTATTTACAGGAACTATTAAAGAAAATATTTTATATGGTAATCATGAAGCTACTGATGAAGAAGTAATTATAGCAGCTAAAAGAGCTAATATACATAAATTTATAATGAGCTTACCAGATGGTTATGATACTTATATAGGTGAAAGAGGAGTTAAACTTTCTGGTGGACAAAAGCAAAGAATATCTATAGCTAGAGTATTTTTAAAGAATCCACCAATTTTAATTTTAGATGAAGCAACATCTGCTTTAGATAATACCACAGAATATATGATTCAAAAATCTTTAGAAGAGTTATGTAAAGGCAGAACTACAATAGTTGTTGCTCATAGGTTATCCACTATAAAAAATGCAGATGAAATATTGGTTTTAACAGATAAGGGAATAGAAGAAAAAGGAAGTCATGAAGAACTTCTTGAAAAAGATGGATTGTATAGGGAATTATACGAATCACAATTTTTAAATTTAAAGAAATAAAATTATAGATAATGGACAGAATACTATAGAGAATATTGACTAATTAAATAATAATATAGTAAAATTAATTTATTCATACCCCTTAGGGGTATATTAGGAGGTAGATTTATATGGTTCAACATGTATCAGAAGTAAATTTTAATGAAGTAGTTTTAAATTATGAAGGCGTTGTATTAGTTGATTTTTGGGCAACTTGGTGTGGCCCATGCAAAATGATTGCGCCAGTTGTTGAAGAAGTTTCTAAGGAAGTTAGCAATGCAAGATTTGTAAAAATTGATGTGGATGAAAATGAAAATCTAGCAAATAAATATCAAATTTCAAGTATTCCAACTTTAATGATATTTAAAAATGGTACTCCAGTTGATACTTTAGTAGGATTTATGCCAAAGGATTCTTTAAAGGAAGCTGTAATTAAGCATCTGTAATAGAGGTAGAATTTTGGATAAAAGATATGATATTGCTATTATCGGAAGTGGTCCAGCAGGAATATCAGCTGCATTAAATGCAAGAATAAGAAATAAAGATTTTATTATATTTGGCAATAAAAACTTAACGAATAAAATAGTTAAGGCCCCTAAAATAAATAATTATTTGGGATTTTATAATGTTACTGGAGAATTATTAAAAGAAAAATTTCAAGAGCATTTAAATGAAATGAATATTGAAATAATAGAGGAAAGAATAAATAGCATATATGCTATGGGGGAATATTTTGCTTTAATGGGAAATGATAAAACCTTTGAGGCAAAATCTATTATTATAGCTACTGGAATAGAATATACAAAACCTATTAAGGGAGAAGAAGAATTTTTAGGAAAAGGTGTAGGATATTGTGCAACTTGTGATGCACCTTTATACAAAAATAAAACTGTAACTATAATAGGTCATAATAAAGAAGCGGAAGATGAAACAAATTATGTTTCTGAAATTGCAGGAAAAGTATATTATGTTCCTATGTATAAGGGAAATTATAACTTAAATGATGGTGTAACATTAGTAGAAGATAAGCCTGAAGAAGTCATTGGAGATTTGAAAGTTAAGAAATTAATTTTAAAAAATAGTGAAATAGAAACTAATGCTGTGTTTATTTTAAAAGATTCAATTTCTCCAGGTCAGTTAGTTCCAGGTTTAAAAATGGAAGATGGTCATATTGCTGTAGATAGGTTAATGAAAACTAATATATCTGGTTGCTTTGCTGCAGGTGATTGTGTAGGAAAACCATATCAATATATAAAGTCAGCTGGAGAAGGCAATATAGCTTCTTTAAGTGCAGTAAAATATTTAGATGAGCTATCAAAAAAATAGTAAAAGAATACAGTACATAAGGTGCTGTATTCTTTTATACTATAACAAAATATTTAAAATGAAAATTTTCTAAATACTTTTATGATTTAATAAATTATAATTATAATAAAAGACATAATAGATAAGGAAAGTTGAGGAAGAGTGTTATGAGTAAAAAACAAAATAATAGTAAAGTAAATCCTTTACTAATTGTTGGAGCTATAGCAGGAGCAGCTGCTGTGGCAGCTGCTGCAAAGAAAATAAAAGATAATAAAGAAAAAAAAGAAGCCTTTGTAAGTTTTAGTGAAAGTTTTGAAGATAATCATGAAAAGGAAGCCTATTTTATTGGAGGAGGGCTAGCTTCATTAGCAGGAGCAGCATACTTAATAAGGGATTGTAATTTTGAAGGAGAAAATATTCATATAATTGAAGGCCTTAAGATTTTAGGTGGAAGTAATGATGGTGCTGGAAATTCTGTAAATGGATTTATTGCACGTGGTGGTAGAATGCTAAATGAAGAAACTTACGAGAATTTTTGGGAGTTACTTAAATCTATACCATCAATTGATATGCCTGGAATGAGTGTGACGGAAGAAATATTAAATTTTGATAAGTTACATCCAACTCATTCTCAAGCCCGTTTAATTGATAAGGATGGTAAAATAGTAGATGTAACTAAAATGGGATTTAATAGTGCTGATCGTTTAGCACTAGGAAAATTGATGATGATGCCAGAAGAAAAATTAGATGATTTAACTATAGAAGATTGGTTTAGACATACACCACATTTCTTTACTACAAATTTCTGGTATATGTGGCAAACTACCTTTGCTTTTCAAAAGTGGTCTAGTTTATTTGAATTTAAAAGATATATGGAGCGTATGATATTTGAATTTTCAAGAATTGAAACTTTAGAAGGAGTAACTCGTACACCTTATAACCAATATGAATCAGTTATACTTCCTTTAAAAGAGTATTTAGTTAGTAAAAATGTAGATTTTACTATAAATGCTACAGTTACAGATATTGATTTTAAACCAGGAGATGAAATAACAGCAACAGCAATTCATATAAAAGAGCTAGAAGGCGAAAGAATAATACAATTAAAAGATGATGATATATGTATTATGACTACTGGATGTATGACTGATAATGCAACTTTAGGAGATTTTAATACAGCACCAGAATATAAGGTAGAAAATCCTATGTCAGCAGAGCTTTGGGAGAAAGTTGCTAAGAAAAAGATTGGACTTGGTAATCCAACACCATTCTTTAAAAATCCAGATAACACTAATTGGGAAAGCTTTACTGTTACTTGTAAAGGAAATAAATTATTAAAGCTTATTGAGCAATTTTCAGGTAATATACCAGGAAGTGGAGCATTAATGACTTTTAAAGATTCAAGTTGGTTAATGAGCATAGTAGTAGCAGCACAACCACATTTTAAAAATCAACCAATGGATACTACTATTCTTTGGGGATATGGACTTTATACAGACAAAAAAGGTGATTATGTAAAGAAGCCAATGAAAGAATGTACAGGAAAAGAAATACTAACAGAACTTATATATCATCTTCACTTTGAAAATGATATCGATGAAATCATGAATTCAGTAGTAAATGTAATTCCTTGTATGATGCCATATGTAGATTCACAATTCCAACCAAGAAAAATTACAGATAGACCTAAAGTAGTTCCAGAAGGTTCAACTAACTTTGCTATGATTGGTCAATTCGTTGAGATTCCAGAAGACATGGTATTTACAGAAGAATACTCAGTACGTGCTGCAAGAATTGCTGTATACACACTACTAGGTGTAAAACATAAAGAAGTAATACCAGTAACACCATATAAAAAAGATCCAAAAGTTGTGCTAAAAGCCTTGAAAAAATCACTAAAATAAGCTGCATTTGCAGCTTATAAATGAAGAATGAAGAATGTAAAATAAAAAATTATTGAAGTAATTTGTACCAAATTACGCAAAATAAAAAACTCCCTAAGGAGTTTTCTTATCCGGATTTTTTAATTTTTTAATTTCTTCATTATTTTACTTCCTAAAACTCCGCAAGGAGTTTTTTCCTTAATTCTACATTCTTCATTTTACATTACTTAAGTATGGTTGGTACATCATAAAAGCATGATTTTCGCAAATGTATTCATCCTTTATTAATTCATTATGAAGGTTGTACACTTTTCTATAAATAACATTGTTTCTAATATAATGGCCAAAGAAGCCAGGGGTCATAGAGTGTTTTTTTTCATATATTTCATAACTATAGTTACAGGGCTCTGTAGCTCTCCATTCACCAACTAAGTATTTATCAGTAAGAAAGAGAATAAGCTGATATTTAGTATTTGTAGTGTTTTTGATTTCTAAATCTAAATAATTATAAAAACAAGTAGCTCCTGAACCAAAGGGTTGAGTTCTTTTTATATCTGGAAATACATCATGGCTATGTCTATATCTTTCTGTTACAGTTAAAGGTGTGTGAAGAGTCATCCAGTAAATTAAATTTGATAATTGACAAAGCCCTCCACCAACTCCAGGTTTAAAAGTACCATCAGGAGATAATACAACACCATCTTTATATCCTTTCCTGTAGCTTGGTTTTCCTATAGCCTTCCAATAAGAAAAGTATTCACCAGGATTAATTTCTAATCCATTAAGCTTTTTTAATGCTAGCTTTAAATTTTCAACTTTATTTTCTTGTAAATACATATCTACATCCTTTAGCTTTCTATAAAGAGGTGTTTTGTGTGTAAATACTAAATAGTTGAATTGGTTATTACTAATTTTTTTACTGTAAGATTTATTTGAAAAATACCATTGTATATATTTTTTACTTCTATAATAAGCTTTTCCCATAAATAATCTAAGGTTACTTCTTTTTATAGGCTTTTTTTCTGCATAGGCCATATAATGTTCCTCCCAAATATTGTATATACTATAAGTATATAAAATTATTAAATACATGTAAATATATGGAATCATTAAAGACCTTATATATTAAAATAGTTTTTAGAATTATAATAACAAATATTTTCTATTAGCTCTCCAAGATAATGAAAGTCAGCTGGATATTCACCATTATCTATAAGTGTTGCTACTTTGTTGCATAAAATTCTTCTAAAGTATTCATGCCTTGGGAAAGATAAAAAACTTCTAGAATCGGTAACCATACCAACAAAAGTAGAAAACATACCTGTAGATGATAATATATCTATATGATTTTCAATTCCTAATTTATTATCTGAAAACCACCATGGAGCTCCTAATTGAACTTTTCCCTTAATGCCATTATTATTACTTTGAAAATTACCACACATAGTAGAAAGCATTTCTAAGTCTCTTGGATTTAAACAGTATAATATTGTCTTTGGAAGCTCATTAGTAGTATCTAGGGAATTTAATAGTTCACTAAGAGCTTTAGCATAATTAAAATCATTTATACTATCGATTCCTGAATTAGCACCTACTTTTTTTAATATTCGAGTTGAATTATCTCGTAGAGCACCAATGTGCAATTGCATAGTTATATTATTCTTAAAATAATCATATCCTAGTTCTTTTAATATAAACCCTTTATATTTAGATACTTCAATAGGGGTTAGGCTTATTCCAGAAAGTTTTTTTTGAAAAATAGTATTAGCTTCCTTTTCTGTAGCTGATACAGAAAAGTTTTCTTCTATGCTATGATCACTTATAAAACAATCATTTTCTATAAAATATAAAAGTCTCTTTTTTAATGCATCTACTAAATGAGAAATATTTATTATTTCTTTTTTAGTTACTTCACTTAATTTTTGTATATAAATATTAAAATCTTCTTTTTCAATATCAATTGCTCTATCAGGACGGAAGGTTGGTAATACTTTTATTTGAAAATTTTCATCCTTAAGTTTCTTATGATATTCTAAGCTATCAATAGGATCATCTGTAGTGCATAGAACTTCTATATTTTGCATTTTAAGAAGATTACGAATTGAATACTTTTTAGAATTTAATTTTTTATTACATTCATCCCATATAGTAGTGGCAGTATTAGGAGATAATGGGGTATCAATTTCAAAGTAATTCTTAAGTTCAAGATGTGTCCAATGGTATAGAGGATTTCCAATTAAGTTTTGGACAGTTTCTGACCATGCTAGAAATTTATCATAAGCAGAAGAGTTACCAGTTATAGTATCCTCATTGATTCCATATGCACGCATAGCACGCCATTTATAATGATCTTCTTCAAGCCAAACTTCTGTAATGTTGTTATATATTTTATCCTCATATATATCCTTTGGATTTAAGTGGTTATGAAAATCTATAATTGGCATTTTACATGCAAAGTCTTTATATAATTTCTTTGAAGTTTCTGATTTTAATAAAAAATCCTCATTAATAAAAGCTTTCATAATAACCTCCTTATAGGTATTTTTCTAAGGTTCTTTTAACTGCTCCTATTTCAGATACCATTTCCCTAAAATAGTTACAAACAGTAGAAGCCATATTTATTTTATATAAATCTACTCCAAAGATTTTATTATCTTGAAGTATAGGCTTTAATATTTCTTCAAAGTTTTTATTATCACCAAGATTAATAGTAGACATAATTGAAGTTAATGATTTTAACATTGGATCAGGACTTAATTTAAAAGACTTCCCATTATCATCTATAGCCATAAGATATCTAAGCCATCCAGCAAAGACAAGGGGAATTAATTTCAAATCAGAAATCTTTAAGATAGTAGAATTACTATAAGCTTTTATTGTTTCACCAAAACGAATTGATAGTTTTTGAGAAGTATCTGTAGCTATTCGTTGTGGAGTATCAGGGATAAAAGGATTTGGAAGCCTTACATTTATAACAGTATCAATAAAATCCTTTGGATTTAATATACCTGGATTTACTACTACAGGAAGGCCCTCCTTATAACCTATAATTTCAACTAATTTTCTTAAATGGTTATTTTCCATTTCCTTAGAAATTGACTCATAATTAAGAAGGCATCCAAATATAGCAAGAGCTGTATGAAGGGGATTTAGACAAGTACATACCTTCATTTTTTCTATTTTTTCTACATTGGATCTTGTAGTAAATATAACACCAGCCTTTTCCAGTGGAGGACGACCGTTTGGAAAATTATCTTCTATAACTAAATATTCACATTCTTCAGCATTTACAAAGGGTGCTATAAAGGTATTTTTAGTTGTTACTATAGATTCAATTTCTTCAAATCCATCTTCTTTTAGTAGAGATTCTATAGAAGAGGCTGGGCGTGGTGTTATTTTATCAATCATAGTCCATGGAAAAGATACTTTGTCTTCATCATTAATATAATTAATAAATTCTTTTTCAACAAAGTTACCTTCAAGCCATTTATTAGCTAATTCTAATACAGAGTTATGAAATATACTCCCATTTCTTGAACAATTGTCCATACTTACCATAGCTAATGGCTTTTTTCCTGACTTATAACGAGTATATAGAAGAGATACTATTTTCCCAATATAACTTTCAGGCTTTTCTGGACCATTTTTTATATCCTTTAATATAGATGGGAGAGTAATACAATGTCCATCTACTAAACTATAGCCCTTTTCAGTAATTGTAAAAGTTGCCATTTGAAGAGAATCTTTTTGAAAGATTTCTTTTAATCTATTAAAATCATTTTCATTTTCTGTGTCCACTATTAATGATTCAGTTATGCTACCTATTATAGTTTTATTAATAGTTCCATTTGATTTTAATGTAACAAGAATGCTGTAATCATCATGTGGATTATTAATTTTTTCTATAATTTCATAGTCATAGCCTTCAGCAATTATAACACCAGTATCAATGATATTATCATTTAAAAGTTTTTGAACAATATTTGCTTGAAAAGCACGAAATATATTCCCTGCACCAAAATGAATCCATTTAGGATTTTCCTTTGAGTTTTCTATAATTTTGTATCTATCATAATTAGGAAGGTCATAACCTAATTTTTTTAAATTCTCACTATTAGATAGTCCATTTTCAGTTAACTTCATATTATTTGTCTCCTTTTATAATAGCTTCTAATAGACCATTTAAATAAGTAGCACCAAGTGCTCTATCATATAGACCATATCCAGGCATAGCAACTTCATCCCATATCATTCGACCATGATCTGGACGAACTGGACCATTAAATCCAATTTCATATAAAGCCTTCATTATTTCGTACATATCAAAGGAGCCATCAGAAGAAAGATGAGAGGCTTCTTCAAAATCAGTTGGTGAATTAAATCTTAAATTTCTAACATGGGCAAAGTGTATTCTTCCTTTTAGAGAACGAATTATATCAGGTAAATCATTTTTAGGATTAGTTCCATAGGAGCCAGAACAGAAAGTAACCCCATTATGTGGATCATTCACAGTATTTAAAACACGTAAAATATTTTCTTTATTAATGATAATACGAGGTAAACCAAATACGCTCCATGCAGGATCATCTGGATGTATTGCCATATTAATATTATATTTATTACATACAGGCATAATTTTCTTTAGAAAATATTCTAGATTTTCAAAGAGCTTTTCTTCATCTATCTCTTTGTATAATTCAAATAAATCTTTAATTTTTGACATTCGTTCAGGTTCCCATCCAGGTAGAACTGTTCCGTTTGAATCTCCAGAAATGTGATTAAACATATCTTCTGGGTTTAAGGAATCAATTACATCTTGATTATAAGCAAGAACTGTTGACCCATCACTTCTAACTCTAGCAAGTTCAGTACGAGTCCAATCAAAAATAGGCATAAAATTATAGCATACTAAATGGATATTTTCTTTTCCGAGATTTTCAAGGGTTTTTATATAATTATCAATATAAATATCTCTGTCTTTAGATCCAAGCTTAATGGAATCATGAATGTTAACACTTTCAATTCCAGATATATGAAGACCTTGAGATTCCACTTCATTTTTAAGTTCACTTATACGCTCTCTACTCCATACTTCTCCTGGAAGGGTATCATATAGGGTAGTTATAACCCCAGTAACTCCTGGAATTTGTTTAATTTGCTTTAATGTAACTGTATCAAATTTTGAACCAAACCATCTTAATGTCATTTCCATAATAAATCCTCCTTTAAAATACATATAATTATTTTTATTATTAAATATTCCTTTAAGAAATCCAATTGAATCTATTGTCATGAACATTGTAAAAGTTGCTTTTATATGGTAACTTTAATAAAAGGAGGGAATTATGAGAAAAAATTTAAAAACTGAGTTTACAAAGAGACAATATATGTTCTCAGAGGACTTTGAATTATATTATTACAGTGATTACAATCCAGCTAAGGTAGAGTTACATAGCCATAATTATTATGAGTTTTATTTATTTTTAGAGGGAGATATAGATATTTTTATTGATAAGAATAAATACAAGCTTCAAAGAGGAGATATGATTCTAGTTCCCCCTAAGGTTCAGCATTATCCAATTATTAATAGTAAGAGCTTATACAGTAGATTTGTATTTTGGATAAGTGAAGAATATTTTAATAAATTGTTAGGAATTTCAGAGGATTATGGATATTTAATAGATTTTGTAAAAGAAAAAAAGAAATATATATTTCATAATGATATAATTACTTTTAATACAATCCAATCTAAAATATTTCAACTAATAGAAGAGATGAATTCTAAAAGATTTGGAAGAGACACAAAAATATCAATTTGTGTAAATGATTTATTATTGTACTTAAATAGAATTGTTTATGAACAAAATAATTTATATTTACAGAAAGGCGAAATAGATTTATACCAAAATATTATAAATTATATAGAAGAGCATTTAGATGAAGAATTGCCTTTAGAAAGAGTAGCAAATGAGTTTTATTTAAATAAATATTATGTATGTCATTTATTTAAAAATAATACAGGTATTTCTATTCATAAGTACATTATTAAGAAAAGATTAGAAAAATGTAAAAATGCTATTTTAAGTAATATTTCCATTGGTGAAGCTTACTTAATGTTTGGATTTAAGGATTATTCAAGCTTTTATAGAGCCTTTAAAAAAGAGTACGGGGTATCACCAAATCAATTTAAAAATATATATAATATAAATAATTTTTAAATTGATTTAATGCATATAAAATAAACAATAAAATGTAAAATTATTTAGAAGTTTCTCATAAATTATCTAAATAATTTTACATTTTTTATTTAGAAGCTTGTAAAAGCTCCAATTTTTATTTTATATTCATAAGTTTATTAAGTATTTCTTCAACAAAAGATATTTTATTTATTCTATATGCATTTGCACCACAAAATACTAATCCATTTTCTACATCTCCTTTAACAGCCTTTATTAATGCGGAGCTAATGCAATAAGGAGTACTAGCAGGGTTACATGGAATTAAACAATTGTAGCATTTTGTTATTTTTACTTTTTGAGTTTTTAAGGTTTCTGTTAATTTATTTCTAATTGCTCTACCTGGCATACCTACTGGGCTTATAGTAAGCTCTATATCTTCTTTTTTACAATTTACAAAGGCATTTTTAAAGTTTATATGAGCATCGCATTCATGAGTTGCTACAAATTGAGTTGCTACTTGAACTCCACTAGCACCAAGATCTAAATATTTCATCATATCCTCATGAGTAAATACTCCTCCAGCCACAACAATTGGTATCTTTTTATTGAATTCTTTTTCAAAGTTTTTCACTTCTTCTATTACACTTTGAAGGTTTTTAGTAAAAGTATTTGTTTCATCATCTATTTTATCTTTTTTAAAGCCTAGATGCCCTCCAGCAAGAGGCCCTTCAACTATTACGGCATCAGCTGTTCTATTGAAATGCTTTTTCCAATAAGAAAGTACTATTCTTGCAGCTTTTGAAGAAGATACAATTGGGGCTATTTTTATTGAACTATCCTTTGTTATTTCTGGTAAGTTTAAGGGTAATCCAGCACCTGAAATTATCATATCTGCCCCTGCTTCTATAGCGGTTTTTACATATTCAATATAGTTGTTCATTGCTACCATAACATTAACAGCAATTATTCCGTTATTACTTATCTCCTTTGCTTTTTTTATATGTTTAGTTAAGCCTCTTATGTTAGCTGCCAACGTATTATTTTCAAAATCCTCCTCCAAATATCCTGGGTGAGCAGTTGATATTACACCTATTGCTCCATGTTTTGCAACATTTCCAGCAAGGTTTGATAGAGAAACACCAACACCCATGCCCCCTTGGATTATTGGAAGTTTAGCTACTAAATTTCCTATTTTTAATGGCTTTATATTCATAAAGTTACTCCTTTCATACTATAAAAATTACTTTGATTATCAAAATATAATTAATAGTATAGTCTAGTAATTTCAAAAATACAATAAAAATAAAAAATAATTTGAATATTGACAAAATAAAAAATTGGTATTATTATGATGTTAATATTTTGATAGTCAAAATATTTGAGGGAGGTGATATAATGAATCTAACTTTAGGGGATAAGGTATTAATAGCATTTTTTGCAGCTCTAACATCCATAGGAGCCTTTATTAGTATCCCTATACCCTATGTTCCATTTACAATGCAATTTTTCTTTAGTAGTATGAGTGGAATTATTTTAGGAGGGAAAAAGGGAGCATTATCCCAACTATTATATATTCTTATAGGACTTATAGGTATTCCTGTATTTACAAAGGGGGGAGGCCCTCAATATATATTTCAACCTACATTTGGATATTTAATTGGACTAATAATAGCAGCATATGTAATTGGTAAAGTAGTTGAAATAAAAAAGAATAGTTTTAAAAATTTACTTTTAGCAAATTTTTTGGGAATTACAGTTATTTATTTCATTGGAGTAATTTATTTTTATTTAATAAACAGATTCTATTTAGGCATGAATATAACTATAAGCTTAGCAATTTATAATGGATTTTTAATAACTCTTCCAGGAGATGTTATTAAATCAATAGTAACAGCTTTAGTTGGTACTAGGGTAGTTAATACAATAAGAATAAAGATGTCTGTTTAAAATAACAATTTGTTTTAAAGTAAATAGAATTCATTTAGAAATTTTTGGTTTACAGAAAGAGGCGTGGAATGAGAGGAGTTAGAATACTTGGAATTGGCCATTATTGTCCAGATAATATTATTACAAATAAGGATTTAGAGTCTATTGTTGAGACCACAGATGAGTGGATAGTAAAAAGAACTGGCATAAAAGAAAGAAGAATATCAACTGGGGAAGGAACTGTTGATTTAGCATATAAGGCAGCACTTAATGCTTTAACAAATAGTAAGTGTAGTAAGGAAGATATAGATTTAATAATCGTAGCTACTACTTCACCTGATAAACTAATGCCATCAACAGCATGTAGTATTCAAGGACTTTTAGGTTGCAAAAATGCAGCAGCCTTTGATATATCAGCAGCTTGTTCAGGCTTTGTATATTCTTTAATAATTGCCTCAGGATTAATAAAGACAACAGATAAAAAGAAGGCATTAATTATTGGCTCTGAGGTATTATCAAAGATAGTTGATTGGTCAGATAGAAATACATGTGTATTATTTGGTGACGGAGCAGGTGCAGCAGTAATAGAATTATGTGAACATGAAGACTCAATTATAAGTACTTGTTTTGGAGCAGATGGAAATTTAGGAGAAAAAACTTTAGTTGCATCGGAACTAAAATTAAAAACTCCTTTTTCTTTTGATAATTCAAATGAAAAGAGATATATAGAAATGAAGGGTGGAGAAGTTTTTAAATTTGCAGTATCTATTTTACCAGAAATAATTAAAGAATTATTAGATAAGGCAAATGAAGATATAAATGATATCAAGTATATTGTGCCACATCAAGCAAATTTAAGAATAATAGATGAAGCTGCTAGAAGATTACAAATAAATAGAGAAAAGTTTTATGTAAATGTAGATAGATATGGTAATACATCTGCAGCAAGTATACCAATAGTTTTAAGTGAACTATTAGATAAAAAGCTCATAAATAGAGGCGATAAAATAATATTAGCAGCTTTTGGTGGTGGATTAACCTGGGCTGGTGCATTAATTAAATTTTAGGAGGAATATAAAATGGTATTTGAAAAAATTAAGGAAATAGTTATGGATCAATTAGGAGTTAATGGAGAGGAAGTAAAATTAGAAACTAACTTTATTGAAGATTTAGGAGCTGATTCTCTAGATTTATTCCAAGTAGTTATGGAAATTGAAGATGCCTTTAATGTAAAGGTAGAAAATGTAGAAAAGATTAAAACTGTGGGGGATGCAGTTAAATATATTGAGAGTGTTGCATAAAGTATAGCTATATAAATTTATATTGGAGGAAAACTCATGGATAACAATATATGCAATTTGTTAAATATTAAGTATCCTATTTTTCAAGGTGGAATGGCATGGGTTTCAGATAGTTCTCTAGCAGCAGCCGTATCTAATGCTGGTGGTCTTGGAATAATTGCAGGTGCAAATGCTCCTGCAAATTTTGTAAGAGAGGAAATTAGAAAAGCTAAAGAACTAACTAATAAACCTTTTGGAGTTAATATAATGTTATTATCTGAAAATGCAGATGAATTATCAGATATTGTCATAGAAGAAGGAGTTAAAGTTGTAACTACTGGTGCTGGAAATCCAGGAAAGTATATTGAAAAGTGGAAAAATGCAGGGATAAGAATAATTCCAGTTGTTGCATCAGTAGCTTTAGCAAAAAGAATGGAAAAGGCTGGTGCTGATGCAATTATAGCAGAAGGCTGCGAAGCAGGAGGGCATATTGGAAAGCTAACTACTATGGTTTTAGTACCACAAGTAGCTGATGCTGTAAATATTCCTGTTATAGCCGCAGGCGGAATTGCAGATGGAAGAGGTGTTGCCGCTGCCTTTATACTTGGTGCAAAAGGTGTTCAATTAGGAACTAGATTTTTAGTAGCTAATGAATGTACAATTCATGATAACTATAAGCAAGCAGTAATAAATGCTAAAGATATAGATACTGTTGTTACAGGAAGAGCAACAGGACACCCTGTTCAAGTTATTAAAAATAAACTAGCAAGAAAATATATTAATATTGAAAAGGAAAATGTTTCATTAGAGAAAATGGAGGAATTAGGAAGAGGGGCATTAAGAAAAGCTGTAAAAGATGGGGATATGGAAAATGGATCAATTATGGCTGGACAAATTTCAGGACTTATAAAGAAAAGGCAAAGTGCTAGAGAGATTATTGAAGAAATCTTCCTTGAATATGAAAAAATTAATAATAGTTTTTAGGAGAGATAAAAATATGAAAATAGCATTTATTTTCTCAGGGCAAGGATCTCAATATATAGGTATGGGTAAGGAATTATATGATAATATTTTAGTTTCTAAAGAGGTTCTTGATAAAGCAAAGGATTTACTAGATTTTAATATTAAAGAATTAATCTTTAATGGTAAAAAAGAAGAGTTAGATATTACTGAAAACACTCAACCTGCAATTTTAGTTACATCTATTATGGCTATGAAGGCTTTAGAAGATAAAGGAATAAAACCATATGTAGTAGCAGGATTAAGTCTTGGAGAATATTCAGCATTAATTGCATCAAAATCTTTATCTTTTGAGGAAGCTATACCACTAATAAGAAAAAGAGGAAAGCTTATGCAAGAAGCAGTTCCAATAGGTGTTGGTGCCATGGCTGCAATTATAGGATTACCATTATCTAAATTGAATATAGCCATAAATGAAGCTAGCAAAATTGGAGTAGTAGAGATATCAAATTATAATACCAATAACCAAATAGTTATTGGTGGTGAAAAGCTAGCAGTTGAAAAAGCAAAAGAATTATCTTTAGAGATGGGTGCTAAAAGAGCAATTGAACTTAAGGTATCAGGACCTTTCCATACTTCTTTATTAGAAAGTGCTTCCATTAAGCTTAAAGAGGAATTAAATAAAATAAATTTTAATAATCCAGAAATTAAAATAATATCTAATGTTACAGCTGATATTATTGAAAATAAAGAAGAAATAAAAGAGTTACTTTGTAAGCAAATTAAATCTTCTGTTAGATGGTCTGAAAGTGTGGAAAAGATTATTAATATGGGAGTAGATACTTTTATAGAACTTGGACCTGGTAGAGTATTAAGTGGATTTATAAAGGAAATTAGTAGAGAAAAAGGTTTAAAACTTAATATCTTTAATGTTGAAGATATGAAATCTCTAAAAAAGACATTAGAAGGGATTGAGGTATTAGATGGTTGTTAATAAAAATGCAATAGTCACAGGTGGAACTAGAGGAATTGGAAGAGAAATAGCTAAGACTCTAGCTGAAAATGGAGCTAATATTGCAATTAATTATAGAAAATATAATGAAGAAATAGAGAATTTATTAGAAGAGTTAAGAACTTTAGGAGTTAGGGCATTAGCCATTAAATGTGATATTAGTAATGAAGATGAAGTTAATAATTTTATTAAAGAAGTAAAAGAGAATTTTGGAAGTGTTGATATATTAATAAATAATGCTGGAATAACAAAAGATGGACTATTATTAAGAATGAGTGAAAAGGACTTTAATGATGTTATTGATGTTAATTTAAAAGGAACTTTCAATATGACAAAGGCTGTATCATCAATAATGGTTAGGCAAAGATTTGGTAAAATAATTAATATTTCCTCTGTAGTTGGAGTAGCTGGAAATGCAGGTCAGTGTAATTATGCAGCATCTAAAGCTGGTGTAATAGGATTCTCAAAATCAATAGCAAGAGAACTAGCATCAAGAAATATAAATGTTAATGTAATAGCTCCTGGATATATTAATACAGATATGACAAAGGTTTTGCCAGAGAAAGTAAGGGAGGAAGTTTTAAAGACTATCCCTATGAAAAAAATAGGAGAACCAAAAGAAATAGCTAATTTAGTTTTATTCTTATCATCAGATTTATCAAATTATATAACAGGGCAAGTGATAAATGTAGATGGTGGAATGGTTATGCATTAAAGGAGAGAATTAGTATGAAAAGAAGAGTTGTAGTTACAGGATTAGGAGCTATAACACCAATTGGTAATTCTATTGATAGCTTTTGGAATTCTGTAAAGGAAGGAAAAAATGGAATAGATAATATTAAATGTTTTGATACAACAGATTTTAAAGTAAAGGTAGCAGCAGAAGTAAAAGACTTTAATGCAGAGGATTTTCTAGGGAAAAAGGATGCCAAAAGATTAGATAGATTTATACAATTTGCTTTAATAAGTGCAAAAGAGTGTATAAAAGATAGCAATATAGATTTGGACTCTGTTGATAGAGAAAGATTTGGAGTTATATTTGCATCTGGAATTGGTGGCCTTATTACAATAGAAAATCAAATGACAAATTTAATCAATAGAGGTCCTAGCAGAGTATCACCCCTTGCGATTCCAACTATTATTTCTAATATGGCTGCTGGAGCAATTGCTATAGAATTTGGTATTCAAGGAAGCTGTTTAAGTATTACTACTGCTTGTGCATCATCAACACATTGTATAGGAGAGGCTTATAGAAGTATAAAGGATGGATATTTAGATAGAGCTATAGTAGGTGGAACAGAAGCTTCAATTTGTAAATTTGGTATTTCAGGATTTCAATCTATGACTGCTCTTAGTAAAAGTGAAGATATTAATAGAGCATCTATTCCTTTTGATAAGGATAGAAATGGTTTTGTAATGGGTGAAGGTGCAGGTGCTTTAATATTAGAAGATTTAGATAGTGCCTTATCTAGAGGAGCAAAAATATATGGTGAAGTAGTTGGATATGGAACTACCTGTGATGCCTATCATATTACATCTCCAAAATTAGATGGAGATGGAGCTTATAGAGCTATGAGAGATGCTATAAGAGATGCAAATATATCTCCAGATGAAATTGGATATATAAATGTACATGGAACTTCAACAGAAATAAATGATAAAGTCGAAACAGTAGCAATTAAAAGAGCTTTTTCTGAAGCAGCAAAAAAAGTATATGTAAGTTCTACTAAATCTATGACAGGGCATTTACTTGGAGCAGCTGGTGCAGTTGAAGCAATAATTTCAATTAAGGCATTAGAGGAAGGCTTTATACCTGCAAATATAAATTATTTAAATCCAGATGAAGAATGTGATTTGAATTTAGTTGCTAATAATGGGAAAAGTGAAGATATAAATTATGCTATGTCAAACTCCTTAGGATTTGGTGGCCATAATGGAACTATAATATTGAAAAAGTGGAGAGGAAAATAAGATGTTAACTTATGAACAAATTAAAGATTTAATAAAATCAATTGATTGCTCTTCTCTTAGGGTCTTTGAATTAGAAGATCAAGATTTTAAATTAAAGTTAAGTAAGAATGAAGAAAGTTTAAAAAGTAATATAGAAGATAATAATTTAGTAAATGAATCAGAAGCTAAAGTTGGTTCATCTAAAGTAAAGAGAAATTTAGTTAATAATATGGAAGAAACAAATAGTAATGATGCTAATATTAACTCAAATGAAGTTCTTTATAATATAGTTAAATCTCCTTTAGTTGGAACTTACTACTCTTGTGGAACTCCTGGAGGAAAGGCTTATGTTAAAAAGGGTGATTATATTAAAAAAGGGGATGTTCTTTGTATAGTAGAAGCCATGAAGATAATGAATGAAATAACTTCTGAATTTGATGGCGAAATAGTTGAAGTATTAAGAAGTGATGAAGACATAGTAGAATATGGAATGGAATTATTTAAAATAAAGTAGGTGAAGGCTTTGGATATAAAAGAAATAATGGAAATAATACCCCATAGATATCCCTTTTTATTAATAGATAAAGTAGAAGAATTAGAAAATAATAAAATAGTTGCTATAAAAAATGTTACTATGAATGAATATTTTTTCCAAGGACATTTTCCAACAGAGCCAGTAATGCCAGGTGTTTTAATTATAGAAGCTTTGGCTCAAACTGGAGCAGTAGCATTACTTAAAAGAGAAGAATTTAAAGGGAAAATAGCTTATTTTGGTGGAATAAATAATGCTAAATTTAGAAAAAAGGTAGTTCCAGGTGATATTTTGAAATTAGAAGTTGAACTAACTAAAATTAGAGGTATAGCAGGAATTGGCAAGGGAATTGCCTATGTTGATGGCAAAAAGGTATGTGAGGCAGAGCTAACTTTTATGGTTGGTTAATAAAGAGGTGTTTTAATGATTAGAAAGGTATTAATAGCTAATAGAGGAGAAATAGCAGTAAGAGTAATAAGGGCTTGCAAAGAACTTGGAATAAAAACAGTAGCCATTTACTCAGAAGCTGATAAGGATGCTATGCATACTCAGTTAGCAGATGAAGCTATCTGTGTTGGAAAACCTAAATCTAAGGAATCATATTTAAATGAAAGTAATATTATAAGTGCAGCAGTAATTACTAAATGCAATGCAATACATCCAGGTTTTGGATTTCTATCTGAAAACTCTGAATTTGCAGCAATATGTGAAGAATGCAATATAAAATTTATTGGACCTACTAGTAATACCATTGGAATAATGGGAGATAAGTCTAGGGCTAGAGAAATTATGAAAAATGCAGATGTTCCAATAATACCAGGAAGTAATGGAATAGTAAAAAGTCTAGATGATGCATATTTAGAAGCAGAAGAAATAGGATATCCAGTAATGATAAAAGCAGCTTTAGGTGGCGGTGGTAAAGGTATAAGAATAGTTTATACAAAAGGTGATATAGAAAATGCTTATTTTACTGCTAAAACTGAAGCTAAAGTAAATTTTGGAGATGATACCATTTATATTGAAAAATTTATAGAGAATCCTAGACATATTGAATTTCAAATTTTAGGAGATGAACATGGAAATATAGTTCATTTAGGAGAAAGAGACTGCACTGTTCAAAGAAGAAATCAAAAAGTATTAGAAGAAGCCCCATCAACTATTTTAAGTGAAAATCTTAGAAGTGAAATGGGTAAGGCAGCTATCAATGCTGCAAAAGCAGTTAATTATGTAAATGCTGGTACTATAGAATTTTTAGTAGATAAGCATGGAGATTTTTATTTTATGGAGATGAATACTAGAATACAAGTAGAGCATCCCATAACAGAGATGGTTACATCTATAGATATAGTAAAAGAACAAATAAATATAGCGAATGGAGAAAGCTTAAGTTTTTCTCAAGAGGATATTAAAATTAAAGGGCATGCTATTGAATGTAGAATAAATGCCGAAAATCCTAGTAAGGGATTTATCCCTTCTCCAGGAAATATAGAATTTTTAAATTTGCCTGGTGGTAATGGAATAAGAGTAGATACTGCAGTTTTTACAGGGTATACTATTCCACCAACTTATGATTCTATGATAGCAAAATTAATAGCTTATGGGAATAATAGAGAAGAGGCTATTAATAAGATGTTAAGAGCATTAGAGGAGTTTGTAATTGAAGGAATTGACAATAATATTGAATTTCAGATAGATATTTTAAATAATAATAAATTTCGCTTAGGAGACTATGATACTAGTTTTATAAGCAAAGAATACGATTTATAGTTGGTGAAAAAATATGGGGATTTTTAAAAAAAGACAATATGGAGTTATAAACATAACTAATTTAGAAGAAAAGGATATACCAGTAGTTCCAGATGGAACTTGGATAAAATGCAGCAATTGTGGTAAGATTTTATACAAAAAATCCTTAGAGGAAAATTATAATGTTTGTACTAATTGTAATTATCATTTTAGGCTTGGTAGTTATGAAAGAATTAATCAAATTTGTGATAAAGGAACCTTTAGGGAATTCAATAAATATATGAAGTCAAATAATCCAATGGATTTTCCAAACTATGAAGAGAAATTAAAGATAAATGAAGATAAAAGTGGTACTAATGAGGCAGTAGTAACTGGCCTGTGTGAAATAGGTGGAAATAAAGCAATTATTGCTGTTATGGATTCAAATTTTTTAATGGGAAGCATGGGAACGGTAGTAGGAGAAAAAATTACTATTGCAGTAGAAGAAGCTACAAAAAGAAGGCTACCTATAATTGTATTTACTGCTTCAGGTGGAGCAAGGATGCAGGAGGGAATATTATCCCTTATGCAAATGGCTAAAATTAGTAGCGCATTATCAAGACATAGTGATGCAGGATTACTTTATATAACTGTATTAACAGATCCAACAACAGGAGGAGTAACAGCAAGTTTTGCAATGCTTGGAGATATAATATTAGCAGAGCCAAAGGCTTTAATTGGCTTTGCAGGCAGAAGAGTAATTGAGGGAACTATAAAAGAAAAATTGCCAGAAGATTTTCAAAGTGCAGAATTTTTATTAGAACATGGATTTATAGATAATATTATTAAAAGAGAGAATTTAAAAATGGCTCTTTCAGCTCTTTTAAATTTTCATATAGTTAAGGAGGTGTAGTTGTGAAAGATATTAAGGCTTATGATAGATTAGTAATTGCAAGAATGATAGAAAGACCAACTGCACTAGATTATATAAGTAAAATATTTACTAATTTTTTTGAGTTACATGGAGATAGAATTTTTAGAGATGATAAATCTATTGTTGGTGGAATAGGTCTTCTAAATGGAAGACCTACAACTATAATAGGTATTCAAAAAGGGAAGGATCTAAAGGAAAATATGGAGAGAAACTTTGGATCTCCATACCCAGAAGGATATAGAAAAGCATTAAGATTAATGAAGCAAGCAGAAAAATTTAATAGACCAATTGTATGCTTTATAAATACTTCTGGAGCCTATTGTGGAATAGAAGCAGAAGAAAGAGGCCAAGGAGAAGCAATTGCAAGAAATTTAATGGAAATATCTAAAATTACGGTTCCTATAATTTCTATAATAATTGGAGAAGGTGGAAGTGGTGGAGCTATTGCATTATCCTGTGGTGATAGAGTTTGGATGCTAGAAAACTCAGTTTATTCAATATTATCACCTGAAGGCTTTGCTTCTATATTATTAAAGGATCCATCAAAATCAAAGGAAGTTGCAGAAATTATGGGAATAACCGCCTATGAGCTGTTAGAAAGAGGAATAATTGAAAAAATAATAAAAGAACCAAAGGGAGGAGCTCACAAAAATTTAGATTTAGTTGCTACTTCTATAAAGGATGAATTAATTAAAGAATTTAAAATTTTACTTAATAAACCTAAAGATATATTATTAGAAGAAAGATATCAAAGGTTCAGAAAGTTTCAATAAGTTTCAATAAGTTCGTAGAAAATATTATATTGCTTGTGACCTCGCAAGATCCAAGTCACTGCAAAAGTATATTTACACACCTTTGAAACTAAAGAAAAAACTTCTCAAAGCTTGGAGCTTTGAGAAGTTTTTTCCTTTACAATATAATCGATATTTCTCCTGAAATTATTTTCTCATTGGAGTTGTTTAGATTTTTAATTAAAAGAGCACCATCTTCTAAAATATCTATTGGGATAACTTTTCTTATAGAATTCTTGTATTCTAAGTTAACTTCTCTATTAAGTATTAGTGAATTATTTCTATATATTTTTAGAATTTTATCTTTATTTCCATTTATTAATGCATTATATTGTTTATAAAAATTTTCTAAGAATTTATTTAAAATTTCTTCCCTATGGAAATATTTCCCGGTTGAAATTAATAATGATGTTGCTTTGTTTTTTAACTCATCATTAAAATCACTTAATTCTAAATTAACATTTATGCCTACCCCAATAACTATATAGTCAACTTTATTATTTGAAATTTTCGATTCTGTTAGGATACCACATAGTTTTTTTGAATTTAGATAAATATCATTGGGCCATTTAATTTCAGTATTTATTCCAAAATCTAAAAAAGTATTATGTAAAGCTGTAGAAGTTAAAATTGTTAAGAAGTTTATATCCTTTAATTCTATAGAAGACTTTAATAGCATGGAAAACCAAAGTCCTTTTCCTTTAGGAGAAATCCAAGCTCTACCTTTCGTTCCTTTTCCATCACTTTGTGTATCACTTATTACTATAGTATCTTTAATAAAGCCCTTTTCACCTATTTTTTTGCAGAAGGTATTAGTGGAATTAATTGTATCTAGAAAAATAAAGTCTATATATTTATATTTTGATATGAATTCATTATTCATAGTATATTACCGCCATTTCATTTTTAAAAATAATATTTTAGTACTTATAGATATTTTAACCTTAGTGGTAAATGTTGTCTATGATATAAAGGTATTTAAATTGTGTAATATATAAGTTATAATATACTAAATAATTAGCTTAATTATAATATTCTAATTGCAATAAGGGGGCATTTAAGTGAAAAGAAGTGATTATATTTCTTGGGATGAATATTTTATGGGTGTTGCTATTTTAGCAGGGATGAGAAGTAAGGATCCTAGCACTCAAGTTGGTGCTTGTATAGTAGATAATGATAATAAGATATTAAGTCAAGGCTATAATGGATTGCCTAGAGGATGTTCAGATGATGAATTCCCTTGGAGTAGAGAAGGAAATATGCTTGAAACAAAATATCCTTATGTAGTTCATGCTGAACTAAATGCAATATTAAATAGTAGAGGGACTAATTTAGTAGGTTCAAAGATATATGTTGCTTTGTTTCCTTGTAATGAATGTGCAAAGGCAATAATTCAATCAGGAATTAAGGAAGTAGTTTATTTATCAGATAAATATTCTGATACAGATATTGTAAAAGCATCAAAGAGAATGTTTAATGCTGCTGGAGTTAAGATGACTAGATTAGAACCTAAAAATAAGAGAATAGAAATATCTTTTGATATAAATAATATTTAAAATTATTTGGAAGCTTGATGCTTCCTTTTTGTTTATAAATTTTAAATTAAAATGTATAATATATATAACTATTTACAACTTGGAAATAATTTGGTAAAGGTTATTAATATTTGTGTTATATTATGGATATAAGGAAAACTTTAGGAGAATAAGATGAGAGAAAAAATTTTAATTATAGAAGATGATAGAGATATAAGTGAAATACTTAGGTTTGCTTTAATTAAGGAAGGGTATAAGGTTAAAGTAAATCCTAATGGATTAGAAGCAGATGAGGAAATAAAAATATTTAAGCCTGATTTAATACTATTAGATATAATGCTAAATGATACAGATGGCTTTAGTGTATGTAGAAAAATCTCTAGTTACAAAATACCTATAATTATGCTTACAGCTAGAGTAGATATTATGGATAAAATATTGGGGTTAGAGCTAGGTGCAGATGATTATATAACTAAGCCATTTGATATAAGAGAAGTAGTTACAAGAATTAGAGTTTCACTTAGAAGAATAGATGAATTTAAGAAAATATCTGATTTAAAAGAAAGAAAGGAAATTATCATAGATAATATAGAAATAAATGAAAATCGCAGAAGTGTAAGTGTTTTAGGGAAAGAAGTTCAATTAAAACCCAAAGAGTTTGATTTACTTTTATTTTTATCAAAGAATCATAATAAGGTTTTTTCTAGAAATCAATTATTAGATTTAGTTTGGGGATATGATTATTTGGGGGATTCTAGAACTATAGATGTTCATATTACAAGGTTAAGACAAAAGTTAGGTGAGGAATTTCAAATAGAAACAATATTTGGTGTAGGGTATATGTTAAAGGTGAAAAATGTTAACAATTAGAAAAAAATATGGATTAGTTCTAGGAAGTGTCTTTATATTATCACTTATAACTTTTAATCTACTTTTAAATAAATTCTTTGATAAAAGCTTTAAAGAATTGGTAGTAAAGGATATGGAGGATGTTTATAAAATATCAAGAAAGAACTTAGAAGACTATACAGTTTTAAATAGCATTGATAAAAATAAAATGAATACTGAGGATTTTAATAGCAGAGTTATGAGTTTTATTGTTGAAAGAGTTAATAGTCAAGGGATTTTTTACAATATAAATGGTGAAGTTATATCTAATGGAATAAATAATGGACAAAGTATAGATTTAAATATTATAAAGGATTTACCACCATCCTTTGAAAATACTAAAAATAATAAAACAGTATTAGATATTATAAATAAAAATAGAAATGTACTGGGTAAGTTAAGTATTCCAATTTATAATGAGGAAAATCAAATTGGTGTATTAGTTTTAGTTAAAGATTATAGTAATGATTATTTAAGGAATCTAAATATAAAATCTATTATAAATATAATGGTTTCTATCTTATTTATTATAATTTTTATATGTATATATTTTTTATCATCATCAATTATTAAACCTATAATTAAATTGAAAGACAAGCTTTTAGAAATTAGTAAGGGAGATTATCCTGAAAAAATAAAGAGTATTTCTAAGGATGAAATAGGTGTACTTATAAATAGTTTTAATGATATGAATGAAAAGTTAAAGTTTAAGGATAATCAGGAAAAAAATATTTTTAGAAATATAACTCATGAATTAAAAACACCATTAACTAATATTTCAGGTTATGCACAGATCCTAATACAAGATGATTTTAACGATGAAGTATTTAAGAAAAAGGCTTTAAAAAGAATAATATCTGAAAGTAATAGAATGCATGAATTAGTTATGTCATTACTTAATATTTCAAAGCAGAGCAGTGATTTAGAAGAATATTCATTTCAAGAGGTTAACATAAAAAAAATTATTGATGATTTAATAAGCTTAAAGTCATTACAAATAAAAGAAAAGCAAGTAGATATAATTACAAACATTGAAGAAGTAAATATTAGAGGAAATAAACAATACTTAATAATATTATTTAGTAATTTAATAGATAATGGAATTAAATATTCATATGAAAAGAGCAATATAATAATTGAAACAAAAGAGGTTAATAACAATTTATATTTTTCAATTTTAAGTAAAGGAAAGAAGATTCCGTATGAGCTAAAAGATAAAATATTTGAACCCTTTGTAAAAGTAGAAGAAAAAGGATTTTCATCTAAGAATTCAAATGGATTGGGACTATATATTTGTAGGAATATTGTTTTGGGACATAAAGGAAATATTAATCTTATATTAAAGGATGATAAATCAAAATTTATTATAGAACTCCCTAAAAATTTACACGTTGGAAATAATTTAGAACAAGTTTAAAAATAAGACTTGGATAAAATTAAAGTATGAAAGGGGAGATAATATGAAAAATAAAAAGTTATTAATAGTTTTAATGCTTATTACATCAAGTATAATGACAAGCTGTACAAATAAAATTTCAAGTGAAGATAAGGTTATTGATAGTGTAATAATTGATGAAGATGCAAAATCAACAGCAAATAGTAATAATAAAATTAATATCACTAAAATAGCTACAACTGAGAATCTTGTAGGAGGTAGAAAAGGAGCAATATTAAGATCTGATGAAAAATTAATTGGGATCCAATATAGTGAATATTATGGAGATGGAGAAGATACAATTTATCAAACTCAATTTCCAAAGTTATATATTGATACTTTATCAATAGGAACAATTACAGATGAAATAAAAGATAATAGAAATGTAGTTACTTGGGAAAATAAAGAGATTAATGGACAATTGCTTACAGGGTATATGGGTACAGGGGAAAAAGTTAAAATTCTAAAGGATGATAAAGTATACAAATTAGATGAAAATTATAATTTGAAAGAATCTAAAGTGTATAAAAAATTAATAGAAGAGACTAATGGAGATATAAATAGGTTTGAGCAAAGCTATGATGAAAACTTAGATATTTATTATATGGATAATAGTAATGATAAACTATGGATAATTGACACAGTAAATGATAAATATTATGAGATAAATAGAAAAGAGATAGGCAATATTGAAAATAAACGATTAAATATTATAATGGAAGAAGGTGGTAAAATTTATGTTTCTTTAGTTGATACAGCAAATGAAGAAGTAAGCATTTTAGGCTATATTGAAAATAATAAATTAACAACGTTTTTTGATGAGGATAGTGAAATAAAGGTTAGAGTTACAGGAGATGTAGTATATAGTAATAATAATATACTTTTTTCAGGATATGTAGAAGATAGTTATGGTATTTGGAGTTACGATATAGAAACAAAGAAATTAGAAAAGCAAATACAATTAAAATATGATTATTCTTATTTCAAAATTAGTAAAGATAGAAATTTCATTGTAATTTCAAATATGGATACTGATTATATTGAAAATTATAATGTAAGCTTGGCACGAATAGATAATAATTTTAAAATATCTAATATTGAAGAACTAACTAATTCAATTTTACCTGATAGAAGTAGTAGCAATGGAATATCTGTAATAGCATGGAGTGATAATGAAAATAAATTTTATGTAAGTTATGTAAAAACAAAAAAAGTAGATGTTGGAGAAAAAATAGATGATGTTTATTATGAGATATATGAAGTTAAATAAAAATTGGGAATAAAATTACTGAAGATATGTTAGTAGTATTTGAGGATTTCCAATTCATTTATCAAGAATAAAGTAATAGATTTGATAAATATTAATAATAAAATGTATAAAAATAATGAAAAAAAACTACAATTATGATACTATCATAGTTGTAGTTTTTTATTTTATTAAAGTGAGGTTAAAATTATGCTAGAAAACGAAAGAAAAAAAATCATGTGGTATACTCTTGCACTAATGGCCTTTTCAGGTGTTTGGGGATTCGGTAATGTAATTAACGGTTTCTCTGAATATAATGGACTACAAGCAATTGTAGCTTGGTTAATTATTTTTGCAATATATTTTATACCATATGCATTAATGGTAGGAGAATTAGGATCAGCATTTAAAAGTCATGGAGGTGGAGTTAGTTCTTGGGTTGGAGAAACTATAGGGCCTAAGCTAGCATATTATGCAGGATGGACATATTGGATTGTACATATGCCGTACCTTTCTCAAAAACCCAATAGCTTTATGATTGCAACTAGTTGGGCTATATTCCAAGATAGTAGAATTAGTAAGATGAACACAGTATTACTACAAATAAGCTGTTTAGTTATATTTGTAATTGCTATGTACATTGCATCAAAGGGGCTAAATCCTTTAAAGAAATTATCTTCTTTAGCTGGAACTTCTATGTTTGTAATGTCTATGCTATTTATTTTATTAATGATGGCAGCACCAGCAATTACAAATGTTCAGTTAAATCAAATTGACTGGTCATTAAGTACATTTATGCCAAAGTTTGATATGGCCTTTTTCACAAGCCTATCAATATTAGTTTTTGCTGTTGGAGGATGTGAAAAAATATCACCATATGTAAATCAAATGAAGGATCCAGCAAAAGGTTTCTCAAAGGGAATGATAGCATTAGCTATTATGGTTGCAGTTACAGCAATACTTGGAACAATATCATTAGGAATGATGTTCGATTCAAATAATATTCCTAAGGACTTAATGACTAATGGGGCATATTATGCATTCCAAAAGTTAGGTGAGTATTATAGAGTAGGTAATTTATTTGTTATTGCTTATGCAATTACTAATATGATTGGACAATTTGCAGTTCTAATTATTTCAATTGATGCTCCATTGCGTATGTTACTTGATAGTGGAGATAGAAGATTTATTCCAGAAAAATTATTTGTAAGAAATAAAAATGGTGCATATACTAATGGATTTAAGTTGATTTTTGTTATAGTTTCTATATTAATCATAGTTCCAGCAATAGGAATTGGAAGTGTAGATGAATTAGTTAGATGGTTAGTAAAGTTAAATGCAGTATGTATGCCATTAAGATATTTATGGGTATTTGTAGCATATATAGCTTTAAAAAAGGTTGGAGGAAAATTCGAAAGAGAGTATTATTTTGTTAAGAATAGAACTTTAGGAATTATTTTAGGAGCTTGGTGTTTTGCTTTTACAGCTTTTGCTTGTATAGGGGGAATGTACTCAGAAGATGTATTCCAATTAGTACTAAATATTATAACTCCATTTATATTAATTGCATTAGGATTAATATTACCTTATATAGCTAAGAGAACAAACATATAATATAGTATAAGGGCTGTTTCAGTGATTTTATTAATTTGTGAAACAGCCCCTTTTTACTTTCTAACTATAGTAATAAATTCACTTTTTGCATAAAAATTCATATAGTTAGAAGTGTTATTTTTAATATTTTGCTTTAAAATTTATGAATTATATTTATAAATTATATAATTTATAAAAAAATATTTAAGAAATAGAGTTATTTGTGAAAAATTAATAAAATTTATAAAAATACTGTTATCTGAATAAAAAATCTGTTAATCTTGTTATGTTAATAATGATAAACTTTAGCTAAAAATACAGATAAGAATAAAGGTGAGGAAGAACAAATGACAAATGGAAAAGTTTTAGACGTTATGAAAGAATATACAATGATTACCCTTGGAGTAATACTTGTAGCTGTAGGATTACAGTATTTTTATTCACCAAATAATTTAGCAGCTGGTGGATTAAGTGGTATGTCTCTTATCATAAATCATTTTGTACCAGTACTTTCTGTTGGTATTACAATTTTTGTTGGAAATTTAATTTTATATGTTATAGCATTTTTTATAATTGGTGGAGATTTTGGTTTTAAAACAATATACGGCAGTGTTATGTTATCTGTTGTTATTGAAATATTAGATAGAGTATTTAAAGCTAGAGCCTTAACAAATAATTTATTAAGTGCAGTTTTAATTGGGGCTATACTAATATCATTAGGATTAGCAACTGCATTTTATTATAATGCTTCAACAGGTGGAACTGATATATTAGCGAAAATATTAAATAAGTATTCTACCTTTAATATAGGGATTTCATTATTATTTGTAGATATAGTAGTTACTATTTGTGGTGGAATTGTATTTGGGTTAGAAAAAGGAATATATTCATTATTAGCAGTTTTTATAACTGGGGTTTTAATAGACAAGTTTATACTTATTTTAACTAATTATAAGAATAAAAAAGAGAAAATTAGTGAAGCAGTATTAAATTAATATAGAGGTACTTAACCTTAAGAGTAATCTAAGGGTTAGGTACCTTTTATTAATTCTAATTTAATAATTAACTTTTACAGTCTATTTGAATATATAAATAATCAATTGAAAATGTTTTCAAAATACATTAATATTTAATATGTGGGATAAGTATATAAGTTTTGGAGAGGATAAAATGAATATAGAAATTATTAGGAGTATTATTTTAAGTATTGGGCTTCTTGTAGTAATTGCCCAGATTTTAGCTAGATTTAATAAAATAAAAGTATATCTTGTAAGTGAAAAACATACCGTAAAAGATCAGTTAGTTATGATTATAATTTTTAGTACAATAAGTATTTTATCAACTTATATGGGATATGGAGTAAAGGGAGCTTTAGCTAATACAAGAGTAATTGGAGTTATGGCAGGAGGATTTATAGGGGGACCAATAGTTGGAATAGGAACAGCAATAATAGCTGGTATACATAGATATACTATTGATATTAATGGATTTACTGCATTAGCATGTTGTATATCAACAATATTAGAAGGAATAATAGCTGTATTTTTTTCAAGTTATATTAAAAGACAAAAATATAGGGAAATTAATTTATATTTAATAACTTTTATGGCTGAAGTTCTTCAAATGATAGTAATACTTATAATTTCAAAACCCTTTGACATGGCCTTAGAATTAGTTAAAAGCATTGCATTTCCTATGGTATTTATTAATTCTTTTGGATTAGTTTTATTTATTGGTGTCTTTAAGCATATATTTATAGAGCAAGAGTACGAACTAGGGCAGAAAATGAGTTTAGCCTTTGATATAACAAAACTATGTTTGCCTGTTATTGAAAAAGGAGAATATAATGAAAAAAGTTGCGAAGAAATAGGAAAAATTATTTTAAAATTTTCAAAAAAACTAGGTTTAGTTTTTACAGATGCTGAAAAAGTAATTTATACTAAAGGAAAATTTTCAATAGATAATAAAAGTGATTTACCTGAAATAGCAAAAAAGGTACTAAAAGAAAAAGCAGTATGTCTAGAAGAGGAAAGCAAAGAAGGTGATGCTTTTTGTAAAGTATTAGATAATGCAGTGGCTATTGGAGCGCCTTTAATAAAAAATGGACAAGTGTTTGGATGCTTTATTATATTTACTGATAAATATAAGCTTTCCCTAGATCCAGAAATAAAATTTGCAGAAGGGCTTAGTTCATTTTTATCTACTAAATATGAATTATTAGAAGCAGAGAAACAAAGAGAGCTTATGCAAAAAGCAGAATTTCATGCATTACAATCACAAATAAACCCACATTTTATATTTAATTCTCTTAATACAATTAGTGCTTTTTGTAGAGAAAAACCTGGCAAGGCAAGAGAATTGTTAATTGATTTAGCAACTTACTTTAGAAATGCTATTCAAAATAAAGAGGGATTAGTAGATATAAATGAGGAAATGGATTATGTAAAAGCTTATTTGCAGTTAGAAAAAGCTAGATTTGAAGATCGATTAAGTATAGATATTCAAATGCAAGATAATTTAAAATGTAAAGTACCTTGTTTAATTTTACAACCTATAGTTGAAAATGCTGTTATTCATGGAGCAATGAAAAGAAAACAAGGGATAGTTAATATAATTATCAAAGAAGACAACAGTAATTTAAAAATATCTGTTATAGATAATGGATTTGGTATTCCTATAGAGATTATCAAAGGCTTAAATGAAAAGACAACATATGAAGGGAATATAGGATTAATAAATGTTCATAGAAGACTATGTTATCTTTACGGAAGGAATTATGGCTTAGATATAGCGACATCAAATGAAGGAACTAAAATAAATATATATATTCCAATGAGGGGAAAAGGGGATGTAAATCATGAAGGTTGCAATAATTGATGATGAAAAACCTGCAAGGAGTGAGTTGATTTTCTTAATAAAAGAAATTATTCCTAATGTAGTGATTTCTGAATTTTCTAATGGAGAAGAAGTTTTAGAGGCTATATCAAATGAAAGTTACGATTTATTTTGCATTGATATTAATTTAGGTGATATAAGTGGAACTACCTTGGCTAAAATGGTTAGAAAAGTTTTACCTTGTACTGAAATTGTATTTGCAACAGCTTATAATAATTATGCTGATAAAGCTTTTGAAGTAGAAGCAATGTATTATCTTTTGAAACCTTTCTCAGAAGCAAAAGTTAAACAGATGTTAGAGAGATATAATAATAAAAAATCTGAAAATAATAAGAAGAATATAGAAGAATTATTTACTAAAATTCCTTTATATTTAGATAAAAAGTTTATTATGATTGATATTGAAGATATTATTTATATTGAATCTGAAAATAGAGAGTGTATAGTTCACACTAAAAATGAAATATATAAAGATAGTAATACATTGAACTATTTTGAAGAAAGATTAGCTGATAAAGGCTTTTTTAGAATTCATAAAAGCTTTTTAATTAATCTTAAGTATATATCAGAAATTCATCCTTGGTTTAATAATACTTATTGTATAAAAGTTAATAGAGTTAAGGATGCTTTTTTACCTGTAAGTAGAAATAAAATTAAGGAGCTAAAAAGGATTTTGCATTTGAAACATTAAAATATACATTTTGTACATTAAAAATAGCAATTCACACCTTAAATAAACGTTTACATTAAGCGTCGTGATAAAATTAATGTGTAAATAATACTTTAAAAGATGAAAAATATTTTATCTTTTAAGGATAATTAGTTGCAAGAATTATATTTGAGAGGTGGAATTTTTAATGGTATCTTTTTTTATTTGTTTAGCAATTTTAATTGGTGGGTATGCTATTTATGGTAAGTACATTGAAAAAAACTTTGGGCCAGATGATAGAGAAACACCTGCAGTTACTTTGGCAGATGGAAGTGACTATGTAGTAATGCCTACATGGAGAATATTTCTTGTTCAACTATTGAATATAGCAGGTCTTGGACCTATTTATGGAGCTATAGCAGGGGCATTATGGGGCCCATCAGTATTTTTATGGATTACCTTTGGTACAATATTTGCAGGAGCTGTTCATGATTATTTATCAGGAATGATATCAATGCGTCATAAAGGTACTACAATTGGCGAGATTGTTGGAATATATTTAGGACCTTTTATGAAACAAGTTATGCGTATATTTTCAATAGTATTACTTGTACTTGTAGGAGTTAGCTTTACAACTGGACCAGCAGCACTTTTAGCTATGCTTACACCAAAAACACTAAATTTTACTTTTTGGTTAGTTGTAATACTTATTTATTATTTCCTTTCAACATTTTTACCTATTGATAAGGTTATTGGAAAGATTTACCCTGTATTTGGATTTAGTTTAATATTTATGGCATTAGGAGTAATTGGTGGAATTATATTTAAAGGATATGCAATCCCAGAAATAACCTTAGCTAATCTTCATCCATCTAAAACACCTATATGGCCTATGATGTTCGTATCAGTTGCTTGTGGAGCAATTTCTGGATTCCATGCAACACAATCACCATTAATGGCACGTTGTATGAAAACAGAAAAAGAAGGTAGAAAAATATTTTACGGAGCAATGGTTGCAGAAGGGGTTATAGCTCTTATATGGGCAGCTGCAGGTTGTGCTTTCTATGGTTCAACAGGGGGATTACAAAATGCAATTAAAGAATTAGGTGGACAAGGACCTGTTGTTTACGAGATTACTCATAAATTACTTGGAGGGGCAGGAGCAGTATTAGCAATGATAGGTGTTATTGCTTGCCCTATATCATCAGGAGATACAGCCTTTAGAAGTGCAAGACTTGTTATATCAGATTGGTTTAATATAGAACAAAAGAGTATTTCAAAGAGATTATTACTTACAGTTCCATTATTAGGTGTTGGAGCAATATTAACTCAAATGGATGTGCAAATGATTTGGAGGTACTTCTCATGGAGTAATCAAACATTAGCTATGTTTGCATTGTGGGCAGGAGCAGTTTATCTTTATAAAAATAAAAAGAATTCTTGGGTAGCTGCAGTACCAGCAACATTTATGTCTGCAGTAAGTTTAACTTATATTTTAATGGCACCTGAAGGATTTAAGCTTAGTAGTACAATTGCATATCCTGCAGGAATTGCTTTTGCAGCATTTTGCTTAGCTTTATTTATAAAAAGTAAAAATTCAAAATCAGAAGATATAGAAGTTGCAGCTTAAAATTGTTTTAAAAATATAAAGATAATAAGAATAATAAAATTTTTTAAATATAAAAGGCTTTCTAATTGAGTTTATTAACTTATTAGAAGGTCTTTTTTTGAACTTTATATTAATAAAAAGGATATCTTTAAAGAATAGTGATAATATATTGCTTTTTATATACTAAAGTTTAGGAATAGCAGTATGAGGATATTGTATTGAAATTCGATTTCTCACTATTCCTAGAAGGGTACATATAGGCTATTGGTTTTATTATTATACATAGAAGAAAAGGTATATCTGACAAATTTAAAATACTGTAGTAAAATAAGTATTTAATAGGAAAGTTTAAGTAATTAATTTGAAAAGGAAGTTATACTATGAGAGAAAAATATAAAATGAGATACCCAGAATATTTTAAAGAATTTAAGTGTATAGGTGGAAACTGCAAAGATAGCTGTTGTGTTGGTTGGGATATAGATATAGATAAGATTACCTTCAAACAATATTATAGAATTCAAGACAAAGAAATGAAAAGAATGTTTCAAAAAAATGTTCATAATAATGATTATTGTACAAGCTATGACATTGATTATGGAAAAATAAAATTAAAGGGTGATAAAAGGTGTCCTTTTTTGGATGAAGAAAATTATTGCATTATTTATTCTAAGATTGGCGAAGAATATCTTTCAAATGTTTGTACATCTTTTCCTAGAATAATTAATAAAATAGATGGATATTATGAAATGTCCCTTGATGTAGCCTGCCCTGAAGCGGCAAGAATTCTTTTATTAAAGGAAGAAGGAATCAAATTTAAAGAAAGTGAAGAAAACTTAGGAAAACATATAGTATCAAGTGAGATTGATACTAAATCTAAAAAATATAATAAGTCACCAATAAAGTATTTCAAAGAAATTAGAGACCTTAGTATTAGAATAATACAAAATAGAAAATTAAATTTAAGTGAAAGGCTTTATATATTAGGTGATTTTATAAATAAATTAGAGGATGAACTTAAATATAATTATGGTAATGTATCTAAATTTATTAAAAACTATGATATAAATTTAGGTAAGGATTGCTATGAAAAAAATAAATTAAATTGTCTTATTCAAATTGATTTTTTCAAAAAAATGTTAGAGTTTTTAAATGTATCTAAAAATGTGGATAGCGTTTCTTTTAAAGAATATACAAGGGAAATTATAGCTGGATTAAAGTTTGATGAAAATATTGAAATAAGTGAACATTCAGGATTATACATAAAAGCATTTGAAGATTATAATGAAAATTTTATTAATAATAGCTATATTTTTGAAAATTATTTAGTGAATTTCATATATAATAATATTTTCCCATTTTCTGAATCTAAATCAATATTTGATGGATATATTATGCTTTTAACAAGATATTCATTTATTAGATTTTATTTGGTTGGAAAATATCTATATAATAAACAGGAATCTAAAGAAAGTATAGTTGAATTTATTCAATCTTTCTCTAAAACTATAGAACATCATAAAAGCTATTTAATTGATTCATTAGAATATATAAAAGAAAAGGAATTTGATAATATAGAATTTGCTAAAGTACTTTTATAATAAATGAATTGCCACTGTTTCTCCAATTAAATTGAAGTATTCTAATTAAATAAATATAAATGATATAATATATATAATATATAAATTATTAAAGATATAAAAAATTATATATAAGAATATAAAAATAAATATATAGCAGAAATACTTATCTAAAGGTTTGTTTTTTTATTAAGGAGGATACATGTATATAGATTGTCATACACATTTAGATTTTTTTGAAAATAATATAGATAAGGCTATTGAAGATATAAATAAAAATAAAATATTAGTTTTAGCAAATAGTATGAATATAGAAAGCTATATTAAAAATAAAGAATACAGTAAGAAAAGTGAATTTATTAAACCTTGCTTTGGGATACATCCTTGGAAGGCTGCAGAGTATAGAGGAGATTTTCAGGCCCTTATTCCCTATATTGAGGAAAGTGAAATGATAGGTGAAATAGGTTTAGACTATCTTTGGGTAGAAGACAAAAGTACCTTTGAGACACAAAGAAGAGTGTTTAATTTTATACTTGAAGAAAGCATAAAGAGAAATAAAGTTATAAGTCTTCACACTAAAGATGCAGAAAAAGAAATATATGAGGCTCTTAAAAAATATAATTATAATAAAGCGATAATCCACTGGTATAGTGGTGGTATGAGCACTTTAGAAAAGCTTATTAAGCTTGGATGTTATTTTACTATTAGTGTAGATATGGGATATTCAGAAAAAACTTATGAAGTATTGAGTAAAATACCAATGGATAAATTACTTTTAGAAACTGATGGTCCAACTGCATTGGAATGGGTTAACGGAGATTATGGATATCCAAGTGAAATAATAAAAGTTTATGGAAAAGTAGCTAATTTTAAAGAGATTAAAATGGAAGAGTTATTGATTATTGTTGAAGAGAATCTAAAAAAGTTATTAAATAATGAGTTAAGAGTATGAAAAATTAATTGTTTATTCAAATACCATCATTAGTTGTTATATATGGATCAAGGAAAATAGAGTAATAATAACTACTAGATAATAGCTAAATAATAATTATTATTAATTACCTTGACATTAATAACCAAAATGAATAAAATGGATATATAAACTTAATAATTTAACTGGGGGGGCAGGGAACTGTCTGAGATAAAGTTGTGACCATTTTGACCCATAAACCTGATTTGGATAATGCCAACGTAGGGAGATTAGTATTGTTTCAATTACAAATTAAGCTATTGAGCAGCATTCTTATATTAGGATGCTGTTTTTTCTTTTAACCATATACTTTATCAGATTTAAGATAAATTATTTAAGTTAATTATAGAAAAAAAAGGAGGGAATTTTATGGAACTATGTAATGTAAGCCTTCAAGTGATACCTTCAGTAACTGAAGAAAGAATTTATCCTGTGGTGGACAAAGTTATTGAATATATTGCTTCTACTGGAGTGAAGTACGAAGTTGGAGCAATGGAAACTACAATGGAGGGAGAACTAGATGACTTACTAGAGATAGTGAAGAAGGCTCAAGATATATGTACAGAAGAAGGTGCATCAAGAGTATGTTCTATGGTTAAAATAGACTATAAAAAAGAAGGCGTGACTATGGATGAAAAAATCGAAAAATATAGGAAATAAACTTGCACCTATAATATTTATTATAATTTTATTAAGTTTATGGGAAGTTGTTGTTAGAGCAGGTGGTATAGAAAAATATATAATGCCAACACCTACAGATGTAATTAAGGTTTTAGTTAGTGACTTTAAAATTATGATACCACATATATTAGCGACATTATATGAAGGCTTTGTAGGTTTTTTAATTGCTATTGTGCTAGCTATAATATTAGCTGTAATTATGGATATGTTACCACTTATAAAGAAAGCACTTTATCCAGTTTTAGTAATATCACAAACTATACCAACCATTGCTTTGGCACCACTTTTTATTATATGGTTTGGTTTTGGATATTTACCAAAAATAATTGTTGTTGTAATTGTGTGCTTTTTCCCAATAGTAATAAGTATAGTGGATGGATTAGAAGGTGTAGATAAAGATTTAATAAATCACTTTAAATTAATGGGAGCATCTAAACTTAATATATTTATGCATTTAAAACTTCCTTATGGAATGATAAATTTCTTCTCAGGAATGAGAATTGCAGCAACTTATAGTATTATGGGGGCTGTAATTGGTGAATGGCTAGGAGGAGATAAGGGACTAGGTGTATATATGACTAGAGCAAGAAGTGCTTATGCCTTAGATAAGATGTTTGCAGCAATTGTTATTATAGTTATTATAAGTATGGCTATATTTGCTTTAGTTTCAATTATGGAAAAAGTTTTTACTCCTTGGAATAATGAAAAAAACAGTACAGAAAGAAAAAATTAATTGGAGGTGGAAATAGTGATAAAAAAGAAATTATTATCAGTAGTTTTAGCGTCAGTAGCAGCATTAACTTTATTTACAGGATGTAGTAATAATAAAGAAACTAGTAAAGATTTAGATTTACAAAAGGTTACATTAATATTGGATTGGACACCTAATACTAATCATACTGGGTTTTATGTAGCACAGGAAAAGGGATATTATAAAGATTTAGGTTTAGATGTTGAAATAATACAACCATCAGAAGGATCATCTCTTCAACTATTAGCAGCAGGTAAAGGAGATTTTGCAGTAAGTTATCAAGAAGATTTAACTTATGCTAGAACATCAGAGACTCCATTACCAGTTATGGCAATAGCAGCTATAATACAGCATAATACATCTGGCTTTGCATCACCTAAAGAAAAGGGGATAGCAACTGTAAAAGATTTTGAAAATAAAGTTTACGGTGGATGGGGAAGTCCATCAGAAGAAGCAATATTAAAGGCTGTTATGGAGAAAAACGGAGCTGATTTTACTAAATTAAAAATGGTAGATGCAGGTACAGAAGATTTCTTTATAGCAACTAAAAACAATTTAGACTTTGAATGGACCTTTGAAGCTTGGACAAATATTGAAGCAAAGCTTAGAGGTTTTGATATTAATTATATTCCAGTTAGAGATTTAGATCCAGCTTTAGATTATTATACTCCTATTATTGCTACAACTGAGGATACAGTTAATAATAAGAAGGATTTAGCTAAAAAGTTTATAGAAGCAACTACAAAAGGATATGAAGATGCAATAGCAAATCCAGAAGAAGCTGCTAAATTATTAGTAAGCAAGGTACCTGAAATAAGTGAAGAATTAGCAATAGAAAGTCAAAAATATCTAGCTGATAAGTATATGGAAGATACTAAGATCTGGGGAGAAATGAAGGATAGTGTATGGGATAACTATACTAAATTCTTGTACGATAATAAATTAATTAATAAGGAAATGAAAGCAAGCGAGGCTTATACAAATGAATTCTTATCAAAATAAGATTTTAATAAAAAATGTTTCTAAATCCTTTGATAACATGGAAATATTAAGGAATATTAATATTGAAGTTAATGAAGGAGAGCTAATTTCAATACTTGGACCTTCAGGAAGTGGGAAAAGTACTATATTTAATATATTAACTAATATTACTAGCAGTGATAATGGTGAGATTAATATAAATGGTGATATAAGCTATATGTATCAAAAGGATATGATGGTTCCCTGGAAGAAGGTAATAGATAATATAGGTATTCCGCTTATTTTTAAAGGTAAAAATAAGAAGGATTCTAGGGAAGAAGTAAAGAAACATATAAATGACTTTGGACTTAGTGGGTTTGAATATAAATATCCATCTCAATTATCAGGTGGCATGAAGCAAAGAGCTAATTTCTTAAAAACATATTTAACATCTAAAGACATTATGCTTTTAGATGAACCCTTTGGAGCATTAGATTCTATTACAAGAAGGAAGATGCAAAATTGGCTTTTAAATCTTACTAAAAAAATGAATACTACAATTTTATTTATAACTCATGATATAGAAGAGGCTATATTTCTTTCAGACAAAATATATGTTATATCTGAAAAACCGGCTGTAATAAAAAGTGAAATTAAAGTTAACTTACCTAAAGATAGAAATGAAAAAATTATTACTAGTGAAGAATTTATTAATATAAAGAAAGAAATATTAAATTTAATGTAGACTATAAATATAATTATTTTTAAGGAATTTATAAAGGATTAAACTATTCATAACCTTTTATAAATTCCTTTCCTTTTGTATATATGTAGAGATTATATTTTAATTACTTGAAAATTCCTATATTAAGGAAGGTATAATATTTATATAATTATACAATATATAGTGTTAATTTAAATTATGACACCATATTTAGTATAAATAATAAAAGTCAAGACTTGAAAGTGAATTTTTTATTATGTAATATAGAGAAAGACAAAAAGTAAAGGATAGGTGAAGCATGTTGATAGTTGTTGGAGGTATGATTGGACTTGGTAAAAGTTCTGTTGCTGAAATTCTAGGAAATCATTTTAATTCAGATGTATTTTATGAAAGTGTAGATGATAATCCTATATTGCCTTTATTCTATAGCGAAAGTGAAGAAGAAATTCAAAAAAGAAGATATCCATTTTTATTACAACTTTATTTTTTAAATACAAGATTTAAAAGTATAAAGGAAGCACTAGTAAACAATAATAATGTTTTAGATAGATCTATATATGAAGATTGGTATTTTGCTAAGAAAAATATGGAACTTGGAAGAATAAATGAGCTAGAAATGAAAATTTATGAAGACCTTTTACATAATATGTTAGAGGAATTAGAAGAATTACCAAAGAAGGCACCTGATGTTATGGTTTATTTAAAGGGATCTTTTGAAACAGTTTTAAATAGAATAGCATTAAGAGGAAGAGAATTTGAAATTGATGATAGCTTAAGAGAATATTATCATTTTTTATGGAAAGATTATGATAATTGGGTTCAAAATTGTTATAATGCATCTGAAGTATTAATTATAGACATGGATACTATGGATGTTGTAAATAATGAAGCTGATAAGATTAAGCTTATAGAATTAGTAGAACAAAAGCTAGGGGAAGTTAGAAAGGTTCAAGTAATAGCATAGTTATAGAATTAAGAATTGGAAGATTGCAAAGAAGCAATTATCTTATACTAACTAAAGGTGGATTCCATAGAATTCACCTTTTTTCATTATATGATTAAAATTTTAAATTGTATTTACAATATAACAATGTTACGATATAATAATAGCATATTAAAAGTATATTGGTTTTTTATTGGGGATTTATAAAACAATGTTACGATTAATAAAATTTATAATTAATACACATTTTATAGTGTGAAAAGGGGGAAAAATGAAATTTAAACTTTTAAAAGACAAAAATTTTTCACTTTTAATGTTCGGGAAAATTACATCTTTAATTGGTTCTAATATGCAAAGTTTTGCATTATCATTATTTGTTTTAAGTACAACAGGATCAGCAACTAAATTTGCATCTATCCTTGCAGTTACATTAATTCCAGGATTAATACTATCACCTATATCAGGAGTAATTGTAGATTGGTTCTATAGAAAAAATATATTGATATTTTTAGATTTAGCAAGCAGTATAGTGGTAAGTATATTTGCTATTATTTATTTCATTACTGGAGAAATGTCACTTATTAATATTTATATTTTAGTCATACTACTTTCTTTGATTTCTACATTAGATAATCCAACTCTTCAAACAATAATACCAACTATAACAAAAAAGGAAGAGTTAGTTGAAGCTAATGCATTAAATTCTTTGCTAATGGCAATTGGTAATGTAATTTCACCAGCTATTGCTGCATTTATTTATGGAAGTTTTGGATTAGAAGCTGTTTTTATAGTAAATGCTATTTCTTTTTATATTTCAGCTTTTTCAGAAGTATTTCTAGTTATACCTAGAAATATAAAGTCAAAAGGAAAATTATCTTTAAATAAATTTGCTAATGAGTTTAAGGATGGTATTAAGTTCATATTAAAGAAAAAAGATATTATAAATATAGTAAGTTTAGCTGTAATATTAAATTTTGCTTTAGGATCCTTTACAATTGGATCAGCATTTATAAGTAAAATTATATTAAAAGTATCTGACTTTCAATATGGTATGATAGATACTTTTGGAGTATTAGGTATGATTTTGGCAACTTTTATTGTAGGATGGTTTTCAAGGAAATATTCTATAGGTAAGAATATATATATAAGCTTAATGCTTGCATCAGTTTTTTTATCCCTTTATTCTATTGTAGCTTTAAAATCACTAGTAAATATTCAAGGTTCTATTGTTTATTTATATTTAATGATGCTCATAATTACATTTTTAATGTGTATGTTTATAGGCATTGCAAATACTTTTGTAAGTGCAGGACTTCAATCAATAGTTCCTTTAGACTTTTTAGGAAGAGTATCAACAGTAGTTTCAACTGGGTGTATGTTAGCATCTCCTTTAAGTAGTATGATTTATGGCTACCTTTTTGATAAAATAAATGTTTCTAGTATTTTTTTGATTTCTTCTGTAATTATGATAATTGCAATGCTATTATTTAAAAAATCATTGTACGAAGTTAACATTGAAGAAAAAGTTAACTTAAAAGAATGTGAAATAGATATAGAAGGAATTTAAATATATTTATAATAAAGATATCGTAGATTTTTATAATTTCTACGATGTTTTTTATTTTTAAAATTATTAGTATTTTTTCCTATAATATGTATTGTTGTTAATGAAAGTTTTAAATGATAAAATTTATTATAAATATCCATTAAAATTAAAATTTAAGTAAAAAATTAATAGAATTAGATTTCTATTTTATGAAGGAGATTTCAATGGTAGATAAAAATAATAATATGTATGGAGCATGGCTTACTTATAGAGAAATAAAAAATTGTAAGTATAAAGAATATCTAAAGAATATATATTTATCAACAAAATCTAGTGATATTATAAACAATGCACTATTAGAATTAGAAAAAGCAATAAAGTCTACTTCTCATGAAGAAATAGTGCAAAATATATATTTAAATGAAGAGGATATAAAAGAAAATAATTATATTAAACTTGGAATTGAAAAAAATGAAGTCTTAAAGGAAAATGGATACGAAATTAAAAAGATTTCTTTAGATAAGGATAAGGAATATATAAGTATTTTAGGTTATGATGAAAATGCTATTTTATATGGTGTATTTCATTTATTACGATTATTAGACCAAAATGAAGAAATATATGAAGCTTCAATAATAGAAAATCCAGAAAATAAATTAAGATTAATAAATCAGTGGGATAACATAGATGGAACAGTTGAAAGAGGCTTTGCTGGAAGTTCAATATTTTTTGAAAGTGTGAGAAATAAAGAAAAAATAAAAGAAATAATGAAAATTATTGGAATACCTGCTAGCAGTGATTTAATACGTGAAGCTTTTAATGATGAATATGGTTTAGCAGAAGATTTAGGAAGAATCAATGACTATGCTAGATTACTTGCATCTATAGGTATAAATGGAATTGTTGTAAATAATACCAATGTTCATAAAGAGGAAACTTATTTTATAGATAATAAGATAGATATGATAAAAACACTTAATGAAATTATGAGTAAGTGGGGAATAAAAGTATATATTAGTATTAATTTTGCAGCTCCTATTACTTTAAATGAATTAAGTACTGCAGATCCACTAGAAGAAGATGTAATTCAATGGTGGGAAAATAGAGCGAACTTTGTTTATAATTTAATTCCTAATTTAGGTGGATTTATGGTAAAGGCTGATTCAGAAGGAAGACCTGGTCCCTTTACTTATGGAAGAAATCATGCAGATGGTGCAAATATGTTAGGAAGAGCTCTAAAGCCTTATGGAGGAATAGTAATATGGAGATGCTTTGTTTATAATTGCAAACAGGATTGGCGTGATTATTCAACTGATAGAGCTAAGGCTGCTTATGATTGCTTTAATCCCTTAGATGGAGAATTCTTAGATAATGTATATTTACAAATTAAAAATGGACCAATGGATTTTCAAGTTAGAGAACCAATTTCACCTTTATTCGGAGCAATGGATAAAACCAATAAAATATTGGAACTTCAAATAACTCAAGAATATACAGGTCAACAAAAAGATATATGTTTCTTAGTACCATGGTGGAAAGAAATTTTAGAATTTAATACCTATGCTAATGGCGAAGCTAAAGAGGTACGAGAGAGAATAAATGGTATAGCTGCAATATCTAACATTGGAAATGATTTAAATTGGACTGGAAACTTTTTAGCCCAAGGAAATCTTTACGGTTATGGAAGATTAATATGGAATAGTAAAATAACAAGTGAAGAAATTGTAGATGAATGGATAAGACTTACCTTTGGAAATAATGAAAAAGTTGTAAATAATATTAGTTTTATTTTGTTAAATTCTTGGAAAACTTATGAAGATTATACTTCACCTTTAGGAGTTGGATGGATGGTTTCACCAGGGCATCATTATGGTCCAGATATTGATGGATATGAATATTCTCCGTGGGGTACCTATAATAGAGCAGATTGTAAGAGTATAGGAATAGATAGAACTATAAAAAGTGGTACAAAATATATAAATCAATATAATTCACCGTTAAAAGAAATTTATGAAAATATAAATAGATGCCCAGATGAATTATTACTATTTTTTCATAATGTAGACTACAATCATTTGTTGAAAAGTGGTAAAACTGTAATTCAGCATATATATGATTCGCATTTTGAAGGTTATTCCTTAGTTGAAATATTTTTAGAAAAATTAGATGAAATAAAAAATGATTTAAATAAAGAAATATATAGTAATATTAGAATTAAATTAATAGAGCAATTATCTAATGCTAGGGAATGGAGAGATAGAGTAAATACTTATTTTTATAGAATGTCAGGTATAGAAGATAATAAAAATAGGAAAATATATTAATCTATAGTTTTTCTTATTTTTTTCTATAATTTGAATGGTTGTTATTTAAATGGTAAATGTTAGAATTTAGTTAATAGATTTAAATCTTAAAAATAATTGTATGCATGCAATGTAAACGAAAACAATATGAGGGGATTTGAAAAAATGAGAAGAAAAAGGTTATTAGGTTTAGTTTTAACTTCAATGGTAGCTTTAAGCGTTTTCGCAGGATGTTCTAAGGGAACAGACAAAGATTCAAATGTTAGTAAGGATGGTATAAAAGAATTTAGTGCTTTTTTTGCAACAGCAGGTAAAGAAGTTCCTGACAATAGACTTAAAAATGCTATAGCAGAAAAGATAGGAGCTAAAATTACTGAAACATGGCTTACAGGTCAAACTGCAAAGGAAAGAATAGGAGTAATGATAGCTGGTGGAGAGTATCCAGATTTTATTGATGGTGGAGATGGAACACAAGCTTTAGTTGATGCAGGCGCTTTAGTAGCTTTAGATGAATATATGGATAAATATCCTAATATTAAAAATCTATGGTCAGAAAGCGACTGGGATAAGGTAAGAAAAGAAGATGGGCATATTTATTATATACCTCAATTTGGAAATGTAAAAGGTAAGGATATGACAACCAAGCACAATGACGAAGCTTTCTGGATTCAAAAAGCAGTGCTAAAGTGGGCTAATTATCCTACAATTAAGACTGTTGATGAGTATTTTGATTTAATTGAAAAATATAAAGCAGCAAATCCAGAAATAAATGGACAACCTACTATTGGATTTGAAATATTATCAGATGACTGGAGATATTTCTGCTTGGAAAATCCACCTCTATTCTTAGCTGGATATGCTAATGATGGTAAAGCAGCTATAGATCCAAAACCAGGTGATACAAATATAGATATAGACAAAATAACTGCAAAGAGTTATGACACTTTACCAGAAGCAAAAAGGTATTTTGAAAAGCTTAATGAAATGTTTAATAAAGGAATAATAGATCCAGAAACATTTACATCATCTTATGACCAATATATTTCTAAGCTTTCAACAGGTAGAGTTTTAGGAATGATAGATCAAGGATGGCAATTCCTAACTGCTGAAGCATCATTAGTACAACAAGGATTAGATGAAAGAACTTATGTACCTCTAGGATTAACTTTAGATCCAAATGTAAAATCTAACTATAGAAATAGAGCAGCAATAAACTCAGGTGGCGGACTTGGAATATCAGTAAACTGTAAAGATGTTGAAGGTGCTTTACAAGTAATTAATGATTTACTAAGTGATGAAGTAATGATATTAAGATACTGGGGAGAAAAAGATGTAGATTATAAGGTTGGAGATGACGGATTATTCTACAGAACAGAAGAACAAAGAGAGAATAACAGAAATCAAGACTGGGTTAATGAAAACCTATGCATGTACACATATATGCCACAATTTTCAGGATTATTAGCAGATGGTAAAAATTCAGTAAATCCAGGGCAACAACCAAAAGAATTCTATGATTCTTTAAAGCCAGTAGATAAAGAAATACTAGATGCTTATGGATTTACAAAATTTACAGACTTTATGCCAGAACCTGCTGAAAAGAATCAACCTTGGTTCCCAATTTACTCCTTTGCAGGTACTTTAACAGCAGAAACACCTGCTGGAATAGCAATGCAAAAAATGGATGAAATAAAGAAACAATGGCTTCCAAAGGTAGTTATGAGTGGCGGAAGTGATTTTGAATCAACTTGGAATGAATATCAAACTACTTTAACAACTCAAGCAGATGTAAAAGCTTATGAAGATGCTTTACTTAAAGAAGCTAAGAGAAGAGCAGAATTATTTAATAAATAAAAAATAGGGGAAGTATAAAAGCTTCCCCCTTATTTGAAATTAAGAAAATTAAGAAGGAGAGTTTTGGGATGCAATTAGAACTTAATAAGCCAACTTTAAAAGTAGAAAAAAAACCTAACAAAAATTTATGGAATACAATAAAGAAACAGAAAAGTCTAGTTTTAATGTCAATTCCATTTATAATATATGTATTAATTTTTTGCTATGCTCCTCTTTTAGGATGGGTAATGGCATTTCAGAATTTTAAGCCTGCAAAAGGCCTTTTTAATCAAGTATGGGTGGGACTAGATCAATTTAAATTTTTATTTGCAGACCCTACTTTTTTAAAAGTAATTAGAAATACTTTAGCTATGAGCTTAATAAACTTAACCTTAAGTTTTGTTTGCTCCATAGGCTTTGCATTATTATTAAATGAAGTAAAGAACATGTTATCTAAAAAATTTGTACAAACAGTATCATATTTACCACATTTCTTATCATGGATAATAGTAACAGGAATTGTTGCTGAAGTTTTATCACCTGAAACAGGAATAATTAATCAATTATTAGTTTGGTTTCATGTACTAGAAAAACCTATAAATTTCTTTGCAGAAACTAAATTTTTCTGGGGAATAGTAGGTGCAGCTAATGTATGGAAGGAAGTAGGCTGGGGAAGTATAATTTACTTAGCTGCTATAACTTCTATAAATCCAGATTTGTATGAAGCCGCAGAAATAGATGGAGCAGGAAGATTCCAAAAGATGCTACATGTAACCTTACCAGGAATAAAGCCTACTATATTTATATTATTATTAATAAATATAGGAAATATATTAAATGCTGGATTTGAAGTTCAATACTTACTAGGAAATGGGCTAATACAAGAAGTATCCCAAACTATAGATATATTTGTTCTAAAGTATGGAATAAGCCTTGGAAATTATTCTTTAGCCACTGCAGCTGGTATATTTAAAAGTGTAATAAGTATAGTATTAATATTCTTAGCTAATAAGTTTGCAAAATCAATGGGCGAAGAAAGATTATTCTAAGGGGGAGGACTTATGTTAAATATAAATTTAAAGAGAAAAAGTAAGAGCGATATAGTTTTCAATGTAATTTTATTCATATTTATGGCGTTATTTGTAGTAATAACTTTATACCCAATATTAAATACTCTAGCCATATCCTTTAATGATGGAATAGATTCAGTAAGAGGCGGGGTATATCTATGGCCTAGAATGTTTACACTAAAAAATTATCAAACTGTCTTTAGAAATCAAAACTTAATGCAAGCAGCTTTCATTTCAGTTTCAAGAACAGTAATTGCAACTGTTGTACAAGTATTTTTAACAGCTATGTTAGCTTATGTTTTAAGTAGAAAGGATTTTGTATTTAAAAAGCAAATATCATTTATTTATGTATTAACTATGTATGTTAATGGTGGAATGATTCCAAATTATATTTTAATTAAAGAATTAGGTTTATTAAATAACTTTCTAGTTTATATTTTACCAGGACTAGTTAGTGCTTTTAATATGATAGTAATTAGAACATATATAAACGGATTACCGGAGAGTTTAATAGAATCAGCAAAAATTGATGGAGCTGGAGAACTTAGAATTTTTATGCAAATAATACTTCCATTATGTAAGCCAGTTCTTGCAACAGTAGCTTTATTTATAGCAGTAGGTCAATGGAATTCTTGGTTTGATGCTATGTTATATGCATCTGGAAATCCTAAACTTACAACATTACAATATGAATTAATGAAACTTTTATCATCAGCAACCCAACAAGGTGGATCTGGAACAGCTGAAATGGTGAAAAATTCAGCTAATTTAGTAACACCAAAATCTCTTCGTGCTGCAATAACAATTGTTACAGCCTTCCCAATAGTATGTTTATATCCATTTTTACAAAAATACTTTGTATCTGGTTTAACTATTGGAGGTGTTAAGGAATAATGAGCATTAAAAATGAATATACAAATTTATTTTTAGAGTATGGATATTCCTTAGCTGATATAGAAAAAAGATTAGATGATATTTACGAAACTATTTTTTATAATGAAGAAGAGAAGTTCTATAAGATTTTAGATGAAAATACAGCTTGTTTTGTTGATACTGGAAATAATGATGCAAGGACAGAAGGTATGTCCTATGCAATGATGATGTGTGTCCAAAGAAACATGAAAAAGGAATTTGATTCATTATGGAATTTTTCTAAAAAATATATGTATCTTGAAGAGGGTATTAATGCAGGATACTTTGCATGGTCTGTAAGTACAGAAGGAGTTAAACTTTCAGATGGTCCAGCTCCAGATGGAGAAGAATATTTTGCTATGGCATTATTTTTTGCTTCTCATAGATGGGGAGATGGAGAAGGAATATATAACTATTCAAAGGAAGCTAAGGATTTATTATATACATGTATTCATAAAGGGGAAAATAATGATGGACCTCCTATGTGGGAACCAAAGAACAAATTAATAAAATTTGTTCCAGGTTTAAACTTTACAGATCCATCTTATCACTTACCTCATTTTTATGAGCTTTTCTCACTTTGGTGTTATGAAGAAGATAAGGAATATTGGAAAGAAGCTGCTAATAATAGTAGAGAATATTTAAAAAAAGCATGCCATCCAGTTACAGGGTTGGCACCAGAATATGCTCATTATAATGGAGAACCAGTTACAAGGGATAATAGACAAAGGTATTATAGTGATTCATATAGAGTTGCTGCTAATTTAGGCTTAGATTATGAATGGTTTAAGGGCTCAGAGTGGGAATGTGAGTGTGCTGATAATATACAAAGATTCTTCTGTGAAACAGTAAAGGGAAAAGAAGATTTAGTGTATGAAATAGATGGAGAAATTATAAATGAAAAAGCACTTCATCCAGTTGCAATTATTGCAACAAATGCAATGGCATCATTAGCAAGTAAGGGTAAATACAAAAAGGAATGTGTAGATAAGTTTTGGAATACGCCTTTAAGAAAAGGTGAAAGACGTTATTATGATAATTGCTTATATTTATTTGCTTTTCTAGCTTTAAGTGGTAATTATAAAATTTGGTAGTATAAGAAATGAGGGAAATAGAATGACTGTATTAATGAAAAACCCTATATTAAAAGGTTTTTATCCTGATCCATCAATATGTAGAGTAGGAGACAATTATTATCTTGTTAATTCTACTTTTTCCTACTTTCCTGGAATTCCAGTTTTTAAAAGTAAGGATTTAGTTAATTGGATGCAAATAGGAAATGTTATTGATAGGGAAAATCAAGTGAATTTTAAGGGAATAGAGCATTCTCAAGGAATATATGCACCTACAATCCGTTATAATAATGGAACATACTATTTAATTACAACTAATATTCCTCATGATGGAAATATTATATTTACGGCTAAAAGTCCAGAAGGACCATGGTCTGATCCTTATAGAATTGAAGGAGCGGAAGGAATCGACCCAAGTCTTTTCTTTGATGATGATGGAAAAGCTTATTATATAGGAACAAGACCTAATAGAAATGGTGCAAAATATAATGGTGATTGGTATATATGGATTCAAGAAATAGATTTAGTAAATATGAAGCTAATAGGGGAAAGTCATGAGCTTTGGAATGGAGCCATGAGAAATGTTATTTGGCCAGAAGGACCTCATTTATATAAGATAGAAGGCTATTATTATTTAATGATAGCCGAGGGGGGAACTGGCCCAGATCATTGTATTACTATTGCAAGAAGCAAATCCATTTATGGAGAATACGAAAATAATCCTAAGAATCCAATAATTACACATAGGCATTTAGGAAAAGATTATTCTATTAAGCATGTAGGACATGGTGATTTAGTAAGTACTGAAGAGGGTGAATGGTTTATTGTAATGCTTGCTAGTAGGCAAGTTGATGAATATTGTAATATAGGAAGAGAAACATTTTTGGCTAAGGTAGATTGGGAAGACGGATGGCCAATTATTAATAAAGGAAAGGGAATATTACAATTAGAACAAGAAATTTCAACTAATGAATTTAAATTAGAGAACAAAGAAAAATGTTATCATTTCTATGGAGATAAATTAGATGAAAGATTTTTATTTTTAAGAAATCCAAGTAGTAATTTATATTCTTTAAAAGATAGAAAAGGTGCATTAAGATTGTATTTGAAAGAAGAAAATATAAATGAATTAGGAAATCCTGCATATCTAGGAGTGAGACAAGAAGAATATAAGTTTTTAGTATCAACAATGATGGAATTTAATCATAAAAAAGAATATGAGAGTGCAGGTCTAGCAATAATTCAAAACAATATCTATAATTTAAGATTTGAGTATTCTATGATAAACAAAGATAAAGTTCTTAGAATTGTTGCATGTAGAGAGGGTAGAGAAGAAGTAGTAAATAAAGTATTCTTAGATAGTAGTAATGTAGCACTTAAAATAATTAGTAGAGATAACAATTTAGATTTCTATTATAGCACTGATGGTATAAAATATTATTTATTAGAAGAAGGTTTTGATACTAGATATTTAAGTACAGAAGTAGCAGGTGGATTTGTTGGCTGCACTATAGGTATGTTTGCAACAAGTAATGGAAATAGAAGTGAAAACTATGCTGATTTTTTATGGTTTGAATACAGTAATATATAATTAAGAAAGGATATATGGCTATGAAGGGTATTGAGTTATCTAGTATATTAAGTAGTGGGATGGTTCTTCAACGTGGAGACAAGACTAAAATTTATGGAAAAGCAGAGAATAATATAAAAATAGAAGTAGAATTTTTAAATGAGAAATATGAAACAACTTCAGACAATGAAGGAAATTGGTCAGTTTTACTATGTAATTTAGAAGCTGGTGGACCATATACAATGACTATAAGAGGTAACGAAGAGTTAATTGTTGATGATATTTTAATTGGAGATGTATGGTTATGTAGTGGGCAATCTAATATGGAATTACCAATAGAAAGAGTAATGGATTTGTATGAAAATGAATTAGAAGATTGCTATAATAACAATATAAGACAATTTTTAGCTAGCAAGAATAATAACCTTCAAGGAAAACAAGAAGATTTAGAAGATGGAAATTGGAAGGCTGTAACTAAGGAGTCTGTGCTAGAGTTTAGTGCAGTGGGATATTTTTTTGCAAAGGAATTATATAATAGATATAAAGTTCCAATAGGATTAATTTCAACTGCTGTTGGAGGAACTCCTATAGATTCTTGGATTAGTGAAGAAGGACTAAAAAGTTTTCATAGATTTGATGAATTAATTACAAATTGCAAGGATAGTAACTATGTAAAAAGCAAACAAAAAGAAGATGATGACAGAATAAATTCTTGGTTTATAGAGAGAGACTTAAAGGACGAAGGAATAAATAAGTGGAACTTAGAAGACTTAGATGATGAAAATTGGGATGAATTTGTAATTCCAGGGATGTGGAGAGATACAGTTTTAAATAATTTAAATGGAACAGTATGGTTTAGAAAAGAATTTTATGTACCTAAAGATTTATCAACAAGAGAAGCTAATCTTTATTTAGGAAATATTTTAGATGCTGATGAAGCATATATAAATGGAACTTTAGTTGGAAGAACTGAATATAGATATCCACCTAGAAAATATTTTGTAAATAAGGATATTTTAAAAGAAGGAAAGAATGTAATAGCATTAAGAGTTACAAGTTGTACAAGTATAGGTGGCTTTATTGGAGATAAGCCATACAAGTTAGTATTTGATAATGAAGAAATTGAATTATCAGGTGGATGGAAATATAAGATAGGTTGTGAAATGAAGGCTAATTTTGATAGAACTCACTTTGAATATATGCCTACTGGTTTCTATAACTCTGCTATTTATCCATTAAGGAATTATGCAATATCAGGGGTATTATGGTACCAAGGAGAGTCTAATACAGGATATCCAGATGATTATGAAGATTTATTTGAAGTCTTAGTAAAAGAGTGGAGAAATAATTGGAATATAGGAGATTTTCCTTTTCTATATGTGCAATTAGCTAATTATTCTGATCCATCAAATCCTTCAAAGGATATTGATTGGGCTAGATTAAGAGAAGCACAAAGGAGAGGATTAAATATATCTAATACTGGTATGGCTGTTATAATGGATATTGGAGAAAATAATGAGCTTCATCCATTTAATAAGAAAGAAGTTGGAAGAAGATTAGCTTTATTAGCTATTAATAAATATTATGGTGAAGATATAGTCTGTAATGGACCATTATATAAAGAAATGAAGAAGAAAAATAGTAAAATAAATATATATTTCCATAATAATAAAAGTGAATTACTAAGTATAAGAGGTGATTTAAATAACTTTGAAATATGTGGAGAAGACAATATATATTACAAAGCTAGTGGTAATATAAAAGAAGATTATATAGAAGTTTGGAGTAAGAAAGTTGATAATCCTAAAGCTGTAAGATATGCATATAAAAATGGACCAAAGGATATAAATTTATATAATAAAGAAGGATTACCAGCTTCACCATTTACTACAGAAGAAGTCTTTTAAATTATTTTATATTTAGAATTCTATAAATAATAATCTGATTATAGTATAAGGATAAAGGGTAAGAAAATGAAGAGTAGATATTCATTAAATAATTATAGTATTAAATATAAATTGATTATAATTTATATTTTTTGTGTACTAGTTCCCATGATTATTACAAATAGTTTAATGCTGTATACAGTAAGAAGTAATGAGAAAAAGGAGCAAAGAATAAATATTGATCATGTAGTAGATAGGGTAACTTTTAATTTAAATGCTGTTATAGAAGAATGTATGATGCTAAGTAATCATATAAATTCGGATGAAGATTTAAATAATATAATAACAAGCGAGTATAAATTTCCAGTTGATTACTATGATAAATATTATAACTTATTAAAGAATACTGCAATAAAAGATTACTATAATCCTCAACATATATATAGAATTAATATTTTTGTTGATAATGATACTATAATAAACAGTGCAAATATATCTAAATTAACATCAGAAGTAAAAGATAAAGAATGGTATAAGCAATATCATAGAAATAATGAAAGTAATACTATAACAGTTGAATATGATGAAGAAAGGAAAATTTTTGCAGACAATAAAGCCTGTAGAATTATTAGCATTGTAAGAAAATTAGATTATTTTAAAGATGGAAGAGAAAAAATCGTTAAAATTGATATAAATTACGAAGCCTTATTAAGTAATATATTAAATGAGCAAATGAATGAGAGTTTATATATAGTAAGTGATGATTTAATATTATTATCTAATAAGGGGATATATTCTTCTAAAGAAGATTTTAAAAAAATTGACATCATAAATATGGATAACGTTTTGGTTCATGAAAAAATAAAATTAAAAGAATCAAAAAATGATTGGGATATTATTTTTACAGATGAAAAAGAAAGTTTATTTTTAAATCTAAAAGATTCAAGAAAACTATTTTACTTATTAATTATTTTCAATTTAATTTTACCAACAATCATAATAAGTTTAATTTCTAGGTCTCTAGAAAATAGAGTTAAACTTATTAATACTTATTTAGGCAAAGTAGAAAACGAAGAGTTTTATGTAATAGAAAGTATAGATGGAAATGACGAAATCAGTAGTTTAATGAAAAGCTATAACTTAATGGTTTTAAAGATTAAAGAATTAATAGAAGTAGTTTTTAAAGAAGATGCAGAGAAAAAAATTCTGCAACTATCAAAAAAACAAGCTGAATTAAAAGCATTACAAAGTCAGATTAACCCTCACTTTATGTTTAATACTTTAGAAACTATAAGAATGAGAAGTCTTATTAAAAAAGAAGATGAGACAGCTGAAATAATAGAGAAGCTTTCTATTCTTCTTAGAAGAACAATAAATTGGGGTAATGATAATATCACAATTGAAGAAGAAATGATGTTTGTCAATAACTACATCGATATTCAAAAGTATAGATTTGGAGATAAGTTATCTTATAATTACTATATTAGCGAAGAATGTAAAAATTATACAGTACCTAAGTTATCCTTAGTTACCTTTGTTGAGAATTCTTGTGTTCATGGAATAGAAAGAATATCTTATAATGCTGGTATTAGTGTCTCTATTTTTAGTGATGAAGATTACTTATATATGGAGATTTCTGATACTGGGGAGGGAATAACAAAGGAAATATTAGATAAGATAAGAAATAGTATAGATAATTTTAATTTTGATTCATTAAATGAAGAAAAGAGTATAGGTATTTTTAATGCTTATTTAAGAATGAAGATGTACTTTAATAATAATATAAGTTTTGAAATTGATAGTGAAGAGGGTGAAGGAACAGACATTACAATAAAAATATCTATAGATGAATTTCAAAAAAGGGAGAGAATATTATGATTAAAACTTTAATAGTAGATGATGAACCTTTTATAAGACAAGGGCTAAGGGTTTTAATTGATTGGGAAAAATATGGATATGAAATTGTAGATGAAGCTGAAAATGGAATAAAAGCTATAGAAAAAATCAAAGAAAAGGAAATTGATTTAGTAATAACAGATATAAAGATGCCAGAAATGGATGGTCTTGAACTTATAAAATATGTATCTGAGAATATAAAAAGAAAAATAAATTATATAGTTTTAAGCGGATATTGTGAATTTGAATATGCTAGAAAAGCAATAAAGTATAATGTGCAAGATTATATATTAAAACCAATACAAAGAGAGGAGCTTATTAGCTCACTAGGGAAAATACAAGAAAAATATATTGAAGTGAATCTGGAAAATGAAGAAAGAGAAAATAATGAAAAAATTATTTATGCTAAATATATAAGTGATTTAATCTCTGGAAGATATGATAAAAAAAGTGTTAATTATATAAAACAAAAACTTTATCATAAAAGTGAAATTAGGTATATAAATATAGAGGTTAACTATAATGATGATAAATGCTTAAATATGTCTAATGAAGAAAAAAGACTAGGACAGCATAAATTATATAAAAAAATATTAGAGTGGTTAGATAAAGATTCTTATAATGCTATATTTGATGTTACTAATGACAAAGATTGCTATGATGTTGGATTTATATATGAAAAGAGATTATCAAGAGAGAAATGCCTTAATGAAAAAGATTATATATCAAATCTAATTAATTATATAAGGGAAGGATATAAGTATGATTTTTTCATTTATATAGGACAAAGTGTTAATAGAATTGAAGATCTAGAAATATCATATAAATCAGCTATTATAGCAAAAATGCTTTCAAACTTTTCTATGGATAGCAAGATATTATACTATGATGATGTTATGAATAATCCTAAAACATATACCATTGAAAAAAAGTATATGGATAACTTAATTAGAGCAATTGAGGAAAATTCTACAGAAGATATAATGAGTTGCGTAGATAATTTTTATAATAGTTTTAAAAATCACTATATTGATTTAGAAATTATATCAATAAATATTAACTACTTATTATGCAATCTTATAAGTATAGCTAAGAATATAGATGAAAACGTTAATCAAGAGCAAATAGCCCAATATATAAGTTTAGGTATATTTAGCGGAAATATGAGTAGAGGAAGTGCTAAGCATTTAAAACAATTTTCTATAGAATTTTCAAATTACTTAGTACAGCTCAGACAAAATAATTCTCAGGGAATATTAGATCATATTAATAAAGAGATATCAGAGCATTATATGGATAAGTTAAGCTTAAAAACATTGGGAGAAAAATATTATATTAATAGTGCATATTTAGGACAAGTATTTAAGAAACAATATAATATGAGTTTTAAGGATTATTTAAATGCTTATAGAATTGATAGAGCTGAAGAATTATTAATGAATAGCAATGATAAAATATATAAAATTTCAGAACAAGTAGGCTATAACAATACTGATTACTTTATAAATAAGTTTGTACAGCTAAAAGGAAAGACCCCTCTGCAGTATAGAAAAAAGAAAAAAGTTGAAGTTTAGAATTGAAATTTTTTTATATATATCACTTTGAAGATATATATAAGAAAATAGGAGAAATGGTATGAAAAAAGGTAACAGAATAACTCATAAAGAAGCTTTAGAAAAAGCAAAAGAATTAGTAGGAAAAATGACATTACAAGAAAAGGCATCACAATTAACTTATAATGCAGCACCAATAGATCATTTAAATATTCCAAGATATAATTGGTGGAATGAGGGTTTACATGGAGTAGCTAGAGCTGGTACAGCAACTATATTTCCACAAGCAATTGGACTAGCTGCCATCTTTGATGATAAATTATTAGAGGAAATAGCAGGTGTTATTTCTACAGAAGCACGTGCAAAATATAATGAAAATTCTAAAAAAGATGATAGAGATATTTATAAGGGAATAACATTATGGTCACCCAATATTAATATATTTAGAGATCCTAGATGGGGACGTGGGCATGAAACATATGGAGAAGATCCATATTTAACTTCTAGACTTGGTGTTGCATTTATTAATGGACTTCAAGGAGATGGAAAGTATTTAAAGACAGCTGCTTGTGCAAAGCACTTTGCAGTTCATAGTGGTCCAGAAGCTTTGAGGCATGAATTTAATGCAGTTGTAAATGATAAAGATTTATATGAAACATATTTACCAGCTTTTGAAGCAGCAGTAAAAGAAGCTGATGTAGAATCTGTAATGGGAGCTTATAACCGTACAAATGGAGAGCCTTGTTGCGGAAGTAAATTGTTATTAAAGGATATATTAAGAGAAAGTTGGGACTTTAAAGGAAATGTAGTTTCAGATTGCTGGGCAATAGCAGATTTTCATTTATATCATAATGTAACAAGCACAGCTATAGAATCAGCAGCATTAGCTATTAAAAATGGATGTGATTTAAATTGTGGTAATATATATCTTCAATTATTACTAGCATATAAAGAAGGTTTAGTTACAGAAGAAGATATAACAATAGCAGCAGAAAGATTAATGGCCACAAGAATTAGACTTGGAATGTTTGATGAAGATTGCGAATTTGATAATATACCTTATGAAGTAAATGACTGTAAGGAACATAATGAATTATCATTAGAAGCTTCAAGAAAATCTATAGTACTATTGAAGAATAATGGCATATTACCATTAAATAGAGACAAATTAAAATCTATTGCAGTAATAGGGCCAAATGCAAATAGTGAAATAATGCTTAAAGGAAATTATTCAGGAACTGCTTCAAAATATATTACAATTTTAGAGGGTATTCATGAAGTTGCGGGAGATGATATTAGAGTATATTATTCAGAAGGATGTCATTTATATAAAAATAGTATTTCAGGATTGTCTGAGGCTGATGATAGGTTAGCAGAAGCTATAACTGTTGCAGAGAGAGCTGATGTTGCTATACTTTGTTTAGGTTTAGATCCAACTATTGAAGGAGAACAAGGAGATGCAGGAAATAGTGAAGCAGCAGGAGATAAATCAAGTTTAAATTTACCAGGAAGGCAACAAAAGTTATTAGAAAAAATTATTGATACAGGAACTCCTGTAATATTAATAGTTGGTGGAGGCAGTGCATTAACTTTTAATGGTGCAGAAGAAAAATGTGCAGCTATATTAGATGTTTGGTATCCAGGAAGTCGTGGAGGAAGAGCACTATCTGATTTATTATTTGGAAAGTATTCACCAAGTGGTAAATTGCCAGTAACCTTCTATAAAAATACAGAAGATCTTCCAGAGTTTACTGATTACTCAATGAAGGGAAGAACCTATAGATATGTTGAATCAGAAGTCTTATATCCATTTGGTTATGGATTAACTTACTCAAAGGTAGAATTAAACAATTTACATTTAGAAGAAATTAATAATGATTTTGAAACTATTAATGTAAGCATAGACATCAAAAATGCTGGAGACTATGATACCGATGAAGTAGTTCAATGCTATTTAAAAGACTTAGAATCTAAATACGCAGTTTTACACCATAGCCTAGTTGGATTTAAACGCATAAATTTAAGAAAAGGCGAAAGTAAAACTGTGAACTTTAAACTGAGAAGAAGAGAGTTTGAAGTAGTAAATGATGAAGGAAATAGAATACTAGACAGCAAAAGATTTAAACTCTTTGTTGGTATATCACAACCGGATGAAAGAAGCATAGAATTAACCGAAACTATACCTCTAGAAAAAATAATTGAATTACAATAATTTAGAAAAACTAAATAACCTATTATTAAAATAATAATTTCATTTAACTCAATTTATGTTTATAAAAAGAATCACGATATTAGCAGTGCCGAAGCATATCGTGATTCTTTTTATTATTTACTTAAAAGAGTTAAATGAGGCATCGGAAGGCATTCGCCAATCACCACGAGGACTAAGTGAAATACTACCTACCTTTGGACCATCTGGTAATGCACTTCTTTTAAATTGTTGAGTGAAAAATCTATAAATAAATTTATCTAGCCATTTTTGAATATCTTCTTTACTATAATCATTTTTAAAGGCTTCTTCTGCTAAAAACTTAATTCTTTCTTTAGAAGAACCATTTTTTATAAAATGATATAAGAAGAAATCATGCAATTCATAAGGACCAACTATATCTTCTGTCTTTTGAGAAATTTCTCCCTTATCATCTTTTGGAAGTAACTCAGGACTAACAGGGGTATCTAATATATCTAATAATGTTTCAGAAACCTCATTAGAAGATTCCTTTTCAGCTACATATCTAACTAAATATCTAACTAGAGTTTTTGGAATAGATGGATTAACAGAATACATACTCATATGGTCTCCATTATAAGTACACCATCCAAGGGCAAGCTCTGAAAGATCTCCAGTTCCAATAAGTAAGCCACCTTCTTTATTAGCTAAGTCCATAAGTATTTGAGTTCTTTCCCTTGCTTGAACATTTTCATAAGTTACATCATGTATTTCTTTATCGTGACCTATATCTTCAAAGTGTTGCAGAGCTGCTTTTACTATATTAATTTCTCTTAAATCACAACCAAGTTCCTTACATAAAGTTAAAGCATTATTATATGTTCTATCTGTAGTACCAAAACCAGGCATTGTTATTGTAACTATATTTTTATTATCAATACCTAAAAGCTTAAAGGTTTTTACAACTACAAGTAATGCTAAAGTAGAATCTAGACCTCCAGATATACCTATAACTGCTTTTTTCAGGTTAGTATGCTCCATTCTTTTAGCTAGAGCAGCAGCTTGAATACTAAATATTTCTTTACATCTTTCTTCTCTTTGCTTAGCATTAGCAGGAACAAAAGGATGTTTATCTATATATCTATCAAAATTGCTTAATTTATTTTCTTTATAGTTAAAATTAATTACATTTGCATCAAAAGGAAGAATTCTTGAAGCATCTCTAAAACTTATATTTTTAAGTCTTTCACTATTTAGTCTAAATACATCTATAAATGAATAAATCACTTCATTATCCCTTTGAAATCTTTCATTTTCTTTAAGCATAGTTCCATTTTCAGCAATTAACATATGTCCACTAAATAATAGGTCTGTTGTAGATTCATGAACTCCAGCAGAAGAATAAATATAAGCAGACATACATCTAGCACTTTGATTTGAAATTAAGGATTCTCTATAATCCTTTTTACTTACTAATTCATTAGAAGCAGATAAATTTCCTATAATATTTGCACCTAATAGGGAAAGATAAGAACTTGGAGGAATAGTAACCCAAAGATCTTCACAAACTTCAAATCCAAAGGAATACTTTCCAGAATTAAAAATTAAGTTAGTTCCAAAAGGAACATCTTTTTCAAAATCAAAATCAACCTTTTCATCTATTATTCCAAGGCCTTCACTAAACCAACGTTTTTCGTAGAATTCACTATAATTTGGAATATATGATTTGGGAACTATTCCAAGTAATTTTCCATTAAATATTATGTAAGCACAGTTAAATAATGAATTCTTAAAGGTCAAAGGAGCACCTACAGCTATTAGCATATCTAAGTTCGAACTTTTTTCTATTATTTTAGAAATAGCAAAATTAGCTTTTTCTAGAAGATTATATTGCATAAATAAATCTCCGCAACTATAAGAAGTAACACATAGCTCTGGAAATACAATTGCCTTAGCTTCATTTTTATATGCATCCTCAAGGCATAGAAGGATATTTTCTAAATTATATTCAACATCTGCAACACGTGTAATAGGACATGCAGCAGCAACTTTTATAAAGTCCATAAAATCTCTCCAATCTAAATATTAATAATAATATTTTAACTCTTTTTAGATAATAAATTCAAAACCAACTATTTAAATAATAAAAGGAAAACTATAGAAAATCAATGATAACAGAAGAAAAGAAATAAAAACTACAAATAAAGAGTTATAATTACCATATAAAAAGATAAAATAAATATTGTAAAGGGTTAAAAAGTATAATATAATAGAAATATAAATCAATTAATTCCAAATTTTTTCTAAAAAATGATATAATAATATTAAAAGGAGGGGGAAGAGTATGAGTGCAGTAATTTTTTGGATTATTATTGCAGCGGTAGCAATTATAATAGATATAGCGACAAGTAACTTTCTATTTGCTTGGTTTACTATAGGAGCAATTGCAGCTATGATAGCAGATCTTTTTGGTATAAGCTTTGGTGTTCAAGTTATTATTTTCTTAGTAATTAATTTAATAACAGTATCATTTGGTTATCCTTGGGCAAAAAAGAAATTCAAAAAATCAGTTAAAAGAACACCTTTGATGGAAGAAACCTACATTGGAAGACGAATGAAAGCAGAGGAAGACATAATAGAAAGAGCAAAAGTTAAAGTGGATGGAATTTATTGGACTGTAGTAAATACGGGAGAAAAAATTAAATCTGGAGAAAACTTTAAGATAATAGGTATTGAGGGGATTAAGTTAATTATAAAAAAAGAGGAGGAAATTTAAATGGATAGAATAATAGGACTTGTTATAGCAGGAGTATTAATATTTTTTGTTTTAATTATAATTTTATCATCAATAAAGATTGTAAATACAGGATACTTATATGTAGTGGAAAGATTTGGTCAATACCATAAAACATTAGAACCAGGATGGCATTTTATGATTCCATTTGTAGACTTTGTTAGAAAAAAGGTTTCAACAAAGCAACAAATTTTAGATGTACCACCACAATCAGTTATTACTAAGGACAATGTTAAAATATCAGTTGACAACGTTATTTTCTATAAGCTTTTAAATGCAAAAGATGCAGTATATAATATAGAAGATTTTAGATCAGGTATAGTATATTCAGCAACAACTAATATGAGAAATATTTTAGGTAATATGAGCTTAGATGAAATTTTATCAGGTAGAGATAAGATTAACCAAGATCTTTTAAGTATAATAGATGAAGTTACTGATGCATATGGAATAAAGATACTATCAGTTGAAATTAAGAATATAATTCCACCAACAGAAATTCAAGAAGCAATGGAAAAGCAAATGAAGGCTGAGAGAAATAAAAGAGCTATGATTCTTGAAGCAGAAGGACAAAGACAATCTCAAATTGAAAAGGCTGAAGGGGAAAAGAGATCTAAGATACTTGCAGCAGAAGCTGAAAAGGAAGCTAACATCAGAAGAGCTGAAGGTTTAAAAGAATCTCAATTACTTGAAGCAGAAGGTAAGGCAAAGGCAATAGAAGAAATTAGTATTGCAGAAGCAGAAGCTATAAGAAAGGTTAATACAGCAATATTAGAATCTGGAACTAACGAAACTGTTATAGCATTAAAGCAAGTTGAAGCTCTTAAGGAAATGGCTAATAACCCAGCTAATAAGCTTATATTACCAAATGAAACATTATCTTCCCTTGGAAGTATAGCTGCAATTGGAGAAATGTTAAAAGGAAACAAGGAAGTTTAATAAATATTTTATATGGAGCTATTTAATTAGCTCCATATTAAAATTCAAATCATTGATGTAATTTTAAAAAATTACTAAAAATATTCATTTGATATGCTCCTTAAGGAGTTTTTTCTTTGAATTTATATTATATTAGAATTTTAAAATATATATTTTATGGGAAAGGGATGAGAGTATGTATAAGTATAGGAAACATTTAAGAGGAACATTTTTAAATTATTTTATTGCATTAGTTATATTTGCAAGCTTTGTCTTTTTAAGTACTTATGCCATTATAATGTCAGAAGTATCACAGATTAGTCCAATAGACCTTTTGGTTGTATTTTTTATAATACTATGTATATTTATAGTATTACTTTTAGAATTAACCCTAATATATTATTTATTTTTGAGAAGGTTTAAATATATTAATGTGACATTAACTGAAGAAGCAGTAATATATAATAAGAAAAATAAGAAAATAATAATACCTTATGATGACATCGTATCTATAAGTTATCCATCTATTAAATATGCTGGAGGCTGGATGAAAATTAAGTATAGTAAGGGAAAAATTCGATTAACTGTAGCCCTTGAAAATATAGGGGATTTTATGTATCAGTTAAAAGAAATATTAGATAAGAATGGGAAAAGTAGCGTATACAATGAAAAGAAGAGCTTTAGCTTCTTTAAAACAGCATCTTTTGCTGATGAAAGTTGGGAAAGAATAGATGAAAATATTAAGTTTATTGTAGCTATGGAATATTTATCGCTGATAATAACTATTTTATTTGCATATTTAGGCGTATTTAATAATAGTTCTACTGGTATTGCAGTAAGTATATTTGCACCTATTCTTGGATATCTTATTTCTGAAATAATTATAGGTATAATGGCTCGTAAAAGAATAGTTAATAGAGAATTTAAAATTATACCTAGAGACCCAAGTAAAGAGAAAAAGATTATGAGAATATCTGTTATAATATCTACTATATTATTTATACTACTAATGATTTCAATTTAAGTGTTATAAATTTAATTTTATTTCAAAAGATATAATATATTGAAATTTATATGGAGAAATAAAATATGAAAATTATAACGAGAAATATAAAAATAAAATTATTAATAATAGTTTTGACTTTAATATTAACTAAAATTAGTTATAACAACTATGCTTTAGCAAATGTTAAAGATAATGACTATAATAGGGAATTAGCTAGAGAATATGCACTTAAATGGGCAACTTCTCATAATAAAGATTATTATAACTATATCAATGATGGAGGTGATTGTACTAATTTTGTTTCTCAAGTTTTAAGAGCTGGAGGGATGGAGTTTATAGGCAATAAGAAAAATGCAACAAGTATTAATTCTTGGTTTTATTACTCAGCTGATTTACCTAATAGAACCTCCACATGGACTTCAGCAAAGGCTTTCAATTTGCACTTTGGAAAAGAGTTTAAAAGGGCATATAAATATAGAGAATATACAATTGATGATGCCTTAAGAAATTGGAATAATATTAATTCTAGCATTTACATAGGAGATATAGTTCAATATTCTCGACCTAACAATATAGCTTTTCATTCTCAAGCAATTACAGATATATTAGATAATGAAACTATATACTTTAGTCAACATTCTAATACCATTGAGAATTTCTATAAGAATGGCAATTTAAAGTATTATTTATTAGGAAAACCTAATGATTATAATTTTTTAATATATAATATTAAAGAAGAAAAAAATATGAACTATGAAATGAGAAAGAATCCAATAACAATAGAAGAAGATTATAATAATGAGTTAAGAATTGCTTTAGAAATTGTTAAATTAAGTCTTGAAGATACAAGGTTTGATAATAAAGATTATAGAAACATAGATACAGAGAATTTTATAAATAAAATGAAAAATAAAATTACAGGTATTGAGTTAGAGATGAATATGAGGTCTAAGTCTTCTAGAGAATTACTAGAATTATTAATGGATAGAAATGAAATATAAAAATAATATTTTAATTTTTTAGAATATTAAATGATAAATTTGATAAGAATAAAAATGACCCTAAAGGGTTACGTAGGTTTCTTTTGCTGGTAGTTTTAAACTACCAGTATTTTTGTATTTAGAATACCCCGCGTTAGACGTGGGGTTCAAAAGAGCTTATAGCTTTGGGCACAATAAAAAAACTCCTTCTGATATAATAAAAATGCGGTCTGGCAACTGCATTAATATCAGAAGGAGGACATTCAAATGAATGATGTACATAGTTTATCACATACGAAGTGGAACTGCAAATATCATATAGTATTTGCACCGAAATATAGAAGAAAAGTATTTTATGAAGAAAAAAGATTAGAGGTAGGAGCAATATTAAGACAATTGTGCAATTGGAAAGGGGTAAATATAATAGAAGCAGAAGTATGTATCGATCATGTACATATGCTTGTAGAAATACCACATAAAATGAGTGTATCAAGCTTTATGGGATATTTAAAGGGAAAAAGTAGTTTGATGATATTTGAAAAGTGGGGAAATATTAAATATAAATATAGAAATAGGGAGTTTTGGTGCAGAGGATATTACGTTGATACAGTTGGAAAAAATACAAAAAAGATAAGAGAATATATAGCACATCAATTGGAAGAAGATAAATTGTCAGAGCAATTAACGATGGAATATGCAGACCCGTTTACGGGTGCCAAGTAAACTAATAGCATGTGCCAGGCCGAACATACGCCTTTAGGCGTGGCTAGTAAAAAAGGGCTATGCCCGAAAATGCAAAACCACCGGCTAGGCCGGTGGATTTTTATTTGCTTTTTTTTAAAATATATTTAAATTTTTATGGATTTATAGAATAAAATATGATATTATAGAAAAGTAGTCAATTTGACTAAAAATATTTTATTTAAAGATTTTTGATAGATAATGATATTCTCCGTTATAGAGATTAATATTACTATAATAGTCTTTAAAATGGAGGGTTTAAAAATGGAAGATAAGAAGATATTATGTAAAGATTGTGGATCAGAATTCGTATTCACAGTTGGAGAACAAGAATTCTACAAAGAAAAAGGATTTGACAACGAACCAGTAAGATGTCCTGCTTGTAGAAAAGCTAGAAAAGCTCAAAACAACAGAAGATAGTTAATTAGACTGTAGGGTGACCTACAGTCTTTATTATTTTACTTATATCCATAAGTAGAAGTTCTAGTTGCATTTATTGCTTTATTTACATTAGCTAATGTATTTTGTAATAATTGTCTATTCTCTTCTTTTTCAACAGTATCAATAGCATCATTTAACAATTCTTGAGCATGATTTATACTACTTAATGCTTCTTTTAACTCATCTTTAGCATTAGGTCTATGTCCCATACAAAACACTCCTTTTAATCTTTATATTTTCTAATAGCATCTTGAGCAGCATCAACAGCACTACTTACAGCTTTAAGGGCTTCATGAATCTCATTTCTGTTATAAGATTCTTCTGAATTTAAGTAGGCAGTATTTAAATGATTCTCACAATTACAAAGTTCTTTTAGTGTAAGATTTAAATTCTCTTTTGCATTTCTATTCATAATTAACACCACCTTTTTAATGTCTTTATTAGTATTAGCAAAAAAATAAAATAAATAGCAACAATAAATAAATTTTTAAAGTTAAAAGTAGGGAAAAAGGAAACAATACATACAAGGAAAACAAGAGTGAAAAAAGAATAATGTTCGTAATATAACGAATTATTTTATAAAATAAAAGGATAATGTTGACATATATCTACTAAAATGCTAATCTTAAAGTGGGAATTACGAAAAATAAAATGTACATACAAAATAATGTTCGTATAAATCAATTCTATTAACTTTGGGGGGTATAAAGATTCATGTTGAGATGTATATTTGTGAAAAAAAAGGATGAGTATGATGTAGAGGGGAAAAGCTTATTAGAAGATTTTAAAAATAACTTAGGAATAAATACATTAAATTCAGTAAAGCTAATTAATAAATATACATTAGGAGAAGTTAAAGAAGAAGATTATAAAAAAGCTCTTCATACTATTTTTTCAGAAAGAACAGTTGATGAACTATATGAAAATAATATTGAAATAGGAGAAGAGGAAATTGCCTTCGCAGTTGAGTATTTACCAGGTCAATATGATCAAAGAGCAGATTCAGCTTCGGAATGCTATTCTATATTAACTTCTGGAGATAAGATAGAAGTTAAGTGGACAAAAATCATAGTATTAAATGGTAATTTATCAGAGTCTGAAGTGGATAAAATAAAAAAATATTATATAAATCCAGTAGATTCAAGAGAAGTTAAAATAGATAATTTAGAATTATATTCTACTCTTCCAAAGCCAAAGGATGTAGAAGTATTAAATGGATTTAGAGATAAAAATGACATAGAAATAGAAAAGCTACATGAAGAAATGGGCTTAGCAATGAGCTTAGAAGATCTTAAGCTTATAAGAAATTATTTCAAACAAGAAGAAAGAGATCCAAGTATTACTGAAATAAGAGTTATAGATACTTATTGGTCAGATCATTGTAGACATACTACCTTTTCTACAGCAATAGAAAGTGTAAATATTGAAGAAGGTCTTTACACATCACCAATAGTAAAGTCATATGAGGAATATTTAAAATCAAGGGACTTTGTATATGGAGAAACAGATAGAGATGAAACTCTTATGGATATAGCAGTTATTACTATGAAGGAAATGAGAAAAAAAGGTCTTTTAGAAGATTTAGATATTTCAGATGAAATAAATGCTTGTTCAATAAAAGTAAATATTGAAACTGATAAGGGAAATGAAGAGTACTTAGTAATGTTTAAGAACGAAACTCATAATCATCCTACAGAAATTGAACCTTTTGGTGGAGCTGCTACATGCCTTGGGGGAGCTATTAGAGATCCTTTATCAGGAAGAACTTATGTATATCAAGCAATGAGAGTTACTGGATGTGCTGATCCAACAGTTAGTATTGAAAAAACATTAAAAGGAAAACTTCCACAAAGAACTATAACCTTAGGAGCTGCTCATGGATATAGCTCTTATGGAAATCAAATAGGTCTTTCTACTGGTCAAGTTTCAGAAATATATCATCCAAATTATGTTGCAAAAAGAATGGAAGTAGGAGCAGTAATAGCAGCAGCACCTATAGAAAATGTAGTTAGAGAAGAACCTAAAGCTGGTGATATTGTAATTCTATTAGGAGGAAGAACTGGTAGGGATGGCTTAGGTGGAGCAACAGGATCTTCCAAGGAACATACTGAAGATTCTATAAATGAATGTGGGGCAGAAGTTCAAAAGGGAAATCCAGTAATAGAGAGAAAAATCCAAAGACTTTTTAGAAATAAAGAAGTAACTACAATGATAAAAAGATGTAATGACTTTGGAGCTGGTGGAGTATCGGTAGCAATTGGAGAATTAACAAGAGGTCTAGATATTGATTTAGACAAGGTTCCAAAGAAATATGAAGGCTTAGATGGAACTGAAATTGCAATTTCTGAATCTCAAGAGAGAATGGCAGTTGTTATATCCAGTGATAATAAAGAAAAATTTATTGAATTATCCAATAAAGAAAATTTAGAAGCAGTACAAGTAGCTGTTGTTACTGATTCTGATAGACTTAAGATGTTCTGGAGAGGTAAAAATATAGTAGATTTAAAAAGAGAATTTTTAGATACAAATGGGGCAAGACAAGTAACTAATGTAAAAGTTAAATCACCAGAAAAATATCCATTCACTATTAATGATAATTTGAATGTAAAAGAAGAATGGATTAATACGCTGAAAAAATTAAATGTTTCATCACAACAAGGACTTGTAGAAAGATTTGATTCCACTATTGGAGCAGGCACAGTACTTATGCCCTTTGGAGGAAAGTATCAAAAAACACCAGCAGAAGGAATGGCAGCAAAGATTCCAGTATTAAAGGGAGAAAGCAAAGATGCAACATTAATGACATACGGATTTAATCCTGAAATGGGAATGTGGAGTCCATACCATATGGCATATTATTCAGTAATTGAAGCTATAACAAAGCTTTCAGCTATGGGTGGGAATTATAAAAAGGCAAGACTTACACTTCAAGAGTATTTTGAGAGATTAGGAAAAAATGAAATTAAGTGGGGAAAACCATTTGCAGCTTTACTTGGGGCATATCAAGCACAAATGGATTTAGGAATACCAGCTATTGGAGGCAAGGATTCTATGTCAGGTACCTTTGGGGATTTAGATGTACCTCCATCACTAGTAGCCTTTGCTGTAGATGTGGAAAAGGCAAAAGATATAATTTCTCCAGAATTTAAAAATGCTGATTCAAAAATAGTTTTATTAATTGCAGAGAAAAATGAAGAGATGACATTAAAGGTTAAAGGCTTTAAAAATAACTTAGAAAGACTTTATAAGTTAATTAAAGAAGGAAAAGTTATTTCAGCATCATCAATTAAATTTGGTGGTATAGCAGAAGCTTTAACTAAGATGTCTTTAGGGAATAGAATTGGGGTAGAAATTGAAAATTTAAACAAGGAAGAACTATTTGGCTTTAACTATGGTAGTTTAGTTTTAGAAGTTAAAAATGAAGTTGATATAGATAAGGAATTTAAGGATTGCGCTTATAAAGCAATAGGTAAAACAATTAAAAATGGGGCTATAATTTTTAAAAAATATGATATTAACTTTGACATTAATGTATTAGAAGAAATATTAGAAGAAAAATTATCTAATGTATTTAAAATAAAAACAGAAGAAAAGAATGAAAGTATTGAATTAAATTTATTTGAAAGAAAAGAAATAAAGAAGCCTATTATTAAGTTAGCTAAACCAAAAGTATTTATACCAGTATTTCCAGGCACAAATTGTGAATATGATAGTTCTAGAGCTTTCAGAAAAGAAGGAGCAGAGGTAACAGAGCTTATTTTTAATAATATGAATAAGGAATCTTTAAATGAATCTATTTTAAAGATGGAAGAAATAATAAGAAAAAGTCAAATTATAATGCTACCTGGGGGATTTTCAGCAGGTGATGAACCAGATGGATCAGGTAAATTTATAGCTAATGTATTTAGAAATGAAAGAATTAAAGATGCTGTAATGGACTTACTAAAAAATAGAGATGGATTAATGTTAGGAATATGCAATGGATTCCAAGCTTTAATTAAACTTGGATTAGTTCCTTATGGAGAAATAGTTGATATTGAAGAGGGGATGGCAACCCTAACTTATAATGAAATTAATAGGCATATGAGCTCAATAATAAGAACAAAAATTACTTCCAATAAATCACCTTGGTTTAGTGAAGTTAATATAGGAGATATACATTCCATTGCTATTTCTCATGGAGAAGGAAGATTTGTAGCACAAAAAGAAATATTAGAGAAACTAAGTAAAAATGGTCAAATAGCAACTCAATATGTAGATTTAAATGGAAATATATCTATGGACATGCCTTATAATCCAAATGGCTCAATGTTAGCTATAGAAGGAATAACAAGTCCAGATGGAAGAATTCTTGGTAAAATGGGACATTCAGAAAGAATAGGAGAAGACTTATATAAAAATATACCAGGAAACTTTGATCAAAAGATATTTAAAGCAGGAGTGAATTATTACAGATAATGCATTAAATGAAAGGGGTTTTTATATGAAAGTAGCAATTTTTTTTGGAAGTAAATCTGATACTGATGTAATGAAGGGGGCTGCTAATTGTTTAAGGGAATTTGGTGTTGATTTTAAGGCATATGTTTTATCTGCACATAGGGTTCCTGAAAAGTTAACTGAGACTTTAAGAGAGGCAGAGGAAAATGGATGTGAAGTAGTTATTGCAGGAGCTGGTCTTGCGGCACATTTGCCAGGGGTTATAGCTTCTCAAACAACTATGCCTGTTATAGGAGTTCCTATTAAAGGGGCAATTGAAGGATTGGATTCATTATTTTCAATAGTACAAATGCCAAAATCAATTCCAGTTGCAACAGTAGGAATAAATAATAGTTATAATGCTGGAATGCTTGCAGTTCAAATGCTTGCTATAAAAGATAAGAGTTTAAGAGAAAAATTAAATGAATTTAGAATAGATATGAAAAAGAAATTTATAGAAGAAAATGGACAAGGAGTGGATTTATAATGGAAAAGTTAGAAATGTTATATGAAGGAAAAGCAAAGAAAATATATGCTACAGATAAAGAAGACGAAGTTATAGTTTATTATAAAGATGATGCTACTGCCTTTAATGGAGAGAAAAAAGGACAAATTGAAGATAAAGGTGAATTAAATAATTCTATTACTTCAATGATATTTGAAATGTTAAATAGAGAAGGAATAAAAACTCATTTTATAAAAAAATTAAATGAAAGAGAACAGCTATGTAAAAAGGTTGAGATAGTTCCACTAGAAGTTATAGTTAGAAATGTAGCAGCTGGATCAATGGCAAAAAGATTAGGATTACAAGAAGGCTATGAACTTAAAACAACAGTATTTGAATTATCCTATAAAGATGATTCACTTGGTGATCCATTAATTAACGATTATCATGCAGTAGGGATAGGAGCAACTACCTTTGAAGAATTAGAAAAAATATATGCAATTACAGCTAAGATAAATGAAATATTGAAGCAATTCTTTATAGAACAAAATATTAAACTTATAGATTTCAAATTAGAGTTCGGTAGATATAATGGAGAAATTTTATTAGCAGATGAAATATCACCAGATACATGTAGATTTTGGGATGCACTAACAGGAGAAAAGCTAGATAAAGATAGATTTAGAAGAGACCTTGGAAATGTAAAAGATGCTTATGTGGAAATACTAAAAAGAATGCAGAAATAATGAAGGAATGAAGAAATGAAGGAATGAAAAAATTATGAGAAAACTATTACAGAGTTTTAAGTAATTAAAAATAATTCAGCTTGGCTGAATTATTTCCATAATTCTTTCATTCTTTAACTTTTAACATTTTTTAATTAATGCTGGGGGTGTTTTTTTGAATTCAAATTTAGTCTTGGATCCAAGTAATGATAAATTTAAAGAGGAATGTGGTGTGTTTGGAATATATTCTAATAAGTCTATAGATGTTGCATCTATGGTTTATTATGGGTTATATGCTCTTCAACATAGAGGACAAGAAAGTGCAGGAATAGCTGTTTCAAATGGAGAAACCATAGATATTCATAAAGGAATGGGACTAGTTACAGATGCTTTTTCTAAGGAAAACTTAGATAATCTTAAAGGCTCTATAGCTATTGGGCATGTTAGATATTCTACTAGTGGTGATACTAGAATTGAAAATGCACAACCTCTACTTAGTCAATCGAAGCTTGGGGCAATAGCTATGGCTCATAATGGAACTTTAGTAAATGCAGATGTAATAAGAGAATTATTAGAAGATGGAGGACATATATTTCATACTTCAATAGATTCTGAAGTAATAGCTAATCTTATAGCGAGAGGCGCAAAAAAAGGGATAGAAAGAGCGATTTTTGATGCTATTCAAGCTGTCAGGGGATCTTTTGCTATGGTTATCTTAACAGAAGACAAGCTTATAGGAGTTAGAGATCCTCATGGGATAAGGCCATTATGTCTTGGAAAAATTGAAGATGGATATGTTTTATCTTCAGAAAGTTGTGCCTTAGATGCAATAGGTGCAGAGCTAATTAGAGATATTGAGCCAGGAGAAATTATTATAATAGATAAAAATGGTATTAAGTCTTATAAGTATTCTGAAAATACCCAGTGTCAAACTTGTGCCTTTGAATATATATATTTTGCTAGACCAGACTCCACTATAGATGGACTAGATGTTCATTATTCAAGAGTAAGAGCTGGTGAAGAATTATATAATGAATATAAGATAGATGCAGATATAGTAGTAGCAGTTCCAGATTCAGGAATACCAGCAGCAATAGGATATTCCAAGGCATCTGGTATAGCATATGATACAGGCTTTGTAAAAAATAGATATGTTGGTAGGACTTTTATAACGCCATCTCAAGAAATTAGGGAGAAGGCAGTAGCAGTTAAATTAAATCCATTAAAGGTAAATATAAGTGGTAAAAGAGTTATTTTAATTGATGATTCTATAGTAAGGGGAACTACATCAAAGCATTTAGTTGATTCATTAAGAAGAGCTGGTGCTAAAGAGGTTCATTTCTTAGTGGCTTCTCCAATAGTTAAATTTCCATGCTATTTTGGGATAGATACTCCATATAGAAGTCAACTAATTGGATCAAAAAAATCTACAGAAGAAATTAAAGAAGCTATAGGAGCAGACTCACTAGGCTATTTAAGCATGGAAGGAATGTATAAATGCTTTAAAAAGAATTGTGGTTATTGTGTTGGATGTTTTAATGGAATTTATCCAGTAGCAACTCCTATAGAGGGGGCAAAATAATTCTGAAAGGTAGTGGTGAAATGTTAACTTATAAAGAAGCAGGTGTCAATATAGAAGAGGGCTATAAATCTGTTAAATTAATAAAAGAATATGCAAGTAAAACTATGAGTGAATATGTATTAAATGGTCTTGGAAGTTTTGCTGGTATGGTTGAACTTCCTGAAGGATATAAAAAACCAGTTTTAGTTTCAGGTACAGATGGAGTTGGTACTAAATTAGATATTGCCTTTAAGACTAAAAAATATGATACAGTTGGCATAGATTGTGTTGCTATGTGTGTTAATGATATTTTATGCCATGGAGCAAAACCATTATTCTTTTTAGATTATATAGCTTGTGGAAAACTTGAAGCAGAAGTGGCGGCAGATTTAGTTAAGGGAATTTCAGAAGGATGTATACAAGGAAACTGTGCCTTAGTTGGTGGGGAAACAGCAGAAATGCCTGGCTTTTATAGAGATGGTGAATATGATATGGCTGGTTTTGCAGTTGGAATAGTGGATAAAGATAAAATAATTAATGGTAAAAATATTAAAGAGGGAGATAAGCTTATTGGTATAGCATCTTCAGGATTACATTCTAATGGTTATTCTTTAGTAAGAAAGCTGTTTACAGATTTAAATGAAGATATAGATGGAAAAGAAGCTTGGAAGACATTAATTACACCAACAAAAATTTATGTGAAACCAGTTTTGGAGTTACTTGAAAGATTTGAAATAAAGGGAATGGCTCATATTACAGGTGGTGGATTTATTGAAAATGTTCCAAGGATGTTTAATGGGAAAGGCTTAACAGCAGTGATAAATAAGAATAGTTACCCTTTACCTTTAATATTTAAAAAGATAATGGAAAAGGGTGTAGATAAAGATCATATGTATAATACCTTTAATATGGGGATCGGATTTGTATTATGTGTAAATGAAGAAGATGTAGAGCCTATTATAAAAGCATTAATTGAAATGGGAGAAAGAGCTTATGAAATAGGTTATGTAACATCTGGAGGTGAAGGTTGTTGTTTAAGATAGCAGTACTTGCATCAGGGGGAGGAACCAATCTTCAATCAATAATAGATTCTATAGATAATGGAAATTTAAATTGTAAGATAGAGATGGTTATAGCAAGTAAAGAAGGAATTTATGCATTAGAAAGAGCAAAGGTTAAGGGGATAAAAAGTTATGTGATATCTAAGGAGCAGTACGGAAATAAAGTATCTGATAAAATATTAGAAATAATTAGGGGAAAAGTTGATTTAATAGTTTTAGCAGGATATCTTTCAATACTCCAAGGAAATATTTTAAAAGAATTTAAAGATAAAATAATTAATATTCATCCATCTTTAATACCAAGTTTTTGTGGACCTAAGATGTATGGATTAAAAGTACATGAAGCAGTAATAAATTCAGGAGTTAAATTTACAGGATGTACTGTACACTTTGTTAATGAAGAAGTAGACGGAGGAGCAATAATTCTTCAGGAAGTTGTACCAGTATATTTCGAAGATACAAAAGAAGAATTACAAAAAAGAGTTCTAGAAAAAGAACATATTTTATTACCAAAAGCAATTGAATTAATAAGCAATAATAAAGTAGAAATTATAAATGGAAAAACAAGAATAATGAAAGAATGAAAAAATGAAGTAATGAAATAATGAAAGAATTAAGGAATAAATTCTTTTGTAATTTATTTAGTTTTTCATTTTTTCATTTCGATTTTGCAGAGCAAAAGAGAAACTTCATTCTTTCATTCCATAGAAATTTCAACAATAATTATGAATTATATATGGGAGGAGTATTTTGATATGATAAAAAGAGCTTTAGTTAGTGTTTTTGATAAGGATGGAATTTTAGATTTTTCTAAATTTTTGCAAGAAAAAGGAGTAGAAATAATATCTACAGGTGGAACCTATAAGCATCTTAAAGATAATGGAGTAAATGTAATTGAAGTTAATGAAGTTACTAATTTCCCAGAGATGTTAGATGGAAGAGTTAAGACTCTTCATCCTATTATACATGCAGGTATTCTTGCTATAAGAAATAATGAAGAGCATATGAATACCATTAAAGAAAGAAATATAGAACCTATAGATATGGTTATAGTTAATTTATATCCTTTCTTCCAAAAGGTTAGAGAAAATTTAGGCTTTGATGAAAAAGTAGAATTTATTGATATTGGTGGTCCTACTATGCTTAGAGCTGCTGCAAAAAATTTTAAAGATGTTATTGTAATATCTGATAAAGAAGATTATAAAGCAGTTATGAATGAAATTAATGAAAGTGGAGATGTCTCATTACAATTAAGAAAGAAATTAGCAGGAAAAGTATTTAATTTAATGAGTGCTTATGATGCTGCAATATCTAATTTCTTACTTGAAGATGAAGAATATCCTGAATATCTTTCAATATCTTATAAGAAAAAACAAAGCCTAAGATATGGTGAAAATCCACATCAAAGTGCATCCTACTATAGCTCAAATGAATTTGATGGAGCAATGAATAGTTTTGAAATATTAAATGGTAAGGAATTATCTTATAATAATATAAAAGACTTAGATATTGCTTGGAAGGTTGCCTGTGAATTTGATGAAGTTGCCTGTTGTGGACTTAAGCACAATACTCCTTGTGGAGTTGCAATAGGAGAAACTCCTTATGAAGTTTATAAAAAAGCTCATGATGCAGATCCAACTTCAATATTTGGAGGTATAGTTGCAATAAATAGAAAAATAGATAAAGCCACAGCAGAAGAAATGATTAAAATTTTCTTAGAAGTAGTAGCAGCACCAGATTATGATGAAGATGCTTTAGAAGTATTAAGAAGTAAAAAGAATTTAAGGGTAATAAAATGTAATAATAAACCTAATTCAAAAAAATATATGGTAACTGTAGATGGGGGAATTTTAGTTCAAGAAGAAGATACTAGATTAATAGAAGATTTAAAAGTAGTTACTAAAAAAGCACCTACAGAAGAAGAAATGAAAGATTTATTATTTGGAATGAAAGTAGTTAAATATGTTAAGTCTAATGCTATAGTTGCAATAAAAGATGGAGTAGCAGTTGGAATCGGAGGGGGACAAGTTAATAGAATTTGGGCAACAGAAGAAGCATTGCAAAGAGGAAAAGGTGCCACAGTATTAGCATCAGATGCCTTCTTCCCATTTAGAGACGTAGTAGATGAATGTGCTAAAAATGGAATAAAAGCTATAATTCAGCCAGGTGGATCTATAAGAGACCAAGAATCAATAGATGCTTGTAATGAACATGGAATATCAATGGTGTTTACAGGAATTAGACACTTTAAACACTAATCAAAGATTAGTGTAATGAAGAATGAAGAATGAAAAATGTAGAATTGTGGAAATAACTCAACGTAGTTGAGTTATTATATTCAAGAAATTCCCGTGGAATTTCAACAATAATTCTACATTCTACATTTTACATTTTTAATTTTCTAAGGGGGGTTTTTATGAAAATCTTATTAATTGGATCTGGTGGTAGAGAACATGCTTTAGCTTGGAAGTTAGCTAAAAATAATAGAGTGGAAAAGATATATGTAGCACCTGGAAATGGGGGAACTGCAAAAGAAATAAAGTGTGAGAATATAGATATTAATGATATAGATGAATTATTACAATTTGCTATAGAACAATCTATTGATTTAACAGTGGTTGGACCTGAAGACCCACTGACTAAGGGGATAGTAGATAAATTTAAAGATAAAGGTCTTAAAATTTTTGGACCTAGTAAAAAGGCTGCAAGACTTGAAGGTAGTAAGAGTTTTTCAAAGAACTTTATGAAAAAGTATGGTGTTAAAACTGCAGAATATGAAGTTTTTTATGATTCTGATAAAGCTTTAGAGTATTTAGAAGTATGTAATTATCCTATAGTAGTTAAGGCAGATGGATTAGCAGCTGGAAAAGGTGTTTCTATTTGTGAAAGTAAAGAAGAGGCAATAAATGCAGTAAAATCATTTATGATAGATGACATATTTAAAGGAGCTGGGCAAAAGATAGTTATAGAAGAATTCTTAGAGGGGGTTGAAGCATCAATTCTTTCAATTACTGATGGAAAAACAATAATACCTTTTATATCTGCTAAGGATCATAAACAAATATTTGATGATGGAAAAGGACCTAATACTGGTGGAATGGGTGTTTTAGCACCAAATCCATATGTGACAGATGAGGTTTTTAAAGATTTTGAAGAAAATATTATGAATAGAACCTTAATAGGTATAAAGGAAGAAGGATTTGATTATAAGGGAATTATATTCTTTGGACTTATGATAACTAAAAAAGGTGTATATCTTTTAGAATACAATGTGAGAATGGGTGATCCAGAAACTCAGTCAGTTCTTTATTTAATGGAAAGTGATTTACTTGAAATTATAGAATCAGCATTAAGTGAAAAATTGTATAATATAGAGATTAAATGGAAAACAGGAACTTGTATAAATGTTGTCTTAGCTTCAAAAGGTTATCCAGGGACCTTTGTTAAAGGATACCCTATAGATATTCAAGAGACAATTAAGGATAAGGTTTTTATAGCAGGTGCAAAAAATGAAGATGGAATATTAACAACTAATGGAGGCAGAGTTTTATCAGTAGTTGGAATAGGTAAAAATATAGATGAAGCTAGAGAAGATGCTTATAAAGCTATTAATAAGGTGAATTTTAAAGATAAATACTATAGAAGTGATATTGGAATTGTTTAGAATTATATTTAAAATTATAATCTAATAGTTTTGGAATGCTAGACAGTAATAGAAAATAATAAACTTTGTAATAAATATTGATATTTTTCTTAATAATATATATGTAAGTAAATATTTATATTATTGGAGGAACGTATGAATAGAGAAAATAAAAATCAAGCTTATTCTAGAGCCAAGGAAATGCTTATAGCAGGTGAGTCTTGGGATAAAATAATGGAAGAAACCAGATTAAGACAAAAGGATTTAAAAAGAATCCAAGCTACAGAAATAAGCCCTAAATTCTAAAATTAAGGAGCTGTAGCACAGCTCCTTATTAAGAATTTAGAATGTAATTATATAGCCATTTTTGATATATTGTTTTTCACTTCTAGAACTCTTCCATCTTTAATTTCTATAATTCTATCTGCTTTTTCTGCTATTCTATTGTCATGAGTTATAACTATAAAAGTAGTATTAAACTTTTTATTTATATCTCGCATAAGTTTATATATAGTTTCAGTAGATTCTGAATCAAGATTACCAGTTGGTTCATCTGCTAATATTATTTTAGGATTATTCATTAATGCTCTTGCTATTGCAGTCCTTTGTTGTTGTCCACCTGACATATTTACAGCAAGATTATTTTTAACATTAGATAATCCAACTAAATCTAATAAATCCTCAGCTCTTTTAAGAACTTCCTTTGAAACTTTAGAAGATTTAATTTTATAAGGCATTAGCACATTTTCAAGGGCTGTAAATTCAGGTAAAAGATAATGGAATTGAAATATAAATCCTATTGTTTCATTTCTAAGAACTGCAAGTTCGTTTTTATTAAGAGTATCAATTCTTTTAGAATCTATATAAATTTCTCCAGTAGAAGGTTTATCTAAAGTTCCCATAATATTTAGTAATGTACTTTTTCCACTTCCTGATGAACCTATTATTGAATTAAAGGTTCCCTCTTCAAAGGATAAATTTACATCATGTAATACTTGAGTTTTAAATGTGGTACCATAAAATTTATTTATATTATTTAATTTTATTATTTTAGCCATTTTTAATTACCTCCAATAAGTTTAATTTTGAAGATCTTCTAGCAGGAACTAAAGCTGCTATTGTTGATGATAGTACTGCTATAATAGCTGAAAGACCTATGAATTTATAATCTATATATAGTTGTATAATAGGAGTACCATCTGGATTCAAAGCAAATTTAGAAAACATAAAACTTAATAAAAATCCTATTATTACCCCTATAACAGCTCCCATTATTCCAAGTAATAATCCTTCAAATAAGAATATTAAACTTGCATCCTTATCTTTGATTCCCATTGCTTTTAAAATTCCTATTTGTTTAGATTTTTGAAGAACAGTTATTGCTAGTACACTGGCAATTCCTAAAACTACAGAAATTAATACAAATACTTGAATCATAATACTTGAAATGCTTTGACCATTTAATCCACTTAATAGCTCTGCATTATCATCTTTCCAGTTAGTAATTTTAAAATCATTTCCTAATGTTGATGATAAATCACTAGCAATAACATCTGCATTAAATAAATCATTAGTTTGCATTTCAATTGTAGTAACAGAGTTATCTAGTGAAAACATTTCTTGTGAGGTAGAAAGAGTAGTTAGTAACCAAGATTTATTTAATGATGCTACACCTAAATCATAGAAGCCAACAACTTTAAGTTCTGATGTCTTACCTGTATTTGATATTATTTCAATATTTTCATTTATATTAACTCCAAGCTCATTTTGAAGTTCTTTACCTATTATTGTTTCATAATTATTTTTTGCCTGACGGCCTTCATAAATTCTATCTTTGACATTATAGATTTTATCTGAATCATCAATATTCATACCTCTAATTAAAACAGAATAGGTATTATCCTTTGTTTTTATTAGTGCAGCACCATCAGCTGTAAATGATAAATTGGTAACCCCACTATTATTAGATATTTTTGATTTTATATCATCATAATTATTAATTAATTTATCTTCAGTAGTTGATGTTATTTTTATTTGTGGTGAGTTACCTATAGTTTTATTTATTAAATTTTTTTGTAAACTATTTATAAGAGATCCTATGAAAATCTGTACAGAAACTCCTATTGCAATTCCAATAGCTATAAGAAATGTTTGACCTTTATTAGAGCTTAAAAATCGTAAAGATATTTTAAATGGCAATTTCATAATTAGTCCTCCTTTTATTAAGTGTTGTAAAAATTATTATTCATTTTCAATATATATATAATTAAGGTTAAAATCCTTTAAAAATTCATTTTTATAATAATAAATGTTTATGGATAATTATTATTTATATAAATAATAAACCACAGTTTGAAATAAATCAATAGTAAAATGAAAATATTTTGAATATTTTTATTGCTTTATGTGATATTATATAATATATAATATTTAAATAATTTGATATAATATAATTAATAATGTGAAAGGAGTATTATATGAGGAATAGATTTGGAGAGGAATTAAAAAAGCTTAGGAATAAATTTGGATATACTCAAAGAGAACTTTCCAATATACTAGGAATAAAACAAACAACTATATCCAATTATGAAAAAGGACTAAGGTTTCCAGATGCAGATAAGCTTAAACAAATTTCAGATTTGTTTAATGTTTCTATAGATTATCTTTTAAATGGTGAAGATAAAAAAATAATAAATAAAAACAATTATTCAATAAACAAAGAAGAGTATAAAGAGTTTTTACAATATCTATTAAATGGATATAAGAATAAAGCAAGAGATTTAATATTAAATATTTATAACAATGGAATGGATATAGAATGGATATATTTTAATTTACTAGAAACAGCCTTAAAAGAAGTTGGTGTACTTTGGGAAATTGGTGAAATAGATGTTTGGAATGAACATTATATTTCAGAAAATATCTTGGATATAATGAGAGAAGTAAAAAGTTATCAAAAAATTAATGATAATAAAGAGTCATCTGTAATTTGTTTAACAGCAGGATCAGAGCAACATAATATTGGAATAAAGATGATTGCTGACTTATTAGAAGTAAGTGGAATTAAGGTAATATATCTTGGCTCAAATCTTCCTACTCTTAGTATTATTAATGCTATTAAATCAGAAAATCCCAAATATATTGCTATTTCAGTTACTATTTCTAGTAATATAGAATCTGCTAAAAATGTTATAAAGGCAATTAGAACTTCATTTAAGAATAAAGCTCCTTTAATAATAGTAGGAGGAATGGCTTTTACTAATATCAATGATGTTTGCAAAGAAACAGATGCAGATTTTTATTGTAAGGATTTAGATGAAATAAAAATGTTATTTAATAAATAAAACATATATAGATAAGTTAAGATAAGGCTGATATAATTTCTTTAGAATAAACGTAGAGGAGTTAGTACATGAAATATTATTTAGCACCTATGGAGGGAATTACAGGACATATATATAGAAATGCTTATAATAAGTATTTTAATAATATGGATAAATTTTTCACCCCTTTTATTACACCAAACACAAGTAAAAGTTTTAAGACTAAAGAATTAAGAGACATATTACCAGAAAATAATAGTGGATTAAATGTTGTTCCTCAAATACTGACTAATGATTCAGAAGGTTTTATTAATACTTCAATGAAGTTAAAAGAATTAGGATATAAGGAAGTAAATTTAAATTTAGGATGCCCGTCTGGAACTGTTGTTTCAAAATATAGAGGCTCTGGATTTTTAGCAAAAAGAGAAGAACTGGATAAGTTTCTAGATGAAATATTTAAAATTTCTGACCTAAAGATTTCTATAAAAACCAGAATAGGAAAAGATAGACCTGAAGAATTCTATGAACTTATTAAAATCTATAATAAATATCCATTAAAAGAATTGATAATTCATCCAAGAACTAGAGAAGATTTTTATGGCAATAAGCCTAATTTAGAGATATTCAATGATGCATTAAATTTAAGTAATAGCCCAGTATGTTATAATGGAGATATTTTTACAACTGAGGACCATAATAAATTTGTTAATAACTTTCCAAATGTAGAAAAAGTTATGATTGGAAGAGGAATATTAGCTAATCCTGGATTATTAGATGAAATAAAAGAAAATATAGTTTTAGATAAAAATATATTAAAAGAATTTCATGATGAAATCTTTACTAACTATAGAAATGCTTTTAATGAAGATAAGAATGCCATTTATAGAATGAAGGAATTGTGGGGCTATATGATATATATTTTTTCTGATAATAAAAAATATATAAAAAGAATAAAAAAGGCACAGAAAATAGAAGATTACAATGAAGCTGTTTTGAGTCTTTTTAGAGAACAGGATATTGTAAGAGGAGCTGGCCTTTTTAGTGAAAATTAAATAATATAAAGTACATATAATAAAGTCAGATATAATTCTGGCTTTTTTTAATTGAAAAATTTGTTAATTAAATATTAAACGATATAACAATCTATATCTACTTAATTAAATGATAATTTGTAAAAATGTAAATTAATGTATACATTTATTTTTAATCTATAAAAATACTAATTAAAATTTTACCATTATAACAATTTAATAGTTAGAAATTTGTTAAGAATAATAATTAAAATATAAAAAAATATCAAATTGTAAATATTTTCAGAATAAATTGACAGTAAATATTCTTAGTTTTATAATAATTATTATTAAGAAAGATGAAAAATCTATTAATATGGTTTTATTTATTCTTACAATTATTTGCAGAATAAGTTTTAGCTTTTATTACTAATGTCAATGTGTTTTATATTTGGTAAAACACAAAATAAAAGGAGGCAAGTTTATGTTTTTTAAGACTACAGACCAACACGAAGCTTTTCGTGCGAAAATAAGAGAATTTGCAGAGGCTGAAATTAGACCTTATGCAGCTATGTGGGACAAGGATAGTATTTTCCCTACAGAAGCTATTAAAAAATTAGGTGAAATGGGAGTTATGGGAACTCCATATCCAAAAGAATATGGTGGCTTAGGTGCTGATGTTATAAGCTATGCTATCGCTGTAGAAGAGCTTTCAAGAGTGGATGGTGGAGCTGGAGTTATTTTGTCTGCCCACGTTTCTTTAGGAAGTTATCCAATATTTGCATTTGGAACTGAAGAACAAAAACAAAAGTATTTAGTACCTTTAGCAAAGGGTGAAAAAATAGGTGCTTTTGGATTAACAGAACCTAATGCAGGTAGTGATGCTGGTGGAACTGAAACAACAGCTGTTTTAGATGGTGATTATTACATTCTAAATGGTGAAAAGATATTTATTACTAATGCTGATAAAGCAGATACATATGTTGTTTTTGCAGTAACTACTCCTGATATTGGAGTAAAAGGTATTAGTGCATTTATAGTTGAAAAAGGATGGGAAGGATTCACATTTGGAGATCATTATGACAAATTAGGTATTCGTTCATCTTCAACTGCACAACTACTTTTCAACAATGTTAAGGTTCCAAAGGAAAATTTACTAGGAAAAGAAGGACAAGGATTTAAGATAGCTATGCAAACACTTGATGGTGGACGTATAGGTATAGCATCTCAAGCACTAGGAATAGCTCAAGGTGCATATGAAAATGCTTTAGAATATGCAAAAGAAAGAATTCAATTTGGAAAACCTATAGCTGCACAACAAGGTATTTCATTTAAGTTAGCAGATATGGCAACTAAATTAAGAGCAGCAAGACTATTAATATATAGTGCAGCAGATTTAAAAGAACATCATGAATCATATTCAATGGAATCTGCAATGGCTAAAATGTATGCTTCAGACATATGCCTAGAAGTAGTAAATGATGCATTACAAATATTTGGTGGATCAGGATACTTAAAGGGAATGGATGTTGAAAGAGCATATCGTGATGCTAAAATTTGTACAATTTATGAAGGAACTAATGAAATTCAAAGAGTAGTTATAGCTTCTCATATAATTGGAAAGATTGCAAAGGGTAATAGGAGCACTAAGAAGAAAGCTGACCCATTGACAGGCGCTCGTAAGAAGGTTATATTTAAGGAAGGTACAGCTAAAGAAAATGTAGAAAAACTTGTTGAGGCATTAAAGAGTGAAGGATATGACTTTACTGTTGGTATTGACATAGATACTCCAATATCAAAAGCTGAACGTGTAGTAAGCGTAGGTAGAGGTATTGGGGAAGAGAAGAATATGGAATTAGCGAAAGCATTAGCTGTTCAAGTTGGAGCAGCTATAGGATCATCACGTCCTGTTGCTGAAACTTTGAAATATTTACCTCTAAACCGTTACGTTGGAATGTCAGGACAAAAGTTTAATGGAAATCTTTATATAGCATGTGGTATATCAGGCGCTGGACAACATCTAAAAGGAATTAAGGACGCTACAACTATTGTTGCTATTAATAATAATCCGAATGCACCAATATTTAAAAATGCAGATTATGGTATCGTTGGAGATATAATGGAAATAATGCCATTGTTAACAGAAGCATTAGATAACGGAGAACCTAAGAAGCCAGCTCCTCCTATGAAGAAGATGAAGAGAAGTGTTCCTAAGAAGGTTGCACCTACATGGAAGACTTATGTATGTACTGGTTGCGGATATGAATATGACCCAGCTGTGGGTGATGAAGAAAATGAAGTATTACCAGAAACTCTATTTGAAGCCTTACCAGAAGAATGGATTTGCCCAGACTGTGGTGAAGAAAAATCTAATTTCATAGAGGCATAATCTTTAGCAAAAGTTTAAATTTTCATAGTCAAAAGGAGGATTAATTAATGTTTTGTGTTAGAAAAGTAACAGAAGACCTTTATTGGGTAGGCGGTAATGATAAACGTCTTGCTCTATTTGAAAATATTCACCCAATTCCAAGAGGGGTTTCATACAACTCATATTTATTATTGGACAAAAAGACAGTGTTATTTGATACTGTAGATTGGTCAATAGCTAGACAATTTTTAGAAAATGTTGAAGCTGTTTTAAAGGGTAGAAAGTTAGATTATTTAGTAGTAAATCATATGGAACCAGATCACGCAGCTTCACTAGAAGAAATAATTAGACGTTATCCAGATGTTAAAATTGTTGCTACAGAAAAGGCATTCTTATTAATGAGACAATTTGGATTCGATGTTGATGGAAGAGAAATTGAAGTTAAAGATGGAGATTCAATGTCATTTGGTAAGCATGAAATTAAATTCTTTACTGCAGCAATGGTTCACTGGCCAGAAGTTATGGTTAGCTTTGATACTAAGAATGGTGTTCTATTCTCAGCTGATGCATTCGGAACATTTGGAGCTTTAGATGGTAAGCTGTTTAATGACGAAGTAAACTTTGAGCGTGATTGGATTGATGATGCTAGAAGATACTATACTAATATAGTTGGTAAGTATGGTCCACATGTACAAGCATTACTTAAAAAGGCAAGCACTCTTGATATTAAGATGATTTGCCCATTACATGGTCCAGTTTGGCGTTCAGATTTAGGATATTTTATAGATAAACATGATAAATGGAGTAAATACGAACCAGAAGAAAAAGCTGTAATGATAGTATATGCTTCAATGTATGGAAATACAGAATCAGCTGCTAATGCATTAGCAACTAAATTTGTTGAAAAAGGAATTACTAATGTAGTTATGTATGATGTATCAAATACTCATGTATCTACATTAATAGCTGAAACATTCAGAGTTAGTCATATTGTTTTAGCATCAGTAACATATAACTTAGGTATTTACCCATTAATGCATAACTACCTAATGGATATGAAGGCACTTAACCTACAAAATAGAACCTTCGCTTTAATAGAAAATGGTTCTTGGGCAACTCAATCAGGTAAATTAATGGGAGAATTCCTTGATGGAATGAAGAATATGAATGTTTTAGATGATAAACTTTCACTAGTTTCTTCTATGAAGGAAGATAATGTTGTAGATATGGATGCTCTTGTTGATAGTGTTATTGAATCTATGAATAAATAGTGAGTACCCCTTATCCTTATATATAGTACTTAAAATGAAAAAGTCTGCAATATTTTATTGCAGACTTTTTTATTTGTCAGTTTATTTTAATGAATTTACATAATTAACAGCACTTGTTCCAGCTATTCTTCCTGAAGTATAAGCAAATCCACAAGCTAAACCTTCATATGGTGGGTAACCTACTCCTGTATAGTATCCACCTGCAGTTGTTCCAGCAGCGTATAAACCAGGAATTAATTCGAAATCAGTAGTCATAACTTGCATATTATCATCTACTTTAACTCCACCAATTGTTCCAAGGAATACACCACGAACATCGAAAGCATAAAAATCACCAGATTCTACTTTATAAGCTAATGATGTACTTGCCTTACCGTAGTCAGTATCTGATCCTTTTTCAATCATTGAATTATATCTTTCAACAGTAGCCTTTAAATCAGTTGCATTCATTCCAGTAGCTTCAGCTAATTCTTCTAATGTACTTCCCTTAAATGCAGTACCAGCTTCAACAGATGCATCTGCTAGCTTAACAAAATCATCAAGATCCATTTTAGCACCAGGGCCTGCTTGAGATACAGTTAAAGATGTTCCATTTGAGAATGATTCTAAAGTAGCTTTATCTACTATAATGTAGTATTTTCCACCAACAGTATAGGCTGCATTTGCCCAGAAAGCTGTATCATAAACAACATCCTCATTAGTAAAACGACTACCAGTAGTATCAACCCATAATAATGGTGTATTAAGTATTTGTGTTAAACTTGTATCTGAGAATCCAGCAAGATTTTCTCCAGCAGAATCTTGTTTAACTGTTGATTCAGCAAATTGACAAGCATGTAGTAAAGGAGTTGCATCTAAATCAAATCCACCAATTTCTTCAATTGCAGAAATACCTTCACCAGCATTTGGCATACCAAGTGAATTAAATAAGTTAGAGTTTAATGCAGCTGCAGTTTTTTCAGAATCAGCACCAAAACCACCTGTACAAATAATTGTTGCAGAAGCATTAACAGTTAAGATACCACCATCTTCTTTTTTGGCAGTAATACCTGTTACAACACCATCATCATTTTTTATTATAGTTTCAAGAGATGTGTTATAAACAACTTTAGCACCCATATTTTCAAGATTGCTATACATATTTTCGAAAGCTGTAGCTTGATCTACAAACTTATGATAAGTTTTCCATTTATAAAGATCATCTTCATGAGCTAATTGAGTAGTTTTTTCAGGAAGATAGAATTCAACTCCATATCCTTGTAACCATTCAACAGTATCAGCTGCATTTTCAACAATTTTTCTTACTATAGTACCGTTTGATAAATACTGATTAAATTCCATAAGGTCTTGAACTGCTTTATCTACAGAAAGGTCAAGTCCTTCATTTTTTTGTAATTCTGTTCCTATCGCAAAGAATCCAGATGCAATTTTTGAGTTACCACCTGCTGATGGATTTTTTTCAACTACAAGTACGTTAAGTCCAGCTTCACTTGCTGCTAAAGCGGCAGCAGTACCAGATCCACCTGCACCAACAACTACTACATCAACATTTACTTCTTCGTTTTGTCCATTTTTTGATACTTTATTATTTTTAAGAGCTTTAATATCAGCGCCTGCTTCAGTTAATGCAGTAGTAACAGCATTTATAACAGCAGTACTTGTATAAGTAGCTCCACTTACAGTATCTACAGCTAAGCTTTGAGTATCAACAATAGTTTTTGCTAATTTAGGAGCAGCTTCTCCTCCTATAGTAGGTGTTTCTGAATCTGCAGTAACATCAATTGAAGAGATCTTACCTTCATCTGATATTGTTACATTTACAGTTACATCTCCACCAAATCCACTTTCTGTAGCTGTGTAAGTTCCAGCTTTAGCAACAGAAGTACTTTTAGATTCACAGCCTATTAGCAAACTAGTTGATAAGCTGAAGGCTAAAGTGGCAGTTATTAATTTGCGTAAAAAACCTTTTTTCATTTATTTTCCCCCCATTAATTAATTTATTGTTATTTTTTTAACCAACATTAAACAGTATAACAGAGATATTTTTTTAATAAGATGTTGCACTTCACATAAAAAGTGGTTTTTATTTAGGTTTAATTGTATAATTATTATAAATAATATAAAATATCATTAATATTGAAAAATATATATAGTAATGAATTATAAGAAAGAGAAAAGAATAATTGGATAAGAATTTGCTTTTAAAACAAATAAAAAATAAATCGAATTTTAATTTTAAGGATGGCTATAGCTTAGATTTGTACGAGAAAAGAAACGGTTTTCTTATTTCAAAAGAAAAATATATATCTTTGTTAATTATATATGGAGTTGTAAGTGTAAATATAGATTCAAAGATAATAAAGCTAGTAGAAGGAACAATAATTTTATTAAGAAATGGATCAAATATTAAATACTCAATTAATGAAAAAAATTCTAAAATATGTGTAATTAATTTTACAAAAGAATTTTTTGATTCTAATCTAAAGGCTCAAATGGCCGATTGTCCAATATTATATGACTTTATTAGATTAGATACAAAAAAGATTGAGTATTTAGTATTTGATGTTACTAACTATGATATAGTTAAAAAGTATTTAAATTTTTTATTATATGAAATCACAAGAATAAATGAAAATAATGAGAAATTAGTTAAGGCGGCATTAGTTTTATTTTTAACTAACCTGCATAACATTCATAAGGACTCTTTAATAATTAGTGAATCTAGTATGATGGAAAACTATGATGTTGGAAGTTGGCTAAAATATATGGTAGATAATTATTCTACTGTATCTTTAAATAGTATGGCAAAGGCTTTTAATTTTAATCCAACTTACTTTTCTCTTAAATTTAAAATATTGGCGAATGATAGTTTTTCGAACAAGCTTAGAGAAATAAAATTGGAAAAAGCAAAATGGTTATTAATTACTACAGATTTATCTGTTCAAAATATTTCAGAAATAATTGGATTTAAGGAAAAAAGTTATTTCTTTAGAATTTTCAAAAAAAGATATGGAATGACACCACTTAAATATAGAAAAGTTAACCAAGATTTAAGAAATTAAAGTAAATAATTATTACAAAAATAAATTGATTAAAAATCTGCATTATTTATGTGGATTTTTATTTTTTACAAAAAAGGGAGTATAATTACTTACTAGAGAGGTGAGGGTATGAAGTATAATACTATAAAGAGAAAAAATGAGTTATTATCAATTCTAAGTTCTCCATTATTTGTATTAGTATATATTATTACATTTTATGAGTTATATTCTTTCTGTAGATATGGAAGATATAATAGTAATTTTATAATATTAATTATATGTTTATTGTTATTTTTAGCATTATTAATTAAGTTAATAATAAGAATGACGAGAAAGACAATTTATATTCCCGAGGAAATAATAAAAAAATATACAATAGAGCAAGATTATATAAAGTTAGATGATTATGATGGTATAGAAGTAAAACTTGATAACATTAAATTTTTTAATATAAAAAAGAAATATGCATATATAACTTTAATAAACAAAGATATTCTTATTTTAAGTCTAGAAGATATAGATGAGTATTATAAAGAAAATTTAAAGAGAACATTATATGATATAAGAGATAAAAAAATAAAATCTAGTGCAAAAAAGGTATGGTTATACTTATCTATAATAATACTTATATCCTTTACAGTTTATTATGGAGCAAAGATTTATGAAACTTCAATTAATTTTAACGGAAAGTTAGCTTGGAAATTGTATGACTTTAAAAACAAAAAAACTGTAAAGTTTGAGAATAATAATATATATACCGATGGAATTGAAGGTATATTAACAGATATAAAGGAAAAAGTAGATTTACCAGAAAAATTGTATGTATCAGATAGTGGATTAAATATAGAATTTAATAGAGAGGGAACTATTGAATTATTTAATGCATTTATATATGGAGATAATGAAAATGGGGAGCTTCAAAGCTACTTAATAGATTATGATTTAAATAAATCTAAAAAAATAACAATTTATTTAAATGGATATGTTAATGCAGATTATAATAGAGATAAATTGTTAGAACCATTAATAAATACAATGAAAGTTATTCCGTTGGAAGACACTATAAGTAAATGGAAAGAAAATAAATATGGAATTCTTTACTTTGGTAAAAGAAGCTGGGAATTAAATACTGAAGGAGTTGTATATATAGATAATAGCGGACAAACTAAGGAAGGAAATACTATGACTTCAGAAATTATAGGATATACTGTATCAGTTTATGTACCTGGCAAAGAAAATTCTATTACTCCTATTAGGTATAATTTAGTCAATGACTTGAGTAATATTAATGAAAAAACTTTAGATAAACCTGATAACAATGAAAAGACATCTTCTAGTAGTGAAGACAAGGAATATTATATAAATGATAGTATAGGTTATAGATTAAAAGTAGTAGGTGCTGCATTAGGAAGTAGATTTTATTCTTTAGAAAATACTAAAGATGGTGGTTTAAGTTGGAACACATTAAATGAGGATCCTTTTTTAGGTAGATCAGGCGGTGCTTCAGGAATTGTTTTTATTAATGAGAGTCTTGGATTTATTTCATTATCTCATAATGGAGGAGATTCAGCAGATTTATATAGAACAAAAGATGGTGGATTAACTTTTGAACAAGTAACTATACCTATAAAGGAAGTAACACTAGAGAATGGGGCAATTATAGAACCTTTTGATTTCCCAGAGATGCCCTATGAAGATAATAAAGTTTTGAATGTGTTAGTTGGTCAAGGTGCAGATGGTGATTATAATGGAAATAGTAGTGTATTATATGAATCTAAGGATGGTGGATCAACTTGGAAATTTATTAAAGAAGTAAAAAATAATTAAGAACTACACAGATGAGAGTGGGGAGAGTATGGAGTATATTAAACTAGGAAATTCAGATTTAAATGTTTCTAGAATTTGTCTAGGATGTATGGGTTTTGGAGATTCAACCCAAGGAATGCATTCATGGACTCTTGATGAAGAAAAATCATTAGAAATAATAAAAAAAGCACTTGAAGAAGGAATAAATTTCTTCGATACTGCAATTAGTTATCAAAATGGTACTAGTGAAAAATATCTTGGGAGAGCTTTAAAAAAATTGGTAAAGCGTGAAGATGTCATTATTGCTACAAAATTTCCACCGAGGAATGAAAAGCAAGTTAAAAATAATGTTAGTGTAAAAGAGCATATCAATAATATGCTTAGTCAGAGCTTATCTAATCTTGGAACTGACTACATAGACTTATATATTTGTCATATGTGGGATTATTCTGCTCCAATAGAAGAAGTACTAGAGGCGTTACATGAGCAAGTTATATTAGGGAAAATACGCTATATAGGAATATCAAATTGTTTTGCATGGCAACTAGAAAAAGCAAATCGTATAGCTGATAAAAATGGATGGAGCAAGTTTATTTCTATACAAAATCATTATAATCTATTGTTTAGGGAAGAAGAAAGAGAAATGGTGCCTTGCTGTAAAGATGGCAATATAGCTATGACTCCGTATAGTTCACTAGCTTCTGGTAGACTAGTAAGAGATTGGGAAGAAACAACTAAGAGATTAGAGGAAGATTTCTATGCTAAAGGGAAATATGATTTAACATCAGTACAAGATAGAATAATTGTTGAGCGTGTGGCTGAACTTGCACAAAAGAAAGGTATGACACGGATTCAAATAGCATTAGGTTGGTTACTTTCAAAAACTACATCTCCAGTAGTAGGTGCTACGAAAATTTCTCATATTGAAGAAGCTATCAAAGCGATTCCTGTTAAATTAACGGAGAAAGAAAAGGAATATTTAGAAGAGGCTTATGTTCCTCATAAACTTGTAGGAGTTATGTCTCAAAACAAATAAAAAAATGTAAATAGTTCAAGGCTATCCTATAGATGGATAACTTTGTTTTTTGGAACAATAATATAAATGTGAGTATTATTTTGAAAATTGATTTATTTTTATACTATTTGATATAATAGTATAAAATACAAAATAGGAGGAAGATAATGCTTACTATAGGATATATAGGAAATGGAAAGAGTACAAATAGATATCACTTACCATTTGTACTTCAAAGAAAAAATATAAAGGTAAAAACTATTTATCAAAGAAATCCTAAAAATGAGGCTTGGGATAGAATAAATGGAGTAAATTACACATCTAATTTAGATGAATTGTTAAAGGATGAAGAGATACAATTAGTGGTAGTTTGTACAAAGCAAGATAGTCATTATAATTATGCAAAATTAGTTTTAGAAAATAACAAACATTGTTTAGTGGAAAAGCCTTTTATGGAAACTTATGATGAAGCAAAGGAGATTTTTGATTTAGCAAAGTCTAAAAATTTAATTGTTCAAGCTTATCAAAATAGAAGGTTTGATAGTGATTTTTTAACAGTTCAAAAGGTTATTGAAGAAGGAAAGCTTGGAGATTTATTAGAAGTAGAAATGCATTTTGATTATTTTAGACCAGAAGTTCCAGAAGGGAATTCTAAATTTTCTCCTTATGAATCATTTTTATATGGACATGGATGTCATACTTTAGATCAAGTAATAAGTTATTTTGGTAAACCAGATAATATTCACTATGATGTAAGACAATTACTTGGAACAGGTAGAATGAATGATTATTTTGATTTGGATTTATATTATGGAACTACAAAAGTATCAGTTAAATCTAGTTATTTTAGAATAAAATCAAGACCAAGCTTTGTGGTTTATGGCAAAAAAGGATGTTTTGTAAAAGAAAGTAAAGATAGGCAAGAAGAGCATTTAAAGATGTTTTATATGCCAACAAATAAAGATTTTGGTAAAGATACAATAGATCAATATGGGGTATTAACATATATTGACGAGGAAGGAACTATCCACGAAGAAAAGGTTAAGTCTGTAGATGGTGATTACGGAAGGGTATACGATGATTTATATGAAGTAATTATCAATAATAAAGAAAAGACTATTAAAGATTACGAGACTTTATTACAATTAGAAATATTAGAAGAAGGTATAAAGAACTTAAAATAATATTTAAGGAGATATTAATATGAGAGTAGCATTAATAACTGGAGGAGCTAGAGGAATAGGTTATCACTTGGCTGAAGGATTTGCTAGAAGTGGATTTAAAGTAGTAGTGATGGATATTTTAGATGGAAAATATGAGGATGATAATATAGATTTCTACAAGGCAGATTTAAAAAATGAAGATGAGATAAAAAATGTATTTACTAAGGTTATTGATAAATATGGCTATATAAATGTATTAATTAATAATGCTGCAATTAGTCATTATGAAAAGTATATAGAAGATGTACAGTTAGAAGACTTTAATAATGTAATTAATACTAATTTAAGAGGAAGCTTTATTTGCTGTAGAGAATTTATAAGAGCAAATGAAGGCCAAAATTATGGAAGAATAATAAATATTGCATCTACTAGATATAATCAAAATGAAGCCAATTGGGAGCTTTATGGTGCTTCTAAGGGAGGAATTATATCTTTAACAAATAGCTTAGTAGTATCATTACATAATACTCCAATAACAGTTAATGCTATAAGCCCTGGATGGATACAAGTTGATAATTATGAAGATTTAAGAAATATTGACCATATTCAACATCCATCTGGTAGGGTAGGTAAGCCAAAGGATATATTAAAAGCTTGTCTATATCTATGTGATGAAGATAATGATTTTATAAATGGAGCTAATTTAGTAATAGATGGTGGAATGACAAAAAAGATGATTTATGAAGAGTAGAAAAGAGGCTGTTAAACAGCCTCTAATTAAAAATTTAGAATTATTGAATTAAATTAAGGTATTATAGTATTTCTAATATTTCTACAGTATATTTATCTTCTGGAGCAATTACCTCAACTACATCCCCTACAGTTTTACCTTTAAGTGCTAATCCAAGATCTGATTCAATACTAATACACATATTTTCAGGATCAGAGTCCATAACAGTAACTAGTGTTACCACATCATCAAAATCATCCTCTATAAATTTAATTCTTGCTTTACTATTAATTCCTAATATAGACTTATCTATTTTATCATCTTCTATAACAGTAGCTGTAGAAATCATATTTAATAAATATTGTATTCTATTATCATTTTCTCTGTAGTTAGCACAAGCTTCTTTATATTCTGCATTTTCAGATCTATCACCATGTGCTGCCGCTATGGCTTTTTCTTTAGCTATTTCAGCTCTTTTTACAGTCATTCTATATTCTAATTCTTCTCTTAATTTTTTTATGTTCTCTTGAGTTAGAGTGTTGTTCATGAAATTAATCACCTCTTAAAAATATCATAATCATATTATATAATATAAATGATAAATTTAAAAATCTAATTTTAAAAAATAAAAATATATAAGTTTTTGGAGGGTATAATGAAAAAATTATTAGTGGTTATTGATTATCAGAAAGATTTCGTTGATGGTACTTTAGGCTTTGAAAAAGCTATTACATTAGAAGAAGGTATATATAATAAAATAAATCAATATTTAAAAGCGGGAAATAAAGTTTTATTCACTTATGATACTCATGAAGAAAACTATTTAGATACAAGAGAGGGTAAAAATTTACCCGTTGTTCATTGTATTAAAGGTACAGGAGGACATAAGTTATTTGGAAAACTAAATGAATTTGAAGGTAATGAAAATATTATAAGTTACGAAAAATATGGATTTGGATTGGCTCCTAAAGATATGATTAAAATATCAACAGAAATAGGAGAAGATATAGAGGAAATTGAAATAGTAGGTGTAGTTACTAATATTTGCGTAATAAGCAATTTTGTTATGTTTCAATCACAATATAGAAATGCCAATATAATTGTTGATGCAAGCCTTTGTGCAAGTTTTGATGAAAGTCTACATTTTAAGACTTTGGATATAATAGAAGGATTACAAGGAAAAGTCATTAATAAGTAAATATAAATCTATATAAGAATAATCTTCATTATTCTTATATAGATTTTATTATATTTATATATATTGACAATCAAAATATTTGTTTATAAAATAAAATATTATAAAATGACATTAAGGAGGACTAAAATGAGTAAGAAAAAGAAAATAATAATAGGTATAATATCAGCAATAATACTAATATTAATTGGTGGATTAGCATTCCTTGGAAATTATTTCTTTAATTATGCATTAGTAAGGCAAGAAGGAATAGTTACTCAAGCTAATGTAGATCCAAAAGCACCACAATCTGTAGAAACTTCTACAGAAATAGTAAATAAAGAAAAGTCGAAAGAAGATGTTGAAAATTGGTTAAAATATGTAAAAAGTAAAGAAACAACTATAGTATCAAATGATGGTATAAAATTATGGGGGAAATTATATTTACAAAACAATAAAAGTGATAAATGGGTAATAGTTGCTCATGGATATACTTCAAGTCATGAAGATGTACAGCCTATAGCTTTAAATTTTTATAATCAGGGTTATAATGTTTTAACTCCAGATATGAGAGCACATGGTAATAGTGAAGGAAAATACATAGGAATGGGGTGGTTAGATAGAAAAGATATGCTTTTATGGATAGATTATGTTCTATCTTTAGATAGTAATTCACAAATTGTACTTTATGGAGAATCTATGGGTGGAGCTACAGTAATGATGACTTCAGGAGAAGAGCTACCAAGTAATGTGAAGGCGATAGTTGAAGATTGCGGCTATACTTCAGTTCAAGAAATGTTTGAAGCTCAATTATATGAAAGATTTGGTTTGCCACCATTTCCAATATTAAACGCAGCAGAACTAGTAACTAACTTAAAGGCAAAATACAATTTCCATGAAGCTTCAGCTTTGGAGCAAGTAAAGAAATCTAAGACTCCAATGTTATTTACTCATGGAGGAAATGATACATATGTGCCAACTGAAATGATATATAGGCTGTATGAAGCTGCAAGTTGCGAAAAAGATATTTTAGTAATTGATGGAGCAGGTCATGGTTCTGCACCAGATGTAGATCCAGAAACTTATTATGAAAAAGTATTTAGTTTTTTAAATAAATATGTTAATTAAAATTACTATATAAAAAAGAGTATTTCCATATATTGACTTATAATTATAAGTATCTTATAATAAGGTAAATGATAACTTTTAGGAGGTATATATGAAATTTGATATGATATATTTAATGAATTTAATATTTATATTAAGTATTAGTACTTGTTTATTTATATACTTTAAAGGTTATTTTTTTAGTAGAAAGAAAAACTTCAATAAGGTTATCTTGATTTATACAGATAAAGAAAGATTTAATTACTGTACTAATTTAACCTTAGATAAATACAATACCTATGAAAAGATAGATATTTGGAGATATTGCAGCTTGTTTTAATAATGATGATGTTTATTAAATTTATAATATAAGGAGGATTTATGGACGTCATTATTAATATTTTTAAATATATTGTAGAGTTTTTTTATCAGTTTACTGGAGACTATGGAATAGCGATTGTTTTACTAACTATAATAGTTAAGATTTTTATGCTTCCTTTTTCAATAAAACAAAGGATAGCAATGAAAAAGCAAATAACCTTTAGTAAGAAGATTGATGAAGTGAAAGCTAAGTATAAAACTAATAGAAAGAGACAAGAAGAGGAATTAAATAAACTTTATTCAGAGAATTCTAAGGGCTTATTAGGGTGTTTACTTCCTATATTACAATTACCTATAATTTCTGGATTATATATGTCCATTGATAGATTAAAGCTTGAAGCTATGAGTATTTTGGTACCTTGGGCTATTAATATAGGAAATACAGATGATAAATTCTTAGTTTCTATAATATATACTCTTATAACTGTATTACCTAGTTTAATTTCATACTTAAAGGTATTTGGAAATAATGAAGAAATTGTAAAGCCAAAGAGTATTTTACCAATGATTATAATGGGAGTGCTAATAACATTTAAAGCGCCTATAGCTTTAGGAATATATTTTATAACCTCAAGTTTATTTAACTTGTTAGAGGATATAGGTTTTAGAATTTATAGTAAAGGTAAAAGGTTTGCATAGAAAAATTATTGTTAATATATTATGTATGTATTTATTGTTGGATGCTTTAAGGCATCCAACAATATTTTTTTCTATAATTTTTAGGAGATATTCCTTTAATTTTTTTGAAGCTATTAGAAAAATAAGAATAATCATGAAATCCAACAGTCTCCATAATTTCTATAAGAGGAATTTTAGTATCTCTTAATAATGTAGATGCCATTTCTATACGACTTTTATTTAAAAATTCAATTATAGTTTCTCCTGTGTAGTCAGCAAAATTTTTAGATAAATCATTTCTATTTAAATTAAATTCTTTAGTTAAATTAGATATAGTTATTTTTTCTTGCATATTACTTTTTAGATAAGTAATAACCTTTAAAATTTCATGATCTTTTTCTTTTCTTTGTTTCTCTAAAAGTAAAGACTTTTCTTCCGCCATTATACAAGCTAATGATAATAATTCAATAAGATAAGTTCTACTTCTACAAGCCCAGAAATCATTATCTTGCAAAATAATTTGTTGTGAGAAAACTTTAAAAAGTTCTCTAATTCTATTTGTTAAATCTATATTATGAAAAAGGATTCCATAAGAAGAATTAATTCGCTTAATAAAGGGTTGTAAATAGAAGCAGTCTTGCTTTTCAGTAAGGCTAAGAGTATCTAAAGAGTCTCGTATATTATTAAAATTTAAAGAGGAACTAATTATCCTAGGATGAAAAAGAATAGCTTGAACATAGTAATCATCAGGTATATATAAATTTTCAAATTCATTTACACATATTAATACATGTGAATCAAAAGAAAATTTATTTTTATCAAGTATAAAATATCCGCTGTTTCCTTCTATGAAAACTAAAGAAAACCTATAATCTTCTAAATTAGAATTATTAAATCCATAGTCATTGTAATAGCCCATATCAAGGGAAAAGTATCCATTATGCTCATTAATAGAAATATCCATACAAAATCTCCCATATATTGAAATATTTTAAATTATAAAATTTATTTTATACTGAAATTGATAATTAGACAACTTTTTATGAATATTCTCCAAAAATTTTTTTTACAACTTTTGTATAATTAAATATATAGTAGAGAAATGGAGGGGGAAGTATGAATAAGAAGTTTTTTAAAGCTATAGCAATTGTAAGTGGATTATTATTTTTAAATGGATGTGTAGTAAATAAAAATATTACAAAGGAAGAGAAGATTGAAGAAGGAACTGATAAGGAAAAAGGAACAATAAAAGTTATATCAGATTTTTATAGTCCAGAATTAGATACGAAAAATACAGTGAGGATATATTTACCACCTGATTATGATAAGGAAGAAAAAAGATATCCAGTAATCTATATGTTTGATGGTCAGAATTTATTTGATCCTTCTACAGCAACATATAGAAAAGCATGGCTTATAGCTGATAGACTTGATAATTTATATTATAAAAAAAGGACAACAGGTATTATTGTTGTAGGGGTTGATTCTTTAGAAAGTAGGCGTACTAAAGAATATAATCTTTACTTAAAACCTCCTGAAGTAGATAAGGGTAAAGCTAAGGAAGTAAGTGATTTTTATGCTAATACTTTAAAACAATATATTGATAAAAATTATAGAACTTTAGAGGATAGAGAACATACTGCCATTATTGGAGCATCTTATGGTGCTGTTGTTTCTATTTGTTCAAGCATTAATTATCCTAAGGTTTATGGCTATACTGGAATGTTTTCATATTGTGATAATCAAAATCCGGAGAAAATGAGGGAGTATTTAAAAAATAACTTTACCCCAGATATATTAACTGATAATAAAGTTTATTTTTATACAGGAGAAAATGACTTTGCTAATGAATCTACTAAAGCAGCTTATGAAGTAGCTAAGGAAAATGGAGTTGAAAATATATTATATGTAACTGATGAAGGTGACCATGATGAGCTTTCTTGGGGATCAATGTTTGAAAATTGCTTAGAATTTTTTAAGTGGTTAAAGTAAATGAAAATAGAATAGATATTAGAATTTATATAGGAGGGTTTCAATTATTTAATTAATTGAAGCCCTTTAATCATAATTTTTTTTAAATATTAAATTATATTTTTAATATAATAATAAAAATAATTTAAAAATATGAGGAAAATGTTTACAGACAAAAAATGATATGCTACTATTTATGTAATAATATTTCATAATAAATTTGAATTTATGAAATGATATTAAAACATTATTAAAGCATTTATAGGAGGATATTATGAGTAAAAATTTAAGAACTAGAATCATATGCTTATTAATTTCTATTTCTATTTTTATTGGTTTGGTACCAACATTTAGTGTCAGTGCTTTAGGTGATTTTGATATATCATCACCTCTTATTTCTATTCCTATTAATAACTATATTACAAAGCTTGCACCTGGAATTTTAGAGAAGGGTTATTCATTTGTTGACAGTAATGGAAAGAAAAATGAAAGCTTTGTTATAGAAGTAGACCCTCTAAATGAAAAAGTAAGTATAGAAGCTATGACACCAAATGATGAAAACTCTTATGGTCTGCAAACTGTAAGAAAGCAAGCAGATGTACTTATAGAAAAGGGAGAGCAAGTAGTTGCAGGAGTTAATGCAGATTTCTATAATATGGCAACTGGAGAACCTAGCGGAGTAGTTGTAAAAGATGGAGTAATAATTAAAAATAATCCTAATTCAAGAAAATTCTTTGGGGTACTTAAAGATGGCACTCCAGTTATTGGTGATTATAATAAATTTAATGAATTAAAAGATAATATTGAAGAAGCCTTAGGTGGTAATGCAATACTAGTAAAAGATGGACAAGTATTTGAAACACCACAAACTGGTGCTGATAAAGAACCAAGAACTGCCGTAGGTATAAAAGCTGATGGAAAAGTAATTTTTCTAACTGTTGACGGAAGACAGGAACCATATTCTACAGGTCTCTCTATGGAGGAATTAGCAGAATTAATGATTTCTATGGGAGCTGTACAAGCACTTAACTTAGATGGTGGTGGCTCTACTACACATTTATCAAGAACACCTGGTAGTGATGTTTTAGATATAAAAAATCGACCATCTGATAATTCGGAAAGAAGTGTTGCGAATTCTTGGATGATAGTTTCTAAAGAACCTATAACCCATCAGTTTAATTCAGCTTATGTAACACCTAATGAAAAAAGCTTTACCCCAAATTCAAATATACAATTTACGGCTGTAGGTGTAGATTTAGCTGGAGCTTCAGCTGATTTGCCTAAGGAAGGATTAATTTGGAGTATTTCAGATAGTTCATTTGGAACAATAGATGAGAACAATGGATTATTTACATCTACAGGAAAATTAGGACAAGCAAAAGCCTTATTAAGCTACAATGGAAAGGTAGTAGGAGAAACTAATTTTGAAATTGAAGTTCCAAATGAAATATATTTTTATAATAGTGAAATAAGTATTGATAAAAACTCAAGTAAGAGCTTAGGATTAACTACTTTATTTAATAAAAGAAATGTAAAATATAATGCTAATGATATAATTTGGGATGTTCCTGAAGGAATGGGGACTATAGATGAAAATGGTGTATTACATACATTAGATAACAGTTTGTCAGGTGAAATTAAGGCAAGCATAAGAGGAACAAACTTATCAGCAAGTGTAAATGTTACAGTAGGACAATTGCCAATAATATTAGATGATTTTGAAGAGGGACTTGGTTCATGGAAAGCCTCCACTGCAAATAGAGGAGAAATAGCATCAGTAGAATTAACAACTTATCCAAATGAACCTACAAGATTTGGAGAGCATTCTTTAAAATTGAATTATGATTTTACAAATGCACAAGTAGGGACTACCTTAGGAGCTTATGCAGGACCTACAGAAACAGTAAATGTTGAAGGAAATCCAAAAGCAATTGGTATGTGGGTATATGCAACAGAAGAAGCTAATGGATATTGGTTGAGAATGAATTTAATAGCAGGAGATGGCAAAAGTAAGACTATTGATTTAGTTAACCAAAGACCAGGCATAGATTGGACTGGATGGAAGTATGTAGAAGCTGAAATACCTGAAACGTATATTGGACCATTTTTATTACATCCAACCCAATCAATCAGAATAATGTCATTAAAATCAGGTCTTGAAGGTGAAGGACCTATGACAAAAGGTGTGTTATATATAGATAATATACGCGCAGTTTATGGAGATAAAGTTGATGATCTATATCCACCAATAATAGATTCAATTAGTATTGCAGATGAAGAATATAATGTCAATAATGTTAATATTACAGCAAAACTTTATGATTATCAGGAAGATCAGTATGCTACAGGTATTAATTGGGATAGAGTTAGAATACTTGTAGATAATATTGATTATACAGGAAAAGAAGGACATTTTTCTTATGATAAGGATGGAATGGTAACATTATCAGGATATAAATGGGCTGATGGAACACATAAAGTTGAAGTGATAGCACAAGATAATTTCGGAAATGAAACCAATAGAATTGAGTATTTTAATGTGAATACTGATTCTGCAAAGATATATATTGAATCAAAGGATGAAGAAGGTTTTTTAGGTGGTGCTATAAATTTAGAATTGAAATCTAATAAAGGAACTGACATTAAAAGCTTCATATCTAAAGTAAAAGTGGACAAGAAATATAATATAAAAGATGTTAAGTTTTCTGAAAAAGTTAAGAATTTTACATGGGACTATAATAAGGAAAGTGGATTAATTGAGATATATGGTGAAAATAATAATTTAGATAATGAAGAAAGTATACTAGCAAATATAGAGATAGAAATACCAAATACTGTTGATATTTCTTCAAATATAAGTTTTGAGATTATTAATTCAACTATAGATTATATATCAGAAAAGGAAACAAACTTTATTAAAACTTCATCTTCCAAAATAGGACAAGTTCCAATAGCTAGCGCTTTTAATATTTATTTAGAGGAAGTTCTTGTAGGAAAACCTGCTATTATAAAGGTATTAGATATAAGTGGTAATGCAGTTAGTGATGCTAATATAGTAGCAGAATATGAAGATGGAAGTAAAAATATCTTAGGTAAAACTAATTTTGAAGGATTACTTTCTAGTGAAGAACTTACAAATGAAGTAAAAAGATTCTCTGTATATGCTGAAAAAGATGGACTATCATCCACAATATTAAAGAGTCAATCTTATGCAGCATTGAAGGATATAAAGCCAGAAAATATATTATTTGGAACTACTGAAAATCCAAGCACAGAAAAATCAGTTACATGGATGACAAATCCATTAACTTCTGGAAATAAGGCAGTAGTTCAATATATAAAGAAATCAGATTACAATTTAAAAACACCTTCAAAAAAGAAAATGAAAATAAAAGAAATTAATGCTGAATATAAGAATCTTATATTTGGAGGAAGTAGTGATATTAAGTTAAATGGAATAGTAAGACTCAATAAGGCGAAAATTACGGGACTAAAACCAGATACTGCTTATATGATTAGAGTTGGAGATGGAGAAAATTGGTCTGAATACATGGAATTTACAACTTTAAAAGATAAGGATAATATGAAGTTTGTAATACTTGGGGATACCCAATCTCCATCAAAGGAAGGCTTAGCAGAGTTAGATAAAATATTAAATGTTATTGAAAATCAGTATAGTGATTCAGATGCAATAATTCATTTAGGTGATTTTATTGATGATTCATCAATATTCCAACAATGGGATTATATAAGTTCATTATTTAATAACTACACTAAAACAAATTCTATTGATATGATAAATGTTTTAGGAAATCATGAATATATGGGTGATCCAAATGCAGAAAAAGCAAAGACAATATTTAACACACCAACTAATGGAATAGAGGAAAACTTAGATGGAGTATATTCAGTAGACTATAATGATGTTCATTTTAGTGTTATAGGATTTACTTCTGATAGAGAATTATTAGAAAAGAAGTTAGAATGGTTAAGAAATGATGTTAAAAATTCAGATAAGAAATTAAAGATTTTATTAACACATCAACCACCATATTATACAAATCCTGAAGGGGGAAATGGATTAATTAAAGAAATGCTACCACCAGTAGTTGATGAATTAGGAATAGATCTAGTATTCTCAGGTCATGACCATGCTTATGGAAGAACTAAAAAATTAAAGAATGGAGTAGAAGATAAAAATGGAGCAATATATGTAGTAGGAGGAACAACAGGCCAAAAGCATTATCAAGCAGTTAATGATGGAAGTTTTGAAGTGTATAATGATGAAAATACTGCCATATATACAACTTTAGAGTATAAAGATGGAGATATACAAATAATAGCAAGAAAGCCAGATGGCACTGTAGTTGATGATTTTACTTTAGATAAAAAGGCTCCTGAAATAACTATAACTGGTGTAAAGGACAAAGGAGTTTATAAAAATAGTAAGATTAAAATACAAGTTTCTGTTAATGAAGAGGCTGAAATTACAACAACTTTAAATGGAGAGATTTATTCTGGTGAAGAAATAGTTAATCCAGGTAAATATGAATTTGTTGTAGTTGCTACTGATTCTTCAGGAAACCAATCAAAAAAAGTTATTAATTTCAAATTAAAAAATCATCCTAAGAAAGATAAGACAATAAATTAAAAAGAAATAAAAAAAATGGCTCAATTATATATATAATTGAGCTCTTTAATTTAAGCATATAATTACTTTCTTATTAAATTAAATATAAATAGCTTCTTTGCAATAAGTAATCTATAATAGAATCAATGTAGTTTTATTACAGACATTATCACCTTAATTTAGTAACAAGATATTAAGAAAATTTAATTACTTTAAATAATATTGTTTGTAATGTATAATTGAAGTGTTGTACATATGATTAATATAAGATAACAAGGAGAAGAAAAATGAATATTATTATAGTTGGTGCAGGTAAAGTAGGATATACCTTAGCTAAATATCTATCTATTGATGGAGATAATATAACTATTATTGATAATAAAGATATAGCCTTAGAACATATTAATAATAATTTAGATGTTATGTGTGTTAAAGGTAATTGTACTAGTTTAAAGGTTCTTGATGAAGCTGGAGTAAGAACAGCTGATTTATTAATTTCCGTAACAAATAGTGATGAATTAAATATGCTTTGTTCCTTAGCATCTAAAAAATTAGGAGTTAAGTATACTGTGGCTAGAGTTAGGACTCCAGATTATGATGAAGATTTAACTTTATTAACAGAAGCTGTAGGAATAGATTTAGTTATAAATCCAGAAAAAGCTGCAGCAATAGAAATAGCTAAGTTAATTAAATATCCTTCTGTATGTAGCATAGATAACTTTTCAGATGGTAAGGTAAATTTAGTTGGATTTAAGGTATCTGATGATACTGCGCTGGAAGGTAAAAAGGTAAGTAATATTGATTTCATTAGAGGAAATGTACTTTTTTGTGGAGTAGAAAGAAATGATGAATTTATAATGCCTAGAGGAGACTATATTTTCCATAAGGATGATAGAGTATATGTAATAGGTGAACATAAAGATATTCAAAATTTATTTAATAGATTAGGAAAATATAAGAACAAAGTAAAGAGAGCCATGATTGTAGGTGGTGGTAAAATCGGATATTATCTTGCTAAAATGATTAGTGAAGTTGGAGTAAATTGCAAGATAATAGAAAGAGATTTAAAAATTTGTGAAGAATTAAATAGTCTTTTACCAAACTCTATAATTATAAATGGTGATGGTATGGATGAAGAGTTATTGCTATCTGAAAGTCTACTAGATGTAGATAGCTTTATTACTTTAACAGGAAGAGATGAAGATAATATAATAGCTTCCCTTTTAGCAAGTAGTAAATCTGTAGATAATGTAATAACTAAAATAACAAGAGATAATTACAGAGAAATTGGAAAAACTGTAGGAATAAATTCTATAGTAAATCCAAAGTTAGCTACAGCATATAAGATATTAAGATATGTAAGAATGCTAAGAAATAAGAAAAAGTCTTCTATAGAAAATATTTATAGAATTTGCAATGATAAAGCAGAAGCAGTAGAGTTTATAGTTGGAAATGATACTAAGAATATAAATGAAAAGTTTAAAAATATAGAGTTTAGTAAGGATATTTTGGTAGCTACTATTGTTAGAAATAATAAAATAATTATTCCAACAGGTGATGATTACTTAAAAGTAAATGATAGAGTAATAATAGTAAGCAAAAATATGAAGGTTTTACATATTGATGACATCTTTGCTGGAGGTGGCAAAAAATATGAATTATAAAATGGTTCTAAAGGTATTAGGAAATGTAATGCTATATGAATCAATACTTTTATTAATTCCTTTAGGAATAGCACTAGCTTATGGAGATGGAGATAGCTTAGCCTTCTTAATAACAATTATTTTGATGATACCAATAGCATTGTTGTTAAGAAGAATAAATATTGAAGGAAAAGATATGTATGCAAAAGAAGGCTTCTTGACAGTAGGACTAACATGGATAGTAATATCAGCCTTTGGTGCTTTACCCTTTGTTATAAGTGGAGCTATACCATCCTTTATAGATGCCTTTTTTGAAACAGTTTCAGGCTTTACAACAACAGGTGCAACAATATTAGCAGAGATTGAATCCTTACCTAGGGGAATACTATTTTGGAGAAGTTTTACTCATTGGATTGGAGGTATGGGCTTTTTAATTTTTATATTGGCATTAGTACCATCCTTAGGATCTAATACAATATATTTATTAAGAGCAGAGAGTCCTGGTCCAAATCCAGGTAAAATAGTTCCTAAAATAAGGGAAACTGCTAAAATATTATACATAATATATTTTATATTAACTATAGCCCAAACTATTTTATTAATGATATCAGGGCTTTCAGCCTATGATGCTGTAATACACGCATTGGGAACTGCAGGAACAGGTGGATTCTCTAATATGAATTCCAGCATTGCTGCATTTGAAAGTCCTGCTGTTGAATGGATTATAACAATATTTATGATATTATTCGGAGTTAACTTTGCTTTATATTTTCAAATTATAAGGGGAAATATTAAAAGTTTCTTTAAAAGCGAAGAATTAAAGTATTATTTATTAATGATATTAATATCAATAATATTCATTACTATAAATATTTTAAGTTTTAATAATGGAAGCTTAAGTGATTCAATAAGACAATCTTCATTTCAAGTTGCATCAATAATTACAACTACAGGATATGCAACAGTAGATTTTAACTTATGGCCAACACTTAGTAAAATAATAATCCTAATGCTTATGATATCAGGAGCAATGGCAGGATCAACAGGCGGCGGAGTAAAAACAATAAGAATAGTAATAATGATAAAAGCTGTAAGACGTGGTATTGATAAAATATTACATCCTAAAAGAATACAGAGAGTAAAAATAGATGGAAAAGTAGTAGATGAAGAAACCATATCAGGAGTATTCCTATTCATAGGAGCATATATTGTAATATCATTAATAGCAATGTTTATTGTTGCTTTTGATGGCTTTGATTTAATAACAACATCTACGTCTGTATTAACTACAATAAGTAATGTAGGACCAGGTTTTGAAATGGTAGGTCCAATAGGTAATTTTTCAGCTTTTTCACCATTAAGTAAAATTGTATTATCTTTTTGTATGCTGGCTGGTAGATTAGAAATATATCCAATGTTAATTATGTTTAGTAAATCAATTTGGAAAAAAACTTATTAAATAAATTTTCAAAAAAAAAGGATATTTAAAGTAAGTAACTTTAAATATCCTTTTTTAACAAAATGATTCTTATTTAAATTTATCAGGAAATTGCTTAATTATACCATCAGATAGTATATCAGCAAAATGAATCATATGTTTTTCTCCTTTATCATATGCTGTTATATCTGCTTTCCAGTCATTATTTAATCTAGATACAACCTGATCAGTAACAAATTGTAAGTGTTTATGAAGCATATCTTTTAATTCTTTATTAGAATAATTTGGGTTAGCAGAACTTAAAAAATCAGCTATTTTATCTGCATTGTCATACCAAAGTTTATTATTATTTTCTAGGGATTTAGAATCCTTATTTTTTGCAGCTTCAAGAACTTTACCAGCTAATTGGATATGTTCTCTTAGAAGTACTGCAAGTTTATTACCAGCTTCCTCACCTTGAAAATTAGTTTTTTGATTTTATTTATTAGTTAATATTATGAGGCATATATAGAATAAAATAGAATAGTATTTGTAAATATATTGTGTATATGATAGTATAAAATGCGTAAAATTATTATTTATAAAATATATAACATTGGAGGAAATAATCAAATGATAAACTTACCAAATTGCCCAAAATGTAATTCAGAATATACTTATGAGGATGGAAGCCTTTTAATTTGCCCAGAATGTGCTTATGAGTGGACTTTGAATACTGAGAATGTTTCAGGTGAAGATGAGCTAATAGTAAAGGATTCTAATGGAAATATATTAAATGATGGAGACTCAGTTACTATTATTAAAGATCTTAAGGTTAAAGGAAGTTCTACTCCATTAAAGCAAGGAACTAAGGTTAAGAATATAAGACTAGTAGAAGGGGATCATAACATAGATTGTAAAATTGATGGCTTTGGAGCTATGAAGTTGAAATCAGAATTTGTAAAAAAAATATAGCGGTTGACATATAAAATTAATCGTTGTATCATTGAAAGTAAATAATGGAAATAAAAAATTCTATGAAGAGAAAAAGTAGATTGTTATTTTGTTCAACAGAGAGTTGGTATATGCTGAAAGCCAATGTTCAAAAGATAATTGAAAATCATCTCTGAGAAGCAATACAGAAATATTTTAGTAAGTATTGTCGGAGTCTTTCACCGTTAAAAGATAGGCGTATTGTTGGATACGTAGCTAAGTGCTATAAAAATGTTTATTTATAAGCTGATTTTATAGAATTAGGGTGGTAACGCGGATATTTCCGTCCCTTGTTTTCAAGGGGCGGTTTTTTTATTTCCTAAAAAAGGGGGCTTTTTTATGGATATTGAAGGTGAAATTATTAAGTAACAGTACAAAGATATTTATTAGGAGGAATTATAATATGAAAAAATTATCAAGAAAAGATTTATTATTTGTAGGACTTATGCTATTTTCACTATTTTTTGGGGCAGGAAACTTAATTTTTCCACCATTTATGGGAGAGGCTGCAGGTGATAAAATATGGATTGTATTATTGGGATTTTTTGTTACAGCAGTTGGATTTCCTATATTAGGAGTTATTGCTGTAGCAAAATCTAATGGACTTACTAATCTAGCTAAAAGAGTTAATCCAATTTTTGCAACTATATTTACTATTTTAATATATTTATCAATTGGTCCAGGGTTAGGTATTCCAAGAGCAGGAAGTCTGCCTTTTGAAATGGCTGTAGCACCTTATTTACCAGAACAAATTTCATTAAAATTATCTTTATTTATATATACTCTTATATTCTTTGCTATAGCCTATTGGTTATCATTATCACCTAACAAATTAGTAGATCGTATGGGGAAAGTTTTAACACCAACATTACTTTTATTAATTTTAGTAATGGTTATTGGATCCTTTGTAAAACCTTTAGGAGGATATGGAGTAGCTACGAAGGGCTATGAGATATCATCATTTTTCAAAGGGTTTTTAGATGGATATTTAACAATGGATACGATAGCGGCATTAAATTTTGGAATTGTAATTTCATTAGCTATAAGATCAAAAGGAATAGAAGATGATAAGAAAGTAGTTTCCTTATCTATAAAAGCAGGAATAATTGCAGGGATTTTACTAGCTGTTATATATGCAATGTTAGCTCACTTAGGTGCTACAAGTGGTGGAAGATTTGGATTAGCTGAAAATGGTGCACAAACCTTAACAAATATAACAAATTATATATTTGGTAAACCAGGAGCAATATTATTAGCATTAATATTTACTTTAGCATGCTTAACTACTAGTGTTGGTTTAATTTCTTCATGTAGCCAGTATTTTTCAACATTAACTAAGAAGATATCTTATGAAAATTGGGTAAGAATCTTAACTGTTTTTAGTTTAATAATAGCTAATATGGGATTAACTAAAATACTTAGTATATCAGTTCCTATATTAAATGCTATCTATCCTGTTGCAATAATGCTTATTGTACTTGCTATATTTGATTTCATATTTAAAGATAATAAGTATGTATATGGATTAACTATATTCTTTACAGGAGTAGTAAGCTTAATAGATGCAATAAGCCAAGTTACCTTTTCTAAAGAAGGGTTAGTAAAATTAATTTCATATTTGCCTCTTTATAAACAAGGTTTAGCATGGATAGTACCAGCTGTTTTTGGAATTATATTAGGAATGTTAATTAAATTTATTAAGGAAGAATATTCTCATGTAAAAAGAAATATTGAAGGAGAAATAAGTAATTAAGGAAAATAACTAAGCTATATTTTAATAATTAAAATTATTAAAATATAGCTTTTTCAGTATTTTTGTATTATATATTTAATTTTCTGAAAACTATTGATAGCATAATAATACCTTTATTAAAGTACAAATATCAATGAATAATTTTTGTGGTTTTAATATAATTAATACATACAGATAATTAATTCTGTGGAGGTATAATTATGAATACAAAAAATATTAAGATTAGAAAAGCAAATAATAAGGATATAGAAGAAATAGCAAGGTTAATTTACTATACAGAAGTAAATCCAGTAGATGTATGAGGGGGAGAATCTAAGGAAGAAACTTTAGAAAATCTTAAAACCTTAATTAGGACTAAGGAGTCAAGATATAGTACAGATTATATAACTGTGGCTGAATTAGATAATAAAGTAGTGGGTGCTATTATACTAATTCCTTATGATAAGTTGGATAAATTAAGTATTGAAACAGATATAAAGCTAATTACTAGGATAGAAGGCTTTTCTGAAAAAATATTATATATGCTAAATTCAATTAAGTATATGATTTTTAGAGAATGTAGAAGAGGAAATCTTTATATTTCTAATATAGCTACAGATGAAAGTGCAAGAGGTCTTGGAGTAGGAAAGATGCTTATGATGTATGCAGAACAAGTAGCTAAGACTGAAGACTTTGAAGGGATATCATTGCTTGCTAAAAATGAAAAGGTGACTAAATTTTATGAAAAATTAAATTATAATAAGAGTTTTGATAGAGTACTTTTAGGTGAGAGAGTAATAAAAATGGCTAAAGTACTTTAATATAAATATAGTTGAGTATAGAGGTTATGGATAAATATGTTACCCATAACCTTATTTTTATGATAATATTAACAATATATTGAAAATAACAATCAATTATTAAGATTTATAAAGGAGGGGCTAAAGTGATAATTGATATAACTCAAACAACGAGAAGAGGTAGGGTTTATAGAGCAGGATCAGAACCCTTAAAAGTTGAAAAAGTAAAGAGAAATTCCGAAAGTGGAAGTGAATATGAAACAATATCTTTTTCATGTGATACACATAATATGGGGACTCATATAGACGTTATGGGAATAGATGTTAGCATTGAAAATGAAAAGCTAATTTCAGAAGGAATAAAATTTGATATTTCTAATATTACTGATAGAGAAGTTACATTAGAAGATATAGATTGTTCTTGAGTAAAAGAAGGAGTATATGTATTCTTTCAAACTAATTATGACAAGTATTTTGAGGATGAGGAGAAATATAATAGTCATCCAGGAATAGCTATGGAAGTAATAGAGTACTTAGTAAGTAAAAATGTTAATATGATAGGAATAGACACCTTAGGTTTAGGTAAAGGAAAAAATCATGGCTTAATTGATGTTTATTTGGGCGAAAATAGAAGCTATTCTATAGAAAATTTAGCCAATTTAGATAAAATTCCTGAAGAAGGATTTAAGGTTTATTGCTTACCAATTAAAATGGAAGGAATTGATGTTTTACCTACTAGGATACTAGTAGAGTTTTAAATAAAAATTTTTTAAAATGGAGTTGAGATTATGGAGTATAGAGTTTTTGGAGAAACAATAGTTTTAAGATTAGAAAAAGGTGAAGAAGTTATTGAGTCAATAAAAAATCTTTGTGAAAAAGAAGATATTAAGGCAGGTTCAATTTCAGGTCTTGGTGCAAGTAATCATGTAGTCGTTGGATTATTTAAAGTAGATGAAAAGAAATATTATTCAAATACTTTTGAAGAAGACTTTGAAATTACTAATTTAACAGGAAATATTTCTAGAATGAATGGTGAAGTTTATCTACATATACATGGAACCTTTGCCGATTTAGAAGGTAAATGCATAGGAGGCCACTTAAACAAGGCTATAATAAGTGCAACTTCAGAAATAATAATAACTAAGATAAATGGAGATATTGGAAGAAGCTTCAGCGAAGAAATAGGATTAAATTTAATTAAATTTTAAATAGAGAAGTATTTAAATTATCACTAACTATATTAATTGTTAGTGATAATTTTTTTAATAAAAAATTAAATTTTGAATATTTAGAAAAATTATTCTTAAAAATATATTGACATATATTTAATAACAAGGTATTATATGTATAATGAATTGATAATAATTATCAATTGAATTGCGAGGATGAATTAGAGAATGATTTTTCTCATTATATTGACTAACCCCTAGAAAGAATCCTAAAAGTTATAGGATTCTTTTTTTCCTCAATATTAAAATTTACTATTTTGAAGTATGAATTTTAATTGATGTATTTGATAAAGGTAAGTAATGCTTACTAAATGCAATTGGATACTCACTATCTTTATATATAGATTCTTCAATTAAATAATATTGTTTTTCAGAAGAAATAGAATATTTTTTAGTTGCAAACTTACCAGAGGAGGAAAATTTAATATCTATAGAGCTATGGCTACATTTATTATAAATTTCTTCTTCTATGAATTTAAGTAATCTATCATTATCATTTAAATTTATATCAAAGTAAGATATTGTTTCAATTGGAATAACTGTAAAGGTATATGCAACAGCATTTTCATTTTTTATATACCATCTATCTATATTGACAGCAGCAGCAGTCTTTTTACCTAAAACTTCTATAAAGTAATCAGATGGAGGCTCTATGTGAAAGTTCATTTCTACATAATCTATTTTTTCTTCTAAGGATTTATATATAATATGACCTAATTTTTCAAGACCAATTTTTTTATTTTTTTGATTTTTAACTATGAAGTTTCCTTTGCCACGAATGTTTTTAATTAAACCATCATCTTGTAATAAGGATAATGCTTGACGAAGAGTTGTTCTACTTACTCCAAGCTCCTTAGCTAAATCAGGTTCAGAAGGTAATCTATAGTTATCAGGAAAATCTTCTTCCTTTATCATTTTAAAAAGTGTATTATATACTTCAACATATCTTAATTTTTTTGAATTTTTCATAATATCTATATTAAGCATAATGATCATCTCCACAAATAAATAAACAAGTTAAATACAAGTTTCTAATTTATTATAGCATATTTGTAAAAGAAATTATCAATTTTATTTAATAAAAAATCAATAAAATACAAGGGGAGAAACGTTGACCAATATGAGGAGAGTGTAGTATTATAAATATATAATAGACAAGTTAAATACAAGTTTCTTATATATTATAAATTAAATATGGTATAATTAATTTAGATTTAAATAATTAAATTATAGCAAATAATAAATAATATATTTAGATAGTCTTAAAGTAATTTGTAAAGGAGTAATATTATGAAAAAATATAAAAGAATTTTCACTATAGTAATAGATTCATTAGGTATTGGAGAAATGGAAGATGCAAAAGAGTATGGAGATGTAAATGTTGATACCCTTGGACATATAGCAGAATCAGTAGATTCATTTAAAGTACCTAATCTTGAAAAATTAGGAATAGCTAATTTACGTCCAGTTAAGCATTTGAAAGCACAAGAAAGTCCATTAGGATATCAAATGAAGATGAAGGAAGCTAGTACTGGTAAAGATACTATGACAGGACATTGGGAAATAGCAGGATTACACATTACTAAGCCTTTCCAAACTTTTACTGATACAGGATTCCCACAAGAACTGTTAGATGAGTTAACTAAGAGAACAGGACATAATATAGTAGGAAATAAGAGTGCTAGTGGAACAGAAATATTAGATGAATTTGGTGAGCATCAAATGAAAACTGGAGATATGATAGTTTATACTTCAGCAGACTCAGTTTTACAAATATGTGGACATGAAGAAACTTTTGGATTAGAAGAATTATATAGATGCTGTGAAATTGCAAGAGAACTTACTTTAAAAGATGAATGGAAAGTTGGTAGAATAATTGCAAGACCATATGTTGGAGAGAAAAAGGGCGAATTTAAGAGAACTAGTAACAGACATGATTATGCTTTAAAACCATATGGAAGAACAGTATTAAATGAGTTAAAAGATAATAATTATGATGTTATTTCTGTAGGGAAAATAAATGATATATTCGATGGTGAAGGAATAACAGAATCTCATAAATCAAAGAGTTCAGTTCATGGAATGGAACAAACATTAGAAATAATGGATAGAGATTTTGAAGGCCTATGTTTTGTAAATTTAGTTGATTTTGATTCACTATGGGGACATAGAAGAAATCCTAAAGGTTATGCAGAAGAACTAGAAAAGTTTGATGTTAATTTAGGTAAAGTTTTAGAAAAACTAAAGGAAGATGATTTGTTAATTATAACAGCAGACCACGGAAATGATCCAACATATACAGGATCAGATCATACAAGAGAGCATGTACCATTCTTAGCTTACTCACCTTCAATGAAAGGGAATGGAGTACTAGAAACTTGTAATAGTTTTGCAGCAATAGGAAGAACAATAGCAGATAACTTTGATGTTAAAATGGCAGAAGAAACTATTGGGGAATCTGTTTTAGAAAAATTGAATTAGTAATAATACCAAAATTTTAAGGAGCCCTTTAAAGGGCTCCTTATTTATTTTAGAAACTCCTAAGGAGTTTCTTCTTTAATTAAAATTTTTTCTACTTCTGCAATATACATTGTATGATAATCTTTTTGTGGATAACATTGATTTTCAAGAGTATTATCTATAAAACATTCAGGCTTAAATTCTTGAGCATATAATTTTTTGCAGATAATAGTAAGTTTTGCTTCTTCAAAAGCAGGAGTATCTTCAATATAATTAATTGTTAAATTAGTATTAGTAATCTTATCTTCATCTCTTCCTGAAACTGTTCCTAAGTAACTTAAATCCTTTTTATAACTTTTATCAAAGAAGGTAAGTGAAAATGTAGAAGATTCATCTACAAATTCTTTTGTATATCTTTGAGGTCTTAAAACAATATAGGCAACATTTTTGTTCCACATAATGCCAAAGCCACCCCAAGAAGCTGTCATTGTATTTACTTTTCCATCTTTAGCAGCTGTAATAAGCATCCAGTCATGACCAATTAATTTAAATGTGCTTTCATTTAAATTTTCAGCATTAATTTCTCTTAAATTACTCATAATATCTCCCCTTATATTTTAATAATATATATTATATTTGAAACATATTTATAAAAGGAAAAATATTAGTTCCATATAATATCTTGAGGCATAGTTTCAATAATATTATTTAAAACTTCTAATATTGTTTCCTTTTTTATATTTGATGAAGATAAAAGTTGTTTATATTTCTTACTTCCCTTTTGTCCTTGAAATAAGCTATGAAGAGGAGATACTAAAGCATGAACACTATTTCCTTTTTCAAGTTCTTCCATTATGTAAGGAATATAGGATTTAATAATAGTCCCTCTAGAAATTGTTTTTTTATCTTCAAAATCACCATAAAGTTTATAAAAATTTGCTAAAAGATAACAATCTTCATATGCTGATCTTCCAATCATAACACCATCTACTTTTGTTAAAGCATCTTTAATTGAATCAATGGTTTTAAATCCACCATTAATTTCTATATTCAAATAATCAAATTCTTTTTTTAATCTATAAACTATATCATAATCAAGAGGTGGTATTTCTCTATTATCTTTTGGACTTAGACCTTTTAATATGGCAGAACGTGCATGAATAGTATATCTATCAGGTTTAGCCTTAGAAATAGTACTTAAGAATTCTAGTAAATCATCATATCCTTCCAAGATAACCTTACTTTTTTCTTCTTCTATTATACCAGTTCCGTCTATTCCTATTCTATGCTTTATAGTTACTGGTTTTTTAGTAGCTTCTTTCATAGCAGAAAGAATTTCATATACTAAATCCTTTGATGACATTAATGCAGCTCCCATTAAATTTCCTGAAACCCTATCAGAAGGGCACCCACAATTTAAGTTTATTTCAGTATAATTATAGTCTTCAGCAAGTTTAACAGCTTTATAAGCTTCTTCAGGATTAGAAGCAGCAATTTGAAGAGCTACTGGACCTTCTTCCTCCCTAAAATATAGTATTTTATCTCTATTTCCATTTATTATTGATTGAGCAGTTACCATTTCTGTATATAAAAGAGCTTCTTTAGTTAGAAGTCTTGAAAAATATCTAAAGTGACGATGAGTTTTATCTACCATAGGTGCAATACTAACCTTTGGAGTTTCAACCTTTGAAATATATTTTTCCATCCTTTGTTTCCTTTCTAATTTCTTGATTCATTAATTCTTTCATTATTATATCATATGGAATAAATATAATAGTAATTAATAAAAGTAAAATATGATAAAATAATATAAGGTTAATGTGACTTTGAGTTTTATAGGTCACATTAACCTTATATTGTTTATTTTTTATTAGATTCTAATAAAAGTAAGTTTACAAATAGAGCTAGTAAAATTCCTCTAGCTATATTGAAACCTATTATTCCTAAGGCTAAAAAATCTATAAGTACATAAAGAATGATGTAAATAGTACAACAGATGATTGTCCAAATAACCTTATCCTTAGTTGTTTTTCTAATCCTAATTTTAAGTTTTTCAGTACTTATTAAGTATTTAAATAAATAATTAAATATTAAAGTTGACATTATAAATGATAACAGAAGAGTTATAATATTAATCAAATTCAGAGCTCCTTTCAATGTAATAATGATATTATAACATTGATTAGAACCTATAATTGTTATTTTATTTTAAATTAATGTAAATCCTCCTAAAGTAATATAGTTTTACTATACTATTTAATATCAAGGAATATAGCTTTGAAGGTAAAATAAAACATTAACGGTATATATTGACAAAAATATAACGATGATATATACTTTAAATACTATTTATAAAAAATGTATTTATTGCAATTATAGTAGTTCTTAATGTTTTTTAATTATAGCAAAGTAGATATTAATATATCCTATAAATAGATGAAGTAACATAAGATATGATAGTTTGATAAGTAACAAACTATAAGGTTATTTGTAGTTTATTAATTTTATAATAAATAAATTTGGGAGGTATTTATATGAAACTTTGTGGTAAGGTAGCCGTAGTTACAGGTGCTAGTTCAGGGATGGGGAAATCTATTGCTCTTTTATATGCAAAAGAAGGAGCATCTGTAGTAGCAGTTGCAAGAAGAAAAGAAAAATTAAATGAATTAATTGAAGAGTCTAAGGATTATGAAGGAAAAATTATTGCTATGCAAGGTGATGTTTCTAGAAAAGAAGATAATGAAAAGATGATTGATCTTGCTATAGAAAACTTTGGAAAAATTGATATTTTAGTTAATAATGCAGGGGTTATGGACGAAATGATGCCAGTTTCTGAAGTTACAGATGAATTATGGAATAAAGTAATTAGTGTTAACTTAGACGGTCCATTTTATGCTTGTAGAAAAGCTGTTAATTCAATGCTAAAGCAAGGTTCTGGAATTATAATAAATGTAGGTTCTATAGGTGGCTTAAATGGTTGTAGAGCAGGTGCCTCTTATACAGCTTCAAAATATGCATTATTAGGATTAACTAAAAATATTGGATTTATGTATGCAGATAAAGGTATAAGGTGTAATATTATATGTCCTGGTGGTGTAGAATCAGAAATTGGAGTAGGTATAAGTCATCCAAGCGAATTTGGTTTCTCAAGAGTAAGACTTGGAATGGGAAATGTGCCAAGAACAGGGTCTCCAGAGGAAATAGCTACAATTGCTTTATTCCTTGCTACCGATGATTCAAGCTTTGTAAACGGAACTGAAATTGTTGCAGATGCAGGTTGGACGGCATTTTAATAAAATATAGAATTATAGATATGGAATTAAGAGTATAATAACTGATTCCATATCTTTTTTATATTAAAAGACCAGAATATAAATTAAAAGAAGAAGGGTAAAACTAACTATATATAGTCTGTACAAGTTAGATTTTAAATAAAAAAATAAAATTTCAAATTTTGAAAAACATTAGTATATATCTATATATTATAATTAACTTATAGAGATAATACTTTTATAAAATACTTAATATTTATAGATAAAGGGAGGAAAAAAATATGGGTTTTAGAGAAAACTTTTTATGGGGGGGAGCTACTGCTGCAAATCAATGTGAAGGTGGATATAATGAAGGCGGAAGAGGCCTTGCAAATGTAGATGTAGTACCTATAGGTAAAGACAGATTTTCTATTATATCAGGAGAAATGAAAATGTTTGATTTTGATAATGAACATTTTTATCCAGCTAAAGAAGCAATAGATATGTATCATAGATATAAAGAAGATATTAAGTTATTTGCAGAAATGGGATTTAAGGTATATAGATGTTCTATTGCCTGGAGTAGAATTTTCCCTAATGGTGATGATGTAAATCCAAATGAAGAAGGATTAAAATTCTATGAGGATTTATTCAAAGAATGCCATAAATATGGAATAGAACCATTAGTTACAATAACTCATTTTGATTGCCCAATGAACCTTATTAAAAAATATGGTGCATGGAGAAATAGAAAAATGGTAGAATTCTATGAAAATCTATGTAATGTTATTTTCAATAGATATAAGGGATTAGTTAAATATTGGCTAACATTTAATGAAATAAATATGATACTTCATGCACCATTTATGGGAGCTGGAATATGCTTTGAAGAAGGAGAAAATAGAGAGCAAGTTAAGTATCAAGCAGCACATCATGAATTAGTAGCAAGTGCTATAGCAACTAAAATTGCACATGAAGTAGACCCCAATAATATGGTTGGATGTATGTTAGCAGCAGGTGACACTTATCCATATACTTGTCATCCTAATGATGTTTTAATGGCTATGGAGAGAAATAGAGAAAATTATTTCTTTGTAGATGTACAATCAAGAGGAGAATATCCATCATATGCACTTAAAGAAATGGAGAGAAAGGGCATCCATATTAATATGGAAGAAGGAGATAAAGAAATATTAAAGAAACATACTGTAGATTTTATATCCTTCTCTTATTATTCTTCAAGATGTGTTAGTGCAGACCCAGAAGTTAATAAGTTAACAGAAGGGAATATATTTGCATCATTAAAAAATCCTAACTTAAAGGAAAGTGAATGGGGATGGCAAATAGATCCAACTGGACTTAGAATAACTTTAAATACATTATATGATAGATATCAAAAACCTTTATTTATAGTAGAAAATGGTTTAGGAGCTGTGGATGTTCCAGATGAAAATGGATATGTTGAGGATGATTATAGAATAGAATATTTAAGGGAACACATTAAGGCTATGAAGGAAGCAGTTGAGTTAGATGGTGTTGATTTACTTGGATATACTACATGGGGATGTATAGACTTAGTAAGTGCTGGAACAGGTGAAATGAAAAAACGTTATGGCTTTATTTATGTAGATAAAGATAATGAAGGTAATGGAACATTAAAGAGAAGTAAGAAAAAGAGCTTTGATTGGTATAAGAAAGTAATCGCTTCAAATGGTGAAGAGCTCTAATTAATAGCATAACTTACTTAACTAAAAAGCTACTAATATGAATTTTGAAAACTCCAACAGGAGTTTTCTTTTTTTCATAATTATATATAATTTATAAAAACATAGCCTATTATAATTTAGAATAAAGATATATAATGTTATTAAATTATAAAAGAAAGAAGCGGAAATGAAAAAAAATAGGACATAGGGGGAAAAATGGAAGTATTAAGTCATGGATGTACTTTAGATTGTTTTGATTGCTGTAAATTTAATATTTATGTAGAAAACAACGAAATATTAAAGATAGTAGGTGATAAAAATCATCCCTTCACTAAGGGATTTGTTTGCAAAAAAGGACTTGCTCATTTAGATAGATTGCATCATAAAGATAGAATATACAATCCAATGCTAAAGGTTAATGGAGAATGGAAAGATATATCCTTTGAAGAAGCGCTATCAATATTAACAGAAAAATTAAGTCACTATAGAGATAAGTATTCATCAAAATCTATATTATATTATGAACAATATGGTAATGGGGCTTTACTTAAAAGCATAGGAGATTTATTCTTTAATTTCTTTGGTGGGGTAAGTAAAGCAAAAGGTGGTCCTTGCTGGAGTGCTGGAATAAAAGCACAAACATTAAATTTCGGAGATGTAAGAAGTCATTCTTTAGAAGATATGTTTAATAGCAAATCAATATTTATTTGGGGAAAGAATCCAGCCTTTACATCTATACATACTATACAATGTATAAAGAAAGCAAAGGCAAAGGGAAGTAAGATAGTAGTAATAGATCCTATTTATACTAAGACAGCTGAAATAGCAGATAAATATATTAGAATAAAGCCTAATGGTGATGGTGCTTTAGCTCTTGCAATGGGAAAGATAATAATAGAAAAAGAATTATATGATGAAATTTATATTAATAATTATGTTAATGGCTTTGAAGAATATAGAAGGTATGTAGAAGCATTGGTGTTAGATGATTTAATAGAAGCTTGTGGAGTAGGTAGGAAGGACATAGAAGAATTAGTTGATTTATATACAAATAAATACTCAACAATATTACTTGGATATGGGATGCAAAAATATAAAAATGGTGGAAATACTATAAGCTTAGTAGATATTTTAGGAGCAATAACAGGGCAAATTGGATTTAGTGGTGGTGGAATAAATTATGCAAATAAAGTTTATCCAAATGTAATTAATTCTGATCCATATAATAGTGAGGAGATTAGTGAAAATAGATTTTATTATGTAAGTGAAATGGCAGATTTTATAAAAGCTTCTTTAGAAGGTGAAGACTATTATAATGATGAAAATATTTATATAAAAGAAGATATATCAAAAGAGGAAGTAAGGAAATTTAATATACCGATAAAAATGGCTGTTGTTACTAAAGCTAATTTACTAAACCAACTTGCAGATTTAAATGAATTAAAGGATGCTTTTTCTAAAATTGAATTTAAAGTATGCTTTGATATGTTTATGACAGATACTGCAAAAGAATGTGATTTATTTATTCCAACTACTAGTACCTTAGAAAGTGAAGATATTATCTATAGTTCTATGACAAATCCATATATTATATATAATGAAAGAGCAGCATCTCCTAAGGAAAGACTAATGGATGAATATGAGCTTTTTAAAGAACTTGCTAGAAGCCTTAATATAAAAAGATATCCTTATGTAGATAAGAAAGAGTATTTAAATAAAGTAATAGAACCTTTAAAGAAATATAATAAAGAAGTAAATATTGAATATTTAAAGAATAATAATTTTACTATTCATAAACCAATAGCTTGGGAAGATAAAAAATTTGAAACTAAGTCAGGTAAATTTGAAATTTTCTTTAATGATAGATTGTATAAAGAGTATATTAAAGATGAAGAATTTGTACTATTAACAAACCATACAAGAGATAGTTTATCTAGTCAGCATATGATGGATAAAGAAGGAATTGCCATTGCATATATAAATGAAAATATGGCTAAGTCTCTAAATTTAAATAATGATGAAATAGTAATACTAAAAAGTAAAAAAGGTGAGATAACAGTAAAATTAAATATTGATAACATAGTATCAGATTATATTGTTCTTATGTATGTAGGATGGTGGACTAAACATGGAAATCCTAATTATTTAACAGAATCAGGTATATCAGATATCGGTGGACAAGTAACCTACAATGAAACAAAAGTAAAAATTATTAAAATAAATTAGCTTAAGGAGATTTCATGGAATTAACATATTTTAAGAATATTTTTGAAGATAAAAAATTTATAAAAAAGATAGTGGTAATTGCTATACCAATTGCTATTCAGGCATTATTAAATACAACCTTAAATTTAGTAGACAATTTAATGATAGGTGCATTAGGAGAAAGCTCTATAGCAGCAGTAGGGCTGGCAAATAAGGTGTTTTTTGTATTTACATTATTATTATTTGGAGTAGTTAGTGGTTCATCAATTTTAACTGCTCAATATTGGGGTAAAAGAGATATAAAGAATATTAGAAAGGTACTTGGAGCTTCTCTTATTATAGGTCTTTCAGCAGCTATATTATTTATGCTTGCAGGGATATTTATACCTAAAGCAGTAATGAGAATTTTTACTCCAAGTGAAGCAACAATAGCTATTGGGTCATCCTACTTAGTGGTGGTAGCATTAAGTTATCCATTAACTGCAATTACAAATTGTTATATTTCTGTACTTAGGGCAACTAATAAGGTTAATGCTCCAGTTTTTATTAGTTTAGTAGCTATAATAGTAAATGTAGTACTAAATTACACTTTTATTTTTGGGAATTTTGGAGCTCCTAGGCTTGGAGTGCAAGGAGCTGCAATAGCTACAGTAATAGCAAGAGTAGTAGAGTGTTTATCAATATTAACAGTGGCTTATATTAGTAAAGGAGCAGCTGCTGCTAAGATAAAAGAATTAATTAGTTTTAATAAAGATTTTATTAAAAAATACCTAATTACCGTTTCACCAGTTATTGCTAATGAATTTATGTGGGGACTAGGGGTTACTATGTATTCATTAGTGTATGGAAGAATGGGAGATGAAGCTGTTGCAGCAATTACTATAACACAAAATGTGGAACAGATTTGTATTGTTTTATTCCAAGGCCTTAGCTCAGCTACAGCAGTAATTTTAGGAAATGAATTAGGAGCAAATAAATTAAAGGATGCTGAAAAGCATGCAAAAAGCTTTTTTGTTATTCAACTAATTCTTACCATAGTTATGGGAACAATTTGCATTTTAATAAGAAATCCATTAATTAATTTATTTTCAGTTGATAGTACTGTAGCAAGTGATATTACAAAATGTTTAACTGTATTTGTATGTTATTTACCTTTTAAGATGTTTAATTTAGTTAATATTGTAGGTGTTTTAAGAAGTGGTGGAGATACAAAGGCATCATTACTACTAGATTTAACTGGAGTTTGGTGCGTAGGCATTCCCTTTGCATTTTTAGGAGGAATAGTACTAGGCTTACCTATATACTATGTTTATGCTTTGATAACCATTGAAGAAGTTTATAAATTCATCTTAGGATTTAAAAGATATAAACAAAAGAAATGGCTTAAGAATATAGTGGGAGTTTAAAAGCACTAAAAGTGTTTATAAATTCCTTTCCTTCAGTATATGAAAAGATAGATATTATATTCTGGCGACTTGGAGGCTAAAGTCGAAAAGAATATAATATCTATCTCCTTTTTAATTTTCTTCCTTTAGTTTTGAAGTGGCTATATATGGTTTGCGTTGGCTTGGAGCAAGGGACGGAATAAGCAAACAATATATAGCACTTTTTTATTCGCCAAGATAAGCACTTTTAATGCTATCATCATTTAATAAATCACTAGCTTTTCCTGATAAAACTATTTTTCCTGTTTCTAAAACATAAGCTCTATTAGCAATTGATAAAGCCATGTTAGCATTTTGTTCTACAAGTAGAATAGTAGTACCAGATTTATTTATTTCCACAATAGTATCAAATATATCTTTTACAACTAATGGGGCGAGACCCATAGAAGGTTCATCTAAAATTAACATTTCTGGTCTATTCATTAAAGCACGACCAATGGATAACATTTGTTGTTCACCACCAGAAAGAGTACCAGCTTGTTGTTTTTCTCTTTCTTTTAATCTTGGAAATTTAGAAAATACCATTTCCATATCTGATTTAATTTCATTTTTGTTTTTCTTTAAATAAGCACCTAATTCTAAGTTTTCCTTTACTGTAAGGTTTGCAAAAATCTTTCTGCCTTCAGGTATATGAGATAAACCAAGAGAAACTATTTTATGAGAAGGAACCTTTTTTAAGCTACTATCTTTATAGGTAATAGTACCTGATTTAATAGGTTCAAGACCTGATATAGCTCTTAGTGTGGAAGTTTTACCAGCACCATTTGCTCCTATTAAAGTAACTATTTCACCTTTTTTTACTTCTAAAGATAAATCTTTTAGGGCATGTATACCACCATAATATAAGTTTATATTGTCTAATTTAAGCATATTCTAAGCCCCCTCTCCAAGATAAGCTTCAATTACCTTAGGATTATTTTTTATTTCATCAGGTGTACCTTCTGCAATTTTCTTGCCGTAGTCAAGAACAACTATTTTTTCGCAAATACCCATAACTAATTTCATGTCATGCTCAATTAAAAGAACAGATATATTAAACTTTTCTTTTATCCAATTTATTAAATTCATAAGCTCTCTTGTTTCTTGAGGATTCATACCAGCAGCAGGTTCATCTAATAAAAGTAATGTTGGGTTTGTTGCAAGTGCTCTAACTATTTCAAGCTTTCTTTGGTCTCCATAGGAAAGATTTTTAGCAATTTCATTAGCCTTTGTATCTAATGAGAAAATTTTAAGAAGCTTTAAGCTTTCTTCTTCAATTTTATTTTCTTCTTTTTTAAATTTAGGCGTCCTTAAAATAGAATCAAATAATGAATAATTTATTCTATAATTAAAGCTTATTTTTACATTATCTAATACTGTAAGATTAGAAAATAATCTTATATTTTGAAAGGTTCTTGCTATCTTTTTCTTAGTTATATCGTAAGGTTTAAGACCATTAAGATTTTCTCCAAGATAACATATACTTCCATTAGTTGGAGAATATACACCAGTTAACATATTGAACACAGTAGTTTTACCAGCACCATTAGGGCCAATTAGGCCAACTATTTGTTTTTCATCAATAGTTAAATTGAATTCTGATACAGCTTTTAATCCACCAAACTCAATTGATAGGTTTGAAACATCTAACATAGTTTAAGCCTCCTTTCCTTTTTTTGATTTTTCTACTATCTTAGAAGTATTTTTAAATATTTTTAATGATATTTCTTTATCACCTAAAAGTCCTTGAGGTCTAAATATCATAAGTACAATAAGAGCAATAGGGTATATAATCATTCTATATTCAGCAAAACCTCTAAGTAATTCAGGTAAGAATGTTAATACAATAGTAGCTATAATTGAACCTGATAGTGACCCCATACCTCCAAATACAACATAAGTTAAATAATCTATAGATTTAACAAAGTTAAAAGTAGAAGGTTGTATATATCCCATATAGTGAGCATATAAAGAGCCAGCTAGGCCTGCAAAAAATGCCCCTATTATAAATGCCATCATTTTATATTTAAAAGTATTTACCCCCATAGCTTCGGCAGCAATTTCATTTTCACGAACAGTAATCATTGCTCTTCCTTGTGAAGAATGAAGGATATTATATATTATTAAAATAGTTAAAGCAGCAAATATAAAAGCAATAGTAAAGTTGGTCTTTTTTGGTATGCTTTTAAGTCCTGTAGCACCACCAACAGCCTCAATATTCATTATTATAACCCTAATTATTTCACAAAAAGCTAAAGTGGTAATAGCAAAATAGTCACCTTTTAAACGTAATGTTGGATACCCAATTAAAGCTGCAAAAATAGCTGCAATAATAGCACCAATTAATAAGGATATAAAAAATGGAAAATTTGCTTCTTTTGTAAGCATAGCTGACACATAAGCACCTATTGCCATAAATCCAGCATGTCCCAAACATAGTTGACCAGTAAACCCAACTATTAAATTTAGTGAAACAGCTAAAATAATATTAATTAATGTTAAAATAATTATTCCTGTATAATAAGATTTAATAATTCCAGAGGTTGTAAGACCAATTAGAATACCATAAGCTAAAATGACGGATGCTAATATTAATATTGTCTTTCTATTAAAAAAATCTTTCATTACAATCACCTACACTTTCTCATTAGTCTTTTTACCTAATAGACCAGCAGGTTTAATTATAAGTATTATTATTAATATTCCAAATACAATAGCATCTGAAAAAGTAGTTGAAATATATGCTTTAGATAAAGTTTCTAATAATCCTATTGATAAACCACCAATTAATGCTCCAGGTATACTTCCAATTCCTCCAAGTACTGCTGCAACAAAGGCTTTTAACCCAGGCATTACACCAATGTAAGGAGTTATGCTAGGATAGGAAATTGCAACCAGAACACCAGCGATACCAGCTAATGCTGATCCAATAGCAAAAGTAAGGGAAATAGTATTATCCACATTAATTCCCATTAATGAAGCAGCTTCTATATCAAAAGAAGCTGCTCTCATTGCTTTTCCAACCTTGGTTTTATATACAATAAATTGAAGGAGAATTACAAGGAGTGCAGAAACTGCAAACATCAATATGGTTTTCCAATCTAGCTGAAGACCTCCTAAAGTAATAGGTTCAAGGTTTATTAGCTCTGGAAAATGTTTTGGAGCTGTTCCAACAAATTTACTCATAATATTTTGTAATAATAATGATACACCAATAGCAGTAATTAATAATGTTATTCTTGGAGATTTCCTTAAAGGCTTGTATGCAATCTTTTCTATTAAAATACCAAGTATTGCAGAAGCAGCCATAGCTGCTAATAATGTAGATATTAAAGGTAATTTTAGTACACTTGATGCATAGTATCCTGCAAAAGCACCAATCATATAAATTTCACCATGAGCAAAATTTATAAGTTGTATTATTCCATAAACCATAGTATAACCTAAAGCTAGGAGGGCATACACGCTACCTAAAGCTAAGCCATTTATTAATTGTTGTATAAATTCCATAGTTAATCCTCCTGTTTAAATATATTAAGGATTTATTTTATCAGCTAATACCTTATTTCCACCCTCTAATTTGATAATTACTGCACCTTTTATTGCAGATCTTTCTTCATTAAAGCTAATTTTTCCAGTAACACTTTCTACTTCTGTTTTAGCTAATTCATCTTTAATGGCTTCTCCATCAGTGCTATTAGCATTTTTGATTGCTTCAACTAAAATTTTAGCAGAATCGTAAGCTAAAGCTGCAAAGGCATCTGGTTCTTTGTTATATTCTTTTTTGTAAGAATCAACAAAGTTCTTAACTATTGGAGAAGTATCTCCTGAGTAGTAGTGATTAATATAAAGAGCACCATCTACTGAATCTCCACCGATAGAAGCTAATTCTTCAGATTCCCAACCATCTCCACCTAAAAGTTGAGAAGTTATAGAAATATCTCTAGCTTGTTTAGCTATAAGACCAACAACATTATAGTAATCTGGTAATACAATAACATCAGGATTAGAACCTTTAATCTTAGTTAATTGTGCCTTGAAATCCGTATCTCCATCATTGTAGGATAAGTATTCAACAACTGTTCCACCATTTTTTTCTAAAGTTTCTTTGTATGCTTTTGCTATACCTATGGAGTAATCAGAGCCAGCATTATATAAAACAGCAGCTGTTTTCTTATTTAAATTATCTGTAGTATATTTAGCTAATATCTCACCTTGGAAAGAGTCTATGAAACATCCTCTAAACATATATTCTCCACCTTCATTAGTTATAGAAGGTTCAGTTCCTGTAGGCGTAATCATAGGAATTTGTCTTTCTGTTGAATTCTTAGCTATAGCTAAAGTAGCTCCAGAAGTAACTCCTCCTAAAATAGCAGATACCCCATCTTTATCTACTAATTTATTAAAAGCTTGCATTGCTCCATCAGGAGTAGCTCCATCATCTTCAAATATTAATTCTATTTTTTTACCATTTATTCCACCTGCATCATTAATCTCTTTTATTAATAAGGACGCTCCTTCTTTAGCAGAATTACCGTAAGTAGATGCACTACCAGTTAATGGACCAATTCCTCCTATTTTAATAATTTCGCTGTCAGAACTAGAACTTCCACATCCAATTAAAAGTGACATAGACATTACTGTTGCTAGAAGTCCTACAAGTAATTTCTTTTTCATAAAAAATCCCCCTTTAAATTAATTGCTGATAAAATATCAAATAAATAAACATTTTATTAATAAATTAATATTAAATAAATATTTATAATATTGATATAGTAACATAATTAGATAAAAATTACAATATAGATATTTAATATTTTATAGAAAAAAGTATAAAATATGGAATATATGGAGTATGTATACAGTAATATTGTGTAAAAATGATTAGAGGATTTAAATTATTAAATTGAAAATTTTACTTCATTATAAAAAATCTATATTATTATTTATTCTTTAAGAAATTACAAAAAGTTTATATTGTGAGCAACTTTTTTATCTAAAAACTATAAAAGACTAAGATTCATAAAATCTTCATAAATTCTTTAATATTTATTGTGAATTTTAATTAAAAATATTTAGATTTGATGATTAATATTTATTATATAGAAGATAAGTTGTTAGATGGAGGTAAGGAAGATGAAAATATTAATTATAGTTCCTGCTTATAATGAAGAGAAAAGCATATATAATGTAGTTTCTTCTGTTAAATTAAATATTCCTTTTGCAGATGTTCTCGTTGTGAATGATGGCTCCACTGATAACACATATAGTGAAGCTCTAAGGGCAGGAGCAAAAATTATCAATTTAGTTAATAATTTAGGAATAGGTGGGGCAGTTCAAAGCGGATATATTTATGCCTATATCAAAGGATATGATATTGCTGCTCAGTTAGATGGGGATGGACAACATAATCCAAAAGATTTAAAGAAGCTTATTAATGAGATAGAAGAGGGTAATGCTGATATTGTAATAGGTTCTAGATTTGTTGAAAAAACTGAATATAAACCAAGTTTTTTTAGAAAAATAGGAATAAAGTACTTTTCAAAGTTAGTTTCAATTTTATGTGGGAAAAGTTATTATGACACAACATCTGGTTATAGGGTAGTCAATAGAAGAGGAATAAAACTTTTTTCAAGTTATTATCCTAAAGATTATCCAGAAGTTGAGACAATAGTATATGCATATAAGCATGGATTAAATATAAAGGAAGTAAAAGTTAAAATGAACAATAGAAAAACTGGTAAATCTTCTATAACTCCCATTAGGAGTATGTATTATATGATTAAAGTAACAATAGCAACAATAAATATAGCACTTTATTGTTATTATATCAATAATAGATATCTTAATAAGAAAGGAGCTGAAGCCATTAGATGAAAACATTAATAACTATAATTATTCTAATATATATCTTATATGAAATATTTGATGTAAAAAAAAGACTTATAAAGTTGACGCAAGAAAATGCTATTCTTTTAGAACTATTAAAGGAGAAAGAAAATAAATGATGTATTTATTGATATTTATAAATATTTGTTTATTACTTTTAGGACAAGTTATATGGAAATTAGGGACAAAAACTATAAACTTTGAAATGAATTTAAAAGGTATATTTAATTTGATTTCTAATCCATATGTTATAGGTGGAGGAATCGTATATGTAATAGCAAGTCTGGTATGGATTTATATATTATCAAAAGAAGATTTAAGCAAAGTATATCCATTACAAAGTCTTTGTTATGTATTCGGTGCTATTATTGGGATATTTCTATTTAAAGAGAATATGAATGCACTAAAGATATTAGGATTAACTCTAATTTCTATAGGGGCCTTTATAATAAGTTTAAGCTAGGGAGAGAAATATATGTTTTCAATAAAGAAAGAGGAAAAGAATATAAAAATAGCACTTATTTTAATAGAATTATCATTTGCTTTAGTTGGATTAGTATATATATTTAAGCTTGGAGATTCAACTTTATTAGGCAGTTTGGAAAATTTTGATAATGATGATGTTAAATATATAAGAAGTGCATGGAATCTAGTAGAAAATAATATATTATCCTATGAAAGTATCTATGAGCCATCAGTATATATAATGCCAGGATTAACTTTTGTATTATCAGTTTTTGTTAGATTGTTTGGTAAGTTTGATGGGGTAATAGCATTTAGGATATTTCAAATTTTTATTCAATGTGGATCTCTATATATAATATTTTTAATAGGGAGAAAACTATTTAACAGTAGAATTGCAATAATTGCATGTATAGTTAATTCACTATATATAGTGGAGTTTTATGTTCCAAGTTTAATCCTTATGGAAACTATTTTTAAGTTTTTGTTACTTTTATTAGTATATTTAAGTATATATGCAGTTGAAAGAAAAAGTACTAAGCTATATATAGCAGCAGGAATAGTATGGAGTATAGCATGTTTGTTTAGGCCTACCATTGCAGCATTCCCAGCAGTAATATTATTAGTCTGGATAGTAAAAAAAGAATACAAATTGAAGGACATGTTCAAATATGCTAGTATTGTTTTAGGAATATTTTGTATAATTATGTCACCCTGGTGGATAAGAAATTATAAGCAATTTAATACTTTCATTCCTTTTACTGCTTCTAGTGGTAATCCTTTTTTACAAGGTACATTTGTAAACTATGATCAATCTAATGGCTTTGGAGTTTCATACGAAAAAGGAGACAATTATATTGAAAGTAATAAAAATGAAATTAGAGCAGGAATAGAAAGACTAAAAACTTATGGTAAAAAAGAGCCACTAAAGTATTTATATTGGTACACCATAGGTAAAATGTGGTATTTTTGGAAAGCACCATTTTATTGGAATGGAATAATAGGATTTATATTAGCACTGATTCAGCATTATTTTATACTAATTACATCTATATTGGGTATAAGATTAAGCATAAAAAAATCAAGCTTAAGGAGTAGAAGTATACTTATTATTTTAGGAACTATAATAATATTTAATATTGCTTACTTACCATACTACACATTTGAAAGATATTCATATCCATTGATTTCATTGCTTACTATTTTTTCAGGGTATATAATTGATAATTGGATAGAAAAGAAGAAAACAGTAAGAACTAGCTGAAAGAAGGGTGTTATGTTATGGATGATAAAAAAACAATATTAGTAGTAGATGATGAAAAGGATATTAGAGAAATAATTGAAATTTATTTAATGAATGAGGGATATAATATTGTTTTAGCTTGTGATGGAATAGAGGCCCTAGAAAAATTAAAGAAAGAAAAAATAGACTTAATAATTTTAGATATAATGATGCCAAAGCTTGATGGTATTAGAACTTGTCTTAAAATAAGAGAAGAGAAAAAGTTGCCTATTATAATGCTTTCAGCTAAAAGTGACGATAGTGATAAAATATTAGGGTTAAACATAGGTGCTGATGATTATATTACAAAACCTTTTAATCCATTAGAGCTAGTAGCAAGAGTTAAATCACAGTTAAGAAGAATCACTAGCTTTAGTGAAGTTAAAGAAGTTAATAACGAAGAAATATGTATAGATGGGCTTAGAATTAATAAAGCAAATAGAGAAGTGTATGTGGATGAAAGAAATATAAGGCTAACACCTAGAGAATTTGATATTTTAGAACTTCTTGCTAGTAATAGAGGAAGAGTTTTAAGTACAGAACAAATATATGAAAAAGTATGGAATGAGCCATTTTACAATTCTGAGAATACAGTTGCAGTACATATTAGAAATATAAGAGAAAAAATAGAGATTAATCCTAAGGAGCCTAAGTATATAAAGCTTGTATGGGGAGTTGGGTATAAAATTGAAAAATAAAAAATTTTTAAGAGGAAGCTTGAAAAAAGAACTTTTAATATTAAATATAATTAGTTTTATTATAATAGGATGTGGTATTTCGTATAGCATTAGTATAGCTAAAAATAGTGATACTGTAAGTTTGATTAACAGATTTAATAATGCTTATGTAGAAATAATAAAATATGTTAATAGAAATGATGATAATTCTAAAAAATATTTGATAGAAGCAAGTGATTTATATAATATTAATTCAGCTATCATAGATAATGAAGGAAATATTTATATGAAATCAAAAGGTGTATTAGAAGAAAAAATTGATGTTAATATGATAAAAAATATTTTTCAAAATAAGTACACAGATGGTAACTTTTATCAACAATATGATATACGTTTAGATGAGCAAGATTATAAATTGTTAATATGGAGAAATCAAGGTAGTAGTGCAGTTATAATAAAAATATTTCTAAGTATTTCAGTGAGCTTTTTGTTAGCAATATTAACTATATATTTATACACATATAAAAAGGTTAAGTATATAGGCTATTTAACTAAAGGAATAAATGAATTTTCATCTGGTAACTTAGAATATAGGATAACAGAAAAAGAGAATAATGAATTAGGATTTTTAGCTAAAGGAATGAATTTAATGGCTAATAATTTAAAAAATAGTATAGAATCAGAGAGAAATCAAGAAAAGTTTAAATCAGAATTAATTTCAAATGTTTCGCATGATTTAAGAACTCCATTAACATCAATAATAGGATATTTGCAGCTTATAGATAATGAAAAAACTACAGAAGAAAATAAGAAAAAATATGTTAAAAATGCAATAGAAAAGTCCTATAAATTAAGAGACTTAATTGGAGATTTATTTGAATATTCTAAGCTTCAATCTAATTCTGTTTCTTTACAGATGAGTAATGTAAATGTAATAGAAATAATAGAACAGAGTATAGGCGAGTTATATGTAGAAGCTATGGAGAAGAATATAGTATTTATTAAGAATTATGAGTATTCAAATATAAATTTATATATTGATTCTAACAAAATAGGTAGAGTTTTTCAAAATATATTATCAAACACTGTAAAATACAGCGTTGAAAATAGTAAGGTTTTAATTGATATAAATGAAGATAAAAATGATGTAATAATTTCTTTTGAAAACGAAATAGAGCAAGAATCATTAAAAGATGTAGATAAAATCTTCAATAGATTTTATAGATGCAATGAGTCAAGAAATTCTGAAACCCCTGGTTCTGGGCTGGGATTAGCAATAGCAAAGAGTATTATAGATCTTCATAATGGAGATATTTATGCCAAATGTGAAAATAATATCTTTAAGATATATGTTAAATTAATGAAATAATTAATATTTGCTGATAGAAAAAATAATATTGATTGGTTTAGGAATTGGTTTTTATTTTTAAAAATATGATAATTAATTTAAACAGAAAAATCTCCTTTCAATAAGTATAAATGTATTTGAAGGAGATTTTATATTGAAATAATATTAAAGTTTGTGTATAATACCAATATAATTAAAAGAACTCGTATATCATCGGTAATATGGATCGAAAGTTTCTACCTGCTAACCGTAAATTGGCAGACTACGAGGTACTGTGTTTAAAATTAAAGGTAAGTATTTTTATAATTAGTAATTTTACTTCTATTTTTTAAGACAAGCACCTCGGTATCGAGGTGCTTTTTAATTAAAAAAATGGAGGATGAAATAATGGAAAACTTACAAACAAAGGATGGAATTAAATTAAACTATAAAGTTGATGATAATCCATCAATAGGAGAAAAAATATTATTTGGAATTCAGCATATATTTGCTGCCTTTGGTGGAATAATTGTTGTACCACTAGTTGTATCTAGTTCTTTAGGATTTGATGCTAAAACATCAACAGCATTAATAAGTGCATCAATACTTGCAGCAGGAATTGCTACTATAATACAAGCTAAGGGAGTAGGACCAGTTGGATCTAAGGTTGCTTGTATAATGGGAACGGATTTTACTTTTGTATCACCGTCTATTACAGTTGGTTCAGTTTTAGGCTTACCTGGAATAATTGGAGCAACAATACTAGGAGGAATATTTGAAGTTATTCTTAGTTATTTTATAAGACCTTTAATGAAGTTATTTCCACCAATAGTTACAGGGACAGTTGTATGCTTAATAGGTTTAACCTTATTACCAGTTTCTATAGATTGGGCAGCAGGAGGCAGTGGAGCTTATGACTATGGAAGTGTAAAAAATATATCTATTTCAATGGTAGTATTATTTGGGACTTTGTTATTGAACCGTTATGGAAAAGGGATGCTTAGTAGTGCATCTATTCTTATAGGAATGATATTAGGATATATTATATGTATACCATTTGGATTAGTAGACTTTACTTCTGTTAAAGAAGCAAGTTGGATATCAATGCCTAAAATATTTGAATATGGAGTAACTTTTGACTTAAAAGCACTTATTGCATTTATTCCTGCATATTTTGTTACTGCAATAGAAACTGTAGGGTGTTTGAAAGCAATTGGAGAAGTTTCAGATGTAGAAATGAGTAATAAACGTATAGGACAAGGAGTATTGGCTGATGGAATTGGTAGCATGATAGGTGGTTTTGTAGGTACATTACCAAATACAACCTTTAGTCAAAATGTTGGTTTAATACCTTTAACTAAAGTAGCAAGTCGTTATGTAGCAGTTATGGCAGGAGTAATATTAGTTTTATTAGGATTTTTACCAAAGATTGCAGCAATAGTTAATAGTATTCCACAACCAGTATTAGGAGGAGTTGGAATAGTTATGTTTGGTACTGTTGCAGCTGCTGGAATAAAAACTTTAAGTAAAGTAAAAATAAATGAAAGAAACCTTTTAATAATAGCTACTTCTATTGGATTAGGACTTGGAGTAACCTTTAGACCGGAATTTATTTCTCAATTACCAGAAGGACTAAAGATGATTTTTGCTTCAGGTATATCAACAGGAACAATTACTGCATTAATATTAAATATAATATTAAAAGAAGAAACAGTTTAATAAAGGGAATTTATAAATATTTTAAATAAAATAATAATTATTTGCAAATAATACTTTTATAAAGTTATGGAGGTATTATTATGATTAAAGATATATTAGATAAGTTGGAACTTAAAAATTATGAAAACTTATCAGATAATGAGTCTAAAGAGAATACTGTTCTAGGAATGAATAGAGATTTAGATAAGTTAAAAATAAATGATGATTATTCTAATGAAGAAGCTTTAAATAATAAATATACATCAAAGGAAACAAACTCTTATATAGAATTAAATGATGTTGTAAAAGATGATGATAGATATAACATAAAAGAAAATCATAAGAATAAAGTAGATTTAAACTCATTAACATTAAATAATAAGTAAATCTTAAAAAGCTCTTGATATTTTTTCAAGAGCTTTTTTATATAGCAAAATAGTAATAATCTATAGCAATATAAAACAAGAAATAATAATAATATAATATAAAATAAAATTATAGAATATATTCTATAATTTTATAGTAGTAAGGGTGAGAATATGGTTAAAGATACAAATAAAGCTTTAAGAAATTCTGTTATTTATTCTGTTTATGTTAGAAATTACGGAGAGAATGGAAGCTTTAAAGATGTTGAAGAAGATTTGGAAAGAATAGAAAAAATTGGAGTTGATATAATTTGGCTTATGCCAATACATCCAATTGGGGTAAAAAATAAAAAAGGTTCTTTAGGATGTCCGTATGCAATTAAAAACTATAGGGAAGTAAATCCAGAGTATGGAACTTTAGAGGATTTTAAAAGTTTAATAAATTCAATTCATAGCTTAGGAATGAAATGTATTATAGATGTAGTTTATCATCATACTTCTCCAGATTCATATTTATTAGAAGCTTTTCCTGAATATTTTTATAGAAAATCTAACGGCAGTCTTGGAAATAAAGTTGGAGATTGGACAGACATAATAGATTTAGATTATAGAAATAAGGAGTTATGGGATTATCTAATAGAGAGTTTAAAATATTGGGTAAGTCTAGGTGTAGATGGATTTAGGTGTGATGTGGCTTCTTTAATTCCATTAGAGTTTTGGATTAAAGCTAGAGAAGAGGTTTCAAAAATAAATAAGAATACAATATGGCTTGCAGAATCAGTTCACCATAGTTTTTTAAGAGAAATCAGAAAGGCTGGATTTATAGCTCATAGTGATGGTGAATTATATGAAGCCTTTGATATTTGTTATGATTATGATGTAAATGAAGAATTTATTGCTTACTTAGATAGAAGGGGAACTTTAGAAAGTTATATAGAAAAAGTAAGACAACAAGAAGTTATATATCCAGAGAACTATATAAAATTAAGATTTTTAGAAAACCATGACCAACCAAGAATAGCTAGCAAAGTTAAGGATTTTGAATTACTAAAGGTTTGGACAGGACTTTTATATTTTCAAAAAGGAACTACATTGATTTATAATGGACAAGAATCCTTGGAAAGTCATACACCAAGTTTGTTTGATATAGACAAAATTAATCTGAAAAATCAAAATCAAAAATTAGTAGAATTAATGCAAAAATTATACGAAATAAAACAAATGGACATAGTTAGAGAAGGATATTATGACATAAAGACAATACCTAATAGTGAAATTGTAGTTCTTTCATATGAATTACAAAATGAAAAGTTAATTGGAATTTTTAATTTAAGTGAAAACACTTATGAAGTAAATATAAACTTAAAGGATGGAAAATATTTAAACCTTATAGATAATGAAGATGTCTATATATTAAATGGTAAAGTTAAAATAAATAAAAATGCCTTTATACTTAAAGAAATTTAGAGTTAAATTTAAAGTAGCTAGTATTCATTAGATATAAGATCATAAAAAAATATAGGTGGTTTGTCCACCTATATTTTTTATATTAATTTTACAATGATTTAGTAAGATCTAAATAAATAAAATTTTCATCTCTAAGATAATAATTAATAAAAGATCATAATTTAATACTAATTATGCCTTTATTTGAAGTATACTAAATTAATAAAATAAATCTTAATTGAAAGTATAGCTTAGAATTAAAAATAGGATTTAAAAGTAATATTTATAACTATTGCTTTAAGATTAATTTAAGGTAAAAATGATATTATTTACTCAATTAAATACTAGGAGGAGTAATTATGAGTAAAAAGATTATAGCGATTCTTTCTATAATGGCTATATTAACAACTGTTACAGGTTGTACAAGTAAAAATAGTACATCTAATGACAATTCTACTATATCAAGTGAAAATGTTGAAAAAGTAGATACTAATATTGTTTTAGGAGATACCATTTCAGTTGAAGGTAATGGAGTTGTAGTTGAAAATAATAAGATTACAATAAGTTCTGCAGGAACTTACGGTATATCAGGAACTTTAAAGGATGGTCAAATAATAGTTGATGCAGGTGATGAGGATAATGTTAAATTAGTTTTAAATGGAGCTAATATTTCATGTTCTAATAGTTCCCCTATTTATATAAAAAATGTTAAAAATGCATATTTAGTTTTAGCTGATGGTAGTGAAAATGTTGTTACAGACGGAGAAAACTATGTGTTTGAAGATGAAACTACTGATGAACCAAATGCAACCATATTTAGTAAAGATGATTTATTTATTAGTGGTACTGGTAAGATAACAGTTAATTCTAACTATAATAATGCTATTACTAGTAAAGATGATTTAGAAATAGAAAATGCTAATATTAATATAACTTCAGTAGCTGATGGTCTAAGAGGAAAGGATTCTATTACTATTACTAGTGGTGATATTAATATAAATGCTTCTGGAGATGGTATGAAATCCAATAATTCTGAAGATGCCGAAAAAGGTTATGTATTAATTAAAGATGGAACTATAAACATAACTTCTGGAGAAGATGGAATACAAGCTGAAACAAGTGCAACTATTATTGGAGGAGACTTAACTATAAATTCTGGTGGCGGTAGTGAAAATAGCAGTAAATCTAGTAGTACATGGGGAAGTTGGGGGAAACCAATGGACTTTGGAAGCAATACAACTGCTACTGAAGATGATACCCCAAGTGCAAAAGCTATAAAGGGAAGTACATTAGTTAAAATAGATGGAGGAAATATAAATATAGATTCTTCAGACGACTCAATACATTCTAATGGAAATGTTGAAATTAATGGGGGAAATATAAATATTTCTTCAGGGGATGATGGAATTCATGGAGATGCCACTATAGATATAAATTCTGGGGAAATTAACATAACTAAATCTTATGAAGGAATTGAAGCAGAAACAATAAATATTAATGATGGGAATATTAAAGTAGTAGCAAGTGATGATGGTATTAATTCAGCTGGAGGTAATGATGGATCAGCTGTAAATGGTAGACCAGGTCAAAATAATTTTTCTTCATCATCAAATGCTTCAATTAATTTTAATGGTGGTAGAGTGGTTGTAGATGCAAGTGGAGATGGATTAGATGCTAATGGTTCTATATATATGAATGGTGGAACAGTTATAGTAAATGGACCAGAGGATAATGGAAATGGAGCATTAGATTATGATGGAAAGTTTGAAATTTCTGGAGGATTATTAATTGCAGCAGGAAGTTCAGGTATGGCTCAATCACCAAGTGATACTTCGAAGCAAAATTCAATTAATGTTTTTACTTCAGTTTCAGCAAATACATTACTTCATATTGAAGATGAAAGTGGAAATGAGTTAATTACATTTTCACCTAGTAAGTCAGTAAGTTCTATTGTTATATCATCAGAAAATATAAAAACAGGAACAACTTTTAAGGTTTATACTGGTGGAGAATCAACAGGAACAGCAACTGATGGATTATATTCAGAAGGAAGTTATTCAGGAGGAACAGAGGGAGATAGCTTTACAATATCTAGTACAGTTACTAATGTAGGAGGAAGTGCTGGTGGATTTGGTGGCCAAGGAGGCGGAAGAATGCCAGGGCAAAGAGGTGAAATGCCTTCAAGACCTTAGTTAAATAAGAATTAATAGTAAGGAATATTGCAAAATATATATAAGTAATTTTTTTGTAATATTCCTTTTATATTTATATGTTAAAATTAGTAAAATAATTAGATAAATAGGGGATGATGATAATATATAAAAGAGTTATTTATTTTGTTATTGAAATATTTTTATTAACTACTTTTTTTCTTGGATGTGGGAGTCTAAGTAATAAAAATGATAAAAGCAAAGTAGATGTTCCAACAGGAATTGAAACAATCACAGAAATTAAGCCATTAGAGGCTAATGTTAATGAAGAAACTTGGATAGGAGTAGATGTTGCAACTCTTAACTATGCATCAGAGGATAGAATAGTTTTTCATGGAAATTTTGGGCTTTTTATTTATGATTTAAATAGCGAAAAAATCATTAGAGGAATTGATGTTAAATCTATAGGTTGTGGTTCTACACAGGGAGATAATGTATGTGTAGTTGCTGTTAACAAGGATGGAAATATAATATCACTTCATCCTTCTAGTAGTGAAGATATGTATATATATAATGTTGAAAAAAACACATTAATAAAGACTAAATATGAAAAGTTAGATGATAAACTTGAAACATTACCAATGGATGAATCATATTATACATACGATGAAGAATATACTTACTCTTATATAAAGCTAATTGATGGAGAAACTAGTTATTTAAAAACTCCTAGATCAAATATGGCTATAGACTTACAGTATATAAAAGATGATAAAGTATATGATATCTTTAAATAGAGCTATATATTTAATAACAATGTTTGGAATATGTAATTTTAGAAGGGCCTAGTAATGACCCTTCTAAAATTTTTATTTAGTATTGAAGGAATAAGTGAAGATGACTTAATAAATACTGTTTATGAAAAAGTATTTAAATATAAATAGAAAAATTAATTAAAAATAACTTTTCAAGAGAAGAAATTAAGCAAGGCATAGATATTTTAATAGAAGAATAAATAGATAAATTTATAATTTATTATTTTTAATTTAAAAAGTGCATTTTAAATAAGGAAATGTTTTGGTGAACTCCTTATAAGAGGATGTAGTAGATTTGTTTTTACACAAATCTTCCTACATCCTCAGTTTTGCTAAATAATTATTTAATTCTTTCATTTTTTCATTTTTTCATTCTTTAATTATATCTAGTTATAGACTTTTTCTTCAAATCCAGCAAAATTTAGAGAAATATTTAAGTTTCCATTTTTACATCTTAATTCATCAATAAATTTCTTTTGATTAGCATCAAGCTTCATTTCAATTATATAATGGATTTCAAAAAGAGAACCAAAGTCTCTAGTTTTAATAGTTTCTATTTTCCATGAATTTGTGTACTTGTCCAGTATTTCATCAAATATTCCATCGTAATTTAAATCTTCAGGAATTGTAATTTTAAGCTTTGAAGTTTTAGTTTTAGGCATAGCAAACTTTGTTGCATCTAATACTATTGTTAAAGCACAAAGAACTATAGTGAATATAAAGGCGTATCCAATATAACCCATACCACAAGTTAATCCAACTGCTAAAGTAAAAAATACATAAGTTATATCCTTTGGATCTCCAGGAGCACTTCTAAAACGAATAATTGAAAATGCTCCAGCTAAACTAAAGGCTCTTGCTACATTATTACCTACTAAAAGAATAATAATAGATATTATAACTGGTAGCATAATTAGTGTTACTGTAAAACTTGGAGCATATCCCTCTCTTTTGTGAGTTCTCATATATGCAAGGCTAATAATTAAACCAAGCACAATTGATGATGTAATAATAATTAAAGCATTTAATAAAGTAAATGATTCCCCATTAGTTGATGTTATTATAGTTTCTAGCATATGCTTCTCCTCCTTATGTCATAAGTTTTATTTAAACAATAACCCATATATTCATTTCCATATTTAGAAAAGTGAGTATTGTATATTTTTAACTCTGAAAGTGTTTTAGTTAACCAAACTGGCATAGCACCTAATATTTTAACTTCCATAAGATAATATCCCTTTGGAAGTATTTCCTTTCCATAGCCTCCCATTTTAAAAGATAAGTTATCACGTCTACTTAATATATTTGAATCAAATGTAATTCTAAAATCCTTATCATTTTTTCCAAATAAAGCCTTTCTGCTATAGCTTATAAATACTTTAGGTGAAACATTATTTTTTTCTAAATAGTATTCTAATTCATCTAAAACTTGATTATTTAAGTAATCAATGGAATCTGGTCTTATTCTAGATTCTAAAAATATTTCAGCTTCTTTTAAAGTTAGGGTTGCTCTTCTTTTACTTACAATTCCATTAATTTTTTTCTTAAGTTCTAAAAAAACTTTACCATTTTCATCTATAGGAGCTTTATAACTCCTTAACCTAAGTTTTTCCTTATAGTAAGGTTTATTAATTGAATGTCTAATTACTTGATTATCATCAGTATCATAGTAAATACTATAAATATTATAGTTATTTCCATCTTTACAGTATTTATCAGGATTCATATATTTATATAAAATAGGTAGAAGAGATTTATATTGACTTTCATTTAATATGAATTTCTTTTCAAACCTTTTAAATGCTTTTATTGCCATATAATTACCTCCTGTTAATTTTCTTCTTGAGGTAATTATATAAACTCAAGCTTAAATAAATCTTAAATTTATGAAACTTTATTTTAAAAATATATTATTTACATTATAGAAATAGTAAAATAGAGTTAGTGCTTATTTTATTGAACTTAATGTAATCGATATAATAATTATTTGTGGGGGAATACAAATGAAAGAATGCCATTATGAGATAGACGAAGAAAATATATTTGTTAATGATGTATCAAGACAAAATTATTTAAGATTATTAGCAAAACAATATCCAACTATAGCAGAAGCCTCAACAGAAATAATAAATCTTGAAGCAATTTTAAATTTACCAAAGGGGACTGAACATTTTTTAAGTGATATACATGGGGAATATGAACCTTTTATACATGTATTAAAAAATGGATCAGGAGTAGTAAAAAGAAAGATAGAAGATATTTTTGGAAATTCACTTATGGAAAGTGAAAAGAAGAGTCTTGCAACTTTAGTGTATTATCCAGAGCAAAAATTAGAAATTGTATTAAAAGAAGAAAAAAATATTGATGATTGGTACAAGATAACTTTATATAGGTTAATTGAATTATGCAGGTTTGTATCATCAAAATATACAAGGTCAAAGGTAAGAAAAGCTCTACCAAAGGATTTCTCTTATGTTATTGAAGAATTGCTTCATGAACAAGTAAATGAAATAGATAAACAACAATATTATGATAAAATAATTACCACAATTATAGAAATTAATAGAGCAAATGAATTTATTATTGCTTTATCCAAGCTTATTCAAAGACTAGTTATAGATAGGCTTCATATTTTAGGAGATATTTATGATAGGGGGCCTAGACCAGATATAATATTAGACACTCTTATTTATTACCATTCAGTAGATATTCAATGGGGAAACCATGATATCTTATGGATGGGGGCTGCTGCTGGTTCAAGAGTATGCATGGCAAATGTTTTAAGAATTTCAGCAAGATATTCTAATTTAGATATAATCGAGGATATATATGGGATTAACATGTTACCTTTAGCTACCTTTGCCATGAAGTATTATCATGATGATCCTTGCAAGAACTTTATTCCAAAGGAATATGATAATAATTCAGAAATAGAGTTAATAGCTAAGATGCATAAAGCCATAACTATAATTCAATTTAAGCTTGAATATGAAGTTATAAGCAGAAATCCAGAGTTTAATATGGAACATAGATTGTTATTAAATAAAATAGATTTTGAAAAAGGGACTATTAAGATAAAAGATAAACTATATAATCTTAATGATAAAAGTTTTCCAACTATAGATAGAAATAATCCATTTAAACTTACTAGAGATGAGGAGATGTTAATTGAAAAAATTGAGTCCTCTTTTCTTAATAGTGAAAAGCTACAAAGGCATGCAGCTTTCTTATTTGAAAAGGGAACTATATACTTAAAATATAATGATAGTTTGTTATTTCATGGATGTATACCATTAAATTCTGATAAGTCTTTTGCCAGTATGAAAATACAAGGAAAGTATTACAAGGGCAAGGATCTTTTAGATAAATTTGAGATATTAGTAAGAGAAGGATACTTTAGCAAAAGAGATACTAAAGAAAAGGAATATGGAATGGATATAATGTGGTATCTTTGGACTGGATCTAAATCATCACTTTTTGGTAAGGAAGAAATGACAACTTTTGAGAGATATTTTATAGATGATAAGAATACTCATATAGAGCATAAGAATGCTTATTATAAATGGAGAGATGAGGAAGAAGTATGTAATAATATTTTAAGGGAATTTGGCATTGAATCAAAGGAAGGCAGAATAATAAATGGACATGTTCCTGTGAAAAATAAAAATGGAGAAAGTCCAATTAAAGCTAATGGCAAGCTAATAGTAATAGATGGTGGATTTTCAAAAGCATATAGAAGTCATACAGGAATAGCAGGATACACTTTAATATATAATTCTTATGGATTACAGTTAGTAGCTCACGAGCCCTTTGATTCCACAGAAGAAGCTATTGTAAAAGAAAAGGATATATTATCTACAACTTTGGTAGTTGAGAAAAAGTTAGAAAGAAAGAGAGTAGTAGATACAGATATTGGACTAGATTTAAAAAATCAAATAAAGGATTTAAAAATGCTTCTTACAGCTTACAGAAAAGGATTAATTAAATAATTTAATAGATATTATATGAATTTATTTAGGATATCAAAAATGATATCCTATTATTTTTATTTTTTAATTTTTTTATGAAACTTAATGATTAGATTGTACGTCTAACATATGAAAAGATTAGTGCACTAATAATATGAAGGGAATAAGGAAGGGATATGGAAGTTGTTAGAAAGGTAAATGAAATTGGCTTTGGAATTGAAAAAGATATAAGAAAAGCTATCAAAGGAGATAGACAAGCTTTTACAAAAGTTATGAATTTAAATATAGATTATTTATACAAAATAGCTTTTATGCATTTGAAAAATGAAGAAAAAGCTTTAGAAGCTATACAAGAATGTTCTTATAGAGCTTTTCTAAATATAAAAAAAATAAATAATCCTCAATATTTTAAGAGTTGGATAACAAGAATATTGATAAATATTTGTATTGATGAAATTAGAAAAGACAAAAAAGTAATAGAGCTTAATTTAGATATTGAAAAAATCAATGAAGAAAGTGAAATTACTATTGAAGAAAAATTAGATTTATATAATGCAATTGATAAATTAAGTGTAGAATATAAAACTGTTGTTATACTAAAATATTTTAATGATTTATCACTTGAGGAGATTGGAGAAATAACTAATGTACCAATTAATACAGTAAAAACTCGTCTAAGTAGGGCTAGAAAGAAGCTTAAAAATTTATTGAAGGAGGAAGCATAATGTATAAAAAATCTTATGATAATATAAATATTCCAAGTAATATCTCATTATATGTAGAGGCGGGAATTAGAAAAGCTGAAAAAGAGAAAAAACTAAAAAAGAGAAAACTTATTATTAGTGTAGCTACATTAACACTAACTTTTCTAATAATTGGAGTAGCAAATTCAAATGTGATAGCAGAAGAAATACCTATATTAAGAGATATATTTAAAATATTAGAAAATAGCAATCTACAGGAAGCTCCTAAAAATAATTATTCTGATTATTCTAAAGAAGTAGGGATAACAAAAGAAAGTAATGGGATTAAAATAACAGTTCAAGAAGCAGTTTATGATGGAACCTCTATACTTGTATCTTATATAATTGAAAATACAGAAGGATTTCCATATAAAACTTATTCTTATCCACAAGATTATGTAGTTTTAGAAGATAATATTGTAGTTGGAGGAGAAAATTATGTTAAAGAGCCAATTACATGGATATATTTAGAAGCAGACGTTAGATTTAGTTTTAATCAAAATAATCAATTATTAATGTCAAGACATGCTCCTGAAGGAATGATGATAGATGATAATACATTTATAGGAATTCAAAGATATGAATTAAGTAATACTGATGATAAAGGAGAAATAGTAGAACCTATTCCAGATAATTTTGATTTAAATATTAATATTAATGCTATATATTTACCTCCAGAAATACAAAAATTTGATGAAAGTATACTTGAAAAGGACTATAGATATTTTGTAGAAGGAAACTGGAATTTTTCAATACCCTTAGAATTAGAAAAAAAATTAATCAAAACTTATGAAATCAATGAAGAAAAGGATGGGTTTTTACTAAAAAAAATTACTGAAACTCCATTTACATTAACTTTAGAAGTCATTCCACTAAGAGAAGAAAACCAAAAAGTAGTTAAAGATGAATTGGGAAGAGGTGGAAAGACAATGCAACTGCAATCCTTAGAAGTAATAGGTTCTGATGGAGTCGTTTATGGTAATACTATGCCTGGAGTAAGCTATAGTAATTTTAGTGATAATAATGAAATTGAAGGAACCATGTATTGTACAATAAGTAAACTTAATAAGGATATTGAAAATTATAAAGTTCAAGTAAAAGATTATACAAGAAATAGTAAAGAGGGCAATGATTCTAAAGAAGGACCTAAGATTATTGATTTTGAAGTGAAGGTAAAAAATACATTTGAATAAGTTTATTATGAACAAAAAACAATTGTAAAAATTTAATTATTAAATCTCTGTTCAATTAAATTGACAGAGATTTTTTAGTTTCCTAAATTGTAATTTTAAAGTAATTTAGTAGTAGTAATTTTAATATAGAATTATATTGTTATTACAAAATTTGGTTAAGAAGGTGGATGTATGGGGAAAGGAAGATTAAATAAAAAAATGCTTTTGATTATAATATTTATATTTGTACTTCTATTAGTTGTATTCTTAAGTTTCAAAAATTTATATAAAAAAGATATTTATGAAAATGAAGGCATGAATATGACAGAAGAAGAAAAAGAAATTGTAGATAAGGTTATAGCATTAGCAGAATCAAAAATTGGACTTCAATATGTCTGGGGTGGAAAAGGAGAAATAATGACAGAAGAAAGGTTAGATGAACTTATTAGTTACTATGGAGACAGTTATTACCCACTAAGTAGAGAAACTTATATAGGAAGCCAAGCTTTTGATTGCTCTGGATTAACATATTGGGCTTATAGAGAAGTAACAGGAGTAGAAATAGGTTATTCAACCTTTGATCAAGAGGACATTTTACAAGGATATGAAGTTGCTAAAGAAGATTTACAACCAGGGGATTTAGTTTATACTCCAGGACATGTAGTTCTATATAAGGGTAGAGGGAAAATGATTAATGCCTATAATAAATATGCTTACCCTATTGGAGGTGTAAAAGAAGAAAACTTATATTTAAGTGATGACAGTGTAATTTATAGACCTATTGATTATATAAATTCCTTAAATTAATTTTTATATTAGGGAACTTTTTTAGATACCTATTACTCTTAGGTATATAAGGTGGTAGCAAGTTAGGGGGAATATGATTGGAACTAGAAGTGAAAAAGGCTATAAATGGAGATAAAGAAGCCCTTTTATATTTAATACTTAAAGAAAAAGATAATTATTATAAGTTAGCCTATTTCTATATGAAAAATGAACATGATGCTTTAGACATACTTCAAGAAATGATAATAGTAGTATATAAAGAAATTCCAAAGTTGAAAAAGTTAAGTTCATTTTATATATGGAGTAAAAAAATTTTAGTTAATTTATGCAAGAAGGAATTATTTAAGAATAATAGATTTGAGGAAATAGATGAAGGTTTATCATTAGAAGAAGAGGGATTTAAAGAAGCTGAAAATAGAATATATTTAAAGACATTAATAGAAAATTTAAATGAAAATCAAAAAGAGGCAATAAAGCTTAAGTATTATTTAGATTATTCCTATGAAGAAATTGCAAATTTTTTGGAGATTCCCCTAGGAACAGTTAAGTCTAGAATTAATAAAGGACTTAATAAAATAAGAAAAAATATAGGTGGTGATATAAATGATAGACTTAGATAAGGAATTAAAAAATTTAAAAGAAGATAAGTTAAAGGCGCCACTAGAACTTGAAAATTTATTGAAAGAAGCTTTAGAGGGGGCTAAAATAGAAAAAAAGAAAAAGCTTAATTTAAATAATAAATACATTAAGGTTGCAATATTATTTATATCATTTATTCTTATTTTAAATATAAGTACAGTTTCAGCAATGATAAAGAAATTAATAGGATACGATGAATATTTTTCTTATTATAGTTATTTAAAAAAGCTTAATGATAGTGGAGAACTACAAGAGGTAAACAAGAATATAACTTTTAGTAATGGAAAAGAAATAACTATAGAAGCTATAGTTTATGATAATAAATATATTTCTATTTTTATGAAAGGAAATATAAAGTATATAGAAATATTTGTACCTACAGATGAACCACCAATAGAAGATAATGATATAGGGAAAAATTCTAATATGGAAATTCTCCATGGAGAAGCTGCTGGAGTTATAGGTATAGCTGGGCAAAATGATAATAATGGAGATGCTTTAATTTTAGAAAGGTTTAAAATAGGAGAAAACAGAGAAACTTTCACTTTAAGAATTACTGAAGACGGAGAAATTAAAGAAGTAAATATTAATATTGATGAATCTAAAATAGTTAAAGTGAAAAATATAAAGCCTAAGGATAATGAAATAGAAATAGATGGAGTAAAATTTATTGTAAATAATTTAAGGGTTAGTCCACTGGCTATAAACTTAGACTATTCACTTGTTTCAGATGATATTGAAAAAGTTAAAGCTATTCAATTAAACAATGGTGATTTCTTTAGTGAGGGAATATATTTTATGCCTCATATTGAAGGCAGAAATATAGAAAGAATGGGAGTAGTTTCATTTGATGAAAAAGAAGTATTAGATAATGGAATTAGACTAATAGAAAATTTTGTGCTTAATGATTTAGCTATAGATAAGTTTAATAATGTAAAAATAATAATACAAAGAGCAAATTTTAGTGAAAGCTTAAATTTAGATATGAAAAGTAATATAAATGACATTAAGATAAATGATAATCTATTTATTGAAGAATTAAAATATAATGAAAGAAAGAAAACTGTAGATATCGCTTATTGGAGTAAGTATAAGAAGAAATGGTCTTATAAATATTTATATTATGAAATACTCCCTTATGATGGATATTTTTCATATGAACCTTCAGCTCATAAAAGTAATATAAAAGATTATCTAGGTAGTGATTATAGAAAATATGAATTTATGAGAAGGCAGCTATATATTGGAGAAGATAAAAAGTTCTTTATTGTAAATGATAAGGCCTTAGATGTTAGTGAAAAAGATAGAACTATAAAATTAAATATTGATTATTAATAAAAGATATTGACAATATTTGAAAGAAGTTCTATAATCCATAGTAATAAATAAGCATAACTAAGAATTATTTATATAATTCGGAGTATAAGATAATAAAAAGCTATGATAAGAAGAAGTAGTAATTAGAAAGGCTTACAGAAAGTTACCGGTTGATGAGAGGTGCAAGAAAAGCTAATTACGAATACATCTTTGAGCTTCACACCAAATGGTGCTTTGCACCTAGTAGGCTGTGACGTATTCCTTGCACACGTTATAGTGCTAGAGTATTACCTAGTTTAATCTAGAGTACTCGAAAAGGTAGACAATGTGAGTTGTCTATGAACTTAGGTGGTAACACGAAGATTTATCTCTCGTCCTTTGATATAAGGGACGGGAGTTTTTATTTTCCCACAAGTTCTAAATTATTAAAAGGCTTTAATACTTATCCTTATAGAGCTTGCTTATATTAAAAAATATAAGAGGAGTGTAAAAGATATGAAAACAGTAGAGGAACAACTAAAAATTATTAAAAAAGGAGTAGAATTAATAGTTAGTGAAGAAGAACTTAGATTAAAACTTGAGAAATCAATAAAAAATAATAAGCCATTAACTATTAAGCTAGGACTGGACCCAAGTGCACCAGATATACATCTAGGTCATGCTGTTGTTTTAAGAAAAATTAAGCAAATGCAAGATTTAGGGCACAAAGCAGTTATAGTAATAGGTGATTTTACTGGAAAAATTGGAGATCCTACAGGAAAGGCAAAGGGAAGAAAAGCATTAACTGAAGATGAAGTCTTAAAAAATGCTGAAACCTATAAAAATCAAATTTTTAAAGTCTTAGATAAGGATAAAACAGAGGTTAAATTTAATAGTACTTGGCTTTCAAAATTGAATTTTGATGACGTATTAAAGCTAGCAGCAACAACAACTGTAGCTAGAATGTTAGAAAGAGATGATTTTCAAAAAAGATACAATAATAATGTTCCAATAGGAATTCATGAATTCTTTTACCCACTAATGCAAGCTTACGATTCAGTAGCCTTAGAAGCTGATATAGAGCTTGGAGGAACTGATCAAACCTTTAATATATTAATGGGGAGAACCTTACAAAAGACAAGGGGGCAAGAACAACAAATTGCAATGTTTATGCCAATATTAGAAGGTTTAGATGGTATTGAAAAAATGAGTAAAAGTTTAGGAAATTACATTGGAGTTAATGAACCAGCAAATGTGATGTTTAAAAAGGTTATGGAAGTTCCTGATAGCTTAATAATAAAATACTTTGAGCTAGCAACAGATGAACATCCTGATAAAATAGAAGAAATAAAGGAAAGACTTAATAATGGAGAGAATCCTAGGGATATTAAGCTTGAATTAGCAAGAATAATAACTGCTTTATACCATTCAAAAGAAGAATTAGAAGAGGCAATAGATTTCTATAATACAGCCTTTTCAAAAAAAGAAATACCAGATAATATTCCAAATTTAAATTTTAGTGGTAGTACATTAAGAGATATTCTTGATGATTTAATAAAGGAAAACTTTGTTCCTAGTAAAAAGGAATTCAATAGATTATTAGCTCAAGGCGGAATTAAGTTAAATGGTGAAAAAATACAAGATTTAGATATAAATATTAAAAATAATGATGTATTGAAAATAGGAAAGAAAAAGTTTCTTAGACTAATATTTTCAGAAAATAATTAAATAATAAATATAAAAATAAACTTGATTATTTATAAATAAAAAAACTACACTCTTCATATAATTATATGACTATAGGTCAATATAATTATATGAAGAGTGTAGTATAAAAGTTTTATAGTAGTGTTAAAAATTATTACAATATTTATTTAGTAGAAAAACCCTGATTTTCTAAGGAATCTTTAAAAGTAGGATAGTAGTTATTCATATATAAAGCAGATGTTAAAGAACTCCAATTTTTTTCTTTTTCATATCTACCAATTTCTTTTAAATATTCAGCCATTACCTCATCATAAGGATCTATTGAAGCTTCAACAGCTTTTCTATCATATTTATCTAAATGCCTAAAACTATCAAAAGATATTCTTGGCTTTTTATGTGAATTATTAGCAGGATGACCAACTACTAATCCAACTAATGGGAAAGTATATTTTGGAAGTTCTAAAAGCTTAATAACTTCTTCAGGATTTCTTCTTATTCCACCTATTGGAACAACACCAAGTCCAAGGGATTCAGCAGCTATTGTAGCAGCACCTAAAGCTATACCAACATCTACAGAACCAACTCCAATACCTTCTACATATTCATTAATTTTTTGCTCAACATTATTTTTCTTAGCAGCAAGGTATGTTCTATAAAAATCCATTACAAAAACAAGAAATACTGGTGCTTCTGCAACATAACGTTGATTTCCAGTAAGCTCTGCTAATTTCTCTCTTTTAGATTTATCTCTAACTACAATTACAGATGTTTGTTGACCATTTATAGAGTTTGGCATAGCCTGAGCAGATTTTACTATTTCATCAATTATATCATTTGAAACATCTTTATCTAAATATTGTCTTATTGATCTATGATTTTGAATTATTTCTATTGTGTTATTCATTTATATCTCACCTTCATTTTTATATTCTCTTCTTATTAAGGAATTATAGTCTTATTAAGAATGAAAATCAATAGCTTTAAATTTAATTTAATGCAATTTAATTTTAATAATACATTTTATTAAGATATTATAAAAATAGATACTTATAAAAAAAGTACTTCAAATTAGATAATCTAAAATAAAGTACTTTTATATTTTAAGTATCATAACAATAGTAGGTAAACTCATATTTATATAAAGAAAGTTATTAATTAATATGTAGAGGTGCAACATATAATTAAAAAATATGAGAAGTTATTGTATCACTTATTGTGAGATAGCTTTGATCTTTTAGTAAATTTTTTACCATTAGAATGTGAGCCTTTCTTTTTACCATTTTCAATTCCTATTTCTGCTCCAGATTCAGAATACATTTTCCTAAGCTCAGCATTAGATTTAGGACGATCCTTTTGCCTATTCTTATTGTTATCCATATTAAATTACCTCCTATATAAATTATCTCTATTAGTTTTTCCACAAAAAAATAAAAAATAATATATAAATAGAGGCTTTCAAGGTATCTATTTATATATTAGTAAAGAATAATATTTTTTAGAGGTAATAGTAATTAAATGCAAGAAAATGGTATAATGTATGTAAGAAAATAAAAAATAATATTTATTGGAGGATAGTAAGATGTTTAGACCTATTTAACAATTACCTAAGATAGTTTTTATAACCTTTTTAAAAGGTTTATTTGTGGTGTCTTAGGAGGGATTGTTAAATTGAATAAAAGAATAAACATTTATTTATTAAATATTATTATATTTTTGCAAGGATTGATATTTTATGCTCCAATTGCAACTATATATAGAGAAAATAGAGGAGTATCTATATCACAAATATTTTTAATAGAATCTATTTATATGGTATTAATTATATTATTAGAAATTCCTTGGGGAAGGTTTGCTGATAAATTTGGATATAAGAGAACCTTGATATTAGCTAATTTTATCTTTTTTATTTCTAAAATAATTTTTTTCAAAGCAGATTCATTTTTTATGTTTTTTATTGAAAGATTGCTATTAGCTATTTCAATATCAGGTTTATCAGGATGTGACTCTGCCTTATTATTTCTTTCATTAGATGAAAAAGATAATAGTGAAAGAGCTTTTGCAAGATATGATTTCTTTTCAAATTTAGGTTTTCTATTAGGTTCAATCTTATCTACATTTATTATTAATGTATCTATGGATTTGGCAGCATTTTATACAATAATACCTTATGGAGTTGCTTTTTTATTATCTTTTCTCTTAAAAGATGTTAAGGGAAAATCTTTAGAAAGCGTAGGAATAATCAAAAATTTGAAATGCATTTTACAAAAAAGAAATATATTGATATTTGTAATTGCCATAGCCTTAGTAACTGAAGTTGTTCAAAGTATAACTGTATTTTTAAATCAAGGAATATATATAAAAAGTAATATTGATGTAAAATATTTTGGATTAATCTTAGCGGCTATTCAAATTATTAAATTAATATCAATTAAATCATATAAAATAACAAATAAAATTGGACAAAAAACTACTATAAAATTGTTTATTATGGTTATTTTTATAAGTTCTTTTGCTTTGATATTTATTAGAAAAGGTTTTTTAGCCTTTACTGGAATAGCATTAATAGCAACTAGTATGGCTTTTATTGAACCAATATTTATGGATATTAAGAATAAATCTATAGAGACTGTAGATAGAGCAACTTTACTTTCTATTTATTCCATGCTTGGGAGCATAATTTCAGCAGTTATTAATCCAGTAATAGGATTTGCTGCTAATTATTCTTTAGAAGGATCCTTAATAGTCTGTAGTATAATTAGCCTAATTTCAATGATATTTATTGGTGTAAATAAAGACAAATAATAAATTTTTTTGAAATTATCCTTTTGAAATTTTAGAAAAAAATATGTTATAATTTATTTAAGATCAGCGTGTAGTTTGTTTTGCAAGCGTAAGTCCAGTTGCAACAAACTACACACTTTTTCTTTTATCTTAAAGCTTTAAGCTTATTTAAAATATCAAGATACTCTTCTTCTAATAGATTCTTTTTTTCAATATTATTTTCAAAGGATAATAAAGATATAACTTCTGAAAGCTTGTTTTCTAATAGTAATATATTTTCTTTATTTCCTTTTTCATTTTTATCTATCTTAGGTTTAGTTTTAAAGGTTATATATTCATCATAACTGCCATCAAATTGACAAATTTTGTTATTTTCTATTTCTAATATTGAATTACAAATATTAGAAATAAATTTTCTGTCATGAGAAACTATCAATAAAGTTTTATCAGTATTTTTAAGGGCATTTTCAAGAGATTCCATACACTTAATATCTAAATAATTTGTTGGTTCATCAAGGATAATAATATTATTGTCAGAAAGTAATAGCTTACATATAGCCACTCTTACTTTTTCTCCACCGCTAAGAGTAGAAATCTTTTTATATACAGCATCACCTTTAAATCCAAATCCATCAAGATTAATTCTAATAAAGCTTTCTTCATAGGATGAGTTAATCTTTATATTTTCTAATATTGTTTTATCTTGATTTAGTATATTTTGTTCTTGATCAAGAAAACCAATTACAGCATTATTGGATATTTTAATATTTTCATTATCATTTTTAATTAATTCCTTTAAAAGAGTACTTTTACCAGTACCATTTTTCCCTATTAAAGCAACTTTCTTACCTTTTTTTATTTTAAAGTTAGCATTTGATAGTAAGATTTTATCTTTTATTAATAGATTTAAATCTTTAACTTCAATAGGATTTTTAGATGTTAATTCTAAATTTTCTATTACATTTATCTTTATTTGTTTTTCTGTTTTTGGCTTTTCTTTTACATCAAGATGTTCAATTCTGCTATTAATTGCTTTTATGCTATTATCCATATTTTTTTTAGATTTTTGACCTCCCATTTTATGAAGTCTTGCTTCTGAATTTCCCATTCTCTTAGGAGTTCTTTTTATATTATTTCTAAGTTGTTCTTTAACAGTTATTGCTTCTTCAAGTCTTCTTTTTTCATTTATATATTTAGTATATTCTTCTTTGTCATGTTCTTTTTCTAATTCTTTTAACTCTAAATATTTAGTATAGTTTCCTTTATAGACATTTAATTTTCCATCTTCAATTTCAACTATAGTATTACATAAAGCATCAAGAAAATTTCTATCATGAGAAACTAAGATAAAGGAACCAGTATGATTTTTAAACATTTTTTCTAAAGTTTCAATACTATTACTATCTAAATTAGAAGTTGGCTCATCTGCAATTATAAGTTCTTTATTTTCACTTAATGCATTAGAAATTTTAAGCTTGACCTTTTCTCCACCAGAGAGAGAGTCTCTATATTCAGTAGGAGCATTAAATAAGCTATTTATTTTATTTAAAGAGCTATCTTCTTTAGGATTTTCCACTTGGCTAATATAAGAAAAACTTTTAGTTAAGTAGATACTTCCTGAATCAGCTTCCTCTTCACCTATTAGGAGTTTTAAAAGAGTACTTTTACCAGAACCATTTTCACCTACTAAGCCTATTCTATCTCCTTTTTGAATTTCAAGTTTTTTTATATCTAATAATAATCTATCACCATAATATTTTTTTACATTATTTAATAATGCTAATTGCATAAAAAAAATCCCTCCTATTTGGGGAGAGAGTTACAGACATTAAATAAAAGGTAACACAAAGAAACCTATAGTCAATAATCTACTCTCCATAAATTTACGCATAATAAAAAAGCCTAAGGACTATTTTTATATGCACTTAAATTAATTAAAGTAGATTACATTCTCATTGTTGAAATTACCTTTACCTTTCCTTGAGTAAATATTTATTTTGAAGAAATTATATCTTCAAGTATATTATATATAAGATTTTACATTTTAGATAGAGAAATATTGAAAGAATTTAAAATAATATGTAATTTCAGCTTTCCAATTAAAATGATATAATTATTATAATCATATATAAGGAAGTAGAGATTATGAGTAAATTTATAAATAAAGAAATTAATAAATTAAATAAGAAGGAAAATAAAATACTTAATAAGAAGAAAAATAAGCTTATTAAGGATAAAATATCTCCTATATCTGAGAAAATCCAGGGAAAAATTCCAGATAAATTAAAATCAACATTAGAAAGTGCTTTTTATAATGCTTTTAAGGTAGTTATAAAAAATGGTAGTAAGTATATTGAAAAGTTATATAATAAGGAAAAAATAAAATTAGATCATGAGATTAATGATTATTCTTTAAATAAGAGAATGACAAGAAAAAGCTTAAAATTAATTGATTCTCAAGGGAAAAAAAGTAAACTTATTAATTCAACTATTTCAACAGTTGAAGGGGTAGGTTTAGGACTTTTAGGAATCGGAATACCTGACATTCCAGTATTTATATCAATGATATTAAAAACTGTCTATGAAATTGCTTTAAGCTATGGATTTAATTATGAAAAGGAAGAAGAAAAAATTTATATCTTAAATTTAATTAATGTAGCATTAAGTAGCGAAGAAGAAAAACAAATTTATAATGAAAAATTAAATAATATAGAAAATAAAATTATATTAGGATTAGATATAGAAAATATTTTAGATGAAGAAATAAAAGAAACCTCTAAGGTATTGTCAAATAGCTTATTAGTTACTAAATTTATTCAAGGCCTACCTATAGTTGGTGTAATAGGTGGAGTTACTAATTATCAATTTATAAGTAAGGTAAGCAAATATGCAAGAATTAGATATAAGAAGAGATATTTAAAGAAATACTAATATTTTCTAGAAAGGTGACTAAATGAAGAAGACAATAGGGATACTTGCACATGTAGATGCGGGAAAAACAACATTTTCAGAACAATTACTTTATCATACAAATAGTATTAGAAATAGAGGAAGAGTGGATCATAAAAACTCTTTCTTAGATTCTCATAACATAGAGAAGGAAAGAGGAATTACTATATTTTCTGATGAAGCTATTTTTGAAATAGGAGACTCTAAATATTATCTTATTGATACTCCTGGACATATAGATTTTTCTTCAGAGATGGAAAGAGCATTAAGTATTTTGGATTATGCTATTTTAATAGTAAGTGGAGTAGAAGGAATACAAGGACATACAGAAACAATTTGGACTTTACTTAAAAAATATAATGTTCCAACATTCTTTTTTATTAATAAAATGGATAGAATAGGGGCTAATTTAGAAAAAATAATTGAGGAAATAAAAGAGAATTTAACTAGTGATATATGTTATATAGACAATTTAAATGAATTAAATGAGGAAATAATAGAATTTGTTTCAGAAAGAGATGAGATTCTTTTAGAAAGATATTTTAATGGTGATTATAATGAAGAAGATTGGATTATAAGACTAAAAAGTCTTATAAAAGAAAGCAAGGTATTTCCATGCTTATCTGGAAGTGCTCTTCAAGACCAAGGAATTGAAAACTTTTTAAGTATTTTTAATGATTTAACTATCAGTAATTATAATGAAGAAGGTGTATTTTCAGGAAGAATATATAAAATAAAACATGATGATAATGGGACAAGACTTACTTTTATAAAAGCATTAAATGGAAGTTTAAAAGTTAGGGATGAAGTATCCTATGGAAGAGATTCTGAAATAATAGAAAAAATAAGTAGCATAAGAGTATATAATGGAAGTAAATTCACCACTGTAGATAAGGTAGTAGCAGGAGATGTTTTTGCAGTTACTGGGTTAAGTATGGCTAATGCAGGAGAAGGTATTGGAAGCTTAAAAGATGATATAATATTTAATATGGTTCCAACATTAATGTCAAAAGTTATTTTTGATAAAAGTTATAATGTTAAAGATATACTAAGATTTTTTAGAATATTAGAAAGTGAAGACTCAGCGTTAAATGTTATTTGGAATGAAGCTTTACAAGAAATACAGGTTTCTATTATGGGGAAAATTCAATTAGAAGTATTAAAGGAAGTATTGGATGAAAGATTTAATATAAAGATAGATTTTGGACCTTGTGAAATAATGTATAAAGAAACTATAAAAGATGAAGCTTATGGCTATGGCCATTTTGAACCATTAAAGCATTATGCGGAAGTTCATTTAAAATTAGAGCCTAATTCTAGAGGAAAAGGAATTACTTTTGAAAATAAATGTCATGCAGATGATTTAACTACTGGACATCAAAATTTAATTAAAACTCATATATTTGAAAGAAGTCATCATGGACTTTTAACAGGGTCACCAATTACAGATATAAAGTTTACTTTAATAACAGGAAGAGCTCATAATAAGCATACTGAAGGTGGAGATTTTAGAGAGGCTACTTTTAGAGCTATTAGGCAAGGATTAGAAAAAAGTGAAAATGTGCTTTTAGAACCTTACTATAAGTTTAAAATAGATGTTGATTTAAATTATATGGGCAGAGTAATTTCAGATATACAAAGGCTACATGGAAGCTTTAATCCACCTGAGACAAAATTAAATAAAGTCACTATAACAGGTAGAGGACCAGTATCAACTTTTATGGAGTATAGCGAAGAAATTCTTACCTTTACTAAGGGAAAAGGTAGTATAAATTTAATTTTTGATGAGTATGATATTTGCCATAACAAAGAAGAAGTTATAGAAAGACTAGGTTATGATAAAAATGCTGATATAGAATATTCTTCTAGCTCTATTTTTTGTTCAAAGGGACAGGGATTTGTAGTACCTTGGAAAGAAGTAGAGGAATATATTCATTGTGAAATTAAAAAAATATAAAAAGGAGATAGGTGATATATTAAGTGGATTTAATAAATATAAAAATTCACGAATATACCACCTATTTTTATTAATAGGTTATTTTAAATTTAGAATAAATGAGCAAGAAGCTTATTATTTTCTTCAAAAACTGTAATGGTAAAATAATTCCAAGGAACTACAGTTGCATAAGCTCTAGATATTGCAACTCTTATTTTAAAGGTTTCTCCACTATTAGTTTTAGAATCCTTTCCTTCATAAGTAACCTTATCTAGTCTCACAACCATTTCTTCACCTGAAGTAAGCTCCATTTGCTGTCTTAATGAATTTAAATCTTTAATAAGTTTTTCTTTATCTTCTTCAGTTATATCTGTATATCCTTTATCAATAGAAGGATTATATGAAATTAAATAATAATAAACTGAAGAATCCTCATTAAGATATAAGTATAACAAATCATTAATAAAATCAATTTCTTTATACTCTCCAGAAGTATAGTGCATTGATTGGTGATCATCATAAATATTAGATCCTATTTCTATTTGAGATAAGTCTTTTGAAAAAGTATAGGTTTTTCCTAAAGCTTCAAATTCTTTTAGTGGTTCTGCTTCTTGTACTACTTCTTCTTTAGGCTTAGTTTCTTTAGTATTTATATTTTCATCCTTTGTATTTTTTATAGATGTACAACTAATTAAATTTAATGATAATATAAGGACTAGTATAAATAACAAGCTATTTTTTTTCATTATATCCTCCGAAAATATCCATAATAAAGGGGTATTTATTTAATTTTACGATAAATTGAAATAAAAGTAAATTGATATAAATGTATAGTTAAAGGTTGATAAATTTATTTAATATGAATATAATGGAGGTAGAAAAATTTTCATTGGGAGGAAATGTTATGTCAGTAAAGATGTTACACACTTGTATAAGAGTGAAGGATTTAGAAAAGTCTTTAAAATTTTATCAAGAGGCTCTAGGCTTAGTTATAACTAGAAGAAAAGACTTTCCAGAACATAAATTTAGCCTTGTATATTTATCAAATGAAGAAGGCGGATATGAAATAGAATTAACATATAATTATGATGTTGAAAAACCATATGAAATAGGTAATGGATTTAGTCATATAGCAGTAGAAGCAGAAGATTTAGAAGCTATGAGAGAAAAGCATGTTGCTTTAGGATATGAAGTAACACCTTTTAAAGGTCTTCCTGGAACTAAACCTTCATACTACTTTGTAACAGATCCAGATGGATATAAAGTAGAAGTAATAAGAGCAAAATAATATTAATCTAGTAGCTTGAAAAAGTTACTAGATTTTTTTCTTATTAATTGCATAAAATAATATAGATTATATACAATTGATACTTATTATTAATTAAGATATAATATAAGTGGATAAATTATTCTAAAAAGGATGAAGGTGTATATTTATGAGTAAAATATCAATTATTGGTGCAGGAGCAATTGGAGCTACTACTGCCTTTGCCTTATTACAAAAGGGAGTTGCTAGAGAAATAGTCATTAATGACATTAATCAAGAAAAAGCATTAGGTGAAGTGTTAGACTTAATGCACGGAAGTGCTTTGGCTAGTCCATGTAATGTTACACTTGGAGCTTTAGAAGATACTAAGGATTCAGACATCATTATAATTACTGCAGGAGTAGCGCAAAAACCTGGAGAAACTAGATTAGACTTAGTTGATAAAAATTATAAAATTTTTAAAAGCTTTGTACCAACATTAGCAAAGTTAAGTCCTAATGCAATACTTTTAGTTGTTTCAAACCCTGTAGACATACTAGCTTATATGACTTATAAACTATCAGGATTCCCTAAGGAAAGAGTTATTGGATCAGGAACAGTACTAGATACAACTAGACTTAGAAGTTTATTAGGTAAATATTTTGGAGTAGATGGTAGAATAGTTCAAGGTTATGTATTAGGAGAACATGGTGATAGTGAGTTTGTTCCATGGTCATCATTAACTATTGGAAATATTCCTATTGAAAAATTCTCAAGTCAATTATCAATTGAATGGGATAAAGCTACAGAAAAAGTTATTGCAGATGATGTAAAGAATGCGGCATACGAAGTTATTAATAGAAAAGGAGCAACTGCATTTTCAGTTGCAGCTGTATTAACAAGAATAGTTGAAGCATTTTTAAAGGACGAAAAAACCATATTATCAGTTTCAACTTTATTAAATGACTATTATGGAGTAAATGAAACTTATTTAAGTGTGCCAACAATAGTAGGCAAAAACGGAGTTGAAAAAGTACTAAAAATTGAGTTTTCTGAAGAGGAAAAAGAAAAATTTGTTTCATCAGCTAATTTAATGAAGCAATATATAGATAGAATAAATGAAAATTAGATATTAATATAAAAAAATCAAGAGTAGTCTATAGCAGCTATAAAAGTATGTTATAGGCTATTTTTAATTTATATAAATTATTATAAAAGTTTTAAAACAATAAAGTTATACATATTATAGATTAGTTAATATTTTATTTGAAAGGTAATTTGTATGACAAGAGAAACTATAAATAGATTATTAAAAAATAAAGCTTTAGGAAAAATATTTATTCTTTTATGCTCAATAACTTTATTGTATTTAATTTTTTCATTGTTTTTTATTAATCATTTTTTTATTAATACTAAGGTGAATGGAGTAGATTTATCTCTAAAAAATTATAATGTAGCAAATGAAATTTTTTACAAGTCAATAAATAAATATAGTATAAAAATAATAGGTAGAGATGGAAGAAGTGAAATAATTAATGGAAAGGATATAGGTATAATTTTTAATAAAAAAGATATTAGAAATGAAATAAAAGAGCAACAAAATTCAATTATGTGGGGTGGTTCCTTAATAGGTAAAAAAGAATATTTTATAGAAGGACTAATTGATTTCGATAAAGTAAAACTAGATTCATTAATTGATAGTTTAGAAATTTTAACAAAAAAAATAGAAAATCCAATTAATGTAGGATTTCACTATTTAGATGGTATTTATGTAATTGAACCAGAGGTTTATGGAAATAAAATAGATAAAGATAAATTTAAAGAACTATTAAGTGAAGCTATATATAAAGGTTATAGAGAATTTAATATAAATGAAGAAGGATGTTATGAAGAACCTACATTTACAAGTGTTTCTGATAAAACCATGGAAACAGAAGAATTGTTGAACAAATATATATCTACAAAAGTAACTTACTTATTTGGAGAAAATAAGGAAATTTTAGAGGCTGATACTATAAAAAATTGGCTTTCTATAAATGAAGATTTAGATGTTGTTTTAGATGAAAAAGCTTTAAGCGAATACATAACATCTCTTTGTAATAAATATAATACCGTTGGAATAACTAGAAGCTTTAAAACATCTACAGGAAAGACTGTAGATGTGAAAGGTGGTTATTATGGATGGAAGATAAATTCAACGGCAGAAAAAAAGCTACTTAATGAATATATTAAATTAGGTGCAAATATAGAAAAAGAGCCTATTTATAGTCAAGAAGCTTTATATAGAGATAAAGATGATATAGGAAATACTTATGTTGAAATAAATATATCAAGGCAATATATATGGTTTTATAAAGAAGGAAAAGTTATAGCAGAAGGTGGTGTAGTTACAGGAGATCCAAGAAAGGGGTATTCAACACTTAAGGGAACCTATATGATTAATTATAAACAAAAAGATGCTATATTAAGAGGACCTGGTTATGAAGCAAAGGTTAATTATTGGATGCCTTTTAATGGAAATATAGGTATTCATGATGCTAGTTGGAGATCATCTTTTGGTTATAACATATATCAAAATAATGGTACTCATGGATGTGTAAATTCACCATTAAGTTTAGCTAAAAAAATATTTGAAAATATAGAAGCAGGAACTCCTGTTATATGTTATGAGGAATAGAATTATTTAATATAAAAAAATAGTCGAAGAATAGAAGGAAGTGCCGAATACTTATATAGTATTTGGTACTTTTTAATGTGGTAAATGCTTTTATAAGTGGTATAATATGGATTATAAATAAAAATTATAATTTTGTAAGGGGAGAGAATGATGGAAGAAAATCAGAAGAGATATGATTCAATTAATATTATGAGGGTGATATGTGCATTTCTAGTAATATCACTCCACACTTCAGTTTTTGCAAGCGTTAATTTAGGATTAAATAATATTGTGGCTAAAGGAATATCTAGAATAGCAGTACCTTTTTTCTTTATTTCAACAGGATACTTTATGGTTAAGAATATTACAAAGAATGGATATGTTAAAAGTTTTGTTAAGAGAATAGGCTTAATATATTTGCTAATATCTTTGATAGATATAATACTTATTATGCCTTATGTTTCTATGAGGTTAAGTGGAGATCTTGCTTATAAAATTAAGTATATTTTTATTGGAGGAATCACTGAAAGCTTATGGTATATACCTGCTATAATATTTGCGGTGGTTTTATTAAGTATATTTTTAAAGAAAAATTGGATAAAACCATTAATAGTGTTAAGTATTTTATTATACATTATTGGGCTACTAGGTGATAGTTATTTTGGCTTAATAAAAAATACTCCTTTAGAAGTAGTAATAAATTTTTATAATAATATATTTATAAATACTAGAAATGGGATAACATTTAGTATACCTTTTGTAACTCTTGGAGCTTTAATAGCTAAGGGGAATATTAAGATTAGTAAAAATATAATAAATATATGTCTTATAGTATTTTCAATTATATTTGCACTTGAAGCATATTTCTTAAATCTAAGTAGTATTTCATTTGATACCAATATGTATATGTCTATTCTTTTATTAGTGCCAGTAATATTTATATGGCTATTAAATATGAATATAGAAATAAATGAAAGAACATCAAATATACTTAGAGAGATGAGCTTATGGATTTATTGTGTTCATGAAACTATAATGCTTATAGTAATGATGTATATGGGATCAAAAAATACAATTTTAATGTTCTTAGAAGTATCATTAATTTCAACCCTTATAGCATATTTAATCGCAAGAAGAAAAGTAAAAGTCCCAGTTAATAATATAAAAAGGGAAAGAAGAATAACAACAGTACTATTAATACTATCTTTAGTATTTTTATTTACAAATAATACAAATAAAAATAGTCAAGCAGCTAATAACCAAGCTGATTTATATAACTCAAATGGAGAACCAACAGATATAATTGGACCTTTATATAAAGTTAGTGATGATAATAGTAGCATATATATTTATCAAAGCTTTGGCTTTGGTACTAAAGATATGTATCCTTTAAATCCAGTAGTAAAAGAAGCTTTTGATAATAGCGAAGCCATAGTACTTGAGACAGAAGGAATAAATATGCAGGATAAAAACATTATGGATATACTTACCTATGGCTCTGATGATTCCATAGAAAACCATGTATCAAAGGAGGCTATAGAAATATTAAAAGAAGTTTCAAAAGATGCTGGAGTAGAATTTAAAAATTTAGAAAAGTATAAGGCATATATAATTTCTATAGTACTTCAACAGTATATTATAGATAAAGATGCTACGCTTTTTAAATATTCTCCTCAAGGTTACTTGTCAAGTTTAGCTTTAGAAGAGAAAAAGGAAACTATTTATATGGTTGAGCCAATAGAGTATTTTAAGAATTCTTTAGAAGCTTCAGAAAAAGTAGGAGATGAATTTATTAAGTTAACTAAATATTATAAGTATATAGATAAAGAAAATATAACAAAATTTATAGAATTATGGGAAAGTGCAGATGACGAGGCTCTAAATAAATATGATTATGTTTATGAAAGTTTAGATGATAGTAATAAAGAGGAATATAAAGAATTAAATGAAAACATTGATAATGTTTATAGTGACTTTTTAAATAAACAAAAAGATATTTATGTTGGAAAAGCAAAGGAATATATGAAAGAAGATAAAGAATATTTTATGGTATTATCTGATATATCAGTAACAGGAGAACAAGGTATATTAGAAACTTTAACTAAAGAAGGATATAAAGTAGAAAAAATATCTAAGTAACAATAAAAAGAGCATATATTTGTTGTAATGATACAGGCTGTTATATCCTGTTTAGGAAAAAAATGTTATAATGGTAAAAAGGGGGATGTTTATGAAAAATAGAATAGTAAATATATTAGTAAAATCTATAATTTGGGGATTAGTGTGGCTTGGATTAGCAGCATTAATAGGATTTATAATAACTAAAATATCACCTGATAAAAGCTTTGAAAATATATTGTTTATTGAAGGATTAGTTTTAGTCTTTGGAGGGATTTTTGCATCTATTTCAGGTGATCCTATGGGATTATCTATGCAGGGATTAGGACAAAATAATGCACAATATATAACTAATGCAAATTTGGAAATAGCAAAAATGGAAAAGGAAAAATCAGGAGCTAAGATTGATATTGGGTTTTCATTAAGCACTTTTTCTTTATTAATAGGTGGGGTTTTATCTGTCATAGTAACATTTTTAACTTAAATAAAATATATAATCATTTAAAAAGTCAATCATATATAGGTTGACTTTTTTATATTTAAAAGTAAAAGAAAATATTAAATAATAGATATTATTCTTTATACTTGCCATAATACTAAAGCTTATAGTATTATTTAGTTAATTAAAATAAAAATTAATATAAATATTAGACAACAAAGCTATGGAGGAAATAATGTTAAATATAGGATGTCATTTATCAACAACAAAAGGATTTGAAAATATGGGGAAGGAAGCTTTAGAAATCGGAGCTAATACTTTTCAATTTTTCACTAGAAATCCTAGAGGTGGAAAGGCAAAAGATATAGATATTAATGATATGGAAGGGCTTTTAAAAATAGCAAGAGAAAATAATTTTACAACTATTTTGGCACATGCTCCTTATACTTTAAATGCATGTTCAGCAGATGAAAGAACAAGAGAGTTTGCAAGAGAAATGATGGAAGATGATTTAAGAAGAATGGAATTTATGCCAAATAATTTATATAATTTTCATCCTGGAAGTCATGTAAAGCAAGGGGTAGAAATAGGAATTAACTATATAGTAGAACTACTTAATAATGTATTAAGAGAAGAGCAAACTACAACTGTTTTATTAGAAACAATGGCAGGAAAGGGATCTGAAGTTGGAAGAACCTTTGAAGAAATAGCAGAAATAATATCTAGAGTTGAATTAAAAGACAAAATGGGTGTATGCTTAGATACTTGTCACGTTTATGATGCAGGTTATGATATAGTAAATAACCTAGATGGAGTTCTAGAAGAATTTGATAAGATAATAGGTTTAGATAGATTAAAGGCTATACATTTAAATGATAGTAAGAATCCATTTAAAAGCCATAAAGATAGACATGAAAAAATAGGGGAAGGATTCTTAGGCTTAGATGCAATAACAAATATAATTAACCATCCAAAGCTTAAACATCTACCATTTTTCCTTGAAACACCAAATGAATTAGATGGATATGCAAGAGAAATAGAATTACTAAGAAGTAAATATCAAGAGTAGCTTGATATTTACTTCTTTCTTGTGTATGATAATTCATAGTTAGAAAGGTGTGTTTTTAATGGAAGATTTAATAAAGTCTATTAAAGAAATATTAAGTGAAGAAATAATAAAGATTGTAATTAGTAATAAAATAAATAAAGAGTTTGCTTATAATAAAATAAATATAGAGCAAAAGATAAATAATAAGGGCAAAAAATATTATCAAATAGAAAAATTTACAGATAAGCAAGTTTTTCATGAAAATATTGAAGCTAAGGATTTAGAAAAAGAACTAATTAATTTAGTAAATAATAATTATAAACAAGTATCTGCTTGGTCTAATGAAATAACTTTTGACTTGAAAATATCTAAAAAAGGAAAGGTATTCTTAGGCAAAAAGAAAGGTAATAATAAAAACATAGTTAATAAAAGTCATAACAAAGAAAAAAATTATATATTAAAAGAAGGCATGATAATAGAACCTTTAATAGATTTAGGAGTATTTACTAAAGAAGGTAAGGTTATTAATTCAAAATATGATAAGTATAAACAAATAAATAGATTTATTGAAATAATAGATGATGAAATAAAGAAAAATGATTATAAAGAGCTTACAATTTTAGATTTTGGCTGTGGAAAGTCATATTTAACTTTTGTATTATACTACTACTTTGTAGAAATTAAAAATATAAAGGTTAAAATGATAGGATTAGATCTTAAAGAAGATGTAATTAAAAAATGTAATGAAATAGCAAAAAGATATAAATATGATAATCTACATTTTGAATTAGGAGATATAAACGGCTATAAATATGAAAATAATGTAGATATGGTAATAACATTACATGCTTGTGATACTGCAACAGATTATGCTCTATATAATGCTGTAAAATGGAATGCAAAGATGATTTTTTCTGTTCCATGTTGCCAACATGAATTTAACGCTCAAATTCAACCTGAATCTTTATCTATTATATCAAAATATGGTATAATTCAAGAAAGGGTTTCTGCACTTATGACAGATGCAGTTAGAGGAAACTTATTAGAAGCTGTAGGATATAAAACTCAACTTTTAGAGTTTATAGATATAGCCCATTCTCCCAAAAATATACTAATTAGAGCTTCAAAAAGCAAGATTTCTCTAGATAAGAGACAAAAATCTTTAAGGGAAGTGGATGCTTTAATTAAGGAATTTAATTTTAATCCTACATTATTAAATCTATTAAAAAATGATAAATTGATATAACTTGCAATGCTGCGCTTAATTAAGTGCAGCATTTTTTACTATATTAAATTTGAAAGATTTTATTAACAAAACTAAATTTATAATATAGTAATATTAAAAAGCCAAGGAGGAGAATTATGGATAAGAGTCAATTAAAAACAAAAATAGAAATAAAGCTAAATAATGAGTATATAGCACAAGAGGAATACTTTAGAGATTTAGCAGAATATTTTATAGAAAAGGTCTATAAAAATGAAAAAGGAATATTGCTAGTAGCTGGTGAAAAAAATACTTTTAAAAAGGCAAGTATTAGAAGTGTATTTGAAGTATTGAAAGAAGAAAAAATCATAAATAATGAAAAGGTAGAAGAGATTGATTTAGCATCTTATAATTTTAATATGGGGTATAATGCTTTTTTAACAGATTTATATGAAGTATTAAACAACACTTCATCTTATGGTGTAATATTTAAAAATACTGAAAAAGCATCTAATGAACTTTTAAATTTATTATCTAAGATTTATCCTAATTCTTGTATAAAATTAAATAATAGATATATAGTGAAAAATAACTTTTTGGTGGAAGCAAAAAAAGAAGAAAATAACACTATAAACGAAATTGTTTGTCATAATAAATTTTTTATATTTATCTATAATTATGAAGAAAAAATTGAATTAGAAGATTATGTTCAGTCTTCATTAAAAAATGTAGATAAGGTTTTATATACAAGGGAACTTACTGAAAAGGAAAAAAATAATATTATAAGGGAAAAGCTTAACAAGGAAATAAATGAAATAAAAAATCATTATGGAATTCAATTACTATTAGGTTATAAGGATAATGTTAGAGAAAATGAAAAGTATTCTGTGTGTCAGTATCTACAAGATTATTTTAGAAAAAGAGGAAGTTTTGCCATTACAGAATATATAAGATATAAATTTACAAGCCCAATTAAAAGTTTAATAGAAAAAGAAAATTTAAGTGAAGGTGAAAAATTATTAATATATGTGGAAGATAATGGCTTGAGATGTAAAGCTAATGATTCTAAATACAACTTAAATAAATATTCAATACCTACTTTAGAAGAAGTAAAGTATAAGCTTGAATCTATAATAGGATTAAGAGAATTAAAGGAATTTTTATTAAATGTAGAAAATAATAAAAAGGTTCAAAACATTAGAAAAAGGCTTGGATTAAAGACTTCGTATATTTCATTAAATATGATTTTTGCTGGTAATGCAGGTACTGGAAAAACTAATGCTGCTAGAATTACTTATGAATATTTAAATGCATTGGGATTATTAACTAAAGGAAGGCTAGTGGAAGTAAGTAAAGCAGATTTTATAACAGAAAATATAAGTGAAACAGCAAAAAGAACTAATGATATTATTACTTCTGCAATAGGTGGAGTACTATTTATAGATGAAGCATATTCATTGTATGTAGGAGAAAATGATAAGGTAGGAAAAGAAATAGTTGATTCATTAATAAAAGGAATTGAAGACAATAGAAATAATCTTACAGTAATTTTAGCTGGTTATGAAAAAGATATGAAAGAATTTTTAAGTGTAAATCAAGGACTTAAATCAAGATTCCCTAACATAATTCATTTTGAAGATTATACTCCAAATGAAATGTATAAAATAGCAATTCAAATTGCAAAATCTAAAGGATATAGAATTTCTAAAAATGTTAAAAATGATCTTATAGATTTATTTACAAGGAATCAGCTTACTGGTAAAAATGATTTAGGTAATGCAAGATTCGTAAGAAATATTATTGAAAATGCAATAATCTTCTCATCAAGGAAGTATTTAAATAATAATAAAAGTGAAATAGACCTTCTAGAAAGAGAAGATTTTAATTTCAAGACTAACGCTAAATTTGATTTAGAAGAGAAATTAAAGAACATAATAGGGTTAGAGGAAGTAAAAGAGCTATTAAGAAGTCAGTATAAGTTACTGATAGCTCAAGAAAAGAGAAAGTCTGTTGGAGTAAATACAGAAATAGAACAAAACTTAAATATGGTATTTGCAGGAAACCCTGGAACAGGTAAGACTAGTATTGCAAGATTAGTAGCCGAGATGTTAAACAGTATGGGACTATTGAAAATTGGACAACTAATTGAATGTGATAGATCAAGTTTTGTATCTAATATTCCTGGAGAAACTGCTAAAAAGACGGAAGGAAAATTTAAAGAGGCTCTTGGAGGAGTATTATTTATAGACGAGGCATATACCCTTGCTAATGATGATTTAGGTAGAGAAGCAATAGAAACATTGTTAAAATTAGTTGAAGATTACTCTAATGAAGTAATAGTTATATTAGCTGGATACCAAGTAGAGATGGAAGATTTCTTTGATGTAAATATAGGATTAAGATCAAGGTTCCCATTATGGACAAATTTTGAAGACTATAATCCAAATGAACTTTTAGAAATGGCTATTAGGTTAATTGAATCTAAAGGATTTAAACTATCTAAAAATGGACAAGCTTCTCTTAAAAAAAGTTTTATAGATATTTATGAAAATTCAGATTCACAATCTGGAAATGGAAGAATGGTAAGAAATTATGTTGAAAATTTAATAAGAGTACAAAGTATTAGAATAGCAGAAGAAGATACAAGTGTATATGAAATAAATCTAATAACAGCAAAAGATATTGAAAAGCTAAATACATCTCAATATGATAATGAGTTTGATTTAGAAAAGCATTTAAAAAATTTAGTTGGAAATGAAGAAGCAAAGGAATTCTTAAGAGATCAATATAAGCTAATTAGGGTAAGGGAAAAGAGAAAAAAACTTGGCTTATCTACTGATATAAATAGATATATGAACATAATTTTTACTGGAGAGATTGGCACAGGAAAGAAAACAGTTTTAAATATCTTAGCAGAGACGCTATGTAGTATGGGAATAGTAAAGTCTAAAAATATAGTAGAAATAAACAAGGATGAAGCAATAGAGTGTATAAATAAGAATTTATCCTTTGAAGATGTTTTAAATAAACAAATAGGAAAGGTTATTTATATAGATGGTGCAGAATTTTTATTAAAACCATACTCTAAAAAAATAGTAAAAGATTTAATAAAGTTTATGGATAAGAATAGTAATAATTCAATATTAACACTGTCTGGAAGAGAAGATGATATTAGAAGAATAATGTATTTAAATCCTGAACTAAATTACAGATTTTCATCAATGTTAAACTTTAAGGATTATAAGAAAGATGAACTAATAAATATGTCACTAGGAATTTTAAATGATAAGGGATATATTTTAGATGAAAATTCAAGAATAGAATTGACTAATATAATAGATGAATTATATGGGAATAAGGATTTAACCTTAAAAAATGCCCTTATGGTAAAGCAATACTTAGATATTTTAATTAGAGAACAAAGCATTAGAATTTGTGATACCAGAATAAATAACAAAGAAATGAATTTAATAATGACAGAAGACTTAATTAAAAGCAAAGAAAAGTTTATTCTCAAAAATATATACAATAAGTAAATAAATATTAAAATTTATGTTTAGAAGTGGACATACTAATGTCCACTTCGTTATTTTTTACTTTCAAGTAAGGTAACTATTTTGCCAATACCTAAAACAATGCATCCTAATGCAAATATAATAGGAGTTGCTATAATAGCATAAGAGCCTATAAATGCTATACATATCCAGCTTGATATAATTATTAATATTCCTGCAAAATATAAAAATCCTTTCATTATAATCCTCCATTTAAAATACCTTGTTAATTAGTAATAATTTATTTAATGATATAGTAACATATATTGTAATTTTATTCCATTAATTACCTAATAGCTTTTCCATTTAACTATTTATAATATATTAAATTAAAATGAAGAAAAATTAATAAGAATTAGTTTTATACTTTATAAATATTATATAGATGAATTCACTTATTGAAGTTCTGCTATATTAGTTACATTTATATTTATTGTTTCACCATTATTAAAGAGAAGATGACTTCCTTTATATGGTTCACCATCCACTAAAATAATAACTTTGTTAGTATTATAATTATATCCATAAGTTAATGCTAAGGTTTTTAATGCTGATGATTCAGTACCAGATCCAACTCGAGATAATATATTATAATAATCTTTAGATAGATTGACAGTTAAAATATCACCCTCTAATTTGGCAGATTTTACAGATAGGTTATCTTTGTAGTCAAAGAAGTCCTTATTAGGTAAATTTTTAATTTCTTTAGTTAATGCTGTTACTAAAGCACTATCAACTACTTCTATGCTTTTATCTTTAAAGTAATAAATATCATCATTCACGTTATAATAATAAATTCTACAATTTATATTTTTAATATTTGGTGAAGGGTTGCTAGAATCACTAATATAGTTGTCCTTAGAGTAGGCTTTAGCAGAACTATAATCAACATCGAAATACCCATTAGGTAAATCACCTTTTAAAGAAGTATACAATTCATCATTGAAATATATAGCAACTTTATCTACATTTAAATTATATCCATAAGTGGCAAGTAAAGCTGATAAAAGACCACTTTCAGTTGAGGAACCTAAAAGCATTTCATTTACATAAGATGATGAAAATTTTACTTTTAAAACCCCACTTTTTTCATCTAAAGTAGCTGAGGTTATTTCAACCTTGTTAGTTAGGCTTAAAAAGTTGTTATTTGGTAAATAATTTTGTAGTTCCTTAGTTAATGCTTTTATTATTGCTTTATCTTTAATTTCTATTTCTTTATCTACATAGTATAATTCATAATTTACAGTATCGAAATAAAATAGTCTTACTTTTTTTAACTGTTTATTTGGAATTTCAGTTTCTGGTTTATCCTTCTCATTATCATTTTTATCTTCAATATTGTTATTGTTTGAATTATTAGGATTTGCTTTATCATTATTTTTATTGCAACCAATTAATATTATAGAAAAAAATAGAGAGAATAACAAAAGAAAGACTTTCTTTTTCATAAAATCACTTCCTTATTATAATATCATTATATTCTATTAAATTTTTTAGGTATTATTGACAAATATAACATAAAATAATGATAAAATATATTATAAATACTAAATTATATAGGAGGGCTTATGAGGAAATTTTTTAAGTTTTTAGGAATAGCAGTACTATTAATAATTTTAGCCTCTGGAGTTTTTGCTTTTTTAATTAGAGACAAAATAAGTTTAACCATTAATATACTTAATAAGTATTCAGAGTTTGTAGAAGAATCTAAGGTGCTAACAAATAATGATTTTAATATGAAGAAAGATATTACTAAAGACTATACTGAAGTGGAATATAAAAATACAAATGGAGTTCCTTTAACATTAGATATATTTAATGCAAAAAAGGAAGTTAAAAATGGTTCACCTGTAATTATTTATGTTCATGGAGGTAGTTGGGTTTATGGTGATAAAGAAATTCCAGATGCTATATCACCATTACTGGATGCTTTTAGAGAAGAAGGATATTCAATAATAAGTACAAGTTACGAGCTTATGAGGGGTGAAGAAAATTTTAATAAACAAATAAGTGATGTTAAAGATACTATTAGATGGGTCCATAAAAATAAGGAAGAATATAATTTTAATGAAAATAAAATAGGAATAATTGGAGCATCTTCAGGTGCACACTTATCTTTAATGGCAGCATATAGTAGTGAAGATGAGTTTGTTGATGATGAAGAATTAAAAAACTATCCATCATCAATAAAATACTTAATTGATTTTTTTGGGCCAACAGATTTAAATACATTAGATATGAACAATGTTAATTGGGATTTAGAACAAATTATCAATTCAGTTGGAGATAGAAAAGAAGAAGTGTTGACTAAATATAGTCCTATTAACTATGTAGATAAAAATGAGCCTACTACCTTAATTATTCATAGTAGAAAAGATTCTATTGTTCCCTATAAAAATGCTGAAATATTATATGAGGAGTTAATAAGTAAAAAGAATAAAGCTAATATAATAACTTTAGAAGGTGCAACTCATGATTTTTCAGAATTTGATATGGAAGAAGTTGTGACAGTAGGTACTAAAATGCTAGAGTTTATCCTTAGAAATATGTAATAAAGAGAATATTAAATCTTCCTTTTGTAAAATATATTAAGTGAAATAAGAAGTGTTACAATAAGGAGGATATTTATGAAAGTAATAGTAGTTGGTTGTACTCATGCTGGAACATCAGCAGTTGTAAATCTAAAAGTACTACATCCTGATGCTGAAGTAGTTATATACGAAAATAATGATAATATATCATTCCTATCATGTGGAATTGCTTTGAGTGTAGGGGAGATTGTAAAAGAACCAGAAAAGTTATTCTATAATTCACCACAAAATTTAGAGAAAAGTGGAATTAAAACTAGAATGAAGCATGATGTTTTAGGTATAGATTTTGATAATAAAAAATTAAAAGTTAAAAATTTAGATACTAATGAAGAGTTTGAAGATAGTTATGACAAATTAATATTAACTTTAGGATCTTGGCCAATTATTCCTAAGCTTGAAGGTATAGATTTAGAAAATATACTATTATGTAAAAATTATGATCATGCAAAAATTATAGATGAAAAGAAAGATTCAGCTACTAATGTAGTAATTATTGGAGCAGGTTATATAGGCGTAGAACTAGCTGAAGCCTTTGAAAGGCTAAATAAAAAGGTTACATTAATAGATGCAGAAAATAGAATAATGTCCAAGTATTTAGATAAAGAATTCTCAGATATTGCAGAAAAAGAATTCACTGATAGAGGAATAAAATTAGTTTTAGGAGAAAAGGTTGTTAAATTTAACGGAAACAATGGAAAAGTTGAAAGAGTAATTACAGATAAGGGAGAATATGAAGGAGATTTAGTAATATTATGTATAGGGTTTAGACCTAATACAAAATTAATAGAAGGAAAATTAGATACATTAAAAAATGGAGCAATAATTATTGATGACTATATGAGAACCAGCAGAGAAGATGTATATGCAGCTGGAGATTGTTGCATGGTAAGGTATAATCCAGCAAAGGATAATAGATATATTCCACTAGCAACTAATGCAATTAGGATGGGAATGCTAATTGCTAGGAATATAGAGAAACCTTCATTGAAGTATATGGGTACACAAGGGACATCTGGTATAAAAATTTATGATGTTTGTATTGCTTCTACTGGACTTACGGAAGCAAGTGTAAAGGCTACAACTAATTTAGAGGTAGATAGTGTCACTATTCATGAAAATAATAGACCAGAGTTTATGCCTACTTTCCATGATGTTATGGTAAAATTAGTTTTTGAAAAAGAAAGTAAGAGGATAGTTGGAGGACAAATAGCCTCGAAGGTAGATATGACAGAACATATGAATACTTTATCAGTAGTTATTCAAAATAATATGACTATAGATGAATTAGCAATGACAGATTTCTTCTTCCAACCTCATTTTAATAAACCTTGGGGCATATTAAATTCAGTTGCTTTAAAGAAAATAGACTAGTAGTACAAAGGATCATTATCAATTTGATAAAAAATAGAAAAAATGTGTTAAAAGCTAGGAAACTAGCTAGTTTAACCAAAGTGATAAAGAGTTATCATTATGATAACTCTTTATTTTTTTGTTGAAATAATTAAGGGTTATACAAGTAAAACATAGAAATATCATTAAAAATCATTAAAAAACTTTGGCATATAAATTGCTAATTATATAAAAGTAAAGAAGAAAAGTTTATATAAAAAATATAGGGAGGAAAAGAAATGGATTTCAAGGAAATAAGAACAAAAGCAGGAAATTATGAAAAGGAAATGACTAAATTTTTAAGGGATTTAATTGCTATTCCTGGAGAAAGTTGTGAAGAAAAGGGTGTAGTTGAAAGAATAGCTGAAGAAATGAAATTACTAGGATTTAATAAGGTTGAAATTGATCCACAAGGTAATGTGCTTGGATATATGGGAACTGGTAAAACTTTAATTGGATTTGACGCTCATATTGATACAGTTGGAGTAGGAAATAGAGGTAATTGGAATTTTGATCCATATGAAGGATATGAAACAGAAACAGAAATAGGTGGACGTGGAACATCAGACCAATTAGGTGGAATAGTATCTGCTGTATATGGTGCAAAAATAATGAAGGACTTAAACCTTTTGAATGAAAAATATACAGCTTTAGTTGTAGGATCAGTTCAAGAAGAAGATTGTGATGGACTTTGTTGGGAATATATCATTAAAGAAGATGGAATAAGACCTGAATTTGTAGTATCTACAGAACCAACAGATGGTGGAATTTATAGAGGACAAAGAGGTCGTATGGAAATCAGAGTTGATGTTCAAGGGGTTTCATGCCATGGTTCAGCTCCAGAAAGAGGAGATAATGCAATTTATAAAATGGCTGAAATATTAATGAATGTTAGAGACTTAAATGAAAATGATGCTAGTGATGATAAAGAAATAAAGGGATTAGTAAAAATGCTTGATGAAAAATATAATGTAGAATGGAAAGAAGCTAATTTCTTGGGAAAAGGAACAGTTACAACTTCAGAAATTTTCTTTACTTCACCAAGTCGTTGCGCTGTTGCTGATTCTTGTTCAATTTCATTAGATCGTCGTATGACAGCAGGTGAAACTTGGGAAAGCTGTTTAGAGGAAATTAGAGAGCTTCCTGCAGTTAAGAAATATAATGCGAAAGTAAGTATGTATAACTATGATAGACCAAGCTATACTGGATTAATATATCCAATTGAATGTTATTTTCCAACATGGGTAATTCCAGAAGATCATATTGTTACAAAAGCAATGGAAGAAGCTTATAAAGGACTTTATGGAAATACAAGAAGTGGTGCAGCTAATGCAGATGAAATGAGAAAAGCTCGTCCTCTTACTGATAAATGGACATTCTCAACAAATGGAGTTTCTATAATGGGACGTAATGGAATTCCAGTTATAGGTTTTGGACCAGGTGCAGAAGCACAGGCACATGCTCCAAATGAAATGACTTGGAAGGAAGATTTAGTTAAATGTGCTGCTGTATATGCTGCATTACCAACGATATATTGTGTTAATAAAGAAAAATAATTATAAATATAAAAATTAAAATGAAGGGTAGGAATTAAAAAATGGATTTAATGGATAAATATATAAATGAACTTAATAAATTAGAATTTTCAAAGATGTATAATGATGACTTTATGGAAACTTGGAAGAAAAGTGATGATGAATTAAAGGCTGTATTTACAGTAGCAGAAGCTTTAAGAGATTTAAGAAAAAATAATATATCAACAAAAATATTTGATAGCGGGCTTGGAATTTCATTATTTAGAGATAATTCAACTCGTACAAGATTTAGTTTTGCTTCTGCTTGCAATCTTTTAGGATTAGAAGTTCAAGATTTAGACGAAGGAAAATCTCAAGTAGCCCATGGAGAAACTGTTAGAGAAACTGCTAATATGGTATCCTTTATGGCTGATGTTATAGGTATTAGAGATGACATGTATATTGGAAAAGGTAATACTTATATGAGAGAAGTATCTAAAGCGGTAAGAGAAGGATATGAGGAAGGAACATTAGAACAAATTCCTACTTTAGTAGACTTACAATGTGATATTGATCACCCAACTCAAGCTATGGCAGATGCTTTACATTTAATCAATGAATTTGGGGGAATTGAAAATTTAAAGGGTAAAAAAGTTGCTATGACTTGGGCATATTCTCCATCTTATGGTAAGCCACTATCAGTTCCACAAGGAATTATTGGATTATTAACAAGATTTGGTATGGATGTTGTTTTAGCTCATCCAGAAGGCTATGAAGTAATGCCGGAAGTAGAAGAAATAGCTAAAGAAAATGCAGAAAAATCTGGCGGATCATTTACAAAAACTAATTCTATGGAAGAAGCATTTAAGGATGCAGATATAGTATATCCAAAGAGCTGGGCTCCATTTGTTGCAATGGAAAAGAGAACTGATTTATATGGAAATGGAGACTTTGATGGAATTAAGGAATTAGAAAAAGAATTATTAGCACAAAATGCAGAGCACAAAGACTGGCAATGTACTGAAGAATTAATGAAGACAACTAAGGATGGAAAAGCATTATATTTACACTGTTTACCAGCAGATATTACTGGTGTTAGCTGTGAAACAGGAGAAGTTGAAGCTTCAGTATTTGATAGATATAGAAAACCTCTTTATAAGGAAGCTAGCTACAAGCCATATGTAATTGCAGCAATGATTTTCCTAAGTAAGGTTAATAATCCACAAGAAGTTTTAGCTAAATTAGAAGAAGCTAAAAAGGAAAGAAAGAGCCGTTAAAACAGATTTATAAGGAGCTGTCGCGACAGCTCCTAATTATTAAAATATCATAGTCTATAAATTTAAGGGAGATAATTATGAAAAAGAAAATTGTAATAGCATTAGGTGGAAATGCCCTAGGTAATAACCTAGAAGAACAAATGACAGCAGTTAAATCAACAGCAAAGTCTATAGTAGATTTAATTGAAGAAGGACATGATGTTGTTATATCTCATGGAAACGGTCCCCAAGTAGGAATGATAAATCTTGCAATGGATGCTTTAACAAAATCAGATAGAAAATATTCCTCAATTCCTATGTCTGTTTGTGTAGCAATGAGCCAAGGATATGTAGGATATGATTTACAAAATGCATTAAGAGAAGAGCTGTTAAATAGAAATATAAATAAACCTGTTGCAACAATAATTACTCAAGTAGAAGTAGATAAAAATGATAAGGCTTTTAAAAATCCAACAAAACCAATAGGAAGTTTTATGACAAAAGAGGAAGCAGATATATTAATTTCAAAAGGAGTTAATGTGATTGAAGATGCAGGAAGAGGATACAGAAGAGTAGTTGCCTCTCCAAAACCAAAGAGTATAGTAGAAATAGAAGTAGTAAAAACATTAGTAGAATCAGGAAGCATTGTGGTTGCTTGTGGAGGTGGTGGAATTCCTGTAATGAAGGAAGGAAACCATTTAAGAGGAGCAAGTGCTGTTATAGATAAGGATTTTGCAAGTGCTACACTAGCAAAAGAATTAGAAGCAGATTTTCTAATAATTTTAACTGCAGTTGAAAAGGCTGCTATTAATTATGGTAAGGAAAATGAAAAGTGGTTAGATAATGTTTCAGTAGTTGAAATGAAAAAATATGTGGAAGAAGGTCATTTTGCACCAGGTTCAATGAGACCTAAAGTTGAAGCAGGAATAGAATTTGCTGAATATAAAGAAGGAAATATTGCACTTATTACTTTATTAGAAAAGGCGAAAGATGGAATTCTAGGAGAAACTGGAACAAGGATAACAAAATAAATATAGGAGTGAAAAAAATGTCTGAAAAAATTAAATGGAAGGAAAATACCATGCCTAAAAGTAATATTAATTTAGACTTTTTAAGTATGGATGAAATTAATAAAGCTAGGAACTTTCATAAGAGTTTTCCAGAGTATAGTGTTACACCTTTAGTTAATTTAGAAAATTTAAGTGGGAAATTAGGGCTAGGTGGTATATTCCTAAAGGATGAATCCTATAGATTTGGATTAAATGCTTTTAAAGTACTTGGAGGATCTTATTCTATGGCAAAATATCTTGCTCAGAGATTAGATATGGATATTACAGATTTACCATATGAAAAGTTAGTTTCTGATGAAGTGAGAGAAAAACTAGGTGATATTACTTTTGTAACAGCAACTGATGGAAATCATGGTAGGGGAGTTGCTTGGACTGCTAATAGATTAAAACAAAAATCAGTAGTTTATATGCCAAAGGGTTCATCTCTAGTAAGATTAGAAAATATAAGAAAAGAAGGAGCCGATGCTTCAATTACAGATATGAATTACGATGATGCAGTTAGATTAGCAGCTAAATATGCAGATGAGCATAATGGAGTTGTAATTCAGGATACTGCATGGGAAGGCTACGAAGAAATTCCAGCTTGGATAATGCAAGGCTATGGAACTATGGGACTAGAGGCTTTAGAACAACTAAAAAATGATTATAAAGTAGAAAGACCTACTCATATCTTTTTACAAGCAGGAGTTGGCTCCCTTGCAGGAGGAATTCAAGGATTCTTTGCATCAGTTTTTGGTAAAGAGTGTCCAACTACTGTTATAGTAGAGGCTAAGGAAGCAGCTTGTTATTATGAATCTGCTATAGCAAATGATGGAGACCCAAGAGCTGTTGGAGGAGACATGCCAACAATAATGGCTGGACTTGCATGTGGGGAAGTAAATATAACTGGATTTGAGGTATTAAAAAATTACTCTAAGGTATTTGTATCAGCACCAAATTATGTTGCTGCAAATGGAATGAGAGTGCTTGGGAATCCATTAAATGGAGATAATAAAGTAATATCTGGTGAATCTGGTGCTGTTACTTTAGGACTAGTATATGAATTAATGACTAATACAGAATATAGGGAATTAAAGGATAATTTAGGATTAGATGAAAATTCTAAAGTGTTATTATTTAGTACTGAAGGCGATACAGATCCAGACAAGTATAGAGAAATAGTTTGGGAAGGAACCTATAATAGATAGGAGAAAATTAAAATAAATTACTTCCTTCAGTTTTGAAGTGCACCTATTAATTTTACGATGACTTGGAGCGTAGCGAGGTCATAAGTAAAATTACATAGATGCACTTTTTTATTAAGTTTTTTAGATGCAGATTTTAAAATTGGTTATAATTATAAATATGTAATAATAATTTCATACTTAGTTCATAAAACTAAAATATTATAAAATCTGTATTATAAAAATAAATAATAAGTATTGTAGAGAAAATATAGTAGGAGGAGAAGTATGTTATCGCTAAAAAATATAAAAAAATCATATGTAACAGGCGAATTTAAACAGGTTGCTTTAAATGGAGTAACTTTAAATTTTAGGCAAAATGAATTTGTAGCTATACTAGGACCAAGTGGTTCAGGTAAAACTACTTGCTTAAATATTATTGGAGGTTTAGATAAGTATGATAGTGGAGATTTAGTTATTAACGGGGAATCCACTAGAGAATTTAAAGACTCAGATTGGGATGCATACAGAAATAACAGCATAGGTTTTATATTCCAAAGTTATAATCTAATAAATCATTTAAGTATCCTAGATAATGTTGAAATGGGTATGACATTAAGTGGTGTTTCTGCAGCTGAAAAGCATAAGAAGGCTTTAGAAGTTTTAGATAGGGTAGGACTTAAGGATCATGTTCATAAAAGACCTAATCAACTTTCAGGTGGACAGATGCAAAGAGTTGCTATAGCAAGAGCTCTTGCTAATGATCCAGATATAATTTTAGCAGATGAACCAACAGGTGCATTAGATACTAAGACTAGTATTCAAATAATGGATCTTATAAAAGATATAGCAAAAGATAAATTAGTAATAATGGTAACACATAATCCAGAATTAGCAAGAGATTATGCAGATAGAATAGTTGAGTTTAGAGATGGTAATGTAATTTCAGATACTAATCCTTTAGAAGAAGAAAAAAGTAATAGCTCTTATAGTCTTAAGAAAACTAGTATGAGCTTTTTTACAGCATTAAAATTATCAGGTATGAACATAAGAACTAAAAAGTGGAGAACATTTTTAACTGCATTTGCTTCTAGTATTGGTATTATAGGAATAGCATTAATACTATCATTATCTAATGGATTTGACAGGCAAATAGATATATTTGAATCAGATACTTTATCAGGTTTCCCTATTATGATAAGCCAGAAAACAGCTGAAGTTGATATAAATACAATGATGGAACATAGTAAGGAAATGAGAAAGGAAATGTTAGGAGAGGAAGAAGTAGATTCTAGCAAGTATCCTGACACAGACGTAATATATCCTTACAATAGTAAAGAAAATACATTTATTCATACTAATAAACTTACGGAAGAATATGTAAAATATATTGAGGATATTGATGATACATTACTTTCAGGGATTTCATTTACTCGTCTAGTCAACATGAATCTTTTAAAAAGTGACGGAAGTGTAGCAACTCCAATTAATGCTTCAGATTTAAATTTATCTTCCTACCCAATAAAGTTAGATAATAATTCTGAAGGGTATTTAGAAACTTCATATGACTTACTTGCAGGTAGTTATCCACAGACAATGAATGATTTAATTTTAGTAGTAGATGAATATAATAAATTAGATACTGCTGTCTTAGATGCATTAGGAATTGACAGTAATAAAGAAGAAATTAGTTTTAATGATATATTGGGATATGAAATAAAGGCAATCTTAAATGATGATTATTATAAAAAACTAGGGAACTATTATACTCTAGCAGGAAATCCAAATGATATGAGTGAAATATATAATAATGAAAGAGCTATACCATTAAAGATAACAGGTATTTTAAGGTTGAAAAAGGATGTAACTATTCCAGTATTATCATCAGGATTATCTTATTCAGATGAATTAAGTAAATACTTCATAGAAGATGCTAAAAATTCTGAAGTAGTAAAGGCACAAGAGGAAGTTGACTACAATGTATTTACTGGAGAAAGTTTTAAAAGAGACAGTAATAGAGCAGACTCGAGTAATACAAATACTAAAGAAAATATTCTTGCTTCTATAGGTGCAACTTCAACACCTTATATGATAACTTTATATCCAAAGGACTTTGCTACTAAAGAAGCTATAACAGATTATTTAGATGATTGGAATGAAGATAAAGATAAAGAAGATGTAATTATATATAATGATATGGCTAGTACATTCGTAAGTTTATCAGGTGGAATTATGGATGCAATTACTATGGTATTAGTAGCATTTGCAGCAATATCCTTAGTAGTTTCATTAATTATGGTAGGAATAATAACTTATATATCTGTACTTGAAAGAACAAAGGAAATAGGTGTTTTAAGAGCTTTAGGTGCTAGAAAGAAAGATATCACTAGAGTATTTAATGCAGAAACATTTATTATAGGAAGTTGTTCAGGTATTTTAGGAATAGTTATTGCTTACCTTCTAACATTCCCAACCAATAAAATACTTTATAATATTACTGATTTAAAAGATGTAGCTGTTTTAAATCCAGTTCATGCTATAGTATTAGTAATTATAAGTGTATGCTTAACTATGATTGGAGGATCTATTCCAGCTAAGATGGCTTCTAAGAAAGATCCAGTTGAGGCACTAAGAACTGAATAATATTATTAAATAAATATATAATAAGAGGTTGCATAAGCAGCCTCTTATTTTAGTTATTATTTAAAAATGATTTTAACACTTCTATAATTTTATAAATATCATCCTTTGAAACCCAATAATGAGTAACAAATCTCATAAGTCCATTTTCTACATCATTGATTTTTATATTATTCTCTAGGAAATATTTAACTAAGTTTTTGGTATTTATATTTTTGTCTTTGAAGCTAAAAAATACCATATTAATTTTTAAATTATGTAAATCAACATCTATTTCAGGTATTTTATTTAACTCTTCTGCCAGTAATTTTGCATTATCATGGTCTTCCTTTAATCTTTTAGTCATTACTTCTAATGATACTATTCCAGCAGCTGCTAAAAATCCAGCTTGTCTTAGACCACCACCCATTAATTTTCTTTTTTTTCTAGCTTTATCTATGAAATCTTTACTTCCTGCCAAAATAGATCCAACAGGAGAACATAATCCCTTTGATAAGCAGAACATAACTGAATCACAATATTTAGTGATTTCCTTAACATCAACATTAAGAGCTGCTGAAGCATTAAATAATCTTGCTCCATCTAAATGAATTGGCAGATTATATTTTTTAGCTACATTATATATATCTTTCATATTTTCAATAGTTAACACATTTCCACTAGAATGAGCATTTTCTATACAAATAAGTGAAGTTGAAGGAAAATGAATATCATCTTCTTCAAAGCGTATTCTTTTTTCAATTTCCTTTGAATTTAATACACCATTTGGAGCATCTATAGCTCTTAGTTGTACACCAGCTATTACAGAGCTTGCCCCAACTTCATGGGCAATAATATGGTTAGAGTCAGCAATTATTACTTCGCTACCTCGTCTGCAGTGAGTAAATAATGCAAGCTGATTCCCAAAGGTACCACTTGGTACAAATAAGGCAGATTCCATTCCAACAATTTCTGCAGCTAGAGTTTCAAGTTTTTTAACTGTAGGATCATCTCCATAGACATCGTCACCAACTTCTGCTTTAAACATTGCTTCTTTCATAAAGTCTGGTTGTTCAGTAACTGTATCACTTCTTAAATCTATAAATTTCATAATAATACCTCCTTTTTAATAGTTTGTAACTACTTTTAATCTTATTATAGTATAATAAAAGTATGTAGTAATTAAAAATTTATAATAGGAGTAATTATTATGGGAACAATGGGGTCTGAAAGAAGAAGCTTAGAACAGTTAAGAGTTTTCTTTGTTGCAGGACTTATTATGGGGTTAATAGGAAATATATCATATTTTTTAAGATATAAAGAAATTAATATAGAATTTTTTAATTCTATAGATTTACATGGTCTAAGCATAATGATGGCATTTTCTGTTTTAATTTTAGGTGTTTTTTCTATTGGGAATATTAAGTTAGCTGTTAATGATGAAATTATGATAAACACAAAAAAGAAAACTTTTATTTATAAAATAATATGCATAATATTTGCTATATTTACCTTAATAATTTCTATGATATTTAAAGATTTAATATTAATTAGACTTGAAATATTAATAGAAGCTATTTTAGTAATTCTATATATAAATGAAAGAAAAATAGTATCTTATGAATTAATGGATATTCAGCTTAGGTGGAAAAGAGATTTTAATTATCCAGGAAGCATTGATAAGGAGAGTAATGTCTTTTGGAGGATTAAAATTAGATTTTATCCCCATATGAAGGTGAAATGGAGTGACAGAATTCATAGAATAAGAAAATATAATATTTTATTTTTAATTATATTATTCTTAGGAAGATTTGAGATTACAGCATTTTGGTTTTTAATAATTTTTATACAAGATATAATTTATTTTATTGAAGTTATTTTTGGTTTATATACTAAGACTAGTGGAATATGTACAGGAATTATTGACGTAACCAGTAGTAAATCTAGAATTCCAGTATATAAAGTATATATTACTAATTATGAGACAGAAGAAGAAATTACTTTTAAGGTAAGAAATTATTGTTATATTCAAGAAAGAGATGAAGTTGTTGTAGTTCATGGAGCAATTAGTAAAAGGGTTATAGAGGTTCAGGGAGTAAGAATGGATTTTATTTAGCAAGTTTTATCCTTACTTTTCTAAAAAAATTACTGAGAATTTTTATTTTCAGTATTTTTTTTTGTTGAAATTTACCAAAGTGTTTAAAATGATGAATTTTGGAGATTTTTATATTAATATGTTATTATAAAAAAGAATTGAAATAAAATAAGAAAAAGGATAGGTGATAATATGAAAACTAATTATCATACACATAATTATAGATGTAATCATGCAGTTGGTACAATTGAAGACTATATAGAAGAAGCAATAAGAGAAGGATATGATGAAATAGGAATATCTGACCATCTACCGCATCCAGGAAAGAATATAGATAATGAAAATAGAATGAATTATGAAGATTTACCAATATATTTTAAGGAAATAGATGATGCAAAGGAAAAATATAAAGGAAAAATATCTATAAAAAAAGCAATAGAATGTGAATACTTTGAAGATTATCATTGGCTATATAATGACTTTAGAGAAAAGTATAAAGTAGATTATTTATTATTAGGGGTACACTTTTTCCCTTATAAAGGAGAATGGACATACGTAGGGGGAATAAAGCTAACTCCAGAAATATTAGAAATTTATACTGATTATATTATTAAGTCAATGGAAAGTGGATTTTTTGACTGCTTAGCTCATCCAGATTTATTTGGAGTTAGATATAGAGACTGGGATGAATATTCAATAAAAGCATCAAGAAGAATTTTAGAAGCTGCTGAAAGACTGGATTTTCCAATAGAAATAAACATAAATGGTTTCAAAAGAGGGAAAGTTAAATATAACTTGGGAGAAAGATATTTCTATCCTATAGAAGAGTTTTGGAAATTATCTAAAGAATATAATGTAAAAAGAATTTTAGGAGTAGATGCACATTTTCCAGAAGATCTAAGAAACAGATATATGGGAGAAGATTTTGCAAAAAAATTAAATTTAGAAGTAATAGATAAATTATAGTGTGTAACTTATGTTACCGAAAGTCTGTAATTATTATGTTAGACTATCTTTAGAAAATAAATAATTGGAGGAAAGATATGAGCTTATTTTTAGGAAAAATTCATTATTGGTTATTTAATAAGATAGTTTGGTTTGAAGACCTTGAAGAAGAAATAATTAATTTAGCTAAAAAAGAAGGATTAGATGTAGATACTTTATCTATTGAAATAAATAATAAATATGGGGGGAAATTACCTAAGCTTCCTTTAGAAGAAATGATAGATACTTCCAATATACATGGATGGCTTCAAGATAGAATCCATTCTGCAGAATATAGACTTGCAACTTGGACTATAAATATCTTGAAAAAAGAAGGAACAAAAGAAAAGTTGGAAGATTTATTCATAAATCAAGGATTAAAAGCAGCTAACCAGGTTATAGAATCAGGAAAGTCAGTAAATGATGCCCTTGATATATTTAATGCTGTTAATGACTATATTTTAGATGGAATGCCATGTGATAGAGTAAATGAAGTTATATCACAAGATGAAGATAAACTACTTTGGAAAAGAAGAATTTGTGTTCATAAGGAACTTTGGGATACTGTAGGTGGAGATGTTAATTTATTTTATAATTTAAGAGACTTATGGATAAAGTCATTTGTTAATAAAGTTAATAGTAATTACAAGTATTGTTTCCTAGGAAATAATGAATTCTCTATAGAAAGAGTATAGGTGAAAATATGGATGCAATAAAATTAATGATGGAAGAGCATGAAAATATTAAGACTATGCTAAAAATAGTAAGAAAAGCATCTTACTCTATATTAGAAGGTAAAGATGTTAATTATGAAGACTTCAATAAAATGATTCAATTTATAAGAAATTATGCAGATTCCCATCATCATAAAAAAGAAGAGATAATGCTATTTAATAGAATGGTAGATGAAATAGGAGAAACTGCAGAGAAAGTTGTTAAATATGGAATGTTAGTTGAACATGATTTAGGAAGATTATATATATCAAGTTTAAGTGAGGCTTTAGAAAGCTTAAAAAAAGGAAATGAAGAGGCTAAACTTGATATAATAGCAAATGCTGTATCTTATACTAATCTTTTAGAAAGGCATATCCATAAAGAAGATAATGTTATTTATAAGTTTGCACAAAGAGAACTAAAAGAAGATACTATGAATTTAATAAATAGTGAATGTGTAAATTTTGAAAATGAATTTAATGATGTAAAAGATAAAAATTTATATATATTGGAAGAATTAAAAAATAAATATTGCATATAACAATTAAGATATTTTAAAATTATTATTGGATCTAAAAAACATAAGGATAGGTGATATAATATGATTACTAAGGACATGACTATAGGGGAAGTTGTAAGAATTAAGGAAAATGCTCCAGAAATATTAATGAGCTTTGGAATGGGATGTATAGGATGCCCATCAGCTCAAGCTGAAAGTATTGAAGATGCAGCAAAGGTTCATGGATTAAATTTAGAATCTTTATTAGAAGCTTTAAATAAGTAATATTAATAAAAACTGTACCAAGCATATAGTGTTTGGTACAGTTTTTTTTTGTAAAAAAATATATAAAAAACTTTAGTATAAGACAATTAAATATCACATCTTTTATATTACTTCATAATATGTACTATAATTACAAAAATCAATATATAGTATTGTAGTTTTTAGGAAAGGAGAATATATGTCCATTAACTTTAAGAAATTCGTACCACGACCTGGACTAGTAAATAAGCAAGGACGTTTACCAGATCCATCAGAGTTAGTTTGTGTAGAAGTTCCAAAGGTTTTTGACCAATGCTTAATAAAGAGATGCTTAGTTTATGCTGAAGGACTAGACACCTTAACAACTGATGAAGAACTAAGAAGTAATCCTTTAGTAAATCCTAAAAGATATTTATCAAGCAGGGACTTTAGAGTAAGACTACTATCAGTTGATAAAATTCCACTTAAAGGAGATCCAAACTTTAAAAAGATAGTTCTTAATTATGTAATTACTTTTTATTCAGACTATATTGATGATAGTGGAGTAACTCAATGTGAATTCTATGAAATTAATAGAACAGACATTATAGGAAGATTCTATTGTCCAGATTCTATAGCACAAATTTCAGCAAGTAGTGATGAAGATTGTACTTGTGAAGAGTCTAATATAATTAAGCTTGAAATGGTAGCAGAGTCGTTAGATGGACAAATAGTAGAGGATGAAGCTGGTGATGAGGTTTTAGATATAACCTTAGGTTATTTCATAGTAGTAAAATGTCAATTATTAGTACAACTTTTAATTCCAGCTTATGATTACTGCCCTGTACCAAGAGAAGCTTGCGAAGAAGAACCAGAAGAAGATCCATGTGAAAGATTTGATAGAGCACCAGTTCCTAAGTTCTATCCAGATCAAAATTTAGAACCACTATTCCAAGAATGTGATGAGGAAGAAAGATAATTAAAACTAAAATTACAAAAGATAAACAATAAATTATCTTAAAAATAAAAAATAAATAAAAAACTATAAATACTAATTTAGAAATATTCTTATTATATAAAAGGGAGGATTCAATTTATGAATTCAATGTCAAGAGGTTATTATGAACCTTGTGGAAGAGAAAAAAGAAGAGAAGAAGAAAAGAAATGTCCAACAATTATAAAATGTGGATGCCCTAGTTCAGCACAAATTCTTACAACAGCTGCAGCACCTACAGCAACTGGTACAATTGCATCAGTTACAGTAGATAACACTTGCTTATGTGATCCAATAACTAAATTAGAATTTGCAACAATTATTTCTACAGCAACTGGCGGATTTGCTGGTACAGTAACTTTAAGAGTATTTAAACAATGTAGACATCAATTTACACCAGCTCCTATTGGACCTGCTTGGACTGTAACCCTTACTGCAGGAGCTACACTACCATTATCTTTCTTTATCTGTGATTCTGATTCATGTGAAGATGATTGTTGCACTTATACAGTAGTTGCAACAGCTACTGCAACAGCTTCAGGTATTGTTACATTTAACAATGCTACACTTGGAGCAATTTCAACATGTAAATCAAATAAATGTAAAGAAAAATGTAGGGAATAAGAAGATTTGATATATTAAAAAACTACTTTAAAATATTTAAATAATTGACTATGAAGTAAAGTTTAATTAAATTAAAAAAGTCCCGGAATTTGTAGCCATATATTCCGGGATTTATTACATTATAAAAAGAAAGTTTTTAAAGAATTTGAGGATTCTTATAGAAAAAAACATAAAAAATTTAGTTGAATGAAGTAAAAATAAAGAGGTGTTTTATTGGTGGAATATATTTAGCCTTTATATTAAGAACTAAAAATAATAATAATTAATATAATATAATAGAGTATTAATATAAGGTGGTAAAATGATTTATTTAGATAATGCAGCTACCTCTTTTCCAAAACCATCTAAGGTATATGAAGAAGTTTTGAATTGTATGAAAAATTATTGTGCAAATCCAGGAAGAGGCTCTCATAATATGGCAATTAAATCTGCATTAAAAGTAATGGAAGCAAGAGAATTAATAGCTGAAATTTTCAATATAAAAAGTCCCTTTAATATAGTTTTTACAAGTAATGCTACGGAAGCTTTAAATATAGCAATTAAGGGAGTATTAAATAAGGGAGATCATGTAATTAGTACAGTTATTGAACATAATTCTGTTCTAAGACCATTAAATACAATGGCTAAAAATGGGATAGAAATAACAATAATATCCTCTGATAAAGCAGGTTATATTAATCCTTTAGATATAAAAGACGAAATAAGATTAAATACTAAAGCAATAATAGTTAATCATGCATCTAATGTACTAGGAAGCATACAAGATATTAATAGTATAGGCAAAATTGCTAAAAGGTACGGAATTATTTTTATAGTAGATGCATCTCAAAGTTCTGGCTCTATTAGCATAGATGTAGAAAGAGATAATATAGATTTATTAGCCTTTCCAGGGCATAAGGGATTTTTTGGTCCCCAGGGGATAGGAGGGTTATATATAAAGGAAGGGATTGAAGTTAAAGCATTTAAAGAGGGGGGAACAGGAAGTAATTCCAATTCTATGGACCAACCTTTAGAATTACCAGATAGATTTGAAAGTGGCACTTTAAATACACCAGGTATAGCAGGTTTATGTGAAGGGTTGAAATTTATAAAAAAGATAGGAATAGAAAATATTTATAAAGAAGAAATGGAATTAATGGATCAACTTATAAAAGAATTGAAAAAGTTAGATTTTATAAAGATATATGGAAGCATGTCTTTAAAAAATAGATTAGCAGTACTTTCTATAAACATGGAAGGTGTTGATGCTTCCGTTGTGGGGGAGAAATTAAATGACTCTGAAATTGCTGTAAGAACAGGCTATCATTGTGCGGCATTAATTCATAAAGTAATTGGTACAGAATATAGAGGGACAGTTAGAATTAGCCCAGGATGTTTTAATACAGCAAAGGATATAGATGAATTAGTAAAGACTATAATAAAGATATACAAGTCAAAATAAAAATTTTAGTAGATACATATATAATTATATATGTAAATAAAAACATTAGGGTGTGAAGTGATGGAGGAAAAGAGTATTTCAAGAAATAAGAACCTTTTAAATACTCCTAGTGATTATGATAGATATATTATTCTTGAAAATGAACTAAAGAAAGAAAATAGAATAGAGGATTTAGAAAACCTAATAAATTTATTAAGTCCTCCAAAAGATATACGGAATATTTGTACTAGCCATAAGGGAAAAGGAGTAAATATAGCAATAGTTGGTGCTGGTGAAGCGGGTCTTGCGGCAGCTTACGAATTAAAAAAGATAGGATGTAATATTACTATTTTTGAAGCAAGTAAAAGGATAGGGGGAAGAGTTTATACTTATTCCTTTGATAGATTAAATAAGTATTATGGAGATTTTGGTGAAATTAGTATTCCTATATCTCACTATACAACTTGGCACTATATTAATTTATTTAATTTAGAAACTTATCCATGCATAAATAAAGATCAATATTATTATTTAAGAAATAGTTTTGCTTATAATACAGAAAAGCAAATAAAAAAGAATATTTTTCCAAAGTATACTTTAACAAAGACAGATAAAATGAAATTAAAAAATAGAGAACATTTAAGTTTATATAACAAATATTTGATGAAATTATCAGCAGAGGAAAGAAAAGAACTAATAGAAATAAAAAAGAATTATTCCAATAAGATAGTTGATTTAGATAAATTAACCTTAAAAAGAGCTTTTGAATTAGAAGGCTTTAGTGAAGATGCTATAAATATGATAGGATATATTAATGGAATTAAGGAATGGTATAATTTTAGTTTAACTGAATTTTTACAAAAACAATACACCTTAGACTTCAAGAATAATTACAGTATTATAGGTGGAATGATAAAATTACCACAGGCACTATATAGTGCAATAATAGATTCAGATTTGAAATCTTATTCTAATATAAGTAAAGAAGAGTTAGGAATCGTTAATGTTAAGTTAGGTTCTTCTGTTGAAGAAATATTTAATAATAAAGATAGAATAGCTTTAAGATATAAAGATTTAGAAAATAAATTAGAAGTTACTGAAGACTTTGATTTTTTATTAATTACAGCACCTTTTAATAGTATAAAGAGAATAAAAGGTATTTCAGTCTTTAGTAATGATAAATTAGCAGCAATTGATGAGATAAAATTAAAAAATTCTCAAAAAATATATTTATATGTGAAAGAAAGGTTTTGGGAAAAGGGAGGAAATAATAAAAGAATAATAGGGGGAAAGACAATAACAGATTTACCTATCTATTCTATTGAATACCCTTTAAATAATGAAAGTATATATTTTGATGAAAATAATAATGCTTGTGTAGATATAAGAAGAAGTTCAAAGAAACCTGGCATATTACTAGCAAGTAGCAGTATTGGAGATAAAGCAGATGAATTTTCTTACTTAACTGATGATATAAAAATAAATGATACTATAAGTTATATTGAAAATATTCATAATTTATCAAAAGGATATTTAGATAATATTTTATTAGATTATAAATCATTAGTTTGGTCTGATGTGCAATATATCTGGGGATTTTCTACAATATATAAACCAGAGGACAAGACTTTATATTCTTATTCAAGTATAAATCCTGAATTTAATAGAAGAGTTTTCTTTGCTGGAGATAGCTCAAGCAATAAACATGGAACTCAACAAGGAGAATTGCAAAGTGGAGCTATAGCTGCAAATAATATAGCTGAAGAAATATTAAAAATGAATAATTAATAAAATAAAAATGACCTACTACTTTAATAGTGGGTCATTATATATTTTCTATTTAAGTACTTTTCTAAAAGTATAAAATTTATTAGACTAATAACTACCTCATAAGTAGAATTAAAGTTTAAAATATTAATCTAATGGTTCATCCTCACAAGTTTCATTGTCTGGGAATAATGGATCTAAATGTTGATCTGGATAGAACTTAGGAATTGGAGCCCTATCAAATACTTCACATGGGTCTTCTTCTGGTTCATCTTCACAAGCAACTCTTGGAACTGGACAATAATCATAAGCTGGTATTAAAAGCTGAACTAATAATTGGCATTTAACTACAATATAATAACCTAAAGTTATATCTAAGAATTCATCAGAATGTTCATCTGCAACTATTTCACCATGTAATGCTTCTGCTACCATTTCAAGCTTAATTAAATTATTATCACAAATTTCATCACCAAGGGTAGTTGTAGCTTGAGATATTGAATCTGGACAATAGAATCTTCCTATGGTATCAGTTCTGTTAATTTCATAATACTCACTTTTAGTTCTTCCATCACAATCAAGATAATCTGCGTAGAAAGAAATAGTATAGTTTAATATTATCTTCTTATATCCATGTTGTTTTTTTAGTGGAATTTTATCAACATTGTTTAAAGTTAGCTTAAAGTCTCTGCTAGAAATGTATCTTTTTGGTGCTTCAAGTGGGTCACTTCTTAATTCACAATCAGTAGTGGTTGTATCTGGACCATCACAATATACAAGGCATCTTTTAATTAAACATTGATCAAATACCTTAGGTACTTCTATACATACTAATTCAGCAGGATCAGGTAAGCGACCTTGTTTGTTTACTAGTCCTGGACGAGGCATAAATTTTTTAAAGTTAATGGACATATAGACTCTCCTTTATAAAATACTAAATTATCATTTAACTACTCACAATATATGATATGAAAGAGTAATGAAGTGGTGATATGAAAAATTGTTTATTGATAAAGTTTTTTATAATTAAAAATTGCATAATGTATAATAAATAAAAATATACTTTTATAGATGGTTTATGTATATATTTTTTCATATAGATTATTTGTATATAAAGGAGAGGTGAGCATGAGAGGGTTATATCCATGGCTATATGTTGACTACAAAGATAATTTATGGAGATTTTCAGTAAATGACAATAAAGAGTTAAATTATAAAATTATGTATACAGAAGGCAAGTGGACAAAAGAAAACTTAATCGACAGTAGGGTAACGGGCTTTGGATTATTTGTAGACGATAGTGAAGGAATACATTTAGTATATTCTAATACTAAAGGTGAATTAAGATATTGCACTATGAAGGATAAAAAATGGGTTGGAAAAATTTTAGACAAAATAGAAGATACTAACTATAGTATTGAAAGTATTAAAATGAAAATTATTGGAACAAATATGCATATTTTTTATTCCTTAGCTAGTGAAGATGGTAGTGATCATGGAATTCTTATGCATTGTATATGGGATGGTCATAAAAGTAGTACTAATAAGCTACAAGACATAATTTTAAAATCTAGTCTAAAGGAATACTATTTAATTAATGTAAGTACTAATAATGAAATCTATTTATTTTACTTATCTGATGAAGGCGATGAATTATCATTAAATTATTCAATTTATCAAAATAGACAATGGTTACCTTCTAACAGGCTTTATGGAATTCAAGGTGAAGAAGTATATTTTGATGTGGACTTAGATAGAAAGAATATCCATGTTTTAAATAGATCTAAGGAAAATTCCTATTACTTTTTAGATCATGTAATAATTGATTCAACAGGAAGATTTAAATATTTTAGAGTATATGAAGGAAAAAATAATATTAGTGAACCTTTGTTAATTAATATTTCGAATAAAACATATTCTTTTTGGATCGAAAATAATGAAATATTCTATTCAATTTTTATTGGGGATAAGTGGTCGCAAGAAAAGAAATATATTAGAGATAATAATATAAAAATAGAAAGATGTAATGCTTATATAAGTGAAGTTAAGGAAGGAAGTATAAAAGGGAAAAGTATTTATGCTACAACTGGATTAGATATATATTTATATAATCCTAAGGACTTAATAATAAGTGAAAGAACTGAATATAGTAATACAATAAAGAATGATAGTCGAGATAATTATAATAATGAAGATATAGAAAAAGTAAAATCAGAACTATATAAGGTAAAGGAAGAAAATAAAGAGTTAGAGGATAAGCTATATCATTTAAATATATTATTACAAAAAAATCAGCAGGGAATAGAAAAATATAGTCAACAATTAGCTAGAGCTCAAGAACAAAAAAGAAAGGCAGAAGAAAATAGCAATATTTTCTTAGAATTACAAAAGAAAATTCAAGGTGAGAATGAAACCTTAAATGAAGAAATATATTCATTGAATACCAGAATAGATTCACTAATTCAGGAAGTAAATTTAGTAACTATAGAAAGAGAAAAATTAAAAGATATAATAAATTTATATCTTGATGAAATTGAATTTTTAAAAAATGAAATAAAAAATATTAATGTAGATTTATCAAAGAAAGAAGTTGCCATAGAGGAATACAATATACTGAAAGAAGAAAATAATGAACTGAGTAATAAGATATCCCTATTACAAGGAGAAAAAGAAAGTATTGAAAATGAAATAAAGGATTATTTAGATGAAATAAATTTACTTAAGGAAGAAATAAATAGCTTAACTCAGGAACTAATACTAGGTGAAAGAAAAATTCAAGAAGAAATTGACTTAAAAATTACACTAGAAAATAAAAATAGAATAATTCTAGAAGAAAACTTATTAATGAAGAAAGAACTATCTTCACTAATAGAAGAAAATAAGAGAATTAATGAAGAGCTTGAAATAGAGAAAAATAAATCTGTAATGGAAAAGCTTCTTAGAAAAAGGAATTAACTTTAATGGAAACTTATAAAAAGCAATATCATAAAATGAAATTATAAATTACAAAAGGAATTGGAGAAGAATATGAAAGTAGATGAATATGACTATATAATGGTCTTTACTTCACATTACAGAGCACTTTATATTTATGATAGATTAAGGCTTAAAAATATTAAAACAAAGTTAATAACAGCTCCAAATAAAGTAAATATAAGCTGTACACAAGCTTTAAAAATTAAAGAAGAGGACAGAGAAAATATTAAGCTGGAGATTGATAGAAATAATATTTATCCAACAGCTGTATTTAAAATCATAAAGAAGGGTAAAGAAGAGGAGTATGAATTAATAGAATAGTAGGGGAGGAGGAATCCATGGTGAATGCAATAAGTAAGAATATTTTTTATGTATCTAATTTAGGAACAAATAAGATTTCTATAATTAATGGTGAAAACTTAAGTATTATAGATGAAATTAAAGTTGGTCCAAGACCCTTTGAAATAGCCTTAGATAATAAAAATAATATATATATTGCCACAGATAGAAATGATAAGGTTACTATTATTGATAGTGTAGCAAAAGAGATAAAAAAAATACACATTCCTAATAATGGTCATGTAAAAGTGGATTCCATCTCTGAAAAAATTTATGTTTCTAATACAGAAGAAGTTTACATATATGGATTAAAAGAAGATAGGATAATCGATAAAATAAGCGGATTTGTTGCTGTTAATAGTATTGAAATAAATAAGGATGGAAGTAAGCTTTTTATTTTAGATATTTTTCAAAATGAAATAAAAATTTATGACACAGTATCACTAAGACTTTTAAAAGTTTATAAGAATATAGGGGAAAATCCAAATTGCTTTTGTATTGGAGAAGAAGAAAGATATATATATATAGGAAATAAAGGTATAAGTAAACTAGGACTTAATGGGAATTTAGTATTTATTGATTTATATTCTGATGAAATTTCGCATATAAGCTTTCCTAAAGGATCAGATATTACAGATATTGAGGGGGATTTAGGGTTATTATTTACTGTGAATTCAGGACTTAATAGAGTGGAAATTATAGACACATCAAAAAATAGTATCATAGGCAGCTTAAAGACTTCCTTAAGTAACCCTCAAAAAATTAAATCTTTAAAGGATAATACTTTACTTCTATCAACTAGTAAAGACAAGGAGGGGAGAGGGGCATTAGATTTAATTGATATTTATAATAAAAAAATATTAAATACATTAATGTTTAAAGATAAAGACTCAAATCCCTATGACGTAGCAGTAATTCAAAAAGAAATTTATAAGAATGAAGATATATTAAGTAATACAAAACCTAATATAGAAGAAATGGAAGGTGAACTTATTTTAGCTAACAAAGTATTATCTACTTACAAGGAAAAAATAATATTTCAGCAAGAAAAGGTTGAGATAATTAATAAAGATAAAATAAATATAGAAGAAATAAGATTTGAAAATTGTAAGATTATTGAGGAAAGCAAAAATAAAGAGTTTATTAGTAATAAGGAAGATTATATAATACTAAATTTTGAATTTGTAATTCCTTATTATATAAAATCTATTGACTATAATAGAGAAATATTAAATATTAAAGGAAATTTAAGGGGAAAACAAAAGGCTATTTTATATATATCAAAAGAGGAAAGGGAGGATTTAGATTTCATAATCAAGTCCTCTAGCAAAATTATGTCTTTTCCATATATAAAGGATAATTTCGTTATATTTGATGTTAGTTCTATTATTTCAACTTATGTTATAAAAGAAGAACTTATATTTATACCTTCTAATGGAATAAATAATAATATAAAGGAGGTGTAATATGAAAAATAAGGAATGTAATGATTTTTTATTAAGAACTAAAGATAAGAAATTATTAAAGTTTTACCATAAAGAAAAAATAGGTATTATTTGTGAAGAGTTTATAAATAATAAAATAATTAGTAAGAAAATCTTAGCTAAAGATTGTCTTAAATATTTTTATATATTTGAAGATAATAATAGAGATATTAATTTAATATATCAAGACTTAACAGGCAATATTATTTTATGTGTGTTAAGTGAAGGCAATATAAATTTTAGGACTATTTTGTATACTAAGAATAATTTTATCACTCCAATTAATAGTAAAGCTATTGCATTAACAGATAATTATTTTATCTTTTATACATTAGAAAGTGACCCAACTACATTGTATCTTCGTAATAATATTAATTCTCAAAGTACAATAATTTATAAAGAAAAAAATGATATAGACATAAATTATAAGGTTCTACAGGAGAAAGATAATATATCTCTAATAATATTTTGCACCTCTTTTAATATGTTCAAAATAATTCTTAAAACATATAACTTAAAGAATAAAAAATGGGATAACGATAAAATCATTTTCATTTCAAAGAATTCATATATAGATTCATCATTTTGCTTAATTGATACAAAAATTCATTCTCTATTTATTATTAATGAAGAAGGGAAAAAATCATTAATATACAAATATAACTCTTTAGAAAAAAGTCAGTATAAACAAAGAGAATTTATTATATATGAAGATGAGAATTTATCATCTTGTTTAATTATTGAAGTGAAGAATATTATTTACTTACTTTGGATAAGTAAAAATAAACTTTATGGCTGCTATTCTCTAGACTTTGGAGAAAGCTTTTCTAGTGAATTAACTTATATAGATAATATAGAAGATAGTACTAGGAAAATAGAATTTATTGATAATGGAGAAACTAAAGAAATATATGTAAGTGAAAAACTTAGGGAAATTACTTTGTTTTTAGAAGAAATATTAAAACTAAATTATTCTTTTAATATAAGTCATAAGGAAATAGCTTATAGACCTAAAGATAAAAACCAGGTATTACAATTAAAAAATTAAATCTTTTAGTATAAGTAAATATGAAAAGGAGGGAATTAAGTGGGGTACAATATATTAATTGGAGGAAGTGCCGGACAAGGTCTTGATACTATAAGTGACTTTTTAGAAAAAGTCATTAAAAAATCAGGCTTTTACTTATTTTCAAACAAGGATTATATGTCAAGAGTAAGGGGAGGACATAACTTTGTACAAATTAGATTTGGAGAAAATAGAATATTTGCACATAAAGATAAATTAGATTTAATACTTGCTTTAGATGAAAATACTGTTTTATATCATAAAGAAAAGCTTATGAAAGACGGGGTTATAATAGCTGATAAGGGTATTAAGGTTGATGATGAAAAAATATTAAAATTACCATTATTAGAATTAGCAAAGAGCATTAGTCTATCAAAAGCTTTTACTTCAGTTGCAGCAGGGGTAATACTGAAATATTTTTCTTTGAAAATAGAAGGCATAGAAAAATATTTTAATAGTAAGCTGTCAGAGGAAATAATTAATAAGAATATTGAAGCTGTTAAGCTAGGCTATGAATTAATAGATTCAAAGTATCAACTTAAGGGAACAGATTTATCAAATAATATTTTAATTAATGGAAATAATGCAATAGCCTTAGGAGCAATTGCAGGTGGCGTAGACTTTTATTCAGCTTATCCAATGACACCAGCAACTAGTATTATGACTTATCTATCTAAAAAGCAAAGTGAAATAGGAATTGTTGTTGATCAAGCTGAAGATGAAATTGCTGCTATAAATTTTGCCATAGGTGCATCTTATGCTGGTGCAAGAGCTATGACTGGAAGCTCAGGAGGAGGAGTTTCACTTATGGTGGAAGCTTTTGGACTTGCAGCTATAACTGAAACTCCAGTTGTAGTTGTAGATTCACAAAGACCAGGTCCAGCAACTGGATTACCAACAAGAACAGAACAAAGTGATTTAAGTTTTTTATTAACTGCTGCACAAGGAGAATTTCCTAGAGCTGTAATAAGCATAAGAAATGCAGAAGATGGATTCTATAAAACTGTAAAAGCATTAAATTTAGCTGATAAATATCAAACCTTAGTAATTATATTAACAGATCAATATTTAGCAGATGCCAATCTAACTATTCCTAAATATGATTTAAGTAATGTTAAGATAGAAAAATATATATCTAATGGTGAAGAACTACAAGAAAGGGAAGAATATAAGAGATATAAGATTACTGAAAATGGAGTCTCACCAAGAATGATACCAGGAAATTCAAAAGGTCAAGCTGTCTTAGTAGATAGTGATGAGCATACAGAAGAAGCACATATTACTGAAGCTTCAAGTGTAAGGAAGGCTCAAATGGAAAAGAGAATGAAAAAACTTCAATTAATAAAAGATGAAATGGAAGAACCAGAATTTATGGGCAATGAAGATTTAGAAATTTTATTAGTAGGTTTTGGATCAACCTATGGAGCTTTAAAAGATGCTGTAGATGAGTTGAGCAGTGAAGGGAAAAAGATTGGTGCATTAAGTTTTGGAGATATTTATCCATTGCCAGAGAAAAATTTAAGACTATATGCTAATAAGGCAAAGAAAATAATAAATGTTGAGCAAAATTATATAGGACAATTAGGAAAGCTTATAACTCAAGAAACAGGGATTTTAATGAGTAATAGCATATTAAAATATGATGGAAGACAAATAACAGGAAATGAAATTGTTGAAAAACTAAGAAGGGAGGAGTTTTAATGTTAGACTTAAATATTTATAAAAGTAATGATGAAATTGCATGGTGTCCAGGCTGTGGGAACTTTGGGATTTTAATGGCATTAAAAGAAGCATTAGTAGAATTAAGTCTAATGCCTGAAGATGTAGTATTAGTATCTGGAATAGGGCAAGCAGCTAAAACTCCACATTATATTAAAGCTAATGGATTTAATGGACTTCATGGAAGAGCACTTCCACCAGCACAGGGGATAAAAATGGTTAATAAAAATTTAAAGGTAATAGTAACAAGTGGTGACGGAGATTCCTATGGAGAAGGAGGAAATCACTTTTTACATTGTATTAGAAGAAATCTAGATATGGTTCATTTAGTTCATGATAATCAAATTTATGGTTTAACAAAGGGGCAAGGTTCTCCAACAACAGGGAAAGGACAAGTCACTTCAATGCAATTTGAAGGAGTATATATGGAAGCCATGAATCCATTAGCAATTGCAATAAGTGCAGGAGCTACCTTTGTTGCAAGAAGTTTTTCAGCAGATAAAGAACATCTTAAATCCATGATTAAAGAAGCAATGAACCATAATGGATACGCTTTAGTAGATATAATGCAACCTTGTGTAGTATTTAATAAAGTAAATACTTTTAAATGGTATAAGGATAGGATTTATAAACTAGATAATAGTTATGATTATACTAATAAATATGAAGCACTTAAAAAGGCAGAAGAATTTGGAGATGGGGGTATACCTATAGGAATAATTTATAAGGATAATACTAAGAAAAGTTACCATGAAGTGCACCCAGTACTAAAGAATGGAACTAATTTAATAGATAGGAAATGGAGCCCCTATGAAACAGAAAAACTTATTGATGAGTTTTTATATAGTTAAATTGTTTTTATAAGAATAAAAAGAGTAAAGTATGAAATATATTGATTTTTATCAGTATATTTCATACTTTTTATTTTAAGCTATTTAAATATTCTTTTACATCCTTATAATTTCCTTGGAAAATAATTTTATCTTGTACATTTTCTAAGGAGTATTTATAAAGAGGGTCATAATATTCCTTTAAAAATAACTCTATCCAATATTTGTGATAGTCTATACTACCTGTAGATAATTGGCTATTATAAGCAAAACTCAGGCTATCTATAACCTTTTTAAACTTATCTCCACCTAATCTCTTTTTTAGTCTTTCCATACTTGAATATATGTAATTAAACCATTCTTTCAAGCCTTCTTCCAAGCCATATATTTTTATGTATTCTTCTTGGGATTCTATAACATATTCCTTTAAGGTATTTTCTATTCTTTCTTCAAGACTTGAAGATAAAAGAACTATATCTCCAGAATGAAAATAATTAAAAAACTCTTGAGGAATAAAATTTTTTCCAATGTTTTTACCTTCATCTTCAAAAATTAAGTATTTATAGCCTTTATTTTGTTTTTTTATTAAATCATAAGCTAAATTATTTTCAAAATTTATTTGAGTTGGCTGTGGTTTAACGTGAGCTCCAAAAGAAGAACCTCTATGATTAGCAATTCCTTCTAAATCTATAGAATTGTTCAACTCCTTTAATAGCTTTGTTTTTCCAGAACCAGTATAGCCAGTAAGAACTATAGGGGTATAGTTTTGATTTTCTTTTAATAAGGAATCTAGTAAGTAATTACGAAAAGCTTTATATCCTCCTAATATTCTCGGAGTATTCATATGTAATTCTTCATTTATCCATTCTTGAGCTATTCTAGACCTAGAACCACCTCTAAAGCAATAAATTATAGAAGTTGGACTTGATTTTATAAAGTTTGTCCATAAATTTAATCTATCTTCTTTGATTTTTCCAGATACTAGACTATATCCAAGTTTAGTTGCTTCTTCATTTCCTTTTTCCTTATAGCAAATTCCAATTATATGCCTTTCTTCATTATTCAATATAGGAATGTTAATACTATTAGGAAAAGCACCCTTTTCGTATTCTATAGGGGAGCGGACATCTATTAGTGGAGTATCATTTATTACTATACTTTTAAAATTATTAGTTTGATATGGGTTTTTATCCATCATAAGCTCAACCTTCTTGCAAAAAAATTTTTTCAATATTAAAATTATATATAAATAGTCAAAATATTTCAATCATTGTGACTTAGTTACATAAAAATTTTTAATTATGGTTTAAAATATAATTAATAAGAAAGTACATAGGAGATGGTTAAATGTTTGGAATATTTAATAAAAATGCAGGGAAGGTTATCAATGTTAATGATATTGATAATTTAATTGGAAAGATTAATTTAATAGATATAAGAGAACCTTATGAATATAGAACAGGAAGTATTAAAACAGCAAAAAACATACCAATGAGTGATCTATTAGGAGAACCAGATAAGTATTTACAAAAGGATAAAGAATATCACATTGTTTGTCAATCAGGCGGAAGAAGTGCTAGAGCTTGTAGCAAGTTAGAAGGTTTAGGATTTGATGTAGTTAACGTAGCAGGTGGAGTAGGATCTTACGTTGGAAGCAAAAGAAAATAGGTAAGAAGTAAGAGGGAAGAACTATTAGTTCTTAACTTTTAACTATTAACTTAATTTAGGGAGGTTTTGGTATGAAAAAAGTATTAATAGTTGGTGGAGTTGCAGGTGGAGCTTCAGCAGCAGCAAGACTTAGAAGGTTAAGCGAAGAGGACAAAATAATTATGTTTGAGAAGGGACCTCATGTTTCATTTTCAAATTGTTCACTTCCATATCATTTAAGTGGAATAATTGATGAAGCTGATAAGTTAGTTCTTATGAGTCCAGAAAAGTTTAAGGCGCAATATAATATTGAAGCGAGAGTAAGTAGTGAAGTAGTTGCTATAGACAGAGCAAAAAAGGAAATTGAAGTTAAGAATTATTTAACAGGTGAAACTTATAGAGAAAGCTATGATAAGTTAATCTTATCTCCAGGAGCGAAACCTATAGTTCCTAATATTCCTGGTATTGATAAAGTAAATGTATTTACAATTAGAAATGTTGTAGATATAGATAAGTTAAATAAATTTGTAAAAGAACTTAATACTAAAGATGTAGCAGTAATTGGTGGAGGTTTTATAGGAATAGAAGCAGCTGAAAACTTAAGAGAAGCTGGATATAATGTTTCATTAGTTGAGGCATTAAATCAAATATTAAAACCTTTTGATTATGATATGGTTCAAATATTACATAAAGAAATTTATGATAAGGGAATAAACTTAGTAGTAGGTGACAAGGTAGAATGCTTTGAAGAAAACAAAGTAGTGTTAAATTCTGGTAAAAAGATTAATGCAAAAGCTGTAGTAATGGCAATAGGTGTTTCACCAGAAACTAGTTTAGCAAAGGAAGCAGGTCTTGAAATAGGGGTTACTGGTGCTATTAAAGTAGATAGCAATTATAAAACAAGTGATGATGATATATATGCAGTTGGTGATGCAATCGAAGTTTATAATGCATTAACTCACAGTGTAACTAAGTTAGCATTAGCTGGTCCAGCATTAAAACAAGCAAGATCAGTTGCAGATCATATTAATGGCAAAAAAGGAATTAATAAAGGTTATATAGGATCTTCAGCTATAAAAGTATTTGATTATAATGCAGCATCTACAGGCTTAAATGAAGGATTAATTAAAGCATTAAATATGAATATAGATTATGAAATTGTAAGATTAATTACAAATGATAAAGTAGGAATTATGCCAGATTCAAAGCCACTTCACTTTAAGTTATTATTTGAAGTTCCAACAGGCAAGGTCTTAGGAGCTCAAGCAATAGGTATGGGTGATGTAGCTAAGAGAGTAGATGTAATTGCTACATTAATAAAATTAGGTGGAACAGTGGAAGATTTAAAGGATTTAGAACTTTGCTATGCACCACCATATAGTACTGCTAAGGATGTTGTAAATTATGCTGGATATATTGCTTCAAATTTATTAAATGGAGATTTTAAGCAAGTTAATATAGATAAGGTAAGGGAATTAGTAGAAAGTAATGCTTATATTGTAGATGTAAGAGAAGTTAGAGAATATGAAAATGGTCATATTAAGGGAGCAAAGAATATTCCATTAAGTCAATTAAGAGAAAGAGTTAATGAAATACCAAAGGATGTTCCAGTTTACTTACATTGTAGAACAGGTCAAAGAAGTTATAATGCTACTTTAGCATTACAAAATCTTGGATATAAAAATTTATACAATATAACAGGTAGCTTCTTAGGATTGTCTTTCTATGAATATTATAATGATATAACTACAAATAGAGAAAGTATAGTTACAAAATATAACTTTAGATAATATCAAATTTAAATAGATATTAACAATAACTACTAGTAATTTATAAGCTGCTTATGCAGCTTATAAATTAATGATTCTTCATATAATGATGAATCAAAATAATTAAATTATAAGTGTTTAAACTTTAAAAAAAATGTTGTCTATTATCTTAGTAAGACAACATTTTCTATATATATTGTTAATGGTATGAATTATTATAATGAAATTAAGAAACACAAGATAAAATTATTAAAAATAATATATTTTTGATGGTTTAATAAAGGAGGTTTTATTAATGGAACGTTTAAAAGGTAAAGTTGCTATTATTACAGGAGGAGCACGTGGAATGGGTGCATCTCATGTAAGACTATTTGTAAGTGAAGGCGCAAAAGTTGTATTTACAGATTTAAATGAAGAAGAAGGTAGAAAATTAGAGGAAGAATTAGGTGGTAATGCAAAATTTATTAAACATGATGTTACTGATGCTTCAGGTTGGGACAAAGTTGTAAAAGAAACTGAAAAAATATTTGGACCAATTAATATTTTAGTAAATAATGCTGGAATATCTATGAACAAATCTATTATAGAAATGACTGAAGCAGAATATAGAAAAATAGTAGATATAAATCAAGTTTCTGTATTTCTTGGAATTAAGGCATTAGCTCCTTCTATGAAGCAAGCTGAAACAGCTTCAATAGTTAATATTTCATCTATGAATGGAATGGTAGGGGGTGCAATTGGTTATACAGATACTAAGTTCGCAGTTCGTGGAATGACAAAGGCAGCAGCACTTCAATTATCACCATATGGAATAAGAGTTAACTCAGTACATCCAGGTGTAATAGAAACACCAATGGTTACTGAAGGAGAAGCCTATGAAACAATTAAGAAGTTTGCTAAACAAATTCCAATGAGAAGAATGGCTAAGCCAGAAGAAGTTTCAAACTTAGTTCTTTATCTTGCATCAGATGAGTCAAAATATTCAACAGGATCTGAATTTGTTATAGATGGTGGATTAACTGCAATGTAGATAATTGTAGGATATTAAGATACTATTTATGTGCTTACTATAATATGTTCAAATGAATTACATATTTAATTCTTTTTGTGTAAATAAAAAGCAGATTTATATCTGCTTTTTTTATTTATATAGAAATTTACTATAGAGATAAATTTTTTTATAGCCTAATACTATAGTTCATTTTGTTAATAGTTAAGGGGATTAATGTAATGGATATTTTATGTTTTTAATAATATTTTTATACAAATATTTTATATTATTGTGCTAAAATATAGAGTATAAGATAAATAATGTAAATCCTATTGTTTTATTAAAAAGTATAATTTATATAAATAAGTAATAAAACAATGGAGAATGGAGAGTGATAGTATGAAAAAAGTAGAAGAAAGATTTCTAGAATATGTTAGGATTAATACAAAATCTGATGAAACAACTAGAGTAACACCAAGTACTAAAGGACAGTTAGTACTTGCTGAAATATTATGTAATGAGCTAAAGGAATTAGGGTTAAAGGATGCAAGAATAAGTGAATATGGATATGTATATGCAACTTTAGAAAAGAACTGTAATAAGGATTTACCTTCAATAGGATTTATATCTCATATGGATACTGCACCTGATTATAGTGGGGAAAATGTAAATCCTAGAATAGTTGAAAATTATGACGGCGGAGATATTAAATTAAATGATTCAGTAGTTTTATCTCCGAAATTTTCACCAGAATTAAAGCAATATATAGGACAAAGATTAATTACAACAGATGGAAATACACTTTTAGGAGCTGATGATAAAGCGGGTCTTGCAGAAATAATGACAGCAGTTGAATACTTAATTAATCATCCTGAAATAGAACATGGAGATATAAAGATTGGATTTACTCCAGACGAAGAAATCGGTGAAGGGGCAGATCATTTTGATGTAGAAGGCTTCGGAGCAGATTTTGCTTATACTATGGATGGCGGAAGAATAGGTGAGTTAGAGTTTGAAAACTTTAATGCGGCAGGTGTGAAAGTTAAAATAAAAGGTGTTAATGTTCATCCAGGTTATGCTAAGAATAAGATGCTAAGCTCTATTATGGTAGCAAATGAATTTATAAATAGCCTTCCTTTAGATGAAGTTCCTGAAAAAACAGAAAAATATGAAGGTTTCTATCATCTTTCAGATATAAATGCAACCGTAGAAAATACAACATTAAGCTATATTATAAGAGATTTCTTTACAGATACTTTTGAAGGAAGAAAAAATAAGCTAAAAGAAGTAGAAAAGAAATTAAATGAAAAATATGGAGAAGGTACTGTAATTGTTGAAATTAAAGATCAATATAAAAATATGAAAGAAAAAATAGAACCTATTATGCATATAGTAGAAAATGCTAAAGAAGCAATGATAGAAGCAAATGTAACTCCTAATATTAGACCAATTCGTGGAGGAACAGATGGTGCTAGATTATCATTTATGGGCTTACCAACTCCAAATATATTTGCAGGTGGAGAAAACTTCCATGGCAAGTATGAATATGTTCCAATTGAATCTATGGAAAAAGCAGTAGAAGTTATAGTAAATATAGTAAAGAGATACGGGAAATGTGCTGACACACAATAAACAATGAAATAATTAAAAAATGAAAAAATTAAGGAGAAAACTCCCTTTGGGGAGTTTTTTTACTACAATTCTTCATTTTACATTTTACATTTTTCATTTCTCCAGGGGGTGTTTTTATTACTAGATATGATATTTATATTTTAGTCAAATTAATATTAAGTATATATGTATCTTGGACAAGTATAGAAAATAATAGTATAAACTTCATATTAGTCTTTTATATTCTTTTATATATTATAATTATATTTATTAAAGGAATGTTAGAAAGATATAATTTATTATTTAGAATCCTATCTATAATGGAAGCTGTTTTTGTAGTTATTCTTGCCACTAAATATATAAATATAGCAATATTAATGCTTAGTATTTTAATAGTTGAATTATTTATAAAAGATATAAAAAATATATATTTAGGGATATTCGTATCAAATATACCATTATTATTTCTATTAAAAGATAGTGATTTAAAAAATGCAGTAATAATTCTAGTTAATATGTTAGCTTTTATAGTAATTTATGAACTTCAAGCTAAAAAAATAAAAAAATTAGATGAAATACAAGAAGATCAAAGAAAGCTAATATATAATTTACAGAAGAAAATGGCACAAGAGATGGATATACAAGAACAAATTCTTTATACAGCAAGGCTGGAGGAAAGAAATAATATTTCTTCAAGATTACATGATAAGATTGGCCATACTATTTCTGGTACTTTACTTCAATTAGAAGCAAGTAAATTTATTTTAGATAAGGATAAAGACAAGGGATTTTCAATGTTAGAATCTTGCATAGAAAATTTAAGAAAAGGTATGGATGAAATAAGAATGACTTTAAGAAATATAAAACCTGCTGAAGAGGAACTTGGAATTAATCGGATAAGAAGAATTTTAGACGAGAAAATTAAAGGAACTAAAATAAATGGAAAAGTAACCTATGCTGGCAATCTTGATAAGATTAGTGCTAGTTTATGGATGGTTTTTATGCATATAATAACTGAGTTAACTACTAATTCTATTAAGTATTCTGGAGGAGATTTAATAGAAATAAAAATAGAAATTTTAAATAAGTTTATAAAGTTAGAAGTAAAAGATAATGGACTTGGATGTGAAAAAGTAAAAAAAGGTATTGGATTAAGAAATATTGAAGAAAGTATAAGTAATTTAAAGGGAAAGATGATAATTAATAATGAAGATGGCTTCGATGTTATTATTTTAATTCCATATTAGGGGGAAGTATGAGTATAAAATTAGTAATTGCCGATGACGATGCATTGATAAGAGAAAGTTTAAAAATAATTTTATCTTATGATAGAGAAATTGAAGTTGTTAATACCTTTGAAAATGGTAAGGATTTAGTTGATTTTTTATTAGAAAATAAAATTCATATAGCTTTGGTTGATGTTAGAATGCCATTAATAAACGGTGTTAAAGCAACCTTAGAGATTTCACAAAAAACTGAAACAAAGGTAATAATTCTAACTACTTTTGATGAAGATGAATATATAAGGGAAGGAATAAAAAATGGAGCTAAGGGATATTTATTAAAAAACACTAAACCAGACAAAATAATAGAGACAATAAAGCTTGTAAATAGTGGAATAGCTGTAATTCAAGAAGAAATATTAAATAAGCTTTGTAATAATCTTATTTCATCAATTAGTAAAAAAGAAAGAGCTGATGAAAATATTTTTACTGAAAGAGAATTAGATGTAATGAAAGCAGTTTCTGAAGGCTTAAGCAATAAAGAGATATCAAAGAAACTTTATATCTCTGAAGGTACAGTTAAAAATTATATAACAGCTATATTACAAAAAACAAATTTGACACATAGAACACAAATAGCAATTTATTATATAAAAAAGATGGGAATATAATTTTTTAGATTATAGATAGTATAAAAATATATGACTATTGTCATATGAAAGAGATGACCTTTGCTAGATTTTTAGCAAGGTCTTTTTTTATATAATAAAGTTAAAGAAGTTGGAGGGGTGCTTATGAAAGTTATAGAAATTAAAGATTTAGTCAAGAAGTATGATGACATTATTGCTGTAGATAATATTAATTTATCAATTGAAGAAGGAGAAATTTATGGAATTTTAGGCCCTAATGGTGCTGGTAAAAGTACAACTATAAGTTTAATTTGTTCATTGTTATTTCCTACTTCAGGTGAAATTAAGGTATTTGGTGAAGATATAAGAAAAAACTTAAAAGGTATAAAAAAATATTTAGGATTAGTTCCACAAAATATTGCACTTTATAAGGACTTTACTGCTTATGAAAATGTTAAATTTTTTGGAGAACTGTATGGGTTAAGAGGAAAGAAATTAAATGAAGCAATAGATAATGCTTTAGAGTTTACAGGACTTTTAGATGTAAAAAAGAAAAAAGCAGAAAAGTTTTCAGGTGGTATGTTAAGAAGGTTAAATATAGCTTGTGCAATAGTTCATAGACCTAAAATATTAATAATGGATGAGCCCACAGTAGGAATAGATCCACAATCAAGAAATAATATTATGCAAGCAGTGAAAAAGTTAAATAAAGAGGGGGTAACTATAATCTATACTACTCACTATATGGAAGAAGCAGAAAGTTTATGCAGTAAAATTGCAATTATTGATAAGGGTAAGATTATAGTTGAAGGCACTAAAGAAGAATTAAAGGATATAGTTAGTGATAAAAAGATATTCAGTGTGGGAGTAGATGATATTTATAAGGTTAATATTGAAACATTAAGAAATATAGAGGGAGTTTTAGATGTTTCTATTGATAATAATAATGTTATTATTACCTCAGCCAAAGAAGTAAATAATATTAGTGAGATAATTAAGGAAATATCTACTGAAGACTTAAAAATAAATGATTTAGGATTTAAAGAAATAACTTTAGAAACAGTATTCTTATCATTAACAGGTAAAAAACTAAGAGATTAGGAGGAAGAATTATGATTGCAATTATAAAAGCAACAATACTAAATAGTGTTAGAGATACAAAAAATCTTTTATTCATGATATTTTTCCCCTTATTTCTAGTATTCCTAATAGGTAATACATTATCTTCTTTTTTTGATAAAGAGAATAATAAAGTAGCAATTGAAGACTTATCAATTTATTATATTGATGAAGGCAGCGCAAAAACTAAGGAAGTCTTTGAAACATTTAAAGATATCCTTAAGGAAAGTAAAGATATAGAAGAAGTAAAATTAAAAGAAATAAGTAATATTGAGGAAGGGAAGAAAGAAGTTAAAACCAATAGATCAATATTATTACACTTAAAAGAAAATACTATAGAGATGTATTCTAATAATAACTCATCTATAAAATCATCTATTATTTATCAAATTTTAGAAAGTATTTCTGATAAGTATAATGCAATAACAGAAGTTTATAATATTAATCCGGAAAAAGCTGAAGAAATAATTAATAATAATGAAGATTTTATTGAAGAAGAAAATATACCTTATGAACAATCACCAAGTTCTATGGATTATTATGGAGTGGCAGAAATAGGTCTTATGCTTTTCTATTTTATTAATTATCCTTTATTCTCTATAAGACAAGATAAGAGAAATAAAATTAAAGATAGAGTAAGGCTATCAGGAATATCATCAGCAAAATACTATTTATCATCATTTATAGGATATTTTCTATTTTCCTATGGAACTTCTTTAATAACTTATATTTTAAGTATCATTATATTTGATGTTAATTATGGAGATAATCTATTAGTATTGCCATTAGCTATTATACCATTTTTAATTATAGTAAATGGATTAGGAACTATAATACCTATGTTATCTGAAGATGATAAGGTATTTCCAACAATATTACAAAATATAATTATTCCAGTATTAACTTTTTTAGGTGGAGGATATGTAGCAATAGATGGAGAAATGAAAGGACTATTTAATATAATAACTAAAATATCACCATTAAGATGGTTTAATAGTAGTATATTTAGGTATATATATTCTGGAGATAATAGTGTATTAAAAAATTGGCTTCTATTTGGTGGAATAACTTTAGTTGCAGTAATAATAATAATAGAATTATTATCTATAAAGGAGGACAGGGGTAATGAGAAATATATTAGTATTAATAAAAAATAATTTAAGAGTTGATATATTGAAGAATCCCTTTGGATTCTTAATAGGATTACTTGCTCCTGTATTAATTCTTTATATAATGCTTAACGTAATTGGAGGTAATTCAGGTTATATAAATATAGGAGTAATTGATAAGGATAATAGTAAAACTAGTAATCTTATTATAGATTCTTTAAAAGATAAAGAAGGATATAATGTGAAAGAAGTAAAGCAAGAGGATATTAAAAACTTATTTTCAGAAAAGAGTATTAGCGTTGTAATAGAAATTAGTAAGGGTTTAGAAAAGGAAACTATTAATGGTGATATAAGTAAAGTTAAGGTTACAGCTGTGGAAGATGATGGAATTGGAAATTTAATTAAAGAGTTAGTTAATATGGAGATGAGTAACATTAGAGAAATTGCTTTAGCAAGCGATAAAAATGAAGATATATATTATAGATCCATAGATAATTACAACAATAACATTACTGTTAGTATAAATAAAGAAAGTTTAAATGATTTATATAATGACTATTTTTCAAGTCAAGTATATATTGGATTTTTAATTATGTTTATGTTAATAAGGGGAATGAGGACAGCATATAGAATTTTCGAGGAAAAAGATGAAAATATTTATATGAGAATATTTATGGCACCAGTTAGAACAATAGAGTATTATTTAGCAGATATATTGAGTGGTTATATAACTATATTAATTCAAGTTGTTTTAGGAATTATAAGTATAAATATTCTTAATGTAGAAACAGGATTAGGAAATATGGAGTTATTTGTGATTCTTGCATTAGTAGGATTAGTTTCAATTAGTCTTGCTCTATGCTGTAGTGCTTTTGCTAGAAATAGGACAGAGGCATCAAATATTTTTAACTTTGCTAATATGCTATTTCTTATGGTAGGGGGAGCTTTTGTTCCACTTGAAGTAATGCCTCCATTAATAGAAAAGATATCATATTTTACTCCAGTTAGATGGGCTATGGAATCTATATCAGCAATTCAACAAGGTTCAAGTTTTAATGAAACCTACAATTATTTGTTTTTAGTTTTATTATTTGCAATAGCATTTTTTATAATAGCTGCATATAAGACAACAAAGGAAGAAAAGAAGATAACCATTAATTAATGCATAATTAAAGAATGAAAAAATGAAAGAATGAAAGAATGAAATGATTAAGAAAAAAACTCCCTAAACAGGGAGTTTTTAATTCATTTAAGTAATTTGGAACAAATTACTACCTTAATTATGCATTATCCATTACGCATTATGCATTAGCAGAGTTTTCTGTATCAATTATTTCAGTTTTAGGTTCTAATGGAGATGGCTTTTTGTTTACAAAATCATTTATTACCTTTGATAAATCAACACCTGTTAAATCCTTTAGAACTTCAAAACCATTGGCAGCTACATCAGTTACTATTTTTGAGACCTTTGAAGCACCTTGGTTTCCACCATTATCAATAACTGTTAATTTATCTATTTGATCTAATGGACTTGCTATTTCCTTCATTACATCTGGCAATCTATTTACAATCATTTCTACAATAGCAGCTTCTCCATATTTAGCCATAGCCTCTGCTAATTTATCTTTAGCTTCTGCTTCAGCAAGACCACGAGCTTTAATAGCTTCTGCTTCAGCTAAACCACGGGCTTTAATAGCAGCTGCATCTGCTTCTGCTTGTATTTTCTTGGCCTCTGCTTCTGCAATTGCTTTAACTTTTATTGTTTCTGCTTCTGCTTCAGCCTTTTTAATTGCTTCAATTTTACTAGCTTCAGCAGCAACTTCCACTTCATATTTTTTAGCATCTGCTGGTTTTTTTACTTCAGCAATTAATTTTTTTTCTACCACTAGAGCTTCCTTTTCAGCAAGAGCAGCTTGTTGCTCAGCTAATAATGCATTATTCTCAGCCTCTTGCAATTTATAAGCAACGTCGGCATTAGCTTTTGCTTTATCTTGTTCTGCTCTAAATGATTCTAACTTTAATTTTTTATCTCTTTCACTTTGAGCAATTTCAGTTTCAGCTTCAAGTTTTGCTTTTTGACCTTCTCTAGTTGCTACAGCAGTTTTAATTTCAGTATCTCTTTTTCTTTCTGCTTCTGCTATATCTGCTTCAGATTTTGCAGCTGCAATTTGAGGCTTAGCTCTATTTTCTAAATAACCACCTTGTGTACTAATTTTTAATATTGTATAGGATATTAAAACCAATCCCATAGAGCCAAGTTCATTTCTAATATCATCTTCAATTCTTTGCTCAAAGGATGATCTATCTTCATTAATTTGTTCTACTGTTAATGTAGATACTATACCTCTTAATTTACCTTCTAATATTTGCTCAACAATTGTTCTAATTACATTAACTGTATTTTTTTCTCCACCACTACAAAATTGTTCAACAGCTTTTAGTACATTTTCAGTATCATTTTTAACTTTAATAACAGCAGTACCAACTATATTTACAAATATACCTTGTTTTGCTGGTGCTTCATTTACATCTGTTGTCATTGAGATATTTTCTAAAGAAATTGTAGAAGAGGTTTCTAGAATAGGAATCATTAGGCCACCTCGACCTGATAAAACTCTTTTTCTTAATCCTGTAATTACCATAGCTTTATCAGTTGGAACTCTTCTCCAAAATGATAAGAAGAGAATTAGCACTACAACAACTATAAATATTATAGGTAGTGCACTAAGTAGTTTTTCAAGCATTGCATTCATTATTTATTTTCCTCCATTTATTTAATAGTACAATTAATATTTTAACATAAATAACAATAAAAGTAAAAAATGAAATATTTTTAATGTGAATATTATATGATATAATTATTGGATATAAATTGAAAAATAATGGAGGATTACATATGAAAAGTAAGATGATATTTAAAGAAATTAGAGGATTAATTACAATAATTATAGGAAGTATAATCTTATTATCCATAATAAATACAAAAGTATTTGCTATGGCAAAAGTTCAACAAAAATCTATGGAGAATACTTTATATAGTGATGAGAAACTTTTTGTAAATAAATTAAGCTATAATTTTTCTAAACCTGAAAGAAGAGATATCATTATATTTTTAAAGGATGAGGAAAAGGAAAATGTTTTAAGTGAAAGTTATAAGTATATAAAAGAAGTTATTTCATTTAAGCATTTTAATGATAATAGAACAAGGTATGTAAAAAGAATAATAGGTATAGAGGGGGATGAAATTAACATTACTTCAGGATATGTATATATAAATGGAGAAAAGTTAAATGAGCCATATATAAAAGGAGACACTTATAATAGAGATATTGAATTTCCTATAGTAGTAGGAGAAAATCAATTTTTTGTATTAGGGGATAACAGAGAAGTAAGTCAAGATAGTAGAGATTTTGGATTAATTAATTTAAATCAAATTGAAGGAAAAGCAACCTTTAGAATATTCCCCTTAGAAAGGTTTGGAAGTTTGAATAATAAATAACTTATTGCAATTACATTACAATTTTCAAACTCTATTTAGTAAAATAGTTTATATGTATATAATTATAATTACTATAATTTTGAAGGAGTTTATATGGATACTCAAATAATAATTGTACTTATTTTAAATTTTATAATTTCCTTAATTGGAACCTTAGCATACTCTACAAGGCTAGTAGGAGTTAGAACTGGTAAAATAGCTGTAACTTTTGCTGTTTTTAATATACTTATGTTAGTATCTAGAACTGCAGTGACTTTTCAGTCACCTTTACTAACAAAGTTTGTTGCAAATAATCCTAGTAGTGATGGATTAATTAAAATTTTTAATTCAATAATTATTACTTCTGGTTTAGCATCTATAGTAGGAGCTTTTTTAATACCAACCTTTCAAAAAATATTTAGTAAAGCTGTAAATCATTTTTCAATAGAAAAATCCATGCCAAAGTTAATTATTCATAGTTTTTCAAAAACTGGGATTAAGTATATGAGGGATAGTATAGCAATTCCAGTTAAAGAAAGTTTAACTAGCATTAATCTTAAAAATCTTCCTAAAAGGATTTTATTTTATAATTTTATATCAGTAGCCATAATTACTGCAGGAGCTTTTGCTCCTATATATGCAGGAAGCATAGTTCCAAAACTTGGAGCAGTTTGCTTATCACTATCACCAATTATCAATGGTACTGCAACTATATTGACTTCAATATTTATAGACCCACATTTATCTATAATGACTGATGATGTAATTGAAGGAAAGTGTAGTGAGGAAGATTTCAGAGGCTGTGTAATTGGAATGGTTTTTAGTAAGATTGTTGGTACTTTTGCAGCATTAGTAATATTTATTCCAGCTTCATATTTAATTGTTTTTGTTGCAAATTATATATAAAAATCATATATTAATTTGCAAGTTATTAAAAATAGTATTAATTTTACTATGGCCTAAAAAAACAATATAATTGATTTAATATATAGGGAGTGTGATATCATGAATATAAAGCTCATGGATAGAAAAACGCTTAAAATACTCTGTGCAAAGTCTGTAGTTATGAATTTAGGCGGCAATTTGCACAGAGAAGATGTTTAGTCGCTTTTGACAAATAAATTCATACATAATTAGGATATACAAATCAATTGGTAGAAATTGAATCAGTAGTTGCATTAGAAAATAATATAAGATGATTAAAAAATAGAGTAGAACTAATTTTCTAAATTAATATATAGTGAATTTAAGTAAGGTCCCTTTAAAGGGACCTTATTTTTATGTTTTATAGAGAGTTTGATTGTGAAATTTAATTTTAATAATTTTTCATATGAAAGATAGAATATTTAAATATATTTATGATATTGTTTTTATTTTAGTTCATAAATTGAGATATTTATGCAGATTCAAGGATTTATTAATACGTTTACATTTGATAATATAAAGATACCAAAGAACTTAAAAACATAAAAAAAACAAGGGGGAATTGTTAATGAAAAAAGTTTTAGCTACACTAATTTGTGCTTCAATGATGGTTGGGATGGTTTCATGTGGTCAAAAGACTGAAACTACAACTTCAGGAGGAGAAGATACTGGTTCTAAGAATTTAGTTGTTTATTGTCCTCATCCATTAGAATTTATAGATCCAATAGTAGCAGAGTTTGAAGATGAAACTGGTATACAAGTAGATGTGGTTGCAGCTGGTACTGGAGAATTATTAAAACGTGTTGAATCAGAAAAGGACAATCCATTAGGAGATGTAATGTGGGGAGGATCCCTAGGAACATTACAACCAAAGACAGACTTATTTGAAGAATATAGATCAGTTAATGAAGAATATATGCTAGATCAAAATAAGAATGTTGAAGGCACAATAACAAGATTTTCTGATATTCCAAGTGTTCTTATGATTAACACTAACTTAATTGGAGATATTAAAGTAGAAGGTTATGAAGATTTATTAAATCCAGAATTAAAGGGTAAGATAGCACATGCTGATCCTGCAAAATCATCATCATCCTTTGAACATTTAGTAAATATGCTTTATGCAATGGGTAATGGAGATCCAGAAAAAGGATGGGATTATGCTGATAAATTAGCTGAGAATTTAGATGGTAAATTATTATCAGGTTCATCTGCTGTTTATAAGGGAGTCGCAGATGGTGAATATACCGTTGGCTTAACTTTTGAAGAAGGTGGAGCAAAATATGTTAAGGATGGCTCTCCTGTAAAAATAGTTTATATGAAGGAAGGCGTTATTTCTAAACCAGATGGAGTTGCAATAATTAAAGGCGCACCAAATATGGAAAATGCTAAGAAATTTATAGATTTCGTAACTAGCAAAGAAGCTCAAACCTTGGTTGCATCTGATTTAAGCAGAAGATCAGTAAGAAAAGATGTAGAACCAGCAGAAGGCTTAAAGGCTATGGAAGATATTAATATTATAAAAGATGATGCAGATGTAGTAGCAGCAAATAAACAAGCTTGGATAGACAAATTTAAAGAAATATTCACTAGTAAGTAATTATACTATGAAATTAGTCTACATCTAAATGTTGTAGACTAATTTTACTAAAAGGAGGAAGTAAAAATGAGCGTTTCAATTAAAGCAAAAAATGTAATTAAAAAATATGGTGATAATGTTGTAATTCCTAATTTGAATTTAGATATAGAAAATGGAGAATTTTTCACTCTACTTGGACCTTCTGGATGCGGTAAAACGACATTTTTAAGAATGATAGCAGGATTTAATAGCATTGAAGGTGGAGAAATTAGCTTTGAAGATAAAGTTATAAATGATATTCCAGCTCATAAGAGAAATATAGGTATGGTTTTCCAAAATTATGCTATATTCCCTCATTTAACTGTAAAACAAAATGTAGAATATGGATTAAAATTAAGGAAACCTTCTAAAAGTGAAATGGAAGAGAAGGTATCAGATATATTAAAAGTAGTTCAAATAGAACAATTTAAGGATAGATTACCAGAAAGATTATCTGGAGGACAACAACAAAGAGTTGCTTTAGCAAGAGCAATTGTAATTCATCCAAGTGTATTACTTATGGATGAGCCTCTTTCAAACTTAGATGCTAAATTAAGAATTGAGATGAGAAGTGCAATAAGAGAAGTCCAAAAAGAGGTTGGAATAACAACTGTTTATGTTACTCATGACCAAGAAGAAGCTCTAGCAATTTCAGATAGAATTGCAGTTATGAAGGATGGAGTAGTTCAACATGTTGGAACTCCAAAAGAAATATATACAAGACCTAGAAATGTTTTTGTATCTACCTTCATAGGACACTCTAATTTGTATAAAGGAACTATAGAAATAAAGGATAATGCAACCTTTGTTAAGTTTGAAAAAGGCTATACTGTTAAGATGGATAATCTAAAGAGTGAAGTAAAGAATGGACAAAAAGTTATTATAGCAGTTAGACCAGAAGAATTTATAATATCTCATAAAGGCTTGTTAACAAAAGTAAAAACTGCAACCTTCCTTGGAAGATACACTAACTATGAAATTATATTTGATAATAATGAATTATTAGAAGGACAAGCTTCTATAGAATTATCACAAGATATTGGAACTGCTAATCGTATTTATAATGAGGGAGATAGTCTATTTTTAGAAGTTAATCCTAAGAAAATTAACGTTTTCACTGAAGATGGAGAGGAAAACTTAGTAAAAGGAAGTGAAAACTAATGATGAATGGAAAAAGTAAATTTAAATTAAAATTTGATTTTTGGACTATAGTAACTTTGGTAATATCACTTATATTTTTAGTTTTCTTCATATATCCTTTATTCTCATTATTTATTAGTGGATTTAAAGATGCAGCAACAGGAGAATTTACCCTTGAAAACTTCTCTAAGTTCTTTGAAAAGAAATATTATTATAATGCATTAATTAATTCCTTTGTAGTAACTATTTGTGTAACTATATTAGCTATATTAATAGGAGCACCTTTAGCATATATAAATACTGCATTTAATATTAAAGGGAAAAAATTAATTGAAGTTTTAGTAATTATCTCAATGTTATCACCACCATTTATAGGAGCTTATTCATGGGTATTACTTTGTGGTAGAAGCGGTGTTATTACTAAATTCTTTGAAAAATATTTAGGAATTAGCTTCCCACCTATTTATGGTTTTGCTGGAATACTTCTAGTATTTACTCTTAAGTTATATCCATTTATATATCTATATGTTTCTGGAGCTTTAAAGAAAATAGATGTTTCATTATTAGAAGCTGCAGAAAGCTTAGGATGTAAGCCAATTAAAAAAATAGCTACAGTAATACTTCCTTTAATTTTACCAACACTTTTAGCTGGTTCATTACTAGTGTTTATGAATGCTTTAGCAGACTTTGGTACACCTATGTTAATAGGAGAAGGTTACAATGTAATGCCTGTATTGATTTATTCAGAGTTTATTAGTGAAGTTGGAGGACAAGCTAATTTTGCAGCTGCTTTAGCTACAATAATGGTCTTAATAACTTCAATAGTATTTATAGCTCAAAAATATGTTGTAAATAAAAAATCCTTTACAATGAGTTCATTAAGACCGATGGTTGCAGAAAATTTAAAGGGTGCAAAAAATATATTTGCCCATTTATTTGTTTACTTTGTGGTATTTTTAGCTATAATTCCACAATTAACAGTAATATATACTTCCTTCTTAAATACAAAGGGCTCAAGATTTGTTAATGAATTTTCATTAAAGAGTTATAAAACAGTATTTAATAAACTAGGTTCTGCTATAACTAATACTTATACTTACGGATTAATCGCTATAGTAATAATAGTTATTTTAGGAATGTTTATAGCTTATATATCAACAAGAAGAAGAAATGCACTTACATCATTTATTGATACTGTAACTATGTTCCCATATATAATTCCAGGTTCAGTACTAGGTATAACTTTATTACTTGCATTTAATAAAAAACCTTTGGTGCTAAGTGGTACTTTTGTTATAATAATAATAGCATATGTAGTAAGAAGGCTACCATATACATTAAGATCAAGTGCAGCAATTCTTTATCAAATAAGTCCTAGTATGGAGGAAGCATCTATTAGTTTAGGATATTCTCCAGTTAAGACATTCTTTAAAGTTACTGCTGTTATGATGTTACCAGGTGTATTTGCAGGAGCTATACTTAGCTGGATAACAACAATAAATGAGTTAAGTTCATCTGTTATATTATATACAGGTAGTACGAAAACCTTATCAGTATCTATATATACTGAAGTTATAAGAGCAAGTTATGGAACAGCTGCCGCCTTATCTACAATATTAACAGTTACTACGGTAATTTCATTATTAATATTCTTTAAGGTTTCTGGAAGCAAAGAAATTAGTCTTTAAGGAAAAGGCACTGTTGTAAAATATAAAATTAATAATGAAAAATGTAAATTTAATAAATATGTATTTTTAGTAATTTGTTTCAAATTACATCAATAATTCTACATTTTAAATTCTACATGATTAATTTGGAGCTGCTTAAAACAGCTCCTTTTTTGTGATAAAGGGAGGAATATGGATAAAAAAATTAAAAAATATAGTGATGTAATAAGGAGTACTATAATTTGGTATGCCATTGTTCCAATTATATTAGTTTCTTTAATTGCATATATAGTTTTATTTTTCTGGGGTAATAAGTTAATAGTAAAAGAAAATAACAACAGCAACGAAAAAATTTCTGTATTAATGGAAGAGAACTTAAAGGAATATAGTTCTTTAATTAATAATATTTCATCTGATGAAGGATTAATATCTATAATTAAAGATGGAGTAAAACCACAAAGTATTTATGAGGTTTTATATAAGTTTGTAAATAAAAGAACTGTAAAAAGTAACTTTTATGTTTTTGATAAAGATGGGAATATGATTATCTCCAATAAAAATGTTAAGCCTGAATATATCAGTGAAGATAATACTTTTATGTGGGGTATATTTAGTAGAATGAAGTTAAAAAACCAAGAAGTAATCACAATGATTAATAAAGTGGATCAAGGAAAATATGCTTATGGAATATTAACACTAGGTAAAGCTATTTGCTATAATAACGAAATTTTAGGATATATTATATTTGATTTTTCAGAAGAAGATATTTTCAATTTAATTACAGGATATACAGCAAGTGATATTATAATTACAGATAGACATAATATTATAGCTGCCACAAATAATAAGTATAGTGATCAACTATATAGATTAAAGAATGATTTTAGACAAAAAGATGGATATTCTAATATAGAAGGAAATCCTTATTATATTAAGAAAACTACATTGAAAGATACTAGTATTATGGTTTATTCTATAACTAATCTTAATGTATTTAATAGAGCGTTTTTAATTGGGGGGATTTTTCTAGCTGCTTTGTTCTTGATTATATTTTATTTAATGCTTTTTATATCTAAAAAGGTGGCATATAGTAAGACTGTTACTATTAATGAAATCGTTAAGGCCATTGAAAGTATTCAAGAGGGAAATTTAGAGACAAAGCTAGAAATTCATTCAGAAGATGAGTTTGGTATAATTGCAAAAGCATATAATAATATGCTAGTAGATATTAAGAATTTAATTGAAAGTAATAAGGAAGAAGTATCTCTAAGAATGCAAAGTGAAATAAAGGCATTAGAAGCACAGTTTAATCCTCATTTTTTATTTAATACTTTAGAGACAATTAGAATTATGATAAAGCTAGATAAAGAAAAAGCAGGAGATATTATTGTAAACTTATCATCACTTTTAAGATATGGTATAAATAATGAAATACATTCAGTTAAGTTAAAGGACGATATAGGATATATAAACAGTTATTTAAAGATATTAAAATATAGGTTTGGAGATAAGCTTCAATTTAAAATAAATATTGAGGATCAAGTATTAGAATCAGTAATACCTAAGTTATTATTACAACCAGTTATTGAAAATTCAATAAAATATGGATTTGAAAATAAATCAACAATTAATATAGAAATAACTTCAATAATAAAAGATGACATAATAAATATAGTTATAAAAGACGATGGATGCGGTATTGAAAAAGAAAGGATGTATTATTTAAAAAAATTATTAAGTAAAAATCAAAATGATACAGATACAATTGGATTATATAATATTAAGAAAAGAATTCAACTGATTTATGGAGAAGAATATGGAGTTGATATAGACAGTGTTGAAGGTGAGGGCACTAGAGTTACTATAATTTTACCTTATATAAGGAAGGAAGTATAAAAGTGTACAAGTTAATTATAGTTGAAGATGAAGAGATAATAAGAAAAGGTTTAGTAAATACTATTGATTGGTTGAAAATGGGGTTTATTGTTGTTGGTGAAGCAGAAGATGGTGAGGCAGGTTTAAAAATTATAAAAGAACTAGAACCAGATTTAGTGATTACAGATATTAAAATGCCTTTTTTAAATGGATTAGATATGATTAAAATAGCAAAAAGTACTCAGAATTTTGAAAGTATAATATTAACAAGCTATAGTGATTTTGATTATGCCAAAAAAGCAATTTCAATAGGTGTAGGAGATTATATACTAAAGCCTATAAATGAAGAAGAACTCTTTGAAGTAGTATCAAATATTAAAGGCAAAATAGATGACAGAAAATTATATGAAGATATTAAATGTCATACTGAAAGAAAGGAAAAAATTGAATTAACTAATTTTAAAATATATATAGATTCAAAAGAAGTTAATAGTTATGTAAAATATGCAATTAATAAAATTATAGAAAACTATAGTGAAAAACTTAGTATTGAAGGTTTAGCAGATGAACTGGGAGTTAGTCCAAGCTATTTAAGTAGAAAATTTAAAAAAGAAACATCTTACACTTTTTTAGATATGTTAAATAAATATAGGGTGCAAAAAGCTGTTGAATTAATGATGAAAGAAAGAGATAAATATAGGGTTTATGAAATTGCAGATATAGTTGGCTTTGGAGATTATAAGAATTTTAGTACTGTATTTAAAAAATATACTAAATTTTCTCCAAAGGATTTTATGAAGGCTAATAGTGTTATATTTAAATAGAATTCTTATATTGTATTTATTAGTTTAAATTATATAATATAAATATATGATTTTCATATTAAATGAATTTTTAGAAGTAATTATATAAAAATAATTAATAAGTTATATGGAGAGTAAAAATGAAAAGTGCAGAATATTATATAAATAATCTTAATATGGAGCCACATATTGAGGGAGGGTATTTTAAAGAATCCTTTTTATCAAAGGATGAGGTTAGTAAAGATAAAAAATTATGGAGCAGTATATATTTTCTTTTACGAACAGGGGAAGTTTCTAATTTCCATAGGTTAAAGTCAGATGAATTATGGTATTATCATGATGGAGAAGCTTTAACAATTTATATGATAACACCTGAAGGTGAACTTATAACTAAAAAATTAGGTAAGAATATAGAAAATGGAGAAACTCCTCAAGTTTTAGTAGAAAAGGGATGTATATTTGGATCAGCAATGAACAATGATGGTTATGCTTTAGTTGGATGTATGGTGTCACCTGCCTTCCATTATGAGGAATTTGAATTGTTTAAAAGAGAATATCTTTTAGATTTATATCCTAACTATAAAGATATAATAATGAAATTAACTAGAGAAAAATAATGTGTTATTTCCAATGAAAAATGAATAGTGAAAAATAAAGAAGAAACTCATATTATTAAGTTTCTTCTTTATTTATTTAAACAAAGGCATTGTAAATAGCATTTATTCCTTTTTCAAAATCATCATTTTCAATACCAATAAGTATATTAATTTCACTAGAACCTTGGTCAATCATTCTTATATTTACATTTGCTTCACTTAAGGAGCTAAATATCTTAGCTGCAATACCTTTATTTGAAGACATGCCATTTCCAACAGTAGCAATTAGCGCCATATTAGGATGTACAACAATGGAGTCAGGAGTACATGTCCTTTTTATTTCATCAACTAAAATATCTGTTTGATTTTTTAATTGTGAATCAGATATAACAACACAAACCGTATCTATTCCAGAAGGCATATTTTCAAAAGAAACATTATTTTGTTCTAGTACAGATAATACCTTCCTACAGAATCCAAGCTCAGAATTCATCATTGCTTTTTCTATAGAAATAACTGTAAAGTCCTTTTTACCAGCTATACCTTTAACTGGATTATTATAATCAGGTTCCATATCTTTCACAATTAGTGTACCTGGGTTACTAGGATTATTAGTATTTTTAATATTAATTGGTATTCCTGCATCTCTAACTGGAAAAACTGATTCCTCATGTAACACAGAAGCACCCATATAAGAAAGTTCTCGTAATTCTCTATAAGTAATTTTTTTGATTTGCATAGGATTTCTTACTATTCTAGGATCAGCCATTAGAAATCCAGAAACATCAGTCCAGTTTTCATATAAATCTGCCTTTATACTAGCTGCAACTAAAGCACCAGTTACATCAGAGCCACCTCTAGAAAAGGTAATGATATTACCAGTTGGATCGCTTCCATAGAAGCCAGGAATAACAATTTTGGTATGGTCTTTAAATATTTTTTGTAAAGTTGTATATGTAGCTTCAGTATCAATACATCCATATTTATTAAATAATATAACATCTTTAGCATCTATAAATTCAAAATCAAGATAATTTGCAAGAATAATACCATTTAAGTATTCGCCCCTACTTGCAGCATAATCTTTTGATGCACCATTTTCAAGATCTTCCTTTATCTTATTTAAATGATAATCAATATCTAAGCTTAGATTAAGATGTGATACTATGTCTTTATACCTAATAGATAAAAGATTAAAGACATCATCTAAAGGTATACTGGATTCTATATGACCATGACAAAGATATAAAAGATCAGTAATTTTAAAGTCTTTAGGATTTCTCTTTCCTGGTGCTGAAGGCACTACTATTTTTCTATTTTCATTAGATAAAATAATTTCCTTCACCTTAATAAATTGGTTAGCATCAGCTAAAGAACTACCCCCAAATTTTGTTACAATAGTATTCAATTTTTTAGCCCCCTTAAAATATATGTTTAATATATATTAGCAATTTTCTCATTAAATCTCAAATAAAAATTTGAATATAGATTAGAATTATTTTTTTGAGCAATAATAAATATATAAATTTATTAGTAGGTGAAAATATGAAGTATAAGTTGTTTGTTATATTAAGTATATTATTTCTAATTAGTACAGTGCCTATTGAGGCTAAATCATTAGGGAGAGAAGATAATTTATATATTGATAATTGTAACAGGGATTTACTAGTTTTAATGATGGCTTATCCAGATGAAATAATTGATATAGAGATTTCTGAAGACAATTATATATATTTAGTATTAAATAATAATAAAAAAATTATATATGATGATAAAAAAGAAAAAGATGAAAACACAAAAACATCTAATGCAGATATTCAAGATACATTAGAAGTTATATATCCTTTAAATAGTATAAATGCTGTAATAGAGGGGATTAATCCAGGAAGAAGAAGATCATATAATTTTCTTAATAGTATGTATGGAGGCAATCAAAGTGAAATAGAAAAAAATTTATCTTTCTTTTCAACATCTTGTGGTAACATAATGTTTAATAAAAATGCTAAAGCTGGTGAGTCTTTAAAAAAAGCTTTAAATCAAGCAAATGATTTAGCACAAAAAGATAGTAAAGTGAATAATTATATTTTCCCTATAAGTGGAAGTTATAATTATAGAGTTATTCAAGATACAGGAAGACTTAGCCCTCATGCTTATGCAATAGCTATTGATTTAAATAGAAATGATTCAGATTACTGGAAGTGGGCGGATAAATCTAAGGGAAGTAGAAGAATAGAGGGATATCCTAAGGAACTAGTGAAGGTATTTGAAGATAATGGATTTATTTGGGGTGGGAAATGGGAGCATTTTGATATTTTACATTTTGAATATAGACCTGAAATAATATTAAAAAGTAAGTTTTTTAGTGATGTATCAATGTTAGAGACTAAGGAGTGGTATAATGGAGTTACTTTAAATAATGAAACGAAAAAAATAATAGAATTTATAAATAGTAAATTATAAATTACTATTAAAACTTTAATAATTATAAAAATTAAACATAGCTTTAAAACAAAAATAAAGTAAGATAATTGTAAATTTATAAGGATTGTTTGAGAAAATTACAACTTGTAAAAATGCAGGTTAAAGATTTTTATTATATAATTATAAATAGTTGCATAAGAAAATAATATTAAGTTTTATAATTTTTAAGACTTTTAAGGGGAGTAGATGGGTTAAATGAAAGTTATTAAAAGGGATGGAAGTATAGTAGATTTTGATAAGAGAAAAATAAGAGAAGCTATAACTAAAGCAATGAAAAATGGGAGTGGAATCTATTTAGGTGACATAGCAAAACTTATAGCAAATGATGCGGAAAAATATTTTAGCAATGAAAAGGAAACACCTACAATAAACAAAATTGAATCATACGTTTATGATAGGTTAATTTATTACGGACAATCGGTAACAGCTAGAGCTTATGAAGGTTATAGAGCTGTACAAGAATTTAAAAGAAATACAAATACTACAGATGAAAGTATTTTAAGTCTTTTAAATAAAACTAATGAGGATGTAATAAAAGAAAATTCAAATAAGAATTCAGTAATAGCTGCAACTCAAAGGGACTTAATTGCTGGTGAAGTTTCTAAAGATATATCTAGAAGAAGGCTTATTCCAGCCCATATAGTTCAAGCTCATGATGAAGGAACAATTCATTGGCATGATATGGATTATACACTTGCTCCAATTTTTAATTGTTGCCTAATTAATTTGGAAGATATGCTTGAGAATGGAACTGTTATAAATGAAAAATTAGTAGAATCTCCAAAATCTTTTGGAACTGCATGTACAGTAACAACACAAATAATTGCTCAAGTATCAAGTAATCAATATGGTGGACAAAGTATCACTGTAAAACACTTAGCTAAATATTTAAAAGTTACTGAAGAAAAAGCATATAAACATTATTTAGATTTATTAGGTGATACAGAATTAGCTGAAAAACTTGCTTATGATGCTAAAATGAAGGAACTAAAAGATGGAGTTCAGACAATAAGATATCAATTATCTACTTTGCAAACAACTAACGGACAATCACCTTTTTCAACTATTTATTTAGAAATAGAAGAAGGACATCCTTATGAAGAAGAGATGGCGTTGATTTGTGAAGAAATGATAAAGCAAAGATTAGAAGGAATGAAAAACTATAAAGGACAAGAAATAGGTGAAGCTTTCCCAAAACTAGTTTATTTATTAGATGAGCATAATTGTCTTGAAGGTGGAAAATACGATTACATAACTAAGTTAGCAGCTAAATGTACTGCCAAAAGATTGGTACCAGATTATCAATCAGCAAAGATGATGAGACAAAACTATGAAGGTAATGCATTTCCACCAATGGGGTGTAGGTCTCACTTATCTCCTTGGAAAGATGAAAACGGAAATTATAAATGGTATGGAAGGTTTAATCAAGGAGTTGTAAGCTTAAATTTACCACAAATAGCTATAATAGCCGATGGCGATATGGAATTATTTTGGGATATGTTAAATCAAAGATTAGAGCTTTGCAAAGAAGCATTATTAACTAGACATAATATGCTACTTGGAACTCTTTCAGATGTTTCACCAATCCACTGGCAACATGGAGCTATTTCAAGATTAAATAAAGGTGAAAAGATAGATGAATTATTAAAGAATGGATATTCTACTTTATCACTAGGTTATGTTGGTATACATGAAATGGTTCAAGCAATGATTAAAGAAAGTCATACAACTGAAAAGGGCGAAAAGTTTGCTTTAGATGTAATGAATCATATGAATGAAACTTGCCAAAAATGGAAAAATGAAACTGGATTAGGTTTTAGCTTATATGGTACACCTGCTGAAAATTTAATTTATAGGTTCTGTAAATTAGATAAAGCTAGATTTGGAATTATACCAAATGTTACTGATAAATTATATTATACAAATTCATATCATGTTCATGTTTGTGAAGAAATAGATGCTTTTAGTAAGTTAAAATTTGAATCACAATTCCATGGAATTAGTTTAGGGGGTTGTATTTCTTATGTTGAAGTACCAGATATGTCAAAGAACTTAGATGCAATAGAGCAAATAATTAACTTTATATATCATAATATTCAATATGCAGAAATCAATACTAAACCAGACATATGTTATAAATGTGGATATACTGGAGAAATTAAATTAGATGATGAATTAAATTGGTACTGTCCATCTTGTGGAAATAGGGATGAATCAGAAATGCAAGTTATGAGAAGAACTTGTGGATATATTGGAACAAATTTCTGGAATAAAGGAAGAACTGCAGAAATAGGAGATAGAGTACTACATTTATAAGGGTGATTAATATGAACTACGCAAAAATCAGAAAATTTGATGTAAGTAATGGACCAGGAGTAAGAACAACACTTTTTGTAAGTGGATGTACAAATAATTGTGAAGGCTGCTTTAATAAAGAATTGCAGGATTTCGATTATGGAGAAAAATGGACTAAAGACATTGAAGATAATTTCATTAGGCAGGTAATGAATCCTAATATAGTAGGAGTGAATATTTTAGGTGGAGAACCTATGGACCAAATAAGAGATAAGGACTTATCAAATTTATTAAAAAGAATAAAGCTTGAAACTAATAAAAGTATTTGGCTTTGGTCAGGTTATTTATATGAAAATATTTTAAGTTCTAATGATAGAAATGATATTTTAAAATATGTAGATGTACTTATAGATGGAAGATTTGAATTAAATAAAAGAAATATATCATTAAAATATAGAGGATCTAGTAATCAAAGAGTAATTGATGTTGTAAAGAGTAAAGAAGCTAATAGGATTATTGAGATAGAAGTATAATTAATAGGTATCTAGTAAGATTTTAACTTACTAGATACCTTTTAATTTTTAATGAATTTACACAATAATTATATTTTCAATAAAATACTATTAATTTTTGACAAAATGTGTAATTTAAAGGATAATTATATTGGGAGAATTTATTGGATAAGGGGTTATATTTATGCTTAAAAATTTAAAGGTAAGTCTAAAAATATTAATTTTAACAGTTACATTAAATATTATTATGGTGATAATTGGAATAATAGGTATTACACAATTAAATAGTGCAAATGAAAGAATGAAAAAAATATATGATGAAAATTTTTCATCTGTATTTACTTTATCTAACGCCCTTAGTGAAGAATCTAAGGTACAAGCAAGCATTTATAAAATAATTATAAATACAGAGGATCCTTCATATCAAAAGAATGAGTATAATACAATGATTGAAAGTCAAAAGAAATTTGATAATGAGTTTAATACATTTAAAAGAATTAATACTGATGAATATGCTAAAAAAATAGCAATAAGTATAGATAATAAGGTTAAAAGCTATAGAGAAAAAAGAAAAGAAGTAATAGATTTAGCTATGATTGGTAAAAAAGAAGAGGCTATAAAAAGATTAGAAGAAATTGAAATTGAAATTGGTGAGGGATTTAGATATGATTTAAATAAATTATCAGCTCATTGCAGTTCCTTAGCCGAGCAAATAAAATTTCAAAATGAAAAAACATCAAAATCTTTAATTATAGTTTTATATGTAAGTATAGGTATTGGATTACTAATTGGAATTGTTTCAGCTTTTGCAATTAGTAGAAATATAATAAAGCCTTTAAAAATAGCTGTAAAGGAAATGGATATAATTTCAAGTGGAGATTTGTCTAGAGAAATTGATGGAAGATATTTAAAGAGAAGAGATGAGCTAGGACTTATATTAATGCATTTGAATTCAATTAAAAAATCCTTAAGTGGATTAATAAAGAAGGTTAAAAATGAATCTAATCATACAGAAGAAGCTATCGACATAATAAATAAAAATATATATGATTTAAATACAAGCTTAGAAAGTATGGCTGCTACTTCAGAAGAAGTAAATGCTATTATGGAAGAAACCTCTGCATCTACTGAAGAAATAAACAATTCTATTCAAAGTATTGAGATTAATATAGAATCTATAAATAATAAAGCCAAGGATGGGGCTAAAATATCTGATGAAATTAGTAGAAGGGCTATAGATAATAAAAAATTTATTACTAAAGACTTAAAAAATGCTAATAATATTTTAAATGATTCAAAAGAAACACTAAGAAATGCAATTAATCAAACTAAAGTAATTAGTAAGATTTATGAATTGTCTGAAATAATAATAGATATAACTGAGCAAACAAATCTTTTAGCATTAAATGCATCTATTGAAGCTGCAAGAGCTGGTGAAGCAGGAAGAGGATTTGCAGTAGTTGCAGAAGAAATAAGAAAACTTGCTGAAGCATCTAAAGATTCAGTTATTAAAATTAAAGAAACTGGAAGTGAAATATCAAATTCAGTAAATGGATTAATAAGTGGTTCAAATAACTTAATAAAATTTATGGATAATGACTTACAAAATGAATTTAATAATATGATAAATATTATTGATACTTATGAAAAAGATGGTAAATTAATCAATAATATAGTAATTGAATTTAGTAATATTTCTAGTGACTTATTACTTTCAATAAAAGAGATTTCTGATGTAACGGAAGCTGTTTCTAGGGCTACTATAGAAGGTACAAATGGAATAACTCATATTACTGATAAGATTTTTGAAGCAAGTAATAATTCAGAAACCTCTATTGCAAATTCAAAGGTAGCAAAAGAAAGTTCAAATAACTTGAAAAAATCTATTGATGTATTTAAAATTAGCTAAAGTGTATATTTTAAGGAGCCTTTTAAAGGCTCCTTATTATTTCAATATATCTTTAACATAATTTGGAATCATAAAAGCACCTTTGTGTAAATCAGTATTATAGTATTTTGTAGTTAATTCTAAAGAATTCCAATAGTTTTCATCAAGGTCTTTAATTGGGTCAATATTCTTAGATGCAAAGCAAAACATCCAATGACCTGAAGCATATGTTGGCATATGATATTGATATACTTTACAAATATTAAATAAATTATTTAACTTATTAAATGACCTTTTCATTTCTTTAGAATTATTAGGATAGTAGGGGCTTTCACATTGATTTATTAATATTCCATTTTCACTTAAAGCATTATAACAATCCTTATAAAATTCAGTGGTAAATAATCCTTCTCCAGGTCCTATTGGATCTGTCGAATCTATTATTATTAAATCATATAAATTTTCTTTTCCTTTAATGAATTTAATTCCGTCTTCAAAAAATAATTTTACTCTTGGATCATCTAATTTATTTGATGTAAAAGGTAAAAATTCTTTAGAAGCTTTTACTACAGCTTCATCTATTTCAACCATATCTATATTTTCTATAGTATTATATCTTGTTAGTTCTCTAACAGTACCACCATCTCCAGCACCAATAACTAGAATATTTTTAATATTATTATTAGTAGCCATAGCCACATGAGTTATCATTTCATGATAAATAAATTCATCCTTTTCAGTAACCATTGTCCAGTTATCAATTACTAGTACTCTTCCAAATTCGTAAGTATCAATTATATCAATTTTTTGAAATGGGCTTTGTTCAGAATACAAGTGATTTTTAACCTTCATGGAAAAATTTACGTTTTTAGTTTGGTGTTCAGTGTACCATAAATCCATATCCATATCTTATCCCTCCATTTTATGTTTGACTTGAATATTATCATAAAGACCATTTGAAAAAGTTTTAACTTTATCAACTAATCCTCTTGCTAATTCAGTTGATTCACTTCTTTCAGACTTTAGGGCATCTTCTAGATACTTAAAGGCTAACCAAGGATTTACTGTGTCGCCACAAGTGAATAAATCTACTGATGCATAGCCATATTCAGGCCATGTATGAATTGTAAGATGAGATTCCTGGATTATAACAGCACCGCTTACTCCCCAGGGATTAAATTTGTGAAAACAACTTGTAACAATTGTTGCATTCGATACAATTGCAGCTTCTTTCATATGCTCCTCAATAATTACATGATCTTTTAAGATTTCTTTGTCACAGTTGTAATATTCCACTAGAATATGTCTACCTAGTTGTTCAATTTTCATAAAAATCCCTCCATAAATATAAATTTTATTTCCATCCAATAGATAAATACTTAATTAACAAAAATATTTCACTCATGAAACCTCCTAAAAATATATAAAAGTTTAGTATTACTAAACTTAAAGTTAAATTATACTAACTATATTATTTTATCAGTGGAAGGAGAATATTGTCAAATAGTATTTTTGTTTAAATTAGATGAAAAAATATGTTAAAAAATATGGACTTAGAGTGCGATATTTATTCAAAATTTAATTATCTATACTTTCACTTAAATTATTGGAATAATCAAAGTCATCTGATACTGAATAATATTTATCTTCGTTAAAATAATTTTCTGATTTACTTATAATAATAGTACATATACAGTCTCCCATAGTATTTACAGTGCTTCTACACATATCTAATATTCTATCTATACCTAAAATAAGTCCAATTCCTTCAATTGGTAAACCAGCTGATTGTAAAACCATTGATAGCATAACCATACCAACGCCTGGAACACCTGCTGTACCAATAGAAGCTAATGTTGCAGTAAGAATAATAGTTAGTATAGCTGTAAGGCTTAATTCAATGTTATAAATTTGAGAAATAAATATAGCAGCAACACCTTGCATTATAGCAGTACCATCCATGTTAATGGTTGCACCTAATGGTATTGTAAAAGAGGTTATAGAATTATCAACGCCCATTTCATTTACTGCATCAATAGTAAAGGGTAATGCCGAATTACTAGAGGCTGTAGAGAAAACTATAGATGCAGGTTTTGCAAATTTTTTAAAAAAAGGTTTTAAACTAAGTTTTGTAAGTATTTTAAATAGTCCACAGTAAATTAATACTGAATGAATTAGTAAAGCCAATAAAATAACAAACATATATTTTAATAAAGGAATCATTGCATTAAATCCTATTGTTGCAAATGTATTAGTCATCAAAGCAAAAATACCTATTGGTGCAAAGTTCATAATCATTTGAACTATTTTCATTATTATTTCATTTAGAGATTCAAATCCTCTTTTTATAATATCTCCTTTCTTTCCAACTAAGCTTATTGAAATTCCTAATAAAATTGAGAAAAATATAATTTGTAGCATATTACCACTAACTAAGGATTCAATTGGATTTGTTGGAATTATGTCAATTATAATATCTGTAAATGATTTGCTTTGAGAAATATTTGGTTCAGAAACTAATAAATTTGAAAGGTTTAAACCTACACCTGGTTTTATTATTAAAGCAGTAATTATTCCTATACTAATAGCGATACATGTAGTAGATATATAAAATAGTAAGGTTTTACCTCCTATTTTTCCTAGCTTTGCTATATCTTCTATTGATGATGCTCCACAGGTTAATGATATAAATACAAGTGGTACCACCATCATCTTAATGGAAGATAAGAATAGATTTGATAGAATTTTTATAAAACCATTAAGAATTATAGTTTCTTTAATAAATTCAGAATTGATTTTTTGAATTATAATGCCTAAAAGAGCACCTAAAAACATAGATATAAATATTCTTTTTGTTAAATTTAATTTTTTGGTCATAAATTTCCTCCTTTAATATTACTTTTATTTCCACATTAATATTATTATATAAAACAAAAATTGACAAGCTGTTTCTTAAAAGAAGTTGTCAGAATGATGTAAATAATTTCAAATATTATTTTTAGCCTAATATTTTTGTGAGTTAATACAAAAAAGATAAAATGTGTAGAAGATATAAATTTTATATTTTAAACTTTAATCAGGAAAAATTTTTGTTATAAATAAATATAAGATTATGATGGAAACGATTCCAAGATTATTTGGTAATTTAATAAAAGGAGGATAAATATGAGGGTAAATAGTGTTTTAAAACACAAAGCTAAACTAATTATATTTACAGTTATTCTATTTTGTTTAACATTAATACCAATACCCAATAATATGGTGAAAGCAGATATTATTGGAAATCAAAAGATTAAGGTTAGATTTTTAAAAGAAGACAGTGACTATTCTGGCTGGAATATTTGGACTTGGTGGACCAATAAGGATGGTCATTCAATTGAATTTACACATAAGGATGATAAAGGAGTATATGCTGTAATAGATGTACCAAAATCAGGTGAACTTGGAATAATAATTAGAAAAGGAAACTGGGAAACTAAAGCTACAGATGATATTAAATATGATTTATCAAAGGGTGAAAAGGAAATTGTAATAACTGCTGGAGTTATAGATAATGAAAATCCAAATCCAAAAGATGTAGTATATGAGGATTTATATAAGGATTTTTCCAAAATTAATATAAGAGTTAATTACAATAGAGCTGACAGCGATTATGATAAATGGAAATTATGGAACTGGGTAGTTGATGGAAGAGAGGGTTCAGAAGATACTGTAACTCTATTTACAGAAGCTAATGAATATGGAAAAGTTTCAAATTTATCATTTTCAGACATAACCAAGGTAAATAAGAAGGTTGGAGTTATAGTTCGTACAGCAGAATGGTCTAAAGATGGAAATGATAAGCTAATTGACTTAGCATATCTTGATAGTAATGGGAATTTAGAGGTTTATTATAAGCAAAATGATGATACAACATATTATGTAAAACCAGTTATAGATGTTGAGCCTCCAACTGAAGGAGATATAGTAGCTGATGAATTGGTTAATCAGCCAGGAGGAAAAAATAAATGGTATATAGCAGGATCCTTCCAAGGATGGAATAATAGTAATTCAGAAACTAAATTAAAACATTTGGCAGATGGATTTTATCAGTACTCAACAGTTTTAGAAGCAGGCAGTCATCAGTTTAAAATTGTGAAGAATGGAACATTGGATGGATTTAGTTATAATGGAGATAATTTCATCTTAAATTTAGCAGAAAGAAGTAAGGTTAACTTTTATGTTAATGAGGAACTTAATGAGGCTAGAATAAATGTCCCAGGTGTTACTGGTTTACAACAATATATTCCAGAATTAAGTAATGATAAATGGCCAAGGTTAGTTGGAGATATTCAAAAAATATTTGGGGAAGGAGAATGGTCTCCAGAAAATGCTAAACAAATGTTTGTAGATTATAATTTTGATGGTAGTTTATATAAATTACAGAGAAATTTACCAGCAGGAAAATTTGAGGCTAAGGTAGCTTTTGGATCAAATTGGGATGAAAGCTATGGAGCTGAAGATGGAGGTAATTTAGTAATAAACACTTTAGATCCATCAGATGTAGTTTTTGAAATAAATTATAAAGGAAATAAAGTATTAACTTATAACTATAAGCCAACAGAAGGAACTTTTGATGGGCTTATAAACAAATCAGCAATAAAATTTGATTCAAGAAGTATTACATTTAAAAAGCCATTTGGAGCAATAAAAGAAGAAAGTGAAGATTTAACTTTAAGAATTGGAGTTGCAAAGGATGATGTACAGGTTGCCAAGGTTGAGCTTATAGATGGCAATGGGGTTGCAAAAAGCTATGATATGAGAAAAGCAACTACAATTAATGATACGGATTATTATGAAGTGATAATACCTAAATCAGATTTTAAAGGTATTGGAATTTGGGGTTATAAATTTATATTAGTAGATGGAAAAACAAAGATAGAATATGGTGATGATGGGTTAAGTGGAGGTAGTGGCACAACTGCTGAAGAAGGTGTATTACCATATAATTTAACTGTATATGAGAAGGATTATAAAACTCCTGATTGGATGAAAGAATCTGTAGTATATCAAATTTTCCCAGATAGATTTTTTGATGGAAATAAAGAAAATAATAGAGCTAAGTTAGTAGATGGATATAGAGGATATATTGATAGTGATGGAAGTCTTAAGCCATATGATATTCAATATTTTGATGGAGGAGTAGAAAATGAACCAGCTCCATCACAAGTATGGGGGTCATGGAATGATTATCCTGAAAATCCTAGACATGGAACTCCTGAAAATAAACCCTATTATCCAAATTCAAAAACAGATAATATATGGACCAATGAGTTTTATGGTGGAGACATTCAAGGTATAGAAGATAAACTTCAATATTTAAAATCAATAGGAGTAACATCTATTTATTTAAATCCAGTAGCCTGGGCTGCATCTAATCATAAATATGATGCAACTGACTATAAGTCATTAGATCCAATGTTTGGGGAACCTGTTTATAACAAAAAGGGAGATCCTACATCAGGTTTAAATTATGAAGCAACAAGAGCAGCATCAGATAGAGTTTATCAAGCCTTTGCAAAAGCAGCAGAAGCTAATGGTATTAAGCTAATAGCAGATGGTGTTTTCAACCATGTTGGAGATGATTCTATATATTTTGATAGATATGAAAAGTATCCAGAAATAGGAGCTTATGAATATTGGAGAAAAGTATGGGATAAAGTAAATACTGGAATGTCTCAAGAAAAAGCAGAAAAAGCAGTAATTAAGGAATTTGAAAGCCTTAAAAATCCTTTAACTGGTAAGAACTACTCATATCCAGAAGATTTTAAATTCACAACTTGGTTTAAAGTAGAAAATCAATGGGTTATTAGAGATAAAGATGGTAATCTTTTAGAACCAAAGGATCAGCATTATAAATATGAAGGCTGGTGGGGATATGATTCATTACCAGTAATGGAAGCAAAATCTCCTCAAGAAGGAGATGGATTAGCAATTCCAGGAAATCATGAGTGGAATAATGTTGATTATAGAGAAAATGTAATTGGCTATGATTTAACAGGAATGAGTGATAAGGAAGCAGAAAAAAATATGGAATACGCAGCATCTCAAAGATGGATTTGGATGGGTGCAAGAGGATGGAGATTAGACGTTGCTCCAGATGTATCAACAAGTACATGGCAAAAGTTTAGAGAAGCTGTAAAATCAACTACGGGAAGATTAGATGTTAATGGAAATGTAATAGATGATCCAATTATATTAGGTGAAGAGTGGGGAGTAGCTACTCATTATTTATTAGGAGATCAATTTGATTCAGTAATGAACTATCAATTTAGGGCTGCACTTCAAAACTATATAATAAGTGGTAATGCAATAAACTTTAATAATGCATTGGAAACTATAAGAGAAAATTATCCAAAGGAAGCATGGCAAGCTATGCTAAATTTAGTAGATTCTCATGATACCATACGTAATATTACTAAGATAGATAATCCTACATGGGAAGAAGAAAATACTAAGATAGCTCCAGAAGCTTCAGATAATGCATTAAAGCTACAAGCATTAACTGCTATATTCCAATTGGGATATCCAGGGGCACCTACTATTTATTATGGTGATGAAGTGGGGGTAACTGGAACTAAGGACCCTGATTCAAGAAGAACATTCCCATGGGAGAGAATTACTGAAGTTAATGGAGATTATTCTGCTGTAGGTAGATATTCAGATTTGTTTGATGTATATAAAAATGCAGCAAAAATCAGAAATGAAAATCTTGAAGTCTTTGCAACTGGTGAAATTCATACAGCTTATGCAAATGAAAACGTAATTGCTTATGCAAGGAAAAGTTCTGAAAAAGGTGGATTATTAGTTTTAAATCAATCAATGGAAGAAAAAATTATAGAAGCAGATGTAGCAGGATTTTTACCAGAAGGTTTAGAATTGAAGGACGAATTATATGGAAATATTACTTCATCTGTAAAAGATGGAAAAGTAAAAGTTACAATTCCAGCTCAAACAGGATTAATGATGATATCTACAAATAAGATTGTGGCAGTTGATAAGGTACAAGCATTAAAAGTAAATGCAGAACAAGGAAAAGTTACTCTTACTTGGAATGCAGTTAATGGTGCTAATAAGTACAATATTTACAGGACTAATCTTGAAGGTCAAAATGCTGAAAAGATTGGTGAAGAAACTAGTACTAGCTATATTGATGAAAATGTTGTAGATGGAATAAGATATTACTATTATGTTACGGCTGTTAAGGATGGTGGGGAAAGTGAATTTAGTAATTCAGTAACTGCATTACCATCATATAATATAAAATCTATTAGTGAACCTAATACAGTTAGTGATTTAACTATTGGAGTAGGCATAAAGACAGAAGAAATAACAGTAAATATAAATATACCAGGGTTAACAGATAATAGTGAATATAAGGATAAGGAAATTCCAAACTTTGAAGCTAAGCTTATGTATTATAAGGATGGAACATCAAGAGATAATGCAAATAGTACTAAGTTAAGGTATAAAAGGGATTCAGAAGATGGATCAAAGGTTTACTATGCAACATTTGAGCCAACAGAAGCAGGTATATATAAATACTATGCAAAAGCAACAACAAATTCAGGAGATAGTTATACAGAATCAGCTGAAGCATCAATGAAAGCAATTATTAATAGTGATGCTACTACAGCTCCTAAAGCACCAGTACTTGGTGATATACTTGTAGAGTCTAATAGAGCTAAAATAACCTGGGAATCAGATGGCATTAATGTTAAAGGCTTCGAGATTTATCGTAAAGAAGGAAATATGGAATTTATAAAAATAGCTGTTGTAGATAAAGCTTCTAAAGAATTTATAGATTTCACAGTAAGCAATGATAAAAACTACACTTATAAAGTAGCAGCCTATGATAATTTTTATAATAGAAATTATTCAGAAGAAAAATCTGTTACTCCAACATTAGTAATGGTAGATGTAACTTTAAGGCTCCATATTCCAAATTATACACCAGCTACAGATGATATTTATATTGCTGGAGACTTAAACGGGTGGAATGCAGCAGGTGGAAGGCTTACAGTACCAAGCGGAGCAACCTCAAGAGATGTAGTAGAGTATAAATTTAAAATGATGGCTGGAAAGAGTATTCAATATAAATATACAAGAGGATCCTGGAGTACAGAAGCCTTTACAAGTCATAATCGTATTCCAAATGACACTGAAGATTATGGAAACTGGGCATATAGTTCAACAGATACTAATATGAAATTAACCATTAAAAATCAAGGTGGCAACTCAATGCTTGTTGATGATTATGTACTTCGTTGGGTAGATATGCCTATGATGATTTCAATGCCAAGAATATCTTATGGGGATAATATTGAATATGAAACTTCTGAAAAGGAATTTACATTAAAGGTTAAGGTTCCATATGGAGTAGAATTTACAATTAATGATGAAGATATAAATAAATTATATTCTGGTGCTATGGATGAGTATGGCAATGTATATGTAGAATCAATAGGGCTAAAACCAGGAATGAATGAATTTAAGCTTCATATTAAACCTACACAAGAAACTATTGACTTACCTTGGTATACTGATGATGGTAGAGCTTCACAAGCAACTAAGACAATAGTAATGAAAATTAATTGCACAGCAGAGCCTGAAGAACCAAAACCAGAAGAGATAAAAGTTACAGGAGTAAGCTTAGATAAATTATCAGCAGAATTAAAGATAAATGAAAGCTTAGAATTAAAAGCTAATATAGCACCAGAAAATGCAACAAATAAAGAAGTTACTTGGACATCAAGTGATGAAAAAATTGCAAAGGTAGATGGAAATGGAAAAGTAATAGTAGTTGGAGCAGGAAAAACAAGAATAACAGTAACTACAAAGGACGGAAACTTTAAAGCTTCATGTGAGATTACTGTGAAAAATGAAGAAGAACCAAAACCAGAAGAGATAAAAGTTACAGGAGTAAGCTTAGATAAATTATCAGGAGAATTAAAGATAAATGAAAGCTTAGAATTAAAAGCTAATATAGCACCAGAAAATGCAACAAATAAAGAAGTTACTTGGACATCAAGTGATGAAAAAATTGCAAAGGTAGATGGAAATGGAAAAGTAATAGCAGTTGGAGCAGGAAAAACAAGAATAACAGTAACTACAAAGGACGGAAATTTCAAAGCCCTATGTGAAATTACTGTGAAAAATGAAGAGACACCAACAACACCAACGAACCCAACAACACCTATAGAAGGAAATATAGTAGAGAAAATAGAAAACCTTAATGGTAAAAATGAAATAGTAATAGCGAATCCATCAAATGAAATTAAAGTTGAAATAAAAGATATTGAAGCTATTAAGTCTGGAAATGGATATTTAGAAATTAAAAATGGAGAAAATATTATAATATTACCATTCTCTTTAATTGATAAAGATTTATTGAAAGAAGGTTCAAGTATAATTTTTGAAATGAAGATTAATGAAGATAAAAATATTACTTCTGGAATCAAAGGAGTTAAAAAAGTATTTGAATTTAATCTATATATTAAAAATGGAAATGAAGTAACAAGCATTCATAACTTTAAAGATGGAGTTGCAACTATAACAATTAAATTATCAGATGAAGATATAAAGGGATTAAATAAAGATAATTTAGCTGTATTCTACTACGATGAAAGTATTAAGAAATTCCATGAAATGGAAAGTGCTGTAAAGGGTAATGAAGTAACATTTAAAACTCCTCATTTTAGTAAGTTTATAATTGCTGAAAAAGGTAAAAATGAAAATGGAATTACTTTACCAGCTACTGGTGGAAATAACCCAACTTATTTATTAGTTTTAGCAATAATTATGATATGTATTGGAGCTATTACAATATCTTCAAAAAATAAAAAACTTAAAGAAAGTTAACTAAATAAAACTGCTGATTTTTATCAGCAGTTTTTTATTTTATTAATAAATTAAGTTAATATTATGTACAAAATTGTAGTAATTAATTGGAAATTTAACCTATATAAACGATATAATATGACAGAATAATTTCTTGTACAATGTTAGAATGAACTTAATGGATAAAACTCTAAATCTTATAAGTTAATGATGATTAATATACTTAATACATAGATGATAATTTATTATGGATAACATATTAAATTAACATATGTAAATCTAATATCTAAAATATTTGTAGATATAAATTAGGGGGGGATATATGGGGGGATGAAGTTATTTTTTTATAATGTTATAAGACCATTAATGAAGATTTAGGGGGATGAAAATGAAAAAGCTTTTAAAAAGCAAATTATTAAGCTTATTTTTAGCATTTACTATGATACTAGGTTTAGTTACTATTCCTGTAAAGGAAGTTAAAGCTGAGAGTAATATTATAGTAGAGGACTTTGAAAAAGGAAATAAGGGATCATATGCTGAGGGAACAGTTAAACTAGAGAGTGGAGAATGGAAGTTCTCAAATGCAATGATAGGAAATCAAAGCGGTGATATAAAGGAAGGCTTAATTGCGGCTAGAATAAGGGCCCAAGGCTCTATAGAAATGTTATTTGATATTTCTAGTGCAAGTAAAGTGGAATTCTTGTATGGCAATTTTGGAACTGATAAAGATACTAAGATAGTGCTTCAAAAATCTTTAGATAAAGGTTCAACATGGTTAGAAGTTGGAAAAATAGATAATAAAGATAATGAAGTTTCACCTAAAAAGGCAAGCTTTGATATTAATGAAACTAGAGAAGTAAGATTTAAAGTATCATCAACTAATGGAACTAGTAGGGTAAATATTGATAATTTTACAATTTATCAAGGTGATTCTGAAAAAATTGAACTTGTAGATTTAAAGTCTGATGAAAATGTTATTTTAGAAATTGGAGAATCTAAAAAATTATCTGTTTCATTTGAACCAGAAAATACTACTGAAAAAGGTGTTAAGTTTGAAAGTTTAAATCCAGAAATTGCAACTGTTGATAATGAAGGTAATATTACTGGAATTAAGGATGGAAATGCTAAAATAAAAATAACATCAACAGTAAATGAAAATATATCAGCAGAAACAAATATAGTAGTTAACAAGGCCTCAGATAAAGTTGGACCTGAAATAAAAGATATTTATCCAGCAGCTGGAGCAAATTTAGGAGATTTAAGAAAACCTGAAATAAAAGCTACAATAACTGATGAGTCAGGAATTGATATTGATTCTGGAAAATTATATTTAAATGGAAAACTTGTAACCGCTAACATTAATGAAAACATAATTAGTTATAAAGTTTCAGAAGACTTAATAGATGGACAATATACTGTAAAACTTGAAGTAAAAGATACTTTAGGTAATTTATCAGAAAAAGAGTGGAAGTTTACAGTAGGAGAAGTATCTAAAAATTTATATTTTGGACAATTACATTCTCATACTAATTTATCAGATGGAACAGGAACTGTAGATGAAGCTTATCAATATGCAGAAAATGTTGCAAATGTAGACTTTTTAGCAATAACAGATCATTCAAATTGGTTTGATAATGACACTAAAGCTAATATTGCAGATGGTTCAGCTAGTACTAAGTGGAAAATTGGAAGAGATGCAGCTAATAAGTATAATAAAAACGGAGAATTTGTTGCAATTTATGGATATGAAATGACATGGTCTGGCTCAACTGGTGGATATGGTCATATGAATACCTTTAATACAGAGGGATTCGAAACTAGAACAAATAGTAAAATGAATCTTCAAGGATATTATAATGCTTTAAAAACACAACCACAATCATTATCACAATTTAATCATCCAGGAAAAACCTTTGGAGATTTTAGTGATTTTGCTAATTATGATAAGGAAATTGATAAGGTTATAACATTATTAGAAGTTGGAAATGGAGAAGGAGAAATAAGAAGTTCTGGATATTTCCCATCTTATGAATATTACACAAGAGCTTTAGATAAGGGATGGCATGTAGCACCAAGTAATAATCAAGATAATCATAAGGGTAAATGGGGTAATGCTAATACCGGAAGAACAGTTATAGAAGCTTCAGATCTTTCAAGAGAATCAATTTATGATGCTATAAGAAATATGAGAGTATATGCAACAGAAGATGAAAATTTAAAAATTTCATATGAAGTAAATAATAATACTATGGGAACAATTTTACCTAAAACAAATAATCTTGACTTTGAAGTTAATGTTGAAGATATAGATAGTGGAGATAATATCAAGAAAATATCTATTATTGGAGATGGTGGTAAAGTTGTTAAGTCTATAGATAATGTAAATTCTACAAATAAAAAGTGGGAATTTTCATTAGATCAATCAGTAAGTTCTTATTACTATGTAAGAGTAGAACAAGCTGATAAAGATATAGCTGTAACAGCACCAGTATGGGTTGGAGAAAGAGAAAATTTTGGGATTTCTACAGTTGATAAGGATAAAGAAGTATTACTAGCAGGGGAAGATTTTAATATTGAAACTAATATCTATAATAATGAAGGAAATTCAATTAATGATATTAAAGTTGAATATTATAAAGGTGATGAAGAAACTTCATTTAAATCAGATACTATAAATACCATAGAGGCTGGAAAAACTTTCACTGCAAAACTACCATATAAGTTTGATAATCCAGGAACGTATTCTTTTGTAGTAAAGGTATCAGCTACAATTAATGGTATTTTAAAAGAATTTAAATCTTCAATTACAATGGAAGTTTTAGGAGAAAATGAAGTATCTACAGTAGTTATTGATGGAGCACATCAAAATCAATATGTTACTGGAGATTATGCTGATAAAGTTACTACTTTAACTGCATTAATGGCACAAAATAATATAAAAGCAGTTATAAATAAAGAAAAAATAACTGATAAAGTATTAGAAAAGGCATCACTACTAATATTATCTGATCCACAAAGTACAACTAATACAACTTATGGATTAGCACCTCATAAATATGACCAAGATGAATTAGATGCAATAGCAAGATTTGTACAAAAAGGTGGTAATATTGCAATAACCTCTAAAGCAGATTATAAAGATGCTACTGGAGATTATGGAAATGCATCTCAAGGAAATTCAGTACTTCAGGCAATAGGAGCAAATATAAGATTTAATGATGACCAAGCTACTGATGATAATAATAATGGCGGGCAAGCATTTAGATTGTATTTCACTAATTATAATACAGAAAGTACTTGGTTAAATGGAATTGACACAAGTAAGAAATATAGCTTCTATAGTGGCTCAACCTTAGTAGTGCCAAATGATATGGCTAATATAGATGTTTTAGTTAGAGGACATGAAACCACATATGGAAATGATGCTGATGCTCAAAAAGATAACGTGACAATTGAAAAAGGAAATGTAGTAGGATTAGCAGTTGAAACATTAAATAGTGGGTCAAAAGTATTTATATCTGGAGCAACCTTCTTCTCAAATTTTGAAATGGATGGATTAGATTATTCTAATTATCAAATTACTGAGAAAATGTTAAAGGAATTAGCATCAGCACCTACAATAAGCGTAAGTAAAATAGCAGATGTTAGAATAGATAGTAATAATGATAATTTACCAGATAGATATGGTGAAACAGTAGTTGTAGAAGGATATGTAACAGCAGCTTCTAATGCAGCAGCTCCTGGAAATACATTCTTTGATGTAATATATATTCAAGATGATACTGCTGGATTAACAGTATTTGGTGTTTCTAATTTAAATATAAAACTTGGACAAAAAGTTAGAATTAAGGGACGAGTTTCATCATATTTAAATGATGCACAAATAGCATTGAAAAATGAAAATATAGATGTTCAGATAATTGATGAGAGTATAAATTTAGTTGAAGCTACTAAGCTTTCTACTAAAGATAGTATGCTAGAAGAAAAGGAAGGCCTTTTAGTTAAGATAGAAGGAAAAGTAACTAGAATTGAAGGGCAAAATATTTTTGTGAATGATGGCTCTGGAGAAGCTAGAGTTTACGTTGAAGGATATATAGGAAGTAGCGTTAATCCAGGAGTTGCTGATGAGTGGAAGTCTAGAGTTAGTATTGGAGATACTATATCAGCTATAGGATTAGCATCTGAAGATCCAGAAGGTCATAGATTAAGGGTTAGAGATTCAGCTGAAATAAAAGTATTAAAGAATAAAGATATAGAGATAACTTTATTCCATACCAATGATAGTCATGGAAGAGTAAAGAGTGACAAAGATACAATAGGAATAGATGTTATTTCTCAAATGAAGAAAAACACAGCTAATTCACTTCTTTTAGATGCAGGGGATACTCTTCATGGATTACCTTTTGCAACATTAAAGAAGGGTGAAGATATTATTAATTTAATGAAATTAGCAGGATATGATGCTATGACACCAGGAAATCATGACTTCAATTATGGATATGAAAGATTAGTAGAATTAGTAGAAATAGCAAAAGAAGGAGAAAATGGATTCCCTATAATTTCAGCTAATACAATAAAGAAAAATGATTATCTAATGGACACTAATATTATTAAAGACATAGATGGAGTTAAGATAGGTATTTTTGGATTATCTACTCAAGAAACAGCTTATAAAACTAATCCTAATAATGTAATTGGTATAACTTTTAGAGATCCAATAGAAACTGCAAGAGAACAAGTAAAAGAGTTAAAAGAAAAAGGAGCAGATATTATAATTGCTTTAGCTCATATTGGATTAGATGAATCTAGCCAAGTAGTATCAACTATGATAGCTGATTCTGTTGATGGAATAGATGTAATAATAGATGGACATAGTCATAGTAATTTAAAAGATGGATTAACTACAAAAAATGGAACTTTAATTGTGAGCACAGGAGAATATGAGAAGAATTTAGGAAAAGTAGTTATTACATTAGATAATACTTCTAAAAATTTAATTAGTAAAAAGGCTAGCTTAATAACTAAGGCTGATACTTTAAATTTTGAAGCAAATAGTGTTGTATCTAATAAAATAAAAGAAATTGATGCTGAACAAAATGAATTTTTATCTAAAGTAGTAGGAAATTCAAAAGTAAATTTAGATGGACTTAGAGAGCATGCAAGAACTCAAGAAACTAATTTAGGTAATTTAATTACAGATGCTATGATAAATGAAACAGGGGCAGATATAGCTATTACTAATGGTGGAGGAATACGTGATAGTATAAATGTTGGTGAGATAACTAAGGGAGAAATAGTAAAGGTTCTTCCATTTGGAAATTATATAGTAACTAAAGCGTTAAAAGGAGCTCAAATTAAAGAAATTTTAGAACATGGAATTAAAGCTTATCCATCAGCAGCTGGACATTTTCCACAAGTTTCAGGTTTAAACTTTGTGTTTGATGAAGCAAGAGAAATAGGAAATAGAATAATTGGAATAACTATAAATGGAAAACCAATAGAAATGGATAAAGTATATGTTGTTGCTACAAATGATTTCATGGCAGTTGGAGGAGATGAGTATCCTAACTTCTCTAAAGTATCAACATTAAATGAATATAAATCATTAGAAGAGGCTTTAGAATCTTATATAAATAAGATAGGTGATGTAGATTATTCTGTAGAAGGAAGAATTAAAGTAGGTAAAAATACTTTACCAACTATAAAGGCTAATGATATTACTCTAAATCTAGGAGATGAATTTGATCCATTAAAATATGTTACTGCAATAGATAATGAAGATGGAGATATAATAGGATGGATAAAAGTTACTGATAATACTGTGAATGTAAATAAAGCAGGTATTTATAAAGCTGTATATGAAGTTAAAGATAGTGTTGGTGAATCAACAAAACTAGAAATTAAAGTTATAATTCAAAAAACTTCAGTACCAGAGGAGATAAAAGTTACAGGAGTAAGCTTAGACAAAACATCAGCAGAATTAAATATAAATGAAAGCTTAGAATTAAAGGCTAATATATCACCAGAAGATGCAACAAATAAAGAAGTAACTTGGACATCAAGTGATGAAAAAATTGCAAAGGTAGATGGAAATGGAAAAGTAATAGCAGTTTCAGCAGGAAAGGCAACAATAACAGTAACAACAAAGGACGGAAACTTTAAAGCTTTATGTGAGATTACTGTGAAAAATGATGAAAAACCAACTACACCAACTAATCCAACAACTCCTGTAGAAGAAAATATAATAGAAAAAGTAGAAAATCCTAATGGTAAAAATGAAGTTGTAATAACTAACCCATCAAATGAAATTAAACTTGAAATAAAGGATATTGAAGCCATAAAATCTGGAAATGGATATTTAGAGATTAAAAATGGAGAAAATATTATAATATTACCATTCTCTTTAATAGATAAAGATTTATTGAAAGAGGGTTCAAGTATAATTTTTGAAATGAAGGCTAAAGAAGATACAAGTATTACTTCTGGAATTAAAGGGGTTAAAAAAGTATTTGAATTTAATCTTTATGTTAAAAATGGAAATGAGATAACTAATATTCATAACTTTAAAGATGGAGTTGCAACTGTAACATTAACACTATCAAATGAAGATTTAAAGGGATTAAATAAAGAAAACTTAGCTGTATTCTACTACAATGAATATACTAAGACTTATGAACAATTAGAAACAAATATAAATGGAAATGAAATAACATTTAAAACATCTCATTTTAGTAAGTTTATAGTTGCAGAAAAAGCTAAAAATGAAAATGGAGTAACTTTGCCAGCTACTGGTGGAAATAATCCAACAACAGGAATAGCATTTGGATTAATACTGCTATTAATAGGAAGTAGCTTTATATTCAGGAAAAAGAAAGAAAAATTAAATATATAATAGAAATAAAAGAGGTTGTGAAAACGACCTCTTTTATTTTATAAAACTCTTAAAAATGCTAATATAATTAACATAGTCCCTGAGAGCCAGGATAAATCCAAGGTAGTAATTTCTGCAAATCTTTTCCCTATATAAGATCCAAATAAAATAGCTAATATTCCAATAACAATGGAAACTACAAAAACTTCAATGTAATTAATTAGTATTAAACTACTACCAAATCCAACGGCTAAACTATCTAAGGATAAGGCAATAGATAAGTATATGGCTTCTTTATAAGATAAAACTTTAGATTTATCAATATCTGCTTTTGTTTCATTAGCATAGACCTGAAGCACAAAATTAAAATCAAATAATCTAAAATGTAAAGGAGAAGAATCCTTTGCTTTATTATTTATATAAGATTTAAGTAACCCTTCAAATAACCTATAAAAACCTAAGAAAAATAAAATAGAAAAACTAAAAATTTTAGCAGTGGTAATAGAGATATAATTTTGAAGTAAACTACCTAATATTAATGAGATACCAAGCATACTAGAGGAGATAAGGTCCACTATTAATGCTGAAATTAAAGGAATCTGAATTTTACTACTGCCATAGGATATACTTGCTATGAATGAATCTATAGATACGGATAATACTAATAATAAAATTTCTAACATATTTTATCCTCTGAAAAAATTGATATTATATACTATAAAATTAAATTTATAAAGTTACAAAAAATGACTTTCTATATTAAAAATAATATAGTATACTAAAAAAATTAAAGGATATTATTAAAATAATGGACAATTAATATGAAGGAGAATAAAATGGATAAAAAGAATACTAATATTAGTGAAGATGAAAAAGTTATAATGAGCTTTTTAGATGAAAATGGAGAAAAAGTAGATTTTGAAGCAGTAGCAAAGGTTTACTTAAAGGAAGTAGAATATTTACTTTTAGCTCCAATAGATGATGAAAGCGAAGATATTTATGTATTTAGAGTAGATGAAGTAGATGGAAAAGAAGAATTAAACCTAGTTGAAGATGATAAAGAATTCCTTGAGGTAAAAAAGGAATATAAAAAACTATTATATTAATTGGAGGATATTATGAACAGTAATGATATAATTGAAATACTTGAGGAAAATAATTTAACAGAAATAGAAGAACTAAAGAATGAAGATGGAGTTTTTCTTGTAAAGTTTTTTTTAGATTTTGATGATGACGTGTTAAGTGCAGCTAGAAGCTATGCAAATGATGAAAGTGATTACGAAGAAGAAAGTGATGAATGGTATAAGGAATATTTTATACCTTACCTATATGACTACGGTAATGATGAAGTAGTTGATATTATAGAGGAAATTGTTGAAGAGTTAGATATTGCCGGAGAAGTAATGGCTTTTCAAATGAATTCATCAAGTTTTGAATTTATTCAATTTATGGCTTTATTTACTGAAGAAGATACAGATATTACAATAGAAGATGTAGCTAAAGAGTATATTTGTTAAAGGTTTAACTTAGAGGGAAAATATTCTATTGCATGTATTTAAATTTATGTTATAATTATATTATAATAAATCCTGAGATGTGCGCTAAGCTTATAATATTCAACCTACATTGAATATACGGGATTTGCGAAATCTAACTGTATGTCGGGCTCCAATTATTTGCAGCATTGCAACGGGAGAAGACAGAGAATTAGTGAGCTTAACCCACCTGCGAGTAGCAGGTATGAATATTTAAGTGACCGGCATGTTGGGAATATATATGTATTTAATACCTCAAAAAAAGAGGTATTTTTTATTTTAAGCATAAAAACTTATAAATAACTTATAATGTTTTTATGCTTAAAAATATATATTTTTTAATTAATTTTTCTATATTATTTATGAAAATACATAATAATAATTAGGTAAATAAATTAGGCAACTTTCCTTACAGGATTGCTACATAAGTTTTTTCTAATGTATTTATTAAATATATGCTTTTGATTTTTAGTTATTAGCTTGTCCAAGTCTTGTGAAAGATATATTATTAATGGATTATTAGTAGAAAGGTATCTTAATAAAAAGTTAAGTAAAGCTTTTTTTCTTTTTATTTTTCTACTATATTTTTTTGTCATAGTTAGCACCTCCTATTGAACTACAAAATACAATATCATATAACAATATTATACCAAAAAGTATAAAAATGTAAAATAAAAAGATGTAACAAAAATCTACAAAAAGATTTACGATTTGCTGTTGAATTGCTTTATTTTTTGTTAAAATAAATAAAATATGCAAGTAGTAATTATTGTAAATGATTACAAATATAAAGAGTATATAAGTTGATATTAATAGAAAATCAATGTAAAATAAAATTAAGATGCTGTTATAAGAAAGGATGAACCAAGGATGGATTATATGAATATGAAAATGGATGATGTTATAAAGAGAATAAATGAACTTTATAAAAAAAGTAAAGAAGAAGGACTAAATAACGAAGAAAAAGAAGAACAACAAATTTTAAGAAGAAGATATATTGATAGTGTAAAAAATAATTTTAGAGCTCAATTAGAAACGGTAGAATTAAAAAAAAGAAATTAAAGGGTGATAAATTTGTCAGTTACAGTTGAAAAGTTAATAAAAGATTTTGACTTGGAAATCTTATCTGAGGGAGAAAAGGGAATTGAGATATTTGTAAATGATATAAATAGACCAGGATTGCAATTAACAGGTTTTTATAATTACTTTGCTCCAGAAAGAATTCAAGTTATAGGAAAAGCTGAGTGGAGCTTTTTAGAAACTATGGGAATAGAACTAAGAAGAAAAAGAATAGATAAATATTTTAGTTTTAATTTAAAATGTTTAATTATTACAAGAGATTTAGAACCTCAAGAAGAATTAATTAAAGCTGCTTTAAAAAATAAGGTTTGGTTACTTAGAACCGATTTAGTTACTACTAAATTTATAAGTAAATTGACTATTTATTTAGCAGATAAATTAGCTCCTGAAACAAGACTTCATGGCGTTTTAGTTGATGTTTATGGAATAGGAATATTAATTACTGGAGAAAGTGGAATAGGAAAGAGTGAAACTGCTCTTGAATTAATAAAAAGAGGACATAGATTGGTAACTGATGATGCTGTAGATATTAAAGAAGTTGATGGTGAACTTATTGGTAAGTCTCCTAGAATAACAATAGGTATGCTTGAAGTGAGGGGAATTGGAATTATTGATGTTGCATCATTATATGGACTGAGCTCCATTCTTCAAGAAAAAGATATACAACTTCTTATGCATTTTGAGCATTGGAAAGATGATGGAGATTATGATAGATTAGGATTAAATGATGATCGCCAAGATATATTGGGAGTTAAGGTTAAAAAACTAAGAGTTCCAGTTAGACCAGGTAGAAATATTGCCGTAATTATAGAAGCTGCTGCAGTTAATTACAGACATTCTCTTATGTCTGATGTTACTCCAGTAGATATAATTGAAAGAAGAATGGACAAAATAATAGAGTAATATAAAATATTAAAAATATAAGGAGGATAATATGGTTAATTGTGAAAAAGAGAACAATCCTTGGTTAAAATATCAAGGGGAAAAAAGAGAGGAACTATTTGATTTCTGTAAAGGATATATTGATTATATGTCAATATGTAAAACTGAAAGAGAATGTGTATTAACTAGTATTGAAATGGCAACAGCTTTTGGTTTTAGAAATTTAGAAGAAATTATAGAAAACAAAGAAAGTTTAAAGCAAGGAGATAAAGTTTATTTAAATAATAAAGATAAAACTTTAGCCTTATTTATAATTGGTGAAGAGCCAATGGAAAAGGGTTTAAGAATCCTAGGTGCACATATTGACTCTCCTAGATTAGATTTAAAACAAAATCCATTATATGAAGATACTAACTTAGCAATGATGGAAACTCATTATTATGGTGGGGTTAAAAAATATCAATGGGTTACACTTCCTTTAGCTCTACATGGAGTTGTAGTTAAAAAAGATGGAACTAAGATAGATGTAGTAATTGGAGAAGATGAGAGAGATCCTGTTGTAGGAATTTCAGACTTATTAATACATTTATCACAGGATCAACTTCAGAAAAAGGCTAACGTAGTAGTTGAAGGAGAAGATTTAAACATACTAGTTGGAAGTATTCCATTAGAAGGACATGAAAAAGATGCTGTTAAAGCTAATATTTTAAACATATTAAAAGAAAAATATGATTTTGAAGAAGAAGACTTTATTTCTGCTGAAATAGAAGTAGTACCAGCAGGAAGAGCTAGAGAATATGGATTAGATAGAAGCATGATAATGGCTTATGGCCAAGATGATAGAGTATGTGCATACACATCCTTAATGGCTATGCTAGATGTTGATAATACTAAATATACTAGTGTATTACTATTGGTTGATAAAGAAGAAGTTGGTAGTAATGGTGCAACAGGTATGCATTCAAAATTCTTTGAAAATGCTGTAGCAGAAGTTATGGATAGACTTGGTGAATATTCAAGTTTAAAATTAAGAAGAGCTTTATCAAATTCCAAAATGCTTTCTTCAGACGTTTCAGCTGCCTTTGATCCAAACTATCCATCTGTAATGGAAAAGAAAAATTCAGCTTATTTTGGTAAGGGAATAGTATTTAATAAATATACAGGTGCTAGAGGAAAATCAGGATGTAATGATGCAAATCCAGAATACATTGCATGGCTTAGAAATATTATGGATAAAAATGATGTAGTATATCAAACTGCTGAGCTTGGAAAAGTTGATCAAGGTGGCGGCGGTACTATAGCTTATATATTAGCAGAATATAATATGGAAGTTATAGATTGTGGTGTAGCTCTACAAAACATGCATGCTCCTTGGGAAATAGCAAGTAAATTAGATATATATGAAACAATGAGAGGTTATAAAGCTTTCTTAGAAGAAGAAACTAATTAACATAAAATATAGAAGGATATAAATATTATATAACTATGATTTTTGAAGAGAAAAGTCTAAGGATTATAATATTTATATCCTTCTTTTTCACATATATTTATTATGTGAATATAATGTATGGAGGTTAGGAGGGGTACTATGAAAATTGATTGGTCAAGATTTAAGAATTATGGTTTATGGGTTTCTATTTTAGCATTAATACCAATGATTTTAAGTGCTTTTGGAGTAAATGTAGTGCCAGAAGAATATCAAGTTATTACTAATACTATATTATCTATATTAGTTGCATTAGGAATAATAAGCAATCCAACTACTGAATCTAAATGGTATATAGATGATAATGATAAGAATAATACAAATAATATAGAAAATAAGTAAAGTTAAAATTCTGGGATATTACTATTTTGGGTAATATCCCTATATTATTATTTCAGAAAATATATTATCATTAAGTAAAATAAAAAAATAAAAGTGAGAGTAGTTATGAGAATTGGAGAATTTAGCAGAAAAAATAACATAAGTATTGAAACTGTAAGGCATTATATTGATTTAGAATTAATAATTCCATATAAAAAGGGTGGACAATATGATTTTGATGAAAATAGCCAAAGAAGTTTAAATAAAGTTTTAGAGTTAAAATCTTATGGATTTACATTAAATGAAATAAAGTCCATTCTAATTTATGAATCCCTTGGTAAATTTAAGTTAGAAGACAGTAATTTATTAAAGGATATTTTCAAGTTAAAGGAAAAAGAAATAAGTAAAAAAATTCAAGAGCTATTAAGAATGGAAGAAAAATTAAAATACAAAACAAAAGAAATAGCAGCGAAAGAAGAAAAGCGTACTATAAATATAGGTATTGATATTAATAGTTTAAAATACCTTTCATGTATTTATTGTGGAGGAAACTTATACTTAGAGGAAGGAAGCATTAAGAATAATAAAATAATAGATGGAAAATTAAAATGTAAATGTAAAAGGGAATATAATATAGAGTCTGGAATTTTAATTGTTGAAAATAATAAAGTTAGTAATGATAATAGCAATGAAAATATTATGGAGGATTACCTTAGAGAAACAGATATTAATCATATTTCAAGTTTAAAAAAAGGTTTGGATTGGGGACATTTTAGTTTAGAAAAAATAGATTTATATAACAAAGTATTATTAGAGATTGGAAGTGGTCTTGGCTTTGCCTTAAGAAATTTATATAATATGCTTGATAATAGTATTTATATAGCTATAGATAATGATATAAATAAACATATTTATTTAAAATCTTTGCTTGAAAATAGTAATTTAAATAATAATGTTATATTAATTTGTACAGATTTTAAGAAAATACCTATAAAAGAAGAAGTTATAGATATATTTTTAGATTGTAGTGGCAGTAGTAACTATTGGTTTGAAAATAATGATTTTTCTATAAGAGATATATTAAAATATTTAAAGAAAGATGCATATGTATTATTATCATATATTATATTTAAGAAAATTAGCCTAAATAATTTTATAAAGATAGAAAATAGAAAAAATTTTAACATAAAGTATGTAAAAGAGGAAATAAAGAAGAATAAGTTTAATACAATAGATGAACTATCTACAGATTGTTTAAATAAGCCAAGCCTTTATGAAAATTATTTTAAGGAAGGGGAAGAAGTTTATATTTATATGTATTTTGGTAAAAGGTAGGGTTAACCCTACCTTTTAAATATTTTTATTATAAATATACAGAAATTAAATATTGATATAGGGTTAAGACTAGATTCTATAATAATTTTAGAGGTGAGATAAATGAAAATTATTAAGAATAAAGAAAGTCAAAATTCTATATTATTTTATTTAGTTAGTTTAATATCAATATTTGGTACAGCTATATATACATTTGCAATGAGTTTATATGTGTTAAAGGTTACAGGATCTAGTTTAAGTTTTTCTTCAACTTTAATTTTAAGTATATTACCTATAGTTTTTTTGAATCCCTTTGTGGGTGTTATAGTAGATAAGTATAATAAGAAAAAACTAGTGATTCTAGCTAACATTTTAAATGGTATTTTCTTATTAGGAGTTTATATAATAAGTGCATTCAATGGAATAAGTATAGGAATTATTTACTTAAGTACCTTTGTAATAAGTAGTATTAATATAATATTTGATGTTAGTATAGATTCATCAATTCCTAATATAGTTTCAAAGGAAAAGATAGTAAGTATAAATGCGGGAAATAGAATAATTGATTCTATTTCATCTATATTAGGACCAGTGTTGGGAGGAATTGTATTTGTAATTTTTGATATAAAAACCTTTATATTATTTAATTCTATATCTTTTTTTATATCGTCTATTTTAGATTGGAAAATTGATTTTAATTTATTTAAAAGTAATTCTTCAGATAATGATAGAGTTATAAATAAGAATTATTTTATAGAAATAAAGGAAGGTTTTAAATATTTAATAAGCAAGAAAAGTATTAAAGATTTTATAATAATATTTATAATATATAACTTTTTCATTTCCTTTTCCATATCAATACCTATGCCAATTATTTTAAATAATATCTTTATGATGCCAGAAAAGAATTATGGATTTATCCAAAGTGGAGTACCAATAGGAATGATAATTGGAGCAATTATAATAAAGAAAATAATAAATAAGCTTAAGCTAAATAATTTATTATCATTAATTGGAACACTTATGGCAATAGAAATAATTCTATTAGCTATTCCTTTAATAGGTAAAATTAATAGCTATAATATTAATTATTTATCTGTATATTACTTCTTTATAATGATGTTTATTGGAATATGTATATCCTTAGTGGATATTCCATTTTCATATAGTATACAAACTGATATTGAAGAAGGATATAGAGGCAGAGTATTAAGTTTAACAATAAGTTTAGTAAAAACAGTAGTTCCTATATCATATTTAGCTTCAGGACTATTACTAGATAAGGTTAATCCGCTTATTATTGTATTATTTGGTGGAATAGCTATACTAATTGTTAGTGTATCATATTATAAATTTAAAATTGTAGAATAGGAGCTGTTTTAATTCAGCTCCTTTAACCATTTAAGCATATTAATTATGCTATCATCTTTAGGAATATTTACATCTCCAACATTCCCATGAGATTTATCATTTGGAATACCATGACAATCAGATCCACAAGAAATATATAAATTATTTTCCTTAGCTAATTTAATTAAATTTTTAGTATCAGCTTCAGTGTTTCTATAATAGATAGCTTCAATACCATCAAAGCCTAAGGCTATTAATTCATTAATAGGAGTTTTCTTAACTAATATAGGATGAGCCAAGAAAACTAAGGCATTAAAATCTTTTAAAAGTTTAATTCCATCCTTTGTAGATAATTTAGTTGATGGCACATAAGCTGGACAATCATTTCCTATAAAGTTTTTAAAAATATACTCATGATCATAGTTATAACCAGCATCTATTATAGCTTTTGCTATATGTGGCCTTGCTATAGTATCTTTACCATTAGCTAAAACTTTATTAATATCTAATTCTATATTATGTAAGTTTTTTAAGTTTTCAACTATCTTATAAGCTCTAGAAATTCTTTTCTCTTTAAGGTCAGCTAAAAGTTTATTTAATTCAGGATTTTTATAATCTTCTTTATTAAAAAAACCTAAAACATGAATTGACTCTCCATTATATTCTGTAGATAATTCAATTCCAGGAATAAAGTTTATATTAAGTTTTTTTGCTTCCAAAATTGCTTCATTTATACCAGTTAAGGTATCATGATCTGTTAGAGAAATATAATCAAGATTTCTTTTTTTAGCCATTTCAATTATTTCCTTAGGTTTAAATCGCCCATCAGAGCAAATTGAATGGGTATGCAAATCACACTTAAACATCCTATCTCCTTTCAAAATAATAAATTATTATGATATAATCTATACATTAAAATTATTTTAACACATATATATTATTTTTAACACAAAACCTGGAGGGAAAAATGCTTTTAATGATAGACAATTATGATTCATTTGTGTTTAATTTAGTAAGATATATTGAAGAATTAGGTGAAGAAGTAATAACATATAGAAATGATAAAATATCAATTGAAGAAATTAAGAATTTAGATATTGATGGAATAATTATTTCACCAGGGCCCAAATCTCCGAAGGAAGCTGGGATATCATTAGATATAATACATTATTTTAAGGGTATAAAGCCAATACTTGGAATATGCTTAGGACATCAATGTATAGGTCATTATTTTGGTAATAAAATTATAAAAGGAAAAGAGCCGGTTCATGGGAAAATAAGCTATATAAGTCATAAAGGAAAGGATTTATTTAAAGGGCTTAATAATCCATTAAGAGTAACTAGATATCATTCTCTTATAATTGACAGCAATAATCTTAATGAAGAAATAGAAGTAACTAGCTATACTGATGATGGTGTTATTATGGGGATAAGTCATAAAAATTATCCTATTTTTGGAGTGCAATTTCATCCAGAAGCTGAAATGACTGAAGATGGTCATAAGCTTTTAAAAAACTTTATTGATATAACTAAGAAGTTTAAGGAGGATAAGAATGATTAAAATTAGAGAAGTAGAAATAAATTTTAATCCTCTTGAAGTATATAATGTTTTTAAGGATGAAACAGATACTATATTATTAGATTCTTCAAAGGAAGATAAAACTTTGTCTAAGTTTTCTTTTATTGGTTTAAATCCATTTATGACTTTTGAGGCTAAGGGAAATACTTGTTTAATTGATGATGTGGAAGTGATAGGAGAACCTTTTGATGTTTTAGAAAAACTTATTGAAAAATATAAAATTTCAGAGGAAGTTTACAGTCATATTCCACTAATATCAGGGGCTATAGGATATATATCCTATGATGTATGTAGAATATTAGAGGAATTACCTAATAGTAGCATGGAGGATTTTAATATTAGTGATATAAAATTTATATTTTATAATAATATTATTATTTTTGATTTATATAATAATAAACAGTATATTACATCACTAAAGGGGATAGATGAAGAAATAGATTTAATTATAAATAAAATAAAAAGTACTGTTCATATAGAAGAATATAAAGTAGAAGAAACAAGAAAGAATTTTATTTCTAATTTTAATAAGTCAGAATATAAAACAGCTATAACTAAAATGAAAAACTATATAGTTAGTGGAGATATTTACATAGCAAATATGACTCAAAGATTTTATACAGATAGCGCTGAAGATTCTTTTGAAATATATAAGAAACTTAGAAGTATAAATAAAGCACCATTTTCTGCTTATATGAATTTTAATGATTTTCAAATAATTAGCTCTTCTCCTGAAAGATTTCTTGAAGTTAATAATAGAAAAGTTGTTACAAGACCAATTAAAGGTACAAGACCCAGAGGAAAAAATAAGGAAGAAGATAAGAAGAATAGCTTAGAGCTTTTAAATAGTGAAAAAGATAAAGCAGAATTACTAATGGTAGTGGATTTAGAAAGAAATGATTTAAGTAAAGTTTGTAAACCTCATTCTGTTAAAGTAACAGAACTTTTTAAACTTGAAACTTATGCTACAGTATTTCATTTAGTTTCAACAGTTGAAGGTGAGCTTAAGGATGAAGTATCTGCTATAAAATGCATTAAAGAATGTTTTCCAGGAGGTTCTATTACAGGAACTCCTAAAATTAGAGCTATGGAAATTATAGAAGAACTAGAAGCTTTGAAAAGAAATATATATACAGGATCTATTGGATACTTTGATTTTAGAGGAAATGCTGATTTTAATATTGCTATTAGAACCATAATAAAAAAAGATAATAAAGCCTATTTTGGAGTTGGTGGAGGCATTACATATGACTCTAATGAAGAAGATGAATATAATGAAACTTTAGACAAAGCAAAGGCTCTAATGAGGGTATTATAATGAGAACTATTGTTTTTAATGAAGAAAGGATTACTTTAGATAGTGGTTACTTCTTTGGAAGAGGAGTTTTTGAAACAATCTTAGTTAAAAGAAAACCTGTATTTTTAAAAGAACATATTGAAAGGTTAAATAAGGGAATTAGAGTTTTAGAGCTAGGTGATGAAATCTTATTAGAGGACATTTTAAATATAATAGATAAATATTCAATAAAAAATTGTGTGCTAAAAATAGCTGTATCAGAAAAAAATATAGTAATAGAAACACGTGATAATAAATATAAAACAGGAGATTATTTAAAGGGATTTTCTTTAAAGCTTTCTAATATAAATAGAAATTCAAAATCTAAATTAACCTATATAAAGTCCACTAATTACTTAGATAATATCCTTCAAAGAGAAGAGGCTTTAAAAAGGGGATATGATGAAGTTCTATTTTTGAATGAGAAAGGCTTTGTAGCTGAAGGAAGTGTATCAAATATATTTCTTATAAAAGAAAATAAAATATATACACCAAAAGTTGAAAGCGGATTACTTCCAGGAGTGGTTAGGAAGTTTATTATAGATGAATTTAATGTAATAGAAAAAGAGATTATTATAGAAGATTTATTTAATGCAGATGAAATATTTATAACAAATAGCTTGTTAGGTGTAATGGGAATTAGTAAACTAGAAGATAAGATTCTTTCGAAGAATAAAATAACAATAGGAATAAGAGAAAAGTATGAAGAAATAATCAGTAATTAGGAGGAACATAAATGATAGATAAGGAAAAGATACAAGAAGGTGTAAGGCTGATAATTGAAGGAATAGGAGAAAATCCAGATAGAGAAGGTCTATTAGAGACTCCTGATAGAATAGCAAGAATGTATGAAGAAATATTTTCTGGAATAGGTAAAACTGCTGAAGAAGATCTATCTAAGACCTTTACTGTTGAGGGAAGTGATTTAGTAATAGAAAAAGATATTACTTTTTATTCTATGTGTGAGCATCATTTAGTACCTTTCTATGGGAAAGTACATATAGCATATATACCAAATGGAAAAGTAGCAGGTTTATCAAAGCTAGCTAGATGTGTTGAAGTATATTCAAAAAAGCCACAGCTTCAAGAAAGACTTACAGCTGAAATAGCAGATGCATTGATGAAATATTTAGATGCAAAGGGAGTTATGGTAGTTATTGAAGGCGAACATATGTGTATGACTATGAGAGGGGTTAAGAAGCCAGGAGCAAAAACAGTAACTACAACTTATAGAGGATGCTTCTTAGAAGATTATAAATTAAAAAAAGAAGTTATAAGTTTTATTAAATAATCTAAGAATATAGAAGGTGATAATTTGGAAAATGTAAATATCATTTTAAAGCATCCCAAGTATAAGGCTTTATTAGAGGAACTTAATAATCTAGAAAAGGATAGGAAGTTTTGCAATCATACTTTAGAACATTTTTTAGATGTAGCAAGAATTGCATATATTATGGTTTTAGAAAAAAGGTTAGATTATAACAAAGAGGTAATTTATACCATTGCTCTTTTGCATGACATAGGAAGAGTTTTAGAGTATAATAATGGGGTAGATCACCATATAGCTAGTGCAAAAATAGCAGAAGAATTACTGCAATTCACATCTTTTAATGAAGAAGAAAAGACCTTAATAATAAAGTCTATAAAAGAGCACAGAAGAGAAAGTGAAGATGAATTATCTAAAATAATATACAAAAGTGATAAACTTTCAAGAAATTGCTTTAATTGTAAAGCCTATAAAGATTGTTATTGGAAGGAAGATAAAAAAAATAAAGACATAAAGCTATAGCAAAAGGGAGAGAAGTATGAAGATAGGTAATAAAATAATTAATTTTGAAGACAGAACATATGTTATGGGTATATTAAATGTAACACCAGACTCATTTTCTGATGGAGGAAATTATAATAATATTGAGGCAGCAGTTAAAAGAGCTAAAGAGATGGTTGAAGAAGGTGCTGATATTATTGACATAGGTGGAGAATCTACAAGACCTGGAGCAAGTTATGTATCAGAAGAGGAAGAAATACAAAGAGTTGTTCCAATAATAAAAGCTATAAAAAAAGAATTAGATGTTTTAATTTCTGTAGATACTTATAAAAGCAAAACAGCAGAAGAGGCAATTAAAGCTGGTGCTGATATAATTAATGATGTTTGGGGATTTAAAAAAGATAGTAATATGGCTAAAGTTGTAGCAAAATATGAGGTGCCTTGTATTTTAATGCATAATAGAGAAGATAAACCATATTCAAATTTAATGAAGAATATTTTAGAAGATTTAATAGATAGTATAAATATTGCATTAGATGCAGGAGTAAAGAGAGAAAATATTATATTAGATCCAGGCATAGGTTTTGCAAAAACTTATGAAGAAAACTTAGAGGTTATGAATAACCTACATAAGATAGTTAATATAGGTTTTCCAGTTTTACTAGCTACATCAAGAAAGTCAATGATAGGATTAACTTTAAATGTTCCAGTTGAGAATAGAGTAGAAGGAACTATTGCAACTACTGTAGTAGGAATAATGAAGGGTTGCAAAATTGTAAGAGTACATGATGTTCTTGAAAATAAAAGAGCTTGTGTAATGACTGATAAAATATTAAATAATAAGTAGAGGATTATCTATGGACAAACTATATTTAAAAGATGTAGAGATATTTGCAAATCATGGTGTATTTAAAGAAGAAAAAACTTTAGGTCAAAAGTTTATACTTACACTAGAGTTAGATTTAGATGTAAGAGAAGCTGCAAAAAATTGTGATTTAACTAAGTCCGTTCATTATGGAGAACTATGTCATAATATAGAAAAAGAATTTCAAAGAGAAAGTTATGATTTAATTGAGACAGCAGCTGAAAAAATAGCAGAATATGTTTTATATAATTATGATTTAGTACAAGGAGTTAAGGTACTACTTAAAAAGCCTTGGGCTCCAATTGGAAGACACTTAGATACTGCAGCAATAGAGATATATAGAAAATGGCATAAAGCTTATATTTCTATAGGAAGCAATATTGGAAATAAAGAAGAAAATATAAAAGATTCAATAGAGAGACTTAAGGAAAATAAGGAAATAAAGGTTACTAAAATAGCAAGTATAATTGAAACAGAGCCTTGGGGATATGAAGAACAAGATACTTTTAAAAATACAGCTATAGAAATAAAAACCTTCCTTAATCCAAAGGAACTTATGAAAACTTTATTAACTATAGAACAGGATATGAAACGTGAGAGAATAATTAAATGGGGTCCAAGAATAATAGACCTTGATATTATTTTCTTCGATGATTATGCTACTAGTGATGATTATGTAACCATACCTCATCCAAGAATGGAAGAGAGAGAATTCGTTTTGGAACCATTAAATGAAATAGCTCCAAATTACATACATCCATTAAACAAAAAAAGAGTGTTTAGGATGTTAGAAGAAATAAGAAATAAGTAAAATATAATAAAATAGGATATTGATAAATATTAAATTTATTTTCAATATCCTATTTTTAGCAATTTATAAAGAGATTACCATATGAATAAGGTTCATAATTCTGAATGAAATGAGGAATTATTACCTTCAGTGAGAAGGAGATAAATAGTATGTGCCGGCGACTTGGAGCGAATGCGAGGTCGCAAGGAATATATTATTTATATCCTATCCTTCAAAGCCACTAGCTACCTTTTTTATATATTCACAATACTTATAAAGATTATAATAATCAGGAATATCATCCATAGAAATTATATCTTCTTTATAAACTCCATCCCAAGGGTGGATAGAAATTAACTTATCATTAAAGGCATTAATAACATATTTAGAATTGGAAAATTCAATTATAATTTTGTAATCTGCAATTAACCCATCTTGTAATTGGGCATTATAATTATCTTTTTTTACAGAATCTATAAATTCTGGAATAATGCTATGCTCTTTTTTATCTACCTCATAATATTTATATAGATTTACATCAAATATTTTAATAGTATATTCTTCATTCTTATCTACCTTATCTTTAATTTCACTTGTATAATAATCAGCTTTAGGTTTAGAACTAGGTCTTATGTATTGTGATTCATTAAAAGTGCAACTTGTAAATAAATAAGTAAATATAATAACTAAAATAAAACTAAGTAATTTCTTCATAGAAACCTCCTAATGGATTAAGTTCTATATTAACATATTCTTATCTAAAAGACTTTAGAACATTTTATTATAAGGAGAATAAAATGAAATAACAATACTGTTATTTTGGTGGTAAAATGAAATACGGAATTGACATAAATAGTGAAAAAATTCTAAGTTTTATTTCTGAAAAATTAAAAGAAAGAGGACATTTCATTATAGATTTAACTGATTATAGTAATATAAATAATGGGAAGTCATTATTAAAAAAAGTAATAATTGCTAATGTTACTAATATAGAATTTTATTTAGTAATTAAATTTAAAAATGAAGTATCTTTTCCTATAATATTTTATGCTGATAATTCTTCTAAAATATTTGCAAATGAACTTATGGAAGTTTTAGAAGATAGCTTTGAAAATATAGCATGTAAAAATGGTAGACATCTTTATTTAATTAAGAATATAAATACATCTGTAGTTTATATTACTTTTTCAATAAAGGATAAGGAAATAGTAGAAAATTTATTAATTACAAATAAGTTAATTAATATATTAGAAAATATAAAAATCTAATTAAATTAAGTATTAAATATAGTTCTTAGTTGAATTATATTTAATAGCTTTGTAATAAAAAAGACTCCTTTATAGTAAGAATAAATGATAACAATAAATAGGAGATTTATATGAATATTATAGCAACTATAGGTCCTAAAACTATAGATAAATGGGTTATAAAGGAGCTTATAGAAAATGGAGTAGATATATTAAGATTAAATTGTGCTCATTTCAATAAAGATGAATTTGAAGAAGTGATAAACTATGTCAAAACCATAAGAAGTGAAATACATATACTTATTGATTTATCAGGGAAAAAGATAAGAATATCAAAGAATCTAAAATATATCTATAAAGTTTATAATAATCAAGAAGTGTACTTTTGTGGAGAAGATTATTATAATACTTTAAATAGTAAGGAATTAGAATATAAAAAATATATTCCTTTAAATTTAACTACAGAAAAGATAAAGATAAGTAATATAGAAAGTATATCTATTAAGGATAATACTATGAATTTCAATGTTTTAGATGTAAAAGATGGAATTGTAAAAGCTAAGGTAATGAAAGGAGGAATAATACGAGCTGGAAAAGGATGCAATGTTTCAAATATAAAGGATGATGGAAGAGCCATTAGCAAAAAGGATAAGGAGAATATTCTTTGGGCAATTAATAATGACTTAGATATTATTTGTCAATCCTTCGTAGAATCTAAGAAAGACATAGATGAAATAAAAAGATTTATAGGAGAAAATACAAAGGAAAAAAAATATGATATTTGGGCTAAGATAGAAACACCAAAAGGAGTAAATAATATTATAGATATTATTACAGCTGTGGATACTGTTGTATTAGGACGAGGAGATTTAGTTGCAGAAGCTGGAATGTTAGAGTCTGTAATTCTTCAAGAAAAAGCTATAAAAATTGTTAAAGAGAAAAATAAGAGAATTATTATTGGAACCCACATATTAAATAGTATGAAGAATGGAAATATAGCAACATTACCTGAAATTGAAAGTATTTATGAATTTATTAATAAAGGAGTAGATGGTTTTTTATTAGCAGGAGAAACCTCAATTGGAAAAGCTCCCATACAAACTATAAAATTCTTAAAATCAGTTATTGAATTTTATAAGAGAGAAATAAATTTTGAGTAGAGAAAAATTAATACTTTCAATTCTTTGGATAATACTTGGATTAATATTATTATTTTTATTATTTTATGCATATAATTTATTTATTACATTTTAGTAAAGAAAAAGAAATAAATTCTTAGTTATTTTGTAACGAAATTGCCACAAAGTAATTGTATTATATAAATATAGTTGTTAGTGCTTAACAATTAGTTATTTATCCCCTTAATGAAAAATGATATCTGAATTCAGATATCATTTTTCATTTTAATTATTTCTTATGAAAGCTTTCACAATTTGTTTCGCTATATAAATTAGCACCATAACCTGAAACATCTATAGATTCAAGAGAGCATAATTGATTTTCATTATACTTACAACTTTCAACATTACAAACTAAACAATCACAAGGACTACCTTCATTGTAAATATTATTTGTTAAAGTGCCATAGGTTTTGCTATCTAAAAATGAACTGCAACAAGTATTAGAATCTTTATTTGAATTTTTCCCTACAACATTTATTCTATTAGAGTAACAAACCATATCTTTGTTATGAGAACAGTTTACAGCATTACAATTTATTAATTGCATTGTATTCACTCCTTTACTCAAAGTATCTATTTAATAGACCTTTAAATGCACATCCATGTCTAGCTTCGTCTTTGCACATTTCATGTACTGTATCATGTATAGCATCTAAGTTAAGTTTTTTAGCTAAATCTGCAAGTTTCTTTTTACCATCACAGGCACCATATTCAGCTTCTACTCTTGCTTGTAGATTAGCTTTAGTGTCTGCCACTACAACTTCACCTAGTATTTCAGCAAACTTGGAAGCATGTTCAGCTTCTTCATATGCAATTCTCTTATAAGCTTCAGCAACTTCTGGATAGCCTTCGCGATCTGCCTGCCTTGACATTGCTAAATACATACCAACTTCAGTGCACTCAGCTGTGAAGTTAGATCTTAAAGACTCTAATACCTCAGAGTTAAGATCATTAAGGGTTCCAATTCTATGTTCATCAGCCCAATTCATTTCAGTTTCAATTTCTTTAAATTTATCTGAAGTAGCTTTACAAATAGGGCAGATATCAGGTGGTATATCACCATTATGGATATAACCGCAAATAGTACATACAAACTTTTTCATTAATTAACCTCCTTTTAGTAAATTTTACTAACAAGTAAAAGACATTAGTATTATTTACTAAAATAAACAAAAAAATACACCCAAAGTGCTACCAAAGGATGCAAAATTAATAATGAAATATGTAGAATAAAAGAAGAACTCCCTTAGGAGTTTCTAAAATAGATATTCTTTTAGCAATTTGTTTAAATTACATCAATAATTCTACATTTTATATTCTAATTTTTAATTTGGAGCTACTTAGCTAGCGAATTGTATGCATGTGTATTTATTAAAATAGTTCATATATATCTGACAACTCACTTAGAATTTTTTCATCATCCACATAATATTTATAGTTATTATCTGTATAAATCCCTATTTCATAAGCTTTTGGGAAAGTAATTATAAATTCACTTCCTTCTTTATAATTTTCATTAAAAGATATTTTACCTCCTTGTAGTTCAACTAAATTCTTTGTAATTGAAAGACCTATTCCACTACCTTCATTTCTTCTAGAAAAGGAGTTATCTATCTTATAAAATCTACTGAAAATTAAATCAGCATATTCTTCTGGAATTCCAATGCCAGTATCTTTTATTGAAATAGTAACTTTGTTATCATGGGCTTCAATAGTAACAATAATATTTCCGTTAGAATTATTAAATTTAATTGCGTTAGATAATAAATTTAAAATTATTCTTTCAAAGGCATAGGTATCTATTCTTAAATAAAGTTTTTCTACATTAGTATCAAAAGTAATATTTAAATTTTTAAATTTTGTATAAGGTATAATGGATAAAGTTAAATCTTCCACAAAAGGTACTATATCTACTAGTACTAAATCTAGCTTAGTCATACCTGAATCTATTTTAGTTATATCAATTAAATTATTAATTAATCTTAACATACGTAAACAATTTTGCTTAACGCTTTTTTCATACTTATTAAAGTATTCTTTTAGTGAGGTTTGATCTTTATCCTTTAAGGAACCCATAAGTTGAACTGAAGAATATATTATATTTACTGGTGTTTTAAGTTCATGACTAAGATTAGAAAAGAAATTGCTATTAACAGAATTAAAAACAATCTTTTTATTATATTCTTCAAAAAGCTTAATGTATAAATCATTATTATTAATTTTATTGTAATTGTCTAGAGTTTCTATGTAAGTTTTATAGTATTTTAAGGCTTCTTTATAATTTGAAATTTTTTCATAGTCATTAGATATTAATTTGTATAAATTAGTATTTTCTTTACTATGAGGTTTATTAGAAAATAATAAAGCCTTTTTATGATGAATTAAAGCTTTTTCATAGTTGCACAATGAAAAATATAAATTACCATAGGATATTTCTAGCCAATATTCAAAATCTATAAAAGCAAACTTAGAAAAATTACTTTTATATATATAGTTGGCATTATCTAAATAATAAAATAAATCAGATAATGATTTTTTACTAAAGGAAGTATTATTTTCTAAAATAGCATAATGTGTAACAATAAGGTTATATCTAGCAAGGTAAGTATCCATATAATAAGAGTCAATATTATATAAATTATTTTTATATTCATCTAATAACCCTTTGATTTCTTCAAAGTTAAAATTAATTTTGTATAATGAACTAAGAATTTTACAATATATATTTATTTTAAATATACTAGGTAAAATATTACTATTATTTTTTAAAATATTGTTTAAAATATCTATACCTTGAGATATTTTCCCTGTATCTATATAAGTACAACCTATATTATATTTTGCTAATAAATAAATATCATTTTCTTTGTTTGCTTTACACATAGATGAAGATTTATCAAATAAGTCCAGAGCTATAATAGGTAAATATAAATACTTTTGGTATATGTATCCAATATGAATCAAAGCTTGTGAAGAATATAATCCATCGTAAGAAGTTAAAATTTTTAAAGAATTATTAATGTTACTATAAAGTAATTCATCTGTTTTAAATATTTCAAGTTTGGTGAGAGACGTATTTATATGTAAAAATAATAATAATTCTTTTAAGTCAGTAGATTTTAAATAATTTATAGCTAATTGATAGTATTTAATATGTTGATCTATGTTCTTTACGTTTAAATAAGAAATAGATAATATAGTATATAAGTAAGGAGTTATAAAAGGATTACATTTTAAATCTAACTCACCACATAAAGATTCAAAAATATTATTTGATGAAAAAAAATCATTAGATTTATATATACATAAGCCTACTATAAACTTAATATATAATAACTCTTCAATTTCCAAATCTTCATTTATTAATCTATTTTCCATATTAGATTTAATGTCAGATAAATATGAACTTGTTACAAAAACCTCTGGTGAAAAAAATATATATTTAATTGTATTCTCATAAAATTCATTTTCATTTAATATTTCTTTATATACAGTCTGCATTTTGAAAACCTCCATAGAAGATCCAGAATATGATAATATATTACCATAAATAGAATAAATTGTATAATATTATTGATAAAATTTAAAATAAAAAATATTTTTAATTAACAAACTAAATAAAGCTTTAAAATATCTAATTAATATTAATAAAAAGTTATAATTTAAATAATCTTTATAGCATACATTATTTGTATCTTATTTTAATATCTGTTAAAATAAAGAGTATAATATTTATACATTAAATATGGAGGTTTATATGAGATTTATAAGAAAGATTATAGATTTAATTGCTAATAATTTTAAAATTAAGATTGGAATATGTATATTTCTTATATTAGCATTAATTATTGTAGTTGTATCAGGAACAATCTATTCTAAGAACTTAAATGATAAAAATTTAACCTTTAAAGTAACTAAGAATAAGGAAGTTCCAAAAGAAATAAATACAAATAAAGAAACAGAAGAAGATAAGGATAAGAAGAATAAATTAAATGAAATAAAATCTAAGATAAAAGAAATAGATGCAAATATTGATTTAAGTATTACTGAAAATAATATTGATAATGATTTAGCTTATTATGAAAAAATCTACAATGAATTATTGAAGAAAAAAGAAGAAGAAAAAGAAGATACATATAATGAAAGTGAAGAAGATAATAGTTATATTGAAGAAGAATATACTGAGACTGATATTCCACAAAATAACCCAGGAACTACTACTCCAGTAACAAATCCTCCAATAATAAATCCTCCAGTAGTACCACCAGTGACAACTACGCCAAAACCAGCTGCTCCAGTAGGTGATAATGGGGAAGGTATTAATCCACCAGCAAGTGGTAGTGAAGAAACCAAACCTCCTATAAGGCCACCTGTAGATGATCCTAAAGAAGAAGAGAAACCAAACCCAGAAGAAGGGGCTGACCAAGGAGAAAATTCACAACCAGTAATAAGTGATCCAACTAAACCTAATAATCCTTAATACTAATAATATCTTTTAGAATAAAGAAAAAGTCTTTAATAAGAAGTAATTAAACTTCTTATTAAAGACTTTTTTGGTGCCGGCAGAGGGAATCGAACCCTCACGGTAAAACCGCATGATTTTGAGTCATGTGCGTCTGCCAGTTCCGCCATGCCGACCTGCTGCAGAATTTATTATAACAAAATAAATTACAAATATCAAGAGTGAATAAATATATAATAAAAAAATGAGTTTTTAAGCTTTATAGATTGTTAAAGCTTTACTCATTTGGTATTATATAGTTAGGACAAATATGGCCATATGGGATTATATTTGTCCCGATTAATGTAGTCTATATTTTGGGGAGCTTTAAATATAATGACTGCCATAATCTATAATTAGGGAGGAGATATAATATGATGTATTCAAGAGAAGTGGAAGAAATGTGCGTTGTTGCTAAGGGACCAAATCATGGACCTGCACCAATTCCTGTTGAAGGAAGATGGGTACAAGCTAAAGAAGTGAAGGATATTTCAGGACTAACACACGGTGTTGGTTGGTGTGCACCACAACAAGGAGCTTGTAAACTAACTTTAAATGTAAAGGATGGAATAATAGAAGAGGCTTTAGTTGAAACAATTGGATGTTCAGGTATGACTCATTCAGCTGCTATGGCTTCAGAAATATTACCAGGAAAAACTATATTAGAAGCATTAAATACAGACTTAGTATGTGATGCTATTAATACAGCAATGAGAGAATTATTCCTTCAAATAGTTTATGGAAGAAGCCAAACTGCTTTTTCAGAAGGTGGACTACCTATAGGAGCTGGACTTGAAGATTTAGGAAAGGGGCTTAGATCACAAGTTGGTACTATGTATGGAACTGTTGCAAAGGGTACAAGATATTTAGAAATGGCAGAAGGATATGTAACTAAAATTGCTTTAGATGCTAACGATGAGATTATTGGATATAGATTTGTTCACTTAGGAAAAATGATGGAAATGGTTGCTAAGGGAATAGATGCTAATGAAGCTATGGAAAAAGCTACAGGACAATATGGTAGATTTGACGAAGCAGTTAAAGTTATTGATCCAAGACACGAATAATTCGAAGGGGGAAGATTATTATGCCATTATTTGAAAGCTATGAAAGAAGAATAAATCAAATCATTCCTGTACTAGAAAAGTATGGAATGAGTAAAATAGAAGATGCAAAAACTGTATGTGATGAAAAGGGTATAGATGTTTATGAAATAGTAAAATCCACTCAACCAATTGCATTTGAAAATGCTATGTGGGCTTATACTTTAGGTGCTGCTATAGCAATTAAAAAGGGATGTAAAAAGGCCGCAGATGCTGCTGAAGCTATAGGAGAAGGCTTACAAGCGTTTTGTATTCCAGGTTCAGTTGCAGATGATAGAAAAGTTGGATTAGGACATGGTAACTTAGGAGCTATGCTTTTAAGAGAAGAAACTAAATGTTTTGCATTTTTAGCTGGACATGAAAGCTTTGCAGCAGCAGAAGGTGCTATAAAAATTGCAGAAAAAGCTAATAAAGTAAGAAAAGAACCATTAAGAGTTATATTAAATGGTTTAGGAAAAGATGCTGCATTTATTATATCAAGAATAAATGGATTTACTTATGTTGAAACAAAGTTTGATTTTTACACAAGTAAATTAGAAATAGTTAGAGAAATTCCATATTCAAATGGACCAAGAGCTAAGGTTAAGTGCTATGGTGCAAATGATGTTAGAGAAGGTGTTGCTATAATGCATCATGAAGGAGTTGATGTATCAATAACTGGTAACTCAACTAACCCAACAAGATTCCAACATCCAGTTGCAGGAACATATAAAAAAGAATGTATTGATGAAGGAAAGAAGTATTTCTCAGTAGCATCAGGTGGTGGTACTGGAAGAACTCTTCACCCAGATAATATGGCTGCAGGCCCAGCTTCATATGGTATGACAGATACCATGGGAAGAATGCATTCAGATGCACAATTTGCAGGTTCTTCTTCAGTTCCAGCTCACGTAGAAATGATGGGACTTATAGGAATGGGTAACAATCCAATGGTAGGTGCTACTGTTGCAGTTGCTGTTGCTGTAGAAGAAGCAATGAAATAAAGTAAAATCAATAAGTTTGTATGTTTAAATTATCTTTATAAATAATTTGACATAAGCAAAAAAGTATCTTAAAATTCATTTTTGTCAACGTATTGTCAACGAAAAATTATATGCGTTGACATCATGTTGATAGAGGACAAGAGAGTGGCTATTTTATTAGTTGCTCTTTTTCATTTAATATATCTATAGTCTTTCTTCTCATATCATCTGTTACATGTGTATAGACTTGTAATGTCATATCTAAGTTTTTATGACCTAATCTTTCTTGAACAGCCTTTATGTTTGCACCTGAACTTAAAAGCATAGTTGTATGAGTATGCCTTAAAGAATGATAATCTAATTCTTTATATCCTAGTTTATAATGAATGATTCTAAAACAGTGCTGCATAACTCTAGGCTGTATATATGTGCCATTTTCTCTTATATTAATTAAGTTTATTTCATTACCTTCTGTTTCATTTATCTGATTTTTATTATTGACTTTTATTTTTGTATAGCTTTCACCATAATATATTCTATCTTTTATTTGCTGTTTTTTATATTGCTTTAGAATATTAACTGTGAAGTCATCTAAATCTATAATTCTATCACTGTTATATTTCGTATCAGTAAAGTACCAATGGTTATCTTGCCATTGTACTTGTTTATTAATACTTAATTGTTTGTCATTCAAATTTATATCATCCCAAGTAATAGCAAAAGTTTCACCTAATCTTAAGCCACACCTATAAGCGAGTTGTAAAGGTAAATAACAAGTATGACTATAAGGAAAACGCTCAATTATTTTAGCAAACTGTTCCTCAGATATTATATATTTTTCTTTTTTTCTAGTAGGTGTCTTAGGAATAGCTCGTTGAAGTGGTAACCTTACTGCAGACATAGGGCTAAATCTTATATATCCAAGAGGTTCAACAGCATAGTTTAATGATCCACTTAGTATTCCTTTTAATACTAATAAGGTATTTCGACTAAAGCCATCATTGAATTTTTCATTTATAAAGGTTTGTAAAATCGCTGGTGTCAAGGTTTTTAATTTATAAATACCAAGTTTAGGTTTTATATATAATTTTATTTTCTTCATATAGTTATTTACTGTAGTTTCCTTCAAATTTACTTCTGCATATTCTTTTATCCAGAAGTCCAAATAATCAGCAAAAGAAATTTCAGACGGTGTAAAGGATAGACCACAATTATTGTATTCAGCAAGAGCTTTAGTCCCAGCTTCTAAAGCTTCTTTTTTTGTTCTAAATCCACTTTTGGTTATTTGTTTACGCTTACTATCTATTGTTGCAGCTTCAAATTGATATTGCCATTTGTCACCACGTTTTCTGACATTCACAGATGCCATAAAATCATCTCCTTTATTTATAATTAAAAAATTTTTCCTATATAGACATTGGGAGAGAAGTAAATAATATAGTTATCTATTTTATGAATTGTTCCATATTTACTTTCATAATACTCTAGAGCTTCATTTAAGTATGCAACAGTAACATTTAAATATTCAGCTATTTCATACCTATTTAAGCAACCATACTCAAATGCATTTATAAGACCAATAAGTCCAATATTTTTGTTATATCCCCATCTTCTAGCTACTAGTTCTTGTTTTCTATTGTTAATGTCTTTTTGATTTGTAATATCTCCAACTGTTTTATGATAGTGTCCTAACTCTTCAGCTAAGACACAAGTTTTTTCATAATTTGATAAATCTTTGTGGATAGCTATTCTATTTCCGTTACAATGACCATCACGTGTTTTTAAGTCTAGTTCTTTAACAATTATTCCGAATTCATCAGCTTCTATTAATAATTCATCATAAGTCAATCCCATCACCCTTTGTATATTTATTTCCACAAATCATCATCATTCATTATATCGTTATCATGTTTATAATCTTCTTCAGTAAATTCCCCATCTTTATCATGTGATGCTATAGGCATAAGATGTTCTTTACCTGGTTCTTCCCATATTTGTTTTTCTCTTTTTGGAAGGTTAACAACATTATTATTATCAACATATCTACTTAAGCAAGTGAGCTCTTCAACCCTTTTAATAGCTTCTTTTTTTCCTATATCATTTAGACTATTAAAACTTTTTAATAAAATGACTTCTTCACTAGAAATATTAGATTTTTCAATATTAAATTGTTTATCTTTAGGTACATCATAACCCATTAACCATGTTTCATTTATATCTAGTGCCATACCTAACATTGATAGTTTTTCTTGCCCTGGTTTTACTTTCCCAGATAAGTATTGGCTTATATCAGATTTATTAATTTTTACTTTGTATTTCTCACAGTAAGGTTTAACCATTTCTAATAAATCTACTTGTCTTAAATTTCTTTCCTGCATAATTTGTTTTAATCTAACAGAAGTATTTTGAATATTCATGATATCATTCCTTTCAATAAATATAATACACTATTTTGAACTTAAGTTCAAGAAGTGAAACAAAAAAGTTAAAAATATTGAATTTTTGTATTGACGAGCAAAAAACGACATGATATGATAATGTTGTTCAATAAATTGAACTAAATTTACAGGAGGTGATTATATGGCTTTTAATTATAATAAGTTAAGAGGAAGAATAATTGAAAAATTTGGGACTCAAAGGAGTTTCGCCAAAAAATTAGGGATTTCGGAAAGAACAATATCACTAAAGTTAAATAATAAAATATTTTTTTCTCAAGATGAAATAACTTCAATTTCTGAACTTCTAAAAATAGAATCAAATGAAATACAAGTTTATTTTTTTGAAAAAGAAGTTCAATAGATTGAACTGAATATTAAGAAGGGAGTTATAGTTATGGAAGAAATGCTTTATACAGTTAAAGAAACTGCAAAGATATTAAAAACGAATACTGATTATGTATATGCCTTAATTAAGAAAGGTAAGCTAAGATGCTTGAAGTTAGGGAGCTTTAAGATTAGAAAATCAACATTAGAGGATTTTTTATTGAAATACGAAGGGTATGATTTATCTGAGTTAGACAATATTGTTCCTTTAGAAACTAAATAGAATAAGAATTAAGGAGGACAAGCTATATGAATAAAATAATGATGTTTGAAAATAGACCAGTAGAAGTATTTGAACTTAATGGAAATGTATTATTTAATCCATATCATTGTGGAGAGTGCTTAGATATTTCTCCAGAAGGAGTTAGAAAAGCAATTACTAGAATGAATAGTAATCAAGTTGTTAAATTGAAAAATTCGGATGTGACAGATAGCAACATCCGAAAATTAAATAATGCTGGAGAGAACTTTCTAACTGAAAGTGGAGTTTATAAATTAATCTTCAAGTCTAAGAAGAAGGAAGCTGAAAAATTTCAAGATTGGGTAACTGATAAAGTGCTACCACAGATAAGAAAGACAGGGGGATATATTCCTATAGATCAAGAAGAAAGTGAACAAGATATTTTAGCTAAGGCTTTATTGATAGCTCAAAATACATTGCAAAAGAAAAATGAATTATTAAAAGCAAAGGATAAAGAGCTTGAAAGTAAGAACAAGTTTTTAAATCAGATTGCAGCAAGTGAAAATAGTTTATTAGTTAGGGAAGTAGCAAAAGTAGCTAGTAAAGAAAATATAAAAATAGGTGAGAGAAAACTTTGGGAGAAACTAAGGTCCTGGGGACTTATATTTAAAAATTCTACAGAGCCAATGCAAAGAGGGATAGAGCAAGGATTATTTGAAGTTGTTGAAGGTACTAGAGAAAGTTCTAAAGGATTATTTACTTATCATACAACAAGGGTTACTGGAAAAGGACAAGCTTATATCATAGATAGATTATTAAAGGAGGGTATATAGATGAAAAGAGAAGAAGTAATAAATCAATTAAAAGACCTTATAGAAGATAGAAAAAGCTTTATGGTTGGAGATTACGACAAAGATGTACAAGCTTTAGAGTATGCAATTAAAGAATTAACTGCTCCAGAAGTACCAGTTCAAGAGCAGTTAATTAAATTTGATATAGAAGGTAATTTAAAGATTGACTCAAAGGAAATTGCTAAAGTTGTTATTAATGAATTAAGAAAACAACAAAAGCAGTCTAATATAACTATTACACCAGTTTAATTAGTAGGAGGTAGTAAATGGATTTAATTGCATTATTAATAAGCCTAATAGCTTTGATAGCCAGTATCATAGTTTTAATAATGACTAAAGAGAAATATTAAAAGTTTTTTTATAATATTTGAACTTTTTTCTATAGCCAGCTTCTTTATTAGATTTTATTGAAGATATGGCTACTTTAAAAGAAACTAAGACTGTAGTTGTAGTTTCAGCAGGATAAAAAGGAATATCTAATCTAGTGAAACTATTTGATTTAAAAATACCATAATTGGAATATGGAATGTTTACTTTAGCCATAACATTATCACTACCATAAAAGATTTTTTCATTAGTTAGATTTGTTAATTCTAATACTGCATTGGATAGAAAGAAAATTGATTTCATGCTATCTAAATCAACAACACGTAAATCAAAGAATGCAATATCTTTGGTTGAAGGATTAACCACTTTGATAAAACATACTTTACCATTGCCAAAATTAAGGCTTGGATCTTGATTTTGATATTCTAAATAGTTTGTATAAATGTTATCTATTTTATCGAGATCTTCTTCAATGACGACATCAAGATGTTTTCTATTTATATAAAGGTTAAACAAAGTTATAGATAAAGATGATATCGATATGAGTATTGAAAGAATAGAAAAAAAATTATTTTTTATAAAATAAATCATTTAAAGCAGCCCCTTTCTAAATATATATTAACATATTTTAGGGGAATATATCATAAAAAGGAGAAAATGTGTATGTTATTTAAATACTTAACAGAACTTAAAAACAGTTTATCAGCTAAAGAGTTTTCAGCTTTTATGAATGATGTAACAAATGATATTAAAGCAAATAGAGTTGCTTTTAATAAAAGGACAAGCTCTAAAGAGTTTATAAATATATGTGAAATACTAAAAATAACATTAGGGAGGTGTGAAGATGGAAAAGTTATTACTTCTAAATAGTAACTCTATAAGAGCAGGAAGGAGGAAAGGGGATTGGGTAAGCTTATGCAGGAGTTTCTTGAAAAAGATAAGGCTTTAGAACTAGCAAGAGAAGTTGAAAAAGTAAAAGAAGATATGACCAAGCAATTAAATGTTAATGCAGTTACAAGACTAGTAGTAGAGCAATATAAAAAAGCTCATTACTCCACCGACCAAAGTAAGAGTTATGAGCACTTAAAAACATTCAATGACATTATACCACCAGGAACAGATATAGACAATGACCAAGTTTATATAGAAGAAACTGGTGAAGTATTCAAGGATTTAATTTAGGAGGGTATATGAAAGCATTAGAGGTTTTATTAAATGTATTAATATCAATAATTAATCAATTAAACAAAGATGGATTCAAGATTTATGATGAAAATGACAGAGATTATTATATAGACAAAATTAGTTACTGTACTGAGGACGATAGATTAATAGTTAGTTTCAAGGAGGACAAGTAGATGGATAAACTTGAGTGGCTTAAAGAAAGGCAATGTGGAATTGGTGGAAGTGATGTAGGAGCAATACTTGGAGTTAATAAATATAAGACTACATTTGAAGTATATATAGAGAAAACAGAACCTATTGAAGAAGTTAAAGAACAATTTGAGAGTGCTTACTGGGGGGACCAGCTAGAAGAAATAGTTGCTAAAGAATTTGAGAAGGGAACTGGTAAGAAAGTTAGAAGAGATAGAAAGCATTACAAACATAAGGATTATCCTTTTATGGTAGCCAATATAGACCGAAGAGTAGTAGGAGAAAATGCGATACTAGAATGTAAAACTGCTAATCAATATTTAACTAATGAGTGGCAAGAAGATGAAGTACCAGCAAGTTATTTACTTCAAGTACAACATTACTTATTTGTTACAGGAGCAGAAATAGGATATATTGCAGTATTAATTGGTGGACAAAAGTTTATATGGAAAGAGATCAAAAGAGATGAAGAATTAATTCAAATGATTATTGAAGCAGAGAAAAGCTTTTGGAAAATGGTAGAGGATAAAACTCCACCAGCTTTAGATGGATCTAGTGCTGCAGAAAAGTATCTTAAAGAAAAATATAAAGAATCAGAAACAGATAAATCAGTAGAGCTAGGATTTAAATATAAAGAGAAAATTAAATCTTATTTAGAAATGAAGGAACAACTAAAGAGTTTTGAAGCACAAGTAAAAGAATTAGAGAATCAAATTAAATTTGAAATAGGTAAAGCAGAGTATGCATATGCTCCTGGATATAGCTTAAGCTGGAAAAATATTTTATCAAACAGAGTTGATAGTAAAAAACTTAAGTCAGAGTTTCCAGAAGTATATGAAAAGGTGGTTAAAGAAAGTATTAGTAGAAAGTTCAATATTAAGGAGGATAAATAATTATGGCAACAGCAAATAGTTTAAAAAATCAATTAGCAAAGAAAGAAGGAGCAGGACAACCTTCTGCAATAACAAATAACGTTAAAGGTATTATGGATAGTCCAGCAGTTAAGAAAAGATTTGAAGAAGTTCTTATGGAAAGAGCTCCACAGTATATGAGTTCTATAGTTAATTTAGTTAATAGTGATGTTAATCTAAAGAAATGTGAACCTATGTCAGTTGTAGCAAGTTGTATGGTAGCAGCAACTATGGATTTACCAGTAGATAAAAACTTAGGATATGCATGGGTAGTACCTTATGGAACAAAGGCTCAATTCCAAATGGGATATAAGGGATATATTCAACTAGCTTTAAGAACAGGACAGTATAAAGGAATTAATGTAGTTGAAATAAGGGAAGGTGAGTTAATAAGCTGGAATCCACTTTCAGAAGAAGTTCAAATAGATTTTACTCAAAGAAAATCAGATAAAGTTATTGGATATGCTGGATATTTTAAATTACTAAATGGATTTGAAAAAACAGTTTATTGGAGCAGAGAAGATGTAGAAGCTCATGCTAAGAAATTCTCTAAAACATATAGCTTTAAAAATGGAGTATGGCAAACTGATTTTGACAGTATGGCTAAAAAGACAGTTCTAAGAAACTTATTAAGTAAGTGGGGTATTTTATCAATAGAAATGCAAAAGGCTTATAGTGCTGATAATAATTCAGTTAAAGACACTATTCTTAAAGAAGATAATGTAGAGATAGATTTTGAAACCGGAGAAGTAATAGAAGATGTTGAATATACAGATCCAGTAGAAGAATTTGAAGGAACACCATTTGTAGGAGAATAGGAGATTAATTATGCAAGAGGGAGGATGGATAAAACTATATAGGTCAATAAGAAAACATTGGCTTTGGGAAGATGCCGAAAAGCTGAAATGGTGGATAGACATCCTCCTACAAGCTAACCATCAAGAAAGAAAAATTTTAATTGGAAATGAACTTGTAACAATAGAAAGAGGAAGTTTTCATACCTCAATAATGAAATTATCAGATAGATGGCATGTTGACCGAAAGACAGTAAAAAAGTTTTTAGAATTACTTGAAAAAGATAAAATGATTACTCTAAAAACTTCAAAAAAAGGGACAACGCTCAAAGTAAGTAATTATGAGGGTTATCAAGCAATTTCAGATATGCAAAGTCCCAATAAAATGGACAACACTATGGACAACGGTGTGGACAAGGGGATGGACATCAGTATGGACAACGGTGTCCCAATAAAGTCCCAACAAAGTGGACACAAACAAGAATTAAAGAATTATAAGAATTATAAGAATGATGAAAAAGGAGAAGAAAGGGAAGAAGGCAAAGAAGAATCAGTACCTGTACTTCAACCCCTTTCCTTCCCAACTGATACACATAAGAAAATTTATGATAATACATCTGAAGTAAGTTATAGAACTTGGTTTATAGATACAGAGATAACTGAAACTGATAATAAAATAACTATACAAGCTAATAGTGATTTTATTAAAGGTGTAATTATAAATAAATTTAAAGATAAGTTATATAATATCTTTCTAAAAGAGATAGAAGTTGTATAGGAGGTTAATATGAGTAAGTTAACACCTCATGAATTGATGCTTGAAACATTAAAAGAATTAGAAAGAAGAAAATACTTAAGAGAAAAGGGAAAGCTGGAAGCAGAAAGTTTTTTAGCAGAGAACAGGATAAGAACTAATAAAAATATGAGTAGGATAAGATGTAAGAGTTATAGAGGAAAGTAATAAGGTGAACAATGAATAAATATTTAAGTCATAAAACTGTAATAGATGGAATTACATTTGATTCTAAAGATGAAGCTAAATATTATGAAGTACTTAAGATAAGGAAGTATAGAGGGGAAATAGAAAACTTTGAATTGCAACCTAAGTTTACGTTGGTAGATGGATTTAAGAAAGATAGTAAAACTTATAGACCAATAACATATACATCAGACTTTGTTATTTATCACAATAATGGTAGTGAGGAATATGTAGATGTCAAGGGAATGACAACACAACAAGGTGAGCTAAGAATAAAATTATTTAATCACTTTTATAGAGATTTAAAGTTAAGAATAGTTGCAAGAAGTCTAAAGTATGGTGATGAATATGGATTTATAGATTATTACGAATTACAGAAAATAAGGAGAAAAAATAGGAGGGGAAAAGATGATTTGTAATAAATGCAAGAAGTTAATAGTTATGAATGCTTTCTGCAAAACAGAATGTAATAAATGTGCAACTCCAATAACAACAGGACACATGCCAGGATACACAATATGTAAAAAATGCTCTTCATATTGGGGGATTTGTGAACAATGTGGAAAAGAACTTACAGATGAAGAGATAGAAGTGGAGGATAGAAAGAATGAATAAGGTAATTTTAATCGGTAGAATTACAAAGGATCCAGAGTTAAATTATGCAGCAGGAACAGGAACTGCAATTTGTAGATTTACTCTAGCAGTAACAAGACCTTTCAAAAAGGATGAAACAGATTTTATTAACTGTATAGCCTTTGGTAAGACTGGAGAAACAATAGCACAATATCTAACAAAGGGAAGGCAATTAGCAGTAACAGGAAGTATAAGAACAGGTAGTTATGATGCTAAGGATGGAACTAAGAGATATACAACAGATATAGTAGTGGATTCATTTGAATTTATAGGAAGTGGACAAGCTAATAATAATCAAGATGGAACATCTAACAGTTTTAACCGAGATAGTAATTTTGAAGAAGATATGACTCCTGTAGAAGATGGAGATATGCCTTTTTAGGGGGAGATGATAAGTGAATAGACAGGAAAGAAGAAAAAGAGAACGTGAGATAGAAAAGGATATGAATATTTTAAGGAAGTTGCCAGAGAAGGAAGTACTTAAGATAAATGAAATTATTAATAAAATTGCTAAGACTAAAGCTGAAGAAGCATTGAACCTAATAGATAGAAGTTTTTCAGCAGTTTTAGTAAATGAAGGTTGGAGTTTTAAAGAAATAAAGAGAATCCAGGATATAATGTCTAATTTTATGATAGAGGACCAAGAGAAAATTAAATTATTAGAGAAGGAGAATATTGATATGGCAAAGTTACAAGAAGAAGTTAAAGTGTTTATGGGTGAATTGATAAGAAGTGGAAAATCTAGACAAGATGTTATTAAAGAAACAATTTTCAAATTTCCTAAGCTAAGCAAAACTGCAATAAATAATGCTTACGGGAAAATACAGGAAGAGATAGAAATTGAAGATGCAGCAGCTTATATTTTAGAAGATACAAAGAAAATTAAGACTGTAGTAAAAAAGGAAGAAGCTAAGAAGGTTTCAGATGAACTTTCAAGGCAATTAAAAAAGGACATAGAGAAAAAGCATACTCCCGAAGCTGGACAAATGGTAGTTAATAAAGAATTTGATGGATTAGAAGTATTAGAGGAAGTAGTAATAAAAGAGATTAAAGTAAAAGGAGCTAATGGAGTATATAATGCAAAAACAGGCTTAGGAGTTGCACTAGAAAATGAAGGATATAAGATAGCATTTAGTAATATAGAAGAATTAGAAAATTTCTGTAGAGAATTTAAAAAGGTATTTTCAAAAATATAGATTAGAGGGATAAGGAAGTAACTTATGAGATTAGTTTTTATATGGTTAATAGGATTATTGTTGTGATGGTTATTTGTATATAAAGCTACTAAAGGGGATAAAAAAGAATAATTTAAATAAAAAGGGAGCTATTACTAGCTCCTTTAAAGAGTGGATGTTAATGAGTTATTTAGTTAATTATTAATCTAAGTTTTCTCTATACCCAAGAAGTAATTAACTACCTAGGTATATGAGGGCTATATAAGTTTAATAATTAATATTAAAGCTAATATTACTATAACAGAGTATAAAATGTCTGTTATAGAATATTGTGGTGCCTTACTCATTACATTCCACCTCCAGTATTCAGTTTATATTAATTAGTATGTTCGAAAAGTAAAAACTTTATTCATAAAAAGTAAGACTATTATAAAATAATGCTAATAGAACAAAAACAAATAAAAATATACTTAAGGGGGAATAATGTGGATAAAGAACTATTTAGAAAGACAGAAGGAAAGTTATATAGATATTATGAAAATAAGAAATATCTATTTGGACTGAATGAAAAGATAGCAAGGCTAGAATATCATAAAGATGTTATAGAGTATGATATAAGGCATACTAACATTAGAATAGATCCTTACCAAAATGGAGCAGGAATATCTGAAAGGGTACAAACATCATCTACTGGTACAAGCTATGCAGAGCAAGAAATAATAAATGAAATAGATAGGTTAGAAAGAGAAAGAGTTAAGATAATAAAGCAAATACTAAAGACTAAAGCTAAGAAAAGAGAATTAGAAAACTATATAAGTAATATGGAATTTAATGTAAATATGCTTAATGAAGAAAGTAAAAGATTCTTAGAATTAAAGTATAGTGATAAAGCAAGAGTTATAGCAATATCTCAAAAAATGAATATGGCAGTAGCAACAGTATATAGAATAAGAGAAGAGATATTAGAAAATGTAGCTAACTTTATGAATATTATAAAATAATGAGAAGGTTTTGAGAAAAACATGAGAATTTTTTAATAGTAAGATACTTTATAATAATAGTATGGAAAACTAGGACAGGGTTTTCTATATGGTTTGACCTCCTATATTTATAGCACCTAGTGTAAAAGCTAGGTGTAATGTGAAGATATAGTTCAATGGTAGAACAATAGGCTGTTAACCTATATATGTAAGTTCAATTCTTACTATCTCCTCCAAGCTAACTATGACTTTTATACTATCGTAGGTTAAGGTATAAAACGAGTAAAGTAAATAATCTATTGACAGGCGATAAGGCCTTACCTTTAGGCACATAGCCGAATAGATAATGAAGGAGTAATATCCTTTTGTGGCTTGTTTATGCAGGCAAGGGTTAAGTTAATTACCTTCGAGATTAGTGGATAAACTTAATGGATAGGTGCTGAGTGTGAAGCCAATGGAGTTCCCCAACATACTAAAATCTCTCTCATAAATACTCAATACCCTTTTATTGAAAAGCACTTAGCTAAAATGGTTAAGTGCTTTTAAATTAATTTATAAATATAGAAGGTTTTTACAAAGATGTGTCGTATATATATTATAAATACACATTATAAATACATATTATAGGGGGACTTTATGACTGTAGAGGTTGGAATATTAAATAAACATGGGATTGCATTAGCTTCAGATAGTGCAGTAACAATTGGAAATGGAATTGGATATTATAATTCTGCGAATAAATTGTTTGAGTTAACAAAAGGTAATCCGGTAGGTATTATGATTTACAACAATTCGTTTTTTATGGGATGTCCAGTCGAGATTATTGTAAAAGAGTATAGAAAAAGAATTGGAATAAAAAAATTTGATACTTTAAGAGAATATTGGAATGACTTTATGAATTTTTTAAAAGAATTTGTAATAGAATATAACATTAATGAAAAAGAATATTTGCTTTATGTTATGTGTGACTATTTAGAAGATATGGATACACTAATAAAAAATACAATTGATGATTTTATCAAAGAAATAGAAGAGAATGATGATATTAATTTTAATAATAGCAATGAATATGAAATAATGATAAATTCTAGGATTGAAAAAGCAATTTCAGAATTTAGGGAGTTTATAGAAGGTTTTCCTGACGATGATGAATTCATGAGTATTAAGGAAAGAATCATTGATGAAATTAATGAAGACTTATTAGAAAAGTTAGATTTGATTATAGAATTTAAACTTGAAGAATCAGTGAAAGAAATAATAATTAATACATGTTATGGATTAATAACAAAGAAAATATATAACCCGGCCTCCACAGGATTTGTAGTAGCAGGATACGGAGATAAAGAAATATATCCCCAAATAATAGCAGCAGAGATATCGGGATGTTATTTTGGTAACTTAAAAACTGGTAAAATTGTTGAGGAAGAAATTGATGATAGAAATATGGCGGCGATTATACCATTTGCACAGGATGATGTAATAAAAACATTCATGAATGGAATGGATTATAGTTTTATGGATAAAATAAATAAAGTAATAATGAATAATGAATCTATATGTAAGTTAGATATCGATGAAAGCTGCAGAAAAAGTATTTTAAATGATATTGATAAAGAATTTGGAAAGTTTTCTTATAATAAACACTGGGGTCCTATGATAAATACAGTAGCTAGTTCACCAAAGGAAGAATTGTCTCTTATGGCAGAAACTTTGGTAAACCTTACTTCATTCAGAAGAAAAATGAATATGGATGAAATGAGTCAAACTGTTGGAGGACCAATAGATGTTGCAATAATAAGTAAAGGTGATGGATTTATATGGATAAAAAGGAAACAATATTTTGATAAGGATATTAATTATAGGTATTTACAAAGAACATGAATGTAAGGAGATGATTTTATGGAAATGATTATAACAGCAAAGGAAGGTTTAAAGAAGAATACATCTTTAGTTAACAAGTGTTATTTAGGATATTTGAAAAATAGAATAAAAAAAGAAAATAAGTTTGAAGATAAGGATGAAATAGAGAAATATATAAAGGCTAAATGGGGAAGTAAATAGCAGAATTTTAGAGATATTAAGAAGAATCCAATCATGGATTCTTCTTATTTTATATAAATAGCCAGTACTGGAGATAGTAAGCAATAATTCAAATAAGAAAATATGAAAGAATGGTGCTAACACCCTTTGGTACAAACCTTCTACTTACTAGATTTAATATATTATGTTAAAAAGAAAAGACAATGAAATGTTTAAATAGCTCTAGAGATAGAGTTTTTTATTTTATATAAAAATGGGAGGTAGTATTAATGGACAGGATAACAGATAAACAAATGATATTTGCAAATGAATACTTGATAGACCTTAATGCTACTAGAGCATATAAGAAAGCTTATCCTAATGTAAAGAAAGATAGTGTAGCAAAAGCAGCAGCAAGTAGACTGTTAACAAATGTTAACCTTAAAAATTATATTGATGAACAACTTAAGAAAATAGAAGATGAAAGCATAGCAAATGCAACAGAAGTAATGAAGTATCTGACTAAGGTCATGAGAAATGAACTTACAGAAGAAGTAGTTGTAGTAGAAGGAGAAGGATGTTCATCAGCAAGAATAGTTAAGAAAGATATATCAGCTAAAGATAGAAATAAAGCAGCAGAGCTCTTAGGTAAGAGATATAGATTATTTACTGAAAAGATTGAATTTGATGGAGTTCAACAAGTTCAGATAGTAGATGATATAGATGATTAAAGTAAAATTAAAATCAATAATTGCTTCAAGTTTTTATGAAGCACATAAAGATATAAAAAGAGGACTTCATACTCACTACTGGTTTAAAGGTGGTAGAGGTAGTACGAAGTCTTCTTTTATTTCTATTGAAATAGTTCTAGGAATGATGAAGGATGCACAGCAAGGAATAATGTCTAATGCCTTGGTACTTAGAAGAGTTAAAGATACTCTATCAGAATCAGTTAGGGACCAGATTAAATGGGCAATAGATATATTAGGGGTAAGTGATGAATGGCACGTTCCAGAAGCCAAATTAACAATAACATATAAACCTACTGGACAAGTAATAAGATTTAAAGGTGCTGATAATCCTAAGAAAGTTAAATCTACTAAAGTACCAAAAGGATATATTAAATATATTTGGTATGAAGAAGTAGATGAATTTGAAGGAAAGTATAAGATAGATACAATTAATCAATCTCTTATGAGAGGTGGACCTAAGTTCTTTGTATTCTATTCTTTTAATCCACCAGAAAGTCAAAGGAATTGGTGTAACCAAGAAGTAGTTGAAACTAGAAAAGATAAGTTTGTACATCATAGTGATTATAGAGCGGTACCTAAAGAGTGGTTAGGAGAACAGTTTATTATTGAAGCTGAACATATGAAGAAGGTTAATCCTAATAAGTATGAACATGACTACTTAGGAGCTGTAACTGGTACTGGTGGAGAAGTCTTTAGAAATATAACAGTAAGAGAAATAACAGATGATGAAATAAAAGTATTTGATAGATTAAAGAATGGTTTAGACTTTGGATATGCTGCAGATCCTTTAGCTTATTTATTAATGAATTATGATAAGACTAGAAAGAAATTATATGTATTTGGAGAAGTTTATAAAATTCAATTAAGTAATAGTAAAGCTGTTGAAGAAATAAAGAAACTTAATCCACTAAATAAAAGAGTTACTGCAGATAGTGCAGAGCCTAGAACAATAAACGAATTTAAGAAGTTAGGATTAAATATAGCAGGTGCAAAGAAGGGACCAGATTCAGTAGAACATGGTCTTAAATTTTTATCAGAAGAATTAGAAGAAATAATAATAGATCCAGTAAGGTGTCCTAATACTAAAAGAGAGTTTGTAGGTTATGAAATAGAAAAAGATAAAGAAGGAAACCTAAAGGGAGAATATCCAGATAAGAATAATCATACTATAGATGCTTGTAGGTATGGAATGGAAGGTGAGATTAACTCAACTAAGGTAAAAGTTAAGAGCAAGGTTAAGCTAGGATTAAGATAATTTCGCTAAATTTTGATTTAACGAATACTAAATAAATAACCTATTTAAGCCATTTGTAAGATATGAAAATAATAAAATGTGTTTATTAGAACTAAACATTAATTATAAAAATTACTATTTCGTATATGTAGTTACGAAATGATATAAAAAGAGGTGATGAAATGTCAATAATAAAAGATAGGGATTTACTAAATGAAGATGGTAGTATTCCTATTAAACTATTAGTTAAGTGTATTGCTGAACATCAAAGTATTGTTAGTAATAGATATGATAATCTTAATAAATATTATGATGGAGAACATAAAATATTAAATAGAACTTTATCAACAAGTTCTTTACCTAACAATAAGATAGTTGCTAATCATGCTGAATATATCACAGATATGGCAACAGGATATGTATTTGGTACTCCAGTAAGTTATGGTGGTAATGGATCAGATGAATTAAATGATATATTTATAAATATTGATGAAGATTCGCATAACAATGAATTAGCATTAGATTTATCTATATTTGGTGTAGGATATGAATTGTTATATATGAATAATGAAGAAGTACCTTATCCAGAGCTAGCAGTAGTAAGCCCTTTAACTTCTTTTTTAGTTGTAGATAGTACTGTAAAACATAAGGCTATATTTGGAGTTACTTATTATCCTAAGTACGATATTGATAATACTTTAAAAGGATATGATATTAATGTTTATACAGATAAAAATACAACTCATTATTTCTTTAAAGACTTAAATAATGAATTACCAGCTATTGATGAACCAGAAGAACATTTCTTTAATGGAATACCATTAATAGAATATAAAAATAATAAGAAACTTAAAGGAGATTTTGAAGGAGTAATAACTTTAATTGATGCTTATAATTTACTTCAATCAGATAGAATTAATGATAAGGAGCAGGTAGTAGATGCATTACTAGCTGTTATAGGTGCTTCACTTGGAGATAATGAAGAAGAAGTTGTTAAAACAGCTAAATTATTAAAGGAATTAAAAATTATAGAGTTAGAGCAAGGTGGAGATGCTAAGTGGTTAGTAAAGAATCTTAATGAAACTGAAATAGAAGTTCTAAAGAAATCCCTTAAAGATGATATACATGAATTTAGTAAAGTTCCATGTTTAACAGATGAAAACTTTGTAGGCAATGCTTCTGGAGTAGCTATGAAGTACAAGCTATTAGGCTTTGAGCAATTAGGAAAAACTAAAGAGAGATACTTTAAACAAGGTTTAAGGCAAAGGCTAAAGCTTATGTCAAATATAGAAAATATAAGAGCAAAAAATATAAATTCTAGTGACATAGATATTACTATGAAGAGATCACTTCCAGTAGACGATGAACTTGCTGCAAGAATAGCCCAAGAAACAGATGGGTTTATTAGTTGGGAAACTAGAGTTAAGAGATTTGATGAAGAAATAGATATTGAAGAAGAAAGAAAAAGGCTAGATGAAGAAAAGAAAAAGAATATAGAGGACCAACAAAAAGCCTTTGGATCATATGATTTTAAAAATATCACCAAAGAAGATGGTGAGGTAGATGAAGAATAGAAGTAATGTTTATTGGAATAATAGAGCCAATGAGAGAATGGCAGAGTATCATAGAAATAGTGATACTACTATAAATAAAATTAATGCTGCATATGATAAAGCTATTAAAGATATAAATGAAGATATAAACAATATATTCTACAAATATAAGTTAGATAGTCAACTAAGTGAGAAGGAATTTAAACAATTATTAAATTCTAAAATATCTAAAAAAGAATTAGACGATATAAGAGCAAAGATATATGGAATACAAGATGAAGAATTAAAAAAATATATGATGGCTCAACTTAATTCAGAAGCTTATAAATCTAGAATAACAAGACTAGAAGCTATGAAAGAAAGTGTATATATAAATACTAAGTTAGCAGCAGATGTTGAAATAAAACAAAGTACAAAGCTATATACAGATAACATAAATAAAGCCTATTACTCTAATATATTTGATATTCAAAAAGGCTTAGGAATAGGGTTTAATGTAGCAGAAATGCCTTTAGGAAGTGTACAAGAGATACTTAAGAATAATTGGAGTGGAAAACATTATAGTAAGCGTGTATGGAAGAATACGGACATATTAGCAGAGAAGTTAGAAGAAGTAATAACAAGTGCTTTAATGAGTGGTAAAAGTTCTAGAAGGATGGCCATGGAATTAGAGGAATTAACTAACTATGGTAAGTTTGCATCTGAAAGACTAATTAGAACTGAAACTACTTATATATCTAATGAAGCTGAAATAGAATCTTATAAAGAATGTGGAGTCGATAAATATATTTTTGTGGCAACATTAGATTTAAGAACATCAAGTGCTTGTAGAGAGCAAGATAGAAAAATTTATAGGGTAGATAAAGCACAAGCGGGCATTAATCTTCCACCTTTACATCCTCATTGTAGAAGTACAACAAGAGCTTATTTAGGAAAAGGAACATTAAAAGATATTAATAGAAGGGCAAGGGATCCAGAGACAGGTAAGACTTATCTAGTACCTGGGGATATGAGTTATCAAGAATGGTATGATAAGTTTGTAGTTGATAAGTATAGCAAAGATAATGCAGAAGTAGTTGAGAAGATGATTAAGAATAAATCTTCAGATAGAAAGCAATTTAATAATTATAAGGAAGTTTTAGGAAAAGAATCGCCAAAGGCATTGAAAGACTTCAAAGATATAAAGTATAATAAGATTAATGAATGGAATAATTTAAAAGCACAATATAGAAAGATTAATTATTATAATAAGGTTATAAAAAATGAGCCTAATATAACATTAGATTTAAAGGAAATATCAAATAATAGCGGATCAGAATTAGTTGGATTAGATTTTAGATTGAAGTCAAAAGAATCTTATCTAAGAAAAGTAAATACCGATAGTAAGAATAGTTTAGAGCCAGATATTATAAAGAATGTGATTGAAGATACGAATGATATAATTAGATATACATATCAATCTTCTTATAAAGACTTAACAAATAAGTATTTTGAAATTAACAATGCTTTAAATGAGAAGGGATATAATCAAATAAAATTAAAAAATACATGGTTAGTAAAGAGTAATCCTTATAAAGGAGTTAACTGTAACTATGTAGCACCAAGCGGACAAAAGTTTGAAATTCAATATCATACTCCAGAAAGCTTTGAGCTTAAGAATGGAGAACTGCATAGTTTATATGAAAAGTGGAGAGTTATAGAGAATAAAACTTCAAAAGAAGCCATAGAGTTATCAAAAAGGATGGCTGAACTTTCAAGTAAATTAAAGTATCCAGATAATATTAATAAAGTGAGGTGAGAATATGGATTATTATTTCATATCAGATCTAAATAAAGTTGCTAAAATAGAAAACTATGTACCTTATATTTATGATAAGAATAACGGTTGGGTAGTAGATAATAAGAATATTCTTATGGATAGGATTATGGGTTATGATGGTGAGTCAATTGGAAATAGTTCAGAATTATTTAAAGTTGATAGTATTACAGAAGAACAAGCAAATAAGATAATAAAGAATTTGTAGGAGCACTTACTAAGTTAAATAGTAGGTGCTTTTATTATGCCCTGAGTAAGGCTTAAAACTGCTCTAATTTTATTGAATCTAATGGGCATTGAACATTAAGGGGCAAGGAGGAAGAAATGAAAAGAAATTTAATAATGAATCTACAACTATTTGGTTTAGTTGGGATATCTAGACCTTTTTTTGAAGCAGATGGAGGAGCTGGAAGTGGTGCTACTGGAACTGGGGCAGAAAATGGCAATGGTGAAGGTACGGGAGAAGGAACTCAAGGGCAGGAAGGTGGAGAAAAATCTTTTGATGATGTATTAAAAGATAAAAAGTATCAATCTGAATTTGATAAAAGAGTAGCTAAAGCTTTAGAAACTGCTAAAGGAAAATGGGAAACAGATTATCAAGCTAAAATAGAAGAAGCTAAGACAGAAGCTCAAAAGTTAGCAAAAATGAATGCTGACCAAAAAGCAGAGTATGAAGCACAAAAGAAGTTAGATGAACTAACTAAGAGAGAAAAAGACATAACCACTAGAGAATTAAGAGCGACAGCTTATGAAACTCTAGCAGAAAAAAATCTACCTAAGGAGTTAGTAGATATACTTAACTATTCAGATGCTGAATCATGCAATAAAAGTATTGAATCAGTAGAGAAGGCTTTTCAATCAGCTGTAGAGAAAGCTGTAAATGATAAGTTAAGAGGTGGAAATCCTCCTAAGGGTGGACAAGGAAAAATTGACAATGATGCAGCTTTAAGAGCAGCATTTGGGCTTAAATAATTAAAAGAAAGAAGGAATGAACAATGGCAAATACAATAGCATTAGCTAAGAAATATGTAGCTTTACTAGATGAAGTTTACAAGGAAACAGCAAAAACTGCAGTATTAGAAAGCGATGCTTCTTTAGCACAACAAGGAGCAAATGCAAATGAAATTATTATACCTAAACTAGATATGGATGGATTAGGAGACTACGACAGAAATAGTGGTTATACAACAGGATCAGTTACTTTAACAAATGAAACAGTTAAGTTTAACTATGAAAGAGGTAGAATGTTTCAAGTAGATGCAATGGATAATGAGGAATCTCAAAACATTGCATTTGGAAGATTAGCTGGAGAATTTATTAGAACTAAAGTAGTACCAGAAATAGATGCTTTCAGATTTGCAACATTAGCAGGGATTACTGGAATATCTAAGGTAGCAGCAGGAGCAACACTTGCAGATGGAGCAGCTGTAATTACAGCTTTAAGAGCAGCAACAAATAAAATGGATGAAGATGAAGTTCCAATGGAGGACAGAATTCTTTTCATAACTCCTACTTTATATGGTGCTGTACAAGATTTAGATACAACTAAATCAAAAGAAGTTTTAGCAAGGTTTAGTCAAGTTATTCAAGTCCCACAAAGTAGATTTTATACTGCCATTGACTTGAAAGATGGAAAAACAGAAGGAGAAGAAGCAGGAGGATATGTTAAAGCAACAGCTGGAAAAGATATTAACTTTATAATTGCACATAAACCTGCTGTAATTCAATATACAAAGCATGCAGTACCTAAAATAATTACACCAGAACTTAACCAAGATGCAGATGCATGGAAATATGGTTATAGAAACTATGGATTAGAAGATGTATATGAAAATAAGGTAGCTGGTATTTATCTTCACCATAAAGCATAGGAGGGGTATCATGGCAAAAACAGTAGGATTAGTTTTTGAAGATAATAAAGAACTAAAATTGCTTAATAAGGATCAATTAAAAGCAATCGCCACAGAGTTAGGCTTAGAATATGATTCGAAGATTAATAAAGAAGATTTAATATCATTAATAGAAGATAATCAAGGGGAAGAGTAATCTTCATCTAATTAATGAGGTGTTATTATGACACAGTTAGAAAGGCTGAAAATAAGATTAGAAATTAATAAGGAAGATACTAGTCAAGATGATTTACTTAATATGTTTCTAGAAGATGCTGAATCTGAAATACTAGATTTTACTAATAGAGATACACTTCCAGTAAGAGCAGAAGCTTTGCAAAGAGAACTAGCTATTATCTATAGGAATAGGCTAGGAAGTGAAGGAGAAACTTCTAGAAGCGAAGGAGGAATATCTGTATCTTATTCTACAGATATACCAGAGAATATAAAAAATAGGTTAATAGCTTTTAGAAGGCTTAAGTTAGTAGGTGTTGCTAATGCGAATAAAGAATAAAAAGACTTATTATCTTAAAAAGAAAATAGTAATAGAAGATGATGAAGGTGGTAAATATCCAGGATATTCAGAGCCTATAGAAATACAAGCTAATATAAGTCCTGCATCTGGTAAGCTACAAGCAGAAGTTTATGGAGAAAGATTAAATTATATGCTTAATATGTTATATGATGGTCCAGAATATATAAATGAAGGTGATGGAATATGTGTTTATATTTCTAAAGAGATCAAACCAGATTATAAGGTTATAAGTATCAAAAGATATTCACATCTATTTATTGAATTAGAGAAGATATAAAAATGGGCAAGAGTGTTGTAGGTTTAGATAGCCTTCTTAAAAAGTTAAATAAATTAGGTGGAAATATTGATGAAGTACTTACACAAAGTATAGGAGAACAAACTAAGCTTGTGCAAGGAGATGCAAAAGACTTATGTCCAGTTGATATGGGGGACTTAAGAAATAGTATTAAGGGGAACGTAAAGAAGTATAATGGGAGAATAGTTGGAGTAGTATCTACTAATAGTGATCATGCAGCATATGTTGAATTTGGAACAGGTAAAGTTGGAGAAAGAACTAATAAAAATACTAGTGTAAATGTTAGTTATAAGCAGGATAAGTGGTTAGTTAATATACCAGATGTAGGACCAAGATGGATTGAAGGACAATCTGCACAACCTTATCTTTATCCAGCTTTAAAAAACAATGAAGAAAGAATTATAGAAAATATAAAAGCAGATGTTAGAAAAGCAATTAGGGAGGTAGCTAAGAAGTGATAAATATTAAACCTATAATATTAAAAGAATTAAAGAAAGTATCAATAAATGTTAATGATTCTTATCCTTCTGATTGGGCAACATTCCCTGTAATACAGTATGTAGAAGAAGATAATAAAACACATACTAAAACAGATGATAAAGAGCAATTAGCTTATATAAGGTACAAAATTGATATATGGAATGATAGAAGTACTTCTGAAACTGTATTAAAGGTTGATGAAGTACTTTCTTCTTTAGGATTAATAAGAATACAATGCCTAGATACACCAGAACCTAGTCAATTAAAGCATAAGGTGATGAGATATGAAGGCATTATTGATGTAAATAATATGAGTGTTTATAACTCTTAAAAGGAGGAATGAAAAGTGTTAGCTAATGGAATTAAGCTAGGATATAAAGAAAAAGGGGCTTCTGGTACAACATATACTGATCTAACTGGATTAAAGGAAGTTCCAGAGATTGGTATAGAACCAGAAAAAGTTGAAAATACTTGTTTATCTGATAAAGTAAAACAGTATGAAAATGGGATAGGTGATGCAGGAGATTTAGAGTTTAAGTTTAAATATGAGAATTCAAGTGCTACTAGTCCATATAGAGTATTAAGAAAAGCACAAGAAGCTGGAAAGACATTAAGTTTCCAAGAAACATTACCAGATGGAACAACATTTACATGGGATGCACAACCTAGTGTAAAACTTGGTGGTGGAGGAGTAAATGGAGTGATTGAGTTCACTCTTAAGATGGCACTACAGAGTGAAATAGTTTCAGTAGATCCAACGGCGGGAGCATAAATTTAATCTATAAATTCCCATATATTGTAGTATAATGAGATTAACAATATATGGGGGTGTGAAAGATGAATGATAAGAATAGAATAACTGCATTACTTCTATGTATATTCGGATTTTTTCTAGGATTACATAATTGGTATTTAGGAAATTACAAAAGAGCGGTACTATTTACTATAACAATTGGTGGTTTTGGAATATGGTGGATATATGACATAATAAAAATAGTTACAGATACAAGGTATATAGAACATTATAATGGAGAATATACCAAAGGAGAAAAAGAAAATCAATTTACGAAAAGGATTGAAAATCAAGCTAAGATAGATGAAATAAAACAGAAGATGGCTCCAATTAATGATGATGTAGTACGCTGCCCTAAATGTGGAAGTTCTCAGCTATCTGCAAATAAAAAAGGCTTTAGCTTAGGAAAAGCAGTAGCTGGTGGAGTGTTGTTAGTACCTATTGCTGGAGTAGCAACAGGAATGATAGGAAAAAATAAAATAATTATAACTTGTTTAAATTGTGGGAAACAGTTTAAACCAGGAACAAAATAAGCACTTACTTATGTAGGTGCTTTTATTATGCTAATTTTAAGGAGGAAAAAGAATGGCAAGAAAGCAATTTGCAATATGGAATGTAGGAGAGGAAGAGTACAAGTTAAAGCTTAAGACTTCAACTCTGTGTGATTTAGAAGAAAAGTTAGGTACTAGCTTAATGAATGTATTAGGTAATGGAAATATGCCTGCATTAAAGATAATGCTTACAATAACTCATTATGCTATTAAAGATTATAATGCAAACATTAAATTTAAAGATGTACAGGATTTATTTGATAAATATGTAGAAGATGGTGGAAGTCAATTAGAATTTTTCACTAAGGTAATAATGGATATTTACAAGGTGAGTGGTTTTTTTACGGAAGCACAATCGGAAATGATGGAGGAGAAGCAAGAGAAAGCAGAGGAGATGCTCCAAGGCTAGAAAGTTATACGGAACATATTGAGAATTTATACCCTCAATTTCTTGATATGGGATATATTCCATCTTTATTTTGGGATAGTTCATTATTAGAAATATATGATTTAATGGATAGTTACAACCGAAGAAAGAAAAATGAAATGAAAGAGTTAGAAGAAAAGCTTAAAGCTGAAATATCTCTTAATACTGTACTAGCAAGGCAGATAGGGGAATATGTAGCTAGTTTATTTAATAAGGAAGCTGCATTAACACCATTAAATAAATTTTTTCCTACTCTTTTTGAACCTGATGAAGAAGAAATTAATAATGATATGGCTTTATATAAGGCTAATATGGAGGAATTTGCTTTTAGGCATAATGAGAGATTAAAAAGAAAGGAAGAGTAGTTTATGGATGGTATGACTTTGGAAAAGCTGCAAGTTCTTATTGAAGCACAAACTAAAGGCTTTAGAGATGAAGTTGCAAAAGTTCAAAATGAAGTTAAAAAAATGACTACCAATTTTAATAGTGAAGTTAATAAAGTTAAGAATATATTTAAAAGCTTAGGCAAGTTCGTAGCAGCAGTAGGAATTGGTAAATTCTTTGTAGATAGTACAAGACAAGCTATGAAGGTTGAAGCAGCCATTCAACAGATAACTCGTACAATGGGGGAGAGTACGAATCAGTTCTTAAAATGGGCTCAAAACAATGCTCTAGCATTTAATATGTCACAAAGTGATGCTATGAGTTATGGAGCTATATTTTCCAATCTAGTAAGTACTTTTAGTAGTGGAACTAAGGAAACACTACAATATACTACAGATTTATTAAAAGCATCTTCAATAATTGCTAGTGGTACAGGTAGAACCATGGAAGATGTAATGGAACGTATTAGATCTGGTTTACTTGGAAATACAGAAGCTATTGAGGATTTAGGTGTAAATGTTAATGTAGCTATGTTACAGAGTACAGAAGCCTTTAAAAGATTTGCTAATGGTAAGTCATGGGATCAATTATCTTTTCAAACTCAATAACAAATAAGGTTAATGGCTATATTAGAGCAAACACAAAATAAATTTGGTGGAGAAGTATTTAATAATACAAATGGTGCTTTGCAACAATTAGTAGCAGTATTAAAAGATGTTGCTTTAAACATAGGAAATGCTTTCTTACCTATACTTAATATAGTTTTGCCTATATTAACTGGACTAGCACTTAAATTAAGAGAAGTAACAGCATATATTGCAACATTTATGCAAGTCTTATTTGGTAAGAAAGGTAATAGTACAGCAGTTAATACTATGCAATCTGCAACTAGTGCTGCTATTAACGGAGCAAGTGCTCAAAATGCCTATAATGATGCTTTAGGTGATACTGGAGATACTGCTAAGAAAACTGCTAAAGAAATGAATAGACTATTAGGTGGATTTGATGAAATTAATTCAATCAGTAATAGCGGCTCTAGTGGAGCAGGACTTCCTGGTTCAAGTGGAATAGGTGGTGGAGCAGTTGATATTCCATCTATAGATTTAGGATTAAGTGAGGAACCAGATACTAGTGGAATATCAAAAGCAGCTGAAAAAATAAGAAGTATATTTAAAGGTATAGCTGATTTCTTTAAAGAAAACAAGGCTATAATTTTAGGCGTTTTAAGTGGATTAATAGCAGGAATAATAGGATTATTTGTGGCTGGAAATTGGGGAGCAATAACAGGGGTAATAGCAGGTGTTATATCACAGATAAAGGGTATAACAGGACTATTTAACTTCTTATGGATGGCAATTAAATCTTGCAATTTAAATGTTATTAGTTATGCTTTCTTTGGAATTTCTGGACCTGCATTAATTGTAGTAGGAGTTATAGCAGCTGTTATAGGAGCTATAGTTTATTTGTGGAACACAAGTGAAGAATTTAGAAATATAATTAAAGATATTTTAAATGATATATGGTCATTGATAAAAAGATTATGGGACGAAGTACTAAAACCTTTATTTAGTTTCTTAGCAGATATGTTTATGACAGTGATAATGCCTATTGCTGCTTTTCTAGGAACTGTATTAGTTGATGTAGTTATGGCAGTATTCAGGGTTATAAAATCAATTTGGGAGAATGTATTAAAACCATTAGTTGATTTCTTAATTGATATATTAGCTATAGCGTTGCAAGGTATTATTGATGTTTGGGAAGCATGGAAACCAGCTATAGAAGTTGTATTTGGTATATTGATGTGGCTATGGAACAATGCATTAAAACCATTAGTTGATTTTATTGTTAAGTTTATGTGCGGAGCAATTAAGGATTTTGGTATAACTGTAAAAGATGTGTTAGATGCAGTAAAAAGAATATTTGTTGGTATTATCGACTTTGTTACAGGTGTATTTACTGGAAATTGGTCTAGAGCGTGGAAAGGTGTAGTAAATATATTTGGTGGTATTATGGATGGATTAGGAGCTGTAATTAAAGCACCATTAAATGGTATAATATGGTTAATAAATCAAGCTATAAGTGGATTAAATAGAATATCTGTAGATATACCTTCATGGGTTCCTGGTTTTGGAGGAAAAACATTTGGAATAAGTATTCCTAGAGTCCCTTACTTAGCTAAAGGTGGTATTATAGATAGTCCAACTCTTGCAATGGTGGGTGAAGCTGGTAAAGAAGCAGTAGTACCTTTAGAGAATAATAAAGGTGGATTAAGAGAACTTGCAAGTTTATTATTAACAGAAATGGGTCCAAGGAACTCCAATGATAGCTTTGGTGATGGAGATTTAATATTACAAATAGATGGTAGTGTAATAGGTAAAGTAGCACTTAAGCAACTAAAGAGAATGCAAAGACAAGGTAATATAACATTAATACCAACATAGAAGGAGTGGTGATATGCTAAGTATAAATGGAGTGGCTATTGCTACTCCTAAAGTTTTTGAAGTAGCAGTTAGTGATTTAGATGGAGAATCTAATAGAAATGCTAATGGAGAACTTATAAGAGATAGAATAGCAGTTAAAAGAAAAATTAATTTAGAATGGGGTCCTTTAACTCAAGTTGAAATACAAACATTACTTAGTTCTGTAAGTAGTGTTTTTTTTACTGTTACTTTTCCAGATCCAATGAGTGGAGTAATAACTAAAACAATGTATGTAGGAGATAGAACTGCTCCAGCATATCAATATGTAAATGGTGAGGTTAAATGGCAAGGACTTAAAATGAATTTTATAGAGAAGTAATCTTTTAATTTAAATATGTTGTTACAACATTAAAGGATATTTTCTTCTAATATAGAAATATTTTAATTAGAAGGAGGTGTTCAATGATGGATAAAAATGATATGTTTAAACCTACTAAAGAAGAAACAAAGAATATTGCCGACAATTATTGGAAGGATTTATCTGATTATGCAGAGAAAAAACTTGATGAAATAAGTGATACTATAATTGCAGTAGCTAAGTCAGGAAAATATGAAACAGCTTTTGAAGTTTTAAAAACAGAAAAGGACTTTATAAAACAAAAGCTTGAGGATGTTGGATATAAAATCAAATTTAAAGATAAGCCAGGAGATGAAAAAAATATATATATGTTAGTATATTTTAATTAAAAGTTTAAAAGAGCCTTAAGGCTCTTTTTATTTTATACAAGGAGAATTGAAGCATGTTTAAAGTTTTAAAAAATATTATAAACAATAGAAAAGAAATAGAAAATATTAAACTTAAAATGACTATTTTAGAAGATGAAATTGCTGTTTTAAAATATAAAAATAGGGAGGAGAAATAATGTTAAATACAAATAAAAGTATAACTTTAAGTGGTACAAGCGTAATAGATGGAATTCAAGTAGCATATATGTCAGCTACAGTTGCTACTGATGGAGGAAATGGAGCTAATGTAAATAAAACGATAACTAATCAAGAAATTTATAATGCTAATAAAGCGCAAGTTAGAGCAGACATAGCAGAGTTTGAACAAGAGGTTTATAAAATAGAAGATGGAATGTTAGCTAAAACTTTAGAAGGGTAGGGATTTATTATGATAATAAAAAATGAAAAGCTAGTTAATAGTATAGGAGTTCTGAGCAAATTAACGAATATGGAGTTACCTATTAAGCTTAGTTATGCTTTTTCTAAAAATATAACTAAGATAGATAGTGAGTTAACTGTTTATAACAAAGAAAGACAAAAGTTAATAGAAAAATATGGAGAGAAGGATAAGGAAGGAAATTTAAAAACTAAAGAAGATGGGACTATTAATATATTAGATATAGATAGTTTTAATAAAGATTTAAAAGAAATTCTAGAAATAGAAACAGAAGTAGATATCCATGTTATAGATTTAGAAAACATTAATGCTGATATAAATATTACTCCTGGTGAGTTAATGGTTATTGATTATATGTTTAAATAGATCCTTCTAAAATATAAGAAAGGAGGGATATAAAATTTATACTACAAGTACAGCGTATAAAACAGCAATTAAAGAAGATTCCAGAGCCTTTGAATGCAGAGTAACAATATTAGATAAAGTTTATAAAAATGAGGATATAGTAGACATTATTATTGATGGAAATATACAACCTTCTGATGGATTTATGATAGGTGCTACAACTAGCCAAACTCTTGATTTAACGTTACTTAATAAAGGAGATATAGTTTATGGCACTAGTACTATCAAAGTAGAAATAGGATTAAAAATAGGCTCTATAGTAGAGTATATTCCTATTGGTATATATAACATAGATGATATAGAAAAAACTGACTATACAATAAAAATAACTGCATATGATAACATGATTAAATTTGAAAGAAATTTTACAACTAGTCTAGGTGATACTTAACAAGTAGTAAGTGAATTAACAAGAATAACAGGAGTACAATTTACAGGAAGCCTTCCATCTTACACAGTTAAGAAATTGGAAGGCTTTACTTGTAGAGAGATATTAAGTTATGTAGCAAGTTTATGTGGAGGAAATGCGGTTATAACAAGGGATGGTAAGTTTACTATAGTCACTCCTGCAGATGTTAATTACTCAATAGGAACATCTAATTATTTTGATTATAAAAGGGAGGAAACAAAATATAAGATAGGAAAAATATCTTGCCAAGCTGGAGAAGAGATTCTAAGTAAAGGTTCTATAGGAGCTGATACAATGGAGCTAGAATTTGAGAATTCTTGGATAACTTCAACTATCCTTACAGATGTTTATACTAAATTAAATGGATTTGAGTATTTGGGGTATTCTATGAAATGGCAAGGTGATCCTAGCATAGATGTAGGTGATATAGTAACTATTACAGATAAAAAAGGAGTAGTAAGAAAACATCCTATATTATATCAAAAGTTTACTTATACAGGTGGATTAACATCTGAAATAGGAGCAAAAGGAGAGAATAAAAATAAAAATGAATTCTCTAGTAGTGGAAGCACAGCGAAGAAAGTAGAAAGAGTTGTAATGGAACTTGCACTCATTAATAGAGCTTTAATAGATGTAGCTTATATAGGAGATTTAACTGCTAATAATATTAAGTTTGATACAGCTTCTGGTACAATAATGGATTTACAAACATTACTAGCTAAATTTGTTACTGGAGAAAATGGACAATTTCTTAATCTTACAACAGGTAATGTAGTAATAGCTAATGCACTAATAAAAGATGCTATGATAGAGAATGTTAGTTTAAATAAACTAAAAGCAGGAACTATTAATACTAATAATATTAATTTAGCTTCTGCAGATGGTGCTCTTTCTATAGTAGGACCTACTATGCAATTTAAGGATAAGTCAAATAGAGTTAGGTTACAATTAGGGCAAGATATAGCAGGAGATTTTAATTTTATTCTTAGAGCAGCAGATGGAACTACTACATTAATAGATGGATATGGAATAAAAGAAAAAGCTATAGCTGATAAATTAATTAAATCTAATATGGTAGCAGATGGAGCTATAGGAGAGCAACAGATAAACTATTCTAGTTTAGTTACTGGATTAAATAAAGATACTAATATACAGTTGATTAAAGCTAGTAAAGTAGCCATAGACTTAACAGGACAAAGCTTAGAAGTTAGTTTCAATAGTCTTAAGAGTAATGTAGATGGATTTGATGATAGAGTAGAAGCTAATACAACATCAATTACAGTAGCACAAGGACAGATAAGTGGAATAATAACTGAAAGTTCTATAATAAAAGGTGATATAACTACATTAAAAGATAATTATACAATTATTAAAGCTACAGTAGATGGAATTAATACTACAGTAGCAAGTCATACAACATCTATAACTAATGCACAGAATACAGCTAATAGTGCTAATACTTTAGCAGATAGTAAAGCAAAAGTATTTACAGCAACTCCAATTACTCCATATAAAATAGGGGATATTTGGACAGGTGGACCATCTGGGGAAATTATGAAATGTAAAGTTTCTAGAGAAAGTGGAGCATATGTTGCTTCAGATTGGGAAAAAGCAAGTAAGTACACGGATGATACTAAAGCTGTTGCAGTAGAAGGAAAAGTGACTATAGTAGAAACTAAACAGGCTACACTAGAGCAAAATTTAGAAGGGTTTAAAACAACTGTAGCAAGTACTTATAGCACTAAAACGGAATTAGCTACAGTAAATGGTAATATATCTAGTTTAGAAACTCGTATAGCTACAGCAGAAACTAAAATAACAGATAGTGCTATAGTATCTACAGTTAGAAGTTCTACAGCTTATACAAGTGATTTAAGTGCTAAGGCTAACCAAACAGCTTTAAACAGTACAAATAGTAATATAAGCAGTTTAACAAGTAGAGTTACGTCAGTAGAGCAGGATTTAAATGGATATAAGGTGACTGTAAGCAATACGTTTTTAAGTAAAGGAGATGCAGTTAATACTTATGCAACAAAATCAATTATGGAACTTACAACAAACGAATTAAAATTAAATTTTAGTTATAGTGGTGGATATAATTTTGTGAAGAATGGTAATTTTCAAAATGGAACAGCTTTTTGGGATAAAGTAGGAAGTCCTTCTACTTTTGCAGTAGGTAAATATAGAGCAAATGGATATGGTGAAAATGTACTAGCTTTAACAACAACGGCTAGTGGACAACAAGTATCTCAACAAATAGAAGGACTAATGATAGGAAGAAGATACACTGTTAGTTGTTATATATATGTTGGTTCAGGCACTATATGTATGATGGAGAGCAATCAATGGAATGGTGCATACACAAGTGGAACAGGATGGCAGTGGTTATCGTTTAGTTTTACACCTACAGCTTCAAGTTTTGTTTTATTTATAGGAAGTAACGATTCAGCACCTACCGGATCTTGTCATATTACAGCTGTGGCAGTAACACAAGGTAGTGAAAAATTAGCATGGACCCCAAATTCTAACGAAATATATAGTGGAAATACTACGATAGATGGTGAAGGAATACAATACACTCATTCGGATGGTACTCGGACTAAAATGGGTAAAGATGGATTTTATTGGTATAGTGGTACAACTGGTTATGGTTATCATTGTTTGACTAAAGTAGGGGTATTTAATGTTTCATCATATGGAAATGGAAATTGGACAAAGGTAAAAATACAATTACCATCTTATTTTAAAAATAAGTATTTTGAACCGCAATGTGCTATAGCTGGGTATGAGGTAGGTTCAGCAGGTGTATCTATAATAACAGCTTTGATTGATAGTTACAATATAGCTGAGGCATGGTTTGTCATAAAAGTATTTGGTTCTAATAATTCAGGTGGCTACTTTAACAACATTAATGTTACTTGGGTAGTTACTGCATAGGGAGGATAATAACATGGATAAAAAAATGACAGTTTTCTTTTCAAAAAATACTGGGAATATAGAAGGTATATTTGAAGATGAAATAAGCTTTGAAAATGCTTTTTATGAAAGGCATTTAGATGTAATGAGCTACTGCATAAAAGCGGTTATAGAGTATGATATAAATGTACTAAGTGGTGCTAGTAAATATAGGGTTGACTTAGAGAAACAACAAATAGTGTTAAAAGAGGAGTATCAAAATAAGCCTATAAATATTTTTTAAGAATTGAGGATTGTTTAAATTTGAAAAGGTAATTATTGAGAACTAGCTTATAAAAAAATAATACGAAAATAAATGGAAGGGCTTATACATAGGCTCTTTTTATATTAAAGAAGGTGTAAGATGAATGAAATAACTAATTTATTTAATACGTTTGTTTTTCCAGTAGCTTTATGTATTTTACTTATTTGGTTTATGTATAAAAAGATATGGCCAAGGGTTGAAATGACATTAGATAGAGTTACTAAAACAAATGAGGAATTAAGTACAAGTAATAGAATTTTAACAGAAAACTTAGTTAAAAAAGTGGATCATATGGATGTTAAATTAGATAAGGTTTTAAAAGAAAAAGGAGAGATGTAAACATGGAAAATTTATTAACTTTTATACCAGAGAATTTATTAATATTGGTAGCTGCAATTTATGTAATGGGAATATTCCTAAAGAGATTAGATAAGGTAAAAGACAACTACATTACAATAATATTAATGCTATTTGCTATAACTTTTGCAGTACTATTAAATCTAATAAATGGACAATATAAATTAATTTATGAAGCTGCTATAAATGCAATACTTCAAGGTATTTTATGCTGGGGAGTTGCTGTAGGAATAAATCAAACAGCTAAACAAATAAGTAGAGTTAAGGAGCAGGAGTAATCTTGCTTCTTTTATTTTAGAAAGAAAGGAATGATGTTATATGAAAATAGCAGTAAGGGGAGGACATAACTTTCAAGCTACTGGAGCAAGTGCTTTAATAGATGAAACTACGGAAGATAGAAAAGTAAAGGATAGCCTTATTAAATATTTAAAACTTTTAGGAAATGAAGTTTTAGATGTCACTCCTGGACCTTGTGATGCTAATACTGATTTAGCATATGGAGTTAATAAGGCTAATGAGTGGGGAGCAGATTTATTTGTTTCAGATCACTTTAATAAAGCTTTTAATTCTTATAATGGAGCCTTAGGTACAGAAGTATGGATTTACTCTAAGACAGATAATATTAAGCTAGATGAAGAAGTTGGAACTAGAGTAGTTAATACTCTTTCAGAATTAGGATTTAAAAACAGGGGAGTAAAAGAAAGTAAAGAGTTATATGAGCTAAGAGCTACTAAGATGGCTTCAATAATAGTAGAAATATGCTTTGTAGAAGCAACTGAAGATGTAGCTTTATATAAAAAGTTGGGAGCAGATAAAATAGGACAAGTTATAGCGGAGGCTATTAGTAATGTTAAAATAAATAATTCAAATAATGAAATAAAGGAGAGAAAATACGATATGAAAAATTTAGTTTGTTATTGTAATCAAGTAGATAAAAGAGCAGCAGAGTACCTAGCAGATTACTTACAATGTCCTTGTATAGATGCAACATTGCCATTTAATTATAAAGGCGTGGCAGAAAATATAATTGCAGTAGGTGGAAATGCTACTCCAGTTGGATTTAGTGGATATACTACTAAATATATAGCTGGACCTAATAGATATGAAACAGTAAAAGAAGTTTTAAAATTTATAGGTAAGTAATAATTTAAAGGCTAGTAGGCAGGAGAAATCTTACTTACTAGCCTTTTTACTAATAATTTAATAAAAAATTTAATTTATTTAAAAAAATAAAGGAAAAATACATTTAATATGGAATATATATAATACAACCCAAAAATAGAAAAAAATGGAGGAGATAAAATGAAAAAAAATCTAAAAAAAATAATCACAGGAACACTTTGTGGGATAATGACAACATCATTATTGCAAATATCAGCTTTAGCTGAGACAAAACAATCAAGTAATGCAGTAGAGTACGATAACTCTACTTATTACGTAGAAGAATCTGTAGATAATTCTACAAATAGAGTTGTAACTGTTAAAGAGGGTGATTCAACAGTTACAGCAGAATTCAATAAAGAAACAGGGGAAATGACAGTAATTGAGAATGGGATAGTATTATTAAGTACAAATATAAATAATAATATAGAGGTTTCTACTCAAGAACCTTATGCGATGCCAAGAGCAGCTTTATTAGATTCAGAAACAGATTTTAATGGAGAGTATGGATTTTGGCGTTATGCTGGTGGGCAATGGGTATTAAAAGTTCCAACTGGGGGAGATGTAACATATGAAAATAGTAATAATAAGGAATACTTATTAGGTTTTGCAAGTGCAGTAAGAGATATTCTTAGTGCTCAAGTTACTATTCTTAGTATAGCTGGAGGAGGAACTATTGCAACTATAACAGCATTATTTGCAGCAAGTGGTCCAACTTTAGGAACTTCAGCAGTAATAGCATTGTTAGAGCGGCTGGTGTAGCAGTAGCATGTACTCCTGCGGCGCTTAACTGGTATTTTGCAGTTAAAGATGCCAATTTGAACTATAAGCTTGCATAATATAAAAAAGAAATCTACTAACAGTAGATTTCTTTTTTATATTATTTTTTTACACAGTTTTTTTAGCTTATTATTTAGTATAATTATAGTTAGTGGAGTAGATAATATTATAATTAAAATATACAATTGATTATCAAGAATCAACAAAAATCCAGATAATATAAATAAGAAGCCTAAGGTTTTCAAAGCAATTCTAAAGCACTTGTAATAATAAGTTTTGTTTGTTACAATATATTTTTTCTCATTAGGAGAAATAAAACTGTATGGAATAAAGTTAGAAATTATTATTATTAAGAGCCCAAAAAGTGGAAGGATTAAATCAGACACTATTTTAAAAAACATAAATAGATCACCTCATAAAATACAAATATTTTTATTAATATTATAACACATATACATAGGTTAATAAAATCATTATAAATATAGTATCGGCTTTACAAAAGAACGTTTGTTCGCTATAATTTTATTAAGAATTACCAGGGGAGTGATATTCTTGAAAGTTGTTGCTAAACCAATACAGATGATAGCATGGTTTAATAAGGATGGTTCTATTAATCCGATAAGATTTAAATTAGAAGAAGATGAGGATAAAGTTATTAAAGTAGATAGGATATTAAAAGCAGAGCAAGAACGATTAGCAGGATGTATAATGGAGAAATTTACTTGTAGTAGTAATATAAATGGAGTAGAGAGAATATTTGAATTAAAGTATGATAGTAAAAGTTATAAATGGATATTATTTAAAATTTAAATGAAAAAGGGATGGGAATTATGACAGAAAGACAACATGAAATATTGAATATGATCAATGAATATATTAATAAGGAAAGAATTTCTCCTACAGTAAGAGAGATATGTGATATTGCTGGCTTAAAATCTTCTGCGACTGTACATAGGCATATTAAAGTATTGCAGAATAAGGGATATATTCAAATGATAAAGAACTCCCCAAGGAGCATGAGAGTAGTAAAAGAGTTAGCGTGATCACTAATGTCATTAAGTTAACAAATTGGGTTTAACAAGTCTTATAAGAGCAAGATGTAAACAAATATCTTGCTCTTTTTTAATATGAAAAACTTTAAAGTTCTGTTATATTATTTAAATCAGTAAAGTCTTTACCATTGGCATAATTGATAAACCTTTCTAATTCAGTAGAAGTTATCTTTAGTGAACCTAATTTTAATGCTTCTAAATGACCTGCTTTAATTAATAAATACACATAATTAACATTTACTTTCAAGAGTTTTGCGACCTCAGCTATTGTTAATAACTCAACAGGTTTATTATTATTTGTAGACATTGATTTGGATTTATTAGTATTACACAAATTATTTAAGCTTGAAGATATATCTATAATAAAGTCTTTAAGTTCATTACATGGAATATTTATTTCTAATTTAATAAAATCTTCTATTATAATAATCACCTCAAATAGATTAATATCCAATTCTATAAAATTTAAACATACAAGTTCTATAATGTACTCCTAAGGCATACAATGTATTACTAAGCAATATTTAGGAGGTGCATTATGGCTGAAAGATTAAGAATAATTGTAGAGTTTTCTAAGACTAAGGAAAGGGAATTAAAACTTTATGCTAAGTTACAAGATTATTCAGTTCCATCTGTAGCAGTTAAAGATATGCTACTAGGTTTAATTCCATTACCAGATATAAAAGGCGACAATGGTATGCAGAAGTAGCAGTTTATTAGTCCGTACAGTCCTAACGTGTACGGACAAGCCTTTTAAAAGTATTAAAATTTGCGTTGAAAAGAAGTGGGGGAGAGTAGAGTGAATAAGATAATAGAGTTGCTTAATTCTATATTTGGAAAGAAAGAAATTATTTTAGATGATAGAATAGAATTTAGAGTCAATAAAAAAGAAAAGATTTTAATTAAAAAGTATTGTGATCTTAAGAGAATTACAACAAGTGATTTCTTTAGAACTCTCGCTATGAAAGAAATAGATAGCTTTATTAAACAAGGAAGGTGAATATATGTATATAGATATAAAAATAGCCAGTATAAAAATTAAATTGATGGTCCTCTAAAACACATTAAAAAATTTAGATACTAGCTAATTATTATTATAATATTAAGGGTAGAAATAATCTACCCTTTTATATAGTATTCTACTAGATATAATTTAATTTTCATCAAATTTTTATATTTATTTATGTTTTGTCAACGATTTGTCAACGCTAACTAAATTTAATTATAGGACAAGCTATGGAAAGAGATTGAATTAAATTTTTTATAATATGGGTAAAGCTAATAAAATAGCCATATTACAATTTTATAGGTGATTGTATGTGTAACTAAACTTAAATATTATTTATATGGGTAACAATCCAATGGTAGGTGCTACAGTTGCTGTTGCAGTTGCTGTAGAAGAAGCAATGAAATAGAAAAGTTTAAAAATATAGAGTCTTATATGAAATTATTATGTTTTCATATAAGACTCTTTTTATATTACAAATAAAACCATTAAATTTACTTTGAATATTTTGGAAGAAAAATATAATTTTTTTCAGAATATATAACTATACTATATTAATAAAAAGAATAGAGGGTTAATAATATATTTTTATAAATCATATTATTTTAAAAGCAACTATTCAAAAATATTAAAAAAGAGGTGGGAAAATGGGATTTATTAAAGCATTTACAGGTGCAATTGGTGGCACACTTGCTGATCAATGGAAAGATTATTATATGCCGAGAACTGATGTGCCTTCAACAGCTGGTTTATTTCAAGCTGTCCCAAGAGGAAAAAATAACGGACGTGGAGCAAATACAAAAGGAAATGATAATATCATTAGTAATGGTAGCAAAATTGTAGTACCAGAAGGAACTGCTCTTATTACTTTGCAAGATGGTGCAATAACTGGAATAATTGCTGAGCCAGGAGGATTTATTTTCACATCAAATGATTCAAATTCACAGACGATTTTTCAGGGAGATGGAATAATGTCCTCTTTGATTAAATCAAGCTGGGAAAAAGTGAAATTTGGAGGACAAGCAAACTCTCAACAATTAGCCTTTTATATTAACTTAAAGGAGATACCTAATAATAAATTTGGGACTCAAGCAGAAATTTATTGGGATGATGCATATTTTGGAACACAAGTAGGAGCTTTAGTTAGAGGCACTTATACTTTAAAGATTATTGATCCTTTACTCTTTGTAAAGAACTTTGTACCAGCAAAATATTTACAAGCTTCAGCGCCAGTATTTGATTTTAATGATATGGATAATGATGCAGGGGAACAGCTTTTTAATGAAGTTGTTGGTACTTTATCTGCTGCCTTTTCAAATTATACAAATGATCCAAGGATGGGAAATCGTATTTCAAAAATACAAGGGGACCAAATAGGCTTTGCTAAGGCTATGTCTCAGGCTGTAGAAGATGCATATCAATGGAAAAGAGAACGTGGACTTGAAATAGTTAAAACTGCAATACTTGCTATAGAATATGATGAAGATACTAAAGCATTAATGAGTGATGTTAAGAAAGCAGATGCATTATCTGGAACTCGTGGGAATTCATTTATGCAACAAGCAGCAGCTCGTGGCATGCAAAATGGTGGTGGAGCTAATATGGCATTTATGGGTATGGGTATGAATGCAGCTAATGGAATTATGGGAGGAATGAAACAAGAAGTAACTCAATCAAGTTATCAACCTTCCTTTGGACAACAACCAACTGAACCAGCAATTGAGCAACAAGTTCAACAAACTCAACAATCAGCACCAGTACAGGAGGATCCAGTAGCTAAATTATTACAAATGAAAAAACTTCTTGATGCTGGAGCAATTTCACAAGAAGAATATGATATTTTAAAGGCAAAAATATTGGGGTTATAATATTATGAGTAAAGATTATAGCAATATTATAGATAATGAAAATAATCTATCTGATGAATCTAGAATTATACAAACAGATTTTGGTGCTGAAGATGGACAAGATAAATGTCCTAAATGTGGTTCTACAGATATAAAACTTAACATCAAAACGGGACAATTAAAATGCAACTTTTGTAGACATGAATTTGAACAAGAGAAAGTAGATGTATTAGAAACTGATATAAGTAATTTGCAAGGACAAGTTATGGGATCTGCTCTACAAGATATCATAGAAGATAGTAATGATATTTTAACATTAAAATGTAGTAGCTGTGGTGCTGAAGTCGTAATAGATACTTCACAAGTAACACAAGCGAGATGTCACTGGTGTAGAAATACATTGTCAATAAATCAACAAATTCAAAATGGTAGTATTCCAGATTTAGTATTACCTTTTAATATTACAAAAGAAACTGCTGAAAATGAAATAAGAAATTTTGTAGGAAAAAGGAGATTTTTTGCTAACCATAAATTTAAAGAAGAATTTACAACAAACAATATAATGGGTACGTATCTTTCATATGTATTAGTTGATATAAATGCTCATGTAAAGCTAGCAGGGCAGGGGGAAAAACTAGTTAGAAGATATTCAGAGGGGGGTAAAGATAACAAAAAGACTTATTATGATGCTGATTTATATGAAGTTGAAAGAGAATTTGATTTAGTTATTGATGGCCTATCTGTTGAATCTAGTTCTGATAAATTAAATATAAATGCATCAGATAAAACTAATAATATAATAAATTCAATAATGCCTTTTGATGTAGAGAATTCTGTTAAATGGAATGCAAATTATTTAAAGGGATATACATCTGAAAAGAGAGATACTAATGTGGAGCAACTAAGACCTATAGTTAATACTCAAGCAAAAGATATTGCAAGATTTTCTGCTAATAATACATTAAAGGCATATGATCGTGGGGTAGCTTGGTCATCTGAAGACTTTGATATTAAAGGACAGCAATGGAAGTCAGCATATTTACCAGTATGGTTATACAGCTATCAGCAAGTAAAGGGAAGTAAAAAAATGCTACACTACATTGCTGTAAATGCTAGAACAAAAGAAACAATGGGAAGTGTACCAATTCATATGGCAAAATTGTTTTTGGTATCAGTTTTAGTTGAGATATTAGGACTTATAGCAATGATATTTGTTGACTTTGATTATAACTGGATTTTCTTGTTGTCAGGTTTTATATATTTCACATTAATTTTCTTAAGGTATCGTAATTCAGATGCTAGACATGAATATGAAATTGAAACAAAAACAGACATGACAAATTTAAGAAAAGTTGATAAATTTATAAAAGCTAAGAAGAGGCTTACTAATTCAGTGATGGTAGGTGCAAATAATAAAAATCTAAATGGTTAAAGAATTTAAATAACCTACTTGATAAAATTAGAAAATTTGAAGAAAAGATAATAAAAAAGGATGTTAATAACAGGGGATTATGTATATATTAAATATCTATTTTTGAAGGAATATATAATTATTTGTAGAATTATATATAAAAGGAGTGATATTATGATAAATAAAGAAATACAAATTGAAGATATGGCTAAAAAGGCATTAGAAACATTAAAATGCCCAGTATGTAATTCAGATAATTTTATGGCGAATTATAATATTACAGCAAAATTTCCAGTAGATAGAGATGATAATCAAATTAATGGAGACATTTCTCCTTCAATAGAATTTACATGCTTGGAGTGTGGGAATATAGTTTCCATGAATGCGGATATATTAGCAAAAAGGGTAATAGAAAGTGAAGAAAAAGAAACTCAGTAATTTTAGATACAGTAAGAAAGATATAGGATAGTTAGTATAATAACTATCTTATATCTTTTTTTTATAAGTAAATTCACATTAAAATTTATAAGTGAAAAATAAAACTTTCAATATTTTAAATTTAATAATCAAAGCATTATAAATATCAGTTATAAAAAATATTCCTATAATTTTTTTATATAAGAATAATAGAAATTTTATTAAATATAATATATTAAGGATAAATTAGCATTTTAACTTTATTTTTGATAAATTATCGAAATTAGAAAGCTTTGCACTAATAAGTATTAAAAAAGTATAGAAAAATTTGAAAAATTCGAAAAATAAATATTGACATTAAATACACTATAATGTATTATTTGTATAAATTAAACAATGAAGTTGAGTTTAAATGATAATACTATTATAGGATTAGAGAGTAAATTCAATTTTTATTTTAATAGTATTAATTTATATATTTAAATATATAGATAATAATATTAAAAAATATTCATATAAAATAGATTTTATATGGTGAGAAAAATTAATTAGGAATAAAGGAGGTTTACACTAAGGAAATAATTATTTTTATACTTAATTATAAATATTAAATAAGTAATATTAAAAAGGGGGAAATTTTAATGAAAAAGAAATTAGTTTCATTACTTGCAATAGGTTTAAGTTGCATGATGATACTTGGAGGTTGTGGGAAAAAGACCACTGAAGAAAAAGGAAATAATACAGCAAAGGATAGTGAACAAGTACTAAATACTATTTATTTTGACGTTGCAACTTTAGACACTAATGATGTTACGGATAACCAAAGTTCATCTATTCTTAATGCAGTACAAGAAGGTTTAGTTAGAATTGAAAATAATGGTAAAGGCGATGAAATAGTACCAGCTGGGGCAGAAAAATGGGAAACATCAGATGACGGTTTAACATGGACATTCCATCTAAGAAAAATGAATTGGTCAGATGGAAAGCCAGTAGTAGCACAACATTATGTTGATTCATTCCAAAGAATATTAAATCCTGATAATGGATTTGCTTATTCATTCTTAGCTTATGATATTGCAGGAGCAGAAGAATATAATACAGGTAAGGGATCTCTAGATGCTGTTGGAATAAAAGCACCTGATGATTATACTTTAGAATTTAAATTAAAGCATCCATTGCCTTACTTTGTATCAAAAGTATCTTATACAGTTTTCCATCCAATTAGATTAGATGTTATTGAAAAATTAGGTGACAAATTTGCTAGTGAAATTAAAGACACAGTATATAATGGACCTTTTAAGATAGAGAGCTGGGATAATGGAAACTCAATGGTATTAGTTAAAAATGATACTTATTGGGATGCTGAAAATGTATCTCTTGATAAAATAAATATGACAGATATTAAAGAATTCGCAACTCAAGCTCAATTATTTGAAGCACAAGAGTTAGATATATCAGGAGCTCAAACTGATTATATTGAAAAATGGACTGAAAAAGCTGATGCAGGAGAATTCCAAAAGCTTACTGGTGAAGATCCAGGATCATTCTATTTATATTTCAATCAAAAGAGTGAATCAGCTAATGGTATATTAAAGAATGCTAAAATAAGAAAAGCTATAGGATTATCAATAGATAGAGATGTTTATACTAAGGATTTAGTTGGTAGATATCAATCTGCTTATGGAATAATCCCAACAGCTATAAATGTTGGAGATGAAAAGTATAGAGATAAAGTTGAAGGACCTTTAGCAAGTGATGCTAAAACTTATGTGAATAATAAAGAAAAATTACAAGAGTTATTTAAAGAAGGTTTAAAGGAATTAGGTCTTCAAGCAGATGATTTAAGTAAGTATGAATTAACTTATTTAAGTCAAGGTGCATCAGAATTACAAAAACAAAGAGCTGAATGGATGGCACAACAAATTAACGGGAATTTAGGAATAAAGATAAACGTTGAAACTCAAGGAGACTGGGGAGTGTATTTAGATACAATGGACAAGTTAGAGTATGATTTCACATTATCAGGTTGGTCAGCAGATTATAACAATCCAATGACTTTCTTAGATATATGGATATCAAATGGCGGAAATAACCATACAGGTTATGCAAGTTCTGAATATGATGACCTATTAGCATCTGTATATAAAGAAACAGATGAAGATAAGATAACAGAAATCTATAAAAAATTAGAGAATAAATTAGTTAACGAAGATGCTGTTATTTCACCAGTTTATTATACAGATAAATATTCATTCTATCAAAATTATGTTAAAGATATTCAATTCACTTCATTTGGTTCAGTTTATGAATTTAAACATGCATATATACAAGGAAAAAATTAATTAACTATATTATATAGAACTAGTATAATGCACATCAACGAATGTTGGTGTGCATTAATTGAATTCAGAAAGGGAGACGAATATGATTAGGTATGTTATAAGAAGATTTATTGAAATGGTTATTACTATTTATTTAATAGGAACAGCTACCTTTTTTCTTTTAGCAGCAGTTCCAGGAACAGCTATTGATAAGAAAATTCAAAAATTACCAGAGCAAACAAAACAAATTGTTATAGCAAAATATGGCTACGATAAGCCAGTAATGGAGAGATATTTAATAACATTAAAGAATTATGTAGTAAAAGGAGAATTTGGTGAATCTTTAGTTCATGCTGGAGATACTCTTTCAAGCATAGTAAAAAATAAAATGCCAGTATCATCAAGGCTTGGAATACAACAAATTATTGTAGGGGTTTCATTAGGTATTATCCTTGGTATTGCTGCAGCTATGAATAGAGGAAAGATTATAGATTATGTAATATTAGTAAGTGTATTATTATTGGCATCTGTGCCATCTTTAGTACTATCTTTATTATTACAACAATATTTAGCTAAAGGCCCTATATTTAATTTACCTATAATTGGGTGGCCAAAAGGATCTGATGTTTGGTTTGGAGGATGGAAGTATACTATTTTACCAACTTTAGCAGGAGCAGGATCATATTTAGCATATTATGCTAGATTAATGAAAACTAGTATGTTAGATAGTATAAATCAAGATTACACCCTTACAGCGAGATCTAAGGGACTATCAGAAGTTGATATAGTGAAGAAGCATGTTTTAAGAAATTCATTTATACCAATTATTACAGTATTGCCAGTTGCAATATCAGGAGTAATTTCAGGATCCTTCTTTATAGAGAGAGTTTTTGCTATTCCAGGTGCTGGTCAATATTTTATCCAAGCTTCAAACGATAGAGATATTCCAATACTAATGGGATTAACCTTATTATATGCATTAATTTATCTTGTAACAATATTTATAACAGACATACTTTATACAGTTGTAGATCCACGTATAAGATTAGTTAAGTAGACAGGAGAGAAGCGTTATGAGTAAATTAGATTTAAAAGATAAGAGATTTGAATTTGTAGATTCATCTACATTAGATAGTGATTTAGTTGTTAGACCTAATATTAGTTATTGGCAAGATGCTTGGAGAAGGCTTAAACAAAATCATGTTGCTATGACAGCATTAATTGTACTAATTGTAATTATTTTAATGGCTATATTTTCACCAATGATTAGAAACATGGATTATCAAACAGTAGTAACAGAAAATAAAAATTTATCTCCAAGTGGTAAGTTTTGGTGGGGAACAGATGCTATGGGAAGAGATTTATTTACAAGAGTATGGGTGGGAACAAGAATATCAATAAGTGTAGCTTTAATAGCTACTGTAATAGATATAGTAATTGGTTGTTTATATGGAGGAATAGCTGCCTATGTAGGTGGAATAGTAGATGAAATAATGATGAGAATCGTTGAAGTATTAAATAGTATTCCATATTTAATAATCACACTACTAATTTTAGTTGTTTTAGGTAATGGATACTTTCAGTTGATGCTAGCTTTATGTTTAACAGCTTGGACAAGCACAGCAAGAATGATAAGAGGACAAATTCTTCAATTAAGAGAAAGTGAATACGTCTTAGCAGCAGAAGCTTTAGGAGCATCACCATTAAGGATAATATTAAAGCATTTATTACCAAATACAATAGGGTTGATAATATTGGATGTTGCATCAACAATTCCAAGTGTAATTGTTTCTGAAACAGTACTTTCATTTTTAGGGTTAGGATTAAATATTCCAGCATTTAGCTTAGGATCATTATTATCAGCTGGACAACAAGCTATGTCATTCTATCCTTATCAATTATTATTCCCTACTGTAGTTTTATGTTTATTAATTTTAGCATTTAATGTTTTAGGCGATGGATTAAGAGATGCTTTAGATCCAAAGTTAAGACAATAGGAGGCATAAAGATATGGAGAATTTATTAAATAAAAATGAATCAATTTTGAATGTAAAGAATCTAAAGGTATCCTATCATACTTATGCAGGAGAAGTTCAATCTGTTAGAGGAGTTTCTTTTGATGTTGATAGAGGGGAAGTATTAGCTATAGTTGGAGAATCAGGATGTGGTAAAAGTGTTACAGCTAGGGCAATTATGGCATTAATACAAGCACCACAAGGAGAAATTAAAGAAGGTAGTGAGATACTTTTTGATGGAGAAAATATATTATCTTATGATAAAAATAAAATAAGAAGCTTTAGAGGTGGAGAATGTGCAATGATATTCCAAGATGCATTAACTTCACTTAACCCAACAATGAAGGTAGGAAAACAAATAATAGAGAATTTAATTATTCATAGAAATATGGATAAAAAGACTGCAAGAGAAGAGGCTATAAAAATTCTATCTTTAGTTGGAATACCAAATCCTGAAACAAGAATTGATCAATATCCACATGAATTTTCTGGTGGAATGAGACAAAGGGTTATGATAGCTATTGCAGTTGCCTGTGAACCGAAAATATTAATAGCTGATGAGCCAACTACAGCCCTAGATGTTACTATTCAAGCTCAAATACTTGAACTTATTAATGAACTTAAGGATAGACTTAATACTGCAGTAATATTAATTACTCACGATTTTGGAGTAGTAGCTGGAATGGCAGATAAAATTGCTGTAATGTATGCTGGTAAAATTATTGAAAGTGGAGAAAAAAGAGAAATATTTTACAATCCAAAGCATCCGTATACTTGGGCACTTCTAAACTCAGTTCCTAAGTTAGGATGGAAGGGTAAGCAATTATTAGATTCAATAAAAGGAACTCCACCAGATTTAATTGCACCACCAACCGGATGTGCCTTTGCAGCCCGTTGTAAATATTGTATGAATGTATGTTTAGAAGAAGAGCCTAAGGAATATTCCTTTGGAGATAAACATAATGTGAAATGCTGGTTATATAGTGAAGATATGCCAGAAGATAAGTTGAATTTAATTATGGAGGGAAGAAGAAATGGCTAATGAAAATAATATAATTTTAGAAGTGAAAAACTTGAAAAAATACTTTAAAATTGGCAGTAAAGACATTCTAAAAGCAGTAGATGATGTTTCATTTGCCATAAAAGAAGGAGAGACATTAGGCTTAGTTGGTGAATCAGGATGTGGTAAGACAACTTGTGGAAGAACCGTTATTGGTATGTATGATAAAACAGAAGGAGAAATTCTTTATAATGGCAAACCTATAGATAAGCTAAAAGGCAAAGATAAAAAGCAATTTAATAAAGAAGTTCAAATAATATTTCAAGATCCGTATGCATCACTAAATCCTAGAATGACAGTTGCAGATATAATTTCTGAAGGTATAGAGATACATGGATTAGCCAAATCAAAAGAAGCTAAGAATAAAAGAGTTTATGAATTATTAGAACAAGTAGGACTAAATAAAGAGCATGCTAATAGATTTGTGCATGAGTTCTCAGGTGGTCAAAGACAAAGAATAGGTATAGCTAGAGCTTTAGCTGTTGAACCTAAATTTATATTATGTGATGAACCTATTTCAGCCTTAGATGTATCAATTCAAGCACAAATTGCCAATTTATTAATAAAGCTACAAAAAGAATTAGGATTAACATATTTATTTATTGCCCATGACTTATCCATGGTTAAGCATATTTCAGATAGAGTAGCAGTTATGTATTTAGGAAGTATGGTTGAATTAGCAGATTCAGATGTATTATTTAATAATCCTAAACATCCTTATACAGAGGCACTTATGTCAGCTATTCCTATAGCAGATCCTGATGTAGAAGAAAATAGAAAAAGAATTATGTTAGAGGGAGATGTTCCTAGTCCGATAAATACTCCTAAAGGATGTAAGTTCCAAGGGAGATGCAGTAAGTGTATGGAAATATGTAGAAATATAGAACCTGAATTAAAAGAAATAGAAAAGGACCATTTTGTAGCATGTCATTTATATAATTAGAATTTAGGAGATTAACCAATGGAAAAATTAAGGAAAATTTTAAAGGATTTTATAAAATGTTTATTTACTGGAAGTCTAATATCCATAGGAATAATTATATTAATAGGCATAATATCATTATTAATAACGAATTTTAATTGGAGACAGTCATTACAAGTTGTAAAAAGTACCTTACTTATAATAGGACCACTAGGACTTATGTTAGGAGCTCTTTTAATACTTAAGAAGAGAGAAGAAAAAGAATTAATATATATTGAGCAGTGGAAAAAAAGGTTTAATATATTTTCATATAAAGTTGTATTAATAGTAGTTAGTTTAGTTATTGTATTTTACGGAGGACTTATTGATTGGATTTTATTTATATAAAATTAAAAATAGTTAAATAGTATTAATAACCTTTTAAAGAAATAAAATATATCCCTTGTTGAAATAATAATTTACCTATGGTATAATTACTCCAAGGTGGAGAAAAATAATATTATTAAAATGAAGAGGTAAATTAATATGAATGATAAAATTAAAACATGGTTATATATTGTCGGTTCTATATTAGTAATTGGAGTAGTTGGGTACTTAGCTATAAGTCTTTTAATTTATTTAATTCCTGTTTTAGTAGTTATTTATATAATTTTTAAAATTAAGGGATATATAGGTAGAAGAAAAGGTACTAGCTCAAAGAGGGAATACAAAACTCAATATAAAACAACTTATGATACTAAAATAGATGATGCTGACAATTCTTATGGGGAAGTTATTGATGTTGAATATGAGGATGTAAATAAATAAATTTAATTATTTTAATTAAAAACTCAGTATTTGCTGAGTTTTTATTATGTAAAGAGGTAAATATGAATTTTAGAAAACTTACTATATTTTATGAAACTGCTAAGTATTTAAATATGACAAAGGTTGCAAAAGAAATGTATATAAGTCAGCCATCTATAAGTCAAAGTATAAACGAGTTAGAATCAGAATTAGAAGTTAAATTATTTGATAGAATAGGAAAAAAGTTATATTTAACACATGAAGGAGAAGTGTTTTTAAATTACACTAGAAGAATATTAAATTTATATGATGAAAGTGTAAAAACTATTAGAGATATTAATTTAAATGAAAAGGGAAAATTAATTATAGGTGCAAGTACAACTATAGGAATATATATGCTACCAGAAATAATAAAGGAATTTTCAAGTAAATTTAAAGATATAGAAATATCTTTAATTATTGAAAATACTAAGCATATTGAAAAGTTAATCCTAGAAAATAAAGTTGACTTTGCATTTGTTGAAGGAGATATTCATTCTGAAGAAATATTAAAGGAAGTTATATGGAAGGATGAGTTAGTTTTTATTTGTGGACACGAAAATAATCTTAAATCTTATAAGGAGATTTCAGGAAAAGAACTTGAAAAAGAAAAGCTAATTATGAGAGAAGAAGGAAGCGGAACAAGGGAAGGTACAGAATTATTTCTTAAGAAAAATAAAATAAAATTTAATACTTTTTTAGAATTAGGAAGTACTGAAGCAATAAAGAAAACAGTAGAAGCAAATTTAGGTATAGGATGTCTTTCATATACTGTGGTAAAAGATAAAGTTAAAAGTAAAGAACTTTATATGTTTAGATTAAGTGAAGGCAGGATAGAAAGAGATTTATTTTTAATAGTACATAGTGATAAATTTATTTCTAATAATATGAAGACATTTATAGAGTATTCAAAAAATTACATATAGGTAAATTATTATTATAATAATAGAATAATAGTATTTTTACTTTTAACAAATAATATCTATAATAAGTTTTAGTAATTTAATTATAGATATTGAGGTGTTAATTTTGAAAAAATTAAAAAATATTTTGCCAGGAGTTTTTATTTGTTTAATAATAGGAATTATATCTGAATTTCTTGGGAAAAGATTTTCTACAGTCGGAGCAGCTACCTTTGCTATTTTTATAGGTATAGTTGCAGGTAATACTTTATTTAAAGGAAACCAATACGATAAAGGAACAAAGTTTGCAGAAAAAGACTTATTAAATTATTCTATAGTTTTAATGGGAGCAAATTTAAACCTTAGAGAAATTATTGGATTAGGCTTTAATGGACTATTTTTTATCCTTTTACAAATGACTTTAACTATTATCACTACCTATTGGATAGGAAGGAAGTTAAAATTCAATGAGAAATATTGCTTATTAATGGCTTCAGGGAATGCTGTTTGTGGATCTTCAGCAATAGGAGCAACTGCTCCTGTAGTTAAAGCTAGTGACTCTGATAAAGTAATATCTATTACTATTGTTAATGTAGTAGGTACAATACTTATGATTTTATTACCCTTTATAACTTCAGTATTATACAATAATGAAACATTACATACATCAGCTATGATGGGAGGAATTTTACAATCAGTAGGTCAAGTAATAGGATCAGCTAAATTCGTATCAGATGATGTTGTGAAATTAGCAACTGTATTTAAAATTATTAGAATAATATTACTAGTAGGAGTAGTCCTAGTATATGAAAAAGTTGATTTAACTGCTGATGAAGTTCCACAAAAACCTGATGAAATAATACATATTGATAAAAAGAGAAGAATAAATATCCCTTGGTTTATAACAGGATTTTTTATTATTTGTGTACTTTATACAATAGGATTTGTTCCACAATCAATTTCAAAATCATTTAAGTGGATAAGTAGTAACTTTGAAATAATTGCTCTTGCGGGTATAGGTATGAGAGTGAAAATTTCTGACTTAGTTAAAGAAGGACCTTTAGCAATGCTATATGGTGGAGCAGTAGGTGCTTGCCAAATTGTTTTTGCAATAATACTTATAAGTATTTTCTTTTAAATAATATTTTAAATTAACAAAGCAGACAATAATTTGAACTGCTCCCTGTCTACTTAACAGGGAGCATACCAATTTTGTCTGTTTTATTTTTTATACTTTAATACACTATAATTTGAAAAAATATAATTAAGGAAATTAGAGTATCAGCTTGCTAATCAGTATATAAGAAACAGAAAAGATATTTGTAAAAGGGTATATTATAATGTATAATTTATTTATCAAAATTTAGATAAGGGGGCTAATAATGGAAAAGATTAAAATGATAAATCCATTAGTTGAAATGGATGGAGATGAAATGACAAGAATCTTATGGGGCATTATAAAAGAGGAATTGTTATATCCATTCCTAGACTTAAAAACAGAATACTTTGATTTGGGGTTAGAATATAGAAATGAAACCAATGATGAAGTTACTGTTTTAGCAGCAGAAGCTATAAAAAAGTACGGAGTAGGTGTAAAATGTGCAACTATAACTCCAAATGCTGAAAGAGTAAAAGAATATAATTTAAAAGAAATGTGGAAAAGTCCAAACGGAACTATTAGATCAATTTTAGATGGAACAGTTTTTAGAGCACCTATTACAGTTGATTCTATTAAGCCTTATGTTAGGACTTGGGAAAAACCAATAACTATAGCTAGACATGCTTATGGTGATGTTTATAAGGATGTAGAAATGGAAATTGAGGGTAAAGGAAAAGCAGAACTTGTATTTACTAGTGAAGCAGGTAAAGAACAGAGAGAATTAATCCATAACTTTAATGGAGATGGAGTAGTTCTAGGAATGCATAATTTAAATAAATCAATTGAAAGCTTTGCGAGAAGTTGTTTTAATTTTGCAGTAGATACTAGACAAGATTTATGGTTTGCAACTAAGGATACTATATCAAAAAAATATGATCATACTTTTAAGGATATTTTTCAAGAGGTATTTGATAATGAATATAAAGAAAAGTTTAAAGAGCTTAATATCGAATATTTCTATACATTAATAGATGATGCTATAGCTAGAGTTATAAAATCACAAGGTGGATACATATGGGCTTGCAAAAATTACGATGGCGATGTAATGAGTGATATGATAGCTACTGCCTTTGGCTCTTTAGCAATGATGACTTCTGTTTTAGTTTCACCAGAAGGCTATTATGAGTATGAAGCTGCTCATGGAACTGTTCAAAGACATTATTATAATTATTTAGAAGGAAAAGAAACTTCAACTAATTCTATTGCAACTATTTTTGCATGGTCTGGAGCTTTAAGAAAAAGAGGGGAATTAGATGGAAGTAATGATTTGATTGAATTTGCTAATAATTTAGAAAAAGCTTCTATGCAAACAATTAATGAAGGATATATGACTAAGGATTTAGCTTTATTATCAGAATTAGAGAATATTACAGTAACTAATTCTTCAGAGTTTATAAAGGAAATAAGAATTAGATTAGAAAAGATTTACAATATATAATAATTAGAATAAAAAAATCACCTTCAATTAAAACTATAATTGGAGGTGATTTTATGTCTCATAAAAATAATAAAAATTCAAAGAAAAATAAGAAGGCAGGACAAAAGACTAAAGCTGAATTAAGAAAGATGAAGGTGGAAACAGCAGACGAAGTTGGATATTCAAAGGAGTCTAGAAAATTAGGAAAAAACAAACCAAGAAGTGAAGACAATTAGTTATTAAAATAAAAGGATTCCATATCCTTTTATTTTTTTATAGATGTTTTAAATAAAAAATGCAATAATATTATTATGATTAAATAGTTAGGGGGATTTAAATTGAGTAATTATAAGATTAAGACTACTGTAAACTATCCAATAGAAAGAGTATTTAAAGTGTTCATTGATTTAAATAAAAGAGAAATTCCAAAGTTTAATGATAAAAATCCTGTTGGATGCAGTAATAAAAGAACTATAAAATATGTAGCTAAGCAAAAGATAGAAATGTTAACAACAGTAACTGGATATGAAAAGAATAAATTATATGAAGTAACTAATTCAATTGATAAGGACAAGTATATTTCTAAATATACTTTTTCTGAAATTGATTCTAACTCCACAGAAATATCCTTAAGTGAAGCTCAAGATATAAAAAGTTTTTCTTCTAAACTTACTGTTTTAATACAAAAAATTGGTGCTAAAAAGAAAATGAAAGAAAAAATAAATAATTTAAAAGAAATACTTGAAAAAGAATTAGAAAGACGAGACAAAGGGACTGTAAATAAGGAAAATTAAAATAACAAAGTAAGAACATATAATAAAATAAGAGGCTGTTTCAACAGCCTCTTATTAAAAATATATCTTTTAATAAACTTCTTCAGGAGTTTATTCTTTCATTTTACATTCTACATTATTAATTCTACATTTTAAAAGGCCCAATTACCATTAGTAAATATTTTTATTTCCTTATTCTCAGATGTGTATCCAACAATATCTAAATCTTTTGTACCTATCATAAAGTCAACATGGATAATTGAATCATTAGCACCTTTATTTAAAAGCTCTTCAGTTGATAGATTTTCACCATTTACTAAACAAATAGGGTAGGATCTACCAAAAGCTAAGTGGCAAGCTGCATTTTCATCAAATAAAGTATTATAGAAAATAATATTTGAATTAGATATAGGTGAATCATAAGGAACTAAAGCAACTTCTCCTAGGTATCTTGCTCCTTCATCACTTTCTAATAAGTCTTTTAAAGTATCATAACCTTCTTCAGCCTGATAATCAACAACTTTACCATCTTCAAAAGTTAAGGAGAAGTTATTAATTAAATTACCACTATAACTTAATGGCTTAGATGATGTTACAGTACCATTAACTCCATTTCTCTTTGGTAATGTGAATACTTCTTCAGTAGGCATATTAGCATTAAATTCTATTCCTGAACTACATTTCTCAGCTCCACCAAGCCATATATGATCTTCAGGCAGCTCTATAGTTAAATCTGTTCCTTGTGAATTTTTATAATGTAATTTTTTAAATTTATATTCATTTAAGAATTCTAATTTTTTTGCAATATTTTTATTATGCACATCCCAAGCTTTAATTGGATCATCGTTATTTAATCTTACAACATCAAAGATAACCTCCCATAGTTTATCTACAGCATCTTTAGAGTTTGAATCTTTAAATACCTTCATTGCCCAAGCTTCCGTTGGAACTGAAACTACTGTCCAACGAATTTTATTTGACATAGAGTAATCATAGTACTCCTTTAAAGCTAATTGTCTACTTTTTTGAAAAGCAGATATTTTTTCCATAGGAATTCCTTTATAACCATCAGGGTCAGATGCAGAAATAGAAATTACACAACATCCTTCTCTTGCATAAGAATTATAAGATTCAGCTACCCAGTTTGGAACATCTTTTAATGTATCAATAGATGCCTTTTCTAGTTTAAGCCTTTGTATAGTTTGATCACCATAATGAACTATAACTTCTTTTGCTCCTTCTTCATATCCAACTTTAGCAATAGCTCTTGCAAAATCAACACATTCAACAGGTGTATTTATTAGTAAAACCTGATTTTTTTGCAAGTTAACTCCTTTTTTTACTGCTAATTTAGCATACTTTTCTAACATTTTTTCCATATCCATAAAAAATCACCTCAAATTTATAAACTTTATACTTTTATTATATCATTTTTACATAATATAGTAGATTAGTCTAGTTAAAATAAATAAGTATAAATTTTCTTGTGTAGAATAATAATTATTAATATAATATATAGTGCTATAAACCAATGAAACAAGAGGTGAAATTTAGTGTTTAGTTTATTAAATACACTAGTAGAAAAAAATAAAATATATGGAAAAGAAGGAAAAGTTGCATCTTATATACCAGCTCTATCAAAGGCTAATATAGATGATTTAGGTATTTATGTTGTAGATTCTAAAGGAAAAGAATATTATGCAGGAGACTATGATAAAAAATTTACTATGCAAAGTATTTCTAAAATAGTTTCTTTAATTTTAGCAATAAGAGATAACGGAAGATATAATGTATTTAAAAAGGTTGACGTTGAACCAACTGGAATGGGCTTTAACTCAATAGTTAATTTGGAAGCTAGAGATAGTGGAAAGCCATATAATCCAATGATTAATGCTGGTGCAATAGTTACAACTTCATTAATAGATGGTAAAAATGTAGAAGAAAAATTAGAGAAGATCCTAGATTTTATGAGGGCTGTAACTAATAATAATCATATAGATGTAAATGAAGAAGTATATTTGTCAGAAAAGGAAACTGGAAATAGAAATAGAGCTTTAGCCTACTTTATGAAAAGTACTGGAGTTTTAGAAGGTAATGTTGAAGAAATACTAGATCTATATTTTAAGCAATGTTCAATAGAATTAACTGCAAAGGATTTAGCAAGATTTGGTGCAGTACTTGCAAATGATGGAGTTATACCTTGGACAAATGAAAAGATAATACCTAAGGAAGTCTGTAGAATAGTAAAAACTATAATGGTGACTTGTGGAATGTATGATGCATCAGGAGAATTTGCTGTAAATGTAGGCATTCCAGCAAAATCAGGAGTTGGTGGAGGTATAATTGCAACAGTTCCAAGAAAGTTTGGAATAGGAATTTATGGACCATCACTAGATGAAAAAGGAAATAGTATTGCAGGTCTTAAATTGATTAAAGATTTATCTAATGAATTAGATTTAAGTATTTTCTAGTTTATATATTAATTAAAATGTAATGATTTATTTGCTTAATAATAGTATAATTTATATAAAAATAGCTTTAAGGAATTAGTTCCTTAATTTGGAGGAAAGAATGGAAAGATTATTGATTTTAGATTCAAACTCTCTTTTAAATAGAGCATTTTATGCAATTCCAGAGCTTACAAATTCTGAAGGCATTCATACAAATGCAGTTTATGGATTTGTAAATATGTTATTTAAAATGAGAGATGAATTAAAGCCGGATTATATAGTAGCAGCTTTTGATAAAAAAGGGCCTACTTTTAGACATAAAGAATATCAAGAGTATAAGGCTGGCAGAAAGAAAATGCCACCAGAACTTGCAGAACAATTTCCAATAGTAAAGGAAATTTTAAATTTATTATCAATAACGATATATGAACTGGAAGGATTTGAAGCTGACGATATTATAGGATCATTATCTAAGTATGCAGAAAAAAATAATATAGAAGTATTTATAGTTACAGGAGATAAAGATGCTCTTCAATTAGCTTCAGATAATATAAATGTAATTATAACTAAAAAGGGTGTATCTGAAACAGCTATATATAACTACAATAGTTTTATTGAAGAATTTGGTGTTACTCCAACTCAATTTATAGATGTAAAAGGTTTAATGGGAGATAAGTCGGATAATATTCCTGGAGTTCCTGGAATTGGAGAAAAAACTGCTTATAAGTTAATACAAACTTATGGTTCTATAGAAGAAGTATTAAATAATATAGATAATATTAGTGGTAAAAAAGTAAAAGACAATTTAGAAACCTATAAAGAACAGGCGATTTTTAGTAAAAAGCTTGCTACTATAATGACTGAAGTTCCAATAGACTTTGATTTAGATGATATAAAAAATCAAGAATCTTTTAATAAAGATGGTCTTAAGAAGATGTTCTTTAAATTGCAAATGAAAACTTTATTAGATAAGTTTTTCAATGGTGAAGATGATGATAGCGAAGATGAGGAAATAAATATTAAATATATAGATAATTCAAAGTCGCTTTTAGCACTTTCTAATGAATTAAAGCAAACTATATATATTTCTTTTGAGGCAAATAATAGTGAAAAGTATTCAGAAATATCATTAAATAATCTTTATATTTCATGTAATAAAGAAAACTATTTTATTAAGTTCAGTGAAATAAGTAATGAAGACGAGAATTCTGCTAATTTAGCTTTAAAAAATATAATGGAAAATAGTAAATTGAAAAAGGTTATTCATGAAGGAAAGCCTTTAATTACTATATTAAATAAGCTTGGAATATCAATTGCTAGCTTTGACTTTGATACAGCAATAGCAGCTTATTTAATAAATTCTGCAAGAAGTTCTTATGATCTTCTATCTTTAGTAAATGAATACTTAGGTGAAGATATTAAAGGAAATAAAGATGAAATTAAGTGTAGGATTAACAGTAAATTAGAGGATATTTATAATATTCTTAAGGAAAAAATTAAAGAAGAGAATATGGAAGAACTATATTACAATGTAGAACATCCTTTAATTTTTGTTTTATCATCAATGGAATCATTAGGTTTTAAAGTTAATGGGGAAATGCTAGATACTTTAGCCATAAAATTTAAAGAGGAAATTGGAAGAACAGAAAAAGAAATATTTGAATTAGCTGAAGAAAAATTTAATATAAATTCACCAAAACAGCTAGGAAAAATTCTTTTTGAAAAACTTGATTTACCAGTTATAAAGAAAACAAAAACAGGTTACTCAACTAATGCTGAGGTATTAGAAAAGCTTCAAGATAAGCATGAGATAATACCAAAGATAACTTATTATAGACAAATAACGAAACTTAATTCAACTTATGTGGAAGGTTTAAAAAATGTTATTGATGTTGATGGAAAGATACATTCAACTTTCAATCAAACTGTAACTACTACAGGAAGATTATCTAGTACAGAACCTAACCTTCAAAATATTCCTATAAAATATGAGATGGGAAGAGAAATAAGAAAAGTATTTATACCTGATGAAGCAGAAGATATATTGCTATCTTGTGACTATTCACAAATTGAGCTTAGAGTATTAGCAGAAATGGCAAAGGATGAAAAAATGATTGATGCCTTTAAACATCATAGTGATATTCATAGAAAAACAGCATCAGAAGTATTTAAGGTTCCAATAGAAGAGGTAACGCCATTAATGAGAAGTAGAGCAAAGGCTGTTAACTTTGGAATAGTCTATGGTATTAGTGATTTTAGTCTTTCTCAAGATTTACACATAACTAAAAAGGAAGCTTCAGAATATATGGAAATATATTTTGATAGATATCCTAAAATAAAAGGTTATCTAGATGGTTTAATTGAAGAAGCTAAAGAAAATGGATTTGTAATAACTATATTAAATAGAAGAAGATTTATTCCTGAAATAAAATCATCTAATAGAATAGTTAAGGCATTAGGGGAAAGATTAGCTATGAATGCACCTATCCAAGGAAGTGCTGCTGATATAATTAAATTAGCAATGGTTAATGTATATAATAAATTAAATGAGCTTCAATTAAAGAGTAAAATAATATTACAAGTTCACGATGAACTTATATTAAATGTTAAAAAAGATGAATTAGAGCAAGTTAAAGCTTTAGTAAAAGAAGAAATGGAAAATGTACTAAAGATGGATGTACCTTTAGAGGTAGATATAAATATTGGTAATACATGGTATGAAGCTAAATAGGGAGGCCGAATATAATGATAAAAATAGGGTTAACAGGAGGAATTGGTTCGGGAAAGAGCACTGTTTCAAAAATGCTAACAGATAAAGGCTTTAAGGTAATAGATGCAGATAATATAGCAAAGGAAGTTTTAGTAAAATATCCAGAAATAATAGATAAGATTAAAATAGAATTTGGAACAGGATTTTTTGACTGGAGAGGTGAATTTAGAAGAAGGGAATTTGGAAATCATATTTTTAGATTCCCTAAGCAAAGAAAAAAATATGAAGATATAATTATGCCTTATATAAAAAGTGAAATTTTTAATGAAATTGATAATTATGAAAAGGCAGGGGAAGGTATAATAATACTTGATGCCCCAACATTAATAGAAAATGATCTTCATACATTTATGGATTATATAATAGTAGTGTGGGTAGATAATAATACTCAAGTTATTAGATTGAAAAATAGGGATAGGTTATCTAGAGAAGAAGCTATAAATAGAATGAATGCTCAATTATCATTAGATAAAAAAAGAGATTATGCGCATATAATTATAGATAATAATGGAGACTTATTAAAAACAAAGAATCAAGTAGATAAGGTGATGGATTTTTTAAATGTAATTAATAAGTAAGGAGAAAGTAATGAAGTTTAAACGAATAGTAACTATTTTAATTGCAATTCTTATATTTTATTTTGGATTTATGTTTGCAATGAAAAAGTATGTGTATCCTTACAAATATGCTGAATATGTGAATAAATATAGTGAGGAATATGAATTAGATCCATATCTAGTTTTAGCTGTAATCAAAACAGAAAGTGATTTTGATAAAGCAGCAGTATCTAAAAAAGATGCTAAAGGATTAATGCAAATAATGGATACAACAGGCGAATGGGTAGCCAAGGAAATAGGAATTAATTATTTTATGGCATCTATGATGTTTGATCCAGAGTTAAATATAAAAATTGGATGTTGGTATCTTAGAAACTTGAATGAAGAATTTGACGGGAATTTAGATTTAGTTTTAGCTGCATATAATGGTGGAAGTGGAAATGTAAATAAGTGGCTAACTTATGAGGAATACTCTGCAGATGGAGAAAACTTAGATTATATTCCTTTTCCAGAAACTAAGAAGTATGTAGATAAAGTAAAGGCAAATTATAATATTTATAAATATTTATATGATAAATAGAAAAAGCACAGTTATGCTGTGCTTTTTTATTTTATAGAAATTTATAAAAATTTAACCCTGTAAATAAGTTTTAATAAATTTATACCTTCAATTTTGAAGGATATAAATCTTATATGACGGCGACTTGGAGCTTGCGACGGAGCAAGGAATATAAGATTTATGTCCTTTTCTAATTAAATATTGCAGTAATCCATTCATTACTTTGGTATTTATCTGTTAACTTAAATCCATGACTTTCAACTATTGATTTAACCTTATCAAAGCTCCATTCTACTAGACCAGATACTAGTAATTTACCACCTGGTAATAAATGTTCTTTTATAAAGTTCATGAATAATTCAGTTTCTTCTCCACCTATATTTATATATATCCAATCATAATTATCTTCTATTTTAACTTCACCCTTTAAAGCGTCTCCCACTAAGGTTTCTATATTATAAATACCGTTAAGAGATGAATTTAATTCAACTTCTTCTCTAACATCTCTAATATCTAAGGCTGTTACCTTTGATGCACCTATAATTGCTGAAGCGATAGATAATATACCTGAACCAGTTCCAATATCTAAAACTTTTTTATCGCATAAATCAATTTTAGTTAAGATTATATTTAATAAATCTTTAGTTGTTTCATGCAAACCTGTACCAAAGGCTCCTTGAGAAATAAAAGATATTTTATGAATATTTTTATCACAAATATCCTCATCAGGGGAAGCTAGTACCCAGTTATCATTAATGCTAATTGATGGAAAATCGTATGTTTCATAGTTATAATTGGCTTCTTCAACAGAAATACACTCACTATTTATTAATGAAGATATTTTATCTTTAAATATATTTAAATTATCCACTTCTTCATCATAAGCAATTTTAATATCAATTGTAGAAACTTCCTTTTCTAAATAGCCATAGCCATATTCATCAGTTGTAATTTCTAAAGGACTTTCATAAAAAACATTAAATATATCATTAATTTGCAACAACTCGATTATTTCATCTAAATTTCTAAAATTGACATTATAAGTTAATATATACATTTTGAATCCCCCAAATTAATTGATTATAACATTATAGAGTATAGATACATTTTAGTTTTATGTCAAGAAATTAGTAAAAAATTAATAATTATTACTTATATTATGTCATTAAATATCGGAATAACTCTATCTTTTCTTCTTTTTCTTCTTAATAGAATAACCAAAGGAACCTAATGGTTTAGCATTTAATCCATAATATTCTCCGTGATTATAACAAATTAAATTAGCCTTATTAAAGCAGATTTTACCTCTTTCATCAATTATATCTTCATTAACCTTAACATTAATTACATCTAATAAAAAAAGATCATGAGTACCAAGAGGAGTGATACTTTTTACTTTACATTCAAGAGCAACTGGTGATAAATCTATTGAAGGAGTACTTATGGCTACACCCTCAGATAATTTATATCCAAAATGCTTAATTTTGTCTATCTTCCTACCAGATGTAACACCACAATAATCAACAAATTTAACCATATCTCTTGAAGGAAGATTAATTACACATTCCATGCTTTCTTTTATGTAATCATATGAAAGACGTTCTGGTCTTACTCCCATAGCTAATATAGGTTCTTTTGTACAAACTGTACTAATCCAACCTACAGTAAATGCATTAACTTTATCTTCTTTATTTTTACAAGTTACTATAACAACTGGAGTTGGATTTAGCATTACACTACCTTTAAAATTTTCTTTTTTCATAACTAATCCTTTCGGTAACAAAAAATTTTTATCAAGAAGAATGGAGCTGCTTTATAACAGCTCCATTATTATTAATAATATCTTCTTCTACGTTTTCTCTTACGAGTATTGATAATTCTTATTACTAGAACAACTAATACTAAAACTATCACTAAAATAAGAAGTGATAATAAATATAATGGTAAGTTAGCTTTAATTAATTCCATAGCAGAAACTTTAATAGTTCCATTTACATCTTGAGAGTAGCCAGGAGTTGAATAAGTTAAAGTAACTTCTTTATTTCCACTTAGCTTCCAAGCATCTTTAATTTCTCCATTATATGAAATTGTTGCATTCTTATCATTAAAATCATTTTTATAATACTGTACATCTTCATTAAGATATATAGGAGCAGTTATTTGCTTTTCAGTACCAAAAAATCTAAAAGTTTTATAAGTTAAATCTATAGATCCAACTTCATCACCTGAATTTTTATAGGTTTGTTTTTCAGCAGAATAACTATAATTAGCTACTTTTTCAGTATCTTCAAATACGTGAAGACCAGTTGCACCGTAGTCAGATTTTAGAACAACAGTAACTAAGTTTCTACCATCTTTTTCAAAGAATCCAACGAAACAATGGCCAGCTAATTCTTCTGTACCAGTTTTTCCACCTACATTATTATATTTACCAAGTATCTTATTTCTAGATTCTATTTCTATTGGATAGCCTGATAAAGTTATAGATGTTTTACCATTCTTAGGTGAAACAGTATCTTTTACCCACTCATTCTTAAAAGCAGCGATACCTATTTTAGCTAAATCATAAGCTGTAGTTTGATTTACATTAGTATTACTTGGATTTAAAGGATCTATTTCTAGCCCAGATGGGTTTTCAAAATGAGTATCTTTTAAACCTAATTCAGCAGCTTTTTCATTCATCATATTAACAAAATTATCTACTGTTCCTCCTACAGATTCTGCCATTAAATAAGCAGTATCATTTGCAGAAAAAATAAGAACAGCCTTCATTGTATCTTCAGCAGAAATTTTATCCCCAGGTTTTAGAGCTACATAATTATTTAAAGCTGTTTCTGTTACTTTTAATGATGTATCAGTAAAGTTTAGTATATCTGTTTTATTTTTGTTTTCCGCAAATAATAAAGCAGTCATTAATTTTGTAGTACTTGCTGGTGAAAGTTTTAAATCTGCATTTTTTGAATAGATAACTTCTCCTGTATCTATATCCATAGTTATTGATGCTTCACCAATAATTTCTGGAGCTTGAATGTTTACATCTTGTGCACTAACTTTATTAGCTAAAGGAGCTAATAATGAAACTGAAAGAGCAAGTGCTAGTGTTTTAAATAAGTTTTTTGCTTTCAAGTTCATCTCCCCATTTCTTTAGATTTTAGTTATTATGTTTACTTACTTACGCACTGTTAACAGTATAACACCTACATTTAATAATAACAATAATTATAAAAGTTGTTAAGTAATTTAAATTACTTATAATATATTTTTAATAATTAGTAAAAATATATTAATTAAATTCATATTATAAATGTTAATATATTTATAATATTTTTTATAAATTATATCCAGGTTTAAGATAAATATTCTAAACCTATTGTAAAATATAATATCTTTAATAATGTACAAAATTATAGGAGCTACACTTTATAAAAGAAGCTCCTATAATTAATTATTTATTATTTAATTTATTTATTATTATATTTTTAGCCTTAAGTTCTAATTCATCATCAAGTTTGTCTAATTTAACTTCACCATATTTATGACTAAGTGCAATATTTAGGAATCTATCAGCAAGTTCAGGATTCTTAGATAAAAGAGAACCATGGAAGTAGCTACAATAAGTATTCTTATAAATACAACCTTCATAACCATCTTCACCATTATTGCCATAACCATGAAGACATTTTCCTAAAGGCTTTAATCCATTAATATAGGTTCTTCCTGAATGATTTTCAAATCCAACATATGTTTCATTAAATTCTTCATTATATATTACAGTATTTCCAATAAAACGAGTATCTCCGCCTTCAGTATATATATCTAAAATACCTAATCCTTGAATTTTTTCCCCGTTTGGCGCCATATAGTAGTTTCCTAGAAGTTGATAACCACCACAAATAGCAATAACTAATTTTCCATCTTCAATATATTTTTCAAGAGAAGGCTTTTTTATATTTTTTAAATCATCTGATACTATTGATTGTTCAAAATCTTGACCTCCACCAAAAAATAGTATATCAGTATTTTCAGAATCAAATTCATCATTTAATGATATATTTATTAAGTTTACCTTTATTCCTCTTTCTTCAGCTCTATGTTTAAGTATTAATATATTACCAACATCTCCATATACGTTAAGTAAGTCAGGATAAAGATGACAGATATTTAACTCCATATATAGGCCTCCTTTCTTACCAAAGCTTCTTAATATAGCCTTTTGAATATAAGTGCTTTCTATAATTAATCATAGCAGTATAAGTAGCTAAAATATAAATTTTATTATTTTTACTAGCTTTAATTTTTTCTGTTAATGAATCAAAGTTTTCTTCTATAATAAATTTATCTTTATTTAATCCAGCAATTTTAAGTCTTACTGCCATATCATAACATCTAATACCAGAAATAAATATTTCATCTATATTTAAATCATGAAGCTTTTCAAAATCAACATCCCAAATCCAAGAAACATCAGTGCCATCCGCATAATTATCATTTAAAAGAAAAGCAGCAGCAAAATTATCTTTATTTAGGCAAAGAGTATCTAGTGCTTGATTATAACCAGCAGGATTCTTAACTAAAATAATTTTAACTTCTTTTCCTTCTATATTTAATGATTCTTGTCTACCAAAGCTTGAATCTTGGTTTTGTAAGGAATTTCCAATAGACTCATCATTTATTCCAAGTTCTTTAGCAATAGAATAAGCACATAATGCATTATAAATATTGTATACCCCTGATTGACTTATATTTACTACTAAATCATTAATTTTAACATTAGAGCTATCAGGAGTTAGTTCTAATATTTCATTTACAGCATATTTAAGCTCAGCTCTTTTGAAACCACAGCCTGTACAGTAAAAGTCACCTAAATGGTTATATGTAATGTGGTTATACTCATAAGGAGATTTACAAAACTTACAGAACTTTGCATCTGCATTAATATCAATATTTTTATTATCATTTATTTTTGCATTAAAACCATAAAATACAGTTTTATTAGGAAGTTTTAAATCACCTAAAAGAGATTCATCACCATTTAGAACTAGAGTAGTATTTGGAGAAAGAGTAATTCCTTCTAATATTTTAGAAAGAGTAGTATATACTTCACCATATCTATCTAATTGATCTCTAAAAAGATTTGTTACTGTAATTATTTCAGGAGAAATATATTCAGTAATATATTTTAAATTTGCTTCATCTACTTCAATTATTGCATAAGCATCTTTAGTTGGACTAAAGAACTTGTAATTATCAATAAAAGTTGTTACTATTCCAGGAAAAAGGTTAGCTCCAGTATTATTTGTAATTACTTCTTTTCCACTCATCTTTACAATGTTGTAGATCATGCTAGTAGTAGTAGTTTTACCATTAGTTCCTGTAACTAAAACTACTTTGTAGCCTTTTGATACTTTTTTTAGTATATTACTATCTATTTTTAAGGCTACTTTTCCAGGGAAGGTAGTTCCCCCTTTTAGTATTGTTTTTGTAAGAAAAATTGTTAATTTTGAAGCTATAATGCTTATTGTAGATTTAATACTAATCTTATTCACCGCCTTATAATATTTATTCATATTATTTACAATAATATAAATATATAATCATGTTAAAGTAAAATTTAAATTTACAAAGAATAGTATAACATAACTTTAGATACTTAAAAATAATCATATGATAAGATTTTATTAATATTTTCTATGAAAGGGGAAGAGAATTTTGGAGAAGTATGTATTTAAAAATAGTGAAGGAAAATCCAGAGCATATTAAAAGTAGGAAAGCAGTAAAAAATCTAATGGAATAATTCAATTATTACATGAAGTGTCAGAGTGGATATGAAAAAATGATGATTTCGCTGAAAAATAAATAAACATATATTTTAAAGTTTTAATTGAAGCTATTTATTTAGAGCATTTTTTAATATATAAAAATATATTTATTTACAATATGTTACAATTGTATTCACATATAAAAGAAATTGATGTAAAATTATGTAGTAATAATGTTTAGCGAGGGGAAAAACATGGATTATAATAATTTTAAAGAAAAAATTTATTATATGAATTCACTAGAGATTTTGTTATATATTTTAGGTACATCATTTATATATTGTTTATTTAGCCAAGTTGCTTTTTTTAATAAGAATATGGCATCTGATTTATTAAAGTTAATTGAATTAATGGTGTCAATTATTCTGTTAATATTTTCAATACATATAAAAAGTATTACGCAAAAGAAGATATATGGAATAGTAAAGATATTTCTAATAATTAATTGTACTATAATATTAGTATTTTTATCTCCAGAAGGACAATTTATATTTTTAAAGAATTTACTTAATAATATAGGATATAATAGTGCTGATTTTAGCTATATTAATATAGTTATTTTTTATTATATGATATCTAAATATAGAGTTAGTGAAGATAATATTGAAATTATGCATATAGAATACATAATTTTGATTGTTATAAGTATTATTCAAATAAATTTACTAAATAAATATAATAGCTGGCAGATAGGTATTATACATATATTATTTATTTTCATTCTTATTTTTATAACCTTAAGAAATACCTTTAAAGTTGATTTTAATTGTAAAGGTAAGGTTGATTTAATTAAATTAAGTTTATTTATTGAAATAATAAGATTACTTTTTATTATTATTTCAATAAATATAGTAATTAATACAATAAGTAATTTTATTATAATCCTAATGAAAATTATATTGATATCAACTATGATTGGAGTAATTAGTAATGTAATTAAAGAATGCTATGTATTTCTTTTTAAAGAAAAAGTAGATACAAGTAATTACTTAGAAGATATAAATAGAAAAATAATGAATAATAATTATAAACTTGAAGAAATTTCAAAAAAATTAAGTGATAACCAAATGATGTACAAAAGCTTTTTAGAAAGCTTGACAAGTCCTATTGTAATTGTAAATAGCAATTTTAGAATTACATATTGTAATATAAAATTTTTAAATGAAATAGGAGATAAAAATATTAGAAATGTTATAAATAGACGTATAGATAGATTTGTTGACTTTAACGTTAAAATTAATAAGGAGACTTGCTTTGGTAATAGCTCAAGTCCTTATACAACTACAGCATATCTAAATGATAAAAAACTAGAAGTAAGATTTTTTAACTTAAATAATGATGATTCAGAATTTATTTTAATATTTAAAGATTTAACAGAAGAAATAAAATTATTAGGTATGAAAGAAGAACTTCAAGATATTAAAGTGAGAGAAGAAATAAAAAAGAATTTTTTATCAAATATATCTCATGATTTAAAAATACCAATTAACGTCATATATTCTGCTATTCAGCTTGAAAAAATATTAATAGATAAAAATGATATTGAAAAGGTAAAATCCTATAACCAAATTAGTATGGAAAATTGTTTGATATTAACTAAACTTACAAATAATATAATTGACATAAGTAAAATAGACACAGAAAATTTAGAAATAAATTTAGGCCTTTATAATATAGTTGAATTTATTGAAGATTATTTGTTTTCTTTGACTCCTTATATAAATAATAGTGGTCTTGATATTATATTTGATACTAGTGAAGAGGAAATATATATTCATTTTGATAAGGAAATGATGCAAAGAGTTATATTAAATTTAGTTTCAAATTCAATAAAATTTACTAATAGTGGTGGAAATATATTTGTAAAAATAGAGGATTTTAGTGAGTATGTATTAATAGAATTAAGTGATAATGGAATAGGAATGAATAAAGAGTTTATTTCTAGAGCTTTTAATAAATATGAAATGGAAAAAAGAAATAAGAGTAATTTTTCAAAGGGATTTGGAGTTGGGTTATTTGTGGTACATAATTTAATAAAAGCTCAAAATGGTGATATAAAACTTGAAAGTGAAGTAGGTAAAGGAAGTCGTTTTTCCATAAAGTTATATAAGAAAGGGGTGGTATAAATATAAATGATTAAAGAGAAATTAAGATATTCTTATAAAGGGTTAATGTCTCAAGTATTTGTACCAATTATTATAGTACTTACTATATTAAAAATTTTTTATAACATGGATAATGAATTTATTTTTGTTACAGGAATTTTATGTCTATCAATAACAGTATTATTATTTACTATGAGTATGGTTAAGGTGGATAATGAAGAGGTAGGAAGCTTAAAACTAATAGGACGAGGATATTTTTTTATAGCTATATTAGGATTTGTCTTTGGAGAAGATGCATATTTAATAAATAATATTAATTTATCTACAACCTTTTTTCAAATTTTAATTTTTTTAACTTTAATAAATATACTTGTAAGTATAATAATTTATTATAGAAAGTATTCATCAATGATACATTGGGTGCTTTTTTTATTATTAATACCACTTATGTTTTTTATTATGAAAAGTCAATGTAATAATTTAAAATATGCTAACTATTTTTTTCAAAGTAAAATAGGATTAATAACTAATTTATTATTTGGGATTCTTATATTTTTAAGTATATTATATTCATATAAAAGGTTTAATTTAACTAAAAATAAAGAATGGATATTAGAAATTAGTTTTTTTATGATTTTAAGTAATATTTTTTTGTTTCTTGCTCTTTACTATAAAAAAGATTTATCTTATTTTATATGGACAAGTAATTTGATTTCGTGTTTTATATTATATAATGAGTTTGAAAAAAAGTTATTATATAATCTTTATGCTAATGCATATGAGAGTTTAAACAAAGCTAAAGAAATAAAAAAGAATTTGAATAAAAGTTTAAAAAGTAGGGAAAAGGATTTAAAGGATTTAAATTTATTATTAAAAAAGAGTGAAAAAAAATATAAAGATGTAGTACAAGCTTTTTCTAAAGGATTACTAGTATTTGAAAATGATATATTAGTTTACTCATATTATTTTCAAGAAATTTTCGATATAAAAGATATTAACATGAAGTATAAAAAAAATAAAATAACATTAAATGAAATACTTAATAAAATAACAGGTGAAATTTATATTGATAATGGAGAAAATAAAGAATTTTCTGCTGAAGTAAAATTAAAAGATAAATTTGGTAAATTAAGAGATTATGATATGTGTTTGATAAATATTAAAGAAAATAAGAAAATACTTGTTTTTTTTGAAGTAACTGAAATTATAAAGCAAAGAAAAGAACTAGTAAAGATAGAAAAAAAGCTAAAAGAAGAAAATATAAATGAGGGCTTCTATTCAAATATTTCTCATGAACTTAGAACTCCAATTAATGTAATTTATTCAGCTCTTCAATTAAATGATATCTATTTAAAAGATAATAAAATAGATAAGATTAATAAAAACAACCAAATTATTAAGCAAAATTGTTTAAGACTTATTAGAACTATAAATAATTTTATTGATAGTAATAAGCTTTCAGAAGGATTTTTAGAAAGCGATATTAAAACCTATAATATAGTTGACATTATTGAAAATGTAATATTATCTTGCGATAATTATATGAAATTAAAAAAAAATAACCTTATTTATGATCCACAATTTGAAGAAATATATTTAAACTTTGATAAAGACCATATGGAAAGAATAATGCTAAATATATTATCAAATTCATTAAAGTATGGAAAAGAAAATGGGAATATTTATATTTCCATAAAAATTGAAAATGATAATATAATAATTGAGGTTTTAAATGATGCGGAAACTATACCAAAAGATAAAAGAAATGAAATTTTTGAAAAATTTACAAAAGTAAATGCTTCTTTTAGTAGACCTTCAGAAGGAAGTGGATTAGGTTTATATTTAACTAAAGGATTAGTGAATCTCCATAAAGGAGAAATTACTATAAGTGCAGGACCTAAATATGGAAATCTATATAAAATAGTATTGCCATATAATAAAAACTTAAAGGCTAAAGACAGCTGCTTAAGTCATGATATGACTATAAATGAGCTTCAGCAAAAAATAGATATAGAGTTTTCAGATATTTACTTCTAATAACATAACTTAAATTATTAAAGCATATATAATAAAGAATAATTTATATAGGAGTGTTATATGTGAAAAATAAACTTAATAGAAGTATTAAAATTATTCCATTAGTTTTTAATATATTAGTTCCTCTTCTTGGTGGTTTTTTAGTTTCTTACATAAATAGGAATGCTATTAATTTTTACAGTGCTAATGTAAAAAAGCCATTTTTCATGCCGCCAAGCATTGTATTTCCTATAGTGTGGAGTATTTTATATGTTTTAATGGGAATTGCAGCATATAGAATATATATAAGAAATAAAGAACATAATGAAGATAATGGAGCATATTTCTTTTATTTAATTCAACTTATATTAAACTTTATGTGGAGTTTTATATTTTTTACTTTTAGATTATATGGAGTAGCCTTTATATGGATAATAATATTATTTATTTTTGTTGCAATTACCTTTATAAAGTTTATAAAAATAGATAAAATTGCTGGAGCATTACTTTTTCCATATATGCTTTGGTTAGTTTTTGCAGGAGTTTTGAATTTCTTTATTTGGGTTTTTAATGAAATGTAAATTAAGTTGTAGTATAATAAAGTAGACCTTCTATGAAGGTCTACTTTATTTAGAAAGGAAGTTTCTATGGGGAAAACTTTATTTATTGCAGAAAAACCTTCAGTTGCTATGGAATTTGTGAAGTTGTTAAATGTCAAGGGGAAGAGAAACAACGGATATATTGAGGGTGAAAAAAGCATCTTTACTTGGTGTGTAGGACATATGGTAACAATGAGTTATCCAGAAGTTTATAATGAAAAATTAAAATTTTGGAATTTAAGAGACTTACCTTTTTTACCAAAAGAATATAAATATGAAGTAATTCCTTCTGCCTCTGCACAATTTAATGTTGTAAGTGGTTTAATGAATAGAGAAGATGTAGAAACCATTTATGTTTGTACTGACTCTGGGAGAGAAGGGGAATATATATATAGACTAGTGGATGATATGGCTGGTAATCCTAAAAAAGTAAAGAAAAGAGTATGGATAGATTCTCAGACTGAAGAGGAAATAAAAAGAGGGATTAAAGAGGCAAAGCCATTGTCAGAGTATGATTCTTTAGCACATTCAGCATATTTAAGAGCTAAAGAAGATTATATATTTGGTATAAATTTTTCAAGGCTATTAACACTATTGTATGGTAAGACTCTTGCTAATATTCTACAAAAGGATAAGAATGTTGTTATAGCTGTAGGTAGAGTTATGACTTGTGTTCTTGGAATGGTGGTAGAAAGAGAAAGAGAAATAAGAGATTTTAATAAAAAGTCTTTTTATAAGATATCTGGTAAATTCTCAAAGGAAGAAGATACTGTAGAAATAGTAGCAGATTGGAAGGCCATAGAAGGATCAGAGTATTTTGAATCTCCTAAACTATATAGTGAAGTAGGTTTTAATAAGAAGGAAGATGCTGAAGAGCTAATTACTAAATTAAGAGATATAGGATTTGGAACTATAAAAGAAGTTAAGAAAACTAAGGAAAAAAAGAATCCACCTCTTTTATATAACTTAGCAGAACTTCAAAATGAATGTACAAAGAGATTTAAAATTAGTCCAGATGAAACCTTAAAAATAGTTCAAAATCTTTATGAAAAGAAGATGGTTACATACCCAAGAACTGATGCAAGAGTATTATCTACAGCAGTTGCAAAGGGGATTAAAGGAAATGTCATTAAACTTAAGAATATGCCCATAGGCGAAGAACTATCCAATGTAGCAAATGAAATAATAGAAAAGGATTATGCAAAGAGCATATTAAAGAGCAAATATGTAGATGATAGTAAAATTACTGATCACTATGCCATAATACCAACTGGAGAAGGAAAAGATACTTTGCTAAAGCTACCTAGCTTAGATAAACAAGTATACTTTGTTATTTTAAGAAGATTTTTATCTATATTCTATCCTCCAGCACAATATAGTAAAATGGCTATTACTATATTAGTTGGAAAAGAAAACTTTATTTTAAATAAAAAGGTATGTATTGACAAGGGATATCTAGTTATATTAGGTAATGATAAAGAAGAAAAGGAAGAGGCTTTTCCTGAAAACTTACGAAAAGGAACTAAGCTAATTATTAATGAATTAGAAATAAAGGAAGGTGAGACTTCACCACCAAAGAGATATACTACTGGTTCAATGATAATAGCTATGGAAAATGCGGGAAAGCTTATAGAAGATGAAGAGCTTAGGGAACATATTAAAGGAGCTGGAATTGGAACATCAGCTACTAGAGCAGAGATTCTTAAAAAGTTAATTAATATAGAATATATGCAAGCCAATAAGAAAACTCAAATTATAACTCCAACTAATCTTGGAGAAATGATATATGAAGCAATAAAGGTTTCTGTACCATCTCTTCTTAATCCTGCATTAACAGCTTCCTGGGAAAAGGGATTAAAGCTTGTAAATGATAAGGAAATAGAGCCAGATGAGTTTATGACTAAGCTTGAAGCATATACTAGAAATAATACACAAAGGGTATTAAAATCATCTAATATAGGAGCTTTAAATACTAAATTATTAAAGATTAAAAACCAACAATAGTAATTAAAGAATGAAGAGTAAAAAAACTCTCTAAAAATTTGATTTCATCAAGTTTTTAGAGAGTTTTTATTTGCTTAAAATTATGTAAGTTTAAATAATATGTAAATTATATTGTTTATTTAATTAAAAATGATAATAATGCATAGAAGGCTGGAGCTAAGAATACGGTCATAATTCCAGCTATACCAATTGATAATGAACTCATTGCACCTTCAGTTTCGCCAAGTTCTAAAGCTTTAGATGTTCCAACAGCATGGGATGCTGTACCTATAGCAATACCAATAGCAACCTTATCATTAATTTTAAATTTCTTGCATAATAATGGTCCAATTATAGATCCAATAATTCCAGATATAACTATAGATAATACTGTAACTGGAGCTAAGCCACCAAGTTGATTGGTTATTTCTATACCTATAGGAGTTGTAACAGATTTTGATAATAAAGATATAGTTAATACTTTGTCTAAACCAAAGATATTAGCTAATAAAATTACTGATGATATTCCTATAGAACTTCCTATTAATATACCTATTAATATAGGTAACAAATGTTTTTTTAATAAATGGAATTGCTTATAAAGTGGCACTGCTAAAACTACAGTTGCAGGACCAAGAAACATATTTATAAACTGCCCACCTTTATTATATACATCAACATCGATTTTAAAAATTAGTAAAAAGCTAATAACTAAAGCTATAGCTATTAATAGTGGGTTAAAAAGTGGGAATTTAGTTTTTTTATATATTAATAAACCAGCTTCGAAGGCTAGGAGTGAGATTATTATTCCAAATAAAATGTTTTCTGTTAGTATTTCCATTACTTTGCATTGTATCCTTTCTTGATTTTCTTTTCTTTAATTCTTATTACATATTGGACAATAGTACCAGTAGATATAACTACAATAGCTGTAGTAATTAAACATAAAAGTAAAATATATATTAAGCTATCCTTTATTGAGCTAAAGGATGAAATCAATCCTACACCAGCTGGTATAAAGAAAAACGACAAATGATCTAAAAAAAATGTAGATATGCTTTCTATCTTTTCAACTTTAATTACTTTTGCAAATAATAATACTAATAAAATTATCATTCCTATAATATTTCCAGGAAGTGGAAGAGAAAACCCTTTAGAAATTAGCTCTCCAACTAGATAAATACCAAGAATAATAATAGCTTCTCTAAATATTTTCATTAGATTACCTCCTTAAACTATCATTATTAATTTATCACTATTAAAAACATAAGTAAATGAAGTAAAACATTTACACAGAAATAAAAGTAAAAATAAATTATAATCCCTTATTTTTTAACAAAATTTGCTACCTATTCATATTATAAACCATAGATTAATTACTATTCTTATGGAGGATTAAATGAAAAGCAAATTAATTAAAATTGCATCAACGGTTGCTTTATTAGGAATAACTTCATTAAGTTTAATTTCTTGTAATAAAAAAGCTGTTGATGAAAGTAAAGAATTAACAAAAGTTAGGTTAAATGAGGTAGTAAGATCAGTATTTTATGCACCTATGTATGTTGCTATAAATGAAGGTTTCTTTAAGGAAGCGGGGCTAGAAATAGACCTTAGCACTGGACAAGGCGCAGACAAAACCATGCAACAAGTTTTAAGCAAAAATGCAGATATTGGTTTTGCAGGACCAGAACAAGTAATTTACATTAATAATCAAGGTAGAGAGGACTATCCAGTTCTTTTTGCTCAATTAACTCAAACTGATGGAGCCTTTTTAGTAGGAAGAGAAGCAAAGGAAAACTTTAAATGGACAGATTTAAAGGGTACTGAAATCATAGGAGGAAGACCAGGTGGAGTTCCTGAAATGGCTTTCGAATATGCTTTAAAGAAAAATGGATTAGATGCAAAAACAGATGTTAATATGGTAACTAATATAGACTTTACAGCTACTTCTGGAGCATTTAAAGCTGGAACTGGTGAATATGTTACTTTATTTGAACCAACAGCTTCAATGTTAGAAAAAGAGGGGAGTGGTAAGATTATTACTTCTATTGGAAAAGAAGTTGGAAATTTACCATATACTTGTTTCTTTGTAACTAAATCATATATGGATAAGAATCCAGAAATACTTCAAAGATTTACTAATGCAATTTACAAGGGACAGAAATGGGTTGAAACACATAATAATGAAGAGATAGCTGATTCTATTAGTTCATTTTTCCCTGGAACAGACAAAGATATAATAGTTTCAGTTGTAAAAAACTATAAAGAGATAAATGCTATTGCTACTAAACCTTCAATAAAAGAAGAAGACTTAGCAAGATTAATGGATGTTATAGAAAGTTATGATAGTAGTCTATTACCTGAAAGACCTTCATTTGAAAAGATAGTAAATAATACTTTTGCAGAAGAATCTATGAAAGCTAAGTAATATAATAAGAGGCTGCTAAACAGCCTCTTATTAAAAATTTACATTTTTATAAGCTTTGAAGAAGCTTATTTCTGAATTCTACGGCCTTAATTTTTAATTTTATATTTTAAAAGAGCTCTTTATATGCGATTTAAAGTATTAATACATAATTGAAAGGAGGTTAGAAAATGAGTTTAATAAATATTTCAAATGTGGGTTTAACTTATCACTCTATAAATGCAGAAACTAAAGCAATAGATAAGTTAAATTTTTCAATAGAAAAAGGTGAATTTGTAAGTATAATTGGACCATCGGGTTGTGGAAAATCCACGTTATTAAATATAATTAGTGGTTTATTAAAGCCATCTGAAGGTGAAATAGTTTATAATGATAAAAATATTAAAAATAGATTAGATAAAATGGGATATATGTTTCAAAAAGATTATTTATTTCCATGGCTTTCTGTTAGAAATAACATAATGCTAGGTCTTAAAGTAAAAAAAATAAATACTAAAGAAAATATTGAAAGGGTAGATAAGCTATTGAAAAATTATCAATTAGATAGATTTAAAAACCATAAACCAACTGAATTATCTGGAGGTATGAGACAAAGAGTTGCACTAATTAGAACTCTTGCTTTAAATCCAGATGTGCTTCTTTTAGATGAACCATTTTCAGCTTTAGATTATCAAACCAGACTAAAGGTTTGTGATGATGTAAAGGGAATTATAAAAAAAGAAGGAAAAACTGCCATAATGGTAACCCATGATTTAGGAGAAGCCATTGCCACTTCAGATAGAATAATAGTTCTTACTAAAAGACCAGCAAAGCTAAAATTAGATGTAAAAATTGAATTTAATAATAAAGAAGCTACTCCTTTTCAAAGGCGTAAAGAGCCAGAGTTTAACGAATACTTTAATTTGTTATGGAAGGAGTTGGACATTGTAAATGAGTAATGAACATTTAGAATATATAAAGAAAGTAAAAAGAAATTCATTGAAGGTTACTTTATTTAGAGTAGGGTTATTAATAATTTTCATAGTTTTATGGGAATCTTTAGCAGAACTTAAAATTCTAGATCCATTTTTAACATCTAGTCCAAGTAGAATAATAAAATCATTGGTTTCATTTATAAAAGAAGGAACTCTTTTTAGTAACATACTAATCACATGTTATGAAACAATATTAGGCTTTACATTAGGCACTGTATTAGGAGCTATAATAGCTATTATTTTATGGTCTTTTCCTTTTGCATCAAGAGTATTAGATCCATACCTTGTAGTATTAAATGCACTCCCTAAGGTTGCACTTGCCCCTATAGTTATATTTTGGGTAGGTAATGGTATTACAGCAATTATAGTTGTAGCATTACTTATTTCAATTGTAACTACTATTATAACTGTATTAACTGGATTTAATGAGGTTGACAAAGGTAAATTAAAACTAATGGAAACTCTACAAGCAAATAAATTTCAAACTTTAAGATATCTTGTTTTCCCAGCTAATATTCAAGTTATAATATCAGCATTAAAAATAAATGTAGGCTTATCCTGGGTAGGAGTAATAATGGGAGAATTCTTAGTAGCAAGAAAGGGGCTTGGATTTTTAATCGTTTATGGTGGACAAATATCTCAACTAGACATGGTTATGATGAGTATAGTTATACTTTCAGTAATTGCATTTATTATGTATAAGCTAGTTTCAAAGCTTGAAGAAAAGCTTAAGAATATAAGTTAAATTAGTAATTAGAATAAAAGTAATAGTAAGTTTGTTTAGGGCTGTGATATATAGAAATTAAAAATATGAATCTAGGTTAAATATACTTCACAGCTCTTTAAATAGCATATATTCCATATTTAAATTTATAATTGTAAAAAAGGTGAATATTTGATAAAATCTATATGTATTAAAATAGAACACATAGATAAACTTATTTTGGAGGGGAATATGAAAGAAGTAAAGGGACTTTTTTCTAAGTTTAAAACACGTTTGAAACCGTTTTTTAACAAAGTTAAAAGCTTATTTAAACCAGTTAACAAAGCTTTAAAAAGTAGCATGAAAAAGATAAGCTATTTATATAAAAAAGCAAATTCTAAAAATAAATATGTAGAACCACTTTTTGTTATAAGCACTTCATGTCTTTTAGTTCTTATTATGATAATATCAATAAAAAGTTTTACTACTGTGGAAGAAGTAAATATTGCTAGTAATTCTGCAGAATATTTATACTATGAAAATGAAAATGATAAAGCTATTGAAGAATATAGAAAAATGCAAGAAAATGATAATTGGCCAATATGGACAGTTAAAATTGCAGATATATATTCATTACAAGGTGAAAAAGAAAAATCAAATACTTTATTAAAAGAAGCATTAATAAAGAGAGACAAAGTTATAAAAGCTGAAGGCTATGAAGCATATAAAGAAAAAGATTTAGAATTAATAAAATCAATGCTATTTACCTTTACTTTTAACCAAGAATATGGAGATGTAATTTCCTTTGGGGAACAATACATTAAAGATTATGGACAAAATAAAGATATTGCAAAAATTTTATTTATTGCATATCTTCAAAATAATAATGAGTATAAAGCAGAGGAACTTTTAGATACTTATCCTTTAGATGAAAAATCATCACATGACATTGCTACATATGCTAATATGAACATATTAATTAATAGATGGGATAAAGGAATAGATTTATTAAAAGAGGCTTGGAATATAGATAATAATGACATAAAAATATTTAATGTAATAAGAGAAATGTATTTATTTGATAAGGATTCTTTAATTGAGGAATTAAAAAATAGAATAAATGATTCAAATGAAGATGAATATAAGGTGTTTTTAGCAGCTGCATATTCAATGGACAAGAATTCTACAGATAAGGCATTAAAGTTAATTAATGAATTAGATAATAAAAAGATTGACACTATTAATACTGATCTTATAAAGCAAGAAGTATATAATAATTCAAATAATGAAAGTATGAAGCAAGAATATTTAGAAGATGCTATTCATAAATCAAAAGCAATAGATAAGGAATCCTATTCAACATATTATTTATTATCTCTTAAAGCCTTAAGTAATGGAAAATATGATGAAGCTTTAACATATGCAAAGAAGAGCATAAACTCTAATATTAATAATGGTGAAAGTTTTGGAATATTAATACCAAGTATACTAAATGGTAAGAAGGACTTTAATACTATTGAAATATATTATAGGGAAGCAATGAAAAAAGAACCTTTTAACTATGAAATAATATTGAATTTGGCTAATTATTGTACAAATTATGTTTCTAATGATGAAAAAGCAAAGGAATACTATAAATTTGCCATTAATTTAAGAAATAATAATAGCGATTTATATAAAAAGCTTGCAGAAATAGATATAAAAGATGAAAAGTATGAAGATGCTATAGAAAATATTAAAGAAGCTATAGAAATTGACGATAATATACAAGAGTACTATACAACATTAGGGGCCCTTTATTTAATAGAAGGAAATTATGAAGAGGGGATAGAGGTAACTCGTAAGGCTTATTCAATGAATGATAAAGATGTTAGAGCATTAAATAATGCAGCATGGTATTATTTAGTTGTTGAAAAAGATTTGTTAAGAGGTTTTGAAAATCTTAAAGCAGCTTATTCAGAAATCTCGGCAGGAATGACTGATGAAGATAAAAATATAATAATAGAAAACTATAATTCTATTAAAAATGCCTATGATAAATATATGGCAGATGAAACAGAAGAATTTAATATTAAAGATTTAAAATTGATATATTAAAAGTGCTATTTAGCACTTTTTTTATAAAAAAAATCATTTAAAGGTTTTTGGAGGGTGTATGAAAGGTGCTAAGAAAGGAATTAAAGTTATTTTAGTTATACTTATTATAATTATTGGATTTTTTTATATTTATAAGAATAAATATAAAGAAGGCCTAAATGTTAAGAGTTGGGAAAATATATACAATGAAAATAATATACAGTTTTTTTATAGTGATGAAAATGATAAAAAAATAAGTGTATTAAAGCAAACTAATAATGTAGAAGAAAAATTAAGAGGTGAAAAGGATAATCTTAAGAAGTCTATAAAGGTTATTACTGTACTTAATGAAATTATTACTTTTGATGATATTCAAAGTACAAATAGAATTAATGGCTTTGATATTTTAAAAGACAAGGCAGAGTCTAAAAAAGTATCAGCACGAGATTTAGGTATAATTTATAGAGATGTTTTGCAAAGCCTTGGATACACAGCTAGAATTGGCGAATTTAAGAGGCTTAATACTAGTTTTAATAAGGAAAAATCTTATTATGTAGTTGAGTACTGGAGCAAGGAATATAATAAATGGATAATGATTGACTTTATAGATAAGGGATATTTTGATAATAATGGATTCCCTTGTAGTGCTATGGAGTTATTAGATACAGATATAAGAAATTTAAATTATACTGGAAATACTGACAGAAGTGATTATATTCCTATGCTAAAGAAACTTTTATATACATATACAATAAGTATAGATAATACAACAGATATGTTAAAAAGTAATAGTTATATAACATATATAAAGGATAAAAAGGATATTACCCTTAAATTTAAGGGAAGTTATTTACCTCCAACTATATTTACAGAAAATAAAGAGTTAATGAATAAAAATCCTATTGAAGATGTTAAAAATCAAGACGAGAAAGCATATATAATATTAATGAAAAAACAGGATAATAGTATTGGAAATGAAGAAAATAGAGAGGCTTTTATAATAGGTGCTTTTAAAGATGGTAAAATTCTTGATGAATATTACATAAGAGAAAATAATGGAGAATTTATAAAGGTTAAGAAATATAAAGATATAAATCTTACAGAAGGAAATAATAGTATAGAACTTTCATTAAATGGAGTAGATGTAACAAGTAAGATAGAGGTGAATTTTAAATAATAAATTTTTAATATTTTATGAATAGACAGTATTTATATATGAATGTATAATAAAACTTGTTGTAGAAGACATAAGGGAGGAAAAGTAATGGGTTTAGATTTTATTTATATACTTAAAGCTATAGTTATAGCAATAGTAGAAGGTCTAACGGAGTTTGTACCGGTATCATCAACGGGTCATATGATTTTAGTTGGAAGTTTAATTGGATTTAGAACGGGAGCTCCTGGAGCGGAAGAGTTTGCTAAGATGTTTGAAGTTGTTATTCAACTTGGTGCAATATTAGCAGTTGTAGTATTATATTGGAATAAACTTTGGGGAGCAGTTGTAGAGTTTTTTACTTTTATTTTCTCAGGTGGGAAAAAAGGAGAAAAAGGATTTAAGTTTGGAATAAATATTATTATTGGTTCTATTCCAGCTTTAATAGTAGGATTAACTTTATATGATAAAATTAAAGAAAAATTTGAACCATGGGCAGTTGTAGTTGGATTTATAGTAGGTGGTATACTGCTAATAGTTATTGAAAATATGTTCAGAAATAAAGTTTCTAAAAGAAAAGGAAAGATGCCTACTAATGATGTATTTGATATAACTCCAATTCAATCAATTAAGGTAGGATTATTCCAAGTGTTATCTATGTGGCCTGGAATGTCAAGAAGTGCGTCTACTATTATGGGTGGATGGATTGCAGGACTTTCAACACCAGTAGCAGCAGAGTTTTCATTTTTCTTAGCTGTGCCAGCTATGGTTGGATCATCTGCAATGGATTTATTACATTTTGATTTTTCAATTATGAATTCAACATTTACTGTGGCATTAATATTAGGATTTATTGTAGCCTTTATAGTATCAATAATTGTTATGGATATTTTTGTAAGCTACTTAAAGAAGAAACCTATGAGAATTTTTGCTATATATAGAGTGGTTGCAGGTATAGTGTTACTAGCATTATCACTTGCAGGAATAGTAACTTTAACAATATAAAAAACAGGGGTATTGATATGCTCCCTTTATAGTAGACAGTTAAAATAATAAAACTGTTATTACTATGAAGGGAGTATTTTTTATGGGAAGAAAATCAAAAATATCAGTTGAAATTAAATTAGAAACTCTTGATGATTATATTAATGGTAATAAAACTATGTCACAAATATGCGCTGCTCTACAAATAAATCCAAGCTCAGTTGAAGATTGGTTACGTAAATACAAAACATTTGGGAAAGAAGGATTGATTACTGAATCTCATAACACAAAGTATTCATCTAAAATTAAAGTACAAGCGGTAAATGATTACCTTAACGGTAAGGGTTCTTTAAGCGATATATGTGTACTATACAAAATATCAAGTCGTAGTATTCTTAGAAGATGGATTAAGCAGTATAATGATCATAATATAGTTAAATTTAAAAAGACTAAAGGAGCTACTATTATGACAAAAGGAAGAAAAACTACTTATGAAGAAAGAGTTGATATTGTTTCATTTTGTATTGCTAACGCTAACGACTATAACTTAACTTCTAATAAATATGATGTTTCCTATCAGCAAGTTTATACTTGGATGAAGAAGTATAAAAAAGATGGATATAACGCCCTAGTCGATAGACGGGGTAGACATAAAAGAATTGAAGAGTTAAGTGAATCTGATAAAACTACTGCACATTTAAAACTTCTAAAAGCAGAAAATAAGCGTTTAAAAATGGAAAATGATTTCTTAAAAAAATTGAAGGAGATAGAAAGGAGGTAGATAAATACACTATTTCGTCAAAAAATAAGTATCTAGCAATAAAAGAGTTACATGAATTAGGATACTCAATATCAGGCTTATGTAAATGTGCGAAAATCGGACGAGCATCTTATTATAAATGGTTAAATCATTCAGAAACTTTTAGAGATAAAGAAAATAAAATTATCTTAGATGAAGTTTCTAAACTTTATTCAGAAGTAAATGGAATTTATGGCTATCGCCGTATAACGTTAAATATTAATCGAATATTAAATTCACAATATAATCATAAACGTATATATAGGCTTATGAGATCTATAAATCTTACGGCTGTTATTAGAAAGAAAAAGAAAAAATATATTAAAAGCACTCCTCAAATTACAGCTGAAAATATATTAAATAGAGAGTTTACATCAAATAAGCCAAATGAAAAATGGTTAACTGATGTTACCGAATTTAAATTAACTAATGGAAACAAGGCTTATTTAAGTGCAATACTGGATCTCGGTGATAACAGTATTATTTCTTATGTATTAGGTAAGTCTAACAATAATAAGTTAGTATTCGATACCTTAGATAAAGCTATTATTAGTAATCCGAACGCAACGCCACTATTCCATAGTGATCGAGGTTTTCAATATACAAGTAAAATCTTTAAAAATAAACTCAATGCTATTAATGCAATACAAAGTATGTCTAGAGTAGGTCGTTGTATAGATAACGGGCCGATGGAAAGCTTTTGGGGTACACTGAAGTCTGAAATGTATTACCTAAGGAAGTTTAATACCTATGAAGAACTTAATCAAGCTATTGATAAATACATGGAATTTTATAATACAAAAAGGTTGCAGAAAAAACTAAAAGGTATGGCTCCTATTGAATATAGAAGCCACACCTTAGCAGCATAATTTTTTATTATTTACCCTGTCTACTTGACAGGGGGCAGTTCATATCCCTGTTTTTTTATTTCTTAACCTCTTCCTCTAGCTTTATCTTTAGATTTTCTAAATTATTTTCGGCCAGTTTTAATTTATCTGTTAATTTATTTTGAATATTTATAACATTATTTTTTAAATTTATAGATGAATCAAGAGCAGAGTTGATTTTACCTTGAATAAAATAATCTGTAAAAAAGTTGTCAAAGAAATAATCCATAAATCCTGAAAAACTATCTAAATTCAATGATACACTTATATCTTCACTTAAATCATTTAGTTCAGAATTATATTTATTAAGCATTACCTTTATGGAGTTAAGTGCATTAGAAGCATCACTCATCTTAGATCTTTTAGCCATTGTAGCTATTAAATCTCCACCCATCATATCATAAATACCCCAATTTTTTGCACTATTTAATGAGGATATAGCATTATCTATATAAGGAATAAGTCTATCACCTTCAAATAAGGCTTCTTGAATTTCTCTTTTTTCTATGGATATAAATTTAATTTTCTCTAATATTTTCAATATACTTTTGCTCTTATCATTATTTAAGCTTAAAATATATTCAGAAGATTTGTTTAATAAATTATTATATTTTAAATCTAAATCTCCTAACTTAGATAGTTCATTTAATATTTCCTTTTTATTAAGTAATAATCTTTTTAAGTAATCTTCACATTCAATATATTTTGCTTGTGCTTCTAAAAATTCAAATCTTTCTTTAGATATTTTTTCATCTATGTTACCCTTCATCTTAAAATAAATATAGGATAAAGTAAAAGATTCAAGTTTATCTACATCTTTCTTTTCCTTAGATAATTTGATTTTTAATTCTTCGAAAGTCTTTTCAGTTTTATTAATTTCATTTCCAATAGCTAAAAGTTTATTCTTTAACTTTTTTTGCTTAGTTTTATCTAATTCAATTTTTGTAAATTCTTCATTAATATTGTTCATAATACCTCCTTAATAAAATAGTAATAATATAATTAAATAATAATGTATAATAAAATATATGAGGATTAAATTAATTATACATTATTATGAATTCATAGTATAATTTTACCTAAATAAAAAAATATTGAAAATATGAACAATTCTACTTTTCAGTAAATTATCTTTATGATATTATAATTATGATAAGAAAAGAATGAATTGTAAAGAATTACAAAAGAAAATTATAAAGCAATTATTTTTTTGCATGAAATTCACAGAAAATTTAAAAAAATACAATCAATTATAAAGTAACTAAATGGGTAGGGGGAATTTTTATGGTACAGCAAATAAAAAAAATAGCATTATTAACAGGTGGGGGAGATTGCCCTGGGTTAAATGCAGTAATAAGAGCCGTAACAAAAACAGCGATATTAAATTATGGAATGGAAGTAATAGGCTATAAGTTTGGTTATAGAGGATTGTACAATAATGACTATGTACCTCTAACTTTAGATAGCGTTTCAGGAATTCTAAATAGAGGTGGTACTATTTTATATAGTTCAAATAAAGACAATCTATTTGATTATTTAGTTGAAGAAAATGGCGTTATGGTTAAAAAGGATGTTTCTGATGTTGCGGTTGAAAATTTAAAAAAAGAAGGAGTAGATGTATTAATAGTAATTGGGGGTGATGGTACTTTAACTTCTGCAAGAGACTTTGCAAGAAAAGGTGTTAAAGTTATAGGAGTGCCTAAAACTATAGACAATGATTTAGCATCTACAGATGTTACTTTTGGATTTAATACAGCTATTGATGTAGCAACTGAAGCTTTAGATAGGCTACATACAACAGCAGAATCTCATCATAGAGTTATGGTTTGTGAAGTTATGGGAAGAGGTGCAGGTTGGATTGCATTAGAATCAGGAATAGCTGGTTCTGCTAATGTAATACTATTACCTGAAATCCCATATGATATAAATAAAATTGTGGAAAAAATTAAGGCTCGTGAAGCTGAAGGAAGAGAATTTAGTATAATTGTAGTTGCTGAAGGGGCTAAGCCAAAGGATGGGGAAGTAGTAGTAGCTAAAATTGTTGCTGATAGTCCAGATCCAATTAGATTAGGTGGAATAGGTAATAAGTTAGCAGATGATTTAGAAAAATTATTACCAGGAAAAGAAGTTAGATGTACAGTTCTTGGACACATACAAAGAGGAGGAACAACATCAACATATGATAGAATTCTTTCAACTAGATATGGAGTAGCAGCTGTTGAATTAATAAATGAAGGAAAATTTGGTGAAATGGTTTCTTTAAAAGATGGTAAAATCTCAAGTGATAGCTTAGAAAATGTTATTGGACAAAAATCAAAACTAGTTGATCCTAATGGAGAATTAGTTAAGGTGGCAAAAAAAGTAGGTATTTCTTTTGCTGATTAGGGAATTATAAGTGGTGGAGATTTACTTCACCACTTTTAATTTAAATTATTTTAAGGAATACTTCAAAATTTTCTGACAATATGGTATAATCAGAATAGGCAGAGAATACAGTAAGAAAGCTGGAGGGTATTATGAAAGAGATAAAGAAATATTTAGAATCAAGAATTGGAACATATGGATTTTTTTTCGAAGATTTGAAGAGTGGTTATATTTATGGTTACAATGAAAACGTTCAAATGACGGCGGCAGGTTGTATGAAGTTGCCTATAGCAGTATCTTTAATAAAAGCAGAAGAAGATAAGAAAATAGATTTCTTAGATAAAATTAAAATTGATAGTAAAGATAAAGTATATGGAACAGGAATAATTCATGAATTTAATGAGAGAGAATATACTGTTTTTGAATTATTAGTTGCAATGTTAATTCAAAGTGATAATACTGCAGCTAATAAGATAATAGATATACTTGGAATTGAAAATATTAATAGCGATATAAGAAGTATGGGTTTAAAAAACACTGTTTTAAATAGAAAAACAACTGATGAGAGAAATTCAAAGGATGAAGTTGAAAATATGACTTCTGCTTATGATTTAGCTCAAGTTTGGAAGCATTTATATAATGGAACATTTTTAAATAAAGAAGATAGTCAAATGCTAATTGATATATTAACTAGACAGCAAATTAAAAATAAATTAGCTTTATATATTCCAGATGATTTAAAATATGAAATTTCTAGTAAAACTGGAGATAAAACTGGAGTGGAAAATGATACAGAGTTAATAAGATTACCAAAAGGAAACTTTTCATTTACAGTTTTATCAATGGGTATACCTAATAGTGTTTATGGAACAGTTACACTTGCTAAGTGTGGTAAAATGATGTGGGATGATGTAATGAATAATTGGCATTAAACTAAAAATAAATAATAAGCGTGTTATAAAGAGTGTCAAAATTTTGACACTCTTTTTGTATTTATAATAAACTAAATAATTCGATAACATAATATCTTATTACTAATATAATAAATAGTAAGAGAAAATATATCAAAAGATAAAAGATATTTAATAGAGGTGAGATATAAAGTGAGCAAAACATTTGGTATAGATGTAAGCACTTGGCAAGGAAATTTTAATTTCAAGCAAGCTGCTGATGAAGGTGTCAAATTTGCTATAATTAGAGGTGCTTATAATAGAATTAAAGATAATAGATTTGAAGAATATTATAAAAATGCTAAAGCTGTTGGTTTAAAGGTAGGGGTATATCAATATAGTATGGCAACTACAGTGGAAGAAGCTATAGCAGAAGCAAAATTTTTAGAAGATAATGTACTAAAAAATAAAAAGTTTGAACTTCCTATTTACTTTGATGTAGAAGATAGTATTCAGAAAAATCTTAGTAAAAATCAAGTTTCAAATTTAGCGAAAGCCTGGTTAGATTATCTTGAGGAAAGAGGATATTTTGTAGGAGTATATTCAAGCAAGTCATTTCTTGAGAGCTATTTAAATGAGGATATAAGAATAGATTATTCTATATGGGTTGCACAATGGGCTACTGAGTGTACCTATAAAGGAGCTTATGGAATGTGGCAATTTGGAGGGGAAACAAATTTAATTAGAACTAATAAAGTAGCTGGTGTAGTTTGTGATCAAAACTATATGATAGTAGATTATCCTTCCATAATAATTAAAAAAGGCATGAATGGATATGACAACAGTAATAGTGGCAATGATAGTGGAAGTGATAGTGGTACTAAGGAAGAGCCTAAGGATACTATAGGAGAAGTTACTAGAGTTAATTATGTAGTAAAAGAAGGAGATACTCTTTCTTCAATAGCTGTTAAATATGGAACAACTTATGAATCTATAGCAAAATTAAATGGCATAAGTAATCCAAATTTAATATATCCAGGGCAAGTATTAAAGATAGAAGCATCAAAGAAAGATGCTTCAAACGGCGAAGCTATTTATTATACTGTTAAGGATGGAGATAGTCTTTCTTTAATAGCAGCAAAATATGGAGTTAGTTATCAAACTCTAGCAAGTATTAATGGAATAAGCAATCCAAATTTAATATATCCAGGACAAGTGTTATTAATAAGAGGAGATAATAAATCTAAGATTTATTATACTGTAAGACCAGGAGATACCATTTCTAGTATAGCTGCTACTCATGGATTAAGTTATCAGTCTATAGTTAATTTAAATAAAATAAGTAATCCAAATTTAATATATCCAGGAGAAGTATTAAGAATAATATAATAGTAAATTTTGAATAGAGCTGTTTTTTTCAGCTCTATTCTTATATATAAATAGTTTCTTGACAATGAGTAGTTTAAGTGTTATTCTATTGGAAAAGATAACCTTTAAGTTGATCCAGAGAGATTAATAAGGGAGATTAAAGTATTTTAAATACTTGTGTTTACTATGTCTTCCTTTATTATAAGGAAGTTTTTTTTATGTAAAAAATAGTATAACCTTTAAATTTAACACAGAGATGTTAACAAGGAGTGATAATATGAAAAATAAGCATTTAATTGATTCAATGGATTTTTCTAAAAAGGAATTAGAAGAAATCTTTAATTTAGCACATCAAATTATATCAAATCCTAAAGAATATTCTCATATTTGTCATGGGAAGATATTAGCTACACTATTTTATGAGCCAAGTACTAGAACTAGATTTAGTTTTGAAGCAGCTATGATGAAACTTGGTGGAAAGATCTTAGGTTTTTCTGAGCCAAATTCAACATCAACAGCAAAGGGGGAAACTTTAGCAGATACTATTACTATGGTATCTATCTATTCAGATATAATAGCAATGAGACATCCTATGGAAGGAGCAGCAAAACTTGCTAGTATGTATTCAAAGGTTCCAATAATTAATGCTGGTGACGGAGGTCATCAACATCCAACTCAAACCTTAACAGATCTTTTAACTATTCAAACATTAAAGAATGGTCTAGAAAATCACACTATAGGAATATGTGGTGATCTTAAAAATGGAAGAACAGTACATTCGTTAATAAAAGCAATTTCTAGATATAGTGGAACTAGATTTATATTGATTTCACCTAAAGAATTATCTCTACCAGCCTATATTAGAGAGGAAATATTACTAAAAAATAATATTAATTTTAAAGAAGTTGAAAAATTAGAAGATGTAATTAATGAAGTAGATATTCTTTATATGACTAGAATCCAAAAAGAAAGATTCTTTAATGAAGAAGAATATTTAAGATTGAAAGATAGCTATATATTAAATACAGAAAAGATGAAATTGGCAAAAGATGATATGATAATTCTTCATCCATTACCAAGGGTAAATGAAATAGATATAGAAGTGGACAAGGATAGTAGAGCTTGTTATTTTAAACAAGCAGAATTTGGAATGTATGTAAGAATGGCATTAATTGCAAAGCTTTTGGGGGTGGTATAGATGTTGGAAATAACTACTATAAAGGATGGATTAGTAATTGATCATATTAAAGCAGGGATTGGAATTAAAATATTTAATTATTTAAATTTAGATAAGGTAAATAGCCAAGTAGCTTTAATAATGAATGTGAAAAGTGAAAAAATGGGAAAAAAGGATATTATAAAAATTGAAAATTCTTCAGATGTTGATTATACCATCATTACTTTATTGTCTCCTCACTTAACTATTAATGAAATAATGAATGGAGAGATATTTAGAAAAATAAAGCCAGAATTACCTAGAGAGGTAGTAAATATAATAAAATGTAATAATCCAAGATGCATAACAACTGTAGAAAGCTATGTTCCTCATACATTTACATTAATTAATGGAGACAAAGGAACTTATAAGTGTGATTATTGCGATAATATAATAAAACTATCTGATTTATAATAGAAGAGGTGAAATTATGGATTTATTAATTAAAAATGCTAGGATTGTTGACTATTCTCAAGATTTTACTGGGGATATTTATATAGAAAAAGGAATAATTAAAGAAATAGGATTAAATATCAATATAGATAATATAGAAACTATTAATGCCAATGGACTTGTAGTAATGCCTTCATTTATAGACACACATGCTCACTTTAGAGAACCTGGATTAACATATAAAGAAGATATAGAAACAGGATCTAAAGCTGCTTTACGAGGTGGGTATACAGGGGTTTGTCTAATGGCAAACACTCAACCTATATGTTCAAGCAAAGAAGTTTTAGAAAAAGTTAGAAATAGAGAAAAGGAATTAGGATTAATAGATTTACATCAATGTATTTCAGTTACTAAAGGGTTTAATGGGAAAGATTTAAGTCATCTTGATGATTTTGAAAATGATGAAAGGCTTAAAGCAATTTCAGATGATGGCGTTGGAGTTATGGATTCCGAAATAATGTATAATGCAATGCTTAAAGCAAAAGATAATGGATGGATTATAATGTCTCATGCCGAAGATAAAGGTTTTTCAGATATAGATATGAAAATAGCTGAAAACATAATGACATTAAGAGATATATATTTAGCAAAAGAAACTGGGGCTAGACTTCATATGTGTCATGTTAGCACAAAAGAAGCTATTGAATATATTAGAGATGCAAAGAAGCACTTTAGCAATATAACTTGTGAGGTTACTCCACATCATATATATCTAACAAAGGATAAGAATGATTATAGAGTTAATCCACCAATAAGAGAAAAAGAAGATGTAATTGAAGTAATAAAAGCAATTAAAGATGGTGTAGTTGATTGTATAGGAACAGACCATGCACCACATACCAAAGAAGACAAAGAAAAAGGTTCTCCAGGAATGGTAGGATTAGAAACAGCTTTCCCAATTTGTTATAAAAGTTTAGTTAAAAGTGGAGAAATAACTTTAAATAAACTAAGTGAGATAATGTCTAGGAATGGAGCTAAAATACTTGGAATGAATAAAGGTGTTATAAGTCCAGGGATGGATGGAGATTTAGTATTATTAGATTTAGATAAAAAGATAGTTGTAAATTCAAAGGATTTCCATTCAAAAGCTAAAAATACGCCTTTTGAAGGAATGGAGTTTTATGGTGAAGTTCAAATGACTATAAAGTCTGGAAGAATTCTTTATAAAAAGTAGGAGGATAATATGAAAAGTTTTATAATAGATAAGTTATACAATAGAGTAAAGGAAAGAGGAGTTGTATGTGTTGGTTTAGATACAGCTATTGAATATATACCTGATCATCTTTTGGAAGGAAGAAGTGAAACAGAGGCTTTAGTTGAATTTAACAAAGAAATAATAGATGCAACTATAGATGTAGCTGCTTGTTTTAAAGTGCAAATAGCTTATTATGAAGCTTTAGGATTAAAAGGAATGCTTGCTTATAAAGAAACATTAGATTACTTAAGAGAAAAAGATGCAATTATTATTGCAGATATAAAAAGAGGAGATATAGCTGCAACAGCTAAACAATATGCAAAGGCTCATTTTGAAGGAGATTTTGAAGCAGATTTTATTACTTTAAGTCCATATATGGGAATGGACAGTATAGAACCATATATGCCATATATGGAAAAAGGAAACAAGGGAGTTTTTACACTAGTTAGAACTTCAAATCCAGGGGCAGAAGATATAGAAATGATAAAAACTGAAGACGGAAGAGATGTTTATAAAATTGTTGGAGATAAGCTTACTGAAATGGGAAGTAAAGTATCTGGAGACTGTGGTTATTCAAGTATTGGTGGAGTAATAGGCTGTACACATGTTGAAGAGGGAATTGAGATAAGAAAGAGATTTAATAATATGTTCTTTTTAATACCTGGATATGGTGCACAAGGTGGAAAAGCAGAAGATGTAGCTATATATTTAAACAATGGAAATGGCGGAATTGTTAATTCTTCAAGAGCTATACTTTTAGCTTATAAGAAGCAATCAGGAAGAGAAAAAGAATTTGCATTATGCGCAAGAGAAGAAGCTATTAGAATGAGAGATGAAATAAGAGCTGCAGTGGAGAATCTATAGGAGGAGAACTAATGAAGATGGCTTATACTAAATCAAAAGTTATATCAAATGAAAACATAGTCCCTGGAATATACAAGATGGTTGTAGAAGATAATAATGAAGTAAGAGCGGGACAATTTTATATGTTAAAGTTAAATGGACAAACTTTACTTCCAAGACCTATAAGTGTATGTGAAAAGAATCAAGGAACTATAACTTTCTTATATGCTGTAGTAGGAAATGGTACTAGAGAATATGTTGATCTTAAAAATGGAGATTATATAAATCTTACTGGACCATTAGGAAATGGATTTAATGTATATGAGGATCTTGGAAAAGTAGCATTAGTTTCAGGGGGAATTGGTACTGCACCTATGCTAGAGGTAGCTAAAAAGTTAAGAGAAAATAATAGAAATTCCCAAATAGATTTATATGCAGGATTTAGAGATGATATTTATTTAATAGATGAAATAAAGGAATATGCTGATAATGCCTATTTAAGTACTAATACTGGAAAGCATGGACACAAGGGATTTGTAACTGATATTCTCAAAGTAGAAGAATATGATACTGTTCTTTGCTGTGGTCCAGAGATAATGATGAAAAAAGTAGTAGATATGTGTAAAGAAAAGAATGTAAAAATATATGTATCTATGGAAAAGCATATGGCTTGTGGAGTAGGTGCTTGTTTAGTATGTACTTGCAAAACAAAAGATGGAAATAAAAGAACCTGCAAAGATGGTCCAGTTTTTGATGGATATTATGTGGAGCTTTAAAGTCAAGGGAGGAAGTTGTAATGTTAAAGGTAAATATAAATGGAGTAGAATTTAAAAATCCAGTGATAGCTGCCTCAGGAACCTTTGGATTTGGAGCAGAGTATAATAATTTTTATGATGTTGGAATTTTAGGCGGAATATCCTCAAAAGGACTAACATTAAATCCTAAAGCGGGGAATGGTGGCGTTAGAGTATACGAAACTCCATCAGGAATGATGAATTCTGTTGGATTACAAAATCCAGGAATAGATAAATTTATATCTGAGGAATTACCAATGATGAAGAAATTAGGAACAAACATAATTGCAAATGTTGGTGGTGGATGCATGGAAGATTATGAAGAAGCTATTGAAAGATTAATAGGAACAGATATAGATATGATTGAGCTAAATATATCTTGTCCCAATGTTAAATCAGGAGGAATGGCCTTTGGAATAAAATCAAATGTTGCATATGAGGTAGTATCCAAGATAAAGAGAATTTCTGATAAGCCTCTAATGGTTAAGCTTTCTCCTAATGCAGAGGACATTGTTAGGATGGCAGTTAGTTGTGAGGAAGCAGGAGCTGATTCAATATCTTTAATAAATACATTAAAAGGATTTGCAATAGATCCATATAAGAGAAAAGCTGTATTTAATAATGGATATGCAGGACTTTCGGGACCAGCGATAAAGCCAATTGCGTTAAGAATGGTTCATGAAGTTTCTAAGGCAGTAAATATTCCAGTAGTAGGAATGGGTGGGATTTCAAGCGGTATAGATGCAATTGAATTTATGATGGCAGGAGCAACTGCAATACAAATAGGAACTATTAATTTTATAAATCCACTAGCTGGAAAAGATATAATATCAGAAATAGAAGGCTTTTGTATAGAGCAGGGTATTAAAGATATAAATGAAATAATAGGATGTATAAAATAAAAATTATAAAGATTAAAAAGGTTGTAAGATTATATTTAGAATAGTCTTACAGCTTTTTTATATAATAAGATAATTTAAAAATAAAAGAGTATATCATGTATATATTTTTTAAAATATTCTTTATATTCTTTAATAAATGGTGTAGAATATATAATGAACAATAATATAATAAATCATTGTATGTAATAAAGATTTGATTTTATTACTATGGTAAGTTAAGGAGGATACAATGAGATTTAAAAAAGCAAGTATAGTTTTTAGTGTAATTATTATAGTATTGTTATTACTTATAGGATTTAGCGTAAGTAATATACTAGATAGAGGCACAAAAGAAGTTAAGGTAGCAAAAGAATTTATAGAGGAATTATATGATAATGATATAATTGAAAAAAATAGCATAATTAAAGATGCTGTAGTAGAAGAAGAGGCATTGAATAAATTATCAAACAAAAATTCTATTATAAAATATTCAGTTATAGTTGGTAACTATGGAGTTGATATTGATAAAGACTATAGGGTTGTAGGATTTTCTAATAAAAATTTAGGAGAAGAAAAATATAAAGCAGAAGAAATTAGTGGAGATAAAGCTATTGCTTTGGCTAAAACATATATTTCTAATATAACAAAGGAAAAGTTTGCTTTCAAGGAGATTAAAAGTAAGGATAATGATAACTCTTTAGTATATAATGTTATATTTTATAAATATAGAAATGAATATCCTTGTTATCAACAAGAAATAAATAGCTTAATTAACAAAATTACAGGTAAGTTAGAGGGATATACTAATTATTCATTAGAAGCAATGAATTATATAGATGAAATAAATATAGATGAAGAAAAAGCAAGAGAAAGTGTAAATAATAACTTTAAAAGTTTAAATATTAATGCAAAAATAGAAGGTAAGCCTATTTTAGCCTATATTAATAATTCAGATAAGGAAATGGTACTAGCATATATATTTAATATAAAAATTATTAATAAGGATAGTACAGAGGAATTTATTAAATCTTTTGTAAGAGCAGATAATGGAGAAATAATAAATTATAATTTAGAGGCTGTTGCTAAAAAATAAAAAGAGGTTGCTTAAGCAACCTCTTTTTATTATGCTACTAATTCATCGTCATCATCATCAGGATTTTCTTCAGAATATACTGGCCATTCTGTTATATGACCTTCTAATTCAGGAATAGATGATGAGTAGAATACTGGATCTTTAATTCCTTGGCTTTTTTGATATTTATAATCTTCTAAAGCTTTAATAGCTATTTTACTTAAAAGTACTATAGCTATAAGATTTATTATAGCCATAAGGCCCATAAATACATCAGCCAAATTCCAAACTATGTCCATACTTACTAAGGAACCAAAAAACACCATAAACCCAACAGATATTCTGTATAAATGAATATAGATTTTTTTGTCTGTAATAAATTGAATATTTGTTTCTCCATAATAATAATTTCCAACTATTGAACTGAAAGCAAATAATAAAATACATACGGAAATAAATATTCCACCCCAAGAACCTACTTGAGAACTTAAGGCTAGTTGAGTAAGCTCAATACCTTTAATTGAACCATCTAGTGGTACATCAGCTAATAATATGATAAAAGCTGTACAACTACATATTATTAATGTATCTGTAAATACTCCTAGAGTTTGTATAAACCCTTGTTTAACAGGATGTGAAACTGTAGCTGTAGCTGCTGCATTTGGAGCAGATCCCATACCAGCTTCATTTGAGAATAAACCCCTCTTTATTCCATGCATAAGTGCGGCACCAATCCCACCTCCAAGAACTTGATTAAATCCAAAGGCATTTTCAAATATCATTTTAAAAACACCAGGTAAAGAAGTGATATTTTTAAAAACTATAAACAAAGCAACTAATATATATGCAATAGCCATAATAGGAACTATAATAGAAGATATTTTTGCAATTCTATTAATTCCACCTAAAATAACAGCTAAGGTTAAAACTGTTATAATTGTGCCGATTACAATTTTATTAAAACCAAAAGAACTACTTAATGAAAGAGTGATTGTATTTGCTTGCACTGAATTAAAAACTAATCCAAAAGCAATGGTAATTAAAAATGCAAATATGACACCCATCCATCTTTTTTTCAATCCTCTCTCCATATAGTAGGCAGGACCACCAATGAAGCTCTTTCCATCCTTTTTTTTATATATTTGAGCTAAAGTTGATTCTATAAAACTTGATGCTGATCCAATTAATGCAATAAGCCACATCCAAAAAATAGACCCTGGTCCTCCAATAGATATAGCTGTTGCAATACCAGCAAGATTACCAGTACCAACTCTAGAAGCAGTGCTTATACAAAAGGCTTGAAAAGATGAAACAGAAGTTTTATCTTTAGATTTTCCATCGGATAAAAGGTTAAACATTTCTTTAATATTTCTAAATTGAACAAATTTTGTTTTAAATGTAAAATAAAGACCAATTATTATTAGCATTGCTATTAATATGTAAGTCCAAAGAATATCATTAATTGATAATATTACATTATTTAATGAATTCAAAATAATTCCCCCTTTTCATTAGTGTAAAATTTATTTAATTTCAATAAGAATATAATATAATATTTTATTAAATTATGCAAGGGAATAGCATAAAAGATTCATAAAAGTAGAATAAAATCCCTAATTTACAGGAAATTAAAAGAAAAAATGAAACTATTACATATTAAATATTCATAAAAAGAAATAAAAAAAGAGGCTACTTAAGTAGCCTCTAATTAAATATTCAAAATGTAAAATGAAGAGTTATTCATTAGGAGATTCTGTTTCTCCGTTTTCGTTTGGTTCTTCATTATTATTATTATTATTATTATTATTATTAGGAGTTTCTGCCTCTAGTTCTATAACTATAGTATCGCCCTTTTTAGCTTTATCAGAGGAGATACTTTTAATAGTTCTATTTTTAGAATCATTATTTTTAATAGTAACATTAACGCCTTTAGATTTTAGAAGATTTATTGCATCATCTGCATTAGTACCAACTTTAATTCCTAAGTCTGATAATTTAAACTCTTCAATTTTTTCAGGAGCCTTTGTATCATCCTTTTCTGTTGGTAAAACATATTTATAATCAGCAGCATTTTTATATGCATTTTCTTTCTTAATAAATACTTTTTCTTCAACTAAATCCTTTGGAGTATTTTCTGTAGCTAACTTATTATTATTTTTATTAACTTTAGCTGATACGTGAACATCACATACTCCTGAAGGTTCTGTTCCAGATATAAACATTTCTGTGTAAACTCTTGAGCCTCTTTGATCATGTGAACAAAGGTCAGTTGCTCTCTTACCAGAATCTTTACAAATTGTAACAGTTGTAACTCCACCAGGATTTCCATCAAATTCTTTATATTCTAAATCTGCATGAATTGGAGCCATAACAGCACCCCATAATGAAGCAGCTGAAGAACTATAACTTGCCCCACCCATTTTTCCATGGTTATCATAACCGATCCAAACAGCACCTGAATAGTAAGGAGTTAATCCAGCAAATAGGAAATCTGTAACAAGGCTAGTAGTTCCTGTTTTACCTATTACAGGCATATTGGAAAGTCCTGCTAAAGAACCATCAAAACTTAAAGGACCTTTAAGTAAATCTCTCATAATATATGCAGTTTGTGGGGAGAAAACTTGTTCTTGTTTAGGGGTCTTCTCTAGTAATACTTTGCCATTTCCGTCTACAACTTTAGTATAAAGAATAGGTTCAGTATATAATCCATTGTTACCAAAGGTACCAAAAGCAGAAGCTAAAATGAATGGATTGCCACCATCTATAGAACCATCTTCTTCATCATAACCAGTGAATTCTCCTAAAGAGAGTGTAGCTATACTACTTCTTGATTTTGTACCATAAATTATACCTAATTTTTCACCGTAGGATAATCCATTTTCAATACCAAGTTTATCTTCCACCATAACTGTAGGTACATTCTTAGATAGTGCAAGTGCTTCTCTAACTGTGATATATCCATCAGATTTAAAATTCCAGTTTTGAGGATTATAATTATTATACTTAGCACTAATTGAAGAAGGCAATAAAGCATCATCAAAAACTGTTCCGGCAGTTACAGCTCTGGTATCTATAGCAGGTCCATAAACTGTCAAAGGTTTAGTAGTAGAACCTATAGATCTTAAAGCATAATAGGCTCTATTAGTAGATCTTGCAGGCTGATCACCTCTACCACCAACTAAGACTTTTACTTCTCCTGTTCTATAATCCATTATAGCAGCTGCTGCTTGAAGAGCAGGAGTACCATTTTCATCAGTAACTTCTGGGTTAGCATAAATATCAAGTTGTTGAATACTACTTCTATCATTTAAAACTGCTTGAGTAGAATCTTGCATTGCTCTATCCATGGTAGTATATATTTTAAGACCACCTGTTGAGAATAATCTATCTACTTCTTCATCAGTGTATTTGTATGTTTCTTTTAAATCTTCTCTTACTTGATCGATTGCAGGATATACAAACCATTCATAGTTTATTTTATAAGTAATAACTGTTTGAGAAAATGCAAATTGATTTGCATCTACAAAAGCATAAGCTTCATCATATTCTTCTTGAGTTATTTTTCCTAAATCCTTCATTTTCATAAGAACTGTTTTAGTTCTATCTAAGTAAAGACTAGGATCTTCTTTGTTAGCAGGATTGTAGGGACTATAATCAGTAGGTGCTTGAGTTAATCCAGCAATAAATGCAGATTCAGGTAAGCTTAAGTCTTTAGCACTTTTTTCGAAGTAGTACTTTGCAGCAGCTTCAACACCATAAACCTTGCCACCTAAAGGAATAGTATTTAAATATGCTTCTAATATTTGATCCTTAGATAATTTCTTTTCTAGACTTAAAGAAAGATAAATTTCTCTAATTTTTCTTTCTATTTTTACGTCATTTGTTAATAATGTATTTTTAATTAATTGCTGAGTTAAAGTAGAACCACCTTGTACAGAACCTTTACCAGTAAAATAATAAATACCAGATCTTAAGGCAGATCCTATAGTTCTTTTTATATCAATACCAGGATGAGTTTCAAAACGTTCATCTTCGATGGCAATATAAGCATCTTTAAGGTAGTCGGACATTTCATCTAAACTTACTTTATATCTTTCTTCGTCAGTAGGTAAATTATCAATATATGTTCCTTGGCTATCAAAAAGCATAGAAGGTTCATTTAAGCTTAAAACTGCATTAACATCTAATTCTTCAGTACTTTTTATAATTGCAAATACATATCCAAGTCCTACTACAACGCATAGAAGTAATGCAACTAGTATCCCAAGAAATGTACCTTTCAAAATTTTCTTATATTTAGGTTGATTTTTTTTCTTGCTTTTTTTGCTAGTGTTCTTATTTTTCTTAACATTAGCTTGGCTTTTTTCTGTTCTAGAAGTATCTTTGTTAGCCATTTGTTCCTCCCTTATAATTTGTAATTATTTAATGGTTCATAATAAATAATATAATATATTATAGCATATTTATATTAAGAGTAAAATAATAACTCTAGAAGGTGACTATGAAGTATTATACAAAAAGATCTAAAATACGATTTCAAATTAAACACCCTAAGATTATAATGGTTATTATTGCCATTTTTCTACTATTTAATTCTATTTTATACTTTTTCGATAAAAATATTCTTCCAACTGTATTGTCTATTGGAGAAGAAAAACTTAGAAGGGAAGCCACAGCTATAATTAATGAAACAGCCTTAGATATTTACTCTAAAGATTTTGATTACAAGGATATGATAATTACAGAGAAAGATAATGAGGGGAATATAACTATGTTAAGGGCTGATACGGTAAAACTAAATTACTTATCAGCAAAATTAGTATTAGCATCTAATAATAAAATAGGTGAGTTAGAAGAAGTAGGACTAAAGGTACCTTTGGGATATATGACTAAAAGCTTAGTTTTTTATAATTTAGGTCCTAAGATTAATGTTGATATGACTCAAATTGGTAATATTACTAGTAGTTATGAATCTGTTTTTGAAAGTGCTGGAATAAATCAAACTAGACATAAAATATATTTAAATGTAAATATGAAGATGAAATTAATTGTGCCATTAAAAAGTAGAGAGGTTGAAATTGCTAGCCAAATACCAATTGCTGAAACTATTATAGTTGGTAAAGTACCTAATACAGCAATAGAACTTAATAAAAATTAGATGTTTTTCTTAGAAATAAAAAAAGCTGATTAATTCAGCTTTTTTTTATTATTGTAAATATATGTATTTTATTTATCTTCCCAATTAAATACATAAGGAACATTTCTATAGAAGCTTTCGTAGTCAAGACCATAGCCAACAACGAATAAATCTTCTATTTCAAAACAACAATAATCTGGTGACAAATCAACTTTTCTTCTAGAAGGTTTATCTAACAAAGTACAAGTTTTAACTGACTTAGCACCACGTTTTTTTACATAGTCTACAACAAATTCCATTGTATAACCAGTATCTATTATATCATCTACTATAAGTACATCCCATCCTTCAATATTGTCTGGAATATCATTTACTACCTTAACTTCACCAGTACTTTCTTCACCATGACCATAACTTGAAGTAGTCATAAAACCGACTTTAGCTTTACAATCTAAGGCTCTAAAAATATCTGCTCCGAAAATAAAACTTCCTCTAAGTAATGGTAAAACATAAAGTTTCTTATCTTTATAATCCTCGGTTATTTGTTTACCAAGTTCAGTAATTCTATTTTTTATTTGTTCTTCTGTAAAAAGTATATTTCTTTTTTTATCATCCATTTATGTGAATCCTCCTAAAGAAAAATGTAAAAGTTAATAAATTTAATATTATATTTAATAGTACATATTTTTTATTATATTTGCAACTTTATTTTAAATACGTAGTGTTCATTGTTACTAAATATTAGTATCTAGTAACAATTATGTATATAATGTGTAATAATTTTGTAGCCTATTAAAAATAAAAAAAATTATAATTTTAAATATAAATATAGATGAGGTGCTACCAATGAAAAGATTAATATTAACTTTAATAAGTATAATAATTTTTTTTGTAAGTATAAGAGGTATTTTTTTTAGCTCAATTATACTTTCTGATAATAAAACAATTAGTCAGGCTGTGGAGGTATTAAAAAAATATGAAGATAAAGATATAGATAAAATTAAAAATGAAATTATATTAGAAAAGAAAAAATATGAAGCAGAAAATTTAGCTCAAAATCATGAAGATGTTACTTATTTTCAGTTTTATAAAGATACTTTATTTTTAGGTGATTCTATTACAGAAGGGCTAATAGACTATAGTTTTGTAAATGAGTATAATGTTTTGTCTGAAAAAGGTGGAATGGTAAAAGATGCATTTAGTGAAATTACAAGAATAAAAGAAGCAAGACCTAGTAATATAGTTCTATTTTATGGAATGAATGATGTGATTGAATATGATAATTCAAATGATGAGCTTACAGCAAATAATTTTAAAAAAACATATATAGATTTAATAAGTGAAATAAAAATGACTTTACCAAACACAAAAATTTTTATTATTTCTCCAACAAACGTAACTGGTGATGCAATAAATAAAAACTATAGGTTAACAAATGAAAATTTAAATGAATTTAGAAATATAATTAAAGAAGTTTGTGAAGAAACTAATGTTAAGTATGTTGATGTAAATTCAAAAATAATTAATAGAAATGATTTGCATGAAAGTGATGGGATTCATTTTAAATATGATTTCTACAATATATGGTTAGATACATTGAAGGAAAGCATATTAGGAGGTGAATAATATATGAGTAAAGGAAAGTATTTCAAAATTTACGTTATAGAAGTAGTTTTAGTAGCATTATTTTTTATATCGGCATATCCATTTTTAAAAGTAAAAGATTTAAATATGGATGATTTAAAAGAAGATATTATTCCGATTTTAAATGAAGATCTTAAAGAAGGGACATTAGATGATATAAGAAAGATATATGGAATATCTAAAGCTGATGTAGATGATTTTTTGTATTTTAGAACAAAAAACAATATGAACCCTGAAGAAATTTTAGTAATTAAATTTAAAGATGAAACATTAATAAATAATAACAAAAATAAAATTAAAAATGTTATAGATAATAAAAAAAATAGTTTTAAAGATTATAATGCAAATGCATATTCACTTACAGAAAATAATATTTTTGAGACCAAGGGTGACAATTTAATATTAATAATTGATGAAGATAATAGAAATATAGAAACAATAATTAATAAAAATTATAAATAATGCAAAGGATGAGATAATAAATATGGTATTTAGTAGTTTAGCTTTTATTTTTGTGTTTTTACCAATATTATTATTGGTTTACTGTATTTCACCATATAAGTATAAAAATATAATTTTATTAACTTTTAGCATTATATTTTACACATTAGGTGAACCTAGATATATTCTGCTAATAATAATTAGTATGATAATAAATTATATATTATCGATATTAATATATAATAATAAAGAAAATAAAGATAAGAAAAATTTATTACTTTTTACGACAATATTACTTAATATTTCTGTTATGATATTTTTCAAATATTATTCATTTATAATAGATAATGTTAATATAATTTTTAATTCTAATTTGAAAGTTATAGAAATACCTCTACCATTAGGTATATCATTTTATACATTTCAATTAATTTCCTATATAGTGGATGTTTATAAAGGTAAACTTATTCCTCAAAAAAACTTAGTTAAGTTTTCATTATATTTATTAATGTTTCCTCAGCTGGTAGCAGGACCAATTGTAAAGTACTCTGATATAGAAAAACAGATAGACTATAGGAAAATAAATATAATGAAATTTGGACAAGGAGTAGAAAGATTTATAATTGGACTAGCAAAGAAAGTTATATTAGCAAACAACTTAGGACTTATATTGGATGAAATAAAGTTAGTTAACATTGAAAGTCTATCTTTATTTTCAGCATGGATAGGTATAATATCATTTACTTTACAAATATATTTTGATTTTAGTGGATATTCTGATATGGCTATTGGGCTTGGGAAAATGTTTGGCTTTGACTTTTTAGAGAACTTTAATTATCCATACATTTCAAAAAGTATCACTGAATTTTGGAGAAGATGGCACATTTCTCTTGGAAGTTGGTTTAAGGAATATTTGTATATTCCTCTTGGAGGAAATAAGAGGGGAAAGCTTATTCAATTTAGAAATATTATTATAGTATGGCTAACAACTGGATTATGGCATGGAGCAAGTTGGAATTTTATAATCTGGGGTCTATATTTTGGATTTATTTTATATTTCGAAAAAATATTCCTAAAAAAAATATTAGGAAAACTTCCTAAGGTTATATGTAATTTATACACAATGATAATTGTAATAATTGGATGGGTATTCTTTGACTCAAATAATTTAAGTTCAGCAGTAGATTATATAAAGGTAATGTTTGGTTTTGGAAATGTTAATTATGATAATTTAGGAAAGTACCTATTTAGTACAAATGTATTATTAATTTTAATTTCTATAATTATTTCAACAAATATATTGAAAAAATTAATTGAACAAATAAAGAAGAACTATAAGGTAAATGATTTAATACTTACAGTATCTATAAAAACCATGATATTTATAATAAGTATAACATATTTAGTTTCAGAAACTTATAATCCATTTTTATATTTTAGATTTTAGAAATAGGTGAACATATATGAAAAATACTAAAAGAAAAAATAATACTATTATTAAAAGAAATATTATGAAATTTAATAAAATATATTTTATATCTATGTCTTTATCTTTTTTGTTAATTTTACTATTCTTTGTAATAGCTAATACAATTGGTAACGACAAGAAATTTTCAGAAATAGAGAATAGAAATTTACAAGAAAAACCTAAAATTTTATCAGATAATTATGTAGAAAAATTAAATAGTTATATGGCTGATCAATTTTTTATTAGAGAAAAGTTTATTTCATTTAAATCAAGAATTGATTTAATTTTAGGTAAAAATAAAATAAATAATGTTTACATAGGTAATGACAACCAATTATTTGAAGAATTTAAAATAACATCTAATGATGACCTGCTTAATAAAGTAGATGTAATTAATGAATTTAAAAAATCTAATGAGGATTTACTTGTTAATTTTATGTTAGTGCCAACAGCAACAAGTATTTTAGAGGAGAAATTACCATTGTATGCTCCAGTTGATGATGAGATTGAGTATATAAATAAGGTAAAAAGTTATTTATTAGATGATATTAAATTTATACCTATCTATGATAGGCTAAAAGCTAATAAAAATGAATATATTTATTATAAAACAGATCATCATTGGACTGCTGATGGAGCATATTTAGGCTATGAGGCTTTTTGTGAATCCTCTGGAATAGAGGCTACTAATAAGGATGATTTTGAGAAAATAATAGGATCAAATGATTTCTATGGTAGCTTATCTTCTAAAGTTGGATTGTTTGGGCTATATAGGGACAAAATAAACATATATATACCAAAAAACTCTAATTTGTTAGTTAACTATGTAATGGAACAAAAAAAAGATACAAGCTTATTTAATAGCGATAAACTTAAACATAAGGATAAATATCAAGTGTTTCTTAATGGAAACCATCCACTTATAGAGATAGAAACTGATAAAAATCTAGATAAAAAAATATTAATAATTAAAGATTCATTTGCTAATAATTTTGTACCATTTTTAACTGAAAATTACGGAAATATTTTTCTCATTGATTTAAGATATTATACAGATTCTATTAATGAATTCATAAAAAATAATGATATAAATGAAGTTCTCTTTTTATATAATGTAAATACTTTTAATGAGGATGATTCTATTTTTAACTTATCAACATAAGATGTTATAGCATAAATACTTGACAATAACCTATAATACAAACATAATTAATAGAAAGAAAAAGTATTATATAGTTAATATAATAAAAGTAAGGTGATATATAATGATATTTGGAAATATAGATGGGATAAAAAAAGCTTTTCTAGAAGAACTTGAAGGCATTTATAAAATGAAAGTTCTTAAGGATGAAGTTTGTAGCTTAGAAATAATTAATATAATTTCAAGAGTATCTCATGCAATAGAACGAGAAATAAGTGTTGCTGTAGATAGAAGAGGGAAAGTAGTTTCTGTAGCTATTGGTGATTCAACATCAGTAGAAGTAGGGATGATAGATATAAGAGAAAAAAGATTATCTGGAGTTAGAGTAATTCATACTCATCCTAATGGATTTTCAAATTTATCTGCATTAGATTTATCAGCTTTATTAAAGCTTAAATTAGATGCAATTATGGCAATAGGTGTATATAATGGTAACATTACAGATTATTCATTAGGTATGATAACAATAACTAATGATTTATTAGATTATGAAGAAAAATTAAATCTTTCTTTAGAGGAAGTACTTTCTATTCATATATTAGATAAAATACAACATATAGAAAAATTAATTAAAGAAAGAGATGTTATTGAAGATGAAGGTGAAAAAGCCATTTTAGTTGGTTCTGATACAAAAGAAAGTCTAGAAGAATTAAAAGAGTTAACTAAAGCTTGTGATATACCTGTATTAGATTTAGTATATCAAAGTAGAAGTAAAATAGACCCTGCTTTCTATATAGGAAAAGGAAAAGTTTTAGAAATAGCCTCTTTAAGACAAAGTAGGCATGCAAATTTAATTATATTTGATGATGAACTTTCAGGATCACAAGTAAGAAATTTAGAAGCTGCACTTGGAGCAAAGGTAATTGATAGAACTACACTTATACTTGAGATATTTGCAAGAAGAGCAAAAAGTAAGGAATCTAAAATTCAAGTAGAGCTAGCTCAGTTAAAATATAGAATGAGTAGGTTACAAGGTCTTGGAACAGTTCTTTCAAGAACTGGTGGAGGAATTGGAACAAGAGGACCAGGGGAAAAGAAATTAGAAACAGATAGAAGACATATAAAGGAAACAATATATGATTTGAATGATCAATTAAAAAAGATCAAAAAGAATAGAGAAGTTCAAAGAGAAAAGAGAAATAAAGAGAGTATACCAAAGGTATCTTTAGTTGGTTATACAAATGCAGGTAAATCTACTCTTAGAAATAAGCTTTGTGATTTAGCAGCTCAAAAGGAAGTTCAAGGTAAAGAAAAGGTTTTTGAAGCAGATATGCTTTTTGCAACCTTAGATATTACTACAAGATCAATTATATTAAAAAATAAGGGAGTAGTTACTATTACAGATACAGTTGGATTTGTTAGAAAGCTTCCTCATGATTTAGTAGAGGCCTTTAAGTCTACATTAGAAGAAGTTATATATTCTGATCTTTTATGTCATATTGTTGATGCATCTTCAGATTCTTCATTAGAGCAAATAGAAGCTGTAGAAGAAGTATTAGCAGAACTTGGAGCTAAAGATAAAGATACTATTTTAGTATTAAATAAAATTGATAAAACTAATGAAGAGCATCTAGAAGAATTAAGAAAAGCTTGTTCTGAATATGAAGTAATTGAAATTTCAGCAAAAGAAAACGTAAATTTAGATGGACTTTTAGAATTAATTGAAGAAAAACTTCCATATAAAATGAAAAAGTGTGAGTATATAATACCTTATGATAGAAGCGATATTAATTCATTCCTTCATAGAAATGGTAGAGTTTTAGAAGAAGAATACAGAGAAGATGGAAGTTATATGCTAGTGGAAGTTGATGATGAGATATATAATAAGTCTAAAGAGTTTGTAACAAAAATAATATCCTAAAATATATAAAGATTTATAAAAACTGCAATGAAGGTTATACTTTATTGCAGTTTTTATTTATATTCTATATAATTATTTTAATAATGAAATCGTAGATAACAGGGGGGCAAGTAATGGCAAAATCAATTATAGATTATCAAAATGCCTATAAAGAAATAACAGAAACACTTAAGAAAAATGATAATATACTTTCTATATTTATATTTGGAAGTATGGTTAGTGGAGACCTTTGGGAAGGATCAAACATAGACTTATTTGTAATATATAAAGAAGATTTTGATGAAATTAGAGATATTTATTCAGAAGTATTAGATATACCAATACATATAAAATTTATAAGTAAGGAATTATTTAAAAAATATTATAATGAAGCAGGAAAAAGAGAAGTTATAAAGAATTCATTAATTGCTTCAAAAATGATATATTCAATAGATGATGAAATAAATGATTTATATCAAAAGATTATATATATGATAGATTCTGATAAGGGAAGATTGAACCTTGTATATCTTGGTAACTTCTTTAAAGAAATTGGGATTTGTAAAAAATATATAGGAAAAGGAAGCATATATACTGCACATGAACTTTTGTTAAGAGCATTAAATAATTTTTCAATGCTTTTTTTAAGCATAAATGGATATACAGTAAGTAAAGATTCTCTAACAATGGCATGTAATCTAAATGATATGTTAAATGATAAAGTTAAGAATTTGATATATAAAGAAGTTGATGATATAACTATTAAAGAGTTGTTAGATTATATGGAAAATTACTTAGAATATAATATAGAAAAAGCATCTATGGATTTAATTAACTTTATAAAAAATGAAAATAGGTCACTAAGTGCTTATGATATTAAAATTAATCCATATTTTAAAAATTTTAAAATAAAAATAGAGGAAATATTAAAGGTATTATGTAAAAATAATATTATTATTCAAGAAAAAAGAGAGTTTAGAGATTCTAAAGGTAACTTTCTAGCTATGGAAAATGTATATTCTTATAAAAACTAGCATGCTGGAGGTTTTATGAAGGAATTATTTAAAATATATTTTAAGGAAGAGATTCCTAAGTATATTCAAATTGCAGGACATATAAAAAAATTAATAGATAATAGATATATAAAGGATGGGGAAAAGCTACCGACTATTAGAGAACTTTGTGATTTTTTGAATGTAAATAAAGTAACTATAGTTAACGCCTATAAAAAGTTAAAGGCTGATGGATATGCATATCAAAAGGTAGGTTCTGGAACTTATGCTAAAAGAAGAGAAACTATTTCTTCATTTAATAGAGAATATTCAAAAATATTTAAGGAATTATCTTCAGATGACTTAAAATATATAATTGACTTTACTGGAGAAACCAATTCAGATGTTTATTTTCCAATAGAGGATTTTAAACATGTAATTAATAAAGTTTTAGATAGGGATGGAGCTAATGCTTTAATAAATAAGGAAGCTCTTGGTTATGAAGATTTAAGGAAAACCATAAATAAGGCTTTTTGGAATGAAAAATTAGATTTAAACAATATTTTAATAGTTTCAGGAGCTCAGCAAGGAATAGATATAGCCTCTAAGGCAATAGTAAATATAAATGATAATGTGGTAGTAGAAAAACCTACATATGGAGGAGCTATTTCAGTATTTAAATGGAGAAGAGCTAATATATTTGAATTGAACTTGGAAAGCGATGGAGTGGACTTGCAAGAATTAGAAGAGGTTTTGAAAAAGAACAATATAAGTTGTTTTTATACAATGAGCTATTTCCATAATCCTACAGGGATAAGCTATAGCTTAGAGAAAAAAATAAGATTACTAGAACTTGCAAAAAAATATGACTTTTATATTATAGAAGATGATTATTTATCAGAACTTATATATGACGATAATATTAAGCATCAGCCCTTGAAAAGTTTAGATAAGTATGAAAGAGTAATATATATTAAAAGTTTTTCTAAGATTTTTTTACCTGGTATAAGGCTTGGCTATATGATAACTCCATCCTCCTTTAATGAAAGTATTCAAAGTTCTAAAATTAATACTGATATATCAACTTCTAGTCTTATGCAAAGAGCTTTGGAATTATATATTACTGAAGGCTTTTGGAAAAAGAATATAGATTACCAACAAAGGATGTATAAAGAAAAATATCTATTAATGAAAGAATTAATAAATAAAGAGCTTTCCAATAAGGTCTCATATATAGATCCAAAGGGAGGGTTATATTTCTATTTAGAAATGAAAAATAAAAATATAAATTCAAGGGAATTATTTTATAGATTAAAAAAGAAAAATTTATTTATTACACCAGGAGCTATATTATTTAAAGATTCAAGTAATGGAGATTATTATTTTAGAATTAGTTTCTCCCAAGCAAGTAAGGAAAAAATAGTTGAAGGAATAAATTTAATTAAGGAGGAGCTTAAATGAGTTACGTTACTATAAGAGATTTTGGAGAAGATAGATTTTTAGAAAAAAAATCAGAATTTATAGGCTATGCAAAAAGATGCGAAACTGAAGAAGAGGCTAAGTCATTTGTAGCAGAAATAAAAAATATGCATAAGCAAGCTAGGCATAATTGTTTTGCTTATATTATTGGAGAGAATATGGGGATTCAAAGATATAGTGATGATGGAGAACCACAAGGTACTGCTGGAATACCTATATTAGAAGTAATGAAAAAAAGTAATATTACTGATTGTGCAGTAGTAGTAACTAGATACTTTGGAGGTATATTACTTGGAGCTGGAGGTCTTACAAGAGCTTATACAAAAGGTGCATCAATTGCATTAAAAGCTGCTGGTATAGTAGAAAAAGTTAAAGGTATTAGACTATTACTTTCTATGGATTATGATATGTTAGGTAAAATACAATATAAATGTAATGAGAACAATTGGCACATTGAGGAAGTTGAATATACAGACAAAGTAGTGGTACATATATTAGCAGAACTTGATCTATCAAAAGAAATTGAAAAAACTGTTATAGAAGTTTCTAATGGTAAAATAATAATAAATAAAAAAGATGAAGATATATATTTTAAAGAAAATAATAGATTATATAAGTTGATTTAGGGTATTTGTCATAATAAATTAATTATGATATAATTCCACTGTATTTATAAAATAATCATTAATGTTGGGAGGAATAAAAAATGTCAGGACATTCAAAATGGCATAATATACAAAATAAAAAAGGAAAAGCAGATGCTAAAAGAGGAAAAATATTTACAAAGCTAGGTAAAGAAATTATGATAGCAGTTAAAAATGGTGGTCCTGTTCCCGACACTAATCCTAAATTAAGAGATGTAATTGCTAAAGCAAAGGCTGCAAATATGCCTAATGATACAATAACAAGATCAATAAAAAAGGCTTCAGGAGAACTTTCAGGAGTTAACTATGAAAAGATAGTATATGAAGGTTATGGTCCATCAGGAGTTGCTGTAATTGTAGAAACATTAACAGATAATAAAAATAGATCAGCAGGGAATGTAAGAAGCGCCTTTACAAAAGGTGGTGGAAACATGGGAGCTACAGGATGTGTAAGCTTTATGTTCCAAGAAAAAGGTGAAATTGTTATTGAAAAAGAAGATAAGGACGAAGATGAAGTAATGATGCTTGCATTAGATGCAGGAGCAGAAGATTTCCAATCAGAAGAAGAAGTATTTATAGTAACAACTACTCCAGAAGATTTTGGAACAGTAAGAGAAGCATTAGAAGCTGAAGGAATAGAATTCTTAGAAGCAGATGTTAAGATGATACCAGATACATATACTGAAATTAATGAAGATGATGCTAAGAAGTTCCAAAAGATGTTAGATTTACTTGAAGATGATGATGATGTTCAAGAAGTGTACCACAATGCTGAATTCCCAGAAGGATGGGATGAATAGAATATTAAATTGTACTATTGTACATTGTTAATTTGAAGTTGCTTATGCAACTTCAAATTTTTTTTTTTGATTTGATTTAAAATATATTGAAATTATATAAATATTAAGGGAGTATTAATAAAAATGAGTGTATTTTAAATGTTTTATGATTAAAAGAACTGTAAATGAATTTATTTACAGTTTTCAGCTAAATTCTAGCAATTTAAATAAAAATAAGGAAATTGACAGTGTAAATTATGGAATATATAATGAGTTGAATAAAGATAAATTGTAGCATAAGATTTATTTATTTACATAGCTTAAAGGAGAAAGGAATATGAACTTTTTTAAAAAATTAAGCCCGGGCAGAATAATTGTTTTGGGATTTTTTTCTGTAATTGTTATTGGAACTATATTATTAAAGTTACCTATATCAATTCGTGATGGTGTAAATGTCTCTTGGGTTGATGCTTTATTTACATCAACTAGTGCAGTTTGTGTAACAGGATTAATTGCTATTGATACGGCTGATACCTTTACTGTATTTGGACGAGCAGTAGTAGCTTTATTAATTCAAATCGGTGGACTTGGAGTTACATCAGTTGGTGTTGGGTTTATTTTGCTTATGAGAAAAAAAGTTGGAATAAAGGAAAGAGTACTAATTAAAGAATCAATGAATTTAGATACAATGAAGGGCCTTGTAAAGCTAATTAAATCTGTATTATTAGTTACTTTGAGTTTTGAAGTAGTTGGAGCAATTCTAAGCTATTTAGTATTTTCAAGGGATTATAGTCCTTTAGATGCCTTAGGAATAAGCATATTCCACTCAATAGCAGCTTTTAATAACTCAGGGTTTGATATTTTAGGTGGATTTCAGAACTTAATACACTATCAAAATAATGTATTGTTAAATTTAACTACATGTGGATTAATTATTTTTGGTGGGTTAGGATTCTTAGTTATTAAAGAAATAATAATAATTAAAAAGTTTAAAAAATTCAGTCTACATGCAAAGGTAGTTATAACTGTAACTGCTATTTTACTTGTAGTAGGTACTATATTACTTAAAGCAACAGAAAATATATCATGGCTTGGAGCATTTTTCTTTAGCACTTCTGCAAGAACAGCTGGATTTAGTACTTATAATCTTGGAAATTTTACAAACGCAGGATTATTTACATTAATTGTTTTAATGTTTATTGGTGCATCACCTGGTTCAACAGGTGGAGGTATAAAAACTACCACAATATTTACTTTAATTAAAAGTATTTATAGTACATCTACAAATAAAAATTGTGTTGCATATAAAAGGAAAATACCAGCATCTGTTATATTTAAAGCATTTAATATATTTGTACTAGCTATTATGGTAGTTTGTTTCGGAGTATTTTTATTAAGCATATTAGAACCTAATCGTACATTCATTCAATTATTATTTGAGGTTACTAGTGCTTTTGGAACTGTAGGATTATCGACTGGAATTACTCCAGACCTTAGAGATTTAAGTAAAATAATTATATCTATAATTATGTTTATAGGTAGACTAGGACCAATGACTATGGCAAGTATATGGTTAGTGAAGGAGCCATCAAATGCTTGTTATTCAGAAGAAGCAGTTATAATTGGATAGGAGGATAAATATGTTTAATCATAAAGTATCTATAGAATTTGGAATAATAGGAATAGGAAGATTTGGTTTTGCATTAGCAAAAACTTTAATTGAAGCAGGTAAGGAAGTTATAGTTATAGATAATGATGAAGATAAAATAAAGCAAATAAGGAACTTAACTGACAATGCTTTTGTAGTAAATAATTTAGGCAAAGAAGCCCTTGAGGAGACTGGAATTCAAAATTGCGAAACAGTATTTGTATGTATTGGTGAAAAGATAGATGTTAGTATTTTAACCACATTAAATGTGATAAATATGGGGGTTAAAAGAGTTATTTCTAAGGCTAATACCTATGAGCAAGGTTGTGTATTAAAGAAAATAGGTGCTGAAATTGTATATCCAGAGAACGATATGGCAATTAGAATTGCAAATAGATTATTAAATGAGGAAGCCTTCGAATTTATTGAGTTAAATAATGATATTCATATAGAGGAACTTAGAGTTACTAAAGTAATAGATGGTAAATCAATATTAAAATCTAAAGTGCGTAATGAGTTTGGATTAAATATTATAGCTTTAGAAAGAGATGAAGAAACTATAATTGAATTAGATCCTAATTTTATATTAAAGGAAAATGATTTTATAGTAGTTATAGGAAAGAAGAATTCTATTAGAAAATTCGAGGAATATTTAAATCATAAATAAAAAAGGATATAGATATTATATTCTTTGCTCCGTCGCAGGCTCCAAGTCGCCAGAATATAATATCTATATCCTCTAGTACTGAAGGAAAGGAAATTATAAAAAATTATTAACAGGATAATATTTTTATAATTTCCTAAAAAATAAAAAAAGAGTGATTTGCCAAAATCACTCTCCAGAGTACCTCTGTAAATTACTGTTTCACTCCACTTGGAAGCTACTTAAGTATAAATATATAATAACAAAATTAAAAATTTTATCAATATGAAATTAAAGTAATAATAGGTAATATGTACTATAGAGTGAAAAATAATATAAATATACTTATTTACTAGACTTTTAAAAGATAGAATATGTATTAGTTTAAATTATATTACCTTATAATGGATGTATACTTAGAATTGTGGAAAATTAGATAAATATATCTTTTATTGAGATATATTTTATGTTATAATTTGGGGGTATTTTTAGTGATGGGGGAGTATAATCATGAAGCATATTAAGACAATTAATAAGACGAATATCAAAAACAGCTTAGTTAAACCAGGTTGTAAGGAATGTGCTAACTCATGTCAATCAGCTTGCAAGACATCTTGTACAGTTGCAAACTTAGAGTGTGAAAACTAATTAAAGAAAGCGGCAACAAAAAGTTGCTGCTTACTTTTTGTTTGAAAAAGCTTTTGGAGGGATGTAAATGTCTTTAATACACAAATTTAAACAAGGGGAAAATTACTTTGTATTAGATGTAAATACAGGAGCAGTTCATATAGTAGATGAGTTAGTATATGATTTAGTTCATGATGATGGAATGAAAGACAAAGAAGAAACAGTTAAGCTTTTAGCTAATAAGTATGATAAGGAAACTATTATAGAAGCTTACGATGAGATATTACAACTTATAAATGATGGAATGTTATATTCTGAAGATAAGTATGAAGAAATAGCCCATGGATCTATGGAAGATAGAGATTATATAAAGGCAGTTTGCTTAAATATAATTCATGGATGTAATTTAAGATGTAAATATTGCTTTGCAGATGAAGGAGAATATAATGGACATAAAGGTGTTATGTCTTTAGAAACTGCAAAAAAGGCAATAGATTATGTTGTAAAAAGAAGTGGTCCAAGAAGAAATATAGAAATAGATTTATTTGGTGGAGAGCCCACTATGATTATGGATACTGTAAAGGAAATAATACAGTATGCTAGAGATAATGAGAAAGAGTGGAAGAAAAACATTAGATTTACTATGACAACAAATGCTACTCTTTTAAATGATGATATGATGGATTTTATGGATAAAGAAATGGGAAATATCATATTATCATTAGATGGTAGAAAATGTATTAATGATAATGTAAGAATAAAAGTTGATGGAAGTGGATCTTATGATGACATAATTCCAAATATAAAGAAAATGATTAAAAGAAGAACACCAGGTAAAATGTACTATGTTAGAGGAACATTTACAAGAGCAAATACTGACTTTTTTGAAGATGTAATGGCTATGCTAAATGAAGGCTTTGATGAAGTTTCTATAGAGCCTGTAGTTTTAGAAAATGGACATCCTCTTGCTTTAAGAGAAGAAGATTTACCAGAAATAATGAAAAATTATGATAAGCTATATGAAGACATGGCAAGAAGAAAAAGAGAAAAAAATGGAGAATACAATTTCTATCATTTTAACGTTGACTTAAATGGTGGACCATGTGTTTATAAAAGAATTTCAGGTTGTGGTGCAGGATTTGAGTACGTTGCAATTACTCCACAAGGAGATGTATACCCATGTCATCAATTTGTAGGAAAAGAAGAATTTAAACTTGGAAGCATATATGATGATACATACGATAAAGATCTTGGTAAAGAGTTTAAAAAGGCTCATATATACAATAAACCTAAATGTAGAGATTGTTGGGCAAGATTTTACTGTAGTGGAGGATGCCAAGCAAATAACTTTAACTTTAATGGGGATATGAAAATTCCTTATGAAATTGGTTGTAAAATGCAAAAGAAGAGAATTGAATGTGCTATAGCTTTAAAAGCAGAATAATATAAATAAGAGGGTTGGTATTTGCTTATGTTCAGATACCAACCTTTTATATTACAATAATAAGAAGAATAAGTCTTGGAGGTTAATATGGAATTTATATTAAAAAACAAAATAAAACTTATATATAAGAAAACAACATCTAACTTAACTTCAATGTCAATATCTATAGATGCAGGAGCCTGTAAGGAAAAAGATTTATTAGGAGTTGCCCATGCCACAGAACATATGGTGTATAAGGGTACAAAAAATAGAACAGAGCAGGAAGTAAATAAAGATTTAAGCAAAGTTTTTGGATTTCAAAATGCCATGACTAATTTTCCTTATGTTATTTACTATGGAACTATGTTAAATGAAGATTTTGAAAGAGGTACAGAAATTTTTTCGGATATAATTTTAAATCCGACTTTTCCTAGTGAAGGCTTTCAAGAGGAAATGAAGGTTATAAATGAAGAACTAAAGGAATGGGATGAGGAATTAGAGCAATTTTGTGAAGATAAGTTATTTTTAAATAGCTTTAAAAATAGAAGAATAAAATATCCTATTATAGGTACAACTAAAGATTTAGAAAAAATTAACTTAGAGCACATAAAGGAATTCTATAGAGAAAATTATTTACCTAATAAAACTTCCATTGCAGTAGTTTCTTCTTTAGAATTTGAAGAGGTTAAAAATATAATTGAAAGGTATTTCGAATCTTGGGAAAATTCCTGCTATGAAGAAAAGGAAGAAGAAATTATTTATGATAAAGATAATTTTGGAGTATATAAAGACAAAAGAGATGGTATTAATAGCTGTAAAGTTCAAATAATATTTCCAATAGATGAATTAAATTATGAGGAAATAAAAGCCTTAAGAATATTTAATGAATACTTTGGTGAAGGAGTTAATTCATTATTATTTGATACATTAAGAACTAAAAATGGAATTGTATATGATATACTAACTAAAATTTCTTGTGAAAAGTATATAAAGCTTTATAAAATAACTTATAGTACTTCAAAGGAGAATTTAGATAAATCCTTAGAATTAATAAACAAATGTATAGAAGAAATAGATAAGTTTGAAAAAGTAATAACTGAAGAAGAAATAAGAGATTTTATAAAGTCTATGAAACTAAGAAGATGGTTTAGAGAAGAACAAAATATAATTTTAGCAAAAGAATTATCCACATATAATACAATGTTTGGTGATTATAAATTATATTCTGAAGAGTTTAAGAATCTTCTAAATATGGATAAGAAGTATATTTTAGAGGTAGCTAAGAAAGTCTTTAAATATAAATCTATAGAAGTAATAAGCAACTAAAATATTATGAAATATTAAATATGAAAAGGGAGATATTAATGAATAAAGCACCTTTATTGGAAGAATTATTAAAATACCATAAAGAAGAGAATTTAATATTATCTATGCCAGGAAATAAAAGTGGTAAAGGATTTTTAAGAGATTCCTTAGGAAAAAGTTTTAAAGAAGCTTTAGGTAATTTAGATATTACAGAAGTTGATAATTTAGATAATTTACATTGTCCAGAGGGAGTAATAAAAGAGGCACAGGAGCTTTTAGCAAAAACTTATGGCGTAAAAAAAGCATATTTTCTTGTGAATGGAAGCTCCTGTGGGAATTTAGCATCAATTTTCTCAGCTTTTAATGAAGGTGATGAGGTATTAGTAGAAAGGAATTGCCATAAATCAATTTACAATGCTCTTATTTTAAGAAAATTAAAAGTAGTTTATATTGAGGCTGTTATAGATAGAAATTTAGGCGTATTTTTACCTCCTAGGAAAGAAGAAATATTTAAAGCTCTTAATAATGCTAAAAATCCAAAGGGGATTATATTGACTAATCCAAATTATTTTGGAATTAGTTATGAAGTAGATGAAATAATAAAAGAACTTAAGGAAAAGGGACTAAAGGTAATAATAGATAGTGCTCATGGTGCACATTTTGGAATAAGTAAAGAGTTACCTAAATCCATGGCTAAATTAGGAGATTATGTAGTATTAAGTGCACATAAAACATTGCCAAGTCTTACTCAAGGAGGATTTTTATTAGTAAATGGTGATGACCAAAATATTGATTTTTACATAAAAGCTTTTATGACTACATCACCATCCTATTTAATTATGGCATCTTTAGATTATGGAAGATATTACTTAGATAGTTATGGGAAAGAAGATTATGATAATCTTATTGAAAGAGCAGAATTTTGGAAGAATAAAATAAATTCTCTTAGTAAAGTCAATATTGTAAGTAATATAAAAATAGATGAAAATTATAAAATAGATAAAAGTAGATATTTAGTTACTTTAGAGAATGGATATAGTGGACATAAGCTTTTAGACTACTTAAAAGAAAAAAAGATTCAATCAGAAATGAGCTTTTCTAAGGGGTTAATATTAATTTTATCACCTTGTAATAGTAGTAATGATTTTGAAAAGCTTTATTTTGCAATAAAAGAACTAGATATGAATAATATAGCTTCAGTAGAAAAAAATTATATGTATGAAAGTATAGTACCAATAAAAGTTTTAGAACCTTTTGAAGTACTTAATTTAGACTATAAGAAAGTTGCTTTTAATGACTCTATAGGTAAAATATCTAAAAACTTTATAACGCCATATCCACCAGGAATTCCAATAGTTTGTCCTGGAGAAATTATTACTATAGAAGTAAAGGAGTTAATAGAAGAATATTTAAGAAATAACTTAAGGGTAATTGGAATAGAAAATAAAAATATTGAAATAATAGAGATTTAAAGCTTTACTTTAATATGATGATATTTGTTTATATATTTTAAGATAAAAACCAAAATAAGGATAAAATGAATTATAGTAAATATTGACATATAATATTTATTTAAATAAAATGTTTTGTTGTAAGAGGAGGGATTTTAATGGAGAGAAATAAAGGAAATATATCAATTCATACTGAAAATATTTTCCCTATTATAAAGAAATGGTTATATTCTGATAAGGACATTTTTATTAGGGAGCTTATTAGTAATGGATGCGATGCAATAAGTAAATTAAAAAGATTAAGTACCTTAGGGGAAGCAAAAGTAAATGAAGATGAAAAATATAAAATCTTAGTTTCAGTTAATAAAGAAAATGGAACTCTAAAGTTTATAGATAATGGGATTGGTATGACTGATGAAGAAGTGAAAAAGTATATCAATCAAGTTGCTTTTTCTGGAGCAGAGGATTTTATTAATAAGTACAAGGATAAAATGAATGAAGATAAGGATATAATAGGACACTTTGGTTTAGGTTTTTATTCTGCGTTTATGGTATCAAAAAGAGTTCAAATTGATACATTATCATATTTAGAAGGAGCAGAAGCTGTGACCTGGGTTTGTGATGGTGGAACTGAATATGAGATATATCCATCTGAAGATAGAAAAGAAAGAGGAACCACTATAACTTTATTTATTGATGATGATAGTAAAGAATTCTTAGAAACTTATAAAGTTAGAGAAGTTATAGAAAAATATTGTTCCTTCTTACCAATAGAAATATATTTAGAAGAAGAGGGTAAAGAAGTAAAAGAAGAGAATTTAAAACCTCTAAATGATATTAATCCACTTTGGATGAAGGCACCAAAGGATTGTACAGATGAAGAATACAAAGACTTTTATAAAAAGGTATTTATGGACTATAATGATCCTTTATTTTGGATTCATTTAAATGTAGATTATCCATTTAATTTAAAGGGAATATTATATTTCCCTAAATTAAAACATGAATTAGAAGCAACAGAAGGTCAAGTTAAGCTATACAACAATCAAGTTTTTGTAGCTGACAATATAAAAGAAGTTATACCGGAATTTTTACTTTTATTAAAGGGTACAATCGATTGCCCAGATTTACCTTTAAATGTTTCTAGAAGCTTCCTTCAAAAAGATAAAGATGTTATTAAAATTTCTAAACATATAGTTAAAAAAGTTGCAGATAAATTAGTAAGCCTTTATAAGAATGAAAGAGAGAACTTTAATGGTTTCTGGAAGGATATACAAATATTTATTAAGTATGGTTGTTTAAGAGATGAAAGCTTTTATGAAAAAATTAAAGACATTATTATATTTAGAAGACTAAATGGTGAATATATTACTTTAAAGGAATACCTTGAAGAAAATAAAGAAAAGCATGAAAATAAAGTCTTTTATGTAACTGATGAGAAGCAACAATCACAATATATTAAAATGTTTAAGGAAGCAAACTTGGATGCTCTAGTATTAGATTGTTCACTAGATAATCACTTTATAAGCTTTTTAGAAGCTAAGGAAACAGGAGTTACATTTGCAAGAATAGACTCTGATATATCTGAAACATTAAAGAATAATGAAACAGAAGATTTAAAGGATTTAAATGAAAAAATAAAAAATCTATTTAATGAAGTTATTTCTAATGGAGTAAAAGAAGTTAAAGTAGAAAGCTTAAAAAATTCTGAAACACCAGCTATGATATTAGTTTCAGAACAGTCAAGAAGAATGGCTGAAATGAGTAAAATGTTTGGTGGCATGGATATGCCAGATATGTTTAAAGAAGAAAGAACTTTAGTTATTAATAATAATAATGCAATTATTAAGAAGATATCTTCAATAGATTTAGAAGGAAAAGAAGAAAAAGTAAATTTAATATGTAATTATATACTAGATATTGCTTTATTATCTAACAAAGAGTTATCTTCAGAAGAAATGGATAACTTCATAGATAGAAGTAATAAATTATTAAATATGGTTATTGGATTATAAATATACTTCTTAAATATTTTTAATAAAAAACTCCGAAAGGAGTTTTTTTATGTTGCAATAATTGTACCGATACAATAGACAAAATGAAAAACTTGGATTATTATAAAGTAAATAACTTTTAGAAGTAGGTGCACTTATGAATGAAGTTAAAAAAGTAGCAACAATAAACGATTTATCAGGAATAGGAAGATGCTCCTTAACAGCAGCAATACCGGTTTTATCTGCATTAGGAGTTCAATGTTGCCCTTTTCCAACAGCAGTATTATCTTGTCAAACTGAGTTTGATAAATTTACTTTCTTAGATATTACTGATGAAATGAAAAAATACAAAGAAACTTGGGATGAATTAGGAATTAGATTTGATTGTATTTATAGTGGATTTTTAGGATCAGAAAAACAAATAGATATAGTATTAGACTTTGCTAAAGAAAGAGAAGATGCATTAATTATTGTTGATCCTGTTATGGGGGATAATGGAATTCTATATGATACCTTTACTGAGGAAATGTGTAGAAAAATGAAAAGACTAGTTTCTGTAGCAGACTTGGTTACGCCTAATTTAACTGAGGCTTGTATTTTAACTGGTGAAATATATAAAAAATATGAAACTAGTGATGAGAAAGTAATTGAAATGGCAAAGGAAATATCCAATATGGGACCTGATAGGGTAATCATTACTGGAGTTATAAGAGATAATAAAATTTATAATTTTGCTTATGATAAAAAAGATGATAAATTCTTTAAGGGGGAATCATATTTTAATAATGAATCCTATAGTGGTACAGGAGATATATTTACTTCTATAATTATAGGGCTTCTCTTAAATGGACATGATTTAAACTATTCTATAAAAAATGCAACAAATTTTATTTATAAAGCAATTGATTTTACATCTAAGTTTCATACTAATCCAAAAGAAGGAATTATGTTTGAATTATTTTTAAAGGAGTTGATTTTAATAAATGAACACAAGTAGCAAAACTAAAAATATTGTATTAGCAGCACTATTTGCAGCAATGATATGTATAACTATTGCATTTTTATTTCATATTCCAACAGGATTTAATAATGGATATATTCATTTAGGTGATACCCTTATATATTTAGCAGCTGTTCTTTTACCTACACCATATGCAATGGTGGCAGCAGCTATTGGAGCTAGTCTTGCGGATATATTAATGGGTGGAATGATTTGGGTTATCCCAACTATAATAATTAAGTCTTTAATGGTAATATTTTTTACTTCTAAAGCAGATAATATAATTTGCAGACGAAATATTATTGCAGTATTTATAGCAGGATTTGTTGGATGCTTTGGGTATTATTTAGCAGGAGCTATTATTTCAGGAAACTTTATTGCTCCTCTTGCAACTTTATATTTAGAATTTATACAGCCTTTAGTAAGTGGCATAATATTCTTAGTAGCTGGTTATTCTTTAGATAAGATAAAGATTAGAGATAAAATTTCACATGCTTCTGTAAAATAGTTATTATAAAAAAGAGGTAATCTTTATGAAGGTAATGACCTTTAATTTAAGGACAGATTTTCCATTAGATATTAATAATAGATGGAATGAAAGAAAAGAAATAGTATATGAAATTATAAATAATAATGATTTTGATATAATTGGAGTTCAAGAATTAAATAATAAAATGTTTAAAGATCTAACTTCAGAAATATCTAATTATAATTTTGTAGGGACTCCAAGAAGTAAAAAGTACTTTATAGAAAGAAATGATATTTTAGTTTCTACAAGACATAGAATTCTTGACTATAATACTTTTTGGTTATCAGATAAACCAGATAAAATAGGAAGTTCTATATGGTATTCTGTATATCCTAGAATTTGCACTACAGCTTTAATAGAATTAGAAGATGGAAATGTTATTAGAGTATATAATACTCATTTAGATTTTTTATTTTCTAAAGCAAGGGAATATGGACTAAGAAAAATATGTGAGTATATGGAAAGTAAGCATGAAAAAGACGATTATCCAGCAATATTAATGGGAGATTTTAATGCTAGTCCAAATAGTAAGGCAATTAAAGAATTTTGCGAAGGTAAATATGGTGCAAAAAAATTTATAACTGTTCAAGAAAATAAAAAAGAAATATATTCTATGTCTACTTTAAGTAAGTTTAAAGGAAATAAAAAAGGACTTCATATTGATTATATTTTTGTTACAGAAGAATTTAATGTTAGAAAAAGTGAAATAATATATTATAACAAGAAGGGAAAATATCCTTCTGATCATTATCCTGTAAGTGCTGAATTAGAAATTATAGATTGATAAGGATAGTAAATTAAGCTGATTTTTATTAGTATAATTTACTATCCTTTATTTATTTTTATAATAATTTAATTCAATAAATGTATAAATATAGTTATATTTACGAACAAAAAATGTATTGACTTTATCATTATTCGTATTATATACTTTTAATGTATTTGAACAAAGGAGGAGATTAAATGAAAAATGCATTAGTTTTTCAATCAGATTTTGGAATAGTAGATGGAGCAGTAAGTGCTATGTATGGGGTGGCATACTCAGTAGATAAGTCTTTACAATTATTTGATTTAACTCATGAAATACCACAATATAACATATGGGAAGCTTCATATAGATTAATTCAAACTACAGTATATTGGCCAAAGGACACTGTATTTGTATCAGTAGTAGATCCAGGAGTAGGTTCTAATAGAAAGAGTATAGGTGTTAAAACTGCTACAGGTCAGTATATAATTACTCCTGATAATGGAACTCTTACTCATATTAAGCGTATGTGTGGAATTGTAGAAGCTAGAGAAATCGATGAAACTATTAATAGATTACCTAATTCAGGAGCATCGTATACTTTCCATGGAAGAGATATATATGCATATACAGGTGCGAGACTTGCAGCTGGTGTTATAACTTTTGAACAAGTTGGACCAGAAATACCAGTAGAAGAGGTTGTAGAACTTCCAGTAGTTGAAGCATGCAAGGAAAATGATGTTGTTACTGGATCTATTGATGTTTTAGATGTAAGATTTGGTAGCCTATGGACTAATATATCAAGAGAATTATTTGTAAGCTTAGGTATTAATTATGGAGATAAAGTTGAAGTATCTATTAAGAATAACAAGAGAGAAGTTTATAGAAATATAATGGTATATGCTAAATCTTTTGCTGATGTTCATGTAGGAGAAACTTTAGTATATGTTAATTCATTAGATAACCTAGCAGTTGCTATAAATCAAGGTTCTTTCTCAAAGGCTTACAATATAGAAACAGGTACAAATTGGATGATATCTATAAGAAAAGCTCCAAGATTAGTATATGAATAAAAAAAATTATAGCACTGATAGTACTATTATATGGAGGAATTATAATGAAAAAGAATTTATCTATTAAAACTATAGTAGCAATAGGAATAGGAGCAGCAGTATTTATGATATTAGGACGTTTTGGTTCTATTCCATCAGGAATACCAAATACTAATATTGAAACAAGTTACGCATTCTTAGCTTTAATGGCAGCTTTATATGGACCAATAGCAGGTTTATCTATAGGATTTATAGGTCACGCATTAAAAGATTTAGTATTCTATGGTTCACCTTGGTTTAGTTGGGTTATAGCTTCTGCAGGAGTAGGTTTAATACTGGGATTAGCATGGAATAAGCTAAAGGTTAATGAAGGAGAATTTCAAAAGAAAGAAATTATTATATTTAATATTTATCAAGTAGCTGCTAATGTTATTTCATGGATTATAATTGCACCTACACTAGACATTATTATTTATGCAGAGCCAGTTAATAAGGTTTATTTACAAGGTATAATAGCTGCTATTTCTAATTCTATTACAGTTGGATTATTAGGAACTTTTTTAATTAATACTTATTCAAAAACTAGAGTTAAAAAAGGAAGTTTAGATAGGGAATAATACCCAATTAAAATACTGGAGACTTTAGGTTTCTGGTATTTTTTATTTTTAGATATATAAATAAAATGTATTAATTACATATAATATCTATGATTTTTTTGTGTACATATTGAAGAAAATATAGTAATATTTAAAGTCGGAGATAAAATCTTTAATATTATATTTTATTGTAAAGGGAGATTTGCTATGAAAAAACCTGTTATTGAGTTCAAAAATTTTACTTTCCAATACAGAGCTCAAGCAAAGCCAACATTAAATAATATAAACTTAACTATATATGAAGGTGAAAAAGTTCTTATTGTTGGACCATCTGGATCAGGAAAAAGCACAATTTCAAATTGTATAAATGGATTAATACCATTTTCATATAAAGGAAATATTTCAGGAAGTTTAAAAATAAATGGAAAAGAAACAAGAGATATGAGTATTTTTGAATTATCCAATTCAGTTGGTACAGTTCTTCAAGATCCAGATAGTCAATTTATTGGATTAACTGTAGCAGAGGATATTGCCTTTAAGTTAGAAAATGATTGTGTTGAGCAAGATGAAATGAAGGAAAAAGTAAAAATAACTTCTAAGATTGTTGATATAGATAATCATTTAGAACTAGCACCTTATAGCTTATCTGGTGGACAAAAGCAACGTGTAACTTTAGCAGGAGTTATGGTTGGTGATGTAGATATTCTATTATTTGATGAACCACTAGCAAGCTTAGATCCAGCAACGGGGAAAAATGCTATTGAATTAATTGATGAGATAAAAAGAAAGACAAAGAAAACAATAATAATTATAGAGCATAGACTAGAAGATGTATTACATTGTGATATAGATAGAATAATTGTTGTAGATAAAGGCGAGATAGTAGCAGATATGGCACCAAAAGAACTTTTAGCCTCTAATATACTTTCAGAGGTTGGTATCCGTGAACCTCTTTACATTACGGCATTAAAATATGCTAAATGTGAAGTGAATTCTAATATTAACCCACAACATATAAATACATTAAATTTAGATCAATGTACAGATAAGTTAAAATGCTGGTATAATGATACTTTTGAGGAAAAGAAAGAAATATCAGATGAAGTATTATTAGAATTAAAAAATGTTAAATTTGGCTATGAAAAAAATAGAGAAATATTAAAAGGCATTTCCTTTAAAATTAAAAAAGGTGAAATGATTAGCATAGTTGGAAGAAATGGTGCTGGAAAATCTACAATATCAAAGCTAATTTGTGGTTTTTATAAACCGACAGATGGTGAAATATTATTTAATGGTAAGAACATACTTAATGAAACCATTAAAGAACGTGCTGAAAAAATTGGAATTGTAATGCAAAATCCAAATCAAATGATATCTAAAACAATGATATTTGATGAAGTTGCATTAGGCCTTAGAGTAAGAGGAATAGATGAAGAAGAAATTAAAGAAAGAGTATTTGATACTTTAAAAATTTGTGGATTATATGAATTCCGTAATTGGCCAATTTCAGCCCTTAGTTTTGGACAGAAAAAACGTGTAACAATAGCATCTATATTAGTATTAAATCCAGAAGTAATTATTTTAGATGAGCCAACAGCTGGGCAAGATTTTAAACATTACACTGAAATTATGGAGTTTTTAAAGGAATTAAACCAAAAAGGTGTAACAATTATAATGATTACTCATGACATGCATTTAATGCTTGAATACACTAATAGAGCTATTGTATTTTCAAATGGTTTAAAATTAGCTGATGATGTAGCTGGAAATATTATTACAGACAAAAATGTTATAAATGAAGCAAATTTAAAAGAAACATCTTTATATGAATTAGCAATAAAAGCTGATTTAGATAATCCAAGAGAATTTGTGAAGAAATTTATTGATTATGATAGGAGGATTAGAGCATATGAGTAAAATGTTAGAGTATTCCAATATAGATTCCCCTATTCATAAGTTAACTGGTGCAGCAAAGTTAATTGCATTTATAATATGGGCTATAGCATCTATGATTACTTATGATACAAGATTACTTATATTAATGTTTGTTTTAAGTATAGTTGTATTTAAAATTTCCAAGGTAGAGTTTAAACAAGTATCATTTGTACTTTATTTTATATTAATATTTTTATTGTTGAATAATTTGGCAATATTTATTTTTTCTCCATATGAAGGAGTACAAGTATATGGAAGTAGAACTGATTTATTTAAAATTGTAGGACCTTATACAGTAACTTTAGAACAATTATTTTATCAATTTAATATAACAATAAAATACTTTTCTATAATACCAATGGCATTATTATTTATGGTTGCAACTAATCCAAGTGAATTTGCTGCATCACTAAATAGAATTGGTGTTAATTATAAGATAGCTTATTCTGTTTCCATTGCTTTAAGATATATTCCAGATGTTCAACGTGATTATCAAGATATATCTTTTGCACAACAAGCTAGAGGAATAGATATGTCTAAAAAAGAAAAATTAACAAAAAGAATAAAAAATTCAGCTTCAATATTAATGCCATTAATTTTTTCAAGCTTAGATAGAATAGAGAGTATTGGTTCAGCTATGGAACTAAGAGCTTTTGGGAAAAATAAAAAACGTACTTGGTACAATGGAAGAAAATTTGAAAAAGGTGATTATATTATAATAGCTTCAGCTACAGCCTTGTTAATTATAGCTATAATATCTGTTAAAATTAACAATGGAAGATTTTATAATCCCTTTATATAAAATAAACAAAATATAGTTAATTAAACTTTAATGAGGATAGTAAATTAGTCTATGTACTGTAGTCTAAGTTACTATCCTTTAATTGTAAGTTATTTTATTGTTTGACAGAAATCTATATAGAATATATTATAAAAATACATAAATAATTGGACAGGGGTAAGGCGGTGAAATCATGGAATTAACAAAAGCTCAAGATAAGTTTATAAGACATAAGTCATCTGGGTATCAAGTTCTAAAGGGAAAGGAAGGCACAGGAAAAAGTACAGCATCAATCTATAAAGCTTTAAACTTAGAAAATAACTATTGCCTTTACGAAGATGATAAAATACTATTTGTAACTTCTAATTATAGTAAAAATGCTGAAGCTTATAATCTCTATAATAAAGAAAATAATCAAGAGTATTTTTATTCATTATTTTCATTAGAAACAAATAGAGTAAATATAATGACTTTTGAGGAATTAATTAATACATATTATAATGCTTATGTAAGAGAAAAAGGACAAGTATTTAAGATAGTAGATAAAAAAGAAGCATTAGAGATATTAGAATCTTTAAAAAATGAAATAGAAAAGTTTTATAAAAAATCTAAGTTTATTGAGAAGGCTACATTAGATTTTTTACTAGATGAGATATCTTGGATTAAAGCTAGTAATCTATCCTTAGATGAATATTTAAGTGTAGATAGGAAGGGTAGAAAGAATAGAATTAAGAAAGCATCATATACAAGAAAATCAATTTATAATATTAAAGAGATGTATAATAATAAATTATATGTGAATTCACTTATTGATAAATATGATCATGTTCTCTTTGCTCTTGAGTATATTAAAAAATATAAAGGAATATATAGTCATATATTTTTAGATGATATTGAAAGATTAACTAAAGCTGAAATAGATTTTATAAAGGCTATTTATAAAGAAAAGTCATATTCATCTTTTATTTTTATACTTAATAGTGAATTAAATAATAAAGAAAACTCATGGATGATAAAGGGCAGAAAATTTAATAGTCTAGGTGTTGATGTAAAGGGAAAAAGCTTTAGTTTTAAGTTAAAGTTTGAAAAGAAAAAGAAGGTAATTAATACAATAGAAAAATTCCAATATATAAATTTAAAGAATAAAGATGTAGTAGAGTTTAAGATAGATACAGCTTCTAATGATAAAGAAATATTTGATAATGATAATACTATATACAATAAAGAAGAATTGGTAGATTTACCTATGTTTAGCAATATAGCTGCTGGTAATCCTATTGAAATGAATGATAATATAGAAGGTACATTTTATTTACCTAAGTATTGGCTTGAAAGAGGAAAGGACACCTTTATATTAAGAGTAAAGGAGGATTCCATGGTAGATAAGAATATCTGTGATGGAGACTTAGTTGTAATCAAAAAGCAAGCAAATGCAAATCATAATGATATAGTAGCAGCTAATTTAGATGGAGAAGCAACTTTAAAAACATTAAATTTAAATGATGATAGCCCTAAATTAATGCCAGCTAACTCATTATACTCACCTATAGATTTAACTAATAGGAATGTAAGTATATTAGGTGTAGCTATAGGAGTAATTAAAGAAGAGATAAACTAAAAATATCTCTTCTTTTTTCATCACCATTTTGTAATTATTTCCCAGAAAATAATTAACATAATATAATATTTATAGGAATATTATATGCTATGAAGGGAGAGATATTATATGGTTGAGAATTTAATAGTAAATCAAAAAAGAAAGATTTTAGATCATATTAACTATGCAAAAGAAAGAAATTTAAATAAGATTTCTGCTTTGATAGTTTGTGATAATGAAGAAATACAAAAGGAACTTTTAACTTGGTTAATTTTTCATGGATATAAGGTATCTTTAACTAAAGATGAGGTTAGTGTTCTAGTAATAGAGTGGTAAGGTATAATTTTTAAAGTTATTGACAATATTACAAAAAGAGATATAATAAACTATATAATTTATGAGTTTAAAATATTATATATAATAATGGAACCATAAAGTCATTAAATAATTTAAAAATAGCGAAGATATGGGAGCTTATTAAGCTCCTTTATCTTTGCTATTTATTTTATTTTCTAGGTTTTTCTGATTTCATTTCCCAATGGATTATTAAAGTTAAAAATCCTCTTATTAGAGTTATTGAACCTAAGATAATTAGTTCATTAATATTTCTAACAATGACTGTTTTAAGAATTTCTGCTGCAAGTTTAAATTCAAGAGCTGTTGCCATTGAATTTGCATATTCCCATTTTAATGGATAATAACTGCCTTTAATTAAAGAAAATATATAGTGATAAAAGGCTTTAACAGAACCTACGCATATAACAAAAATACCTATTAATTCTAGTATATTTATTAATGGCGGAAGAATAGTCTTTATAAAATTTTCTAACATAAGTAGCACCACCTTGCTTTTATATTATTTATTATTTCAATAAAAGATAAAAAAATAAGTGAAATAAAAAATTAAGGAATAAATAATAAAGAAAAATAGAAAATAATATATAATTATAAATATAAAAATAGTTTGGAGAAGAAATATGGTTATAGGTAAGGATTTTTATCAAAAAGGAGCAATAGATATTGCCAGAAATATATTAGGGGATTTTCTTATAAGAGAAGTTAATGGCAAAAGGATTAAAACTATGATTGTTGAAACTGAAAGTTATATTGGAGCTACTGATAAGGCATGTCATGCTTACGATTATAAAAAGACTGAAAGAACAAAACCTCTTTTTGAGGATGGAGGCATAGCTTATGTTTACTTTATTTATGGCTTATATTACTGTCTTAATATTGTAACTAATAAAAAAGATGAGCCAGAAGCTGTTTTAATAAGGGCAGTTGAACCATTAGATAGCTTTGATTACCTTGCTAATATTAGATTTAATAAAAATTATGAAGAGTTAACTAAGACTCAAAAAAGGAATTTAACTAATGGACCTGCAAAGTTATGTAGTGCCCTTAATATAACTAAAAGTGATAATTATAAAAAACTATACTTAGAAGGTGATTTATATTTAGAACATAATCCCAATAAAAATTTCGAAATAGTTGAGACAAAAAGAATAGGCATTGATTATGCTGAAGAAGCTAAGGACTTTTTATGGAGATTCTATATTAAAGATAATAGTTATGTATCAAAAAAATGAATATTTATATAGTTTTGTATAAAACTAATAATGATTTTATATCAAGGAGGTTTATATATGAAATTAAAAAAATCATTATTAGTAATTTGCTCATTATTAATATTTTCTTCTATATTAATTGGAGCCGCAGAACCAGAGAAAGCAATGAATGCTAAAAGTCCAGTTGTTATTGGCGAAATTATAGATGTAGAAAAAAGTGAAGATAATAAATCTGTTAGAATAACCGTTGAGGGTTATATAAAAGATAAAGAAGTAAACAAAATAAAAGTTGTAGGAATAATTGATGATACAACTAAAGTTATGAATTCTTCTAACGATAAAAAAGAAAAGATAGAATTTCAAAAGGGAGATTTAGTTTATATGAGAGTAAGTGAAGCTATGACTAAATCTAATCCACCGCAAACTATAATAAAAAGAATATTTATTACAAAAAATAAGTAAAAAATTAAATATAATATCTACAATATAAATAAATGGAGGGTGAAAAATGAATAAATATGATAAAGATGAATTAAAAGATAGATTAACAGAATTACAATATAAGGTTACTCAAGAAAATGCTACTGAAGCACCTTTTTCAAATGAATATTGCGATAACTTTGAAGAAGGAATATATGTAGATATAGTTTCTTTAGAGCCTTTATTCGTGTCAGATGCAAAGTTTGATTCAGGATGTGGGTGGCCAGCTTTTTCAAAGCCTATTGATAGAAAGCTAATTAATGAAAAAGTAGATAGAAGTCATGGAATGGTAAGAACAGAAGTAAGAAGTAAATCTTCAGATTCTCATTTAGGACATGTTTTTTGTGATGGACCAGAGGAATTAGGAGGACTTAGATATTGCATAAATTCAGCAGCATTAAAATTTATACCTAAAGACAAAATGAAAGAAGAAGGATACGAAGAATATTTAAGTTTATTTGATAAATAAGAAAAAGGTGGTTTCCACCTTTTTTATTTATGTTTGTGAGCATGTAGTAATTTACATAATTATTTAATGTTTGTTATAATAGATATAAAACCTATGAAAATACAATTACAACCATGGGGGTCTAGGATGAGTAAAAGTAGTAAACGTAATAAAAAAAATAATAGAGAAAGAGCTTTATATGTAACCATATGCGTTTGTTTAGTCTTTATGTTTTTAATTGGTAAACTAACATATATAATGGTTTATAAAAGTAAGGAATATAGGCATATGGCTCAAGGACAATGGAATTCTCATGTGACAGTAAAAGCAACAAGAGGAGATATAGTTGATAGAAATGGTTCAATACTTGCAACATCAATAGATGTTTATAATGTTGATTTAGATTTAGAAGCCATAGATATACATATTCAAGATGAAAAGACAACAAAAGAAGAAGTGGCAAAGGCATTAGCAGAAGCATCAGGACTTAGTATAGAAGAGGTAAATGAAAAGTTAAATCCATCTAGTGAAGATGGTGTAAAAATTACCACAAGTACTTTGGTAAAAGGAATAGATAAGGAAACTTCTGATAGAATTAGAGCATTAAATATATATGGTGTAGTAACATCTATTAGTCAAAAAAGATATTATCCTAATAATAATTTCTTAGCTCATGTTCTTGGAAGTGTAAATTCTGATAACATAGGATTAAATGGAATTGAATTAGAATATGATTATGAACTTTCTGGAATAGATGGAAATAAAATTTCGGAAATAGATGGAAGTTTAAAGGACTTACCTTATCAAACAGTTAAATATTCAAGTCCTGTAGATGGGAAAAATGTTGAATTAACTATAGATGAAAATATACAATTAATGGCTGAAAAAGCTGCAGAACAAGGATATACAGATAATAAGGCTAAAGAGGTAACTATAATTGTTATGAATCCTAATAATGGAGAAATATTAGCAATGGTAAATAAGCCAGATTTTAATCCAAACACTCCTTATGAAGATTATGAAAAATTTGCCGGAGAAGATGATTTTGAAAAGCTTCAAAATATGTTTAGAGATAGTGCAATTAGTGATACCTTTGAGCCAGGATCAACATTTAAAAATATTACTATGGCAGCGACATTAGAAGAAGGAACAGCTAGTGAAAATGATACTTTTTATTGTGATGGTGGAGTAAAATTTGGTTCTACAACAATAAAATGCTGGAATACATCAGGACATGGAACTCAAACTCTTCCTCAAATATTACAAAATTCTTGTAATGTAGGATTTATGGAACTAGGAGCAAGGCTTGGTAGTGAAAAACTTAAAGAATATATTGATAAATTTGGCTTTGGTAAAACAACTAATATAGATTTACCAGGAGAATCAGAAGGTATCGTTAAGTCAGTTAGTGATATGAGTGAAATGGACTTAGCTACTATTGCTTTTGGACAAACTAATACAGTAAATAGTGTTCAATTACTAACAGCTTTTAATGCTATAGCTAATGGAGGGGATTTAATTCAACCTCATATAATGAAAAAAATAAGTTCTGAAGCTAGCAATGGAACAAAGGTGATTGATGAAATATTTGAACCTACTATCCAAAAGGGAATAATTTCTGAAGAAACTACTGCTACATTAAGAGATTACTTAGAAAGAACAATTAATCAAGGACAAGCAATTGGAAGTTTTATGGGGAAGGATAGGAGAGTAGGAGGAAAAACAGGGACTGCTCAAACTATAGATTCTATAAATGGAGGTTATTCTTCAGATAAATATATAGCATCTGTATTAGCATTATATCCAGTAGAAGATCCTCAAATAACTATTTATATAAAAGTTAATGAACCAAGTGCAGGTCAATATTATGGGGGACCTGTTACTACTCCAATATTAAAATCATTACTTACAGAGTTATTTAATTATATGGATTCACAAGTATATAAGGAAAAATATACAGAAAAAGCACCTGTAGTGGTGCCAGAAATTAGAGGGAAAAGTATTTCAGAGGCTCAAAAAATATTAGAGCAATATAATTTATCTATAAGTATAGAAGATTCTTCTTCTAAGGTTACTAATATGGAGCCTTATCCTGGGGCATTAGTAGAAGCAGGATCAACTATTAGTGTTAATTTATCAGAGGATAAGATAGATTCAAATAAAATTATAATGCCTAATTTAAAAGGAAAAACTTTAGAGGAAGCTAGTGAAATATTAAATAGATTGAATTTAAAATTTACAACTAATGGAATGGGTATAGTTTCTGGACAAAATGTTATTGAAGGAAAGGTTATTGAGAAGGGAACGAAGATTTCTTTAGATTTAAAAGAATAATTAATAGGAGATAAGATGAATAAAATTAATAATGTAAATTCAAGAAGCAGAGCTAAAAGAAGAAAATTTAAAAAAATTAATATGAAAAGCATAGATTATGCATTATTATGTGGTTTATTATTATTACTTTTTATTGGAGTTGTAATGGTATATTCATCAAGTTCATACTATGCCTTGTATCAAAAAGATGTTTATAATACAGAGTACTATTTTATAAAGGAAATAACCTGGGTAATTGTTGGTATAATAGGTATGGCTGCTACTATGTCTATAGATTATCATATTTATAAAAAGTTTACTCCATGGCTAGTTATGATTACCCTAGCACTTTTAGTATTAGTTTTATTTATTGGTGCTGATATAAATGGAGCAGTAAGATGGATAAGATTAGGGCCTTTATCCTTTCAACCATCTGAGCTTGCAAAGTATGTAATGGTTCTTTATTTAGCTTTACTTATTGATAAAAGAAAGGGTAAGATTAAGAAGTTTGGAGAAGGTACAATATTTTATTTATGTATAGCAGCTGTTTTTGCAGTTCTTATATTACTTGAAAAAAATCTAAGTATTACAGCTATAATTATGATGGTTGCTTTTATAATGATTTTAGTTGGAGGAGCAAAAATCAGTCACTTGCTATCATTGATACCAGTTGGACTTGCTGCAGGGCTAGCATTAATATTTACTCAAAGCTATAGATTAGATAGACTTACAAGCTTTCTAAATCCTTGGGCTGATCCATCTGGAGATAGTTATCAATTAATTCAATCCCTTTATGCATTAGGATCAGGAGGAATATTTGGAGTTGGACTTGGAAATTCAAGGCAAAAAGCTTTGTTTATGCCAGAGCCTCATAATGATTTTATTTTTTCAATTATAGGTGAGGAGCTTGGATTAATCGGATGTATTTTTATTATAGTACTATTTATGTTTATAGTAATTAGAGGAGCCACAATAGCTGTAAAAGCAAGAGATAATTATGGATTTTTATTAGCTATTGGAATAATTTCAGTTATTGCATTACAAGCTCTAATTAATATAGCTGTTGTAAGTGGTTCAATGCCTGTAACAGGGGTTCCAATGCCTTTTATAAGTTATGGTGGAACATCTTTAGTATTTAACTTAGGAGCAATGGGAATATTACTTAATATATCTAGACAGAGCAAAGATGAAGAAATATAATAAAATAGGACTTAAATATAAAAGAATAAAATATTATTATAATGAAGTTATATTTGGCAATATAGGAGGAATGTAATGAAGACTATACTTTTCACTGATTCTTGTTGTGATTTACCTATAAGCTTTGTTAAGGAAAATAATATTCAAGTTATGCCAATAATAGTGAATATTAATGGTGAAGATATCCCCGATGATTTAGGCAGAAGTATATCACACAAGGATTTTTATAGCCTTATAAGAAATGGTAAGTTACCAACAACATCACAAGTAAACGTAGATACTTTTGAAAGAAATTTCAGGAAATATGTAAGGGAAGGATACTCAATAATATATATTGGATTTTCTTCAGCCTTAAGTGGATGTGTTAATAGTGCAAGATTAGCAAAAGAACTTATAGATGAAGAAATAAAAGATGCTGATATTACTATAGTAGATACGAAAAGTGCATCAATGGGCTTAGGCTTACTTGTATATTATGCAGCTAATATGCTAAGGGATGGAAAAAGTAAAGAAGATATTATTAATTGGCTAGAAGAAAATAAGCTTAAAGTAAATCATTGGTTTACTGTTGATGATTTAAATCATTTAAAAAGAGGCGGCAGAGTATCAAGTACAGTAGCTATAGTAGGAACTATGCTAAGTATAAAACCTATTATGCATGTTGATAATGAAGGAAGACTAATTCCAGTATCAAAGGTAAAAGGTAGAAAAAAATCTATTAAAGATTTGTTTGACAAACTTAAAGAAAATATTGTAGATTCTGAAAATCAAACTATATTTATTAGTCATGGAGACTGTATAGAAGAGGCAGAAAGTTTAAAAGAATTAATATTAAGTGAAATAAGAGTAAAAGAAATTATAATTAATAATATAGGACCTGCAGTAGGTAGTCACTCAGGACCAGGTACATTGGCATTATTTTTCATTGGAAATAGTAGATAGTATTAAAATTTAATAATGTATAATTTAAGATAAATTCATAAAAAACTCCGAAAGGAGTTTTTTTATTTGATTTTTGTTAATGCATTTTACTATAAGCTATAAATATTGCAATTAGAATTATTTATGATGCTCCTTTTACCTTGAATTATTTAAGCTATAATGATAAAGTATAGTGTAGATTAAAAATTGAATTAAAATAATTTTAATATTGGCATAAAGAAAGGGTAGTTGTATGTACGAATATATAATAGGTAGATATAAAGGAATAAATAAAGATTATATAATTGTTGAAAATAATGGAATAGGATATAAAATTTTTACTTCAGGAGCAACTATGTCAGCTATGCCTAAAATAGACGAAGAAGTAATGCTTTATCTTGAACAAATAGTTAGAGAAGATTTTTTAGGACTATATGGATTTGATACTAAGGAAGAGCTTGAGATGTTTAAACTTTTAATTTCTATAAATGGAGTTGGGTCTAAAGCTGCATTGTCATTGCTTTCTATAAGTAGAATTAATAATCTAAGATATGCAATTATGATGGGAGATGACAAGCATTTATGTAAGGCACCTGGAATAGGTAAAAAAACTGCAGGTAGAATTATTTTAGAATTAAAAGATAAGATTAAGAAGGAAGACTTGGCAGAAGGTATTGAAAATATCGGAGATTTTGAAGATATTGTACCTGAAAATGCTAATAATATAGCTGAAGCTTTAGGAGCACTTTTAGCATTAGGATATTCTGAAAAAGAAGCAGAATTAGCTATAAAGAAGGTAGATAAAAATGACAGCATAGAAAATATTATAAAGAATTGCTTAAAGGTTCTTATGGGTTAGGGGTGAATAAATGGAAAGAATAATAACTCCACAAGAAATTTTTGAAGATGGAAGTACTTTAAGTTTAAGGCCTCAAAATTTACAAGAATACATAGGTCAAGACAAGGTTAAGGAAAGGTTAAATATATTTATAAAAGCTGCACAAAACAGAAATGAGTCCTTAGATCATGTACTTTTATATGGACCACCTGGACTTGGTAAAACTACTTTAGCAAATATAATAGCAAAAGAAATGGATGGTGAACTTAAGATTACATCAGGACCTGCTATAGAAAGAGCTGGTGATTTAGCAGCAATTTTAACAACTTTAAAGGATAATGATGTACTTTTTATAGATGAAATCCATAGACTTAATAGAAATGTTGAAGAAATATTATATCCTGCCATGGAGGATTACGTTTTAGATATTGTTATTGGAAAAGGAGCAGCTGCAAAGTCAATTAGACTTGATTTACCTAAGTTTACTCTAATAGGAGCTACAACAAGAATTGGAATGCTTACTTCTCCACTTAGAGATAGATTTGGAGTTCTTTGTGATATGCAGTATTATACTGAAGAGCAATTAAAAGAAATTATCATAAGATCTGCCTTTGTTTTAAATTGTAATATAACTGAAGAAGGTGCCTATGAACTTGCAAGACGTTCAAGAGGAACTCCAAGAATAGCCAATAGATTGTTAAAGAGAGTTAGAGATTATGCAGAAGTATACTCTAATTCAGTAATAAGCTATAAGGAAGCAAAAGCAGCTTTAGAACTATTAGAAGTTGATAGTAAGGGTTTTGATAGAGTTGATAATAAGATTCTAGAGGCTATAATAGATAACTTTAATGGGGGACCTGTAGGAATAGAAACTCTTTCATACTTTATTGGAGAAGAGCTTGGTACTATAGAAGATGTATATGAACCATATCTTTTACAAACTGGGTTTATAGTTAGAACATCTAGGGGAAGAGTTGCCACAGATAAGGCTTATGAACATTTAGGAAGAAGCAAGAGTAATAGAAAAACCACAGGGGAGCAACAAAAATTATTTTAAGAAATATACAATAAAAGATAAGGAGATAATAAAATGAAGGTTAGTGATTTTGATTTTGATTTACCAGAAGAATTGATAGCACAACATCCCTTAGAAAAAAGAGATGCTTCAAGATTAATGGTTTTAGATAAAAATACAGGGAATATAGAACATAGATCCTTTCATGATGTAATAGAATATTTAAATGAAGGAGATACTCTAGTATTAAACAATACTAGAGTAATGCCAGCTAGATTAATAGGCGAAAAAGAAGAAACTGGTGGGAAAATTGAATTTTTACTTCTAAAAAGATTAGAAGGAGATAAATGGGAGTGCCTTGCTAAGCCAGGTAAAAGAGCAAAAATAGGTCAAAACTTTGTTTTTGGTGATGGAAAATTAAAGTGTAAAGTTGTTGATATTATAGAAGAAGGGAATAGGATAATTGAGTTTTCCTATGATGGTATATTTGAACAAGTGTTAGACGAACTTGGAGAAATGCCACTTCCACCATATATAACAGAAAAGCTAGATGATAAAGAAAGATATCAAACTGTATATTCAAAAGAAAAGGGATCAGCAGCTGCACCCACAGCAGGCTTACATTTTACTAATGAATTATTAGAAGAAATAAAAGCTAAGGGAGTTAATATTGCTTATTTAACTCTTCATGTAGGACTTGGTACTTTTAGACCAGTTAAAGTTGAAGATATAAATGAACATATAATGCATTCAGAATTTTATCATTTAGATAAAGAAAATGCAGATTTAATTAATGAAACTAAAAAAAGAGGAAATAAGGTTATAGCTGTAGGAACTACATCTACAAGAACTTTAGAAACAATAGGAGATGAAAATGGTTTTGTAAGAGAACAAAGCGGATGGACAGATATATTCCTTTATCCAGGGTATAAATATAAAGTTATAGATGAACTTATTACAAATTTCCATTTACCAGAATCAACATTAATTATGTTAGTATCTGCTTTAGCAGGTAAGGAAAATGTAATGAATGCATATAATACAGCTGTAAAAGAAAGATATAGATTTTTCTCCTTTGGAGATTCAATGCTTATTAAAGAATAACATAAAAGAGGAAGTGAAATATTGAGTACAAAAAAATATACTTTATTAAAAAAAGATGGAAAAGCTAGAAGAGGTAGATTTGAAACTGTTCATGGAACTATAGAAACACCAGTATTTATGAATGTTGGAACTTTAGCAGCAATAAAAGGTGCTGTGTCATCTATGGATTTAAAAGAAATAGGATGTCAAGTTGAATTATCTAATACTTACCATCTTCATTTAAGACCATCTGATAAAGTTGTAGCTAATTTAGGTGGATTACATGATTTTATGAATTGGGATAGACCTATATTAACTGATTCGGGTGGATTCCAAGTATTTTCTTTATCAGGAATGAGAAAAATAAAGGAAGAAGGAGTATATTTTTCTTCACATATAGATGGTAGAAAGATTTTTATGGGACCAGAAGAATCAATGCAAATACAAAGTAATCTTGGATCTACTATTGCTATGGCTTTTGATGAATGTATTCCTAATCCATCAACTAGAGAATATGTAGAAAAGTCAGTAGCAAGAACTACTAGATGGCTTGAAAGATGTAAAGTTGAAATGGATAGATTGAATTCATTACCAGAAACTATAAATAAAGATCAAATGCTATTTGGTATTAATCAAGGTGGTTGCTACGAAGATATAAGAATAGAGCATGCTAAAACTATTACTAAAATGGATTTAGATGGATATGCTATAGGTGGTTTGGCTGTTGGGGAAACTCATGAAGAAATGTATAGAATTATTGATGCAGTTGTTCCATATTTACCTGAAGATAAGCCAATTTACTTAATGGGTGTTGGTATTCCTAGTAATATTTTAGAAGCTGTAGATAGAGGTGTTGACTTCTTTGACTGTGTACTACCAGCAAGAAATGGAAGACATGGTCATGTATTTACAAAAGAAGGAAAAATAAATTTAATGAATGCTAAGTTTGAGCTAGATACTAGACCTATTGATGAAGGATGTCAATGTCCAGCATGTAAAAGCTATACTAGAGCATATATAAGACATTTATTTAAAGCTAAAGAAATGTTAGCTATGAGACTTTGTGTTTTACATAACCTTTATTTTTATAATAAACTTATGGAAGATATAAGAGCAGCTATAGATGGAGGATACTTTAAGGAATTTAAGGAACAAAAGCTTAAAGAGTGGAATGGAAGAGCTTAAAGTATTAAATATCTGTTAATAAGATTGACAGTACTATATAAATGTTATATATTTTTTATTATGGAATAGTAAAAAGTTTACATGGAAGGAATGAATTAAATGGAAGCTATATTATCACTAGTGGTACCTTTTGCTTTAATGTTTGCATTAATGTACTTCTTATTAATATTACCAGAGAAAAAAAGAACAAAGAAATATAACGAAATGGTTTCAGCTTTAGAAAAAAATGATGAAATAGTTACAAGAGGCGGAATTATGGGTAAAATCATAATAGTTGAAGATGACTATGTAGTAATTGAAACTAGTGCTGATAGAACTAAATTAAGAATTACTAAAAATGGAATTGCAAGCAAAATAAATAAAACAGAAGAATAAGAATAATGCCCCCTAGTAAATCATAAAATATTTACTAGGGGGTGAAATTTTATGGAGTGGATAAATTATTTTAAAAGTGTATTAAGAGGTTTAGTTTGGGCACTTGTAATTACCATAATTATATCAATAATATTTTCTTTTATAATGAATAGTATACCTATGGGAGAAAAGGTTTTTAATATTATTTATGTGGTAATTTCATGCTTAGCATTAGTAGTAGGATCTATAATTGCTGTGAAGTCTTATGGAAGTAAAGGCTGGATTGTTGGATTAGCTGTAGGTTGTATATTTTACATAGGACTGTATTTCATTGGAATATTATTTGGTGCAGAAGCTACTTTAACAATATATGATTTTATAAAATTTGTATTATGTCTCTTTATAGGACTTTTTTCAGGAATGCTTGGAATTAATCTTTAGTTTTTAAAGAAAAAAGGTGTTGGTGTTACAGCACCTTTTTTTATTAGTATAAATTAAGCAGATATATGGTAAAAATATACAAAATAAAGAAAAAGTTGTTGATATTACTTAACATAAGTAATATAATTTATATGAAAATGAACTAGAGGGGGAAGAACATGAAAGGGAAAAGCAAAAGTAAGAGCAAAAGTTCAGTATTATTTGTACTTTCTGTAGTTGTAATTATATTACTAGCTCTTGTTGGTTTCAAAGGAGTTGAAATAGCAGGCTGGGAAGTGAAATCATTTAATAATGCAATTACAAAGGGCCTTGATCTTCAAGGTGGAGTTTCCGTTTTAATGGAGATACAAGAAGAGGATGTTTCATCTGACGTACGTCAAAGAACTAAACAGTTATTAGAGCTTAGAGTTAATTCACTAGGAGTAGCAGAAACTGTTGTTACTGAAGAGGGAGAAAAGAGAATAAGAATTGATGTCCCTGGAGCTTATGATTCTAATGAGATAGTGGATGGATTAAGTAAAACTGGTAACTTAGAGTTTAAAGACTCAGATGGAAATGTAGTTTTAACAGGAAAAGACGTAAAAGAAGCAACAGCGATTTTAGATGATACATCAATGCCAGTAGTATCATTAGAATTAAATAGTGATGGCCAAGAAAAATTTGCTGAAGTTACAGCAAATAATATTGGTAAATCTATTAGTATATATATGGACGATGAGGTAGTTTCATCTCCTGTAGTTCAAAGTGCAATTACTAATGGTAAAGCAGTAATTAATGGTATGTCATCAATGGAAGAAGCAACAAAACTAGCAGGAATTATAAGCTCAGGTGCACTTCCAGTTTCCATAAAAGCTGTTTCAATTACAAATGTTGGAGCACAATTAGGTTCAGAAGCTTTACCAAATGCAATGAAGGCTGGTGCCATTGGTATAGGAATAATATTTTTATTTATGATAATTTACTATAGAGTACCAGGAACATTTGCAAGTATTGCATTAACATTATATATTACTTTAGTTCTGTTAGTATTTACAGAAATGAAAGTAGCGCTAACATTACCAGGAATAGCAGCATTACTATTAACTATTGGTATGGCAGTAGATGCAAACGTGTTGATATTTGAAAGAATTAAAGAAGAATTAAATAACGGAATATCAGTAAAAAGTGCAGTGAAGGCAGGATTTGAAAATGCTATGTCATCAATTGTTGACTCAAATTCAACAACCTTTATTGCTGCATTAATATTATATTTCATAGGTTCTGGATCAGTAAAAGGATTTGCAGTTACTTTAATGATTGGTATTCTTTTAAGTTTATTTACAGCTTTAATAGTTACAAAGACTTTAATGAACTTATCAATTGATATGGGATTATTAAAGAAAAAGTGGCAATTTGGTAATAAAAAAGAAATAAAATCCTTTAAAGTAATTGAAAAAACTAAGATTTGGTTTGTCTTATCATTAATAGTGATAATAGTTGGATTAGGTTTTACAGTTTCAAAGGGATTAAACTTCGGAATAGATTTCCTAGGTGGTACTAAAATGGTAGTAGAGCTTGGAGAAGGTTTTAATAAACCAGAAGCTGATGAAATTGTAAAAGCATTAGTACCTGATGCTGTTACTAATGAAGCAGCAGATACACAATATGAAATAAAATCAAGAGACTTAGATAGTTCTAAAGTGTCAGAAGTATTTAAAGCTCTACAAGATAAATATAGTTTAGAAGATGAAGCTTTATTATCTCAAGATGAAATAGGAGCTTCAGTAGGTAAGGAACTTACTAGAAATTCTATAATTGCTTTATTAGTAGCTTGTTTAGCAATGTTAGTATATATTGTTATAAGATTTAAGATGGATTATGGTATAGCCGCTATAGTTGCACTTGTACACGACATATTAATTACAATAAGTGTATTTGCTATTTTTAATATTCCTGTAAATACACCATTTATTGCAGCAATATTAACTATTGTTGGATATTCAATAAATGACACAATAGTAATATTTGATAGAATAAGAGAAAATTCAAAGAGTATGAGAAGAGCTTCAGCTACAGAAATAGCTAATAAGAGCATAACTCAAACTATGTCAAGATCTATAAATACAACATTAACAACCTTAATAACAATTACTGCTGTTAATATATTTGTACCTACAGTTAGGGAGTTTTCTTTCCCATTAATTATAGGAATAGCTGCTGGTGCATATTCTTCAATATTTATAGCATCACCAGTATGGGTTTTATTAAGACATAGAGAAGAAAAAAAGTCTAATAAAAAATTAGTTTAATTCCAAAAATATAAAAAAATAAACCTCCTAAAGCAAATGGAGGTTCATTTTTTTTAGAAAACATTTGTATTATTTATGAATATACATTATAATATATGTGTTTTCTTAAGTTTTATGGAGGAGTTTATAATGCGTAAGTTTTGGGAGAGTATTTATAGTCCAAATTATATTACTGGATATAATCCCTTTATACTTAAAAATATGAGCAAAGCAATTGAACATATGGTAGAAGCTGTGAATAATAGAAAAAAGATAGTTATATACGGAGTGCCAAATGTTGATGGACTATGTGCCATATCTTCTTTACATTTAGTTTTAAAGTATTTAAATGCAGATATAGAATATGTAATCTGTGATGAAGATTCTAATTCGAGAATTACTTCTGAAGAAATAATAAATAATGTTAGTTTTTTAGGAGGACAACTGTTAATAACTCTAGGATTAGATTTAAAGTCAGATGAAGAGGAAAAGCTTTGTGGGGATCTTGGGATAGATTTGATAGTATTGGAAAATAAAGAAGTAGATAGTGAAAGAAATTATATATACATAAATCCGAATCAAAGAGGATGCAATTACAGATATAAGAATTTGTCTATAAGTGGAATTACTTTTAAATTAATGCAAGCAATTGCAATATATTACAATATAAAAAGTATAAATAAATATCTAGATTTAATTCTTATAGGAGAACAATGGGCAGAAGTTCCTTTAAAGGGCGAAAATGGAGTCATTTTAAAGGAAGGTAGAAAGTTCTTAATTAATACAAATAACTACGGTTTAAGAGCAATAATGGATTATTATGATATGGTTCAAATGGATGATGAATGCATATTAAAGATTATTAATCTTATTACACCAACTATAAATGCTGTAACCATGATGGATAACGCACGCATTATTATAGAGTTATTGACAACAAATAAAAAAGATAGAGCTGAACAAATAACAAAATATTTAAATAAATCCAAAATGACTATATAATTTTATATTAATTACTTTGAAATAAGAATAATTATAGTATTTTTTTTCTAAAGTGCTTATAATAATTATATGGTTATAATTATTAGTGATGGAGGAGTTATCATGGATCTAAAGGAAAGAATAAGAGTAGTTGAAAATTTTCCAAAGGAAGGAATTAGTTTTAAAGACATTACCACAGTTATTGGCGATGGTGAAGCTCTAAAGTACTCAATAGACAAAATGGTAGAACACTTAAAGGATAAAAAGATAGATTTAATAGTTGGACCAGAAGCAAGAGGATTTATTTATGGAGTACCAGTTGCTTATGCTATGGGGGTAGGATTTGTTCCTGTTAGAAAACCAGGAAAATTACCTGGAGAAACAATATCAATCACTTATGATTTAGAATATGGTAGCGACACATTACAAATTCATAAAGACGCTATTAAAAAGGGACAGAGAGTAGCTATAGTAGATGATTTATTAGCAACTGGCGGAACAATAGATGCTGTAGCAAAACTTGTAGAATTAGCAGGTGGAGAAGTGGTTTGTTTAGATTTTGCTATTGAGCTTACAGGTCTTAATGGAAGAGATAAACTTAAGAAGTATGAAGTTATGTCATTAGTTGATTATGAGTTCTAATTTTGTTGAAATAAAAAGACAAATATTATATAATAAAAGAAAATGGCTGGTTGTTAAAACCAGCCAATTATTTTAGACTAAATCAAAGGAGATTACCCATATGTATGAAAGCCTATTGCAGAAAATTAAAGAAAATTGTAATAATGTTGATATAAATATAGTAAAAAAAGCATATGATTTAGCTTGTGATGCTCATAAAAGTCAAAAAAGGGAATCAGGAGAACCTTATATAACTCACCCTATTGATGTAGCTATAATTTTGGCTGAAATGGGTATGGATACAAGTACTATTGTTGCTGGCCTTCTACATGATGTAATAGAAGATACAGAATATACTTACAATGATATAAAAAATATATTTAATGAAGAAATAGCAGATTTAGTTCAAGGGGTAACTAAACTTGGTAAAATAGAGTACAAAACAAAAGAAGAACAACAAGCTGATAATGTAAGAAAAATGCTTTTAGCAATGGCAAAGGATATTAGAGTGATAATTATAAAGCTTGCAGATAGACTTCATAATTTAAGAACATTAAAGTTTATGCCAAAGGAAAAGCAAAAACAAAAAGCTAAAGAAACTCTAGATATTTATGCACCTTTAGCTCATAGATTAGGTATTTCTAAAATAAAATGGGAACTTGAAGATTTATCTTTTAGATATTTACATGAAGAAGAATATTATGATTTAGTTAAAGAAATAGCTGAAAAGAGAGTTGAAAGAGAAACATATATATCAGAAATTAAAGAAGATTTATATAAAAAACTTGAAGAATCAGAAATAGATTGTGATATTGATGGAAGACCAAAGCATTTTTATAGTATTTATAAAAAAATGGTGACTAAAAATAAAAGTATTGAACAAATATTTGACTTAACAGCAATTAGAATTCTAGTTAATACAGTGAAAGATTGTTATGGAGTATTAGGGATAGTTCACACAATATATAAGCCTATTCCAGGTAGATTTAAAGATTATATAGCTATGCCTAAGCCAAATATGTATCAATCTCTTCATACTACAGTTATAGGGCCTCAAGGCAAAACCTTTGAGATTCAAATTAGAACCTTTGAAATGCATAAAACTGCTGAATATGGTATAGCAGCCCACTGGAAATATAAAGAAGGGGACACTCAAGAAGAAAGAGAAAATACCTTCGAAAATAAGTTAGCATGGTTAAGAGATATGCTAGAATGGCAAAAAGAAACATCAGATGCAGAAGAATTTATTGAGGGTTTTAAAATAGATTTATTTACTGACGAAATATTTGTATTTACTCCAAAGGGAGTAGTAATAAATTTACCAAGTAAAGCAACACCAATAGATTTTGCCTATAGAATTCATACTGATGTTGGAAATAGATGTGTTGGTGCAAAAGTAAATGGTAAGATAGTGCCACTTGATTATAATTTAAAGACAGGGGAAATAGTAGAAGTATTAACATCTAATAATGCAAAAGGACCTAATATAGATTGGTTAAATATTGCTAAGAGTAATCAAGCTAAGAGCAAAATAAGACAATGGTTTAAGAAAATTAAAAAAGAAGAAAATATAGATAAGGGGAAAGAAGCTTTTGAAAAAGAGCTTAAGAAGCAAGGTGTTATTTATTCAGAAATAGCAAAAGGCGAAAGCTATGAAAAAGCTATTAAGAGATATAATATACACAATATGGAGGATTTATATGCTGCTATAGGAATAGGACAAATATCAGCATCTTCATATATTTCAAAGCTTAAAGAAGAAAATATTGTTGAAAAACATAATATAGAAAATATAAATAAGGCCATTGATGAGCATATAAATAAAACAGATAAAAACAACACTAAGTCTATACAAGCCAACTCATATGGAGTAACTGTTAAAGGGGTTAGCAATCTTATGGTTAGATTTGCTAGATGCTGTAACCCAGTACCTGGAGATGATATACAAGGATATATAACAAAGGGAAGAGGAGTATCTATCCATAGAAGTGATTGCAACAATTTAAAATCTTTAATTAGCTTTGATCCTGGAAAAGTAGTTGAAGTTTCTTGGGGATTATCTAAGGGAGCTGCTTATGTTGCAGAAATACAAGTAAGAGCTGAAGATAGAATAGGAATATTATCAGATATTATGACAGTAATAACTGAATCTAAGCTTCCATTAAATGCTTTAAATGCTAAATCAGCTAAAGGCAATATAGCAATGATAAATATAAAAGTAAAGATAGATTCCATTGAACAATTAAAAGAGCTTATGAGAAAAATAAGAAGACTTAAAGGTGTAATGGATGTTTATAGAATGAACAATTAGTGAGGATTAATTATGCGTGTTGTAGTTCAAAAAGTAGCTTCATCAAAGGTAATTGTAAATAATACTGTTGTAGGTTCAATAGATAAAGGACTTAATTTATTAATTGGATTTTCAAAATCAGATACAGAGGAAGATTTATTATATTTAAAAGATAAAATAGTTAATTTAAGAATATTTGAAGATGAAAATGATAAGATGAATCTTTCACTTTTAGATGTTAAAGGTGATATTTTAGCTATATCTCAATTTACTCTATATGGAGATTGTAGAAAAGGTAGAAGGCCTAATTTTATGGAAGCAGAAGGTGGAGATAGAGCTAATGAATTATATGAAAGATTTATTGAATTATTAAGAGAAACTAATTTAAAAATTGAAACTGGAGAATTCGGCGCTCATATGAAGGTTGATATTCAAAATGATGGACCAGTAACGATAATTTTAGATAGTAAAAAGAATTTTTAGTTTAGGAGGAGGAAAGTTTATGGAAATAAAAACATATCCTCTTGGATCCCTTCAAACTAATTGCTATATAGCAATAGATGAAGAAACTAATAAAGCTGCTATTATAGATCCAGGAGCAAGTGCAAATTATCTTATTAAAGAAATTGAAGCTTTAGGAATTGATATAGATGTAATACTTTTAACTCATTGCCATTTTGATCATAATGGAGCAGTTGAAGAGTTGAAAGATAAATATAAAGTAGACGTATATTTAAATGAAGCTGAAGAAGAATATATGAATATAGATACAACTGGAATATTTGGTAAACTACCAAAGTTCTATAAATATTTAAATGAAGGTCAAGAAATAAAGGTAGGTAACTTAAGCTTTAAGACTATTTTCACTCCAGGACATACAAAAGGTGGCACATGCTTTTTAGTAGAAGATAATGTATTTACAGGTGATACTTTATTTAATACTTCTATAGGTAGAACAGACTTTTTAGGTGGAAGTTATAATGAACTTATTAATAGTATAGAAACTAAGCTTATGGCACTAGATAATAATGTTAATGTATATCCAGGACATGGACCAAAGTCTACTATTATGCACGAAAGGATGAAAAATCCATTCCTAGTGTAAAAGGAGAATAAATGGAAATAATAATAAATTTAAACAACTTAAAGTACAGATACGATGTATATCAAATGTTTAATATATATTATCCTTTAGATGAAATTAAGTTTGAAGATAAGGGAGATTATATTGTAAATATAGAAGAAAATAAAATTTCATTTTCATATAAGGATTTTTATAAGGAAGCTTTTTTAGAAGAAAATATTAAGGAAGATATAAAGAAATTAATATTTTCTTCTCTTAAAGAAATAACAGGAGACTATTATCCATGGGGAACACTAGTGGGTATTAGGCCTTCAAAAATTGCTCTTAAGTATTTAGAAGAAGGTAAAAATGAAAGTGAAATAGTAGAATTATTTAATAAAAAGCATTTAGCTTCAGAAGAAAAGGCTAAGCTTTGTATTGAAGTTGCAAAAAAGGAAAAGGAACTAGTAAATAAAGATGAAAGAAATATTGCTATTTATATAGGAATGGCATTTTGTCCAACTAGATGCTTCTATTGCTCTTTTACAGCAAATCCAATAGGTAGCAATAAGAAGTTAGTAAATCCTTATTTAGAAGCATTAACATACGAAATTAGAGAAATGAAGAAATATGTTGATGAAAGAGGATTAAAAATAGAAAGTGTGTATTTTGGAGGGGGAACTCCCACTGCAGTTAATAACGATGAATTTGAACATATAATGAAAGAAATACATACAGCTTTTGTTGAAAATAGAGAAATACTTGAATTTACTGTTGAATGTGGAAGACCAGATAGTATTACTTTAGAAAAGTTAGAAACTATGAAAAAATACAACACTACTAGAATTAGTATAAATCCTCAAACTATGAATGATAATACACTAAAGATGATAGGAAGAGGACATTCATCTAAAGAGGTAATAGAAAAGTTTAACTTAGCAAGAGAAATAGGCTTTGATGATATTAATATGGATATGATAATAGGTCTTCCTGGCGAAGGTATAAAGGAAGCTAAGTATACTGCTGAAGAAATACTAAAACTAAGACCAGACAGCTTAACAGTTCATGGATTGTCATTAAAGAGGGCATCTATTCTTTATGAAAACTTTATTCTAAAAAAGGGAATACAAATTAAAAAGCAAGAAGAGCTTTCTTCAATGTATGAAATTAGCAGAAAATTAGCAAAGGATTTAGATATAAAACCATATTATATGTATAGACAAAAAAATATGGTTGGAAATATGGAGAATTTGGGATATTCTAAAGAAGGCAAAGAATGTCTTTATAATATTCAAATGATAGAAGATAAGCAAACTATTATTGCATTAGGAGCTGATGCTGTTTCTAAAGTAGTCTTTTTAGAAGAAAATAGAATAGAGAGATTTGGAAATGTTAAAGACATCAAAGAATATGCAAATAGAATTAAGGAAATGGTAGAGGAAAAAAGAAAACTTTTAGATACACTTTACCTTAAATAGGAGGAGATAATATGGAAATCCAAGCACCTAAGGGTACTAAGGATATGTTACCTCAAGATGCTTATAAATGGCATTATGTTGAGGGCGTATTAAGAGAAGTTTCAAAATCATTCGGGGTAAGAGAAATAAGAACACCTATATTTGAACATACAGAGTTATTTTTAAGAGGGGTTGGAGAAACTACTGATATAGTTCAAAAGGAAATGTATACTTTTAATGACAAAGGAGATAGAAGTATTACATTAAAGCCAGAAGGTACAGCACCTACTGTTAGAGCTTTTATAGAAAACAGATTATTTAATGAAGCTCAACCTACAAAACTATATTATATTATTCCATGTTTTAGATATGAAAATGTTCAAAAAGGAAGACTTAGACAATTCCATCAATATGGTGTTGAAGTCTTTGGATCAAAAGAGCCATCTATGGATGCAGAAGTTATTTCTTTAGCAATGGAAGCTTTAAAGAATTTAGGCTTAAAAAGCTTAAGTTTAAATATAAACAATTTAGGTTGTCCAAAATGTAGACCTAAATATAATGAGGCTTTAAAGAAGTATTTAGAAGATAATTATGATAATCTTTGCAATATATGTAAAACTAGATTTGAAAAGAATCCAATGAGAATTTTAGATTGTAAAGAAAAAACTTGTAAGGAAATTACAAAAAATGCTCCAATTATTTTAGATTATATATGTGAAGAATGTGATTCACATTTTACTGAAGTAAAGAGATATTTAGATGCTTTAAATATTAACTATAATATAGATCCAGGTATAGTTAGAGGCTTAGACTACTACACTAAAACTATTTTTGAAATATTAAATGATGATTTCACTGTTTGTGGTGGTGGTAGATATGATAAGCTAATAGAAGAGATTGGTGGACCAGAAATGCCAGCCGTTGGCTTTGGACTTGGACTAGAAAGACTTATAATGACGTTAGAAAAAGAAGGAATAGAAATTCCAAGAGAAGATGTTATAGAGCTTTATATTGGTGCTAGAGGTGAAGAAGCTAAAACTGAAGCTTTTGTTTTAGCAAATAAACTAAGAGCTAATGGCATAAAAACAGAAGTAAATCATATGGGCAGAAGCATAAAAGCTGAAATGAAATATGCTAATAAAATAGGTTCACTATTTACAACTATTATAGGTGATGACGAACTTCAAAATAAAACTCTAAAGCTTAAGAGAATGAGTGATGGAGAACAATTTGAAGTTAGTTTAGACAATATAAATGAAATAGCAAAAGTTATAAAATAGTTAGGAGGAAGTAAAAAATGGGTGAAGCTTTAAATGGATTAAAGAGAAGCCTAATGTGTGGAGAAGTTAGAGAAAACAATGTTTCTCAAAAAATCACATTAATGGGTTGGGTACAAAGAAATAGAAAATTAGGAGGTCTTCAATTTATAGACCTAAGAGATAGAACAGGTATTATGCAAATAGTATTTGGTGAAGAAATTAATGCAGGGGCTTTTGAAAAGGCTAAAGATGTAAGACCTGAATATTGCATTGCTGTAACAGGAGAAGTTGTATTAAGAGAAGCTCCAAATCATAATATGCCAACAGGATTAGTTGAGCTTAAGTGTGAAAGCTTAAAGGTTCTATCAGAATCAGAAACTCCTCCAATCTATATTAAAGAAGGATTAGATGCAGCTGAAAATATAAGATTAAAATATAGATATTTAGATCTTAGAAGACCTGATATGCAAAAAATATTTATGGTTAGAAGCAAAGTATCTAAATCAGTACGTGATTATTTAGATGCAAATAACTTCTTAGAAGTAGAGACTCCTATATTAACTAAGAGTACTCCAGAAGGGGCTAGAGATTATCTTGTACCTTCAAGAAATTATCCAGGAATGTTTTACGCACTTCCTCAATCACCTCAAATATTTAAGCAATTATTAATGGTATCAGGATTTGATAGATACTATCAAGTAGCTAAATGTTTTAGAGATGAAGATTTAAGAGCAAATAGACAGCCAGAATTTACTCAAATAGACTTAGAAATGAGTTTTGTTGAAGAAGAAGATGTAATAAAGATGAATGAAGGCTTAATAGCTCACGTATTTAAAGAAGTAGCTGGTGTAGATGTTAAACTTCCAATAAAGAGAATGACATTTAAAGAAGCTATGGAAAAATACGGTTCAGATAAGCCAGATTTAAGATTTGGAATGGAAATCACTAATATTACAGATGACGTAAAAGATATGGATTTTGTAGTATTTAAGTCAGCAATAGAAACTGGTGGATCTGTAAGAGCTCTTTGCCTAAAGGGTGGAGCTGACCTTGGAAGAAAGCCAATAGATAAGTTAGGTGAATTTGTTAAAACATATAAGGCTAAAGGTCTTGCATGGATTCAAATAAAAGAAGATGGAATTAAGTCTTCAATTTCTAAATTTTTAACTGATGATGTTACAAATTCAATAATTAAAACTATGAATGCAGAAGTTGGGGATGCTATATTTATAGTTGCTGATAAAAATTCAGTAGTATTCCAAAGCTTAGGTGCATTAAGATTAGAATTAGCTAAGCAATTTGATTTAATTAAGGATAAAAATGAATTTAATTTTACTTGGATAACTGAATTCCCTCTATTTGAATACAACGAGGAAGAAGGAAGATATCATGCAGCTCACCATCCATTTACATCACCAATGGATGAAGATTTAGATATGATAGAAACTAATCCTGGTGAAGTTAGATCAAAGGCTTATGATTTAGTATTAAACGGAGAAGAACTAGGTGGAGGATCAATAAGAATTCATGATTCTAAGTTACAACAAAGAATGTTTAAAGCTTTAGGATTTACTGAAGAATCAGCACAGGAAAGATTTGGATTCTTAATAGATGCCTTTAAGTTTGGACCACCACCACATGGCGGTTTAGCTTTTGGTTTAGATAGAATGGTTATGTTCTTAGCAGGCACTGAAAATATTAAGGATGTTATAGCCTTCCCTAAGAACCAAAATGCATATTGTTATTTAAGTGAAGCTCCTAACATAGTAGATGAAAAACAATTAGATGATTTAGGAATTTCAATTAATACAAAAGAAGAGTAATAGTGAAAAGTTAATAAGTAAAAGTAAATAATAGTTTAGGAAGTAATTTGTTTCAAATTACAAATAGACAAAGAGATAGTTTTTAATAAAGCTATCTCTTTTTTTATAAATTCCTTTCCTTCAGTAATCTTTTTTATGGAATAATTTATAAGAATATTGACAAGATTGTATATAAGTATTAATATATGTATATAGATAGTATACACACTTAATATACACTTGGAGGTGGAAGTTTGAATATAATAATTAGTAATTCTTCACAAGTGCCATTATATGAACAAATAGAAAGTCAAATAAAAAATCAAATTGTGAATATGCTGTTAAAGCCAGGAGAACCATTGCCATCAATAAGGACTTTGGCAAAGGAGTTAAAGGTTAGTATTATTACTACAAAAAGAGCTTATGAAGAGCTTGAAAAGGAAGGGTTTATAAAAACAGTAGTTGGGAAAGGAACCTTTGTAGCTGAAGCAAATAATGAGAGGCTGAGAGAAGTTGCAATGTATGAAATAGAAAATAAACTAGAAGAAGCAATCATAGCAGCTAAAGCAATAGGTTTAACTTTAGAGGAAACTTTAGATATAATAAGAAGTTTGTTTGAGGAGGTATAACTATGGAAGCAATCGAGATAAGGGGATTAGAGAAAAAATATAATAGTTTTAAGCTAGATTTAAAAAAATTAATTGTAAAAAGAGGATATATAACTGGCTTTATAGGACCAAATGGATCAGGAAAAACAACTACAATTAAATCTATAATGAATATGGTTAAAGTTGATTCTGGAGAAATTTTAGTTCTTGGAGAGGATATTACTAATAATGTAAAGATTAAAGAGGAAGTATCTTTTGTTGGAGATACCTGTGGATTTTTAGAAGAGGCAAAGGTTAAAAGCATAAAAAAGTCTATTTCTAGATTTTATAAAAATTGGGATGAGGATCTGTATAATAAACTAATTAATAAATTTAATATTGATGAATCTGCAATTTATGGTAAGTTATCTAAGGGGAAAAAGAAACAATTTGAATTAGCTATAGCTTTGTCTAGAAAGCCAAAAGTATTAATTATGGATGAGCCTACAGCAAATCTAGATCCTATAGTTAGAAATGAATTTTTAGAGGTTTTACAAGAGGAAATGGAAAATGAAGATAACAGTATTTTTTATTCAACACATATAACTAGTGATTTAGAAAAATGCGCTGATTATATTATTTTCATTTATAAAGGTAAAATCATTTTAGAGGGAGAGAAGGATTTAATATTAGAAAATCACTCTATTATAAAAGGGAAAAGAGAATTATTAGATATAGATACAGAAAAATTCTTTATATCAATAAAAATAACTGGATATAATTTTGAAGGTCTTACTGATAATAGAATAAAAGCCTTTGAAGCCTTTGGAAATGAAGTAATATATGAAAAACCTACATTAGAAGATATAATGCTTTATTATACAGGGAGGGAATAATATGAGAAGAATTATTAATTTAATATTATTACAGTTTGAAACTGTATTTGCATTAAAAAAATATATGTTATTAATTACTGCTATAGCAATTTTTATGGCAATTATACAGCCTGATATGTTGCCTTTTGCAGGTGCTCTTTTTATAATGGCAACATGTTATAATGCTACATTTTATGAAGAAAAAAGTAAAATAAACTACTTAATATACTCATTACCAATAAGAGGTAAGGAATATATTTTATCTAAATATATATTTGTAGCTATAAATACTTTTATATCAATGGTTATTTCTGCAATTATATATATAGGTATGGTGTATTTTAATATATTAGATAAAACTACTATGGTTCCATTATGGGCATTTATGCTTATGTTATTAGGAATTGGAATATTTATGATGAGCATATTAACTCCATTAGAAATACTATTTGGTTTTGAAAAGGCAAGAATAGTATTAGTTTTTTTAACTGTTTTACCAGTTGTATTTTCAACTAATATAGTAAGTTTTTTACCAACTGTTAATTTAAATAATAATATATTTAAAGTTCTAATAGCACTTTGTGTAGTAACATTAATATTAGCATCATATTTTATTACTTCAAATATGTACGTAAAAAAAGATATATAATAGAAAAGGAATCAAGAAGCTATTTTCTATAGTCCTTGATTCCTTTTAATATTTATAAATTAGTTGTACTTTTACTATTATATATTTAAATAATATATAAGTAGAATTTGAACTATTAAAATAAAGGGAATTCCTAAGGTAAACTTTATATGCTTAGTTTTATGGCGAAAAGTATACATACCTATAAGAGTACCTAGGCTTCCTCCTATTATAGATATTAAAAATAAAGTAGATTCCCTTATCCTCCATTTATGCTTTATAGCTTTTTGCTTATCTATATAAATAATTATAAAAGCAATAATGTTAATTAAGAATAAATAATACAATAATATATTTTCCATAACAATCTCCTTAGTAGTCTTAATAAAATAATTATATAACGGATTAATTATTATAGAAATAAAAAATTATTTTATTGAACCTTGAACAATTCCTTTAATAATATATTTTTGTACAAAGAAGTAGAAAATAATAATTGGAATTATAGCTAATATTAATGCTGCCATGGCTAATTCCCATTGCTTAGAAAAGGCCCCAAAGAAGTTATTCATTGCAAGTGGAATAGTATTAATTTTACCGTTTATAGTTAGGAAAGGTAACAAGAAGTCATTCCATATCCATATCCCGTTTAGAACCATTACAGTTACAGTTATTGGTTTTAAAAGAGGTAAAACTATTTTCGAATAGAGTTGCCATTTATTGCAACCATCAATTATTGCTGCTTCTTCAACTTCTACAGGAATATTATTTATAAAGCCATGATATAAGAATATACTCATACTTGATCCAAAACCAATATACATAAAAATTAGGCCATAATGAGTACCTAGCATACTAAAATTAATAGATTCTATTCTCATTGAACCCATCCATTTAACTAAGGGAAGCATTACAGATTGAAATGGAATTATCATAGCACTTACAAATAAATAAAATATAACTTTACTTGTCTTTGTTTTATTTCTAGCTAATGCCCAAGCTGCCATAGAAGAAAATATTACTATTAAAAATATGCTTACTGCAGTTATTATTAAAGAATTAGTGAAAGCACTGCCAATATCCATTCTTTCAATAGCAGTAGTATAATTGTTAAAATTCCATTCAGTAGGAAAACCTATGGTATTAGAAAAAATTTCACGCCTTGTTTTAAAGGAATTTATTATCATAAGATAAAAGGGAATCATATAAATTAATAATAATAGCCAACCTAACACTTCCAGTATTCCAAGCTTATAATTATAACTATTTAATGTTTTTAATTTACTGCCTCTTAATTTCATTACATTTCAACCTCCCTTTTCTTAGTGAAATAAACTTGAGTTATAGATATAGCAGTTACAAAAATAAAGAATATTATTGCTTTTGCTTGTCCTACTCCCATGCTGTTTGAAACAAAGGCTTCTTTATATATATTTAAAGATAGCATTTCTGTTGTCTTTAAAGGAGTTAATGAGAAATTTAAATCAAATAATTTAAAGGAATTAGCAAGTGTTAAGAAAAGACAAATTGTAATTGAAGGTGCCACCATAGGCAGAGTAATATGTTTAAAGCTTTGAATTCCATTAGCTCCATCAATTCTACTAGCTTCAATTAAATCTGTTGGTACGTTTTCTAAAGCAGCCACATAGATAACCATAATATATCCAGCATATTGCCATGAAGAAACTATAAGCATAGCTATTATTGCTGTTGTTCTTTCTTGTAATAAAGAAGTAGATAATAGAGTAGAGCCTAGTTTAGAACCTACAGATGTAAAAACTGAGTTAAATAAAAATTGCCATATAAAACCTAAAATAAGTCCACCAATTAAATTTGGCATAAAGAAGCCAGTTCTGAGAAAATTCTTTGTTTTTAAATTTCTAGTAACAAAATAAGCTAAACCAAACCCTAATAGATTTATAGTAATAACACTAGCAATAGTATAGATTATAGTTATCTTAAAGGAATATATAAATTGCACATCTTTAAAGAGGTTAGCATAATTAGAGAATCCTACAAAATCGTAATTTGGATTAGCTCCATTCCAATTTGTAAAAGTATAATATATCCCTATAATAAATGGAATTAATACTACCATAATTAGTGCAAATAAAGAGGGAGCAATAAATAGCCAAAACCCTTTATTTATTTTTATTTTTTTCTTCATTTAATCAGCCCCTTTATAAATATGTAAATATCCACAGGTATTTATCCTGCGGATATTTAATTAACTTAAATTATTTTTTAGTCAATGCTTGTATTTCTTCAAGCATTTGAGTCTTATCAATTTCACCCTTAGCATATTTAGAGAAGATAGGTCCTATTTTTTCCATAGAGAATCCATCAGGTAAATTAGTAAATGCCCAAGGAATTGTTTTTCCAGCATTACTGAATTCTGTAATAGATTTTGCTAACTTATCATTAGTTTCAATCTTAAAGTTATTATATGCGGGAATCATTTTCATATCTTCGATTAATGCTTTTTGTCCAGTTTCACTAGTTACCATCCAATCAAGGAAAGCCTTAGCTTCAGTACTTACTGCTGAATCTTTATTTACTGTCCAATACATAGGAACACCAACTGGAATGCTTCCACTTACTTTAGTATCATTATTAATAGCTAGAGGAACAAAACCCATATCAAAATTTGCGCCTAACCCTTCTAAGTCACCAGCTACCCAGTTACCTTGGTGAAGAAATGCAGTTTTGCCTAATGCAAAGTTTCCAACTTGTGTACTATAATCAATTGTATCTAAAGCGGAACCTCCTCCATATTTAATTAATAAATCTACAAGATTCATCCAATCTTTAAAATTTTGATTATTAACAAGGTCAGCAGTACCATCAATATAACTCTTAGTAAATTCATCAGGTTTTTCTTGAGTAGCTAAACCAATATTAAAAGTATGGTTTCCTGTTACCCAAGTTTCCTTTGTAGTATATGAAATAACATTTTCTAAACCTAAATCTGCTTTCATAGAATCAAGTTTTTCTACAGCAGCTTTTAATTTATCAAAGGTATCAATGGATTTAGGATCAATTGATGCTTTATCTAATATTTCTTTATTATATGCTAATCCGTATCCTTCTATAGCAACCGGCATACCATATACTTTTCCATCTTTTTTAACTGTGTCTAAAGTACCTTCAAAGGCATTTGAAACCCATTTTTCTGATGAAAGATCATCTAGTTTATGTTGCCATACCTCTAAATCACCAGCTCCTTGAATCATGAATATATCCGGTTCTGTCCCTTTTTGGAATTCAGCTTTTAAAGCTGCACCATAGTCAGCACCGCCACCAACAGAAGTTACTTCAACTTTCACTCCAGTTTCTTCTTCATACTTCTTTGCAAGTTTTTGTAGAGCATCATTTATTTCAACTTTAAGTTGAAATACTTTTACCACTTTATTTTCATTATTTTTGGTATCGTTTTCTGTTTTTCCAGAATTAGAAGAACAACCCACAAATGTACCCACCATTAATGAAGCAGTTAAAATAGTAGCTAAAACTTTTTTCATTACAATTCCTCCCATAAAATAAAAATAATATTTAATTGCTAATGTAAGTATTTTACAAAACAAAAATAATAAATTCAATGAGTTTGTACAATGTGTATATAATAAGCACAAAAGTTTTGTACTTTTATACTAATTTAAATTTAAATAGTATAAAAAAAATATAAGTATTGATAATTTTTTGTTCTTATTTTTTAATTTATATGATATATTGGACATAGAATTTAGGAATTTTATATTATAACGTTAAAGATGAGGTGGAATAATGAAGAAGAACGAGTATGGTTTATTTACAGCCATAGGAATGATTGTTGGAATTGTAATTGGATCAGGTATATTTTTTAAAAGTGATAATATACTTGTAGCAACAAATGGTAGTATTAGTTTGGGAGTGATAGTCTTTTGTATAGCAGCTCTAGGTATTATTTTTGGAAGTTTAACTATTTCAGAGCTAGCATCTAGAGAATCAAAGGCCGGAGGAATAATATCTTATGCAGAATATTCATATAATGAATCCATTGCCTGTGCCTTTGGATGGTTTCACACATTTTTATATTATCCTACATTAATTGCTGTTGTATCATGGGTAGCAGGTATATATATATGTATGCTATTTGGGATTGAAGGTGGACTAGCCCTTCATACTATAATTGGTTTAGTTATAATAGTGTTGACTTACATATTAAATTTATTATCAGCTAAGCTAGGAGGGTATTTTCAAAATGCATCAACTGTTATTAAAGTTATTCCATTAATATTAATTGCATTTATTGGAGTATTTTTTGGTAATCCTACTTATATTAATGTAGGAGATGTTGTTCATATGGAATCAGCATCTTGGATAGCAGCTATTGCACCTATAGCTTTCTCCTTTGATGGATGGATAATTTCAACATCAATAGGTCATGAAATAAAGGATTCTAAGAAGAACTTACCTAAAGCATTAGTAATGGCACCTTTATTTATACTTTTATTATATGTGCTTTATTTTGTTGGAATAAGTATTTACCTTGGTCCAGAAAAGGTAATGGCATTAGGAGATGCCCATGTAGATTTAGCTGCTAATATGATATTTGGAGCTTGGGGAGCTAAAATTATTTTAACCTTTGTTGTAATATCTATTTTAGGTACAGTAAATGGATTAATAATGGGACATATAAGAATACCATATGCTCTTGCAATAAGAGATATGTTTCCGAATTCCAAAAAAATAAAAAAAGTGAACAAGTCTATAGAAATGCCAGTATATTCAGCTTTAGTTGCTTTTATAATTTCGTTAATTTGTTTATTAGCACATTATATAACTCAAAAGTATAACTTTTTACCAAATGGGGATATTTCTGAAATATCTATAACTGTTAATTATCTTTTATATATATTATTGTATTTTAAAGTATTAAGAATGGGTGTTAGTGGAGAAGTTAAAGGATTATTTAGAGGTAAAATTAATCCTATTTTAGCAACTGTAGGTTCTCTTATAATTTTCTTTGGTAGTTTATCAAATCCATTATTTTTTATTTACTTATTAATTTGCGGACTATTGCTTTTAAGTGCCATTTTATTTTGGAAATTAAGAAATAAGTAGAAAAAAAGATAAATATAAAAGTTTTGAAATTTATTTATCGAGTTAAGAGAGAAATAGAAAGAAAATGAATATATAAAATTATTCCCAAATTATTCCAAGTGGTTTATAATATTATTTAAAATGAACAAAAAGTAGTAATACATAATATTAGATTATTTAATTAGGAGGAATTATCTTGAAGGGAATAATTTTATATTTTAGTGGAACAGGGAATACTAAGTTTATTGCGAATAAAATTGGAGAAGAGTTTAGTAAAAATGGCTGTGAAATAGATATATATTCTATTGAAGAAAAAATTGAGTTAAAGAATTTGTCCTATGATTATTTAATTTTAGGATTTCCTAAATATTTTGAGTATATTCCAAAAATATTTATTGATTATTTAGAGGATAACTTATATGATTCTCCTAATGAAATTAAAACTATGATTTTTTCAACTGGTAAGGATAAATCAAAGACTTACTTTAATGAATTAGAAAAGAAACTTTTAAAAAAGAATTACAAGGTTATTGTGACTAAAAATTTTCAAATGCCAGATAGTTATACTTTAGCTAAGGGTTATAAAAAAAATACGCGTAAGGATATTAGAGAAATATTTGATAATTCTTTAGCAGAAGTAAAAAATGCTGTGGTGAATTTTTTAACTGATAATTATATGAAGGAAGAAGTAAATGAATTATCTGCTACCTTCTATAGGACTATGAATAAGATAAAGACAAAGGATTTTTATAAGAATTCTGTTAACTTTTCTGTAAATATGAATTGTGATAGATGTAATTTGTGTGTTAATATTTGTCCAGTAAAGAATATAGATAATATTGGCGGAGATATTAAGTTTAGAGATAATTGTATAATGTGTTGTAGATGCGTTAATGCATGTCCTAAAAATGCAATAATGTATAAAGAAAAAGAGCATAGTCAATATAAAGAAAATATAGATTTAATAGTTAGTTAAAAATAAATAATGTAAATTATAACTGAAAAAGAAGGCATAAGTCTTCTTTTTATATTTATATAATAGTTTTTATGTTATTATTAAAAATATAAAATTAAAATAAGGGGAAGAGCAGATATGAAAAGTATTTTTAATAATATAAATAAAATTATTTATGGAATGCTTATAGCAATATTTACTATAGGAATATCTACAATTGCTGTTTTAAATTCTAAGTTTATTTATTATTACTCAATAGATAAATACGGATTAGATAAGCTTGGGAATATTTCGAAGGAAATGCTAATAAAGGATTATAGTATCTTAATTAGATATTTACAAAATCCATTTATAGATAAATTAAATTTTAATAATTTTACTATGAGTGTAAATGGAGAAATTCATTTTTATGAAGTAAAGAAAATATTTTTATCTATTTATCTTATTACAATTTGTATAGGATTATTCTTTGCTTTATCCTTTATAATAAAAAAATTTAAAGGAAAGAAAATAAATCTTTATAAGAAACTAAATTATGGAGCAAATACATTATTAGTAATAATAATATCTTTATTATCTGCTATGTTCATAGATTTTTCTAAGGCTTTTGTTATATTCCATAAAATTTTCTTTAATAATGATTATTGGATTTTTGATGAAAGAACTGATCCTATAATTAAAGTGTTACCAGAAGAGGTATTCATGTTGTATTCATTAGTTATTGTAGCACTAGTTATAATAGCAGTAATAGTATATAAATTATATTATTACTATAAGAAGAAAAAACTTAAAAAGTATTAATATAGTCTAACTGTAAAACCTGCACTTATTCTTTGTATAGCTTTAGATAAGAAATTTGAAGAGATATTTTATTTCGATTAATAAGAATAATAAAACTAGAGCTTTTTTGGTAGCTCTAGTTTTATTATTAATTTAAAAATACTATAGAGCTAACTTAAGAATTTCTAAAGCTTCCTTAGCTCTTATTTCAACAAAGTTTCCTACATGGTCACAATGAGCAACAAGCTTTTTAGACATTTCATCAATACGCTCATCAGTAATATTAACATGGCTTAATCTTGTAGGTAGTTCTATTTTAGTAAAGAAGTTTTCAAGAGCTTCAATTCCCTTTAGGGCAGTTTCTTCAAGATTACTAAAATTAGTATCTATATTGAAAACTCTATTAGCAAATTGAACAAATCTGTTTAAGTCGTGCTTATAAACATATTTCATCCAAGCTGGGAAAATTATTGAAAGGCCAGCTCCATGAGCTATATCATAAATGCCGCTTAATTCATGTTCTATGTCATGAGTAGCCCAGTCACCAACTCTTCCCATACTTAGGGAGTCATTATGTGCAACCATTCCAGATAACATTATTTCAGCTCTGGCATTGTAATCATCAGGATTTATATTTAATCTTAAAGCATTTTCCATAATAGTTTTTAAGGTTGCTTCACATAATCTATCTGTTAAATCTACATTCTTTTCATTTGTAAAGTATCTTTCAAGTATATGAGCCATCATATCTGCTATACCACATGAAGTTTGGTATTTAGGTAAAGTAAAGGTAAGTTCTGGGTTTAAAATAGAAAATACAGGTCTTAAGGTTGGATGACCACAGCTTCTTTTGTACCACCCATCTTCATTAGTAATAACACAACCAGAGCTTGTTTCACTTCCAGCAGCAGGAATTGTTAATATAGTTGCAAGCTTTAAGCAAGTATGATTAATAGGAGTTCCTACAAATAAATCCCAAACATCTCCATCATAGTTTACTCCAGCTGCTATAGCTTTAGATGAGTCTATAACGCTACCACCACCAACTGCAAGTATGAAATCAATATTATGTTTTCTACAAAGTTCAATACCTTCTCTAACTAAAGATACTCTTGGATTTGGTTTAACTCCTGAAAGCTCAATAATTTCAATATTTGCTTCTTTTAGTGAAGAAACAACTTTATCATATAAACCACTTGCTTTTATGCTACCTCCACCATAATGAAGTAAAACCTTATTAGTATACTTTTTTATTTCTCTTCCAACCTTTTCTTCAGTATTTTTACCAAAAATAATTTCAGTTCCATTTTTATAATTAAAATTTCTCATAGATCCTCCTTAAAATATAAATATATATATTTTAATAATACTCTAAATATTGGAATCATTCAAATTATAATAAAGTTAATTATTTCATAAGCTTCTTTAAAAGAGATAACTTGTTTTTATATGGTGCATACCTAAAAGGAAGTTCTAGAAATGTGCCTCTTTCTATAACAGATTTATTATGGGAAAAAGTATCAAAGCTAGCCTTTCCATGGTATTCTCCAATTCCACTTAACCCAACACCACCAAAAGGAAGAGTAGATGAGGCAACGTGGATAATAGTATCATTGACTGTAGCTCCACCAGAAGAAACATTAGATAACACTTTATTTATTGAATTCTTATTTTCTGAAAAATAATATAAGGCTAATGGCTTTTCTTTAGAACGAATATAATTAATTGCATCATCTATAGTGGAATATTCAATAATAGGTAAAATAGGTCCAAAAATTTCTTCTTCCATAATTTTAGAATCATTTTTTATATTAGTTAAAATTGTTGGTTCCAAATATAAATCTTCGTCATTATAGCTACCACCAAAATATATGTCACCATCATTTAAATAGCTTTTAACTCTATCTAAGGAGGCTTTATTTATTAATCTAGGGAAGTCAGGGCTAGATTTAATATTAATTCCAAATTGCTTAATAATTTCAGATTTTAATGACATTAAAAAATAATCTTTAATACTTTTTTCAATTAAAATATAATCAGGTGCAACACATGTTTGTCCAGCATTTAAAAACTTTCCCCAAACAATACGTTTTGCAGCTAAATCTAAATTAGCTGTTTCATCAATGATACAAGGGCTTTTACCACCTAGCTCTAAAGTTATAGGAATAAGATTTTTAGAAGCCTTTTCAGCTATTATCTTTCCAACTTTTATGCTTCCTGTGAAAAATATATAATCAAATTTTAAGTCTAATAAATAGGATACAGTTTCCTTACCACCAAGTGGATTAACAACTTTAATATATTTTTCATTGAAGTTTTCATTAATTAACTTTTCTAAAAGTAGTGCAGTGTTAACACTATTTTCGGATGGTTTAATTATTGAACAATTACCTGCTGAAATAGCTCCTATTAATGGTGAAATAATTAATTGAAAAGGATAATTAAAAGGACCAATTATTAATGCAACTCCATAAGGTTCTTTGTATATATAGCTTTTGGCTGGAAAATGAATAATAGGAGTTTTCTTTCTTTCCTTCTTAGCCCAACTTTTTAATTTTTTTATATGAAGATTTAATTCATCGTATATAATACCTATTTCTGTTGCAAAAGCTTCAAAATCTGATTTTCTTAAATCCTTATATAAAGCTTCAATAATAAGATTTTCATTTTCTTTAATTATCATTTTAAGTTTTTTTAATGTATTAATTCTAAAATTAATATCTAGAGTTTCATTGTTATTAAAAAACTCTTTTTGCTTATTAAATATATTTAAAATTTCTTCCATAATACCCTCCGTAGTTAATTAAAATAATATATATATTATACCACTTTTATTCAATAAAATATTAATTAAAATCCTTTAATCAATTGAAAGACAGGTAAATAAATGATAAAATAAAGATACCCTATAGAGGTATATTAATATGGAGGAATAAAAATGGACGAAGAGAATGAAAAGCTGAGAAAAGATATAGTCAATAGACTTAGAAGAATTGAAGGTCAAGTTAAAGGTATTCAAGGTATGATGGAGAAAAATGTTTGTTGTTCAGATGTTTTAGTTCAAATTTCTGCTATTAGATCTGCCATAAATAGAGTTGGTGGTCTAACAATTGAATATTACGCCAATAATTGTTTAAATATAGAAGAAGGTTCAATGGAACAAGAAAGTTTAAAACAACTTATAAAGACAATTAATACTTTCGTAAAGTAAAACTTTTTAAAGTTATTTTTATTAAATAAGAATAATTTCTCAATATCATTTGAAAGTTTGATAAAATATTCTGAAGAGTATTTACAATTTTGCAATAAGGTGATATATTTATTTCAACAAAATAAAATTAATAAAAGCAATGAAGAGGATAAGTAAAATTAATGTATCTTCAAAGAGAGTTCTACCTTGGCTGAAAGTAGAATAAGAAAGTTGATTTGAATAACACCTCTGAGCTATACTCCGAAAGATAACAACTAGTAGGCAGTAATCAGGTTCACCTGTTATAGTGATAAGGTATATAAGTTTACTTATGTACTTGATAAGGTTATTAATGTAAATTAATAATAAATTTAGGTGGCACCATGGAATACTACTTTCATCCTTTTATAGGATGGAAGTTTTTTTATTTTAAAAATAATTAGGGGGAATTATCATGGAAATTCAAGGAATAATAATACCAGAAGGCTATAAAAGCAACACAACATTAATTGAAACAGAGGTCAATATTAAAAGGATTAAGGATTTTTTTGAAAGAGAATTAGCAAAAGAGCTTAATTTAACTAGAGTATCAGCACCATTGTTTGTAGATGCCAAAAGTGGCTTAAATGATAATTTAAATGGAATAGAAAGACCAGTAAAATTTGATTTATTATCTACTGGTGAAGATGTTGAAATAGTTCATTCCTTAGCTAAATGGAAAAGACTAAGCTTATATAGATATGGATTTAAAGTAGGGGAAGGCTTATATACTGATATGAATGCAATTAGAAGAGATGAAGAACTAGATAATTTACATTCAGTTTATGTAGATCAATGGGATTGGGAAAAAATAATTAATAAAGAAGATAGAAATGAAGATAAATTAAAAGAAGTAGTAAGAAGCATTTATAAAGTATTTAAAAGAACTGAGGAATTTGTTCATAAAGACTTAATAGAAGGTGAAGATATATTACCAGAAGATATATTTTTTATAACAACTCAAGAATTAGAGGATAGATACCCAAATTATTCAGCAAAGGAAAGAGAAGATGCTATATGCAAAGAACATAAAGCAGTATTTATAATGAAAATTGGGGATTTACTTAAATCTGGAGAAAGGCATGATGGAAGAAGTCCAGATTATGATGATTGGAATCTAAATGGTGATATTTTATTTTGGTATCCTTTATTAGAAAGAGCTGTAGAATTATCTTCAATGGGAATAAGAGTTGATAAAGAAGCCTTAGATTATCAGCTAAAAGTATCAGGAAATGATGATAGAAGGGAACTGGATTTTCATAAGATGCTTTTAAAGGATGAACTTCCATTTACTATTGGTGGAGGAATTGGACAATCTAGAATCTGTATGTTTTTTTTAAATAAAGCACATATCGGAGAAGTACAAGCTACTATTTGGGATGAAAAAAATATTAACTTATGTAGAAATAATGATATAAAACTATTATAAGCAATTTAATTTGATAAAATTAATATTAATGAAGGTTTTTAGACCTTGAGAAATATTGACAATATTTAATGATTATTTATAATAAATATATAAACATTATTAAATAAGAATAGTAACATTTAGTAAATTAAGTTTAATGTAAATATAAGGAGGCGGGTTTATGAAAACATTTGTTGATGAAAATACTTGTATTTCATGTGGTTTATGTGAAGGAATTTGTCCAGAGGTCTTCACTTTAGAAACAGGAGTTTCAACTCCAAAAGTAGACGAGGTTCCAGCAGAATATGCTGACGCAACAAGAGAAGCTTGTGAAAGCTGTCCAGTAACTGCAATATCAATTGAAGAATAGATATAAAGAAAGCCATACAATTTTCATTGTATGGCCTTTATTTACCTTTTATAATTTTTATTCTTAGATATTTTTTCTAATTCTCTAAATTCTCTCTTTTTCTTTGCTCTCATAAACAATCGTGTTAAAGTAGAAATGAAAATTATTCCAATAGCTAAGGAACCTGCATTAGAAATAGTATTTATACCTAGTTCTATAGATTGCATTATATTACCGTTAATAGCTTCATACATAGTATAATACATGCCACCACCTGGAACTAATGGTATTAAAGCACAAATTATTAGTGAAGTTACAGGGGTTTTTAAAACCCTAGCCATAATTTCAGAATAAATACTAAATACTATTGATGCAATAAAAAAGGAAGAAGTAGTATTAAGACCTAAGCTTTCGCAATATAGACTAATAAACCAACTTAAACCACCACCAAGACCAGCATAAAATAATTTGCTTCCTTTTATATTAAATAAGATACCAAATCCAATTGATGCAAAAAAAGCAAAAATAGATTGTATTAACATAGTTGAAATATCCATTATAAACCTCCAAAGGCAGAAATCCAAAAGCTAAGTACTGCACCAGTACCTATAGCAATTGATACTGCTACTAAAAAAGCTTCTACAGCTCTAGTGGAACCTGCAAGCAAATCTCCAGATATAGTATCCCTTATTGCATTAGTTATAGCAAGACCTGGAACTAAAAGCATTATAGATCCAATAATAGTTTTATCCATATCATTTATTAAACCTAATTTTAAGAAAATAATAGCCATAATAGCAGTTATACCTGCACAAATACTATTTATAAAAAATTGATTTATCTCGAGATCAGAGAATTTTATTGATAAAGATTTTATTATAAGACCAATAAAAAATGCAGCAATTGCTTCAGGTAATTGTCCTCCAAAAAGAAAAACGAAGCAGAAGGCTCCTAAAGCAGATATTATAATTGCTATTTTATTACTATATCTTTCTCCATTATTAATAATTTTAAGCTGTTCCTTTAATTCTGTAACAGTTAAGCCTCTACTAATAATATTTCTAGATAAGTCATTTACTTTATCTACTTTATCCAAGTCTATAGTTCTAGCAGAAACCCTTCTTATTAAAGAATATGTTTTGCCATTATGACAAATAGAAACCATGATACCTGTTGTAGTTACAAAACTTTCAGCTTCTTCAATACCATAGATCTTACATATTCTCCATATTATTTCTTCAGCTCTATAGGTTTCACCACCAGATTCTAACATGATTTTTCCAGCAAAAGTTGCTACGTGAAGTATTTCATTTAAATCCATAATATTATGCCCCTTACAAACTTAAAATTTCTGAGGGTATTATAACATACCATTATTATATAGTATACATTATTAAAAATAATTAATTATATGACATTAAAAATCTACATTTAAATAATAAATTATTACATATTTTCATTGATTATTATTGAGATTATATTTATAATTTATTAAAAGTATAAATTATAATAATATTTTGGGGTGATTAAATGAATTTTGAAAATCTTTCTAGGGAAGATAAAGTTATTGAAGAACTAATTAACAAGGAGTTAAAAAGACAGCAGGATGGAATAGAATTAATTGCTTCTGAGAATTTTACATCTAAAGCAGTAATGGAAGCTATGGGATCATATCTTACAAACAAATATGCAGAAGGGTATCCAAATAAAAGATATTATGGTGGATGCCATGTTGTAGATGAAGTTGAAGATATAGCAAGAGAAAGAGCTAAGGAATTATTTGGAGCAGAACATGCAAATGTCCAACCACATTCAGGATCACAAGCAAATATGGCAGTATATCTGTCAATATTAGAATATGGTGATACGGTATTAGGTATGGATTTAAGCCATGGAGGCCATTTAACTCATGGCTCACCAGTTAATTTTTCAGGGAAATTATATAATTTTGTTTCTTATGGAGTTAATAAAGAAACTGAAAAAATAGATTATGAGGAAGTTAGAGCTTTAGCTATAAAGCATAAACCAAAATTAATAATTGCAGGAGCAAGTGCATATTCAAGAATTATAGACTTTAAAACTTTTAAAGATATATGTGATGAAGTAGGAGCTTACTTTATGGTAGATATGGCACATATTGCAGGATTAGTAGCTGTAGGAGCACATCCATCACCAGTACCATATGCTGATTTTGTAACATCTACTACTCATAAAACATTAAGGGGACCTAGAGGGGGATTAATTCTTTGCAAGGAAAAGTATGCAAAGCAATTAGATAAAACTATTTTCCCAGGAATACAAGGAGGACCTTTAATACATACTATTGCAGCAAAGGCAGTATGCTTTAAAGAAGCCTTAGACCCATCTTATAAAGAATATATTAATAATGTTGTAACTAATTGTAATGTTTTATCAGAAGAATTAATAAAACATGGATTTAAGATAGTATCAGGTGGAACTGATAACCATTTAATTCTTGTAGATTTAAATAATAAAAATGTTACAGGTAAAGATGCAGAAAGTCTTTTAGACTCAATAGGAATAACTGTAAATAAAAATACAGTACCTAATGAAACTAAAAGTCCATTTATAACATCTGGTATAAGAGTGGGTACAGCCGCAGTAACAACTAGAGGATTTAATACTGAAGATATGAAAGAAATTGCTTCAATAATAAATGATACTCTTTCTATAGAAAATCCAAATATAGATAACTTAAAAACAAGAGTAAAAGCTTTATGTGAAAAACATCCTTTATATAATTAAATATAATAATTATTATGTTTTAATAAATATAATTGTTATAATATAAATAAAGTATAAATATAAAGGAGAAAAAAATGAAGTTAATATCATGGAACGTTAATGGAATAAGAGCTTGTGTTACTAAAGGCTTTTTAGATTTCTTTAATGAAGTTAATGCAGATATATTTTGTATTCAAGAAAGCAAACTTCAAGCAGGTCAAATAGATTTAGAATTACCTGGCTACTATCAATACTGGAATTATGCTGAGAAAAAAGGATATTCAGGTACTGCAATATTTACTAAAAAAGAGCCTTTAAATGTTTTCTATGGACTTGGAATAGAAGAACATGATAAAGAAGGTAGAGTAATTACATTAGAATTTGAGAACTTTTATATGATAACAGTTTATACACCTAATTCTAAAAATGAACTAGCTAGATTAGACTATAGAATGGTTTGGGAGGATGCTTTTAAAGATTATTTAATAGAATTAGATAAAAAGAAACCAGTAATAGTATGTGGAGATTTAAATGTTGCACATAAAGAAATTGATTTAAAAAATCCAAAGACTAATTTGAGAAATGCAGGATTTACCATTGAAGAAAGAGATAAGTTTACAGGCCTATTATCTGCTGGATTTACAGATACCTTTAGATATTTTTATCCAGATTTAACAGGAATTTATTCTTGGTGGTCCTATAGATTTAAAGCGAGAGAAAAGAACGCAGGCTGGAGAATAGATTATTTCCTAACATCAAATTCACTGCAAGAAAAATTAGAAGGTGCTAAAATACATACAGAAGTATTTGGCTCAGATCATTGCCCAGTTGAATTAGAAATTAATATTTAATTTAGAAAAGTTACTTTATCAAAAACAATGATAAAGTAACTTTTTACATTATTGGTAAATATAGTATAATAAGAGTGAGTGGGGTGATGCAGTGTCAATTAAAGAAGTCAAAAAATATTTACCAAAGGAGCTTATTGAAATATTAGAAAAAATATATTCAACTAAACAGTTAGATACAATCTATAGAAGTTTTTATAGTGGAAGAAGTACAAGTTTCAGAGTGAATAACTTAAGGGGAAATCAAAGTGAAGTTATGGAAGAACTTATGAGTAGTAAGATTAAGGCAGTAAATCATCCAATAATTAAAAATGCCTTTATAGTTAAAGATAAAAAAGAAAGTGCTTTAAGGAAATTAGAAGTATATAAATGCGGAAAGATATATCTGCAAAATATATCCTCAATGCTACCACCATTATTTTTAGATTTAAAAGAGGATAATGTGATTTTAGATATGTGTGCAGCACCCGGTGGTAAAAGCTTATATATGGCTGATTTAACTAATAATAAAGCTATTATTCTTGCAAATGATGTTAATGAAGTTAGAAGAGAAAGATTAAATTATAATATAGAAAAACAAGGTGCTTCTTCTGTTATAGCCCTTGGTTCAGATGGATGTACAATTGGTAAACGTTTAAATATGTATTTTGATAGAATATTATTAGATGCTCCATGCTCAGGTGAGGGTACAATAAAAATTAATTCAAATAAATATTTAAGCAGTTGGAGTAAAAGAAAGATAGAATTAGCATCAAAGCTACAAAAAAAGTTAGTAGATAGTGCATATAATGCTTTAAAGTCTGGAGGTATTATGGTTTATTCTACTTGCACATTAAATCCCTTTGAAAATGAAGAGATAATAAATTATGCATTAGGAAAATATAAGGATTTAACCTTAGAAAAAATAGATATTAATTTGCAAAATATTATAAGAGGGATAACAAGATATGATGGGAAAATATATAGTGATGAATTAAAAAAATCATTAAGGGTTATACCCAATGATCATATGGAAGGATTTTTCATAGCAAAATTGTTAAAAGCCTAAGAATAATTAGTTTAACTAGAGGAAACTATAATATAAGAATTAATTATAGCTTTGGAGGTTAAAATGAAGAAATTTATAGTAGGTATTATGGTATTAATATTTTTACTTAATATTAATAATGCTGTAATAAAGGCTGATAACAAAGAGAATAATAATTTTACAATTTGTATTGATCCAGGTCATCAAAAGAAAGGTGACAGTAAGCTAGAACCTACCTCTCCTAATTCAAGTAGTAAGAAACCTAGAGTATCTCAGGGTACAGAGGGAATAGGAAGTAAAAAAGCTGAGTATATAGTGAATTTAGAAGCATCACTTCTATTAAAAGATATTTTAATAGAAAAAGGATACAATGTAATAATGACTAGAGAAAGTCATGAAGCTAATATTAGCAATGCTGAAAGAGCAGAAGTTGCCAACAAAGCAAAGGCTAATATGACAATTAGAATTCATTGTGATAGCTTAAAGGATACAAGTAAAACAGGAGCTAGTATTTTAATTCCATCCAAGAACTCCAAGAATACTAAGTCTATATATGAAGAAAGTAATAAATTTGCTAATATATTAAAAGAAAACTTAAAAAATCAAGGTATAAAGGTTAATGGTATTTTTGAAAGAGAGGATATAACAGGTTTTAATTGGTCCACAGTACCAGTAGTTATCTTAGAGATGGGATTTATGAGTAACTATTGTGAAGATAAGATGTTATGTGATCCTTGCTATCAAAAGAAGCTAATGAATATAGTAGCAGATTCATTAGAAATTTATAAGGAAGAAAAATAGAAGTAGGAATTTTTTCCTACTTCTACTTTAATTACTATCTTCAGTTTTGAATTGCATCTATTAATTTTACCATGACTTGGAGCCAGCGGCGAAATAAGTAAAATTAAATAGATGTACTTTTTTATTTATAAACTCTTACGCACATTGTTTTAAAAATAGCGAAAAGTTCGGTTCCTTTTTCAATGGATAAATCTGATAGAGATTTTTTAGTAATTAAAGCAACTAGTGGAATTCCTATATCTAAAATAACCTTTGCACTATTACCATTTATAATAATATCAGAAACAATACCTTTATGAACATTTCTTGCACTACTTATAAATGAGCCCTTACTTAAGATAATATCTTCAGGCCTAATAGAAATTTTAACATTACCTGTAAACTCAGTATTAACTTGAATTCTTACTGATGAAACTTCTGCAAATACTTCATCATCTTCTTTAATTATATTTCCTTCATAAGTATTTTCGTAACCCTTAGCCTTTGAAAGATAGGCTTCATATTGTGAGTTAGATATACGAAGATGCTTTCCCATACGATGTGCATCTAAATCTCCACGTTTTATCATTTCATATACAGTACTTTTAGTTATCTTTAGTTTTTGAGCAATTTCTTCTGGAGTATATAAAACATCCTCATTCATTTTCTTCACCTTTTCATTTATTATTATAGAAATAATTTAACATAATATTTATATAATAACAAATAAGATATTATAAATATCTTAGAGATTTATATATGAATAAATTTCTAAATATAGAGAAGGTTATATAAATAATATGCATTTGACAGTTACTATATTTTTACATTATAATTAGGATTGTCAATTTTAGTTCTGTTTTGTTCTGTTTTATTAGGTTTTATTTCAAAAAAAATTTGTAAGGAGATTATATAATGAAAAAGAAATCAGTTTTAATTTTAACTTTAGGTTTATTAGGCACTTTATTTAGTGGTTGTGCTTCCAAGGAAGCTACAAAGAATTCAAATGAAAAAACTATTACTATTGCAGCAGCAGCAAGTTTAAAAAACTGTTTGGATGATAAAATAATTCCAATGTTTAATGATAAATATCCTAATATTAAGGTTCAAGCAACTTATGATAGTTCAGGAAAATTAAAATCTCAAATAGAAGAAGGTGCTGAAATAGATGTATTTATATCAGCAGCTACAAAGCAAATGAATGAATTAAATAATAAAGGATTAATAGAAGACAACTCCATAGTAGAGTTATTAGAAAACAAAGTTGTACTTATTGTACCAAAAGGAAATAGCAAAGAAATAAAATCTTTTGATGATATATTAAAATCTGATAAAATAGCAATAGGAGATCCAGCAAGTGTACCTGCTGGTCAATATGCAAAGGAGTTATTTGAAAATCTTAAAGTTTGGGATGAGGTTTCTAAAAAATCAAGTTTAGGAACAAATGTAACAGAAGTTCTAAATTGGGTAGCAGAAGGCAGTGCAGATTCAGGGGTGGTTTATTCTACTGATGCAGCTTCAAATGATAAAGTAGAAGTGGTTTTAGAAGCTCCTGAAGGAAGTGTTTCTAAAGTTATTTACCCAATAGGAATAATTAAAGCATCTAAGAATAAAGCTGAATCAAAAAACTTCGCTGACTTTTTACAATCAGGTGAAGCAATAAGGGTTTTTGAGACGTATGGATTTTCATCTAATAAATAGGAGAATAAAATGGATATATCACCAATAATAATATCTTTAAGAACTGCATTAATTTCAATGATATTCACATTTTTATTAGGACTTTTTATTGCAAAGTTTGTTGTAAATTTAAAGTGTGAAAAAGTGAAGATGATTTTAGATGGATTTTTAACCTTGCCCCTTGTCTTACCTCCAACAGTTATAGGATTTTTTCTTTTAATAATTTTTGGTGTTAATAGACCAATAGGTAAATTCCTATTAGACTTTATGGGGGTTAAGATAGTTTTTTCATGGTGGGCTACTGTATTAGCTTCTGTAGTTATATCTTTCCCACTTATGTATCGCTCTGCTAGAGGAGCCTTTGAACAAATAGATGAAAATTTGATTTTAGCGGGAAGAACTCTTGGAATGTCAGAGAGAAAGATATTTTGGCGTATTATTATGCCAAATGCCATGCCTGGAGTTGCTTCAGGTGGAATATTAGCCTTTGCAAGGGGACTTGGAGAATTTGGAGCAACAGCAATGATAGCTGGTAATATAGCAAATAAGACAAGGACACTTCCCTTAGCTATTTATTCAGAAGTAGCAGCAGGAAATATGGCATCAGCCCTAGACTATGTATTAATAGTAACTATAATTTCATTTATAGTAATTATTTTAACTAATTATTTCACTATCAAAGAAAGAAAGTTTTTAAAGTAGGTATGAAGAAATGAGCTTATTTGTAGATATTAAGAAAAAGTTAAAAGGATTTTCTCTAGATGTTTCTTTTGAAACCAAGGGTGATTATCTTGGGATTTTAGGAGCATCAGGCAGTGGTAAAAGTATGACTCTTAAGTGTATTGCTGGAATTGAAACACCTGATGAGGGGCTTATTGTTTTAAATGGAAAAGTACTATTTGATTCAAAAAATAATATTAATTTAAAGCCACAAGAAAGAAAGATAGGATATTTATTTCAAAATTATGCCTTGTTTCCAAATATGACTGTAGAGGAAAACATAGGTATAGCCTTGAAGGACTCGAAAGAGGAAAAAGCTAAAAAGGTAAGTGAAATAATAAAAAGCTTTCATTTACAAGGTCTTGAAAAAAAGTATCCAAGACAACTTTCAGGTGGACAACAGCAAAGAGTAGCCATAGCTAGATGCATTATATATAAACCAGATATTTTAATGCTAGATGAGCCTTTTTCAGCCTTAGATTCCTATTTAAAAGAAAAGCTTCAAAGAGAAGTATTAGAACTTTTGAATTTTTATCATGGAGAAGTGCTTATGGTTACACATAGCAGAGACGAAGTTTATAAATTTTGTAAAAATATTTCTATAATAGAGAAGGGAAAATCAATTTTACTAGGTGATACAAAGGAAGTATTTAAAAATCCAAATATAAAAGAAGCTGCAATTCTTACAGGTTGCAAGAATATTTCACCTTGCAAAGTTTTATCAAATAATAAGATACATGCCCTAGATTGGGATATAATATTAGAAACAGAGCCCCTAAATAATAAAAATATTAATTATGTAGGAATTAGAGCTCATAATTTTATTATTGTAGATAAAATTGAAAATAATTATTTAGAAAATATTATAGAATGTAAAATAGATAAAATAGAAGAAGAGGTTTTTGAATATAATATATTATTTGAAAATCAAAATTCTATAAAAAGTATAAATGATAACAAAATCTTATTTAAAGTTAAAAAAGAAGATTGGGAAAATAGAAAAAATAAAGAAAAATTAATTTTGAGAATTCCAAAAGAATACATTTTACCTTTAGAGTAAACTCTTACTTTTTCATAAAGATATTAAATACAAAGGGAAGTGTAGTAAATATAATTTTACTACATATCCCTTTATTTTTCATTAAGGAATGTATAAAAAGAAATAAACAACTAAAAGACTATAAAAATATATAGAATAGTTTTCATAATTCCGAATAAAATGAGGAATTATTACCTTCAGTAATGAACATGAATAAGATGGAATTTTATATTATCATTGCTCCAACCTAAATCATAAGGTACTAAAAGTCTATTAGTATTATGGCAGGTTACTAATGGATATCCTTTAGAGTCAAAGCCTGTAACAGTTGATACATGAGTTATTCTGCCTTTCTTTTCATATGCAACAAAATCTCCAGGCCTCATATTAAAGGCTGATTGATAAATTTGTTGGTAGGTTCCTTTTGCAATATAAGAGGCTCTACCACTATTAACCATATAGTTTTTAAATCCTTGGGCATTAAGCCAAGCTTTAGTACCTTCTTTTCCAGAATAATTCCATGCAGAATTTTTCTTAAAGGCTCCACTTTCAAAAAGAATTTGTGAAGCGAAGTTTGCACAGTCACCACCGTCTGGATTATGATCTTTGTATTTTGTATTATATTTAAAAGTGAAATTTTCATCTTCAGAAACACCACAGTACATATGAGCATAATCTATAGCTTTTTGTAATCTTTCGTTAGGTGAAAAACTAGGAGCATTTTGCTTTAATATAAAATTTTTAATTTCATCAGATTTTATATTATTTAAATCTAAGGAATCTGCAAAGGGATCTGTATACCACTCCTTTGTAATAATATATTTATCATCAATTTTCTTTAAATTTAAATAGTGATTAGTTCCAAGTCTAAAATGATTAATTATATCTGGTGAATCAATGTAATAATAATAAAAATCTGTAGCCACATCGCAAATTACTCCATAGAGATTGGGCTCTTTTTCTGCTACTTTTCTTATCTTTACAATAGATTTTATATCTTTAAACTTTACAGCTTGTTTTTCTGACCAGTTAATTAAATACTGAGTTTTCTTAGCTTCACTTTCATAAGCCCATAAGCTTACTTTAATCTTTAAATTATAAAAGTCCTTTAAAAGTTCTGTATCATTAGATACTATTGCTGTATTTCTTTGAGTAAATAGATTTTCAAGTAAATCTTTAAATTCTTTTTTTACTTCATCAGAAGAGTAATCTATTTTTGTGGTATTTGATTCATCCTCTAAAGCAAAGCAATGTGAAGCAGGAATAATATTAAATATAAGAAAAATAACTAAGGCTATATTAATTAATTTAAATTTCACAAATAAACTTCCCCTTTCTTAAATACTTACTTGTAGTTTGTACTAAAACTACAAAATTTATATATAAGTTATAAGTATTTAGATAGGATGTTTTTAGCAAATAAGTAATATTAACCATATAATATAAATAATTAATTTAAGAGGTTATATAAATGAAAAGGTTAAATTATTTATATGATAATGCTAAAGAAGTTAAATTTGATGATGGAGATAATATAGTTTTTATTTCTGATATCCATAGAGGAGATGGAACATATTATGATTCCCTTTTGCCAAACAAAAATATATATAAAACTGCTTTAGGGTATTATTTTAAAAAAGGATTTACCTATGTAGAAGTTGGAGATGGAGATGAACTTTGGAAAAATAGGTATTGCAATAATATTGCTTATATTTATAGTGATATTTTCAAGATATTAAATAAGTTTAAAGATGAAAATAGAATTTATCTTATTTATGGTAATCATGATATAATAAAAAATAGAGAAAATTTTTATACTACCCAATATAGAGCTTTTAGAAAATTGGGAGATAACTATGGAAAGAATTTTTTGAAACTTATTAAAGACGGTGATTTTTATGAAGCTATAAATTTTAAATATACTCCAATAAATGAGAAGTTTTTAGTAACCCACGGTCATCAAGTAGATTTAATGAATTCTAATTTTTGGATTTTATCAAGATTTCTAGTAAGATATGTATGGAAGTTTTTAAATGGTATTGCAGGATTTAATGATCCAACAAGTCCAGCTATAAATAATAAAAAAGGTAATAAGGTAGATAGAAAATTATTAAAATGGACTAAGGATAATGGTAAGATGATACTTTGTGGACATACACATAATAGTAGGATGCCAGAAATAAATGAACCTCCATATTTTAATGATGGATGTTGTGTATTGCCCTATGCAATAACTGCTTTAGAAATTGAAAAAGGAAGTATTTCTTTAGTTAAGTGGAATATAGAATCCCAAGAGTCAGGAGTTTTATGGGTTAGAAGGAAGGTAATAACAGGACCCTATAGATTGGAAAATTATTTATTGTGGGCAAGAGATGAAAGAATAAGAATGATAGAAGAGGAAAAGAAAAAGAAATAGGAGGAGAAAGTAAGATGTATTCAATAGATTTACACTGCGATACAGCTAGCAGATTATTATATGAAAATTTGAAATTAAAGGAAAGTATTTGTAAGGTAGATATAGAAAAATTAAAAAAAGCAAAGGCAAAAGCACAAGTATTTGCACATTTTATAGAATTAAATATTGTGGAAAATCCTTATACTGAATTTATTAATATGTATAATAATTTTATTAGTGAAATAAAGGAAAATGAAGGTAGTATAGAAATAGTAAGAAATTTAAATGAGTTAGAAAATGTTAATAATAAAGGTAAAATAGGAGCATTTTTATCAATAGAAGAAGGAGAAGTTTTAGAGGGAAAGGTAGAGAGAGTAGAAGAGCTTTATAATATGGGAATAAGGTTTATAACTTTAACTTGGAACTTTAAAAATAGTATAGGATATCCAAATGCAGGTTATAAATATAAAGATTATGGATTAACTGAAAAAGGTAAAGAAATAGTACTAGAAATGGAGAGAGTAGGTATAATACCTGATTGTTCTCACTTATCAGATGGTGGATTTTATGATTTAATTGATATATGTAAGAAGCCTTTTATAGCAACTCATTCAAATGCTAGAGCTATTACAGATCATTCAAGAAATTTAACTGATGATATGATAGTTAAGCTTGCGGAAAAAGGTGGAGTTATGGGATTAAACTTCTGTGCACCATTTTTAGGTAGCGAGAAAGTTCCTTCAATTAATTCTATGATTCAACATATTAAACATACTAGAAATGTTGGAGGAATAGATGTACTTGCTTTAGGAACAGATTTTGATGGAATAGGAAATGAAGTTGAAATTGAAAATATAGGTGAAATAGGAAGACTAAGAGATGCTTTATTAAAAGAAGGCTTCACAAATTCAGAAATTGATAAAATCTTTTATGGAAATGTAAAAAGAGTCCTTAAAGAGTGGATGTAAAAAACAGGAGTGAAAAATGGAACGTTTAGAAGGAAAAATAGCACTTGTTACTGGTGCAACAAGAGGAATTGGAAAGGCTATAGCTATTGAACTTATTAAAGAAGGAGCTACTGTAATTTTAAATTATTCTAAGGATGATTTATCTGCAGAGGAAACCTTAAAGGAAATAGAAGCCCTAGGAGGATATGCTAAATTATATAAGGGTAATATATCAAATTATGAAGTATGCAAAAATATGATGGATTTCGTAATTACTACTTTTGGGAAAATAGATATATTAATAAATAATGCAGCTGTTTCTTTTAGAGGATTGTTTATGGATTTTTCAGATAGAAATATCAACGATATATTTGGAATAAATGTATTAGGGGCTATGTATTTAAGTAAAGAAGCAATACCTCATATGTTAAGTAAATGCAGTGGAAATATAATAAATATTTCATCTATATGGGGGGAAGCAGGAGCTTCTTGTGAAGTTTTATATTCTAGTACTAAGGGAGCTATTAACTTATTTACTAAATCCTTAGCAAAGGAATTAGCACCTATGGGCATAAGAGTTAACGCTATAGCCCCAGGAGTAATAGATACTGAAATGAATTCATTTTTATCTACCGAAGAAAGAAAAGAATTAGAAGAAGAAATTCCATTTGGAAGATTTGGAAGTCCTGAGGAAATAGCTAAAATGATAATTTTCTTATGTAGTGATAAATGTAAGTATTTAACTGGGCAAATAATTAAAATTGATGGAGCAATGATTTAGTGCTAGCGCACAATTAAGAATGCATAATTAAGGTAAAAACTACTTACGTAGTTTTAAAATTACAGGATTTTAAATAAGGGGCTACTTTAAGTAGCCTCTTATTTTTATCTTTTATTATGTTTTGAGTATTTTTTATAAAGCAACTTTATTGCTATTATAATGAATTTAATTAATAAGTAAATTAAAAATATGTAAATAAAACCGTATAGACCATAGGCTATATCTGCAAATTCCATATTTCCTCTGTTTGTTAGCTTTTGTTGAATTTCTATAGCAAATACTATAACTATCATTACAGTTAGTGTATAAATAAAGGAAATAGCAGTAATGCTGTATTTTGATAATTTCTTAAATATAAGTTGAGTAAAGGCAAATATTATAATACCGATTAATGCCATAAATATAAAGTGAAGTTGTTTATCGTTTAATGGATATCCTGCAATACTTACAATATCTAATACTTTATCGTGTAAATCATTTATAAAACTTGCTACTAATTTTAATATTTCTACCATATGTTTGTCCCCCAATATCTTTATCGTTATTATATCATAAAATAACAATAAAACTAACTCTGTGTTATAATAGATATATTGAGTTTAGAAAATATATATAGTTATGGAATTGTTTAAGAAGGAAGAATATAAATGATATGTACTATTTTTATATATTTATCCTTGTTATGCAAAAGAAAGGAAATAAAATATGGGAAAAATACTAGTACTTGCAGAAAAACCATCTGTAGGTAGAGATATAGCAAAGGTTTTAAAATCTAATGTAAATAAGGGAGCTTATATAGAAGGAAACAAATATGTTGTAACTTGGGCTTTAGGACATTTAGTTGGATTACAAGACCCAGAAAGCTATGACGAAAAATATAAGCATTGGAGTATGGAAACTCTACCAATGTTACCTAAGCATATGAAGCTTACTGTTTTAAAGAAAACATCAAAGCAGTTTTATGAAGTGAAAAAACTTTTAAATAGAAATGATATAGAAGAAATAGTTATTGCAACTGATGCAGGACGTGAAGGGGAACTAGTTGCAAGATGGATAATAGAAAAGGCAGGAGTTAAAAAGCCAATAAAGAGACTTTGGATATCTTCACAAACTGATAAGGCAATACTTGAAGGTTTTAGAAATTTAAAATCAGGAAGTGAATATGAAAATTTATATAAGGCAGCAGTATGTAGGGCAGAAGCGGATTGGATAGTTGGACTTAATGCTACAAGAGCCTTAACTTGCAAATATAATGCACAACTTTCAGCAGGAAGGGTTCAATCACCAACCTTAGCTATGATAGTTAATAGAGAAGAGGAAATTAAGAATTTTAAACCTAAGACCTTTTACACTATAAATGCAAAGGGAAAAGATGTAAGTTTTCAATGGGTTAATAAGGATAATAATTTAAGGATATTCGATGAAGAGTTTGCAAATAAAATAATAAGTAAAGTTCAAGGAGAAAATGCAAAGATAGTATCAATAACAGAAACTCCTAAGAAAAAGTTCTCACCAGCTCTTTATGACTTAACAGAACTTCAAAGAGATGCAAATAAAATTTGGGGCTATTCAGCAAAGCAAACCTTATCTATAATGCAAAGACTTTATGAAAATCACAAAATACTTACTTATCCAAGAACTGATTCAAGATATATATCTACAGATATAGTACCAACTATTCCAGAAAGACTAAGAGCTATATCTATTGGAGAATATAGAATGGCAGCTTCTGAAATACTGAAGAATAAAATTAATTCAAATAAAAGCTTTGTAGATAATAGTAAGGTTAGTGATCACCATGCTATAATTCCAACAGAACAAAAGCCTAACTTAAGTAATTTAAGTTCTGAAGAAAGGCATATATATGATCTTGTTATTAAAAGATTTTTAAGTGTATTAATGCCACCTTTTGAATATATACAAACTAATATAAAAGCAGATATAAAAGGAGAAAGCTTTGTTGCTAAAGGAAAGGTAATAAAGTCAAAGGGATGGAAAGCCTTATATGATAAAGATTTTTCAGAAGAAGATTCAAAAGATGAAGATTTAAAGGATCAAGTTCTTCCTAAATTTATTGAAGGTGATTTAATAAATATTACTAAGCTTGAATTAAATAAGGGAGAAACTAAACCTCCTGCAAGATTTAATGAAGGAACACTTTTATCAGCTATGGAAAATCCTCAAAAGTATGTAAATGTAAATAAGGAAGCTGCTAAGACTTTAAATGAAACAGGTGGACTTGGAACAGTTGCCACTAGAGCAGATATAATAGAAAAATTATTTAATTCTTTTGTTATTGAGAAAAAGGGAAAAGAAATAGTTCCAACATCTAAGGGAAAACAATTAATAGATTTAGTACCTAATGAACTTAAGTCTCCACTATTAACAGCAAAATGGGAAAGTAGACTTGATGGAATTAGTAAGGGAAAAGATAATCCAAATGCCTTTATTAAAGAAATGAGAAATTATGCAATAGCCTTAGTAGAGGCGGTTAAAAATGATAATAGTAAATTCGTTCATGATAATAAAACAGGTAAAAAGTGCCCTAATTGCGGAAAATACCTTTTAGAAGTTAAGGGTAAAAATGGAGTTATGCATGTTTGCCAAGATAGAGAATGTGGATATAGAGAAAGTGTAAGTAGAACTACTAATGCAAGATGCCCAGAATGTAAGAAAAAGTTAGAAGTTAGAGGTCAAGGAGAAGGTAAGATATACGTATGTCCTAATACTAATTGTAACTTTAGAGAAAAGGCATCACAATTCGAAAAGAGATTTGATAAAAAAGGCAAAGTAGATAAAAGAGAAGTAAATAATATGATGAAGAAAATGAAAAAGGAAGCAGAGGGCTTTAATAACAATCCTTTTGCAGAGCTTTTAGGAAAGATGAATTTAAAAGACTAATGAAATAATTAAAATATAGGATATATAGTTAAATGACTATATATCCTCTGTTTTTGTACATTTTTATTATTATAAGAGATTAATTTCACATAACATTGATTTTATATACATCTTTATATTACAATATTATTGATAAAATGGGAAAAAATAATAATTATATGAAGGCTGGTATAAAATATGGGAGATAAATATTATTTCTTAGCAATTGATGATAATATTGCAAAAAGAATTAAAAAAGAAAAAAGTCATACTATAAGAAATGATTTTCAAAGAGATAGAGATAGAATAATGTATTCTAGAGCTTTTAGAAGGTTAAGTGGGAAAACTCAAGTTTTTTTAGCTGGGAATGATGATCATGCAAGAACAAGATTAACTCATACTTTAGAAGTAGCACAAATTGCAAGGACAATAGTAAAAGAATTAGGATTAAATGAAGAACTAACAGAAGCAATAGCATTAGGGCATGACATAGGGCATACACCTTTTGGACATGTTGGAGAGCGAATGCTTAATAGTATAATGAATGGCTGTTATGAAATTAGAGATTTTAATAATCCAACAGAGATACTGAATAATGTAAGAGGATTCAAACATAATTGGCAGGCTGTTAGGGTAGCAACAGATTTAGAAGATACTATGAATCTAACTGATTATACTTTATGGGGAATGCTAAATCATAGTAAATTGAACTACAAAAAGTGTAAAATGACTGATAAAACTAATAGATGTATGTTTAGACATGAAAAGGATAAAGAATGTAATGTTAATTTAGAAAAAGAAGAAGCTTTAAGTTTTTATAGAAATATTAAAGCTAAAAGTGTACCCTTATATGAAAGAATAAATGATAAATGGAGTTTTGAAGGGGTAATAGTTGCATTAGCAGATGAAATAGCCCAAAGACATCATGATATTGAAGATGCTTTAGAGTACCATATAATAAGTAAAGAGGAATTATATTATGAACTAAGTAAAATGTTTAGTTTTGATGAATATAGAGAAAATATTTTTACAGAAATAGAACAGTGTAAAATAAGTAATGGTGATGATTTTTTTAATGTAATAGAAGAACATAAGAAAAATTTTGAAAGCATTAACAAACCATCAGAGGATAGTATTGATATATATAAAGCTAAGGATAGTATTGATATATATAAAGCTAAGTTTTCTAAGTTTATAGTAAATTTATTAACATATGATGCAATTTTAAGTATTAAAGATAAATTTAATAAATTTACAAAAAAATATAATATAAATAATAAAGAAGATTTTTATAATATAAAGAATTCAATAACAGATTACGAAGATATAATTAGTTATAGTAGTTTTATAAGTAAAAAAGATAAAGAATTAGGGGAGTTTTTAATGAAGAGAATATTAAATTCTCATCAAGCACAGACGATGGATGGAGTTGGACAACATATAATAAAGGAGCTTTTTAAGGCGTATATTATTAGCCCACAACAATTACCTGACAAGACAATAGTAAAATTATTCAATAATTTGTATAAAGGAAATAAAGAACATATAAAACTAAATGATTTAGAAGATAATGTAGTAGGTAATTTAAGAAATCTAGTATCTGAATATCATTATAATAGAGAGAATAATATAATTGATTATAATTATTATAAAGTAACACTACTTAGAACTGTGTGTGATTATATCGCAGGCATGACAGATAAGTACGCTATAGAACAACATAGAAAATTGTATAATATTATTTAAGAAATTTAGTTATAATATATGGTTTAGTAAAGTTATTATTGAGATTGATAACAACTTTTTCTATAAAAATAATAAGGAGTAGTAGTTATGATAGGAATTATACATTTGAGCGATATTCATCTAAACAATAAAAATGATGGAGTTATTAGCAAGATAAAAAAGGTATTTGATGCAACTAAAAATCAATTAATTGATACAAAAGAAGTTATAATATTAATAAGTGGTGACATTGCAAATTATGGATATAAAGAACAGTATGAAGTAGCATTTGAAATAATTTTAGATCTGAAATATAGTTTAGCGGAATATTTAAATAAAAAAGTATCACTTATAATGGTCCCAGGAAATCATGATTGTGATTTTAGTGATGAATATAAAAATGAAGTAAGGAGTATTTTAATTAAAGATATAATTAAAAATCGAGATGTTAAAGAAAGTGTGATTGAGAATTGTTGCAATGTACAGAATAATTATTATGAATTTGAAGATACTTTTTCAGAAGATAACGTTTGTTATAAAGATAAACTAATAAGTATTACCAATTATAATAATGAAAATAAAAATATATATTTTGTTGGGATAAATACGTCGTGGATTTCTGAAAAAGAAGAATCACCAAATTTATTCTTTCCACTTGGAAAATATACGGATAAATTAAAAGAATTAGATGGTATTGTAATATCAATATTACATCATCCATCAAAATGGTGCCATCCAATAGATAGCAATGAATTTGATGATGGGTTAAATAAATATTCAAATATAGTTTTCCAAGGACACGAACATGACTCGAAAGCATATAATCATGAAGAAAAATGTACAAATACTATATATATTAAAGGGGGAGCACTTCAACCACATGGAAGTAGTAATGACAGTTCTTTTAATTTAGTCATTTTAGATTTAAAAAATTTAAGTTTATCTTTAACTGAGTATATTTATAAAAATAAACTCTATATAGAAACAGAATCTGAAATATTTAATATAAAATTAAAACATAGTGAAAAAAATTTTCAAATATTAGCCAACTTTAAAGAATATTTAATGGATATTGGTGCCAATATTACAAAAGGACAAAATATTAATTTGACATTAAATGATGTATTTGTTTATCCAGATTTAACTTGTTTATCAGAAAAGGAAATTATTAAGTCAGAAATTGATAAAGAAATTATTAAAAATTCAGAGCAACTATTAGATGGAGTAGGGAATAAATATATATATATAACTGGGCAAGAGAAAAGTGGTAAAACAAGTTTGGCTAAAATGTTATTTAAGGATTTATATAATGAAGGTAAAGTTCCGATATTTATTAATGGAAATAATTACAACTATGATAGTAAGGATAATATACGAAAAGAAATAGATAAGCTATTTTTGCAACAATATGATAAAAAATATTTAGAGGAATTTAAGCAACTGAATAAAGAGTCAATTATTATAATAATTGATGATTTTAATAATATAGCCCAATCTTATAAGACTAGAGAAAAAATGGTTAAAAATTTAGTTGAGAATTACGGGAGAATAATTATTTTGACTAATGATAATATCAATGTCAAAGAATCAATATCAAGTGGAATTGAATCAATATTTAATAGTAATTTTCAACACTATAAGATTAAAGAATTCGGATATCGTATGAAAAATAAAATAATTCATAAATGGAACACAATAGATCTAAGTGATAGCACTACTCCAAAAGAATTGTTGGAAAAAGATGATGAAGATATGAAGATAGTAAATGTAGTTCTTGGTAAAAATTATATTCCTTCTGTTCCATTTTATATACTCGTACTATTGCAGTCTATAAATGTAGGTAGCCCCAATAATTTTATTAATAGTTCATATGGATATTATTATGAATATCTTATCATGCAATCTTTAAGTAAAATAACTCCAGAACAAGGTGAATTAAGCGCAGTGAAAACTTTTATAGTTACATTAGCATATGAAATGTTTATTACATGTAATAAAGCTATAAGTAATATAAAACTAAGAAGGTTTCACTTAGAATACTGTGATAAATATGATATTAGTGATAGTTTCTCAAAGTTTATAAATTTTGAGAGTATTATTGATAAAATGGTTAAACATAATATTTTAAAAGTTACTAAGGATGATGAATATAAATTTTCTTATGAATATATTTATTATTATTGTGTAGGCATATATTTAGCAGAGAATATAGGGGATAATGAAACAAAGAATATTATTTCTAATATGGTTAATAAACTATATATTGAGGAATACGCTAATATATTGATGTTTATTGTACATCATACTAGGGATAAATATATTTTAAATGAAATTATAAAAAAAACTAAGAGTATTTTCGAAGATTTACCATATATAAACTTAGATAATGATTTAGGATTTGTTAAAGAAGTACAAATGAAATTAACCCCTTTAACAGTACAAAAATGTGATGTTTTTAAATCTAGAGAAGAAAGATTTACCAGAATGGATTCGCAAAAGGAAATGGCTATAAGTGCGACAGGGGTAAATGAAATTAAAGCCAAAGATATTTTAATAGAAGAAATACAGTTATCACCTATAGATAATTTAAATTTAGCATTTAAAAGTATGGAAATATTAGGGCAAGTTCTTAAGAATTATTGGGGTAAACTAGAAAAGGGCTTAAAAACTGAAATTGGAATGGAATTATATAAGGTAGGGTTAAGAGGATTAGCAGAAACTTATTATATTCTTAGAGATTCATTAGATGAATTATTGGAAAGAATAATTAGTGAAATAGAAGAAGATAATATTGTTAGTAGGGGTGATATTATCGATAAAACAGATATGATTATATTTACCTTAGTAGTATTATTTACTAATTCGTTTATATCTAAAATAGTATCTTGCGTAGGTGATAATAAATTATCTAAAACTTATGAAAGTATTTACGAGAATATGAAATGTAGTTCTGTAGAATTAATAAACTTATGTATAAAGCTTGATTGCTTTAATGGTAAATTTCCAAAAGATGAGGTAGAATCCTTTATTAAAAAGTGCAAGACAAATGAGATTAAATATATAATTTTAAGGTCATTTGTACAAAAATATTTATATATGTATTGTGAAGATAGAGCAGAAAGACAAATAATTTCAGATTTATTTAAAATAGATAATATGTCCCAAAAAAGAGCGCTGTTAAAACAAAAATAAATAAGTAACAAATATTATTTTAAATAGTGTTTAGAATTATGAGTTATACTATAAGTGAAAAGACTTGTATTATTTAGAAACTTTCATAACTATAAGAGTAAAATTTTGCAATTTCATATGAGATAAAGATAAATCAATATAGTTAGTTATAAGCATATAATTAATACTTTTCTATGTCAGTAGAGACATAAAAGAAAAGGCATCACAATTTGAGAAGAGATTTGATAAAAAGGGAAAAGTAGATAAAAGAGAAGTAAATAATATGATGAAGAAAATGAAAAAGGAAGCAGAAGATTTTAATAACAATCCTTTTGCAGAGTTTTTAGGAAAGATGAATTTAAAAGACTAATATAATAATTAGATAGGGAAAGGAACGAGTATTTTTACTTGTTCCTTTTGTCTTTTTTAAAGAAAATAGAAGCTATTTGGCGTAAAATCAAAATATATTTAACATCCAATATTTGGTATAATTTTTATATTAAATATGGGAGGCGCAGTATGAATGAAATAATTTTGCTTGGAATTAAAGTAGCAGTAATAATCCTAGGAGTAATAATATTATTTTGGATTATAGGCTTTAGAATAATTCCAAATGACAAGGTGGGAATTGTTGAAAAATGGTGGTCTACAAAGGGTTCTTTAAATGAACAAATTATTGCATTAAAAGGGGAGGCAGGATATCAACCAGCATTACTAAGAGGAGGTATTCATTTTAGAACTCCATTTATTTATAAAGTCCATATAGTTCCTTTAGTGACAATACCTCAAGGGAAAATTGCATATGTTTTTGCAAGAGATGGTAAGCCTCTTGAAGCTACACAAACTTTAGGAAGTGTGGTTAAAGAGGGAAACAACTTTCAAGATGTAAGAGGATTCTTAGAAAATGGAGGGCAAAAAGGTCCACAAAGGGGAATAATAAGAGAAGGTACCTATGCTTTTAACCTTGCACAATTTGTAATCATTACTGAAAATAAAACTTATTATTTGAAAATGGGAAATAGACAAGAACTAGATACTATATCGACTATGTCTAGATTAATTTCTGAGAGAAGAGGATTTGAACCAGTAATAATTGAGGGAAATAGTGATTTAGTAGGAATAGTAACGGTCCATGATGGACAATCTCTAGGATCAGAAAATATAATATGTCCTATAGTTGGTGATAATCATAATGATGAAAATTACCATAATAATTTTCAAGATATTGATGCATTTTTAAGAGCGGGTGGATATAGAGGTAGACAATATCAAGTTTTAGCAGATGGTACTTATTTTATAAATAGATTATTTGCAACAGTAGAATATATTCCTAAAATTATTATTCCAGTTGGATTTGTAGGAGTTGTTGTTTCATATACAGGATCAAAAGGGGAAGACTTTTCTGGAACTGACTATAAACATGGAGAACTAGTTAAGAAGGGCTATAGAGGAGTATGGAATGAAGCATTAATGCCTGGTAAATATGCATTCAACACCTATGCAGGTAATATAATTAAAGTTCCAACAACTAATGTAATATTAAAGTGGATTAGTAATCAAAATGGTAGTCATAAATATGATGAAAATCTTAAAGAAGTAAATTTAATTACTAAGGACGCCTTTGAACCAACATTACCACTATCTGTTGTATTCCATATAGACTATAGAAAAGCGCCTCTTGTAATTCAAAGATTTGGAGATATAAAGATGCTTGTAGATCAAACTTTAGATCCTATGGTATCTGCATATTTTAAGAATATAGGACAAACTAAGACATTAATAGAATTAATACAACAAAGAAATGAAATTCAAGCTCAAAGTTCATTAGAAATGAAGGGAAAATTTGATCACTATAATTTAGAATTAGAAGAAGTATTAATAGGAACTCCTGGAAGCTCTAAAGCAGATACAAATATTGAAACAATATTAACTCAGTTAAGAAGTAGACAAATTGCAAAGGAACAGCTTGAAACTTATGAAACTCAGCAAAGAGCAGCTGAAAAAGAAAAGGAACTTAGAGAAGCAGAAGCTATTGCAAAACAACAAACTACATTAACAGAATCAGATATTAATATTAGAATCCAAGAAAATCAAGGTAAAGCAGAACTTATGAAAGCTAAGCAAGATGCTGAAAAAATACAAAATCTTGCGGAAGCAGATGCTTATAAAGTTAAAAAGCAATCTGAAGCAGAAGCCTTTAAGATAAAAGTAACTGCAGAAGCAGATGCCGATAAGGAAGCAAGAGTAGGTATATCAAAGGCTATAGCTGCAAAAGAGCAGGTAAATGCTTATGGTGGACCACAATATAAAGTTATAAATGATGTTATGACTTCTTTTACAAATGCAATAAAAGAAGGAAAAATTGATATAGTTCCAAGAACTCTTATTAATACTGGAACAGAAGGGGAAGGTAAGGGAGCTAATGCTTTTGAATCTTTAGTTATGCTTCTACTTAGTGAAAAGCTAACTGCAATTGGAGAAAATAAAACTATTGAGGAATCAACTGATATATTAAGAATAAAGGAAGAAATAATGAATAATCTAAGAGAAAAAAATCCTACAGAGTTAGAAAGTTAATAATTGGTATTTTTTATAGGAGGGTGTTTACCCTCCTATAATTATTAAGAATAGTAAATTTATTATAAAATTTAGAAAAAATAAAAAATAAAAAAGTTAGGAATTTATTGACAATTTATATTGTAGAGAATATAATAATTGAGTAAGAAAAAATAAAGTAAAAAGGAGGTAGGAAAGATGTTAAATATGATAAATAGTTTTAGAGCAATAATTAAAAATCATATAATCCCAAAAAATAATTATATTAATAATCCTATCTCATTGTGTGAATTTAAGATTTAAAGAATTTATGCAGTTTTACTTTATAAAAACTACTTTTATTTAATTTAAAGGTGTAATTTTATAAGAAAAGTAATTAAGCCCAGGGTTATTACCAGGGCTTTTTGTTTTATTTAATTTTATATTAAATAGTAACAAAAGGCTATGGATTTCTTTGGGCTTTATATTTTTTTATTATAAGGAGGTTAAAAAACAAAAAATAAGCAATATATGAAGCAAAAGGGGGAAAATAAATGACTAGAATACTTAAATATGTTTCAAAGTATAAAGGATTATTATTCTTTGGAACTTTTGCAATGATAGCAGTAATTGGCGTAGATCTTTTTATGCCTTATCTTCAAAAGGTATTTATTGATGAAGGTATTATTCAAGGAAAATACAGTATTATAAAGAACATTTTAATAGCAATTTCAGCAATTACAATAACAAAATCAATTTTGGGGTATTTCAAGGAACTTCTTTATGACTATTTAAGCGTAAAGGTTCATGCAGATATTAAAAATGATATGTTTAATCATATTCAAAAATTAGAATTTAAATATTTTGACGAAATGAATACTGGGGAACTAATGTCAAGGATAGGTGAAGATGTTGAAAATATCTGGCAGACTCTAAGCTTCGGCTTTAGATTATTTATAGAAAATATAATTTATTTTGTTATATCTACAATAATTTTATTTTCATTAAATTGGCAATTAGCTTTAGCTTGTTTTGTTATTATGATTCCAATAGGCTTTATGGGAATTAGTTTAGAGAAGAAGTTTGGAGAGAATTATGGAAAATTAAGCGACCAAACAGCTGAAATTACAACTACTGCCCAAGAAAACATTGCAGGGGTTAGGCTTGTTAAGGCCTTTGCAAGAGAAAAGTATGAAATGAAAAAGTTCTTAAAAATGAACAGAAAATTTTATGATTTAAGCATGGAACAAGGAAATATAATTGGCAATTACTTTCCACCTATTGAATTTTTAACAAATATATCTTTAGTTGTAATGATAGTTTTAGGTGGTTTCATTGTTATGAAAGGTAATATAAGCATTGGGGTATTGGTAGCTTTTAGTGGGTATATTTGGAACTTAATATGGCCAATGAGAAATCTTGGTGAACTTTTAGACTTACTTTCAAGAAATACTGCTTCTGCAAAGAAAATTTTCGAAATAATGGATAAGGAACCTGAAATTCAAAATATAGATAAAACTTATAACCCTAAAGAATTAGTTGGAGATATTGTATTTAATAATGTTAGTTTTAAATATAAGGATGAGTATGTTCTTAAAAATATTAATTTAGATATTAAGGCAGGAAGTACAGTAGCTATAATGGGAACAACTGGATCAGGTAAATCTACTTTAATTAATTTAATTGGAAGATACTATGATGTAACTGAAGGAAATATAAAAATAGATAACGTGGATCTTAAGGATTATGACTTAAACTTTTTAAGAGAAAAAATGTCTATTGTTCCACAAGATACTTTCCTATTTTCAGATTCAATAATTAATAATATAAAATTTAGTAATGAAAATGCAAGCTTTGAAGAAGTGGTAAAGGCATCAGAATTAGCTTGTGCTTTAGAATTTGTAGAGGGATTAGAAGAAGGCTTCTATACAGAAATAGGAGAAAGAGGTATGGGTTTATCTGGAGGTCAAAAGCAAAGAATTTCAATTACTAGAGCTTTGATAAGACAAGCTAAAGTATTGATTTTAGATGATTCTACTTCAGCTTTAGATATGGAAACTGAATATAATTTATTAAAGAATTTATCTAATAGAGAAAATACTAGTACAACTTTTATTATAGCCCATAGGATTTCAGCTGTTAAAAATGCAGACCTTATAATCTATCTAGAGGATGGAGAGATAAAGGAAAAAGGAACTCATGAAGAATTATTAAAGCTTAAAGGAAAATATTTTGATATTTACTGTAATCAATTTAAAGACTTTAATCTTTTAGAAGAGGAGGTTATATAGATGGAAAATAATGCGATAAAAAAAGATGAAGAAATAATGAGAAGAAATAAAAGTGAAATAATAATAAAACTTTTAGCTTATTTAAAACCTTATAAATTAAAATCATTTATTGTTATTTTATTAATGATTTTTGTTATGATTTCTGGAATTGTGAATCCTCTTTTACTTAAAATAGCTATAGATGATTATATTGTAGATCAAAATGTTACAGCACTGATTATTATTGGTGTACTTCTAGTTGTATTAAATTTAGCAGCTTGGATAGTATCGAAAATTAGATGGACAATGATAACGTCAATAACTAATAATATTTTAGTTAATATAAGACATGAATTATATAGCCATATTCAATATTTATCCTTTGATTTCTTTGATGGAAGACCAGCAGGTAAAATCTTAGCTAGAGTAGTTGGAGATGTGAATTCTTTAAAGAATTTATTTTCACAAAGCATTCAATCCTTTATTCCTCAAATTTTAAATTTAATATGTGTTACTATAATTATGTTTATTCTTAATATAAAACTTGCTTTAGCCTGTTTAGCACTTTTACCTTTATTAGGAATTGCAATGTTTTGTATTGAAATTATTTCAAGAAGAAGATGGGAAATTTATAGAAATAAAAGATCTAATTTAAATGGATTTACCCATGAAGATTTTTCAGGAATAAAAGTAGTAAAGGGATTTGCTAGAGAAAAAGGAACTGAAAAAAACTTCAAATCTATGGTTAAAGAGCAAAGTGATACATTTATTGATGCAGTAAAAATTAATGATATGTTTTGGCCTTTAGTTGAATTATCTTGGGGGCTTGGAACTGTTATAGTATTTTTAATTGGATATAAATTAGTTATAAATAATGAAATTGAAATAGGTACTTTAATAGCATTTTCTATGTATGTTGGAATGTTTTGGAGACCTATAATGAACCTATCTAGTTTTTATAATAATTTAATTACAAACTTTTCAGCTGCAGATAGAATATTTGATATTTTAGATATAAAACCAATTATTAAAAACTCATTAAATGCAAAGGAAATTGGGAAAATTAAAGGTACAGTTGAATTTAAAAATGTATATTTTTCTTACGATGAAAATAGTGATGTTCTAAAGAATGTGAGTTTCAAGGTTAATAAGGGAGAGAAAATAGCATTAGTTGGAGCAACAGGAGCAGGAAAGACTACAATAGTATCTCTACTTAGTAGATTTTATGATCCAACTTCAGGTGAAGTTTTAGTTGATGGTAAAAATATTAAATATGTAGATTTAGAATCTTTAAGAAGTCAAATGGGAATAATGCTTCAAGATACCTTCTTATTTTCATCAACTATTATGGAGAATATAAGATATGGAAGATTAGATGCAACAGACGAGGAAGTTATAGAAGCAGCAAAGGCAGTTAATGCCCATGACTTTATAATGAAGCTAGAAAAGGGATATGAAACTGATGTAAATGAAAGAGGATCAAGACTTTCTTTAGGACAAAGACAACTTGTATCCTTTGCAAGAGCCTTACTTGCTAATCCTCGAATTTTAATTTTAGATGAAGCTACTTCCAATATTGATACACAAACAGAAAGATTAGTACAAGAAGGAATTGAAAAGCTTCTTCATGGAAGAACTTCCTTTGTTGTAGCTCATAGATTATCTACAATTAGAGATTGTGATAAGATTATGGTTATAAATGATGGACAAATTGAAGAAGCTGGGAATCATGATGAGTTACTAAAAAATAAAGGTAGTTATTATGATTTATATATGGCTCAATACAAATTCTTAAGTGAAGGTGTATAGATTATAAATTCCTAATTTAAAAGTTTTGCAAATAAGATTTACACTTGAAAAGACCTAATAAAAGAATAGATTTAATAATTATGTTATTAATAAAATTAAAGGTAATGGAAGCTAATAACCTCCATTACCTTTTAATATTTGTAAATAAGAAAGTAACTTCCTTTATTATTGAATTTTCAATAATAATATTCATATAATCAGCATAGAATTTAATAAAACATAACATAAGGATTAAAGGGTAATTTAAATTGAAGGGAGGAGAATTAGTGAATAAATTGGAGGAACTTATCCTTGATGATAATATATTCCTTATAAATGGAATAAAAGGATTTATTAAAGACCATGAAAAATTTAATGAAAATAAATATTTAAAAGAAAGCATTTATGCTAAAAAAATCTATGAATCTAAAAAAGACACTATAAGATTTATAAAAGCTAAGAGAAAAGAATATAAAGCTAAAATTCTATTAATAGAAAATAATATTAATGTATTATGTAACACTTTAAAGGATTTAGAATTTGAAAGAAATATAAGAGCTAACAGAATTAAAGATGATAAAACAAGTGATAGTGAATTTAAAGAAAGCTTAGAAGATATAGAAGAGGCTATAATGGAGACCAATAAAATTATATGTTCTGAAGAAAATAAAATTAAAAAATTACGAGAAGATTATAAAAAATTTAATGATACATCTTTGGAAGAAGAAAAAATAGTTTATATCTTTTTTAACTATATAAAAAGAGAATATATAAAATTTAGAAGAAATCTAGTTAAAGTTTTAAATTCTAATACTTTAGATGGTGAAGAATTAATTTTAACCTACGAATATCTTTTGATTATAACTAAAAGAATGATATGTATTGAGGAGGATTTATTAAGTGGATAATTATTTTAAGGAGGATTTACTAAAGGAAAATGTAAAAGAAAAAATTAAGCTACTTTATAAGGACATAGTAATAGAGGATATTAAAGAAGAAATAATAAAAAGCAAAGAAGAAGTTTTAGAAAATATAAATGACGGAAATAATAACAAAAAAATAAATAAGGACATACTTAATAAGTTAGATCAATTACTGATTATGGTAGATATGATTGAAAGTAAAGAAGAAAAAGATTTAAACTCCATAGCTAAAAATAATAAAGTAATTCTTATTTTAAACAGTATAATAATACTATTTTTATTAATTAGCTTTTTTATATAGGATCAAATATAGAGGCTGTTTAAACAGCCTCTAATTAAAAATATATCTTTTTATAAACTCTTTTAGGAGTTTATTTCTTAATTTTTAACTCTTCACTATTAATTCTTCACTTAAGGATTGTTTTATTCATAGCTTTCTTCATCATTAGCTTTTTTTAGAGTAAATTCAAATTTAACACCATCTTCAGTATTAAATAAAGAATAAGAACTCTCATGTAATTTTAAAATTCTCTTTACAATAGCAAGACCTAAACCATTGCTATTATTTGAAGAGTTTCTTACTTTATCTATTCTATAGAATTTGTTATATAAATTATCTATTTCCTCTTCGGGAATATAAGCACCTTTATTTTCAACAGAAATAGTAACAATTTCATCATCACTGTCTATATCTACAATAACTTTATTACCATTAGGTGTATACTTTAAAGCATTACTTAATAGATTAGTTATAACTTGTTCCAATTGAAAAACATCACCTAGAATATAACAATACTCTAAATTAGTATTAAATTCTAATATTATGTTTTTTGATTCAAATTCTAATTTAAAGCTTTTTATTATTTTTTGAATTAATCTTAAAATATTAAATCTTTCAATTATTAACTCTAAATTACCTGACTCTAATTTAGAAAGCTCTAGCATATTAGTAACTAACTTATTCATTTTATGAGATTCATCTATTATGGTTTCAAGATAAATTAAGGCATCTTTTCCAGTGGCTATACCATCCTTTAAGCCTTCAGCATATCCTTCGATAATTCCTATTGGAGTTTTTAAATCATGAGAAACACTTGCTACGAAATCTTTCCTCATTTCTTCAAGCTTACGCTCTTTTTCAATATCCTCTTCTAATTTTTTATTTTTATGTTTTAGATCTTCTAAAGCATTTTCTAAAGTAGAAGATAGAAAATTCAATGTGTTTGCAAGGTTTCCTATTTCATCATCAGAAGTTGTTTCTTCACATTTAACTGTAAAATCCATAGCTGACATTCTTTTAGCAACTTTATTTATGTTAACTAATGGCTTAGATATTAAATTTGCATAAACAGAAGAAAGAAAAATTCCAATTAAACTAAAGCCTAAAAATAAATAAAAATAAAATTCTCTTATTACATCAGTAGCTTCATTTATAGGTTGCATTGAGGATACTGTTACTATAATAGAATCATTTTTTTGATTTAAGGACATTGGAGTTAAAATGCCAATTTTTGTACTATTACTAAAAGCATTTTCAAAGACACTAGTTTGTGATTTTCCAGTTGTAAGAACCTTATTAATAAGGTATTTATCGTCTATTAATTCCTTACAGAAGGAGGTTAGTGTCTGAAAATCATCACTATTATTATAATTTAGCAGATATTTAAGGTTACCATCTGTAGAAAATATAGCGATTTTAGAATTTGTATTCTGTTCAAATCTAAATAAAGCTTCTGTTAGTCTATTTTGATCTGAAATATCATAAGAATACATATTACTGAACTTTATTGCTTCTTTAGTCATATCTTTAATTTTTTTATTTAAGTAAAAATCCTCAAAAAATAATCTTTGAAATAGCATACTAAATATTAAAACCATAAATATTAATCCAAAGGTTATAGAAAATAACTTTTTTGATAGACTAAATTTAATTTTTCGCTTCAAATCTGTATCCACTTCCTCTAACTGTAATAATATAACAAGCCTTTTCGCCAAGCTTTTCTCTTAATCTTTTTATATTAGTATCTACAGTTCTTAAATCCCCATAATAGTCTAATCCCCAAACATTATCTAATATGGTATCCCTTGATAGAGCTATTCCTTCGTTATCTGATAAATAGCATAAAAGTTCAAATTCCTTAGGAGAAAGATTAATAATTTCATCATTTATCTTAACTTCATGAGAAAGTTTATTTATAGTTAGTCCATCATATTCATTTAAACTTGAGAAGGTATCTTCAGAAGTTCTTTTCAGAAGAGCTTTTACCTTTGCAACTAACACCTTTGGAGAAAAGGGCTTAGTCATATAGTCATCGGCTCCCATTTCATAACCAAAAAGTTTATCCTCTTCTTGTCCCTTTGCAGTTAGCAAGATAACAGGAACTGCAGAAACCTTTCTTATAGTTTCTAAAACTGTTATTCCATCAACCTTAGGCATCATTATATCTAAAATAACTAAATCTATTTTGTTATTCATAAAGTAGTTTATTCCTTCATCCCCATCAGCAGCTTCTATAATAGCGAAGCCTTCTTTTAAAAAATAATCTCTAAGTAAAAATCTTATACGAGTTTCATCTTCAATTAATAAAATATTCTTTTTCATAAAAGCCCTCCTTTTTATTGTTACTATAATAATTATAAGTTCCAATAAAAATAAGGTAAAGTCTTATTACAAATAAATTAAATCAAAAAAGCTGTAATAATATAGATTATTACAGTAAACATAGATATAATAATATTGTTATATTTTTAAGATACTCATATTATATTTTTAAATAAGATAATGTGAGAGATGGGTGGGCTAGAATGTTTAAATTGAATTTTGATGTGAAAAAACATCTTTTAGATAATGGACTAGAAGTTGTAACTATAAAAAAAGATACTAAAATAACTTCTATAAATGTGGGAGTTAAGGTTGGATCTTTATATGAGAATATAAATGAAAAGGGAATTTCCCACTTTATTGAGCATATGCTATTTAAGGGCACTAAAGGTAGAACTTACGAGGAATTAAATGATGAGCTTGAGTTTTTAGGGGGAGAGTATAATGCCTATACTGATTATACTTCAACTGTTTATACTATAAGTTGTTTAGAAGAGGAATTAAATAATGCTATTGATATATTAGGAGATATGATAATTAATCCTGCTTTTGATAGTGATGAATTAGAAAAAGAAAGAGGAGTAATTCTTGCAGAAATGAGGGCTAGCAAGGATGATATAGAAGATTTAAGCTTTAAGAGAACAAATGAAGTAGCCTTTAAGAATAATCCCTTAAGATATGATGTTGCGGGGTTAGAAAAAAATGTTAAGACTTATAAGAGAGAGGATTTATTAGATTACTATAATAGATATTATTTACCTAATAATTCATTGATAACTATAGTATCTTCCTTAGAACATGAGGAAGCTTTTAAAAAAATTAAAGAAGTATTTTCTTCATGGAAAACTGGAGAAACAAAGGAAATAGTAATAAGCAAAGAAAATAATATTTCAAAATCAGTAACTACAATAAAAAAGAATATAGAACAAAATACTATAGTTTATTTATATACTTTTTATAACTTAAGTAAAGATTTAGAATTACCCCTTAGAATACTGAACCATAGACTAGGAGAAAGCTCTAATTCTTTATTATTTAGAGAAGTTAGAGAAAAAAGAGGACTTGCTTATGACATATATACTAGTATAGATATGACAAATAATGTTAAGACTTTATATATCTATACTTCTGTTGGAGAAGAAGACCTAGAAGCAGCTAAAAAAGCTATTGATGAAACTATAGCATCAGTTAAAAGTGGTGATTTAGAAATTGGAGAAAAGGATTTAGAGCTTATGAAAAAGGTTCATAAGACAGCAGTTATTTCTACTTTAGAAGACCCTTCAGAGCTTTGTAACTATATGTTACATCAAGGCTTAGACGGGGAAGATTTTTATGAGTTCCTAGAAGATATGAAGAGATTAAATAGTTTAGATATAAATAAGATTCATAAAGTGGCAGAAGCAGTCTTAAATAATCCAACAATTCATATACTTAAATCTAATTAATATGGAGAAATTTATGAATGTAATTACAAAAATTGAAGTACAAAAGAGAAACAAAGATAGATCTAATATATATATTGATAATGATTATGCATTTTCAGTAAGCAATGAGTTAGTTTATAAAGAAGGACTTAAAGTAAATGAAAAAATAGATATAGATAGAATTAACATCATTGCAAAGGAAGATAATTATTTGAAGTGTAAAACTACAGCTTTAAGGATAGTTGAAAGATCATATAAAAGTGAAAAAGAGTTAATAGATAAGCTTACTTTAAAAGGTTATGATAATGAAGCTATAGATAAAACTATGAATGTATTAAAAGAATACAATTTTATAAATGATGAAAATTATGTTAAAATGTACATTAAAGATAAAGTTAAGCTAGTTGGTAAGAAAAAGATTAAATACGATTTAGCTAAAAAAGGAATTAGCGATAAAATAATAGATAATGAAATTTATAATATTGATAGCGAAGATGAAAGAAATACAGCCTATGATTTAGCAATGAAAAAATACAATACTATAGATAAGAGAGAATCAGATAAATTTAAGCTATCACAAAAATTATACAGATTTTTATTGTCTAAGGGATATGGCTACGATATAGTTTCGGGTGTTGTAAAGGAAATTACAAAGGTAGACGATAACTAATATTTTAAAGGAGATGCATTAATGATTGCATATTTGCCACATATTATATGTGCCTTATTAATGATTTTTTCAATAAAAGATAGTATTCAAGGATCACTAGAAGATGAAAGCGCTAAATATTCACTAAATAGGTTAATATACTATTTTTCAATATTTATAACTTTTTTTCTTATGCTTTTAAATTTAGAAAAGATATATTTAATTATTTTGCAGTTTATTAGCAATAATCCTAATTTAATTATTTTTAATAATAATATTTTTAAAGCATTAATTTTAGGAATAGTTTTTCTTTTAATACAATCAATAATATATTGGATATTAAAGGCTTTAAATGAACCTCTAACAAAGGCATATAGTATATTATTAAGCAGAGGTAAGTTTAGGATAGTTTTATTTTCTACAATTTTTGGACTTCTAAAGGGTTTAGTAGTTATACTAATAATGTTTATGGGTATAATTGCATATAATACTACCTTTGGGAAAGAATTAAAAATAAACTTTTTCAATAGTATAAATGGCTATAGCAAGCTAGAAAGTATAGTTGCAGTAAACAAGCCTATTTTACCTTACAATGATTTTAAAGAATATTTACCTTCAAATGCTAATGTAATTATATACTATAATGGTGTTACTTTAGAAGAAGGAATAAAGTCATTGCCAGAGATAGATAATAAAGCAAAAGAAATAGTAAGCAATGCAAAAACAGATAGAGCAAAAGCACAAAGATTATATGCTTGGATTGGCTCTAATATAAGATATGATTATAATAAAGCTGAAAAGGCACTAAGTCCAGAAGGAGTTTCTAATAGTGGTTCAATTGAAGCTTGGAATAGTAGAAGTGGAATATGTTTTGATTATGCTTGCCTTTATGTTTCAATGTCTAGGGCAGTAGGATTAAAAACTAGAATAATTACAGGTGAGGCTTATGATGGTGAAAATTATGGACCTCATGCATGGAATCAAGTTTACTTAGAAGATGAAGGTAAATGGATTAATGTAGATCCAACTTTCTACTTATCAGGTAATTACTTTGATAGTGTCGATTTTCATAAGGATCACTTAAATTCAGAAATTGCTGGAGAATGGATGTAGTAAAAAAATTATATATAAATTTTAGAATTAAAGAAAAAGTCCTATTACCGAAAAAGGTTATAGGGCTTTTTTACTTTTAGAAAGTATTAACTTAATTGCTTTTTCACAATCTGTATCAGATGAATCTAAGGACCAAGCCATATTAAAATAAATTAAGGCCTTTTTAACATCTTCTTTCATTGCATAACAATAAGCTAAATTAAAATAATATTTACTTTCTTGTTGCATGGTTAAAGCTTTTTTTATCATTTCCATTGCTTTATCGAATTCTTTTAATTTTATAAAGCATACTCCACAATTATAATAAGAACATGCTATGTTTTCATTGTTTTCAATTGATAACTTATATAAATCTATAGCTTTTTCATAATCTTTAAGATTATAATATTTATTTCCTTCGTTGAATGATTGCATAGATACCTCCTGGATAGACTTTCTATTAATATAATTATTTCCTAATTAATTAATTATTATTCAATATATGAATTTTTAATATTCTGTGACAATAAATAATGTATACATAATTTACATAATACAATTCGACAAAGTTTTTCAAAAATTACTTTATTTTTTTACAGTTCTTTAATATAATGTACTTATGTTTTTTTAGAAAGGACAATATAGATCAGGAGAGATGGTATGTGTAAGAATAATCCTTATATTTTAGTATTAGGGGCATCAATAGTAGATATTATAGGTTTTAGTAGAAAGAAGTATTACCAAAGGGATTCAATACCTGGACAAATAAAGATTTCTTTAGGTGGAGTATGTAGAAACATTGCTGAAAATTTAGCAAGAGTTAATGTTAATACAGAGTTCATTTCTATTTTAGGTGGTGATGATCAAGGAAAGAATATATTAAATAACTCTATTAAGATAGGGTATAATATGAGCAATTCTTTGATTTTAGAAGATGAATATACTCCTACATACATGGCAGTTTTAAATGAAGATGGGGAAATGGAATCTGCTATAGTAGATATGGAGTGTTTAAATAAAATGGACTCCTCATTTATAGATTCAAAAGCAAGTATTATAGAAAATGCAGAATATGTTATTTTAGATGCTGATAATCCAGAACTTCTAGAATACATTTTAACTAAGTTTCAAGGAAAAACTAAATTTATTTTAGATCCTGTTTCTGCAACAAAAGCAAAAAAAGTAGAACATTTAATTAAATATTTTCATACTATAAAGCCAAATAGGTTAGAAACAGAACTTTTATGCGGATATAAAATAGAAAATGATGATGATTTAATTAAAGCTGCTAATTATTTTAGATCTTTAGGAGTAGAAAATGTATTTATTAGCTTAGATGCCGATGGAATATATTACAAAAACTCAACAGAAGAAGGAAAAATAAAAACTACTGCAGTTGAAGTTAAAAATGTAACAGGAGCTGGAGATTCATTTGTAGCAGGTGTTGGATATGGATATATGAATAATTTATCAATTAAAGATACTGTAAAATATGCCATTGCAATGTCTATAGTTACAATTACTCATGAAGAAACTATAAATCCAAGTATGAGTGAAGAGTTTATAAATGAGTTTATTAAAGATATGGAGTGGATTGAAGGCTAAGTACATAAAATACATTTCTTTTACATAAGCTAATGATACAAGCTTGGAGGTGAAAGAAATGAGTAAAAAGAGTAAAAATAGTCACAAAAAGAATATAAATCATAATCCACAAGTAGAAAGTGTAAAGGCAGCCTTTGGAGAACCGAAGGCTAAGGAACATAATCCAAAGGATTTTATAATTTAACATTATTGACAAAAATAATAATATATTATAAGATAGCTATACAAAATCATATATTAAAAGCAATGAGAAAGAGGAGTAAGGAATACTGTATATAAAGAGAATGAAGGTCACTGGCTGAAAGCCTTCTATATTAAAGTACCCTGAAGGTAGCTTTTGAGCATCTTTACTGAAACTAAGTAAGTAAAGGCGGCTGGTCTTAGTCGTTAATAAATAAAGAGCTTAATATATTTATTATATTAAGAATAAAGGTGGTACCGCGAGTCTTCGTCCTTTTATGACGAAGGCTCTTTTTATTTTATACAAATTTAATTGAAACTATCACTAGTTGATTAAATAAAGGAGGAAAATTATATGTCAGAAAAGAAAAACTTAGCGACAACTTATAGTCCCAAGGATTTTGAAGAAAGAATCTATAAAAATTGGGAAGAAAAAAAATATTTTACACCAATAATTGATAAAAGTAAGAAGCCTTTTTCAATAGTTATGCCACCACCAAATATAACTGGTAAGCTTCACTTAGGTCATGCTCTTGATAATACTCTTCAAGATATGCTTATAAGATTTAAGAGAATGCAAGGATATTGTACTTTATGGCTTCCAGGACAAGACCATGCTTCAATTGCTACTGAAGTAAAGGTTGAAAATGAGCTTTTAAAAGAAGGTTTAGTAAAAAAAGAAATGGGAAGAGAAGCTTTCCTAGAAAAAGTTTGGGAATGGGCAGATGAATATAGGGGTACTATAAGAAATCAGCTTAAGAAAATGGGAGTTTCTTGTGATTTCTCAAGAGAAGCTTTCACTATGGATGAAAACTTAAATAAAGCTGTTAGAACTGTTTTTGTTAAGTTATATAATGAGGGATTAATTTATCAAGGAAATAGAATAACAAACTGGTGTCCAAAGTGTACAACAGCACTTTCAGATGCAGAAATAGAATATGAAGAAAAAGAAGGTTTCTTCTGGCATATAAATTACCCATTAGCTGATGGAAGTGGATATTTAGAAATAGCAACTACAAGACCAGAAACATTACTTGGTGATACTGCAGTTGCTGTAAATCCAAATGATGATAGATTCAAAGCTTTAGTAGGAAAGATGATAAAGTTACCTTTAACAGATAGAGAAATTCCTATAGTTGCTGATGATTATGTTGATATGGAGTTTGGAACAGGTGCTGTTAAGATTACACCAGCTCATGACCCTAACGATTTCCAAGTTGGACTTAGACATAACTTGCCTCAAATTAGAGTTATGGATGACCATGGAATAATTAATGAACTTGGTGGAAAATATCAAGGCTTAGATAGATATGAAGCAAGAAAGCAAATGGTTAAAGATCTAGAAGACTTAGGCTTATTAGTAAAGGTTAAGCCTCATAATCATAATGTAGGTACTCATGATAGATGTGGTACTGTTATAGAGCCTATTATATCTAAACAATGGTATGTTAAGATGGAATCTTTAGCTAAACCAGCTATAGAAGCAGTAAGAAATAATGAAACTAAATTTGTTCCTGAAAGATTTGATAAGATTTACTTTAACTGGATGGAAAATATCCAAGACTGGTGTATTTCAAGACAATTATGGTGGGGACATAGAATTCCAGTTTGGTACTGTAATGATTGTAGAGAAATTATAGTTGAAGTTGATGCACCAGAAACTTGTCCTAAGTGTGGATCTAAACACTTACATCAAGATGAAGATGTTTTAGATACTTGGTTCTCATCAGCATTATGGCCTTTCTCAACTTTAGGTTGGCCAAATAAAACAGAGGATTTAGAATACTTCTATCCAACAAATGTTTTAGTTACTGGATATGATATTATTTTCTTCTGGGTTGCAAGAATGATATTCTCAGGAATACACAATATGGATAAGACTCCATTTGATACAGTTTTAATTCATGGTATTATAAGAGATTCAGAAGGAAGAAAAATGAGTAAATCTCTAGGTAATGGTGTGGATCCATTAGAAGTTATTGATGAATATGGTGCTGATGCCTTAAGATTTATGTTAGTTACAGGTAATGCACCAGGAAATGATATAAGATATATTCCAGAAAGAGTTGAAGCAGCTAGAAACTTTGCAAATAAAATGTGGAATGCTTCTAGATTTGTTATGATGAATCTTGATAAAGAAGTTATGGAAAAGTATGCTGATTGCAAGGAATATAGTTTAGCTGATAAATGGATTCTTTCAAGAATGAATACTTTAGTTAGTGAAGTAACTGAAAACATGGAAAAATATGAACTAGGAATTGCTCTTCAAAAAGTATATGACTTTATGTGGACTGAATTCTGTGACTGGTATATAGAATTAGTTAAGGGTGTATTATACAGTGAAGACGAAAAAGCAAAGGGAATAGTATATAATGTTTTAAATGAAGTATTACAAACAGGACTTAAGTTATTACATCCAGTAATGCCATTTATAACTGAAGAAATTTATACTACACTTACTGATGGAGATTCAATAGTTGTTTCAAATTGGCCAGAATACAATGAAGCTTTAAGAAATGAAAAAGCTGAGAAGGATATGGACTTTATAATTGAAGCAATTAAAGGCTTAAGAAATGTAAGAGCAGAAATGAATGTTCCACCATCAAGAAAGGCAAAGGTTATAGCTCATACTACAAGTGAAGCAAAAGAAGCCTTTGAAGCAGGAGTTAATTATATTGAAAAATTAGCATCTGCATCAGAAGTAGTATTTATAGCTGATAAAAATGAAGTTCCAGAAAATGCAGTTTCTTTAGTTGTTAAAGGTGGAGAATTATTTATGCCTTTACTTGACTTAGTAGATAAGGAAAAGGAACTTGAAAGATTAAATAAAGAAAAGAAAAAGCTAGAAGGTGAAGTAGAAAGAATTGATAAAAAGCTTTCTAACCAAGGTTTTGTAGCTAAAGCACCACAAGCGGTAATAGATGGGGAAAAAGAAAAGAGAGAAAAGTATCAAGAAATGCTAAATGCCGTTTTAGTTAGAATAGAAGCACTTAATTAATGAAAAATTAAAAATGAATAATGAAGAATTAAGGAAGTAATTTGTTCCAAATTACTGAGATTAGATTTATTAGAAAACTCCCGTTTTAAACTTGGCCCTGTCAAGTAGACAATAGGAAAAAGACTCTTTATGCGGCATGAGACTTATATTGAATAGGACTCATGCCATATTTTAGTTGTATTCGTTCATTGTTATAAAACCAAATATATTCATTGATTTCATTTATTATATTTTCCGCTCCTTGTGTTTTACTTAAGTATATTAATTCTGATTTTAAATGACCGAAGAATATTTCAATAGGAGCATTATCCCAACAGTTTCCACGACGAGACATGGACTGAGTAATACAATGCCTTTTTAAATCATCGCAATAAGCTTTTCTTGTATATTGAAATCCTTGATCTGTATGCAATATACATCCTTCTTTCAATTGTAGATCATATAGCTGCTCTAATGTATCATTAACTAGTTTTACATCATTTCGAGTACTCATGTTATAAGCAATAATTTGATTATTATATAAATCTTTTACTGCACTTAAATATAAAAATCGACGACTAGATTTATCTAGAGGAATATATGTTATATCCATGCATAACTTCGTTAACGGTCTAATTGCTGCAAAGTCTCTATTCAATATATTCTTCGCTACTGATGCAGGTTTAAACTTATGCTTATATACTTTTTTACGTATAACAGCTTTTATATTCATTTCATTCATTAGTCTATATACACGCTTATGATTGATTTCAATTCCTAATATATTATTAAGATAAATGCATATTCTCTTTCTTCCATAAGTTCCTCTGTATTTATTATGTATATCTAGTATATGGCTCTTAATTATTCTATCTTGGATATCCTTTTCTGTAACTATATCCTTACGTTTAAGCCACTTATAATAGGAGCTACGCGCTACTTTTGCCAATAGGCAAAGGCGAGAAATACAATATCGCTCTGATAATAAAAATATAATTTTGTAGATATTAATTCGCTTTATTCTTTTATCAGAGCTTGCAATTTTTTTAGGAATTCATTCTCCATTCTTAAATACTCAACTTCTTCTTCTATTGATGAAAATTTAGTTTTTGGTCGCCCTTTCCGTGAGCCATTAGCTTGAATTTTAGATTTTTTACCTCTATTTTCAATATCGAAAGCTTTATCACCTTCAGCTTGATATTTTTTTACCCAATCATAAACCCTCTTTTTTTCACTTAAACCTAATTCCTTTGCAATTGTATTTGCTCCTATATGTTTATTTAAATACATATCAACTGCTTTTAATTTAGTTTCTTTTGTATATTTTTTTTGAACCTTACTCATAAAAAATCCCCTCCATAGTAAACAAATATTTAACCTAATTATAAAGGTCTTTTTATATTTGTCTACCATAAGGGGATTATACTATTTAGGGAGTTTTTTACTTGAGTTTAGTTTTTTGTTTATAATAACTAATAAGGAGTTAGTATACTTTAATAGAATAATTCTTGATATTAAAATATTTGTAAGATAGTATTTGCTAAATTGCTATTTGGATTTTTATCAAGAACTTCTTCAGCTATTTTTATTGCATCGTAAGGCTTTAAAAATGGTTTTGGTAAGGTAGAAAAAATTAGAATCCATTCCTTATAGTCTATATTATCATCATATTTTAAAGCTTTTTCAATATGATAATAAGCTAATTCTTCATAAGCTAAAGGTGTTAAGACTATAAAGACATAATAGGACATTAAGTAATTAGCATAGGCTAACTCTTTGTAGGAATTTTTAGCTTCAAGAATATGTATTTTATTTATTAACCAAAAGTAAAAATTATTTCTTAAATAATAATCGCAGTTCTTTAATGTAACTAGTTTTTCTTCGTTTATTTCATAAATAGATATTTTATTTAAATCTAAGTCTAGAATTTCATTTAAATCATTCATCTTTAAGCTCCTTTGTTTACTTATGATAATTATAGTATAAAGGTTGACAAAGAAATTTAAAAGTGATAAAAATAGGTTAATTAATACTACATAATAAGAGAGTAGGTTGAATATGACAGGATGGATAATTTACAATGGAACATTAAATGTTCCAAAAATAAAAGAACTTGTAGATTCCTTAGTTAAGGATGCTAAGGAGCTAAATATAAATTTAGAAGCAATTAAAAATACAGAATTAATTCCTATGTACTCAAGTAAGGGAGAGGCTAAACTTATTCATATGAAAAGGGTAGAGGAACCAAGTTTTATTATTTTTTGGGATAAAGATGTATTACTTGCAAGGCATTTAGAAAAAATGGGTTATAGAGTTTTTAATTCTAGCACTGCTATTAAAAATTGTGATCATAAAGGACTTATGCATTTAATTCTTTCAAACAATAATATCAATATTCCTAGAACAATTTTATCTCCAATGATATTTGATTATTCTTTAAATAGTGAGGATTATTTAATTAACTGCTATGAAGCTTTAGGAGAAAGTGTAATAATTAAAGAATCTATGGGTTCCTTTGGAATGCAGGTTTACTTAATAAATAATAGGGAAGAATTTATTAATAAAGTTAAGGAATTAAATAAGAATAAAATAGACTTTATAATTCAAGAAAATATAAAAAGCAGCTTTGGAAGAGATATAAGAGTTAATATTATAGGAAATAAAGTTGTAGGAGCTATGCTTAGAGAATCAGAAACAGATTTTAGAGCTAATATCTCTCAAGGGGGTAAGGGTACCTTAGTAGAGTTAAATAAAGAACAAGAGGAAATTGCACTTAAGGCTCATAAGGCACTTGGACTTGATTTTTCAGGAGTGGATTTATTGTTTGGAGAAAATGATAAACCTTTGCTTTGTGAGGTAAATTCAAATTTAAATTTTTTAAGCTTTGAAAAAATATGGGGTAAAGGCTTTGGTAAAAAAATATTAGAATATATTTTAGGGGAAATTTTATGATTAATGGTATTTTAATTTACAATGAAAAAGATGTAGAGAAAAATAAAGCTTATATAAATTGGCTTATTGAAGAAGGAAGAAAAAGAAATCTTGATATAAAGCTTTTCTTAGATAAAAATATTGATTCTTTAAAATATAACTTTAAATTTGCAATAAATAGATCTAGAAATTTTAATATTACATACAAGTTAGAGGAAGAAGGAATTAAGGTTTATAATAATTATAAATTTTGTATTTTAGGCAATGATAAATTAATTGCTTATGATTATGTGGAAAGTCTAGGAGTAAAATATCCAAAGGTTTATAGAAGTTTAGATAATAGCTTTAAAGAAAAAAAAGTTATTGAAAAACCTAAAAATGGTCATGGTGGCTCTGGCATTAGAATAGTTGAAGATTATAAGAATTTAAATTTTAGTAAAAATGTTTATCAAGAATACATAGAGGATTATATTGGGGATATAAGATTTTATGTGGTAAACAATAGAATTGAACATGCAGTAATTAGAATTCCAAGAAAGGATAGTATTATATCTAACTTTACAAAAGGTGGAGAAGTACGAATTTATAATTATTCTAACAAAGAAGAAGAAATTATAAATAAAATATTAGAAAATATAAGAATAGATTTTGGCGGGATAGATTTTTTACTTTTAAAAAATGGAAATATTTTATTTAATGAATTTGAAGATGCTGTTGGCAGCAGAATGCTTAGTCATTTAGGAATAAATGATACAATGGATAAGTTTTTAAATCATATTTCAAAGGAAGTCAAAGGGATGGTATAAAAATGAAAGATTTAGATACATTAAAATATTTAGAAGAACTACGAGTACTAGGTTCAAATTATGGCCTTGAGCGTACAGAAAGATTATTAGAATTATTAGGTAATCCACATAAAAGCTTAAAGCTCATACATATAGCTGGTACCAATGGAAAAGGTTCAACATCTGCAATTTTAGGAAAAATATTAATGGAACATGGATATAAGATTGGTTATTTTAATTCTCCACATTTATATGAAATTGAAGAAACTATAAGAATAAATGAAGAAAATATAAAAGAAGAGGAATTTATAACCTTAATAAATGAAATAAAACCCTTTGTAAATCAAGTAGTTAAGGAAGGCTTTAATCATCCAAGTGAGTTTGAAGTTTTAACTTGCATAATGTTTTTATATTTATATAGACAAAAAGTAGACTTTGGAGTTATAGAAGTTGGGTTAGGAGGAAGGCTTGATTCAACAAATGTATTAACTCCAATTTTATCAGTTATTACTTCTATTGGTTTAGATCATATGAATATTTTAGGTAATACAATAGAAGAAATAGCTAGAGAAAAAGCAGGAATAATAAAAAGAGGAGTACCTATAATTACATGTAATCAAAAGGATGAAGCAATAAAAGCTATTACAGAAAAGTCTCTTAAAGAAAGCTCAAATTTAATAATAGTAAATCCTAATAATTATAAGCTCTTAGAAATTAATAAAAATGGTACTATAAATCAAAGAGTTTTAGTAAATATTAATGGTAAAGAAGAAATTATAAACTTATCTTTATTAGGAGAACATCAAATTATTAACTTATCTTTAGCTATTGAAGCAATAAAGGAATTAGATACATTAAATTATATTAATTTAGATATAAATAAATTAAAGATAGCTACTAAATCAGTAAAATGGAAGGGAAGATTAGAAATCTTAAAGGAAAATCCATATATTGTTGTTGATGGTGCTCATAATGTAGATGGAATTATATATCTAAAAAATAATATAGAGAAGTACTTTAAATATAATGATTTATATTTAATTTTAGGTATTTTAGCTGATAAAGAAGTGGAAAAAATGTTGGAAATAATTGCACCTATGGCTAAAGAAATTTATACAGTTACATCTAATTCAATTAGAGCTACTAGTGCAGAAAATTTAAAAAATGAAGTTTTAAAATATAATAAGAATACTTTAGCTTTTGAAGATTATGAAGAAGCAGCCAATTATGCAATAAAAAAAGCTAAGAAAGAGGATTTAGTACTAGCTTCTGGATCTTTATATATGATCGGGAAAATGAGGGAAATAATTAATGAAATAATAAATAATAATTATTAACAAGGATTAAGATAACTCTTTTTAAAAAGAGAATATGAGTATATAATAATATTTGAATAACAAAATATAAATATAACTTAAGGAGGCTTTTAATATGGCAAAGCATTTACACATAATGGCTAGTGAAGGAGCAATAGCAGAAACAGTACTATTACCAGGAGATCCACTAAGAGCAAAATTTATTGCTGAAACTTACTTAGAAAATCCTGTTTGTTATAATACAGTTAGAGGAATGTATGGTTATACTGGTACATACAAAGGAAAAAGAATATCAGTACAAGGAACAGGAATGGGATTACCATCTCACTCAATTTATGTAAATGAATTAATTAGATTTTATGGTGCTAAAAGACTTATTAGAATTGGGTCAGCTGGTTCAATAAATGATAATGTAAACGTAAGAGATATAGTAATAGCACAAAGTGCATCTACTAACTCAGCAATAAATAACAGAAGATTCCTAGGAATGGATTATGCTCCAACAGCAAACTTTGACCTTTTATTAGAAGCATATAATAAAGGAAAAGAAAAAGGAGCCAACATAAAAGTTGGTAATGTTTTATCTTCAGACTTATTTTATGATGATACAAACGTTGGCGGTTTAAATTTATGGGCAGAATATGGTTGCTTAGCTGTAGAAATGGAAACAGCAGAATTATATACACTAGCAGCAAAATATAATGTAGAAGCATTATCAATATTAACAATTTCAGATCATATATTTAAAGGAATAGAAACAACACCAGAAGAAAGACAAGAAAGCTTTACAGAAATGATGGAAATTGCTTTAGAACTAGCAAAATAATGAAAAATGAAATAATGAAAGAATGAAAAAATTAAGGAATAAACTCCTTAGGAGTTTAAAATATATTTTTAGAAACTCCGAAAGGAGTTTCTTCTATAATTAATTGCTTCATTTTTTCATTTCGATTTTGCGAATGCAAAAGGGAATCTTCATTCTTTAATTCTTAAAAACTCCAAAAGGAGTTTTTTCAATAATTCTACATTTTACATTCTACATTTTACATTGTGCGAAGCACATAAGGTGGTGTTTTTTTGATAGATTTAACTTTACTTGGATGTGGTGGAGGAATGCCTATGCCTAATAGACATTTATCATCACTTATGCTTAATTTTAGTGGAAGAAAAATATTGATAGATGTTGGGGAAGGAACTCAAGTTGCTATAAGAAAAAATAGGTTAGGTTTTAAATCTATAGATATAATACTTATTACTCATGCCCATGGAGACCATATAGTTGGATTACCTGGACTTCTTGCAACTATTGGCAATAGCGGTAGAGAAGAGCCATTAACTATTATTGGTCCTCCTGGAATAAATAATGTTATAAATGGAGTTAGTGTGTTATTTCCATATTTACCTTATGAATTAAGGATAGAAGAAAATATAAAGGAATTGGGATTTACTTTAAGCAAAACAAATTTAAATTTATGTGATATAAATAAAGCTGAGGTTATTCTAAAAACAGAAGAACTTGATCATTCAGCACCTTGTTTGGGTTATAGTATTTATTTTAAGAGAAGAAGAAAATTTAATTTAGATAAAGCTATAGAAATGAAGGTTCCTAAAATTTTATGGAGTAAATTGCAAAAAGAAGAAGTGGTTGATTTTGAAGGAATAACTTATGATAGTTCTATGGTTCTAGGGGATGAAAGGAAAGGTATAAAGTTAAGCTATATTACTGATACTAGACCTAATGAAAAGATAATAAGTTTAATTCAAGATAGTGATTTATTTATATGTGAAGGCACTTATGGAAGTGATGAAGATATAAATAAAGCTATTAAGAACAAGCATATGACTTTTAGGGAAGCTGCAACCTTAGCCAAAGATTCAAATTCTAATGAGTTATTACTTACACATTTTAGCCCTGCTATGAATGAACCTAAAGAGTACATAAATAATGCTAAAGAAGTTTTTAATAATACAATAATTGGTGAAGACGGAATTACAAAAGTCTTAAAGTTTATAGATTAAACTTTAAGACTTTATATTTAGTTACTTGAAGCAGAGGCGGCTGCAGCAGCACTAGCAGCAGATGCTGCTGCTATTTGCATAATTATTACTACATTTAATGTAATGTTATTTGCAGTATCTATAACCTTGTTCTTAATTAAAGAATCAATATTTTCAATAGATTCTAATGAAAGTAATGAAGCTACTATCATATTTCTAACAACAGAATTTAAAGAAAAGCTTCCAAATCCATTTTGTTTTCTTAAATATTTATTTAATGAAGTAAGTTCTTTAGCAAAGCCTTCATAGTCGCTAATAGTTAAGGCGGAAACTCCTAAAATAGGTAAAGAATAACTTGTTAAAGGAGTTGAATATTTTTTTAATATCTTATTTAACAGAATTACTTTATTGCATTTTTCTTCTGAAGATCCTTCAAAAAGGGAAAGTATATGGGTTAAAGCTTGTAGATTATTTCCAGCCCAAAAACCATTTTCCCTTAAAATATCATAACATCTTTCCATATCTTTAAAGGTTTCATTTAAATTGCTAGAGGTTACAGCAATTAATGCAGCAGAACTTATATCTTCTTGACCAGTTAAAAATAAGTGATTTTCCTTCATAAGATCATATGCTTTTCTTGTATTTATTACAAGGAAATCTATATCATTAGTTCCTTTATAGCTATAAATTATTTGAGCAGCTAAAACTAAAAATTCATTAGTAAAAAATTGTTTTTTAAGTTTATTATATATACTCATAATTTCTTCAAAGCTTTCTTCTGGATTTGTTTGAATTGATAAATTAACAGCAGTAGTAAGTAAGTTATTTCCTCTAAAATTTGAGAAAAAGCTAGAATTACTTCTAATTAAATCTATACAGTTATTAATCTTATTTACATCTGCATGAACTCCTCTAATAGTCAAATTAAGAGCATTACATCTTTTGAAAGTACCCATTCCAAAAGTAGATTTTACATGGTCTAAGGAATTACTATTTCTAATTAATAAATCTAGTTTGCTTTCTATCATATTCTCAACCCTTTCAAATATTATATATATAGTATAAAGATTATATTAACAAAAGTCAATAAGAATAACCTATTAAATGGTATTTAATAACTTATAATTTGATTTCGGTGATTTATTTTATAAATATAATAAAAATGATATAATTTATAGGTAGGAGGGGAGAGAATATGAAGAAAAATAGTAAAATTATATTCGTTTTATTAGTAATATTTAGTGTAACATTCGGATTTGTAGGGTGTAACAACAAAGAAGATATCAATACATGGAAAAAAGAAATATCTTTTGTTGTACCTAATGGAGTTCCAGCAACAGCTATATCTAAGATGATTAAAGAAAATATTCAAATAGATGATAATTATAATATTATTTATTCTATTGAAAATACATCTGATACCTTAGCTACAGCAGTTATGAAGGGGGAACCAGATATAGCAATAGTTCCATCAAATTTAGCAGTCCAAGCCTATAATAAGGGGATAGGATATAAGTTAGTAGGAACTACAGGCCTTGGTGCTTTATACTTAGTATCAACAGAAGGAGATATAGCATTAAATGAATTAAGTGGTAAAGAAGTTTATAATATTGGAAGTGGTTTAACACCAGATATAGTTTTTAAAGCACTTTTAAAAGAAAGTGGAATAAATGATGTAACATTAAGCTATGTTGGAGGAACAACTGAACTAGCACCAGCTATTCTTGGTGGAAAAGCAAAATATGCAGTTGTACCAGAACCTGCATTGACAACTATATTAAGTAAGAATCCTAATATCAAGGTAATAGCTAGTTTAAATGATTTATGGAAGGAAAAGTTTAATAGTGAAAGTGGATTTCCTCAAGCAAGTATAATTGTAAAGGAAAGCTTAATAGATGAAGATAAAGATTTTATAAATAATTTAATAGAAGAAGTTTCTAACTCAATTAATTGGGTAAATAAAAATAGTAAGGATGCTGCAGCTTATTCTATTGAAAATGGATCACAAGTTGATGAAGCTATAATAGAAAAATCAATTCCTAATAGTAGCATTATTTTTATAGAAGCAAAAGATAATAAATCTGATTATATGGATTATTATAAGGTTTTAGAAAGAGAAAATTCAAAATCTATAGGAGAGAAATTACCAGATGAAGAATTCTTCTATGAAGGATAAAAGACTTATTTTAGTATCTTTAATTATTATTATAGTCATATGGATTTTATTAGCTAATATAATAAATAATTCTATATACTTACCTAAATTAACTGAGGTATTTATAGAATTAATTGATATAGTAACTGAAAATAACTTTTTAAAATGTATTATATCTTCTTTAATTAGAGGAGGACTTAGTTTTTTAATAGCTATTATATTTTCAGTTATACTAGGTATTATATCTAGCTTTAATAAGATATTCTATAATTTCTTTTATCCTATTAATTCAGTATTAAAATCAATACCAACAATAGCTTTTATTCTTATAGCTTTAATTTGGCTAAATAAAAATTATGCGACCTATTTAATTGGAATAATTATTTCTTTTCCAATTTTATATGAAAGTACCTTGAATTCTATACTAAATTCAAATGAAGATTTATGTGAAATGCTTGATTCATTTAATATTAATTATATGGATAAACTATATAATTTATATCTTCAATCAATTTTAATAAGTATTTCTCAAATTGCAACATCAACATTTTCTTTAGTTTTAAAAGTAGTAATAGCTGGAGAGGTTTTTGGACAACCGACCTTTGGAATAGGAACAGCAATACAAGGAGCAAAAATAAATTTTAATACTGCGGGAATATTTGCTTGGATAATTATTGTGGCAATATTATGTTTTATATCAGATAAGATAATTAATTTTTTAGGTCATAGACTTTTAAAAGGTGGTAGATATTTAATTGATTAATTTTGATAATATAAATATATCCTTTAATAATAAAGTACTATATAAAGATTTTTCTATTAGTTTTAAGGAAAATAGTATTAATTTCATAATGGGAGAATCAGGAGTAGGTAAGACTACTTTAATAAAATATTTAAAGAATGAACTATTATCTAAAAATAAAAAAGTGAGTACAACTTATCAAGAAAGCAGATTGCTACCTTGGAAAAGTGTATATAAAAACTTAGAATTGGTCATAAAAAATGATTACTGCAAGGAAAAAAGAGGAAGTATTATTAAGGATGTTTTAAAAAACATGAACTTATCAGGAGCAGAAGAATTATTTCCTTATGAATTAAGTGGTGGAATGAAACAAAGGGTTAGTATAGCAAGATCAATTATATATAATGGAGATATTTTTATAATGGATGAGCCATTTAAGGGGCTAGATATAGAAAATAAGAAACAAATAATAGAATTCTTAAAAAGTTATTTTATTGAAAACAATAAAACAGTAATAGTAGTAAGTCATGACATTAATGAGGTTAAAGAGTTTACAAGAGATTACATATTGCTTAAAGACAATCCAGTTACTAAAGAAATAGTATATTTTTAATTCGAGGCTGTTGAACAGCCTCTTTTTTGTTATTAAATTTTTAAAGAAATAGAATGTAATATCTACATTTTATTGTGAATTTTATAACAAAAAGTAACTATAACGTGATTATTATCACAGTTTATAGAGATTATTAATGATAAAATAGAATGGCTTAAATAAATTTCTATTATTAGAAGTTGAGATGTATATAATATGAGAAAGATTCAATCAACTTGTAACTTATGTGCTTTAGCATGTAATGTAGACTTTCATGTTGAAGGTGGAGAAATAAAGAGAGTTTCGCCTACTAAGGACTATCCTGTTAATAAAGGATTTTGTTGTATAAAAGGTTTAAACTTAGATAAGCAACAAACTAAAATAAAGGCAAGAAAGTCTCCATTATTAAGAGATGAAAATGGAGAAATGAAAGAAGTATCTTGGGAAGAAGGAATTAAGGTATTTGTAGAAAAAATGACAAATATCCAAAATAAATATGGAAAAGAAAGTGTTGCATATATTAGTACAGGCCAAATGACTACTGAAGAAATGGCTTTATTAGGTCATGTTGGTAGAAACTATATGGGGATGCATGGGGATGGAAACACAAGATTATGTATGGCTACATCCGTTGTAGCTCATAAGCAAAGTTTTGGATTTGATGCTCCTCCATATACTTTAAATGACGCTGAACTTTCAGATACAATAATTTTAATTGGAGCTAATCCTGTAATTGCGCATCCAGTATTCTGGGGAAGAATAAGAGGAAATAAAGAAGCAAAAATAATTACAATAGATCCAAGAAGATCAGAAACAGCATTAAATTCAGATTTATGGATAGACATTAAACCAAAGGCTGACTTAGTTTTAATGTACACATTAGCTAATGTAATAATCGAAAATAATTGGATTGATAAGAAATATATTGAAGAACATACTGAAGGATTTGAAGAGTTTAAGAAGCATGTTTCTAAATTTACTTTAGATAATGTAGAAGAAGTAACAGGAATATCTAAAGAAAGAGTTTTAGAACTTGCAGAAATAATACATAATGGAAAAAGAGTATCTTTCTGGTGGACAATGGGAGTTAACCAAGGATACCAAGCAGTTAGAACAGCTCAATCTATAATAAACTTAGCTTTAATTACTGGAAATATAGGAAGACCAGGAACAGGAGCTAACTCATTAACAGGCCAATGTAATGCAATGGGTTCAAGAGCATTTAGTAATACTGCAGGACTTTATGGTGGTGGAGATTTCGATAATCCAGTAAGAAGAAAAGCAGTTGCCGAAGCTTTAGGTGTAGAAGAAGATGTTCTTATAACTAAGCCTACATTGCCATATAACGTTATAATAGAAAAAGCTATTGCAGGAGAAATTAAAGGATTATGGGTAATTTGTACAAATCCAAGACATTCATTTACTAATAATAAGCAATTTTTAGATGCTGTTAAAAACTTAGATTTCTTGGTAGTTCAAGATATATATGAAGACACAGATACAGCTAAGCTTTGTGATTTATACTTACCTTCTGTACCAGCAATTAAAAAAGAGGGAGTACTTATAAATACTGAGCGTAGATTATCAAAGGTTAATTCTGTTATAGCTAAGGAAGAAGGAGAACTTTCTGACTTTGAAATATTCTTCAAAATTGGTGAAGAATTAGGAATGGGAAGCTTATTAGATAACTGGAAGACTCCAAGAGATACTTTTGAATTATTAAAGAAGTGTTCTAAGGGAATGCCTTGTGACATTACTGGTGTTACTTATGAAATGTTAGAAGGAGAAAATATGAGTGGCTCTAGAGGAGTTCAATGGCCATTTAGAGAAGGACAAGTATTGGAAGCGGATGAAAGAAGATTATATGAAGATGGAAATTACTATACACCATCTAAGAAAGCTAAGATATTCTTTGAAGATATAGCGGAAAATCCAACAAAGACTTCAGAAGAGTTCCCTTATATATTTAATAGTGGAAGAGGAACAGTAGGTCAATGGCATACTCAAGTTAGATCAAGAGAAATAGAACACAATAAGATTTATAGCAAGGAATCTTATGTATTAATGAATCCAGAATTAGCTAAAGAATTAGATATAGAAGAAAATGAAAGAGTAAATATTACTTCTCAAAACGGAAAGACTAGTGAATTTAACGTTGTATATTCAGAAAATGTAAAGAAAGATCAATTATATGCACCTATTCACTATATAGAAACAAATTCACTTACTCCTTCAGTTTATGATCCTTACTCAAAGGAACCATCATTTAAAACTGTAGCAGTAAATATTTCTAAGAAATAGGAGATTTAAATATGAAGAGAATTAAAATAGATAGATCTAAATGTGTTGGATGTTTAACATGTACAACAGCATGCATAGTATCTCACAATTCAGAAGATACAAGAAGTAGAATTACTATAGACAGTAATGGAAAGTATGCTCCGATATTCTGTAGACATTGTGATAGACCAGAATGTGTATATACTTGTATGACAGGGGCTATGAGTAAGGATAAAAATACAGGAAAAGTTACTTATGATAAGGAACGTTGTGCAAGCTGCTATATGTGTATAATGGCATGTCCTTATGGAGTTTTAAAGGCTGATAGTAGAACTCAAAAGGAAATTATGAAATGTGATGGTTGTGAAAATGATGGATCACCACAATGTGTAGAAAGATGTCCAATGGCAGCTATTACATTAGAGGAGGTATCTAATTAATGAGATATGTAGTTATAGGAGCATCTGCAGCTGGAATTAGCGGTGCAAAAACATTAAGAGAATTAGATAAAGATGCTGAAATTATATTAATTTCAAAGGATACTGAAGTATATTCAAGATGTATTTTACATCATTATATATCAAATCATAGAAGTATTGAAAAGTTGGACTTTACATCTACAAACTTTTTTGAAGAATACAATATAAACTGGATTAAAGGTATAGAAGTTGTAGCTTTAAAAGATGAAGAAAAGGTATTAAAGCTTTCAAATGGCGAAACTATTAATTATGATAAATTAATGATTTGTAGTGGTGCATCTGCTTTCATTCCTCCAGTAGAAGGTTTAAGAGAAGGTAAAAATGTAGTAGGTCTTAGAAATTTAGAGGATGCAATTTTAATAAAAGAAGAAGCTGCTAAGGTGAAGAATGTTGTTGTATTAGGAGCTGGACTTGTTGGAATAGATGCTATAAGTGGACTTATAGATACTGGGGTTAATATTTCTTTAGTAGAAATGGGAGATAAAGTACTTCCTATTCAATTAGATAAATATACTTCTTCAGTATATGAAAGCAAATTTGTAGAAAAGGGTGTTAATTTAAAATTAGGAGTTAAAGCAGAAAAGTTAATACTTGATGAAGAAAATAATCCTAAGGCATTATTAATAAACACAGGGGAAGAAATACCATGCGAATTAGTAATAGTTGCAACTGGTGTAAGATCTAATATTGGATTCTTAGCTGATAGTAATGTTGAATGCGATAGATTTGGGTTAATAATAGATGAAAAAGGAAAAACTAATATTGAAGATATATATGGTGCTGGTGACGTTACTGGTAGAAATCCAATATGGCCAACTGCAGTAAAAGAAGGAATAATAGCTGCTCATAACATGTTAGATAAAGAAATGATAATGACAGACTTCTTTGGAAGCAAAAATACAATGAACTTTGTAGGAATTGCTACTATGTCATTAGGAGATGTAGAACCTAAGGATGATACTTATAAAGTTGAGATAAGCATAGAGAAAGATAATTATAAGAAGATAATCCATAAAGAGGGCAAAATATACGGAGCTATAATTCAAGGAGATTTATCATACGCAGGTATTTTGACTCAATTAATTAAAGAAAAAATAGATATATCAAAGGTTACTAAAGATATTTTTGAAATAGACTATGCTGATTTCTTTAACTTAGAAAAGAATTTTGAGTTTAGTTATAAATAAAATTATTTATATGGAAGTTAGTATGCTAATTTCCATATAAATTTATTTTTTATTCTTTAGAAAATTATATAGTTAAATAAGCTATGTAGTACTTTAATAATTAATAAATATAAAGAAAGAATAAGCTAAAGAATAAAACATTAATATAGAGATTGCTTAGGTAGTTTTTTTTAGGGAAAGTTCAATAAATAAGATTCAAAAAAAATTGACTAATTGAAAGTAACTTAATAATATTTTTATTGGTTAAAATGATTAAAAGGATTATAATTATAAGTATAGAAAAAGATTACATAGAATAGTTATTAAATATTAAAAGTAAAGTTGAAGGATGAAGTACTATGCCTAAAGTTATAAATATAGTCGGAGATAAATCTAATGTAGGAAAAACCTTTGTTATGGAAGGTATTATTAGAGAACTTAAAAAAAGGCATCTTACTGTTGGAACTATTAAACACGATGTTCATGGTTTTGATATTGATAAAGAAGGTAAAGATACATATAAACATAGAGAAGCAGGATCTGAAACTGTAATTATATCTTCTCCTAAGAGATTTGCATTAATAAAGGAAGTTAAGGAAGAAATCCCTTTAGAAAAAATTATTAATTTGGCAAAGGATAAAGATGTAATTTTAGTGGAAGGCTATAAGAAGAGTACTTTGAGGAAAATAGAAGTATATAGAAAGGGTTTTAGTGATGGAATTATTTCACCAAAAGAAAACCTAATTGCAATTGCTAGTGATGAAGACTTAAATTTTGAAGATATTTTAGTAGTAAAAAAAGATGACTTCAAAAAAATTGTAGATTTAATATTACAAGAAAAAGATTATAAAATTTAATAATATAATCAATCAAGTTTTCTAGAGTATTAGTTTCCTAAGGAATTTCTATGGAACTTATACCTGAATTTAAATTCACAGGGTACATATTTGAAAAAATAGTATCTCCACATTTATGGGAAGGAAAATAAGTTGATTTAAATATCAATATAAGATTTAGCTTATTAAAAACTAAATCTAATTTAAGACTATTTATAGTTATTAAATATATTTAAATTTAGACTTATTATTCACAAAGATATGAATAATAAGTTATTTTATTTTTAGGAGGAATACTGTGAGATCCTTTATTTCTTTAGAAGAAGCTTTAGAGATTTTAAATGATAATATAGAAAGTTTAGATATTGAGGAAGTACCTCTATTAAATGGATTAAATAAGGTTTTAGCAGAAAGTGTATACTCTAAAATAAATAATCCTCCATTTAATAAATCAGCAATGGATGGATATGCACTTATTGCTGAAGATGCCTTTATAAATAATAAGATTGAAGTAATAGATAAAGTTTATGCTGGAGGATTTAGTAAAAAAACAGTTACTAAAAATACAGCAATAAAAATAATGACTGGAGCACCAATACCTGAAGGTGCAAATGTAGTGATAAAACAAGAAGATGTAATTATAGAAGATAATAATATAGTTATAAGAAAAGAAGTTTCAGAAAATCAAAACATTTGCCCTATAGGTGAAGATATCTGTAAAGGAGATTTACTTGTTGAGGCTAATAAAAAACTAGATTATTCAGATATTGGAATTATAGCTAGCTCTGGTATTAATAAAATTAAGGTATATAAAAAGCCTAGAATTGCTTTTTTTAGTACTGGGGATGAAGTTAGTGATTTAAATGAAGAACTTAAATATGGCAAAATTTATAATAGTAATAAATTTTCAATTATTTCAAGACTTATAGAACTTGGATATGAAGTAAATAAGGTTAAGCATATAAAAGATAATTATACAGAAATAGGAAAAATAATAAAGGAAGCCTCTAAAGAAACAGATATAATTATTACTACTGGTGGTGTATCTGTTGGAGAAAAAGATTTATTAAAAGATGCAATTAAAAGCATAGATGGCGAAATATTATTTTGGAAAATAACTATTAAACCGGGTTCAGCAGTTTTATGTAGCAAAATTAATAATTGTATTATCATTAGTTTATCTGGAAATCCAACGGCTGCATTAACTACCTTTGAACTATTAGTAAAAACTTCTCTTAATAAGCTATCAGGAGAGAAAGATGTTAGAATTATTAGAGATAAAGCTATATTAGCAGATGGAATTATAAAAAAAGATTTTAAACATAAATTTTTAAGAGGATATTTTGAAATAGATAATTGTAAGCAAAAGGTTTATATTACACAAAAAAAATCAGGCAATGGAATATTAAGATCAGCACTAAATTCAAATTGCATTATTGAAATTAATCCTAATAATGAAGAAATGAAAACAGGAGATTTAGTAGATATTATAAAACTTTAGGAGGAAAAATGATTAATAAGACTTTAGCAATATTAGCTGGTGGAAAAAGTAGCAGAATGAATTATAAAAATAAGGCATTATTAATATATAAAGAAAAAACTTTTATAGAAAATATAATAAATTCAGGAAAAGAATTTGATGAAATAATAATAATAGCCAATAACATAGAAGATTATAAAAGTTTAAATTTAAAAGTTTATCCTGACATATATAAGGGAAATGGACCTTTATCAGGAATTCATTCAGCACTTAAAAATGCTAAAAATAATAAAGTTTTATGTATAGCTTGTGATATGCCATTAATATCTAAAAAAACTTTAGATTTAATTGGAAATATAGAAGGAGATTATGAGGTTTTAGTTCCTAGAATTAATGATAGACTTCAACCTATGTGTGCTATATATTCTAAAAGTTTAATTCCTAAAATTGAAAAGTCATTATTTAATGGTGAAAACAAGCTTCAAAAGTTTATACTATCTACAAAATATAAAGTATTAGAAAATAATTTATCCCTAAAGGATTTTTCAAATATAAATACAGAAAAAGAATATAAATTACTGGAGGAGATTTAATGTATACTGTTGGAATTATTACTAGTAGTGATAAAGGATATGCAGGTGAAAGAGAAGATAAGAGTGGAGCAGTTATAAAAAGGATAATGGATGAAAAAGGGCTTAAAGTCGAAAGACAAATTGTTTTACCAGATGAAAAGGAAATCCTTAAAAAAGAGTTTATTTATATGAGTGATGAATTAAATTTAAACTTAGTTTTAAGTACTGGAGGAACAGGGTTTTCCAAACGAGATATTACTCCAGAAGCTACTAAAGAAGTAATTGAAAGAGAAACTCCAGGAATTTCTGAAGCTATAAGAATGTTTAGTTTAGAAATAACTAAAAGAGCAATGTTATCAAGAGCAGTATCTGGCATAAGAGGAAATACTTTAATAGTGAATTTACCAGGAAGTCCAAAGGCTTGTGAGGAAGCTTTAGATTTTATATTAGATGAACTAATACATGGTTTAGGAATTTTATTAGGTACAGAAAAGGAATGTGCAAGAAAATAATCATAATATAGGAGATGTTTCATATGAAGATGATTAGTGTATATGACTCAGTTGGATGTATTTTATCCCATGATGTAACACAAATAATACCTGGGGAATTTAAAGGTAGGCTATTTAAAAAAGGTCATATTATTAAAGAAGAAGATATAGAAAAACTTTTATCTATAGGAAAAGAGCATATATATGTATGGGAGCCTAAAGAAGGCGAATTGCATGAAAATGATGCTGCCATAAGACTAGCAAATCTTGTTCTTGGTGAGGGAGTAAGTAAATCCCCTGAAATTAAAGAAGGAAAAGTAGATTTTTTTGCAGAAAGAGATGGAGTATTAAAAATTAATAAAGATGAATTATTTAAGTTAAATAGTTTAGGAGAAATTATAGTATCAACATTACATAACAACACTCCAATTAGAAAAGGTGAAAAGATAGGGGCTACTAGAGTTATTCCTTTAATAATAGAAGAAGAAAAAATAATTAAAGCAGAAGAGTTAGTAGAAAGAAATATAATTTATGTAGAAGAAATAAAGCCTAAAAAGTGTTTGCTTATAACTACAGGAAATGAAGTTTATAAAGGTATAATAAAAGATGCCTTTTTACCTGTAATAAAGTCTAAGCTTGGATATTATGGTAGTGAAGTTACAAGACAAGTTATTTTACCAGATTCTAAGGAAAGAATAATTGAAGAGATACAAAAGGGATTAGATGAAAAGGTAGATATGATAATTTGTACTGGAGGAATGTCAGTAGATCCTGATGATGTTACACCAACTGCAATTAAGGAATGTGGTGGTGAATTAGTAACCTATGGATCACCAGTATTACCAGGAGCTATGTTCTTGTTAGCATATTATAATAATATACCTATATTAGGGGTTCCAAGTTGTGCTATGTATTCTAAAAGAACAGTATTAGATTTAGTACTTCCAAGAGTTTTAGCAGATGAAAGATTGACTTTAGAAGATATAGCTTCTTATGGTCATGGTGGATTATGTTTAGATTGTAATGTTTGTACATTTCCACATTGTTCTTTTGGAAAGTAGGAGGTTTTTATGGATAACAAATTAACTCACTTTGATAATAGTGGAAATGCTAGAATGGTAGATGTTTCTGAAAAAAATAAAACTGAAAGAGTTGCTATTGCAGTTTCAAGAATAAGAGTAAGTGAAGAAACATTATCCCTTATAAAAGAAGGGAAGATAGGTAAGGGGGATGTACTAGGAGTTGCTAGAATTGCTGGAATTATGGCAAGTAAACAGACATCAAATTTAATTCCTATGTGTCATCCTTTAATGATTTCAAGCTGTAATGTAGATTTTGAAATAAATGATAAGGAAGTTTGCATTGATATAAAGGCTACAGTAAAAATAGTTGATAAAACTGGAGTAGAAATGGAAGCTTTAACAGCAGCAACTATAGCAGCATTAACTATATATGATATGTGTAAAGCTGTTGATAAGAGGATGGTAATTGAGGGGACTCATTTACTTAAAAAAACAGGAGGAAAGAGCGGAGAATTTAATTTTTATGAATAGCTCTTTAATTAATAATGAAAGATAAGTATGGAAGAGAAATAGATTATTTAAGAATTTCATTAACTGATAGATGTAACTTAAGATGCATTTACTGCATGGAAGAAAAAGAAAATGATTTTTTTAATGATGAAGAAAAGCTTTCAAAGGATGAAATATGTAAGATAGTTAAGGCTTGTTCAAAACTTGGAATAAAGAAAATAAGATTAACTGGTGGAGAACCTTTAGTAAGAAAAGATATTGTTGAATTAATTGAAGAAATCAATGAAATTGAGGGTATTGAAGAGATATATCTTACAACAAATGGAATACTATTAGAGGATAAAATACATATGTTAAAAACAGCAGGTTTAAAGGGTGTAAATATTAGTTTAGACTCGTTGAAAGTTGGAATGTTTAATAAGCTAACACGCCTTGGCGATTTAAAGAAAGTCTTAGGAGCTATAGATAAATGTTTGGAACATGGAATTAAAGTTAAGATTAATTCAGTTATGATAAAGGGCATGAATGAAGATGAAATATTAGATTTTGTAAATTTAACTTTAGATAAAAATGTAGATGTTAGATTTATAGAACTTATGCCAATAGGAGTTGGTAGTAAGTTTAAAGGGGTAAGCAACGAAGAAATCATAAAGTTAATTAATGAAAATTATAGTTATATAGAAGAAGTAAATAAAAACAAAAATGGTGGACCAGCGACTTATATTAAATTAAAGAATGCTAAAGGTAAAGTTGGCTTTATAAGTGCTATTAGTAATTGTTTTTGTGAGGAATGTAATAGAATAAGGCTTACATCAGAAGGATTTTTAAAACAATGCCTTCACTACAATTATGGTATTGATTTGAAAAAATTACTTAGAAATGGTGCAAGTGACGAAGAAATATTAAATGTAATAAAAGATAATATTTATAATAAACCAGAAAAACACTTATTTATGAGAAAAAGTGAAAATAAAGAATTAAAGTTTATGAATCAAATTGGAGGATAATTAATATGTGCAAGGTATTAGCTATATGTACAAGTAAGCATAAGGGGACATTAAAAGAAGAAGTTAAGGAAGCAAACTTCATTGAAGACTTTGGAATAGAAGGGGATGCTCATGCTGGAAAATGGCATAGACAAGTTAGTTTATTAGCTTTTGAAAAAATAGATGAATTTAGAAAAAAAGGTGGAGATGTTGATTTTGGAGCCTTTGGAGAAAATTTAGTAGTTGAAGGCTTTGAATTAAACAAATTACCAATAGGACAAAAATTAGAAGTTGGGGAAGTATTATTAGAAGTAACTCAAATAGGTAAGGAATGTCATGATAAGTGTGCAATTTATTATCAAGTTGGGGAATGTATAATGCCTAAAAATGGTATATTTACAAGAGTTTTAAAAGGTGGAAAGGTTAGAGTAGGAGATAAATGTAAGCTTATAGAAAATGAGAAGAGAACATTTACTCTATAAAAAATATTATTTTTATTATTAAAGAAGATATTTATTATATTTGAAACTTGGATTTTATAAATTCAAAAGAAATATAATATATATCTTCTTTTTTATTATTTGAAGAAATTATAAATTATTACTCTGTGAATAACTTAAGTAAATCCTTGTAATACTAAATATGAAAAGAATATGAAATAAAGGAGAAATATTATGAAGGTTGTAAGATCCACTTGTAATTATTGCTCAATAGCTTGTAATTTTGATTTTCATGTAGACGATAAAGGATTTATTGAAAGAGTTAAACCATCTGAAGATTATCCAATTAATAGAGGCTTTTGTTGTGTGAAAGGGTTGAATTTAGATAAACAAAATACAATATATGAGAATCCGGTTTTACCACTATTAAGAAAAGAAAATGATGAATTTGAACATATATCTTGGGAAGAGGCTTTTAAAATTTTCGCTGAAAATGTAAAAAGGATTCAAGAAAAACATGGGAAAGAAAGCTTTGCGTTTTTAAGCACTGGACAACTTTTAAGTGAAGAAATGGCATTGGCAGGGCATATTGGAAGAACATTTTTAGGTGGAAATGGAGATGGGAATACTCGCCTTTGCATGGCTACTTCAGTTGTAGCTTATAAGCAAAGTTTTGGATTTGATGCTCCACCGTATACTTTAGAGGATTTAGAACATTCAGATGTAATGATATTTGTTGGATGTAATCCAGTAGTAGCTCATCCTATTTTATGGGGTAAGGTTATAAAAAATAAAAATGAAAACAAAAAGGTTATAGTAATAGACCCTAGAAAGAGTGAAACTGCATCAAGAGCTGATATGTGGATAGATATTAAAGCTAAATCAGATATTAGACTATTCTATACATTAGCCAATGTATTAATAGAAAAAGGATGGATAGATACAGATTTTATAAGAAGTAATACGGAGGATTTTGAAGGCTTTAAAAATCATGTTAAAAAATATGATATTAATGATGTTGAAGAATATACAGGAATATCAAAGGGAAGAGTTCTAGAACTTGCAGAAATAATTAATAAGGGGAAGAGAGTTTCTTTTTGGTGGACTATGGGAGTAAATCAAGGCTTTCAAGCTGTAAGAACTGCACAGTCAATTATTAATTTGGCACTTATGACAGGAAACATAGGAAAGCCAGGAACTGGAGCAAATTCTATAACAGGTCAATGTAATGCTATGGGTTCAAGACTTTTTAGTAATACCACAGGTTTTTATGGTGGTGGAGAATATAGTGATGAAAAGAGAAGAAAAGTAATAGCTGAAGTATTAGAAGTAGATGAAGATAGTTTACCTAAGAAAGCAACAAAACCATATAACGAAATAGTTGATGGAATAAATAATGGTGAAATTAAAGCACTATGGGTTATAGCAACAAATCCTTTAGTTTCTTGGATTAATGATTTAGAGTTTAAAAAAGCAGCAGAAAAATTAGAATTTTTAGCAGTTCAAGATATATATTCTGATACTCAAACTTGTAGATATGCTGATTTAATACTTCCATCAACTAGCGGATTGAAAAAGGAAGGCCTTATTATTAATACTGAAAGAAGATTGTCTAAAGTACTACCAGTATTAGAAAAAAAAGAAAATGAATTAACAGACTATGATATTATGCTTGGAATAGGAGATGCCTTAGGTATGGGAAGTTTATTAGATAAATGGAGAACTCCTAAGGATGCATTCGAAATTTTAAAGAAATGTAGTAAAGGTATGCCTTGTGATATAACTGGAGTGGATTATGATGCTTTAGATGGTTCTAAGGGAATACAATGGCCATATAAAGAAGGCGAAGAAAATGTTCAGCTAGAAAGACGATTATTTGAAGATGGAAAATTTTTCACACCAAATAAAAAAGCTAAATTTATTTATGAAGATATTCTAAATCCACCATTTGATAGATCAGAAGAATATCCTTATATTTTAAATACAGGTAGAGCAACTGTTGGTCAATGGCATACACAAACTAGAACAAGAGAAATACCAGATGTAGAAGCAATAATAGTAAAAGAAGGATATATAAATTTTAATACTGATTTAGCAGAAGAGTTAGGTATTAAAGAAAATGATAAAGTTAAAGTAAGTTCACCAAATGGTATAACTAACACTTTTTTAGTTAAATTAAGTAGAAGTGTGAAAAGGGGCGATGTTTATGCGCCAATGCACTATATAGAAACCAATTCTGTATTAACTTCAGTTTTTGATACTTATTCGAAGGAACCTAATTATAAATATGTACCAGTAAAGATAGAAAAGATAAAAGGTGATAACTATGAAGAGAATTAAAATTGATAGAAAGAAATGTATTGGCTGCTTAACTTGTACTACAGCTTGTAAGGTTTCTCATGGTTGTAGAGATACAAGAGGTAGAATAGTAATTAATAGTGAAGGAAGATATGCTCCAATTTATTGTAGACATTGTACTAGACCAGAATGTGTCTATGCTTGCCCAACTGGGGCCATGAGAAGAGATGATGAAACTGGATATGTAATTTATGATAAGAGTAGATGTGCTACTTGCTATATGTGTATTATGGGATGTCCATATGGGGTATTAAAGATGGATTATCAAACTAATAGAGAAGTTATGAAGTGTGATATGTGTATCTCTCTAGAAAGTAATTATCCACAATGTGTGGCTAATTGTCCTATGGATGCATTAACCCTACAGGAGGTAGAAGAATAATGAAATATGTAATTATAGGGGCATCAGCAGCAGGAATAAATGCAGCTAGAACTCTTAGGCAGTTTAACAAAGAATGTAAAATAGTATTGGTTTCTAAAGATGAACAAGTTTATTCTAGGTGTATACTTCACCATTTCTTAGATGGTAGAAGAGAAATAGAAGCATTAGATTTCACACCAGATAATTTTTTCGATATGTATGATATAGAATGGATTAAGGGAGTGGAAGTAGTTGGAATAAAAATTAAAGATAAAAAAATAATTTTAGATAATGGAAGTAATATAGATTATGATAAATTGTTATTATCTACAGGTGCTTCATCATTTTTACCACCAATAGAAAACCTAAGGACTGCCAATAATGTTATTGGTTTAAGAAACTTAGATGATGCCATTAGGATTAAAGAAATAGTAACAAAGGTAAGAAATATAGCTATATTAGGAGCAGGGCTTGTAGGGGTAGATGCATTAGCAGGATTGTTAGGATATGACGTTAATTTAACATTAATAGAAATGGGAGACAGATTACTTCCATTACAATTAGATAAGTATGCTGCCAGTAAGTATGAAGAAAGATTAATGAAAGAAGGGGTTAAATTAAAATTTGCAGTAAAAGCAGAAAAAGTAATTGTTGATGATGATAATAATCCAGTTTCAATAATGCTAAATACTGGAGAGGAGGTTCCTTGTGAGTTAATTATTGCCTGTGCGGGAGTAAGAGCAAATGTTGGCTTTTTAAAAGACACTGGAATTGAATGTGATAAGTTTGGATTAATAATTAATGAAAAAGGAGAAACAAATGTTAGAGATATATATGGAGCAGGAGATATAACTGGTAGAAGTCCAATATGGCCAATAGCTGTTAAAGAAGGAATGATTGCGGCGAATAATATGGTAGGAAAAGAAACTTTTATGGAAGATTTTTTTGCCACTAAGAATACTATGAATTTTTGTGGCTTAGCAACTATGTCTCTAGGTTTAGTTACTAAGCCAGACGATACTTATGAAGAAATAATAGATATAGATGGTAAGGATTATAAGAAAATAATATATAAAGATGGAGCTATTTATGGAGCTATAGTTCAAGGGGATTTATCTTATGTTGGTGTGTTGACTCAATTAATAAAACAAAAAATAAATGTTGATAGAGTTAAAAAGCCTTTATTTGATATAGATTATTCTGATTTCTTTAATGAAACACAAGACTTGCAGTTTGTTTATTAAAAAGTAGGTGAAAGGATTGGAAAATAAAAGTATAATAAAAAAAATTAAGAATATGCCAGTACCTATTTTACCTACTATGGTAGGAGCAGCAACATTATCTAATGTATATCAGATATTAGGCTACAATTGGATTAGACATATTACTATGATAATTACTACTTTAATTTTAATCGCATATATAATTAAGATAACATTATATTTTGATACTTGTAAAAGTGAATATAGTAATACAGTACCAGCAAGTCTTTATGCAGCATTTACAATGCTATTAATGATTTTGGGGTCCTATTATTTTAGTTATAATAAAGTATTAGGAAAAGGCTTATGGATTATAGGAATAGTATTACATGCAATTCATATAGTAATATTTACATATAGAAATGTATTTTTAGGAGTTAAAAAAGAAACTTTTGTACCTAGTTGGTTTGTAACTTACAATGGAATTATGGTTTCTACAGTAGTTGGAAAGCCTATGAATGAACCTTTTATAGGGAAGATTATAGTTTATTATGGGATAATAGTATTTATAATAATATTACCTTTTATGATTAGGAGATTAAGAAGGGAACCTATAAATGAAGCTTTATTTCATACACAAGCAATTTTACTTGCACCATCAAGCCTTTGTTTAGTTAGTTATTTAAATTATATAAATAACCCTAATAAGATCATAATTGGAATTTTATATATAATAATACTGCTAACACTATTATTCATAATATATATGCTACCTAAGTTTTTTTCCTATACATTTACACCAGGCTTTGCAGGTTTAACATTCCCTATGGCTATAGGAATAGTTGCTTCTATAAAAGCATCTTCATTTTTTGAAAGTATAGGATATAAATCATTATCTTATATAGCAAAAGAAATAAGTGGTATTCAAATTTATATTACTACTACAATAATAGCTTTTGTTTTATATAATTTTCTGCATATGTTAGTTAAAAGCTATAAAAGAAGTTAATATTATATTTTAATATAAATTTTACATATATCAGATATAATTATTGGAATAACCTTAAAGTAAGTATTTAACTTTCTTTAGGGTTATTTCTCTTAAAAGAAATAATTATTTTTAATTTTTTACTATAAAAAACTAAAACTGTGATAATAATCACAGAAATATAATTGGTATAAAGTATAATTGAAGAGAAAGTTTGTTTAATTATAAACAATCAAGTGAAATAATTAACATAGTAACGGATGAAAAGTTAATTTAGTATTCTTAAATTAATTTAGGAGGTAGAAATGAAAAATAATTTACTGAAAAAAATCGAAAATATTCCTGTACCATTATTACCGACAATGGTTGGAGCTGCAACATTATCAAATGTTTATTCTACATTAGGATATAGCTTTGTAAGGCATTTAACTATGTGGGTAGCTACTATAATTTTAATGGCTTACTTAGTTAAAATTATAGCATTTACAAATACATGTAAAAAGGAATATTCAAATACTGTTCCAGCTAGTTTATATGCAGGTTTTACAATGATTACAATGATTTTAGGATCATATTATTTTGATTATAATAATTTTTTAGGAAAAGCATTATGGTCTATAGGATTAATATTACATACAATACATTTATTAATTTTTATATATAGAAATGTAATTAAAGGTGTTAATAAAGATACTTTTGTACCAAGCTGGTTTGTAACATTTAATGGAATAATGGTTTCTGTAGTTGTTGGTTCTGCAATGAATGAGCCTCTTATTAGTAAAATAGTATTATACTATGGAATTTTAGCTTTAGTAATTATAATGCCATTTATGGTAATAAGATTAATAAAATATCCATTAAAAGATGCTTTTTATCATACGCAAGCAATATTACTAGCACCATCTAGCCTTTGTGTAGTTTCATATTTAAATGTTGTAGAAAATCCTAATAAAGTAGTTATTTCTTTATTATATTTAGTTGCTTTTGTTACTTTATTATTTGTATTGTACAAGCTACCAGGATTTTTCTCATTTGAATTTACTCCAGCCTTTGCTGGTTTAACATTCCCTATGGCTATAGGTATTGTGGCTTCAATAAAAATGTCAGGATTCCTAATTAGTAGTGGAAATGAGGTTCTAGGTAATATAGTGAAACAAATATCTGGAATTCAAATATATGTAACAACAGCTATAATAGCATATGTTTTATTTAATTTCTTTAAAATGTTCATAAAAGCTATAAAAACTAAATAAAACTTGAACTTTCGCACAATGTAAAATTAATAATGAAAAATGTGAAATTCAGGAATAAACTCCTTCAGAAGTTTATAAAAAATATATTTATAGTGATTTAAAATAAATCACTTCAATAATTTTTGGTTTTTAAAATAAGGTTGTTTAGACAGCCTTATTTTTTTTTTGAAATAAATATAAAAAAGTATTCACAAATTATATAAAATGGAGTATTATTATATTATAAAAACATATCGGAATAGTAGGAAAAGGAGAGAGAAATATGAAAATTGCAAAAAGTTTAGTTCAATTAATAGGAAATACACCATTACTTGAACTTGAAAATTATAATAATGAAAAAAATGTTTTAGGAAAAATTATTGGAAAGTTAGAATATTTTAACCCAGGTGGCAGCGTAAAGGATAGAATTGGATTTGGAATGATAGAAGCTGCAGAAAAAGAGGGGCTATTAAACAAAGACACAGTTATCATTGAACCAACTAGTGGAAATACAGGAATAGCTTTAGCTTATATTTCAGCTGCAAAAGGATATAGATTGATTTTAACAATGCCTGAAACAATGAGTATGGAAAGAAGGAGTTTATTAAAAGCATTAGGAGCTGAATTAGTATTAACTCCAGGAGCAGAAGGAATGAAGGGTGCTATAGCAAAAGCTAATGAACTTAAAGCATCAATTGAAAATTCTATAATACTTCAACAATTTGAAAACCCAGCAAATCCACAAATCCATAGAGTAACAACTGCAGAAGAGATTTGGAATGATACAGATGGACAAGTAGATATAGTAGTTGCTGGAGTTGGTACAGGGGGAACTTTAACAGGAATAGGTGAAGTTTTAAAGGCAAGAAAATCTGATGTAAAAATTGTAGCCGTTGAGCCAACAAATTCACCAGTTATTTCAGGTGGAAATCCAGGACCACATAAATTACAAGGTATAGGAGCAGGATTTATACCAAAGAACTTAAATGTATCAATAATAGATGAAGTTATAAAAGTTGAAAATGAAGATGCATTCAAAGCATCAAAGGATTTAGCAAGAACAGAAGGATTATTAGTAGGGATATCATCAGGTGCAGCAATAGTTGCAGCTACAGAATTAGCAAAAAGAGAAGAAAATAAAGATAAAAATATAGTAGTTATTTTACCAGATACAGGAGAAAGATATTTATCTACTGATTTATATAAATAATTTATTATTAAGTCATTGCTATTTTTAGTGATGACTTTTATTATATAAACTATAGAATAAATAGAAAAAGGTGATTAAGTGAAGATTTCAACTAAAGGAAGATATGGATTAAGGGCTCTAATTGACCTATCTATTAATATGGATTCTGAAAATGTTACGATTAAAGCTATATCAGAACGACAAAATATATCTGAAAGATATCTAGAACAAATTTTTTCATTGTTAAGAAAAGCTGGTATTATAGTAGGTAGAAAAGGCGCACAAGGTGGATATAGTTTAGGTAAAGATATAAGAGAATTAACTATACTAGAAATCTTAAAGATTCTAGAAGGTGATAATATTTTTATAGATATAAATGATAAGGAAGAAAATGAATTAGAAGAGTTTATAAATAAGAATTTGTGGAAAGATATAAATAATATTATTAAAGATTATTTTTCTTCAATAACTTTAGAAGATCTAGTAGATAATTATAAAAAATCAAAAGATACAATTATTTATTATATATAAAAAATACACCTCCAAATGTTAGATATAGTGTCTGACATTTGGGGGTGCACATCATTCAAGTTCCTTTATTCCTAGAAGTATTTAGCATCTAATTCATTGGATATTGAAATGTTGTAAATATAAGCATTAGATACTTCAATAATAAATTGTTTTTGTTCTTCTTCAGTAAGCTTTAGATTAGCTAACATCATATGATATTTCATAACATAAGTTTTTATCTCACCTAAATTTTCATAAGCATAATAGTTAAGAGCTTCATCTGAAACATGGTACTCTTCTTTTAATAGAGAATAGAACATTCTACCTCCAAATAAATCGGCTAAAAATCTTATATACCCATGAGCTATTAATAATTTTGGATTATTCTCAGCAACAGTATTTATCTTATCTACATAAGCTAAAGTTGAAGAAAGAACTTCTAAATCTTTATTATTTCCTAGAGCTCTTACGTCATTTCTAATTGCTTCTGTTCTAAAAAGTTCAGTTGTAACAAAAAGTTTAACTTCATCTAAATCCTTATATTTATTTAAATTTGTTTCAATAGCATCATATACAAAAGATAAGTTATAAATATATTCTGTATAGCTTTCTAAGTTTGCACCTTTAGCAAGAAATCTATGTGTAAAGCCTGAATTTTCAGTTGCTTTATGAAGAAGATTACTTTTGTTTCTAATATCATTCATGAAATTATTCATATAAACACTCCTTTAATAATTATTATCGATTAATATTAATTTAATACTACTCTTTGAACTATGAAATATCAAATTTTATTTAGGATTAAATTATAAGGTTTTTCTCGTAAATGCTTTAAATATTATCAAATTTTGAAGTTTTTTGAACAATGTTCATTTTATATATAAAATATATTAAAGAAAAGAAAGAAAATTATAAATTTAGGAAATCGATAAATTTAAATGTCTTTCATTAAATATAAAAAATATCATTGGTTATTAGATGATATTTTTTATAAAAAACATAGTTAAACTTTAAAAAATTAGTAATTAAACTAGCTTTAGAAGAAGGTAGTAGATATTGTAATAAATCCGCATAAATGCTAATATGTAAATGATATCAGAGAAAGGTGGATGATGGTTCTTATGATAAAAAATAAATCTAAAAGCTTAAGAAAATTTATATTAATTTTTATTGCTAATTTAGTATCTTTATTTCTAATTGCAGGAGTAATTTCTAGCTTAAGAGGATTTCACTTAAAGGATGTACTTTTCATTGAAGGAATATTAATATTGATGATAGTATTATTTTCTTCAATAAGTGGAAGCAATCAAAGCTTATCGTTACAAGAGTTTGGCCAAGTTAATCCACAGTATTTTGCAAATATAGTTTTAGAAAATAACATTGCTGAAAAAGAAAGAATAGTTTCAGCTTCTAATATTAAAATTAATATGGATTTAATTAGTTCTTCCATATTAATAGGATCTATTGTAGTTTTAATAAGTAGCTATTTATTATAATAAGTAAATTTCTAAGTAAGTATTCTAAAATAAGAATACTTACTTTTTTTTGCAATAAATTATAAGTATAGGATTGATTTAGGAGATTGGTTTGTTTGATTATTATTATAAGAGTAAAAAAAGTATATATCTATATTTTATTATTTTTAGTCCTTATTTTTTCTTTGGCTATATTTTTCAAAGATAGTATAAGAGAATACTTTAAAATAAGTTATAGAAAATACTATAATATTCACATTTCAACTGCTGAAATAAATGAAATGGAGAAAAGTTTAAATATTATGAAGGTTGATTATAACTGGAAAGAAAATTTAAATATGAATAATAAACCAAATAAAATTATTATTCATCATACTGCTTTAGCAAAGGCTTCTCCCGAAGAAATTAATGAATTTCACAAGTCGAAAGGATGGAAGGGAATAGGATATAACTTTTACATAAGCAAGAATGGTACTATATATGAGGGGAGACCTGAAGGTTCAGAAGGAGCTCATACTTTAGGTGAAAATAGTAGTTCTATTGGTATTTGCTTAGAGGGTAATTTTGAAGATGAAGAAGTGAAAGAAGCACAATTAAAGAATTTAATAAATTTATCATTATATATTTCTTTAAAATATGATATTTATAAGATTATTGGGCATAAAGAAGTATATAGTACTCTTTGTCCTGGAGAAAAATTTCCTTTAGAGGAAGTGAGAAAAATGATAGTAAAGAATATAAAGAAATATAAAAGATTAGAAATAAAATTAGGAGCTGTGTGACAGCTCCTTAAGCACTTAGTTTATATTCTTCTAAAGCCTTTGATAATTGATCAGGGCAAGAAGTGCCTTTATTACGGCAATCTATTCCTCTAAGTTTATTTATTGCATCATCAATATTCATACCAGCCACTAATGCTGATATTCCTGTTAGATTTCCTTGGCAACCTCTAATAAATTCTACACTCTTAATAGTATCATTTTCAATATCTAAGTGAATTTCTGTTGCACATACCCCTTTAGTCTTATAAATAAACATCTAATATACCTCCAAAATTTATTGCAAGATTATTATATAATCATATTAATTAAAAATAAAGTAATTTGTAGAATTTTAAGTGAAAAGATAAAATTATGGTCCGAAAAAATAGCTTAAACATATAATATAAATGTATATATTATAATAAGAGAAATAAAAGGTGGGATAGGATGAACTCTTTGATTGTATGTAATACTGGCAGTGATTGTATTAGTAAAATGTCATTGGTAAAGTCACTTGATCTAAGTGTAGATTATAAAGAAATATTACTAACTATAGGGGAAAAACCACTAGGACCAAATGGGATTTATATCAAAAATAATATAGCTTATGTAGTTAATAGTTATAGTAATTCTATTTCAATATTAAATATGGATACTTTAAAGGAAATAGACTCTACTTATGTTGGAGAGCATCCAAATGATTTAATTGGCTATAATAATAATTTGTACATTGTATGTTCTGAATCTAATTCTGTTGTTGTTTATGATATAGAGGAAAATAAAATGATATTAGAAATAAAAACTAATAATTGGCCCTATAATATTGAGTTAAGCAAAGAATTAGGGCTAATTTTTATCACTAATTTTCAAAGTAATAATATATCTGTAATTGATATAGTATCTAATAATATAATAGGAGAATTGACTACATTAGAATATCCTACTAAGGTTAGGGTATCAAAGGACGGTAAACTATTATATGTTTGTGAAAGTTATATGGGTGATGAAAATAATGGATATATAGAAGTTTTTGATTTAATTACATTAAAATCATTAAGGAAAATAGGAGTAGGCAAAGTACCAATAGACATTATTGAAGAAGAAGATATATTATATATATGTAATTTAATGGATGGTAGTATAACACTGATAGATAAGTTAAATTTAAATAAAGTAACTGAAATAATAGTAGGTGGTATGCCTAGATCTATAGTTAAATATAGAAATATACTATATATTGGGGACTATTTTAATGGAAGAGTGATATGCTTAGACTTGCGTAATAATAATACAAAAGCCATAACAGTAGGGAAAGAACCTAATGCTATGACTTTATATTAGTTTGAATCATTAAATAAAGAGTTCATAATTTTATTATATATATCAGAAGGGTTATCCTTCCACCTATTGCATAGAGATACTGCTTGTTTTTTTGTAGGTACTGAAACTTTTAGAGATATTAGTAAATTATCATTTTCTAAAGCCTGTAAGTCTACAATAAAGGAGTCATCTTCTCCAAGGGTATAATCACTATGAATAGTTAATTCTTTTTTTATAGAGTCTACTATTGAAAGAAGGTAATCGTCGATTATCTTCTTTTTAATTGAAGAAATCCTATCAGAAAAGAATGAAAGGGTATTGGTACCTTTTTCAGTAATACGAATAAGATTCTTTTCATTAACTGTTTCATATCTTAGAAAATCTGAAGTTATTAGTTCACTAATATACTGTTGAAGAGTAAAGTAATTTATAAAATTATTTTCTAAGATAATTTCTGTTAATTGAGTATTCGTAATAGGATGTTTTAATGAATCAATTACATATAATACTAATAATTTATTTTCTGCTAATTCAGCTGAGTTTTCGTACATATTAAACCTCCATTTAGAAAGTATAGATTTATTATAACATAATATTTAAAAATTTCATAACTACATATTATTGTCATTAATATAAAAAAACAGAATATAAATTAAATGAATCACTTATTAGGAGAATTTATGAATAGAAGGTATAGGGTTGGATTAAGTTTACTATTATTAATTTCAACAATAATAGTATCTATATTATTTACTGAAAAAGCTAAACTTAGCTTAGCAGAAATTAAAAATGATAAGCCTATATATAGGGTTAAAACAGAAGAAAAAGTTATAGCTATTACTTTTGATATAAATTGGGCTGAAAAAGAAGAATTATATAACATATTAGAGGTACTAGATAAATATAATGTAAAGGCAACCTTTTTTATAATGGGAGGTTGGGTTAATTATAGTGATGAAAACAGAGAAAAACTTATAAAAATAAAGGAGGGAGGTCATGAAATAGGAAATCATAGCTATAAGCATCCCATGTTTAGTAAAATTACCGAAGAAAAGATGAAGGAAGAACTTGATAAGACTAATAAAATTATTAAGGATGTAACTGGTGAAGAGATAAAGCTATTTAGATTTCCAAGTGGAGATTATAATAAAAAAGCATGTGAATTTATATATAATCAAGGAATGATTAGTATTCAGTGGGATGTAGATTCTGTAGACTGGAAGCAAAGTAGTGCAATTGAAGAATATAGCAGAGTTATGAAGAAAGTTGCTCCTGGATCAATACTATTATTTCATAATAACGCTAAATATACTCCTGGAAATTTAGATAAGATAATTGATGAATTATTAAAAGAAGGTTATAAATTTGCTAAAGTAGGTGAAATCATTTACTATGGCGATTATTTTATTAATGAAAATGGAGAACAAATAAAAAATAATTAAAAAATATTGAAAAATGATGATATAATGTATTATAATGGAAATGTATCCATAAAGATTAAAAAAGCAAAGGAATAAAAATTATTACTAAGGGAGAGAGGGGTTAGTGATGGACAACTTGATGTTAAATAACAAGATTTATTTAGAGGGAAAGGTAATATCAGAATTAGAATTCAGTCATGAAATGTATGGGGAAGGGTTTTATACATTTTCTATGGAGGTTATGAGACTTAGTGACTCAGTTGATATTTTAAATATAACTGTATCAGAGAGATTAATAGCAAATATGGATTTATCAATTGGGAAAGAGATAATTGTAGATGGTCAACTAAGATCTTATAATAAATTCGTAGACGGATCTAATAAATTAATATTAACAGTTTTTGCTAGGAACATAGAACCGTGTATTGAAAGAAGTAAGAATCCTAATGAAATTTTCTTAGATGGATATATATGTAAGGAACCAGTTTATAGAACAACACCATTTGGAAGAGAAATTGCTGATGTATTATTAGCTGTAAATAGAGCTTATAATAAATCAGATTATATTCCTACTATAGCTTGGGGAAGAAACTCTAGATTTTGTCAAAGCTTAGAAGTAGGAGATAATATTAGAGTTTGGGGTAGACTACAAAGCAGAGAATATCAAAAAAAGGTTAGTGATACTGATGTAATAAAGAAAATTGCTTATGAAGTATCAGTTTCAAAGATGGAAAGAGTTCAAGAGGAACAAGTAGACCCTGTTAATGAAGTTAATGAACAAGAAGTTATGTAATAAATAAGGAGCTGGTAACAGCTCCTTATTTAATATGTATTTTATTTTCTTAGATCTTCTAGAATTTTTGTTTTATCTTTTGTGTGCTCATCTACAGATTTTATAATTTTAGCTGGACTACCTGCAACAACAACTCCAGATGGAACATCCTTTGTTACAATAGAACCTGCAGCAATGACAGCTCCATTACCAACACGAACACCTTCTAAAATTACTGCATTGGCACCTATTAATACATCATCTCCTATTTCACATGGAGATTTACTTGGTGGTTCTAAAACTCCAGCCACTACAGCACCAGCACCAATATGAGATCTTTTTCCTATTTTAGCTCTAGCCCCAAGGACTGCATTCATATCTATCATAGTACCTTCACCAATTTCAGCACCTATATTAATAACAGCACCCATCATAATAACAGCATTTTCTTCTATCTTTACTCTATCTCTTATTATTGCACCAGGCTCGATTCTAGCGTTAACTTCTAGAAGGTTTAACATAGGAATAGCAGAATTTCTTCTATCATTTTCTATTCTAAAATGATTTATTAAAGATTTATTTTTTTCTATAAATTCTTTAAGTATATTTGATTCTCCAAATAAAATATAAAAATTATTGCTTCCATACCATTCTATATTATTGAATTCAACTCTGCTTAAGTCCCCATTTATATAGGCTTTAACAGGTGTTATCTTTACAGAATCTCTTATAAATTTTGCAATTTCATAAGGATCGGTTAAATCGTTATAATTCATAAATAAATCCTCCCCAAATTAATATTAATTTGAAGAAATTATATCAATATATTGGAAGGATAGCAAGTGTTAGGAAATATAAAATACAAATAATAATATTATTTGCAAGTAAATTATACTTAATGTAAAATCTATAAAAAGGAGTTGATAAAATTGAAATTAGAAAAAGGATTAATTCAAGTTTATACTGGAGAAGGTAAAGGAAAGACAACTGCAGCTATTGGCCAAGGAATTAGAGCTTATGGTAATGGGTTAAAAGTTTATATGTTGCAATTCTTAAAGGGAGGCAAAACTGGTGAACTTAAAACCATAGATGAACTTGGAGATAATTTTAAAATATTTAGATTTGAAAAGCCAAAGGATTTTACATGGAACTTAACAAAAGAAGAATTAGAAGAATTAAAACTAGAAATTAGAGATGGATATAATTTTATACTAGAAGTTATTAAGGAAAATAAATGTGATGTACTGATTATTGATGAAATTATGGCTGTATTGTCAAATGAATTTCTTAGTGTAGAAGAAGTTATGTATATATTAGATAATAAACCTGAATCTATGGAAATAATATTAACAGGAAGAAACGTTCCTAAAGAAATAATAGAGAAAAGTAATTTAGTTACAGAAATGAAGTGTATTAAGCATTATTTTGAAGAAGGAGTTCCAGCTAGAGAAGGAATAGAATTTTAAGCAATAGGGGGCAAAAAATGAATGAGAATTTAAATGAGATAAAAATGTCTGGAATAAGAAGGTTTTTTAATAAGGTAAAAAATGTTGATGGGGCTATATCATTAACCTTAGGGCAACCTGATTTTAAGACACCTAAAGAAATAAAAAATGGAATGATAAAAGCAATAAAAGAGGATAAGACTGTATATACAGATAATTTTGGGCTTTTAGAATTAAGAAAAGAAATATCAAAGTATTTAAAAGCTAAGGGAATTAATTATGAGCATGATGAGATTTGTGTTACTGTAGGTGGAAGTGAAGCTTTATTTTCATCTTTAGTTTCTATAATAAACAAAGGGAATAAAGTTTTAATTCCTACTCCAGCTTATCCAGCTTACGAAAATATTGTTAAAATAATAGGCGGGGAAGTTATAAATTATAAACTAAAGGATGATTTTTCTTTAGATTTTGAAATGTTAAAAAGATTAATAAAAGAAGAAAATATCAAGTATATGATTTTGTCATATCCATCTAATCCAACTGGAGCTATATTAAGTAAGAGTGAATATAACAATTTATTAGAAATTATAAAAGAAAATAAATTAACTATAATAAGCGATGAATTATATGAATCTCTTTGTTACGATGAATATTATAGTATTGCTATGAATGAAGATGTTATAGATAATGTAATATATATTGGCGGCTTTTCTAAAATGTTTTCTATTACAGGTATTAGAGTAGGATTTGTTGCAGCAAAAAAAGAGAAACTTGATGAAATTGGAAAAGTACATCAATATAATGTGTCTTGTACTAATTCAGTAGGGCAGTATGGAGTTGTAGAAGGTCTTAAATATGGACTTTATAATGTAGATTATATGAAAGAAGAATTTATAAGAAGAAAGGCTTATATAGAAGATAGGCTTAGAAAGATGAATATGGATTTTGTTTCGCCTAAAGGAGCCTTTTATATATTTCCTTCTATAAAGAAATATAATTTAAAATCTGAGTTGTTTTGTGAAAAGCTATTATATGAAGAAAAAGTTGCCTGTGTTCCAGGGGATGCCTTTGGAGTTGGAGGAGAAGGATTTATTAGAATATCTTATTGTTACTCTCATAAGGAATTAAAAGAAGCCTTAAATAGAATTGAGAAATTCATAAATAGATATAGTAATTAAAAAACACCCACTAATAGAATTTTATTCATATTGGTGGGTGTTTTTATGAATAAATATGCTAATAAGTTCTTTTAAATATGTAACTAAGACTATTAAATTTGTTCGCTTACAGTGAACAAATAAAGCCTAATGTCCATATAAGTTTATTATAAAAGAATAAAATAATTTAAAAAATTAATATATTAATAAAAATTAGAAAAAATGAAGGATTAATATTTATACTTGCATAAAAGCAGAAATATAGGGGGTGTAAGCGTTTTCTAGAAGGACTCAACACCTTTTAACAATTGGGAAAAAAACTATAATTTTATTGATATATTATCAAAATAGGACATGTTATTTTAAAATGTTAATTGACAATTTCTTATAATATAATATAATTATTAATATCTACAAATTGGAATGTGCGTAGAATAATGAATGGGGGTTGAACACAAATGGTAAAGTATATAGGAAAGAGACTTTTAACTAGTTTAATTACTATTTGGGCAGTAGTTACTATAGTTTTCTTTCTAGTAAGGATGATGCCGGGTGGTCCATTTGACGGAGAAAAAACTACACCTGAGATGAAAGCTCAATTAAATGAAAAATATGGATTGGACAAGCCGGTTGGAGAACAATATGCAATTTATATGAAGAACCTATTAAAGGGTGACTTTGGTAAATCAATGAAGTATAAAGGAAGAGATGTTTTAACAACAATAAAGAAAAGCTTCCCTAATTCAGCCAAAGTTGGAGCGGTATCAATAGTATTTTCTGTAATAGTAGGAGTATCATTAGGAATAATTGCTGCATTAAAGGCAGGAAAATGGCCAGATCATGTATGTATGATATTAGCTACAATAGGAATAACAATACCAAGCTTTGTAATGGGAACTTTCTTAATCTATATTTTTACGGTGCAGGCGAAAGGATTATTGCCAGCAACTGGATTAAGTAAGCCTAAAAACTATATAATGCCAGTACTTGCGCTTTCAGGAAGTTCTATGGCATTTATAACAAGATTAACAAGAAGTAAATTAATGGACGTATTAAAGTCAGATTATATAAGAACAGCAAAAGCTAAAGGCTTAAGTGGAAAAACAATAATTTTTAAACATGCATTAAGAAATTCATTAATTCCAGTAGTAACTTATTTAGGACCATTAGTTGCAGGAGTTTTAACTGGATCTTTTGTAGTAGAAAAAATATTTGCTATTCCTGGACTAGGTAATGAATTTACATTATCAATAACTAATAGAGATTATACTTCATTATTAGGAGTAACAGCATTTTATTGTACATTAATAGTAATATGTAATCTTTTAGTTGATATTGTTTATGTATTAATAGACCCAAGAATTAAGCTTGAAGGTTAATAGGGGGTAAAGAAATGGAAAATTTAAAAGTTGACTTAAACATTGATAAAGAATTATTTACTCCTTTAAGTGAAGAGGAAAAAAAGTTTGAAGAAGTTGTAAGACCTAGCGTTGGTTATTGGGCTGATGCTTGGAGAAGATTAAAAAATAATAAAGTGGCATTATTTTCATTAATTTTGATTGTAGTAATTGTTATCTGTGCATTTTTAGGGCCAATTTTTATGGAAAAAGTTCTAGGATACACATATTATGATACAAATTTACAAGCAACAGATTTAAGACCAAGCTCACAGCATTGGTTTGGAACAGATAATTTAGGTAGAGATTTATTCGTAAGAGTAATGTATGGAACTAGATATTCACTAATAATAGCTATATCTGCTGCGGCAATAAATTTAATTATTGGTGTATTATATGGTGGAGTCGCAGGATTCTTTGGAGGAAGAGTAGACAATATAATGATGAGAATAGTAGATGTTTTATACTCTATTCCTACTCAAATATATGTAATTATTTTAATGGCAACATTTAAAAAAGAAGGATCTACTGGGCTTGTAACAATAATTTTAGCTATGGCAATATCCTATTGGGTTGGTATGGCTAGAATAGTAAGAGGGGATATCCTTCAATTAAAACAACAAGAATTTGTTCTTGCTGCTAAAGCTTTAGGAGCTTCAAAGACAAGAGTATTGTTTAGACACTTAATTCCAAACTGTATTGGATCTATTTTAGTTACATTAACTTTATTTGTTCCTCAAGCAATATTTACTGAAGCGTTTTTAAGCTTCATTGGATTAGGTATTAATGCACCACTTGCATCTTTAGGAACTTTAGCAAATGATGCTAGTGGATTACTAAGCACAGCAGCATACCAATTATTATTCCCAGCAGGGGCTATTTGCTTAATAATTTTAGCATTTAACTTATTTGGTGATGGCTTAACAGAAGCTTTAGATCCTAAGAATAAGAAATAGGAGGAATGACGAATGAGTAAGTTATTGGAAGTAAAAAATTTGAAGACCTCCTTTAGAACACATATAGGTGATGTACAAGCTGTTAGAGGAGTTTCTTTATATCTAAATAAAGGAGAGGCTTTAGGAATTGTTGGAGAATCTGGTTGTGGTAAGTCAGTTACTATGATGTCAATTATGAGATTGTTAGCAGATAACGCAATTATTGAAGCTGATGAAATAGTATTTAATGGAGAAGATATAACAAATCCAACTGAAGATGATATGCAAGAAATTAGGGGAAATGAAATAGCAATGATATTCCAAGACCCTATGACATCTTTAAATCCATTATTTACAGTTGGAGAGCAATTAACAGAGCATTTAATAAAACATAAAAAAATAAGTAAAAAAGAAGCTAACAATTTAGCAATCAAAATGTTAGATATGGTAGGAATTCCTAGCCCAGAAAGCAGGCTAAAACAATATCCACATGAATTTTCAGGTGGTATGAGACAAAGAGTTATGATTGCTATGAGCTTAATTTGTGATCCAAAGCTTATAATTGCAGATGAACCAACTACAGCATTAGATGTTACTATACAAGCTCAAATATTAGATTTAATGAAAGATCTTAAAAATAAAATAAATACTTCTATAATATTAATAACTCACGATTTAGGTGTAGTTGCAGATCTTTGTACTAGAATTAATGTTATGTATGGTGGAATAATTGTAGAAGAAGGTTCAGATGAAGATATATTCTATAATGGAAAGCATCCATATACATGGGGATTATTAAATAGTGTGCCTAATCCTAAGAGTGAAATAAAAGAAAAATTAACACCAATAGAAGGACAACCACCAGATTTATTAAAACCACCAGTTGGATGTCCATTTGCAGCAAGATGTAAATATGCAATGAAGGTTTGTTTAGAAAAGCAACCTCCATTATTTGAAATTTCTGATGGACATAGAGCTGCATGTTGGTTATGTCATGAAAATGCACCAAAGGTAGAAGCACCAATAAGGAGGGAAGAATAATGGAAAAAAATAATGATGTTATTTTAGAAGTTAAAAATCTTTGTAAGTACTTCCCTGCAAACAAAGGCCTTTTTGCTAAAAAAAGCTTTGTAAAGGCTGTTGATAATGTTTCTTTTGAAATAAAAAGAGGAGAAACATTAGGGTTAGTTGGTGAATCAGGTTGTGGGAAGACTACTACAGGAAGAACAATATTAAAATTATATGAACCTACTTCAGGACAAATTATCTTTAATGGTGAAGATATTACTAATTATAGTGAAAAGAAGATGGTTTCTTTAAGAAAGAATATGCAAATGATATTCCAAGATCCATATGCATCATTAAATCCTAGAATGACTGTAGGAGATATTATTGGTGAAGCTATAGATATTCATGGATTATATAAGGGTGAAGAAAGAACTAAAAGAATAAGATATCTTTTAGATAGAGTAGGACTTAATGGAAGTCATATAAATAGATATGCTCATGAATTTTCAGGTGGGCAAAGACAAAGAATTGGTATTGCAAGAGCACTTGCAGTGCAACCAGATTTTATAGTATGTGATGAGCCTATATCAGCATTGGATGTATCTATTCAAGCTCAAGTTATTAATATGTTAGAAGAGCTCCAAGAAGAATTCGGACTAACATATTTATTTATAGCTCATGATTTATCAATGGTTAAGCATATATCGACACATATTGGGGTTATGTATTTAGGTCAAATGGTTGAAAAGGGGCCAGCTGATGCTGTGTATTTAAAGCCTAAGCATCCATACACTCAAGCATTACTTTCAGCTGTTCCTATAGCAGATCCTAAAGTAGCTAAAAATAATAAAAGAATAGTTTTACAAGGTGATATACCATCACCAATAGATCCAGCTCCTGGCTGTAGATTTAAAGGTAGATGTAAATATGCTATGCCAATCTGTGCTGAAGTTGATCCAGAACTTAAGGAAGTAGAACCTGGTCACTTTGTATCATGCCATTTATTTAATAAATAGTTAGCTATTGCATTAAGCAATTTCTATAAATAAATATATTAAGGGGGAAAAAACAATGAAGAGCAATAAGCTTAGAAAAATTTGTGCAGTTGCACTAACACTTGCTCTTGGAATGTCTGTTTTTGCAGGATGTGGAAATAGTAGTTCAGGAGATAGTGGAAGAAAATTAATTTATAATTTAGGAGAAGATCCTGAAACAATCGATCCTACATTAAATACTTCATCAGGAGCTGGTTCAATAATTGACAATGCTTTTGAAGGATTAATGAGACTTGATGAAAATGAAAAAGCAATTCCTGGAGTTGCTGAAAAAATGGAAGTATCAGATGATAATTTAGTATATACTTTTACTTTAAGAAAAGATGCTAAATGGTCAGATGGACAAGCAGTTACTGCAAAAGATTTTGAATATTCATGGGTAAGAGCCTTAACTAAGGAAACTGCTGCTGAATACAATTATCAATTATTCTATATTAAGAATGGTGAAAAGTTCTATAATGGAGAAGCTACTAGAGATGAGTTAGGTATCGAAGTTGTTGATGATCAAACACTTAAAGTTACTTTAGAAGCTCCAACAGCTTATTTCCCAGAATTAACTGCATTTACTACTTATATGCCACTTAGAGAAGATATAGTTTCAGCTGATCCAGATGGATGGGCTACTGAACCAGAAACTTATGTTTCAAATGGGCCTTTCAAACTAGTTCAATGGGATATGAAAGATCAATTAGTATTTGAAAAGAATGAAGAATATTGGAATGCTAAAGAAATAAAGCTTCCAGGTGTTGTATATAAATTAGTTACTGATACAAATACTGCATATGCTTCTTTAAAATCTGGAGAATTCGACATGGTTGATACAGTACCACCAGCAGAAATTGCAGGAGGTAAAGAAGAAGGATTAGTTACAATATATCCAAACCTTGCTACTTATATGTTAGTAATAAACGTTGGTAAACAATCAACTTTACCTGAAGATGTTAAAAAAGCTTTAAGTAATGAAAAGGTAAGAAAAGCTTTAGCTATATCAATAGACAGAAAAGCTATTACTGAAAATGTTACTAAATCTGGACAAGTTCCTGCATATAGCTTTGTTCCAAAAGGAATTTTAAATGAAAACGGAGAAGATTTTGCAGATAGAGAATACTATGATGCAAATAAAGCTAACGTTGATGAAGCTAAGAAATTATTAGCTGAAGCTGGATATCCAAATGGTGAAGGTCTTCCTACTTTAGAATTTATGTATAATACTGAAGGAGATCACAAATTAATTGCTCAAGCTATACAACAAGACTGGGCTAAGATTGGCGTTAATGTTGAATTAACTAACCAAGAATGGAAAGTATTCTTAAATACTAGACAACAAGGACAATATGAAATTGCTAGACATGGTTGGTCAGGAGACTATGTTGATCCAATGACATTCTTAGATTTATGGGTAACTGGTGGCGGAAATAATGATGCTGGATATTCAAATGCTGAATATGACAAATTAGTTGCTGCTGCTAAGAGTGAAGGGGATCAAGATAAGAGATGGGAAATCATGAAGCAAGCTGAAGATATATTAATGAATGATATGCCTATTATCCCAATCTATTACTACACTAAAGTTAAAGGAGCTAAGCCAGAAGTTAAAGGCGTTAGAGTTTCTACTTTAGGACATGTATTCTTCGATAAAGCTTATATTGAAGAATAGTAAAATTATTATAAGAAAAGAAGAGTTTTTGACTCTTCTTTTTTTAATTTCCAGCTCTATTAAAATGTTCACTAGAGAAGCCTTCTCGTTTTATAGATTTATGTTTTGCATTTGGATTATGATTATGACCTTCTTCTGTTATTGGCGTTTGATAATTACACTTTTCCATTCTAGCTTTTTTATTATCAGGTTGGCTATCTTTAGGCATTTGCAATCCTCCTTATTTATATTTATATTATATCTTTCCACCTAATTAAATATTTAAACTGGAAATTGATACATTAATAAAGGAGCTGCTGCGGCAGCTCCTTCTTATCTAATTCCTAGAACATCTTCCATATTATAAAGTCTTGGTAATATTATATGGCTCATAAATTCTGCAGCCTTTAAAGCACCTACAGCGAATACTTCTCTTGACAAAGCTTTATGACTTAGTTCAATAATTTCACCAGAACCAGCAAAAATAATATCATGATCGCCAACTATAGAACCGCCTCTAACGGCATGAATTCCAATTTCATTTTTTTCTCTTTTAGCAATACCTTCTCTACCATATATATATTTTATTTCATTTGATAGTGAATCTTTTATTGTATCAGCTAATAAAAGTGCTGTACCACTTGGAGAATCTATTTTTTGGTTATGATGTTTTTCGATAATTTCTATATCATAGTTTCCATATAAAATTGGGACTATTTTTTTTAGTAAAGAATTTATTAAATTAATTCCTAGAGACATATTAGCAGATTTGAAAATTGGTATTATATTACTCTTTTCTGAAATTAATTTTAAATCATCTTCATTATATCCTGTTGAACATAAAATTATAGGCTTATTTTTGGTTATTGATAAATTAAGTAAATCTTTTAATGCTTCAGGTCTTGAAAAATCTATTAATACATCATAATCTATATTAACTTCATTTACATTATTAAATATTTTAAAATCATTTTTGTCATTAGGATACTTATCTATTCCAGCAACTATTTCTATATTAGGGAAACCTTTGGATGACTCTACTATTATTTGTCCCATTTTTCCGCAACAACCATTTAATAATATTTTTACCATAGTTCCTCCTTAAATTAAATCATATTTTTTTAAAGTTTCTTTTAATAAGATAAGATTATTATTATCCATTTCATATAAAGGCAATCTAAAACCACCTACATTTTTACCCATAAGGTTTAAAGCCGTTTTAACTGGAATTGGGTTAGTTTCTTTAAATAGTATTTTAATTAAGCTTATAGAGTTTAATTGAAGATTTAGTGCTTTATTTATATCACCATTTAAATAATTGTATGCCATATCATGGACACTTTTTGGATATATATTAGCAAGTACAGATATTACTCCTTTTCCTCCTAGGGACATTATAGGTATTATTTGATCATCATTACCTGAATAAATATCTATAGTGTCTTTACATAAAGCTTTCATTTCTGCAATTTGACTTATATTGCCACTGGCTTCTTTAATAGCAACAATATTTTTTAACTTACTTAATTCTAGTAATTCATTGGGACTTATATTAACACCTGTTCTACTTGGTACATTATATAATATTATAGGTGTACTAACTTCATTATTAATTGCTTCATAATGCTTAAATAAGCCTTTAGAATTAGTTTTATTGTAATATGGTGTTATTAATAATAATCCATCTACTCCAACTGATTCAGCATATTTACTCATTTCAATAGATGCTTCAGTATTATTACTACCAGTACCAGCTATAACAGGGATTCTTTTATTAACTATATCAACAGTAAATTTAATAGTTTTTTCTTTTTCTTCCTTACTCATAGTACTTGCTTCTCCAGTAGTACCACAAATTACAATGGCATCAGTTTTTTCTTCAATTTGCCATTCTATTAGTTCTTTTAACTTTTCATAATTAACTTTGTTATTTGAAGTAAAAGGCGTTATGATGGCTACTGCAGAGCCTTTAAAAATTGCCATTAATTATCACTCCCTATTAATAGTTCAGCTATTTGGACTGCGTTTAAAGCAGCTCCTTTTCTAATATTATCTGCAACTACCCATAGGTTTAACCCATTATCTAAGCTATAGTCTCTTCGAACACGACCTAGGAAAACATCATCCTTACCACTAACAAAAAGTGGAGTAGGATATTTGATATTTGATATATCATCATAAAGAGTTATTCCTTCAGTATTATTAAATAAATTTAAAACATCTTTTAAATCAAAAGGATTTTCTAATTCAACATTAATACTTTCACTATGGCTATTTAAAACAGGAACCCTAACAGCAGTTGCTGTAATTTTTAATTTAGAATTATGAAGAATTTTCTTTGTTTCTTCTATCATTTTAATTTCTTCCTTTGTATAACCATTTTCTAAAAATACATCTATATGAGGCAAGCAATTTCCAGCTATAGGATAAGGAAATTTTTTAGGCTCCTCACCCTTTAGACCATTTTCTAAATCCGATATTCCTTGCATACCTGCACCTGACACAGCTTGATAAGTAGAGTAGATTATTCTTTTAATTCCATAGTTATCTAATAAAACCTTTAATGGAAGCATAGCTTGAATTGTAGAACAATTTGGATTAGCTATTATACCATTATGCCATTTAACATCTTCAGGATTTACTTCTGGAACAACTAATGGAACGTTTTTGTCCATTCTAAAAGCGCTAGAATTATCAATAACGACAGCACCATATGAAGAAAAAATTGGTGAATATTTTAAGCTTGCATCTCCACCTGCTGAAAATAAAGCAAAATCAATTTTCTTATCTTTTATATTTTCTTCAGATGTTTCTTCAACAACAAATTCCTGACCTTTAAATGTAAGTTTTGAACCAGCAGATCTTTTTGATGCAAAAAGATATAGGTCCTTTATTGGGAAATTCCTTTCTTCTAGAATTTCTAAAAATTTTCTACCTACGTTACCAGTAGCCCCAACTATAGCAACATTGTACATAAACTTTTCCCCCTTTTTATTATAATAAGCATAAAATATGCTTACTAATAACTATAGTTAAAATATTCAAAAATTTCAATACTTTATTATAATATATAAATTTTATACTTAGATAGTGATTAATTATTTTAAAGGTATATTGATAAGTATTTTGGGGAAAATATAAATATCAAATATAGGGGGTATAATAATGAGTAAAACACCTTTAAAAAAAATAATTAAATCTAAAATTAAATCAAATAAAGAATTAAGTGATGCAGAAATTTTAAGAGAAAAAATTAAATATGAAATTGCCGAAGAACTAGGATTAAAAGAGAAGGTCGATTCTTACGGATGGGGAGGTCTTACTGCTGAAGAAACAGGTAGAATTGGAGGTATAATGACAAAAAGAAAAAGGATGCTTAAAATACCAACCAACGACGAAATATTAGGAAGAAAATAATTTATTTTCTAATCCTTTTATATGTAGCATTGACTAAAGGAAAATTTACCTTTAATATAGTTTTAGAAAAGTATTAAAGTGGGGGGGATTACTTTGGCATATGGAGATTTTGCTGAAATTTACGATGAACTAATTTATGAAGATATAAATTACGATTCTATGTGCTCAAGGGTAATTGATATATGTAATAAAGAAAAAATTACATTTAATAATTATTTAGACATTGCTTGTGGAACAGGAAATCTAACTTTAAGACTGGCTAAAAATTTCAATGAGTCTTTTGCTGTTGACTTATCAGAAGATATGTTAAGAGAAGCTTTCAATAAATTAAAAAAAGAAAAAATAAGATGTAAAATTATTTGTCAGGATATGAGTGAATTAAGTTTAAATCGAAAATTTGATTTAATAACTTCAGCCTTAGACTCAACTAATTATATAATTGAAGAAGAAAAACTTTTAAGCTATTTTATAAAGGTTAAGGAACATCTAAATGATAATGGATTATTTATTTTTGATATAAATTCATACTATAAGCTTTCAAATATTTTAGGAAATAACATATACACTTATAGTGAAGAAGAGGTTTTTTATACTTGGGAAAATGTTTTTGAAGAAGATTTATTAAGTATGTATTTGACTTTCTTTGTTAAGAGAGATGAGTTATACGAAAGATTTGAAGAAGAACATTTAGAAAGAGCTTATACAGAAGAATTTATTGAAGAAAAATTAAAAATTGCTGGATTGAAAATAGTAGAAAAATTTGATGGGTATACTGAAAAACAAGTAAATGACAAAACAGAAAGAATTGTATATGTAGTAAAAAAATAAAAATGGAGGGTTTTCAATGGATAAAATTATAAGAGCTACAGCAAAGGATGGAATGATTAGAATTATTGCTGGTGAAACAACAAATTTAGTTAATACGGGGACAAATGTTCATGAATGTACTCCTGTTGCAGCAGCAGCTTTAGGTAGAATGTTAACTGCTGGATCTTTAATGGGAGTTACTTTAAAATCAGATAAAGAAGTTATAACTTTAAAAATAAATGGTGGTGGAGAAGCAAAGGGTGTTACTGTAACAGCATACCAAGGAGGAATAGTTAAAGGATTTATAGGAAATCCTTATGGTAATTTACCATTAAACTCTAAGGGTAAGTTAGATGTAGGCGGATATATTGGAATTAACGGTGAATTTACTGTTATAAAAGATTTAGGTATGAAAGACCCTTATGTTGGTCAAGTTCCTATTTATACTGGAGAGATAGGTGAAGATTTAGCTTATTATTTCACAGTATCTGAACAAACACCTTCTGCAGTTGCATTAGGAGTATTAGTTGATAAAGATTATACAATAAAGACAGCTGGTGGTTTTATAATTCAAATGATGCCAGATGCAGATGAATTGCTTTCAGATTTACTTACATATAGATTAGAAGAAATACCATCAATAACGACTATGTTATTAGAACATGGAAGTATTGAAAAAGTTTTAGAGTATATATTTGATGGTATGGATTTAAATATATTAGAAGAATTAACACCAGAATTTAAATGTAATTGTACTAGAGAAAAAGTTGAATCAGTATTAATATCTATAGGTGAAAAAGACTTAGAAGAAATATATAATGAAGGAAAAGAAGAAGAAATAAAATGTAATTTCTGTAATGCAGCATATAAATTTACTAATGAAGAAATTGGTGAAATATTAAATAGAGCAAGACAAAAATAATATAAAAAAGGCACTGATAGTATAACTTTTCAGTGCCTTTCTTTGTTTTTTGGAGGCACCACCCAGATTTGAACTGGGGAATAAAGGTTTTGCAGACCTCTGCCTTACCACTTGGCTATAGTGCCCAATATATTTTTATTTTATGTTTATAATTTGATTTTGATACATAAAATAAAAATTAATTTATTTGAAATAATATATCTTGGAGGTGATAAAAATGGATGTATATAATAAGTTAAATAAAATTTTAATAAATGAAGAAAAACCTTCAATACAGTTAGAAATTTTAATGAGTAAGGATATTTTTAAAGAAAGTGAATTTAATATTTTAAATAAGCTTAAAAATATTCCTCAAGATAAAAAGTTCCATCCAGAAGGGAATGTATGGAATCATACTAAATTAGTTATAGATACTTCTGCTAAGGTTAAAGGTTTTGCAATAAATACTGAGGCATTTATGTGGGCCGCATTATTTCATGATATTGGGAAAATAGAAACTACTAAATTCATTAAAGGAAGATATAGATCTTACAATCATGATAAGGTTGGTAAAGATATAACTTATAAAATACTTATTAATTATATAGATAAAGAAAAGGCAGAAAAGATATCTGAAATAGTGAGTTTCCATATGCATCATATATATATATTGAAAGACTTACCTTTTTCTGATATTCCAGCACTTATTAATAGTAGTTGCTATAATGATATAATACTTCTCTTTGTTTGTGATAAATTAGGACGAGGAAACCAATCATTAGAAGAAAAGGAAAAAGCTTTATTAGAAGTAAATAAAATATTAGATAAGTTATGTATAGAAAATAAACTAATTAACAAAGATATTATAAAGAAAATTCAACAAATTAAAGATATTTTAATATAATAGTAAAAACTTAATTAGGAGCTGCTTAGCGGCTCCTTTATATATAATTTATAAAATTAGAAACATTTATATTAATTAAACGTATTATATAAAAGACTAAAGCACAAATAGACTACCTCTATCATGTAATTTCATATTGCTTAAGTATATAGGGGTAACATTATGCTTTTTTAAAAAGGCTTTAACTTCATTACCGTACTTATAATACTCTAAGTTACCGAAGAAGGCTATTGTGTCATCATTAATTAAACCACCTGTACCACCTATAAAGCCATAGTCTAAGCCTTCTAAAATAATATCTCCTGCAGGTAATAATAATATATCGAAGTTATAATTAGATAAGATTTTATAAATGCCTGTATCATTAGTTATGATAGCGTTTTTAGAGACAGGTAAACATGAACATTTTGTATAACCTTGTTTTACGTTAATTAAAGTTTTATCCTTTTGAAAATTTAATAGATTTTTATCTGTAAACTTTAAGTTGTGTACAAAGTAGTCATCAAGTATTAAAGCGTTTAAAAAAATATTGTTAGGATAAGAAGATTCTAGATATTTTTCGCTTTCTACAAACTGTATATTTAATTTAGATAAGTTTTCTTTGAAGTTTTTATCCATATTTCTATTAATTATTACCTTTTTTGACTTTTTATCTAATATATTTAATTGAATATCTACATGACCATTTATAGCTGTATATACATCATTAGATTTTGGGATTTCTATAACTTTTAGATTTAGTGAAGATAAAACATCTTTTTCTCTTTGTGTTGCTCTGTAATCAATAAAGCAAATCATATAAACCTCCTATTTTATTTTTAATTTATTATAAAATATTAATATTTATTTGTCGATTACTAAGAAATAATTTCTGAATATAGATAAATTTTTTATACATACTATTATTAGAAAGGGAGTGTAATCCATGCTTGTATTAAAACTTGTTTACAATAGCGATTTGGATTTTGTATATGAAATACAAGATTTAAGGTTAGTTCTTAGGAAAAAAGACATAAAAATAGGAGTTGTAGAAAGTGTGGAATTAGATAATCATATAATAAAAATATTATGTGATGATAATAGTTACAGTGAAAGAGTTAGAGATATTATAAATTTATATATAAGTAATACATTATATAAAGTTGTTTTAAATGAATATAAAGAAAAAGAGATGTTAGGATATTTAACTGAAAATTACTTCTTTCTAAAACAGGAGGAAATAATAGAAGTTGAAGAAGAAATAATGAAGGTATTTCTGGAAAATAAATCTTTAAATTTTGATAACTTAATATATTGCTTAAATAAAGTGAATAACATTATAGAAAAAATAAAGAGCTGTTTAGAGGAAAATTCAGAAATTAATATCGATGGCTTTATAAGATTTAGGATGAAGGAATTAAGAGAGGATATAGAAGATATTATAGATAAAGTAATAGAAACTTATATGGTAGAAAAAGAATATAAGGAATTTATAAAATTACTAAAATATTTTGTAGAGATTCAAGATAGCAAAATAGAAGAAATAAATATTGTTATAAGCGAAGCTGGAGATTATTCTATTATTGATAGTAATAAAAATGATATATTTAACGAATTTATGAAGGAGCTTATAGAATGTAAATTAGATAATGATGTAAAAATGGAAGATATAATTATAAGTGGATTAATAACTAACTCTCCTAAAAGGATAATTATTCATGGAAAAAATAATTGCGTAAATAAAGAATTTATGGATACTATAGAAAAAGTTTTTGAAAATAAGGTGATACTCTGTAAAGGATGTATATTATGCGTAGAAAAACAAGTTAAATTATAATTTATTATTGACAAGTTTTTTACCTGATAATATAATTACTATTGTTAAGAAGGAACATAGCCGTTTCTCACCTTACGGCGAAGCTTAGTAAGGTATTATATTCTATTTTTATTAATTTAGAAAATAAATTAGAAATATGAATATTATGAGGACGGCGTAATGCTGTCTTTTTTATTTTATAAGCTTTTAAGTGAAGTTATTCTTAAGCTTATTATTAAGCATAATTTGAGAGGAGGATTTTATTATGCCAAAAATGAAAACACACAGAGGTGCAGCAAAAAGATTTAAAAAGACTGGAACTGGAAAGTTAAAAAGAGCTAAAGCGTTTAAGAGTCATATATTAACTAAAAAAAGCTCTAAGAGAAAGAGAAACTTAAGAAAAGCAGCTTATGTTTCAACAACTCAAGAAAAAGCAATGAAAAAGTTATTACCATATTTATAAGATTATAGGAGGATTGAAGCATGGCAAGAGTTAAAAGAGCGGTTAATTCACGTAAGAATCATAAAAAAGTATTAAAGCTTGCGAAGGGTTACTATGGTGGAAAGAGCAGATTATTTAAAACTGCTAACGAATCAGTAATAAGAGCTTTAAGAAATGCATATGTTGGAAGAAGATTAAAGAAGAGAGATTTTAGAAGACTTTGGATAGCTAGAATAAATGCAGCTACAAGAATGAATGGTCTTTCATATTCAAAATTCATAAATGGAATCAAATTAGCTGGTATAGATATGAACAGAAAGATGTTATCTGAAATAGCTATAAATGATCCAAAGGCATTTGCAGATTTAGTAGAAGTAGCAAAAAGCCAATTAAACAAGTAACATACTGCGACCTTAAGGTCGCATTTTTTGTAGATTTATATAAATAATATATAGAAAAATAGTGTATAATATGTTATATAAATTAAGGGTATCTACGAGGTGAAGATATGCAGATTGCGTTTAAAAATAAAATAAAATTAAATGGGGTACAAATTCTAGCATTAGGATTTATAGCTGTAATTATTATAGGCTCTGTTATATTATCATTACCTATATCATCAAGAAGTGGTGAATCAACTAATTTCTTAGATGCAATATTTACATCTACTTCTGCAGTATGCGTTACTGGTTTAATAACACTAGATACTAGCACTCATTGGAGTACTTTTGGTCAAACTGTTATAATGACTCTTATTGAAATTGGTGGATTAGGGTTTATGTCCTTTGCAGTATTAATTTCATTAATTTTAGGAAAAAAAATAACCTTAAGAGAAAGATTAATAATGCAAGAAGCTATGAATACATATTCTATTCAAGGTTTAGTTAAAATGGTAAAATATGTTTTGGTTTTTACTGTTTCTGTACAGTTTTTTGGAGCTTTATTACTGTCTACTCAATTTGTTCCTGAGTATGGAATTTCAAGAGGATTATTTTATAGTGTTTTTCATTCAATATCTGCATTTTGTAATGCAGGATTTGATTTGTTTGGAACAAGCCTAGTAACTTATTCAAGTAATAATGTAGTAATTTTAGTAATTAGTGCATTGATTATTATAGGCGGTTTAGGATTTACAGTATTACTAGAATTATATGACTTTAAGGGGATAAAAAAATTATCTATTCATGCTAAGCTTGTTATTATAACAACTTTAATATTAATTTTTGGTGGTACTATATTAATGTTGCTTTTTGAATTTAATAATGCTGAAAGTATTGGCAATATGAGTATAAATGATAAATTATTAAATTCATTTTTTGCATCAGTAACTCCTAGAACAGCTGGATTTAATAGTGTTGATACAAGTGGAATGACATTAGCAAGTAAAATATTAACTATTATATTAATGCTTATAGGTGGATCTCCAGGGTCTACGGCAGGTGGTTTAAAAACAGTAACATGTGGAATTTTGGTACTTACTATAATTTCAGTTATTAAAGGAAGAGAAGACACAGAAGTATTTGGTAGAAGATTTACAAAGGAAATAGTTTATAAGGCATTTACTATTGTTTTTATTGGAATATCTTTAGTAATTGGTGTAACTATGATATTATCATATACAGAAACTGGAGCAAATTTTGTTGATTTACTTTATGAATCATCATCAGCTCTTGGTACAGTAGGTTTAACTCTTGGTCTTACTCCAAATTTAACTCCAATAGGGAAAATACTTATAATGATTATGATGTATTTAGGAAGAGTTGGTCCACTTACTGTAATGTTAGCACTAACAAGAAAACGTAAAAAGTCAGGCTATAAATATCCAGAAGGAAAAATATTAATTGGTTAAGGAGATGAATAGGGTGTCAAATAAACAATTTATAATAATAGGACTTGGTAGATTTGGTTCATCAATAGCAAAAACTTTATACTCTTTAGGCAATGATGTATTAGCTATAGATAGAGATGAAGATGTAGTTCAAGATATAGCAGATAGTGTAACTCATGCAGTTCAATTAGATGCAACTGATGAAAATGCATTAAGATCCTTAGGAATAAGAAATTTTGATGTAGCAGTTGTTACTATAGGAGATAATATTCAATCTAGTATAATGGTTACACTATTAGTTAAAGAGCTTGGTGTAAAATACATTATTGCTAAAGGACAGAGTGAATTACATGCAAAGGTACTTTATAAAATAGGTGCTGATAGAGTTATTCTTCCAGAGAAAGACATGGGAATTAGAGTAGCTCATAATTTAGTTTCTGCTAATATATTAGATTACATAGAACTTTCAGAAGATTATAGCATTATGGAAATTCAAGCCTTAAATGAATGGTCAGGAAAAACACTAAATGAATTGAAACTTAGAAGAAAATATGGCATAAATGTTATGGCTATAAAAAGAGGAGATGAAGTTAATTTATCTCCAGCAGCTGATGATATAATTAAAGAAAATGATATTATAGTAGCTATAGGCTCAGCTGAAGACTTAAATAGATTAGAAGGCATGATAGTTAAATCAAAGTAATGAGGTGCTTATTTTGATATATATAGAAAGTAAGGATAACAACTTATTTAAGAACATAAAAAAGCTTAAAGAGAGAAGATTTAGAGATAAGGAAGGCCTATTTATCCTTGAAGGTTTTCGCTTAATAGAAGAAGCTATAAAGGCAAAGATGGAAATAGAAAATATTATTATTTCAAAGGATTATGAGCAAAAGTTTCAAGAGTTTTTATTAAATAATATTGATTTAAATAAAAAAACTTATTTTTTAGCTAATAATTTATTTATGCAGGTTGCATCCACAGAAAATCCCCAAGGAATAATTGCTGTGGTTAAGAAAAAAAATAACCAAAAGACTTTAAAGGGAGATTTTTATCTAATTTGTGATAAGGTTCAAGATCCAGGGAATTTAGGAACTATAATTAGAACTGCACATGCAGCAGGAGTAAATGGAATAATATTAACAAAGGGAACTGTAGATATATATAATGATAAGACCATTAGATCTACTATGGGATCAATTTTTTATATTCCAATTTTTTATGATGATGAGAATTATAGTATTATAAGATCATTAAAAGAAGATGGATTTAGTTTAGTTGCTACATCCTTAGCAGAGTCAAAAAATTTCTTTGAAGAGGATCTTAAGGGGAAAACTATACTAGCTGTTGGAAATGAAGGAAATGGAATAAGTAATGAGCTTTTTGAATTAGCAGATAAAAAAGTTAAAATACCTATGCCTGGTGGGGCAGAATCATTAAATGTATCTATTGCTACATCAATAATTTTATTTGAAAAGGTAAGACAAAATTTGATTTAGTAATAAATAGAAAGTTACTATTGAAATTAATTAAATTTATTTGTATAATGAATTGTAAATTAAATATATAAAGACTGTGAATGAGAAAGTAAATATAAAGGACTTTTCAGGGAGAAGTAGCCATAGACTGAAAGCTATTTTATAGAAATTTATATTGAAGTTCCCTCAGGAGTCCTAGAAGTGAAATAATAGTAGTTTCTAGCGGTTTTTCCGTTATTTAAATTAAGTTGGGTTAAGTTTTCTTAACCAATTAGGGTGGTAACGCGACACTTCGTCCCTTTCAGGGGGGCGAAGTTTTTTTGTTATTTAGAAAAGTATATTTTCTAATTTATATCATAAGGGAGGAAAGAACATGCAAGAAAAGTTAATGTCTATTAAAGAAAGTGCATTTAATGAATTAACAAATGCAGATAGTAGCTCAAAGTTAGAAGAAATAAGAGTAAAGTATTTAGGTAAAAAAGGAGAACTTACTACTATACTAAGAAGTATGGGGGGATTATCTAAAGAAGAAAGACCAGTAGTTGGAAAGCTTGTTAATGAAGTTAAAAAGGAAGTAGAAGATAAGATAGAAGAAAAGCTTAATACAATTAAGGAAAAAGAAAAAAATGATAAGCTAGCTTCTGAAGTTATAGATATATCTATGCCAGGAAAGAAAAATATCATTGGTAAGAGACATCCTCTTGATTTAACTTTAGAAAGTATGAAGGATATATTTATATCTATGGGATTTACAGTAGAAGAAGGTCCAGAAGTAGAACTAGATTATTATAATTTCGAAGCTTTAAATATACCTAAGAATCATCCAGCAAGAAGTGAACAAGATACATTTTATATAAATGATAATTTAGTATTAAGAACACAAACTTCACCAGTTCAAATAAGAGTTATGGAAAATCAAGCACCTCCTATAAAGATGATAGGACCTGGTAAGGTGTATAGATCAGATGCAGTTGATGCAACTCATTCACCTATATTCTATCAAATGGAAGGCTTAGTAATAGATAAGGGAGTAACTTTTGCAGATCTTAAAGGAACTTTAGAACTTTTTGCTAAGAAAATGTTTGGAGATAAGGTTAAGACCAAATTTAGACCTCATCATTTCCCGTTTACAGAACCTTCAGCAGAAATGGATGCAACTTGCTTCGTTTGTGAAGGTAAGGGATGTAGAGTTTGTAAGGGAAGCGGCTGGATAGAATTATTAGGATGTGGAATGGTTCACCCACAAGTTCTTAGAAATTGTGGTATAGATCCTGAAGTATATAGTGGTTTTGCCTTCGGATTTGGTGTAGATAGAATGGTTATGCTTAAGTATGGCATTGATGACATCAGATTATTATATGAAAGTGATATGAGATTCTTAAATCAATTTTAATTAACAGGAGGTAAAAGATATGAAAGTACCATTTAATTGGCTTAAAGATTATGTTGATGTAAATATAGATGCGAAAGAGCTTGGTGATAGATTAACTCTATCAGGTTCAGCCTTAGAAGAGGTAATTACTCAAGGTGATGTAATTAAAAATATTGTTACAGGTAAAATAACAGAAATAACACCACATCCAGATGCAGATAAATTAAAAGTTTGTCAAGTTGATATTGGAAAAGAAAGAATACAAATAGTTACAGCAGCAACTAATATGAAGGAACAAGATATAGTTCCTGTTGCACTTCACAAATCAATTTTAGCAGATGGAAGTGAAATTAAAAAAGGTAAACTTAGAGGTGTAGTATCTAATGGTATGTTTTGTTCTGAAGAGGAACTTGGAATAGCTGGAGATGAACCAGTACATGGTCTTATGATATTACCAGCTGATGCTCCTCTTGGAATGGATATAAAGGAATATTTAAATCTTAACAAATCAATATTAGATTTTGATATTACTTCAAATAGACCAGATTGCTTAAGTATAGTTGGTATGGCTAGAGAAACAGCAGCTACTCTAGGAACAACTTATAAAATGCCAAATTTAAATTATGAAGTAAAGAGTAATGAAAATATAAATGATAAAATTACTGTAGAAGTAAGAGATTCACTTTGCAGAAGATATATGGCTAGAGGTGTTAAAAATGTTAAGATTATGCCTTCACCAGGTTGGATGCAAGAAAGATTATTAGAAGCAGGGGTTAGACCTATAAATAATATAGTTGATATTACTAACTTTGTTATGTTAGAAATTGGTGAGCCTATGCATGCTTTTGATGCAAGAGAAATCAAAAGTGGGAAAATAGTTGTTGAAAGAGCAAAAGATGATGAGTTATTTGTTACTTTAGATGAAATTGAAAGAAAGTTGGATTCATCATTTTTATGTATAAAGGACAATGAAACATCTATAGGATTAGCTGGGATAATGGGTGGATTAAACTCAGAAATTCAAGAAGATACTACAGAAGTTATATTTGAAGCTGCAAACTTTGATGGAACTAATATTAGAGTGAATTCTAAGAAGTTAAACTTAAGAAGTGAAAGTTCAGCTAGATTCGAAAAAGATATAGATCCAAATCTTGCAGAATTAGCTATAAATAGAGCTTGTGCATTAATATGTGAGCTTGGTTGTGGCGAAGTTATGGAAGGAACTATAGATATATATAACTCTAAAAAAGAAGAGGGAAATATTACTGTAGATTATAAATGGATAAATAAATTCTTAGGAACAGATATTCCAGCAGAAGATATGAAAAAATATCTTGATTTATTAGAATTAAAAACTGAAATAAATGGAGATAATTTAGAAATAAGAATACCTACTTTTAGAATTGATATAGCCATAAAAGAAGATATAGCTGAAGAAGTTGCAAGAATTTATGGATATGATAAGATTCCTACAACAATATACAGTGTTTCAACAGGTAGAGAACCTAAATATAAAGGTGAATTATTAAGAGATTTAATGGTTAAAACAATGGTAGCTAGCGGATTAAATCAATCTATAAGTTATTCATTTATTTCACCTAAGGTATTTGATAAAATTAATTTACCAATGGATAGTGAATTAAGAAAAGTTATAAAAATCAAGAATCCATTAGGTGAAGATTATTCTGTAATGAGAACTACTACTATTCATTCTATGATGGAATGTTTAGGAAGAAATTACTCAAGAAATAATGACTATGCAAGATTATTTGAAATAGGTAAAATTTATATCCCTAAAGAGGATGAAACAGAGCTTCCAATTGAAAAAAATATCCTAACTATAGGTATGTATGGAAATTGTGATTATTTAGACTTAAAGGGAATAATAGAAAATGCTCTAGAAACTCTTGGCTTAAGCAAGGTTATGTTTACTAGAGAAAGCAATAATCCAAGTTATCATCCAGGTAAGACAGCAGCTTTAATGATAGGAAATACTAAGGTAGGTGTATTAGGAGAAGTACATCCAGATCTTTCAGAAAATTATGGAGTAGATGTAAATTGCTATTTAGCAGAACTTAATTTAGATTTATTATTTGAATATGCTAAAATAGATAGAAAATATAAAGCTTTACCTAAGTTCCCAGCAGTTACTAGAGATATTGCATTACTTGTAAATGACGAAGTTTTAGTTCAAGAAATTGAAGAAACTATCAGAAAAGCTGGAGGTAATTTAGTAGAAAAGGTAGAATTATTCGATATCTACAAAGGAGCTCAAATACCAGAAGGCAAGAAGAGTATAGCATATGCAATAGCATATAGAGATGAAAGAAAGACCTTAACTGATAATGATGTTAACAAAGTTCATGATAAGATTTTAAGAAGTCTTGAATATAAGCTTGGAGCTACATTAAGATAAAAAATTAAATTTATTAAAAATTAAATGGTGCTGTCGCAAATTAGAAAATAAATAATGAAAATATAATATTTATTAATATTATATTGTACATTTTTAAATTTTAGTTATTTGCGACGGCTCTATTATTTTAATTACAATTGCTAAAGGAGATTATATGAAATACATAATTGATTTACTAAAAGGGATGGTCATAGGTGTCTCTAATATTATTCCAGGAGTTAGTGGTGGAACTATGGCTGTTGTTATGGGAATATACGATAAAATAATATATTCCGTTAATAATTTTTTTAAAGATATAAAGAGGAATATTTTATTTTTAGGAATATTAGCTATTGGAGCAGCTATTGGAATTTTATTATTTACTAATGTAATTGATTATTTAATTAAAAATTATAATGAACAAACTAATTTTTTCTTTATTGGATTAATAATTGGAACAGTACCTTTATTATATAAAAGAGCTACGAAAACAAGAATAAAAGGTGGAAATCTTACAGGTTTAATTTTAGGGTTTGCTATAGTGGCAGCTTTAGGAATATTAGAAAAAGTAAATCCAGAGGCTGCATTTTTAAGTGCTATTTTTAAACCTAATGCAATTGGATTTTTTGTAGCAGGATTTATAGCAGCTGCAACAATGATATTACCAGGAATAAGTGGTTCTTTTGTATTGCTATTAATTGGTTTATATGAACCAATTATAGAGTCTGTTAAAAGCTTTCATTTAATAAATATTGGATTGGTTGGCACAGGGGTGCTTGTTGGATTTTTATTAATGACAAAGTTAATAGAGAGAATATTTAATAAGTATCCTCAAACAGCTTATTGTATTATATTAGGATTAGTTATAGGTTCAGTATTTGTTATATATCCAGGTTTTACATTTGGAATAATGGGTATAGTATCTATACTAACACTTATTTTAGGATTTTTAGTAGCTTACTTTATAGGTAAAAATGAAAATTAAATATTAAAAGCTTTAATTTATAAAATAATTATTATATGAAATAAATTAGAAATTATTATATTAAATTATAAGTAGATAAATACTATATTAAAATGATTTGAATGGAATAATATAGTATTTATCTCTTTTTTTTATTAGATTTATAATTAGATTATATTTTCTTATACATACTATGGTATATTTATGATAAAATTAAAGTAACTAATTATTATGTTAATGAGGTGTGTTATGAGTACAGTTACTATAAATATAAATGGAATGGATTATAATTTAAGAGGAAGAGAAAGTGAAGAATATTTAGCAGAAATAGCTAAGTATGTAGATGGAAAAGTTAAGGATATTATGGCAAGCAATAGAAAGTTAAGCACTACTGCAGGGGCAACCTTAGTTGCTTTAAATATAGCAGATGAATTATTTAAGGCTGATGAAGAAGTAGAATCATTAATGAAGAAAAATACTTCATTAGAAGAGAGAAATACTACTCTTAAAGAGCGTCTAAAAGAACTAAGGGACGAAACAGAAAATATTGAAGTGCTAAAGAAAGTTATAGAAGATATAAAAAGTGAAAATATAGTTCTTAAAGAAGAAATTGAAAATTATTATAAAGAGCTTGAAGAAGTTAGAAATAATACTTTATTAAAAGAAGCTGAAGATGAATATAAAGAAAAATTTATAAAATTAAGTGAAGAATATAAAATAATGGAAGAGGACTATAAAAAAATTAAATCTCAAAGGGAAAATCTTAAGAGGATAAATAAAGACACTAAATTTCAATTACAAAATTTAAAGTATAAGGTATTGGATTTAGAAAAGAAATTAATGGATTCTCAAGTTGAACTTGCTGTAGAAAAAAAGAAAGGAAATTTACTTTTAAAGTAAATTTATAAGAAATAAATTGTAATATAAACTTATTGTATATTTATTACAGTTATCTAATTATACCATAGAAAAAAATCTATAATTATGTTATATATTATAATAAAGTTTTTAGATTACTATACTAAAGTTTAGGAGAAGTATTTATGAAAAAAGTTGAAATTTTAGCTCCAGCTGGGAGCATGGAAAGCCTTATTGCAGCTATGAATAAGGGAGCAGATGCTATCTATTTAGGTGGTAATAAGTTTTCAGCAAGGGCATATGCCTCTAATTTTGATAATGATAATATGATAAAAGCAGTAGATTATGCACATAGCTATGGGGCTAAAGTTTATGTAACATTAAATACTATTTTAAAAGAAAATGAAATTGAAGAAGCTGTAAGGTATGTTGGCTTTTTATATGAAATAGGAGTAGATGCTATAATTATACAAGATTTAGGCTTGTTTAAAAGAGTAAAAGAAGACTATCCTGATTTTGAAATTCATGCATCAACTCAAATGACAATACATAATGGTGAAGGTGCTTTGTTTTTCAAGGAAAAGGGATTTCATAGAATAGTTTTATCTAGGGAATTATCCTTAGATGAAATTAAATATATTTCTACAGATTTGGGCATAGAAACGGAGGTATTTGTACATGGAGCTTTATGTGTATCTTATTCAGGACAGTGTCTAATGAGTTCTATGATTGGTGGAAGAAGTGGAAATAGAGGAAGATGTGCGCAGCCTTGTAGAATGGAGTATACTTTAAAAGGTGAAAATTCAGGCGAAAAGAAGGCATATTTATTAAGCCCTAAAGATACCTGTACAATTGAAAGTATTGGAGATATTATAAATTCAGGGACATATTCACTAAAGATCGAAGGTAGAATGAAAAGACCAGAATATGTAGCTGGTGTAGTTGATAATTACAAAAAGGCAGTGGAAAAAGAATTATATAAGACTGAATATAATGTTGCTAAAGGAAAGAGAGAATTATTACAATTATTTAATAGAGGAGGATTCTCAACTGCCTATTTACATAAAAACTTAGGTAAGGATATGATGAGCTTTAATAGTCCAAGAAATACTGGTTTACCTTTAGGTAGAATTGAAAAAAATGGTGAGATATTATTAAAAGAGAATATTAATATAGGCGATGGCTTCAGATTTAGAGAAACTGGATATAATATTAATAAGATTATAAAAAATGGAAAAGAAGTAAAAGAAGCAAGTAGAGGAGAAAGAGTTAAGATATTTCCAACTGCATATAAAATTGGTGATGAAATCTTTAAATCTTCAGATAAAATGCTTTTTGACTCCTTAGAAGACTCATTAATCCCTTTTAATAGAAAGATTAACATTAAGGCAGAAGTTAGCTTTAAAGTATCCGAACCTATAAAGTTAATTATTAATTACCAAGATAAAGAATATGTATTTTTAGGAGAAAAAGTAGAAAAAGCAGAAAAGAAACCTCTAAGTAAGGAAAGAATAATTGAGTCATTAATTAAATCTTCTGAAAGTGCTTTTAAGATTGAAGAGGTTGAGTTTATTGACTTTGAAGATGGATTTTTAAAGGTAAGTGATTTAAATAGTTTAAGAAGAGATGCTTTAGAGGGACTTCAAAAGGCTATAACTAAATCTTTTAGAAGAAGAAGACCAGAAAAAAACATAAAAATAAATGAAGAAATTAATAAATCTATAGATTTAGATATATTGTATCAATGCGTAACTAAAGAACAATTAAAAGCTCTTTTAGATGAAGGAATTAAAGATATTGCTATTGATGTATTTAATAGAGATAAAGATGCTTTGAAGGTTACTGACATAAAAAATATAGCTAATATTGATGGATTAAACATATATTTAAAAGTGCCTAATATAATAAAGAGTGAATTTAATAGTGTTGTTAATATAATTGAAAAAGTTAAGAATAATATAAAAGGAATAGTTACAGTTAATGTTGGTATTATAAGAAAGTATCAAAAAGAGCTTAATATAATTGGTGACTATAAGCTTAATATAATAAATTCTGAGGCTTTAAAGTTTTATCAAAAAGAATTAGCTATTCCAACCCTTAGTCTTGAATTAAATAGAAAAGAAATAAAATCTTTACTAAAAAATAACACTGGTAATGCTCAAGGAATTATTTATGGTAAAACTGAGCTTATGATAAGCGAATATTGTCCTATTGGAAGTACCTTTGGAGAAAAGTCTGCTTGTAAAGAGTGCAATATAGCTTGCTCTAGGGATAAGTTTACTTTAGTTGATAGAATGAAGGAAAAATTTAGAGTAATGACAGATATATTTTGTAGAAGTTATATATTAAATCCAAAACCAATAAATCTTATAGACGAAAAAGAAGATTTAAGTAGTCTTGGAATTAACTCATTTAGAGTTGAATTTAGAGATGAAAATTATGAAGAAGTTAAAAAGATTTTAAGAATGATTAAGGGTGAAGAGTTAATAAATTCTAAAGAATATACTAAAGGTCATTATAGAAGAGGAATAGAATAGATATATGAGTTTATTAATAAGTATTATTTTTATTATTGCTACTATAGTAATAAATTTTATATTTATATTTTCAACAAAAAAATATAAATGCTATAAACCAGTAATAGAGCTAGGGCATAAAGCTAAAATAGAATGTATCACTTTATTAAATGGATTTTGGAAAAAGGAAATTCTTATAGTAGCTATAGGAATTACATTATGCTTTTTATCAATATTCATTGATACTAATAATAAGATTATATTAGGAACATTTTTGTGCTTAAGTATTTTATATAGTTTTATTGCCATTATATCAGGAATTTATAATTATAAAAGCTTTAATAAAAGTATTAGTAATTTACTTAATAAAATTAGTAAATAACAAAAAGGAGAGAATATGCAAGAAAGAACCCTTAAAGTATTAGAATTTAATAAGATTAAAGATAGATTAAAAGAATATGCTATAACTACTAGCAGTAAAGAGATTATTGATAAATTAGAACCTTACGAAACAGTTTATGAAGTAAAAAGAAAGTTAAAGGAAACAGATGAAGCACTAGATCTTTTAATTACAAAAGGAAATCCTCCTTTTGAAGGCTTACATGACGTAAAAGAAGGTGTTGAAAGAGCAAAAAAAGGTGGGATATTATCTGCAGGACAATTATTAAAAATAGGTGGCATGCTTAAATGTTCAAGAAGATTTAAGGATTATATATCTAGAAGAGATGATGAAACGCCTCATTTAATTTTAGAAGATCTTGCCTATATTCTAACACCTGTAAAACAATTAGAAGATATTATTGAGTTATCAATAATATCAGAAGAGGAAATCAGTGATAAAGCAAGTAGTACTTTAAGTTCAATTAGAAGAAATTTAAAGGAAAAGAATTCATCAGTAAGAGATAAAATTAATTCAATAGTAAGATCAAATGCTAAATATCTACAAGACTCTCTATATACCATGAGAGGAGATAGATATGTATTACCTGTAAAAGCAGAATATAAAAGTGCAGTCCCTGGGCTTGTACATGATCAAAGTTCTACTGGAGCTACTCTTTTTATAGAACCAATGAGCCTTGTTAATTTAAACAATGAAATAAAAGAGCTTAAGCTTAAAGAAAAAGCAGAAATAGAAAGAATATTAATGGACTTATCAAACAGGGTTTTTGATGTAATAGAAACTGTTGAGAGTAATTTTAATATACTTACAGAATTAGATTTTATTTTTGCAAAAGGTAAATATGGATCAAGTTTAAATGCAATATGCCCAGATGTAAATGAGGATAAAAGCTTCGATATAATTCAAGGAAGGCATCCTCTTATTGACCCTAAATTTGTAGTTCCCTCAGATATATATTTAGGTAAAGAATTCAGTACCTTAATGATAACAGGACCAAATACAGGTGGTAAAACTGTTACATTAAAAACTGTAGGATTATTACACTTGATGGCATTAAGTGGGCTTTTAATTCCAGCTAGAGATAATTCTAGTGTAAGCTTTTTCAAAAGCATTTTTGCAGATATAGGAGATGAGCAGAGTATAGAGCAATCATTATCAACATTTTCTTCTCACATGACAAGTATAGTTAAGATAATGGAGAGTGCTGATGATAACTCTTTAGTTCTATTTGATGAAATTGGTTCTGGTACTGATCCTACAGAAGGTGCTGCACTGGCTATTGCTATATTGGAAACCTTAAGGGAACAAGGAGCAAGAATTATTGCAACAACTCATTATAGTGAGTTAAAGGGGTATGCTTTAAGAACTTCAGGTATAGAAAATGCTTCTGTAGAATTTGATGTGGAAACTTTAAAACCAACTTATAGATTATTAATAGGTATTCCAGGTAAATCTAATGCTTTTGAAATATCAAAGAGATTAGGATTAAGGGAAGATGTAATATCTAAAGCTAGACAAAATATATCTTCAGAAAATCTACAATTTGAAGATTTAATTAGGGATTTACAAGAAAAAAGCATTATAGCTAATAGAGATGCAAGAGAAGCTAAAAAGTTGAAAAATGAAGCAGATGAACTTAAAAAGAAATATGATGAAAAGCTTAAAAGATTAGATGAAATAAGAGATAAGGCTTATAGTGAAGCAAGATACGAGGCAAAGAATATAATTTCAAAAGCTAAGGATGAAGCAGATGAAATATTAAAGGCCATGAGAGAATTAGAAAAGTTAGGTATATCTCAAGGTGGTAGAGCTAGACTTGAAGAAGAAAGAAAAAAACTTAAGGATAGTTTAGAAAATAAGGAAGCTTCATTAATTAAGGAAAGAGAAAATAATGGTGAAGTTATAGATAAGGTTACATTAGGAATGGATGCTTATTTACCATCATTAAATCAAAATGTAATAATTATTTCAATGCCTGATTCTAGAGGCGATGTTCAAGTAGAGGCTGGAATAATGAAGATAAACGTTAAACTTAAGGATTTAAGAAAAGTAAAAAATACAAATACTAAAAAAGAAAAAAAGAAAAGAGAATTGAATTTAAATTTAAAATCTGTAGATAGTAGAGTAGATTTAAGAGGAATGGATTCAGAAGAAGCATGCTATAAAGTAGATAAGTATTTGGATGAAGCTTATATGTCTAATTTAGGAGAAGTTACTATTGTTCATGGTAAGGGAACGGGAGTTTTAAGAAAAGCAATTAATGATATGCTTAAAAGACATCCACATGTAAAAAGCTATAGACTTGGTGAATATGGTGAAGGTGGAGATGGTGTTACTATAGTAATACTAAAATAATTAAAATAAAATTAAAATAAGGAGACTCGTTTTTTCGGGTCTCTTTTTATGATATAATAATGTATGAAAAGAGGTGTCAATATGTATCTTATTAGTAGTTGCTTATGTGGTGTCAATTGCAAATATAGTGGTAGTAATAATCTAAATGAAAGTTGCTTAAAGCTTTTAGAAGAAGGAAAAGCTATTTTAGTTTGCCCTGAGCAATTAGGTGGACTTTCAACACCTAGAACACCTGCGGAGATAAATGGTACAGCAAAGGGAGTAATTTATGAAAATGATAAGGTTATTACTAAGGATGATATAGATGTAACTAAAGCTTTTATTAAGGGTGCAATGGAAACTTTACATATAGCGAAGTTAAGCAAGGTTAAAACTGCAATATTAAAAGAAGGTAGCCCATCTTGTGGAGTAAACTATATTTATGATGGTAGTTTCACTGGTAAAAAAGTTTATGGAAAAGGGGTAACTGCTACCGTTTTAGAGGAAAATGGGATAAATGTTATAAGTGAACTTGACTTTGGAGGTAAGAAAAATGGGGATTTTTAATTTTTTAAGAAAAGTAAAGCAAAATGGTAATTATGATGATGTAATGGATAATGATAATGTAATAGATGATAATAATGAAGATAATTATAAAGAAATTAAATTGGATTTAAGTGATTTAGAAAAAGAAATAGAAGGTATATTTGAAGAAAAAGAAGAAAATATTGAAGAAGAAGTTAAGCTTACTCAAGAAGAAATTGATGAGCTTATATCAACTGAAATATTAAGAATAATAGATTTGTATGATAATTTTGAGGATGTAAAGAGTTCAGCTTATGATTCAGCTATGAAAATTGGAAAAGAGAATATTAAAGAAATTCCAAAGTTTTTAAATGGTAAAATGCATAGACCTACTAGATATATAAACAAGTATATTGATGATCAAGAATGGTCAGTAGCAGTTGAAAATTCAATTTTAATGATAATATATAGCTTTAAGAAAGATGCAGTTCCTGTTTTAGAAAGACTATCTCAAAAAAATACTAAGTTAAATTTAAAAACTACAAATTTATTATGTAAGCTAGCAAGTGAAGGCGTTGAAACTGATGAGATAGTAAGTTGGATAATGAATAATTTAATGGCTTTTAATGATGAAAATAAAATTACAATTTTAGGATTTATGTCTCAAATAAAAGGTAATAATCAAGTTATTGGATTAATACAACACTTCTATAAGAGTTTTGTTAAAAATGGAGAAATAGAATATGCTTATAGAACATTAAATCATTTAATTAATGCAGCTGAAAAATTTACTCAAGGTCATTTAAAGTTCTTAAAAGCTATTGCCATGAATAAAGCCACAATTAACCTAGAGGAGATAATGATATTAGAGGAAAGTGATCCAAAGGTTATAACTTTAAATAAAATAGATGATAAATTAAGTATAGATGCTGCAGTAACACACTTTGCATTAGATAAAAATGACGACGATATAAATAGTAAGTTATACTATTTAAGTGAATATTCATTAGATAAGAACTTAAGAGAAAATCTTAAAGTACTTCTAAAAGGACAGTAAAAAGATATTTGATTAGAAGTATATTACTGGAGGTTTAAATTTGAAACAAAAGGCGAGAAAAACTAAGAAAAAGTCAAGGTTTAATTTTATAAGGATAGTTATATTTTTAGTTGTTTTATGGGCTTTTATATATATACCAATAAAAATTCAATATTTTTCATTAATTAGAAGAGAGGTAAAAGCTAGTGAAAGATTTAATGAAAATTTAGAGTATATAAATGATTTTAAAAATTTAAAAATTAGCTATTCAAATTTATATGGCAATGAAGATAGGTTAAGTGAAATTAATGAATTAATTAAAAGCATTGAAAGTAAATTATCAAATAAATTTGATGATGAGGTGGAAAATAAAATTTTAGAATTAAAATCTAAGATTAATGATTTAAGTGCTTTAAATGAAAGAGAATTAGAAGAATACTTTAATAATATTAACGATACAGATTTTAATAATTTTATTGATAGCGAAAAAGAAGAAGTAAATCAATATATTAATGATTTTAGTAATTTATTTGAAGATAAAAAGTATAATTTAGCTAAAGAAAAGCTAGATGAATTAAGTCAATATATTAATGAAACGAAGAAAAAAGCTAATGCTAGAAGAATAAATGAAACTTACGAAGAAAAATCTAATGAAAATGCTAGTTTAAGAGAGGCTAAATACATAAACGGAATATTGATAGTTAATAAAGAGTATGGATTGCCAGATACATTTCTTCCAGGGGAAAGTACTGAAGCAAGAGCTGCCTTTGAAGAAATGAAAAGTGATGCTCAAAAAGAAGGCATATACTTAAATGCCTTTTCAACTTATAGAAGTTATTGGAGTCAAAATAGACTCTATAATAATTATGTCGCAAATTATGGACAAGACCCTACAGATACATTTTCTGCAAAGCCTGGCTTTAGTGAACATCAAACTGGACTGGCTTTTGATATAGGTGGAGTAGATAGATCTCTATGGGCAGAGGAAGATTTCAAATACACTGAAGAAGCAGAATGGCTTAAGAAAAATTGCACAAAATATGGATTTATTTTAAGATATCCTGAAGGCAAGGAATGGGTTACGGGATATATGCATGAGTCTTGGCATTTTAGATATATTGGTGTTGAGCATAGCAAAAATTTTGAGAATAATGATTTAACATTAGAAGAATATTTAGGATTATAAAAGAAGCTGCCTAGGCAGCTTCTTTATTTTTTTACTATTTTAATATTTTCAATAGTTGAATCTTCTGTTCCTTGAACATATAAATTAGCTCTTTTTAAATCATGAACATAATCTACAACTTCTTTTGTTATTATTTCTCCAGGGCAAAGAACAGGTATGCCAGGAGGATATGCTAATAAGAATTCTCCAGATATTTCTCCAATACTTTCATTTATAGAGATAGAAACTTTATCGCTATAAAATGCTTCTCTTGGTTCTAATATTTTTTTAGGAATATTAGGTATATCTAAAAAGTCTTGAATAGGCTTTCTTTTTCCGTAGTATTCTTCAGATATAGATTTTAAAGCTGATATTAATTTATCCATTCCCTCTCTAGTATCTCCAAATGAACCAACAGCTAAAACGTTATAGAAGTCTGATAATTCCATTTGTATATGATATTTATCAGCAAGAATCATATCTAGTTCAAAGCCTGTTATTCCAAGGTCTCTAGATGAAATTGTAAGTTTAGTAGGATCAAAAGCATATGAACCAGGTTTCCCAAGCACTTCTTCTCCAAAACAATAAAATCCAGGAATTTTATTTATTTCATTTCTTGTATATTTGCATAACTCAATAGCTTTATCAAGTAATTCTTTTCCTTCTAAGGCAATTTGTCTTCTAGCACAATCTAAAGAAGCCATTAAGATATATGATGGTGAAGTTGTATGTAGTAAATTTAATATTTGTTGTACTCTCTTAGGACTTACATATTTACTTTTAACATGTAATAAAGATCCTTGAGTTAATGCACCAATGATTTTATGAGTACTTTGAGCACAAATATCTGCACCTGCTTCAAGTGCTGACATTGGTAGTTTTTCTGAAAATCCTAAGTGAGGTCCATGTGCTTCATCTACTATTAAAGGTATATTATAACTATGAACTATATCTGCGATTTTCTTTATATCTGTAGCAACTCCATAATAGGTAGGGTTAATAATTAATACTGCTTTAGCATCAGGATTATCTTCTAATGTTTTTGCAACAGTTTCAGGTGTAACACCATGAGCAATTCCTAGTTTTTTATCGATTTCTGGTTCCATAAATACAGGTGATGCACCACTAAGGATTATTCCAGAAGTAACTGATTTATGTACATTTCTTGGAACTATAATTTTATCGCCATCATTTACAACTGATAATATCATAGCTTGTATTGCACCAGATGTTCCATGGATTGAGAAAAATGTAGCATCTGCTCCATAGGCATCTGCAGCTAATTCTTGAGCTTTTTTTATGGGACCAGTAGGATGGTGTAAGCTATCTACTAATTTAAATACAGTAACATCTATTTTAAACGGGTTATCTCCAATAAAATTTCTAAATTCATTATCAACTCCTACTCCTTTTTTGTGTCCTGGGACATGAAAGGGTAGAGTTTCTCTATTTACATATTCCATTAAAGCATTAAATAGTGGAGTTTCATTTTGATTCATATTATACACAAAAGCACCCTCTTTCTTAAGAATAGTATTAATTTTATTTATATAGTTTTATACAAACATAAATATTATATTTTAATAATTATAACTATGCAATATAAACCTTTCAATTATTAAATAAATAGTAAATTAGCAAATTTTGAATAAAAATAATGAAAAATGATAAGAATATCTGAAGAAAAGTTAAATAATAGGAGGAGTTATTTGTGAATAGTCTAAATTTAAATAAAAGAGATGAGAGTATACCTAACAACGCAAAAAAATTAAGAAGAGAAGGCAAAGTTCCAGGAATTTTATATGGAAAAAAAATAAATGAAATTATGTTTGAAGTTGGAGAATTGGAATTATGTAGAGAAATATCAAAAAATGGAGAACATGGAGTTATAAGTTTTGATTTAAATGGAAAAGATTATCAAGGATTAATAAAAGATGTTCAAAGAGATCCTGTAACGCATAAAATAATTCATTTAGATTTAGAAGAATTAGATGAAAATAAGAAAATAATTTCAACAGTCCCTATATATTATGAAGGTGAAGGACTTTTAAATAAGAAAGGTATGGTACTTCAAAAAGAAAAAGACTCCATAAAAGTTGAATGTACTGCAGATAATTTACCAAAATATATAAAAATAAATATTAATGGAAGCAATAATGGATACGTATATAGAGCAGGAGATTTAGAAGTAGCCTCAGAATTATCAATTATTGATGATTTAAATACTGTAATTGCAGCAGTTACATACGAGAGAAAAACTGTAAGTGATGATATGGAAATTACACAAGAATAATACGAAAATAATAGAATAATGTCTTAAAATGTAAAGATATGCAACATTTGCACTCTTTACATTTTTTTATTCCATATTTCATTTTTTTAGTGTATAATATTAGCTGATAACTACGTTTGGGAGGTATAATATGTTGTATAAAGAGAAGTATAATGATTGGTTATCATCAACAGTTGTAGATGATGTAATGAAAAATGAATTAAGAAGTATTAAAGATGAAAAAGAAATTGAAGATAGATTTTATAAAGATCTTGACTTTGGTACAGGCGGACTTAGAGGGGTAATTGGAGCAGGAAGTAATAGAATGAATATCTACACTGTGTCAAAAGCTACTCAAGGCTTTGCTAATTATTTAAATGGAAGATTTGAAAATCCATCAGTTGCAATTGCATATGATTCAAGAAATATGTCAAAGGAATTTTCAAAAGCTGCTGCTTTAACTCTTTGTGCAAACAATGTTAAAGTTTATTTATATGAAGGCTTGAGACCAACTCCTATGCTTTCTTTTGCAGTTAGAGAATTAAACTGTACTGGAGGTATAGTAGTAACAGCTTCACATAATCCAAAAGAATATAATGGATATAAGGTTTATGATGAGTTTGGCGGTCAAGTAACTGATGAAAAAGCTAATATTATAATTAATGAAGTTAATAAAATTAACAATTTTGATATGATAAAAAGTATTTCTGAAGAAGAAGCTATAGAAAAGAATCTATTAGTATATATTGGTGAAGATGTAGATAAATTATACGTAAATAGAGTTAAAGGCCTAACTATTAGAAAAGAGTTAGTAAAAGAAAAAGCAAGTGATTTGAAAGTTATATATACGCCTATACATGGTTCAGGAAATATGCCAGTTAGAAGAGTGTTAAAGGAACTTGGATATACAGGGGTATCAGTTGTTAAGGAACAAGAAATGCCAGATGGAAATTTTCCAACTGCTTCATATCCAAATCCAGAGGAACCTGCTGTATTTAAATTAGCTTTAGATATGGCAAAGGAAGAAAATCCAGATGTTATTTTTGCAACTGATCCTGACTGCGATAGAATTGGAGTAGTTGTTAAGGATAGTGAAGGTGAATATAGAGTATTAACAGGAAATCAAACAGGATTATTATTAACTCAATATATTTTAGATTCTTTAAAAGAAGAAAATAAGTTACCAGAAAATGGAGTGGTTATTAAGACTATAGTAACTACAGATGGTGCGAAAAAAATTGCTGAAGCATATAATGTTGAATTAATGGAAGTTTTAACAGGCTTTAAATATATTGGAGAAAAAATACAAGGCTTCGAAGAAAACAAAGACAAAACATATTTATTTGGCTTTGAAGAAAGCTATGGATACTTAGCAGGAGACTTTGTAAGAGATAAGGATGCTGTTATTGCTTCAATGTTAATAGCAGAAATGACTTTATTCTATAAAGAAGAAGGAAAGAGCCTTTATGATGCTTTAATTGAACTTTACGAAAAGTACGGATTCTTTAAAGAAACTTTAGTTTCCTTTGAACTAAAGGGTAAAGAAGGGGCTGAAAAAATAGCTAAGTGCATAGATTCTTTAAGAAACGAAGAACTTAAAGAAGTAAATGGAGTTAAGGTTAATGTTAAGTATGACTACAAACTTAGCACTGAAGAAAATATATTAACTGGAGATAAGAAAGAAATAAACCTTCCTAAATCAAATGTTCTTAAATTTGTTTTAGAAAATGGATCATGGTTTGTAGTAAGACCTTCAGGTACTGAACCAAAAATGAAAGCTTATGTAGCAGTTAAAGGAAATGGCCTAAAGGATGCTGATGATCAGCTTGAAAGCTTTAAATCAGAAGTTATAAAGCTAGTTAATGAAAAATTAAATTAGTATAAAATAGGATGTTCATTTGTTATTATATAGTTATATAACAAATGAACATCTACTTTTTTATTTAATATCAATTTGTTATTTGAAACCTTATGAAATATATAGTATTATTTATAGTAAACCAAATAAAAGGAGGAATATGTTTGGATTATAATTCAACTTTTAAAGAAAAATTAGGTAAATTATTATTTTTAGAAATAGATAAGGATGGTTTTAAAAGGAGTGTTGGCATTCCCGAATATGTATCTTTCTCAAATAAAGAACTATATTTACCTATATCCTCAGAATATATAACTACAAATATCCAAAATGAAATTAAAATAAAGAACTTACCAATATTTTATTTTATTGAAGGAATGTTTTTAGCTATAGGAGCAGATGAAAATTTAAAATTTAATGAAGATTACGAGGTCATTTTATCATATATAAAGGATACTGATAATTGTATAAGAAGTGTTATATCTAATAAGATAAAAGAAGATAAGCTTATAGATGGATACTTATTACTAAAAGGATATTATAGATATTCTAAAGATACAGACATTATGAAAAAGCTTCTATTAGTTGCTGAAAGTATAAGAGAAAAGGATAGTGGATTTAAAGATATATTACTTACTGATATTGATTACTGTGAGAAAAACTTATTAAAGATTCCTGAAGCATTTTTATACAAGGCATTAATATTAAAGGATAGTGGAGATTTTAAGGCTGCTAAAGTAGCAATTAATGAATATATTAATATGAATGGCAAGATTACAGAAGATATTAAGTATTTAATTGATGATATAAATAATATATCAAATTATGAATTAGCAATTGAACATTTAAAAGATGATCCAGCAAAAACAATTAAAATGCTATTAGATTTACTTAATAATTTTGATAGTAACCCACTAATATATTATTATTTAGGTGTTGCATATAGAAAGTTAGAAAATTATGAAAAAGCAATATATTATTTAAATGAAAGTATAGCTAGAGAAAGTGGGATTTATGAAGTGGTAGTTGAACTAGGAATAAATTATGCTTGCATAAATGATTATGAAAATGCTATTAAATACTTTAAAAAAGCTTTTGAAGTTACTAAAGAAGTTGAGGTATGCACTAATATAGTTATGTGTTATATGAATTTAAATAATTATGAAGAAGCAAAACTTCACTTAGATATTGCGAAGAAGTTAAATCCAGAAGATGAAGTAGTTAAGGACTTAGAAAAGATATTAAATAAATAATAACTTAAAATTAATTAATAAGATATTTTAAGCTTATAATTTAAATAAAGGAGCTGGAAAATCAGCTCCTTTATTAATTTTTTCTATTTACTAAGATAAGATTTTTATAAAAACATTAATTATTAATAACTTTAGTAAAGTAAATAAATATGATATTATATTTATGGATAATTTTACGTATTAATTATTAAGGAGATAATATGTTATCTTTAGTGATTATAGTATAGATAGTAAATAATAATATAGATATAGATAATAGTAAATATATACAAGGATAAGAGAGTATAAGAAGATAGTGTATAAGAGTAAGTAAGTACCATAGTAAAATATATTATAGATAAGACAGTTTTACTATAGAATAATTATGTTAAATATACTTATAATAGTAGTATAAACTTATTAGACATATAAAGAATAATGGGAGGAACTTACTGAATGGAATTACACACTATAAGATATGAGAATAAAGACATTATTGTACTACTTGATGATAATATGAAATTAGTTAAGCCTGTATATGACTACTTAAAATACCTTAGATTAAAAGATAGAGCATTTAATACAATAAAGGCTAATTGCAATGATTTAAAGTTGTATTGGGAGTTTTTAAGCAAGGAGCATTACCAATATGACGAAGTAACACCCAATGTTATAGGTGAATTCATAGAATACCTTAGAGAGCCTAACGCTACCGACAACGTAGTTAGTATTTATGCTGAAAGTAAGCGTACAGGAAAAACAATAAATAGAATACTTAGTACAGTTTATAACTTCTATAAGTATTGTGGAATGGTTAGAGAGGTAAACAACCCTATCATTATGGAAGAAGTAAATAGACCATTTGATATGTTTAAGAGCCTACTACACCATGCAAGAAGTAATAATAAAACTAAGCAATCTATATTCAAGGTTAAGGAAAGTAAAACTACTTTTAAACTGGTATCAGATAGTGACGCTGAAACATTCTTAAATGTTTTACCAACTTGGAGAGATAAACTTATCTTCAAGACAATGTACCTTACAGGGGCGAGAATTGGTGAAGTTTTAGACCTGCAAATTGAGGATATACCATATCCCGATACGTCTAAGGAAATTGGAATGTTAGAAAATATAAAGTCTAAAGGTAAAAGAAGGCATTTATATATTCCAATGACTTTATTAGAGGAAATAGATAACTTCATAATGGAAGAAAGAAATAATATTGATACAGAGCATAGTTATATCTTTGTATCACAACAAAAGCAGAATTTAGGTAAGCCATTAACATATAGAGCAATCTATGAAGTGTTTAATACAGTTAAAAAGAAAACTGGTATAGAGTTAAATTTCCACGATTTAAGGCATACTTGTGCAACTGCTTTACTTGAAGGTGGTATGGATATTAGTCTTGTTAGAATAATCTTAGGACACGAACATATCACTACAACTCAACAATACACTCATATTTCAAATCAATACCTTGAAGATAATTTAAGCAGGTATTGGAATAAGAGTTCTTTAATTGGAGGTGGAGCAAATGGCAAGTAAAATGCCTAATGGTGATAAGTGGGAATTGATAGATAACGATAGTAACTCACAACATTATGGGAAGAAGTTTAAGTTTGATTTCTCATATATCGAGAGCGATAGCATTAAAAATGTGGTTAAGGCTTATATTTGGAGAAATTATAAAGAAGGAAATAAAGCGTTAAAAAGACTTTATGACGAATTAAAATATTTTAATGTATTTTGGGGATTTATTAACCTAAATAACATTAAAACTTTAGGGGAATTAAATAACAACTATATAGACAATTATGTAAGTTACCTAAAAACCTATATAACTCCTATTAGAAAGAAACCTTTGTCATACCAATCTCAAAAGATACATTTAGATACAGTTAAAAGTATTGTTCGTTGGGGACAATTGTATATGAGTAATGAAGTGCCTAAAGTAGAGATATTTACAGGTAATGAATATGTAGGAGTTAATAGAAAACTTAAAATAGATTTTATTCCAGATGAAGTTTTAGAACAGATAAATAAATCCTTAAAAAATGAGGAAAATCCTTATGTTAAATATGGAATAATCATTCTTCAATCAACAGGAATGAGAATTGGAGATATGCTTAAATTAACTACCGATAGCGTTAAGCCACATCTAATTAGTGGATATACTTTAACTTGGTATGACCATAAAAACCGTAAGGAACGTCAACCAATGCCTATTCCCAATGAATGTGCTATCGCAATCGAAAAGTTAATAGAGCATACAAAGGAATTGAGAGAACAGACTGATGATAGTATTGAAGACTATTTGTTTATTCATAGAGTATCTAACGGGAAAAATGTTGGAGAAATAATGAATATAAATAGAGTAACAATTGGAAATTGGTTTAATGCTTTCATTAAAAATAATGATATTAGAGATGCCAATGGTGAGTTATATAACTTAAAATCACATCAATTTAGAAGAACACTTGCAACTGATATGTTATCTAAAGGAACTGATTTAAAGGCTATACAAGAAGTTTTAGGACATTCTTCTCCTATGACAACTAAACAAAGTTATGCAGACATTAAAGATAAAGAAAGAGCCGAAGTTTTTAAGAATATAGGTATTATCGGTAACATCAACAAAGTTGATGAAACAGTTATAGAAAATAAGAATGATTTAATTTGGTTCAAGGAAAATAAGGATAAAGGAGCAAGAATGGAAGATGGTTATTGCACTAAACCTTGTAGTGATGGGAAGATTTGCGACAGATTATTAAAAAGACAGAAATGTTATACTTGTAGCAGATATATCACTACTCTAGAGTATTTACAGGCTCATAAAAATCATTTAGGAGAGTTAGAAAAGCAGTTAGAGGGAAATATCTATGGTGACCATTATGCCGAACATTTCCTACCTACTATTGAAATTCTAAAAGAGATTGTAAAGAAATTGGAGGAAATACAAGATGGAAATAACTAAGTTAAATTTACAACCGATAACTACTGAAAGTGATTATACTAATATAACCATTGGAAATTCTAAGTTTACTGACGATATATGGGATTTATCACCTTTTATAACTACTGCTAAGGTGATACAAAATAAAAAGCAAATAAATTTTAAATATATACATGAGGAAGAAATTAAGTGTACCACAAAACTTTATGTTTATTACAAGTTAGGGAAAGTCAAACCAAGAACTATTGTTGATTATATGAGATGTCATTTCCCTTCGTTTATTGAATATTGTAAATTAAATAATATTACTAATTTCAATGAGATAACTAAGGAAATGTTTCTACAATATTCAATGTGGCTTAAAGAAGAAAAGGAGGTTGAACAACAGACAGGTTATATTCGTTGTAAGATAGTTGAAGAAGTTATTAAAATCGGTCAAACAAAAGGATGGGATGTTCCTAAAAAAAATATCTTTGTAGATTTTACTTCTTTAGATTTATGGAATACGAAAAAGTATTTAAAAGAAAATAAAACCAAGCCTATTCCAGAAGATATATTTGATAAAATACTTCAATGTGCATTAAAAGAAAGTGATATGTTAACTAAAGCAGGAATAATAATTCAAAGTCAAACTGGACTTAGGATTAATGAGGTGTTATCTATTCGACAAGGTTGCGTTCATAAAACTAATGAAGGGTATGATTATATGGAAGTTACTCTTAGTAAAACAGAAAATGGTGAGCCTATAATCCATAAGGTGTTTATCAATGAGTTAGTTAAAAATGTAATTGTAGAACTTGAAGAATATACTAAGGATTTAAGAGTTAAATATGGCTTAAAGGAACTGTTTATAACTAATAGAGGAAATGTATATTCAATAGACCAATGGGGTTCAAAAAAGTTAAGAAAATTTATAGAAACACATGATATAAAGGATAACAAAGGCAACTTATATTCATTAGAATCACATCAATTTAGAGCAACGTTTGTTAGAGAACTTATAAAACAAAAAGTACCCATAGCACACATTATGAAACAGTTTGCTCATGTATCTATTGAAATGACTTCACATTATCTTACTTTAAAAGAGGAAGAAGTTAAAGAGATATATTCAGATATGATACTGGGTAAAGATTCTAAGATTGCTGGACTTAGAGCAAAGGAAATTAAGACTAAACTTGATGAACAGTTTAGAGGTAAAACAGATCAAGAGGTTGATGATATAGTTTCTAACTTATCGAAATCAATGAGTTTTAATCCATTACCGACAGGCGTATGCCTATATGACTTTAGAAGGGGGAATTGTTCTGATGGTGATGGTTGTTTCTTCTATAATTGTCCTAACTACGTTACCGAGGTTAAGTTCTATCCTGTTTTAAAGAAGGAATTAGACCTTATAGAGAAAGAAATGGCAAGATATAAAGAGTTAGGTCAACAACGTTCTTGGGAAAGACAATACGTTAAATATAAGTATTTAAAACCATTAGTAGATAGTTTGGAGGAGCAAATCAATGAAGAAAAATAATAATAAAAATACAGAAGGCTTAAAGGAATTTGCTGAAAAGAAAAATCAAGAAACTATTGAAAAGGTTAATAAAGCAATAGATAAATTAAAGCGTTCTAAAACTAAGAGTATTAACTTTAAAACAGTAGCCGAGGAAGCAGGAGTATCTAAGGCTACTCTATACAATAATGATATTCTTAAAGAACGTATATTAAGCCTTAGAGCCATACAGAAAGGTGTTCCTAATGATAATATAGTTGCTACACCTAAAGATAAGATAAAGGTTAAGGATGAGAAAATAAAACAACTTTATGAAGAAATAAAGAAACTTAAAGAAGATAAAGCAAAACTAATTATTCAATTAGTTGAGATGGAAGAACTTAAAGATGAAAATAAAAGATTAAGAGAAAATTTATATAAGATTAAAAGTATGTAGTTATTATTGAGTTTGTTAATATTGCAAAGTAATTAATGAAATGTTCTTTGAAAATTGAATAGTACGGTGTTGGAAATATATGCTATAATAATTATATTAAAGTAAACTAATAAAAGTTATTATTAACTATAATATAGTTAGAGGAGCAAATAATGAATAAAATAAATAATAAGTATGTTATAATTGTAGTTATACTTAGTTTAATATTACTAAATTTATTTCAGTTAATTAAATTAAAAAACTATCAATCAATTACAGACAATGTTGATTCTGATTTTGGAGCTTCATTAGATTTAATTTGTATTGGAATAGAAACTATAGAAGATAATACTGAGGATGAATTTGTGGGGATAGCTATATTAGCATCAGGTACTGGAGAAGCTGAATCACTTTATAAACAATCATCTTATTATAAAGAAAATGAACTACTATATGTGGCTTTAAGGAATTTAAATACTATTATAAGTAATAATAGTAGAGTTAGAGAGTTAATAGAAAAAAATGATTTAAAGACATTAATTCCAATAATTGAAGATTTAAGAAAAAATCCTTTGGATAATGAAGCAACTGAAAAGTTACATGTGTTTTTTAGATACTTTGAAATGTAGATTTAATGGTGAATAAAGGTAAAACAATACTCAGTATATAATGTAAATATATATAATACCGTACTATTCAAAAAATGAATGTGCGGTATTTTTTAGTACGCAATTCAGAAATAACTTGAACTAATAACTTGCTATACACTTGAAAGTGTATAAAATGAAAGGAGGTGAACTTTAGTAAGAGTTTGGTACTTATAATACACTCTCTTACTAAAGATAAGTTATGAAAGAGAATAACTTTATTGAGATATTAGGATATAAAATATTTAAGAATAGTATTGAAGATGCTATTAATTACATAGAAGATAAAAATAAACTTCATATAATTTCTGGTAATCCTGAAGTTCTTTATAATGGATTAAATAATAAAATACTTTTTGAAAACTTTACTTCTAATAATTCTTTAATTATTCCTGATGGAGTTGGGATTCAAATAGCAGCAAAATTTTTAAAAACTCCTGTTAAAGAGAAGATTGCAGGAATAGATTTAATGAAGGAACTTATTAAAAAGTTATCATTAGAAAATAAAAGTATTTATTTACTTGGAACTACAGATGAAAACTTAAAGGCCTGTGTAGCAAATATTATAATGGAGTTTCCAGAAGTTAATATAGCAGGATATAAAGATGGATATTTTGATATTAATAATCCTGTTGAATTATTAAATGAAATAAAAGAAAAAAAGCCTTATGCAATTTTTGTAGCAATGGGATGTCCAAGGCAAGAAGAATTTATAGCAAAATATATGGATGAGCTACCATGCCAAATTTTTATGGGTGTCGGTGGAAGCTTTGATGTTATTGCTGAAAAAGTTACTAGGGCGCCGAGATGGATGATAAAATTAGGATTAGAATGGTTATATAGGGTAGCAAAAGAACCTTGGAGAATAAAAAGATTAGGGAGTATACCTAAGTTTTTACTACTTGTAGTAAGGGGAAAAAATAAAAATGAATAAAAACAAAATATTTAAAGCAACTTTTATAGTTATGGCAATGACTATATTAAGTAGAGTTATTGGTTTTGCAAGAGATATTTTAGCAGCCTATCATTTTGGAGTTGAGGGGTCTTATGATATATATGTTGCATCTGTAGCAATACCAGAATCAGTATTTATGATAGTAGGTCTTGCCATATCAACAACATTTATACCAATGTTAAGTGAAATAAAACATAGTAAAAATAATAAAGAAATGTTTAATTTCTCTAATAATATAATTAATATACTATCATTAATTTCTATATTTATTATAATTTTAGGCCTAATATTCACTAAAAAAATTGTGAGTATTTTTGTGCCTAATTTTACGCCAGATAAAATAGAGCTAACTATTTTCCTAACAAGGATAACATTATTTAATATAATATTACTTTGTATAAATGCTTGTTTTGCTTCTATACTTCAAGTTTGTGAAGATTTTGTTATTCCAGCTTTACTAGGTATATTTTTTAATTTACCTATAATTATATATTTATTACTATTTAATGATGTTAGTATTGTTGGATTAGCTATAGCAAATGTTATAGGTAATTTATTAAGAGTTCTTGTGCAAATACCATCACTATATAAGAATGGATATAGAATTAAATTTTATATTAATATTAAAGATGAAAAACTTAAAAGTATGATTATACTTATTATTCCTGTAATAATTGGTGCAGGTGCTAATTCTATAAATATGTTAGTGGATAAAAGTGTAGCATCTGGGCTAATAACTGGTTCTATGGCTGCATTAGAGTATTCACAAAGAATTATACAATTTGCTAATACAGCAATTACAACCTCTTTAGTTTCTGTAGTTTATCCTATTATGGCAAACAAATTAAATAAAGGTGATAAGGAAGGATTCTTAAAATATTTAAGCAAATCCATAGTTATAATTTGTATATTTTTAGTACCAATTACCTTTGGAGTAATGTTTTTAAGTAATGATATTGTAAAAGTTATATATGAAAGAGGAAAATTTGAATCAAATGCTGTTGTTTTAACTTCTATGGCTCTTTTGGGTTATGCAATTCAATTGCCCTTTGCAGGAGTTAGAGATATATTAAATTCCTCTTTATTTTCAATGAAAAAAACAAAGGTTACTACTATAAATGGAGTTATTGGAGTTATAGTTAATATAATATTAAGTATTACTTTATCTAGATTTTTTGGAGTGCTAGGAATTTCAATTGCAACATCAGTTTCAGCAATAATAATATCTATACTGTTATTAAATTCTACAAGAAAAATAGTAGGAACATTCAATTTAAAAGAAATTTTTATTAAGGTTATAAAGATTACCATTAGTTCGTCTATTATGATAATTACACTTTATTATTTTAATAAAATATTTACTATAGAGAGTTCGTTTTTTATTATTGCAATAGATGGAGTAATGGGGGCTGTAATATTCTTTGTTTTATGTAAAATACTTAGCATTGAAGAATTCGAAGAAGCCTTAATTATTATTAAGGAAAAAATTATAAGGAGGGAAGGTTAATGAAAATATTATTTATCGCTTGTTATTCGCCACTAATAAATAATTCTGCATCTATTGAAACCCTTCAATATTTGAATAATTTAGCTAAAATTCATAATAATGAAATTCATCTTTTAACTGTAAATTTTCCTCCTAATTCAATTTACTATGATGAATATATTTTAAGTATGCTAGATCCTAAAGTTAAATTACATATTATTTCTGGTGGGATAGTATTTGAAAAGATAATGCCTAAAAAGAGAAATTCTTTAAGTGGGGTTAGTAATAGCAATAATTTTAAAGCTAAAGTAAAAGGTATTCTTAGAAAAGTTAAAAGTATATTTGCTATTCCTGATATGTATTTATATTGGGCTATAAAAGCAAGTAGTTATGGAATTAAACTAATGGAAAATGAGAAATTTGATGTTATGTTTTCTATGCATGAACCGCCTTCTAGTCATATATGTGCCTATAGAATTAAGAAAAAGTATAAAAAACTTAAGTGGATAGCTTACTGGAGTGATCCTTGGCTAAAAGATTCAACTAGAGAAGGCTCTAGCTTCATTAGAAAGAAAATTGAAGAAAAATATGAAAAAGAAATAGTAAATTTAGCAGATAAACATATTTTTGTTACAAAAGCTAATAGAGATGATTACGTAAGGACTTATAATTTAAATATTGATAATACTTATATAATAACAAGAGGATATGATGCTAAGGTATATAAAGAAATTAAGGATAGCGAGAAGCCTATTTTAATTAATGATAAGAGGATTAATATAGTTTATGCTGGAGAAATTTTCTCAAAGCTTAGAGACATAAGACCTTTTATTAAAGCTATAAATACTATTAAAAAAGATAATTATGCATTATATAATAAATTAAATATATTGTTTTTTGGAAATATAGATAACGAAGAAGTAAGAAATGAACTTCTAGAAATAGATAATGTTAAAGTTTCTAACAGAATTCCTTATAAAGAAGCTTTAGGTTATATGATAAATGCAGATATATTATTACTTTTTGGAAATAAAAATTCTAAACAAATTCCTGCAAAGATTTATGATTATTTTGGTTGTTATGCATATATCTTGGTTGTTTTAGGAGACGAAAATGATCCTATAATTGATGTTGTTAGTAATATAGATAAGTGCAAAGTAGTTATTAACAATAGTAATGATATTAATGATGCCATTATAAATTTAACAAATAGAATAATTGATGGAAGTAAATCTAATCAAATTGCTGAATATGAATGGGAGAATATATCTAAAAGATTAGATTTAATATTAAGGGAGGATTAGCAATGCATGTTATGTTTGTACCATCTTGGTATCATAATAAGAGAAATCCAGTACATGGAAGCTTCTTTAAGGAGCAAGCAGAAGCTATTCAAGAAAGTGGAGTTAAAGTTACAGTAGCCTATAATGAAATATGGCCATTAACACAATTGTTTAAAATTAATGAAAAAATAGGCATTAGTTTTAGTATTGAAGATAAACTAAGAACATATAGATATAAGAATTATAATTACTTACCTAAGAATCCTAAAATGTTTAGTATTTTTAATAGAAGAATGGATAGGCTTTATAGGGAAATTTTAAAAAAAGAAGGCAAAGTTGATTTAATACATTGTCAGTCTTCCTTTTGGGCAGGAATTAGTGCAGCATATATATCAAAAAAATACAATATTCCTCTAATTATAACAGAACATTCATCCTTAAAGACTGCTATTTATATTAAGGATAGTTATAAACCATTTATTAAAAAGTCTTATTTGGATGCTGATGTTTTAATAGCAGTAGGAAATGGACTAAAAAAAGAAATTAGTGACTTCTCTGGAAGAAGTGATATTAAGGTAATTCATAATTTAATTCCAGTGGAAAGATTTAATATTAGCAAAGATACTAATGATATATTTACTTTTTTCTCTTTAGCCTTTTTAGAAGGAGAAAAAGGAATGGATGTGTTAATAAAAGCCTATGCAAAATATTTTAAGAATACAAATACCAAACTAATTATAGGCGGAGATGGAAGTCAAAAGGAATATTTAGTTAATCTAGCCATAGAACTTCAAATAGATAGTCAAATGGAGTTTTTAGGAGCTTTATCTAGGGAAGAAGTATCAAATTATATGAGTAGATGTAATACCTTTGTTCTTGCTTCAAAATATGAAACTTTTGGTGTGGTATATATTGAAGCACTTGCCTCAGGGAAACCTATTATAGGAACTTATAATGGTGGTGCTGAAGACATTATTAATGAAAATAATGGTTTATTAGTTAAAGTTAATGATATTGATGATTTAGGTAATGCTATGAAATATATAACTAAAAATATAAATTCATATGATGCTGAAAAAATCAGAAGTGAATGTATAGATAAGTATTCAAAGAAAAAAATTATTAATGAAATATTAAAGGTATATAGTGATTTAATGAAAGAGAGGTAATTAAAGTGTTGTTTAAGGATTATAAAATAGAGAATTTCCTAGAGAAATTATCTTCAGAGGCTCCATCACCTGGTGGTGGAAGTACTGCAGCATTAGTTTTTGCTCTTTCTGCAAGTTTAAACTCTATGGTTTATTCATTAACTGTAGGTAAAAAAGCTTATGAGGCATTAAAAGATGAAGAAAAAGAAAAGATGCTAATTTTACATAAGGAAGCTAAAAAGTTAGTTGTTGCTGCTGAAGAGTTTATGGAAAAAGACAGAAAAGATTTCTTAAGTCTTATGGAATCTTATAAACTACCTAAAAGTAATGAAAAAGAAATAGAATTTAGAAAAGAAAAGATTAAAGAATTTACAATTAAAGCAATGAATACACCTATGGAATTAGCAGAAGAATGTATTAAGTTTTATGAAAATATAGAATTTGCTATAAGATATGGTAATAAAAATTTGGTTTCTGATGCAGGAGTAGCTGCAACTTTATTACATTCAGCAATTGAAAGTGCTATAATTAATGTTAAAGTAAATTTAAATTTCTTAAGAAAAGAAGAATTCTGTGCCGAAATAGAAGAAAAAGCTAATAAGATTGTTAGTGATTCTTGTTTAAAGAAAAATAATTTAATGAATGAAGTAGATAAAATAATTTACCCTTAAGAGGCTGCTTAGGCAGCCTCTTTTTTAAGGTAATTCATTTAATGATTTAAATTCATATCCTTGGGATTTTAGTTCTTGAATAACATCTTTTAAGATTTTTGCATTTGTGTTAGAAACTGCATGTAATAACATTATAGAACCTGGGTGAGCACCACTAACTATTTTTTTTATAGCAGCTTTTTCTTCAGGCTGATTATCAACTAGCCAATCCTTATATGCAAAGCTCCAAAATATAGTTTTATAGCCTAAATCTTTAGTTTGTTTTAATGAGTTTTTAGAGTATTTTCCCATAGGAGGTCTAAAAAACTTAGGCATATCTTCTCCTATTAAAGCCTTATATTCATCTTCAACTTCAGAAAATTCTAATTTAAACTTTTCACTATCCTTTATACTAGCCATTGATGGATGATGAGAGGTATGATTACAAACTAAGTGTCCTTCTTCTACCATTCTTTTAACTATATCAGGCTCTTGTTTAATATAGGGTTTAACTACAAAAAAAGCAGCAGGTACATTTTCTTCTTTTAAGGTGTCTAATATTCTCGGAGTATTACCATTTTCATATCCTTCATCAAAGGTTAGATATAGAACCTTTGAAGTTGTATCTCCCACATAATAGCCATCATATTCAGATAAAAAACTTTGTGATTCCTTTGGTTGCTCTGGTGTTTTAGCATCACCTCGTTTAACAAAATACCAATTTAATTCTAAATCATCTGATGCTATAGTTTCTAATGTTGTTAAATTTAATATAGAAAAAAGTGTTATAATTATTAAGGTTAATTTCTTAAGTTTTTTCAAAAAAATCGCCTCCTCAATAGTATTTTTATCTAAAATATTTCTTTTACTCTGGAAATAGAATGAAAGCATTAGATAATGAGGTTAATAGCTTTATATATTGAAAAAAAATTGAGAGTAGAGTATAATTTTAAAGATGTGAATAAGTAATGAAAGGAATGTACATAGATGAATTTAGGAATAGTTGGTTTACCTAATGTTGGTAAAAGTACTTTATTTAATGCAATAACAAAAGCTGGAGCTGAATCAGCAAACTATCCTTTTTGTACTATAGAACCAAATGTTGGAGTAGTAAGCGTACCAGATAAGAGATTAGATGTTTTAGAAAAAATGTATAATACTAAGAAAAAAGTTTATACAGCTGTTGAGTTTTATGATATAGCTGGATTGGTTAAGGGAGCATCTAAAGGAGAAGGACTTGGAAATAAGTTTTTATCTCATATAAGAGAAGTATCTGCAATTGTTCATGTTGTAAGATGTTTTGATGATGGAAATGTAGTTCATGTTGAGGGATCTGTTGATCCTATTAGAGATATAGAAACTATAAATTTAGAATTAATATTTGCTGATTTAGAAGTTCTAGAAAGAAGAATGGAAAGAAGTTTAAAGCAAGTAAGATCAGGAGATAAAAAGGCTAAAGAAGAATATGCTTTAATGGAGAAAGTAAAAGCTCATTTAGAAAAGAATTTACCAATAAGAACATTAGAAGTAACTGATGAGGAAGAGGAATTAATAAAAGGATTATTCTTAATAACTTCAAAACCAGTTCTTTATGCTTGTAACATATCAGAAGATGATATGATGGAAGGTAATACAAATAATCAGTATGTTCAAAAGGTAAAGGCTCATGCTGAATCTGAAAATTCTGAGGTTGTTGTAGTATGTGCAAAGCTTGAAGAAGAATTATCAGGATTAGAAGAAGATGAAAAACTTGAAATGTTAAGTGAATATGGTTTAACAGAATCAGGTTTAGATAAATTAATAAGAGCTAGTTATAAGCTATTAGGATTAATAAGTTATTTAACTGCAGGAGTACAAGAAGTAAGAGCATGGACAATCAAAGAAGGAACTAAGGCTCCACAAGCTGCAGGAAAGATTCACTCTGATATAGAAAGAGGATTTATAAGAGCAGAAATAGTATCTTACAATGATTTAGTTGAATGTGGATCTGAAGCTGCAGCAAAGGAAAAAGGTCTTTACAGATTAGAAGGTAAAGATTATGTTATGAAAGACGGCGATGTTGTTAATTTTAGATTTAATGTATAAGATTAAATAAATTAAAAGGTTGATTTTTATCAACCTTTTTTATTTTTTTAATAAAATATGCCAATAATATAAATAAATCTTGAAGTATTTATAAAAAAAATATAAAATAAAATTATAAAGTGGTTGAAAGTGGTTGAAAGTGGTGAAGAATTTTAGAGAAGGTGGGTTATAAATGTTTATTGGAGAATATCAACATGCAATAGATGCCAAAAACAGAATGATAGTTCCTTCTAAACTTAGAGAAGGCTTAGGTAATAAATTTGTGATTACTAAAGGCCTAGATGGATGTCTTTACGTTTACCCAATGGAAGAATGGAAGGCTTTAGAGATTAAGCTTAAATCTTTACCACTTACTAATAAGGATGCTAGAGCATTTGTAAGATTCTTTTTTTCAGGTGCTTGTGAAATTGAAGTAGATAAACAAGGAAGAGGGTTAATTCCTCAAAACTTAAAAGAATATGCAGGTATAGAAAAGGAAATAGTAAGTATAGGTGTATTAACTAGAGTTGAAATTTGGAGTAAGGAAAAATGGATAGAATATAATGAATCTGATATAGATTTCGATTCTATTGCTGAAAAAATGAGTGATTTAGGAATATAAGGAGAATTATTATGGAATTTAAACATGTATCTGTACTTCTAAATGAGTGTATAGAGGGATTGAATATAAAGGAAAATGGAATATATGTAGATGGTACCTTAGGTGGAGGAGGTCATTCATCAGAGATATTAAAAAATCTTTCAGATGAGGGACTTTTAATAGGAATAGACCAAGATAAGGATGCTTTAAAGGCAGCAAGTAATAGGCTACAGAATTATAAAAATGTTAAGTATGTACATAATAATTTTTATAATATAGATTCCATATTAAACGAGTTAGAAATTGAAAAAATAGATGGAATGCTTATGGACCTTGGTGTTTCCTCTTATCAATTAGATACAGGTGATAGAGGATTTAGCTATATGCAAGATGCACCATTAGATATGAGAATGAATAGAGAAAATTCATTATCTGCTTATGAAGTAGTAAATGATTATGAAGAAGCAGAAATTTATAGGATAATAAGAGATTATGGTGAGGAGAAATTTGCTAAAAGAATAGCTAGATTTATAGTAGAAAATAGAGAAAAGAAAAAAATAGAAACAACCCTAGAATTAGTAGAGATAATTAAAGCAGCTATACCTGCAAAAGCAAGGAGAGAGGGGCCACATCCAGCAAAAAGGACATTCCAAGCTATTAGAATAGAGGTAAATAGTGAATTATCAATACTTAATAAAGCTATTGAAGATGGAGTAAATAGATTAAATAAAGGTGGAAGAATGGCAATAATAACATTTCACTCTTTAGAAGATAGAATAGTAAAGCTTAAGTTTAAAGAGTTAGCAACTGCATGTACATGTCCTAAAGAATTTCCAATATGTGTGTGTGGAGGAAAAGCAAAAGTAAAAATTATATCAAGAAAAGCTATTGAACCATCAAAAGAAGAAGTTGATGAAAATCCAAGAAGTAGAAGTGCGAAGTTAAGGGTAATAGAGAGGATATAAGAAAAAAATTAAGTTAAGGAATATGGGGGTGTAATAAAATGGTTAATAAGGAATATGATTATATTAGGGGAAATACAGTTCTAAGTCCAAAGAGAAGATTTGAAGAAGAGAAAAGAAGAGAAGAAAGAGAACGAGTTGAGAGACAAAGAAAAGAGCAGCAAAGAAAACAAAGAGAAGCTAAAAAGGCTGTTGTAAAGAATATTTTACAGGTTGCATCTATTGCTTTAGTATTAGGAGTTTTAACCATTGCTAGAGATGGAAGAGTTTATAGATTACAAAATGACTTAAGCAATGTAAAGAGTGAGGCAAAAACAATTACAGCAGAAAATGAAGCCTTAAGGGTTAATTTATTAAAGTTTTCTTCACTTGGAGAAATTAAAGCCTTTGCAAGTAAAGAAGGAATGAAAGTTCCACAAAAGGATGATATTATAACTGTTAATATAACTAAGGATTTCTTTGCTAATATTAGAGAGTAACATAAGCAATAAAATAGTACACTTGCCAGATAAAGAGTATAAAAATACTCCACATGTTATTAATTAATTACATGGAGGCATTGATGTGAATAAAAAGATTTTTAGAGATAAAGCGCTAATGAAAAAAAGAATATCATTAGCGCTTACAACGTTAATATGTTTATTTACTCTTTTGATAATAAGGCTATCTTACATAATGATAGTTAAAAGAGAAGAATATTCTGCAAGGGCAGAAGAACAATGGACTAGTGAAGTTAAAATTGATGCTCGTAGAGGTAAGATATTAGATAGAAATGGAGTAGAGCTTGCAGTATCAGCTAATGTATATAGAGTGGATTTTGACTTAAATTCAATTAAAGGACATTTAAGAAAAGAAAATCTTACAATTAATGATATAGCGCCTAGTATAGCAGAAGCTCTTAATATTGATGAAAGTAAAGTTTTAGAGAAATTAAATACTAAATTACCTAGTGGAGCTGATGCAGGAGCTGCAATTTTAGTTAGAAGAATAGAAAAAGAACAAGCTGATAAAGTGAAAAATTTAAACATACCTGGAGTTATAGTCTCTCCAGACACAAAAAGATATTATCCTAATGGGAATTTTCTAGCCCATGTGTTAGGAAGTACAAATATAGACGGAAAAGGGCTAACGGGAATAGAATTAGAATATAATAATTATTTATCAGGAACACCAGGTCTTAGAATATCAGAATTAAGTAAGTACAACGATGAACTTCCTTATACTATTTCAGAATTTACTGCACCAGTAAATGGCAAGGATTTAGTGTTAACAATAGATACAAACTTACAAGCCTTTGCTGAAAAAGTTGCAGAAAAAGGCTATAAGGATAATTTAGCCAAGCAAGTATCAATTATTATAATGAATCCAAATAATGGAGAAATTCTCGCCATGGTTAATAAACCGGATTTTGACCCTAATAATCCATATGAAGGTACTGAAAATTATGAGGGAGCAAATATAGCAGAAAAAGTTCAAAAAATGTGGAGAAATCATTTGGTAAATGATACATTTGAACCAGGATCTATATTTAAGGTAGTAACAATGATAGGAAATCTTGAAGAGGGATTAGTTAAGGAAACTGATACTTTTACTTGTAATGGTAGTTTAAAAATAGGACCTCATACTATTAAATGTTGGAAAACATCAGGGCATGGGACTCAAATATTACCAGAAATTTTGCAAAATTCATGTAACGTTGGATTTATGGAGATTGGTAAAAGAATAGGTAAAGAAAAGTTAAATGAATATATTAAAAAATTAGGATTTGGACAAGTAAGTGGTATAGACTTGCCAGGAGAAGCTAAGGGGATTATAAAGAAGACAGAAAATATTAATGAAGCAGATTTAGCAACTATTTCATTTGGACAAACGAATACAGTAAATGCAGTTCAATATATGACAGCTTATAATAGCATTATAAATGGAGGGAAATTAATACAACCCCATATAATGAAGGAAATAGTTTATACTAATGAAAATGGCGAAAAGGTTGTAGAAAAAAACTTTGAACCTAATATTGTGGATGTTTTATCCGAAGAAAAAACTGCCATATTAAGAGATTACCTAGAAAGAACAGTTTCTTATGGAGGTTCAAGTAAAGCTTACGTTGAAGGATATCATATTGGAGCAAAAACAGGTACTGCCCAAAAAGTAAATCCTAAGGGTGGAGGATATGAATCAGGAAAATATATTTCCTCTTTAGCAGGTTTTGCACCAGCTGATAATCCGCAAATTACTGTGTTTATTTCTATTGATGAACCTGGAACTGGAACTTATTATGCAGGACAAATTGTAGCACCACTAGCTAATATATTATTTACAGATATTTTTAATTATATGAGTGAAAATATGCCTAAAGATGATATAGATAGTATAGTGAAAGAAGTAGTTATACCGGAAATTAGAGGACTCAAAGTAGATGAGGCTAAAAAAATATTAAAAGAGTACAATATAGCGTATAATATTCAAGGAAATGGGGATATAATTACAGATGTAAAACCTTATCCAGGGTATACTATTAAAGAAAATTCTAAGATTAATATAGACACAGGGGAGATAGAGTCTTATAATAAATATGTTGTTATGCCAGAATTAAGGGGCTGTACCTTAGAGGCAGCAACGAAAATTTTAGATGATCTTGGAATTACTTTTTCTTATGATGGTGAAGGAACAATAACAAAACAAAGTATTCAAAAGGGAGAGATAATTACTAAGGGAACTAAGGTTAAATTAGTATTAAATGAAGAATATGGAGATTAATTAGAATATCCCTTTACATTAGCATGTGGGAAACTCACATGCTAAATTTATATACAAAAGATATTGGGATTTCGTTTAGAATATTAAGGAGATGGTGAAATGAAGTTATTAGATTTATTAAATGGAGTAAATTATGAAGTCTTAAGTGGTACTGAAGATATGGATATAAACCACATCCAATATGATAGTAGAAAAATAAAAAATGGAGATATATTCGTTTGTCTTACAGGCTTTGAAGTAGATGGACATGATTATGCAATTAAAGCTATAGATGCAGGTGCAAAGGTTATTGTCTGTGAAAAAGATATAAATATAAAAAATGATGAAATAACAGTTATACTAGTTAAGGAAGGCAGAAAAGCATTAGCAACTATGTCAGCAAATTATTATGGACATCCAACCCAAAAATTAAAGTTAATTGGTGTAACAGGAACGAATGGTAAAACTACAACAGTATATTTACTAAAATCTATGCTTGAAAAAGCAGGAAAGAAAGTTGGATTAATTGGTACAATCGCTAATTATATTGGAGATAAAAAGGTAAAATCAGAAAGAACTACTCCAGAGTCTTTAGAACTTCAAAAATTATTTAAAGATATGGTAGAAGATAACTGTGAGTATTGCGTTATGGAAGTTTCATCACACTCATTATATCTAGATAGAGTTTATGGATGTGAATTTGAAGTTGGAATTTTTACAAACTTAACTAGAGATCATTTAGACTTCCATAAATCCTTTGAAAATTATTATAAAGCTAAATTCAAGTTATTTGAAAGAAGTAAAAATTGTGTGATAAATATTGATGATGACTATGGATATAGAATTGTAACAGATATTGAAAGTATAGGAAATAAGGAAGTAAAAACATATTCAATTAAAGATGAAAGTGATTTTAAAGCTTCTGAAGTTATGTTAAAGGAAGGAGATATTCACTTTAATGTAAATGGAGATAATTATAATTCAGTTTTACCAGGAGAGTATAATGTTTATAATGCATTAGGAGCAATAGGGGCAATGAATGTCTTAGATATTGATAAAAAATACATCAAAGAAGGTCTTATGGATGTGGTAGTTCCTGGAAGATGTGAAAGAATTGGATATAAATATAATATTCCATACGAAATAATAATTGATTTTGCTCATACTCCTGATGGTCTTAAAAACATACTAGAAACTTTAAAAGACTACACTAAAAATAGATTAATTGCAGTTTATGGTTGTGGTGGAGATAGAGATAAAGTAAAGAGAGCAGAATTAGGTAGGATTGGAACAGAATTAGCTGATTTAGCTGTTATTACATCTGATAATCCTAGAGAAGAAGATCCTATGGCTATAATAAAAGAAATAATAGCAGGTATAAGTAAATCAAACTATATAGCAATAGAAGATAGATCAGAAGCTATAAAGCTTGCATTAAGCATGGCAGAAGAGGGTGATGTAGTAGTACTTGCAGGTAAAGGCCATGAAAATTATCAAATCACTAATGAAGGTGTAATTCACTTTGATGAAAGAGAAGTAGTTGATGAAATTTTAGCAAATAAAAGAAAATAATAGAGGTGTGAAAAGTGGAATTATCTTTAAATGAAGTTTTAGAAGCTACTGCTGGAAAAGTAATAGTGGAAGGAAAAAAAGACTTTAATAAAATTTGTATAGATACAAGAAAAATTGAAGCTAATAATATTTACTTAGCCATTAATGGTGAGAGATTTAATGGTAATAAGTTTGTTATGGATGCCTTTCGAAAGGGTGCTTCAATAGCGATTGTAGATGAAGTTCTATTTGATATAGAAGAATTAAAGGGTTTAGAAACTGTAATAAAAGTAGAAAACTCAGAAAAAGCTTTACTAGATTTAGCAAGCTTTTATAGAAAAAAACTTGGACTTAAGGTTGTTGGTGTTACAGGATCATGCGGTAAAACATCAACTAAAGATTTAATTGCTGCATTTTTAAGTGATAAGTATAAAGTTTTTAAAACTAAAGGGAATTTTAATAATCAAATAGGATTACCACTTATGATATTAGAACTTGATAGTTCCTATGATGTTGCAGTCTTAGAAATGGGAATGAGTAATCTAGGTGAAATAGATGTTCTTGCTAATTGTGCAAGACCAGATATTGCAGTTATTACTAATATAGGATTATCTCATATCGAAAATTTAAAGACACAAGATAATATTTTAAAAGCAAAATCTGAAATATTTAATTACTTTGATGAAAGTAATACTTTAATAATTAATGGTGAAGATAATTATTTGTTAAAAATTAAAAATAAATGTTTTGAAATTTTAAGAATTGGATATAATCATGAATATGATGTCTATGCTTTTAATATTATACTAAAGGAGGATAAAACTTCCTTTACAGTAAAAGTTAAAGAAGAAAAATTTAATTTTGAAATTCCAATGGCAGGCAAGCATAATGTTTTAAATTCAATGCTAGCAATAGCTGTAGCAATGAAATTAAATGTTTCCTTCTCTGAAATGGAAAAAGGGATTAAGAATTTAGAAGCTACATCAATGAGGTTGCAAGTAATAAAAAAAGAAAATTTCACAATAATTAATGATTGTTACAATGCAAGTCCTGACTCAATGAAATCTTCTATTGATGTTCTTAATTCATATAAAGATGGAAGAAAAATTGCGATACTAGGAACTATGAATGAACTTGGTGATGAATCTATAAATGCACATATTGATGTTGGGTATTATGCTAAAGAAAAAGTTGATTTATTAATAGCAATTGGTGAATATAAAGATTGCTATAAAAAAGGATATACTTTAGATAATATAATTACCTTTGAAAATAAAGAAGGCTTTATTAGCAATTTAAACAAGATCATTGAAAAGAATGATGTTATTTTAGTAAAAGCATCAAGGGGAATGAAGTTTGAAGAAATAGTAAGTTCTCTAGAAGAAGTACAAATATAACAAAGGAGGTGAACTGCCTTCTTAGGCAGTGACAATGGGGGAGAAGTTAATAGACATTATAACATCAAAGATAGCTATAGGTTTAGTATTATCTTTTATAATAACAATTATATTAGGACCAATAATAATACCTATGCTAACAAAATTAAAATTTGGTCAAAATATTAGAAAAGAAGGGCCTCAAAGCCATCTTAAAAAAGCTGGAACTCCAACTATTGGTGGTTTAATATTTATTATTTCTACAGTAATAGTTATGTTGGTTATGAGATTTAGTCCTACAGATGAATCTATGATTGCACTTTATTCACTAATAGCTTTTGGATTTATTGGATTTTTAGATGATTTATTAAAGATATTGAAAAAAGAAAATGAAGGCTTAAAAGCTTGGCAAAAAATGTTGTTATTAATAATTTTTTCTACTGCAATTGCAGTTTATGGTTATGTAAATTTAGGAACTGGTTTAAGATTTCCATTCATAAATACAATACTACCATTAGGAGTTCTATATATACCATTTGTAATAGTGTATTATGCAGGTGCTACTAATGCAGTTAACTTAACTGATGGATTAGACGGATTAGCATCTACTGTAAGTATATTGGTTTTAACCTTTTTTGGAGTCGTATCTTTTACTATGGGACACGAATCTTTAGCTATATTTTCTATAATACTAGCAGGTGGGTTACTTGGATTCTTAAAGTTTAATGCTTATCCAGCTAAGGTATTTATGGGAGATACAGGTTCATTAGCAATAGGTGGAGCCATTGCCACTATTGCATTAATATTGGAGTTACCACTTATATTATTTATAGTTGGTGGAATTTATGTTTTTGAAACAATTTCAGTTATATTACAAGTTTCATCATATAAATTAAGAGGTAAAAGGTTATTTAAAATGGCACCAATTCATCATCATTTTGAACAAATAGGATGGAGCGAAACTAAAATAGTAACAGTTTTTGCAGTTATTACAGTAGTGTTATGCTTTATAGGATTTATGGCCCTTTAATCATTGATTGGAGGAGGTTATATGAGAGCAACAAAACAAAAGGCTAAAATAGGGGAAATAGACTATGGTATATTTTATGCCGTTATTCTTTTGCTTTCCATTGGAGTAATTATGATTTACTCTGCTAGTTCATACTATGCTATGTTTAAAGATGGAGATAGCATGGTATATTTAAAAAAACAATTAATTTGGGCTATAACTGGATTGATAGCCATGGGAGTTATGTCAAATTTTGATTATCATAAATTGCGTAAAATTACCCCGCATATACTTATTACTACTGTTCCTTTATTAATTGCAGTATTTTTCTTTCCAGCAGTAAATGGTGCTAAAAGGTGGATACAATTAGGTCCATTATCATTTCAACCATCTGAATTAACCAAATATGCAGTTGTAATTTTTCTAGCCATGAGTTTAGATGTAAAAGGTGATGGAATTAAAAAGTTCTGGACTGGAATAGTGCCATATCTAGGGGTATCTGGATTTTTTGCAGTTATGATTTTAGCTGAGAAGAACCTAAGTATTGCGGCAATTATTATGATAGTTACATTTATTTTGCTTTTTGTTGCAGGAGGCAGAATACAAGATTTATTTGGTAAAGTTGCTCCTGTTTTATTAGTTGCAGTAATGTTTTTTATATTTGGTGAAGACTATAGAAGAGCTAGAATGTTAAATTTTTTAAATCCATGGCAGGACCCAGCTGGAGATGGATATCAATTGATACAGTCATTTTATGCTTTAGGTGCAGGCGGAGTAACGGGACTTGGTCTTGGACAGTCTAGACAAAAAACATTATATATGCCAGAACCTCATAATGACTTTATTTTTTCTATAATTGGTGAAGAGCTTGGCTTAATTGGGTGTTTATTCATTATACTACTATTTATTTTCTTTGTATGGAGAGGAATAAAAGTAGCAATGAAGGCTAAGGATTCCTATGGAACTTTATTAGCTATAGGTATAACATCTATAATTGCAGTTCAAGCTATAATAAATATTGCAGTTGTAACTGGATCTATGCCAGTAACTGGAGTACCAATGCCTTTTATAAGTTATGGTGGTACATCACTAGTAATTAATATGACTGCTATGGGAATTCTTTTAAACATATCAAGGCAGATTCAAGGTAAAAATATATAAGTATAAAAAAGAGTTGATTTTTAAATATAAAAAATCAACTCTTTTTTATATTTACACTAAAATAGCATTAAAAATATTAAATTATTATAAATTTTTGAGTTAAGTAAAATTTTGTGATGAAAAAATAACCAAAAAGTGATATTATTAAATTATATATTATTATGTAAAAGTAGGAGAACTATGAATACTAATGTGAATAAATTTGTAATAAAGAAAAGAAGGAAAAAACTTATAAAAAGGATAGTACTTGGATTATTTGTTTTTATAATTGGAATTATTATTTTTATATACAAGGCACCAATATTTAATTTGAAAAAAATTAATATTACTGGATTAGTTACAATATCTAATGAAAGTTTACAGGAAAAATTAAAATATAATCTTGGGCAAAACATTTTTACATTAGATTATAACAAGATTGAAAAAGAATTAAAAGCTAATCCATATGTTCAAGATGTTATTATAAAGAAAAAAGGTATTAGCACTATTAATATTAATGTGGTTGAAAATAAAATAGCATTTTATCTTATTAGCAATAATAAAATAAAAGCTATAAATAATGAAGGTATAATTGTAGAAGAATTAGACGATTTAGGTGACAGAAAATTAACTAAGTTATCTGGTGTGGACGTATCAGATAAAACAGTAGGAAGTAAAATAGTAGATGGTAATGAATTACCTAAAGTTTTAGATACTTTTTATAAAATGATTGAAGTTATACCTGAAGAGTTTAAAATCTCAGAAATAAATATATTAGATTTAAATAATATTATTTGTTATATAGGAAATGTAGAAATAATATTAGGGGATAGTTTGGGCTTAATAGATAAGGTAAATATAGCTTTGAACCTTATAGAGCAGGGAACTATTACAAAGGGGTATATAGATTTGAGTTTGGAGGGAAGGCCTGTAATTAAGCAAAGTTAATAGAAAAGGAGAAGTTATATGAAGAAAGTTACATCACAAATATTACTAGCTATAGTTTGTGCATTTTTAGGCTTCTTATTAGCACATCAATTTAAAATGTTAAATGAAAAAAATAAAGCAAATATGTCTAATAAAAATTTAGATATTTTATCTGAAATAGAAGTGTTAAAAAAAGAAAAGGAAGAACTAACAGAAGTTAATACTTCTTTATCTGATGAATTAAAGCAACTAGAAGAAAAAGTTTCTCAAGAAGGTACTGTTGAAGCGGAAATAAAAAAACAATTAGATAATGCTAGAATGAACTTAGGCTTAGTAGATGTTAAAGGACCAGGGATTATAATAACAATAACACCAAAGTCTAATATATTTGGATCTAGTAGTGATAGTTCTAGAAGTGTTATTACTGAAGATGAAATTGTTCATGTAGTTAACTCTCTTAGATATATAAAAGCTGAAGCTTTATCAGTAAATGATTATAGACTAACACCTCAAACTGGTATTAAAAATTCTGGTAATTGGATTTGGGTTGGTACAGCTAAAATAGATCCAAAAGAAAAAATAACAATTAAGGTTATTGGAGATAAGCAAGCTCTTAGTGTAGCTGCAAACTTTCAAGGGGTTTTAGATTATGGTGCATTACAAAATTATTATTGTGATGTTAAAGAAAGTGATGAAATTGTAATAAATAAAACAACTCAATCTTTAAAGAATGAGTATATTAAACCGGTAGAGTAGGAGAAAGGGGATTAATATGATAGCATTTATAGGACTTTTAATAGGTGTGCTTTTAGGATTAATACTGCACGTAAATATACCAGAAACCTTCTCTTCATATATTTCTGTAGCAATACTTGCTTGTTTAGATTCAGTATTTGGAGCTGTAAGAGCTTCTTTATCAAAAAATTTTAAGGCTGATATTTTTATTTCAGGCTTTTTTGGTAATGCTATTTTAGCTGCTGGTCTTGCTTATTTAGGTGATAAGCTTGGAATACCAATGTATATAGCTGCTGTAATAGTTTTTGGTGGGAGAATTTTTGATAATTTCGCTGTTATAAGAAGATTGTTAATTGAAAGGTTAAAGACTCGTAAAAATGGTGAATAAATGAATTTTAATAAGGCAAAAGGTTTTATTTTAGTAGCATCAATTTTTACTGGATTTTTAATAATAAATAGTATAGATTTAAGCGAAGTTACAAAAGGTATGTCCTCATTAAATGCTATAGACTATAAAAAAGCAGTTGAGGAAAGAAATCAGCTTTATAAAGAAATAGATAATCTTAGAAGTGAAAATATTGATTATAGATATCAAATTAGTAAATATGATGATAACGATCCTGAAAAAAGTAAGAAACTAATTGAAGATATGAAAAGACAGTTAGTTGATTATGGAGCCTTAAGTGGAGTTTCTACAATAAAAGGTCCAGGATTAATAATTAAATTACAAGATGGGGATATTAATAAATTGTTAGATCCCGAATATGAAGTATTAAGAAAAATGCTCCATGAAGATGATATGGCACATGTATTAAATGAGCTAAGGGGTGCAGGAGCACAAGCAATTTCAATGAACAATCATAGAATATTACCAAATACATCTGTTAGTTGTTATTGGGCATTTATTGGCTTTGAAGATGAGTCTAGTATTTTTGCTCCCTTTTATGTTTATGTAATAGGAAATCCAGAAGAAATTAAGGCAGCATTACTTGCAGAAGGAAGTATTATTCAAGAGTTATTACTAAGAAAAATTAAAGTAGAAATAGAAGAAAAAGATGAAATAATCATACCTGCAACGAAACAAAATACAGAAGTAAAGTACATGGAAAGGTATGAATCAAAATAAATTTTCTAAAAATAATAAAATTTGAAGGATTTTAAGTTTTTTTGAAGAATTATTTAAATATGTAAATAACTTCTTTAGGAGGAAGTACAGTGAGTATTGAAGAAAATTTAAATAGAATAAAAAGAAATATACCAGATAATATTACACTTGTAGCTGTATCTAAAACAAAACCTATAGAAGATATAAAATTAGCTTATGAGTTAGGCCAAAGGGATTTTGGAGAAAATAAAGTCCAAGAACTTATTGATAAAGAAGAAGTTTTACCTAATGATATAAGGTGGCATTTTATAGGTAATTTGCAAACAAATAAAGTGAAATATTTAGTTGATAAGGTTTATTTAATTCATTCCTTATCAAGTATAAAGCTATTAAAAAAAATAGAAGATGAATTTTCTAAAAAAAATTCTATAGCTAATCTTTTAATTCAAATTAATATTGGAAAAGAGGAAAGCAAAGGAGGATTTTTTAAGGAAGATTTGAATAATGTTATTAGTGAAATTGAAAAATGTAATCATGTTAAAATTAAAGGAATAATGGCTATTATACCTAAAGGTAATACAGAAGAAAATAGATTTTATTTTAAAGAAATGAAAACTATTTACGATAATTTAAGTGAAAATACATATAAAAATATCTGTATGGAAATTTTATCAATGGGTATGACACATGATTATGAAGTAGCTATAGAGGAAGGCTCTAATTTGGTGAGAATTGGAGAAGGAATTTTTGGAAAAAGAAATATAGTAGGAGGATTGTCAAATGTCTAATATGTTTGGAAAGTTTAAAGAAATAATGGGTTTTGGAGATTATGAAGATGAGTTCGATGATTTAGAAGAAACTGAAGTAGAAGAAGAATTAGAAGAAGAAATTGAACCTATTATTTCAAAACAAAAAGGAAACAAAGTAGTTAATATTCATACGGCATCTACAGCAAAAGTTATGGTAACTAAACCAACTAATTATGATGATGCTAGAGAAATTGCAGATGCTATTAAAGCTAGAAAAATTGTTTTAGTAAACGCAACAACATTAGAAACTAAAATAGCACAAAGATTAGTAGACTTTATAAGTGGATCTTGCTATGTTTTAGGAGCAACTTTACAAGAAATAGAGCAAAGGGTTTATTTATTATCACCATCAAATGTTGAGGTAACAAATGAGCTTAAAAATGAATTAAGTTCTAAGGCATTATTCAACTGGAACAAATAGGAGGAGATTTATATAAATCTAGTTTTTTTAATAATAAGATTATTAACAATAGTTTTAGAAGTAACTATTCTGTCAGAAGTAATACTATCTTTATTTCCAACTATTAAAGAAAGTGTTATTTATAATATAATTACATCATTTAATTATCCAGTTTTAAAACCTTTTAAAACTATACAAAGTAAGATTTTTAAGAATAATATTATTGATTTTTCGCCTTTATTTGCAATTATGTTATTATCCTATATAAGGATGTTATTTAATGGTTAATAAAGAATATATTCTTAAGAATTTCACTGAAGATGATGTAAATGAAGCTATAAAGATATATGAAAATTATAAATTAGCTGTTGAGAAAGATATAACTATTTTCTCAAATAGTTTTTGTTCACCTAACATTTGGAGTTTCTTTCAAAATAATTGCGAAAGTAGCAATTTTAAAATAGCTACTAATGGAATTTTTGAAGAAGCAGAAAGAAGAATAATAGCATTTAATAACATATATGATATTAAATATCCTATGGAAGTGTTAGAAATCAAAAATAAGTCTAATTTTTCTAAGTTAAAACATAAGGATTATTTAGGTGCAATACTATCTTTAGGAATAGATAGAAATAAAATTGGAGATGTAGTTGTAAAGGAAGACAAAGCTTATGTTCCTGTAATGGAGGATATAAGTAATTATATTTTGAATAATTTATCTTCTATTGGAAAATCACCTGTAGAAATTAATCTTCTATATAATTTAGAAGATTTGCCATCTATAGATTTTGAGGAGATTTCAATTAATGTGCAATCACTACGTTTAGATAGTGTTATAGCAAAACTTACAAATGTGTCTAGATCTAAAGCCATAGAATTATTAGATAATAGTAAGGTTTTAGTTAATTATGTTAAATCAAAAGATAAGAGTCAGGAGCTTGCAAAGGGAACCAGGCTAACTATAAGAGGGAATGGAAAGTATATAATTGGAGATATAATTGGTGAAACAAGAAGTGGAAAACAAAGAATTATAATAAAAAAATATATATAATAGTAGAGGTGATTTTATGAAGCTTACTCCAATGGATATAAGCAATAAGGAATTTAAAAAGGGATTTAGAGGTTATGATAGTGATGAAGTTGATGAATTTATAAATGAAATCATAGAAAATTATGAAGAGCTTTATAAGGAAAATTCAAGACTTAAAGAAAATTTATCAAGAGTAAATGAAAAATTAGAACACTATGTAAAAATAGAAAATACTATACAAAATACTTTATTATTAGCACAAAATGCTGCAGAACAAGCAAGAGCAACATCTCAAAAGGAATCTGACATGATTCTAAAAAATGCTAATGAAGCAGCTAAGAGAATAATAGATAAGGCTCATAATGATGTAGTATCAATTAATGATGAATATGAAAAAGTAAAACAAGAATTTATAAAGTTTAGAGCAAAATTCAGAAACTTTATGAATGCACAAACTGAAACTTTTGATGAATTAGAAAAGGATCTAACTAAAAATTATAATGTTTCTGAACCTGTAGAAAAGTTAGAAAAGGAAGAAAGTATAAATTTATCTCATAAAAACATAGAAGAAGCTGAAGAGATGTATACTGAGGATATGGATGAAATAAAAAGCTTTTTTGCACAAACAGAATAAAAATCCGTTTAAAACGGATTTTTTTTTGCTTTAATGAAGCTTATCTATTGAGTGTAAAGTTTTGATATATTATAATGTGTTAAGAATTAAAAAATTTGGAGATTAATTAATGGATAAATTATTTTTTAAAATAACAAATGAAAATGATATAGGAGTAAGAATAGATAAATACTTATCAGCTAATATTGAAGGAAAATCTAGATCTTTTATACAAGGATTAATAGATTCAGATTCAGTTATTGTAAATGAAAAGAAAATAAAAAGTAATTACAAATTAAAAGATAAAGATATAGTAGAAGTAGTTATGCCAGAGCCAGTAGAACTAGATGTAAAGCCAGAGAAATTAGACTTAAATATTATTTATGAAGATAAAGACATAATAGTATTAAATAAACCACAAGGTGTAGTTGTTCATCCAGCACCTGGAAATTATTCAGGAACTTTAGTAAATGGATTATTATATCATTGTAATGATTTATCTGGGATAAATGGAGTCATTAGACCTGGAATTGTTCATAGAATAGACAAAGATACTTCTGGAATATTAGTAATTGCTAAAAATGATGAAGCACATAATGTCTTAGCAGAGCAATTTAAGGAACATAGTATAAAAAGAGAATATTATGCTTTGGTTGAAGGAAAATTTAGTAAGTTAGAAGGAACTATAGATAAACCATTAGGAAGAAACAAGAAGGATAGATTAAAGATGGCTATAGTTGAAGATGGGAAAAGAGCTGTAACACATTATAAGGTATTAGAGCAGTATAATAATAATACATCTTTAATTAAATGTATATTAGAAACAGGTAGAACTCATCAAATAAGAGTTCATATGGCTTCAATTGGTCATCCATTAGTTGGTGATCCTTTATATGGAAGTAAGAAGCAAAAGTTTAAACTAAATGGGCAAGTTTTACATGCAAAAACTTTAGGATTTATACATCCTACATCTAAGGAATATATGGAATTTGATTCTGAATTACCAAAGTATTATTTAGATTTACTAGAAATATTAAGAAAATAGAGGTGATAAAATGAAATTAAAAGCAAATTTATTAGATGATAAAGCAATTAAAAGAACTCTAATTAGAATATCTCATGAGATAATTGAGAGAAATAAAGGTGTTGAAGATATAGTTTTAGTAGGAATTAAAAGAAGGGGATATCCATTAGCTGAAAGAATTGCTAAGAATATAGAAAATATTGAAGGTATTAATGTACCTGTTGGATCAGTAGATATAACTTTATATAGAGATGATATAACGGAAATTAAGGATACTCCTAGAGTTAATAATTCCAATTTAGGTGTAGATATTATTGGTAAAAAAGTTATATTAGTAGATGATGTTTTATACACTTGTAGAACTGTAAGAGCAGCAATTGATGCTGTAGTTGATTCTGGAAGACCAGCACAAATTCAATTAGCTGTATTAATTGATAGAGGACATAAAGAATTACCTATAAGAGCAGATTACGTTGGTAAGAATATTCCTACTTCTAAAAGTGAGATTATAGCAGTAGAAATAGAAGAAATTGACGGTTTTGATTCTGTTAAAATATACGAAGGATAAAAAGGAGAAAAGTATGGAATATGATTTAATTGCTACAACTACCTTTGGATTAGAAGGTATAACTGCAAAGGAATTAAAAGCTTTAGGATATGAGAATTTAAAAACGGAAAATGGTAAGGTACATTTTCAAGGGGATGAGATGGATATAGCAATTGCTAATATTCACTTAAGAACTGCAGATAGAATATTAATAAAAATGGCAGAATTTGAAGCGAGAAGTTTTGAAGAATTATTTCAAGGGACAAAGAATGTTAAATGGAGCGATTTGATTCCTATTAATGGTATTATGCACGTAAATGGAAAGTCTGTTAAATCGACTTTACATAGTGTTCCAGATTGTCAGTCTATAGTAAAAAAAGCTATAGTTGATAGTATGACAAATTCTTATGGAATAACTCAATTTTCAGAAGATGGACCATTATATAAAATAGAAGTATCTATATTAAAAGATGTTGTAACATTAACTATAGATACATCAGGTCCTGGATTACATAAAAGAGGATATAGAGAAGAAGCTGGAGCAGCACCTTTAAAAGAAACTTTAGCGGCAGCTATGGTATTAATTTCTAGATGGAAAGAAGATTTTACTTTAGTAGATCCATTTTGTGGTTCAGGAACTATATTAATAGAAGCAGCAATGATTATGCAAAATATAGCACCAGGTTTATGCAGAGCATTTACTTGTGAAACTTGGCCAACAATGGATGAAGATATATTTGAACAAGTAAGAGAAGGTGCAGAAAGAGCTATAAAGAATAAAGATATAAAGCTTTTAGGTCATGATATAGATGGAAGAATATTAAAAGTTGCTAGAAGTAATGCTGAAAAAGCAGGAGTTTCTAAGTATATTGAATTCCATAGAAGAGATTTTAAAGATTTTTCTAATAGTGACAAGTATGGATTTATAATATCAAATCCTCCATACGGAGAAAGATTAGGAGAAAAGAAGGAAGTTGAAGAGCTTTATAATATATTTGGTAAATATAAGAGAAGATTTTTAAATTGGGATTATAATATATTAACTTCTTATGAAAAATTTGAAGTTCCTTTTGGAATGAAATCAAGTAAGAATAGAAAGCTTTATAATGGAAAATTAAAATGTTATTATTATCAATACTTTGATAATGAACTAATAAAGAATGATGGAGATATGCTTATAAATCATATATAAAATTATAGATAAAAAATATTCCTTCAAATATCAGAATGATTCTAATATTTGAAGGATTTTTTTATTTGATTATTTGATTATTTTCAAATTTAAAGTCATTGTAACCACTTGGTTCAGTATAAATTGTATAATTCGTATGATATATAACCATTCCAGGCTTTGCACCATTAGGTTTTTTAATATTTTTAACAATAGTATAATCTACTGGTACCTTTGTAGAATTTTTAGCTTTACTATAATAAGCTGCAAGTATAGCTGCTTCTTCTATAGATGTATCACTAGGATTATCACTACATAAAATAACATGTGAACCAGGTATATTTTTTGTATGAAGCCATAAATGATTTTTATTTGCAAATTTTAAAGTTAAATAATCATTTTGAATATTATTTTTTCCAATATAAATATCAATTCCATCAGAAGAAATAAAATGTATAGGCTTAGAAGCTTTATCTTTCTTATTATTTTTGTGATTTCCTTTAAATTTTAAATATCCAGTTTCAGTTAATTCTTTTTTGATATCATTAATTTCAACATAATTTTCACAATTTATTATATTGGTAAATACTGAATTTAAATATTCAAGCTCTTCTTTATTTTTCTCCAATTGCTCAATAGCTGATTCTTCTGATTTTTTTAATTTATTATATTTTTTGTAATAACTTTGTATATTCTCTGAAGGAGATTTATTTTCATCTAATTTTATAGTTACGTATTCTTCTTCATCTGAATTATAAAAGTTTAGTACTTTAATTTCTTTATCACCTTTATTAATCAAATAAATGTAAGAAGTTAATAAATCACCAAAAATCTTATATTTTTGTTTTTCATCACATTCCTTCAAAATGTTTTTTAATTTCTTTGCTTTATTATTACATCTATCTATATTTGTAGTGACTAATTTTTGCAAATCCATACTTCTACTAAGCAATCTATCTTGTTTATCTTTTATAGCAAAAAATTCATCTAATAAAAGATTTGGATTATCAAAATTTATTTTAGAAAACTTATTTTCATATAAAGATAGGTTTATACAATAAAAGTCTTTAAAAATATCATTTTCCTTATATATATTAAATGAGAATTCATTTTCAATATTTTTCATAAATATTTTGAAGAAATTAAAAATATTATCACTATTTATGTTATCATTATCTTGTAGGAAATTTATATATAAGCTTCTAGATAATGGTTTTCCTATACCTGTAAAAGTATTTGTGAAGAAAAGTTCATCTATAGCTATATTATTATTTTCTAAATATAAATTATAATCATCAAAAGAAAAATTAAATGGATCTAATTTTGGAGAACTAGGAGGATATACATAGCTTATTCCAGGATATAAAACTCTATAGGTATTTACATCTGAAGAAATATGCTTAATGCATTCCATAATTTTATTATCTCTTTCTCTAACCAAGGTAATATTGCTATGTCTTCCCATTATTTCAACTATTAATATATATTTACTATCAAACCCTAATTCATCAGTAGATTCAATATGTAATTGAATTATTCTATCTCCATTTAATTGAGTTATATGAGTAATTCTTCCTCCAATTAAATACTTTCTCATTACCATAGTAAACATTGGTGCTTGAAGGGGGTTTGGTTTGCTTACATTAGTTAAATGAATTCTAGGAAATTTAGAAGAAGCAGAGATTAATAACTTAATATTTTCTCTATCCTTTCTTAGTGTTAAAATTACTTCATCTTTTTCTGGTTGATTAATTTTATCTATTTTACAATTTAATATTGATTTTTTAAAATCATGTAATAAACTATATAAGTAGATACCATCCAAAGCCATAAGTATCATCCTTTCTTTGGTAATAACATAAGGATAGTATAACATTTAATAGTGAGTCTTATCAATGGAATAAAAGCTAAAAGGAGGGATTTTATGAATTTTATAAAAATGCAAGGCCTAGGTAATGATTTTATTTTAATAGAGGATACTGAAGAGTTATTAATTGATAGGGAAGTAGAACTTGCAAAAGAGGTTTGTAATAGAAAATTTGGTGTTGGTGCAGATGGATTAGTTATAATTAGAAAATCTAGTGTTGCTGATGCTAAGATGGTAATCATTAATAGTGATGGTTCAAGAGCAAATATGTGTGGAAATGCTATAAGATGTTTTGCAAAATATTTATATGAAATCAAGATGATTAAGAAAGATAAGCTCTATATTGAAACAGGGGATGGAGTAAAGTCAGTTAATCTATATATAGATAATAATAAAGTTATTTTAGTTAAAGTTAATATGGGAAAAGCTAGTTTTAAAGGTGAAGATATATTATTAAAAGATAAAGATGAACTAATTAACAAGGAAATAATAATCAATAATAAATCTTATAAAATAACTAGTTTATTAATGGGTGTACCACACACTATATTAATTAATGATAACAAGGAATATTCAATTAAAGATGGTAAAATAATAGAAAACTATGAGTTGTTTATAGAAAAAACAAATGTTAATTTTGTAAATATAATCGATGAAAATAATATAGAAGTTCAAACTTGGGAAAGAGGAGCTGGTGCTACTTTAGCATGTGGAACAGGTTGCTGTGCATCTGTAGTTGCTTTAAATAAACTTGGAATGTGTTTAGATAAAGTTAAGGTAAAAACCTTGGGAGGAAATTTAGAAGTTCAGCTTAATAGTGGAGATGTATATATGATTGGGGAAGCAGGATTTATTTGCAGGGGAGAATTATTGTAGTAAGAGGTAAAAAATGAATTATAAAAGAAAAAGGAAATATGTCCTAGTAAGCTTAATTATATTGTTAACTAATATTAACTATGGTTGTAAAAGTACATCTGAGGATAAAGAAAGTATTCAAATAAATAATGGATCAGTTGCTATTGAGAATAATGGCAGCTATAAGACATATAATTTAAATAATGGAACTTATGAAGGGATAGAAGCAGACTATATTATTACTTCTTATGATTCTAAAAGTAATAATTATATTTTTAATGAAGAAGGAGAATTTAAAGTACATTATTTAGGTAAAGAAAAAATAATTGATGAAGATAATGAGATTTTTTCACCTAAATTATCTCCAGGGGGAAATTACCTAAGCTATTTCCTAAAAGATATATATTTAAATCTAAAGGTAAAAGATCTTAAGAAAGACAAATTTATAGATATTAATAGTAATGTGTCTATATCTGGAGAATTAATTGATTGGTATAATAGTGAATCTTTAGTTTACTATGGAATTGACGATTCAAAGAATAATGGAATTTTCATTTATAATATAGATAAAAATGAAGAAAAAATGATTTATAAACTAGATTCTGGATATGTAGAGTATCTAGAGGTTTTAAATGATGGAGTAGTATTTTTACAACAAAAAGAAGGAAAGAAAAAGACATTAAAGTTTATAAATGAAAATGGTGAATTAAAGGATTCAATTGAAAATATAATTGATATAAGTGATGTAGAACATACAGAAGATGGTATATATATAATAGGAAAAATTGAAAATAATAATTATTCATTATATAAATATAATGATGGAAAAGTAAAAAGATTGGTATATGATTTTCCTAAAATAATTAATTTAGATAAAGGATTATCAAAAGATTCTAATGGTAATATTTTATTTATAGGCGGAGATGAACCAAATGTAGAAAAAGTTTATATTTGTGAAGATGGTGCTATAAGTGAATTAAGTGATAAAGAAGGAAAATACTATTTTATAAATTATGATTAAGGATATTTATAATAAATTATAAATGTCCTTTTTTATTTTTAATATTAAATTTAAATAAGGAAATAGATTTACTTTGTTGGATAATATTGTATAAAAATCTTTGTAATGGATATAAATTAAAATGGTGATTTAAAATGGGAAAAATAAATGTCTTTGAAATTGATTTAAACATTGCTAGAAAGCTAGGAATTAATAAGATTAAGGAAAATTGTATTTTACCAATAAAAGTTCAAGAACAAAAGATATTAATACTTTCAAATAAGGAATCTTTAGAGAATATAGATGAAATTGAATTTATATTTAATAAAAAGGTTAGTCTACTTGAAGCTAGTTATGATTATATCAAAGATTTAATTTATAAGGTATTCTTAGGAACAGAAGAAAAGCTTTTGGATATAGTATTATCTAAAGGTATAGTAGAAAGGGCATCTGATATACATTTTGAGCCTGTAAGAGAAGAAGTTTTTATAAGGATAAGAATAGATGGAGTATTAGTACCCTTTGCAAAGATTAAATATGAAGAATATCAAAAGTTACTATCAAAAATTAAAATCATAGGAAATATGGACATAACTGAAAGACGAAGACCTCAAGATGGAAAAGCATTTATAAAAATAGATGAAAAAGATTATGACTTAAGATTATCAACTATTCCTATTGTTTATGGAGAAAAGTTAGTTGTTAGAATTTTATATGGAGAAATCTTCGAACATGATATAAGTAAGATAAATATGAGTAATTATCAAAGAGAAAAATTAAACAAAATAATCTCTATTAAAAATGGTTTAATTTTAATAAATGGACCAACTGGAAGCGGTAAGTCAACAACCCTATATTCAATACTAAAAGAAATAAATAAAAAAGAAATCAATATAACTACATTAGAGGATCCAGTAGAAGTTATGATAGAAGGAATAAACCAGGTAAGCTTAAATAAAAAAGCAAATATTACATTTTCTACTGGACTTAGAAGTATATTAAGACAAGATCCAGATGTAATAATGATAGGAGAGATAAGAGATGAAGAAACTGCAAATATGGCAGTAACAGCATCATTAACAGGGCACAAGGTTTACTCTACAATTCATACTAAAACTCCTAAAGAAGTTTATTTTAGACTAGAAGATATGGGAGTAAAATCATATTTAATACGTGATTCCTTAATAGGAATAATTTCTCAAAGATTAGTTAGAGTATTATGTGAAAAATGTAAGGAAATTGATAATAATATTAATATGAATGGAAAAAAGGTAAATATTTATAAATCAAATGGATGTTTTTATTGTAATTATTCTGGATATAAAGGAAGAAAATCAGTTAGTTCTGTTGTTCATATAGATAAGAATATAAAAAGGATAATTTCAAATATTTACCAGGAAATAAAAGAACTTAGTAATGAGGAAATGATAGTAAATCTTTCTTATTTACTTGAAAAGGGATATATCTCTTGTAGTGATTATAATAACTTTTTGTTAGAAGAGGATTTAAATTATGATGAAAATAAAATTATTATATAAAAAAGTAAAGTATAATGATTTATCATTAATATCTGGTAATATTGCAATGTTATATAAGGAAGGAATATCAATGCTTATGATTATGGATTTACTTACTGAATTACCTATAAGTAAATACTATAAAGAAAGTTTAATTAAGTGTAAAAGCTATATTCTAGAAGGAAAATCCTTAGAACAATGCTTTAAGAATTTTCCTGATTTGTATCCTGACTTTTTTGTAGGGATGATTTCAATGGGAGAAAAAAGTGGAAATTTATATAAGGTATTAAAAGGACTAGAAGAATATTGTAATAAAATTATATTTATTAAAAGCACTATAAAAAATGTTCTTTCATATCCATTATTAATTATAATTTCTTCAATATGTCTGTTAGTCTTTATAGTACTCTTTACAATACCAATATTATATGATTTCTTTATTAGCTTAGGCAGCAGTGTTCCATTTATATGTAAGTTATCTTATAATCTTTCCAATTATATTAAAGAAAATCCAATTATATCAATAATTTATAGCTTCAATTATTTTATATTATTACCTTGGTTTTTAGGTAAGTTCTACCTTAAAGATATATTTAGAAGATTAGTTAATAAAATTCCAGCTTATAAGGATTTTATTGAGTATACATTTATTTTATTGCTTTCAATTATATTAAAGAGTGGTGTTAATTTATCAGAAGGACTTATATATGCTACAAATAGTTTTAAAATAAATGATTTAAAAGAAAGATTTAATTATTTAAATTTAAGTATTTTAAATGGAGATTCAATTTCCAGTAGTTTAGAAAATAGGAGAAGCTACTCTAAGTATACAATTTCTATTGTAAAGTTAGGTGAAGAAGGCGGATCTATAGATGAGAGGTTAGATTCATTATCCTTATATTTAGAGAAAAAACTTATATCAAAAATAAATAGAGGAATAGCTTTATTACAACCAGCTTCAGTTATATTTATGGGAGGTTTTGTTATCATATTCTTAATTATTTTTATACTTCCACTTTTTTCTGCAATGTTTGAGGTGGGTTTTTAATGAAAAAGGGTTATACATTAATAGAATTAATAGTAGTTTTATCTATAATTACAATATTTTCTTCTATAGTTGTTATAAATATTGGAAAAGTTAAAGAGAAAATGTATGATATCCAATTTAAAAATTTAGAAGCAGAAGTTAAGTCTTTATTAAGCTTTGGAAAATCATATTGCCGTAAAAATAAAGTTCCAGGAGAAATAACCATTGGATTAGATGGTAAAACTATATTATTCCAAGTTACAGGTATAAAGGCACCAATTATAAGAAGAATTAGTTTTGGTGAAGATATTGAAGTATTAAGTAATATTAATTCTTCAGGAAATTCAAATAATATAACTCAGGAAGGTTATATTAAATCTGCAGGCACTATAACAATTAAAGGTAAGAAAAAGAGAACTGAAATTACTATAAGTGTAGGAAATGATATTATTAGAAGCCCTATAATAAATGATGAAGAAGAGGGTGATATTATAGAATGAAAAAAGGTAGTACTTTAATAGAAACTGTAATATCAATGGCAATTTTATTGATTGCATTAACTTTAAGCACACAAATTTTTTCAATATCTTCAAAATCTATAGTAGTAAGAAGAGATAAGGAAAAAGCTAATAGAGTAAGTTATGCTATAGAAAAAGAAATAAAATATAATATAAGATTTCTAGATATAAAAAATTTACTTGTAAATAATAAATTATCTTTAAAGTATAAAGAAAATATTTTAGAGAGTTTATTAACAGAATCTATTTTATCATTAGAAAGAGAAAGCAGAATAGAAAGAAGAAATGCAATTATTATTGAAAAGAAAGAAGAAAATTCAGTAGAAAATAATTATGAAATATCAACTTTTAAAATAACCATTTATGATTCAAATGGAGGTATATTAAATGAAAGGGAATTTATTAAATCCTACTGGATGGAAATTTAATAAGAAAAAGTTAGGATTCACATTGATAGAACTAAATGTTTCAATGTTAATTCAATTAATAGTATTAACCTTAGCCATTAATTCATTTATATTAATTATTAAAAATTATTCAGTTCTTATAAATAATTCAAAAGTTCAAGATCCCTTTGACGATGCAGTTCTTAATATAGAAAGACTTTTAACAGGATATATGATTGAATCTATAAATATACAGGATGAGATTTTATATGATAGAAGTTTAATAGAAATTAACTATAGAATAGATAATAGTAAAGGTGATATAAAAAGAAAAGAGATAAAGTTTGATAATACTAATGGGAAAATTGTTTTAGAAACATATAAAAACAAATTTAAAATAGGTACTAATATAATAATGATTGATGTTTCAAGCTTTAAAATTACAAAGAAAGATAAGACTTACTATTTACAAATTACAAATAAAAATAATGATACGAGGATTATATGTTTATGAAATATAAGAAAAAGGCTTTTGCATTTATACAAAGTTTAATAGTATTTATGCTTGTAATACTAATAGTAAGTATTTCTGTTACTTTAATTAGTTCTAATTATCTTAAAGCTAATACATTTAAAAGCTATCCAGATAAAAAGTCATTAGCTATTGAGGAGGAACTTATTTTAAAGATAATTAATAAGGATAAGAATTATACCTATAGTGATAATAAATATGAACTTATAAAGAGAAAAGAAGTATATTACTTAGTAAAGAAAAGTACTAATTCTAATACTTATTTTCAACTTGAACTTAAGGAAAAAGAAGGAGAAAAATTCTTAGTGCCAACTTATTATAAAACAAAAAATATTATAGGAGATATTAATATTGATTAGTAGTATTGTTGTATGTAGACAAAGATATTATTACAAAGGAATAGGATATAGTAAATCTGATATTACTTCTCTACTTAAAAAAATAAGTAAAAATAGAAGGATTATTTTATGTCCTGAAAGCATTTTAATAAAAAAATATAATTATTCTAGTAAAAATATTGATAAATTTATAGATAATAAAATTTATGAAGATTTTACAAATAAGGATAATTTATTATTTCATTATGAAATAGACAAAGAATATAAAAATGTTTACTTATATTCTATAAGAAATAATATTAGAGAATTATGTGAAAATGCAAAAGATTTAAGAGTTGAGGTCCTTGAGTTTAAAATTAAAGCTTTTGTAAAAAATAAACTAAAAAATATTAATGATATTATAATAATATATAAGTTTAATAATATAAATTATTTGTTAAAGATTAGTAATAATATTATAGTTGATATAATTTCAACTATAGATATAAGCTGTATTAAAAATTATTTAAGCGAAGAAAAAAATAAAAAAATTATTTTAGTAAAGGATAAAGAGTATAAAGATATAGATAATATATATTTTCATTATTCTATAGATTTAGGAGTTGATACATATGAAAAAGTATGTAAGGAATAAGAATTTTATTTCAGATGATTTTATTAATAAGCTAGAGAAAAATTCTAATGAAAACAATAATAAATTAATTTTATTATTATTAATTGTGAATATATTTATAATTCCTAATTCTATTTCTAAAATATCTAATGAATTAGAGAATCGCAAATCAGTTTATGCTGCAAATATGCATAGTAATTCTAACGCAACTTATAAAAATATAAATAATGATAAATTAATTTTAATACTTAATTCTATTGGTAATATTAAAAAAATTAAAATTGATAATACTGGGGGCTTTATTGAGGTGGATTCTATGGATGAAGTATATAATATAGAGGAAAAAAAGGATTTTAAAATAAAGTCTGTAGAGATTAAAGAAAAAACTATATCTGTTGAGGTTCAGCTATGAAAAATAAATACATACTATATATTATGGTAGTACTTATAAGTTTTTTACAATGTTATATATTATTGAGATTTAATAAGGATACAGAAGTTAAAAATATAGAGGATACACAAGTAGAAAGTATAACTATAAGTAAAAATGTGAAAAATATAAAGGACATAAAAAAAGATTTTATTAATTATAAGACCGTAACTATTTTAGGCTATAATAAATTAGAAGATGGAAGTTGGAAAATCAAATGTTTATTAAATGGTAGCAAGAAAGATGTTTTAAATGATATTGAAAATATAAAATATTATGAAATAATTGATTATAACTTAAGTTATGAAAAAAATAATGTCTCAATAGAGGCAAATCTTATATATAAATAATTGCATTTATTTGTGAATTTTGATAAAATATTTTTGTTATGTCATAAACAATGTTGAAGTTATGACTATTTAGTTGCTAAAAGAGTTATACTAAATATGTAATAAAGTTTTTGGAGGGATATTTAATGATATCAGCAGGAGATTTAAGAAAAGGTACTACTTTCGAGCATGAAGGACAAGTTTATACAGTTATAGAATTCTTACACGTTAAACCTGGTAAAGGTGCAGCTTTTGTAAGAACTAAACTTAGAAATGTAATTTCTGGTGGAGTTACTGATACAACTTTCAACCCTACGACTAAGCTTCAAGAAGCAGTAATTGAAAGAAAAGAAATGCAATACCTTTACTCAGATGGAGAATTATACTACTTCATGGATCAAGAAACTTTTGAACAAATACCTTTAAACTATGAGAAAGTTGAAGACGCTATAAAGTTTATCAAAGAAAATATGTTTGCAGTAATTAAGTTCTACAAGGGAGAAGCTTTCTCAGTTGAAGCTCCAAATTTTGTTGAATTATTAATAACACAAGCAGATCCTGGAATAAAGGGAAATACAGCTACAAATGCGATGAAACCTGCTACTTTAGAAACAGGTGCAGTTGTTAATGTTCCTATGTTCGTAAATGAAGGAGATGTAATTAGAGTAGACACTAGAACTGGTGAATACATGGAAAGAGTATAATAAACAAAAGCTAAGTTTTTACTTAGCTTTTATTTATAATTTTAAATAATTGGGTATAATTTAAATAGATTATTTCTAGTTTTAAGGAAGTGAATATATGAAGGAAGTAAAGTTTAAAATAGAAAAACTAAAGGAAGAAATATCTTCTGTTGAAGATAATAAGTATAAAGATATATTTAATAGTATATTATCTATAGTTAGTGACATATCAGATTCTATAGAAGAAATTGATTATAAGCAAGATTCTATAGAAGAAAATATTAAATATATAGATGAGGATATTATTGGATTACAAGATGAGTTGTTTGAAGAAGTTTCAATAGAAGAGTTAATTGAACTAGAAGATGAATATATTGAAATTAACTGTAAAAACTGTAATAAACCTCTATTTGTTGAAAAGGAAGCTATAGATAATAATAAGAAAATACCATGCCCATTTTGTAATAAAGAAGCACTATAATGAAAAATCCTATTAACATATGTTAATAGGATTTTTATATTTTAGAATTTATAAATCTAATTTACTTTAGTATTGAGGATATAGACACTATATTCTAGCCACTGGGAGATTACCAATTGGCAAAGAATATAATATCTATATCCTTTTTTATAGTTATTTTTAAATATTTTACATATTTAATTATTAGTATGAATATTATCTTATAGATAGAAATAATTTTAAATATAACAATAGAATAGGAAGTGATAAATTGTGGAATGAGGATGAAGTATTAAGAATATTACCATCAGATATATTAAATGAAGTAAGAGGGTATTTATTAATGGAATCTGTACAAGAACTACGGATAAAGGTGAACAAGCCCATAATAATTCATTTATCTACTAAGGAAATTATATTAAATAAGATAGCTACAATAAATGATATTAAACAGATATTAATTAGAGTTTCAAATTATTCTATATACGCATATGAAGAGGAAATTAAGCAAGGATATATTACTATTAAGGGAGGACATAGAATAGGAATAGCTGGTGAATGTGTATTGTCTAAAGGAGAAGTTAGAACTATTAGAAATATTTCATCTATAAATATTAGAATATGCAAGGAAATTAAAGGATGCTCTAATGAAATAATGAAATATATTGTTCAAAGTAATAGAGTTAACAACACTTTAATAATTTCTCCACCTAAATGTGGCAAAACCACTATATTAAGAGATTTGGCTAGAAATATTTCAAATGGTATGCCAATTAATAATTTATCTGGTAAAAAAGTATCCATAATAGATGAAAGAAGTGAAATTGCATCTTGTTTTAATGGAGTTCCACAATTAGATGTAGGCATTAGAACAGATATTTTAGACAACTGTTTAAAGAAAGATGGAATGATAATGGCAATTAGAAGCTTATCTCCAGAAGTATTAATATGTGATGAAATTGGTACAGAAGGGGATATAGAATCACTTAATATGGCCTTTAACTCTGGAGTAAATATAATAGTTACAATTCATGGATACAGCATTGATGATATATATAAAAGAAAGGTTTTTAAGGACTTATTAGAGGATAGTATTTTAGAAAAAGTAATTATTTTAAGTAATAGAAAAGGGCCAGGGACAGTAGAAAATATATATTCAATAATGTCTGGAGGAGAGCTAAAATGCTTAAAATAATAGCAATTTCAATAATATTTTTTGCTTGCACATATATAGGTTTTTATTACGGTGAAAGCTTTAAAAGAAGAAGTAAACAACTAAAATCTATTTTAAAATCAGTAATGTTTTTAAATAACGAGGTTATGTATTCAAACACACCATTACCTGAAGCATTAAAATATATTTCTATGAAGGTAGAAAGCCCTATAGATGATATTCTTTCAAAGGTAGCAGTAAACCTTGAAGATGGAGAATCCAAAAGTGTCTATGAAGCATTTAGTGAGCAATATCATAAAAGCAAAAGTAATTTTAATTTGTTTGAAGAAGATAAGGCAATAATCAAAGATTTTCTTAAGGGTCTAGGAGAATCAGGTGTATATGGACAAGATAAGTTATTCAATTTAACTATTGAAAATATGAAAATAAATTGCAAAACTGCAGATGAATTAGCAAAGAGGAATTCAAAAATGTATAGTGCTATAGGTATATGTATAGGTGCAATGATTGCAATTTTTTTATTTTAGTGGGAGGGGAATAAATGCTAGATATAAGTATTTTATTTAAAATAGCAGCTATGGGTGTTTTACTTGTAGTTATTGATAAAGTTTTAAAAGCTAGTGGCAAAGATGACATAGCAGTAATAACAAATATTGCAGGAATAGTAATTATACTTATTACAGTAATTGGATTAATAAGCAATTTATTTAACACTGTAAAAACTATGTTTATGTTATAGGAGATTATTATGGAAATATTAAAAATAGTATCCTTTGCACTTGTTGCATTATTTATATTCTTACTATTTAAGGATAAAAGATCTGATATAGCAGTATTAGTATCATTAATAGCAGGTGTAATTCTTTTTGTATCAATTCTAACTAGTATAACTGACATAATAAGCTTTATTAAAGATATATCTTCAAGAGCAAATATAGATATAGTTTATATAGGAGTTGTTTTGAAGATACTTGCAATATCATATTTAGCAACTTTTTGTAGTGAGATATGTAAAGATGCAGGAGCAGCAAGTATAGCTAGTAAGGTTGAATTTTCTGCTAAAATATTAATTTTAACTTTAGCAATACCTATTTTAATGGCTGTATTACAATCTATTTTACAAATATTGTAGGTGTTTATATGTTTAAAAAATTATTAACTATAAGAATTATATTTGTATTTACTATAATAGTTCTTACATTTATAAATTATAGTACTAAAATTGCTTTAGCAAATGATAAAGACAATAATTTTCAATACTCTTTAGAAAATAATGAACTTCAGGATGAAGAAGTAAATAACAAATTGAATTCATTATATAACTATATAAATAGTATGAAGTTTGATATTGAAATAATGAATGACTTAGATCCTGCAGATTATATAAAAGGATATATAAAAAATGGTGAGGGAAATTTATCTATAAAGACATTTAGTAATGCAATTATTAGTTTTTTATTTAAAGAGGTAAAAACAGCGCTTTCATTTTCTGTAAGCATTATAGTTATTGCAATTATGTGCTCTTTAATAAAAAACTTACAATCAGCTTTTTCTGGTGAAGGTATATCAAATATAGCATTTTTTGCTTGTTATTCTATATTGATAATAATTTTATCAAAGAGTTTTTTAGTAAGTATTAATATAGCAACAGATATAATAAAAGAATTATCAAACTTTATGGCTGCAATATTACCAGTATTAGTTATGATGATTGGTTCAATAGGTGGTTTTGCACAAGCAGCCACTATGGATCCTATTATTATTGGAGCAACATTAATAATTCCAAGAATTTATACAACTATCATTATACCTTTAATACTTATAAGCTTTGTTCTAGATTTTGCTAATAATATCTCTAATGAATTTAAAATTGGAAACTTATGTAAGTTGACCAAGCAAATAACTATTTGGATTCAGGGGATTATACTTACTTTATTTATTGGATTATTAACAGTAAGAGGTATAACTTCATCTACTATAGATGCAGTTACCTTAAAAACTGCAAAATTTGCAATAGATAATTTTATTCCTATAGTAGGTAAGGCTTTTTCAGATGCTATTGCTTCTGTAGCAGGATATTCACTTATAATTAAAAATGCTGTAAGCTCCATTGGATTAATAATAATAGTAATTATGATGCTTTATCCAATAATTAAGCTGGTTCTAATTTCCTTTGTATATAAGTTAACTGCAGCAATTATAGAACCCATAAGTGATAAACGTATAACTAGCTCTTTAGCTTCAGCAGGCAATTCATTAATACTTCTAATGTCCTGCGTATTATCAGTTAGCTTAATGTTTTTTGTTTTATTAGCTATAATGGCTTCAGCTGGAAAGTTCGTTATAGGAGGTTAGGAAATGAATGAGATAAAAGGGTTTATTGTAACTTTAATAAGTATGATTATTTTAATTTCTGCTATAGAATTAATTTCCCCTGATAATAGTATGAAAAAATACTTAAAATTTGTTCTAGGAACTATTTTAATAGCTGTAATGATAAGTCCAATAGTTTCTTTTATAAATAATGGAGAAAAAACTATAACTGGTGATATATCTGAATATATAGACTTATTTAATGGGAAATCTAAAGAAGCAAAAAGCGAAAATAGAGAAAGTAAAAGTGAAGTTGCATTTAAGGAAAATTTACAGGAAAATTGTAATAGATTATTGAAGGAAAAATTTAAAGAGCTAGAATTTAATAGTAATATTGATTGTAAGCTAAGTATGGAAGATATAACTTATTCAATTAATAAAGTTGAAGTAGGAGTTAAAAATAGAGAAGTTTCTAAAATAGAAAAAATAGTAATTAATAATAGAGAAAGTACAGAGGTTAGTTCTAAAGAAAAAAAAGTAAATAATGAAGATGAGATTATAAGTTATTTAGCAGAGATTTTAAATATTAATAAGAATCAAATAATGATTTATAAAGTAGATTAGTAGGAGTGAGAAAATGGGAAAAGGTAATTTTAAAGATGATTTAACCAAATTAATTAATGATAAAAAGTTTTTAAATGTTGTAGTAATAGCATTAATACTAGCCTTTGTATTACTTGCTATTAGCTTTTTAACTACAACTAGAAGGAAAGATACTAAAGAATCAATAAGCTCAAATGTAGAAGATATAAGTAACTTAGAGGAAGAGGTAAAGAGAACAATGGATAATTATGAGGAAAATGAAAAACAAACATTAAAAAATTTGCTAAGTAAAATAGAAAATGTAGGGAACGTTGAGGTTAAAATTAATTTTAAAAGTGGTGAAGTAAAGGTTCCTGCAGTAGAAAAAACTACTCAAGAATCAGTTACAGAAGAAACTGATAGTCAAGGTGGAAAAAGGGCAACTACTCAACAAAATGGTGGAAGTAAAGTAGTTATGGCAGGTGAATCTGGTAAGAATGAGCCCTATATATTACAAATAAATAAGCCTGAGATAAGTGGTGTTCTAATAGTTGCAGAAGGTGCAAATAGTGCTAAGGTTAAATATGATATACAAGTGGCAGTATCTACATTATATGGAATATCTATAGATAAGGTTAATGTATATCCTATGAAGAATTAGCATATAAATAATATGAAAAATAGATGGGGGGAAATCAAAATGACAAAAAAACAATTTGGTATTATTTTCACACTTATGGCTCTTATAGTATGTGTAGGAGTTGTAGCAGCTAGGATAAATAAAACTGGCTTAAATGATCCAACAGATTTTAGTCAAGTAATATCACAACAAGGAACAGATGAAGATAAAGAAAAAGATAATGATAAAGAAACTATTGGAAATAAAGAATATTTCTATAGTTTAAGAAGTGAAAAAGATCAACAAGATGCAGTTACAATGCAAGAATTAGATGAACTAATTAAAGATGAACAAACTTCACAAGAACAAAAGGATTTAGCATCAAATGAATTAAGAGAAAAAACTATGATGAAGGATCAAGAAGGCAGAATAGAAGTAAGTGTAAAAAATAAAGGCTTCGAGGATGTATTATGTTCCATTGAAAAGGGTACAGTTAGAGTAGTAGTTAAAGCAGATGAACTAACAGAAGCTGATACTGCTTCAATTCAAGAAATTGCTGAAAATATTTCAGGAATAAGCGATATAATAATTGAACCAAAGAAATAATTCATTGTAATATAGAAATTGCTTTGATATAATTAACATAAGAAAGAGTTTTGAAATCAAAACGCTAGGAGGTAATCAAATGGACAATATGAACTACGAAGAAAATTTAGGTATAGTTAAAATATCTGATGAAGTTGTTAGCGTTATAGCTGGAATAGCCGCAGAAGAAATAAATGGAGTAGAAGATCTACAACACATGGCTGGTAATAACATATCACAATTGCTAAAAGGTAAGAAAAATGCTGGAAAAAATGTTAAAGTAACTTTAAATGAAGACTATGCTACTATTGAATTAAATTTAGCTGTAGAGTATGGTGTTAAAATACCTGAAGTGGTAAGTGCTGTTCAAGATAATGTTAAGAAAACTGTTGAAACTATGACGGGATTAAATGTTACAGCAGTAAACATTAATGTTCAGAACATTTATGTTCCTAAAATAGAAAAATTAGAAAACAAAGAAAAATAATCAAACCCTCTGATTTTTCAGAGGGTGTTTTTCTTGTGCTTTAAATAAATTTGTTGTAGTATATTTATGATTAGAAAGTTTTATAAGGTTAATAATATTATTAACAGCACTTAGGAGGATAAGATGAATAGAAAAAGATCTAGAGAAATAGCAATGGAATTACTATTTGGAATGACTTTAAGCAAAAATACACTTGAAGAAACTATAGAAACATTCCTAGAAGACTACGAAATGAAATTAAATACTATAGACTTAGATTACATAAAAGAAATACTTTTAAAGGTAGAAGAAAATAAAACTGAGATTGATAAAAAAATAGAAGAAGCTCTAACAAATTGGAAATTAGAGAGAATTTCTAAAGTGAATTTATCAATATTAAGATTAGCTATTGGAGAAATGCTTTATATGGAAGATGTTCCTGAAAAAGTAGCTATAAATGAAGCAATAGAAATGACTAAAAAATATTCAGAGGATAAAAGTGTATCTTTTATAAATGGGGTACTAGATAAAGCATTTAAGAATTTATAAAATAAATAGGGGGCTGTTTTCCGTGAAAAATATAATAGATGGTAAAAAGATTTCTTTAGAAATAAAAGAAGAAATAAAAGCATTTGTAAAAGAAAGAGTAGAAAAAGGTTTAAGAGCACCTAAAATAGCATCTATATTGATTGGAAATGATGGAGGATCCATTTACTATATCAATAATCAAGAAAAAGTGGCAACTTCTCTTGGAATTGAATTTGATAAGATTATTTTAGACGAAGGTATAGAAGAAGATAAACTTATAAATATAATAAGTAAATTAAATGAAGATAAGGGTGTGGATGGAATAATTCTACAGCTTCCTTTACCTAAAAACTTAAATGAAAAGAAGATAATTAATGCTATTTCACCAGAAAAGGATATAGATTGTTTAACTTATATTAATCAAGGTAAACTTTATTGTGGAGAAAATGTATTTTTGCCTTGCACACCTAATTCTGTTATAACATTATTAGAAAAATATAATATAGAGTTACAAGGTAAAAATGTTGTTGTTATAGGTAGAAGTAATATAGTTGGAAAACCTGTAGCTCAACTATTACTTAATAAAAATGCTACAATAACTATATGTCATTCAAAAACTAAAGATTTAAAAGATATTTGTAAAAAAGCAGATATATTAATTGTGGCAATTGGTAGAGCTAAATATATAAATAAAGATTATATTAATAAAAAATCTATAGTAATAGATGTTGGTACTTCATCTTTAAATGGTAAAATAACAGGTGATGTAGATTTTGATGATATTGTTAATGAAGTAGAAATGCTGACGCCAGTACCAGGTGGAGTAGGAGCATTAACAACTACTTTATTAATAAAGAATTCATGTGAGGCGTTAGTAAAGTATGAGAATGAAAACTTTAACAGTTAGTGAAGTTAATAATTATATAAAAAAAATATTAGACAATGATTATATTTTAAATAACCTAATAGTAAGAGGGGAAATATCTAATTTAAAATATCACAGTAGTGGGCATATTTATTTTTCTCTAAAAGATGCAAGTAGTAAAATTAATTGTGTAATGTTTAAAAGTAGCTGTATTAATCTGGACTTTAAACTTGAAGATGGAATGCAGGTTATAGCAGTAGCTAGATGTTCAATATACCAAGGAACAGGTTCTCTTCAATTATACATTGATAAATTAGAAAAAGAAGGATTAGGTGAGCTTCACATTAAATTTGAAAATCTTAAAAAGAAACTTCAAGATGAAGGATACTTTAGTATTGAAAATAAAAAGAGTATTCCTAAAATGCCAAGAAGAATTGGGGTAGTAACATCTGAAACAGGAGCAGTAATTAGAGATATAATAAATGTAACAAAAAGAAGAAGTTCATTAGTTGATATTGTTTTATATCCAGCATTAGTACAAGGTGATGGTGCATATAAGACTATTATAAAAGGTATAAAATATTTCAATAATAAAAAAAATGTTGATACTATTATTATTGGAAGAGGTGGAGGTTCATTAGAAGAACTATGGAACTTTAATGAAGAAGAGTTAGCAAAGGAAATTTTTAAATCTAAAATTCCTATAATTTCTGCAGTTGGACATGAAGTTGATTTTACAATTTCTGATTTTGTAAGTGATTATAGAGCATCAACTCCTTCTCAAGCAGCAGAAATAGCAGTACCTTTAGAAAGTGATATCAAAAAATCTATAAAAGACTATGAAAGTAATATTAATAAGATAGTTTTAGATACTTTAAATTACGAAAAGGAAAGATTATATAATTATAAAAAATTAATGACATCCATGAATCCTGAAGTTACCTTATCTAATTCTTATATTGAAATAGATAGAACTTTAGATAAATTAAATAATCTTATGTTGAATAAGCTTGATAAGGAAAAAATGAAAATTCATTCCCTTAATGAATTACTTAAAGCACATAATCCCATAAATGTTTTAAATAAAGGATATGCAATAGTACAAGATAAAGATAATAACATTATTCCTTCAAAGAAGTCTTTGGGAGAGATAGAAGAAATAAACATTCTTTTTAATGATGGAAAAGTTAAAGGGAAAATTATAAAAGATTTTAATTAAATTAAAGGGAGTTGAAGGTTTATGGCTAAAAAAGAATCTTATGAAGAGATGTTAAATAATCTTCAAGAGATATTAAATAAAATGGAAAGTAATGATCTACCACTTGAAGAATTAATGAAAGAATATGAAAGTGGAGTTAAGTTAATAAATAAATTATATAAAACCTTAAATTCTTTAGAGGGCAAGATAAGTGTAATTAAAGAGGAAATGGAAATGGAGCTAAAGAATGAGTAATAAAATAAATCATTATAGGGATTATATTAATAGTTATTTAGATTTGTACTTTAACAATAAAGGAAGTTATAATAGAATTATATATGATGCAGCAAGTTATAGCCTTAATATAGGAGGAAAAAGAATAAGACCTATATTATTCTTATTAACTTATAGTTTATATAAAGATAATTATAAAGACGTAATAGAAATGGCCTCAGCAATGGAAATGATTCATACTTATTCTCTTATACATGATGATTTACCATGTATGGACAATGATGATTTAAGAAGGGGAATGCCTACTAATCATAAAAAATTTGGGGAAAGTATAGCTATATTAGCAGGAGATATGTTATTAAATGAGGCAATGAGTTTACTTATGCTTTTTTCTATAAAAAATGGGGGGAGAGCTTTACTTGCAGCTAGGGAAATATCAGAAGCAGCAGGACCAGAAGGAATGATTGGAGGTCAAGTTGTAGATATTATGGCTGAAAATAAAGAGATATCTAAGGAAGAACTTATCTATATGCATAATAAAAAAACTGGTGAGCTAATAAGAGCTTCAATTGTATCTGCCGCTATTTTAGCAGATGCACCTAAAAAAGATATTGAAATATTAAATGAGTTTGGATTAAAGCTAGGTTTAGCCTTTCAAATAAAAGATGATATTTTAGATATTACAGGTGAAGTATCAAAGCTTGGGAAAAATATTAATTGTGATGAAAATAAGTCAAACTTTATATCTTTATTTGGCTTAGAATATTGTGAGAGAGAATGTGTAAGATTAACAAATGAATGTATTGAATTGTTGAAGAGCCTTTCTGTAGATGCTATTGACTTAAATGAATTAACTTTAGAGTTATTAAATAGAGAATTTTAATAGAAAGAAAGGTTTGATTATGGGTAGAATATTAGATAAGATTACCTCTATTGAAGAAGTAAAGAAATTAACAAATATAGAATCAGAAGTATTAGCTTCTGAAATTAGAGAGTTTTTAATAGATAGTGTTTCTAAAACTGGTGGACATTTAGCTTCTAACTTAGGAGTAGTTGAATTAACTATTGCCTTATTTAAAAGTTTCAATTTAGAAGAGGATAAAATAGTATGGGATGTTGGACATCAATGCTATGTTCATAAAATTTTAACAGGAAGAAAAGATCAATTTGATAAGCTAAGAAAATATAAGGGCTTAAGTGGATTTCCCAAAAGATGTGAAAGCAAGTATGATGCCTTTGATACAGGGCACAGCAGTACATCTATATCAGCTGCTCTAGGAATGGCTAGAGCTAGAGATATTAAAAAAGAAAAAAATGAAGTAATTGCAGTTATTGGTGATGGAGCATTAACTGGAGGAATGGCTTTAGAAGCTTTAAATGATGTTGGATTTAAAAAAACTAAAATGATAGTGATTTTAAATGATAATCAAATGAGTATTTCACCAAATGTTGGTGGAGTATCTAAGCACTTAAATAAGCTAAGAATGGAACCAAAATACAATAAATTAAAATCAGAAATAAATGAAACATTAAAATCATCTAAAGCTGGAGAAAAAGTTGCTACATATATTTCGAAATTTAAAGATGGACTAAAACAATTTATAGTACCATCAATGCTTTTTGAAGATATGGGATTAAAATATATAGGACCTATAGACGGACATAACATAGAACTTTTAAACGAAGTTTTTGAAATGGCAAAAAAGATTAATGAACCAGTAATAATTCATGTAGTTACTAATAAAGGTAAAGGATATGAATTAGCAGAAAAAAATCCTAATAAATATCATGGAGTTAGTCCTTTTGATTTAGAAAGTGGAGAAGTTAATACTAAAAGCAGCAAAAATTACTCTAAAGCTTTTGGCGATGCAATGATTGAATTAGCAAAGGAAGATGATAGAATAGTAGCTATAACTGCAGCTATGCCAGATGGAACTGGGCTTAAAGAATTTGCTAAGGAATTTCCAAATAGATTTTTTGATGTAGGAATTGCTGAAGGACATGCAACTACTTTATCAGCAGGATTTGCAGCTGCAAATTTGAAACCAGTTTTTGCAGTTTACTCAACCTTTCTACAAAGAGCATTTGATCAACTAATACATGATGTTTGTATTCAAAATATGCCAGTAGTATTTGCTATAGATAGAGCAGGTTTAGTAGGTGAAGATGGTGAGACTCATCAAGGAATATTTGATTTATCATATTTATCAGCAGTACCTAATATGACTGTTTTAGCTCCTAAGCATTTAGATGAAGTAAAGATAATGCTAAAATGGGCATTAAATCACAATGGACCAGTTGCACTAAGATATCCAAGAGGTGGAGACTTATGTGGTAACTTAAAGCCTTTAAATTCAATAGAATATGGAAAATGGGAAAGAGTGTCTGATGGAGAAAAAGTTGCAATTATAGCTGTTGGTAAGATGCTACAATATTCTATTTTAGCCAAAGAAGAATTATTAAAGCAAGGAATTAATCCATTAATAGTTAATGCAACTTTTGTAAAACCTTTAGATAATAACATTTTAAGAGAACTAATAAATGATGGTTATGATATTGTAACTATAGAAGATAATATTACTAACGGTGGATTTGGTAGTTATGTATTAATGAGCTTAAATGAATTAGGTTTTAAAAATAAATTTAAAGCTTTAGGATTTAAAAATAAATTTGTACATCAAGGTGATATTAATACATTATATAAAGAAAATAAATTAGATGCAGAAGGAATTGCAGAATCAATCATAGAACTTTATAAATAAAGGAGATAAAAATGTCTGTGAAAAAAGAAAGACTTGATATACTTTTAGTTGAAAAAGGAATATTTACCTCTAGAGAAAGAGCAAAAACAAGTATAATGGCTGGTAAAATATTTGTTGACGGACAAAGAGTAGATAAAGCTGGTGAAAAGGTCAGTGTAGATGCAGAAATTATTTTCAAAGGACAAGAAATACCTTACGTAAGTAGGGGAGGATTAAAGCTTGAAAAAGCAATGAAGGAATTTGGAATTTCCTTAGAAAATAAAACTTGCATGGATATAGGAGCCTCAACAGGTGGATTTACAGATTGTATGCTACAAAATGGAGCAAAAAAAGTTTTTTCAATAGATGTAGGATATGGACAATTTGCCTGGAAACTAAGAACAGATCCAAGAGTTGTTTGTATGGAGAGAACAAATATTAGATATGTAACTCCAGGTGATATAGGAGAACTTGTTGACTTTGCATCTATAGATGTGTCCTTTATTTCATTAAAAAAAATTATGCCTGCTACTATAAATTTATTAAGTAACGAAGGTGAAGTTGTTGCCCTAATTAAACCTCAATTTGAAGCTGGTAAAGAAAAAGTAGGTAAAAAAGGTGTAGTTAGAGATATTAATGTTCATAAAGAAGTAGTGAAAAGTATAGTTGATTATTTGTACTCTGAAAATTTAAATATATTAGCAGTAAGTTATTCTCCAATTAAAGGCCCTGAAGGGAATATTGAATATTTAGTATATTTTACAAAAGATAAAAATAGAGAATCAACATTTTCTGTAGATGATATTGAAAATACTGTGAACGAATCACATAATTTATTATAATTTTATATTGAATCTTATTAAAGGCTTCTAGAATTAACTTGAAGTCTTTAATAAAATTTATGGTATAAGTAAACCACAGGGGGCATGATTGTGAAGAGAGTTGCTATTGCAATTAATTTAGATAAAGATAAAAATATGGAAATGGCTTTAGAAGTAAAAGAAAAGCTAAATAAGTATTTTGATGATATAGAAGTTATCATGCTAAACAGTTATGATATAATTAATTATAAGTTTAGAGATTTACTAGATCTAATAATAGTATTAGGTGGAGATGGGACAATATTAAGTGTAGCTAGGGGGATTAATGGGAAGCTGGATGTACCTATATTAGGTATAAATATTGGAAATCTAGGGTTTTTATCAAGCGTAGAGTTTTCTGATATAGATAAAGCTTTTAAAAAATTAAAAGATGGAAATTACACATCTGAAAAAAGAATGTTATTAACTTGTGATTTTTCTTTAGAAAAAGTAATTAATGAATCACTAGCATTAAATGATATAGTAATTGCAAGAGGAAGCTTATCTAGAATGATAAGATTTGATATATATATAGACGGAAAACGATACTATAATTATAAAGGAGATGGTCTTATTATAGCTACTCCTACGGGTTCAACAGCATACTCCTTTTCAGCTGGAGGACCATTTGTTTATCCAACTGTAGATGCAATTACATTAACTCCAATTTGTGCCCATACCACTGGGATTCAACCTATAGTATTAAATAGTAATAGTAACATTGAAGTAAGAATAAAAAGTAATAATGATGAAATTAATGTTATTTTTGATGGTCAAAGCACTATTACTCATATAGATGAAGTTATAGTAAAAATAAAAAAGGCAAAAGAATATGCAAATGTTATTTTATTTGATGACTATGATTATTTTAAAGTATTGAGGGCAAAAATTATAAATAATTGGAAAGATTGTGAAGGTGATTAATTTGAAGCTAAGAAGGCATAACAAGATACTAGAGATAATTAATGAAAAGGATATAGAAACTCAAGAAGAATTAGCAGAAGAGCTAAAAAAGGCAGGCTTTGATGTTACTCAAGCAACAGTATCAAGAGATATAAAAATACTAAAATTAATAAAAATGCAAGGAATATCTGGAAGTTATAAGTATGCAGTTTCTTCTAAAGAAAGCAAGGATATTAATGAAAAATTATCTAGCATATTATCTAATGCTGCTATATCAGTAGAAAATGTTGATAATTTTGTTGTAGTTAAAACCTTAACAGGTTCAGCTATGGCTGTAGCTGAAGCAATTGACACATTATTTGATACTGAAGTTGCTGGTACAATAGCAGGAGATAATACTATATTTATTTTAGCTAGAAGTTTAGATAAAGCTGAAGAATTAGTTGATAAGGTTAGAAAAATGATTTTATAAATAAAAGGTGATATTAATGTTATTACAATTAAATATTAAAAATTTTGCGTTAATTAGAGAATTATGTGTTGAATTTGGAAAAGGATTTAATATCTTATCTGGTGAAACTGGAGCAGGTAAATCTATTTTAATTGATACAATAGATTACGTTTTAGGTGGAAAGTTTTCAAAAGACTTAATAAGATATGGTGAAGACAAAACTTTTGTAGAAGCAGTATTTTCAATAGAAAACCCTGAAATTTTAGATATACTAAAAGAACTTGATATAGATGATGAATTATTAATTATTTCTAGAGAGACAACCTTATCAGGTAAGAGTATTATCAAAATTAATGGAAAATCTGTGGTTTTAGCTTTTTTAAAAAGAGTAAGAGAAAAATTATTAGATATACATGGTCAGCATCAAAATCAGAATTTATTAAATAAATCAAGCCATATACAGTACTTAGATGATTTTATTGGAGAAGAAATATACTGTTATTTAGATAAATACCAAGAGTTAAGAAAAGAGCAAAATTTAATTGTAGAGAAAATAAAAGAGTTAAATGGAAATACTGATAGGGATAAATTACTTGATTATATAAAATTTCAAATAGACGACATAGAAAAGGCAAATCTTAAAGTTAATGAAGAAGAGGATTTAAAGGAAGAGTTTAATCTTCTTTCTAATGCAGAAAAAATATCCTTGGCATTAAGAAAAAGTTATGCTTTATTAGATAGTCCAGTTGAAGGAATATCTATAAATGAAGGATTGTCTAAAGTAGTAAATGAATTAGCAAACGTTGAAAAGCATTTTGAAAAAATTAAAGAAAAAAGAGAAAAAATAGAAGACTCACTTTATATTATAGAAGAAATTTCAAGGGATATAAGGGATCTTTCATCTGAAATACATTATGATGAATTTGAATTAGAAAAAATAAATTCAAGAATATATGAAATAAGTTTATATAAGAAAAAATATGGTGAATCTGTTGAAGAAATATTAAATTATTTGCAAAAATTAAAAGATCAATATGATGAGCTAGTTAATTCTGAAGAAATAATAAATGAATTAAATTTAAAAAAATCAAAGATAGAAGAAGAAATGAAAGAATTATGTTTTGTAATGCATGATATAAGAGAAAAATATGCAATAAGTCTTGAAGAAAAAATTAAATATGAATTGAATTATGTAGGTATGGAAAAATCAGTAATAAAAATAGATATTGAAACTACAGATATATTTAATTCTAGAGGATTTGACGAAGTTACATTTTTAATATCTACAAACCCAGGTGAACCTTTAAAAGTTTTAGAAAAAGTAGTTTCTGGAGGAGAACTTTCAAGAATAATGCTTGCTATGAAATGTGTATTTGTAGATAAAGATCAAATTCCAACATTAATTTTTGATGAAATTGACACTGGAATAAGTGGAACTATAGCAAAGAGAGTTGGAGAAAAAATGTTTGAAGTTTCCGCTAAGCATCAAGTATTATGTATAACTCATTTACCTCAAATAGCAGCTTTATCAGATTGTCATTATTTTGTTTCTAAAAGAGTAGAAGAGGGTAAAACTTTTACTGAAATAAAAACACTAGACAAATATGAAAAAATTAAAGAAATAGCTAAAATGACAAGCGGAGATGAAGTCAGCGATGTAACATTAGAAAATGCATCTGAAATGGTTGCCTTTGCTGAATTAAAGAAACAAGAAATATTAAAATGTATATAAACTTATACATAAGTAAATATAATTTTGAACAAACTAAAATCATGGTTATTTGCCATGATTTTAGTTTTTTATTTTTTAAAGTTATATCTTTAAAATTTTTAACGATTTTAACAAACTTAATACAGCATATAAGAATGGTCATGAGGGAAAGTTAAATACAGAGAAGCAAAGGAGGAGATAAAATGAAAATGAAAAAAATTAAATATGTAGCTATGATAATAACTCCAATGTTTATTCTGAGTTTATTTACTTACTTCTATTTGTTTAATATACCTAAAAGAATTTATATTAATGAAGATGCTGAAAGTATAAAAGTATCAAATAATATATTTATAAAGGATAGTAAAATAGTTAAGGATAAATTAGAATTAAAACTTTTAGGCTTAATTCCAATTAAATCAGTTTCAGTTTCTAAGGTAAAAGATTTAGAAGTATATCCAGGAGGGTTAAATGTTGGAATAAAAATATCAACAAAAGGAGTCTTAGTTGTAGGACATTCAGATATTGATTCTATTGAAGGAAAGGTAGAAAGTCCTGCCAAAGCTTCTGGTATAGAATTAGGAGATATAATAACTAGAATCAATGGAAAAGAAATAGAGAATTCAAGAGATTTATCTCAAAAAATAAGTAAATTAGAAACAGAAAATATATGGGTAGAATATTTGAGAAATGGAATAAATAATAAAAAAGAAGTACATTTGGAAAAAGAAAATAATGAATATAAATTAGGACTTTGGGTAAGAGATTCTACAGCAGGGATAGGAACATTAACTTTTTATGATAAAAAATCAAATTTATTTGGAGCTCTAGGACATCCAATAACAGATGGTGATACTAATAAACCCTTTAATATAAAAGAAGGAAACTTACTTAATTCATCAGTAATAAGCATAAAAAAGGGAGAAAAAGGAGCACCTGGGGAATTAAAAGGTTTATTTGTAAATGAAAGAGAAAATATTGGTAAAATCGACAAAAATACAGAATCAGGAATTTTCGGAGTTGGCTCAGATAATTTAATAAATAGTGTATATAACAAACCTATTAAAGTTGGATTTAGAAGTGAAATTAAAGAAGGGCCTGCAAAGATTATTACTACTATAGATGAAAATGGACCTAAAGCCTATGATATTGAAATACTTAAATTATTATCACAAGAAGAGCCTGGTGCTAAAAGTATGATAATTAAAGTAGTAGATCCTGAATTGTTAGAAAAAACAGGTGGAATTGTTCAAGGAATGAGTGGTAGTCCTATAATTCAAGATGATAAATTAATAGGAGCAGTTACTCACGTATTAATTAATAAACCAGATGTAGGATATGGTATATATATCGAATGGATGCTTAAAGATGCAGGAATAATAGAATAGTATAAAATTATTTAAAATTTTCCAATATAAAATTTTGAAAAAATTGTAAAAAACCTATTTTATTTAAATAATTTGTGATATAATGAATAAGAATCCTTTATAAAACAAAAGTATTTTAATAGAATGTCTATAAATAAAGTTTATAGAAGATTTATAAAGATAAAAATGAAAAGAACTATTATTTACTCATTTAATGTGGAGTATACGGGAAGATGGGGGAGAAAAGTATGAATGACTCTAAAATTTCAGTTTTAATAGCTGATGATAACAAAGAATTTTGCAGTATATTAAATGACTATTTGTTAAATCAAAGAGACATAATAGTTACTGCAGTTGCTAAAGATGGAAGGGAAGCTTTAGCTTTAATTGAAGAAAAACAACCAGACTTAGTGGTGTTAGATATTATTATGCCACACTTAGATGGTTTAGGAGTTCTAGAAAAATTAAATTCTATGAATTTAGAAAAAATGCCAAGAATAATTGTACTTTCTGCGGTAGGCCAAGACAAAATAACTCAAAAAGCAATAACTCTTGGTGCAGATTATTATGTTGTTAAGCCTTTTGATATGGATGTATTTACAAAGAGAATTAGAGAATTATTTAATGGTTCTTCAAATGATATTGTAAGAAAACCAACAAACACTATATTAGAAACTGAAAATAAGCCAATGTCAAAAGGACCAATAGACTTAGAAACAGAAATAACAAACATAATTCACGAAATAGGAGTGCCTGCACATATAAAGGGATATATGTATTTAAGAGAAGCTATTACTATGGTAGTTAATGATATGGAGTTATTATCAGCTGTAACTAAGGAGTTATATCCTTCAATAGCTAAGAAGTACAATACAACTGCTTCAAGAGTAGAAAGAGCAATTAGACATGCAATTGAAGTAGCTTGGGGTAGAGGACAAGTTGATGCTATTAATAGACTATTTGGATACACTATCCACAATGAAAAGGGTAAACCAACTAATAGTGAATTCATTGCAATCATTGCTGATAAGCTAAGACTTAAGAATAAAGTAAGCTAAATTAATTATTGGATTTTAAAAAAGAAAAGTTTACAATTATAAATATTATAAAAATAAGTTTAAAAATTTTATTTTAGCAGATAAATTTTTAAATGATAGTATATTAAATCCTTCATTCAGATGATTTTAGATATCAGTTGAATTGGAGGGTTTTAATTTTTAAATTTTTATTTATATTAATTACTATGATATACTATATATAAGATAAATTTATGATAGTAATAATTAAAGGAGAAAATATGGATTTAAAAGAAAAAATAATTATTGAAAAACCAATATATAAAGGAAGCTTTTTAGATATAGTAAATGTTGATGTAGTATTGCCTGATGGTAATAAAGTTTCAAGAGATGTAGTTAAGCATCCAGGGGCAACTGCAATAATTGCTTTCTTAGATGAAGAAAATATAATCTTAGTAGAACAATTTAGATTAGCTTTAAATCGAATAATGTTAGAAATTCCTGCTGGGAAGATTAATAAAAATGAAGAAACTATGGAATGTGCAAGAAGGGAATTACAAGAGGAAACAGGATATATAGCAAAAAACTTAGAATATTTAGGAAGCATAGCTACTGCACCAGGCTTTTGTGATGAAATAATATACTTATATAAAGCAACTGATTTAACCTTAGGTGATAAAGATGAAGATGAAGATGAATTTACTAATGTAAAAATAATGAATATTAATAAGGTAAAAGAAATGATAAAAAAAGGTGACATAATTGATGGCAAAACAATAAGTATTTTTACTTATTTATAAATTTATTGTGAAAAGCTATGTTAAATTGATTAATTAATCAATTTAACATAGCTTTTTAATTTTATCTTTATAATACTTTTTTTATTTACATATATTCAATTATGAATAATAAAGAAGTAATTATCATATTATGATTTATAGCAACTTATTAGGGGGAGTATTATGAATATAATTGAAAAAATGAATTCTAATTTTAAGGAAAATAAAATTTTTTATTTATTGGTATTAACATTTTTCTTTGTTGGAATATTACTAGGTGCATATACCATAAAATATATGGATGGAGTAGATGCAAAGGATTTATCTGATTATTTTACAGGATTTATTAAAAGTATTGTAAATCAAGAAATTAAAACTAATGAATTACTTATTAGCATTTTTAAAAATAACATATTAACTATATTACTTATAATAGCACTTGGGTTCACAATTTTTGGAGCTCCTTTAATTTTAATCATTGATTTAGTAAAAGGATTTACTTTAGGATATACTTTTAGTTTTTTATTAACTACCTTCGATGGAAAAGGCATTTGGATAGCATTAATTTCAACTGTTCCACAAAATTTACTTTATATACCTTTTTTTGTTGGAATAAGTATAATTTCATTAGAACTTTCATCAGCTAAGGTTAAAGAAAAGTTTTTTGGTGGAGTAAGGTTTAGTAAGGAGATATATAGTGGACTATTTATGAAATTATCGTTCTTTTTTATATTATTTATAGTAGGAGTTTTAATTGAGTGTTATTTAAGCCCAGGATTGATAAGACTAGTGGTTACTAATGTTTATAAATTAACTTAAGCCAATGAAAATAAAGAAGGGATTAAGAATTTTTTGTCGAATAAATAATATATTAGGATAGGGGATTAATATGAAAGAAATTGTGAATAATTATAAGGAAGCTTTATTAAAGAGCCATAAAAGTGAAAATACTGTTTATGCATATGTAACTGATGTTAATTTATATGTGAAATATTTAAATAGCAAAGAAATTAATATAGATGAAACTGATAACGTATCAGTGCTTGGATACATTCAACATTTACTAAGTCAAGGAAAATCAGAGAGATCTATTAATAGAATAGTAATAAGCTTAAGAAGCTTTTATAACTATTTAAAAGATCAAGAAGTGGTTAGAGAAATTCCTAAGATTTATTATAAAAATACCTCAACAACAAGAAAACTACCAGAAATTTTAACTATTGAAGAGGTAGACAGAATAATTAGAATTGTAGATAAAGATTCTAATAAGGGGATAAGAGACAATGCTTTGTTAGAGCTTATGTATGCAACAGGCATGAAGGTTTCTGAAATAATTAACATTAAAGTTTTTGATGTTAATTTAGAATTGAATTTCGTGAAATGTATAGATAACAAGCACTTTGAAAGATTAATACCAATAGGTAGAAGTGCAGTAATAGCCTTAAAAGAGTATCTTAGTATAAGAGATAGAGTGGCTTGTGAAGGTGTAGATAATTTATTTGTTAATTTAAATGGAAATCAATTAACAAGACAAGGTGTATGGAGAATAGTAAAAGAATATTCGCATAAGGCTGGAATTAAAAAAGAAGTTAATTTAAATACCTTTAGACATTCATTTGCTGTTCATTTATTACAAAATGGTGCAAATGTCAGAGCAGTACAAAAACTTTTAGGAAATCAAGTATTAACTTATATGGACACATATTATGAAATAATAAATAATGATAAAATCAATATAGTATATAAAAACTCCCATCCTAGAGCATAATACTAGTAAATAATTTATAATTCTATGTTTTTGCTATTGAAAGGAGTAGATAAATTTTATTAGTTCTATAACATATAAAGAAAAAAGGCTTATAGAGATTTTTTATGCTATTATAATATATATAATTATATTTATATAATAAACTTTTGAATAACTTGCGTAAATAATAGGAGGACATATTCTAATGAGAATGTATGACATTATTCTAAAAAAAAGAAAAGGTCAAGAATTAACTAAGGAAGAAATTAATTTTTTCGTGCAGGGGTTTACAAATGGAGAAATTCCAGATTATCAAGCTTCTGCATTACTTATGGCAATATTTTTTAATAAGATGAATAAGAAGGAAACGGCAGATTTAACTATGGCAATGGTTAATTCGGGAGAGGTAATAGATTTATCTTCAATAAATGGAGTGAAAGTAGATAAGCATTCAACAGGTGGTGTTGGAGATAAGACTAGTATTTGTCTTACACCTTTAGTTGCTTCATTAGGGGTACCAGTATCAAAAATGTCAGGAAGAGGTTTAGGACATACTGGAGGTACTATTGATAAATTAGAGTCTTTTAATGGTTTTTCTGTAGAGCTTACAGAAGAAGAGTTTATTAATAATTCTAATAAAATTGGAATAGCCATAACAGGTCAAACAGGAAATATAGCACCTGCTGATAAAAAATTATATGCCTTAAGAGATGTTACTGCAACTGTAGATAATATGTCTTTAATAGCTTCAAGTATTATGAGTAAGAAAATAGCTTCAGGTGCTGATGCCATAGTTTTAGATGTAAAGGTAGGAGATGGAGCATTTATGAAAACTCCTGAAGATGCAAAAGCTCTTGCAAGAGAAATGGTTGACATTGGAACATCAGTTGGTAGAAAAACTATAGGAGTTATATCTGATATGGATCAACCTTTAGGATATGCTATTGGAAATGCCCTAGAGGTAAAGGAAGCTATTGAACTATTAAAGGGAAATGGACCAAAGGATTTATTAGAATTAACATTAACTTTAGGAAGTTATATGCTTATTTGTGGTAATAAAGCAAAGACTTTTGAAGAAGGGAAGGCTTTATTATTAGAAAATATAAATAATGGAAAAGGAATAGAAAAATTAAAGGAATTTATCAAGGCACAAGGAGGAGATCCATCCTTTGTTGATGATACTGAAAAATTACCAAAAGCTAAATATATTGAAGAAGTAAGAGCTAATAATAGTGGAGTAATAACAAAAATTAATGCTGAAGCATTTGGATTAATTGCTATGGAATTAGGGGCTGGTAGAGAAACAAAAGAAAGTGAAATAGATCTTGCTGTTGGAATTGTTCTTAATAAAAAAAGAGATGATGAAGTTAAAGCAGGAGATATATTAGCATATATTCATAGTAATGATAAAAATAATATAGAAAAGACTAAAAATAATATTTTAAATAATATAGTTATAAGTGAAAAAAGCACAGAAAAACTACCTTTAATATATGGAATAGTAGAATAATAGTGATATAAAAATATGATAAGAAGATTTATTCTTTTTATCATATTTTTATTTTTATTGGTAATAATAAGCTTGAAAGGAGGAAATAAAATGTATAAAAACAAAATGAAAAAAATTATTGTACTTTCTTTAAGCTTATTTATTTTAAATATTATACCAGTTGATGCCTTAGTTAAATCAGAGGGAAATGAAATTGAAACATATGAGGAATGGAATACTGAAACCTTTAGCGAAGAAGGTATAAATGTAGATGCAAAATCTGCATTATTAATTGAGCCTATTTCTGGTAAAATATTATATGAAAAAAATTCAGATGAAAAATTTGCACCAGCATCAGTAACAAAAATAATGACAATGTTATTGACTATGGAGGCAATAGATAGTGGTAAGATTTCTTTAAGTGATAAGGTAACCTGTAGCGAAAATGCAAAAAAAATGGGGGGAAGCACTATGCTTCTAGACACTGGAGAAGTAAGAACCGTTGAAGAGTTATTAAAGGGGGTTGCCATTGCATCCGGTAATGATGCAGCAGTTGCTTTAGCAGAATATTTAGCCGGAACAGAAGATGCATTTGTAGAATTAATGAACAAAAGAGCTGAAGAACTTGGCATGAAAAATACTACATTTAAAAATTGCAATGGATTACCGAAAGAGGGGCACTTATCTACTGCAAGAGATATTTCCCTTATGTCATTAGAACTTCTTAAACATCCAACTATATTAAAATACACAGGAACTTATATGGAAACAATTTCTGAAGGAAGATCATCTCCAATAGAATTAGTTAATCATAATAAGCTAGTAAGATTTTTTGAAGGATGTGATGGATTAAAAACTGGATATACATCAGAAGCTAAGTATTGCATTTCTACTACAGCAACAAGAAATGGTGTTAGAATGCTTTCAGTTATTATGGGGGCACCAACCTATAAAATAAGAAATAGAGATGCTGGAATGCTTTTAAATTATGGTTTTTCTAAATTTGAAGGCAAAAAGATATTAGTAAAAGATGAAGATGTTGAAAACATATATTTAAGCAAAAATACAGATAAATTTTTTATTGCAAAAGCCAAAGATGATTTAATTGCTATTATTGAAAAAGGGGATAAAAATGAAATAAGTAAAAAGATAGTAATGGATAATCTTAAAAAGGAATATAAAGAAGGAGAAATCGTAGGAAAATGTGAAGCATATTCTGGAGAAAATAAAATCGGAGAAGTAGATTTATATTCTGATAGAGATGTTAAATTAGGTGGCGTTTTTGAAAACTTTAAATTTAATATGAAAAATATGTTTAGAAAAGGCATATAATAGGATTCTTTAAGGAATCCTTTTTTTCTTGTTTTAAAAAGGTTGTTCTTTATAAATAAACTTGATATTATATTCTAAGGAAATACATTATTAAAGGCGGATGAATAATATGGAAATGCCCAAAATTAAAGTAGCAAATTTTGAAGGACCCTTTGATTTATTGCTACATTTAATTAAGAAAAATGAAATGGATATATATAATATTGAGATATATAAGATAACAAATCAATATTTAAGATATTTAGATGATATGAAGATTATGGATCTTGATATAACATCAGAATTTATAGTGGTAGCTGCAACTTTGATTGAAATTAAATCTAAAAAACTTTTACCAGTTATAAAAAATGAAGAGGAAAATGAAGAAGATATAGAAAAAAATCTTATGTATAGACTTATAGAATATAAAAAGATAAAAGGAGCAGCTTTATTCTTAAGAGATAAATTTGTTAGTTCAGGAGAGATATATACTAAAAAGCCTGAAATAATAAAAGAAGTTAATATTGCAAATAAAGAAGAAGATATTTTTAAAAATATAACTTTACTAGATTTATATAATATTTATAATAATTTAATTGAAAACTATATTAAGAAGCAAAATAAAGAAAATGTAATTCAAAGAAAGATATATGTTGATAAATATAAGATTGAAGATAAAATGAATGACTTAATGATAAAGTTTAATAACAATAAGATAGTTAAATTTAGAGAAATTATAAAAGAAAGTGAGTGCAAGTTAGAGGCAGTTGTAATTTTCTTAGCATTATTAGAATTAATAAAGCTTAGAATGCTTAAAGTATACCAGGACAATAATTTTGATGACATTTTAATGGAAAGGAGAATAGGAAATGAGTAGTATAGAAGCAGCACAATATGAGTTTGAAGAAATATCATCAAAGCCTATGTTAAAGTCTTCAATCGAATCACTTCTATTTGTTAGTGGTGAGCCATTAACTATAAGGGATTTAAGCAATACCTTAGAGGTTTCACCTAAAATAGTTAAAGGGATATTAGATGAAATGCAAAATGATTATGAAGAAGAAAGAAGAGGAATAAAATTAATTTCTATAAATGGAGAATTTCAATTAGTAACTAAGGCTGAAAATAGTGATTATATACAAAAACTATTAAGAAAAAATAAAAGACAATCATTATCTCAAGCTTCTTTAGAAAGTTTAGCTATAATAGCTTATAAGCAGCCAATAACAAGGGTTGATATAGATGAAATAAGAGGAGTTAAATCTGAAAGTGCTCTACATAGACTTTTAGAAAAAGACTTAATTAAAGAAGTTGGTAGATTGGAAGTTCCTGGAAGACCAATTTTGTTTGGAACAACAGATGAATTTTTAAGACAATTTGGATTAAAGGAATTAAATGAATTACCTTCATTAGATTTATATGATAATAAAGATGAAGATATTATAGAGAATATGAGTGAAATTATAAAAGAGATGTAAGATATATTTTAGACTTCTAAAATATATCTTACATAAATTAATATAAGTTGCTTGAGGAAGAATCACAATTGTCTATAGGTGATTCTTCTTCACATTTATTTTTAGTAGACTTATCTTCATTAAAGAAACCTTTTATGGTATCTATAATTTGAGGGATAGAATCTACTATTCTATCATATGTATTATTTTGTTCTACAGGTAATATTCTTACAACATCTTTTCTTAAAACTAAGAAAGCTACTGGCTTAACGGTAATTCCAGCGCCGGAGCCACCTCCAAAAGGATGATTTGACATATTATCTCCAGGACCAATGCATACATTCCCAAATTCACTTCCACCAGAAACAAATCCAAAGGTTACTTTTGATATTGGAATTATATAGCTTCCGTCTTTTGTTTCTATTGCATCACCAATAACAGTATTAACATCTATCATTTCTTTTAAATTTTCCATTGTACTTTTCATTAAACTTTCAACAGGATGTTGATTTGTCATATTTTTCTCCCTAAATTGGGAGCCACCTCCTTATTTTCTTTACTTTTAATTAATAAGAATAATATACATATAATATTAGCAATATTAAAGTAAAATATACTAGTAATTCCAAAAGTTAATAAAGTTGAATTAAATTTAGGATCAATATCAAAAGATAAATCCTTAACTTTAAAGATTATACTTAAGAATAAATATAAAATAATAGGTATATTACAAAGGAGCCCATATAATATAGCAGAAATTGCAGCATCATCTATTCCATAAGAAAGTGAAGCTTTAATTTTAATTTTAGGCTTTAATTTATTTTTAGAAAAATTTCTATATAAATTTTTAAATGAAAGTTTTCTAGTAAATTTTCTTTTTGCTTTTATTTTGTTAGTTTTAATTTTAGGCTTCTTTTTCAATAGTTTTTTTAAATATTTATTTTCAACTCCGTTTTTAGATGAAAATAGAGGATATTTATATAGTTTTATGATTAAGTTTTTATCTAAATACTCTAATTTTATTTTTATAGGTAAAGGTAAAAACAATATTATTAATATAATAATAAGTATGATAATTAACTTCATTATTAAATCCTTTCATTGAATTTTAAAATTATCTTATTTAGAAAATTTTAAAATTATGTTTAAAAATTATCTTTTAGAACAAACTATTTTTAGATGGTAGTATAGAAGGTGATAATATGAAAAATATAAAAAAATTTTTAGCAACTATTTTATTAGTATTATTGACATTTACATGGGATATATATTCAGTTAAAGCTGTTACTGATGATAATATTGACAATGATAACGAATCTATTGATATACTTGAAGAAAACTCTATAGATATATCTTTAGATGAAGTTAATATTAATTCTCCTTTAAAGGTATCTGCTAGAAATGCTATTGCAATAGATGCTGAAACTAATGAAGTATTATGGAATCAAAATGGATATGAAATAGTACCGATGGCAAGTACTACTAAAATTTTAACTGCCCTTATAGCAATAAATTATGGCAATTTAGAAAGAAAAGTAACCATAAGTAAAAATGCTTCATCTATTAGGGGTTCAACAGTAGGATATGTAGCAGGTGAAGAAATAACTATGAGAGAATTATTATTTGGATTGATGTTTAGATCTGGTAATGATGCAGCTATAGCTATTGCAGAAGATATTGGAGGATCAATAGAAGGATTTTCTAATATTATGAACGATTTTGCTAAAAGCGTAGGAATAATAGATTCACATTTTGAATCTCCACATGGTCTAGATAGTCCAAAACATTATTCTTCTGCATATGATTTAGCAATTTTAACATCAAAAGCAATGGAATATGATATTTTTAGAGAATGTGTCGGAGAAAAGGTAATATATAAGGATAAGTATAATTTTACTAGAGATTATCAAAACATTAATAAAATATTATATAAAATACCAGGTGCTAACGGAGTAAAGACTGGATACACAGGTGGTGCTGGCAAATGTTTAGTTTCGTCTATAAATTATAACGGCAAGAATATAATAATAGTTGTATTAAACTGTGTTGATAGATGGAATGTTACAGAAAAAATATATAATTATGTTATAAAAAGTAATGAGTTTATCAATAAGAATAATAAAAAAATATTAGATGAAGAAAAACTTGCGGGTTTAGGTAAAATAATAAATGAAGAGGATTTAACTTATGGATATAAAGAAAGTGATGTTATAGAAGTGGAAGTTTTTAAACCGATAATAGATGTAGAAGAAGGACATATAATTGGGAAAATATCCATTAAAGAGAAGCTATATGAAAAAAGCAAATTTCCTTTAATAAGTAATATAAATATAAGTAAAGAGGAATTAGAAAAAATAATAATTGGTGAAAAGTAGAGGCTACATAGTCTCTACTTTTTATTTTTAAGATTGTAACAAAATAAATTATAATAAATAATCTAATATTGTATAAGAAATCTTTGGAGAGATATAAAATAATGAGGGAAATTGTAGAATGTATTGATTCAGGTACAGAATTTTGTCCGTGTAAGTTAGCTGAAGCAGGTGAATGTATAGTTTGTTCACAATTGCAGGGAAGTTGTTTTTGTGATTGTTTAAACTGGAAGGGGGTTTGCATATATCACGAATTTATTAACAATGGTTCTAAAGCTAAAGAAGGAAGAAAAACATATAATTGTTTAGTTAAAGAAACAGAACTTTATGAAAAAGATATATTATTAATTAAGTTTGAAGTCCCTCACAAGTTAGCAATAGATTTAGTAAAAGCAGGCAGTTTTATATTTATTAGACCAGATGAAAATAATATATATTTTGATGTTCCTATATCTATATTAGAGTCTGATATAGAAAAAAATATTGTTTCTATAATGATAGAAATAAGAGGAATAAAAACAAAAAATTTATTAAACGTAAAGGAAGATAGCATATTAACAATAAGAGGACCTTATTGGAATGGAGTATTTGGATTAAAAAATTTAAAAACTCAAATAAATAACAATGTATTAGTACTAGCAAGGGGAATAGGAATGGCTCCAATGATTCCTGTTATTAGAAATTTATATCAAAATAATAATAAAATAATATTAATCCTAGATAAATCACCTTATAAAGATAATTATGTAAAAGAGTATTTGAAAGATTATAATGTTGAAATCATTAATGAAATTTTAATAGATAAAGGGGAAATTAGTGATGAAGCAAAAGTCATAATTAAAAATCTCTTATCTGAAAAGGATATTAAATATGTTCATATTGCAGGAGCAGACATATTAAGTGTAAAACTAATAGAGTATTTAAATAGTATAAATAGAGAAGATATAAAGCTTTCATGCTGTAACAATATAAAAATGTGTTGTGGAGAAGGAATATGTGGAAGTTGTACTGCTAGATTTTCAGGACATAGAGTAAAAAGATTTTGCAAAGTTCAAACAGATCCAAGAAAGGTATTTGAAGGGAGAAGATTTATATGACAAAGGTTATTATTGTTGGGGGAGGATGGGCTGGTTGTGCATCTGCAATAACAGCAAAGAAAGCAGGAGCTGAAGTCCATTTATATGAAAAAACTGATTTATTATTGGGACTTGGAAATGTTGGAGGCATAATGAGAAATAACGGAAGATGGACAGCATCTGAGGAATTAATAAATCTTGGTGCTGGAGATTTAATAGATATTGTTGATAATACTGCAAGACATAAAGATATAGAATTTCCAGGTCATAAGCATGCTACATTATATGATGTGAATTTAATTGAAGGTAAAATAAGTAAGTATTTAGAAGAAATGGGCATAAATATTCATATAGAAAGTAGAGTTACTGATGTTAATTTAGAAGGTAGTAAAATTAAAGGAATATACCTTAGTGATGGTAGCTATGAAGAGGGTGATGTATTTATTGAAACAACAGGAACTACAGGTCCAATGGGAAATTGCTTAAGATACGGAAATGGATGTTCAATGTGTATTTTAAGATGTCCAGCCTTTGGTCCAAGATTAAGCATAAGTGAAAGATGCGGTGTTTCAGATATACATGGAGAAAGAGACGTAGATACATTAGGAGCAATTTCAGGTTCTTGTAAATTAGCTAAAGAAAGTTTATCAAAAGAAATTGTTGAAGAGTTAGATAGAACAGGATGCGTTATATTAGAAGTTCCAAAGGAAGATATAAATTATGATAAGCTTAATGCTAAGGTATGCCAGCAATATGCTTTAAAGGAATTTGCAGAAAATATAATTTTATTAGATACTGGACATGCTAAGCTAATGACTACCTATTATCCACTAAAGAAGCTTAGAAAAATTAAAGGCCTTGAAAATGCAAAATATGTTGATCCATATGCAGGAAGTAAAGGAAATTCAATACGATATTTATCAGTAGCACCAAGAACTAATGATTTAAAGGTAAAGGGAGTAGATAATCTATTTTGTGCAGGTGAAAAATCTGGATTATTTGTTGGCCATACTGAAGCAATAGTTACTGGTTCATTAGCAGGTCATAATGCTGTAAGATTAGCTATGGGAATACCATTATTAATATTACCTTCATCAATTGCAATAGGAGATATAATTTCATATGCCAATGAAAAAGCTGAAAGTAGAGAGGGAAGAAAAAATAGATATACCTTTGCAGGAGCTGAATACTTTAAGAGAATGAAAGATTTAGGTCTATACACTAAAGATAAAGAGGAAATAAAGCAAAGAATTAGCAAAGTTAATTTAGATAATGTATTTAATCAAAAATTAATATAAAAATTTAAAAAGCACTTAGTTTTTTCTAAGTGTTTTTTAAATTTTTATAAATAAACTTCTTAAATAAAATACTCGTAAATGATAATAAATTTATAAGAAACAAATGCTAACATAAAATTAATAACAAAAATAATCTAAAATCAAGATTATAATAGAAGGAAAAATAAGTATGTTTATTGAATTATAGAAATAAAATCATATATGTATAAATGATGACAGAAAGTAAAAAAAGAAAAGTTTATTAATAAAAATATAAATTAAAACATTACCTAATCTTTAATAAAGGAGTTTTTTATGAAAACTAATATTGGAATATCCATAGAAAAGTTATTAACACTTGAGATATTAAAGGGATCAAAGGTACTTGCTGGAAACAAAGGATTAAAAAATAAGATTACTAAAGTAAATGTAATGGAGGTACCAGATATTATTGATTGGGTAAGCAAAGGAGAATTCTTAATTACTACTGCTTATTCTATAAAGGATAATGTGCAAATATTAGAAGAATTAATTCCAAGATTAAAAGAGAAGGGGGTTGCAGGGCTAGGAATTAAGGTAGGTAGATATGTAAAAGAATTATCAGATAATATTTTTAAATTAGCAAATAAACTTAACTTTCCAATTATAGAGGTCCCAATATCTGTGTCTCATACAGATATAATTTCATCAATTTTAACTCAAGTTATAAGTGAGCAAACTATTCTGTTATTAGAAATTGAAAGATATAATAAAGAAGCTATGGAGATTGTTATAAATGGTGGCAACTTAAATGATATTGCAACAAATCTATATAATAATATAGGTAATACTTTAGCTATATATGAAAATATAAATGATAGATGTGAAATTATTTGTAATGATAATATAGAAAAAAGTGAAATTGAAAAAATAGTATATGAATTTATTAGTAGCAATAACTATTGCGAAAAGAGTTGTTGTGAGAGTATAGATATTATAAATGGGAAAAATATTGGAAGAATTACTATTCCTTTAATTATTAATAAAATGGAATATGGCAATGTCTTTATATGGACTGATAATAGTGATATAAATACATTACAAAAAATGATTATTGATCTTTATATTAATATAATAATGCTGGAATTTTCAAAGAGAATTTCTATGCATAGTATGGAAAGTAAGTATAAACTAGAGTTTTTTGATGATTTACTAAGTCAGGACGAAATTAGATTAAAAAGAGCTATTGAAAAATCTAAAAATTATAATTTCAATATTAGTAATAAATATTGTATTATAGAAATAATGTTAAAAGCATGGAATGAAGAAATTAAACATAGTTATCAAGAAGAAATAAACAATTTAATGTTTATTGTAAATAGAATTATTAAGTCTTGTAAAAATAATATTATATATGTAGAACGTGGAGATAGAATTATACTTTTATATGGAAGTGCTAAAAGTTATAATGCTGTTAAAATTAAAGAAGATACGTTGAATTTATGTAAAAGGATCTATTCTGAAGCAGTAAAAAAGATTACTTCTATGGAAATAATAGTTGGCATTGGGAGATGCTATATTGATATATCACAATTGTATAAAAGTTATGATCAAGCCAAGCTTATTGTTGAGCATTTAAGTAAAAGTACTACTGAATCAATAATTCATTATGATGATTTAGGTATTTACAGAATATTAGCCCATGATGAATTAAAAGGGGAACTAATTGACTTTTGTAAAGATACTATTATGCCATTAATAGAGTATGATAAGGAATATGAATCAGAGTTAGTAAAGACATTAAAACAATATTTTAAATTTAATGGGAATATGAAGAAAATTTCTGAAAGAATGTATATGCATTACAATACTATAGTGTATAGAATTAATAAAATTGAAGCAATTACTGGGTTAAATATAGAAGATGGTGATAATAGATTAAACTTACAAATAGCTTTGAAAATACTAGATATTATAGATATAGCTTAAAAGTACTTATAGGCAAATAGTAAATTGCCTATAGGTACTTTTTCTGTTTGGTAAATGTTTACAAAAGAAAAGTTTTAGGTTTATTAATATTACACAAAAGATTTATTTAATAATAATAGAATTATATAAGTATAATAAATTGTAAGAGAATTACAGGGGAAAAGGATGAGGTTTCTTGGAAGCATTATTTATAAGTAAAGATTTATTAGAATACGTTAAAAGCAACACTACTATTATATCTAAAATTCATTCAATATTTAATAATGCTTGCAACATGGAATATAAAGAAAAACTAATAACAATTTTAACAAAAGATAAGATAATAGCTCCTATGAGTATAGTTATAGATAATCCAGTGGGCTTTGATTTCAAAAAGCTTAAAATAAATAGTAATAATAAATTTGTATTTACTGATGAGTTTATTATTTGTAGTAATTTTACTTTTAAAGTTGAATTAAAAAATGCAAAAGTCTATGATCCAAAGATTGAAAGATTAGAAAACTATATTGAAGAAGAGGTTATTTTGAAAAACTTAATTAAGATGAAAGACATTTTATTTGAATATGGAAAATTAGACTTCTTTTATCCGTTACTAGATGATATTAAAAATTGCATTGCAAATGATTTAGTTTATAAATTAAGGATAATAGATATAGGAAAATTAAGTAATGGATTAAGTTTAAAAAACAATGATAAAAGTTATCTATTTATAAAAAACAAATTTATAGACTTTTTAAAAGCTATTATAAGCTATGATATTGCTAATATTCAAGATTATGCAAGTAACATAATTGGATTTGGCTTTGGATTAACACCATCTATAGATGATTTAATAAGTGGACTAATGATTTCAATTATTTATTTAGGCGATTATTACAACTTAGATATTAAAAATATATATAAGTTTAATAATAAATTAATTGCAAAATCAATAAATAAAACTACAAAGGTAAGTAGTGAAATGCTTATAAATTCAGCAAAAGGTGCAATAAGTAAGGGGATTAAACAGTTGATGACTACATTATTATCGGAGGATGATGATGTAAGCATAACCAATGATTTGAAAAGGGTTATTTCCTTTGGAGAAACTTCAGGAAGTGATATGGCATTTGGAATATATATAGGATTTGCCATTTTTACTGATATTAGATATAGGGGGAATTGGAAATGAATCTATGTGTAGATATTAGAAAAAACGTGTACTACGATTCAGTAGCGCTAATGCTTATTACAAAAGAAGTTAAGAAAATGGATGGTGTTAAAGAAGTAATCGTTGGAATGGCAACAGAATTGAATAAAGAATTAGCAGAAAACTTAAACCTATCTAATGATGAAATAAGAATATTAACACCTAATGATTTCTTTATTTCAGCATATTCAGAAGATAATGATGGTCTAGAAAAAATTGTAGATAGAGTAAATGAATTATTAAATTCAAAACAAAAAGAAGAAGAAACTGAAATAGAAGTTAAAACTTTAACTGCAGCAATTAACCATATGAAGGATGCAAATATGGCAGTTATATCACTACCAGGAAAGTATGCAGCTTATGAAGCAAAGAAGGCCTTAAATAAAGGACTTAATGTAATGCTTTTCAGCGACAATATAACTGTAGAAGAAGAAATTGAATTAAAGAAATTAGGAAGAGATAAGGGCCTTTTAGTTATGGGCCCAGACTGTGGTACTGCAATAATTAATGGAATTCCTTTATGCTTTGCAAATGTAGTTAGAAGAGGAAATATAGGAATTGTTGGGGCCTCTGGAACAGGAACTCAAGAAGTAACTGTACTTATTGACAAATTAGGTGGAGGCTTATCACAAGTTATAGGTACTGGTGGTAGGGATTTAAAGAGTGAAGTAGGCGGAATAATGATGCTTGAAGGCTTTAAAGCACTAATAGATGATAATGCAACTGATGTAATAGTTTTAATTTCTAAACCTCCTGCAAAGGAAGTTGCTGAAAAGATTCTTGAAATGGTAAAGGCTACTAGCAAACCAGTTGTAGTTAATTTTATAGGTGGAGATAGAAGTCAAATAGAAAAAAGTGGAGCATATGCATGTATAAGTTTAGAAGATGCAGCTCATAAAGCCTATAATTTATCAAAAGGTATTGAACCACAAGATTATGAAGGCTTTGAGATGTCAGATAATGATATAAATGAAATAGTAGAAAAGGAAGCCTCTAAACTACATCCATCACAAAAGTATTTAAGAGCATTATATACTGGTGGAACATTAGCGGATGAAGCTATGAAACTACTTGGTAAAGAAGGTTTTTCAATATATTCTAATATACCTTTATCACCAGAGTTTAAATTGAAGGATATTCATAAGAGCGAAGAGCATACTTGTATAGATTTAGGTGATGATGATTTTACTGTTGGAAGACCACACCCAATGATTGATCCAATAGGAAGAGTTGAAAGATTACCTAATGAAGCTTTAGATGAAGAAGTTGCAGTTATACTTATGGATTTTGTAATAGGATATGGATCTAATATGGACCCAGCTGGAGAGATGTTACCATATATTATTGAAGCAAAAAAGAAATTTGAAAGTGAAAATAAATATTTATCTATAATAGCTTATATTTGTGGAACTGATAAAGATCCACAAAGTTATAGAGAACAAAAAGAAAAGCTAGAAGCAGCAGGTGTTATTCTTATGCCATCAAATGCACAAGCAGTACGACTTACTGCAAAGCTTCTTAAAGCGATAAAGGGTTAGGAGGTGCGGTATGTCTTTAATAAATAAATTATTTGAAAATGATTTAAAAGTTGTAAATCTTGGGTTAGAAGCTTTTCATAATGATTTAAAAGAACAAAAGGTAGAATCAATCCATGTAAATTGGAGGCCACCAAGTGAATCAAGTAAAAAGCTAGATCAATTAGAAGATGAGGATATAAAAATAAAGATAGAAGCAGCTAACAAAGAAGCTATAGAAAGATTATTATCAGCTCAGCCTGTGATATTAGGAGTAGGAAAAGCAGGGGATGATATTCCAGGTATGACAAAGAACACTATACTTCATGCAGGGCCACCAATTACTTGGGATAGAATGAGTGAGCCTTTAAGAGGTGCAATAATAGGAGGGCTTTTATATGAAGGCTTAGCTTCTAAGGAAGAAGAGGCAAGAAATTTAGCCGCATCAGGAGAAATAATTTTTGCACCATGCCATCATCATAATACAGTTGGCCCAATGGCTGGAGTTGTTACTTATTCAATGCCAGTATGGAAACTGCAAAATAAAGCTTTTGGGAATTATGCTTATTGCACATTTAATGAAGGATTAGGAAAAGTATTAAGATTTGGTGCCTTTAGTGATGAAGTTATAGATAGACTTAAGTGGATTGAAAGCACATTAGCTCCTGTCATTAAAGAAACAATGAATATTAGAGGGCCTATAGATTTAAAAGCTATCATTGGACAAATAGTTCAAATGGGTGATGAAGGTCATAACAGAAATAAAGCTGGTACATCACTAATATTTAGAGAGTTAGCACCATATGTAGTTAAGACAAGTTTCTCGGATGAAATAAAATCAGATGTTTTATCCTTTATAGATAAAAATGATCATTTCTTTTTAAATATTTCAATGCCTGCATGTAAATGTAGTTTAGATCCATTAGAAGATATTGAGTATAGCACAGTAGTATATACAATGTCTAGAAATGGTACTGATTTTGGAATAAGAGTAAGTGGAACCTCAAAAGAGTGGTTTACAGCCCCTTGTGAATTAGTTCAAGGACTTTACTTCCCTGGCTTTGATGAAAAAGATGCAAATCCAGATATAGGAGATAGTTCTATTACAGAAACAGCAGGAATAGGTGGTTTTTCAATGGCAACAGCACCAGCAATTGTTCAATTTGTTGGAGGAACACCTAAAGATGCTATAAATTATACAAATAGTATGTATGAAATAACTCTTGCAGAAAATAATGCTTATAAATTACCGAACTTAAACTTTAGAGGTGCACCTACTGGAATAGACATAAGAAAAGTAATTGAAACAGCAATATTACCAGTAATAAATACTGGTATAGCATGTAATAGAGCAGGAGTTGGACAAGTGGGAGCTGGTATAGTTCACCCACCTACAAAATGTTTTGAAGATGCATTAAATGCATTTATAAATAAATATATATAAATTGAATGGAGGATTTTAAATGAACATTATTGAGGCTTTTAGCAATGTAAAAATGTATGATTTAACTCAAAAACTTAGCCATTTAACACCACCTTGGCCAACTTATGAGCCATTAGAAATTAAATTTTTCAAAAGATTATCTTCAAATGGAGCTAATGGACAAGTATTGACACATTCAAACCACGTTGGAACTCACTTAGATGGTTCTCTACATTTCTGTACTCATGGAAGAGATATAGCAAGTATTCCACTAGAAGAATTAGTTGGACCAGGAGTAGTAGTAGACCTTTCTGATATAGCAGAAGATTATGGAATTTATACATCAAAAGACATTATGGATAGAGCAGATGTTAGAAAAGGAGATATCCTTATAATAAATACAGGTTATCACAAATATGGATGGGATGAACCAGAGGCTGACGAAGAAAGAGTTATGGTAAGACATCCAGGTCCTACAAGAGAATTTGCTGAATGGTGTAAAGAAATGGAATTTAAATGGATAGGTGTTGACTGCGGTTCTGCAGATCATCCAATGAATACAAAGATTCGTGAATGGTGTCCAAAAGAAGCTAGAAAAGCTGATAAATTCTTAAAATCTAAATATGGAAAAGGATTAGATGATTTCTTCCCAGAAGATGATTACCAATTTATGCACTATGATTTATTCCCAGTTGATATAATTCATGCTGAAAATCTTGGTGGAGATATAGATAAGGTCCTTGGCAGAAGATTAATAATTGGATGTTTCCCTTGGAGATTTGAAGGTGGAGAATCTTGTATATCTCGTATAGTTGCATTTGATACTAAATAAAAATAAAAAAATAATTTTGAGAGGATGTTAAGTTATGATAATAGATAAAATGGAACAAACCTTAAGACCTGCTGAAAGTAATATGCCAGAATATCCAGCTAAATATATAACATTAGCTACTGGAGAAAAAATGGTTATACGCCAAATAAAGAGAGAAGAAGTGCCTCTAATATTAGAGGCTATACAACCTTTAATGGATGTAGAAAAAGATTTTTATGATATAGTTGCTTCAAGATTTTATTCTGAATTATTAGGTTACTACAAATATAGAGTTAAGGATGAATATTGCTTAATAGGAACTATAGATGGACTAATAGTTGGTATAGTTAATGGACGTATGATAGATGAAAAATCAGGAATGTCTTATCACACAATCACTTTAAAACAAGGCTTAAGAATAGGTGCTCAATTATTTGCAGCTAAAATGGAATACCATTTTGATTATTTAAATCAAGAAGAAGTTTGGATAGTTGCAGAAAGTCCAAATGGATTTAAGAGATGGATGATAGAATATGAATTAGAATCAAGACCAGAAATATGGCATGAATTAGGTGGAGTTCCAACTTACGTTTTAACTAAGGCATTATGGGAAAAGCATAAAAAATCTAAATGCACAGGAAGACGTCCAGTTAAAGAAGAATTACTTGCAACTTCATTAAATCCTATCCTTCCAGAAACTTATTCTCAAAAACCAGGGTACAGAAGATGCGCGAAGTAGGTATAGTAGGCATCGGACATACTAAGTTTGGTAAATGGTCTGGAGGGACATTTATAGACATGCTTAGTAAAGCTGCAGTAGAAGCTTTAGATGATGCTGGTGTTAAAACTGGAGAAAATCATGGAATAGATCAAGTTTTTGTTGCATCTATGGGTGCAGGAATGGTAAATAGAGTAAGTGGTGTTGCATCTGCTTTAGTTGATACTTTAAATCTAAGACCTGCAATGGCTGATACAGTAGAAAATGGCCCAGCATCAGGTGGATCTGCAATAAAACTTGGTTATATGGCAATTGCTAGTGGTATGTGTGATGCAGTTTTAGTTGTTGGTGGAGAAATGATGAGAGTAATAAGTGGATGGGAAGGTACAGATTTCGTTGCAACTATGTTACACCCAGAAGCAGAATACAATTATGGACTAACTCTTCCTTCATTTGCAGGAATGTTTACTAAATTGTGTATGGATAAATATGGTATTACCGAAAAGGATTTATCAATTGTATCTGTTAAAAATCATGAACATGCAGTTCATAATCCAGTAGCACATATTCACGTAGTTCCAAGTTTATATGCCATTGCTGATGACGAAGATGCTGATGTAATAAATCCTTATGTTGCAGAACCATTAAGACTATATCATGTATGCCCAGTATCAGATGGTGCAGCAGCTGTACTTTTATGTGCTATGGACGTAGCTGATAGATTTAATAAAAAACCTGTTAAGATAGCAGGTATAGGTCAAGCTACAGATACACACGTAGTAGCTGAAAGAAAAGTTCCTACTGATTTATTAGCAGTAAGACTTTCTGCAAAAAAAGCTTATGAAATGGCAGGGGTTAAACCAGAGGATGTAGATGTAGCTGAATTACATGATGCATTTCAAATTCTGGAAGTAGTTGAATCAGAAGAAGTAGGATTTTTTGAAAGAGGACAAGGACACATTGCTGCACGTAATGGAGAAACAAAAGTTGGAGGTAAAATTCCAATAAATACTTCTGGTGGATTAAAGGCTAAAGGGCATCCATTAGGAGCAACAGGGGTATCTCAAGTTGTTGAATTAGTAAAACAATTAAGAGGCGAAGCAACAGGAAGACAAGTTGAGGGAGCTAAAGTAGGACTTGCAGTTAACTTTGGTGGCTTTGGAAATAATGTAGTTTCAACAATATTAACAAAGGTGGAGGATTAGAAGATGAGTGAAAAGATGTATGCTTATAAATGTACAGCTTGTGGTGAACTTCATCATCCAAAGCATTATGTATGTAGAAAATGTGGTGCTAGAGAATTTGAAGAAGTTGAACTAGGGGGAGAAGTAACATTATTAACTTATACAAGAGTGTATAATCTTCCAGAAGGTTATATGAAACCTTATCTAGCTTTTGGAATAGTTAAATTTGATAATGGATTAACTGCTACTGGACAAATTGACTCTGAAGACCTTGAAATAGGTATGAAATTAAATACAACAGTTGGAGTAATAAAAGAAACTGTTGGTAGGGATTGTTATGGTTTCATTTTTAAACCTATAGAATAGAATATATTAAGACGAAGCTTCTATTGTACTACAATATAAATAAAAGTTAGTATAATAGGAGCTTTTAAAAATTAAATGTAATGGAGGGATTAAATTGCAAGAACTTCAGTACTTGAGACCAGAAAGTATAAAAGAAGCTTTAGAACTCTTAGATGGTTATGGCAAGAACTTAAAAATATTAGCTGGTGGTACAGATCTTATTATTGCACTAAAGGATAGATTAATAAACTGTAATTATTTAATGGATATTAAGAATATACAAGAGTTACAAGAAATAAGATATACAGAAGATAAAGGATTAGAAATAGGAGCAGCAGTTTCTTTAAATGAAATAATCCATTCAGACATTATTAATGAAAAGTATGGAATATTAATTCAGGCTGCTAAAACATTAGCTAATAGTTTACTTAGGAATAGAGCTACACTCTTAGGTAATATATGCAATGCTTCACCAGGTGGAGATATGCTTGGACCTTCTATTGTTCTTGAAGGTAAATTGGAAATCTTATCTAAAAATGGTGTGAGAATAGTACCTTTGAAAGATTTCTTTGTAGGAGTTAAAAGAACAGTATTAAAGGAAAATGAATTGGTTAGCAAAATTATTTTCCCAAGTATAGAAGGCGTTGGGAAATACAGAAGAAGGTCAAGAATAAAAGGACATGATTTAGCTCAAATAGGAGTTTCTATGTTCTTAAAAAATGACAGTTGGTTAAACGTTTCCATAACTGCTGCGGGACCAACACCAGTTATAATTGAAGACTTTGCTCTATTAAAGAAGGATAATCTTAAAGATAATATTCCTGTTATAGTTGATAAAATTATGACTTCAATAAAGCCAATAAGTGATCAAAGAGCAAGTAAAGAATTTAGAATTGATATGGCAAAATATTTATCAAATCAGATCTTAGAAGAGTTAAGTTCGGAGGGATAAAATGAAAGAGAAAATTCATCTAAATGTAAATGGAGAAGAGGTTTTTGTAGAAGTTGAGCCAAATAAAACTTTACTTTGGCTATTAAGAGAAGAATTGGAATTAACAGGAACTAAGGAAGGTTGTGGGGCAGGGGAATGCGGAGCTTGTACAGTTATTCTTAATGGTAAAGCTGTTAATTCATGTTTAGTAATGGCCTTAGAAGCTGATGGAGGATATGTTCAAACAATTGAAGGGGAAGCTAAAAATGGCAATCTTTCAAAACTTCAAGAAGCATTTATTAAGCATAATGGTCTTCAATGTGGTTTCTGTACTCCAGGAATGATAATGTCTGCAAGAGCTTTATTAAATAATAATCCAAAACCAAATAGAGAAGAGATAAAAGAGGCTATGCAAGGAAATCTTTGCAGGTGCACTGGTTATGAAGCTATTATAAAATCTGTTGAAGAGGCAATAGAAGAATAAGTAATTAATAATATATTTTAAATTTCTGATGAGGGGGGAATAGCTTTGAATTATGATTATGTGGGCAAAGGAGTAACAAGATTAGATGGAATCGAAAAGGTTACTGGAGAGGCTAAATATGTTCATGATATTAAACTTCAAGGAATGCTATATGCCAAAGTTAAAACAAGTCCATATGCACATGCATTAATAAAAAGCATAGATATATCAAAAGCTAAAGCATTACCTGGCGTAAAAGCAGTATTAACAGGAAAAGATGCTTATCAAAAGCTTGGAATATACATGATAGATAGACCTATATTAGCATGTGATAAAGTTAGATATTACGGAGAGGCAGTAGCAGCAGTAGCAGCTATTGATATTGAAATTGCAGAAAAGGCTATAGAGCTTATTGATGTAGTTTATGAAGAGTTACCCGTAGTACAAGATGTTGAAGAAGCTTTAAAAGAAGAATCACCTTTGGTTCATGAGGATATATCAAGTAATAAATGGATGGAAAATGTATTTAGTCCTGTAATAGGTACAAATATAGCTAACCTTTTTAAAATAAGAAAAGGAGATCCTGAAAAAGGATTTGAGGAAGCAGATATAATTGTAGAAAATACATTTACCCAACCGCAAGTGCTTCATGTTCCTATGGAAACTCATAATGTAATAGGGAAATGGTCAGTAGGAAATAAAATTAAAGTATGGAGTAGTGCACAAGCACCATTTGCTATAAGAGATTTAATGAGTGTTGCTTTAGAAATTCCAAAGCAAGACATAGAGGTTATAGTTCCATATGTAGGTGGAGGCTTTGGTGGGAAAGCAGGTATTCATTTAGAACCACTAGTGGTTTTACTTTCTAAAGCTGCAAATGGTAAGCCAGTTAAACTTTGTCCTACAAGAGAAGAAGAAACTTCTACACTACCATGTAGACAAGGCTTGGTAGCAAAAATTAAAACTGGTGTGAAGAAAGATGGTAAAATAGTAGCAGAGAAAATTGAATATTTATGGGACGCAGGTGCTTATGCAGATTATGGAGTAAATATTGGAAGAGCTTCTGGGTATTCTGCAGCAGGTCCATATGAAATAGATAATATATTTGTAGATTCATATACAATATATACTAATCATATTTTTGGAACAGCATATAGAGGTTTCGGGCATGCAGAGTTCTTTTGGGCAGTAGAAAGACAAAGAGAATTAACAGCTAAAGCTTTAAATATGGATTCATTCGAATTTAGAATGAAGAATTTATTAAAGTCTGGTTCTAAGACTATTACTGGTGAAATAATAACTGAAAATACAGGAAATGTTCAAGAATGTTTAAGAATTGTTAAAGATAGTATAGGATGGGGAACAGAAAAGACTGAAGAAGAAAAAGCTAATGAAATGAAGACAGGAAAATATAAAGGAAAAGGAATAGCAGTTCTTCATAAAGCTCCAGCAATGCCTTCTTGGTCTGCATCATCTGCCTTAATTCAGATGAATGAAGATGGTTCAGTTAAATTTAATGTTGGGGGTATTGACTATGGACAAGGAACCTATACAGTTTTAGCTCAAATTATAGCAGAGAGACTTCATGTTCCTTTAGAAAAAATCCATGTAGTTAATGAAACAAATACAGATACAGCACCTTATGATTGGCAGACTGTTGCAAGTCGTATGACAGTTCTTGCAGGTAACGCAATTATAGAAGCTTGTGATGATTTAGTAGAACAGATTTATGAATTAGCATCAATAGTTCTTCATGCTGCAAAACACGAATTAGCAATAGGTGAAGAATGTGTATATGTAAAACAACACCCAGAAAATAGACTTCCTTATAATAAGATAGCTATAGGATATGTTTATTCAAATGGCAATTCAATTGGAGGTCCATTAATAGGAAGAGGAAAGAGTATAGCTCAAGGATTAACATTCTTAGATCAAGAAACAGGGCAAGGAAGACCAGCTTTAGATTGGACTTTTGGAGCTCATGGAATTGAGTTAGAAGTAGATAAAAATACAGGTGATATAGAGATATTAAAAATAGCATCTGCCTTTGATGTAGGACATGTTATGAATAAAATGCTTTTAGAAGGACAAGTAGTAGGAGGAGTAATACAAGGATTAGGAACAGCTTTATGTGAAGGTATGATTTATGATAATAAAGGCAGGCTACTCACAAGAAATTTTGTAGACTATAAGATTCCTACAATGCAAGACTTACCAGGAAAGATAGAACTTCATTTTGTAGAAACACCACAGCTTGATGGCCCATATGGAGCTAGAGGTTGTGCAGAGCATCCTATGATTTCAATTACATCTGTAATAGGAAATGCAATAGCTGATGCAACAGGAGTAGAAATATATGAACTTCCATTTACTGCAGACAAAGTATATAGGGCATTAAATAAAAGGTAAATAAAATTTTTATAATATATGAAGGAGAGTGAATTAATGAGACGTACTATTGGTGTAGACGAAAAATTACCTTTACTCCAAACATTACCATTGAGTTTTCAACACTTAACTGCAATGTTTGGTGCCACTATTCTTGTCCCAATTCTTTTTGGAGTAGATCCAGCCATTGCATTACTTATGAATGGTATAGGAACAATGTTATACTCCTATATTACAAAAGGAAAAATTCCAATGTATCTTGGATCAAGTTTTGCATTTATTTCTCCAGTATTACTAGTAATTGAGCAGTATGGTGATTATTCATATGCTCAAAGTGGATTCCTTTTTCTAGGGATACTATATCTTGTATTATCCCTTATAATTAGATCTGTTGGTACTAGATGGCTAGACATAGCACTTCCGCCACCAGTTGTAGGTGCAGTTATTGCAACTATAGGTATTGAGCTTGGACCTGTTGCTGCAGAACAAGCTGGTTTACTTGGTGGAAAAAGTGCAGATGTAATTATAGTAGCAATGTTTACTTTAGGTGTAGCAGTTATTGGGTCTTTATTATTTAGAGGTTTTATACAAGTAATACCTATTCTTATTGCAGTAGTTGCTGGATATATTTTTTCATGCTTTATGGGGATGGTGGATTTTTCAGTTATAGCAGCTGCTCCATGGTTTAAGCTACCTACATTTACTGCACCAAAATTTGATATTAATGCAATGCTCATTATTGCGCCTGCTTGCTTAGTTGTAATAGCTGAGCATATTGGAGACTTAATGGTTACTGGAAATGTTATAGGGAAAAATGTTATTAAAGATCCAGGATTACACAGATCTTTCTTAGCAGAAGGTCTTAGCAACCTTATGTCTGGATTAGTTGGTTCACCTCCAAATACAAGTTATGGTGAAAACATTGGGGTTATGGCTATAACAAAAGTATTCTCTGTATGGGTTATTAGAGGTGCTGCTATACTTGCAATTATATTTTCTCTTATTGGAAAGATATCAGTTGTTATTCAAACTATTCCTTCAGCAGTTATGGGTGGAATGACTTTATACTTGTATGGTGTAATTATTATATCTGGTATAAGAATGTTAGTTGAGCAACAAGTTGACTATGCTAAGAACTATAATTTAGCTTTAGGTGCAATTACATTTTTAGTTGGAACATGTGGAGCTACAGTTACAATTGGAGCAGTAAGTGTTAGTGGAATGGTACTTGCAGCTGTAGTTGGTATGATTTTATCACTTATAATTTATGCTTTTAGTAAACTTGGATTATTAAATGAAGAGTATAAAATCAAGTATAGGGACGAGATAGACCAAAGTCATAAAAATGAAGATACTAAAAATATTAATAATTAAATAGTTAATAAAGGCAGTAGAAGAGTTTTATACTTTAAAGTTCAGATACTGTCTTTTTGAATACGTTAGACATTTAAAAGAGAACAAACACTATAATATTTTATAATAAAAAATAAGGGTAAACATTCTTAAATAATATACTCGTAAATAAGCATTAAATAAATATAAAGTGGTGAATTTATGAAATAAATGTTAGAATATAAGTATAATTATTAACAAAGGAGGATGTATAATGGACATAGATTTAATGATATTATTTAATGGTTTCATAAGAAATTATGTCAATTTAGGGTTAAGTATAGGCAGCAAAAGTAAAGATATAATAAACCAAGAGAATAGATATTTTATTACATTAGGTAAATTATTAGGATATTTTGTCTCAAGCAAAAAGAGTGATGACGGAAACATTGAAATAGATTGGAAGGAATATGAGTTTAATACTATTAGTACTTCATCAACGAAATTAAATATAATAAGGGAAATAGACTTAACTAAGGATCTATCAGTAATACATAATTTAATTAATAAAGTTAATTTAAAACCTAACATAAGGTATATGCTTATATTGGAAGTTTCATCTTTCAATAGAATAGATTTTTTAAATAATATTATTAGTACATCATTAAAATCTACTAAGTATGAAGTATTGATAATATATAATGTAAGAGATGTAATAAAAAATATTTTTCACTATAATGCATATTTATTTAAAGATAGTGACACTATTAAAAGTAAGATAGGAATTTCATCAGTTGACGAAGATGGAAATTTAAAAGCTATTTTTAAAGTATAATAAGTAAAGGTGATATAAATGGATATTAAAAAAAGTAGAATTTATGAACTTTGGAACATTGATCATAGTAAAGTAATTATGTATAAGCAAATTATAAAAAATAATACGTTAAATGAATCAATGGAAATTGAAAGTGATAACTTGAATGAACTTATAAAAGAAGTAAGAGTTCAACTTAATAAATGGAATAAAATATCCTAAGGAGATTGTAATGAGTTTAGAACCAATTAATAATTTTAATTTTAAAAATATTATAAATATTAGATTTAATAATATTCTAGATGGTTTTGATAATTATAAGTATATAGAACTATCACCCATTAATAATGAGAGGCTAGATAAGGAAAATGAAGAAAATTTTATTAAGGCTCTTGAAGAATTTTATGATTTAAATGAAGGAAACTTGATTATTGATTTTTATAAAAATAAGTTAAATTATGAGAGTATTAATTTTATAAAAAATAACTTGAGTATTGAAGATAATATATTATTTGAAGAAGTTATTAATGAAGTTAATGATAATGATACTTATTATAAGGTTAATAACAAAATTTATATTAAATTATTAACAAAATTATGTACTAGAGAATTATTCTTTATTACATTTTATTTTTATAAATATCCAATCACAATATGGGGAAATTATAATTTGAGATTCCCTTTATTCTATAATGACATTGAAAATATTAGTAAGTATATAAAAATAGCCCAAATAAATAAGTTATATTAAATAATAACATAAATATACCGATAATAACATAAACATAGTTATTATTGTTTGTGGGTGGGTTTATGTATAAAATAAAAGGTATTTTTAATAAGCTAAATAAAGAAAATACTAGTGATGAAAAAGAGAGTAATCAGGATTTAATTTGTTTTGTTTGTAATAGTGTAATAAATTATGGACAAGCATATATAAGTGATGAAGAATTAAATGTTTATTGCTCTGAGGAGTGTTATTTAAAACAATTAAATTCAAAATATTATTAAAAATGGTACATAGAACTATGTACCATTTTTATATTGTAATTTTAGTATTATCTTTCTCTAAGTTATTAAATAAATATATAGTTGATAATCTTAACTTCCCATTTTCTAAAATCCTTAAAAACCATTGTATATTAGAATTAGCAGAGGATGAGATAATAGAGTTTTCTTTTTTATCAATAGTCTTTAATCGTGGATAAATAGTAGTAGAATAATTATAGTTTTCTAAAGTAACTATTATGCTATATTCATAATTTGTACATAGATCATTTAAGGCTTTTAAATTTATAACTAAAGAATTATCTTCTATTTTAGAAGCACACTTAAGAACTTCACGGGTTTTAATGTTTTTTAAAAATACAGAAATAAATTTATAGTTACTTAAATTAATATCTTCAAATTTAAGCGTTAAATAGTAACTTTTTAATGAATAAAAACTTAATAATTTTTCAATTGAATGAAAATAAAAATGATTTTTTTCATAATCTTCAATATTAACTTGTTTTTTCATAGCTCCTCCTTGGAAAATAATATATAAACTATAATATTTGTATTGCTATGAAAAGATGATAATATTTAAAAAATTATTTTAACATATTAATCATAGTATCTAAAGTAGCTTTTGTTTTATTTAAATTATTAATATAGTCAGCAATATGATTTTTATAATATTCTATGCCACTATCAGTAATAGAATATATTTTTTTACTTCTTTTATTTAAAAATTCATCTCCAGTCCACGTACTTGTAACATAGCCTTTTACTTCAAGATCGTATAGGGTTTCATATATTGTACTGGAAGATACGGGGAATGGTAATGAAGTAGTAGAAAATTTATTTCTAAATTCTTCAAGTACTTTATTTCCAAAAATAGTATTGCCTTTAGACAATTCTTTTAGTATATAAAAGCTATAGAGCATTTTAGTATTTACAACATTTCTAGGAGCAACTAATCTATTTCTTTTTTCCATATAAATACCTCCTTATAAAAATATATTAACATAAAAGAATTATTTTTACAATTAAATAAAATGTTCTTAAATGATATACTCGTAAATGATAAAAAACTAATAAAAATATAAACAGTACCAAAATAAAACTAAAAGAATAGTATATAGTAAACAAAAGAGTAGGAGTTGATAAACATGTCAAAAAGAAGCAGATGTTGCTGTAGTAACAATTGTGGATGTAGATGTGGCTGTGGTGGATTCAATAACTGTGGTGGCTGTGGATTTAATAACTGTGGCTGCGGTGGATTTGGAGGCGGCTTTGGTGGCGGTTGTGGATTCGGTGGCGGTTGTGGCTGGCCATTATTATGGTTATTGTTACTAGGTGGATGTTGGTAATAATGTAATAAAAGGATGCATTAATTTGCATCCTTTTATCTTAGTTAATAGTATATAATAAAGTAAAGATAATAAGAATATGTTAGAATATATTAGAGGTGAAAAGATGCTTGAGAAAAAATGTTTTTGTGAAAAGTGTAAAAAAATTCAACCAATAATTATTAGAAGAAAAAAAGAAACTAAAGATTTTAATATTGGTAAGGTAACTTATAATAAATTATATGGTACTTGTGCTGTATGTGAAGAAGAAGTATATTCTTTTGAATTATCAAGAAAGAATAAATTAGAATTAGAGAAAAAAATAAAAGAATTAGAAGATGAATTAACAATATTAAAAATAATTGAAGATAGTAATTCGGGAATTTTGGAAATACAAGAAAGTGATAAAGAATTAATAAAAGAGCTTGAAAATATTCTTACGAATAAAAAATAAAGAAAAATAATTAGTTATTAAACTTCTAAAAAATTAATATAATATGTGTATAGCATGTATTCCTAGGAGGAAATTATGTTAGATTTACTTGTTTATTTAGATGAGTTATTAATTAAAAATTTAAACTCATTATCATTAAATGGGTATATTGATATAAGAACATATAGAAGAATTAGAGATAGAACAATAGGAGGAAATGCTAGAATAAGTGATAGAAATTCAAATGCATTAGATTACAAAAATCAAAAAGATAAAATTTCTGGATATAAAAGCAGACATAATATATGTGAAGAACATTTTCAAGATGGTTCAGAACGAGTTTTAGGACTAGAAGGCAGAGATTTTGACAGAAATGAGCAAGAAATAAAGAAGATAACTACAGTATTCACTCTTCATAATGACTTGTTAACCAACATGTACAAAAATAATAACGTTATAAATGCCATAAATTTTAAATCAGTAGAAGATCATAATATAAAAGTTGGAGATTATATCGAAATAACTGGCTGTGTTCAAGAAGTTTCTATTCCTTTATATATAGATACATTAATAGATAGTTTAAATTGTTATGGAGTTGATTTTTTAAATGCATATCTAAATAAAGAAAAAGATATTGTAAAAGTTTTAGATTTTGGAATTATTACTAGGCTTTTGGATGGTTTAAAAAATAAAATCACAAAAAATGGAACTACTGATTTAGTTTTAAAAAATTCTGATACTTCTATAGTTCTAACAATTAATGAAAATAATTTTGTTAATAATGGATATAATACTTTTGATTTTATTCAATGTTCTTGCAAAATATTTGGTAAAGTGATGATGATTAAAGAGGATACTGATAAATGTATTAGTTTATTAAGAAAATCATCCCAAGAAGAATATTATGAAAAAGTTTTAGAATCAATTGAACCATACTTAAACATACTTAGAGCTAAAAATATAATTTTACCTAAAAGGCCAAAATGTAATATAACTGGGAAAATGATAATGATTTTACCTATAAGCATATGTATATAAAATTATATATGCTTATTATTTTTTTATAGAAACACTAATCTATTTGAGGTATAATTATTACTTATGAAGGAAGTTAAAAATATAGAAAAGAGGCAGAAATATGAAAGTAGGATTTGATCATAAAAAGTATTTAGAAGAACAATCTAAATATATTTTAGAAAGAGTAAATAATTACGATAAGCTATATTTAGAGTTTGGTGGAAAATTAATGTATGATTTACATGCAAAAAGAGTTTTACCAGGGTTTGATGAAAATGCTAAAATAAAACTACTTCAGAAATTGAAAGAGAAAGTTGAAGTTGTTATTTGTGTTTATGCTGGGGATATAGAAAGAAACAAAATAAGAGGGGACTTCGGTATTACATATGACTTAGAAGTACTAAGATTAATAGATGATTTTAGATCTTATGAATTAGATGTTAATAGTGTTGTCATTACGAGATATGATGGACAACCTGCTACAACAGTTTTCATTAACAAACTTGAAAGAAGAGGAATTAAAGTTTATAAGCATAAAGCAACTGCTGGATATCCAACAGATGTAGATACGATAGTTAGTGAAGAAGGATATGGACAAAATCCATATATTGAAACTACTAAGCCAATAGTTGTAGTTACTGCACCAGGTCCTGGTAGTGGAAAGTTAGCAACTTGCTTAAGCCAATTATATCACGAAAATAAAAGAGGTAATGTTGCGGGATATTCAAAGTTTGAAACTTTTCCTGTATGGAATGTACCTTTAAAACATCCATTAAATATAGCTTATGAAGCTGCTACTGTAGATTTAAAGGATGTAAATATGATAGATTCATTTCATGTTGATGCTTACAATGAAGTTGCTGTTAATTATAACAGAGACATAGAAAGTTTTCCTGTTTTAAAAAGAATAATAGAAAAAATAACTGGAAAAGAATCAATATATAAATCACCAACAGATATGGGTGTAAATAGAGTTGGTTTTGGAATTATAGATGATGACATAGTTAAAGAAGCTTCTAAACAAGAAATAATAAGAAGGTACTTTAAAACAATTTGTGAATATAAAAAAGGATACATAGATAAGGATACTGCAGATAGAGCAAAGCTAATAATGGAAGAATTAAATCTAAAGGAAAGTGATAGAAAAGTTGTAATTGAAGCAAGAAACTATTCTTTAGAGAAAAAAATTGAACATAATAAAAATGATATTTATTCAGTAGTATCCTTAGAATTAAATGATGGTACTATAATTAATGGTAGAGAGTCAGAAATAATGGATGCACCAGCAGCAGTAATTTTAAACTCCATTAAGTATCTTGCTAATATTAATGATGATATTCATTTAATATCACCGGTTATATTAGAACCAATACAAAACCTAAAAAGTAATACATTAGGTATTAAAAATACTATCTTAAATTGTGAAGAGATATTAATAGCTTTAAGTATTTGTGCTGCCACTAATCCAACAGCACAAGCTGCTTTAAATAAGTTACAATGTTTAAAAGGTTGCCAAGCCCATTCAACAGCTATTATTTCTAACAATGATGATCAAACCTTCAGAAGACTTGAAATAGATATAACTTGCGATCCAGAGTACCAAAGTAAAAATTTATATTATAGTAACTAATAATGAAGCTGTTTTAACAGCTTCATTATTTTTTTACATTATTTATTTTAAATATATTTTTGGGTAATACTACTCTTAAGAGAATAGGAGGTTTTTTTATGGAAAAAGAAAGTTTAATAAAAATTATTCCACTAGGTGGAGTTGGTGAAATAGGTAAAAATATAACAGCTATTGAAGTAGAAGATGAAATAATAGTAATAGATTGTGGTATTGCTTTTCCAGATGAAGAAATGTATGGGGTAGATCTTATAATACCAGATATATCGTATTTAATAGAAAATAAAAGTAAAGTTAAAGGATTTTTTATTACTCATGGACATGAAGATCATATAGGAGCAATACCTTATATATTAAAACAACTAAATGCACCTATATATGGAAGTAAACTAGCACTAGCTATAATTGAAATAAAGCTTAAAGAACATAATCTACTAGAAACTACTGAATTAATTACTGTAGACCCAGGCTCAAAAGTGGAATTTGAAAGTTTAAGTGTTGAATTTATTCAAAGTACACATAGTATTGCAGAATCATGTTGCTTATCAATAACAACTCCTCTTGGCATAATATTTCACACAGGAGATTTTAAAATAGATTTAACACCTATTGATGATAAAGTAATAGATTTAGATAGAATATCTACTATAGGGAAAGAAGGGGTATTATTACTTATGGCTGATAGTACCAATGTTGAGAGAAGTGGATATACAATGTCAGAAAAATCTATAGGAAATACATTTAATAGAATTTTTAGTGGCGCTAAAGGTAGAATAATTATAGCTACTTTTGCCTCCAATATTCATAGAATGCAACAAATTGTAAATTCATCTTTAGAAAATAATAGAAGAATAGCTTTTTCAGGTAGGAGCATGGAAAGCATATCTAAGCTTGCCTTAGAACTTGAATACTTACATATACCACAAGATATGATTATTGAAATTGATGACATAAATAATTATAATAATGAAAATATAACTATTATAACTACAGGAAGCCAAGGAGAACCAATGGCTGCATTAGCAAGAATTGCCTATGGAAATCATAAAAAAATAAAAATTCAAAAGGATGACTTATTTGTAATATCAGCTTCTCCTATACCAGGTAACGATAAGCTTATTTCAAAGGTTATTAATGAACTATTTAAAAAAGGTGCAGAAGTTATTTATGAAGATTTAGAAGAAGTTCATGTTTCAGGCCACGCCTATAAAGAGGAACTTAAACTAATGCATAGATTAATAAAACCAAAATATTTTATGCCTGTTCATGGAGAATATAGGCATTTAAAGCATCACAAAGATTTAGCAATGACACTTGGAATGAATAATAAGAATATTTTCATACTAGAAAGAGGAGATATATTAAAGATAAATAAAGAAGAGGCTAAATTAGATGGAAAGGTTTCTTCAGGTACAATTTTAGTAGATGGATTAGGTGTGGGAGATGTAGGCACTTTAGTTTTAAGGGATAGAAAGCATTTAGCACAGGATGGATTAGTTAACATAGTTGTTACTATTGAGAAAGAAAGTTATGCTATAATTGCTGGACCTGATATTATAACTAGAGGTTTCGTTTATGTAAAGGAATCAGAAGAGTTGATAAATGAACTTAAAGAAATAGCAACTGAAGAATTACAAAATTGTTTAGATGAAAAAATCTTAGAATGGTATTTAATTAAAACTAATATAAAAAAGGCATTAGAAAGATTTATTTATGATAAAACAAAAAGAAGACCAACAATTATACCAATTATTATGGAAATTTAGAAAAAATGATATATAATATAGTATAATATAAAAAAGAAATGGAGGGGTTTTATGAAAAATATAGCAGCATTTTTTGATATTGATGGAACAATATATAGAGAAGGATTAATTACCGAAGTTTTTAAAAAAATTATTAAGTATGAATTAGTAAGTGAAAATAAGTGGTATAAAGATGTAAGACCTGCCTATTTAAAATGGGATAAAAGACAAGGGGACTACGACACTTATTTACTTAAGATGGTAGACATATATACTGAAGCTATAAAAGGAATAAATAGTTACCATATTGACTATATAGCTAATAAGGTTATAGAACAAAAAGGTGATAGAGTTTATACTTTTAGTAGAGAAAGAATTAAATGGCATAAGGATCAAGGACACATTGTAATAGCAATTTCTGGTTCTCCTAGTGAATTAGTTAAAGAAATGTCTAAAAAATATAATATGGATGATTATAAAGGAACTATATATAAATTAGACAGTAACAATAAATATAGTGGAGAAGTTATACCAATGTGGGATCATGAAAGTAAGTTGTCTGCTATAAAAGAATTTGAAAAGAAATATAATATTGATTTAAGTAAAAGTTATGCTTATGGAGATACATCAGGAGATATAACTATGTTTAAATCTGTAGGGATACCATATGCTATAAATCCAACTAAAGAACTTCTAGATAAAGTTATGGAGGATGAAGAAATAAAAAATAAAATAAAGGTTATAGTTGAACGTAAAGATGTTACTTATAGCTTAGATGTAAATTGCATAAATCTTATATAAGAAATAGACAATATACTTCTTAGGATATATAATATTAAAGAATATTACATTTAATATTATTTTAAGGAGAAAAACATGCTAACTATAGACAATAAAGTAATAGAAGAAAAAATTAAGCAATTAAAAAAAGCCATAGAAATAGTTGGAGGAAAATCTTTATTAAATGAATTTAAAGATAATGGAGATTTAGCTAACTATATATTAAATAGTTCTTTCCAAGGAGAAAAAGTTATATTTAAAGTTATGGATAATGAATATACAGTTAATGAATTGCTTAAGTTAAAATTAGATTATGAAAAAAATTATATAAAAAATAAAAAAGTGTACATAGAAAAGATATCTTATAAAATTAAAGAATATAATACTTATTTAGATTCACTTATAAGAAAGTATAGAAAAAATGGTGGATTAGAAGAATTTAGAAGTATTAAAGAAGAAATTGATTTAAGATATTGTCAGGATATTAATAACTTCTTACTTAATAAAATAGGAAAAGAAATAGAAAATAGTACTGATTATTATGGTGAGTATTTGGAATCAAAAAAAGAAGACTTTATAAATTCTATAATATGTAATATAGTTTAAATAATAAAATATACTCTTAAGGGGAAAATAATACTGAAGTACAACCTTAGGAGGTAGTAATTATGAAGAATAAACTAATGAGAAGCATGAAAAGAACAATGAAAAAAGGCAAAGCTAAAGGTATGATTCTAGTAGAAATAGCTGATGATTTCATGGATGTTATTCAAAATGCAAAGTTATATAAAAAAATGAATAAAAAAAGAAAAAAATTAAGATAATAATAAGGAGCTGTTTTAAACAGCTCCTTAATACATTTGATTGATTTTAAAACCATTATTATATAGCTCAGATTTAATTAATTCAATATGATCATTGCCATTAGTTTCAACAGTAACTTCTAACAACACGTTTTTTAATCTATTAGAAGCTTTAAATTGATTGTGCTCTAATTGTACAACATTTGCATTTAATTCAGATAATATCCTTGATATTTCTTGAAGTTGACCAGGAATATCAGGAAGTTCTACAGAAAAACAAAATAGTCGTCCTCTTTCAACTAAACCATCACTTATTAAAGAGGATATAGTTAACATATCAATATTACCACCGCTAATTATTGAAACAACTTTCTTATCTTTTAAATCTAATTTTTTTAATGCAGCTAAGGATGCAACTCCAGATGCTTCTGCTAATAATTTATGCCTTTCACATAAAATTAAAAATGCTTCAGCAATTTCTTTATCTGATACTGTTACAATTTCATCTACATATTCCTTTATTAAACTATAAGTTAATTCTCCAGGAGATTTGACAGCAATACCATCAGCAATAGTATTTACAGAAGGTAAAGATATCATTTTTCCTGATTTATAGCTTTGTTCCATGGCGTTAGCACCTTCAGCTTGTACACCGATTATTTTGATTTTTGGATTTATTTCTTTAGTAGCTAAGGAGATTCCACTAATTAGTCCACCACCTCCGATTGGACATATTATTACATCAATATCTTCAAGGTCTTCAAATATTTCTAAAGCTATTGTACCTTGTCCATAAATAACATTCATATCATTAAAAGGATGTATAAAAATAGAATCATTTTCAGATTCAATGGATTTTGCTTTTAAATAAGCATCGTCATAACAGGTACCATTTAATACTACATTTCCGCCAAAATTTTGAGTAGATTGAATTTTTAAATAAGGAGTGTTTTTTGGCATAACTATAGTTGACTTTACACCAAGAAGATTTGCTGCATAAGCTACTCCTTGAGCATGATTACCAGCTGAAGAACAAACAACACCTTTAGACTTTTCATCTTCACTTAAAGATCTAATTTTATTAAGAGCTCCTCTAATTTTATAAGCTCCAGTTACTTGTAAGTTCTCACATTTCATGTATACTGAACAATTATTAATTGAAGAAAAAATATTACTATGTATTAAAGGAGTTTTGGTAATAATATCTTTTATATTTTCTTTTGCTTTTTTTATTTCATTTAAATACATATAAGTCCACCTCTAGATAATTTAATAATAAAAGTATTATATCATTTTATTACAATATTATGAATATTTTTAAAATTAATATATTATTGTTTATTAATAAAGTATAATTTATTAAAAATAATACAAAAATATATAAAGAGAGGAGGCGGAAAATTGGATGATAACTTGATGGATTTAATTAATGTTGGCAATTTTACTAAAATTGCTGTAAAAAGATTCGAAGAAAATATAGTTAATAAAACAAACTATATTGAAAGTGTAAGAAGAGAAAGATTAGGAGAAAAAAGTAGTTTTAAGGAGGAGAAATAATGAATACAGAGTTTACAAATAAAATTCCAGCTCAAGAGCAAGATGTACAACCTGGAAAAGAAGAAGTTATGAATCCAACACCAGTATATAAAACTAATACTCCAGGTCATGGAAAACTTAAGGATAAAGTAGCAGTAATTACTGGTGGAGATAGTGGAATAGGAAGAGCAGTTTCTATTGCCTATGCTAAAGAAGGAGCAAAAATAGCCATTATTTATTTAAATGAAAACGAAGATGCAGAGATTACAAAAAAAGAAATAGAATCATTAGGCGGAGAATGTATTTTATTAAGTGGTGATATAGGTAATGAAGAATTTTGTATAGATGCTATAAATAAAATAAAAGAGAAATTTAATAAAATTAATATTTTAGTAAATAATTCAGCAGAACAACATGTATGTGAAAAATTAGAAGATATAACTAAAGAACAATTAGAAAGAACTTTTAAAACTAATGTTTTTGGAGCTGTTTATGTTACTAAAGAAGTACTTAAGCATCTATCAAAGGGTGATTGTATTATAAATACAACTTCTATAACTGCTTATAATGGAAATGAAACATTAATGGATTATTCTATGACTAAAGGAGCACTAACATCCTTTACTCGTTCATTAGCCATAAATTTAGTTAATAAAGGAATAAGAGTAAATGCAGTAGCACCTGGTCCTGTATGGACACCACTTATTCCAGCATCCTTTGATGCATCAGAAGTAGCAAAGTTTGGAAAAGATAATCCAATGAAAAGGCCTGCTCAACCAGTTGAACTGGCAGAAGCATATGTATTTTTAGCTAGTGAAGGAGCTAGTTTCATTACTGGAGAAACAATACATGTAAATGGAGGAGCAAATGTAACAACATAAAAATAATTTTAAACAACAATTTTTTTATATAGAACCTTCAAATTATATATATCATTTATAATTAAGTAATTCAGTTTTAATTAATTTTGCTTAATTATAAATAGAATTATTTATTAAAAGTGATATAATTATCTTATTTGGAGGGAAACTATATGGAAGAAAAAACAAATGTAATGCGAATTTTAGATAAAAAGAAAATTAATTATAAGAGTTATTCTTATGTAAATACTGATGCAATAAGTGGAGTTGAAGTTGCCGATGTTCTAGGGCAAAATCCAAATCAAGTATTTAAAACTCTTGTTACAGTTGGAAAGTCAAAAAACTATTATGTTTTTATGATACCTGTAGAAAAAGAGTTAGATTTAAAAAAAGCTGCTAAAAGTGTTGAAGAAAAATCTATTGAAATGATAAAGTCTAAAGATCTATTATCTCTTACAGGGTACATTCATGGTGGATGTTCACCAATAGGAATGAAAAAATTCTTTAAGACAACTATAGATGCTTCAGCAAAGGAACTTGATACAATAATTTTTAGTGCAGGAAAAATAGGTTATCAAGTAGAAGTAAATTTAGATGAATTAGAAAAAGTAATCAGATTTCAATTATCTGATTTAGTATAATAAAAAATAAGGAGGCTGTTTAGACAGCCTCCTATTTAAAATGCTCCAGAGCCTCCACCGCCACCACCTGTAAAGCTACTTCCAGATGAAAAGTTATTAAAGCTACTATCATTACTTTGATTTATAGTATTTTCTGCTGAAGAATGAATTTGGTTAAATAGAAACATGTTATTAAAATAATAATAACCATAATTATTTTTATTATTATTGTTATCTTTAAATTCAATATCTAAGTCTTCATAATCAATTCCTAATGCAGAGGAATATATTATAGATTCCTTAATATTAAATAGATCTTTCTTTTCTAATAAAGATATTAAATGATTTTTATATGCCTGCCATTTTAAGAATTCATTATAAGCTTCATTATTTAATACTTCTTTATTTCTAATAGTAGTAAATAGATTAAGTCTTCTTCCATCTATATCTATTTGATTAATGAAATCATAATAAGAATTATTAAATCTTTTCGCTTTTCTTGTGCTTTTTTCTACTAGTTTCTTTATTGATAGAAGATTAAATTCTTTGTTATCATCTTCATATCTTTTAAACCAATTAATCAGTATTTTTAAATGAGGATACTTACAAGAATCAATATCTTTTACTCTTGTAAAAGTCATATTTTCAACTTTACTATTTTCATCTAAAGAAGTATTTAATTTATATACTCCAATATTAGCAAGATATAATAAAGTTGATGGAACAATTGACCAAGATATATTATCTCTATTATAAATATAAGCAACTATAGTTGGGCTTTCTTTAGAAGGTGGGTAAAGTAATAAATCTTCTTTTAAAAATACATATTGAGAACGATATTCTTGTAATGCTTTATTAAATAGTTTTTTATTATGTTTATGAATAATGAAAAATATTAATGCAATTATAGTAATTAATGAAATAGGATAAATTAAATATATTGGATTAAAATCTTCATCTTGGAATTTAGCATCATTGTAATTACTTTCTATAGGAGATGTATTTAAATAGCTTTTCTGAAATCTCAATTTAATTCCTAAATCAGAAGTTAAATTTTCGCCAGTTAATATAATATTATTTTCTGTAGTTTCAGTATTAAAGCTACCATCTCCAAAAATTGTATAATATAAATCTTTATTATTAAATTTATCATTTGAAAGTTTTAAACTTAAACTAACATTATTTACAGGATAATCTTCAGAAGCTGTATAAAAACTCCAATATAAAGAAGAATAATCTTGGTACCTTTCTGCTGCATTTTTAGCAGTAAAGCGAATTTTAAATTTCTTTTCTTCATTAGAGCTTTTAGAATAAATCTTTATTTGTACTTTATCATTAGATTCTAGAATTTCAAAGCTATTATTAGATGCATCATCCTGTTTTTCTAAAATATACTCACCTGTTGAGTCAATAACATTAACTTCAGAAATATCATATCCTTCAGAGCCTTTTAAATTTAAATCTAAATAAATCCCATTAAAATCACCATTAAATTTATATGTAAATATTTCATCCACATATAAATCTCCATTTTCTTTAATTTCAGCATTAATATTAAGGTTTTCTATATTATATGATTTTGGGCTAGCTGAAACATTAATAGGAATAAGTAATAGGAATAAAAAAAATAAAAAAATTGCAATTTTTTTCAATAAACTCTCTCCCTTTTTATAGAATAAATACCCTACTTATATTATACTTTAATCTTTTACAATTTATAAGTATATTAGTATAATATTGTATGTATAAAATGTGTAAAGGAGTGATTTCTTTGAAAAGAATTTTTGAATTAACAACAAAGGATATTGAGGGAATTAATAAGAATGAATTGAAAGAAATTATTAAAGGATCTGAGGGTAGAACTGTTATGTCTGAATCAATAATTAGTTACACCCCTTATATAAGAGAAGTTTCTAATTTAGAGCTTGCTTCAAGCTTTGGTGCAGATATGCTAACATTAAATACTTTTAATTTTGAAAAGCCATTTATATTTGGTATAGATGGAGGAAATATCTTATTTAATGATTTAGAAAATATATCAAAAGAATATGAGAATAGTGTAAAAAGAAATTTAAGTGATGAAAATTATATAAAAAACGTAAAAAAACTAGTTGGTAGATTAATTGGAGTAAATTTAGAGCCAGTTCCAGAAGGAAGTAACTATGAAAAAGGCTATACTTTAAATAAGGAAAATCTAGAAAAGGTAAAATACTATGGATTTGATTATGTAGTATTAACAGGAAATCCTAATACAGGTGTTAATGCTGAAACCATTTGTAATGGAATTAAGTTAGCAAAAGAAATATTAAAAGATGAAACTTTAATTATAGCAGGAAAAATGCATGGTGCGGGTAGTGGAAATATATATGATGAAGAAACTATAAAAGGATTTGTAGAAGCAGGAGCAGATGTTGTTTTAATACCAGCACCTGGTACAGTTCCAGGATTTGATTTAACTTTAGCTAAAGATATTATTTCTATGATTCATGAAAATGGAGCATTAGCAATGACTACAATAGGAACCTCTCAAGAAGGTTCAACTAAATCTGTTATTGAAAACATAGCCTTAAATTCTAAGATGGCAGGAGCAGATATTCAGCACATAGGTGATTGTGGAACTTTTGGTATGGCGCTACCAGAAAACATTATGACTTTATCCGTTGCCATTAGAGGGATAAGACATACTTATAGAAGAATGGCACAATCTATATTAAGATAGCTATCATAATGATAATTTTTATCATAATGATAAAAACTTTAATGAGTTTTAGTGGCTTTGAAAGAATTTTTCATTGGCATAATGGTTGCTTAGATATAAGTTAAATAAAATTAGAAAGAGAAGTGAATAATATGTCTTTACTAATTAAAAATGGAACTATTGTTACAGCTAGTGATACTTATAATGGAGATATTTATATTGAAGAAGGAATTATTACTGAAATTGGTACTAATATAGATAAAGCAAGTGATGAAATAATTGATGCAAAAGGTAAATATGTTATTCCTGGGGGAGTAGATGTTCATACCCATTTAAATTTAGATGTAGGTATAGCAGTAGCTAATGATGACTTTTATACTGGAACTGTAGCAGCTGCCTGTGGAGGAACTACAACAATTATTGATCATATGGGTTTTGGTCCAAAGGGATGTGATTTAAAACATCAAGTTAATGTATATCATGGTTACGCTGATGGAAATGCTGTTATTGATTATAGCTTTCATGGAGTTATTCAACATATAAATGATGATATTCTAGAGGAAATGGAAAGTATAGTTAAAGAAGAAGGGATACCAAGTTTTAAAGTATATTTAACCTATGATTATATGTTGGAGGATGAAAATGTTTTAAAAGTTCTTAAAAGATTAAAAGAACTTGGTGGAATTACAACAGTACATTGTGAAAATCATGGAAGTATAAAGGTATTACGAGAATATTTTGTGAATAATGGATTTAAGACTCCAAAATATCATCCATTAAGTAGACCTGCAGAAGCAGAAGGTGAAGCTGTAAATAGAATGATTAATTTGGCATCAATTGCAGATAATGCTCCATTATATATTGTTCACTTATCTTCTAAAATAGGTTTAAGCTATATAAAAATGGCTAATGAAAGAGAAAAAAATATTTATGCTGAAACATGCCCTCAATATTTAGTTCTTGATGATAGTAAATATGAGGAAGATAATAATGAAGGACTAAAATATATTATGAGTCCTCCTTTAAGGAAAAAAGAGGATATTGATGCTTTATGGAAGGGTATAAATGATGGGTATATAAAAACAATAGCAACAGATCATTGTCCTTTTTCCTTTAAGACTGATAAACAACTTGGAAAGGATGATTTTACTAAATGCCCTAATGGAGCTCCAGGAATTGAAGAAAGAATGCCTTTAATTTTTTCAGAGGGAGTAATGAAAAACAGAATTAGTATTAATAAATTTGTTGAAGTATGTTCAACTAATCCTGCTAAAATTTTTGGAGTTTATCCCAAAAAAGGAGTAATTCAAGTTGGCTCTGACGGAGATATAGTAATTATTGATCCTACTATAGAAAAAACTTTAAAGGTTAAAGACTTACATTCCAATGTAGATTATTCAGCATATGAAGGAATAAAATTAAAGGGATATCCTATTATGACTATATCAAGAGGGAAAATAATAGTAAAAAACAATATTTTTATAGGTGAAAAAGGATATGGTAACTTCTTGAAAAGAAATATTTTATAAAAATAGTAACGGTATTTAATATACCGTTACTAAAATTAAATTTCATACTCAAAAATGTTAGTAGATAGTGTTTTAATGGATACTAAACTATTATTAATCCCGCTTAAGTAAAAGCTGGAGTTGGGTAATAATTTAAATTTAACATAAGAGAAATAGATTTTTTGCTTAAGGGGGCAACAAAATGAAATCTAACTTAACATTAATTGATGATTTAAATAATAGAATATTAGTTATAGATGGGGGAATGGGAACAAATATTCAGAATTATATGCTAGATGAAAAAGATTATAGAGGAGAAATACTAAAAGATTTTTCCTTTAATCAAAAAGGAAATAATGATGTATTAAGTATAACTAATCCTAATATTATAAAAAGTATACATCGTGGCTTTTTAGAAGCTGGAGCAGATATTATTGAAACCAATACTTTAAATGCAAATAAAATTTCTCAAGAAAAATTTCATTTAGAGGAATTAATCTACAAATTAAATTATGAAAGTGCAAAAATAGCTAGAGAATTATGTGATGAGTTTAAGTTAAAAGATGGGAAAAAAAGATATGTTGCTGGATCAGTGGGACCAACCGATAAAATGGCATCATTGTCTCATAATATGAAAGATTCCAATTTAAGAAGTATTAATTTTAATGAATTAAAAGAAGCCTATAAAGAACAAATAAATGCATTAATAGATGGTGGAATAGATATAGTATTAATTGAAACAGTCTATGATTTATTAAATGCAAAAGCAGCAGTTATTGCAGCAAATGAAGTTTATAATGAAAAAAATAAAAGCTTACCTATTATGATATCATGTACTATTAGTAATAAATCTGGAAGGATATTATCTGGTGAATATATATTAGATTTTGCAAATTCAATTAGAAATAATAATATTATATCTATTGGTTTAAATTGTTCTTTTGGAGCTAAGGGGCTAATAACTTTTATAAAAGAGCTTTCAGATTCACAGGAATTATTTATTTCTGTTTATCCTAATGCTGGAGTACCTAATGAACTTGGTTTTTATGAAGAATCTCCTAGAATACTAGCATCATATATAGAAGATATGCTAAGAAAAGGATATGTAAATATAGTTGGAGGCTGTTGTGGAACAACCTTTAGTCATATTAAAGAAATATCTAAAGTAGCTAATAAATATAAACCAAGAAAAATTAAAAATATGCTTTAGATTATCTCAACAAAAAATGCAATATAAAAACTATATGTTTTTATATTGCATTTTTTATTTTAAAATTAAAGATTTAACATTTAGAAAGTTTCCATCTAAAATTTTATAAGTACTTTTTATTGGATTTTTTAAATCAGGTGATAAATTTGAATGAATATATAATGTGTCTAGCCCTAAATCAAGAGCAGGTTCTATATCACAAAAATAGTCATTACCTATCATAATTGTTTCATTAACATTAAGATCATGTTTATTAATTAATTCATTATAAAACATTTTATTAGGCTTACATACCTTTGATTCAGAAGAATATAAAATATCATCAAAGTAGCTAGTTAAACCTAAGAGATTAATTTCATATGATGTGAATATTTTCTGAGCATTAGTCAGTAAATATATTCTTTTATTATTTAATTTTAGTACTTCTAATAATTCAACTACACCATTATATAAATTTAATTTATCTATTGAAAGTATTCTAAAAAAATGAGATGTATTTTTTATTAATTCTTCAGTTGGTGATACATTTTTCAATAAATACAATTCTTCAAAAATATATTCAATAGGGAAATCAGGATGATCAACATTATTAGCCCTTGATATATGTTTTTTTATGAGTTCATTATATTTTTTCTTAATTTCAAAATTTTCATATTGAGCATTGTTATAGGAATAAAAGAGACTAAGTTTATCCCAAATTAGTGGTTTTTCTTCATTTGTATTAATATCAACTAGTGTACCATATAAATCAAATATGTAATTGTTATACATAATATTCACTCCTTTCAATAAATAAGATTCTAACTAGATTTAATAAATCCTTCTTTAATATTAAATTAGTATAATATTTGTACTTTTATACAAAAAAGTATAATTATCATTGATATATTTTTATATAAAAAATAGTAAAACTAAGTTAATTCAAATGATATTAGGTGAATTAACGGATAATAATTATTTTTTATCAAATATCGAACAATCTATCAATTTGAATATATAGATTTTTAGTGTATTATATAATTATAAAGAAATATAAAAAAAAGGAGATATCAAATGAAAACTTTAGTTATTAACTGTGGAAGTTCCTCTTTAAAATATCAATTAATTGATATGGAAACAGAAACTTCATTAGTGCAAGGGTTAGTTGAAAGAATAGGGATAGATGGCTCAATACTAACACAAAAGGTTGAAGGAAGAGAAAAATATATTATTAAGGAAGACATGAAAGATCATAAGGCTGCAATAAAACATGTTTTAAATGCACTTGTAGATGAAAAAAATGGTGTAATTAAATCAATGGATGAAATAAGTGCAGTAGGACATAGAGTTGTTCATGGAGGAGAAAAATATTCTCATTCAGTAATAATTGATGATAACGTATTAGAATCTATAAGAGATTGTATATCACTAGCACCATTACATAATCCACCTAACATCATAGGTATTGAAGCTTGTAGAGAACTTATGCCAAATACACCAATGGTAGCTGTATTTGATACTGCATTCCATCAAACTATGCCAAAGGAGGCATATATATGTGCTCTTCCATATGAATTATATGAAAAGTATGGAATAAGAAAATACGGTTTCCATGGAACATCACATATGTATGTATCTCAAAAAGTTGCAGAAGTTATGGAAAAAGATATTAATGATTTAAAGATAATAACTTGTCATTTAGGAAATGGATGTTCACTTGCTGCTATTAAAGGAGGAAAATCAATTGATACTTCAATGGGCTTTACCCCACTTGCTGGAGTTATGATGGGTACTAGAGCTGGAAGCATAGATCCTTCAGTAATTAGCTTCTTAATAGAAGAAAAAGGATATACTATAAATGAAGTGGATGAAATATTAAATAAGAAGTCTGGTGTTTTAGGAATATCTGGAGTATCTTCAGACTTTAGAGATGTTTTAGAAGAATCAGAAAAAGGTAATGAAAGAGCTAAACTTGCCTTAGATATATTTAATTACAAAGTAAGAGCACAAATTTCTGCTTATGCTGGTATAATGGGTGGAGTAGATGTGATAGTATTTACTGCAGGTATTGGTGAAAATTCATCAATTACAAGAAAAGAATGCTTAAAAGGACTTGAATTCTTTGGATTTAATATAGATGATAATAAAAATTCAGTAAGAGGTAAGATTCAAGAAATTTCAACAGATGATTCAAAGGTTAAGGTCTTTGTAATACCTACTAATGAAGAACTTATGATTGCTAGAGATACTTTTAAATTAGTTAATAATAAATAGAATAAAATAATAATTAATAAAAGGCAGATTTCTTTGATCTGCCTTTTATTTTGTTAAAACAAAGGAAAAATGCACATGAGTAACTCAATTTACAAAATTTGTTTAAAACTTAATTGTATAGATGTTATAATAATATGGGAATTAGGGTTTTAGGAGGGGACAATAATGCAAGAATACGAAAAACTTAATGTAAATGCTAAAAAGTCATGGGTTATATCACGATTAATAGGTACTTTAATTGTAGGTAGTATACTAATAACAATTAAAATATTTATGCCAAGAGTAACAGATGATAATAGCAAAATAAATGTATATTTTACTATTGGAAGCTTAATATTTATGTGCTTATTATTAACTAATTCCATTGTTTATCCAATAATTGAATATAAGCAATGGAGATATACTATAACAAAGGATAAGATTGAATTTACAGAAGGAATATTTTTTATTAGAAAAGTAATAATACCAATAATAAGAATTCAACATATTCAATTAAATCAAGGACCTATTAATAAAATTTTGAAATTATATAATATAAGTATATTTACTGCTGGAGGTCAACATAAGATTCCTAACATTGAAGTCAAAAAAGCAGAAGAAATAAGTGAGTATCTAAAAGAGTTAATTAATGTCAAAGCTCAAAATGATACAGAGACTTACGATGAGAATATTATTTTAGATGAAGGATTAAAAGAATATGATGAAAGATAATAAATACAGAAGATCTCATATGAATTATATTTTAGAAGAAAGCTTTAAGTCCATAAAATCTTTATTTGTATTTTTAATTTTAGCAATAACTAGCTTAGATAAAGGTGGAATTTATGTATTTATAGCATTGATATTATTAAGTATTTTAAATTCAGTTTTGAAGTGGTTTACTACAAAGTTCTATATAAATAACAACTTATTATTATATAATACAGGATTAATAAATAAACGAAAGTTAGAAATACCTTTAGATAAAATTAACACTATAGATATAAGTAGAAATATTTTTGATAGAATCTTTGATGTTTCTACTTTAAAGATTGATACAGGAGCAGTTAAAGAGGTTGGACAAGAAATTAAACTTAAGATTAATGAGAAGGATGCATATGAGATAAGAAATTTAATAAATGATTTAAGTAAAGAGAAAGATAATTATATAATAGACTCATTAAGAGATAATAATGAAATCTATTCTAAAAGCATAACCTTTAAAGAAATCGTTAAATATTCTTTTTGTAAATCAAAAATATTATGGGCTGCAGGAGGAGTATTTATAATAAATGATTTTATACTAAATTTATAAGACACCTTTAATATATCAATTATAAAAGATATTATAGAGAGTATTGATATGGATAAAGTATTTTCTATTGGATTAGTTAAAATGATTTTAATGATAATATGTTTATTTGTAATTGTATATATTTTAATAAGTATTCTATATATTATGTTTGAATCTATTAGACTTTATAATTTTACATTAATCAATGATAAAAATGATATTAAGATAAAATATGGTTTATTTACATTAAAAGAATATTCAATTCCTGTAGATAAGATATATGCCTTAAGATATAAACAAAATTTATTGCAACAATTCTTTAAAATATTTCAGATAGAAGTTGTAACAATTGGATATGGAGATGAAAAAAATGAGCAAGCTTTACTTTATCCCGTTGGAGATGTGAATTTTGTTAATTCAATACTGAAAGAGATTTTGCCATCATTTCAGTTTACTGGTGATATTAGTAAACCATCTAAAAAAGTTTTAAGTAGATTTATAGTTAAAAGATCTATTATTTTAATAATATTTCTTATAATTCCTTTATTATTTATAGTACCTAAAGAATTTTTATTAATAAAAATATCTTTAACAACCTTTTTAATTCTATATAATATATTTCTTGGATATCTTAATTATAGAAATACATCTTTAGGGGTTAATAAAGATTTAATTTTAGCTACTAACGGAAGTAATATGAAAGTTAAAACTATAATAAAACAAAAACATTTACAATCTGTAGAGGTAAAAGAGAATCCTTTTCAAAGGAAAAAGCAGGTTTGTGATTTTAAATTAGATATATATAGCAATAAATTAGGAGATATTGTGATAGTTAAAAATTTAGATAAAGGATTATTAAATAACATTGAGGAAAATTTAATTTTATAAAATTAAATATTACAATATTTAGAATAAGAATAAGAAAATAAAAGTAATTAAGAGAGAATTAATATTATTTAATAAAATTGGAACTTGAGAATAATTAGGACTACTAATATAATTAGCTTATAAAAATAGTAAAATAAAAGGAGAATAAAAATATGATATCAGTATGTCCAGTTTGCTCAGGAATAGATATAGATAAACTAGAGTTAAAGTTCGGAAGTGATAATGTTGAAGTTGGTTGCATAGGAGAATGTGGGGGAAGAGATGGTCTTATAATAGGCTATGCCGATGGAAACTATATTGAAACAGAAACAGAAGAGGAATTCATAAAGAAAGTTGAAGAATAATCAAAAAAACCTTAGAGATACCTCTAAGGTTTTTTTGATGTTTTTTTAATTTATATGTATTATATATTAGTAAGGAGTGATAAAATGAATAATTTAAGTGATAGGGTTAAAGGTATTATATTTATAACTTTTTCTGCATTTGGATTTGCAGCCATGTCTGCTTTTGTAAAATTAGCTGGAGACTTACCATCTTTTCAAAAAACATTTTTTAGAAATTTAGTTTCTTGTATAATTGCTTTAGTATTTATTATAAAGAATAAAGAAAGTTTTTTTGGTAAGAAAGATAGTCAAAAATTATTAATATTAAGATCAACCTTAGGAACTATCGGAATAGTTTTAAACTATTATTCTATAGATAGGTTAATACTTTCAGATGCTAATATGTTAAATAAGTTAAGTCCATTTTTTGTTATTATTTTTTCTGCTTTATTTCTTGGAGAAAAAATAAATTTAAAACAAATGATATCAATTATTATTGCATTTATGGGTGTAATTTTTATTATTAAACCTACATTTAATATTGATATTTTTCCATTTATAGTAGGTATATTGGGAGCAGTATTTGCAGCAGGGGCTTATACTTGTCTTAGAACTTTAGGTAGTAAAGAAAAACATTATACAGTAGTTTTTTATTTTTCATTATTTTCATTGATTGTAATTTTTCCTTTTATGTTAGCTGTATATAAGCCTATGTCTATGTCTCAATTAATATATCTTCTTTTAGCAGGTGTATTTGCTAGTATTGGACAATTTGGGATTACTATAGCTTATAAATATGCACCAGCAAAGGAAATATCAATATTTGATTATTCTAATATAATCTTTTCAGCTATAATTAGCTTTATGATTTTTGGCGTATTACCTGATGTATTAAGCTTTATTGGGTATGGAATAATTTTTGCAGCTTCTCTATATATGTTTATTTATAATAAAAAATTAGATAAGGCAGAAGTAAGAAAAAAAACAGTATAAATAAAAAGGTATCTATAATTTTACTTGCCTTGGATTTTTTCAAGGCATAAGTAAAATTAATAGATACCTTTTAAATTTCAAGAAAAGAAATTATTTAAGCAATTCTTTTACCATAGGATTAATTTTAGATCTATCAAACTTACCATTTACTTTTGGCATTATTTCTTTCATTATCTTACCCATATCAGATGGTCCGTAGTTTCCATTAGCAATTATTTCTTTAAGCATAGCTTCAACTTCTTCATCACTTAATTGAGCTGGTAGGTAAGGTGTAAGTAAATTAATAGCAAAGTTTCCTTCTTGTATTTTTTCTTCATCATTAAGTTGTATAGCATATTGAAGTGCTTCTTTTAATTGTTTAATTTGCTTTTCTATTATTTTAATAACCACTTCATCAGTAATATCTTTTCTTTCATTAACTTCATAAGCTTTAATTTCAGAGTTAACTAATCTTAAAACACTTACAGTTTGTTTGTCTCTAGCCTTCATAGCTGAAATTTCATTCTTTTTTAGTTCTTCTTTTAACATAAGTTCACCTCTATATAATATTTAATAATAACTATTTAGTATTATCTTACAAGTTAAATTATAACTTTAATATAATATTATTTCAACAAGGGAAGGGTACACTATTTTAATATTACCCTTTTTCCAATAGGAATAGCTTTTGAGTTAGGATTATGACCAAGTTCAGAAGTTTTAACAATTGGAAAGTTATAATCTTTTAATTTCTCTAAAAAGAAATTTTTAAGTTCAATATCACTATATGTTTTTTCCATTTCGCTAAAAGAACCAAGAATAAGTCCATTAATCTTTGAAAAAGCACCAATTTGTTTATATTGTGCTATAAAGGTTGAAATTTTATTTATATCACCACTAAGAGCTTCTAAAAATATAATTTTATTTTCAAATGATGGAATATATTCGGTACCAGCTAGTTTTAGAAAACAGCGAATATTACCACCTACTATTTTTCCTTCTATATAATTACCTTTTATAAAATCATAATTAATGGAATCTATCATATCCTCTTCTTTTAAAAAGTTATTAATAAAATAATCTTTTTGTACATCAGCACTTTCTCTTATTAAATTTCTTAATTGATAATTGAAATTTATTATATTTGTTTTTTCATATAAAGCATTTATCAAAACAGTTAAGTCACTATAACCTATAAAAGGCTTTTTAGAATTAATTATATCATCATAATTTAAATAATCTAATATTTCATTACATAAGTCTCCACCTGATAAATCAAAAATTGCTTTGATATTTGTATCATTATAAAACTTCATAAGTTCCTTAGCTCTAAATTCTGCAGGTAATGTTGTACCATCTGAATTGCTATATAGAGCTTCAGAAAGAGAGACATTAATATTTAATTTTTTTAGTATACTTACTAAATCATCTATCTTATTTTTTATATTTTCATTTAGCCCATTTGAGCATGATATTAACCCAATTGTATCATTACATTTTAATATACTCATTCTTATCTCCTTAATTTTATTATTTATTATAAGTATAAATATAATTTAAAGAAAATCAAATAAAGTATTGAACTATAGAATAATAAATATCCTTTTAGAATAATCTATAGAGTACAAGTTTATGAGTGGAGGATTTATGAAATATAGGCTTTATGTAAGTGGATTCTGTAATGAACCAAGAAATTCAGAAAGTAGCATGGGAATAGGAGGAGTAATCTTAAATGATACTGGTTATGAAAAAATTTTCTCAAAATATGTAGGAAAGGGGACTGTACTAGAAGCTCATGTTTATGGAATTTTACACGGAATTAATGAGATAAGTAAAGATGAAAAAATAAGTGACTTAACTATTTATAGTACAAATTTAATGATAATAAATTTTCTAAATAAAAAAAATGTTGAAATGCCAAAGAAAATAGAAAGTTTAACAAATAAATTGATTAAATCTATTGAAAATTTAGAAATCAGTATTAATTATGAGTATTTTGAAATAAATGAGTATAAATATGTAAGAAATTTAGCTGAAGAAGCTATTAAGATATAAGAAAAATTTGTAAAGAAATTACTAAAGTAGTATAATAAATATATAATAATTATTATTAATAATAAGGAGTGAATTATATGTTAGAAAAGTTACAAGTATACAAATGTGACGTTTGTGGAAACATGGTAGAGGTTTTAAATGTTGGTGGAGGTACTTTAACATGCTGTGGTAAACCAATGAGATTATTAACTGAAAATACAGTTGATGCTGCAGTTGAAAAACACATACCAGTTACTGAAGAAAAGGATGGAATGCTTTTTGTTAAAGTTGGTGAAGTAGAACATCCAATGACACCTGAACACTTTATTCAATGGATAGAAGTACTTACTAAAGATGGACAAGTCTTAAGAAAGCATTTAAACCCAGAAGAAAAACCATTAGCTGCATTTAAAGTAATTGGAGATGTGGACAGAGTTAGAGAATATTGTAATTTACATGGTTTGTGGAGTAACAAGTAAAAAGATTAGAATTTTAGGCTATCTATAAAAAGATAGCCTTTTATATTGTTTAAGGATATAATATTTATAATTAATAATTTGCAGGAGGATAATACTAATGAAAAAATATTATGGAATGACTACTTTTTTAACCTTTGGAGTATTTAGTATATTAACAACATTTTATTTTCCTTATCTAAATCAGGAAATAGGTCTTAATCTTAGTGAAGTTGGGAGAGTAGTATCTATAGGGGCCTTATTTACATTAATAGGTCAACCTATACTATCTAATAAATTTTCTAAGTCAAATAATAAAAATAGATTTATTTTGGGATATTTATTTTTAGTATTTATAGCTATAATTGGACTTATGTTTATAAATAAAGATTTAACTATAATATATGCACCTGTGTATGGATGTATTTTAGGTTCTTTAGCTGGGATTTTTGAAGTTTACATTGAAGAATTATGTATAAAAAGTGGATATGAATTTTCTGATGTAAGAAAATGGGGATCTATAGGATATGCAATAATTGTATTTGTTTCTGGAATTATAATTAATAAATTTGGATATAGAATTCTTCATATAATTGCCTTGATTATGATAGCTACAATGATGAGTGTTATCTTATTTAATTTTAAAGGAAATGTAAACATTAAAGAAAATCCTAATAAAGTAAAGTTTAGTGACTTATTTAAAAATAGAAATATAGTTTTACTGATTATAGTTGTATTTTTAGGCATGGGAAGCTATATGGGACTAGATTTTGCATATTCATCTTACTTGGTAAAAGTTGTTGGAGATGTAAATAAAGCCAATGAAATATATAGTAGCTCTATTAGTTTTAGAGTAGTTATAGAATTCTTTTCTTTTATGATTATTTCTAAATATTTTAGCAAATCAAATAGTAAAACCTGTTTAACTATTGCTTTATCTATTGCTGCCATTAGAATATTTATGTTTTCAACAGGAAATGTTATTTTAATTGTTTTAGGTGATCAATTACATGGTGTTATGTATGGATTATATTTAAGCTTCTTATTTAAATACTTAAGAGATATTTTACATGATGAATTAATAGCTACTTCATTTGCAGTGTTATCAGTTTTAAGTAGTGGAGGATCAAACTTTATATATCCAACAATATATACTTTTGTTCAAAGTATTTTTGGATATTTTGGAATGTATTTTTTCGGATTTATATTATTAGTTCTTTCAGTTATAATTTTCTTTATATTCTTACCTAATCCCAAAAGGATATATAAAGGTAATAATTAAATGAATAGAAGCATTTTAATAAATGGTAATGTTATTAATTATGATTTAATATTTAAAAATAAAAAAAACTTATCTATGAAATTAAATTCTAAAGGGGAATTAGTAGTTTATGCTCCTACGGATATAAGCATTGAATATATAGAAAAAATATTAAACAGTAAAGAAAAATGGATAACAACTAATATTAATAAAATAGAAAAAAGCAAAATTAATAATAACTATTCCAAAATACATTTTTTGGGTAATGAATTTACTTCAAAGATAGAGCTTTCTAATGATGATAATATTTATTTTGAAAAAGATATACTTATTATTAAAAGTAGAAATTTAGATGACACTTACATAGAAAATTTATTATCAAATTGGTATAAAATTCAGGCAAATATAATTGTGAAAGATCGAGTAAATAAATTAGCAGCAAAGTGCTCTCTATTCCCAACGAAATCTATAATTAGAAATCAAAAGACTAGATGGGGAAGCTGTAATAGCAAAAAAGAAATAAGATTAAATTGGAGACTTATATTAATGCCTTATTATGTGATGGATTATATAATAATACATGAACTCTGTCATCTAAAGTATATGAATCACTCAAAGGATTTTTGGAGTCTTGTAGAAAAATATGATACCAATTATAAGCTAGCTGAAATTTGGCTTAAAGAAAATGGAATTAATATAATGAGAATTAATTAAATATTATTATAAGGATGAATTTTATATTTTAATCTTTTTATTATAAAGATTAAGAATAAAATTCATTTTTTTGTTTATAAAGAGTATTTTATATAAATATAATACGTTGTATAATGTTATAAAGGAAAATATAGAGATTTTTATATTAAAAGGGGGCGTAAAGATGAATAGAATTATAAAATATTTATTTAAAGAAAAACTCTTACTTATTTTTGGCACAATTTCCATGGTGCTAATAATTTTGATAGACCAAATTACACCTATGTTACAAAAAATAATAGTGGACCGGGGCATATTAAATAAAGAATATTCAATTATAATTCCTATATTATTAATTTTTCTTTTAATAACATTATTTAAAGCTATTTTTGGTTATATAAAAGAATTTATATATGATTATATTAGTGCAAAGGTTCACTATAATATTAGAACTGAACTTTTTGATCATATACAAAGATTTGAATTTGATTTCTTCGATAAAACTAATACTGGAGAATTAATGTCTAGAATAGGAGAAGATGTTGAAAATATTTGGCAAACAATTTCATTTGGACTTAGACTATTTGTTGAAAATGTTTTATACTTTACATTTAGTACTATAATTTTATTTTATTTAAATTGGAAACTAACATTAATATGCCTACTTATACTTTCACCTATTGGAATATTGGCTGTTAAATTAGAAAAAAATTTAAATGAAGGTTATGAGGAAATAAGCGATAAGACAGTAGAAATCAATACTCGAGCACAAGAAAACATATCAGGTGTTAGATTAGTAAAAGCTTTTAGTCGTGAAAAGTATGAGATTAAAAGATTCCTATCTCTAAACAAGGATTACTATAATTTAAATATAAAGCAAGCAGATACCATATCTAAATCTTTCCCATTAATTGAGTTTTTAAGTAATATTACTTTAATAGTTATGATAATAGTTGGAGGTTATTTTGTATTAATTGATGAAATAACACTAGGTACTCTTGTGGCTTTTTCAGGATACATTTGGAATTTGATTTGGCCAATGAGACAAATTGGATGGCTTATGGATATACTTTCTAGAAATAAGGCTTCAGCTATGAAGATAAACAATATATTTGATAGGTTTACAAAAATAAATTCAGAAGAAGGAATAGAAATTAATAAGGTTAAAGGAGACATAGAATTTAATAATGTAAGTTTTAAATACGATGATGAAGTTATACTAAAGAATATCAATTTAAAAATCAAAAGTGGAAGTACTGTTGCTATTATGGGAGAAACAGGATCTGGTAAAACAACCTTATTATCTCTAATTGGTAGATATTATGATGCAACAGAGGGACATGTAAATATTGATGGAATTAATGTTAGAGATATAAAGCTTTCATCATTAAGAAAAAATATGGCAGTTGTTCAACAAGATACTTTTTTATTTTCTGATACAGTGGAAAATAACCTTAGATTTGGGAAAATAAATGCATCAATAAATGAAATTAAAGAAGGTGCTGAAAAAGCGTGTTCTTTAGAATTTATTGAAGAATTTGATAATGGATTGGACACTGAAATAGGTGAAAGAGGAGTAGGGCTTTCAGGAGGTCAAAAACAAAGATTATCAATTGCTAGAGCAATAATAAGAAATGCACCTATTCTTATATTGGATGATTCAACTTCTGCATTAGATATGGAAACTGAGCATAACTTACTTAAGAATCTAAATAAAATAAAAAAAGGTAAAACTACAATCCTAGTTGCACATAGAATTTCTGCTGTTAAAAATGCTGACTTAATTATATTTATGAAAAATGGAGAGATTACCGAAATGGGTACCCATGATGAATTAATTAGTAAGGGAAATAATTATTATAATGTATACAAGGAACAATTTAAAGATTTTAGCAATGTGGGGGTGAAATAAGTGCCTAAAGAGAATGAGACAAGTAAAACTAAGAAGGAAATTGTATTTAGATTACTTCATTACTTAAAGGATTATAGGAAGGAAACAATTATATCAATAGTACTTATGGGATTAATTACAATATCTAATAACTTAAATCCTTATTTAATGAAAATAGCTATAGATGACAATATAAAAAATAAAGACATAAAAGGATTAGTATATATAGGACTATTTCTAGTTGTTGTTAATATATTTGCTTTAATATTTCAAAAAATAAAATGGAAAGTAGTAAGCTATGCAACAAATAATATTTTAGTTAATATAAGAATGGAGTTATATACTCATATACAAAAGTTACCTTTTAGCTTTTTTGATAGCAGGCCTGTAGGTAAAATTCTTGCAAGAGTAATGGGGGATGTTAATGCGTTGAAGAATTTATTTGATCAAAGCATTCAATCTTTAATTCCAGAAATAATAAATCTTATATCTGTAGTTATTTTTATGTTAATTTTAAATTTTAAGTTAGCCTTAGCATGTATATTATTTTTACCATTTTTAGCTTTTGGAATGTTTATAATAGAAATAAATTCAAGAAAAAGATGGTCAGAATATAGAGATAAAAGATCCATACTAAATGGATATACTCATGAGGATATATCAGGAATAAAAGTAGTTCAATCCTACGCAAAAGAAGATGATACCAATGAAAAATTCCAGAAATTAGTTTGGGATCACTTAAAAAGTTTTATAGCTGCAGTAAAAGTCAATGACTTTATGTGGCCATTAGTTGAACTTTCTTGGGGGATAGGAACTATAATAGTTTTCTTTGTTGGATATAAGATGATTATAAGTGGTAATTTGGAAATTGGAACTTTATTAGCCTTTTCAATGTATATTGGTATGTTCTGGAGACCAATTATGAATTTATCTAACTTCTATAATACATTAATTACAAATTTATCTGCAGCAGACAGAATATTTGAGATATTAGATGTAGAACCATTTATTAAAGATGATTTAGATAAACCAGATATAGGAGAACTAAAAGGAAAAGTAGAATTTAAGAATGTATCCTTTGCCTATGATGATAATAAAGATTTAGTTCTAAAGAATGTTAGCTTTAAAGTTAAAGAAGGCGAAAAAATAGCATTAGTAGGTGAGACAGGTGCAGGAAAAACCACAATAGTTTCTTTAATAAGTAGATTTTATAATCCATCACAAGGTGATATATTAATTGATGATAAAAATATTTTTGAATATAATTTATCATCTTTAAGAAGTCAAATGGGAATAATGTTACAAGATACATTTTTATTTTCAGCAACAATTAAAGAAAACCTAAAGTATGGTAAGTTAGATGCTACTGATGAAGAGATTATTGAAGCAGCTAAGGCTGTAAATGCTCATGATTTTATTATGTCATTAGAACATGGTTATGATACATTAGTAAATGAAAGAGGAACTAGATTATCTCTTGGGCAAAGGCAATTATTATCTTTTGCAAGAGCATTGCTAGCGAATCCTAGAATATTAATTCTAGATGAAGCTACTTCAAATATTGATACTCAAACTGAAATTATTGTACAAAAGGGAATAGAACGTTTATTAGAAAACAGAACATCCTTTGTAATTGCCCATAGACTTTCTACAATTAGAGATTGTGATAAGATTATAGTAATAGATGGTGGTGAAATAAAAGAAGAAGGTACTCACGAAGAACTTATTAATTTAAAAGGATATTATTATGAATTATATGAAGCTCAATATAGATTTTTAAATAAAGGAGCTTAAAATTTTACTAGAAAAAATACTAATTTAACATTATAATATTTTTATAATTATATTTAATGTACAAGGAGATGAACATGAGAACTGTATATAGAAATCCAAAAGAATTAGCAACTTGTTTAAAGGACTTAGTAGATAATTATTTAGAGTTTTTAATGAGTTACGATGAACTAAAGGTAAAAGTTCAAAAAATAGTTTCTGCTAATGGGGAAAGAGTTTATAAAGATGGAAGAATTTCTTTAAAATTATATCCTTACTTAGGAGATGAAAGGGTAGAAATTATTAATAAAATAGTAGAAGAATAAAATTGTATTTATGCCTCCATAGAATTAATTTGCTAGGGAGGCTTTATTATAATTTGAGGTAGATAGTTATGGTAGATAAAATAATTGAAAAATATAAAAATTATACCCCATATATTAATGGATGGAATAATATGAAAAGAGCAGCTGTTGCAGTATTACTTGTTGATATAGAAGGAGATACTAAAATAGTTTTTCAAGTAAGAGCCTTCCATATGAGAAGTCAGCCTGGTGATATATCATTCCCTGGTGGGAAAATAGAAGATAATGAGGATCCTAAAGAAACGGTAAAGAGAGAAGTTTGTGAGGAGCTTGGATTAAATAAAGAAGATTTTGAGATAGTAACAGACTTAGATATATTAGTTACTCATTATGGATTAATTGTTCATCCCTTTTTAGGTTATATTAAAAATTATAATAATATAAGTATTAATAAAGATGAAGTAGACCATATATTTTTAGCATCAATTAATGAATTGATAAAAGTCAATCCAATAAATGATTTAAGTAAAATTAATGTAGAAAGAAATAAGAATTTTCCTTACCATTTAATAAAGGATGGAGAAAATTACAAATTTAAAGAAGGTCTATATAAATCTTTGTTTTATAATTATAAAAATTATACTATATGGGGAATGACAGCATTAATTTTAGAAAACTTTCTAAATTATATAAAAGAAGAAGTATAGCTTAAAATAAATAATCTATTGAAGTAATTTGCTTAAAATTACTTCAATAGATTTATTTTATAAATTTCTTTAGGAGTTTATCCTTAATTCTACATTTTTAATTATTAATTTTTCATTGTATAACAGCTTTTCTATATTGTATTAAGTAAAAGATAAACTATAAATGTAAATGAGATTAAATACATTACTATAGAAACATCTTTATATTTTTTTGTAGCAATTTTCATAATTGTATATGAAATAAATCCAAAAGCAATTCCATCTATTATACTGAAGGTTAATGGTATTAAAACTATTATTAAAAAGCTAGGAATAGCTTCGGAAATATCATTAAAATCAATATGTACTATACCTTTTATCATTAAGCTTCCTATAATTATTAATATAGGTGCAATAACCTCATTAGGGATTATATTAATAAAAGGAATAAAGATTAATGAGATTAATAGCAATAATCCTGATATTAATGATGTAAGCCCTGTCTTACCACCAGCTGCAACACCAGCAGTTCCTTCTACTGTTGATACTGATGGGCTAGTTCCAAGCAAACCACAAGCAATTGTAGATAAAGCTATTGAAATTAATGCTTTATTATTCTTTTCAGGAGCTTTTAATAATCCATTAACTTGACCATGTAATAAACCTATGTTTTCGAAAATAATAACTAAGGTTAATGAAAAAGTAGAAATCCAAAACTTTATATTCAAAAATTCCCTTAAGTCAATATTAAAGAATATATTTTTATATTCAGAAAAATTAGGAAGTGATAAAGTTAAATTAGTTATATCAACAAGTTTAAATAATATTGCCAGTATAGTACCAGTAACTATACTAATTAAAAAGCTTCCAGGTATATTCTTAGCGAATAGTATTACTGTTAATAAGAAAATCAAAATAAAGAATAATACTCTTTGGTTTGATAAATCTCCAATTCTTACTATAGTTGAAGGGTCAGATATAATAAGTCCACTCTTTTGAAGACCTAAAAAAGTTATAAATAGCCCTATTCCTATTGTAATTGATTCTTTTAAAGAATTTGGTATTGATTTATCTAAAATACTAGATAAAGGAGTTACTGCTACTAATAAAAACAATAATCCAGCAACTACAACACTACCCAATGCTTGGTTGAAAGTTAATCCCATACCTAATATGATAGTATAAGTAAAGAGAGCATTAATTCCCATTCCAGGCATCACTACTAATGGAGTATTACTTATTATAGCAACTAATAAGCAACCTATAAAAGAAGCAAGAACTGTTGCTATAATTAGCGGTTCTTGTGCTATACCTCCATCGCTTAAAATACTTGCATTAACTACAATAATATATACTGCAGCAAAAAAAGAAGTTAAACCAGCTACTAGCTCAGTTTTAAAATTAGTTTTATGTTCTTTTAATTTAAATAATTTGTCCATCCTTTCTGTAAAACCTCTTTTCTGTATCCCTCTCCCACCCACATCATTGATGCCTTACTATTATATCATTAAAGTTAATTTATAAAATATAAAAAATGAAAAAATCATAAAAATCGACAAAATAATCAAAAAAATACTATATTACTTAATTTTATTCTTTTAATAAAAAAATATACATTATTTTATTAAGGTTTGTATAATGTTTTTGAATTTTCAAATAATAATTATAGTAAGAATATTGACAAACTATTTGTAAATACTATAATTTAATATATACCCCGATAGGGTGGGGAGGTGTATTATGAAAGAAGATAGAAAAAAAGCTATGCAATCTTTAAAGACAGCTAGGGGACAAATTGATGGAATTATTAAAATGATAGAGGAAGATAGGTATTGTATAGATATCTCTAATCAGATTTTTGCAGCACAGTCTTTACTTAAAAAGGCTAATTTAATAATCTTAGAAAATCATTTATCACATTGCGTTAAAGATGCATGTATAAGTGGCAATGGTGACGAAAAAATAGATGAGATTATGAAAATATTGGATAAAGTTATAACAAGATAAAAAAAGGAGAGATTTTTATGAAAAAGATAATTAACATAGAAGGTATGAGCTGTAATCATTGTGTTGCTCATGTAAAAGAAGCTTTAGAAGGAATTCATGGAGTAAATATAGTGAGTGTTAGTTTAGAGGGGAAAAATGCTATAGTTGAAACTGAAGTTAATAATGACACTTTAATTAATGCAATAGAAGAAGAAGGCTATGATGTTGTATCAATAGAATAATATAAGAAATATTTAATATTTAAGAGAAAGAGGAAAAAATAAATAAATTACAATTTTTTGTTCCCTCTACAATTAATAAAAAGTATTATGCTAGTGTGAATTATATATAGGTAAAATCACAGCTAGAATAATACTTTTTTTATTTTATTCAAGTTTTGAAAGTATTTCTGTCATATCATTTATTATAGAGTGTAGCTTTAATATATCATTTTCATGGAGAAAAGAAATCTTTTCAATTAAAATAGATTTCATTTCAGATTTTTTATCTTCAATAAATGAGTATGCTTTTTCAGTAAGTTCAATATTAATTTTTCGTCTATCATTAGGATCTGTATATCTATGAACAAAACCTTCATTAATTAACTTATCTATTATAGGTGTCATATTAGGCTTAGATATATCTAAACATTTAGCAACATTTGAAACAGACATTGTTTTTTTCTTTGAAAGATAAAAAATAACTTTCATATGTGATGGAGGTATAATACTCCCTTTAACCATTTCATTTGGATTTAAAAGTTTATTATGTATAAGTAATAATAAATCTAATAAATTTTCAGGTATGTTGTTTATAGCATCATTATTCATAAGTATCCTCCTAAGTAATTGTCATTTTTATTATAAACTAAAAAAAATAATTATACAAGTATAATTGTTATTGACATATAATAGTTATAAAAATATAATTAATATATTATATTAATACTCATTATGAAAGGAGACAAAATAAAATGATAAAGCTAACAAAGTATTTAAAACCATTTATAGGTTCTATCATTGTAATTATAGCATTATTATTTGTGCAAGCTATAAGTGAACTATCACTTCCGGACTATATGTCTAATATAGTTAACGTAGGAATTCAACAAGGTGGAATTGAAAATTCTGTACCTAAAATAATAAGAAAAAGCGAAAAAGAAAAATTATCACTTTTTATTTCAGAAAGTGATCTTAATAAAGTAGAGGATAGTTATAAACTAATTAATAAGGATAATTTATCAGAAAATGAGTTAAATGATTACTTAAAGAAATATCCTTTACTAAGTCAAGAGGATTTATATGAACTTAATACTAAAAATAAAGAAATAATAGAAGAACTAAGTAGTATTTTAGCAAAACCAGAACTTATTGTTTATGGAATAAATTCTGGAAATATGGAAGAATTTAATAACAATAATTCAAATTCACAAATGAATTTGCCTGAAAATACAGATATTTTCACAGTATTTAAGAATTTACCTAAAGAAAAAATAAATGAAATGTTAAAAGGTATGAATGAAAAAATAGATTCCATGCCTGAAAGTATAGTTAAGCAATCTTCAGTGGCCTTTGTTAAAGATGAATATAAAGCAGTTGGTATTGATACGGATAGCTTACAAACAAGATATATAGCTTTTGCAGGGCTTAAAATGCTTGGAATAGCATTTATTAGTATGGTTGCAACAGTTATTGTTGGATTATTATCTGCAAGAATGGCAGCTGGAATAGGTAAAACTTTAAGAAAAGATGTATTTAAAAAGGTTACAAGCTTTTCAAATGCTGAATTTGATAAATTTTCTACTGCTTCTTTAATTACAAGAAATACAAATGATATACAACAAATTCAAATGTTAATGGTAATGTTATTTAGAATAGTATTTTATGCACCAATATTAGGAATAGGTGGAGTATTAAAAGTATTAAGAACTGATACTAATATGACATGGATAATTACTCTTGGAGTTATTTTGATAGTATTATTAGTAGGAGTGTTATTTACTTTTGCTATGCCTAAGTTTAAAGCAGTGCAAAAATTAATAGATAAGCTTAACTTAGTTACTAGAGAAAGTTTAACTGGTATGCTAGTAATTAGAGCGTTTAGCACTCAAAAGCATGAAGAAGAAAGATTTGATAAAGCTAATAAGAATTTAACAAATACTAATTTATTTGTTAATAGATTAATGTCATCTATGATGCCAGTTATGATGTTTATTATGAATGGATTAACAATTCTTATAGTTTGGATAGGTGCACATCAAGTTGACTTAGGTAATATGCAAGTAGGAAATATGATGGCATTTATGCAGTATGCTATGCAAATAATAATGTCATTCTTAATGATTTCTATGATATCTATAATGTTACCACGTGCATCAGTATCAGCACAACGTATTAGTGAAGTTTTAAATAGTACTTTATCTATTGAAGACAAAAAAGAAACTGAAAAATTCAAAGCTTCTAAAAAAGGCTATGTAGAATATAAGAATGTTAGCTTTAAATATCCTGGAGCAGAAGATTATGTTATTAAGGATATAAGTTTTGTAGCAAAGCCAGGTGAAACCACAGCAATTATTGGAAGCACAGGAAGTGGTAAATCTACTTTAATTAATCTTATTCCTAGATTCTATGATGTAACTGAAGGAAAGATAGAAATTGATGGAGTAGATATTAGAAACGTTAAACAAAAAGAGTTACGTGAAAAGATAGGATATGTACCTCAAAAAGGTGTATTATTCTCTGGAACTATTGAGAGCAATTTAAAGTATGGTTCTTCTGAAGCTAAAATGAAGGATATAAAATTAGCCTCTAATATAGCTCAAGCTACAGAATTTATTGAGTCTAAGCCTGATAAATATAATAGTGAAATATCACAAGGAGGAACTAATGTATCAGGAGGACAAAAGCAAAGATTATCAATTGCTAGAGCATTAGTAAAAAAACCTGAGATATACGTGTTTGATGACAGTTTTTCTGCTTTAGACTTTAAAACTGATTCAGCATTAAGAAAAGCAATAAAAGAAAATATCAAAGATGCAACAATGATAATTGTAGCTCAAAGAATCAGTACTATAAAAGATGCAAATCAAATTATAGTTTTAGATGAAGGAGAAGTTGTTGGAATTGGAACCCACAGAGAACTTTTAGAAAACTGTGAAGTTTACAATCAAATAGCTTTATCACAACTTTCAAAGGAGGAACTAATGTCATGAGTAAGAATGTAGGCGGAAAAAAACATGGTGGCTTTGGTGGTCCAATGGGAGGAATAAAACCTGTTGGTGAAAAAGCCAAAGATTTTAAAGGTACCTTTAAAAAATTATTAAATTATTTAAAGCCCTATAGAATATCAATATTAATAGTTTTAATTTTTGCCATTGGTAGTGCAGCCTTTTCTATAATTGGTCCTAAAATTTTAGGAAAAGCTACTACTAAATTGTTTGAAGGGTTATTAAATAAAATTTCAGGAGAAGCCGGTGCAGGTATAGACTTTACTTATATAGGAAATATACTTGTTATATTAACAGTTTTATATGCTGTAAGTGCAATATTTGCCTTTATTCAAGGATTTATAATGTCAGGTATAGCACAAAAAGTATCATATAATTTGAGAAAAGCAATATCTTTAAAAATAAATAAAATGCCACTTAAATATTTTGATAAAATGACTCATGGAGAAGTTCTATCAAGAGTAACAAATGACGTAGATACAATAAGTAATACTTTAAATCAAAGTTTATCTCAAGTATTTACATCTATAACAACTTTAATTGGTGTAGTTATTATGATGCTTTCAATAAGTGTTACAATGACAATTGTAGCTTTATTAATAGTTCCACTATCAGGTTTATTTATATCATTTGTTGTTAAAAAATCTCAAAAATATTTTAAAGAACAACAAAAATATTTAGGTCATGTAAATGGTCATGTTGAAGAAATATATAGTGGCCATAATATAATGAAGGCTTTTAATGGCGAAGATAAGGCTGTTGAGGAATTTAATGATTTAAATAATACTTTATATAATTCAGCTTGGAAATCTCAATTTTTATCAGGTATGATGATGCCTATAATGACTTTTATAGGAAATTTAGGGTATGTAGCTGTTACAATTTTAGGTGGATATTTAACGGTTAAAAATTATATACAAGTTGGGGATATACAATCCTTTATTCAATATATAAGATCCTTTAATCAACCAATAGCACAAGCAGCTCAAATAGCTAATGTATTACAATCTACTGCTGCAGCCGCTGAAAGAGTTTTTGAATTTCTTGAAGAGGAAGAAGAAGTTGATAATGCAGTAAATCCAATAAATATAGAAGAACTTAAAGGAGAAGTTACATTTAAAGATGTACATTTTGGATACAATGAAGATAAGATAATAATTAATGACTTCTCAAGTAAAATAAAACCAGGCCAAAGAATAGCAATTGTAGGTCCAACTGGTGCTGGTAAAACTACAATTGTAAAATTATTAATGAGATTCTATGAATTGAATAGCGGTGAAATATTATTAGATGATTATAATATTAAAGATTTCAATAGAAGTGATTTAAGAAAAATATTTGGTATGGTACTTCAAGATACTTGGTTATTTAATGGCTCAATAATGGAAAACATCAGATATGGTAACTTAGAAGCAAGTGATGAAGAAGTAATTAAAGCTGCAAAAGCTGCTCATGTTCATCATTTTGTTAAAACTCTACCTGATGGATATAATATGGAATTAAATGAAGATGCAAGTAACGTATCACAAGGACAAAAACAATTACTTACAATAGCTCGTGCCATATTAGCAGATCCTAAAATTTTAATATTAGATGAAGCAACAAGTTCTGTTGATACTAGAACAGAAGTGCTTATTCAAAAGGCAATGGATAATTTAATGAAGGGTAGAACAAGTTTTATAATTGCACATAGATTATCAACTATAAGAGATGCTGATTTAATATTAGTAATGAATGAAGGAGATATAGTTGAACAAGGAACCCATACAGAGCTATTGAGTAAAAAAGGCTTCTATGCATCACTATATAATAGTCAATTTGAAAATTCACAAGTTTCATAAGAAAAATCAACAGAAGAGGTTGCTTAGGTAGCCTCTTCTTTTTTATAAAATTAATTAGTAAAACTTAGTAAAATAATTAGTAAAACTTAGTAAAATTAATTGAAAATGTTTTCTGAATATGTTAGACTTTAATTACAAATATTAAAATAAAGTTAGGGAGAAATATTATGAGAGAAAAAATTAAAAATACCTTTAATGAAATTTTTGAGGAAAATGGTAATGAGAGATATTTCTTTTCTCCAGGTAGAGTTAATTTAATTGGAGAGCATACTGACTACAATGGAGGTAATGTATTCCCATGTGCTCTGAGCTTTGGAACTTATGGAGTAATACGACTAAGAGAAGATGAAAAAGTAAAAATGTATTCTAGTAACTTCCATGATGTAGGAGTTATAGAATTTTCTTTGAATGATTTAAAATACGAAAAAATGCATGATTGGGTTAATTATCCTAAAGGTGTAATTGATGTGATGAAGAAACGTGGATATAATATTAATAAAGGTTTTGAGGTAGTTATATATGGTAATATACCAAATGGTTCAGGTTTATCATCCTCTGCATCATTAGAACTTTTAATTGCAGTTATGATGGATAGCTTATTTAATTTTAATATCAATAGAATTGATTTAGTTAAATTTTCTCAAGAGGCTGAAAACAACTTTGTAGGAGTTAATTGTGGAATAATGGATCAATTCGCTATTGGAATGGGAAAGGAAAATAATGCTATACTATTAGACTGTAATACTTTAAAATATAATTATTGTCCAATAGAGCTAAAGGATGAAATACTTGTTATCGCTAATACAAACAAAAGAAGAGGCTTAGCAGACTCTAAGTATAATGAACGTCGAAGCGAGTGTGAAAAAGCCTTAGAAGAATTAAAAGTAAAGCTTAATATTAATTCCTTAGGTGAACTTACAATAGAAGAATTTGAGAATAATAAGGATCTAATTAATGATGATATTAGAAGAAAAAGAGCAAAACATGCAGTTTATGAAAATCAAAGAACTTTAATGGCAAAGGATGCCTTAGAATCAAGGGATTTAGTTACCTTTGGTAAACTTATGAATGAGTCTCATATTTCTTTAAGAGATGATTATGAAGTTACAGGATTAGAACTAGATACTTTAGTAGAACTTGCCTGGAATCATAATGGGGTTTTAGGTGCAAGAATGACAGGTGCTGGTTTTGGTGGATGTACAGTTGCATTAGTAAAAAAGGATAGTGTTGATGATTTTATAAAAAAAGTTGGACAAGGATACAAAAATAAAATAGGATATGAAGCTAGTTTCTATATTGCAGAAATAGGAAATGGAACTAGAGAAATTTAGGAGGTATTAATATGATTTTAGTATGTGGTGGAGCAGGTTATATTGGTAGCCATGCAGTTTATCAATTAATAGAAAAAGGAGAAGAAGTAGTAGTTGTAGATAATTTAGAAACAGGACATATAGAAGCAGTAAATCCAAATGCTAAGTTTTATAATGTTGATATAAGAAATGAAAATGAGTTAGATAAAGTTTTTAAAGAAAATAATATTACAGAAGTAATTCATTTTGCAGCAAATTCTTTAGTTGGAGAAAGTATGACTAATCCATTAAAATATTACAATAACAATGTTCATGGAACAGAAGTATTATTAAAAGTTATGGTTGCTAATGATGTAAAGAAGATTGTATTTTCATCAACAGCTGCAACTTATGGGGAAGCTACTAGAATGCCAATAGTTGAAACAGATAAAACTGAACCAACCAATGCATACGGTGAAACTAAACTTGCTATGGAGAAAATGATGAAGTGGGCGGATATAGCACATGGAGTTAAATATGTTTCATTAAGATATTTTAATGTAGCGGGAGCTCATGTTAGTGGAAGTATTGGAGAAGACCATAGTCCTGAAACTCATTTAATACCATTAATATTACAAGTTCCTCTTGGAAAAAGAGAATTTATATCAATTTTTGGAGAAGATTATGATACAGAAGACGGCACTTGTATTAGAGACTACATTCATGTAACAGATTTAGCTAATGCTCATATTTTAGCAATTGATTATTTAAGAAAAGGAAATGAAAGTGATATTTTCAATTTAGGTAATGGAAATGGATTTTCAGTTAAAGAAATGATAGAAGCTGCTAGAAAGGTAACAGGTCATGAAATACCTGCAAAAATTTGTGAAAGAAGAGCTGGAGACCCTGCTAGACTTATTGCATCATCTGAAAAAGCAAGAAAAACATTAAATTGGGAACCTAAATATGACAATGTTGAAGATATAATAGCATCAGCTTGGAAATGGCATAAAAATAATCCAGTTGGATTTAATAAGTAGGTGAAGTATGGAAATTTATAGTGAAATCAAAAGATTGATTCAATATGGATTGAAAAACAGTTTATTTACTGAAGATGATGAAATTTATATAAGAAATTCCTTATTAAATATTTTAAGTTTAGATGATTATGAGGATATAGAAGTTGAAGATGAAGAATTAGAAACGCCAACAGATATATTAGATAATATATTAAATTATGCTTTTGAAAATGGAATTTTAGAATCTAATACTTCAATTTATAGAGATTTATTAGATACTAAGATTATGGGTGCGTTAATGCCAAGACCTTCAGAAATAATTAAAACATTTAATGAGAAATATGAAAGATCGCAAGAAGAAGCTACAAATTATTTTTATAATATTAGTAAAGCCTGTGATTATGTTAGAACAGATAGAATTTCTCAAAATTTACTTTGGAAAAGTAAAAGTGATTATGGAAATCTAGATATAACTATAAATCTATCAAAACCAGAAAAAGATCCTAAAGCTATCGCAGAAGCTAAGAATATGCCTCCTTCAAAATATCCTAAATGTCTTTTGTGTAAAGAAAATGAAGGCTATAGAGGACGTATAAACCATCCTGCTAGGCAAAATCTTAGAGTTATTCCATTAAGCTTAAACAATGAAAAATGGTATCTACAGTATTCACCTTATGCTTATTATAATGAACATTGTATTGTTTTTTCAGAAGATCATACTCCAATGAAGCTTACTAATAAGACTTTTTATAGATTACTAGAATTTGTAGAAAAATTTCCACATTACTTTTTAGGATCTAATGCAGACTTACCAATTGTAGGTGGTTCAATACTAACACATGATCATTATCAAGGTGGTAGATATGAATTTGCTATGAATAGAGCTTCAAATTATATAGAATTTATATTAAAAAACTATGAACATGTGAAGTTTTCTATTGTAAAATGGCCACTAAGTGTATTAAGATTAAAGGGTAAGAATAGATTGGAATTAAGTGAATTAGCTTACAAAATATTAAATCATTGGAGAAACTATAGTGATCCTAAAGTAAATATATATGCTTTTACTGATAATGTTCCTCATAATACGGTAACACCAATAGCAAGAAAAGAAAATGATGAGTATGTAATTGATTTAGTTCTCAGAAATAATAAAACTACTGAAAAATATCCAGATGGGATATTCCATCCTCATGCTGAGCTGCATAATATTAAGAAAGAAAATATTGGATTAATAGAAGTTTTAGGACTTGCAGTTCTTCCAGCAAGATTAAAAGAAGAAATAGAGATAATTAAAGTATCTTTAACTACTAGAAAAGATGATATTTATAATTATGATAGCATGAGAATTCATTATAATTGGTATGAAGAAATTAAAATGAAAAATAAAGATATAACAAATGAGAATATTGATGATATTCTAAAAAGTGAAATAGGAAATATATTTACTAAGGTCCTTGAACATTGTGGAGTATTTAAATGGGATGATGAAGGAAAACAAGCTATAGAAAGATATATTGAAAGTTTAAAATTATCAATTGATTAATATTAAAGGTGAGGCATTTCTATGCCTCATCTTAATTATATATTAATGTTTATTCCAATATTAGAATGGAGGTGATTATGGTGGCAACAATTAAAGATATTGCTAATGAAGCAGGTGTTTCTATTGCAACAGTATCCCGTATCTTAAATTTTGATAAAACTCTTAATGTTTCAGAAGATACAAGGAAGAAAGTTTTAGCCATAGCTGAAGAAATGAATTATGTAACTATAAAAGAGAGAAAAAATAAACTTAAGAATTATACTATTGGAATAGTTTGTTCCTTTAATGAGATGAAGGAGTTAAGTGATCCATATTTTTTATCCATAAGAATAGCAATTGAGAAAAAGTGTTTAGAAGATAATATAGGTTTTAAGTCGTTATATCTTAGTAATTTGATGAAAGATGATACATATAATTATAAAGACATAGATGGAATAATAGCTGTTGGTATTTTTGAAAATGATGAAATTAATAGTCTAAAAAAATTATCTCCTAATATTATATTTATAGATTCATCTCCAGAAGAGTGGGAATTTGATTCAATAGTTGTAGATTTGAAGTATGGTACTAAAAAAGCCCTTGATTATTTATATAACTTAGGCCATAGGGATATTGGATATATTGGAGCTAAAGTTATTCCACATAATAGTGATAATGGAATTGAATTAATAAATTATAGAGAATCTACTTATAGAAAATTTATGATAGATATAAATAATTATAAAGAGGAATGGATTTTTAAAGGTAATTTCACACCAGAAGATGGATACACTTTAATGAAGAAAGCTTTAAAATTAGAAAAAATACCTACTGCTTTTTTTATAGCTAGTGATCCTATGGCAATAGGTGCTTATAAAGCTATACAAGAAGAAGGATATAAAATACCAAAGGATATAAGTATAGTTGGTTTTGATGATATAGCCACTGCGCAGTATTTATCACCTTCTTTAACAACAATTAAAATATTTACAGAATATATGGGAGAAATAGCCTTAGATACTATAATGGAAAGAATAAAAGAAGAAAGAAGTCTAAGTAAAAAAATAGTATTGCCAGTTAAATTAATTATAAGGGATAGTTGTAGAAAAATATAAATGAAAGGTGCTGTAAAAACAGCTCCTTTATATAATTTTAATTTAGATGGAGGTATATAAAGTGGTATATAGACTAGGTATAGATGCAGGTTCAACTACAGTAAAATTAGTACTATTAGATGAAAATAATAAATTGATTTATAAAAGTTATACCAGACATCTTACAAAAGTAAGAGAAACTGTATTAAAGGAATTAGATAAAATAAAGGACATAGTAATTAATAATAAAATAAAGGTTTCAATTACTGGATCTTCAGGTTATGGTTTAGCTATGGATTCAAGTATTTCATTTGTTCAAGAGGTATTTGCTACCACAATAGGAGTAAAAAAACTTTTTAGTAATATTGATGTTGTTATTGAACTAGGTGGAGAGGATGCTAAAATAATATATTTAACAAATGGGTTAGAGGAAAGAATGAATTCTAGTTGTGCAGGTGGAACAGGGGCCTTCATTGATCAAATGGCAAGTTTAATGGGTATAAGTGTAGAATACTTAGATAAGATAAGTTTTGATTATAAAAATATATATCCAATTGCATCTAGATGTGGAGTTTTTGCTAAATCTGATATCCAGCCATTATTAAATCAAGGGGCAAGCAAGGCAGATATAGCAGTAAGTATTTATGATGCTGTAGTAAATCAAACTATTGGTGGACTTGCACAAGGTAGAGAAATAAAAGGGAATATATTGTTTTTAGGAGGTCCCTTATATTTTTATAAAGGCCTTAGAAGTATGTTTATAAAAAAGTTAAAATTAAGTGAAGATGAAGCAATAGTACCAGATGATGCAGAGGTTTTTGTGGCAAAGGGAGCAGCATTATTTTCTGGAAATGAAGAAAAAACTTACACTTATGAAGAATTAATAAAGAAGCTTAATAATTATAAAAATAATACTAATATAAATAAAAGCATTAAGCCTTTATTTTCTAGTAATGATGAATACAAAAAGTTTTTAGATAGACATAACAAAGCTAAGGTTTTAATTAAAGATATAGATGGATATAAAGGAGAGGCTTATTTAGGAATAGATGCAGGAAGTACTACTACAAAACTTGTTTTAATTGATGATAATAGTAATATAATTTATCAATTTTATGCTCATAATGAAGGGAATCCAGTAAAGGTAATTAAGAGGCAATTAGAATATATTTATGATAATTATGGTAAAAAAATTAACATAGTAGGAAGTGCAGTTACTGGTTATGGTGAAGAATTAATAAAGAAAGCCTTTGGTATTGATTACGGTATAGTAGAAACATTAGCCCATTATATTGCAGCAAGTAAATTCAATCCGGATGTAGATTTTATTTTAGACATTGGTGGCCAAGATATTAAATGCTTTGAAATAGAAAATAACGCAATAAAAAGTATAATACTAAATGAGGCTTGTTCTTCAGGCTGTGGATCTTTTATTGAAACTTTTGCTAAGGCAATGGGGTATGACGTGGAGACCTTTTCTAAATTAGGATTATTTGCAAAGCATCCTGCAGATTTAGGATCAAGATGTACTGTTTTTATGAACTCTTCTGTTAAACAGGCTCAAAGAGATGGTGCAACTATTGAAGATGTTTCAGCTGGCTTATCTATTAGCGTAGTAAAAAATGCTTTATATAAGGTTATTAGAACAAAAAATATAGGGAAAAATGTAATAGTTCAAGGTGGAACCTTATGTAATGATGCCATTTTAAGAAGCTTAGAATTAGAATTAAATCAGAATGTTATAAGGTCAAATATTTCTGGATTAATGGGTGCCTATGGAGCTGCAATATATTCAAAAAAGGAGAAACCAAAAGAATCAAAAATTATTACTAGAGAAGAACTTGAAAATTTTACACATAGTTCAAAAGGAATTAAATGTGGACTTTGTACTAATAAATGTAATTTAACTATAAATACATTTAATGGTGGAAGAAAATATATATCCGGAAATAGATGCTCAAAACCTACTGGTAAGTATGATGACAATAACATTCCTAACCTTTATGAATATAAAAATTTAAAGCTATTAGAATATGCTAATAATTTTGGAGATAAAGGAGTAATTGCATTTCCGATGGTTCTAAATATGTTTGAAAATTTACCTTTTTTTGTGAAGTTTTTTAACTATTTAGGAATAAGAGTTATTTTATCAGATGCCTCTTCTAAAAAACTATATTTAAAAGGACAACATACAATACCATCAGATACTGCCTGTTATCCTGCTAAAATAGTTCATGGCCATATAGAAAGTTTAATAGAGAAAAATATTGAAAATATTTTTTATCCTTGTATGACTTTTAATTATGATGAAGGCATTTCAGATAATCATTATAATTGTCCAGTTGTGGCATATTATCCAGAAGTGATAAAAAATAATGTATCAAATATAGAAAAGTGTAATTTTATATCTCCATATTTAGATCTAAATTCTAAAAAAAGTACTATAGAAAATTTATATAACAGCTTAAAGGATTATTATAAATGGATTTCTAAGGAAGATATAAAAAAAGCATATGAAGTTGGACTTGATGAGTATAAAGAATTTAAAAAAGATATTTTGATAAAGGGTAAGGAAGCAATTAAATATGGTAGAGATAATGACTTATTAATTGTTGTTTTATCAGGACGACCTTATCATGTTGATAAAGAAATTAATCATGGAATAGATAAAATGATGAACTCATTGAATTTAGTAATATTAACAGAGGATTCTATTCCTTTTAATTATGATAATGTAGCTGTAAATGTTCTGAATCAGTGGACATATCAAGCAAGGTTATTTAATGCAGCTAAATTTGTTGTTAATAATGAGGACATGCAGTTAGTTCAATTAGTATCCTTTGGATGTGGTACAGATGCAATTACAGCTGATGAAATAAAAAGTATTTTAGAAAACAATGGGAAAATATATACACAATTAAAAATAGATGAAACAAATAATTTAGGAGCAGCAAAAATTAGAATAAGAAGTATGGTTGAAGCTATAAAGAATAGGTGGGAAGTATATGAGTAATAGTTATAAAGTTTTTACAAAGGAAATGAAAAAAAATTATAAGATTTTAGCACCTAATATGCTACCCATTCATTTTAAGCTAATGAATAAGATATTAAAGGATCATGGATTTGATATAGAATTTCTAGAGGATGATGTTTCTTCTGTAATAGAAGAGGGATTAAAATACTCTAATAATGATATATGTTATCCAGCCATGATAGTAATTGGACAATTTATTTCTGCATTGAAAAGTGGTAAATATGATGTTAGCAAAACAGCTTTGCTTATGACCCAAACAGGGGGAGGCTGCAGAGCATCTAATTATATTCACTTAATAAGAAAGGCATTAGAAAACAGTGGATTTTCAGAAGTTCCTGCAATAGGATTAAGTGTATCTGGTATTGAAAAACATCCAGGACTAAAATTAGGTCCCAATCTTATAATTAAGCTTTTTTATGCTGTATTATATGGTGACTTAATTATGTATTTATACAATAAAGTAAAGCCCTATGAAATAAATAAAGGGGAATGTGATATTCTTTTAGATAAAACAGTTGAAAATTTAATACATAAATTTTCAAATCTTAGCTATCTGAAATTATCAAAAGTATCAAAGGAAATTGTTATTAGCTTTAGCAAAATAGAAGTAACTAATGAAAATAAAATTAAAGTAGGCATAGTAGGAGAAATATATATGAAATATTCAAGAATGGGTAATAACCATCTTGAAGAATTTTTAGTTAAGGAAGATGCTGAAGTAGTGCAATCAGGTCTTATGGACTTTGTGAATTACTGTATTTTAAATTCTATTATTGACTATAAATTATATAGGAAGGGATATTTAAAATCAAAAATTGCAGCTTTAGGATATAAAATAATTTTAAAACTTCAAAGAAAGGTAAACAAAGTTATACAAAATAACTCTAGATTTGACGGACCGACAGATTTTGATGAAGTTAGAAAGATGGCTGATGGTTATATTGGTTATGGAGTAAAGATGGGAGAAGGCTGGTTATTAGTAGCAAATATGATAGAATTAATATATTCAGGTGCAAATAATATTATTTGTGCACAACCTTTTGGATGTTTACCTAATCATATTGTAGGCAGAGGAGCTATAAGAAAAATTGTTGATAAAAATCCTGAAGCAAATATTGTAGTTATAGATTATGATCCATCTCAATCAAAGATAAATCAAGAGAATAGAATTAAGTTAATGCTATCAAATGCAAAGTTAAATAAATACTTATAAAAATATTTACATTTAGCTATATCTATAATTATATTGGGTATAGCTATTATTCGTTATTTAGACTAAAATTAAATTGATAATAAATATTATACTAAGCTATTTTTAATAGCATTTAAAGGAAAGAGATGGATAAATCTTATGAGTGAGACTAAACATTATTTTATAATAAATCCTGAGGCGGGGAAAATAGATGTTTCTGAAAAAATAAGTCATGAAATAATAAAAGCCTTTAATGGAAAAAAAGATGAATACATGATATATATCACTAAAGGAAAAAATGATGCAACTAATTTTACAGAAGATATATGCAAAAAAGAAAAAGGTAATTTAAGGTTTTATGCCTGCGGTGGAGATGGGACCCTTAATGAAGTAGTTAATGGATTAATTGGATATAAAAATGCAAGTGCTTCTGTTATACCTTATGGCACTGGTAATGATTTTGTAAATAACTTTAGTACTAATATCAACTTTTTTGATATTGAAAAACAAATAGAGTTTGAAGAAGAAGAAATTGATTTATTGAAAGTTAATGACAAGTATTCTGTTAACTTATGTAATATAGGCTTTGATGCTAAAGTTGCAGAAAATATGAATAAATTTAAAAGATTTCCTTTAATAAGTGGACAAGGTGCCTATACTCTTTCTGTATTCTATTCTTTATTACATAAGATGTATTCTAATTTGGAAATATTAATAGATAATGAAGAAACAATAGAAGGAGATTTTCTATTATGTGTTGTTGCAAATGGAATGACATATGGAGGTGGCTATAAAGGAGCACCTTTGGCTAAGATTAATGATGGGCTAATAGATGTTTGTATATTTAAAAAAGTATCTAGAACTAAATTACTTAAATTAATTAATGTATTTAAAAGAGGTGAACATCTAGAAAATGAAGAAATGAAGGAGTATTTTATTTATAAAAAATGTAGATCTATTAATATAAAATCAAAAAAAGATTTCACTGTATGTATTGATGGAGAAATTTTAATTGAAAGGAATATAGAGATTAATTTAGAAAGAAAAGCAGTAAATTTTTTAGTTCCAAATAAAGAAATAATTTGTTAATTTTTATAGGAGTGAGGTATAAGTTTGAATAGTTTTATAGAATTTAAAGATGTTAAAAAGACATATAAAATGGGAGAAGTTGATATTGATGCTTTAAGAGGAGTATCCTTTCAAATAGAAAAAGGAGAATTTGTGATAGTTGCAGGTGCTAGTGGTGCAGGTAAAAGTACAATACTAAACATATTAGGTGGAATGGATACATTAACTAGTGGGAAAATTATTGTAGATAATAATATAATAAGTAGTTATACAGAAAAAGAATTAATTTCTTATAGACGATTTGATATTGGATTTGTTTTTCAATTTTATAATTTAGTTCAAAATTTAACTGCTTTAGAAAATGTAGAATTAGCAACGCAAATTTGCAAAAATCCACTTAATCCTTCAGAAGTTTTAGAGGCTGTTGGCCTAGGGGATAGGAAAAATAACTTCCCATCTCAATTATCTGGTGGAGAGCAGCAAAGAGTGGCTATTGCTAGAGCATTAGCGAAAAATCCCAAATTATTACTTTGTGATGAGCCAACTGGAGCATTAGATTATAACACAGGAAAGGCAATATTAAAATTATTACAAGATACATGTAGAGAACATAATATGACAGTTATTATTATTACACATAATCTTGCCCTTACTCCTATGGGGGATAAAGTAATTAAAGTTAAAAATGGCATGATTGAAAGCATTACTTTAAATGACAATCCAATTCCAGTAGAAAGGATTGAATGGTAAGATGAAAAATGCATTTTTTAAAGATATTTTAAGAGATATAAAAAAATCAAAAGGAAGATTTTTTTCTATTTTTGCAATTATTGCTTTAGGGGTAGCATTTTTTTCAGGTATAAAAGTAGCTCCAATAGATATGAAGGCTACTGCAGATAAATATTATGATGATAATAATTTTATGGATTTAACCTTATATTCTACATTAGGTTTTACTGATGAAGATATTGATGAAATAAAAAAAGTAGATGGAGTAGAAGATGTATTTGCAACCTATTCCTTAGATACAATCACAAAGGTTGGATCATCAGAATTAGTTATTAAGGTTATGGGGATACCATTAGATAATAGCAATTATGTTAATAAATATACTTTAGTAGAAGGAAGATTACCTGAAAATCCGAATGAATGTGTAATAGAAGAAGGGAAAATTAACAATTTAAATATATCTATTGGTAATAAGATTAAGTTAGAGTCAGGAAATGATGAAGACTTAAGTGAAAGTCTAGAAAATACTGAATTTGAGGTTGTTGGTAAAGTTCAAACTCCCTATTACTTATCTAGTGAAAAAGGCACATCTAATATAGGAAGTGGTAAGGTTTCAAGCTATGCTGTAGTACCTTTAGAAAATTTTAAAATACCAGCCTATACTGAAACATATGTAACTATAAATGGTGCAAAAGAACTAAATAGCTATTCAGATAATTACTTCGATTTTATTGAAACAATAAAAATATCACTAGAATCCTTAGGTAATGAACGAGCAGGAATTAGATATGAAGAAATTATTGCTGAAGCAAATAAGCAGTTAAATGAAAGTAAGAATAAGTTTAATGAAGAAAAGCAAAATGGTGAAGAAAAGCTTAATAATGCAAAGAAACAGCTAGAGGAATCAGAAAAAGCTCTAAAAACTGGTGAAGATGAATTATTTAAAAAGGAAACAGATTATAAACTTTCAATAATTCAAGCTGAAAATGAAATATCTTTAGGTCAATATAAAATAGATGATGGTAAAGCACAATTGGAGGCAGGCAAACAAACATTAAATGAAGAAAAAGCAAGTGCAGAAAGCCTTATAAATACCGGTAAAGAGACTTTGAAGACATTAGAAAATAATAAGAAAGATTTAGATAAGAGAATTGAAGAAAAAGAAAATGCTTTAAAAGATAATAACTTATCAGAAGAAGAAAAAAATCAAATTAAAAATGAATTAAGCGTATTATATAAGACAAGAGATGAACTAAATACTGGAATTTCATATATAAATAATGAAATAAAATCTGCAGAAGAAAAAATACGACAAGCAGAAGCAGAAATTCAGGCTAAAGAAAATGAATTAAATAATGCACAAGCTTTACTAAATGAAAATAAAGCAAAATTAGAAAATAGCAAGATAGAAGCTGAAAGTCAATTTGCTAGTGCAAAATTGGAGTTAGAAAATGGTAAGATAGAGTTAGAAAATGGTAAGAAAGAATACGAAGAATCTAAAGAGAAATTTGATAAGGAAATAGCAGCAGCAGAAGCAAAAATTATAAAAGCTGAAAATGATATAAAAGCTATAGAAGAACCAAGCTGGTATGTATTAGATAGAAATAGTCATTATTCTTATGTTGATTATAAGAACAATGCTGATAGTATAGATAAGCTAGCAAAGGTATTTCCAGTATTCTTCTTTTTAGTTGCAGCTTTAGTTTGCTTAACTACAATGACTAGGATGGTAGATGAACAAAGAGTTAATATAGGAACTTTAAAGGGATTAGGATATTCTAAAAATACAATAGCTTTAAAGTATATAATTTATTCATTTACTGCTAGCTTTTTAGGAAGTATAGTTGGGCTTGCAATAGGATATACAGTTTTTCCAATAGTTATTTTTGATGCTTATGGAATAATGTATTCTTTACCTAAAATACAGCTTGTATTTAATATTCCTATTGCAATTATAATTACTGCAGTTGCAATTGCGGTTACTACTATTTCCTCAGTTTTAGCTTGTTATAAAGAACTTGTTGAGACTCCAGCAATGCTAATGAGACCAAAAGCACCTAAGGAAGGAAAGAGAATTTTAATTGAAAGAATAGGATTTATATGGAACAAATTAAGTTTTATAGGCAAAGTAACAGTTAGAAATATATTTAGATATAAGAAAAGATTCTTTATGACTGTTTTTGGAATAGCTGGATGTACGGCATTACTTGTCACTGGATTTGGAATTAAAGATTCAATAAAAACAATTGTAGATAAGCAATTTGGAGAGATCTTTAAATATAACTTAACTATTAATATTGATAAAGATGTAAGTAAATTAGAAAAAAATGAACTAAAAGATGAACTAAATAATTTAAATGAGATAAATCAACTACTTATGATATCTTCTGAAAGTGGTAAGATAAGAACTGGAAATACAGATAAGGATATTTCCATCATAGTTCCTGAAGATATAGGGAAAATTGGTGATTTCATTAATTTTGTTAATAGAACTACTAAAGAAAAATTAAAATTAAATGACAGTGGAATAATATTGACTGAAAAAGCTGCTAAACAGGCTAAGGTTAAAGTAGGAGAAGAGATAAAAATTAAAGTGAACAATAAAGAATATTCCATGATTGTTTCTGGAATTTCTGAAAACTATACATTTAATTATGCTTATATGTCACCTAAGTACTATAAAGAAGTATTTGATAAAGATGTTATATATAATTCTATAATAGCTAATGCAGAAAATATTGGAAACAAAGATGATTTTTCTATGAGTATTATGGATAAGAAAATAGTGAATGGAGTATCATTTAACGATAGTATTAGAGAAAATTTTGATAATATGATAAAGAGCTTAAATTATGTAATAATAGTAATTATAGTTTCTGCTGGAGCACTTGCATTTACTGTTTTATACAATTTAACTAATGTAAATATTAGTGAAAGAATTAGAGAAATTGCAACTATAAAAGTATTAGGTTTCTATGATAAAGAAGTTTCAGCATATATTTATCGAGAAAATGTTCTATTAACTATTTTTGGTATTTTATTTGGGGAAGGTTTAGGTATATTACTTCATAGATTTATAATGTTAACTGTGGAAATAGATAATATGATGTTTGGAAGAAATATAGATTTACCAAGTTTCCTTCTTTCAGCTCTTTTAACAATAGTATTTGCTGTTTTAGTTAATATAGTTATGTTCTATAAGCTAAAAAAAGTAAAAATGGTAGAATCATTGAAATCAGTAGATTAATTATAAAGGGCTTTTAGTTTAACTAAGAGCCCTTTTTTCAGAACAAAAGCCAAATTTAAGTATATACTATATTAAATAAATACTCATAGGAGAAAATAATGCCATATAGTGATATTTATAAACAAATTGGCTTTCAAAAGGAAATGCAAAGACTAGAAAAACAAGCTAATTTAGGTTCTGATAGGGAAATAAAAATGCTTAGAAATCTAGGTGTAAAAGATAATAGTCTAATTTTAGAAGTAGGTGGTGGCCCAGGTTTTTATACTAAGATTTTATTGGATAATTTTATTAATTCAGAAATTGTTTCGCTAGATATTGATGAAACCTTACTTAATTATTCACATAATATGCTAAAGACGGATTATAAAGAAAGAGTAACTTTTATAAATGATGATATAGCAAGCACTTCAATTCCTAATGGATATTTTGATACAATAATAGCCAGATTTGTATTTCAACATTTAAAGGATCCAATAATAGCTTTAAAAGAAATATATAGAATGTTAAAACCTGGAGGAAAAGTAATAATAATTGATGTTGATAGTGAATTGTGGGGAATAACATTTCCAAAATTTGATTTAATTAAAAATCTAAACTCTGATTTAGCTAAATTTCAATCTTCTTTAAATGGAAATAGAGATATAGGTAGAAGTATGTTAACACTATTAAGATTACTTAAATTTAAAAATCTAAATATAGAAACAGTAATTAATCATAGCGAGATTTTAGGCAAAGATAATTTTAGATATAACTTTGATAAAGGATTAGAAAATAATCCTAAATTAGGTGAGCTTTTAAAAGAATATAACGAATTTTTTGATTTAAGTTATTCTTCTATCATGATTATTAAACTTTTTTTCTACGGAGAGAAGCCAAGATAAAGAAATATTTAAGAAGTGGATAAAACCACTTCTTTTTGTTATAATAAAAGAATATTGTTTTTAAGGTGAGTATTATGATTAAAGAAGCATTATTAAAAAAGAATAAAAGATATATATCTGATAAAAATATATTAGCTAGTAAGAAAATTATTGAAAATGATTTGATTTCAAACTTTAAAATGTATCATGATGAAGGGCTTATACATATTAATTCAGAAGTCTTATCAGAGGATTATTTTAGTACATATACCAATAGCATGGAATTAGATGTAAAAAGTAAAGCTTTAATATCAACCTATTGTACATGTGATGATTATGAAAAAAATGAATTTAGAAGAGAAAATTATATTTGTAAGCATTTAGCTGCCACATTTTATAGATTTTTAGAAGAATTAGATAATAACAATGAGATTAAAAACAAATTTGAAAATAACATAGAAAGACGAAAAGTTTTTAAATCTGATGATAATATCTTAAACTTATTATTAGAGGAAGATAATAAGGAAGAAATAAAGTTAGAAGTTTATATAAATAGAATAGGAATTAAAAACAATATAACAGCTGAATTTAAAATAGGATTAAAGGGGTTATCCTCTAATAAATCATATGTTGTTAAAGATATAAATCAGTTGTTAATATCTATAAATAATAGAATTCCTATTAAATATGGCAAAGATTTCATTTTTGATTTAAGGTATCAAAGGTTAGGTATAAAAGAAAATAAAATAATAAATTTAATTGAAAAAATAAAAGATGTTGAAAACCTACAGTTAAACTTTGTTAGAAGACAAGATAAGTTTATAGATGGAAAAACATTATTAATACCTGATTTTCTTTTAAGAGAGTTCTTTGATATTATATCTAAAAATAGAGTTTATCTTAATGAAGGCTTCTTCTATAGACCTGTAGAAACAGAAGTTATTTATGATAAACCTAATATACAGTTTACTTTAAAAGAGTTAAGTAATGAGTACATATTAACTATAGATGAAGGATTCCCAGAAGTATTAGATAAAAAGAATACCATATTCTTATATGGAAGTAGTGTTTATCTACCTAGCTTTGAATATTGTTATAATATATCAAAATATATTAAAGCTTTCCAAGGGAGTAATTCAATTTCTTTAAATAAAGAGGATGAATTAAGGGTATTATCAAATTTATTACCAAAGCTATATACTTTATCTGATTATGTGAAAATCAATAAAAAAATAAGGGATAAAATAGTTAAAGAGGATGTTAAGTTCTGTTTTTATTTTGATAAGGTTAATAAAGATATTACTTTAGTTTTAAAAGTAAAATATGGAGAGCATGAATTTAATATTTTCCATGAATATAAAAATAAGATTATTTATAGAGATTTAAATAAGGAAGCTGAGGCATTATCCTTCTTAAGAGCATTAGGTTTTGAAGCTTCAGGGGATAAGTTTTACTTATTGCTTGGAGATGACTATATATTTAATTTCTTTAAGAATGACATTGTTAAATTACAAGAATTTGGAGAAGTTTTCTATTCAGAAAACTTTAAGATAATAAAGCAAGTAAATAATAAAAATATTGTAGGTCAAATAGAAGCGGGCAAGTATGATTATTTAGAATTTAAGTTTAAAATCTCTGATATTTCAAGTGAGGAAGTAAAAAGTGTTTTATTAGCGTTTAAAGATAATTTAAAATATTATAAGCTAAAAAATGGTGAATACTTAGATTTAGAAGAAATAGAACTTAAAAATTTCTTGAAATTATTAGATGTGCTGTCTGTTGATAATGAAATTAATGATGATAAATTAGTATTTGATAAGAATAAATCAATATTTATAAATGATTTTATTAAAGAAAATAATTTAAGATATATTAAGGGTAAAAATGAACTAACAAAGATTCAAAAGAAAGTTAAAGATGTTAAGAAAATAAATTTTAAAGAGCCTTCATCATTAAATGCCAGTTTAAGAGCTTATCAAAAGGAAGGCTTTAATTGGCTAAAAACAATGGATTATTTAGGCTTTGGAGGAATACTTGGGGATGAAATGGGACTTGGTAAAACCATACAAGCTATATCCTTTATCCTATCAACTCTTCCATCTAAAACTCTAATTGTGGCACCAACCTCTTTAATTTATAATTGGAGTAATGAAATTGAAAAGTTTGCCCCTAGTATAAAATGGGCAGTTCTAAATGGAACAAAGGATGAGAGATTAAGTATATTAAATAATATTAGTAAATATGATGTTATAATAACAACTTATAATATTCTAAAAAGAGATTTGGATTTGTATAGCAATATTAATTTTGATTATTGTTTTATAGATGAGGCACAGTATATTAAAAATAGTAATTCTCAAAATGCTTTATCTGTAAAGAAAATAAATGCAAAAAGAAAGTTTGCATTAACAGGAACCCCAATAGAAAATTCAGTTTTAGAATTATGGTCAATTTTTGATTTCATAATGCCAGGGTATCTATTTGATGAAAAGAGATTTAGTGTTAGATATTATAAAAAGTTACATGAATCAAATGAAGTTTTAGAAGAATTAAATATGCTGATTCAACCTTTTATACTAAGAAGATATAAAAAAGATGTAATAAAGGAATTACCTTTAAAAATTGAAAAGAAACTTTTAGTTTCAATGTCTGAAGAACAAGAAAAGGTATATGGAATATATGCAGATTATGCTAAGAATCTAATTGAAAAGAAAGTAAAAGATGATGAATTAAATAATAGTAAAATTGAGATACTTTCATATATAACAAAATTAAGGCAAATATGTTTAGATCCATCAGTATTGATTAATGACTATATAGGAAGTAGTGGGAAGATAGATTCTTTAATTGAATTATTAAATCAAGGAATAGAAGAGGGACATAAAATTCTTGTATTTTCACAATTTACTTCTGTATTAAAGAATATATCTAAGAAATTAGAAACTGAAAAAATATCTTATAGTTATTTAGATGGAAGTATCCCATCAGAAAAAAGAATTCATTTAATAGATGAATTTAATAATGGGAATAATTCTGTATTTTTAATTAGCTTAAAGGCTGGGGGAACAGGTTTAAACTTAACTTCAGCAGATATAGTAATTCACTTTGATCCATGGTGGAATCCAGCAGTTGAAGATCAAGCAACTGATAGAGCACATAGATTTGGGCAAAAGAATATTGTTGAAGTTATAAAGCTTATTTCAAAAAATACTATTGAGGAAAAAATAGTAGAGCTTCAAGATGAAAAGAGAAAGTTAATTGAAAAGATAATTGATAATGATATGGAAGCTTCAAATATAAATGCCTTAAGTGATGAAGATATTTTAAATTTATTTTCAATAGGATAATATAATTTTTATATAATATGGGAGAATAGATAGACTTATTAAATATAAATCTATTTATTCTCCTTTTTATTTTAAATTAGTTTATTTTTATGCTTTCAAATTAATTTTAAAGCAAGACTATTGAATACATTTCATTGTAGTAATAAAATTAGTTAAGTAAAATATATAAACAATGTGAGGGAAAAATGAAAATAAGAACACCAGATTATTTTGAAAAGTTTAAATGTATTGCTGATAAATGTGAAGATACTTGTTGTGCTGGATGGGGAATAGTAATTGATGATAAGAGTTATAAAAAATACTTATCTACTCAAGGAAAATTTGGGGAAGAATTAAGAAGTAAGATAGTAGAGGAAGAAGGTGAACATGTCTTTACTTTAAATGGAGATAGATGTTCATTCTTAAATGATGATAATTTATGTAGGATATATAGTGAATTAGGGGGAGATAGCCTCTGCTATACCTGTAGAGAATATCCTCGTTATTTAGAGGAGTTTGGTAACTTGCGAGAAATTGGTATATCTCTGTCATGCCCTGAAGCAGCAAGAATAATACTAAATAAATCTGAAATAACGAAGTTTACTTTATCTGAAACTGAGGAGGAAGTAAATAGTTATAATGATATAAATCCTAATATATATATTAACCTTATGCAGTGTAGAAATGCTATCTTTAATATATTGCAGGATAGGAATATAAAATTAATAGATAGATGTGTTTTAGTACTTGCTCTTGCAAATGAAGTTCAAGAAAAAATAGATTTAAATGATATAAACTCTATTAGAAATATTAAGGATAACTATTTAAATAAAGAATTCCTTAATGAAAAGTTAGCTTCATTTAAAAAGTATAATAATAAATTAGAAGCTAAATATCTAAATATTTATAGTATTATTAACATATTTAAGGATTTAAAGCATCTTAAGGCTGAGTATACTGAAGAATTAGAAAATCCTTTAAGATATTTTTGGAAAGCTGATGAAGATATAAGTCTTTATTCAGAACTTAATTTAGGATTTAATGACTATTATAAAAATAATGAGTATAAGTTTGAACAAATAGTTATTTATTATATATATAGATATTTTATGAAGGCAGTATTTGATTATGATGCTATAGCAAAGATAAAATTTGCTTTAATAAGCTTTATAATGATTAAAGAATTATCTGTAGTACGTTATTTAGAAAACAAAGAATTTTTAGATGAAGATTTAGTAGATATATCCTATAAATACTCTAGGGATATAGAACACTTAGAAGAAAATGTAGATGTTTTGCAAGAATTATTTGAAACAAGAGATGAATTTAGTTTTGAAAATTTCATAATAAATTTATATAACTAGATAAGTGGGGCTATTACTAAGCTCCACTTTTATACTATAAGTTATTACTTTTTATTGTTTTAAATTTATAGTATAATAGTCATAAAACCTTAGTTTTACAAGGTTTATACATAAATTAGTATTTGTGAGGTATATATATGTTAACTCCAATGATGAGACAATATTTTGAGATAAAAGAAAATTATAAAGACTGTATTTTATTCTTTAGACTAGGAGATTTTTATGAAATGTTCTTTGAAGATGCTAAAATAGCATCAAGAGAACTTGAACTTGTACTTACTGGAAGAGATTGCGGATTAGAGGAAAGAGCACCAATGTGTGGTATCCCCTTTCATGCAGCATCATCATACATAGCTAGATTAGTAAACAAAGGATATAAGGTAGCTATAGGTGAGCAAGTAGAAGATCCTGCTGTAGCTAAAGGAATTGTAAAAAGAGATGTTATTAAGGTAATTACTCCTGGAACTTTTGTAGAAGCTTCAGAAGATAGTGAATATAAAAATACCTATATAATGTGCATAGTAGAAAATGATAATAGTTATGGTGTATCAATTTCTGATATATCAACTGGTGAATTTAAGGTAACATCCTTTAATTCTATTAAAGCAACATTATTAGATGAAATAACAAAGGTTAATCCAAAAGAAATACTTGTAGATGATAATATAAGTGAAGAGCTTTTATCAGAAATTACTTCTGTTACACAAGCATTAATAACTAAGAGAAATTTAGATAAAAATATATGTACTGAAGAGGAATTAATTAATCAATTTTCTGAAGTATGTACTACAAATTTAAATGAGTTATCAAAGAAGGTTTCTAAAGCCTTACTTAAATATATATATGATACTCAAAAGATGACTTTGACTAATATTAACTTGCTTGAATACTACGATATAGTTAATTATATGACCATAGATGGTAATTCAAGAAGAAATTTAGAACTTACAGAAAACCTTAAGGAAAAATCAAAGAGAGGTAGCTTAATATGGGTTTTAGATAAGACTTCCACATCTATGGGGGGAAGGGCTATTAGGAAATGGATTGAGGAACCTTTAATAATTAAAGATGAAATTGAAGAAAGATTAGATGGAGTAGAGGAACTATTTAAGAATAATTATTTTAATGAAGACTTAAGAGTTTTACTAAAAGAAATTTATGATATTGAAAGAATAGTTGGTAAAATCTCTAATAAGAACGTAAATGCTAAAGACTTAATATCTTTAAAAAAGTCTATAGAGAAATTACCAGGTATTAAGGAGCATTTATCTAAGGCCAATTCAAAAATATTAAAGGCATGGTTTAATGAGTTAGATGAATTATCTGATATCAAAGATTTACTATCTAACTCAATATTGGATGATCCATCTCTATCATTAAAAGAAGGAAATATAATTAAAGATGGATATAGTGAAGAAATTGATAGTTTAAGAACTGCAAAATTCCATGGAAAAGAGTGGATTGCTGCTTTAGAAAATAGAGAAAGAGAATTTACAGGTATTAAATCTTTAAAGGTAGGTTATAATAAAGTATTTGGTTACTATATAGAAATATCTAGAGCAAATTATTCTTCTATACCAGAAGGTAGATATATAAGAAAGCAAACCTTAGCTAATGCCGAAAGATTTATAACACAAGAATTAAAGGAAATGGAAGATAAGATATTAGGCGCTGAAGAGAAACTAATATCATTAGAATATAATTTATTTGTAGAAATTAGAGATCTTATTGAAAAGGAAATTCCAAGACTTAAGCAAAGTGCTAGAGTCATAGGTAATTTAGATGCTTTATCTACATTAGCTCTTATTGCATTAGAAAATGATTATATAAAGCCATCTATAAATGAAAAAGGCTTAATTGAAATAATTGAAGGAAGACACCCTGTAGTTGAAAAGGTAATTAGTAATGGAGAGTTCGTATCAAATGACACTTTATTAAATACTGATAGTAATAGATTATTACTTATTACAGGACCTAATATGGCAGGTAAATCTACATATATGAGACAAGTAGCATTAATTACTCTTATGGCACAAATAGGATCCTTTGTTCCTGCTAAGTCTGCTAATATTTCTATATGTGATAAGATTTTCACTAGAATTGGTGCTTCAGATGATTTAGCTGGTGGGAAGTCAACATTTATGGTTGAAATGTGGGAAGTATCAAACATCCTAAAAAATGCTACATCAAGAAGTTTAGTATTATTAGATGAAGTGGGAAGAGGAACTTCAACTTATGATGGCTTAAGTATAGCATGGTCAGTTATAGAATATATTTCTAAAAATAATAATCTTAAATGTAAGACATTATTTGCTACACACTATCATGAGCTTACTAAATTAGAAGGTAGTATTGAAGGTGTTAAGAACTATTCAGTAGCAGTATCAGAGGTAGAAGATACTATAATCTTCTTAAGAAAGATAGTAGAAGGAGGAGCAGATCAATCTTATGGAATAGAGGTTGCTAAGCTTGCTGGATTACCTAATGAAGTGATAGATAGAGCAAAGGAAATATTAGCTTCATTAGAAGGAAATAAAGAAGAAATAAAGCCTGTTGAAGCTATTAAAGAAGTGGCTATAGAAAGAGAAGAAAAGCCTAAAAAGAGTAAAAAATCTAATAAGGAAGATAACTATCAGTTAGATTTTTCTATAATAGAAAAGGAAAGTTTAATTAATTCTATAGCAGATTTAGATGTAATGTCTTTAACTCCTATGGATGCAATGAATACATTATATAAATTAACTTTAGAAGCTAAAAGATTAAAATAAAATTATAAGGGGGTAGAATATGAAGAGAATAAATATATTAGATGAGCATACCTCTAATAAAATTGCAGCAGGGGAAGTGGTAGAACGTCCTTCCTCTGTTGTAAAAGAGCTTATGGAAAACTCTATAGATGCCGATGCAAAGAATATTACTATCGAAATAGAAGAGGGCGGAGTTTCTTTAATAAGAATAATAGATGATGGCTATGGTATTCATAAAGATGATATAAAAAAGGCTTTTTTACCTCATGCTACATCTAAGATAAAAGATGTTGATGATATTTATTCTATAATGACATTAGGCTTTAGAGGAGAAGCATTAGCATCCATAGCATCTATTTCTAAGGTGAGTTTAAAAAGTAAAATGGAAGGTGAAGCTTTTGGTTCTGAAATAGTTATAGAAGGCGGAGAAATTATAAGCTTAAATGATATAGGAACTAATAAAGGTACTATTATAGAGGTAAGGGATTTATTTTATAATGTACCTGCAAGAAAGAAGTTTTTAAAAACTATTTCAAGAGAAGGAGCTTTAATTGGAGATATAGTTAATAGAATAGCATTATCTCATCCTGAAGTGTCTATTAAGTTTTACAATAATGGTAAGAAAGTATTACACAGTTATGGAACAGGAAATCTAATTGATGTAATAAGAACTATATATGGTAAAAGTATTAGTGATAATTTAATTTATTTTGAGAATAAGGAAGATGCCATATCTTTATATGGGTATATAGGTAAAGAAGAAATTGCTAGAGGTTCTAGGAATAATCAAAGCATCTTCGTTAATGGAAGATATATAAAAAATAAAACCATAGTTGCTGCTGTAGAAAATGCTTTTAAGTCTTTTGCAACAGTGAATAAATTTCCTTTCTTTGTACTTTTTATAGACATTTATCCAGAGTTTGTAGATGTTAATATACATCCAACAAAGGCTGAAATTAAGTTTAAGGAAGATAGGGGCATTTTTAAGAAGGTGTTTGATTCAGTACATAAAGCTTTTAGAAATGAAGTTTTTGAGGATTTTTATATTCCAGAGGAAGAAACTAAAGAAGCAGAAGACACAAAAAGTATTGAAGAAATAAAATTTACTATTAATGATATTCCTAAAGAGGATTTAGAAGAAGATAATAAAAAAATAATTCATAAAGATTTAGAGGATCTTACTTATGAAGAAGTTAGAAAAGAAGAAGAGTTATATGAAAGCCTAAAAGGATTAGCTACTTCAATAAATATAAAGCCAAGTTATGATAATACTGTAGAAAAACTAGTAATACATGAAGATAAACAGGAAATTAATATATCAAATAATAAATTGGAAAGTACTAAGATAGCTAAATTTCCAAATTTAAGAGTAATAGGCCAATTTAATAAGATGTATATCTTAGCAGAGTATGAAGATATTTTATATATAATTGATCAACATGCAGCCCATGAAAAAATATTATTTGAAAAGTATTTAAAGAATATAGAAGAGGGAGATATAGTAGTACAACAATTACTAGTACCTGTATTAATAGATTTAACCACTGATGATTATTGCTATTATGATGAAAATGCTGAAATATTTTTAAATGCAGGCTTTATAATTGAAAACTTTGGTGGTAATACTATATCTATAAAGGAAGTTCCATATTTCTTAGGAAAATTAGATGCTAGGAATTTATTTATGAATATACTAGATAATATTAAAAGTCTAGGTAGCGGTAAGACCACTGAAGTTAAATATAATAAAATAGCTACATTAGCTTGTAAGGCAGCTGTAAAGGCAAATAATTATCTAAATGAATCTGAAATGAATAAACTTATTAATGATTTAAGATATTTAGATGATCCTTTTCATTGTCCGCATGGTAGACCTGTAATTATAAAGTTTACTAATTATGATTTAGATAAAAAATTTAGAAGAATTGTTTAGGGAGAAATAATGAAAAATAAGATATTAATTATAGCTGGTCCAACAGCAGTTGGTAAAACTAACTTATCTATAAAACTTGCTAAAGAGTTAAATGGAGAAATAATTTCTACTGATTCTATGCAAATATATAAGTATATGGATATTGGATCAGCTAAAATCACTAAAGAGGAAATGGAGGGGGTGCCACATCATATGATAGATGTAGTTGATCCTTCTACTCCTTTTTCTGTAGCAGAATACAAAGAAAGTGCATCAAAATGTATAGATAATATTTTATCAAGGGGTAAATTGCCTATATTAGTAGGTGGAACTGGCTTATATATTAATGCTATTACTTGTAATATGAACTTTACAGAAGCAGAAAGTGATAATGAATATAGAAAAGAATTAGAAGAATTAGCTGATGAAAAAGGTAATGAATTTATTCATGAAATGCTAAAAGATATAGATCCTATTAGCTATAAGGAAATACATTTTAATAATAGAAAAAGAGTTATTAGAGCTTTAGAAGTATTTAAATTAACGAATAAGCCCTTTAGTTCTTTTAATGCAGGGGATGATTTTTATAATTCTCCATATGATGTAAGATATTATGTTATTAATATGGATAGAGCTAAGCTTTATGATAGAATAAACTTAAGAGTGGATATCATGTTAGAACAAGGGTTAATTGATGAATGCATAAAACTTAAGAATATGGGGTATAATTCTCTTATGCAATCAATGCAGGGCATAGGTTATAAAGAAATTCTTTATTACTTAGATAACAAAATTTCTTATACAGAGGCAGTAGAGATGATAAAGCAAGGGTCAAGAAATTATGCAAAGAGACAATTAACATGGTTTAGAAGAGATCCAAGAGCTATATTTCTAAATAAAGATGAATTAAGTGAAGAAGAAGTATTTGAAAAAATAGTTTGTGACCTAAGGCAATAAATATCATATTTATTTAATAATACTTTGGAGGTGTTTAATATGAATAAACAGCCTAATAACTTACAAGATATCTTTTTAAATGGAGCTAGAAAAAATAAGATTTCAGTAATTATTTATTTAACGAATGGCTTTCAACTAAAAGGTTATGTAAAGGGCTTTGATAGTTTTACTGTTGTTTTAGATAGCGAAGGTAAGCAAATACTTGTTTATAAGCATGCAATAACAACAATAACTCCTTCAAAACCAATATTATTTAATAATGAAGAAGAGTAGGAATTTTATCCTACTTTTTTTCTTTTATATAAAGTATAGGTGTTTGAAATTGTCTTAAAATATGGTAATATTGTGTTTATGTAAACATATTTTATATAAAGGAAGGGAGATTACATATTAACAATTAATATGTAGATACATTATGTTAAAACAAACAGAAGAATTAATGATAAAAGCCTTTAATTTTAAAGATAATACCTTTGAATTATATAAGAAAGCTTTAAATGATGTGGAAGAGGTATTTAGTAGTTACGATGAAATAAGAGAGTATAATCAGCTAAAAGTTTTAAAAGCATTTCAAGAAGAGAGAATAAGTGAATCACATTTTACAAATTCATCAGGTTATGGATATGATGATATAGGAAGAGATTCTTTAGATAAAGTATATGCTAGAGTCTTTAACACAGAAAGTGCTCTAGTAAGACCTCATTTTGTTAATGGAACACATGCTATTGGATGTGCCTTAATGGGGAATTTGAGAACAGGAGACACAATGATATGTGTTTCAGGGGCACCATATGATACTCTTCATAATATTATAGGAATCAGTGGAAAAGAAAACATAGGTTCATTAAAGGAATATGGTGTAAATTATAAACAAGTTGATTTAAAGAATGGTAAATTTGATTTAGATGGAATTAAAGAAGTCCTATCTGAAGATAAAACAATAAAATTAGTACATATACAAAGAAGTACAGGATATGGTTGGAGAAATTCATTTTTAGTAAGTGAATTAGAAGAAGTAATAAAGTTCATTAAAGAAATAAGAAATGATGTAATAGTATTTGTAGATAATTGCTATGGAGAATTTATAGATTATATTGAGCCAACAGATGTTGGAGCAGATTTAATTGCTGGATCTTTAATAAAGAATATAGGCGGTGGAATAGCTCCTACAGGAGGTTATATAGCTGGTAAGTCTAAATATGTTGAACAAGCCGCTTATAGATTAACTACACCTGGAATAGGAGGGGAGTGCGGCTCTACTTTTGGAGTTGTTAGACAACTTTATCAAGGACTTTTCTTAGCACCTCATGTAGCAATAGAAGCAGTGAAGGGAGCAGTATTTTGTTCAAGAATAATGGAACTTGCAGGCTTTGATGTATTACCTAAATATAATGAAAAAAGAAGTGATATAATTCAAGCTATTAAATTTGGAGATAAAGATAAATTAATTCAATTCTGTAAGGGAATACAAAAAGGGTCCCCTATAGATTCTTTCGTAGAATGCGAACCATGGGCTATGCCTGGATATAATGATGAAGTTATAATGGCAGCTGGAGCATTTATACAAGGATCATCTATTGAATTATCTGCAGATGCACCTATAAGAGAACCTTATATAGCATACTTACAAGGTGGTTTAACTTTTGATCATGCTAAGATAGGTATAATGATTTCATTAAATAATATTCTTAATTTATAATATATAAAAGCTCTGGATATATATCTAGAGCTTTTATTTAGTTCTAAAAGTTATATAATTTATTCAAAAAAAATAAATTCATTTGATTCTAACTGAATACTATTACCTAAAGAAGAGTTTTTTAAAATTACAAGTAAGTAAATAATATCCTTAGTAGATATAATTGCTGCTGATGCTGCAATAGCATACAAATATATATTAAATTCTAATATATAGCTTGCTATAGTCGGAATTACAGCAAATAGTATACATGGTATTATTAATGAAAACCCAATCCTTACCTTAGAAATTCTTATCTTTGATCTTATATTTATAGCCATGGTAAATGGGTTAATTTCAAGATTTATATTATCCTTTTTTAGTACCTTTGGTAGAAATAATGCCTTTATAAAAGCGTATGGATATTCAATAAGGATATAAGAAATAATTAGTAAAGCTAAAAATAATTTACCTACATGTATAAAATCATCACCTAGAAAAAATAAACTGTAGCCTAATCCAAAAGCGTATAATATAGCAACAAGTACTTTCAAAAAAAATATTACTGAAGAATAGTTTTCTTTATCTATTATATTGTAATTATCTGAAGAATCTTCTGTTAAATGTTCCTTGTTTTTTGCAATGGAAATCTTCAATTTTTACCTCCTAAAAAATAAAAAAATAGAGTCATACACAATATTGTATGACTCATAATTTTTAATATGCTCTAAATAAACCAACTAATTTTCCAAGTATACTACAATCTTCTACAATAATAGGAGATAGAGTATCATTTTCTGGTTGAAGTCTTATATGATCCTTTTCTTTGTAAAAGGTTTTTATTGTAGCTTCATTTTCTATTAAAGCAACAACTATATCTCCATTTTCAGCAGTTGGTGCTTTTTCTATAATTGCATAATCCCCATCATTTATCCCAGCATTTATCATACTATCACCAGTAACTTTTAACATAAATAGCTCATCATTGTGCTTAATATATTCTATTGGGATAGGGAAGGTATCTTCAATATTTTCAGTAGCTAAGATCGGTGCTCCTGCTGTTACTTTTCCTATTATAGGTATATTTAACATTTCTTTTCTATTATTAGACATTTCTATGATTTCTAATGCACGTGGTTTAGTAGGATCTCTCTTAATAAAACCTTTCTTTTCTAATCTCTTTAAGTGTCCGTGAACTGTTGAAGTTGATCTTAAATTTACAGCTTCACATATTTCTCTTACGGAAGGTGGATATCCTTTATTTTCTGTATATATTTTTAAAAATTCATAGATTTCTAATTGCTTATCGCTTACTTCCATTAATAAAACACCTCACTTTATTAGAGATATTATAACATAAAAACACTATAATATCAAACTTATGTTCTTTTTAGGGCTATATATAAATAAAATTTGATTATTATATACTAATTTGATATAATATAATTTACGTTAAAACTTAGATTATATTATAGGTGGTGTTTTCGTGAATATAAATAAATACACTGATGATGATATATGTGATATATATCCAAATAGAATATGCGATAATTGTGGGGATTGTCTAAAAGAAGAAGGAATAGATGTTAGAGCCATAAAGATAGAAGATATAGCAAAAACTATAGAAGAAAATGAATTTTTAGAAGCTGAGTATAAGAGTATGCTAGAAGCTTTAAAAGAAGAAACTAATATGGAAGAAGAAGATTATGAAATTGAAGAAGGAGAGAATTTAGAGTATGTAGATGCTTTTGATCATATTGAATACATAGATGACTTAGATTATTTAGAAGAAGATCTTGATGAAGCTACAGAAGAAATTTTTCCTGGATTTAGAGTATTAAAGAAAAAATAGTTTAAATAAAGGTAGGTATTGAATATAAATTTAATACCTACCTTTAACTTTTATAAACTGAATAGCTTGTCCACTAATTTAATTATACTTTTGATAGTGGGTTAGAGTTAACAGCATCTCTTAGTATGTCCTCATCAACGTGAGTATAAATTTGTGTAGTTGAAATATTTTCATGACCTAATATACTTTGTAAACTTCTAATATCTACATTTCCATGTTTATACATTAGGGTAGCAGCAGTATGTCTTAATTTATGAGGGGTATATTTTCCATCTGTTAATCCAGAATTAGAAATATGCTTTTTAACTAATAGCTCCACAGTTCTTTTGTTTATTGGTTTGTAGCGGGAGGAGAGTAGTAAGTATTCTTTATCTTCAGGAAGACATTTTGAGTCATCTCTAACCTTTAAATAGTTGTCTATAGCTTTTATGCAAGCTTCATTTAAATATACAGTTCTTTCTTTATCACCTTTACCTATAATAGTTAGAGTATCTCCCTTTATTTTATCTATTTTTATTCCACAAAGTTCTGATAAACGCATTCCGCAGTTTAAGAATAATGTTAAAATACAATAATCTCTATGATAATTTTTATTGCTTTTATCTAATGAACTTAATAAATTTAAACTTTCATCTAAGGTTAAATAAATTGGATGTCTTTTATTAAGCTTAGGAGATTCTAAATCTAGGGTAGGGTTATCTTCTATAATTTTTGCCTTACCTTGAAGAAATTTAAAATAAGATTTTAATGCTGCAACTTTTCTTGCTCTGGCATAGCTACCATTATTTCTTTGTTTTTCTGCAAAGTTTAAAAATGCATATATATCTGTTAGTTTAATATTCCTTAAAAATGAGTTATCAATATCCTTAATATCTATTTCATGAAATTCTAGAGAAGGATCAACTACTAAGCCTTTATATATTTTTAGAAATTTAAAAAACATAGATAAATCAATTTCATAACCTTTAATTGTATTTGGAGATTTACCTTTAATTGTTTCTAAGTAATTTAAAAAATCAATCATGGATTGTGGTAAATTTTTAATTTCAAATTTTTCTATACCGTATTTATTCATTAATGAATTGTTATTTAAATTTGAATTTTCGTCAGATTTTAAATTGAGATTTGATGAAGAATTTTTCTTTTTTAATTTTTGGCCTTTTTTAATGCTTCGATTAATTCCTAATTCCTTAAGCCATATTTGAATATTCCTAACACCAGTATCATATATTTCCGCAAGCTGATCAGTAGATAACTTATGTATTTCAACTAATTTATAAAGATCTTCAATTATAAATTCATATCCGCGATCTACACCTAAATTATAATAGTTTGAATAGATTAAATGGATTTTTTTCTTATCTTTATTAGTTAACTCAACATTTAAAAGTCTGTTTACATCGTCACTATATTTAAAATCTTTATATTTATATGTTATTTTTCGTACGTTAGACATTTTTTTCACCTCATTAAATCCTTGTTAAGCCTTGATTTTATTATATCACAGCCATTTTACTTTTTCAATATAACGAAATACACTAAATGTATATTTAGCGAAATAATTTTAATCGATTTTTCTAGAACATATTTACTACATATTAAATATTATGTAAAGTAAATTATATAAGTAATGCAATGTTGCATTACTTATATAATAATATCTTGGAAATTTATTTTTTTATATTTATTTAAAATTATTTCAGAATTAGTTATTGGCTTTGATTCTAATAAATATGGCCAGATGTTTTGGTTATATCCTAAAATTTTAATTATTTCTCCGTGGTTTGTAATAGAAAAATTTCCTTGTAAGTTTTTTAAATTCCATAACTTAATTTTTGGATACTTGAAACCTGCCTTTAGCCATTTTTCTTTATTAATTTCTAATGTTTTAAAATCAATATCTTCATCCTTATTATATATAAATAATATAGCTTTTGGAGCTGATTCTGGATTTATATTCTTCTTTAATAATGTAAATAAAAGCAAATCTAATGCTGAGTTTAAATCTATTTTGAAATTACTGTAATTATTATATATTGATTTTATATTATTAATAGAATTCGATTCTGACAATTTATTAAATTTAGGATTTTTCTTAAAAGATATATAATAGTTTTTAAATGCGTTCAAATTTATTTTTTTGTATAAAACGATTGTAAATAAAAGTAAACTTAAAGTATAAGAATTATCATCATCTTCTAATCCAGTTATTATAATTGAATCTTCTAATATCTTTGCTTCTTTAATAATTATATCAAATAATAATTTTTCGATTTTTTTATTTAGATTTTCTGGATTCATATCAGCATTTAAGTAATTAATTATTTTATTGGGTAAAAACTTTTCGTTATAATGTTTATTTTGCAAATACAAATTATATTTATCATTATCATTTCTAAGAAAGGCTTTTTTATATTTACTTAAAACTATTTTAGAAAGATCTTCATAATTAATTCTTTGATACTGTTTTGATGTTAGATTACTTTCTATAATATTAAGCTTTCTTCTTAAAGTTGATAATAATTTTCTATATTCTTTTGGTGAATAATTTAATAACACTCTAGTTTTATAACCTAAAGCTCTACTTTCCTTTGAAGATGAGTTTTCAGATTTTAGCCATTTACCTAAATTTGAAGGCCTCTTAGAAGATAGGTCTTTTTGAATTTGAGATTTAAATAGATTTATTACTTTTTCTTCTAAAGGTGTATCGAATAAAGCGTATAAATCATCCCATCTTCCGTATTTAGGTATAGATCTTAAATTTTTTTCTATGCTATCTGGATTTTCTTTAGCTAAGTATTTTAGTAAGATTCTAAATATCCTTCTCTCCCCTAGCCCTTTTTTAATACTTCTTATAAAGAATAAAAACTTTATACTTTCATCATTATTAAATAATAATATAAGTTTATATTTATTAATTATTTCTTCTTCAGAAGCTTTTCTTAAATATGATATTTCATTAATAAAACTTTCTATAGCTGTTAGGGAGTTTTCTTCTTCCTGATCATAATCCATTTCAGAAAGCTTATATAATCCTTTTCTAATTTTACTTAAAACTTCAGACATAATCCCCTCCTTATTTATCAAGACACGTGATTATATACTAATTTACAATAAATTTAAGCTGTTAGTGTCTTACTCAAGATACATTTTTTTATGGGCTGTAAGTATCTTTGCAGTATTATTTTATTGTAAAGATTTAAACTTTAGAACTTTTATTATTTTACTTAATTAATTCTTAATATTAGTAATTAAATCCTTTAAAATTAATTCGGATTTGGAGCTACCTTTTTTAAAATATCTTATTTGTTTATAATCAATTCCATTAAAATTAAAGTCTACTACATCTATTTTTTCTCCTTCATATACTACTGGATCCTTTTTTCCTTTTAAATAAACATATAATTTCATTTGTATTTCTCCTTTTATAAATAAAAATAGTGCTATAGTATATTACAACTATAACACTATTTTTATGAATTTTACATATTATTTATTTAAAAATATTGAATGGCTTTCCTACTGGTAAGAAAACTTTACCAAAGTGTTTATTTAATACTGCTGCTCCACAACCATAAAAAGATACTAAAGCAATTCCAAGTTCAGAATATGCAGCAAGATTGTGAGCAAAATGTGGTACAATATTAAATGAATTTAATGTTAATCCTATGAATAAGAAATCTATTAAAACGAATATTGTAAATAAAACTTTATGAGTTTCCATAGCTCCTATAGTCATGAATAATGTAAATATTAAGTATGCTAAGAAAGCAAAACCTAATTGTTTAGTGTCTGATGAAGCTGCAAGCTTTTCACCAAAAACTCCATTTTGTATTAACCAAGTCATTCCCATTGCATACCAGAAAAATGCATATGCACCAAAAGCAGTAGCTCCAAAAGTATTGTTATGCTTAAAATCATTTAAACATGCAACTAATTGAGCTGTAGCTCCTAAGAATATAGCCCAAGGTAATACTAAAGATACTCCACTTGTTAAACCTAATTTTTGGGATGATGCTACTAATGTTATTACAGCTAATCCGAATAACCCTAACGCTGAAGGGTCAGCTACTAGGATTTTTACTTCTTTTGTTCCTTCCATTTTGTCCTCCTAAGTATAAATAATAACCTTTAAAAGGTTATCAAATTATAATAGGCTTGTCAATAAACTTAATATAAAGTTTTAATATTTTATTCTAGAAATATTAACATCATTTACCAAATTCTTAAAACTATACATAATTAGTACTGTATCAAAGTCATTTTCATTAATAAAATCATTAAAGCTTCCTATAAAACTTCTTAAGTCCACTACACATACTTCTTTGTAATTATTAATTAAAAATTGTATAAAAGAATTAGCAAAGGAATCTTTTATAACTAATATTTTAGAATTATCCTTAATGGAGTTATTTTTTATAATAGTTATACCATTATTTCCCCTTAGAAATGCTGAATACTTATCGCTACTACTCCATTTAGAGTTATCATTTAGTTCATCCACTTCTACTCCATCTATATTAACATTAATATTATTAGCATTATTATAATATAGTATATAATCTGCTCTAGCATTAAAATTCTTTGCCTTTGAGAAGTATGTTCCCAAAAAATCATCAACTCTATTTTGATTTAAATTATTAATATCTACTGGCTCTATGTTATTTATATTAGCAAATTCCTTATATGCTAAATATGCTCCAAGAGAAGTCCAATGGTGATCAGTTTTGTAATATATATATCTATCTTTATTACTATTAAGGGTATCAACTACATTTATTGTTTTCACCTTATCTATTTTATTGAATTCACTATAAATACTATTTATATATTGAATTTCATCAACTAAATTAATCCCTGCAGGTAATAATTCTTTATATATACTAAAAGATTCTGGAATAATCATAAGACTATAATTGGAGTTATATGAGGCTATAAAGTTTTTTAAAGAATTAATATTCTTAGCTAAATTACTTTCATCTACTTTTTCAAATTTATCGAATAAAAAGTTATTATCTCCATAAATAACTCCATTATTCTCTTTTTTACCTAAAGAGAATTCTACTAGTGACTTTACATTTATCCATGAATTTCTTAGTAAGAATTGATCATTTATATACCTTTCGTAATTTTTAAAATATCTACCACTTTTGAAATCATCGTAATAGAATTTTGGTTTTTGAGCTAAAGTTCTATTTTCAAATAGAGAAAATTCAATATCTGTATTTGAGATATCTAATATACTAATTAATAAAATCAGCACTATAGAAATAAAACTTATAGGATATTTCTTTATATTCTCCATAATATAGTTACTCCTGTTAAAATCTAAAATATAAAAAGGGATTATAAGTGCTATCTACTAAATAAGCAATTGATAATAGGAAAATAGCAATAATAACTAATGATTTAATAGGCTTATTCATTTTCCTATATAGATTTAATACTAATGGAGTTGAACAAATAAAGCAGAGGATAAATACCAAAATATAATTATTAAAGTAATATAGCCAATCAAGAGTAAAATTAAAGGAAAACATTCTCTTAAGATAATTACTTAATAAATCTATTTTATCTATTGCAAATATAGTCCACCCAATTAATAAGAAAAAGCTAGTGTAAATATTCGAAAAAATAACATTATTATTTAGAAATTTAGATAAAAATCTTTTTTCTATATAGGTAAGTAAAAAGAAATATAATCCCCATAATATAAATGTATATTCTGCCCCATGCCAAAAGCCTGTTAAGAACCATAATAAGAGAAGATTAAAGAATAACCTTTTCTTATTAACTCTATTTCCTCCTAAAGGTATATAAACATATTCCCTAAGCCAAGATCCAAGTGTTATATGCCATCTACGCCAGAATTCACTAATACTTCTTGATATATAAGGAAAATTAAAATTTGTTGGATAATTAAATCCCATAATTTTACCAAGACCAATTGCCATAGAGGAATATCCACTAAAATCAAAATATATTTGAAATGAAAAGGCTAATATTCCTATCCAAGCTAGTGGCATGGATATTTCAGTTATGTCTTTACTATATATTTCAGTCCACAGAACGCCTATATTATTAGCAATTAGAACCTTTTTGCTTAATCCAATTATAAATTCTTCCATCCCAATTTCAAAGTTCTCAAGAGAATGTGTACGTTTCTTTATTTCTTTATTGATATCTGTATATTTTACTATGGGACCAGCAATAAGCTGAGGAAATGAGGAAACAAAGGCACCAAAGTCTATTATATTTCTTTCTGCTTTTACCTTTCCATTAAAGACATCAATGGAATAAGATAATGTTTGAAAAGTGTAAAAGCTTATTCCTAAGGGTAATGCTAGTTTTAAATTACTTAAAGAAGTAGAAAAAATTAAATTTATATTATCTATAAAAAAGTTAAAATACTTAAAGAAAAATAACATTCCCATATTAAATAATATAGATAGCATCAGTAAAAGCCTGCATTTAAACCTGTTATTAAAGTTGTTTTCTATAGCTATAGCTATAAAATAATCAACTAGTATTGAAGCTATCATAAGTGGGAAATATATAGGCTCCCCAAGACTATAAAATATTAAACTAAATATAAGTAAGGTTAAATTCTTATATTTATCTGGGGCAAAAAAATATAAAATTAAAAAAACTGGTAAGAATCTAAATATAAAAATTAAGCTACTAAATACCATAATATCCTTTCTAAAAAAGCTAGATAAGAAACTATTCTTATCTAGCTTAAAAACTAATTATTGAAAGCATTCCTCTACAGCTTCTTTTGCTGCTTGAACATCATAATTAACTAATAATATAACGTAATTTCCTTTTTCCATGAAAATAGCATTTTCTATTTTTTCCTTTTGATCTGGTAAATATGCATTGTTTCTTTCAGTATCTAGCATTTGCTGTAAGGAAGTTTTTACAGATTCAACCTTTCCTTCCTTAGCCTTTACAACAGCTGCTATATCAGCTGAATTGATTATCATTGCTTTTATTATTCCGTAGTCTTCTACGTCATCTAAGTTAAGATTTGCTAAATCCTTAGCCATTTCTTCATCTAATTCCATAGGCATTTGCATTGGTGCTTTATCTTCAACATTTTTAACAACATCCATTGCAGTTAATCCATCTTTTAATTCAGTTCCTTTTGTATTATTGCTAGTGCATCCAATAAGTGCAATACATAATAATGAAAGACCTAATGTTATTAAAAGTTTCTTCATGTTATATCTCCTTCTAGTCATAATTATATTTATTTTACACAAAGATTATACTATATTCACAAGGTTCATAAAAGAAAGATTTTATAAATTTTTCTTATACTCTTTTATTTGTCTATCAATATCTTCTAGGTACTCTAATCTTTCATATTTCATTAAAAGTTCCTCTTCTAACTCTTCTTTTTCTTGCATTAACTCATTTAAAGCACCATAGTTTGTAGCATTTTTATTCATTTTATTTTCTATATCAGTAATATTATGTTCTATTTTTTCTATAACATCATATATTTCTTCAAATTCTTTTTGTTCTTTAAATGTAAATTTAGGTCTATTATCTTTACTTTTATAACTTTTATCTAATTGCTTTTTATCATTTTCATTAGAAGTTGTTAAACTTTCATTAGCCTTTTCATATTCTTTATAAATAAGATAATCACTATAGTTACCTACATATTGTTTTATCAACCCATTACCTTCATAAGAGAAGATTTTATTACAAAGTCTATCTAGGAAATATCTATCATGAGATACTATAATTACTACACCAATAAATTCATCAAGAAAATCTTCTAATATTTTTAGTGTTTCAATATCTAAATCATTTGTAGGCTCATCTAAAATAAGTACATTTGGAGATTCCATTAGAATCCTTAATAGATGCAGTCTTCTTCTTTCACCACCAGATAGCTTTTCTATTGGGGTATATTGTAATGTACCATCAAATAGAAATCTTTCAGCCAATTGTGAGGCTGTTATGGTATATCCATCTTCAGTTGGAATATTCTCTCCACCTTCTTTAATATAATCTATAGCCCTTTGATTTAAGTCCATATGGGTATTATCTTGTGAAAAAGTACCTATACTAACTGTGTCACCAATTTCAATTGTACCAGAGTCGGGCTTTATAGCACCAGTTATCATATTTATTAATGTAGTTTTACCAGCTCCATTTTTACCTATAATACCAATTCTATCATTTTTAGAAAAAATATAGTTTAGATCTTTAATTAAGGACTTTTCACCAAAGGATTTTGATAAATTATCTATTTCTATAATCTTTTTACCTAGCCTTCTACCTATGAAAGGCATTTCTATATCTGTATTAACTGATACAGTTTCAGTATTAACTAATTCATCAAATCTTTGTAGTCTAGCTTTTTGCTTAGTTGTTCTTGCTTTAGCACCTCTTCTAACCCATTTTAATTCCTTTAAAATAAGCTTTTGTCTTTTTTCTTCCTGTGCTGCTTCTACTTGTAGTCTTTCAGCTTTCTTCTCTAAGAAGTCACTATAGTTACCTTCATATTGATAAAGGGAACCTCTATCAAGTTCTATAATCTTATTAGTTACTCTATCTAGGAAATACCTATCATGAGTAATCATAATTAAGGCACCTTTTCTATTATTTAAATACTCTTCTAACCATTCAATGGAATCTGAATCAAGATGGTTAGTAGGTTCATCTAATACTAATAATTCACAGGGAGTTATTAATGAAGAAGCTAAAAATACTCTTTTCTTTTGACCACCAGAAAGCTCAGACATTTTTTGATTAAAATCTGTAATACCTAGCTTTGTTAATATAGTTTTAGCATCACTTTCTAAATCCCAAAGATTCATAGTATCAATTTTACTCTGTAATTGTATTAATCTATCATTTAAAGATGGGTTTAATAAAACTTTATCTAGTAAATCCTCATACTCCATTAAAAGCTTCATTTCAGGAGTATCACCCTTAAATATTTGCTCTAATACTGTTGAGTTATTATCATATGCTGTATCTTGAGCTAAATACTCTATTCTAATATTCTTTCCTTTAGTAATCTTTCCATCAAAGAATTCATCTCTACCTGTTAATATTTTAAGTAATGTAGACTTTCCAGCTCCATTTAATCCAATTAAACCAATTTTATCTCCATCATTTATATTTAAATTAACATCTTTTAATAAAACTTTTTCGCTATAGGTCTTATTTATATTTTCTAATGTAATTAAATTCATATCAGTCTCCTTATTTTTTATCTATTAGTATATATGTATATTTTAATTAAAAAAATAAGCTTAGACAACTATAAAGTATCTAAGCTTAAATATTTTTATTCTATCCTAATGATAATTTACTTCTGTATTTATCTGAAATAAATTTGAATACTGGTACTCCTACTAGAGTTACTACTACAAACTCACCAACTCCAACTTGAATCATAGTTAATAACATAGGTAATTCTATTACTACACTAAGCATCCATCCAATTATTACAGCATTAAATATAGTTGGCCATAAAGAGGCTATAATTAGGCTAATCATATTATATTTCATATATTTAGCTGTTAATGATATAGCACTTACACTTAAGAAGGTTGCTAAAGTACCAAAGATAATATCAGGTAGTCCATATCCACCAAAAATATTTGATAATAAACATCCTAATGTTAAACCTATTATATATGTAGGATTTATAAAAGCTAGAAGCACTAAAATTTCAGATATTCTAAACTGTATTGGCCCATAGCTTATAGGAGCTAGTATTATCGTCAATACTGCATAAATTGCTGCAATTAAAGCAGCTTTTACTAAATTGTTATTCAAATTAAATCCCTCCAATTATTTATAAAAAAATAAGGAGCCGTCCTAAAACAGCCCCAAAATCACGAATTAAGTAAAGCAATAACTAAACAATATTAGGTATAGAAATAAAAATAGAGAGTTTATATATAAACCCTCTACGAATAAATCACACTTAATATAAATTGCAATTAATAACCGTAGTTTTGTTTAGAGACAGGAGGCTTCCGAACTGTCTTATTTAATTTACTATAACAGTATATTTTATTTATTGATTATTGTCAATTCCTTAATATAATTATTAATCTTATCTAGTTCTTTATATTTATTTATCCACCAATCTCTATACCATAACCTATATATATAGATGTTATTATCCTTATAATATTTATATAGTAAAACATCCTTCTTTAATGAAGTGGTGTTTAATAAAAGTATTATTTTATAATCATTTATTTTTAACTCCATATAAGTATCTATAATAACTATATCTATAGACATGTTTTTATTTAATAAAAAGTATTTTATTTCTGATAGTATCTCATTATTTTCCTTATTTAAATAATTATTTTCTTTAGTAAACTCTATTTCTTTTAGGTTATTATCTATATCTATTAATATTATACTTTTAGATAAGTTACTTAAATAATTTAAATCAATTAGTTTGTCTCTTGCCTTTGATATTACTATAACTTTATCAAAGTATATTTTATTACTTTTAAATTCCTCAATTTTCTTATTAGAAAAATTAGATATTACGCAAGGAAAAAATCTAATTAAAGTATCATCACTTATATTATCTATATTATCTTTTAATATAGAAGAAGCATCCTTTAATTTATTATCCCATATTTTATTTATTGCTTTTGAAATTATAGTATTCTTTTTAGAATTTTCTTCATAGATATCATTTATAATACTATCATATTCCTTATATAGATTAATTATATTTATATTTTTAAACTCCTCTTCTTCTATATCTAAATAACACTTCAATAATGGAAGAAGAGATATTAATTCTTTTATATATTTTTTTTCTTCTAAATCATCATAACAATACTTTAAAATATTTTCTTCAATACTTGAAAGATTACTAATAGAGTCTATAGCGTGTCTATTTTCATATGCAACTTCGAGAATTTTCTTATAGAAAATAAGATTTTCATAAACATTTCCATTTTTTATTATACTTACTATTGCTTCATTATACTTATCTTCTTTTAAAATTAATTTCAAAAAGGATAATTTCTCCTTCAATATTTTTATTGACTTATAATTATTTGTATATTCCTCATAAATCTCATTCTTAATTCTAGAAAATATCTTTAAGTTTTCTTTTTCCTTAGCCCTATTAAACCTATGAAAGATATTAAACCATTTTTGATTAATAGGATTATTTAATAACTTATAATTATATTTTAAATTAACTGTATTAGTTAAGGATAATATATAGTCTTCATCAACAATTTTATTAGATATAAATTCATCAATAAAATCCTTGGTATATGTTGATACGCTTAAACTATAATCAATATCTTTATTATCTATTATAGTTTTTAGTGAAGTAATAGAATTATTTATTAAACTATAATCTAAAGGCATTTTAAAATATTGAGATATATCATTATCTATAAATCTTCTATGCTGTATATATTGATTGCTTATATCTGATAATAAGATATTATTACAAATTTCATTTAATTCATTATAACTATAGTTTTGAAAGGGTTTCTTTATTCTAAAGGTTCTATAATATTTGTTATAATTATTATTACTATCTAGCTTTCTTTTAGTTAGAATATATTTATCTATTAAGGGAATGTCGTTATCACAATTATTAAAAAAAATACTTATTTCTTTTAATGAATCATATTTCTTATTAATACTCCTATAAATTAATTCAACCTTACTTATTATAGTTTTACCAGTTTGATCTTGTAAATTTAATAATAAATACTTTATTAAAGCCTTAAGATTAAAGTCATTATTTAAATTTATTAATCTTTTATCAAGATCTTTAAAGCTATCATTAGCAAGAATATATTCCTCATAAGAATCTGTAATAATTAAAACTTGTTTATCTTTAAATAGATAATAAGATACTATTTCTCTTATAACTTCTAATAATTCCTTTTCATTAATTTTATAACATAGTAGGGTTTCATCATTTTTATTTAAAATATCATTAGCTATATAATTCATGCTTAATAAAGCTTCATTACCATCAAGAGTGAAATAATTACTTATAGTGACCTCCCCCTTATTTAAATATTAATACAATATATTCATATTTTTAAAAAATTATAATTAATTTCATTTATATTTTTTATTTATGTCAATAATATAAGTATTAGTTATAGGAAGGTGATTTTTTGAAGAAAGTATTTAGAATAATTACAGCTTTTTTAATTTCAATATTAATTACTACCTTTTGTATAGGAATTTACTTCAAAAATTCACTTATGATAATATATAGCATATATGAGGAATTAAAAAACTCAAATGAGTCAGTTGCGACATTAGGTAACTTAACAGATTACTATACTACAACATCTATGGATGTAAAGAATATAAAATATAAAGAAAGTATATCAAAGAATGTTTTCCTAGATATATATAAATCTGATATAGAGGATAAACCTTCACCTGTGATTTTATACGTTCATGGAGGAAGTTGGGTTTATGGTGATAATGGAATACCTAAAGGCCTAGATCCCTTATTAAATGCTTTTAATAAAAGAGGATATACAATTATAAGTGTTTCTTATGAATTATTAAAGAAAAATGTACCTTTAGAAAATCCTATAGTAGATGTTAAAGATTCAATTAGATGGGTTTATAAAAATAAAGAAAAGTATAACTTTGATACAGATAATATTGGCATTATGGGTATATCATCTGGGGCTCATCTTGCTTTAATGGCATCATATTCAGGAGAAGATAAATTTCAAGGAGATGAGGAGTTACGAAATTACTCTTCAAAAGTAAAATACCTTATAGACATCTTTGGACCAACAGAGTTAAGTACATTAAATATATCTTCAATAGATGAAGAATATAAAGAGGATATTGAAAGTATAGTAGATTCATGGGACACTTTAGGTAAATATACTCCTATTAACTATATAAGTACTCATACACCTAAAACCTTAATTATACATAGTGAAGAAGATGAAATAGTCCCTTATGAAAACGCAAAGATTCTATATAATAAATTGAAAGATAATAATATTAAAACTAAACTACTTACATTAAAATCAGGTTCTCATTACTTTACTGGTTATAATAAATTTGAACTAACAGCTCTATGCTTTGAAGTACTAAAGTTTTTAGATATAAATAATAAATAAGGACGCATTAAGCGTCCCAGTTTTATTTATTATATGTAACTCCATATTTTTCATAATAAGATTCTATAGCAGTTTTCATATTATCATCAATATATATTTTACCATTAAGTTCTCTATTATATAAATAATCTACTATTTCTCTCATAGTAACTATTGAATAGGTAGTAATTCCAAAGTTCTCTTTAATTTCTTCTTGAGCAGACTTTTCTGATTTTCCTTTTTCCATTCTATCTACTGAAATAATTAGACCCTTTATATCTACATTCCCTTGTGACTTTAATATTGGCACAGTTTCATATATTGAGGTTCCTGCAGTCATAACATCTTCAACAATAACTACCCTTTTATTATCCTTAAGAGATCCTCCTAATAAAATTCCACCTTCACCATGATCCTTTATTTCTTTTCTATTAGAACAATATTCAACATTTATATCATATAATTCATTTAAAGAAATAGCTGTTGTTACTGTTAGAGGGATTCCTTTATAAGCAGGACCAAATAAAACATCAATATCAGTTCCAAAATGTTTATTTATTGCTTTAGCATAGAATTCTCCTAATTTCTTTAATTGAGCACCTGTAGTGTAATTTCCTGTGTTTATAAAGAAAGGAGTCTTTCTTCCACTTTTAGTAGTGAAATCTCCAAATCTCAAAACATTACTATTAACCATAAATTCGATAAATTCTTCTTTATATCTATCCACAATTAATCTTCCTTCCGATACAAATATTAAACGTATAAATATAATAAACATACGTCTTTATAATTTTATCATTTTTTCGAAGAAATTGCTAATATTTTCATAGCTATAACTTAATTACATAAAAATTAGGAACTGACTTAAACAGTTCCTAATAGTTATGAATATCTATGAATTTATTTATTCTCTTGATTCTTTATTTAGCTCATAAAGCCTTTTTCTTTCGGGTAAAGTTAATTCTAAATTACCTTCTCTTTTATTAATTAGTTTTTCAAGTTCTTTAAATTTATCTTCACCAAGCTTTAGCTTTATTACATCAGCCTTAATCATTTTTAGCTCACTACACTCTGTAATAGTTAAATTTTCACCCTTATTAACTTTTTCTCTTAAAGAGTTAATTTTTGCTTTTTGAGTTTCATTAAGGTACCCTTCATTTTTAGGAGTCCAAAAGTCATCAAATTTATCTTCTTTACTTAAATTTATCCTATATTCACTAAATACCCTTAACGCATTTCCTTTAGACTTAACATCATCTGCCTTTATATTACTAAAATTAGATGAAAATATGGTAGTAGATATTATAGAAAGTAAAGCCAAATATCTTATCATCTTTTGTCCCTCCTTTTAGATATTCACATTATTATTATATGGAATTATCTAATAATTAAAGGAAGTAATATTTACTATAATTTTTTTTATTTTCCTGATAAATATTCATTTATACTTTTTGCAGCTTCTAGACCTTCTCTTATTGCCCATACAACAAGAGATTGGCCTCTACGTGCATCACCACAAGTAAATATTTTCTCTCTGCTAGTTTTAAATAGCTTATAATCTGCATTAATGTTTCCTCTATTATCTAGTTTAATATCAAAACTATTGCTTATATATTCTTCAGTACCCAAAAATCCCATTGCAATCATAACAATATCTACATCAATAATTTCTTCGCTACCCTCTTCTTCTTTAAAGGTTAATCTTCCATTTTCATCTTGATACCAATTTACTCTTATAGTTTTAGCTGCTTTTACATTTCCAGCTTCATCTGATATAAATTCTTTTACACTTGTGCAATACTGCCTTGGATCTTGTCCAAAAACTTCAATGGATTCTTCTTGTCCATAATCTACCTTTAAAGTTCTATTCCATTCTGGCCAAGGATTACTGTCTAATCTTTCCTTTGGCAATGAATTTGTTATTTCTAATTGAGTTACAGACTTACAGCCTTGTCTTATTGAAGTTGCTACACAGTCTGTACCAGTATCTCCACCACCAATTATTAGAACATTTTTATCTTTACTAGATATCTGCTTTGAAACCACTTCATTATTTAGCAAACTCCTTGTATTTTCCTTTAAGTAATCCACTGCAAAGTATATGCCTTTTAGATTTCTTCCTGGAACATTTAAATCTCTTGGTTTAGTAGCTCCAGTAGCTAATACAATAGAATCATATTCTTCTAAAACTTTATCTCTTAAAGGTTCATTTATGCATATATCTGATTTAGTGAAGAATTTAACTCCCTCAGCTTCTAACAGTTTTATTCTTCTATTAACTACTTCTTTATCAAGCTTCATATTAGGAATACCATACATTAGTAATCCTCCAAGCCTATCTTCTCTCTCAAAGACATCCACATTATATCCAAATCTATTTAGATAGTAAGCACAGGATAAACCAGCTGGCCCAGAACCTATTACTGCTACTTTTTTATTATTTCTGTACTTAGGAACTTCTGACTTCATAAGACCTTCTTTAAAAGCAGTATCAATTATATATCTTTCATTTTCCTTAATGCTAACAGCAGGTCCATTTATAGATACTGTACAGGCAGATTCACATGGTGCTGGACATACTCTCCCGGTAAATTCAGGAAATGGATTAGTTTTTAGCAGCCTATCTAATGCTATATTTATATTATTCTTATATACTAAATCATTAAATTCAGGTATTAAATTATTTAAAGGGCACCCTGATGCCATTCCTTTTATTAATAAGCCCGATTGACAAAATGGTATTCCACAATCCATACATCTAGCACCTTGTTTTGCTTGCTCTTCTTTAGAAAGCAAGTTATGAAATTCATTGTAATGAGCTATTCTTTCTTCTACAGAATCATTTTGCCCTACTTTTCTTTCAAATTCTAAAAATCCAGTTGGTTTTCCCATTACATAGCACTCCTTTCGTAAAAAGCAGCTAGAAGTGCTTCTTCATGATTTAAGCCTTCAGCTTTTTTCTTATCTATTAATGTTATTATTTTTTTATAATCATTAGGAACTATTTTTTTGAAATTCTTTATTTCCTCATTCCAATTATTTAATATTTCTGTACCACGTTTAGAATCTGTTGATTCAACATGTTCTTTTATTAGAAATTTAATTGTTTCTTCATCATCAATTTCTAAGGTTTCTATATTTACTAACTCCCTATTTAATTTGCTATTAAAAGTATCATCATTATCATATACGTAAGCTATACCACCACTCATGCCTGCTGCAAAGTTAAGACCACATTTTCCTAGTAATACTACTGTTCCACCAGTCATATATTCTAAACCATGATCTCCCACTCCTTCAACTACAGCTGTAGCACCAGAGTTTCTTACAGCAAATCTCTCGCCAGCAACTCCATTAATAAATACTTTTCCTGAGGTTGCTCCATATAATGCAACATTACCAATAATAATGTTTTCTTCTGGGTTTATATTACAATCTTCTGGATTTTTAACGATAATTTTTCCACCAGATAGCCCTTTTCCTAAATAGTCGTTACAATCACCATTTACTTTAATTGTTATTCCCTTTGGCATAAATGCACCTATACTTTGTCCACCTGATCCTTTACAGTTTAATAATATTGAATCATCTTTTAATGTATTGTATCCATATTTTCTTGTAATATTACAACCAAGTAATGTACCTAAAGTTCTATCTGTATTATTTATATCAATATCTATATTTATTGAATTATTACCATTAAAGCTTTTTTCAACTATAGGAATTAATAGGCTTCTATCTAAGGTTCTAGCCTTTACTTCTTTATAATTTTTATTAAATTTATTTTGAGAAGTAAAGAATCTTTCATCATTAATTAATAATGAGGATAAATTAACCTTACTTCTTTTAAAGCCTTTTTTACTTTCCTTTTCTTTAAGTCTATCGAATCTTCCAACCATTTCATCAATAGTTCTAAATCCAAGCTTAGACATATATTCTCTCAATTCTTCAGCTATAAAATACATAAAGTTTATTACATACTCTGGTTTACCTTTAAATCTCTTTCTAAGTTCTTTATTTTGCGTAGCAATTCCTACAGGGCATGTATCTAAATTACAGACTCTCATCATTACACAACCTAATGATACTAATGGTGCAGTTGCAAATCCAAATTCTTCTGCTCCTAGTAAAGCAGCAATAGCTACATCTCTACCAGTCATTAATTTACCATCTACTTCTAGTCTAACTCTATCTCTTAAGTTATTTAAAATAAGAGTTTGATGTGCTTCTGCAATTCCAAGTTCCCATGGTAATCCAGCATTTTGAATTGAAGTTTTAGGTGATGCACCTGTACCACCATCATGACCAGATATTAAAATTACATTTGCACCAGCCTTAGCAACTCCTGTTGCTACTGTGCCCACACCTGCTTCAGCAACCAATTTAACAGAAATATCTGCTTCGTCGTTTGACTGTTTTAAATCATATATTAATTGAGCTAAATCCTCTATTGAATATATATCATGATGTGGTGGTGGCGATATTAATCCTACTGCTGTAGTAGCTCCCCTAGTCTTTGCTATCCATGGATATACTTTTTTAGCAGGCAGTTGTCCACCTTCGCCAGGTTTCGCTCCTTGAGCCATTTTTATTTGTATTTCACTAGCATTAACTAAATATTCAGAAGTTACTCCAAATCTTCCAGAAGCTATTTGCTTTATAGCAGATCTTCTTGAATCTCCATTTTCATCAACTATAAATCTATCTCTATCTTCCCCACCTTCACCAGTATTAGATTTTCCACCGATTTTATTCATTGCAATAGCTAAAGCTTCATGAGCTTCCTTAGAAATAGAACCATAAGACATAGCGCCTGTTTTAAATCTCTTTACTATTGATTCAACACTTTCTACTTCATCTATTGGAATAGGATCACTTAAATATTTAAAATCTAATAAGCTTCTTAATGTAATAAATGAATCTTCACTATCTATTAACTGAGAATATTCTTTAAAGGTATTATAATCTCCATTTCTTGTTGCTTGTTGTAGTTTGTAAATAGTTAATGGATTGTATAAATGTTCTTCTTTATCAGCTCTAAACTTATCTCTTCCACTTGAATTAAATGTAAATTTAAAGTTAGAATTACTCTTTTTATATGCATTTCTATGCTTTCTAAGAATTTCATCTTGTATTTCCTTTAATGATATTCCTTCTATTCTACTTACAGTGTTAGTAAAGTATTTATTAATTACGTGTTCATTTATTCCAACAGCTTCAAAGATTTGAGCACCTTTATAAGATTGGATAGTTGATATACCCATCTTAGACATTATTTTAATTAATCCCTTTAATATAGCTTTATTATATTTTTTAACAGCAACATTATAATCTTCAATTAAAAGCTTATCTTCTTGTAGCTTAAGAATTGATTCATATACTAAATAAGGATTTATAGCTGAAGCACCAAATCCAATAAGAGTAGCAAAATGATGAACTTCTCTTGGTTCTCCACTTTCAACAATTAAATCAACCTTACTTCTAAGGCCTTTCTTAATTAAATAATGATGTACAGCAGATAAGGCTAATAAAGATGGTATTGGAATTATTTTATTATTAACATTTTTATCACTTAAAATTATAATATTATATCCTTCTAATATTGATTTTTCTGATTCCTTACATAACAAATCTAAAGCTAAGTCTAAATCATACTCATCATCTTTTTTACCGTAGGAAGCATTAATAGTCTTTACCCTAAAATCAGGATTATCAAATTTTCTTATTTTATTTAAATCTTCATTGGTTAAAATTGGAGTTGATAGTTTAATTTTAGGTTTATTTTCTTCCAATTCACCTAATAGATTTTCTGATGAACCAAGATATATAGTTGTAGATGTTATAATTTCCTCTCTAATTGCATCTATAGGTGGATTTGTTACTTGAGCAAATAATTGTTTGAAATAATTAAAAAGTGGTTGAGGTTCTGTTGATAATACTGCTAAAGGAGTATCTACTCCCATGGAGCTTAATGGTTCCTCACCTTTTTCACACATTGGTAAAATAGTGTTTTTTAAATCTTCGTATGTGTAGTTATAAATCTGCAGTAGCTTATCTCTATTTATATTAAAGAAGTCATTATTATTAATTAAATTCACCTTTATATTTTCTAATGGGATTATGTTATTATTAATCCAATTTAAGTAAGGCTTCTTTGAATAATATTGCTTTTTAACCTCTTCATTACTTAATATCTTTTTATTTAAGGTATCTACTAATAATATCTTACCAGGTGTTAATCTACCCTTTGAAACTATATCCTCATTTCGTATATCTAAAGCACCGACTTCTGATGATAATACTAAATTATTATCCTTTGTTATATAATATCTAGCAGGTCTTAAGCCATTTCTATCTAAAGTTGCTCCCATAACATTTCCATCAGAAAATACAATAGCTGCAGGACCATCCCATGGTTCCATTAATGTAGCATTATATTCAAAAAATGCTTTTTCTTCTTTAGAAATAAAATTATTTTTCTCCCATGGTTCTGGAACCAACATCATAATAGCTTCTTCTATGCTTTTTCCATTCATAATTAGAAATTCTAAAGTATTATCTAATATAGCTGAGTCTGATCCTTCACTATTTATAATAGGTAGAGCTTTCTTTAAATCCGTTCTTATATCTTCCTTATATAGATTTCCTTCTCTTGCTAATAAGCTATTTATATTACCTCTTAAGGTATTAATTTCACCATTATGAATTATATATCTATTAGGATGTGCTCTTTTCCAGCTTGGAACAGTATTAGTACTATATCTTGAATGTACCATAGTAATTGCTGATTGAACTTTAGCATTTGATAAATCAATATAAAAGTTTTTAAGCTGGCTTGCAAGTAATAGACCTTTATATACGATAGTCTTTGAAGACAAAGATGATATATATGCATTTTCAGTAACTAATTCTTTCTCAAATCGTCTTCTTATAATATATAGTTTTCTTTCGAAATCTCTATAATCATTAATATCTGAAGGCTTTTCAATAATAACCTGTTTAAAACAAGGCATAGATGATATTGCATATTCACCTAGTACTGATTTATTTACAGGTACAGACCTCCAAGCTAATATTTTTAAATTCTCTTCGTAGCATAATTTTTCAAATATATTAACGCAAGCTTTTTGCTCTGTTGAATCTACTGGTAAAAAGAACATACCAACTGCGTAATCTCCTTCACTAGGAAGAATCACTCCAAGTTTTTGTGCTTCTTCTTTAAAAAATCTATGAGGTATTTGAAATAGTATACCAGATCCATCCCCAGTTTTACCATCCGCTCCTGTACCACCTCTATGTTCTAAATTAATTAATATATTTAGAGCATCCTCAATAGAGTTGTGGGTTTTAATTCCATCGATATTAACTATAGCTCCAATTCCACAGGCATCATGTTCAAAAGAACTTCTGTATAGACCTATATCTTTATGCATAAATATCATCCCCTCGTTAGAATAATTTATTATATATTTGTTTCTCTAGTACAATGAATAACATTAGAGAAAACTTATTTTAGAGTTGCTAAAATAGAATTATCGAAGTACTATTTTTTTACTTCAATAATTCTATTTTTTAAATTTTATTTTCCTACTTTTAATGTAGTTTAAAATTTATTATTTATTATGATATAATTTCTTTTGCATACTCAACCATTTTTAATCCAGCATCCATGCTATTTTTTTGGATAAATCTATAAGCTTCTTGTTCACTTATTCCTTTTTGCTCCATAAGTATACCTTTTGCTTTTTCAATAATTATCCTATCATTAATTTTTACTTCTAAATTATTAACTTTGTTCTTTAATTTATTAATTTTTCTCTCACTTTGATAAATAATATCTAAGGTATTTAAAAATAACATAGTATTTATTGGACTTGATATACAAATAATATCAGTTTCCTCTTGTACAATTGATTTATAAGGTTCATTTACAATAGCAAGAAAGCTACAATCATCTCCAGTACTCTCATAGATATCAAGTAAATTCATATCATTGAACTTATAACCACTAATGACTATAGATGGAGACAACTGCTTTATGGATCGTATAAGTTCATTGCCATATTTACACACTGCTATAACATTAAATCCATTTCCTACTAGGATACTTTTTATCTTTTGAGAAGTTTCTTCGTTATTTAGTGCAATTATTACATCTATTGTCATTTACATTGCTCCCTTACAAGTAAAATTAATATTGATTTAAATAATTTTCAATTTCCCAAGCATGAACCTTACTTCTATAGTCATCCCATTCGGCTTTTTTGGCTTTTATATAATTATTAAATGTGTGTTCACCTAAAGTGTTCTTTACTAATTCACTTTCTTCCATATATTTTATTGCTTCTTCTAAGCTACCTGGAAGACTGTCTATTCCTTCTATACCCCTTTCTTCTAAAGTCATTTTGAAGATATTCTTTTCTACACTTTCAGGTGGAACTAAGTTATTTTTAATTCCATCAAGACCTGCAGCTAAAAGACAAGCTAAAACTAAATATGGGTTTGAACTTGGATCTGGACATCTAAGCTCAATTCTTGTACCATTTCCCCTTGATGCTGGAACTCTTATAAGAGGGCTTCTATTTTTTGCTGACCATGCTATATATACTGGTGCTTCATATCCTGGAACTAATCTCTTATAGGAATTAACAAGAGGATTTGTTATAGCAGAGATTCCCTTTATATTCTTTACTAATCCAGCTATGAAACTATAAGCTGTAGAACTTAATCCTAATTTATCATTTTCATCAACAAATGCATTTTTACCATCTTTACATAATGACATATTGACATGCATACCAGAACCGTTTATACCAAAGAAAGGCTTAGGCATAAATGTTGCATAAACACCATGTCTTTGAGCTATTGATTTAACAACCAATTTAAATGTCATTATATTATCAGCAGTAGTTAATGCATCTTCATATTTAAAATCTATTTCATTTTGACCCTCAGCAACCTCATGATGTGAAGCTTCAATTTCAAATCCCATGTCTTCTAATACTAAAGCTATATCTCTTCTAACATTTTCCCCTGCATCTAATGGACTTAAATCAAAATATCCTGCGTTATCTTGTGTCTTTAATACAGGTTTTCCATTTTCATCAGTATTTAGTAAGAAGAACTCACATTCAGGTCCTACATTCATTGAATATCCTAAATCTTCTGCTTCTTTTAAAACTCTTTTTAAGATATTTCTAGGATCTCCTTCAAATGGGTTTCCTTCAGGTCTATATATATCACATATTAATCTGGCAACCTTACCTTGTTGTGGTCTCCATGGAAAAATCACAAAACTATCTAAATTAGGTCTTAGATACATATCAGATTCTTCTATTCTAACAAACCCTGATATAGATGAACCATCAAACATAATTTGATTATCTAGTGCCTTTTCTAATTGCTTGTCTGTAATTGCTACATTTTTTAAGGACCCAAATATATCGGTAAATTGTAACCTAATAAACTTTACCCCATTTTCCTTGACTAATTGAATAATATCGTTTCTTGAGTATTTTGACATAATGACTTCCCCCTTTTTATTTATAAAAAAAGCGCACAATAGAAAACCTCTATTGAACGCCTTTGTTCAAAACTTATTTTTTATAATTATATTATTAAATTGTCAGAATTGCAACTATTTTTTAACAAATTTATTGGAAAGCTTTTATTATAATATTAAAACCTTACCAATACCTTAATATATTTAAAAATCTAATAATTTATATATTTAGTTTACTAATAAATCTTTTTATTCTTTTAACAGCTTCTATTAAATCTTCAGTGGAAGAGGCATAACAAGCCCTAATAAAACCTTCACCACATTCTCCAAAAGCATTTCCAGGAACAGCTAGTACATTTTCTTCTAATAATAATCTTTCACAAAATTCATCAGAGGTTAATCCAGTAGATTTTATACACGGGAATACATATAAGGCTCCTAAGGGTTCAAAACATTCTAATCCCATATCCCTAAAACCTTTAACTAAAATTCTTCTTCTTCTATTATATTCTCTAGCCATTTCTCTGACACTATCATCACCATGCTTAAGTGCTTCTATGGCAGCAAATTGAGCTGTTGTAGGGGAGCACATTATAGCATATTGATGTATTTTCTTTAATGCATCAATTAAAATAGGATGTCCACATACATAACCTAAACGCCAGCCTGTCATTGCATAAGCTTTAGAAAATCCATTAATTACTAATGTTTTATCTTTAACTTCTTCAAAGCTGGCAATAGAATAATGATCTTTATCATAGGATAATTCTGCATATATTTCATCTGAGAGAATTATAATATCTTTATCCTTTAATACATCTACAATTTCTTTAAGTTCTTCTTTAGTCATAATTGCACCTGTTGGATTATTTGGAAAAGGAATTATGACTACTTTGGTTTTTGGAGTTATGGCTTTTTCAAGAAGCTCTGCAGTAAGCTTAAATTCATCCTCTTGTCTTAAATTAATAATTACAGGAGTTGCACCGCAGAAGGTTGCACAACCTTTATAGGCTACAAAACTAGGTTCTGGTATAATAACCTCATCTCCAGGACCTACAAGAGCTCTTAGAGCAAGATCTATACCTTCACTTCCTCCTACAGTTACTAATATCTCATCATCAGGCTTATAGCTTAAATTAAATCTTCTATTTAAATAATTTGAAATTTCTTTTCTTAACTCTATAAATCCTGCATTTGATGAATAGTGAGTTTCACCTTTTTCTAGTGAATAGATACCAGCTTCAATGACATTCCATGGTGTAACAAAGTCTGGCTCACCAACTCCAAGTGATATAACATCCTCCATTTCATTAATTAAATCAAAATATTTTCTAATACCTGATGGAGGCATATTTCTAACATTATCTAATATCATTTCTTCTAATATCATATAAATATAGCCTCCCTATTTTCAGTTTTCTTTTCTTTAAATACTCTTCCATGATCTTTATATTTTTTAAGTACAAAGTGAGTTGCTGTACCTGTTACACATTCTTGTATTGCAAGTTTTTCAGATACAAATAATGCAACTTCTTTCATAGTTTTTCCTTCAACTATAACTGTTAAATCAAAGCCTCCAGAGGACATTAGATAACAAGCTTTTACTTCATTAAATTTATATATTCTTTCTGCTACTTTATCAAAGCCAACGCCTCTTTGAGGTGTAATTTTTACTTCTATTAATGCAGTTACAGTTTCCTTGCCTGTGTTTTCCCAATTTATAAGAGTTGTATAACCTGCAATAATGTTTTTTTCTTCATAATCTCTTATTGCTTCTCTAACCTCTTCAACAGTTTTTCCAGTCATAGTAGCTATTTCTTCATCTTTAAATCTACTATTTTTTTCTAATACTTCTAATATCTCATCCATATTATATCCCTCCATAAAAATAAAAAAATAAGTCCTCCATCCCCAAAAAGGGACGAAGGACATTGTTTCCGCGGTACCACCCTAATAAGTAATATTTTACTCACTCATTATGAATATATTTATATTCAATTCTCTATAACGGGAGAAATCCGTCAATATCTAATTAAGAAATATATTCTTATTTTTCAATACGAGATTCAAAGGCTGCTTTATTTAACATCCCATACTAAACTCTCACCTAACTTTAGCTCTCTTTAATGTTTAGTTAAACTACTCTTCCTTATCATTATCTTTTAAATATTACTTTTTTAATATTATAATAATAAATTTATAATATTTCAATAGATTTTATACGGAAAATCTAAATAATTTTAATTTAAATTTTTAAATTGTTATTATACAACTTCTCCTATTAATGAGAATGGTTGAGCTCTAAGTATTTTGACATTTACTAATTCACCAATATTAACATTTTCACCAGAGAAGTTAACTAGCTTTCCATTTCTTGTTCTTCCAGTGAATTTGCTTTCGTCATTTTTACTTGGACCTTCAACTAATACTTCTACTATCTTATTTTCAAATGCTTTATTTTTACTTATAACACTTTCATTAACAGCCTTTACTAATCTATCAAATCTATGATGTTTATCTTCATCTTTAACTTGGTTTAACATCATATCAGCTGGTGTATTATTTCTTCTAGAATAAATAAATGTGAAGGCTGAATCATATTGAACTTTATTTACTAAATCTAAAGTGTCTAGGAAATCTTCTTCAGTTTCTCCTGGGAATCCTACTATAATATCAGTTGTGATAGCTACATCTGGTATTTCTTTTTTTATTAAGTCAACTAATTCTAAATAAGATTCTTTAGTATAATTTCTATTCATTTTCTTAAGAATTTTACTTGATCCACTTTGAACTGGTAAATGTATTTGCTCACATAATTTATCACATTCTTTTATAGCTAATATAACCTCTTTAGTTAGATCCTTTGGATGTGGTGACATAAATCTAACTCTTTCTAAACCATCTATTTTATTTATTTTTCTTAGAAGCTTAGCAAAATTTATATCCTCTTCTAAGCCTTTACCATAAGAGTTAACATTTTGTCCTAAAAGTGTAATTTCTTTATAGCCTTTTGATACTAAATCCTTAATTTCATTTATAATATCTTCTGATTTTCTACTTCTTTCTCTACCTCTTACATAAGGAACTACACAATATGTACAGAAATTATTACATCCATACATAATAGTTACAAATGCTTTAACAGAACTTTCTCTATCTATAGGTACTCCTTCTATAATTTCTTCCTCTTTATTAAATATTTCTCTAACTTGAACACCTTCAGTTTTTACTCTATTTAAATATTCTGGGAACTTGTAAGCATTATGTGTACCGAATATTATGTTAACATGAGAAAATTTCTTTAAAATCTTATCTGCCATTCCTTCTTGTTGCATCATGCAACCACAAACAGCAATTATTAAATCAGGATTTTCTTTTTTCAAGTGCTTTAATTCACCTAAGTTACCAAATACCTTATTTTCTGCATTTTCTCTAACACAACAAGTATTATATATAATAATTCCAGCTTCCTTTAAATCATCTGTTTTACTATAACCTATGCTTTTAAGCATTCCAGATAACTTTTCAGAATCTTCCTCGTTCATTTGACATCCCCATGTCTCAATATAATACTTTAAATCCTTTATTTCTTCCTTCATAAGTATTCTCCTTTATAGAATTATATTTTCTCCAGTAACATTATAATAAAAATACTTGTTTTTTTAAATAGTTATAATAAAATTTGATAATAGTTTGCATTTTAAACCTTTCTTTCCCAAACAAGAATTTTATTAACTTCTTTAAATCCTATCCATTTATACAAATTTATAGCTTTCAAATTTGTTGAATCTACTCTTATAAATAATTCCTCTATGCCATAGTTTTTAGCTGCATCAACTATTTTACTTAGAAATATCTTACTTAATCCCTTCCCCCTATATTTTGCTACTATGCCAAAGTTAACAATGGTATACATATTTCTATTAAATATTATTTGCCCATATCCTATATAATCATTATTATGAATTCCTAAGAAGCAAAGATCTTGTATAAAATAGTCTTGAGTCATATCTGCATAAATATCATCTACATTTAGAGGTTTTCTATCTAGTTGAGCAAAAATATCATTTTGTATGTTACAACGTAGAATTTCATCCTTACCTATATTTAAATTTCTAATAGAAACATCAGCATAATTATCAATATTCATATTATATTTAAGGCTATTTTGTTTTTCATTTTCTAATTGCATCTGCAACACATTATAATTATAATTAGTAATATTCATTTTCAATAATAAGGTGTAATTTTCTTTACTAAATCCTAATTTATTTAATAATATATTTGTTATTAGGGAATCAAATTCTTCATAGCAAAGAATATTTTTATCAAAATATGATAAAGTTGAATAATTAATTAAATCTTTGAAATCAACATCTATATATAATGCCCATACTTTAATATATTGCCCATATCCACCTTCATACCATATATAACCTATATAATTATTATCTACTTTTATAAGTCGAATAAACTTTCTATAAATATATTTAATTAAAAAATTTTGTTCTTCATAGCATCTAAAGAAATCTTTATTATAACTAGCTTCTTCAAAGTTTTTATTATAAAGTTCCTTAAATATATTCATATTATTCAAAGACAATCTTTCCAACATTACCATATAACCCCTTTTAATCACTATATAATAAGTATATTTCTAATAAGATACTTTGGTCAATATATTAATAAAAATAAAAAAATAGGTCACATATAAAGTTATATGTGACCTGTTTTTTTATTTAGCATCTCTTATACTAAGTGCAATTTTCTTATTTTCTGCATCAACTGAAAGAATTATAGCTTTTACTTCATCACCTATATTTAATACATCAGCAGGATTGTTTATTCTTTCATTGCTTATCTTAGAAATATGAACTAATCCATCTACTCCTGGTTCTAATTCAACAAAAGCACCAAAATCACTAATTCTTACAACTTTTCCTAGTACTGCAGAGCCTTCTGGGTACTTTTCTTCAATATTGCTCCATGGTTCTGGAGTTAAAGCCTTAATACTTAAAGAAATTCTATTATTTTCTCTATCAGCTTCAATAATCTTTACATCAACTATTTGACCCTTTTTAAGTACGCTTTCAGCTGACTTAACATGATTCCATGATATTTGTGATAAATGAATTAATCCATCTACTCCATTTATATCAGCAAATGCTCCAAAGTTAGTAAATCTCTTAATTTCTGCCTTAACCACGTCACCAACTTTAATATTTTCCCAAGCTGCATCTTCTACAACTTTTTTAGCTTCTTCAAGAATTACTCTTCTTGATGCAACTATCTTTAATGGATTTCCTAGGGCAAAGTCAATTAGTCTAACTTCTAACTCTGTACCTACTAAGTTGCTTCTATCATTAGAAAATCTAATATCTACTTGTGATGAAGGAACAAAAATTCTTACTCCATCATAGTAACCTATTAATCCTTTTTCTATAGCATCTTTAATTTTAATAGTAAAGTTTTCTTTGTTGTTAAACTTATTTTCTAAATCCTTTAAAGTTTCTTTTTTCTCATATTCTAGTCTTGAAAGAACTACATTACCATCTTCATTTTTTAATTTTATAACTTTAGCTGTTATTTCATCTCCTACCTTTATTTTTTCAAGGTATGATTCTAAATTTTCTTCAGATGTTAATTCTTTAAAAGGTATTACTCCGTCAGATTTATATCCAACTAAAGAAATAGTAATTTCATCTCTTCCTAAAGATAAAATTTCACCTTTAATTTCATCACCAATTCTAAATCTTCTATCCATTTCGTCCATTAGCTTTAATTGATCTTCCATTTAGTTTCTTCCCTCCATAATATCAATTACTTCTTTTATTATCCAGTCAGGAGTAGATGCACCTGCAGTAACCCCAACTTTTTTACCTCTATTTTCTTCAATAAATTCATTTGTAAGTTCTTTTGAATTTTCAATATGAATTGTATTAGGGCAATTTGCCTTTGATATTTGATAAAGCTTAGTAGTATTAGAGCTATTTCTACCTCCAATTACAATCATAGTATCTACATCTTTGGATAATTCATTAGCACTCTTTTGTCTTACTTCTGTAGCAGAACAAATAGTGTTGAATGCTAATAATTCCTTAGTATTAGAAGATAAATTGCTTACTGTATTTTTCCATGTTTCTTCTTTTTCTGTAGTTTGAGATACAACACATATCTTCTTTGGTAGTTTTTGATCAAAAGTACCATCCTTAGTGATAATAGCACTATTATTACACCATCCATTAATTCCTATAATTTCTGGATGTTTGTCATCACCAAGAATTACTATATTATATCCAAGCTCTGAGTACTTATTAACTTTCTTGTGTATATTAGTAACATAAGGACATGTTGCATTTACAACTTCTAATCCTCTTGCTTCAAGATTTTCAGTAACTTCCTTAGATACTCCATGAGACCTAATTACTATTACATCACCTTCATTTAATTTATCAATGTCGTTGTAGTCAATTGCATAAATATCATTTTCTTCTAAATACATAACAACATCGTTATTATGTATTAAGGGTCCTAATGTATATATCTTCTTATTATATTGTTTTTTTACCTTTAGAGCTTCTTCGACAGCTCTTTGTACTCCAAAACAAAATCCAGCATTTTCTGCTAAAATAACTTTACTCATATTAATTCTCCTAAGATTATATTTTTATTTTTTTATACTTAGGGATATTTTTTCAACAACTTCATCAATTGAAAGATTTGTTGTATCTATTTCAATAGCATCTTCAGCCTTCTTTAACGGGTCAATTTCTCTATGGCTATCAATATAATCCCTTTTTATTATATCTTCTAATATAGTAGAATAGTCTACTGATAACCCTCTATCTTTTAGTTCCTTATATCTTCTTTCAGCTCTAGCTTCTGGAGTTGCAGTTAGAAAAAACTTAAACTTTGAATCTTTTAATACCACTGTACCAATATCTCTTCCATCCATAATAACATCAAATTTCTTTGACATATCTCTTTGAAGTTTTACTAATTTACTTCTTACTTCTTTTATTGATGCATATTTAGAAACTATACCACTAATTTCTGGCATAGTGATCTTTTCTTGAATATTTTCACCATTTAAAATTAAATCATCATTTTCAAATTTCATATCAAAAGAATCAATTATTTCACATAATGCATCAACATCTGTATCCCCTATGTTCTTTTCTTTAGCTACTAAAGCTACAGCTCTGTACATTGCACCTGTATTTATATACATTAAATCAAAATTCTTGGCAACTAATTTTGCAATTGTACTTTTACCAGCTCCAGCTGGTCCATCTATAGCAACTGATATTCTCAAAATAGTATTCCACCTTTCGTCTTTGAAAAACATTTTCATATAAATTATATTATTATTATATATTTTTAACAAGTCTATTATATATTGCTTCCAGCTAAATAACCAGTAGATAATGCAATTTGAACATTGTATCCTCCTGTGAAAGCATCAACATCTATAACTTCTCCAGCAAAGGATAAGTTATTTATTAACTTAGATTTCATTGTAGAGGGATCTATTTCTAAAGTATCTACTCCACCTGAAGTTACTATTGCTTCTTCTATTGGTCTTAAGCCCTTTATACCTACCTTTAGGCCTTTAATTAAGTTAACTAAATTTTTTCTTTCCTCTTTAGTTATTTCATTAACCTTTTTATTTTCTTCAATATTAGATAAAGAAATAACTATAGGTATTAATTTTTGAGGAAGCAATTCATCTAAAGAATTTTTAAAATCTTTATTTATATACTTTTTAAAATCCTTTTGTACTCTCTTATCCAATTCGTCATAAGTAAGAGCGGGTTTTAAATCAATATTTATATAATAACTTTTATCTTCTTCAATATATCTTGAAGCTTTTAAAATAATAGGTCCAGACAAACCATAACTTGTAAATAACATCTCACCTTGATTTTTATATATAGGTTTTTTTGAAATACCATTATATAGAGATATCTCGATATTTTTAAGAGTTAAACCAGTTAAGTCTTTTATCCATTTATCCTTTAATTCAATTGGTACTAATGATGGTTTTAAATCTATTATATTATGTCCAAGAGATTTTGAAAACCTTATGCCATCACCACGGGATCCAGTCAAAGGATAGGAAACACCGCCAGTTGCAATAATAAAATGGTCTCCCTCTATGTAATATTTGTTATTAACTTCTATAGCTTCTATTGTATTATTACTAAACTTAATATTAGTAACAAGACTATTCAATTTTAGTTCTATGTTATTTTTGATTATTTCCTTCATTAATCCTTTTATTATATCTGAAGATTTATCTGAAGCAGGAAAAACCCTACCCCCTCTTTCATTCTTTAGCTTTATTCCCTGAGATTCAAAAAAATTTATGGTATCTTCATTTGTATAAGAATATAATGCACTATATAAAAAGTGAGGATTCCCTGGTATAAAGTCAAAAAACTCTGATATATCCTTACTATTTGTTACATTACATCTACCTTTCCCTGTAATGAATAGCTTTTTACCAACCTTTTCATTTCCATCAAGTAAAATAACTTTATTATTTTTTGAGGCTGTTATAGCAGCCATCATACCTGCTGGGCCTGCTCCAATTACTATAACCTTTTTCATTACAATCCTCCAAGCATTATTTTGTCTTAATAAATATATCATTTAAAATTATTAAATTCAACTTTTATAAATGAAAAAACGACCAAATAATGGTCGTTTTTATACAATATCATAATTAATCATCAGCAACATTTTTATTATTATAAGAATAAACGTTATATTCTCTCCAAATTTCTTCTAAATTATTAAAAGTAGCAGTAATACTTTGTTTTTCTCTCATACCTACAGCTATTATTAATGCATTAATAACAGATAATGGTGCAACCAAAGAATCAACAAAGGAAGCCATGTTACTTTGTGCTATTAAAGAATAGTCTGCTTTGGCTGCTAAAGGTGATAGAAGACTATCTGTTATAGCTACAACATTAGCACCTCTATCTTGAGCAAAAGCTAAAGCATCAATGGTTCTTGAGGCATATCTTGGGAAACCTATTCCTATAACTAAATCTCCCTCTTCTAAATTAATCATTTGTTCAAAAATATCTGATATTCCATTTCCAACAGTTCTTACATTTTGTAAAATTATATTAAGATAAAAGCCTAAGAATTCTGCTAAAGCTGTAGAACTTCTAAGCCCAATTATGTATATTCTTTTTGCTTCGAATATTTTTTTTACAACTTCTTCAAAGGTATTATAATTAATTTTTTCTAATGTAGCTCTTATGTTTTCCATATCAGCTTTAAGAACTCCTTTAAGAGCGTATCCTTCACTTATATAGTCATTTGATAACTCTAATCTTTGTACTGTAGTAAGTTTATTTTTTATTAGTTCTTGCAAAGCCTTTTGAAGTTTAGGGTATCCTGAAAAACCAAGTTCATTTGCAAATCTAACTACTGTTGATTCTGAAACTCCTACAGATACACCAAGTTTAGCCGCAGTCATAAAAGCAGCTTTATCATAGCTCTTTAAAATATATTCAGCAATTAATTTTTGCCCTTTACTCAATCTTGGGAACCTTGATTGTATTAATCGCATTAAATCTTTTGAGTTGTCGTTAAGATTAGTATCCATCCGTATCCCTTCTTTTCAATAAAACTAAAAATTGTTAATTATATATTATCATTTTCTGAATAAATCATCAATAATTATTTCATTTTGTTATATATTTACTATAAAAACTTCTCTTATATTTGTAAGTTGTCAATTCTATTTTTTCTCAACTATAACTAATATAGGTGAGATATTCTGCCTATTTAAATAAGATTGAATCATTACTCCAAACTGGTTTTTTGGTAGATCCTTTAGATAATCTAAAATGCAAGTTTCTTCTATTTTACCTTCATAATGACCTCTATAAATACAAATTGTCATTATTCCACCGCTATTTAATATATCTAATCCAGCTTTAATACTTTCTAATGAAGTTTCATGTAAAGTCGTTATTTCTTTATTCCCACCTGGGAGAAATCCTAAATTATACATGATACAATCAACTGGCTCATCTACATAATTTTTTAACAAATGATGTGAATCATTTATTATATTAACATTTTCATTATTCTTCTTTATATAATTTTCACAAGCCTCCTTTTGAATATCAAAGGAATAAACCTTATGAAATAAAGATGATAAAAAATCAGTATCAAATCCGTTACCTAGAGTTCCATCTATTGCAACATTTTTATTTTCAACAAAATCTCTAATTATATAATGAGATAAGTCACTAATATTACCTACATATTTAAACATATTACACCTCTATAATGAATTTAAATATTTTAATTCATTTTCTGTTAAGTTTCTCCACTCACCCTTTTTTAGATAACCTAATTTAAGATCTCCAATAGATATTCTTTTTAAAGAAATTACAGGATGACCAAGAGCTTCGCACATTCTTCTTATTTGCCTATTCTTACCTTCATGAATTGTAATTTCTACTAAGGTATTAATAGAATTATTTTTCCCTTTTTCCTTATCTAGAATTTCTATTTTTGCCTTTGCAGTTACATAGCCGCCAATATCTATACCATTTTCAAATCTAATAAGTTCCTCTTTACTAAATTCACCTTTGCATAACACTATGTACTTTTTCCCTATTTTAACTCTTGGATGAATTATTTTATTATATATATCACCATCATTAGTTAATAAAATTAATCCAGAACTATCATAATCTAATCTTCCTATGGGATAAATTCTTTCATCTACTTTGACTAAATCTAAAATAGTTTTTCTTCCTTTTTCATCTTTCACAGAAGTAATATATCCTTCAGGTTTATTAAGCATAATATAAAGCTTCTTTTCTTCTGGCTTAATTATTTTACCTTCATAAGAAACAATATCTATTTCTGAATTTATTTTAACTCCAAGTTCATTTACTAGCTTATTATTAACTTTAACTTTCCCACTAAGTATGATTTCTTCACACTTTCGTCTAGATGCTACACCACATCTTGCCATATATTTTTGTAATCTTTCTACCATATTAATCACTCCGACTTTTTAATAAACACTTAATATAGTACTCTAGTATGTTGGTTTGTGCAATAAATTTGTTCATATAAAAAGAGCTGCAAAAAAAACAGCTCTAAAAAAAGTATTGAATTATTAATTTATAATTATTAGTTTATGTCTAAAACTATTCTAAGTTATCCAATAATTCATCTAAGCTATTTTTTAATTCAACAGCTTTTTCTACTGGAAGCTTAATATTACATAATACTTTATTAGGAATATTTTTAGCTTTTTCTTTAAGAGAAGAACCTTTCTCAGTTAGTTCAGCTATAACAACTCTATCGTCACTTTGATCTCTATACCTTTTTACAAGGCCCATAGCTTCTAGTTTTTTTAACAATGGAGTTAAGGTTCCAGAATCTAGATGTAACCTATTTCCAATATGCTTTACACTTGCTTTATCTTCTTCCCATAATACAAGCATCACTATATATTGAGTATAGGTTAAGTTCAATTCATCCAATAAAGGTTTATATAGCTTTATTATTTCTCTGGATAAAGCGTACAAAGAGAAACATAATTGATTATCTAATTTTAGACTACTATATTCATTCATATTTTTCACCTACAATATAAGTATCAAATTTAATTTTACTAAATTAAATTGATTTTACATTTTAAACGTATTTATGTCAATATATATTTTATTTTATAGTATTTTATCTAAGTCTTCTTTTATCTTCAAAGGAGATGTTGTTGGCGAATATCTTTTTACTACATTTCCATTCCTATCAATTAAGAATTTTGTGAAATTCCACTTAATATCTTTAGTAAAGATTCCCTTTTCCTGATTTTTTAAATATTTATATATTGGATGAGTATTACTTCCATTAACATCTATTTTTTCAAACATATCAAATGTAACACCGTAATTAATTTCGCAGAAGTTTTTAACATCCTTATTATCACCAGGTTCTTGATTTAAAAATTGATTGCATGGAAAACCTAATATTTCTAATCCTAAATCTTTGTACTCTTTATATAAATATTCAAGATCTTTTAGTTGAGGAGTAAAACCACATTTACTTGCAGTATTAACTACTAACACAACCTTACCTGAATAATCACTCATTGATTTTTCTTTTCCATCTATATCTTTTGCAGAATAATCATAAAAGCTCATAAATAAAACATCTCCTATTAAAGTAATTTCTTTATATCTTCAACCATATCTAGAGGATCTACAGTTGGCTCATATCTTTTTATAACATTCCCATTTCTATCTATAAGAAACTTTGTGAAGTTCCATTTTATTGAATCATCAATTAAATATTCAGGAAACTTTTCGCTTAATATACTATTTAATAATTTGCCATTTGCTTTAGTTAAATCAAAACCTTCAAAAGATTTTTCACTACATAAATATTTAAATATTGGATGAACAGAGGCCCCTCTTACATCAATTTTTTCAAATAAATCAAATGTAACTCCATAATTAAGTTCACAAAAACTTTTAACTTCACTATTATTCCCAGGTTCTTGTTCCATAAATTGATTACATGGGAAACCTAATATTTCTAATCCACTTTTATTAAATTCCTTATAGATTTTTTCTAAATCAGCATATTGAGGAGTAAAACCACATTTACTTGCAGTATTAACAACTACAAGTACTTTACCTTTGTAATCACTCATTAATCGTTCATTTCCATTGATATCCTTTGCTTTAAAATCATAAAAACTCATTTCACTTTCCTCCATTTATGTATTTATTAAAATTAAATTGTATACAATTAATTTTAGTTTATACCTTTTAAATATTTAAGTCAACTAGTCTAAGCAAATATTTATCAACTATATAACTAATTGTTTTTATAGGAAATTTTATTGAGTATAATTAGTTTATATTATATTTATAATTTTAATAATGAGATATTATATATATAGTATTGATTTTATATTTACTTAAATAAATGCTAGTAGGATTTTCTCCCTACTAGCCATTTGCTTATTATATATTAAATTCTATAATATTATTATTTAAAGTGACCTTTTTAGCATTTATATATATTTTTTTCTCTTCCTTTAAGTTATTTAATATAAATTTAACTTTAGAATATTTATTAATATAATGATTTTTAATTACTGTAAAGTATATATTTATAGTATCCTTATTTGAAACCTTTATCTCATATTGGTTATAAACTCCTTCTTTATAGTCAAAGCTTTCACCATCATCATTATAATGGGTATAATTAAACTCTCTACCATCTTCTCCTAAATAGACATTTAAAATTAGTTCATCATTATTTACTTCACCTATATAATTTTGGCTAATCCCCATTGGAATAATTGAAGATTCTTTTATAAATATAGGACAAATATCTAATGGTGAATTTTTTATTATATATTGGCCTCCATTATAATTTTCACCTGTCCAATAGTCTATCCAACTATTTCCCTTTGGTAAGTAAACAAGCTTTTGTTTCATTCCTTGCTCTAATACTGGTGCAACTAAAATACTATCTCCACAAAGGAATTCGTCATTTATTTCATAAGTATTCTTATCATATTGATATTCAAATAGAAGAGGTCTAATAATTGGTGCACCTGTACTTTCACCCTTCCACATTAAATCATATAAATATGGAATTAATTTATATCTAAGATTTATATATTTTTTATTAATTTCTTCTGTTTCTATATTAAAGGCCCAAGGCTCTTGATCTCTAGTACCCATTGCTGAATGATTTCTAAATAAAGGAGTAAATGTACCTACTTGAACCCATCTAGATAATAATTCTCCAGTACAATCATGGCCAAAACCTCCAACATCTGTTCCACAAAAGCTCATTCCACTTAAACCTAAATTCATTAGCATAGGAATTGACATTCTTAAGTGTTCCCAAGTACTTTGATTATCTCCAGTCCATACAGTTGAATATTTTTGAGTGCCAGAATAACAAGCTCTTGTAATTACAAAAGGCCTTTTATTTGTAGCTTTCTTTATTCCTTCATAAGTAGCTTTGCTCATCATATGTCCATAAATATTATGAATTTCCTTATGAGTAACCTCTAACCCATCTTCATTGAAAGTTACATCATCAGGTAAAGGTCCATTAAAACTAGCTGGCTCATTCATATCATTCCATATTCCTGAAACACCAGTATCAATGATAATTTTTTGATTATCTGCCCACCATTTTCTAACCCTTGAATTCATAAAATCAGGATATACAGATTCACCTGGCCATACTCGATTTTTATATACTATTCCATCATTATCTTTTGCAAAATAATCATTTTTAAGCCCTTGAGAATATATACTATACTCTTTATCTATTTTTACCCCAGGATCTATAATAGTTACAACTTTAAAACCCATTTTATTAAGTTCATCAATAAAAGCCTTAGGATTTTCAAAGTTTTTATTATCCCAGGTAAATACTCTAAAACCATCCATATAATCTATATCTAAATATAATGTGTCACATGGAATATTTTTCTCTCTAAAAGCTTTTGCTATTTCTAGAACTCTTTCCTTTGGAGAATATGACCATCTACATTGTTGATAACCTAGTGTCCACATTTGAGGAAGAGGAGTTTTACCTGTTAGATTTGTATATTCATTTACTACATCTTTAACTTCTGGTCCATATATAAAGTAGTAATCAACATTCCCATCTACTGCTGAAAAATAATAGTAATTAGAATTTTCTTTTCCCATATCAAAATGAGTTTCAAAATGATTATCAAAAAAGATACCAAAGGCATTATTATCCTTTAAAGAAATTAAAAATGGAATTGATTTATATAATTGTTCAAAAGTTTCTCCATGAGGACTTGGATCGTCTGTATTCCAATTTTTATAATGATATCCTTTTTTGTTTAAAGAACCTGTTCTCTCACCAAGACCATAAAAATACATATTATCCTCCATAATCTTTGGAATAAAAATCTTATAATCTTTATGTCCATTAAGATTATGACCTTCTTCTTCTGCTAAAAACAAGTTATTTCCATGTCTTACAAAGGGCTCTCTTTCACCACTATAATCTCTACATAATATATTTCTATCTTTATCATAGATATTAACTATAAAGTTATCTTTTATTTCTATTATTAGGTTAGTTGTTTTTAAAATAATACTGCTTTCTTCTTCTTCAATAGAAAAATCTACATTGGTATAATTAATTTTCTCTACTGCTTTTGAGTTTCTTTCTTTTCTGTGAAGAGGAACAAAGAAATTAATAACACCTTCAGTAATAATACTTATAGTTGCTTTAATTTTTTCATACTCTATTGTAATTTCATTTTTATTAACTTCATATCCTTTTAATTTTCCAAACATCTTATCACCTCTATAATTAAATAAATATCTTACTTTTAATAACTACATTATAAAATATAAATAATTGTATTTCTTGGATTATAGTAGCAAATAATATAATAAAATTGCTTTTTTATTATATTAATATTTTAATAACATCTATTTACTTAATAATGATAAAAGGCCTTAAGGATTACTATTTCCTAAGGCCTTTTATCTTTATTTGAATAAATCTTTTAGAATATCTTTTGCTACCTTCTTTATTTTTTCATTATTTACGATGTATTTATTTTTATATCTACTATTTAAATAAGTAATATAATTTAAATTGTCATTAATGGTGGAACAAACTGCAAATATTATTACTGGGGTTAATTTAGGGATTTTCCATATAAAACTCCTTTTAATCATTAATAATACATTATATATATTTATAAATATATTGTTATAAATAAACACTATCTTTTTATAATAAATATTTATTAATTTTTATTTACATAAGATTATAATTGTAGCAATAACTACAAAATTAATATAAAATAGGTAGGTAAATTACTTTGGGAGGAATTGATATGAAAAATATTTCGAAAAAGCTAATATATAATAACTGGCTTTTTATATTAATGGTTTTAATAATACAAGGTAAATCGATGTTATTACTATCAATGCTAAGAACAGATGATTCATCCAGTATTAATTTTGCTACAATGTATTTTGGCACTCCAGCCATTTGGGCACATTTAGTAATTATTACTTTAATTTTAAGCATTATTTATCTATTTAAGTATAAAGGGAAATTAAGAGCAGCCTTAACTATAGATATTATTATATCTATTATATTTTTGTTAGATATATGGTATTACAGAGCAAATGGTACTTTCTTATCAATAAGACATTTAATTCATCCAGAAATTTTTAATCCAATAGGAAAGAACTTATTTAATTTTAGAATTGTAGATTTATTATTCTTTGTAGATTTTATATTTTTATTTATTTTATTTAGATTCAATAAAGTTAGAAATTATAGAGATAATTCAAAATTAGTGTTTAGAATAATAAAAGCTTCAACAATATTTGTATTAAGTGGAATTATAATTTATTTAGCTCATTATTATATAGATATTAAAGGCGTTATACAAAGTCAATCATTTTTAAGATTATCTTGGGCACCTTATCAAACTTTTAGTGATATGAGTCCACTAGGATATCATGGATATGATTTATTTTATTATACAAGTCTTAATAAAGAATTAAACTCTTCTGAAATAGAAGAAATAGATAATTGGTTTAAAAACAATAATGAAAATATAAAAGATAATGAATATGCTGGATACTTAGAAGGAAAAAACTTAATAGCTATACAAGTGGAATCCTTAGAAAATTTTGTAATAAATCAAAAGATTAATGGACAAGAAATAACACCAACATTAAATAAATTATTATCAAACAGTTTGTATTTTAATAATATATATGAGCAAAATAATTCTGGGACAAGCTCTGATGCAGACTTAATGGTTAATACTTCTATTTTCCCAGTAAGAACTAATAGTACCTTTCCAACATATCCATGGACTAAATATAATAGTCTTCAAATGCTTTTAAACAATGAAGGATATAATACAATATCAACCCATGCAGAACTACCAGGGAGTTGGAATTGGGCTGAACCACATAAGGCTTTTGAAGCAGATAAGCTTTGGGATATAAAGGATTTTAATTTAGATGAAGTTATAGGACCAGGTTTATCAGATGAATCATATTTAAAACAAATTGCTACTAAGCTAAAGGATGAAAAAGAACCTTACTATACTTTTATAGCTACTTTAACTAGTCATGGCCCTTTTGATATTCCAGAGGATAAAAAGCTACTAGACTTGCCTAAGGAATTAGATGAAAATATGTTAGGGAGTTATTTTCAAAGCATAAGATATACAGATGAAGCTATTAAATTATTCTTAGAAGAACTTGCTAAAAATGGTCAGCTAGATAATACAGTTATAATGATTTATGGAGATCATTGTGGTGTTCATAAATTCTATGAAGATATGATAACAGATGCTCCACTTGATGGAGATTGGTGGAAGGATAATAATAAGCAAATTCCTTTTATTATATATAATAAGGATATAGAACCTTCTACAATTTCTAAGGCTGGTGGTCAAGTTGACTTTTTACCTACTATAGCTTATTTATTAGGTATAGATAAGGAAAAGTTCGTAGAGACTTCTATGGGTCGTATTTTAGTTAACACTAATAGAAATTCAACTATATTAAATAGTGGTGAAATTATGGGTAATCCTGTAGATGAAGAAGAAAGAACTCTTCTACAAGATATATTTAAAATAGCAGATAATATTATTGAAGGTGACTATTTTAAGGAGAAAAATAGTACTTTTTAAAGAAAAGGCCCCAAGCTTGAAGCATGGGGCTAATTTTATTATTTTAAATACCAATAATCTTTATTTACTTCCATTAAATCATCTAATACTAATTTAGCCTTTTCAGGATTTACTATAGTTCTATTTAAAGTTAATGCTTGTAATGCCTTGGTATAATTTTTCTCTAGGCATGCTTCTACAGTAAGAAGTTCATAAGCATATTGAGATTCCATAAGTCCCTTGTAGAAAGGTTTAATTTCTCCATATTGGTATGGATTAGCACCATCTTTACCTACAGTTCCTGATACTTCAACTATAGCATCCTTATTGAAGTTAGTAATTATATTACTGTTTCTTTTCATTAATATAAATTCATTATTAAGATCATAAGCTATAGATTCTGCAAGTTCAACCATTAAATTACCAAATACACTATCAGTGATAATTTCAATTTCATCAATGGACTTAGCATTTTTAGCTTTTGAACATATGTCCCAAATTTCCTTTTCCCTTGAATCTTTAGCTTCATCAGCTCTAGTATAATTAGGATCACTTTCCTCTACTATTTCATCAGGGAAAAAGTAATATTGAAGGTAAGTATTTGGTATATATTCATCAAAGAATTTCATATATTTATTTACTCTTAAGTAAGTATCTAACCAAGATTTTGAACGTTGTTCTGCATTATAAGGTTTAAAATCAGAATCTCTTAAATAAGTTCTTAATTTGTCAAAGTAATTTTTCCCATTAACATCCCTTATATCAGTAAACCACCCAAAGTGATTTAGTCCAAAGTAAGTAGCCCTTAATTCTTCTTGTGGAACTCCTAATATTTTTGCATAAGAACGCATTAAAGAGTATGGTTGATCACAAAGATTTAGGATTCTATCATCATCTGGAAAAACTTTATCTAAAGCTAATGCTACTATTGCTGCTGGATTTGTATAATTTAGTATCCAAGTATCCTTTGAATGCTTTCTAACATCCTTAACCATTTGTATCATAGCATCAATGGATCTCATACCATATGCAAAGCCACCAGGGCCACAGGTTTCTTGTCCTACTAATCCATATTTCAAAGGAATTTTTTCATCGAAACTTCTCATTTCATTCTTTCCTGCACGCATTTGACAAAAAACAAAATCTGTTTTCTCATAGGCTACATCTTTGTCTATCGTAAATACAACTTCAGTTTCAGGAGAATAAGATTTTAATACTAATCTAATGTAGTCCTCCATCTTTGAAGTTCTTTCATCATCAATATCATAAAAAATTATCTTTTTTAAAGGAAATCTATCCTTTAACTTTACTAAACTTCCTATTAATGCGGGAGTTCTTGCACTTCCTGCTCCAGTTATTGTAATTATGTTACTACTTCTCATCTTCTATCCCTCCACTTAATATTATATTAGATTACATATTTTGTAATTGCTCATCAACGGCATTTCTTACAAATTCAACTAATGGTCCATATACTATGTGTATATGTTTTGGTGCAGGTAAGAATATACCTGTACAGCCAGAACTCTCTAATAATTTACGATCTATTACATTCACTTCTCCTAAATCTATTCTTAAACGAGTAATACAATTATCTACGTTTTTAATATTTCCCTTACCGCCTAAGGCTTCAATTACTATCTTAGCAATTTCATCATATCTCTTTTCTTTTATTAAAGTATTATCTACTGAAGGTGAATCCTCTCTACCTGGTGTTTTTAAATCAAACTTTAATATTGCCCATTTGAAAACAAAATAAGTAACCACTGCTAATATTAGTCCAATTAGTATAAACCAAATCCAATTTGTTTTTTCATAAAGTAATCCAAAGATTGTAAAGTCAAATATTGTTCCTCTAATATATCCTATTCCTACATTAGCAAGAGATAAAGCAACTGCTCCTACCCCAATAATACATGCATATACAACATATAATAATGGAGCTATAAATACGAATGAAAATTCTAATGGTTCAGTTACATTTCCTAAAAGTGCTGTTAATATACATGTAACCATTAATGACTTAACTAACTTTTTGTTTTCTTTATATGAAGTTTTGTACATAGCTAATCCTATAGCTGGAAAAGCAAATAAAGTACATAACATTTGTTGTTGAGCCATAAATCTTGTTAATGATGGCATCATACTCCAATATTCACTACTAGGTCCTTGATTGAATAAAACTTCATTTAATGTAGGAACTACACCAACAAAAGTTTCTCCGTTTATTACATAGGATCCACCAGCTTCAGTAAACCTAAATAATGCATTCCAAAGATGATGTAATCCAAATGGAATAAATAGTCTTTCACCTGCAGCTGTAAAGAAAGGTCCAACTGGACTTAAGAATACTACTGATAATTTAGTTAAAGCCTTTACAAAAAACTCCCATAAGAATGGAACTGTTAAACCAATAACCATCATTATTCCCATTGTAATAATAGGAACAGATTTTTTACCAGAGAAAAACGCAAAAGCAATTGGTAACTCAAGCTTATAGAATTTATCAGTAGCCCAGGCAGCCACTAAACCAGTTATAATACCACCTAAAGCATTAATGTTCATAGTTTGAATTCCAAGAACCTTAATTTGTCCAAATTGACTCATTACTTCTGGTGCAGCTAACTTACCAGTTACTGTTAACCAAACATTCATAGAAATTATTAATATTATATATCCTATTACTGATGCAAAAACTGATATTCCTTTATCTTTCTTTGACATTCCATAAGCTACTCCCATAGCAAACATTAATGGAATATTATCAAATACAGCTCCAGCAATAGTTCTTATATTTACCAAAATTGTATTTAAGACTTCATTGCCTAGGAAAGGGAATCTTGCAATCATATAGGATTGAACCAAAGCTCCAGTTATTCCTAGAATCATACCAACAGGTGCCATTACAGCAATTGGAAGCAATAAAGTTCTACCAAATTGTTGAATTTTTTGACTAAACTCTTTTGACATGTTATTTTCCCCCATATTATTAAATTTATTTTATGAATACCTTTACTTTAAAGAGATCTCTTCTTAATGCTTATTTTAAAGACTCAAATAAAATCTTTCAATAGAAGTTAGTGATACTCTTTTTCTTTATAAATACAAAGGTCCCCTAAAATGACTTATGTCATTTTAAAGATTACAATGGATTTTTTATAAAGAAAAAGCCTGATTATAAATCTAGGCTTTTTCTTTGTAAAATATCTTAATTGAATTTATTAACATTTCGATAACTATAAACATACTTATTCTTGATATGCTATCATTATCTTTAGTTTCAGTGTCATTAGAAACACAATGTAAAGTATAATCACTTATTTTTGATAACTCATTATTTCCAAAGGAAGTTATTGCAATTACTTCAGACCCTCTTACTTTAGCAATGTTAGCGACTTCTAATATCTTAGTAGTATTTCCTGATAAAGATATTAAAATAACTAATTCACCCTCTTCTAAGGTTTTACTAACTAAAGTGAGAAGATTATAATCTTTTACAAAAATACACTTAATTCCTACAGTTAATAATAAATGATTTAAATAATAGCCAGCTGCTTTGCTTGTACCACGAGCAAATACATATACTGTTTTTGCTTTTATTACTTTTTCGGAAATTCTTTTATATAAATCTCCTTCTGCTACAATAAAAGTTTTCTCAATATTTTGTTTAAGTTCATATTGCAAATCTTCCATTATATTAATGATATCTTCAGAGTTAATATTGGATTTTAAATAATATTTTAAATCAGAAAATCCTTCAAAACCTAACTTTTGAGCTAAATTAATAATTACAGTTTTAGAAGTAAAGGTTTCTTTAGCTAAATCAGTTATTTTCATCTTCATAACTTTTTGCTGATTATAATAAATATATGTAAATACCTTTTGTTCACTATTAGTTAACTTATTAAATAATTTAGCTAAATTCTCCATATAATACTCCTTAATTTTTAAAACTATAAATAATATTACAAACTAAATTAGCAATTTTTTTATCAAATACACTTGGTATAATATTGTTTACATTTAGATCATTTTCACTTATACAACTAGCTATACCTTTAGCTACTTCTAATTGCATTTCAGTTGTTATTTTATTTATGCGAGCAATTAAAGCTCCCTTTATAATCCCTGGGAAAACTAGTAAGTTATTAATTTGATTTGGATAATCACTTCTTCCAGTTGCAATAATTTTTGCCTTTGCTTCCTTTGCAACTTCAGGCATTATTTCAGGCACTGGATTAGCTAATGCAAAAATAATAGAATCTTTATTCATAGATTCCACCATTTCTTTAGTCACTATATTTCCTGCACTTACTCCTATAAATACATCTGCATCAACTAGAGCATCTTGAAGTAATCCCTTTTTGTTTTGGTTGAATTTATATGCACATTTCTCTTGATAAATATTTCCTGCATTGTTAATAGTGATTATACCATATTTATCACAAATTACAATGTTAGTAAAGCCAGCATCATAAAGTAAATTAGAAATTGCTATTCCAGCTGCACCTGCTCCATTTACTACTATCTTTACATTACTATCCTTATTAACTAGCTTTATAGCATTTAACAATGCAGCTAATACAGCTATAGCCGTACCATGCTGATCATCATGAAATACTGGAATATTACAAATCTCATTAAGCTTTTCTTCAATTTCAAAGCAACGAGGTGCACTAATATCTTCTAAATTAATGGCTCCAAAACTACCCTCTAATAATTTTACTGTTTCAATTATTTTATTAGTATCATTACTATTTATACATAGTGGAAATGCATCTACATCAGCAAATTCCTTAAATAATACACATTTCCCTTCCATAACAGGCATAGCTGCTAATGGTCCAATATTCCCCAATCCTAATACAGCACTTCCATCAGTAATTACACCTACTAAATTAGACCTTCTAGTATATTTATATGAGTTTTCACTATCTTTTTGTATTTCCAAACATGGATACGATACCCCTGGGGTATAAGAAACTGCAAGATCCTCCCTAGTATTTACTGGACATCTACTTATAACTTCTATTTTACCTTTCCAATTTTCATGTGATTTTAAGCTTTGTTCTTTCATAATACATCCCTCCATATATGAAATAATAGGATGTATTTTTCTTTGATTCAATATACTTAAGCTATTTATGACCTAGGTAATTTTCTATAGTATAAAAAAGTAATCTTATTTACCATTATTTCCCAGTAAATAAAAATCTAATTTACTAATTAAGTCTTAATACTATTTCTAATCCATATTTATTTAATAAATCTAAAGGTACATCTTCTTCAAATTCCATTAGCTGACTTATGATTATATTTCCTTCAGTTTTATAACTTAAAATCTTACCTTTAGCTTCATCCTTAAAATCACTCCATGTCCAAAGATGAGCTGTTCCTTCAATAGCTTTAATTTCATATATATAGTTATTGGACATTAAAATATATTGAGATAATAATAACCTTCTGTTCTCTTTATCATAAATATATTCTTTAGAATATTCTTTAATACATTCTTTAATTTCTTTATCTAAATTTAAATATTTAATATATATTTCTTTAAACCTTCCCATTTAAGTACTCCATAAATATAATTTTTATAAATATTATAACATTTTTATCTTTAGTTTTTCTATTGAGTATAAAAAAGATACTGTAATACAAAGGATGTTCTGTATTACAGTATCTTTAATTCTACTCTACATCATAAATTTTATAGTATTTATTCTTTAAATAATCTATAAAGTATTTAGGGTTAAGTTCTTCACCAGTAATTCTCTTTATAAGTTCTTCTGGAGTATAAATAGCACCATGAACATGAACTTTTTCATTTAGCCATTTAGTAATTTCAGTAAGATTTCCATTCTTAACTTCTTCCATTACATTTGGTTTTTCCTTTAAAAGTGTATTAAACATTTGTGCACCATATAGATTTCCTAAAGCATAGCTTGGGAAATAACCAAAGGATCCATCTGACCAATGCATGTCTTGAAGAATTCCTTCCGCATCATTTTTAGGCTCTACTCCTAGATATTCTTTATACTTTTTATTCCATGTATCTTTAAGTTCGTTTACAGTTATTCTTCCATTAATTAATTCTTTTTCAATTTCATATCTAATTATAATATGAAGTCCATAAGTTAACTCATCTGCTTCTGTTCTTATTAATGATGTTTCAACATAATTCATAGCTTCATAAAATTCATCTAAAGTAACATCTTTAAAGTCAGAAAAATATTCTTTAGCCACAGGTAAAAGATATGAACAGAATTCCTTACTTCTTCCTAATATATTTTCATAGAATCTTGATTGTGATTCATGAATTGCCATAGATGCTCCTTGTTGTAATCCTGTTGATTCTAAATCATCACTAATATTTTGCTCGTAAATTCCATGACCACCTTCATGTATTGTGCTAAATAAAGCTGATGTAAATTCATCTTCGTGATAATTAGTAGTTAATCTAACATCCTTATTACCAAAGTTAGTTGTAAATGGATGAACGCTTACATCTAATCTACCTGCTTCCATATCAAAACCTATTTTCTCTAATATAAATAAGGATAGTTCTTTTTGCTTACCTTCATCAAAATGTCCATATAAGAAATCACGATTCAATTTCTTATTACTTCCTTTAACCTTATTTAATACTTCAATTATACCATCTTTTAATTCAGAAAAAATTTTATCTAGCTTTTCTGTAGTAAGACCTAGTTCATATTTATCTAATAAAGTATCATATTTATTATTTTTATATCCCCAGTAATTAATAAATTCCTTTTGAAATTCCACTACTTTTTCTAAGTAAGGTTTAAATATTTCAAAGTCACTAGCATCTTTCGCCTTTTCCCAAGCAATTTCTGAGTTACTACAAAGGCCTACATATTCTACATATCTATCTTGTGGAATTTTCTTAGTTTCATTATAATTCTTTTCTAGTTCTTGAAGAATTCTTTGTTCTACTTTATTCATTTCATCCTTATAAGGAGTTAAGTCATTAATAAACTCTCCTACTTTTGGACTTGTTATCATTTTAAAAGCTTCGCTAGATAGATACTCTAAAACCTTACCTCTTGATTCACCAGCTTTACTTGGAATGTTAGTTCTCATATCCCAATAAATTATGCCAATAGCCTGTTCTAATCTTTCATATTGGCTTAAATAATCTTTTAATTCATCTATTTTTTCTTTTAATTCCATTTCTTTTCCTCCTATTATAAGTTTACCTTACTATAAATATACCATATTTTAGATATATATAAAAATAATTAATATTATTTTTATACAAATTACGCTCTTATTATTGAATTATTTTTGTCCTTAGTTTATTATATTAATAATAAAATTAGGAGGAAAAATTATGAAAGTACTAATGTATTTAAATTACATACATCATCATTGCTAGAGAGACTTCATCTTATATAAGATGCAAGTCTATTTTCAGTAGGCTTGCTTCTCTAGGCTATGATTAGTACAATCATATTGTTAAGCCCTGTAGAACTTGCCTACAGGGCTTTTCTGTACAATTATAATTATTTATATAAGGAGAGATTAAAATGAAAAATACTATAATAAAACCAAGTATATTACCAGGCTTCATGGAATTATTACCTATAGAACAAAGAATTTTTAATGACATAGTTGAAAAAATAACAAAGGTTTACGAGGATAACGGATGCTTACCAATTGATACACCAATAATTGAAAAATCAGAAGTATTATTAGCTAAGAGCGCAGGAGAAACTGAAAAACAGGTATACTCCTTTAATAAAGGAAGTAAAAGTTTATCCTTAAGATTTGATTTAACAGTTCCCTTTGCTAGATATACTGCTCAATATTTTAATGAATTAACATTTCCATTTAAGAGATACCAAATTGGAAAAGTATATAGAGGTGAAAGAAATCAAAAAGGCAGATATAGAGAATTCTATCAATGTGATATAGACATAATTGGTAAGGATAAACTAAGTATTAAAAATGATGCCTTTGTAATAAGTTTAGCTTCAAAAGCCTTTAAATCTATAGGTTTAAGTAAATATAAATTTCAAATTAGCAATAGAAAGATCCTGTCAGGTCTATTGGAAGATTTAAAAATTGATAATATAAATGAAGTTATGATTCTAATAGATAAATTCGATAAAATTGGTAAGGAACTATTTGAATTAGAATTAAAAAAGATAGTAGAAAAAGAAAAAGCACTAAAGATAAGTGAAATAATAAATATATATGGTTCTACTGAAGATGTAATAGATGCTTTAGATTCCTTTAAAATAAATAATGATAAATTTCTTTTAGGAATTAAAGAATTAAAAGAAGTTACAACTTCATTAGATTTCTTAGGGGTACAGCCTACTGAATATGAAATCAATTTAAAAATAATAAGAGGATTAGATTATTACACAGGAACTGTATTTGAAACTTTATTAGTCAATAATGAAGGATATGGATCTATTTGTTCAGGAGGAAGATATGATAACTTAGCAGAAAATTATACAACTAATATTTTACCTGGAGTTGGTATTTCCATAGGATTAACTAGGTTATTCTTTGTCTTAAAAGAGATAGGTTTTATAGATAAATATAAATTGCCATCAAAGGTTGAATATTTAATAATTCCAATTGGTGATACTTATAAATATTCTTATGAAGTTTATAACAGACTCTCCTCTTTAGGTAAAACAGTTGAAATTTATTTTGAAGAAGATAAGCTTAAGAAAAAAATAAGTTATGCAAATAAGCTTAATATCCCATATGTTATTCTTTTAGGAGAAGAGGAAGAAAAAAATACTACTATAAATATAAAAGAGATGAGTACTGGGAATCAAACAATCATTAAGTTTAATGACATAAAATAAAGATACTAATGAAGTGATAGAAAATGTAAACTCTTAATAAATGGGTAATACCAAATAATTAAATATATTACAAAAAAACATAAGGACATTATATAGATCTAAACTATATAATGTCCTTTTCTCATTTCAATATAATAATTCTATTTATCATATTGAGGCTCTTGTTCTTTTACAAAATCTAATCTAGATTGAAGTGATTGTTCTACGCTATCCATAGTAGTTGCAAGTTGATTAAACATTTGTTTTGCTTCTTGATTGTCAGTGTCTAAAGAAAATGTCTTCATATCAGCTGCTAATCCCTTTGCACTAGCTAAGGCTGTTTCAAGTTTAGTTCCTGTTGGCATAATAATTCCTCCTATATAATTTTATTTTTCTAATATATTGTTAGTTATAACTAATTTAAATATTCTATATTCACAAGATGAAATTTTTCCCTTTATATGCCTAAATAATAATTTTTGTAAAGTAATGAATTAAAACACTATATAAAGGTTAAAGTAATGCTATAAAGATTTCAATAATAAAGGAGACTTTAATATGAGTGCTATTTCAAAAGTAAAACAAACCTTAGCTACTTTAAAAGGTGCGGAAGCTACTTTAAGAATGTATTACGTTCAGGAACAAAATAAAGAAGCTAAATCTATATACAGTGATGCATTAGAGCAAATAAATAAAATCAACATGGAATTAGACAAAAGAATAGGAGTTATGGAATTTGAAGAACCACAATACAAGGGTAACTAAGTGAGGTGAAGAAATGAGTACTTGGTTAATAATATTATTTAAATCAATATTTTTATTTTTTGTAGCAATAGTAATAACTAAATATAGAAAGAGAAAAACAATAGCTAGGTCTACTACTTTTGATTTAATTTCAAATTCTGTTGTTGCTGTGATAATTGCTTTAATGTCATTAAATATAATAAGTAATTTCTATTTTGGATTAGTTGCATTAGCTATATGGGCTTTTATGCCTTTAGCTTTAGATTATGCAGAAATGAAAAGTAAAACAATTTATAACATATTGCATGGAAAAGAAAGAGTGCTAATTAAGAATGGAAAAATAATGGAAGATAATTTATCTAAAGAAAGAATTACAGGTCAAGAATTCTTGCAGCAAATGCGTTCAAAAAATGCCTTTAATTTGGCAGATGTAGAATTTGCTTTAATGGAGTCAAATGGAGATATTAATATAAGCTTAAAAGCTGATAAGAAACCTGTTACTTCCTTTGATTTAGGGAAAAAATTAGGTGCAAAATCTGAACCACAAGCAGTAATTCTAGATGGAAATATTCTAAATGAAGGTCTTACTAATGCTGGTTTAAATCAAGGATGGCTAAGTACACAATTAGAAATTCAAGGAGTATCTCTTGAAAATGTGTTTCTTGGTCAAGTAGATTCCTCTGGAGACCTATATGTTGATCTTTATGATGATATGATACAAGTACCTAAGGCACAAATTAAAGAAGTGCTTTATGCAAGTATTCAAAAATCAGTATCAGATCTTATGTCTTATTCATTAGATACAGATAACATAGAGGCAAAAAATATGTACTCTAAAAATGCAAAAAAGCTTGAAGAAATCTTAGAAAAATTAGAACCACATTTATTACGTTAGAAGGTGATAAGCTATGTCAAATATGAAGAAGAAAAAAATGACTACTACACAGCAAGAATTTGATGCGTTAGTTAAAGGAATAGAACCAAAAAGACCTATATTAAAAAATTGTATAAGAGCTTTTTTAGCTGGAGGGGCTATTTGTACAATAGGTCAAATTCTACAATGGATATTTATAAACTATTTTGGATTTGATGAAAAAACTTCAGTCTCTCCTACTATAGTAGTATTAATATTTTGTGCTGCTCTATTAACTGGCTTTGGTGTTTTTGACCATATAAGCCAATGGGCAGGATGTGGAACTGCCGTACCTATTACAGGCTTTGCAAATTCTATTGCTTCTGCTTCAATGGAACATAAAAGTGAAGGCCTAGTTCTTGGAGTTGCTGGTAATATGTTTAGACTTGCAGGAGCTATTGTAGTATATGGAGTTATTTCTGCCTTTATAGTAGCGACAATTAAGATGATAATCATATGGCTAGGAGGGATGTAAATGCTTAAAGGACATCAATCTTGGATATTTGAATCAAAACCAACAATTATAGCTTCTGCTGCTGTTGGTGGGCCCTTTGAGGGAAATGGAGCTTTAGCAAAGGATTTTGATATAATTACTGAAGATTTATGGGTAGGTCAAGACAGTTATGAAAAGGCTGAAAAAGCAATATTAGAACACGCTTGTCATAGAGCAATTCAAAAAGCAAAACTAAAAAAAGAAGATATTAATTTCTATTTTAGCGGAGATTTAATGAATCAAATAATATCTAGTAGTTTTGCTGCTAGAACACTGGGAATCCCTTATTTAGGTATCTTTGGTGCCTGCTCAAGTGCTATGGAAGGCTTAGCATTATCTGCTCAATTAATAGATAGTAAATCTGCAAAATACGTTCTTACATCTGCAAGCAGCCATAATGCAGCTGCAGAAAAACAATTTAGATATCCCACAGATTATGGAGTCCAAAGGCCTCCTACGGCTCAATGGACAGTAACAGGAGCCGGCGCTGCAGTACTTTCTGAAAAAGGAAATGGTCCCAAGGTAACATCAGCTACTATTGGAAGAGTTATGGATATGGGGATTTCAGACCCATATAATGTTGGACCAGCAATGGCACCTGCTGCTGTAGATACTATTGAAGCTCATTTTAGAGATTTAAATATAGACGCTACATATTATGATTTAATTGCAACTGGTGATTTAGGAAAGGTTGGTCATGAAACTGCAAATGCATTATTTCAAAAACATAATATAAATATGCCAAAAGATATATTTACAGATTGTGGACTTTTAATTTATAAAAAAGAACAACCAAGTTTTGCTGGTGGAAGTGGATGTGGATGCTCAGCAAGTGTAACTTATGGCCATTTATTAAATCGTATGCGTAAGGGAGAGTTAAAAAGAATATTAGTAGTTGCCACTGGTGCTCTCTTCTCCCCTATTTCTTTTCAACAAAAAGAAAGCATACCATGTATTGCCCATGCAGTATCTATAGAAATGTAAAAAGGTGTGATATATATGGAAAAATTTATTTTTGCTTTTATTATAGGTGGTATAATTTGTGTAATTGGTCAATTGCTAATGGATATTTTGAAAATTACACCAGCCCATACAACTTGCACATTAGTTGTTATAGGTGCAATTTTAGGAGGGCTTGGTTTATATGATCCATTAGTAAAGTTTGCAGGTGCAGGTGCCTTTGTTCCAATTAGTAGTTTTGGGAATACCCTTGTAACAGCTGCAATAAACGAAGCTAAAGAGTTTGGCTTTATTGGAATTTTTAATGGATTATTAAAAACAGTAAGTGCTGGAGTATCTTCTGCAATAGTCTTCGGATTCTTTACTGCAATGATATTTAAACCAAAGGGATAGGTGCTGCCGCATTATTAGTTTTAAAATTCTAAATTTTTAATTAGGGGCTGTGCCACAGCCCCTAAAATAACAAAATAAGATCTATTAAACTATTTGTATATATAATTAATTCATCATAACTTAATGGATTTATTGTTTTGAAGATTCCATTTAAATTATATTGATAATCCTTTAAATACTTTAGTAAGTAAATCTTACTATTAGTATATCCTTGAGCAAATTTATCATTTTCTAGACCTTCAATTATATTATCTACTACGGCTTTAGATTTTAACACTTTCTTTTTTATTTCATTAAGAAAATCTTCAGTAAAATTTTCTTTAAAGACTATTTTTTCTCTCATTATTGATGTCATATTTCTTAGAATATATATTTCATCATTTAAATCGACATAATATTTCTTTCCTATAATTTTCTCAATTAATTTTCTATCCAAAATTTCCTCCTAAAAATAATTCATTAGCTTTATTCTAATACTGTTAATATTCATTTTCAACATATTAATACCTATATTAAATATTATAATCCTTTATAAACACATTAAAGTAAAGATAATACTATTTAAAATATAAAAATATGGAATAGATTTATACTTAGTAAATCTATTCCATGGGAAACATTAGATATATTATTTAATTACATATACATTAAGCTTCTTCATTCATAATTCCAAGCTTATCAAATATTATAAATGCTAAGTTTAATGCTATTCCTACTACTGCAGCAAGACCCATTCCCTTTAATTCTACAACACCTATGCTTAACTTAATTCCACTTAAGCCAACCATAAATATTATTGATGTAAGAATTAAGTTTCTTGATTTAGAATAATCAACTTTTTCTTCTATAAAGGTTCTAAGACCTGATGTTGCTATAGTACCAAATAGTAATAAGCTAACTCCTCCTACTACTGGAGTTGGTATTGTGCTTATTAATGCTGAAAGCTTACCTGAAAATCCTAGTACTATTGAAATTAAACCTGCACCACATATTACATATACACTATATACTTTAGTTAATGCCATAACACCTATATTTTCACCATAAGTTGTAGTTGGTACTGAACCAAAGAAACCTGAAACCATAGTTGATAATCCATCACCTAAAAGAGATCTATGAAGTCCTGGATCCTTAGTTAAATCTCTACCCACTATACTACTAGTAACCTTTAAATGTCCAATATGTTCAGCTAATACAACGAATGTAGCTGGAAGTATAGTTAATATTGGAGTCATTTCAAATTTTGCTAAGTGTATTTGTGGAACTGCAAAGAATGATGCATTACTTACAGCAGTAAAGTCTACAAGACCTACAAAATAAGCTGTTATGTAACCAACAACAACCCCTATTAAGATAGGAATTACCTTTAAGAATCCTTTAAGTAGTACATTACATAGTATAACTGTTGCAAGAGTAACCATTGATACTATTACCCATGTAGTATTTAATTCTGGTGAATTTGAGCCTCCAACTGGGAAACCTGCCATATCAGCTGCATTTGATGCAAGCTCTAAACCTATTATAGTTACTATTGCACCCATTGCTGCTGGTGGAAATAATTTGTTAATCCAGGAAGTACCTGTATAACTTACAATAATTGCTACTATTGAAAAAACAAGACCTGAAATTACAAAACCACTTTGTACACTTTGGAAACTATAACCTTCACTAAATAAGAGGAATGTTGGTGCTAGATAAGCAAAGCTTGATCCTAAATACGCTGGTATACCTCTTTTTGTAATAAAGGCATAAAGTAATGTCCCTACTCCATTAAAGAATAGTACTGTTGTTGGATCAATGTTAAATAAGATAGGAACTAGAATTGAAGCTCCAAACATTGCAAATAAATGTTGAATGCTTAACGGAATAGCTTTCCTTAGTGGAACCTTCTCGTTGACGTCCACCATTGCTATTTCTTTTTCTGATGTATTTTTCATAATATTATCCCCCTTCTTAGTTTCTCTGAACTAAATTAAAAGTATTTCTTATGAAATATACCACTTTTAAAAAGAAAATACAATATTTTTTACTAATTTGTATAGAATATTATAGAAATTAATCATCACTGCAAACACAAAATCTATTTTGAAGGGCTATATACTCCTCATTACTTAAGCTATCTAAATACTTTAAATAATGTTCTTCACTACAAAAAAATCCTATCTTATTTTCAAAATATTTATTATTTAATTCTTTTTTACAATACATACATTTTTTCATTTTATCACCTTTATAATTTAGTTTATCTATATTTTATGTTCTCAATAATTAGTAATACTTATACTATTTATAGATTCTTAAATGCTTCTCCTTGTTTCATAGCTTTTATATAACTTATAATGCTATTATACACTTCTTCCTTTTTAATTTTCATAAATTTTGTATTTCCATTTAATAAATAGTAAAGCAAATTTAAATCTAATAAAGTTGATGATTTTAATAATTCTTCTTTGCTTTTTCTTAGAATAAATTTCACTACATCTGTCTTTGTATTAAGATTATTGTATTTTAATTTTATACCATTAATTTTATTAAAATCTTTGCTTTCTAATAATTTTATAACATCTAAAAAAGATTGTTTATTAGTATTCTTACTATCCTTATATTCTTTAATATCTAATTTCAACCTCATATCCTCTAAAGAAATATCACTATATAAACTAATATAATTAATAATCTTATCAATATCTTTTAATTGAGAATTAAGATTTTTACATTTGATAACTTTTAATATTCCACAATATTTAGTCATTATATTAATAATATCTTTAACATATATGTTTTCCATAATTACCTCTCAATTATTCTATTAAATCAATTATTTCATTAGTTAAGTTTTCATATTCATCAACAATAATTCCTTCTGCTGTATTTCTAGCAATATCCTCATAATTTTTTATAATTGAATTAAATAAATAAGGACCTTTGCCCTTTAACTTTAATACAGTATCTACAGATGAGTTATCTAACATAGCATTTAATTCATTTAATACACTATTATTATTAACAGATCCCTTTTTTAATGTTTGAAATATTCCTAAAAACTTTGATCTTTCTCCAAATAACAATTTAGCAATATCAGCATTTTCATGCTCTTCACAATATTTATTATATATTTTTTCTACTGTCTTAATATAATGGGCTACTCCTCTTATACTTATACCTTGTACAATTGTTGGAATTATAAAGTAGTCTGAAAGTAAAAATGCTCCTTGAGTTATAACATTATTACTTGGAGGACAATCAAATAAAATATAGTCATAAACATTATCTAATCCTTGTTTTTGTAGAAATTGTTGTAATACAGTTAAGTCATCCAAATTATCTTTCATTCTCATTGCTATCTCATCTAATCCCCCTCCACTATAAAATATATTAGATGGAATATAATCTAGGTACATATTTAATTCTAGCGGAATTCTTTTTATTAGGATATCATTTTTAAAATTGAACTCTATATGTGGATATTGTTTTGCTTTTAACCATATATCATATATATAATTTAAAGACTCATTAAATTTAAGTTCATCTAAAGTATTTAGTTTTCCAATGCAAATCTCACTTAATGAACATTGTGGATCTAAGTCAATAAGTAATACCTTTTTACCTTTATTAACGAGATGGATACCAATTTGATATATACTTGTTGTCTTTCCAACCCCACCTTTATAGTTTCCAACAAATATTTTTTTAGCCATTTCAAACTCCTTAAACTTATTTATCCCTTTATATATATTTATTTTTTATTATTTTTATGAAAATTTTAAAATTAATAGATTACTTTCGTATATAAAAGATAGAGAAGATAATTGATAAAATATCTAAATAAAAGTAATATGGAGGATTAAAAATGGAAAACTTATTGAATTTTAAAAATGATAATTTACTTATTCCAATAACACTTATATCAAAGGATTATGGAATGTCTGGATTAAAGATGAATAAGCTACTTAATGCCCTAAAAGTTCAATATAGATTAGGTAATAAGTGGGTTCTATATCAAGATTATGCTAAGGATGGATATACTCATTCTAAGACTATTAATACTGCTAGTGGAAAAGCTGTAGTTGTAACCTATTGGACAGAAAAAGGTCGTGAATTTATATATAAGATTTTAAAGGAAAAGCTAGATATTCTTCCATTAATAGAAGTAAAGTAAAAAGACATATCAGATTGAAATTTAATCAGTCTGATATGTCTTTTTTATATTTAATTTACTAAAATCTATACAATTAGAATTCGGTATTTTCTCTTCGATAATATATTTATTTAAGTTAATCCAACTAATACAATTATCAAGAATTATAGCATCACTAGTTACTACATTTTCTTTTGATTTTAAAACACTATCTACATTATCTATATTCACTACTTCTATTTCAAGTTCTAAAGCTTCAAATATTTCTAAAATCTTTATTTTTAATCTACCAGAGTTTGAAACTGGCTTATCTAAATAAAATATTGCTTTTTCTATTTTATGTTCTAATAGAAAATCACCTATTAACTTAATTGCAATTTCTGTTTTATCTATAACTGAATAAGTACCTCTAAGCCCAGCTAAATCTCTTATGGTTTCATCCATAGATTTAATAATTAATGAGTTAGACAAAGCAACTTCTAAGGTTATTATTGTGTTAAATCCATCTATGTGAATTACTTTAGCACCTGAAAAGTCATTTACTTCCTTATCTTTTCTTATTTTAATATCATCATTTTTAGAAATTCCTCTTACCAATGCAAGCCTTTGTCTTTCAGATAAAAGATAATGATTCCCTACAAAGGTTGATGCTCCTTTAATTTTATATTCTCTATTTAAAAGATATAGTAAATCTTCGGATGCGTTATATAATTTATTTAAGTTATCACCCTTAAATTCTTTTTCATCTGTTGGCACATATCCTCTTCTTGTTGTTTTACTCATAAGCCTTCCAATCTTATTATTATAGTCTTAAACAGTTTTTCTTTTAATATCTTTGTTAGTATTTCTAAAATTAATAAAATAATGTATTAAAATGCAAAAAAGAAGCCCATATAGGACTTCTTTATATAGTTAATTATTTGTATTTGTGATTGGTGTATAAACCCTTGTTGCTAATTCATCATCCATTAAGTAAAGACCTGCTGGATTATCTTCAACCCTTCTTACTCTCTTTACTAATGAATTAAAGTTATTTTCTTCTTCAACTTGTTCATCTATAAACCATTTTAATAAGCTTATAGTAGAATGTTCTCTTTCTTCATATGCAATATCAGCTAATTCATATATTTTTCTAGTAACTAATTGTTCATGCTCATAACCCTTAACAAAAACATCAATTACTCCATCAAAGTCTCCTTTAGGTTTATCTACTTGCTCTAATTTAACAGTGCCATTTTTTTGATATACATAATCATATAATTTCATTGCATGATCTAGTTCTTCTTTTGCTTGAACTCTGAAGAAATTCGCAAATCCAGTTAAATCTATAGACTCACAATATCCAGCCATAGCAAGATATGTATATGAAGAATAGAATTCAAAATTAATTTGATCATTTAAACCTTCTAATAATTTTTTACTTAACATATAATATGTACCCTCCTCTGAATAAACTATATCTCACTTATATTCTATACCTTTTTTATGATTTTTCCAATATTATGTTAATATAATTAATTTAAGCTATATTTATTTATATTACTTTTAGATGAATTCATTTTATTATTTCAATAATTTTATAATTATTTATAAATTCAATATTTCTTATTAATATTTTCTCTACTTTAGCTTTAACTATGTTCACCCTTCTATGTCTTAGCTTTAAGCGTTTATAGATTTTATAAGCTTCAATTTCACTTAATCCGCAGTATCCAATATCTTCATCATAGGTGTTCATATCTGTTATAACTAAAAATTCTACCATTTGCCCTCCCAAAGTTGATTGATATTATAGAGGCTAAAATATTTCATCTTAAATTAAAAATATTTTAGCCATAAATTTAATACCAATAAATTACATTGCATATTTATTATATAGTATTTTCAATAGTATTTATAACTAAAATTATACATTTTTATAACTATTATGTAAATAATAAAAATACCTTATAAAGTAGTTATATATCTACTCCATAAGGTATATGGCTAATAATAATTTACATTTTTAATTTTTATAAATAAACTTCAAAAAATAAAAAATCAAAATAGATTAATTATATTATCTACTTTGATTTTTTATATCTATTAATATTGTTCTAGAAGAAGAGTTAAATTAAAAATATTGCAACTAAAGTAGTTACAACTAACCCAATTATAACAGGTTTAAAATTTTTCTTAGTAAGTTCAAAAGGATCCACTCCACATATTGCGGCAACTGGGATTACAGCCCAAGGTACTAAAGTTCCTCCACCTACCCATATTCCTGCTAATTGTCCTAAAGCTGTAAGTGTTGCTATTCCTCCACCTAGGGAAGTGGAAAATATCTTTGCAACAGATCCAACTAAGGATATACCAGAAAAACCAGAACCATCTAAGCCTGTAATAGCACCTACTATAGTAAGTGTACTTGATGATATTGCTGAATTTAAAGGTACTATATTGGCAAGAGCTAAACCTAAATCATTTACTATTCCATGAGAAGCTTCAGGAAGTATATTAGCAAAAATTTCATTGAAGGCTGAATCACCTAAATAGAAGAAAGCAGCAACAGGTATAACAATACCAAATATTTTAAAACCGAATTGTAATCCCTTAACAAGATCATCTGTTACTTTTTCAAGAGCCTGCTTTTTATATGAAATTATAGATATTAAGCATAATATAAATACTGCAGTACCTCCAATAAGAGCTGTTGCATCCCCACCTTGTAGATTTGCTATAAACATTATAACTATGTCTAAAGCAAAAAGTACTAAAATCAATAATGCCAATGCTCTTCTTAATTTTTTCGAAGAAATTAGCATTTTATTTTCTTTATTTTCTTCTTCTCCGTTAATGTTATACTCAAATGAAACTTCATTTGATTTTATATCCTTTCTAAGAAAATAAAATCCAGCAATAGTAGTTACAAGTCCCATGGTTATAGTTAAAGGAATACTAGCTGAAATTACACTTGAAACACTTATTCCTGCTGCATCAGCTGTAAGCTTTGGTGCTGCTTGAATAATATAATCACTTGATAAAGCAATTCCATGTCCAAATAAATTCATAGCCATAGCTACCCCTATAGCTGGAAGGCCTGCTTTCTTAGCTAAAGGTAAAAATAAAGCACCTACAAGTGCTACAGCTGGTGATGGCCAGAAAAACCAAGACAATATCATCATAACTATACCAATAACCCAGTAAGCTATCCAATAGTTTTTAATTACTCCCTTAAAAGGCGAAACTAGTTCATCATTTATACCAGAATCCATTAAAATACTACTCATAGCAGTTATTACTGAAATAATAAATATAGTTGGCATTAGCTCCTTTGTTGCATAAACAAAGCTATTGAAAATTCCCATGGCTGCCTTAGAAATCGACCCTGTTCCAATTAGACCTAAAATAAATATACCAGCTATACAAATAAGAGATATATCTTTTTTCTTTACCATAGCCACTATAATAATTATTATCAAAACAAGATAAATGTAGTGTAGTGGTGTTAATGTTAAGTTAATCATGTATTTCTCCACTCTATAAATTACTCTAGTATAAATTATGATAATTGTAATGGCTTAGTTACAGATTATTCGTCAATAAAATACATATTACTTATTAAATTTTATTAATATCCTAACACTACATTTTACTTTTTTAATAGCTTTCATTATTTTTCCTAGCTAAATATTTAGAAAGATATAGCTCCAAAAGTTCCATTTGTAATAACACTAGTTCCACTAGTAAAAGATTTTTCTATTATCTCTCCATTAAAAGGCATAACTGTTAAACTTATGGTTCCATTTAGAATAGTAATTTGATTAAATCCAGGTGCTTCAGTAAATATAAAGCTTCCTGCTTCAATATTATTAACAGTTATAGTATTTCCAACTTGAGAAACACTACCAAATAAACCTTGTATATTTATATTACCGTGAAGGTTGTTCAATGTAAGATTAGTACCTGGATTAATAGTAAATAAAGCACCATCAGCTATAAAGGTAGCAGGTCCCACTAGAGTTACATTATCACTTCCACCAACAATATCTGTTAAATAAAGGCTACGAAATGAACTATCAATAATAGTTGCCTGTACATTATAGATACAGCCATTATTTAAGCATATATCATCATCACAAACAAAGAATGATAAAATATCTGCTCCAGTATTTGCAACTGGAAATGATAATATCCAAGGTGGTCCAATTGAAATAGATTTAGAGTTATTATTAAAAACCTTAAATATTTGAAAGCTTATAGTTCCAAGAAAATTAGTATTGATTATATTACAAGCAAATTCTAATAATCTTCTATTTATGTTATTTACATCAATAGAAGAAATAATATAAGAGGTTCCCATTTCAGTACCATTAGGTATTAGTGCTGAACCTATATATCCATATTCTAAATTAATATTATTATCAGTACAGCTGGGATTAAACTCATCTTTAAGCTGAACACATGATAATGAATTCATAAAAAGTCCTCCATTTTAAACATAGTCTATGATAAACATAGATATATTTTTATTAATTGTTAATATATTATATTATATTAGTTATTTTAAGTTACATATGTTGAGTGTAATCTTTTTATAGCATTTATTATGTAATCTAAATACAATTAAAAAGAACAAATACCACTCGTATTTGTTCTTTCATATATATTGAATTACAGTTTATTATTATGTTAAATATAAAAATATCCTATGGCCCATCTAAAAATTCTACATTTTATAAATTCATCTCCCAAAACTCTATACCTACTTGGTAACTCTTCTATTTCAGGTATCTTATCAATATATCCATTAGTAACTTCTATTTCCCACCCTTCAAAATTATATTTATCATTCGTTCCTTCTTTAGGAATAATAGCTACGTGTACATTATGAGGATAATTTTTTTTAGCTGAATATCCTTTACTTATTACTCCACAAATGTAAATTGCTTTAAAATCATCAACTTCATCAAATTTAATTACTTTTTCATTATTAAAATTTTCATTATTTTTACTAAATTTTTTACTATATTTACCCTTTAAAGAATTAGTACAATGATATTTATCATTTCCTGCAATTACATACTTACTCCAAAGCCATTTAAATTTTTCCTTTTCAAAATTATGTTTAATTTCTATCATAAAATCACCTCAAAAATTAATATTACACTATTAATTATAAATACTAATAGTGACATATATTGCACTATTAAAAAAGATCTAGTAAAAACTAGATCTAATATCTTTCTAATGTTTTTCTTATTTCATTTTTCACTTGTTCAACTAATTCATTAGGTGAAATAACAGTACAATTGCTTCCCATTCCTAAAATCCAATTAGATGCTTCAACAATTCCTCTACAGCTCCCTTTATAAATTATGTAACCTTCATTTTTATAGTCCTCAATTTTCTCATTAACTAGCCATCTAAATTCTTGAAACCCTTGAGCATATGGATAATCTATTTTAAGAGTAATATCTATAAGCTTTTCCCCAATTAAACCAATTCCCTCATTTATGTAATCATCTATATCAAATTTCTCTCTATTAAAAGTTTCACTTAAAAGCTTAATTTCTTTTATTCTGACAAGCTTAAATTGCCTAAATTCATTTCTGAAATTACAAAAACCTATGAAAAAATTTGCACCATAATAAGTAAATAACTCATATGGATCAACTATTCTTTCAGATTTTTCTCCAATAGCATTTATATAAGAAATGGAAATCTTCCTATTATTGATTATTGCATCATTTATTGTAAGCCATTTATTACGCTCTTCTTCGTAGGAAACTTTTATAGATATTCCTTTAGCAAATTGCGTAGATAAATAACTTTCATCAATAGTCTTTCTACTAGCTATAATCTTATCATTTATATTTCGCATATCATAAAATAAATGGCTCCCTTGATATTTTAGTGTTTCCTCTATTGCTTTTAATGATTTAATCTCTGCTTTAGACAAATCTAATGATAATAAATAATCATTTCCTTTAAGTTCATAGCCACCATATCGTCCTAAGGTATTAATAATATTAACACCAGCATATTCTAATGCCTCTTTATATCTAGTAATCTCCCTTGCTGATACTTCTAGTTCTTCAGCCAATTCATTTCTTGATACTTTTTTTCTACTTCTAAGAATAGCAAGCATTCTTAGTGCGTTGTTTACCTTCCCCATATTTCTCCTTAATGTTATGAAATTAGTTCTAATTTTCAATTAATATTTGTACTTCTTTATAATTTAAATCTTTTTCAGAAATATAACTTTTCTCTTTATATTCCCATATATTAAATCCTTGATTGTATGCTATCTGATATAACGGGGTTATTGTTTTCTTTATATCATCTTTAATTTTAAGTATATTTAATTCATTTTTTATATCTATAATACTTCTTATATCTAGTTTACTATCAATAGCAAAATAATCTTCAAAAACTTTTATATTTTCTTTTGTCTTTCTTATATATTCAATAAGCTTAATTTGTTTATCTAAGAAGCAATCAAAATATATATCTAAATTAGGTAAATTATCACTTTTACTACTATTTACATTTTTAAAGGTAGGAACCAAATTCCAAATCATATCATGTCCAATAAAACTCCAAGGGATAAAATGATCTATGCTAACATCCCCATAAATTTCATAATTACTTTCATTAAATATCTTTCCTGTATATATATCTAATTCATTTGAGTCTTCTATTATTTGTCTCCACAATTTAGTTGCTTGTGATAAATCTCTTTCATTTGGAGGTTCCAATTTATTTATAATAGCTGGGGTATTTGGATTTTTTCTTTGAAGATATTCTATAACTTTATATTTTATCCATCCGGAAATTATCCCTTGATTTTCCACTATATATTTTTTCCATTTTAAATTTATATATAATTTTTCATTCTTTGAATCAAGTTTATATAATACATTATCACTTTTTAACGCTAACTCTTCTATTATTTTATTTTTAATACCATCTTTTTTACCTTTTAATTCTTCTTCGAAAAAAGGTGATATAGCCCTATACGGAACATATTTATAAAGAAATCTAATCTCATTATATATTTCTCTATTTTCCTTTCCTTCAGATATTATTCTATACAAATCAAATTTATTAATATCTATATTTTTAATACTATTTTTATTAATATTATTTATACAAATGTCCAGCTTATCTTGCGTTCCAAAATTCAAATGGTATTTCAGTTTTGGATACCAAGAATTAGCAATCATTCCCGAAATTATATCGATAAAATATATTTCATCTTTTCCTCTAATTACTTCATCAAATAATCCTTTAAACCAAAATATTTTGTAACTATTAGTCATATCATCAAATAATTTCAGCAACATCCTAACATTAATTTCTTCACTTTCTGGTAAAACTATCACCTTATCCCCCGCTTTTCCAAAGTAATATTACTAATATTATATCAAATATAAGATTCATATGTATAATATAATATTTTATGCATTTGAAATTTATTAAAACAGAACATAGATTCTATTTTTATATATCTTTTTACGTACGTATATGTTATAATTATTAAATAGCAAATACGTACGTAGGAGGTTTTAAAATGAAAAATAATTTCTTTTACACATTTCCTGCTATTAAGGGAAAGCAAGCAAGTAGAGATTTTTTTGTTATTATGTGTCCACTCTCTATACTCTCTAAGTTGTTCATTTTTACTGATGATGAATTACCTCCAGAACATAGAGCACAAAGACTTTTAAATAAAAATCGTATACCTGAGATGGCAACATATATTGTTGACAATCCAAAGGATTATGTATTTTCATCATTAACAGCTTCTATTGATGGTGAATTTAATTTTTCCGCATTAGATAATAGTTTTGATGATAAAATTGGAATTCTTAAGGTATCTATGGATAGTAGATTATTAATTAATGATGGTCAACATAGGAGGGCTGCTATCGAAGAAGCATTAAAGGCTAATCCAGATTTAGGAGAAGAAACTATCTCAGTTGTTTTATTTATTGACGAAGGTTTAAAACGTAGCCAACAAATATTTGCTGATTTAAATAAACATGCAGTTAATGTTTCAAAATCAATTGGAATTCTTTATGATTCTAGAGATCCTGTTGCAATGATTACAAAAACAATACTCGAAGAGAATATTTATTTAAAATATTATACAGATAAAGAAAATCCATCTTTACCTAAGTTCTCTCCAAAACTATTTACTTTAAGTAGTATTAATGAGACTAACAAAAAGTTATTATCTAAACTTAATTTTGATGATCCAAAAACTTTTGAATTTGCAAAGGAGTTTTGGAATATTCTATGTTCTGAAATGAAAGAATGGCAATTTGTTTTTGATAAGACATTAAGTCCTAATCTTTTTAGAAAAGATTACATTAGTTGTAATGGAGTCGTTCTAGAAGCTCTAGGTATCATTGGTAATTATTTATATAAAAATAATCATAATAATTGGAAAGATATTTTGTCTAATGTAAATACCATAGATTGGAACAGAGCTAATCTCAAAGATTGGCAAAATAGAGCCATTGGTACTAATGGTCGTATTGTAAAAAGTGCTACTTATGTTAGATTAACATCTAATCTAATTAAGAAAAAATTAGGTCTTCCTCTTACTAAAGATGAGGAAAAAGCCGAAAATGATTATAAGAAAGCAAAGGGTAAATAAATATGATCAAATTTGATATACAAACTAAAATAAATAATATAATTGAAGAAATGAAAATAGTTTACAAAAATGATAATAGACCTTGGATTATTGGTTATAGCGGTGGTAAAGACAGTACTGTAGTTGTTCAATTAGTCTTTATGATGTTACAAAGCTTAAAACCTGAAGAATTACATAAGGATGTGTATGTTGTATCATCGGATACATTAATTGAGAATCCTATTATATTAGCTTATTTAAAAGATGCTTCTGAATTAATCAATGAAGGTGCCAATAAGCTAGGATTACCTCTTTATACTCATATGGTACATCCAGATTATAATAATACCTTCTGGTCTAATATAATTGGTAAGGGACTTCCTACCCCTACTTCAATTAGATTTAGATGGTGCACAGAACGTTTGAAAATAAAACCATCTAATAAATTTATTGAAGAAAAAGTAAGAGAAAATGGTGAAGTTGTTGTACTTCTAGGTGTTAGAAAATCTGAAAGTATAGCAAGAGGTATAAGAATTAAAAATAGAGAAATTGATGGATACATTCTTACTCCTCATGGTTCATTACAAAATACTTATGTTTATAATCCAATTGTTGAATTATCAACAGATGATGTTTGGGAAATTCTATTAAGTAATAATGGCAAAAATCCTTGGGGTGGAGATAATAATCAATTATTTGATTTATATATGGGTTCTGATGGTGGTGAATGCCAATTTACAATAACTAAAAATGAAAAAGGAGAAGTTGATACTCCCTCTTGTGGTAATTCAAGATTTGGTTGCTGGATCTGTACAGTTGTAAAAGAAGATAAATCTCTAACTGGATTTATTAAAAATGGAGAATCTGAACTTCAACCATTATTAGATTTTAGACAATGGTTATTAGATATTCGTGATAAACATGAATTTAGAATGCAATATAGAAGAGATGGAAATCATTATTACAAAAAAGTATATTTATCTAAACTTCCATTAAATGAAAATTACTTAATTAATCAAGACTATGTCTTTACGGATGAGAATTGTGAATCATATATAGATTTAAGAAACTCTCATAGCTCGATTAAAGATGGTAAAATTCTTAATTCTACAGATAAAGATAAGATTTATCTAGAACTACTACCATTGATAGAAGAAACTAAAATAGATACCACTAAAATATTAAAGGACGACAATGGTGAATATGTAAATATCCTTGGATATGGACCATTTAACTTTAAAGCAAGAAAGCTTATTTTGGAGAAATTATTAGAAACGCAAAATAAAATACAAGAATCATATGATATTAGTTTAATTACTACGGAAGAGCTAGAAGCTATTGATAAACTTTGGGATAATGAAGAAGATTTAACTCGTAGATCTTTAGTAGATATTTATAGTAAAGTAATAGGTAAAAAACTACCGTGGGATGATTATAAAAAACCTTTATTTGATAACTTATCAATAAGTAAAATATCAAATTTATGCGAGAAACATGATATTTCTGAGGATTTAATAAATAAATTACTTATAGAAACAAATAAATTTAAGCATTACACCAATAAAACAATTTTAGATAAATCACTAAGTAAAATTCTTAATCAAAAACACTTACACAAAAGCATAGTTGAGGAGATAGATAATGATAATTAATAGTATAACACTTAAAAATTTTAGATCATATGAAGATGAAACTACATTTTCATTTTCACCTAGAGGTAAAAAAAATATTGTTCTAATAGGTGGTGAAAATGGTGCTGGTAAGTCTACATTATTTGAAGCAATAAAATTATGTATTTATGGTCCTATAATCTATGGATACCTAGGGCAAAATCATAATTATATTACTAGGATTAAGAATAATATTAATGATAATGCTTATAAAAATAAAGAAATAGAATCATCAATTTCACTAAATATCTCCTTTACTGAAGGAACTCAAATTAAAGATTACACTTTAACTCGTTCATGGAACTATATTAATCAAAAGCTTACAGAAAGCTTTAAAGTATTCTTATTTGATAAAGAATTAAATGAAGATGAACTCGTATACTTTGACAAATTTTTAAAATCAGTTATACCACCTTCTCTATTTGACTTCTTCTTTTTTGATGGAGAAGAGTTAAGTGATTTCTTCACTGGTAAATCTGCTAATACTAGTCTAAAAGAATCTGTATTGCAGTTATTTAATTATGATACTTTTGATATTTTGAAGAAGCAACTTCTAACTTATCAAAGAGCTCAATCTAAATCAAACAAAGAATTGGAAGAAGCACAACACAATTTTGATGAAGCTAATGCTGCTGTTTCATTATTAAAAGAACAAATTAATTCACTCGAAGAATCTATTTCTATACATAAAGAAGAACTAGATAATTTATTAGTAAAAAAATCTCAAACTGAAGAAAATTTTAGAAATAGTGGAGGTATTTTTGAGGAAGAAAGAGCTTTATTAATTAATGAGATTAATAAACTTGATTCTGAAAGAGGCGAAATAAATCAATATATTAAGGATTTCTGTAATGAAATACTTCCATTTATAATATTACCTGATTTACTTCATAATACTAAAATTCAAATTAAAAAGGAAGATTCACTTAATTCATTTAATAGTATAAAAGAAAAGCTATCTGGAGAAGTTGTAAAGAAATCATTACCTATAACATACTCCTCTGATTCAAAATCTACTGATTTTGATGAAATAGCTGTAACAATACTAAATAATATGTTTAATGGTGAAGAACTTGAAAATGTAGAAAATATTCTACAGCTATCAAATGATCAAAAAGGTAGTATAGAATTTACTATAAATAATATTTTAACTAAACAATATCAATTTAAAGAAACTTTATTAGGTAAATTTGAAAGGTTAAAACAAATATCTACTTTAACAAAAAATCTCCGTGATAGATTAAACTCAACAATATCTGGTGATTTACTTAATAGTTACTTAGAATCTATTAATGTAATAAACAAACAAATTACTGAAATTGAAAATAATATAGCTGTTGATTCTTCAAAATTAGAACACTCTCTAATTGAGTTGAATACTAAAAACTACACTCTAACTAGAGCTAAAAATGCTTATACTACTTTACTTCAAAGTACAAATGTTTTAGAAATATCTAAGAATTTGATAGTTTATTTAGAAGAATTACTAAAGAGCTTAACTTCTGATAAAATTAACCTTATTCAAGATGAATTTATCGATATATTTAGCAAAATAATAAGAAAAGAAAATTACGTAAATAGTATTGTTATTGATGATGATTTTAACGCTACTCTTTATATAAATAAAGAGTATGATTGTACTGAAATACTTAATATAATAAAAAATCTTGGTTTTGATGGCATATCAAAAAAGTATGGTTCTAAGTTTCTAGAAGATTTACTTAAACATTATAATGTTACTACTAATAGTGAATTAGAAAAAATTGTGAATGATAGTTTTAGCTTTGAATATATAAAATTAAGTACAAAAGTTAATATAAATGATTTCTCTAAAGGTGAAAAGCAGATATATATATTATGTTTAATATGGGCAATCATTAAGGCTTCTGGAGTTCAAATACCATTTATTATTGACACCCCATATGCTCGTATAGATGAAACTCATAGAAATGCTTTAACTACTACTTATTTGCCAAATATAAGTCAACAGGTTATTATACTTTCTACTAACAAGGAAATTGATGGTGGATTATATGAAGTAATTAAACCGTATGTTTGTGATGAATACTTACTTTTATATAATACTAATTCAAGAAAAACTGAAGTTAAAAATGGATATTTTGAGGTGTAATTATGGGATTTAGATTAAAAACATCAAAAAGAACTAAAGAAATATTTGAGGAAGTAGGTGCAAGCTCTAACTTAAAACCTTTTGCATTAAGTAAAATTGCTATTTCATTATCTTTAAAAAACACTACTCCTATTGATGAATATACAAGTAATGATGGTAATGGCTTAGAGCTTCAAAGAGCTACTGTTACTGGTGAATTTGACTATGTATATAAGGCATTAATAGAAATGAACCTAGGTAGACATATTACTGATGATGAATATTATCCACAGTATATGAAGCTTCATATGGATAGAGGTGCTGAACTACTTTATAATAGCTATAGATATTCAGGTGGTAATTTAGAGAAATTTCTAAATCAATTACTAAATAAAGGAGATGTTATCATATGATTTATCTTGATAATAGTGCAACTACTCCAATTGATCCAGAAGTGTTAGATGCAATGTTGCCATATTTAAAAGAGGAATATGGCAACCCCTCTAGTAAATATTATACATTAGCTGTAAATGCTGAAAAAGCAGTAGAAAAAGCTAGAGAACAAGTGGCTTCATTAATAAATGCTGACACTAGAGAAATAATATTCACTGGTGGTGCTTCTGAAACTAATAACATGATTATAAAAGGTGTAGCTGATTACATGAAGCATTATGCTGAGAAAGGTAACCATATTATTACTTCAACTGTAGAACATAAATCTGTTCTACAAACTTGCAAATTTCTAAATGGAGATGTTTTTGATAACAATCCAACTAAATCAGTAGCAAGTAAATTGCTAAAGAAAAAGAATTCAATTAAAAGAATAGATAGAGGTTTTGAAGTAGACTTTCTTTCAGTAAATGAATATGGTCAAGTTAACCTAGATGATTTTAAAAATACTTTACGAGAAAATACTATTTTAGCATCATTTATATATGGTAATAACGAAATTGGATCTTTAAATGATATAATGACTTTAGGAAAAATAGCAAAGGATTCAAACGTATTATTTCATTCAGATGCTACACAGGTTCTAGGTAAAATTGATATAGATGTTAAAAAGTTACCTGTAGACTTCCTTTCATTCTCAGCACATAAACTATATGCTCCAAAAGGGATTGGGGCTGCATTTATTAGGCAAGAAGGGTTATCTAATTATAAAATGACTTCATTAATACATGGTGGACAACAAGAATTTGGATATAGAGCTGGAACTCATGCTGTTCATAATATAGTTGGATTTGGTAAAGCTTGTGAAATTTCTAAAAGAGATATGAAAGAATACATGAAAAGAATAGCTGAACTTGAAGTTGAAGTGAAAAAAATGATATTAGCGAAATATCCAGGCACTGAATTCTTAGGAGATCCTAATAATAAAATCCCTGGAGTAATTGGAATGTTAATTCCAAACATAGTAAATGAAATGTTTATTAAAAATATGGCTGAAGAAGTTGCTTTATCTGCTGGGTCTGCCTGCGGAATAAGTGAACCATCTTATGTTATAACTGAAATAAATAAAAATGATTTTAGTTCAAACTTTATAAGATTAACTTTAAATAAATATTCAGACATAAGAAATATAATAATTTAAAAATAAGAGGCATTGAAATAATGCCTCTTATTTTTATTTGAATTTCAATTTTATTTTCGATTCATATCTATTATCTTTTATCCATTTTAATATATTAGGTGTTAAATCAGCTATAGTTGCACTATTATTTGTTATTTTTAAAATAAATCTATTTATATCCTCATTTAATTCTAAAGAATTTATTTTAACCTTTGATAAGTTTATTAACTCCTCAAATTTATTATAATTTTCTCTATTAATAGGCCATTTTTTTTCAAAGGCTTTTAAATTGTTTATTATTGTTTCTATTTCTGACTCATCACTAAAAAATGGTTTAACATTACTCATAGTATGAATTATATTTCCAATTTTAATATTATAATGTTTTTGCCATTCATTTTTCAGCTCTGATTCTACCCCATCTAATGCTGAATTTAAAAAAGCGCTTTCTCTATCATTAATATTATAATTAATTATATTTACTTTTGTTTCTTCTAATAGTTTAGAAAACTTTTTTAAAGAAACATTTTCTATATTTTTACCTAATACATATTTGACTTCTATTAATTTGGATAATTTAAAACTTAAATTTTGCAAATTATTATTTAAAGTTTTATATTTTTCAAGTTTTATTTTTCTATCTTTCTCATTCTCTAAGTCATCTATTTTTCTTATAATTATATCAGCCCTACTTGCTATCATTTTAATTTCTCCTCTATCAATTTAACATCCTTTTCCATATTATCTACTACTAAAATACAATTTTCTTTAATATTTTCAATATCTTCAGAGCTTATATTATTACTTATAGATCTATTTTTATATTCCTCCTCTTTTTTAAATATTAAATCTTCTATATTTTTTAGTATTTCATTGCATTTCTTAAATTTTGTAGGTGTATCACTTTGTAGCAAGTAAATTTTATCTATTTTACTAAAGTTGTTAAATCCTCTTAAAATGTTTCTATTTTCTTCATATTCATTATAAGATACTAAGTCTCCAAAATTTGAGGTGAAGTCACTCTTAATATAACCTGGATAATGTATATTCTTATCTTCTAAAACAGAAAATAATTTATTTATTATACCAATATCATTAAATGAATTTAAATAATCCTTATCATTAATAAAAATTTTATCTTTTACTTCTGATAAAGCATTCTCTAGTGACTTCCCATAAATCCCTTTAAGTAAATCATAGGGTTTTCTCCAAAATTCCTTATTACTTATAAACTTTACATTTTCAAAATTATCAACTTCATATTCTTTATCTTTAACTCTTTCTATAGCCTTTATCATTTCTATAGCATCTAAAAATATACTTTTCCCCATACCTAATGGACAATTGATGCTTTCAATTACAAATCGATGATTATCTTCCACTTCTTGCTTTTTATCTAAATAATTAATTGTATACTTATTTCCTAGTAGTTGTTCTAAATCATTCTTTTCTTTAACTTTTAATTCGTCTGTTAGAATATCATATATTTCTGATATATGAATATCTGATAGTTTTATCTGTTTTCCTTTACCCTTATCTTTATTTATAATATAGCTATAAATATCAGCACTTATAGCATAATCATAAATGTTATAATCCGTATCCCCTAAATTTTTAGCATAGTTTACTATTCTTTTTTTATTATTCTCTATCCATTTTGTAATTAATATAATATCGTCTTGAGCTCCTTCATAGTCCCATCTTTTCTCCCCAATAATAGAGTATTTCATTAAGGATAATAGGAAATAATAATCCTCTTCTGTTTTTTCTATCCAAATTATATTACTTCCTCTTTCTTCACCTAATTGTTGGTCTACTATTTTTACATTATTTTTATTTATTGCTTCTCTTGCTAAATATAATGGAACTTCTTCTATATCCCAATTTATAAAATTCAATATTAAATTTATAATTTCCTCTCTTATTTTTGAGTGTATTTTTAAATTTTTATTTTCTTTAAACCAAGTATTTAATTCATCTTGTATATCATTATAAATCTTAATCTTTTTAGGTATATTATTACCTTTTTCTTTTAATTGATATTCTTCAATTAATTTAAAGTCATCATTTTCTACTCTACTTCTAACACTATTATCTTTTTCATGTTCATCTCGTTCTTTATGGGAAATATCTATTTTTCTTTTTTCATCTTTTTCACTTATTTCTTTATTAGTATCATTTATAAAATTACTTTCTGATTTTACTTTATTAATTTTATTTCCTTCTATCTTAATAACATTAAACTCATCAAATATTCTTTCATCTATGTTTCCAATATACTTTATTCCATTATCATTATGAGTATCAATTGTTCCATCTCCCCAAATTCTTAATAGACATTTAGTTCTACTATTTTCATAAGGATCATTTATTTCAGAATCAATTCTTCTATTTAATAATTCATTTGCTAATTTAGGAATTAAAAGTTCTGATTCGAACTCTAAAATACCTTCTGGAAATTTTTTATCATTAGCAAAATGATTTAATACTGGTAATAATACATTTTTTATAAATCTTCTTGGAGTTGCTTTTTCCCTAATTTGATAATATAAATTCAAAATAGCATTTTCCGTTAATGGATATAAAGAAAATTTCCTTCCATTATTATCAATATAACTATCCCATTCTTTATTGCTATCTTTTATAGGTAAATTAATATCACTAGATCCTAGCGATATCCATTTCTTCAACTCATCTTTATCTATATTTATTGCATTTATATATCTTGCTGCTAATTCTAAAACATCTCTTTTATCATCAAACAAGCTGTTACTATCAATAAATATTCTTCCAGTTACCCTATCTTTCAAATTATCTGGGAAATAAAATTGATAATAACCAGTTGTTACACCTATAATGGAAAATAGTCTGCATAATCCATTATCTTCTCTATGCTCTACAATAAGGCTTTCTATAACCCCTTTATCTATTCCTGTAAATGATGTAATATCTTCTATAAAAAATACTAGATTTTTATTTAATTCTTTAAGTTTTTTTCTTATTTTTTCTAAAATAGAATTTAAATCTGTTGCGTTTAACTTTATAGTACGTTGTATAACTGTATCTATTTTAGAATTTAGATATTCAGAAACTTTACTTCTTATCTCTCTCCTATTTCCTTCTAATGCCTCAGCAAACTTTATAGCTTTTTGATTTGCATCACTTTCTTCCAAAGAATTTAACATATCAATACTAATATCAAAATCTTCTTCCTTAAATCTTATATCTTCTTCATTAATAGAATTATTTTGTGAATTAATAAGTTTATTAGCTATTCTTTTTATAGGCCCATCTTCTCTAAATAAAATTTGTTTTTGAACTAGATTATCTTTTAAAAATTCTACTATTCTTTCTCTCTCACGTAGCTTTAATGTCTCTTCATCTTCTTCATTTTCAACTTCTATAATAAAATTATAATTTATCATAGATATAAACCTTTCTTCCGAAAGTTCTATACCTGTATTTTTAAGCTTTATTTTTTCCTCTTCAGATAAAAATCCACTAATAACCTCATTATTTATTAATTGATTAATTGTCCCTTGCAAAGTATTTTGAGATCTTTCTAAAAATATAACAACATCTTCTGGAAATACTTCTTCTGATTCTATTTTATTTTTAATCCATTTAATAAAATGTGACTTTCCTGATCCATTATCCCCTTGAATCACTATAAAATTATGCTTGTCCCTAGTATTCTCTATGAATTCATAAAAAAATTCCTCTTCTCCTAACTCTTTACCATTTATAGTTTCTATTCCACTATTATAATATTTCAATCTTTTAAAAGGTACATGAGTAGCCATAAAATCCTGTAATTCTACTACAGTAGCATCAGTTTTTATAACCTCATTAATCCTTTTTCTCATAACTTCTTTATTCATTATTTGTTCTCCCTTACTATTTCAATATCAGTTACTTCTAACTTTTCAATAGCACTATAATATAGTCTCCAAATGTCTGTTGAATCCTTTATATTAACTAATTTCAAGTTTCCTAAAGACTCTAAAGTTCTCAAAGCCAGGGTTAAGCTTAAACCAACTTTATTTTCTTTTAAAGAATTTTTTAGTTCTGGACATTCTTCTTTTATTATAGAAACAAATCCACTCATTTTATAATTAGTTTCTTTATATGCTTCATTATCAATTATTCTTTCCATTATCCTTACATAAGGATTAGCTAAAAATTGATTATTTATTATATTCCCAAATCCTAAAAATTCCGCCCAAAATCTCCAAGCTAATATGAACTCTTTATCAACTTCTCTATTCTCTAAATAATTAGCTATATCTTCAAAATTTTTTATTTCATAAAAGTCTAAATCTTTACTTAAAATTTCAGAAGTTATTTTAAAGAATAAAGTTTCATTAGTCATATCTTTAAATATATTTTCTGAAAAATAACTTCTAAAGCTTTTTAAATCTTTTAAATATTTTTTATCAATTATTAATGATATTTCTCCTTTTCCATTTTCTGATATCATATTTTGTTCAAGTAAAAAATTTAAAGTTTTTTTTACATCATCTTGATTTTTTACAAGGTTCATTGGTTGGATTAAATTATAAACCTGTTTTTTTTCTAGCCTTCCATTAAAGGACTTTATTAATTTTAAAACTGAAAAAACTCTTTTGGGAGTTACTTCCTTTCTTAATTTATTTTCTATTAACATCTTTTAACTCCTTACATAAGAAATATTATCTATGCATAATTCTATATTTCTTGTTTCCGATTTTATATAAACATTTTTTTCTGAAATAAATATTAACTTTTTTAACTTTCCATTAGAATACTTCTTTTTATATCTTCTAAAAATCATATCATTGTTATCATTATTTCCTGCTATCATCACAATCGCAACTGCACCTACAACAAAGTCTATATCTTCTTTTGCCTCTTCATATGTATATAAATATGAATCTAAATCTACATTACTATTAATAAAAAAATCAGTCATATTTTTATCAAATAAAATCAAATTATCTATATCATTAGTTTTACATATTTGCGCTATTTGATCTATATAGTTATAAATATTCTTATCTTCTATAATGAATAATTTTTCATCTCTATTTATATGCTCATTAAAAGATTTTCTAAAAATATCTTCTCCTTCAGCTATTTCAAAATAATCTTCAGATTTCACTGTTTTTTTATTATGTTCTCTACAAAATGGACATCCATAACATTTATAACTAGTATATTCATATGATTTTTTAATTTTTCTTCCCCAACAAGTTTTATTTAGCTTAATCATCTCTAAAATATTTTGTATATCTTTTTCGATATATTCCCTATCATCTTTCCTTAATTCATTTATTACTTTTTCAAAATCTTTTTGATTATTAATTAAATCTAAATCTTTAAGCTTAATATGAAGCAATCTACTCCTATCAATCATATTAATTTTTATATCTAAAATATCCAAAAAATTATTTCTATATAAAAATAATATTACATATTCATTCCAATTTTCACTTTGCTTGCCAGTAAAAGCACTATCAAATAAATATTCTGGTACAATATTTGTGGATAACCAATATTCATCACCTGAAATTTTTTCATATGGTTTTTTTATCATTTCATTCCATCTAGAAATAATTTTTTCTGCTGATAATACTTTTGAACTAGTGAAATAGTTTATATAATCACTATCTTCTTTTGATGTAAATACAAAACTATAGCTTTTATATCCATCTCTTCCACCTCTTCCAACTTCCTGATAGAATCTATCAATATTTTCTGGAATAAAAGTATGAATTACACTTCTAACTTCTTTCTTATCTACTCCCATTCCAAAAGCTGATGTAGCTATCATAATATCAATTTTATCTTCGTTCCATTTATCTAATATATCTTTTCTATCTTTAGAACTAGTATTACTAGTAAAAACAGCTAATCTTTCACATCCTAAAGACTTTAATAATTCAAAATATTGATTCGAATGATCTATTGTAGGTACATATAAAATTATAGGTTTAGGTATAGTAACGATAATATCTTTTATTTTTTTTATTCTTTCTATATCATTTTTACATTTTATTTTATAAAAACTTATTTCTTCTCTTAGAGAATCCCCTCTTATTTCTATAAAATTATTTTCTTCAGAATATAATTTTCTTAATATTTTTTGACTTTTTTCTGTTATTGTAGCTGAAATTAAAAGAGTTTTTAATCTTCCCTTTGTAATTTCTAATATCTTTCTTCTAAATACTGATAAAAATTGAAATTCTGTTCTAAAAGATTCTCCCCAATCAGCAACTAAATGAGCCTCATCAATAACAATTCTATCTAATATTTTCATTTCAGCACATTTTATTATTTTTTCATAAAACAAACCATTTAAAATAGACTCAGGAGAAATATATAGTATAGCAACTTTACCTTTTAACAAATCATTAAAAATTTTTTGTTTTTTATCTTTATCTACACCTTCATAATAAGCATAAACTTTTCTATCTTGTTCTTCGAAAAATTTTTTACTACTTTCTTCTTGATCCATAGTCAAAGCTACTGTAGGTAATACTACTATCGTAGTACCTTTTTTTTCATATTTAGATACGTATTGTATTAATAAACTTTTTCCTCCCCCCGTCTTCATAGTAGCTAATACTGTAGTCCCAAATTTTTGTTTTTCTAGAGCTCTTATAATAAGTTTTTGACAAGATGACTTATATTCTTTGAATCCAGTCATTCTTTTTAATCTTAGATCTCCAGTAGCACCTTTTGACTTATATCTGTTTTTTATATATATTTTCCCAAAATCATTTAATACTTCTTCATCATTTAGTTCGGGAACTTTAGCTTTAACACTATTTATTACAAATTTATCTTTAGATTCTTCTATTAATTCTAAATATAGATTAATTTTGTTTAATTCTTTAAATTTATCTGAAATAAATTTACTAACTTTCACTCTTTTTTTATAGGTATTTATAAATTGCCTTAAGTTAACAAAAAAGTCATATCCATTAGATTTGTTTAAAATTAAATCACTAAAAGATTTTATTAATCTAACTATAATATTATATTTAGACTTATCATTTTCTAATATGAACTCATTAAACATATCATTAAATTGTCTAACCGATAATTTATTATTTAATACATCTTCAACTTTATCTAAAATAGTTTCTTCACTAATCATTTTTATATCCTTCTTTAAAATCTATATAAATAATTGAATCTAAATATATACTAGGATTAAAAATCCCTTTGCATACTAATTCTAATGCTTTTTTTATTTCATCATAATTAACTTCATTTTTATTTAAATACTTAGTAGAAGCCTTTATTCCTGCTAATATCATCTTAAAATCTTTAATTATTTCTTTCTTGCTAATGCTATAGGTATAATTTTTTATAACTTCTTTTTTGGCCTTCTCATTAGCAGTTTTTATAATATCATTCCATCTTCCTTTGTAATATATTTTTTTAAATTCCTTTAATCGAGGATTACTTCTCTTACCTAAATGTATAAAATTACTTTTGTTATTATAGTTATTTTCTATAAAACTTAATAAATAATCTTTTTTATCTTTATTTAAATCATCTTCTTCATTAAAAGATACAAATATTTTTATTTGGTTTAATGGCATATGTCCTTTTGCAAATACTTCATAATTTAAAGTCATATTTTCTTCTATTAGATATTTATTTTCAAATTCAGTATTAAAGGTAAATATAAAGCCTTCCCAACTTAATTCACTATTGTAAGCTTGTACCGCACAACATCTTCCTCTATATCCTTCTTCCACATTTTTCATTATTGAATCAAATATTTCTTCCCCTGGTGAAAAGAATGATAAATTTTCTTTGTTTACAGCTATTGATCTATCAAATGTTCCTTTTATTCCTGGAGAATCTTTTCTTTTTAAAGCTTCTATAGTGTTAGGAATATCAAACATTGTATTACTCATAGCTTTATAACTTATACTTTCTTCTGAAAAATATAGAATCTTTTCTTCCTTACTTCCAATAACACTTGGTGAAAATCCAACAGCTCTACACCACTTAATCATAGCTCTAGCTAATAGTTCCCCACCTTCACTATCAAACTTATTAATTATACTCTCATAACGTTTTTTAGTTTTATTATCCAGTTGCCTAGACATATCATAATATCTTTCTTCTTTTACTACATTTCTAATTTTTTTAAGATTATCTTTTATTTCTTCTAGTATATCGCTTAATCCAAACTTCAAATCATTAAATATAGCTTTCTTTATATACTCATTTATTTTGTCTAAAGTAATTTCAAGTCCACTTAAGGATTCAGAAAATATCTTTAATCCATCATTCCATAATTTAAATAAATCATTTTCTAAAGTATCCTCTGAAAATATAATTATGTTTTCAATTTCTTTATCTGGATTTCTTCCTATTCTATCTAGTCTTCCTATTCTTTGCTCCAATATTGTAGGTATAAAAGGCAAATCAAAATGAATTAAGGAATCAGCCATTTGAAAGTTTCTGCCTTCCCCTCCAGTTTCATCACAAATCATAATTTTACATTCTTGATCATTTTGAAATCTTCTAACATTTTCTTCTTTTTCATCTCTATTCTCTATTTCACTGAAAGTAACTACTGAGTTTTCTCCAAATAAATTTATTAATATATCCTTTAAACTTAATAATGTTTCTACATATGATGTGAAGATAACAATTTTCTTATCATATAATTCTTGATCTATATAATCTGCTATTAGTGCAAATCTGCCCTTTATATCACTTGCTTCATTAACTATAGTTGTTATATTGTCTATTTCATTTCTTGTGTACTTTTTCCATTTTTCAAGTTCATTTTGTATTAAATTTATATAATCTTCTTCTAAATCTAAAATAGGTAACTTTTTTAAATAATTTCTTAAATTTAAACAAGAATCTTTTTTATTTTCCATACTATAATTTTTTATTTGATTCATTCTTATATTTATTATACTCTCTAAAGCCCATGGAGAACTAAACATAGAATTAATTAACTTTATTATATAAGTAGTTATTTCATGATCTCCTTCATTAGAACTTATTAAATACTGACAATACTCAAACAACCTTTCATAAACATTTAATTCATAGAAGCTTTCATCTCCTCCCTTCATTTCATATTGAATTGTTTTAAAGACTCTTTTAGGAAGATTACTCTGTATTTCTTCTCTTCTATGTCGTATTATATTCTTTTCAAACTGATAATTTTCTGATATATAAGCTAATGCTTCTCTTATACTTTCTTCTCCGTAATCTTCTGACTCTATATCAATACTCTTAATTATTAATTCTAAACCTTTATCCTTTAACTCTTCATTTATATCTTCTAAATCTTCTTTAATTTCCTCACATACATCTGGATCTAAATCATCTAAATCATTTATTATTCTATAAACTCTTTTTCTTATAGCTATACTTTTATTGTATCTATCCATGAACTCTTCTTCATTCATAGAATCATAGACTTCTGCTTTTAATAATCTAAGTAATTTTAAATAATCCTCTTTACTATCTTGAATAGGTGTAGCACTTAATAAAATAACTTCTTCTATACTGTTAGATAATTTATAAAGTCTTTTAAATAATTTATCATCTGATAAACATCTATGAACTTCATCTATTATACAAAAATCATATCTAGATATTATTTTTTCTATATCTATTTCTTCTAATTTTTCAAGTGGAATTAGTGTTATTCCCTTTTTAGGAAAGTCTCCCCTCTCATAAATATAACTTTCCATCCACAATTTTACATATATTTCAGTTTTCCATTGATTAATAAGTGCATCTGGTACTAAAATAACTGCATTACTTGGAGATTTTCCTTTTAATACTACTAATGCTTCTATAGTTTTTCCTAATCCAACTTCATCAGCAAACATTAATCTTATTTTATCTTCTTTTAATGCTTTAACTATTGTATCTATTTGATGTTGTAATAGATAAGCTCTAGAACTAATCAAGGTTTTGAAATTTTTATCTAAGTTATTTAAAGTATTAAGTATTTCTGCTGGTAATAATCTTTGACCATACCAAAATGGAGAATGGAATTCATAGTTTTTCATTTGAATTAAAGGACTTATTTCACCTCTAGTAAAATCAACTATCATATCTTTCTCTGATATTACTTTTATTTCTCCATTACTTTCTACATAATATCTATAATATCCTTCACTATCTTGATCTTTATATTTTTTCAATAAAAACTTTTCAAATATATCAAATATACCAACTGTATTTTTTAATATTTTACACCTTTTTACTTTACTTTGAGGATAAGTTCTTTCATTTGGTATGTACTCATAAATTATTTCTTCTTCTTTACTCCTAAATTCTTTATTAAAAACAACTTCTATATTTCCATATATATCAATCTTGTTGACTTGTCCAATTGCAAACATTCTAGGATCTGCATCATCCTCATAATCTACAGAAACTCTTACATACATTCCTCGTTTAAACTTATTTTCCATTTATCCTCCTAAATATAATTCAACTTTTTATTTATAAATTCTCTACCTGCATTTATTTGCTTAGAATTTAATCTATTTTTATTATTTATCTCCATTTCTAAAATTTCTTTTGAATCATCATGTTCTGCTTCAAATTTCATAATTCCTTTTTCATCTATAAAACATTTTAAATTTAAAATATCTCCTGTATAAAAGCATGGATGATAAAATTCAATTTTATCAATTTCCGTATCATCTTCTTTTATTGATACAGATATACTACTACATAAAGAATAAGGTATTTCAACTTTTTGAATTTTCTTACAAGGATAACTTGCTCCTTTTTTGAAAATCAAATAACTCTTGTTATTAAAGGATATAAAAATATCTTTAGATAAAACTGAATTTAATCTATTGCTTCCAAAAGGTTCTATATTGGCTCCACTATTAAGTCCTGATGCAATCGCTGCACCTAAAGATATAGCATTAATATATTCTTTATCAGTAGTTATTTTTTTATTTTTAAATTTGTTTTCAAGAATATTTTTTATATAAGGTATTTGAGACATTCCTCCTACCATTACAATTTCATCTATTTTATAAGTATTTTCTGAATTAAATTCATTAATTAAATCATTTATTCTCTTAGATAAAAGACCGTCTATTACATTACTTTCAAATTCTTCTCTTTCAACTACTATATTTTTATAATTTAGAATTTCAGTGTTAACTCTTTCTTCTTCAGATAGCCTAATTTTTAAATTTTCTGCATATAATATTAAATCTTTTATAAATAGCCTCATTTTTAAATCTACATTTTCCTTTAAATATCTATAGTCACTGTTAATATATTTTTGTATATATATATTTAAAATTTTAAAAGCTTCCTCTAACCATTCATCCATATATTTTTCTATATATATCTCTAATAAGTATTTAGCAAATAATAGATCTAATAAATATCCCCCTAAATTCCTAGCCCCCTTAGTATTATTAATTATCAATTTTATACCCTCTTTATTATAATCTATTTCTACAACTGATAAATCTAAAGTTCCTGTGCCAAAATCAAAAACTAGTAAATTATTTCCTTTAAGAAAAACTTCTTTATCTTTTCTATATTTCTTATATATATGATATAAAGCTGCTGCCGAAGGTTCTTCTATTAATTCAACTTCCTCTATAGATGCTTGTTGTGCTGACTCATATAAAATCCGTCTATCTATTTCTCCATAGATTGTTGGGATTGTTATTACTACTTTTTTCAAGTTATCTTTTCTTGCTACCTTTTTAATTAAATAATTTAATAATACCGCTCCACAATATTGAATACTTCTTATTTGCCCTGATACTATTTCCTCACCTTTTTCTATACCAAATTTAGATTTTATTAATTCTATATTTTCTAATTCATCACTTTTTAATATTTCTTTACCTACTGAAACATTTTCTAAATCAATAAAATGTATCTTAGATTTTATTTTTTCTTCATTAGATATATTTTTTAATAATTCTAAATTACTACCTGTTTCATCTATTTTTGAAATAGAACAAGTTCCATTCCCAAAATCTATTCCAAAGAACTCCATATCTCCACCTCTTTAAAACCAAAAAATACTAGTTATATTAATATAATTATCATTAGTTTTATATCTATAATTAGTATTTCTTTTATCTATAGTCTCTTTATATCCAACAAAAAAAACATCTTTTGAATTTAAAAATTCTCTATAATGTATTTCTTTCTCTTTTAATAAATTTTCATTATTTTTTTTCAAAATATACTCCCAGTATTTAATCCATCTAGAGTCCTTTATTTTAAATTCCTTATTAATTCCTTCTGAAATAAATTCTATATAATTTTTAGAATTTTTTATAAATATCTTTTTAATTATTTTAGGTTCTATAACTAAAAATCTAATCCCAGAGTTATTAATACTTTTCATAAAATCAATTTTATTTTCTTTTAAAACTGTTTTTAATTCCTCTTTAGTTAAATATTCACACAGTTTAGAATCACCTATAATTTCTATATTATCTTCATCTATATTTCTAAAAGATTCAACTTCAGTAATAGCCCCTATATCCCAGCATCTCCTATTTTCTTTAACTACATAACTTAATTTAAATTTACAAAATTTATTTGTTGCTAAAATAAATCCTATAACTTCATATTGATTTTTATCATTTTCGTATATTCCTAAGCTTAAAATTTTAACCATTTTTATCCCTGTCTCTGTCCTACACATATTTGTCTATATTTACAATATAAACATTTTTCTTCTATATCTTTCTTTCCTATATATTTTCCGCCTTTTAAATACTGCTTAATTTCCTTCAAGCTTTTTTCACTTATTTTATATTCCGTTAAAAGTTCAGTTAAATCATCTTTACTAAACTTAGCTAATATAAAGTCTTTTATGATTTCTTTATAATTTAAATCTACTCCCCCATACTTTTTACAGCTTTCTTCTAAATATTTAACTTTTTGAGAAATTGAAAATTCAAGATCATTTAATAGACTTTCATTGGCGTAAGGAATTACAGATTTTATCCCTGCTTTAATATTTGTTCTATTTCTCTTTTCATAAACACTTATAGCTATAAAATTTTTCAAGTATTGTTTTATTAAAAAGTTATTTTTATATGATCCATTTCCTTCTATAATTGATTCATATAAAAATCTATCTTCGCAAAAATTATAATTAATTACATCTAACTCTCTTATAGTATTATCTGATATTATAGTATTTTCTGAATTTATTGAATTCTTACTTTTAAAATTTAAATTTTCATTGTTTAATACCACATTTTCTTTTAAATTTAACATTCTAAGAACATAATATAATTGTTCCTTAAAATTTTCCTCTTTATTTTCTATATAACTTATTTTAATATCTATCTCTCCAACATAAAATAAGGCGTAAAAAAGTGTAAATCTTAAATAGTTTTTATATTCACTTTTACATAAATTAATTACTTCTAATATATTATTGTTATTTATAAAGATACTTTCATCTAAGGGCCAACTTAAACTTACCTTTTTCTTTCCTTGCATATCACTATCTGAAACTTCCATAAAGTGATATGTACTTATTTTTTCTTTAAATTTTCTTTCTTTAGCATTAGGATCTGCTAGCAGTATTCCTCCATCAATTTGATTGAAATCTCTAACTATCCAATTTGAAGTATTTCCATCTTTATTTTGAGCTAAGTAGAAATGTAAAGTTTCTTTAATTGCCCCTATTGACTCATTAGTACTTCCATCTAACTTTTTTATTCTTTCTTCAATTTCTTTTACGAAAGAAACTTCCTTTTTAAAGTTATCATCATCATTTATTCTCTTAGATATTAAAGTTAAAAGTGTTTTATAATGATTGATCATATTAACTTCTCTACCATCCCCCATTAATATCTCGATCAATTTTTTTATTTCTAATATTATACTTTCAAAATATAATATTTCATTTAAACTAAGATTATAAAAACCTAATTTTTTATAATCTCTTTTTCTATTTTCAGGTTTCAATCCATCTATAACTTGTATTTTTTCTATTAATATCTTTATTCTTTCTAAATATCTTTCTATACTACACTCTTCTAAATCTTCAAAATAAACTTTTATATATTCGAAGATTTCTAAAGGTGTGTATTTTATATTATCTTTATTCCTAGCCCATATATTTGTTGAAAGACATTCTTTAATTACTTCTTCTTTAATTATTATTTGATTTTTAGATTCATCCCACAAATTATATATAGCTAAAATTAATTGTCCTACTGGATAAGCTAAAAAATGTTTTTGTTCAAATTGTTCTGGAAAATATACTTTCAAAATATTATTTATATTAGTTCCATCAACAGAATAAAATTGTTCTTCCATTTTCGCTAGTATTTTTGTAGGTGAAAAATCTTCTTTAATAGATTGTTTCGCTTCTTCATATTTATCAGCTATATAATGAGCCATTTCTGTATAATTATCAAATTTAGTTATACTTATCCCATCATTATCTTCTGAAATATCTTCAAAATTCCCTTCAACTATTGAAGCATAATTTTTAGCTATTTTTAATTGATCATACTTATAACCTGTTATTTTCTTTTCTATTTTACAACCAGTCCATTTATATACTTTATCCCAAGTTGAATAAATTCTATTAAATTCATTATTATAATTTATTAAAAATATAACTTCTATATTATTTTTTTCTAAGTATTTTATAAGCTTTAATATAATTGGGGTAAATTGATGAATTCCATGAAAAATAACTTTTTCAATCTTTTCATTTTCATAATTACTCAGTATGTCTTTATAATTTTCGAGCCTCTTTTTTAGTATTTTTTTACTTCTATCCATATTTTCATTAGATAAAGTTTTAATCTGATGGTTTAATTTATTTATAATGTCATCTAAATACTTTTCTTTATCGCAATCTACTAATTTTGTGAAATCAATTTCTTCAATAACTATATTATTCTTTTCACTAATTTCACTATTAATTTCATCAATTACTATTTCTTTTATAGATTCTTTTAAAGAATATATAGTCTTAGAATCTAATTCTTTAAATTCTGCCCAATCTATATTAGTTTCTACTTTTTTATAGATATCAAAAAAAACTTTTTTTTCATCAGTTAAGTTTTCTAAATTCAACTGATCAGTTGACAATTCACATTCAATTAAAAATTTCACCGAATTATATACTTCTAGTTTATTTTCCATAAAAGCCTTTTTTAATTTTAGATCTTTAATCTCTTGAATATATCTTCTTATATCTAAAAAATGTTTAACGTCTCTTTCTTTATTATCTGACCATTCCCTATAAAATTTCTTAATCAGTTTATCTACCGTGGTTAATACTTTAAATTCAGTTCTACCAAATTCTCTAGATAATCCTTGAACTAAAGTTTGAGATATACAAAAATGATGATAATTTTTCAATTCATTCCACTCGTCAATTTCATTTAATTTTCTTGGATCATCATATCCTATTATTCTCATATATTTCTCCTATATATTTTTATTTATAAAATCTTGCCATCTTATTTCATCTTTTTTTCTATCTTTTTCTTCTGAAAAATAAACTATCCTACTTATAGCTCTTGTTAATGCAACATAAAGTATTCTAACTTCCTCATTTAGTTTTAACTTTAATTCATCATATCTAACCATATTATAAATATTATTATTAATTCTTTTATAACTTTTCCCCATTTTTTGATCATCTCTAAAACTATATCCTACTTTTTTAGTTACTTCATCTATTAAAATTTCAACTTTCCCAATATCTTGTTTTATATTTTTATTTTTATTACAATAAGGAATTATAACTGTCTCATACTCTAATCCTTTAGTTTTATGAACTGTAGCACAGATTATTTCTATATCACTTTTATTACTATCTTCTAAAAATCTACTTTCTTTGCTAACATTAGTAAAAATAGCTATTTCTAATTTATTAGCTAATTTATTAATAGTTAAATAGTCATTATTCGAACTTCTTATTATCCATTCTATTAATTGCTCTAAATCCCTTATATATATAATAGCTTGTTTTTTCTGTTCATTCTCATCTTCAAACTTAGAAGCATAAACATTCCAAGGCTTTAAGTCAATAATTATTTCTCTAATAACTTTCATTATGGGTTCATTTCTTGTACTTTCCAAGTAATAATTCCACTTAACAATACTATTTACTTTATTAAAATATTCTATTTGCTTACTTCTTTCCCCTCTAAATTTTATTAATTCACTTTTTGAATAAGAAGATACTACATAATTAGTATTAAATAAACCAAATAAGCATTTAGGATCTAAATTAAATTTAATTGCTATAACTAATCTATATAAATCTTTTACGGCAATAGTTTCAAATAAATTATTACCTACATCTGCCTTGATATTTATCCCATTTCTAGCTGCTATTTTTATTATTTCTTCAATCTCATTATTTGTCCTAACTAAAATAGCAATTTCACCTTTTGTATTACATTCTTTCATTAAGTTTATTTCATTTTTTAATTGTTGTACAAAATACTCCTCAAAATTATATTGATTATATTTAACTTCTTCTAATCTTTTTTCAGAAATATACAGTTCTTTTATTCCTATAAGCTTTGTTTTATAATCTAAATAGTTACCAAAGGTCCAAGTTTCAAAAATATTATTTAAATTTTCTAATAATATTTTATCTGACCTATAGTTTTTAGTAAGTTCAAAATTTTTAAAGGTATTTTCATTACCTTCTCTTAATCTTTTAAAAGCACTTTCATCTGCTCCTCTAAACCTATAAATGCATTGTTTTATATCTCCAACAACTAATAAATTAAATCCAATTATCTCTTTAAACTTCTTAATAATATCAATTTGTACATCATCTGTATCTTGAAACTCATCAATAAATAAATAATCTATTTCAAAAATATCTTTAATGTACTCCTTTTTATTATTTAGAACATCCAATATTATAATCATAACCTGAGATAATTTTACCTTATTATTTTTTATAGATTCCTCTATAGACTGAATTTGAATTTTAGGCAAAATTTCATTTATTATTTCACATTTTTTATCTTGGCCTTCATCTAATATATATCCGTTAGATAAATATATATTTTTTTGTTCTAGTTTTTCTAAAATGATTCTTATTATTTCAGAAAACTTAAATAATCTATATTCTATGTCTTCAACCATATTCTCATCTTTATAATTTTCTAAATTATAATTATTTAAATGTTGGTTAATTATTTTATCTAATTCATACTTCCCACTATATATACTAGAATTAGTTCCTAATCCTATAAGGTGTGAAAATTTATCTATTATATTTTTAGACAATGAATGTATTGTAGATATTTTCATATTATCAATACCTTCAATTAATTCTAAAGCTTTTATATTTTTAGTCAGTAGATAATAGTTTTCATAATATTCTTTAAGTCTTTTTTTCATATTATTAGCTGCTTCATTAGTAAATGTAATCATAGCTATTTTTTTTAATATCTCTTCTGAACTATAATTATGCTTATAAATTAAATAAGTAATTCTTGATATCATAGAATAAGTTTTTCCTGTTCCAGCACCTGCCTCAACAATAATATCTTTATTAACTTCATAATGTTCTAAAATAAATTGATTGTAATTAAAATTAGTATACTTATCAATTTCCTTTAATGCTTCATCATAATTATTTATAATTCCATTAATTAAATAAAAACTTGATTTAATATTTTTTTCTTTATAATGATAAAAATTGAAATTATATATACTATCTTTGAAAGAATTATTTTTATCTATAATATTAAAACTTTTATATTTAGATAAAAATCCAAGACTTGTTAATAATTTATTCTTAACCACATCTAATAAGTCATTATCATCTGATAATAAGTGTACTTTAGCTCCTTTTTTCCAACTATTTATTAACGTATTCAATATCTCTTGTTGATAATCCACTTTTCTTAAGTAAATAAATATTGAATATAAATCATTATATCTATCGCTTAAAAATTCATTAACTATTTTTTTATTTTCTAAGTTAATTTTATTAGTTACATTTATATTTTCAAATAATGATCTTATTTTTAAAAATTCCTCTTCACTTATTTTCTTATTATTAATATCATCAATCTCTTTTATTTTTTTTAACTTATTAACAAAAATATCTTTAGATAATAAATCATTTTTTAAGATACATCTTTCTCTTTCTGTATATAAGTTCATATTCTTATTATTAAAATAATTTTCACTCATTTTAGGATAAACTGCTACATGCACTATTCTAACATCTATATCAAATTTTTCTTTCAGCTTATTTAATATATTAAACTTATATAATCTTGCTTGTTTTAAGGGGTTACCATCATATTCTTCAATATCTAAATTATTTCTATAAGTTATTTTACTTGAATCATGTACATCTATAATTTCATAACCACTCCAACTTTTAACTTCAAATATAAACAAACCCAATTCTTTATTTATTAAAAAAAAGTCGAACTCTTTACCTTTAATTTCATAATTGTGATATAAAATAAATTCATCATTTAAATTATCATTTAAAAATTCAAAAAATATCTTTTCTCCTTCATTTTCAATTTTCATATTGTTTGGCATTGATATCATAAAATTTACCCCTTTTTGTTTAATATCATATAAGTAACTAATTTATCTTATATTAATCTTAAAAATAATCCTTTTAAACTTTAAAATTAATATTCTAATTCATTTAAAAGGATTATTTGTTTTATTATTTAATTAATTCCCAGAAAGCTTTATCCTTCATATATATAGGCCTATCATTATCTCCCATCTTAACTAAACTATGATGTTTATTTAAACTTTTAATTTTATTACAAATAATCTCTTGATCACTTTTATCTTGAGCATTAAATATATATTTTGCATCTTTAGGATTTATTTCTGCAACATTATGAACTATCCAAGTTAAAATGTAATCTGAATATTTATTTTCTCCAGTAGAAAAATGACTTAATAATTGAGTTGAAAGTATTGTTCCTACTCCAAACTCTCTGCCTTCTTTAAGTATTTTCTTTAGTGTTTCAAAATCCTTACTTAAGAAATTATCTGCTTCATCAACCAATATCATCTTGTTTAATTGTCTTAGACTACCATTAATTTCACTATGCCCATAAGCTTGCATTTGTGAGTAGAATAAATCTAATGTTATAGCTACAACTAAGTTTTGAATATCTGGATCGTACCCTGATAAATCTATTACCGTTACCCCATTAATTAATTCAAATAAACTCTTAGTATTAAAAGCGTCTGACTCAAATATTTCAAAGTCTATTAAGTTACTAAATGCAGCGTAAAGACTATCTTCCTTTAAGTCTTCTCGATTAACATAGATATCATAAACATCTTTTAATGTAGGTGCTGGTTTATACCATGTATCAGGATCGTTTTTAACTATTCCTTTCTTCTCATAAGCTTCCATTATTAAATCTCTTAATAATGTTTCTTGTTTAATTCCAAGACCAAATGCTTTAGCTAATGTAACTTTTAAACTATTTGCTGTATGAAGTGGTAACATTGGCTTTGAGTTTTTAGCCTTAATAATAGATAAAGGATTAAATGGTAAATGGTATAATTCATATACACTAGCATTTGTTGCTTCTATAAAATCTGTTTTAGACTTATTATAGTCTCCCTTATAATCAAAAATTAATATTCCAATATCTTTACCACCTATATTATATTTTGATTCTCTATAAATTTGAGTAATCATTGATTTAGTAAATTGAGTTTTGCCTGTTCCCATAGTCCCAATAATACCAGTATTTGTATGAAAGACCTTATTTGTATCATTTGGATACCAATAAATTTCTTTGTTATTCCTTTCGTTAACTCCAAATAATATCTGTATATTCCTTTTCTCATCATTTCTTTCTGTTATATATGGGTTTTCAGTTTCAATTACTGTAGAAACTGGTTCATCACAGCTTTCAGATCCACTTTGTACTATTTCTTCTTGAGTATATCTAGGTTTGTCATCAATAATATTAGGAACTATATCCTTAGGTTCTGTACCTTCTATATTAATTCCAGCAACAATTTCTCTAATTTCTTTAACACTCTTAGTTATAAAATTTATTCCATCTTCTTCTGACATTTCTATTACCATAACTTCATCTTCTATTTTAATATCATTAAATGTTACACACTTTTTAAATGATATTACTGCCGCTTTTCCTATTGAATTATCAAAAGAATTACTTATTTGATATTCTTCATTAAGTAATCTTCTTCTTAAGTCAGAATCAATAACTTTTATCCAATTTTCTTCATCACAAACATTATATAAATTTAACTTTTCAGCACTAGTTATAACTAATTGCATTAAGAAATTTCTATAAACTTTTTGAGTAGCTGTTAAATCACCATTTTCATTTGATAATAATGTTTCATTAAATATCTTTTTAGTTGATTTCGCTTGTTCAATTCCCTTTTGTATATATGTTGAACTATTTTCTCCTATTTTCACCTCAACAGGATAATAATGAACAAACACTTCATTGTTTATATTTTCAATTCCAACAAGTAAAATATCATCACTTGTTGCACCACTATCAAATCCTAAATTCTTAGCTGAGAAAAATCCTTCACTTTGCTTTAATCCAGCTCCACCAGATACTCTTAACACCTCTTCTAAAGATATAGGAACCCAAATTATATTATCTTTCTTAAACTCAGCAAGTGCTAGCTTTATTGCAGAAAGTATACTTATCTTTTCTTTAGGAAAATATGATTTGCTTGATAATAATCTTAATAACCAATCACCATTAACGGCATTAAACATATTTATTACCGCCGGTGAGTAATCATATGCATTTTCTACTCCTTTTTTAGTTAAAAACTCTTCTATAACTCTTTGATATGGACCTGACTTTCTTGTAACAGTTATAGCATCATACCCCCCTGCTGTAGTATATTGATCACTATAATGAATAATAAGTAAATCTTTAGCCTTAGGATCATTTTTAAAGAAATTTAAATCAACCTTTGGATCTATAAAAGTTATCCAGTGACTTGCATCATATATTTTGTCTAATGTAGATTTACTATTATTAGGTACTGATATAGCTTTACATTGATTACAATTAAATGGTTCACCAGCTGAGCAAGCATTAATTGCATTTAATCTTGTTGCTATATTCATTACTTTATTATCTGTATTTGCATACTTCTTTCCAAATCCAGTTCTATATGAATCACCTAAAAATACTGAAGGTACTCCTGAAATCATTCCATTTAATATAATCCCTGATGGTATATCATCCATAATAGAAGTAATTTTTTTAGCCTCATTATTCATTTCTAAGAAAGTTATATGTGCATATTCTATTCCTTCTTCTAATTTTTTTGTATAAAAATGCACTTTTTCTCTATAAAGATTTAATACATCTTCCTCAGACATATGCTCAACCTTAAGATCTAAATTATAAATTTCTTTTAAACTATTAATATTTTCATTAAATGCAACTTCTTCAAATGCATTAGTTATATTTTTATTTGAATATATAAATAAATCCATAGGTAATACTTCTTTACCTTTATCACCCTTAAGTTGCTTTACATAATACTTAAATATACCTTGAAGTATTTCTTTACTATCTCCAGTATTAATTAAGTTAATTCTAATAGGGGCATTATTGCCCATTTCAAACATATATTTAAAATGTCCTACAAACTCCTCTATTTTTTCATTAACTAACTTAGAAACAAAATCTCTAGAACTCTTATATCTTGGAAGCTTTTCATCTACATAGTACTTCCATTCAGGCGTATGCTGTTGCTCCATAGGTATATATAATTTATCATTTTCATCAACTATATAAGGTAAAAGATATGTTGAAGTAAATTTCTTTAATACTTCATCAGCCATTATTTCATCACCAATAGAATTATTTAGATGTAGTTGATATGCTATATTTAATGGGTGTAATGAAGTAAATATTAATTCTCTATCTTCAATTTCTCTTTTTATTGTTCCTATTTTAAATAAATTCTTCTCGGATTGTGTTAAGTAAGAACCTTCTTCAATATTATCTAATGATTTTATATATACACTAATAAAGCTTTCATATAAATCCTTTAAATCATCATTTAAATAAGTTAAACTTGGTAACTTTTTAGATACTTTATAATACTCTAATATGTTAGAATAAGCCTTCTTAACATCACTATTTACATCTAAATCTACAGCCTCAAATCCATATACTGTTTCAGTAAAACTTAAACTACTCATATCTATTATTTGTTTTTCTAAATTTAAGTTTTTTCTAAATTCATCTCTAGCAAAGTATTCTCTAGTACCATGCTGCAACTTATTGTCTCCTATCAATTTAAAATCGCAATTTTTTTCTCTTTTTAGCTTCCAAACTTTGAATCCTTCTATAGGTACTATTTTTTCTGTAGTTCCAACTATTCCAATGGGAACTTGTTCACCCTCTATTTTAAGATTAAATCTAATTAAATCACTATCATTTTCATATATAAAATTTTCACTTATCTTAATATTTAATTTTTCGTCACTTTCAATATTTATAATATCATTATTAGAATCTATTTGATAATTAGTTACGTTTCCCTCAGCAAACTCATTAAAAGTTATAGAAGAATCATTAGTATTAACTGATATATACTCTTCATTCTTTTTAATTACTATTGAAAATCTAGATTTTATACTTTCCAGGTATTTTTCATTACATCTAAGCATAACTATTTTAAATTCAAACTTTACTTTTTCATCTTTATAAATAACCTTATAAAAATTAGATTTTCCCTCTATATCTTTTATTGTTACTTTTAATTTTTTACCAGAAGTTGAGACTTCAACCTCTCCTTCAGGTTTTTTAATATATTCTTTCTTTAAAAAATTATCAAATACGAACTCTAAATCTATTGATTCAGATCTATTTTCATTAAATACTATTATATTTCTTATTCTAGATTTTGACTTTGATGGTCCTTCTTCTTTATCCCATTCCTGAGATGAAGATAAATATTCCAAAGGAGTAATCTGTTTCTTCTCATCAACTGATTTTCTTACATCTCTATACTCAACATCTTTCCAATCGCTACCTTTAAGTTTATCTATACCTTTTTCTTCAAAGTATTTTTCTAATTGAGTTTCTGGAGTACCATAATTATGTATTTCATCAACTCTATTAAAATATAATGCATTATCTTTTATTCTATTTCTTAATTCTTTTCCTTCAAATTCATTTAATTTACTATCATAAAATAAACCAAAGTCTCTATATTGTTCTTTAGAAATACATCCTCTATTCAAAATATCTAAAACTTCTCTATATTCAAATATAGAATTGCTATCTTGGAATAGATTATTCTTTTTTCTCTCTAAATCCATATTAATAATTTCTCTATCGACTTCAGTAAAAGAAGAACTTTCTAACTCTGCTTTAATATCATTTTGTATAGAGTCTATATGAAATGGCATTCCTTCTTTTGAAAAAGATTCTGTTCCCCCCATAATACTATCTAAAGTAGTATTATGAATAAATAAAATTGCTTTCGTTTCATATCCCACTTCAATACCAACCATATTTCTTAATCTAGTTAAAAAGTCTGGTTGAACATTATCTATTGTTGCTGATACTATCAATTGAACTCCATTAAAATCTAATTGATATGCCTTATATTTAACTACTCCATTTGGATCTTTATATTCATACTCTTTATAATACGTATTGTCTTTTAATTTCTCATATAATTCCCTTACTTCTTTTTCTTTCTCAAATTGAATATTATACTTTGATCCAGGGGTTAAAGGATTAATTCTAAAAAAACTTATTATTTTTTCTGCTAAATAACTATAAAACTGATCTGACATATTGTGCATCCCCACTATCTGATTTCTTTTCTAATAAATTTAACTTTTCATATAACAGTACAATTTTTGCTTTCGAGTCTCTATCAAAGAATATTCCTCTTAATTCAAACTCATCAAACAATTTATTAAGTTTCATTCTTCCTTTGTTATTAATACATATTTTAGTTATTAAAATAATATCATCCTCTGTCATATTTAAATTATATCCTAGTTGACCTCTTCTCTTAGCAAAATTATCATATACAAATCTTACAAACCAATTTCTATATGCTTCATATGCTCTTGTTCTACTTGACTTTATAAATTGATATTCTATTGCATCAAATAACTTGTATACATATTTAAATCCATTTGCTTCTGTTTCTCTTTCTATCTCTTTAAAATCGTCCCATGGCTTATCTTTTATTTGACCTGTATAAGCATCCAATACAGCTAAGACTTCATTTTCTATATGACATTTATCACTTTTATTAAATATATCAGCTAACTCGATATATCCTAATTGCCTATCTATATTATGATAATTTAATAATTCTAATGTTATAGCATGAGAAAATAATGAATTTACGCTTTCTTTTATATTTTCCCATCCTAACTGATAAGCAGTTCTATTTTTAGATGTACTTTCCCAAGATAATGTATAATAAAGCTTATCAGGAGTAGTAACATCAGCCTTTTCAAACTTCTTAAGTTTCATTACTAATTGAGAAACGTAAAACATATAATAATATTCCAAGAATCTCTTTAATGAGTTCTTATATAACTCTTCATTACTTAATAAAAATTTTAAATCTTTTATAAATAATTCTCTTACAAATGGTAAATAACAATTATATTCATCTGCGGCAAATTCCTTATCCTTTAGCTCTGGCAATGCATTTAACACTAATCTATATAAAACATTGTCTATTTCTCTATCATAATGAATGCTAACATCTTCACTTAAGCTTTTATCAAATAATGCTGAGAATAAAAATTTTGCGATTTTTTCATCTGCTGAAGTAGCTGAAATATAATTTATTGTTTTTATATCAAAATCAACTAGATTATTTCCATCTATAAACATAGTTCTTACAATATCCTTAAATACTTCTTTACTAGAACTACCCTCATATTCTCCTATTTGTTCTGCTATTTCATTAATTAATTTATCTGCATTAAATTCGCTCTTTAATTCTTTATTAGATATCATCCTTGAAAATGCACCAACAACACCTGAAAACTCAGATACTAATGTTTTTTCATTAGCTGCATAAGGTAAAAGTTTATATCTTCCACCTTGCTTATGAGTTAAACCTTTCTCGGTAAATTTAAAAGCCGTACTTATTTCTTCTAAATCTAACTTATATTTAAATTCTTCACACATATCTAAATCTCCACAAATCTATATATTTCAAATTCATCATCAAACTCTAATCTATACTTCTTATTAATCTCTCTATTTTTCTCAGCAAATGTTAATTGACTATTTTGAGATCCTGCACATTCTAATTTATTTATGAACTCAATAAATTTAATAAAATGATTCTTATCCTTTTTGTTTGGCCTATAACCTTTTCCAACTCTTATTAATAATTCATATAATGAATAGTCTATATCTATACCACAAGAACTATCTAAGTTACCTCCTCGATATCTAATATCCATTTCAGTTAAAAATTTTATAAGCTCAGTATCCATATTAATCGGTAAGTTACTTGCATCTGCTTTTAATTCTAGCAGTTCACTTACTTTATATTTAACTTGTTTCTTGCCAACAAATATATTGATATGATTCTTTTCAGATTCACCATTCCATTTTAAAATTCCTTCTTTAATTTCTCCATATAGACCAATAAGCTTTCCCTTATCACCTTTATTCCAGTAGTATAAATACTTTATAAAGTTTTCATATACTTCATCTTTTAATGTGAATAAATCTCCTTTTCCACAAAGATAATAGCTTCTTATGAATAATTTTAATAAATTAGGTCTTATTCTTCTACCTTCTAATTCATCAAAATTAACATTATACACTTTATCTATATAACCTTTTGGGTAGTCTATATAATCATCAAAAAATTCAATTAACTCTATTGAGTTATTGAATTTAATTATAAAATCATCAACTTTTTCATTTCTTACATTTAAAGGGTCTAAAGTGCTTAATGCATTAAATATAAATGATAATTCTTTATGATCAAAAAGTATATTTGGTATTAATGAATTTACATACTCTTCATTTTTAAGTTTTCCTATTTTATCCTTAAACATAGGTGAATTAACATCTATATATGATCTTGCTATTATTAAATCATACATAAAGTTTAATAGTGCTCTTGTTGAAATTATTATTTTTTTCTTTATGATACATTGAACTAATAAATCTACTATTGCATTTTGAACATTATCCTCACTTATTAATTCATAATTCGATTTAACAGGGCATTTATCCTTATTTTTACAATTGCTACAATTTTCTTTATATGAACTATAAAAAATATTTATTTCTGATGGGTTTGTTATTTTGTTTATTAATTCTTTTATATACTTTGATTGTACTTTTCCATCTTTTAATGTATATAAATTATAATCACTAAAGTTAATAAATTGAATATTACTAGATGGATCAAATGTATTTTCAACTATGCTTTTTTCTAAAATCTTTTTGTTTTCAACATATTCTCTTAGTTTAGTAAATCTATGTCTATATTTTTCTGAGTCAATAAAATTATTTAATGTTCCTAAATTAATAGCTAATATTAATTTTTCAGTACTTGTCTCAATTTTTTCATCACTAAAACTATCTAAAATATCATTTAAAGTATCCATTGATGTTTTATTTGGCTCTAAACTTTCGGTTGCATCATTATATAATTTTATTCTTTTATCCATGATATCTGGATATTTATTTTTAAAATAAGAAATAATATGTGATTTACCATCACCAACACTACCACAGACTAAAATCAACTGAGCAAACTCGTGTCTATCAGCAGCTAATATTATTTTTTTTAATTCCTCTTGGGCATCTCTATTAACATGCATATACTTTTTAAAATGACTAAATGTATTTAATCCCTCTACAGCTTCTCTTGATGATTCCTTTAGTTTAGATAACTCTTGTATAAGACACTCTTTATTTACTTCATTAGCTTCTTTAATATCAGAAATATGTTCCTTAAAATTTATATTGTTAGTTATTTCTTTTTCATCATCTTTATTGCTGTCTTCTAATATACTTTTTTCGTCATTTTTCTTATTTGAATGTATAAGTGATTCTACTTTCACCATTAACTTCGTTAATAAGTTTGACTCTTCTTTTATCTCTTTATTATCTAAATCTGGTAATGGATCTTTATATAAAGGGGAATTAAAATTATAATCTACATATGTTTCTATAAACCAACATATAATTTTAAAGATATATTTATGTATACTTAGTGCAATTTGCAATTCTCCTTCAATAGCTTCATGTGCTGCTTTATTAGCATTAACTCTTATTTGGAAAAAATAATCATTAATATCATTTGGAAATACATCCGCAAATTTTAGTTTACTTAACCTTTCTGCTAAATTTAAAGAATTTAATTCTTCCATATTTTCGTAATTAGCGATCTCTTTACTCAATAATTCTATAAAAACTCTTGATTTTAATATGACACTATGGGGAGATATAAATACTAAACTATCAATATCTTTTCCTAGACTATAGAGTTCTTTATAATCACTTTCTAAATATTTTAAAATATCAATTTCCAACTTAGTACTTCCTTTCAGGTTTATTCAATTTATATAATCCAATATGACAAGTATATCATAATTGTTATATTTTTCTACATAAAACTTACCATATTTATACTAAAATATAATGTTATAAATTTGCATTTGATAAACATTTTAACTTTTAGCAATAAATATATATTTATTAAGTTATATTAACATTACTTATTTTCCATACTTTCCCTATATATTATTCATAATTATTATTTAAAACATAAATATTATATTTATATTATATACACAATTTGTTTATATAGTTATATATTAGCATATCTTTCATAAATATAACAAAAAATCTTTATCTCTCAACATTGAAAGATAAAGATTTCTATAGATTTCTTTTTACATGAAACTATTTAATATAGAACAACAATTCATTATAATCTATTCCATATTCATCAAAAATAATTCTTAATGTTTGGAGTTTAGATTCTGTACTTAAATTCTTCTCTATATAAACATTAGTTGCTATTTTATATGGATTTCTAAAGCCTTTGGGCCCATTTGAAAATCTTCTATTTAAGTATTCTTGGCTAAATTCTTTTTTAGTTAATCTTATAAATGGCATAGGATTTATTTCATATAATATTGAGCAAATACTTTCATACAATTCTGTCCAGCTTTTAACTTTTATGTTTTCATCCCTAAAGACAAATTTATCAACTTTTGTATTTGTAAAGTCATCTTCATCTTCTAAACTAAAAATGCTATTATTTCCATCTTGGAAACTAAAGTTACTTATAGGATATTCCCATATGTTAGTTGCTATTTTAAATAATTGATTAGCTCTAATATTTATTGTTTCTTCATTCCATTCATTTATTTCTGTTAGGTATTTATTTAATTTTAATCTGCTATCCTTAAATCCCTTTTCCATATCTCTTTTTTCAAGGAAAGGTTTATTCCCTAAATTAGAGTTATAACCTGTTAAAGTTAAATTTCCTATTGTTCCTATATATTTAGAATGAATATCTAAATAATTTTCTCCTAATGAATTTTTCCATGAAGGACTTAATGATTGAGGCATAATGTGCTCAATGCTTAACTTTTTATCATTAATTAGATTTTCTATATCTACTTTTTCATTGTTATCATAGTTTTCTAACTGTTCTAGTAAATAAACTTTATTTTTACTCTTCCAGCTATAAACATCACATTCTATGAAATTCAATTTAAATTCTTCTTCATTAGGGAATCTTTGAGATGCTTTTTTATTACTTAATATGTATTTGAATATCTCTAAATAATTCTCTTTATAGTTTGTAACTCTTTTTATTTCTTTACTTAAATTCATAAAGACTTTATTTAATGCATTTGTAGGAGCTTTACATATTATCCTCCTGAAAATATAAGATTCTATTGTTTTTAGAATTTCAATTAACTCTGACTTATTTATTTCATTATTATTATAGTCATCAAGGACTTCTAATAAGAATGGATAAGATACTGTAACTTCTAATTTATTTATATTCTTAATTACTATATTTGCTTCCTTTATATCTGTATTGCTTGTTATAAGTGATTTATAATATATCGAAAACTTTAACATATCCTTTAAACAATCTTCTATATCAGTTTTACTTTCTTCAATATATCTCTTAAAACTCACATATATCTTGTTTATATTAGGAATTTTATTTTCCTTCATAGTTAAATAATCTCTTATAAATTGTGTTACAGCATAATTAGTATTTTTTTCAACCTTATTCCAGTAGTTATTGTATAGTTCTTCCTGCTTCTTAGAGGGTTGATTCATTAAAATAAAATTTCTTACTTTATCTGCATCTGTTAAATCTAAACCAGTTGAATTAAGACTTTCAAATATAAGTTGAGGATCATCTTCCCCATTTTTAAGTTCGATTTCTACTATTATTAATCTTTCTATAGCTGAATAAAGTTCATCAATAGTAATTTCTCCATCAATTATTCTTTCATAAAAATATTGATAATTTAAAGTTATATTTGATTCTTCTATTAAATCTTCCTTATTAAATAGTTTTTCAAAGGCATTTCTATCTTCCTTAATTGGCTTTAACTTAATCTTCAATTCCTCATCACAATATTGATTTATTAAATATTGATTTAATATTTTTTCCTTAATTATAGTATTTGAACTTAATCGTCCACTATCTAATAAATTATAAATTGCAAGTAATAATAATGATATTGTAGTAGTTCTTTGCTGACCATCAATTATCAAGTATTCTCTATTTCTAGCATCATCATTATATATTGAAACTATAGTACCAAAAAAATGTGTCTTATATTTATTTCTAATCATACTAACTAAGTCATCATAAAGCTGCTTACATTGTTCCTTTTTCCAATCATAGTTTCTCTGATAAACTGGTATCACAAAATTAGTGTCTGATGATTCTAAAAATCTTATTAAGTATTTTTCATTTGCTTTCATTTTATATTCCCCTTTATACCTATTAATAATTATATATTATCATAGATAATTGTATTCAATTAAAAAACTTCATCTTATGATTGCTTTTATAAATATTATATCATAATAACATTAAATATAATAATAAATGGCTAATAACATCTATTAACTCTTCTTGTTCTTAGGCTTCTATAATATTTGTTTAATTTAATGACACTAACTACTTATATTTTAATGAAATTTAATAGCCCCATTATCTATAACTTCATAAAAAAAGGACATATATCCCCTTAACAGAGAATATATGTCCTTTTATATATAGTTCTATTATTTCTTTATTAGTTTTAGAATTTAAAATACTTTTTCTAAATTTATCATGCTATCAGTATTAGGTTCCTATTCCAAAGTAAAGGATGCAAGACTTGCACTTCCCTGACCTGTATAGGTGAAATATAATGCTTGAATTCCATCAGGTATTACAATATCAGATGAATATTCCTTCCAGACATTTGAAAAACCAATGGATATTTTTCCAAGAGCTGGGCCATTCCAAGATGTTTTTACTTCAAAGTCACCAGAAGCATATCCACGGGTTTTAATCTTAACTTTCTTGATACCTTTGCAATTAAAATACTTAAAACCAGCTGTGGCAGACTCCTTCATATTAGCAATATATCCTATTTCTTCGTCACCATCTTTTCCATCTTGAGTTATCTTAGGAAATTGGTTATTCATCCATGATGCTGTAAAATCAGTATATAGAGACTCTTCTTTACAAAATAGATTGCAAGCCAAATAGGCAGGATATTCTCCGCGTCCTTCCAATGGTCCATCATTGGCACCACAGGAAGTCATTTCCACCTGAGGAATTCTTCCATCAGGCAAAATTTCAATTTTCTCCATGCAGCCCTGTCTACTAAAGTTAGTTCCATTGGTATGTCTATGGTAGAAAATATACCATTGCCCATTAATTTCAACTATGCTTCCATGATTATTGCCACCGTAAAACATTGGTTTTTCAGCTGGCTTGTAGGAGCTAATATGAAGATCACTATTACTTATAATGACTCCTCCGTATTTAAAGTCCTTAGTTGGATATTTACTTGTAGCATAACATAGCTCATGCATGGAAATAGAAGAATATATAAAATAATAAGTATCTCCATGTTTTCTAATGGATGGAGCTTCAAAAAATTCAAAACCTTCAAAGCCAGAACCTTTACTATAAGGTTCACTTGGTACAATAATCACTGGATCTTCAATAATTGTCAGCATATCTGAACCAAGTACTGTGGCCATAGCTCCACTTCTTGATTTGTCACCTCTTGAACAAAAACCAGTATATAAGTAAGTCCTGTCTCCTTCTCTAAGTACACCTGGATCAAATTGAGGTTCGTCTCCCTCCCTATTTCCAAGGTATGTGCCATCAGAGTATTGGACATATCCATAAAATTCATATTTACCTGCTGGTGTATCACATACAGCAACAGAAACAATTGAACGCTTGCTGTCTACATAATATAAATAGTATCTACCGTCAGGTCCTACTGCAACATCTGGAGCATATAGACAACTATCACGGTCTTCATTATTTTCAACATCAGTAGCTTTTAAGATAACACCTTCATAACGCCAATCTGCAAGGTTATCTACTGGTGCAGACCAACACACATAATCATTTAAACAATATGCATATCCATTAAAACGATCATGAGATCCATATACATAAACTCTGTTATCAAAAACATATGGTTCCCCATCAGGAATATACTCCCAAGATGGCAAATAAGGGTTAAATCCTTGTTTTTTCATTTTTTATTCTCCTTTTTGTGTAATATATTTTTAAATATGTGTAAAATTCATACAACTTTTATTTTGCTATTTAAAAAGCACTAAAGCAGGCAGTTGTAGTTATGTCAACCTATAAGCATTTATTTAAATGAAAACTCAAATTTTTGTTTGCCTGTTACTTGGAATGGTCCAGGAACTGCCATTATGCCACGTGAATTTCCAAAGAAGTCTATATTAAAACAATATTGTGTTCCATCAGGCTTTTCAAAAAGCTGTTCTGTTTGGAATCCATAACCCAGTATATTGGTAGTTATAATATCAGCAGTATTTTCCATAAGCATTTCAGGATTTGTTATATTAATAATGACCTTTTTCTCTTCCCTGTCAATTTCATATTCAATTCCTGAATCTTCGTATAACTTAGCTCCCTTTTCTTTTTTATAGGCAAGGGCTCTATTGAAGTAAACATTATTTTCAATATATACTGCTAGTGGATCTGGATTGGAAAGGCTTGCATATGCTGGTTTTTCATCCTCCTCATTATTATCCACTTCATTTTCATTTGGTTTTGGTGACTTGCTGTTGGATGCAAGCATTTTTTGAATTTTATCCCATGGCTTCACATCATCAGGACCTGGACACTTATTATAAACAGCTGTTCCTACAGGATATGTTAAAACTGGGCTAGCAAATGGAGTTATTTCTTCTGGCTTTAAAATATTATTGCCAAAAAATGCTTCGAAATAAGGCTCATCTGAGCGTGTATCCCCTTTTTCTCTAAGGAAAATATTATTATAATAACGATCATCCCCACCTATAAATCTTGTCATCCCAGCAACAGAGGTGCTATGTGGAACATGATAAGGTGTATGCCTGTTCAATTCATTTCCAATGGATATTGTTCCAGCTAGGAGATTATGAACAAGGGCACAACTATGACTAAGGGTTTTGAAGGCATGACCAGAAAGTAAAATATTATGGTCTATCATCGTTGGCCCATGACTCACTTCAACTAATATATCTTCACTGTCATTTCCAAACATAATATTATTACTAACACGGGTTCCTTGAGCTTGCCAATCTAACCAAACTCCTCTAAATGAATCATGAATCACATTATCTTTAATAATTGTATCAATGGCTGCATGTAGCTTGATTCCTCCAACCTCTGCACCTTCAAATTCTCTTTTATGCCTTATATCATAGATGTGATTGTTTTCAATTAAACTAAAAATACAGCCTAAATGTCCCACAATTCCTGCTTGACCACAATTATATATAAGATTATTACGAACAATATGGCTACCTATATTGTCCTTATTCCAACCATTATTAAGTGCTCTGAAGATAACTTCCTGCTCTCGCTGATGACCCATTTTGGTGTGAAGATTAGACCATTCATTTTGCCCTGTGCTCTCTTCTTTTCCAAGACTTATTCCACTGCAGCGAGAATCACTGATAATATTATTTTCAATTATCCAACCCTTACTCCAGTGAGGTCCGATGAGACCTTCTTGTAAAGCGGTTGGTGGTGCCCACTGAGTAGCAGCTTGTCTCATTGTAAAACCACGAACTGTTATGTAGTTACGTCCTGGATTCACAGGCCAAAAACAGAAAGGGCGCACATTTATCTCAACGTTTCCTTTTGTGGGGTTTTCTCCTTGGAAGTTTGCATAGATGGTAGTATTGCAATCGTCTACATCAGCATACCAAGTATATACGGAAAATTCTGGTTCCAGGGATGTTTCTGACTTTTTCGGATTTCGTACTACATCTATAGAAGTCGCTTCATACATAGAGTGTCCATTAAGATAAACATCTCCTAAATGAAAAACTCTATCAGATTTAAATAACCAATCTCCAAATAAAACTTCATTAAAAGGATTGAAATCCCCAAAAAACTTATTATCAATAACAGTCTTCCATATATCTCCGTCTCTTTCCCATTCAGTAATAACCTCAGCACCGGTAATAATTACATTTTCACCTTCAGCTGCCTCATAGGTTATTCTCTGTGCGGAAGTTCCGCCACTTTTAGGACTTACCCATTCTCTATAAATTCCCTCATGGACAGTAATAATGTCACCTGGTTTTGCAACATAAGCTGCCTTGCCAATAGTTAAAAAGGGTTCCTTCTCTGTTCCAGAATTTAAATTGCTACCTGTCTTTTTAACATGATAATTCATGCTTCCAACCTCCTAGTTAATTTATATAACTCTATCTTATATGAGATTAGAAAAAAAACAATGTATTATATTATAATGTATTATATTATCCAGTTCTCCAAGATTTTTTATATAGTATGTGATTTTGTTACAGTCTAATTTGAAGTATTATCGTAAAATAGGCAATGTGAAAAAATCTATATTTTTAGGAGGATTATAATGACAAAACAAACAATTAGAAGGAAGGCTTATGTTGATACAAAATATTGTGTTGCTTGTGGAGTCTGTGAAAAAGTTTGCCCTTTTGGAGCAATTTCTGTCTATAAAGGAATTTATGCAGATGTTACCTTAGATAAGTGCGTGGGTTGCTCTAAATGTGCAAAATCATGCCCTGCTTCTGTAATCGAAATCAAAGAGGGGGTAGTTCAATAATGAATAAAAAGAAGAAGAAAAAGAATTGGTATGATTATCTTTGGATTGGAACTATAGTGTATTTTACTTTAGGACTATTTAATATTTTATTTGCTTGGCTAGGTTTATTATGTTTTACTATCCCTTTAATAATTAGCTTTACTAAAAAGGACAAAGCTTATTGTAATATATACTGTGGCCGAGGGCAATTGTTAGAGATTATTGGTGCAAAATTTTCTAGGAATAAACCTATTCCTAAGTTTTTAAAAACAAAGTGGTTTAGATATGGATTTTTAATATTCTTTTTAACTATGTTTGTTAATATGTTATATGTTACAACCTTAGTATTTAGTGGAGCTACAGAATTAAAAGAAGTTATAACTCTTATGTGGACATTTAAATTACCATGGAAGCTTACGGATTTAACAAATGTTACTCCATGGATTGGTCAATTTGCTTTTGGTTTTTATAGTATGATGCTTACATCTACTATTCTTGGTTTTGTTACTATGTTTTTATACAAGCCTAAATCTTGGTGCGTATATTGTCCTATGGGAACTATGACTCAAGGTATATGTATTGTAAAAAGTAAAATTAAATAAAAATTGATTACGGGGTAATATTTTTATAAATATCAATAAAATAAAAAGGCCAAGATATAAACTTGACCTGAAATTATTGTATATTTATTTTAAATTATGTTATAATATTAGTAAGGAAAGGTCAAGTGTTACATTTGACCTATGGCTTATGATATGTTTAAAGAAAAAGTAGCTTTACTTTGCGAGTGTGGGCTACTTTTTTCTTTTTGGATCTTTATCTTCAGTTACAGTTAATTCAGCTGTAACACCATCTATACTTTTATCAACTTTCGTTGAGAATTTCTTTCCAAATACAATTGAAACTATAGCAACTATAGTTACACTAATTATAAGCAAAGCCTGTATAAATTCTGACATAGATACCACCTTCTTTCTTTGTATAAATTGCCATAGACAATTTGTAACACTTAACCTAAGAAAGAAGGATAACTTACCATAAGTTTCCTTACCTTACTATTATACCATATTTTTATTCAATATTTCCTTTATAAAGATGCTTTTCTTTAATATTAATTTTGAAGTTCTTTTCGTGATTCTTTATTATTTTTTCTTCTCTATCATCAACTAATGAAAATACTTCTCCTGTTTCTCCTGCTCTTCCTACTCTTCCTGCTCTGTGTAGATAATCATTAGAATCTTCAGGAATATCCATATTAATAACATGTGTTACTCCCTTTATATCTAGGCCTCTTGCTGCTACATCTGAAGCAATTAATACTTGAATACTACCTTTTCTGAAGTCTTCTAGGGCTTTTTTCCTTTCTTCCATTTTATTATTACCACCAATAGCTGCTACCTTTATTTTGCTAGCTGTTAGATTTTCAATTGCTGTATTTGTAGTATAAGTATCATTATTAAATACTAAAATTCTTTCTGCCTTTATTGCATGTATAAGCTTTCTTAAAGTATCAATTTTTCTTCTGCTATCAGTTTTTATGTAGTTATGACTTATATTTTCATTAACCTTGTTATTTTTAACTGATATAATCTTTATATCATCTTTTAAAGACTTAGCTATATCTAAAGTCTTACTATTTAATGTTGCTGAAAACATCATAACTTGAGTTTGTTTTTGAGTAGCTTTTATTATGTTCTTTATAACTGGAAGATTATTTTTATCTAAAAGCTTATCTACTTCATCAATTATAATAGTTTTTATAGTATGTGCTGATACTTTCTTTTTACCTATTAATTCTAGTATTCTTCCAGCAGATCCAACTATAATATGTGGTTTTGCCTTTAAGCTATCTATTTGTCTTTTTATATTGGCACTACCTATTAATGATGTAGAAGTAATATCTAAATTAGCTGCTTTTTTCAATTCATTAATTGTATTATTTATTTGAATAGCTAGCTCATGTGTTGGAGCTAGTATTATGCATTGCATTTCCTTTTTAGATATATCTATTTTTTCTATTGCTGGTAAAAGATAAGCTAAAGTTTTACCAGTACCTGTTTCTGATTGACCAATTAAATTTTCTCCATTAAAAGCTACAGGAATAACTTCCTTTTGTATTTCAGTGGGTTCTTTTATTCCCATAGTGTTTAATCCATTAATAATATTTTCATTTATTTTAAGATTTTCAAAGTTCATTTATATATCTACCTCTTTCATTTCACTAATGCTTATTAAACTTTATCAGTAGTTTAAGGTAATGTCAAAACATATAGTAATATTTTCTCATTATAAATATAGTATCAACAAAATCTTTATTTTATTGACACCTTTCTAATTATTTACTTTTATTAGTGATAAACTTATGTTAGAATATTTAGAATATATAATAACTTTATTATAAACAATTATAAAAGTTATATATAAAAAATAATATTTTTATAATATAATTAGGGGGCAAAATAATTGAAAAACTTACTAAAGAAATGGAATGAACTAAGTATAGTTAAAAGAATAATACTGGGTTTAATCGTTGGTATTATACTATCTTTAACTATACCAGAAAAAGGGAAATTTATTATTATCTTTGGGTCTTTATTTGTAGGAGCATTAAAGTCTATAGCACCTATACTTGTATTTTTCTTAGTTATGTCAGCTATATCTCATCATAAAAGTGGGCATAAAAGTAATATGAAGTCTATTGTTATGCTTTATTTAATTGGAACATTTATGGGTGGTTTTATTGGAGTTTTAGTAAGCTTCATTTTCCCAGTAAATTTAACATTAGTGTCTGTGCCAGAAAGTATTGCACCTCCTGGAGGAATTGTAGAGGTTTTAAAAAACCTATTGCTTAATATTGTAGATAATCCAATAAAGGCACTATTTAACGCTAATTACATTGGAATATTATCTTGGGCTATAGTTCTTGGAATTGCTTTAAAAAATGCTAAAGAAGAAACTAAAGATATGATTGAAAATTTTTCAGATGCATTATCTAAAATGGTAGGATGGGTAATTGAATTTGCACCATTAGGTATTATGGGACTAGTATTTGATGCTATTGCAACTAATGGGATTCAAGCTTTCGTAAGCTATGGAAAATTACTTGCAGTTTTACTTGGATGTATGATCTTTGTAGCACTTATTGTAAATCCAATTATAGTATATTTTAATATCCGCCAAAATCCTTATCCTCTTGTTTTTAAATGTTTAAAAGAAAGTGGAATTACAGCCTTCTTTACACGTAGTTCAGCTGCAAATATTCCTGTGAATATGGCACTTTGTGAAAGATTAGGATTAGATAAAGATACATATTCTGTATCAATACCATTAGGTGCAACTGTTAATATGTCTGGAGCATCTGTTACAATATCTGTATTAACTTTAGCTGCAGCACATACTCTTGGTGTTCAAGTGGACATCCCTACAGCCCTTATATTAAGTTTATTAGCTACAATAGCTGCTAGTGGTGCCTCAGGAGTATCAGGTGGATCATTATTACTAATACCATTAGCTTGTAGTTTATTTGGAATACCAAATGATATCGCTATGCAAGTAGTTGGAGTTGGATTTATTATAGGAGTTTTACAAGATTCTTTCGAAACTACTCTTAACTCTTCAACTGACGTTCTCTTTACTGCTACTGCTGAATTTGCAAAGAGACGTAAAAATGGAGAAGAAATAATTATACCTAAAGAAGTGGTTTAAGTTTTAAATTAAAAATATTATTACAAGTAATATAAAAAGTCATGTATAACAAATTAAGATTGTAATACATGACTTTTTTAATATATTATAATAATTAAAAATGCTCACCATTTTCATAGTAACTATTTTTATCTAAGGGATAAAATATAACATCTACATTTTTATAACCTACTGAATTAATATGTTTAGTAATTATTTTTGCAGCTATATCTTGAATAGCTTGTCCCCTATCAAACCATGAAACTTCAACTACAGCTTCTCCTTTTACAAAATCTCCATCCTTTACGTATATAGATCTCTCTACAGATAAACTAAAATAATCTCTTGGACATTTAATTAATTCCTCTAATTCATCTATTAGTTTCTTACTTACTATACAAACCTTTTCAATTTCTATAGCTTTAAACTTTAACATCGGCATTTTTAAGCCCTCCAATTTTTAAAATCATAATCTGATTATATCACTTTCATAATGTTTATATAATCAACATTTTATATTATTTTTTGCATAGAAAGTGGAAGTTCTAAATTATTAGCTTCTAAAAGAACTTTGTCAGTAAGAATTTCTCTTGTATCTCCATCTTTTATAATTTCTCCCTTTGCCATAAGAATAGTTCTATTACAAGTATCTAAAATCATGTCTAAATCATGAGAGGCGATAATCTTTAAATGCTGAAATTCATTTAATATATTAATTAAGTTTCTTCTATTTTTAGGATCTAAAGCAATTGATGGCTCATCCATTAGAATAATATCTGGTGTCATAGAAAATATTGTGGCTATGGATGCAAGCTTTTTTTCTCCTCCAGAGAGTTTATGTATTTTTTTATCCTTAAGATTATTTATATGAACCAATTTTAATGCATTTTCTACTCGAATTTTAACTTCATCTTCTGAAAGTCCATAATTACGTGGTGCAAAGGCAATATCTTCATATACATTAGACATAAATAGTTGATTATCTGAATCTTGAAATACAAATCCTATCCTTTCTCTAATTATACTTAAGGTATTCTTTTCTACTGGAATATTTTCTACTCTAATACTACCTTGAAAATTTAAATTAAGTCCTACTAATAATTTTAATAAAGTTGACTTTCCAACTCCATTTGCTCCAATTATACCTATAGAATCATTTTCTTTTGCTGTAAATGTAATATTCTTAAGTATTGGTTCCTCTTTTTCATAAGCAAAGGATAGATTTTCTACATCTATATGAATATGGCTCATATCTTCCTCCTAAATAAATATATTTCCTACTATTTGTAATATGGGCAAGAATCTCATAGTAATAAATAAAAATAACCATATAATAAAATAAATATAATCTTTTTTATTATATTTAATATTGTAAGAATAATAAAAGTTACCAGAATATCCACGTAAAGACATACTTTCATATATATTTTCAGCTTTATCAATACTTCTAAGCAAAAGTTGCCCTAAAAGAGAACCCCAGGCCTTATAATTAATTCCTTTTTGATTAGGAGCTCTAAGACTATAAGCTTCTATAATCTTACTTGCCTCCTTAATTAATACTGTTACATATCTATAGATAAATAAAACTTCTGTTATAAATATCTTTGGTAGATGCATTTTATCCATTGAATAACAGATTTTATCAATAGTTGTGGTAGCTATTAATAAATATGATACTAGTATAGTTAAGATTCCTTTTATTATAAGAGTAATCATTGAAATTACTCCAGTAGAAATTTTAATATCATTTATAGTAAATAGTATTTTATTATCAAAAAATGGATTGAAGATTCCAATAAGTAATATAAATGGTAATACTATTTTTAACTTTTTAAAGGTATCTTTAAAAGGTATATCACAAATTATTAAAAGGAATATTGGATAAATACTCATTCCAATAACTCCACCTATATTATATTTATCTATAGATACTACTAAAAAAATATAAGTAATTGTTAAAATGAATTTAATTAATGGGTGAATATTATTTATGAAGGAGTCCCTACTTGATAAATCTTCTATACTTTGTATTTCATAAAGGGCTTTATTTAATTTATTCATTTATAACTTTTTTTCTAAAAAATTTAAATATATAACATCCACCTATACAAACAGCAGCCACTACTAATCCTCCAATAATTCCTGATAAAGAGGTTCCTATAACTAAATCTGAATCTTTAAAATTATAATCAGGTAATACTGAAGTGGTTTCCTGTATTTTTTCGAAGCCTTCATATATCTCTCCTGATACTTCTATTTCAGTAGAATTTGTAATCTTCTTAATAGACCACTCTAATCCATCTGGATATTCAGAGGCAAACAGTGAAAGTCCACCAGCTATTAAAATTGTAAGTAATGAAAATATTATTATTACTTTTCTAAAAGAAAATCTTCTTTTGTTTTCATTTAAATCTTCCCTAATTCCATATAATAATTCAGGTCTTACTTCATATATAAAACATAATACAGCTGAAGTAATAAGTCCTTCTATAATTCCAATGGCTAAGTGTATAGGTTGCATAACTGAAATAAAAGTTAAAAATGGTAAGGCACTAATTCCTGATGCGAAGGTTTCAATTCCAACAGAAAAAGCTCCTATTTGTAAGGTAATAATAGAGCCAAATATAGATGCTATAATAATTTTACCTTTGGTAGCCTTTCTTTTCATAATAGGCTTCCATATTAATAAAGCTCCTATAAAACATCCATAAAAGGCTATATTCCATATATTACAGCCTAAGGCAAGTATTCCTCCATCAGCAAATATTATAGCTTGTATAGCTAAAACTCCAATCATTGTAAGGAAGCCTGCAAAGGGTCCTAATATTGCAGATAATAAAATACCTCCACAAAGATGGCCAGAGGAACCTGTCCCTGGAACTGTAAAATTTATCATTTGAGCTGCAAATACAAAGGCTCCCATAACCCCCATTACAGGAATTTTTTTTGGATCATTTTCTTCCCTTACCTTTTTTATTGAATACCCTGTTACTGTTGCAGTAGCTCCATACATTATTCCAGCTACAGTTGCACTAACAAGTGCATCAGCCATATGCATAAAAAAACCTCCCCTTTTTAAATTAAGAATGTAGAATGAAAAATGTAAAATTAAGTAATAAACTCCTTATGGAGTTTATTAAATAATATTTTAGTAATTTGGAACAAATTACTAAAATAATTCTACATTTTTCATTATTAATTCACATTTTATTAGATTTATTTGTATATTAAATAACCTTCTGATAGTTCTTTAACTTCTTTGTATTTCTTTAAGTCAGTGTAAAGTTCACCTTTATATGGGTGACGATTTGTTTTTCTAACTTTATAAATCATATATATAGCTACAGCTATATTTGAAAGAAGTGCTAATAAGCTAAATATAAATAAATAACTTTCGTTATAGGTAGATGAAACAGCAAATTTACCTTTGTCGATAAAAGCTGGGAAGGTTTGTGCAAACATACACCATAATGCTAGAGTTTGTGCACGATGTTGAAGCCATGCACCTTTTCCTATTGTAAAGGCACATACTGTAGGCGCTAATAATAGTGCAAAACCACAATACCATGAATGTCCTGGTAAAGCATTATAGGTATAGGCAAAATTCCATAAATCATAAGCTATTATCCAAAACCAGAGCATGTCAGGCCAAAGCATATCCATACTTCCATCTTTCTTAGTCTTCTTACGAATACATATACCTACCCATCCTGTAATTGTAATAATATTTAAAATTCCTGCAATTGCATTCATATAGTTCCAAGGTCCACCTAATACATACATACTTCCATCTTCAAGGATTCCTCCTCCAGCATATTGAAGTCCTATTTGAATATCACGTGTAACTGCTTCTAAAATATTAATTGCAAGAATTAGAGGAGGAAAGCATAAAGCTAATTTATTATCTGCTAATCTCCACTCTCTTCCTGTCTTTTTATTTTTTCCATGTAAATGTCTTATACACCAAAATCCAATACATCCTGCTACTGCTGAATATACCTTAGCTAAATGAAACCAATCTGTATAAGTAGTGTCTTTTAATACTGTAAACCATAATACAGAAAGTGAAATTGGTAATACTACAAAGCATATAAAACCACCTAATTTAGAACGTCTTGAGAATTCATTTAATATAAATAGAATTAAAAATACAGCAATCCAAACCATCCATACTGAAAAAAACGAAGATCCTCCTTCATAGTTAAAAGTAAACATAATTTTTCCCCCTACTAAATATTTAATTTTTAATAACAAACTATTTCCTTAATATACAACTCTTTTCCACTTAGTATTTCACAGTTATTACTTTTGCAATTAGGGCATGTTCCTTTATTTAAGATTATATTAAAGACTTTATTACAATCTTTACATAAAGCATTAGCTGGAAGTACTTCAATTTCTAATTCTGATCCCTCTAATATAGTACCTTCAATTGAAGCAGGATATAAATTTTTCATATATTTAGGAATCATTGAAGAGAGTTCTCCAATTTGTAAAACTAAAGTATCTATTTTTTGAACATTATTAGCTTTTGCAAATTTTTCTACACTCTTAACAACTTCAAATAAAACTCCTATTTCATGCATATAAACTCTCCTCTATTTACATTTATCAAAATAATATTAATTTGCCTTAAATATATTAATTGCTTTTTTAATAGCAATCTTTCCCTTACGTTTAATAACTTGCTTAATTACCACTGGCTTTAAATCTTCAAAGGCTACTCCTTCTCCATTGTATTTTCTAACAAGTGATATGGCATCAAACTTACATTTTGTTACACAGGCTCCACAGCCAACGCATAAGAATTCATCTACTGTAGTGGCACCACAACTAAGACAACGTTCTGTTTCTCTCTTCATTTGCTCTTCTGTAAGTGTACCACGTAAATCTTTAAAGGATTCTTTTGCTTCTTTTCCATCACCATGACTTGGGTTTTGTCTTGGAATATTATCATAACCCTTAAGATCAAGATTTTCTTTATCTAGTGATCGATATTCTTTTCTATCTCTTCCTATAATTAAACTTTGTCCTGGATGTACATAACGATGTATTGAAATTGCTCCTTCTTTACCTGCTGCAATAGCATCAATAGCAAATTTTGGTCCTGTAAAAGAGTCTCCACCTGCAAATACATCTGGTTCTCCTGTTTGATAAGTGAACTGGTCTGCCTTAATTGTATTATTAGGATTAATTTCTATATTGCTATCTTCTATTAAACTTCCTAAATCAATTGATTGTCCTACAGAAAGTAGTACTGTATCTGCTTTTACAAATAATATATCCTTTTCATCATAGGTTGGATTAAATCTTTTATTTTCATCAAATACTGATATACATTTTTTAAATTCTATACCAGTAACTTTTCCATCCTTTGTAACAATACGTTTTGGTCCCCAAGAATTATTTATATTAATTCCTTCTGATAGGGTTTCTTCAATTTCTTCATTAAGTGCTGGCATTTCATTTCTTGATTCAAGACAGAATATATTTACCTTTTCTCCCCCTACTCTTTCAGCAGTTCTAGCTACATCTATGGCAACATTACCACCACCAATAACTACTACATTTCCCTTTAGTTTTATATCTTCCCCTAAGTTAACTCTACGTAGGAAATCTACTCCTGTAAGTACACCTTCAGCATTTTCTCCTTCTACTCCTATTTTTCTTCCAGCCTGAGCACCAATTGCAATATAGAAGGCTTCATATCCGTCTTCTCTTAATTCTTTTAAAGTGATGTCTTTTCCCACTTCAATACCAGTTTTAAATTCTACACCTAATTCCTTTAATACATTAATTTCTGCATTAACTACATCTTTTTCTAATCTAAAGGATGGTATTCCAAGAGTTAACATTCCACCTAGAATTTTTTGTTTTTCAAATACTGTTACCTTATAGCCTTCTATAGCTAAGAAAAATGCACAGGAAAGCCCTGAAGGACCTGCACCTACTACAGCTATTTTCTTATTATATTCATGTTTAATTTTAGGTATATAACAGTTTTCTTTATTCAAATCCTGATCTGCAATAAACTTCTTAATTTCATCTATTGCTATTGGATCATCAATATCCCCTCTTGTACATTCTGATTCACATTTTCTTGGACATATACGTCCACATACTGCTGGAAATGGATTTTCATGTTTTATTAATTCAAGAGCTTCTTTATATCTTCCTTGAGAAGCTAGCTTTATATATCCTTGAATAGCAATATGGGCTGGGCACTCTGTTTTACAGGGACTTGTTCCAGAATCTACAACATTTTTTCTATTAATTCTGTAATTTGGATTCCATCTATCTGGCCCCCATTCTGTATCTCTTGGAGTCTCCATATTTTCTTTTGGTAGTGGTTTTACTGAACATAATTTTTGTCCTAATTTTAATGCATTAACTGGACAATTTACAACACACTCTCCACAGGCAACACATTTTTCTTTATCAACTTGTGAAACATAATTTGAACGTACCATATCAACATTTTTAAACATTGATGCAGATCTTAATGCAAGGCAAGAGCAACCGCAACAATTACATATTGCATGAGTTTTTCCTGAACCATCAAGATTTGGTATTTGATGCATTAACCCATTTTCTTCTGCTCTTTTAATTATTTCAAAGGCTTCTTCTCTAGTAATTTGTCTTCCTCTTCCAGTACGAATATAGTATTCTGCTGCATGTCCCATTTGAATACACATGTCTTCTGCTAAATGGCCGCAGCCTTCTCCCATTACTTTTCTTGCTGTACGACAGGAACAATCAGAAACTGTGAAAATATCGTTTTCATTAAGGTACTTAGAAACTTATTCGTAAGAAGCTCTTCTAGTTTCTCCATCAATGGCTTTTTCTATAGGTATAACACGCATTAATCCTACACCTACTGGAAATGCTCCTGTACTCTTTGGTCCTCTTACTCTTCCATAGGCTTCAAAAGCTTCCGCAATTTGAGGATATTTATTAACGTTTTCTTTGTTGTTAACCATCATTTCCATAATTCCTGGAACCCAAGTGTCATACCAATAGGTATCAACTCCATTAATAGTATTTACAAAACATACACCTGCCACTGCTAAATCCCATAGTAGCTTTGCAGTTTCATCTATAGATTTATCGCATAAAGGAGCAAGTTCTTCTGCGGTATATTTTGTTCTTATTTTCATACATAAGGCTACCTCTGCCATTTCTTCTGTAACAACAGGCTCTAAAATTAAATATTCTGGATCCTCTGCCTTTATTTCATTTTTTGAACCAGTTTTTTTCCTACTAATATGATTTGCAAGATCCAATACCTTTTCTTTTACCATTATTCTCCCCCTAATTTAATAATAAAATTAATTTTCATTCCATTCTTTAATTTCTTTCCTAAGCCATTCTGCAAACTCCTCAATACCTTCTCCTGTTCTTGCAGATATAGGAATGATTTTTATATTAGGATTTAATTTTTTTACACGCTTAATGCAGGTTTCCAAATTAAAGTCAAAATAATTAATAACATCAATTTTATTAATTAATAAAACATCGCAAATGGAAAACATTAATGGATATTTTAATGGCTTATCATCTCCTTCAGGAATACTTAAAATCATTGCATTTTTTGATGCTCCAGTATCAAATTCTGCTGGACATACCAAATTACCTACATTCTCTAAAATAGCAAAATCAATATCATTTGTTTCTAAAGCTTCTAAGCCTTGCTTTGTCATATCTGCATCAAGATGACACATTCCTCCTGTATGCAATTGAATAACTTTTGCTCCTGTTTTAGAAATAGTATGAGCATCAACATCTGAGTCAATATCTGCTTCCATAACACCTATTTTCATTTCATTTTTTAAAGTATTAATTGTTCTTGTAAGAGTTGTTGTTTTCCCTGAACCTGGTGATGACATTAGATTTAGCAAAAATACTTTCTTTTTCTTAAGTTCTTCCCTAAGTAAGTTAGCTTCATGATCGTTGTTTTCAAAAACACTTTGTTTAATTTCGAGAATCTTAAAATTCTCCATTAATTTATCCCTCCTAATTATAAAGAATATATAATTTGAACTTTTTGTTGTATTATTAAAGGATTTTCTCTCTTAAATTACTTCTATGAAATACTCTTTATATAATATAAATATTGAAGACTCAAATCTGGTATGACCAGATTAATAATCTTGATAAAATTTTAACATGATTGTTGATTTAAAGTCAATATATTCCTATAATACTAATATATGTTTATAATAATATTTAAATTATTTACTTTTTATTTATTTTGGAATATTATTGAAGTAGATTATTAATTGGTATTTGGTTGAACCAGATTCAGCTTAGAGAGGTGTATTTTATGATAGAATTTTCAAAATTAAATTCTCCAACATTAAAAGATTTATTTATTAAAGAACTAGAAACTATGATTTTATCTGGAAAACTTCAGATTGGTGAAAAACTTCCTTCAGAAAGAGACCTTGCTAAGTCTATGCAAGTAAGTAGAGCTGTTGTTAATGCTGGAATTGTAGAATTATCTAGGAAAGGTTTTCTAAATATAAAACCAAGAGTTGGTGCTTTTGTAGCTGATTATCGTAGAAATGGAACTATGGAAACTTTAATTTCTATTATGAAATATAATGGTGGAAGGTTAAGAGATGCTGAAATACGTTCTATTCTTGAACTTCGTATAGCCTTAGATAGTTTAGCTGTAGAACTATGTATTCCAATAATTAAAAAAGAAGAAATTGAAACCTTAAAAGGGTATGTAAGTAAAATGAAAGAAACAGATTCTGTTGAAACTGCATCTAAGTTAGCATTTCAATTCCAACATGAATTGGCTTTTCTTTCAGGAAATACTCTTATACCTTTAATTTTCCACTCTTTTAAGGCTCCTATTTTATCTTTATGGGAACGCTTCTGTATATTATATGGTATAGATTCATTAATAAATAATACATCTATTTTATGTGATTACATAGAAAAAAGAGATACCAAAAAGGCTATAGAATGTTTAACTATAAATATTAATGATACTATAAGTGGTAAAAGGCAAATATATTATTAATTTAATGTCCTAAAGGAGTTCTTTCTAATAGATGGCGTTCTTGTATAAGATCTGCATACACCAATATGCAAAGATTTATGAATAATGGTATCATAGCAATCCATATTGCCTTTTCTTTCAATATATTACAAGCAGCTGCTAAAATAATAGCGCCCATAATAAAACTTGAAAGCATTAAGGTATGTGTTTTACCCTTTTTAAGTAAAGATTTATCTCCCTTTCTTAAATACTTTGCAATAGAAATTCCAATTTGTCTTAAATGATTTGTACAAAAAGTAGTTGACATTGGTATTCCTTGTGCTTGGCGGAAAGTATTATATTGCATAGAGCAAATAAAGTTTATAGCTACTTGTACCACCTTATCTGTTACTGTTAATGGAATAAATCCTATAATTAATAAAACTATTAATTCAAAGCCTATTAAATATGTATCCCAACGGAATAAGCCTATTTTCTTAATTGGATTAGGTAAAAGTTCTGACATAATTGCCCCCATAAGATAGGCTGTAATAGGAATAAGATAATAAAAACCTTCACTCCACTTTCCATTTCCTAATTCAATAGCCATTAATACGAAATTAGCAGTTTGTGCATTACAAAATACTCCTCCACGAAGAATCATAGTATATGCACCCATCATTCCTGAACTCATCATTAATAGTTCAAAAATAACTCTACTTTCACAAGCTAAATACTGATTTGCAATATCCCCATCTTGTTCTTTCATTTTAACACCTTCTTTTGTCCATTTGTTTATACTTCTATTATTAAATATAAAACAAAATATAAATTGCTACAACCCAGGGTTAAAAAAATTCACAATATACAGACAATTTCTTAGCTTATTTCTTCTTCTATTTTACCTTTTTTAGCTGTTTTAGCTGCTTTAACTGTTTTTTCTACTGTTTCTTTTTTATCTAAATTTAATATTGGTAAATTATATTTTTCTTTTATAGCATTTTCTACTTCAATAGCTATATCTTTATTTTCTTTTAGATAAATCTTTGAGTTTTCTCTACCTTGGCCTATTCTTATATCATTATAAGCAAACCATGATCCACTTTTATCTATTATTCCTTCATTTACAGCTATATCTATTAGATTTCCTTCCTTTGATATGCCTTCATTGTACATAATATCAAACTCTGCTATTTTAAATGGTGGAGCAACTTTATTTTTTGCTACTTTTATTCTAGCTCTACTACCTAATATATTGTCTCCAACTTTTATGGTATCTATTTTTCTAATATCTAATCTTACTGATGAATAAAATTTAAGAGCTCGTCCACCTGTTGTAGTTTCTGGATTACCAAACATAACTCCTATTTTTTCTCTTAACTGATTAATAAATATTACTACACATTTTGATTTATTAATTGACCCTGTAAGTTTTCTTAAAGCTTGAGACATTAATCTGGCCTGTAATCCCATATGAGAAGCTCCCATTTCTCCTTCTATTTCTGCTCTTGGAACTAAAGCTGCTACAGAGTCAACAACTAATACATCTATAGCATTTGATCTAACAAGAGCCTCTGTTATTTCTAGTGCTTGTTCACCATTATCTGGTTGGCTCACTATTAAGTCATCAATATTTACGCCTAAGTTTTTAGCGTAAGAAGGATCTAATGCATGTTCAGCATCTATAAAAGCTGCAGATCCCCCCATTTTTTGAGCTTCTGCAATTATATGCAATGCAATTGTAGTTTTACCTGAAGATTCAGGTCCATATATTTCTATTATTCTTCCTCTTGGAACTCCACCAATACCTAAAGCTATATCTAATGATAAACAGCCTGTTGATATTGTTTCAATATCCATTATGGAGTTGTTATCAAGTTTCATAATAGATCCTTTTCCAAATTGTCTTTCTATTTGCTTCATAGCTGTTTCAATTGCTAAAAGCTTATCTTTATCAATATTCAAAAATTATCACCTCTACTTCTTAAATTTTTGTATTACTTATATATCCATTTATTTGATCTTTTATTTCTTCTAAAGTAGTATTTAATATAAATGCTAATTCAGTAAATAAAATACTTTGTATACCTAGCAATATTTTTTTATCTTTCTCATGAAATTTTTTTCCATTGCTTTCTAATTCAATCTTTTTTTTCATTAATGTATTAGCTATTTTAGCAATTTCCGTTCTATTTCCTTCTTTTATAATTTCATTATATTTTGTACATCTCTCATTATCTATATCTATCCACTCATAGCCTTCAAAATTAAATGATTCAATAATATTTTCTGCCTCTTCTTTAGTTAAAAGTTCTTGCATAATTACCTTATCATTATCAACTGGAATACTTATTTTTAATTTTCCATCTTCCATAGGATGTAATGAATAATAACTTTTTTTAACATTAGAAATTGTTTTTTCACAAATATCATCAATTTTACAAATTCCATGTGCTGAATAGAGAATTAAATCTCCTTTATTAAACATTTTATTTTCCTCCAACTTCTATATTTTGTAATCTAATAAATAATTCATATATTATCCGCATTTATATTCAAAAAAATACGTAATATATGAATTTAGAAACATTTACCAGTATATATTTTTTAAAAAATTTACATTTCCTAAGATTACCTTATATTCTTATTGTAACATAAAAAAATTAAGGGATGTAAGCAAAACTTTTAATTTAAATATTACTTACCCCTTACCCTAATATTTATATATAAAGTATATTAAATAATAAATTTCTTCTTGATAATAGTATACCCAATTTAAATAATATATACTATTAATTAATAAATTAAAATATTACCTTATTTTAAACTTTCTCTCCTTTTAGCAATTTATAATATTTAGGTAACTCATTTTCATTACATTTATCACATTTCTTAGCATAGCAATAATTTCTAGCGTATTTTAATTTTCCATGCATTTTATCCCATATCTCTTTAATATCTTCATTTAACACATTTCCAAAGGATTCAGGCACAAAATCACAAGGTGTAAATTTTCCTTCAGTATCTATATAAGAATGTTGTACGCCTGCTCCACAACCAAATTGATCCTTTGACTCAATATATGGAAATACTGAGGTCTTTGGATACTCCTTATTTCTATTGAAATTTACATGAAGTTTTATAAGTTCTTCTTTATCTTCTTTAGAGAATATTTCATCTGACTTTACTAAAAGTGATCCACAGGGAATTGGTTCTAGTATCCTAACTTCATCTACTTCTAAAGTTTTTAAGTATTTACCTAACTCATATATTTCTCCGCTTTTAAGCATTTCCTTTGTGCATACAACTTGAGCCATAGTATAAAGTCCAACTTTTTTAGAATTTTTTATTGCTGAAATTGAATTTTCATAAGCTCCATTGTATCCTCTCTTTTTATCATGAGTTTCTTTATACAAACTATCTATGCTTATTCCTATGCCAAAAAGTCCAGCATTTTTTAATGACTTTGCTTTATTAAGGCTTAAAGAATATCCATTTGTAAATAAATATGAAATGCTTCTCTTATCAATACTTCTTATTATTTCTTCTAAATCATTTCTAAGTAAAGGCTCTCCTCCTGTAAATCCAATTATCCCAACCCCTAAATCTTGAAGGGATTTTACTATTTTCTTTATTTCATCTGTTGTCATTTCCTTTGATTTATCATCTTTATCTTTAATGAACCTTTTTGCACTACAATGCCAGCAGTTATACATACATTTTCCTGTAATAGCTATGTATGTAGAAATTGGAGCAAGTCTTTTGCCAGTTGTATGATTATAAAAGAATTCAGCCTTTTCTCCAGGAACTGCATCTACAATACTTTTATAAGCCCTACTATTTAAAGGAGGTAAAAATGAGTTAACTACAAAATTCTCATTGTGAAGAACTAATCTATCATTTTTTATAACATTCATTCCACACTTTATAACATTTATAGCCTTATAATCTTTGCTTTCTTTGAATCTCTTATGTATATAGAAGAAATTGTTTCTTACATCTTTACTTAAGATTGCTTTTATTATCGGTATTGTATTACTTAGCATTTTTAAAGACCCCCCAAACATATTTATGAGTTATTGTTGTTATATTTTTAGAGTTAAATAAATGTACCATTTTATCTTGAATCCTTTTATCCATGACATCTATCATAGAATCAAAGCCTGCTAAAGCTCCAGTAGATGTAACAAAATTTACAGCATCTTCTGATGTGTTAAATTTAAATATATGATTTCCTGATTTAATTGCAATTTTACTAAATTTATTTTTTATAAACCATTTTTTAAAGATACCTGTATTAATTGGATTAGGTAATTCCTTCATAATTTTATCTACATATATGTAATTTTCTAAAAGAAGGCTTGGATAAATCTTTCTTACTTCTGGCAAAGTACTTTTTAAATTCACTATTACTGCAAAATATCCATCTTTTTTTAAAACTCTTGATACTTCTTTTACAATATTTTTAGGCTCTTGATATTTAATTGCCCATGCACATATAACTATATCAAAGCTATTGTCATTACATTCTTTTAAAAAAGAAAGCATATCTTTTTCAAAAAAACTGGCCTTAAAGTTACAATTGTTTTTTGCTTCATTTAACATTCCTTTAGATATATCTACTAAGGTAAACTTAGCTTTGTTTAAAGTTTTATTTAAAAATCTACTATTGAAGCCTGTCCCACAAGCTAAGTCAAGTATATTTAATTCTTTATCTAAATCCATATCACAATATTGTATAATTATCTCTTTTAACATTTCTTCATTATATTTATGCATTTCTTTTAAGAATATATATTCATAATTCTTACTGAGTCTAGTATAAGAATTAGCTATATCCTCTAAATCAGTAAATTTTTTAGTTAATAATAATTTGCATAGCTTTGCAATACCACTGATTTTTTTCATTGTTATCCCCTTTTGAATGCCTATTTTGAACCTATGTATATATACTCATATTTAGATATTTCTACTATCTCCCCATTTTTAAAATATTTATAAGTTAATTCTTTCATTTCATTTATAGTAAGCATCTTTATTCTTTCAAAGCAAAGAGTTTCAAATATAAATATAACCTTGCCTATAAAGCTTTTTTTATCAAACTCATAAATTATAATTTTTCCATCTTTCTTTAATACTCTTTTGCATTCTTGTAAGGTTTCTTCTTTTTTACTTATATGATGGAAGGAATCTCTCATTATTACTATATCTATAGAAGAATCTCTTATAGGAATATTATCTGAATATCCATTAATTATTTTTACTTCGTTAGATTTTTCTTTTGCTATCTTAGTCATATTTATTTCAGGATCTAGAATAGTCACATTTGCTCCTAAGGATATAAGTTCTTTAGCTAAAGATCCTGTTCCCCCACCAATATCTAAAACCTTTATACCATAAGTATCTTTTATAGATTTTATTATTAGATCATTTTTATCTAATTTAAATTTTTCCATGAACTTATCATATTGTTTACTATAAAATTTAAACAAATAGCTCATATATATCTCCTTAAAGTGTTGATGTTATATATTTATTCTATCAAAACTATTACTAATATGTTATATATTTCTTTATTTTCTAAAATATATATTTTATTTAGTCCATTAGTATAAATTTTAATATATAATATATTTAGATACTCCAAAAGTATTTTATTTATTAGTAAATAAACAATAATCAATAATTAATGATATAGTTTTACATATAAATATAAGAATATAGTGTAGGAAATTAAATAGTATTTATAGTAATTCAAATAGCACTTTCATAGAGAGAAATGACTAGGAGTACAGAATAAATAGTTGTAATAAAAGTAGTTGTGATGGTAAACACTATGGTTAGAGAAAAATAACTATAGGAGTGAATAATGGATATGGAAGTAGTAAAAGTAAAAACCGATGTTGGTAATGAAAGATACTACCTTGCGGATAGCGATGGATTACCTATTGATGCAGTATTAAAATTTATTAGATTTAAGGATAATACAAACTACTCAAGAAATACTTTAAGAATGTACTGTCAACATTTAAAGTTATACTTTGAATACTTAGAGCAACGAGAAATTAACTTTCAAGATGTTACAATAGATGATTTAGCTTTATTTGTTAACTGGCTACAAAATCCTTATGAGAGTTTAAAGGTTATACCAGTACACCCTACTGATACAGCAAGAAGTCCAAGAACAGTAAATATTGTTATAAATACAGTATTAGCTTTCTATGATTATATTTTAAGACATGAAGAATACAGCAATAATATATCAAATAGACTTAAAAAGTTCGTATCTACCCCAAGTAGAAATTTTAAAGGATTTTTATATGGTATAGCTTATGATAAAAAGAAAATTACAAGTAATATATTAAAGGTAAAGGTTCCTAAGTCAAAACCTAAAACTTTAACTAAAGCTGAAATTACAACACTTATAAAGAATTGCAATAATTTAAGAGATAAGTTTTTATTAACGTTACTTTATGAAACTGGCATACGCATCGGCGAAGCCTTGTCATTATGGATCGAGGATTTTGATGTTAGTGAAATGATTATAGACCTTAAAGATAGAGGTCAACTTGAAAATAATGCTGAAATCAAAACAGTATCAAGTCCGAGAAGAATAGATGTATCACAAAATCTTGCAGATATGTTTATGAAATATATAGCCGAATACCATACAGATGAAGTTGAAACCAACCATATTTTTATTAGAATTAGTGGTAACAACAAAAATAAAGCTATGACTTATACCGATGTTGATAATTTATTTAGAATGTTAAATAAAAAAACTGGTATATATGTTACACCACATATGTTTAGGCATAGCTCATTGACAGTCCTTAGAATGGCTGGATGGCAACCAGAACTATTAAGAATAAGAGCTGGTCATAAAAATATCTATACTACAATGAATACTTATATACATCCTTCTAATGAAGAAATAATGGAAGAGTTTAATAAAACTCAACCTAATCTAAATTTAGATATCTATAATGAAGGAGAATAAGTATGAATAATTTACAAAAGAGAGATAATCAACAAAGTAAATATGATGAAATTATTGAATATCTTAAACAAGACAAGGAATATTGGTTATACAATGATAAATGGGATATGACTAAAAGTTTTTTTATTGGTGAGGTACAAAGAACATATAGATATTTAGACTTTTCTACCTTTGAAAATAAAAATTTAAAGAATGAAATTAAATATTTTATAGTTTATTCATACAAGAATAAACTATTGAAAGAAAGTTATATTGGGGGAATTGGACGTACACTTAAAAGATTAGGAATATTTCTTGGAAATAAATTAACTTTAGTTGCATTTGATAAAGATAAGTTAATTAATAAGTGGAAGCTTTATTTAATTGATAATGGACTTAAAACATTAGATACTCGTAATTTTTATTTTTTATCATCAAGCATTGATTTTATTAAAGATTTCTATGATGATAGAGAAGAAACTGAGAAAGATGTATGGTATTCAAAGAATATTAAAGGTATTAAAATAAATGCCACTTCAAATAGAAAAAATAGCAGTTTAAATTTTACTGAAATACCAATCTATTATAGATATACGGTTAAACGATATTTAATAACTGTAATAACTAAAAAAAGTTGGAGTCATTGTTTTAATATTCTTGTTTATTTAAAATATTTCTTTAATTATTTTTATTCAAATGGCTATAATGACGGATTCATAGAATATTTATCAAGACAAGACATAGAGAATTTTCTTTTTTATTTTAATGAAAATAGAAAAGAAAAAAGTAAAGATGAATCTAATAAATATATTTCTCAAATCAGGTCTTTTTTAGAATATATTCAGATAGCTCAATATGAAAAAGCACCTAAAAAGGAAGTGTCATTTTTGATATTTCAAGATGATATTATCAAGCAAGAAAATAAAAATGACCAACTTAAAAGAATTAAGTTTATTCCAGAACCTATATTGAGACAATTAGATAATAATATTATGGATTTAGATAGACCACAATTTATACTTATTTATATTTTACTTCGTGAAACGGGGTGGCGTGGTACAGATATATTAAATCTTAAATATCATAATTGTTTAGAACAGATATGGAATAGTAAAGAGCAAACTTATAATTACTATCTTTGTGGAGAAATAACTAAAACAGGAATAGCAGAATTGAAAATTCCTATAAGAGATAAGGTAGCTGAAATGGTTCAAAAAGCTATTAATAAAGCTAAATTATTAAGTACAGAAGAAAATAATCCTAAGAAGTATTTATTTAATATTTATGAAGGAAAACTTAAGGGGAAACCGCTAACGAAGAGCAAGTTATTATATACAATTAATAGACTTATCGCTCAAAAAGATATTAGAGATGTTAATGGTGAGTTGTATCATTTTAGACTTCATTCTTTAAGGCATACAAGAGCTAAAGAATATGTAGAACAAGGTATGGGCATTAGTATTATACAACAGATTTTAGGACATCAGAGCTTACAAATGACAGTTCATTATGCTACTGTTTCGGAAAATGTTTTGTATGAAAAATGGAAAAGTACAGAGGACTTAGAGTTATTTAAAGTTAATACTGAAACTAATGAATTAACAGCAATAGATATAACAACTGATTCTGGGGAAAATCTTATTAGATATGAATATGTTAAGAAGAACTTGGATGCTGTTAGAGTTCCTTTTGGAGTATGTTTTAAACCATCTAAATTACATTGTAAGCAACAAATGAATCATTGTTTAACTTGTGCAAGTTTCTGTACTACAACAGAAAATATTCCTGAATATGAGGAAGAAATAGAAAAGGTTAAATCTCAAATAGAGATCAGTAATAGATGTGGTAGGGAACTTTGGGCTGAAAAGAATAGTCAATATTTAAGCGTATTAGAAGAAACCCTACAAAAGATAAAGGAACAAAAGTTAGTTCATAAGAACAGTAAATCAAGGGAGGAATCATGATGTCTGGAAGCACTAAAGGATTAAAGGAATATGCTAAGTACAAAAGTGAAATCACTTTGGAAAAAGTTGATAAAGCCATTAGAGAACTTTCATTGACGGAACAAAAGATTAACTTTAATAGTGTTTCACAGTTAAGTGGAGTATCTAAAACTTATCTTTATAACAATGAAGAAATTAAAAATAGAATCGAGGAGCTTCGTCAGAAGCAACTAAGTAAAACTATGAACCAAAGAGCTAAGTATGATAAAACTTCGAAGTCTAAGGATATTGTTATATTAGCTAAAGATAAGAAAATAAAAGAATTAGAACAAGAAAATAAAAGACTCAAAGAACAATTAGAAGTTCTTAGAGGTAAATTATACGAAGGAATATATAGTGATGGCAGGTGATTACTTTGAAAAAGCTAATAATAGTATTAAGTTGTGTACTATGCTTCACGTGGCTCTTTTATACAGATAAATCTTTTGCTTTAGATATAGAAAAGAATTATAACAAAAAAATCTCTGAACTACCTGAAAATTCAAAAGAAGCAATATATCGAGATGTGTCTATTTCATTACTTATTCCATATATACAAGAAGAAATAAATAATTATTATAAAGATTACTTCACTGAATTGCCAATAGTTTTTCCATATAGTGTAGATATAGTAAGTGTTAAAAGAGAAGGTGGAAGCGGATATTTAATCGAATTAGAGGTTATAGTACATCCATTCGTCGGACCTATTAATATTGTTGGAGATGACAGAATGATAATTGAAACTGGAGCTTTTGGCTCAGTTAAGGTTGTTAAATTTGAACATATTAAAAGTTACCAATTGCCATGGAATTGGCAACATATAATAAAGAAAGCATATTAAAATTAGTTTAATTATAGACTACATTGTTTATATGTAGTCTATGTATAAAATAAGTAAGTTAAGTCGGTGTACAAGCATGTACACGAGATATATATAAGAGGTGATTTTATGAGTGATTATAGATATGATAATAGTTTACACCAAAGTACATCTTGCCCTTTCTGTGGAAGTAAAAATATAAAAATTATAATTGAGAAGGAAAAAGAAGAATTTGATTTAACTAGTGGAATTATTGGTACAGTATGCTTTGGTCCTATTGGACTATTATGTGGATTATGCTTTGCTGATGGTGTAAAAGAAAAAAGGACTTGTATATGCAATGATTGCGGAAAGAGATTTATAGATGATTAAAAAGGATGAACTTTGGTTGTTTTTAATGAAATTATTCTCTACAACTTGTCATCAAAAGGCTGATAGAAGCTTTTTCTTTAATAACTATCAATGCCCTATATGTGCAAGATGTACAGGCTTGTTAATAGGGTATATCTTAGGGATTGTAGCTCTATTTTTTAATTATAAAATTTCTATTGTTTTAAGTTTATTTCTTATAGGTATTATGTTTATTGACTGGTTTATACAGCATAAAAAAATTCTTTATTCTACTAATATTCGAAGATTACTAACAGGTTTATTGTGTGGATTTGGAATCATTAATATATTATCAATTATTTTTACTAAAATTCTAATGTTATTTTAATATATTGTAAATATTATAGTAAGGAGATAGATATTATATTCTAGTGCCTTGGAGCCTCATAGGTCACAATAAATATAATTTCTATCTCCTTTTTTTATTCGTATAAATTATCTTCAATTATTTTATTTGCAAGAATTCCTATATTAACTTCCCTTGTATCCATATAGACATCTATAATTCTATCTACAAGAGTAACCTCAACATATTCTACCTGCTTTCCATCTTCATCTTTATAAGTTATTATGTCCCAAGTTATTATATCTTCTTTAAGTTGTTTTTTAGAAATCATCTGATGTCCCTCCATAAGCTTTACTAAGTATATTTTATCAAATACAATTAACTATGTCTATTTTATAGAAACTCATTTGATGATTTTATACATATTTTTCACACTTAATATCCATTTAATGGTATATTTTATGTCATATTTAACCTATTTATTGGATTTTATTGTTATATTATAGTAAAATTAAATATATAATTGTTTTATTGAAGGAGATGGTATTTTAATATGAAAACTAAGATAGCAAAAATAATACGTGTTATTACTATACCCCCTATAATGATTTTAGGACTTATTATAATTCTGTCATCTCTAGGAACCGATATTTTTCAAAACAATACCCAAATAATTATATCAATTTTCTTCTTGGGCATTGTTCCAATCCTTGCATATCCATTGCAACCTATACTTCCAAAGTTTAAAGATAAAGGTCGTGAAGGGCAACGTAAGCTTGCATTTATATTAAGTATTGCAGGATATCTCCTTTCAGTTATTATTGGTTATTTTATGGGAGTTGGTTCAAATCTACAATTTATTTATAATACATACCTTATTTCAGTTATTTTACTGACTATACTAAATAAGGGCTTTCATATACGAGCTAGTGGTCATGCATGTAGTGCAACTGGGCCTTTATTATTTCTAGTGTATTTATTTGGCTTTAAAGCAATTGTTCCTTGCATTATTGTAGGAGCCTTAACTATCTGGGCTTCCTTAACACTGAAAAGACATACTAAAAAGGATATTACTATGGGTATCATTACATGTATTTTTGCCTTCGGTTTTGCATGGCTTCTACAAAGGTACCTAATAAAATAAAAACTTATATGATACAATATAAAAATGAAAATAGGCACTAATAAAAGCAGGGTATAAACCCTGCTTTTATATTCTTAAATATTTGAATTACAAACTAAAAACTTTTGAATAACAGGGTACTTTCCTAAATTTAAAAACTAAACGCAGTTACCCAAAAACAAATTGCAGTAATAAGTGATAGTGGTGTCATAACATACTTCTCTTTTTTACTTTTCGATAATAAATTCATAATAGTGTTTAAAGATAGGTAAATTGCAAAGAAGAAGCAGATATACTTTGTTATCATAGGAGAAAAGAATAAGGTGATGAAGCCACCTGCTTGTAAAATAATAACCATGGCAAAAAGTTGAATTACAACAGAAACTATTGCCATAATTCTATATTTTTTAGGTAGTACTTTATGTTGTCCACCCATTGTAAATTCTCCTAATGGTAAACCTAAAGCAACTAAAATAGATATTACAACTACAAATAGAAATAAAGTTGCTCCTAATATTGCAAACATAAACTTATACCTCCTAAATAATCTGCCTATCTATTTTTAACTTTATTAACTAATTCCTCATAGATGTTATATGGCAATATTGCTGCTTTTCCTTTTCCATAAAAAGCAACATCATCTATAGCAAGCCATCTGCTTTTTTGTCCATAAGTAAAATCCAAAATACAATTGGCACCTAAAGCTTTTGCTTTAATTGCCATATCTTGCTTTACATCATTTAAGTTTTTTAATTGTGCTCCTATTTTAAAGCTTAAATCTGAATTTATATTTCCAACAATATTTGCATCTTTATTGTTCCCTTCAATAAAAACTATCTCATTGTATAAAGTGGTATAAGCCATTAATCTTCTTCCCTTTCCATAATTGCAATAAATTCTTGCCTATTTCCTCCAAAGGATGGAATATCAGCAGTAGCTGCAGCTTTTAATTCCCAGCCTTGATCAGCATATGAATTTAATGCATCCTCTAATTTTTGTGGATCAAATTTTCCTGAAAACCATTTATCTTTTTGACTGAGAACTTTATACTTTTTCATTTTAACCCCTCCCACTAATTATGTTAGTGTAAAGTTTTTTACACTATTTTTCTTTTAATTTCTTTATATATCAAGGTTTCGAAAGTTTTTTTGCATAAAAAAACAACGACCCCCTAATTTCATGTTAAAATTGAATCGCTAAACCACAAAATCAACACGAAAGGTTGTCGTTATTATGGATTCAATTATAACTTATTTACTTGCATATAATCAATATTTAATTAAAATTATTTATCAACTTCTTTTATTTATTTCAAAGCATATTCCACTTAAACAAATGGCCTTTGATGACTCAAATAGCCCGGAATATCAAAAATTTAAAGTAGACAAGCTGCCTAAAATTCTTAAATTCGAAAAAGTAGATTATAAATTACTTTTAGCTTATTACAAGCATAGATATAATAAAACTGTAAAACCAGTCCAAAGGCGAAACGGTAAGTCTATTCCCGAAAAAACTATATGTCCTAAATGTGGTGCCCCTCACGAATATATTTATGATAACAATGGTAGTAAAGGACAGTTTCAATGTAAAGTTTGTGGTCTTACATTTAAAGAAACTAATTATGCTACTAAGCCATTAGTATTTATCTGTCCATATTGTGGAGCTACGCTTACGGAACAAAAACAACGTAAGCACTTTAGGATACATAAATGCACTAATCCTAAATGTTCCTATTATCAAAAGAATCTTAAAAAGATTCCTAAAGATATTGATCCATCTGAAAAGTATAAATATAAGCTTCATTACATATATCGTGAGTTTACTATTAACTTTTTCAAAATGGATTTAAATCGAATATCTAAGTATGCTACAGGCTTTAGTTTTAAAAAGTTTAATCCGCATATAATGGGGCTTTGCTTAACTTATCATGTTAATTTAAAGCTTTCTACAAGACAAACTGCCAATGCACTAAAAGAAGTTCATGGAATAGATATTTCACATACAATGGTAGCTAAATACGCATTAACAGCAGCTACTGTTATTAAGCCATTTGTAGATACATTTAATTACAAACCATCTAAAATACTCTCTGCTGATGAAACCTATATTAAAGTTAAAGGTATCAAGCATTATGTTTGGTTTGTAATGGATGCTTGTAAAAAATCAATTCTTGGCTATCAAGTATCTGATACAAGATCTGTAGGCCCTTGTATTCTAGCTATGCGTATGGCTTTTTATAAGTTTAAAAACTTCCCTGGTAAAGCTCTAAAATTCATTGCTGATGGCTATACAGCCTATCCGTTAGCGAAGCAACAATTTGAACTTGAAGAAAATAAAGACTTTGATTTAATTCAAGTTATTGGGCTTACTAATGATGACGCTGTATCATCTGAACATCGTTGGATTAAACAAATAGTTGAACGTCTTAATAGAACCTTTAAATCCTCTTATCGCATAACCTGTGGTTATGGTAGCGAAGATGGAGCTCTTTATGGGGTTAGTCTTTGGGTTGCATATTATAACTTTCTAAGACCTCACCCATATAATTATTGGAAGCCATTAAACGAAATTCCTGCGCTAGATGGTATTGATAATATGCCAGCTAAATGGCAAATACTTATCTCACTTGGTCAACAAACTATTTTACATATGCAAGAATCTAAAACTTCTTGATAAATAACAAAATCGCATATCGATTAAATTTTTGCCTCCGCCATCGAAGGTCTTTTCGTCATACTTAAATTTGGTGTAAATTTTAAATTTTAAAGAATAAATTGAAATTTATTCCTCTAATTTAATTAACTCTACTTTTCATACGAAACTTTACACTATCCTAATTATATCTAATAACATTATATACTTTTTATACCATTTATTCAATTTAATTCTATATAATGGCCACTAGAGTTTACGACGGAGCAACGAATATACTATTTATTTCCCATTTTTTTATTCTTTTACATAATCTCTTAGTTTAAAACTACCTGCTGTAAATAAAGCTAATGACATTAATACTATTACTATAATAGGAGCAATTATTTCACCATTATTTATTATTCTACCTATCCAGGAAAATGGTGATAATATGCTTAGATATTTTATTACATCTGGTATATTTTTAAAGCCAGTTAAGTTACTACCTACTATTCCAATTCCAAAAGATATTAAACCACACATTATAATTGCTAAACTAGCCATAGATTGATTTTTTATCCATCTTGTAGCAGCCACTACTATTGAAGTGGTCATTAAACTACATAAAGCTATTGCAAGAAATCCTTGTGTTAAATTATAGTTTTCTATTTTAAATAGTGTTATAGCTAATACTAATGTTAATATACTTATTAAACTTTGTATAATGAAACTAGATAAATATAATGAACCTAAAATTGTTGTATCTGTATTTCCAGTAGATATTGTTCTTTTTAATACTTTTTGTGTCTTAAGTTTAAGTATATCCTCTGTTAATATAGAACCACCTATAATCATAAAATAGCATATCATAAGCACTACCATATAATAACTAGAATTATCTTTTTCATTATTATCAACTATTACTGTTTCTACTAAATTAGTACTAAGACCTATATTAATTTTTTCTTCTAATATTTTATTTATACTATCAGTTATTATTTTTTCTGCTATAACTGATCCCATTCCTGATTCTATGCTATAACTTTTTATATTTGGAACACTTTTGTTATCTATTGTACTTTCAAAATTTTCATCAAAAACATAAATAACTCCAATTTTATTATCCATTAAAGCATTATAGCTATCTTCTACATTTCCTTCTAAATTTTCCACATCATATTTTTCAGATAAACTTTCTATTATCTTTTTTGAATATTTACCTGAAGACTTATCTAATATTCCTATTTTACCTAAAGAACTTTCCTTGGAGCTTGGACCTACTATACCAAACAAAACAATCATTGGTAAAAGGAATGTCATTAAAAAAATTGATGGATTCTTTAATATTCTTCTTATATTTATAATAGTTAATCTCATTAAGCGCATTTTTTCCCCTCCTTTGATAAAATTATTTTTATATTTGTAATTGCAAATAATGTAAGAGAAAATACAATTATAAATATAAAGTCTTTAATATTATCATTGAAGTTTCCATTTAAATTATAAATATTAAATAGCTTTGAAATATAATGAGTTGGAGCTAAAACCTTTAGTGCGTTACCTTCACCAGTAAACATCTCCATTCCTATTATTGGGATTGAAAAAATTAATGCTCCAACAACCTTACCATATTTTGCCCCAAATAATTCATTAACAAATTTACTCATAGAAACTATTAAAATAGATGATAGTAAAATCAATATAATAAGTGGAAATTCTCTTCCATTAAAACTTATTCCTAAGACTCTGAAAAATAACACGTAGCCTGAAATTATAATTGCTGAATAAATTAATAAAGCAAAGGAGTCATAGTAAAAATATTGAATTTTACTTAGAGGCGATGATACTATTCTTTTATCAAGGTTAATACTACTTTCAGCATAACTTCCTTGTATAAGTGAGAATATTAGCATACTAATAACAAAACCAATCATGGATGCTGATAGAATTTCATAACTAGTAGAAGTCTTACTAGCATTAATATTTATATTTTCAATAATGGTTTTTCCAGAAATATTTTGTAAAGCCTCATTAGAGCCTCCAGAGAAACTTACGTAAAGACTTTGATGATATTTATCTAATATAGTTTTTAATGTGTTTACAGAATTATTTAATTCATCAGTTAACTTATTTATTTTTATTTCATTTTTTTCTAATGATGAAACACTTTCTTCATAGCCTTTAGGAATAATAATTTCTATATCATTATCATTAGGATTTTCCTCTATTAACTCCTTCATTTCATCACTTTTTAGAAATGATACTAAATCTCTAGACATATTGCTTTTATCATTATCAATTATAGATACCTTAATTGTACTAAGCTTTAATGGATTTTCCTTAACAGAATTTTGGAAAAACCCCATAAAAGCTGCTAAAATAACTGGAAATAATATAAAATATATAACTGTTATTACTACATTTGATAGCATCCCCTTTAACACTGTCTTAGTATAATAAAATAATTTCACATTAATCACCTCTAATCCCTTAAAGTTTTTCCTGTTAGGCTTAAGAATACATCTTCTAATTTTGATTCTTCATAACTTATTTTCTTAATATTAACTTCATATTCTTCCATAATAGTTAGTACAGTATGAAGCTTAAAATTAGAATCTATGGTTAGAGTAATACTATCTTCTTTTTCTTTAATATTTAATACCCCTTCTAATTTTTCTATCTTTATAATTACTTCAGCTGACAAGCCTTTTGCTTCGATAATTACTTTATTGTTAGGAAAAACTGAGGCTTTTATTTCCTCTTCACTGCCATAGGCTATTTCTTTGCCTAAATCAATTATAAAAACTCTCTTACAAAGCTCTTCAACTTCCTCCATATAATGAGATGTATAAATTACTGTAGTTCCCCACTCTTTGCATATATTCTTAGTAAAATTAAATATATGATTTCTTGATTGAGGATCTACACCAACTGTTGGCTCATCCATTATCAAAACTTTAGGATGATGCATAATTGCTGCTGCTATATTTAATCTTCTCTTCATACCACCTGAGAACTTTTTGACTTTTTCCTTCTTCTTTTCTACAAGTCCAGTAACCTCAAGAGCTTCCATTATTCTTATCTTAAGCTCTTTCCCCTTTAAGCCATATAAGGCTCCAAAAAACTCAAGATTATCATAAGCTGTAAGTTCCTCCATCAATGATATATCCTGTGGTACATATCCAATACATTCTTTTGCTTTTATTGGTTCTTTTAAAATATCATAGCCACAAATTTTAATTGTTCCACTATCTGGAACTAAAAGGCTTGTCATTATATTAATTAGTGTTGATTTCCCTGCACCATTAGGACCTATAAATCCAAATATTTCACCTTTTTCAACCTCATAACTTACATTGTCTAGAACTAGTTTATCATTAAATCTCTTTGTAACATTTTTAACTTCTATTATACTCATAAAAAATACCCCCTAGACTTTTCTTACTTCTATAGTAGTAAAAACCTAAGGGGATTGAAATCACTTAAAGTCACTACATAAATGACTTAAGTCACTATTCTATTTTCTATCTTCTGTATTTATTTTTCTCACTATTTTTTTGAACTCTTTCGTTTCCGTATTTAAAGCTTCCAGTAACTCTAGCCATTAAAAGTTGTGCGTCATATTCGTCTATATCCTCTAGTTCTTCTATAAATTTAGCAGCTCTATTGCCACTTAGTGTAACCACCTGTTTATTGTTCCAGTAAATCAATACTTTGTTATCCTTTGTAATTTTGTACATAAACATCTCTTGTTCTAGTCTGTGCCTTTTATCTATTTTTCTTATATTATCCATTTATTCCACCTTGTAATATAATTTTTTATGGCTCAATATATTTTTAACAGTAAAAGTTATAAAAACCTAGAGGATTAATATTATCTAAGTCACTATTCCATTTTTAAATGCAAAAATTGCAATTTGAGTTCTATCTCTAAGATTAAGTTTTGATAATATATTTGTAATATTATTTTTTATAGTACCTTCAGATAAATATACTTTATCTGAAATTTCTTTGTTACTTAATCCTTCTGCAATATATTTAATAATTTGAAGTTCTTTTTCTGAGAAGTTGTATTTTTCTAATTCCTTAAATTTATGTTCAGAATTATTTTTAGATAAAATCTTATTAGCAACATCGGGATGAACCACCATATTTCCCATGTACGCAGCTTTTATTCCTTCATATATAACATAATGAGAGCTATCCTTTAGCATATATCCAAAAGCACCATAAGCTAATGCATCTTGAATATATTCTTTATCATTAAAGGTAGTTAATATAATAACCTTAATTTTAGTAAATTGCTCCTTTATGAGCCTTGTTCCCATAACACCATCACATTCTTTCATTCTTATGTCCATAAGAACAACATCAATATCCCTTGATTTACATATTTCTAAAGCTTTATATCCATTTTCTGCAGTATCAACCACTTCAATATCATCAAAGGTTGAAAGCATAAGCTTTAATCCTTCTCGTATTAATTTTTCATCATCTACAATTAATATTTTTATCTTTTCCACTTATATCTCCCTTTCTCTAGGAATAACAATCTTAACAAAGAATCCATTTCCTAATTTAGAAGTAATATCTACTGTCCCACCAATTTCTTCAGTTCTTTCTTTTATATTTTTAAGCCCAAAACCACTTTCAATTATAGTGTCAGCTCCATTTCCATTATCTTTAAAAGAAATAACAAAGTCATTTTCTGTAAAATTCATAATTACGTTTATTTTAGTTGCCTTTCCGTGTTTTAATGAATTAGATAAAATTTCTTGAGTTATTCTATATAAATGAGTACTTTGCTTTGTAGATAATGTCCAGCTTCCCTTACATACTATAATTTTCACTTCAATTCCAGACATCTTCTCAAAATTTTTACATAGATCCTGTATTCGAATTATTCCTCTGTAATTATCATAATCATCAGATTTAAGTTCTTTCACTGCAGATTTAACATCTTGGAAGCTATCACTTATAAAACTTCTTAAGGAACTAATCATATCTTTTAAATTATTTCCTTCCTTAGTTGCTAATACTTCCATGGCTGATAATTGAATAATAGCTGTTGACAATGCATGTCCAACACTATCATGTATTTCTCTAGATATTCTATTTCTTTCTTTTAGTATTGTTAACTCTTCTATTGATGATACATATTCTTCAAGTTTATTATTAGCTTCAAGTAAATTTTCCTCAGATACTTTAAGTTTATCATATAGCCTCTGAGCTTCTTTTTTTGTATTATAAAGTCTTGATATATAATTTAATAAAATAGAAAAAATAATTATAATTACTAGATTTACAAATCCTTCTTCTATACTCTTATTAAATTTTGTGTATGCTGTTAATAGATATATTATAGGCAATAATATATATTTAACGCTTTTTACATTAAGTGAAATTGTATCTATAGTTGCTCCCACTAGATAAAATAATATGTTTCCTCCAAAGTTTAAACATGCTATTGAAGATATTATTAACTCTAAAATTATTGAAAGTATATTTATTCTATCACTTTTAAAATAGAAAATTCTAAGATTGTTATTTATAATAAATAGCAAAACAAATAGTACACTACTAATTCCAGTATTTTTTCCACTAATAATAATTTCAAATATTAATATAATAAAAGATATATATCTTATTAATAATAGTTCCTTACTTTTACTCATAATAATCTCCAATTTCTATATTATAAGTTAATAATACAATAAATTTTCCATTTATTGAATATCTATATTCTTCTAAAAAGAAAAGCACTCCAATTTTAATTTGAAGTACTTTATCTAAATATTATTTAATTATCTTTTCTTTTATATACTAGGTAAATCCCTGTACATACTAATAATAAGGCTACTAATATTTTTATATCGAAGATATTTTCCTTAAGTATTATTGCTGATAATATTGTTCCAAAGACAGGTATTAAGAAATTAAAAACAGATATTATTCCTACCTTATTATATTTTAAAAGTTGTGACCATAATGCAAAGGCTATGGCAGATAATAATGCCATATATATTAATAATGCAATTGATTTAGGGGTAAAGTTTATAAGATTTCCCCCTAAAATATACCCTATTATAGTTAAAATAAATCCACCTATAGCTAGTTGATATCCAGTTACAGTATAAGCATCTTTATTTTGACTTATTTTCTTGCTATATAATGATGAAACTGAAAGCATAAAAGCTGCTATCATTATAAAGCCTTCTCCTCTGAATGAAAATCCTCCTTGCAAAACTGAAGTTCCTCCTCCAAGATTTACAAGTACAACTCCTAAAAATCCAACTATACAGCCTAAAACTTTATTAAAATTTAACTTATCGTTTTTATATACAATATGAGCTAGTATAATACTAAAAAATGTTCCAGTTCCATTTACAATAGATCCTCTTACACCTGTTGTATATGTAAGACCTAAATAAAAAAATATATATTGAATGGTAGTTTGTCCAATTCCTAATATTGTTATTTCTTTTAAGTCTTTAGTAGTTAACTTAAATATGTTTTGCTTCATTATTATTTGTAATATAAGCACACAAATTCCTGCTAAGAAAAATCTATATCCAGCAAATATAAGCTTTCCTCCAACATCACTACTTGCAATATTAAAAAGTTCATATCCAACTTTAACAGCTGGAAAAGCACTTCCCCATAAAAATGTACAAATTATTGCTATAAAAATTATATTTATCTTATTAGTATAAAATTTTTCTTTATTCAAAAACATTCCTCTTTCCTATTTATCATTTTATTGCACATAAAAATAATTATACTCTATAATTTTATAAAAAGAAGTGCTACCTTTGAATTATTAAACTAATACTAATCTTTTTCATGCTTCAATTCTATAAAAACAGAGTAAAGATAATACTTTACTCTGTTCCTTCATATACTATATAATTAAATTAGCTGGTATATAAATTTTAATTTATGTGTTTTAGCGGACCATTAATTAATTTCTATACTGGCTATTTTTATTTTTAAAATCATATACTCACCTTTATGACATATCTCTATATCTTATTAATCAATATAATGGAATATTTATAGTTAAACAATCTGTCTTTTAAAAATTACTGAACCTTCATCTTCTTTTGGAATCCAGCCTACACCTTCATGAGGCTTTTTTAAACCCCCAACTAATTCCCATCCTGAATTTCCATAATCATTAAGTTCTTTCTGTAATTCTTCTGAATTCCCTAATCCTTTTATCGAAGTTATTTTAATGACTTTATATTCATATTTCATAATTTACATAGCCTCCTTCCTATATTTATTATTTACTTAAAATACTAATTTATTCTTCAATAGGAAACAATTTTCTTGTTTTGTTTGCTATTTTAACTAATGTCAACATTACTGGCACCTCAACTAGTACTCCAACAACTGTCGCTAGTGCTGCTCCCGATTGCAATCCAAAAAGAGAAATTGCTACTGCAACTGAAAGTTCAAAGAAATTACTTGCCCCTATCATTCCTGCTGGTGCTGCAATATTATGAGGTAACTTCCAAAGTTTTGCCCAAATATATGCAAATCCAAATATAAAAAATGTTTGAATTGTAAGTGGAATTGCAATTAGTAATATATGAATTGGATTATTTAATATAGTATCACCTTGGAATGAAAATAGTATTATTAAAGTTAAAAGTAATCCTATTATTGTTACATTGTCAAACTTCTTTAAAAATACATTTTCAAAATAATCTTTTCCCTTATTTTTAATTACTAAAGTTCGTGTTACATATCCTAATACTAAAGGAATTACAACAAATAATATAGTTGATAATATTAAAGTTCCAAATGGTATAGAAACATTCCCTATTCCTAGTAAAAATGCTACTATAGGTGTAAATGCAATTAAAATAATTAAATCATTTACTGCTACTTGAACTAAAGTATAAGCTGGATCACCTTTAGTTAAGTGACTCCATACAAATACCATTGCTGTACAAGGTGCTGCCCCTAATAAAACTGCTCCTGCTAAATACTCTTTAGCTAAATCTGGTGCAATAATCCCTTTAAATACTATAAGCAAGAAAAATGCTGCTATTACATACATAGTAAATGGCTTTATCAACCAGTTAGTAGTGCAAGTTACAATAAGTCCCTTTGGTTTTTTTGTAGCATTTAAAACACTTGAAAAATCTATTTTTAGCATCATTGGATATATCATAAGCCATATTAATATAGCTACTGGTATAGATACATTGTAATACTCAAACTTGTTTAATGTTTCAGGTATAATAGGAAGTAACTGTCCAATTGAAATACCTATTACAATACATACGGCAACCCATATTGTTAGATACTTTTCAAATACTCCTAGTCCCTTTCCTTTATTTTCTCCCATAATTCCCTCCTATATATCATTATTATAAATTCTCTTTGCTAAATTTTTTGTTTTTTCTTCTATAATTTTTGCAACTTTAATAAATTCTTCATCAGAGCTACCTTCTTTTTCATCATTAGTATCTCCTCCTATTTAATTACTTCTAATAATTTATCGCCTTTTACTTCTTCTGCTTTCCACTTTATTACTGCAAAGTTTCCATGAGATATTTCATCCACTTTATTTATCCATTTTATTTCATTACTTGCCTTAGCTTTTAATATTTCATTACTTGTATTAGTAGCATATAGGCTTGAATTTATTACCCACCACTTGCTATTTATACCCGCTCTATTTAAGTCTTTTTGTAATCTCATAGCCTCATATACAGGAGTAGTTTCTGCTAAAGTTACAATTATAACCTCTGTTTCTTTTTCATTTCTTAGTGTTGGTAAAAGCTTTTTAACTGATTCTGGTATATCTCCTTCTGATCTTTGAATTTCTCTATGATAGCTTTGAGTTGAATCTAGGAGTAATAGTGTATGACCTGTTGGTGCAGTATCAATAACTACAATTTCATTTTCTGATTTTTCAACGATTTCAGCAAAGGCTCTAAAAACTGCTATTTCTTGAGTGCAAGGGGATCTTAAATCTTCTTCAATATACTCAATATCAGCGCCACTCATTGTTTCTCTTGCTTTATTTAAAACTTCTTCCTTATAATTTTCTAGTTCTTCCTTCTCATCAATACGACTTAATGTAATTCCATAACCTTCATCTATAACAAATTTTAAATGTGCTGCAGGATCTGTTGTGGTTAAATGGACCTTTTTACCCTTTTTAGCTAATCCAATTGCAATGGCAGCTGCAATAGTTGTTTTACCTACGCCACCTTTTCCCATTGTAAAAATAACTTTTTTATTGGTATTAAATAAATCATCTATAACATTATTTAATCTTGGAATAAATGCTGAATTTAATAAATCTGTGCTTGCCTTAATATTATTATCTTTTAATAGTGATCTTACATTTTCAAGGCCTGTTATATTATAAGGTCTTAATGGTATTTCATAAGTTATAGTATTTTTTAATTCTTTTGGAATCTCTTCTAATGCACTTTGCTGTTTATAATATAATGCAGTAGATAATTCATCATCATGGCTTTGTAAAACTCCATTTATAACTAATATTTGATTTTTCACACCTATATCTTTAAGCTCATTTGATGCTCTTTCAGCTTCTTTTAATGGCGATTCTTCTGGCCTAGATACAAGTATAAGAGTGGTCTTTGTACTGTCAGCTAAATTAGAAACTGCATTCTTATAAACTTCCTTCTTGCTTTCAAGACCTGACAATTGTCCTAAACATGATGCACCATGAGTATTTTCACTTATAAAATTACTCCAAGCTGATGGTAATTGAAGCATTCTTAATGTATGTCCAGTTGGAGCCGTATCAAAAATTATATGATCAAATTCATTTGCCGCTTTTTCATCTGTAATAAATGAAGAAAACTCATTAAAAGCAGCAATTTCAACTGTACAAGATCCTGAAAGTTGCTCTTCCATATTGTTTAACACAGCTTCTGGTAATTTTCCTCTATATGGAGCTATAACACTTTCCTTATATTCTGCTGCTGCTGATTCAGGATCAAAATTTGCTATAACTAAATTAGGAACATCTTTTATTTCAACACCTTTATTATTTAGTTCTGTATCGAAAACATCTTGAAGATTTGAAGCTGGATCTGTACTAATAAGCATTATTTTCTTTCCTTTATCTGCTAAGAATACTGCTGTTGCACAAGCTACTGAAGTCTTGCCAACTCCACCTTTGCCTGTGAAAAATAAATATTTAGTTAGGTTTATCTCTTTTATATCAAATGTTTTATACATTTATATCACTCCTCATTAATTAACAGCATCCACCTTTACAGTTACAGCCATTAGATTTATTAACTTCTGCTTTTAATAAATCAGGAGATATACCTAGTAAATTACATATCTCTTCATTAGTTGGATAACTTCCTTTTTTTACAACCTTTCCATCAACCATTGTTACTGGTAGTACATCAACGCCTTGTTTCATCAATATTTCATTTATTGTTTTGTTATCAACAAATATTTGAGGATTACTTGTTAAGTTATATCTTTCAACTAATATACCTTTACTATTTAAGTTATTTAGTATTGTTGATATTCTTAAAAGTTCTGGATTTACAGATGGTCCACAAACCCCTGTAGAACAACACATTGCAGGATCGAAAATAATCATTTTTTTCATAATAATACACACTCCTTTAAAAATTTAATTATTTTTGCATACACATTCCTTTTGCTTACAAATACATTCTTCAGTATCAGTAATAATATTCATTAAGGTTAAAACTAATCTGTTAGCATTAGTAATATGTAATTTATAATAATTCCATATCCCATCTTTTCTAGATAATACTAGTCCACATTCAATCAATACCTTTATATGATGTGATAATGTGGGTTGAGTAAACTCAAAACTTTCTAATAAATCACATGCACATTTTTCTCCACATGATAAAATATCTAATATTTTCAACCTATTAGGATCACCTAATGCCTTAAAAATCTTTGCATTTATTTCGTAATCATTATTCATATTACTCCTCCTTAAATAGATGACCTTCTATTTATAATATAGATAAATATCTATATATTGTCAATATATTCCTGTTTAATATTAGTTTTATAATTAATTAAATAGACATATATCTATATGATATGATTTAACATTAACTTTGTTACATTTATAAAAGAAAAAAATGCATCTATGTAATTTTATTTATGACCTGGGATTTGCTCCAAGTCATCGTAAAATTAATAGATACACTTCAAAACTTAAGGAAGGAATTTATAAATACTTTTTTAAATATTATAAAATGCTTCCCATCATTGGATAATCTTCCTCTCCATTTCCTCCATTTATAGCCTTTATTCCAGAATGAAGAAATGTTGATCTTATTACTGAATTATTCCCATATCTATTTCTTATAGAATCAATAGCCTTATCTAAAGCACGTCGCTTTTCTATGGTTTTATTATCAAATAAAGAGCTTTGAAAAAATTCATTACTGCATAGCTTAGTTACTCTAACTCCAATTTGTCTTATAGCTTCTCCTCTCCAGCATTCTTCAAAAGCCTTAGATACTTCATTAAAAATTTCTTCCGTTGAATCTGTATAATTTTCTAGAGTCTTTTGATGAATATATCTTTCAAAATTAAATCCTTTTATTGATATTGCAACTACTTTACATAAACTCTCATTATTTCTTAATCTACTAGAAACAGATTCAGTAAGAGATAATATTACCTTTAATGCCTCTTCCTTAGTAGTAACATCCCAAGCTATAGTAGTTGAATTTCCAATACCTTTAACATCTATATAATTATATTTTCTAACAGAAGATTCATCTATTCCATTTGCATAATTATATATAACTTTACCATGGCTTTTAAAAACGCTTTGAAGTAGACTTAAATCAAAATTAGCTAAATCTCCAATAGTGCTTATATTTAGTTTATCTAAATTTCTTTTAGTTGCCCTTCCTACCATAAATAAATTATCTACAGGAAGTGGCCACATTTTATCTTTTATATCTTCTTTAAATAAAGTGTGTATTGAATCCTTAGGATCAAAATCACTAGCCATTTTAGCTAATAACTTATTACTGCTTATACCTATATTAACAGTAAATCCAAGTTCACTTTTTATTCTATTTTTTATTTCCAATGCTTTCTCCATATAAATTTCTTTATAATGACTCATATCCATAAAAACTTCATCTACTGAATATCTTTGTATTATGGGTGAATATTCATAAAGAAGGTTATACATAGCATTGCTACAATTTATATATAGCTTATAATTAGGTCTAAATATTTTTAAGCTTGGGCATTTCTTTAACGCTTCTACAATAGTTTCTCCTGTTTTTATTCCATATTTTTTTGCAGGTATAGATTTAGCAAGTACAATTCCATGTCTTTCATCTCTATTTCCACCTACAATAGATGGAATTGTTCGAATATCTTCTGTAATTTCTCCTAATTGTAGCATCCTAATAGCTGTCCATGAAAGGTATGCTGAATTAACATCTATGTGAAATACTATTCTTTCATTCAAGATATTCCCTTCCCTTCTAATACTTAAAAAGTATCCATTTATAAGTGCTTGAATCATATTTTATTTCATATAATTTTTCTTCCCCATTTATACAACTGCTACATAAGAATTTTTCCATTATACTACCTGCTAATCTTTCCTTTTCCCTTTTTAGTATTTTTTCTATTTTTATTACTTTAACTTCATCTTCATCTAACTTAAATCTAAGAGGATTAATAGAACCATCCTTATTAAACCATGCTATCATTTGTATTGGTTTAGCAACAACTTTCAAATATATCCCTCCCTTGGAAATCCCTAAATCAATTATATCGAACATATGTTCTTTTGTAAAGATAATTATATTATGCCTTTTTATTGGACAAAATATTCAAAAACTTATTTTCTTAAATAAAAAACCCAGTAAGATATCAAAGTGAACTGCCCCCTGTCTACTTGACAGGGGCAGTTCAGTCTTACTGGGTTTTTCTTATTTATTTAAGATATTAATTAAACTTATATATTAAACATTTGTACCATTTCATTTAGTTTTTGAGCAAGCTCTGCTTGGCTTTGAGCAGATTGAGCCACTTGTTCTATAGCCTTTGTAGCTTCTTTCATACTTTCTCTAATGTCTTCTGCTTTTTCACTTGATACTTGTGAAGATATAGATATATTTTGAACTGCTTCGGTAACTTGTCCAACTGTGGCTGTTATTTCTTCAGACATAGCTGCAATTTCATCAGACATATTACTTACAAAATCAGAATCATCATAATACTTATTGCCTGTTTCTCCATAAGAGTCTAATTGAAAGTTTACTTTAGTATTAATAAATTCTAACATATCAGTTCCAGCTTCAATACTAGCTTTAAATGCATTCTGAACTTTTGAAATTGTTTCTTTAATATTTTTTACTGCTTCTGCTGATTGCTCTGCAAGGGTTCTTACTTCCTCTGCAACAACTGCAAAGCCTTTTCCTTGTTCCCCTGCTCTTGCTGCTTCTATAGCTGCGTTTAAAGCAAGCAAATTAGTTTGACCAGCTATATCTCCAATGGTATCCATCATGATTTTTATATTTTCAACAACTTTACCATCTTCAATTGCCTTCTCCATCTTTTCTTTTTTCTCATTATAAATTTCTCTAGTTTCTTTAATTGCTTCTTCACTACTATTCTTAACTTCTTTAGCTCTCTTTTTAGCAGAATTTGATATATTACTTCCATCCATAGATTTTTCTGATAAAATATTTACACTTGCATCTACTTCTTCCATAGAAGCACTTATTTCTTCTGTTACTGCTCCATTTTCTTGTATTAAACTAGAAATGGAGTCTATAGATTCATCTATAATTATAGCTTTAGAAAATAACTCCTCTACTGTTGCTGATAATTCCTCTGATGATGCACCAATATTTTCAGAATCCTGAACTATTAATTTTACTAAAGAACTTACATTTTCTTGAGCCTTATTTAGTGCATCAGCAGTTTCTCCAAACTCATCCTTACTCTTAAAATTAATTGGATCACTAAAATCATAGGAAGATAGTCTTAAGGCGAAATCTTTAATTTTCATAATTGGATTTGTAATTTGTTTACTTGAAATAGATGCTAAAATTATGGAATTAATTAATGCTGCTATAAGTAAAATTATATTTATTATTATTCCATTTATTAAATCTCTTCTAAATTCTTCTGATTTTATATGTATTATATCATTAATATCGTCTATGTAATTTCCTGTTCCTACTACCCAATTAAAAGGCTTGTAAAGCTTACTATAACCTCTTTTTTCTACAGCTTCACTTCCTTCTCTTCTAGTAAACCAATAATCAGTATACCCTCCATTTTCTTTTTTACCATTTTCAATTATATCTTTTATCATATAATTTCCCTTAGCATCTTTGTCATTAAGCCTATTTTTGCCTTCTGTATTAGTTCCTAAATAAACAACATTTACCCCTTCAACAGTATCTGCCCAAAAATATCCCTCTTCTCCAAATCGTAGATTTCTTAATAACTCAGCACTTTGCTTTTTAGCTTCATCAATTGTAAGTTCTCCTGTTTTTGTTTTTTCATTAATTACATCAATCATAGAAATAGCAATTTCTACTTGTTCTTTAATCATCTTATCATAATCTTCTATTAAACTAGCTTTTTGAGTAGCTAAAACTTTATTATTATTTTCAATACTTCTTAAAGTCATTGTAATAGTTATTATTAAGGCTGTAACTAATGAAATTAGCATTGTCATAACAATTAATCTCGATCTAACCTTTAATCCTAATTTAACTTTTTTCATAAAATAGTCCTCCTTTTTAAAAAAATCCTTAGTATATATTTTTATAATTTCTTACTACTAATTATCTACATATAAATACTCGTATGAGAGTATTAAAACTGTACTATAAAATTTATTTTTTAATAATTTTTATTATTTAATATTTTTCTTTCTACTTATATATACTTAGGATAAAGTAAGACTATACATTTAAAGTTGTTTCATCAATCCACTTATATTCTGGTTTTATTTCTTTTATATCTTTAACTAATTTAAATAAAGCCACATCTTTTTCTTTGCATTCTAGCATTATATCTACATCTCTATTAAATATTTTTAACAATTCAATAAATTTTATAAAATCCTCTACATCTATATAATCTGAATGTTTTTTATCAACTTTATCTACCAAGGTCTTATCTTTTGGAGAAGAAAAATGCATTTTAGCAGGTAATTTTTCATTGCTCCATGTATTTAATATATCCTCTAATAAATCTTTAATGTCTTCTCCATTATTATTACAGTTATGATGATGTATATCTAAAACCATTGGAGTATTTAACTCTTGGCATAATTTTAAAGTTTCTTTAACTGTATAGGTTTTATCATCATTTTCAATTATAACTTTTTCTCTTATATCCTTAGGGAAAGTATTAAAATTTTCTACAAATCTTTTTAAGGCAGCTTCTTTTCCACCAGTAGCTCCACCTACATGAATTACCATTTTCCCTTCTTTATAATCCATATCTTCAAACCATTCAACTTGCCTTTGTAAATTTATAAGGGTATTTTCTACAACCTTAGAATTTGTGCTATTTATTACATTAAATTCATCAGGATGAGTATCAACTCTCATGTTAGATTCTTTAATAAGCTTTCCTATGTACTGAAAATCCTTTTTAAATATTTCTCTATGTCCCCAATAGCCAACCTCTGGATGAGTTACTAATGGAATTAAGGCAGAGGTTATTCTATAAAAGTGTATTTCCTTTTCTATATTATATTTTAATATTTCTTGAAGAGCTGCTAAATTTGATAATGTTACTGTTTTTAGCTTTTCTAATCTTTTTTCTTCAGAAAAAATTTTATTATAATTAGCAAAAGTAACAGTACTAGAGCTAGTCACTTTTTTACCTAATACCTTTGAAATTGCTACATAACCAATTCTTATTCTCATAATCAGTCTCCTTTGTTGGAAATAATTTTAAAAAATATATATAAATATTAAAAAGACCTCAATTGAGGTCCTAAAAATTTGGAAGTCATATTTTATGTTATTATACAGTTTCATTAATTTAACCCTTCATTTTATAAATGCCATATTCTCCTGTTTTTGCATCTTTAAAATATTCTTGCATAGGTGGCTTAAAGGTAAAAATTACAAATACTATAATATGAAGTAATATACCAATTAATGCAATATATCTTAACTTTTTATTCGGTAAAGTTATACAACCTATTATATAAGATACAGTTTGCCCTATTAGTATTCCTAATAAATAGGCTACTATGTCCACTATCATTTCAGTTGTTGCTCCAAGATCTTTGAAGAAAAAACTCCATAAAGCAGTTATAGAAAAGCAAACAATTTCAAATACTAAAATACAAATAAATTTACTAAATAAAAAGTTATTTGCTTCTTTTTTCACAAAAGCATATTCTACAATTGAGTATATTAAAATTGGATATAATCCAAGTTTCCAATGCTCCCAGATGCTTTCATTTATTGGTGCTATAAGTCCTACAATGATATTTTCATTTGATAGGTTATATAGGGAATGCCATAATACACCTAAAGCAAAAATTACAAATACACCTACTATTTCAAAATTAAATAACCTTTTGCACTTCATTTTATTTCTCCTTAAAACACTTCTATATTATTTTATGGAGAAATTTTAAAATAATACGTAAATAAAATTAGTAATTAATAAATTCAATTAATTTTTCCTTTGTTTTATCATCACAAAAGGATGCTTGTACACTATTTATATATATTTCTCTATATTCATCTAAAGTTATATTAAAGGTATTTAATACATTATTAGTTTCTTCATTTAATGTTACATTAGAAACTGTTCTATTATCAGTACTTATATTTACCTTTATACCCTCCTTATGATAGTTATATATCGGGTGATTAGAATATAGATTTACAGCTTTTGTGTCAATGTTACTCTTTGGGCACATCTCCAAAGTAACGCCTAAATTCTTTACTAAATCATAGGCTTCTTTATCATTATAGATAAAAACACCATGTCCTATTCTTTCAGCTCCTAAAAGATTTATAGAATCTCTTACATTTTTACCAAAGCCTGTTTCTCCAGCATGGATAGTAATTCTAAATCCCTTTTCCTTAGCTAATTTCATTGCATCTACATATTCATATGCGAAATCTTCTTTTTCTGTAGCAGCTAAATCTATTGCAACAACACCTTTTCCAAGAAACTTTGAACCTGCTTCTATAGAATCATATACATGTTCTAGGTCTAATCCTCTTATACAAGAAATTATTACATTACCTTTTATATCATAAAGTTTTTCCGCATACCTAATTCCTTCAATAACACTTTCAATTATTTCTTCTAATTCAAGGCCCTTTTTAGTATGAAAAATTGGAGCAAATCTTATTTCTATATACTTAATGTTTTCCTTTGCTGCATCTTCTAACAATTCAAAGGCTGCTCTTCTTAAATTTTCTTTAGTTTGTAATACCATATTAGGAAGATCAAATTTTTCTAAATACTCATCTAAAGAACTACAATTTTCTCCAACTGTCAATAAATTTTTAACATACTCATATTCATAACTATCTAAAGCTATTCCTTCTTCTTTAGCAAGTTCTATTACAGTTTCCACTCTTAAGCTTCCGTCTAAGTGGCAATGTAATTCTACTTTGGGCAACTTATTAATATCCATAAAATCACTCCTCTTTTTAAATAAACTTAAAATAAATATATAAAAATGTATAAAAAGGATATAGATATTATATTCTTTGCTCCGTCGCAAGCTCCAAGTCGCCAGAATATAATATCTATATCCTCTAACACTGAAGGAAAGGAATTTATAAAAAATTATTAAAAGGGTAATATTTTTATAAATTCCTAAAAAATAAAAAAATTCCTGATTACGAAGAAATCACAAATAAATGATTTCCCCGTAATCAAGAATTATTGGTTCTTGGTAGAGACCCCTAAACCATATTATTAGGGTTATACGAAGTATTTTATATCCATAATTTTAAATTATCATTATTTTACCATAGATACTAAATAAGTCAATATATTATTAGAAATTAAATGTATCTGGATCTGAACCAGTTCTAAGATTTTTATTCATGCCATTCATTAATTCAACTTCTTCATTAGTTAATTCAAAATCAAAGACATCAGCATTTTCTTTAATTCTATCTTCATGGACAGATTTAGGGAATACTACAATGCCTTTTTGTAGTAACCATCTAATTATTACTTGTGCTGCTGATTTATTATACTTTTTACCTATTTCTATTATTTCACTATTATTTAAGCAAGCACCTGAACCAAGTGGTGACCATGCCTCCAAAACTATCCCTTTTTCTTTGCACATTTCTAATATATCATTATCTTGCATTTGAGGATTAAATTCCATTTGATTTGCAGCTGGAACAATTTCCGTGTTATCTAATAAATCTTGTAAATGGTGTGTTTTAAAGTTTGAAACTCCTATTGCCTTTGCTCTTCCACCTTTATATATTTCCTCCATAACTTTATAGGATTTAATATATTTATCCTTAACTGGCCAGTGTATTAAATATAAATCAACATAGTCTAAACCAAGTTTCTTTAAGCTAGTTTCAAAAGCTTCCATTACTCTTTCATCTCTCATATCTTGATTCCATAACTTAGTTGTTATAAATAATTCTTCCCTTGGAATTCCACTTTCTTTTATGGCTTCTCCAACGGCTTCTTCATTTCCATAAACAGCAGCTGTATCTATATGTCTATAACCAGCTTTTAATGCAGCAAGAACTGCATTTTTAGTTTCTTCACCACTTCTCCAAACCCCTAAGCCTAATTGATAAATGCCATTTCCAGTATTCATCTTTATCTTACTATCTATATTCATATTCATACCTCCTAAAATATTAATTATATTTATAATTATATCAAAATAATTAGAAAAAACAAAAAATTCTAAATATAATTAATGAAAAGTTAGTTGGATTTACTTATTTTTGTAAAATAAAGACTATATCTTTCATGATGAAGATTATAAAAAGGTATTAATCTTACAACATCATTAGATTCATTACTAAAACTAAGTTCAAATTCTAAGTCATCTTTATTTTCTATTTTTTTCACTTTATTAAGTAGATTATGATCTTCGCTTACTATAATAGGTATATCTATATCCTTATGATTATTTAACTTTAAATGGTCTTCTACTATATCACTTTCTGGGAACTCTTCTCTACCAAAGGCACCTGCTAATACTAAAGGTCCATACATAAAGCAAACTTTATTTTCATCTTCCCTTGAATTATAGATGTGTAAATTCATATTTAATTTTATCTCTAAAGTATCACCTTTTTCCCAGAGTTTATTTACTGAAATATACCCTTTTTCTTTTGTAAAGCTTATTTCCTTATGATTTAATAGGACTTCAATATCACTACTAATCCAATATGGCACTCTAATTTTTAAAGTATACCTTTCATTATTACTTTCCTTGAAAATTATTTTTGTTTTTTCTTCCTTTGGAAAATCAGTAATTTGATTTATTTTTATATTTCTTTCTTGTAATTCTAGAGTTGAACTTATAAATAAGTTTACATATATATCATTATTATCTACATAATATATGTTCCTTGTATATTTACCTGGATTCTCCATTCCACTTCCTGTACAACACCAAAAAGAATTATCAGGAGAACAATACACCTTAAAATGTCCTGGCTTAGTAGATACAAAATAAGTTTTCATTCCAGTTATAGGATCTTGAGATGCAAGTATATGATTGTATAATGCTTTTTCATAATAGTCCATGTATTTACTATCATGATTCCACTTATATAAGTATTCTGTAAGCTTTAACATATTGTAAGTATTACAAGTTTCTGCTGTTGTAACTCCTAAAGCTTCAGTTCCTATCTTACCAAAGTGTTCATCAATACTATTTCCACCAAATGAATAGGATCTTTCATTAGTAACTATATTCCAGAAATATTCACAGGCATTTTTATATTTCATATCTTTTGTTATATCATATAATTTAGCTATTCCATGGATTTTAGGAATTTGAGTATTTGCATGCTTTTCTTCTAATTCATCTCTACTATTCATTAAAGGATATATAATTTCTTTATCTATAAATCTTATAGCTAAATTTAAATAATCCTTATTATTAGTTATTTCATAAAGTTCTCCAAAAACTTCACACATTCCACCATGTTCACAATAAAGCATTTTATCAAATTCTTCTTCTGTTAAATTATCTAATCCCTTTTTTGCCCAATCAGATAATTTAATTAATATTTTTAAAGCTTTTTCATTATTAGTTAACTTACAACAATCTAAAAGTCCTGCATATATTTTATGGATGCTATACCAAGGAACCCAACTATCTCCTAAATCAAATCTTGATACATTAAAATTTTTACTAAAAACCTTATCAAAGCAATCCTTTTTAAAGCCACTTACATAGCCACTTTTTTCTACCTCTTGTAAGTAACTTAATTCATCTATTACATAATTTATCTTTTCTTTAATCTTTATATCATCTGTTGCTATATACATATAGGATAATGCTGAAAGGTAGTGACCAAGAGAATGACCACTTATTTCTCTTTCTTCCCATCCACCATATCTATGTTTTTTAGGTTTTAGTCCAATTGCTTCATAGCAAGGTGCTAATAGGCTATCAGCATCTAAGTAAAGTAAATATGCCTTTCCTTTATTTTCTGAATCCTTAAATATTCCATTTAATAAACTTATTTTATTCATATATAACCTCTCAAAATTTTATAAAAAAATAATATCAATTCTTATACTAGTGGTACTCAAATTGATATTATTTTTTATATTTAATTAGTATTTATTATTTTACCAATATCGATTTTTATTTGGACAATAATTCTTTTTAACAGCAGCTCTAATTTCAACGAAGCATCCACAAAGCTTGCACATTCCATTTATTAATAGGTCACATTCCTTACATATATTTAGTCTTCTTTCATATTCTTCATCACTAGACTTAATATAATCATCAATTGCAGAAATGTATTCCTTCATATGAATATATTCTTCATCACTTAAAACTTCATCCATAAGGCATCTTTTGCAAAATGGTTTACTCATATTATTCAATAATAAATCTCATAACACTGCATTTTGGAATTGTAAAGCTTAATCCTTTTTCTGTTACTGTGAAATCATTAAATTCTTTAATAGTAACAGTATTAGGGTCTTCAAATGTATTGCACGCATTCATTTCATTAGTTAATATATTTGCTGTAATCTTTGTAGGATTTTTACCTAACAATTCTGTTTCTACATTATAATCCTCAGTTAAAGATAAATTATTAATAGTAAATATTATTCTACCATTCTTATCTACTGAAGCTGATTCATGTAAATTAGGTACTAAACTATCCTCTTCTAATCCTATTTCTTTAGTCTCAATATAACTTTCTAAAAGAGTTGCTTCTTGGTGATCTTTATACATATTAAATACATGATAAGTTGGTGTTAATATCATCTTTTCACCTTCTGTTAATATAACAGCTTGTAGTACATTTACTATTTGAGCTATATTAGCCATCTTTACTCTTCTTGAATTTTTATTAAAAATATTTAAGTTAATACCAGCAATAAGAGCATCTCTCATAGTATTTTGTTGATATAAGAAACCTGGGTTAGTTCCAGCTTCAACATCATACCAGCTACCCCATTCATCTACAATTAAAGCAACTCTTTCTTCTTTATCATATTTATTCATTATTTTCATATGATTTTTTATAAATTCATCCATTTCAAGAGTTTTCTTCAATGTTTTATACCAAGCTTCATTATCAAAATCTCTAGCATCACCTTTATTACTCCATCCACCTGGGAAAGTATAATAATGTAAACTTAATCCGTCCATGAAATTACCAGCAGATTTCATTAGCTCTTCTGTCCATTCATAATCATTATCATGAGGGCCACAAGCTATTTTATATAATTGATTTCCTGGATAGTTTCTGCAATAAGTTTGATATCTTCTATACATATTAGCATAGAATTCTGCAGTCATATTTCCACCACAGCCCCAATTTTCATTACCTACTCCAAAGTATTTAACCTTCCAAGCTGCTTCGTGTCCATTTTCTTTTCTAAGATCAGCCATTGGAGATACTCCATCAAAAGTTAAATATTCCACCCATTCTGACATTTCTTGAACTGTACCACTACCTAAATTACCATTTATATAAGGTTCACATTCAAGTTGTCTGCATAACTCCATAAATTCATGAGTTCCAAAACTATTATCTTCTAAAGTTCCACCCCAATGAGTGTTTATAAGTTTCTTTCTATTTTTCTTTGGACCAATACCATCTTTCCAATGGTATTCATCAGCAAAACAACCACCTGGCCATCTTAAAACTGGAATTTTTATTTCCTTTAAAGCTTCTACAACATCTTTTCTCATCCCATTTACATTTGGTATATCAGAATCTTCTCCAACATATATTCCTTCATAAATGCATCTTCCTAAATGTTCTGAAAAGTGTCCATAGATTTCCTTATTTATTTTTGAAAGTTGTTTTTCAGTGTTTATTATATACTTTGCCATTTCTTCACCTCTTAAGTTTTATTATTTTAAATATTATAATTATTTTAAATATTATAATTATTTAAATTTGATTTTTACTACTAAATTCCTAAGTTTATTATTTATTTAGCATCCAATAAATACCATTCCACTTTAGTTCATTTGAAAAATCTCTTATATTTGTATTTTTTCCTATAACAACAACTTCTAAGTCATACATATCTGCAAGACTACATAATTGTTCTGAATCAACTACATATGAAAATGAAGTATGATGAGCTCCACCAGCTAATATCCATGCTTCAGCACCTATTTTTAATGATGGTTCTGGAGTCCATAAAACTCTAGCAACTGGAAGATTAGGTAAATCCTTTTCAACTTCCTTTGCATTTACTTCATTAATTATTAATCTCATTCTTCCACCTAAGTCTACTAAGGAAGCACATATAGCCTTACCTGCTTGTCCATTAAATATAAGTCTAGCTGGATCCCCCTTATCTCCAATTGATAAAGGTTTTACATCTATTATTGGCTTATTAGCAGAAATTGTTGGGCAAACTTCTAACATATGAGCTCCTAATATCATTTCATTACCTGGTTCAAAATGATATGTGTAATCTTCCATAAAGGAAGTACCAATATTATTTGCCATTATTTTCATAAGTCTTACTAAGCCAGCAGTTTTCCAATCTCCTTCTCCGCCAAAGCCATAGCCCTCTTCCATAAGTCTTTGTACAGCTAAGCCTGGTAATTGTTCCATACCATGTAGTACTTGGAAATTAGTTGTGAAAGCAGTATATTCTCCTTTTTCAAGGAATCTTCTTAGTGCAATTTCTACTTTAGCTTGATATTTTATAGAGTCTCTAATAGCACCATCGACTTGTCCTTCTTTACAAATATCATATTTTTCTTCATAAACCTTCATTAAATCTTCTACTTCTTCTGATTTAACTTTATCTATTTCTTCTACTAAATCTCCAATTCCAAAAGCATCACAAGTCCATCCAAGTTTTATTGCTGCTTCTACCTTATCACCTTCAGTTACAGCAACATTTCTCATATTATCATCAAATCTAGCTATTTTTATATTTTGTCCTTCTACAAAGGCAACAGCAACGCCCATCCATTTATTTATATCCTTATGAACTTCTTTGTCTTGCCAATGTCCAACTATAACTTTTCTTTTATTTTTCATTCTTGTATTTATGAATCCAAATTCTCTATCTCCATGAGCTGATTGATTTAAATTCATAAAGTCCATATCTATAGTTTCCCATGGTATATCTCTATTAAATTGAGTGTGGAAATGAAGTTGTGGCTTGTTTAAAATAGATAAGCCTTTAATCCACATTTTAGCTGGTGAAAATGTATGCATCCATGTAATTATTCCTGCACAATTTTCATCATTATTTGCTTGTAAACAAACATCATAAATTTCTTTAGCATTTCTAACTGTTGGCTTATAAACTATATTGTATTTTATATCTTCAATTTCATTTAATCCTTCAACAATTTTTTGAGAATCTATAGCAACTTGATTTAATGTTTCTTCTCCATATAAATCTTGACTACCTGTTACAAACCAAAAATTATATTCTTTAACATTTAACATATAAAACCCTCCTATTCCTTATATTAAATAATTATTTTTGACCATAATATGCATTTGAACCATGTTTTCTAAAGTAATGTTTATCTTGAAGCTCCTTATCTATAGGAGTTATACTATTATTTAAATTTTCTGTTATAAGAGCCATTTTTGAAACTTCTTCTAAAACTATTGCATTAGCAACTGCTTTATTTGGAGTTTCTCCCCAGGAAAATGGGCCATGACTTCCAACTATTATTCCTGGAACACTTAATACTTCTATTTTTCTTGATTCTAAGGTTTCAATTATTACAAAACCTGTATTTCTTTCATATTCTGTTTTTATTTCTCCAGTTGTCAATTTCCTAGTACATGGAACTTGTCCATAAAAAGTATCTGCATGAGTGGTTCCATATGGTGGAATATCTCTTTTAGCTTGTGCCCAAGATGTTGCAAAGGTAGAATGAGTGTGAACTATTCCTCCTAAATTAGTATATTTTTTATATAATTCTATATGAGTAATTGTATCTGATGAAGGTCTTAAGTTTCCTTCTACTATATTACCTTCTAAATCTACCACTACCATATCCTCTTCTTTCATATTTTCATAACTTACACCACTTGGCTTTATAACTACTAATCCATTTTCTCTATCTATTCCACTAACGTTTCCCCAAGTTAAAACCACTAGATTATTTTTAACCAGAGCTAAATTTGCTTCAAAAACTTCTTTTTTTAATGCTTCTAACATATTTACCTCCTAAAGTTTTCTCATTTTCTTTAGATCCTTCATTACATCGTTTTCACCTCTACCAAAGTAATCATGTAATCTATCATAATGAGAATAGATTTTTGAGTAAACTTCTACATTTTTTTCTATAGGTGTTATTACTTCATCTAATAATTTAGGAATTACTCTTGCAGCTTCATCTATTGATTCAAATCCACCATTTTCTTTTCCTGCTACAACTGCACCAAACATAGCTGATCCTAATGCTGGTGTTTCAGTAGATTTAGAAATTCTTATTGGAAGATTTGTTACATCTGCATAAATTTGAATAAGCATTCTATTTTTTTGTGGCAAACCTCCACAAACATATAATTCATTTATTTCAATACCGTGTTCTACAAAAGTGTCTACTATTTTTTTATGACCATACGCTGTAGATTCAATTAAAGCTCTATAAATTTCTTCTGGTTTAGTATTTAAATTTAATCCTAATATAAGCCCTGTTAAATCTGTATCTACTAAGACTGTTCTATTTCCATTAAGCCAATCTAAAGCTAAAAGCCCTGAATCTCCTGGATTTAATTTTTCTGCCTTCATTGTTAAGAATTGATGTATATTCATTCCTAGCTTGTCCGCTTCATTTATATAGGATTGTGGTACACAATTATTAACAAACCATGCAAAGATATCTCCTACAGCTGATTGTCCAGCCTCATATCCGTAAAGACCTGGTATTATACCATCTTCTACATATCCACAAATTCCTGGAACTACTACTTCTTTATCTGATAAAACCATACTACAAGTTGAAGTACCCATTATCATAACCATTTTCCCTGGTTCTGTAACTCCCATAGCAGGAACAGCAACATGAGCATCTACATTAGCTATAGCTATTGGCATTCCAGCTTTTAGGCCAAATTTTTTTGCCATTTCTTCAGTTAGTTCCCCTGCTTTTTCTCCTAGACTTGTAACTTCGCAATCATATTTATCTTCAAATAAGTTTTCAAGTCTAGTATCTAAAGCTTTTAGGAATTCTTTTCTTGGGAATCCTTCTTGTTTATGCCAAACTGCCTTATAACCAGCTGTACAACTATTTCTAGTTTCTTTACCTGTAAGCTGCATTATTACCCAATCAGTAGCTTCTATAAATTTATCTGTGGCATCATAAACTTTTGGATCTTCATTTAATATTTGCCATACCTTTGGAATAAACCATTCAGAAGAAATTTTTCCTCCATACCTACTTATAAATTTTTCACCCATGTTATTTGCTATTTCGTTTAATTTATTTGCTTCATCTTGAGCTGCATGATGTTTCCATAGCTTAACATAGGCATGGGGATTACTTTTAAATTCATCTAAATAACAAAGTGGAGTACCATCTTTTTTCATAGGTAATATTGTACATGCTGTAAAATCAATTCCAAGACCTATAATATCTTCTGCATCTACACCTGATTTCTCAATTATCTTTGGAATAATGCAATCTAACACATCAATGTAGTCCTTTGGGTGTTGAAGTGCCCAAAAAGGTTCTAATTTTTTGCCACAAGGAAGCATTTCTGTCATTACAACATGAGGATAGGTCATCATTTCTGATATAACTTCTTCACCTGTATCAACATTAAGAAGTAATGCTCTTGCAGATTCACTACCATAATCAACTCCTATAGAATATTTACTCATAAATTCCCTCCATTTTACATATATAATATAAAATATTTTAGCAAATTAGTGCGTACAATTATACTGTTAATATAAATGTTACGTACAATCTCATAATAACAAATAAAGATTCCATTGTAAACATTTAAAGTAACTTATTTTTACACTTTTTAAAATATTTTTAAGTATAAAAAAGTAAGTATTAACATAATTATATTAATACTTACTTTAATTACTTATCTATTTATTTATATTTTTAACACTATCTCTTTTTATTATTACTGGTTCATATACATACTTAACTTTATTCTTTTCTTTATTTATAAGAGAAATTAAGATTTCTGCTGCTTTCTTTCCCATTTCTTCTTTAGGATGATTTATAGTAGTTATTCCATAATCTAATATTTCTGAAATAGTTTCATCATTATCGTATCCTACAATAGATAAATCCTCTGGTATTTTTAATCCTAATTCTTTAGCTACTTTAATTACTTTAATAGCTGTTTTATCATTATAACAAATTATGGCTGAAGGTCTATTAGCTCTGCTTAATACATTCTTAGCAAAGGCATATACATAGAAATCTTCTTCATAAGTTTTAAAATTACCTATTATTGTACTATCAATTTCTATTTTATTTTCTTCTAATGCTTTTAAATACCCCTTTTTACGCTCTAAACCTTGTATATCATCTTCTTTAAAGATTCCTGAAATCTTTTTATGACCTAAGCTAATTAAGTAATTGCAAAGATCATAAGCACCTTTTTCATCATCTATTATTACATAGGATTGATTTTCTTTGTTATAGGTTGCATTTATCATTAAATAAGGTATATTATTTTTATTTATTTCATTATATAAATCTTCATTACTATTTCCTAAAGCACTAGCTGTAGGCTCAATTATTGCCCCAGCCACATCATATTCTAATAATTTTTGTAACTGCTCTCTTTCTTTATCCTTTTCATTATTAGTGTTTAATAATAATATATCATATCCCTTTTCATTTAATTCTTGTTGGATACCTTTAATTAAATGAGGAAATATATATTCAGATATATATGTAGTTATTACAATAACAAGCTTACTATGTGTTTTTTTTGATTTATTTAATTTCTTAGCATAAGCTCCTTTACTCTTTTCTCTATAAATATAGCCTTCCTTTTCTAGTTCCACTATAGATTGTCTTACAGTATGCCTACTTACAGAAAAAATTTCACCAATTTCTTGCTCAGTTGGTAGCTTTTCATTCTCTTTTATTTCTCCTGACAAGATTTTATCTCTATAAAATTCAAATATTTCAATGTATTTTATTACTTTTTCCATTTTTAACTACCTTTCTTATATTGTACATACAATTATATTATATCATGAAAGTTAATTGCAATTATTATTTATAATATATTTTTTGAATATTGTAACTCCTGTTTGTTAATAATCAAAATAGATTATTAAAGGGAGGCAAATGCTTTGAATAAAATAAATAAATTAATAATACTATCTCTTATACTTCTTCTACCTACTGGCTTAATATTTTATCAAATATATTCCAAATCTACAGAAGATTCAAAAGCAAATAGTAATTCTATTTCATCTTTAAAAATTGACCATGGTAATGATTTAACAAAAGATAGTACTATCCCAAAATATGAATATACCGAACCTTCAAAAGAATTATCAGAAGAAGAAGGTAAATTGAATTATACATATAAAGATGATTATAGCGAAGAAAAAGAATATGCTTCAGATGAAAAGGATACTATTAGCATAGAAAACACTGCCTCAGTATTTAAAGATATCTCTATAGATAGTTATAAATTAAATTTAGAAACTACTAAATATAAGGTTCAATCTGGAGATACTATAAGCAAAATTCTTAGAAATTATGAAAATACCTGTAATTATAAATCTGCATTGAAACACTTAAAACTAATTAATCCTGAAATAGATTTGGATAACCTAGAGATTGGTTCAATTCTAAATTTACCTACTACTGCTTTCAGAGATGGAAGTTTATATAAAGTTTCAAAAGGTGATACATGGTATAAAATATCTAAATTAAATTATCCTAATTATAATACAGATGATATGGTAGAGTTTTTAATTTCTATTAATGACTTACCTAATTCTGAGCTTCCATTAGATGAAAATGTATTTTTACCTAACTTATAAATTTTTATATAAAGAAAAACCTATAAAAACTAATTTATAGGTTTTCCTTATATACTATTTAACTTCTATTTTTTTAGTTTCATGAATTTCTTTATTTAGCTTTGGTAAATTTACTTTAAGAACTCCATTATCGAAGTTTGCATCTATCTTGTCTTCTTCAACATTATCTATATAGAAGCTTCTCTTAAATTCACCATAACTTCTTTCTTGTCTTACATAATTATCTTTCTTTTCTTCTAGGTTATTTTCTCTCTTTGCAGAAATATTTAAATAACCATTCTTATAGCTTATGTCTATATCCTTTTTATCAACTCCTGGTAAATCTGCTTCTATGATATAATTATTGTCATCTTCTTTTAGGTCTACAGAGAAGTTATTCTTCATTAAGCTAAATGAGTTAAAGAAGTCATCATTAAAGAAACTATTTACCATGTTTTCAAATTCATCTCCTTTTTTTGTTATTGAATTATTTTTTCTCCAAGGAACTATATCAAACATACTAAAAACCTCCTTTAATATTATGTATTTGCTATTTCCTTTTACAATTACATTATAAAACGAAGGTCAAAGAAAGTCAAGGTTTAATTGATTGAAAAATGGAATTATTTATATAATCTATTCCCTTATTAATAAAGTATTAGTATAATTTAATAAAAAACATAAGGAGTAAAATATATGAGCAATATAAAAGTAATTATTATGGATGTAGATGGAACATTAACAAACAGCGAAAAAATAGTAACTGATAAAACTAGAAATGCATTAATTAAAGCTCAAGAATTAGGAGTAAGATTAGTTTTAGCTTCAGGAAGACCTACATCTGGATTAGTAGATTTAGCTAAAGAATTAAAAATGGATGAAAATAATGGTCTACTAGTATCCTTTAATGGCTCTAAAGTAGTTGATTGTGAAAATAATAATGTTTTATTCAATAAAACCATGAGGGTTGAAGAAGGACAAGCAGTCCTTGAACATATGAAAAAATTTGATGTTAAGCCTATGATAGATAAAGGTGATTATATGTATGTTAATGATGTATTTAATAATACTATAAATTACAATGGTGGACCCTTTAACATAATTCAATATGAATCTCGTGGTGGTAAATTTAAATTATGTGAAAAAGATGATTTAGCTGCCTTTGCTGATTACCCATTAAATAAAATATTAACTGCTGGAGATCCTGAATATTTGCAAGCTAACTATAAAGAAATGATGGAACCCTTTAAAGATACTTTAAACTGCATGTTTACAGCAGCTTTCTTCTTTGAATTTACTGCTAAAGGAATTGATAAAGCAAAAGCTATAGATACAGTATTGATTCCTATGGGATATAAAAGAGAAGAAATTATTGCTTTTGGCGATGGTCATAATGACGCTTCCATGGTTAAATATGCTGGTATTGGAGTAGCTATGGATAATGCTGTAGATGATCTAAAGGCTATAGCTGATGAAGTAACTTTATCTAATGAAGATGATGGTATTGCTTATACTTTAAGTAAACACATTAAAGGTATAGAGTTTTAAATTACAGAAAATAAATAATACATATATAAAACAATACTGTTTCAGGGTTTTACCTTAAGATATTACTAAGACTTATAAATAAAATAAAAGGAGCTGTGGCACCTTTCCAAATTATTAATTTGTTATTGTGTCTCAGTTCCTTATTAATTAAAATTTATTTTGAATTCTTAAGAAATTTTAAATTATGTTTTTTATTATAATAAAACTTAAAAAGGTTGTAGTTTAAACTACAACCTACAACAATCTAAAATTATCTTCTATTTTGTTCTTTTTTAGCTCTTCTACAAGATATACATCTTGTTGGCTCATTATCGAATCCTTTTTCCTTGTAGAATTCTTGTTCTCCTACTGAAAATATGAATTCACTTCCGCAATCTCTGCATGTTAATGTTTTATCTGACATATATATTCCTCCTAAAATTAAAGATTCTAATTTGATATAATAATCTCTAATTTTCGAGAAACTACTTATCCAAATGAAACTTTTTTTGTTAGCAATCTTGCTACTTATTTATAATAACATAATTTTCATTTAATTGCAACTTTTTTATTTTTTCTCAATACATTTCATACTAGATTTCAAAATTAAAATTTTTAAATAAAATCATAATTTCTATAACCCTATATCCTTTCCACCAATTTTCACTGATATAAAATTCTCTTGCATATTTATCCATATTATCAAACCAAGTCCAGGTTATTCCCCAAACATCATTTTCAGGCTTAGTATTAAATAAATATTCAATTTCCTTATTCATTATTTCTGCATTATCCTTATAAAATATATCATTGGGACTACCTATATAGCTTGATGGTCTACCCCCATAGTTTTCCCACTTCTTTATATCATGTTGTATTGCACTTTTTATCTTATTCCCTAATATATTGGTTAATTCATCATAATCATATTTATCTAATTCTAACTCTTTAAGAGTATCAGTCAAGGTTATATATCCTTTTATCCCCATATCACCATAATATCTATCTAAAGTAAACTCTTTTATTAACTCATCTGCCAACCTCAAAGCTTTTTTATATAAATTACTGTCTCTATCTCCAAATCTAAGTATAAATGAAGTTAATTCGGCTGTTATACCAAAATATTCTTTTTTATTGTCCTCTTCACTATAATTCCACCAAGGTGCATGAGGATAATTATCATTACTAGGAATAGTAAATCTCCATACATATTCTAATAAATCTTTTTCACTATTAAGATACTTCCATATTCCTTTATAAATTTTATGTTCCATATCATAGAAATTAATTAATTGTAATATTTTCAATGCATGTTGTGTGGTTATTGGGCTAGAGTTTGGATTCCAATTATCTGCTTCCAAAGCATTTCCAAAACCACCATCATCATTTTGATACTTCATTAAAGCAATAAGTACAGACTCTCTATCTCCATCTTCAAATAAATATCTCCATAGACACAAATCAATATACCTAGCGTTTCTATACATCCAAGATTTAATTTCTTTAAAAAACTCTTCTCTCATAATTCCAACATTCCCTTCTGAATTAATTATTCCTCTTAATTTTAAAACTTTATACAAAATATGTAAATAAAATATGATTTTTATTTTAAATACACGTAAATAAGCACCTATTAATCTTTTAAAAATTAAATATTTAAGGGAAGTCATATGACTTCCCTTATTTTTTATAATAATCTATAATCTAAACTTAACAATTCTAATTTATGTCTAACCAGTTCTTAGAATTTAACACTAATTCTTGTACCTCATTAATAAATCTACTTATATGGTAGCCATCACAAAATGCATGATGAACCTGTACGGATAAAGGAATAAATACTTAATTATCCTTTAGTAGGTGCAGGAAGCGCATTTTAACTTTTTATGTTTCATACAAACTCCTTTTTATTTTTATAGTATGTGTTAAATGAAGTTTGATGAATAAAACATACTGTTAGAAATGGTATTAAAAGTTGCAACCACTAACTAACTCTACCACCTTTCATTTTGTATATTTTTCAGTATATAGGAAATCAATCTAGTTACTAAACTTACAGTATGTAGTATTCTATCTTCTTTATGTTTTATAATTAATTATTTTGACTCTTTCGTCTAATATTACTCATTATAAATTTACTTTCAGGCAGAGTGGGCATTTTTTTCATGCTATAACTTAAATTCTGATTTGGAACATCATAATCTATCTTATTAACAAGAAAATCTAGACTAGCTTTCATGATTTCAATAGTAATTCCTTCTCCTGGACACCTGTGTCCCTTTTCAGGATTACTTCCACCTTGAGGTATAAAATCAAATAAGTTTTCCTTTCGTTCTTTAAAACGCTCAGGACAAAATTTATCAGGATTATTCCATATTCTCTGGTCATGGTTAATACCATAAACATCAAGTAGTACAAGCATTCCTTCTTTAAATTTACAATTATTCCAGACAAAATCCTTTTTAACCCTTGCACCTAAAAGAGGAGTGAATGGATAGTAGCGTCTAACTTCCTGTACAAAGATTTTAAGCTCATTCTCATCTACTGATAATAGCTTATCTTTGGACTTTGGATACTCATGTAGTGCTAATGCTTCAAAGATAATAAATGTTGAAATAGCAACAATAGGACGTAGTACGTTTATAAGTTCAATCCCAGCCATATGGCTATCTAGATGATTTTTATCAATATCTCTATAAAAAGCCATAGCATAAAGTGCTGAGCCTTCTTCAGCCTTAATATTCCCCGAGCGTACATCTTCTATGATTCCCTTAATCCACTCTTCTGCTCTAGTTCTCGCTCTTCTTCCCTTCCAATGTCGAGGTCCAACTGCACCGAAAGCATCTACCATTAAAGTAAAGTCTTCTGCTCTCTCTTTTACTTCATATTCTTTTAAAGGAACTCCAGCCCACTGGCATGCTACTCTGCACAAGATTTTACTTACTTCATCGAAAAGAACAATCTGTTCTTTATTTTCCCACCCCTTAATAGAATCTTGTAACCTATCCATTGTAAGCTTAGCAAGTTGATCCTGATGTGATGCAGCCATCAATGACATAAATAAATTCTTCCTATGTATATGTGCTTCACCATCCATAGACTGAATAGCACCAACACCAAATAATGTTTTTTGTACTCGTTTTGGTGTAGCACCATTTCGATAAAATAATTCTGTATCATAAAAAACTTTTGCAGCCTCTTCTCCAGTCATACAAATTACTTTTTGCCCAAGTAAATGAGTTTCAAATATATCAGACTTATATATAAACATGTATCCCTCATTCAATAGATCTATAGTATTGTCTAAACCTCTATCATGTGGAACATGTTTCTTAGTTGTCATATATTTTCATTCTCCTTTCTATATAATTTAGAAATAGATTTAATGTTTTAAATTTTTTAATATATTCTGTCATATAATTTAAGATAAAAATAACTCTTCTCTATTTTTCCCTTATAGGATACTATCACCTTAATTAGTATGTCAGATTCTATTTTTATTTATTACAAGTGCTACATTTAAATAGATTTACTCCAAATGTTTCTATTAATCTTTCCTTAAAACTCATCTTCTTTGTATTTTGCTTATTAATTATTTCATATATATTTCTTTATTTAATGAAGTTATATAACTTCACTATTTCAATAATTAATTTATTCTTTGATCTTACATACAAGCCATATCATCTGTTTTGTTATTCCCCAATAATCTTTTATAGATACGCCTTCTTCTTTACTTATATACTCTACTAACTTATCATTTATAGTTAGGTGTATTGAATCAACTTCTCTTAACTCATTAATTGTTATCTTAGAAATTATCATATGCAATAACTTCTTCTTCTTCTCTCTTGACTCTTTACTATTTAATAACTTACTGAAATTATCTAGTACACTTTTAATGAATTCATAAGATATTGTCGACGTCACATAATTAGCTACTATAAAACTTATTCTTCATTTTAACTATTTCCTCTTACTTATGATACGGTATTTTTATTCATAAAAATAGCCTTAGACAAGTTATATCAATGCCTAAAGCTATAAACCTAATTTACTTGTGATACGGTTCTCCGTATCGGTAGTATCATATAACTTCTGTGATATTAAGTTAACCTTTTCATCAAAGTTATTTAAGTAATCTAAAATATTGTTTCTTTTGTTTTCTAAGCTCCCTTTTACTATTGATTCATATTGTGTCTTTGTAAAAGCAGTTAGTTTTTTATTATCAAAGCCTTCTGGTAACCATCTTGCGTAATTTGATTGCTTATCAATACTATTTAACTGTTCTTTTAAATTTATCTTATCATTACTAGTATTCATTCTAAAAATATCAAGTGCAAACTTTGCACCTGATGGCAACCCATATTAACATTCAGCACCAGCTCCAAAAAACAAAGAAACTTTAGTCATCACAATCCTCCCTTTTACAACAACAGTCATGTTAATTATAATACAAATTACATTTTTTAACATAATAATTTACATATAAAATAGCCATTATTTTCTTTAACCAATAATAAATTAATATTTAATCAATTTCTTTCTTTTGCACTTGAATAATATATTATTTTCCTAATACAACAAGATTGCCTAATATTTTAAAACCATTTTTTTCATAGAAATTACAAGAAGGATAATCTCTTTCTGTATTAAGTATCATTCCTTCTACCTTCTCATCAATTAATAATTCTTCTATGTCTTTCAAAAATGAGCTTCCAATACCTTTTCCCTGAAAATCATAGCTTATACAAAATTCATCTATGTAATATTCCATACCACAGATCCACGGCTTTTTCATTCCTAAACTTAATGCTACTATTTTTTCATCTATTAATCCTATATATCCTAAGAAATAATTATTTCTCATATGATTTATAAAAAAATCCTTTACCTGTTGTCTTGAATCATATTCATCATTCCAAGGTTCTCTTGAAAATGTATCTATAAATAAATCTACAGATTCTTCTAAATACTTTTCTGTTAACTTAATTACTTTTAGTTCCATTTACCCATTCACCTTTCAAGATTAAAATTTATTCTTTTATTATATATCCATTTTTCTCAAGAACTTTTATTGATCTTTCAAAGTTTTCTTCCTTAGTTAAAATATAATCTGTATTATATGTAGATACTGCGAATATTCCGATTTCATTCTCTGCTAATAAAGTTGATATTTTTGATAATATACCAATAAGAGAAAAATCTAATACCCCCTGTATTCTAAATGCTTTCCATCCATCATCGCATTCAATTACATTTTTAGGCACCAAATTTGTACTGCATACTAATGATAATTCTTCATCTGTTTTTCCAATAAAACAATATTCATCTGAATAGTTTACTTCTGAAAGATCCTCTACTTTACAAATTGAAAAATCCTTATTTATTATTTTTATCTCCATTATTATTCTCCTTTTTAACTTAATATCTTTCTGTAAATAATTTAGCTTAATTTTAAATCCTCATTCTCTTAATTGTTTTCTCCATTGAAATACATTCTGCATATCTTCCACTCCACATAAATTCATTATGATATTTATAGCTTTGTTCTGATGTCATAAATTCATTATCTACTGTTGTATTTGCATGTGCTGGAACTAAATCTAATAAGCCTGTCTCCTTATAAAATTCTCAAATAGAGTGAGAACTTTTATTATATTAATTTATTTTCCATATTCTCTTAAAAGATTTTATATAGGTATTGTATCATATTTGTAATTATTCCTATAATATTGTATATACAAAATGAATTATATTTATATATTCATTTTTACTTTAAATTAAAAGAGAAATGTTTTATCATAATTAATGAGTCTTAAATACATATACAATTTGGAGGTAAATTATGAATCAAGGACAAGAAAAGTTTTTAGGATTTATTTTAGAAAGAGTACAAAAAGATAAAGTTGATGAAGCAAAAGCATTATTAGCTGAAAGCTTTAATAAACAAGCAGAAGGTACTTTTTCACATGAATACATTATGGAATTTATTCCTAAGATGATTGCTTTATTAAAAGCTGATAAGGTTGAAGAAGTTAAAGCAATTATGGAGCAATTTGCTAAAAATATAAATAATTAAGTTATTATATAAAAATTTATATTAAACTATCATACTATATATTTTTAATATTAATAATTTATATAAATATAACAAGGCTGCATCAAGCTTTTTATAACTTTGATGCAGCCCTATATTTTATACCTCTTTTTGTTTATAAAAATTGATGTTCCATTTTCTCAAAGAAATCAACCTTAGGTTCAAGGAATTTAAACTTGTGCTTATCACCATCTTCAAAATAAGAATTTAAAGAATCAAATATTTTATCCCAATTCCATAATTCATCACCAACATTTAAATAATCCTTAAACATTTCACAACCTTCTGGTGCTATAGGGTGTATTAATATTGCTATAACTTTACAAGCATAAAAACAGTCTGCTAATACATTTCTTTTTAACTCTTCTTTTTTGGAATTATTAACCCAATACTTATTAATTTCTCTTATATAATCATCAAGAACATAGGATATTCTATGAAAATCTTGATTATACATATGTCTTTCATATTCAAATACTGCTTTTTCTGTTAATACTTTAATTTTTTCACTTACTTCTTCTCTAGGAATATTTTCATTTAAGCTTTGTAAAGTATAAAAACATGAACGAATAAGTCTATTAAATACATTTGTTAATAGGTTTCCTTCCTTTAATACTGGGTCTGTTCCATTCTTTTCATCTTCCTTCATATATACTTGTGGTTTAAATCCAACACTTTTTGATGATAACCCTAAACTCATAAAATGCATTCGCAATTGATCACTAGTGTAATAGCTTAATAATTCATCTGCCATTGGTGGCTTAATATCTGAACTACTACTTGCCTTCTTATCCATAAATAAAATGTGTTTATTAGGAACTATATGTGGTAGCTTAATATTATTAATATTTACATCTTCTCCCTTAGATATCTTTAATCCTATTAGGATAGACATTTCAGCAATTGAGTAAAAATAAATATTATCTTCTCCTATAAATTGATATACCATGGAATTTTTATTTTCCCACCAGTTATGCCACTCTTTAGGATTCTCTCCTATTGATTCTAAATATGTCTTTATAAAAGAAATTGGTGCCCATAGTGATTCTGGCCATACCCAAAAGGTTAGATTTTTTAAATCCTCCTTATCTGGCACTCTTACTCCCCAAGAAATATTTCCAGATAGCCTAAAGGGAACTAATGTCTTACCATTAGTATAATGAATATTTAAATCATCTAGCTTTTCTTTAGCTTTATCTCTGTCTTCTAATTTATCAAAAATAAATGTTATTGAAGATTTATTCTCTTCATTTATAGTTTTATGACTAGGAAGAATAGTTTCTAAATTATTAAGGTCATTAATATATTTTTTTGGAACATATATCATTGGTTCCTTTAAAAATTCATCTATAGCCTTAATTTCAAATTTTCTTCTATTAGTATTTTTCTTTAAGAACTCATTTAGCTTCTTCATAATATCAAGAGAGTCATCTAATGTAAAATACCAATTATCTACGCTTTTTAATATAGGTTTATTCCCTGATAATGTGCTAATAGGATTTATTAATTCTGAAGACATATATTGATGTCCTAATGAACACTCATCTCCATATGCTTTATCAGAATTACAGCCAGAAATTGGGCACTTTCCAATTACTTGTCTTCCATTAAGAAATGTCTTCTTATCCTCGTCATAAAATTGTAATGCTGATAACTTTTTTATATAGCCATTTTTAAATAAGGTATTAAATATTTCTTTAGACACTTCACTATGAACTTCTCCAGACCTTCCAAAAGCTGAAGCTCCAAAAAAATCTAAACTAATTTTATAATCATCTAAGGTTTTCTTTTGTGATAGATGATTTTCTTTAACATATTCTTCTATAGTTTTATTGTACCCATTTTCTTTTAGTTTTCGATAACTTTCAAGAATAGGAGATCCATAACAATCTGTACCAGATACAAAAATAACATTATCTTTTCCTATTCGATCCCTTAAAAATCTTGCAAATATATCTGCATGAATAAACATTCCACCAATATGACCAAAGTGAAGATTTTTATTACCATAGGGCATTCCTGCAGTAATTACAGCCTTCTTAGGAAATATTGGTCTTTCATTTTTTTCTAATCTTTTACTAATCATCATTATTACCCCTTTGTAATTATTTTAAAAACAAAAAGCCCCTGTAGAACTATATTCTACAGGGGCAAAATTTACATTTCACGATACCACCCTTTTTTCCTAAAATGTCACCATTTTAGGCTCTTCAAGTACACCATCTACCATATTTAGGTTGAATCATACTCTAGTTCTGTAACGTGAACTTACGTCATAGCATCACTTATAACATACATTAATAAGATCCGTATGCAGCTCCGAGGCTTGTTTCATTATGATTTCATAATTTCCTTCCACCCTACGGAAACTCTCTTTGTATTCATTCATAATTACTCTTCTCTTCATAGCTTTTATTATTTGTAATATTATATATAAAATAATTGTAAGTGTCAATTATCTAATATAGGATATATCATAATATTTTTTGTTTTTTCACAAATTAAGAATTTATTCAAATGGATATACTAAACCTATTTGTTTTCTTATTTCATCCATTATTTTAGCTAGCTCTAGTGTATTATTATGAGAAGCAACATTACTTTCTAAAATATTATTCTTAATGCAATTATTTACTTCCTCAATTTCATACTTGTATCCCGCTTCCTCATATTCATCTTTATACTTCTCAGTATTTTCTTCAGTATATAAATATGCTTCTTTTGATGACCAAAATCTTGGTATAACTATCTTTCCATTTTCTCCATATATCACTGCTTCATTATTAAGTTTAGCTGTTAGAGAACAATTTAAAGAAGATAAAATTCCATCTTTATATTTTAAGTTAATTATATCACTTTCATCTACATTAGTTTTTGTAAACTCAGCATTTGACTTTATTTCAATAGGATAACTATCTGCAATATAGTTAGAAAATAGAATTGGATAAATACCTAGATCTAATAATGCTCCTCCAGCTAAATCAGGATTATATAGTCTATGCTTTGCATTAAACTCACTTTTAATTCCAAAGTTTGCTGTAATTAATTTGATTTTTCCTATTTTACCTTCTTCAATCCATTCTTTTGCTTTATTAACTGCTGGTAAAAATAATGTCCAAAGAGCTTCCATTATAAATACATTATTTTCTTTAGCTAAATCTATAACTTCTTTACCTGTTTTTTGATTATATGAAAAAGGTTTTTCACATAATATATGTTTTTTAGCTTTCACACATTTTTTTGCATATTCCATGTGGTAATTATGTGGTGTTGCTATATAAACAGCATCTATATCCTTATCCTTTAAAAATTCATCTATATCACTATAATATTTATCTATTTTATGCATTTTAGCAAACTCTTTTGTTTTATCCTCATTTCTCCCATAAACTGCAGAAAGAATTCCATCCTTTGTCTTAATTACTTCTTTAGCAAAAGCATTAGCTATTCCTCCTGGAGCTATTATTCCCCATTTTATCATAAATCAACTACTCCTTTCTTTTATTACTATTATTATATAAAACTTCTTATAGTAATATCAAATAAAAAAGGTGCTTTTAACACACCTTTTTTTAAAAAATCATTTTATTTATTATTTTTTAACCAATTAATAGCACAATATGTATGTATAGCTGCTCCTGTAGTTAATATATCTTCATTAAATACTACCTTTTCATTATGCATTGGCTCACCATATAAAGAATTTTCTTGTTTTGTTCCAGCACCTAACATAATATATACACTTGGAACTTCATATGAATAAGAAGCAAAATCTTCTGATCCCATTCCTCCTCCTTCAAATAAAACAACTGATTTTTCACCAATTAATTCTTTCATGTAGGAAGTTAATTCTTTAGCCAAATCATTATTGTTAGCTAGTGGAGGTACTGAGGATAATTCTATTAGTTCAGCTTCTCCTCTAAACATTTTAGCAGTAGAAACAACTATATCATTTATTCTATTAAATATAAATTCTCCTAATTCCTTATCTAAACTTCTAATAGTTCCTTCCATAATAACTTCATTAGGTATTATATTAGGAGCATCTCCACCTGCAAACTTACCTATTGTTACAACAGCAGGCTTAGTAGCTGATATTTCCCTGGAAATTATTTCCTGTAATGATATATATATATGTGCTGCTATATTTATTGGGTCTACTCCCAGTTCTGGCATTGCACCATGACATCCAGTTCCTTTTACAACTATTCTAAATCTATTACAACCTGCTATACTAGTTCCTAAACCACATAATACAAGATTAGAAGGTGTGCCAGAATGTACATGCATTGCCAAAGCTGCATCAACCTTAGGATTTTCAAGTACTCCAGCTGCTAACATTTTTTTAGCTCCAGTAAATCCTTCTTCATCTGGTTGGAATACTAATTTAACAGTTCCTTCTATTTCATCTTGATTTTCTTTAAGTAATTTTGCTGCTCCTAAAAGCATTGTTGTGTGCATGTCGTGTCCACATGAATGCATACATCCATTTGTTGATTTAAAATCACATTCTGTTGCTTCTGCCATTGGAAGAGCATCCATATCAGCTCTAAGCAAAAATGTTTTTCCAGGTTTCTTACCCTCAATAGTAGCAACTATACCACTTTCACATATCTCTTTTGGATCATATCCAAATTCTTTTAACTTATCTATTACATAAGCCTTAGTTTTAGGTAATTCAGCTCCAACTTCAGGATTACTATGAATTGTTCTCCTATAATTTATTAAGTCATCTTTTATTAATTTTGCTTGATCAATAATTTTATTCATTAGTACACCTCATTTTTATTTAGAATTATTTCTATATAGCAATTATTTACTAATATATACTGTATTTTATTATTATGATTTACATTAATAACAATCTTAATACTATCATTATTTTATTATAATATTTAAATAATATTATAATAAATTTTACATAAATATTCCACATTTTTAATTTCTTTAAATATTTCTAAATATCTCTTAAGTAAGTTTTAAAGTTTATTACTTTTTAACCATTCTATGATTTTATCTACTACCTCCATATATCTTTGTCCTACGAGTAACCCAGTATGAGTTGTATTCCATAATCCTTCATACTTGGCATTAAGTTGTTCTGCTAACACCTTTCCTCTTCTATTAGAATCATCACTACTTACAGATTTAATCACAAGAGAAGGGCACTTTATTTTGTTATAATCTATAGATATTCCTCCCTTTATTTCATAATCTAAAATAGTACTCATTACTTTTGAAGATTCCATTGATAGATACTTTCTTTGAAAAGCTATATCATCTTCTGATTCATCTATACTATAATTCTCAGGACGAGTTGGAGCTGTATCTATAATTCTTTCTATTGAAGATTTATAGTTTTCTTTGTATGGAGCAATTTCATATACTTCTTTACTTATACATGTATCAATAAGTACTAAGCCTTGGAGTTCAACTAACTCTGCTAACTTTTGACAAAGTATACCACCCATGCTAAATCCAATTAAAATAGGAGTTTCACCACATTCTGTAATGACTTCTTTAATATCATCTAAATAGTCATCAAAGGATATTTTAGTAAAATCCATTACTCTACTTTTATAATGACTTCTCATATTCATTACATAGCACTTCCAACCTTTATTTATAAAATGAGGTATATACTTGCTCCACATCCAACTTCCAGTATAAGCACCATGTACAAAAATTAGAGGAGGTCTTTTTTGAATTTCTTCTAAATGACCTTCAGCCTCAAATATTTCTAAGAATAAATCATTTTCTCCAATATATTTTTCAGTATGATTAGGTAATATTTTTGTATAATCTTTCATAAATATTTCCTCCACTATAATTAATATAATCTTAAACATAGTCTTTTTCTTTATATCTTGTCCATATATTACCATATACTTATCTATCTGTATATTATTTCTAATAGATAAATATATATTAAATTACTAATAAAAATTTTTATTTAGTAATTGCATGGACAACAGTTCGTGCAGCATCATACTCATAACTACAAGTAACTAATGTTATTATCTTTTTACTAGTATTAAAATCTATATCCTTATTAAAAATTTATAATCATTAATAAAAAAAAGTAGATAATGATTACTCACTATCTACTTGAAAATTTAATTTTAAATTTAATTCTATTATTATCTATATTTTTAAGATAAGGCTACATCTAAGATCATCATAATTATAAAGCCTAATGAAAATGCTATTGCACTAATATCTGATGCATTATCTTCCGCTGCTTCTGGAATTAATTCTTCTACTACAACAAATATCATTGCACCGGCTGCAAAAGAAAGAAGATATGGCATAAATGGTGTAATAAATCTAGAAAACATTATAGTAATAGCTGCCCCTATAGGTTCTACTATTCCAGATAAAACTCCATAAATAAAGGCTTTATTTTTACTTAATCCTTCACTTTTAAGTGGCATTGATATTATGGCACCTTCTGGAAAGTTTTGAATTGCTATTCCTAAAGAAAGAGCAAGAGCAGAAGCAAAATTAATAGCATTTCCTTCATTCATAACTGCTGCAAAAGCAATTCCTACAGCCATTCCTTCTGGAATATTGTGAAGAACTACTGAAAATACAAGTTTTGTTGTTTTACTTATATTATATTTTTTTATTCCTTCTTGTTTATTACCGTCTTCTACATGAATATGTGGAATAATCTTATCTAAAGAAAATAAAAATAAAACTCCAAGAATTATACCAACAGCAGCTGGAATAAAAGATAACTTCCCCATTCCACTAGACATATCAATTGATGGAATAATTAATGACCATATTGATGCTGCTATCATAATACCAGAGGCAAAGCCTAGTAAAATCTTATTTACCTTTTTACTAATTTCTTTCTTCATTGCATAAACACAAGCTGATCCTAATGATGTTCCTATAAATGGTATAAGAACTCCTATTAAAATATTCATTGTATTCCCCCTTATGAATATTATTTCATCTATTTTATAAATTTATATTCTTTTATTAACTAATAACTATTATCAATTAAATAATACATCTTTTTAGATAATATATCAAGTATTTACATATTTTAATTTTATTTCATTTAATAAGTAACAAAAATAAAACAGCCAAAAATATTAGCTGTTTTGTTACTTAAATTTTATGTGCCACAAAATGTCCTATATGGAATATTTGTTGGCTTTGGTAATGTTATATATTCTTCTTGATCTTTACTGTATTCAAATGGATTTGATAATACTTTTAATAATTTCATCATTACACTGTAATCATTATCTTTTACTGCTGCTTCAATAGCTTCTTCCACACGATGATTACGAGGAATTATTGAAGGATTTATACTCTTCATTAATTTTATTACTTCATCCTTTGTGTTATCCTGCCTAGATAATCTTTCACTCCATTTATTATACCAGTTACTAAATTCAGATGTAGTAAACATTGGAATATTATCTTTTTTCTCTAAGGTTAAATCTCTAAAGGTATTTGTATAATCTGCACCATATTTATGCATTAAGCTTAAAAGATTATATATTAATTCTTCATCTTCTTTTTCCTCATTAAATAATCCTAGTTTTAATCTCATTCCTGAAATATAATTTTCCTTATATATATCATTGAATTTAGAAATTGAATTTTGGGCTATATCTATTGCTTCTTCTTGATTATCACTTAATAAAGGTATTAGTGTTTCAGCAAATCTTGCTAAATTCCATGCCATTATATTAGGCTGATTACCATATGCATATCTGCCTTGATGATCTATAGAGCTAAAGACAGTTGCTGGGTCATAAGTATCCATAAATGCACATGGCCCATAGTCTATTGTTTCACCAGAAATACTTACATTATCAGTGTTCATAACGCCATGAATAAATCCTACTTGAAGCCATTTAGAAACTAATTTTGCTTGGTTTTTAATTACTTCTTCTAATAAAAATAAATAGGGATTTTCTTTATTTAATCCTTCAGGATAATGTCTTTTTAAGGTATAATTAGCTAAAACTTTTAAAGCTTCATAACTTGTATATCTAGCAGCATATTGGAAAGTTCCAACTCTTATGTGGCTAGATGCTATACGAGTTAATATGGCTCCAGGTTCTATTTTTTCACGCGGGACTGACTCACCTGTAGTTACTACAGCTAAACTACGAGTAGTAGGAATTCCAAGTGAATTCATTGCTTCACTTATAATATATTCTCTAATCATAGGACCAAGAGCTGCCTTACCATCTCCACCTCTTGAATATGGTGTGATTCCTGATCCTTTAAGTTGAATATCTACTCTTTCTCCATTAGGATTTATATTTTCACCTAACAAAACAGCTCTTCCATCTCCAAGCATAGTAAAATATCCAAATTGATGGCCTGCATAAGCTTCTGCAATTGGTTCAGAGCCATTTATTAGTTTATTACCTGAAAAAATATCTGCTCCATCATTACTATCTAGAATTTCTAAATTTAATTCTAAATCTTCAACTAATTTCTTATTTAATATAGCTATTTTAGGATCTTGTACAAAGCTAGGTAATTGTTTAGTATAAAAAATTTCTGGTAATTTAGAATAAGTATTTTCTATATTAAATCCTGTATCATATACTACTTCTCTTTTTTGCATTATAAATTTCCTTTCTATATATATCTATATATCAATCTATTTACTATAGTTTTTCTTACTATTATTTAATTATTCAAATTTATATTAGCATTTTAAACACTTTAAGGTCAATAATTATTATTAATTAATTATTACAGTTAATTGTTAAACTATTATCCAAATTGCAAATATTCAGATATACCGTTATAATATAATATATAAATAAATTAACCGTTTTAGGAGGGTGAAAACATGGAAATCAATTTAAGAAAAAAATATCAACTATTTATTGATGGCGAGTGGAGAGACTCTTCAGATGGGGCAACATTAAAAACTTATAATCCAGCAAATGGACAACTACTTTCAGAAATTGCTGATGCTACTGAAGCTGATGTAGATGCTGCTGTTAAAGCTGCAAGAAAAGCTTTTAATAGCTGGAGTAAGACTACAGTAAATGAAAGATCTATTATATTAAATAAAATAGCTGATATAATTGATGAAAATTCAGAATACTTGGCTACAATAGAAACTATGGATAATGGTAAACCTATTAGAGAAACTATGGGTGCCGATATTCCTTTAGCCGCTGATCACTTTAGATACTTTGCAGGTGTTATTCGTTCAGAAGAAGGCATTGCAAGTAATATAGATGAAAATACATTAAATTTAATATTAAGAGAACCTCTTGGGGTTGTTGGACAAATAGTTCCTTGGAACTTTCCATTTTTAATGGCGGCTTGGAAACTAGCTCCAGTTCTTGCAGCTGGTGATACAACTGTATTTAAACCATCTAGTACAACATCATTAAGCGTATTAGAATTTATGAAGTTAATTGAAGATATAGTTCCAAAGGGAGTAATTAATATAATTACTGGTAAAGGTTCAAAGAGTGGTGAATATATACAACATAATGAAGGAATAGACAAGCTAGCCTTTACTGGTTCAACTGAAGTTGGTAGAGAAATCGGATTATCTGCTGCTAAACGTATAATTCCTGCAACATTAGAGCTTGGTGGTAAATCTGCTAATATATTCTTTAGCGATGCTGATATGAATATGGCATTAGAAGGAATTCAACTTGGTATATTATTTAATCAAGGTCAAGTTTGTTCTGCAGGTTCAAGAATATTTGTACAAGAAGATTTTTATGATGAATTTATGGAAAAAGCTGTTGAAGCCTTTGAAAAAGTTAAGGTTGGTGACCCATTAAATCCAAATACTCAAATGGGAGCTCAAGTAAGTGAATCACAATTAAATAAAATTCTTAAGTATATAGAAATAGGTAAAAATGAAGGTGCAAGAGTACTTACTGGTGGAGAAAGATATGTGGAAGGTGACACAAAAAACGGATACTTTATGCAACCTACATTATTAGTGGATGTAGATAATAATATGAGAGTTGCTAGAGAAGAAATCTTTGGACCAGTTGGTGTAGTTATTAAATTTAAAACTGAAGAAGAAGTTATAGAAATGGCTAATGATAGTAACTATGGACTAGGTGGAGGTGTATTCACTCGTGATATAAATCGTGCTATAAGAGTTGCCAAAGCCATAAGAACAGGTCGTGTATGGGTAAATACTTATAATACTTTCCCTGCTGGAGCAACTTTTGGTGGATATAAAGAATCTGGAATAGGTAGAGAAACTCATAAAACTATTTTAGATGCCTACACTCAAAAGAAAAATATTCTTATTAATTTATCTGAAAAACCAGGTGGAATGTACATTAAGTAATTAATATAAAGAAAAGAAGTTAAGGTATCAGTATAATTTATACTTCCTACCTTAACTTCTTTTAGTATTTTATGATATTTTATTTATTCTTTTAACATGTTTTTTTCTTGCTCTACTGCTTTCAATATTACACTTTCTTATACAAGTATATATTTCATCAATTTCCTTCTTAGATAATATTACATCTGATTTATATCTTTTTATAAATCTTTTTAATTTATTTATTTGTAATACTGGTGTTTCAGTTTTAACTTTTTTTAATTTAGATTTATTAGTAAAGACTACTAAAGATATAAATATATCCTTTCTTTTTATACATTTTTCTAATGCTTTAATATGTCCATAATTTTGTCTAATTGGATTATAAAATTGATTACTATTTCTATTTATAACTTGAGTCCAATACTTAGAATATTCATCACCATATATTAGTCCACTATAATCCTTAGTTTCTATTACAAAAACTCCCTTTTTTCCTATAAGGATATGATCTATTTGACTTGTTCCGTTTTTCCCTTCTATCATTATATCACTAAGAAGTTTGTATCTACTTATTTTATTTAAAATATTATTTACTTCTACTTCCCCTATATTTACTATCTTAGAATTTCTTTTTCTCTTAACTATAATAACTAATAAAATTACTACCGCAATTATAATTGCAAATTTTTCCAACATATTTTCTCTCCTAATTTTAACTTTTGTTATGTATTTTATATTTTATTATTTATATTAAATTTTGTAAATATCTACTTTTTTGTTTATTTTTAATTATCATTTACGAGGATATTATATAAGATATATATTATCTAAAAATAAGAGCTACTTATACTAATTTCTTTAAGTAACCCTTTTTTATCATACCTAATTTTATCCTAAAGTTTTAATGAAATTGTTTTATCAGAGCCATAATATTTAATACTATAATTATTCTCCTCTATATCATCAATATAAAATTGAATATATCCTTTTTTGTCTTTATATCTAGAAAAGCTGTTATTAATTCTCTCTCCTTTTGAATTTACTACATATAACTTCCTACTATACTCTTCATTGTCTTTATCAGTAATTACATCATAGTTTATTTTTATTGATAAATTTGACTTAGTTACTTCTGATAAAGTAATAATATCACCATCTGAAAGTTCAATATAATCCTCTTTATTTACATCTAGTTTTCTTACATTTTTAGTAATTTCATTAGAATCTAGTTTGAAATTAAAAATCCAATCACCTTGAATTTTATTTGTTATGCCAAACTCTCTATTATCTTCTTTAATAGGAGTGGTATAAGTAAATTCATTATTTATTAAAATTTCAGGATTTGCATTAATATTATCTATTGCAAATACGCTAATCCAATTATAAGTATTATCATCAATCTTATTTAAAACACTATATGATACTTTACTTAATACTCCGTCTACTAAAATTTCTCCTAAATTATCTGATTTTCTAATTTCATTTATATTTTCATATACTTCTCCATCAGCTTCAGTTACCATTGAATAATCTATTGTTCTATTAATAACTAATTCATTTCCATCAATTAAAACTTCATTTAATTTTACTGTTATATTTTTATCTGTAATTTCACTATTAAAATTATCAATATAACTATTAATATCCCTATTTATTACTTTAGTGAAAAATGACTTTATATTCATTGTCACTTTATCTATATTTGCATAAATCTCATTATAATTAGTGAATAATGTAATAACTATAACTCCAAAAATCAAGGCTGCTATAGGCAATTTAGAAGTACTTTTCTTAGTGATTTTCTTATTTAAAAAACTTTTCTTATATTTTAAAATTTCTTCATCTGATAAAGATATATTATCATAAACAGATAAATCAATTTCTATATTATTAAATTCTTTATAAATATTCCCCATATTCTCACCTCTTTAATATATTTCTTTTAAAATGCTACTAAGTTTCTTTCGTCCTCTAGATAGCCTATTATATATTTGATAACTTTTCATGTTCATTTCTCTTGATATGTCAATTATATTTTTATTTTCTAAATAATACTTAATAAAGAGCTCTTTATCTATATTCTTTAAATTACTTAATAGTTCTTTTACTTCTTCTTTGAATTCATTATAAATTACTATTTCTTCAACTGAACCTTTATTATCTGATATATCAATTTCATCTATATCTAAAATTGAATTTAACTTTAAATATTTACGTTTATAATCAATTGATTTAAATTTAGAAATTATAGCAACCCAATTTTTAAAAGAACCAGTTTCATTAAAAAGACTTATATTATTCCAAATTGAAAAGAGAATATCATTTATGCATTCCTCTTCATAAAATGAAATATCTTTTAAGTGATGTTTCACTACTGATTTTATCAATCCTCCATAGCTCTTCAATAATAATTCGATTCCAATTTCATCTTTATTTTTAATACTTTTTATAATTATTGAATCTTCCATACTCTCCTCCTTTTAACTCTCTAACTTATATATCGAAGAAAGTTAAAAATATCTATCATAATTATATAATAAAAATACACCCATGTCCTATTTTAGGAATTAAAGGGTGTATTAACTGAGCCATAGCTAAAGTTGGACTATCTCCAGATATAGATTCTGGAGATATTAAAAGTGTTAAGAAGGAAATAACAACTAAAGCTAAACCAACGATTTCAATTCTCATCCATCTTTTTCTTGAATCCTTATTTGTTTTCATTTGTATTCTTCTAACATTTATATTTAATATTATGATATTTAATATAAACTTTTACAAAATGGAAGAAATCTGGCCCCCAGGGGAATTTCCCTTTTGGGCCAGATTTCTTCCATTTTTTTATTTCCTTATATATAAATCCTTAACTCTTAACTTATTAGCTTTAATAGATTTTTTCCATCCCATTTCTGCTGCAAATTTATATGCAAACCTTGGAAAATTTGCTGTTATAAAAAGATTGTTATCACTTATTTTATTTAATATATTATTTGAAATAATATTTAATGCTTTTCCTAAGTTTTTCTTAGGGCCATGCTCTGCAGGAACACTTTTTACTGAGTGTAGAAGTGGTCCTGCACCAATGCCAAGACCTTGTCCCCATTTAAGGCCACATTTTTCACACCAATTTCCAATTATTTCAATAGCTAATTTGTTTTGCTTTCCTTCATAAAAACCACAATTAACTAAAGCATAAACTTTAATATCTTTTTCTTTTATTTTATTAAAAGATTCTTCTAGCTTTAAAAGGCATCTTAATAAATGAGACGGTACTCCATCTACATATAAAGGAAATGAAAAAACTAAAATATCAGACTTTATTACTTCTTCAATTATATCATTATCCACCTTATTATTTCTAAAATAATATTCAGAAATGCTTAAATTCTTAATGGATTTATTATTATTTAAGTAATTTTTTAATTCATTTAAGATAATTTCTGAAGCACTATCTTTTACTTTAGGGCTTCCATTAATTAAAGATATTCTCATAATAAGTGCCCCTCCACTTCCTTTATGTTTTTAACAAATGATAATTTTAATACATTCCAATAAAAATTTATACAATTTGCTTTTACTATTCCTTTTGAAGTTTCTTTTTCTTTATCAGTTATTTTATCTCCATAAAAGAAAATCTTCATATCTACTTTATTATCATACCTTCTTCTATGGTGCATTTCTCCATTTCTTATTTTAAAGAATGGATGCACATAAGAAATACTTCTGTCTAAAACATTTTTTACAAAGGGGCTAAGTCCTCCATAAACACATTTACTTATTATAATAACTTCATTGCATTTTGATAAGCACTCTCCCATATTCTCATATTTGTCTTTTATAATGCACTCTCCAGGTGTTTTTATCCAACATCCAAAGCATCCCATACAATGATGAATACTTCCATCATCAGAAACTACAATTAAGTCTTTTACTTCATTAGGACATAACTTTTTAAATTCATCACCTTTTAAATCATGTATTATTAACCTCATAATACTCCCCACTCCTAATTATTTATTTCTCCCTTTTTACCAATATATTTTTTATTAGTGAATAATTTCTATATTATAATTATGAACTAATAAAATAGAAGTTTATATATTTTTATTTATTTAGTAATACATTCTATTATAGTCTCAAAAGTAGTTTTCTATATTTATACATATATTTATGTAAGTATTAATTTATATAGTATTAGGGGGTATATTCTTATGATTAAAGATAAAAATGATTATTATTCAAAAAATAAAACTATAGTAAGTAAAACTATAAAAAAAGTGTTATCCTTTGGTTCTTGCTTAGCTATGATTATTTCATATACTGCATGCCAATCAATACCTTGAGCAATTTTCCATGGATTACTAAGCTGGGTATATGTTTTGTATTATATCCTTAAGTATTAAAATTAAAAATAGTAACTTGATTAGTACAAAAAATAAAGTTACTATTTTTTAACTTTACACCCAGGGATGTTAATTACTTAAAAAGCTATAATTATTTTAGTGCCAATTCCAGGTTCACTTTCTAAATTAATACTACCACCATGGCATTCTATAACTTCTTTAGCTATTGCCATACCAAGTCCTGATCCATTAGATGAAGAACTTGTAGTTACTCCTTTATAATATCTATTAAAGATATTTTTTAAATCCTCTTTTCTTATACCTTGTCCATTATCCTCTATTTTTATAAATATGCTAGTATCTTTCTTTTGAATAGACACATCTACAATAGTGTCCTTAGAATTATGCTCTAAGGAATTGATTATAAGATTATTTATAGCTCTTTTTAAATATTTTTTATCACAATTTACTATTATATTTTCATAATAATAATTGAGGTTAATTTCTCTATCACTATATTTACTATTGTTTAATAAATCTATAATACTTTCTTTAATTAAACTAATTAAATTTTCTTCTTTAAAATTAATAGGGATTACTTTATTTTTTAACTTATAAACTAAAGATAAATCATTAACTAAGTCTTGAATATAATTGCTGTTATCTAGGATAGCACTACCATACCTTTTTGCTTCTTCAATGTTTATTTCATATTCATCTCCCTTTAAAAGTTCTGCATATCCTTTAATTGAACTTAATGGAGTTTTTAAATCATGGCTAATATTAGCTATCCATTCTTCCTTTGCTTTATCTACTTCTTTTCGTTGAATCTCATTTTCCTTTAACACACTAGATAAATTATTGATATTTTTACTTACATCTTTAAAAATACCTTTCTTATTTGCCTTTTTATCATAAATTCCATTTTTCAAATCATCTATATCTTCAACAAGAGATAACATTGGTTTAACTAAGCTTCTGCTAAATAAATAAGCTACAATAATCATTAAAACTAATGCAAAAACAATAATTGACTTATGATATTTTAAGCTTTCTTCTGTAAATGTCATCTTAAATTTAAAAATTTTATTTATTGGAAAGCCAACTAATAAGGTATAGCTTTCATTTTCCTTAACTATATTATTTGTATAAATAGTGGTCGGTGCATCACTTCCCCATGGATTTTGAATAAAATCTATTAAATCTGCTGTAATATAATTATTAGGAACATTTTCAGGTTTATTCACCTGATACACTTCATTATTTTCTTTATTTAAAACCTGTATCCATACATTATTATCAATTAATTTATTTATATTATTCTCATCTAAACTAAAGTTATTATCTTTTTCTAAGTCTTCTACAAATGGCTCTATAAATTCTGATGCCCTAAAAGATACACTAAATACTTTTTCTCCAAAAGTTATATTACTATTGTATATTACTAGATTTAGCACCACGTAAACTGTCATTGTTATATAATAAACCAGAATCATAGATACTAGTAATTTAATTGTTAATTTTACTTTCATATTAATCAACTAGCTTATAGCCAATCCCCTTTAAAGTTTTTATATGTTTAGGTTCACTTGGATTATCCTCTAGCTTTTCTCTTAAGTGTCTTATATGAACCATTATTGTATTATCATACCCATCATATTCGTATCCCCAAATTTCATCGCATAATGAGCTTTTGCTAAAGACTCTATTTATATTTTTAGCAAGAAATAAAATTAGTGAGTACTCCTTAGCTGTTAATAATATATTTTCTTCCCCCTTTTTTACTACTCCAGTTTCTTCATTAATGGAAATGTTCCCAAAAGTATATATACTACTATTAACTTCATTAGTAATACTTCCTCTTCTTAGTTGAGATTTAACTCTAAGAACAACTTCTTTTATGTTAAATGGCTTAGTTACATAATCATCACCGCCAGCTTCTAATCCTTTAATTTTCTCTTCATCTTCTCCCTTTGCAGTTAAAAATATAATTGGACACATAGAAAATTTTCTAATTCTATCACAAACCATATAACCATCTATATCAGGCAAATTAACATCTAGTATTATTATATCTGGATTATTTTCTTTAACTTGCAATATTGCATCTATCCCATTGTCCACCTCGTATATTTCTTTAAAACCTTCCTTTATAAATACTTCCTTTAATAGGGATAGTAACTCTCTTTCATCATCCACTAACATTATTTTTTTATTTAGTATATCATCTGACATCATGATGTTACTCCTCTCTTTTAAGCTTTTAAATGCTCAATTACTATATTTTCTCTTTTTTATATTTTACCATACTTATCCTTTACTTAATATCTGACCTAGTAAAACTTATAAAATCTATAGAAAACATTATAATAGTTAATAATATGGATATTATTAATGTCATATATCTTTCTACCCTACTTATATCACCTCCAACTATCATAATAGAATATGTCCAAGGAGCATAAATCCAAAATCTACTTTGAGCTATAAAAATATTTGTTATTAGCATAATAACTCCAGTTGAAATTAATGGTATTATACTTGAGAAATTTCGTCCTATTATAAATAGTAAAATTAATATAGGTAATGTTGTTATAAAAATTTCTATAGCATATGATAATAATTGAAAATTAAAGCTTACACTTTTGCTTAAGTAAGCTTTAGATAAAAATATACAAGCAAAATATGATAATATAGAAATAGTTAAGGTTATTAACATAACTTTATATTTATTTAAATAAATACTACTTTTCTTTATAGGTAAAAGTAATAATTGCTTCCAACCAGAATTATCATTTTCAACTTTTGTTATTACAGATGCTGTGTATATATTTTGTAATGGTAAAATAAAAGATAGATAAGTAATAGCTGAAAAAATAAATATTCCATCATCAATGCCTATACCATTTGTACTTCCCATAGCTTGCACTTTTTTCATAACTATTAGTACTACTGGTATTGGAATAATCAATGCTAAAAATAATAAAGAGCTTTTTTTAATTTTTAGTAATTCTATTTTCAATAATTCCATTTTTATCACCTCACTTAATAAATTTTCTTATTATTAAAATAAGTCTTCACAAATACAGAACCTATTATTAATATAGCTATTGATATAATTAAAACTAATGTTATTTCATTTTTACCTTGAGTTATGGAAAATAGAGAAAATCCATAGGGATTAATATTTTTAATAAAGGAATCATTATGATATAAATTTGAAGAAATAAAACTTAAAATTGCTGCTATTATTAAAGATATAAGAAGATTTTTATTTTTTAAATTTATAAATAAATGTATAACCATTATTACTAAAGATGCTATTAGCTGAATAACAAACATAATTATTAAAAACCTATAAGGTATTGGTTCCTTAAACTTAAATATTATTCCTACTGTAATTAATGAAATAACATTTAAACTTAACATTAAAATTGAATAAAAACTTGCTACTATATATTTAGATATTAAAATGCTACTTCTTTTTATTGGCTGTGTTAATAAAAATGTCCATGAGTTATTCTTGTACTCACTTTCAAATAATGTAGCTAAAATAAGTGCAGCAAACATTGGCATAAAGTCATTAAAATATAATATTCTTTGTTCTTTAATTAAAACTTGCCAAGATGTTAATCCTTTTTCCATAGCTTGAGGCAATAACCAGCTTTCATATCTTATTAAGAAGTCTACACATATAAGTGCTGCTACTCCTAAAGGAATTGCTAATATAAATAAAATTACTAAGTTTCTTTTTTCTTTTATAAATTCATTTTTTATTAAATTTAATAACATAATTAAACCTCCTTAGTTAATCCTAAGAATATTTCCTCTAAAGAACTCTTTTCTTGTGATAAATAATTAATTTCATATCCTGCCATAACAAGCTCTCTACAAATTCTAGCCGCAGATACATTATTGCTTTTAACTTTTATCTTACTGTTTTCCTCTTTAACTCTATACTTTCTAGATTTTAGTAAGTTAAATACTGAATCCTTATCCTGTATCTTTTCTAAACCAATTGTTACTTCATTAGTTGAATTCTTCTTTAAATTATCTAATGATCCTTGATATAATAGCCTTCCTTTATTTATTACAGCAACTTCAGTTGCTACTAATTCAATTTCACTTAATATATGGCTTGAAATTATTATTGTTATATTTCTTTCATTAGCTAAATATTTTATTAAGTTTCTTATTTCTATGATTCCTGCTGGATCTAGTCCATTAGTTGGCTCATCTAAAATTAAAAGCTTTGGATTTCCCATAAGAGCTTGTGCTATTCCTAATCTCTGCTTCATACCTAATGAAAATTCTTTAACCTTTTTATTTTTTGCATCCAATAAATTTACTAACTTAAGCTTTTCCTCTATTTCATCCTTACTTAACTTTAAAATTCTTCTTAGTATATCTAAATTTTCATAAGCTGTTAAATGACCATAATAAGAAGGACTTTCAACTAATGCTCCTATATCTTTTAATATTTCTTCTCTATTATCCTTAATGGATTCTCCGAAAATCCTTATATCTCCACTATTAGGTTTTACTAAGCCTAATAGCATTTTTATAGTTGTTGTTTTGCCAGCACCATTTGGGCCTAAAAATCCATAGACTTCTCCTTCCTTAACATTTAAATTAATTCTATCTACACATCTAACATTATTAAATTCCTTTACTAAGTTTTCTGTATTAACAATATATTGACTCATATTTTCCTCTCCTTTTTAACTTTATGACTCAATTGTACACGACCAATATTAATTGTAATTTTAGCTTACCTTAATTTAAGCTTAATTGGAAAATTTCTGGGCCCCAGGGGCCCAGAAATTTTCCATTTAAACCTTATCAATAAAAATTATTAATAAAAAATTGCTATTAGATATTGATTTTTTTTATGAACAAGGTTCATAATGTACCTATGGAAACAAAAACAGTATTAAATAAATATTAATCAAAAGAAGGAGAATAAATTATGTTTTTAGCACTAAAAGAATTAAAGCACAATAAAGCTAGATTTAGTTTAATAATTGGAATTTTAACTCTTATTATATTTCTAGTATTATTTTTAGCAGGAATTGCTAAGGGGTTATCTGCTGCTACTGTATCTACAGTTGAAAACTCTAAAGCAAATTATTATATATTATCGGATTCAGCAGATAAATTAATAAGTCGTTCATCTTTTACAGATGATGATGTAACAAATTTAAATGATTCTAATGACTTAATAAAATTAAATGAAAATGCTACTCCTATTAATTTATTTACAAGTAATTTCACTATGGACTCTGCAGATAAGAAAACTAATATAGTTTACTTAGCAATTGATCCATCAGCATTTCTAATGCCTGAAGTTATTGATGGAAATACTTTAAATAATAATAAAGAAATTGTTTTAAATAATTCATTTAAAGAAGATGGTATAGAGATAGGCGATATAATTAAAGATTCATCTTCTGATTTAGAATTAAAAGTAGTTGGATTTACTAAAAATCAAATGTATGGACATATGTCTGTAGGAGTTATATCTTTAGATACCTATAAGGAAATGATGACTTCTGCAACTGGAAAGGAATATAATAACTTCCAGGCTCTAGCTATAGATATGGACAAGTCTACAGAAAACCAAGATTCACTTACTAGCTTTGTTAATGATAATTTAGATAAGAAAGTATTATTAACTAAATCTGATGTAATTAAAAATGTTCCTGGATATTCAGCAGAACAAGGTACTATTATCATGATGTTAGTATTCTTATTGATAATATCATCATTTATAGTCGGTGTATTTTTCTATATAACAACTATGCAAAAATTACCTGAATTTGGAGTTTTAAAGGCTTTAGGATCTAAAATGTCAACTTTAGCATCATCTTTAACATCTCAAGTATTTATGCTTTCAGTAATAAGCATGGTTATAGGAAATATTCTAACATTTGCTTTAGCTAGTATGCTACCAGCAAGTATGCCATTTGTCTTAAGTTCTAGAGATGCAGCTTTAGTATCAATATTATTTATAGTAATAGCACTAATAAGTAGCCTATTTTCAATCAAAAAAATTAGAAAAGTTGATGCAATTTCTGCAATAGGAGGTAATTATTAATGGAAAGATATGCTCTTCAATTAAAAAATATAACTAAAAAATATAAAGATGGAGATAATGTAAATACAGTTTTAAATAACGTATCTATCAATGTTAAGCCTGGTGAATTTGTTGCTATTGTAGGACCTTCTGGATCTGGTAAAAGTACATTTTTATCTATTGCAGGTGCCTTACTTTCAGCAAGTAATGGTGAAATAAAGATTGGAGATACAAATTTAAGTAAGAAAAATAAAAAAGAATTAGCTGATATAAGAAGAAATAAAATAGGATTTGTATTTCAATCTCATCAACTAATACCATATTTAACAGTTATAGATCAGTTAAAATTAATACCAAAGCTTTCTAAAAATAAAAATTCAAAAGAAATTAATGAACATGCTAATAAACTTTTAAAAGACTTTGGACTTGAACATAGAATAAATCAATATCCATCTAAGTTATCTGGTGGTGAGAAACAAAGAGTTGCAATAGCAAGAGCTTTAATGAATAATCCAGATATAATTTTAGCAGATGAACCAACTGCTAGCCTTGATGGAAATCGTGGTCGTCAAGTGGTTTCTATGATTAAAGATGAAATAAAAAAGTACAATAAAGCTGCTTTAATGGTAACTCATGATGAACGTATACTTGATTTAGTAGATACAATATATAGAATTGAAAATGGAAATATTACTTTAGAAATATAGAAGTAAACTAAAATGGCTGTTGCACTAAATTGTGTACCAGTCATTTTAAATAAAAATTCACTTATAAAATCATAAAAAAATACTATTCTATCCTTTAAATATTTTATTGAATACATTTTTTTATGTAATCATCTACTTCATTTATGTTAATTCCTAAAACTATTGATATTTCTTGATATAATTGCTTTTTAGCATTTATTAAAATATCATCCTCTGTTTTATTAATTCTCTTTCCTAAAGATGCTTTTTCATCTTTTTCCAAATTAATTGAATTAATAACTTTTATAATTTCTAAAACATCACCACTTCTAATTATTGACTTATATTCTTGATTTTTCTTTCTAAAATCATCTATTTCAATAGTTTCTTTCTTAGAAATACATTCTATTAAATTCATAACTTCATTTTTACTCATAAGCTCTCTAATAGCAATTGTTTTATTATTTACAGGAATTTTTATAGTCATTTTTTTATTATTAATTGGAGCTAAAATATAATATTCTAGTTCTTTATCTTTTAATAGCATTTTTTCTATATCTTCAATCATGCACACTCCATTTAGCCCATATACAACATAATCATTTATCTTAAACATAATTCTTCCTCCTTAAGAAATTATTTATGCTGAAAAAAGTAGCTTCTACAGTTGAAACTCTTAGAAGCTACACATATTGTATCTTTATTATACCACAAAATAATTAATATTTCTAATAATATGAATATTTAAATATTTATATTATAATAATTCATAATAGATTGTTCTTTAAAACCACAATCTTTATATAAATTCAAAGCTTTTTTATTACTGATTTCTACATCTAATTCAACATCATATATTTTATCAGCTTTTAAATTATTTAAAGCTTTTCTTAGTGCTGATTTCCCATACCCCCTACTTCTATGTTCTGGTATAATTCCAAAGCCACTAATAAATGCTGAATCTAGCTCTTTACTTACCTTTATTTTCCCAATTAAATTATTATTATTATTGTAAATTAAATAAGTAATAATATTATTTTTTTCTTCATCTTCTGGCATTATTATTTCCTTCCATGAGTCTCCAAAGAAAATATTATTTAAGTTATTAATTTCACCTATATTATTATTTTTAGCTTTAACTAAAGTAATGTCCTTATTTACTTCTTGGATAATATTATTGTAACATTTCATCCTACATTCTGAAAAAGAATAAGCTCCATTTATATCTTCTATAAACTTAATTGCAGAATGAGCTTTATCATCACAAAGAAGCAATATTTCATTAAAGTTTCTCCTTTTGCATTCTTCTAATGCTAAATTAACAAGTCTAGTAAATATGCCATTTCTCCTATACTTAGGATGAACCATTCCGTTTATTTCAGCAATATTTCCTCCAAAACTTGAAATTCCTAAATATCCTATTAATTTATTATTTATATAAAATAAAAATTCATTAATATCATTTCTATTATTTTCATAATCCTTTTTTATTTCTCTTCTATAGCTTAATTCTAGCTTCAAGTTTACTTTATCTTCATTAAGAATAATATTTTCTAATTCTTTTATTTCTTGAATATCTTTATATTCTAAATATTTTTTTAAAATAATCTCTTTTGAAAATATCTTTTCTTTTATGTCTTTCATTGTTTTTCCCCCCAATACAGATTTATTTTATATAAACTTATATATTAATTTTACCATAAAATCCAATATTATTTTATTAAATAAAAAGATGACTACTATTCATAATAATAATCACCTCTTAATTATATTCCTTATTAACTTTTATAATTCTTTTAGTATATCCTTAAACTGCCATCCATATCTTTCTAATTCGCCTAATACAAAATTAATTCCTTTTTCAGTTTTATGCCAGTTATCTTTTGTTATATTATCTATATCCACTGGATGAATAATAAACTTAGTATCTTGATATAAAGTTTCATAATACATAAGACACCGTCTTGCATGATATGATTTACAGCATATAATTGCCTTGTTAATTTTTATTCCTAAGGAATCTGTTACCTTCTTAGAAAAAATAGCATTTTCATAGGTGAAGGTTGCTTTATCTTCTTTTAATATACAATCTTCTCTTACAGAATTTTTAATAAGTACATCTTTTAAAAATTCCCATTCAGAATTATATTTTTCATCATATATTTCCTTTTTAGATGAAGGTCCTGTAAAATATCCACTGTTAATTCCATAGGCTCCAGAAGGTAAAATCAAATTACTATATCCACTTTTCCATAACTTAGCTGCTTCTTCTGCCACTTCAGGATAAGATCCTCCAGGTATAAATATAATATCAGCTTTTTCTAAATCATCCTTTATAAAAACAAAATTACTTATATCTTTTAAATATCTAAATTCATTCATTCTCTAAATTATTCCCCTTCTTACTGCTCTATAAATTAAAGCTATAAAAGCTTTATTCTTTCATACTTTAATTATATCATAAGCTATAATTTTTTATTATATTATAATCATTTACGAGTATTTTATTTAAAAGTTATTTTTGAAATATAATAAAAGAGCATTAAATTTTTCTAATGCTCTTTTTCTTATTTTATTTATATTTTAACCTTATTCTAATTCAAAGGCTCCTGTGTATAATTGATAGTACTTTCCTTTTTTCTCAATTAAGTCTTCATGATTTCCACGTTCAATAATTCTTCCTTGTTCGAGAACCATTATAACATCAGAATTTCTAACTGTTGAAAGCCTATGAGCAATTACAAATACAGTTCTTCCTTGCATTAATTTATCCATACCTTCTTGAACTATGGATTCAGTTCTAGTATCTATACTTGATGTAGCTTCATCTAATATTAATACAGGTGGATCTGCTATAGCAGCTCTTGCTATGGCAATTAATTGTCTTTGTCCTTGAGATAAATTAGCTCCATCTCCAGTTATTTTAGTATTATATCCATTAGGTAAGTGTTTAATAAATACATCTGCATTAGCAAGTTTTGCTGCTGCATATACTTCTTCATCAGTTGCATCTAATTTACCATACTTAATATTTTCTGCTATAGTTCCTGTAAAAAGATGTGTATCTTGTAAAACTATACCTAAAGATCTTCTTAAGTCATCCTTTTTAATTTTATTAATATTAATTCCATCATATCTTATTTTTCCATCTTGGATATCATAGAACCTATTAATTAAATTAGTAATTGTAGTCTTACCTGCTCCTGTTGCTCCAACAAAGGCAAGCTTTTGTCCTGGTTTTGCATAAAGAGTTATATTATGAAGAATTGTCTTCTTATCATTATATCCAAAGTCAACATCATCAAATACCATATCTCCAAGTAATCTTGTGTAAGTAAGTGTTCCATCACTATGTGGATGCTTCCAAGCCCATATTCCTGTACGTTCATTAACTTCATGTATATTACCATCTTCATCAATTTTTGCATTTACTAAAGTAACATATCCATCATCAATTTCTTGCTGTTCATCTAACAATTCAAAAATTCTTTCAGCTCCTGCGAGTGCCATTATAACTGAATTAAATTGTTGAGACATTTGACCTATTGGATGGTTTAAATTTCTTGTTAATTGCAAGAATGAGGCTAAAGCACCAATTGTAAATCCTCCAATTTCATTTATAGCAAGTATACCTCCTACTATTGCAGTAAGAACATAATTTACATATCCTAAATTCCCCATAATAGGCATTAAAATATTTGCAAATGTATTAGCTTTATCTGCACTATCTCTTAGTTCTTCATTTAGTATATCGAAATTTACTTTACTTTCTTCTTCGTGACAAAATACTTTTACAACTTTTTGTCCTTCCATCATTTCTTCAATATATCCATTTAGTTTTCCTAAATTACGTTGTTGCTTACCAAAATATAGTGAACTTTTTCCTCCAACAGTCTTAATAACTTTAAGCATTACTAAAATCATAAAAACAGATACTATTGCTAAAGGAATATTTAATACTATCATGGAAATAAATACACTTATTACAGTTATTATTGATGACATGAGTTGCGGAATACTTTGGCTTATCATTTGCCTTAAAGTATCAGTATCATTTGTATATAAACTCATTATTTCACCATGTGGATGAGTATCAAAATATCCTATTGGTAAAGATTCCATATGCTTAAACATATCATCTCTAATCTTTTTAAGTGTACCTTGAGATACAAATATCATAACCCTATTATATAGATAAGTTGATAATGTTCCTGCATAATATATTATTGCCATAATTACTAGAGTCTTAAGTAATGGTACAAAATTAGGATTTGATTGACCTAAAAATGGAGTAATATAATCATCTATTAATGTTTTGAGAAATAATGTACTTATAACTTGAGTAATAGAACTAATTATAATTAAAACTATAACTAAAAATAATTTAAACTTATATTCTTTAAATATATAATCTAGGAGCCTTCTTAAAGTTTTCATTGGGTTCTTTCCCTTACCATGTTTCATTCCTTGTCCCATCCTAGGCCTCATTCTTATCAGCTCCTTTCACTTGTCCTTCATATACTTCTTTGTATATTTCATTAGATTTTAATAATTCTTCATGTGTACCAAAGCCATCTATTTTTCCATCATTTAAAACTATTATTTTATCTGCTTCTTCAACGGAAGAAATTCTTTGTGCAACAATTATTTTTGTTACGTTTGGAATTGATTCTTTAAATGCTTTTCTAATTAATGAATCTGTTTTAGTATCAACTGCACTAGTTGAGTCATCTAAAATTAATATCTTTGGCTTCTTTAATAAAGCTCTAGCTATACATAACCTTTGTTTTTGTCCTCCAGAGACATTAGTACCACCTTGTTCTATATGAGTATCATACTTATCTGGAAGATTTTCAATAAATTCACTAGCTTGTGCTGCATTACATGCATTTACTATTTCTTCGTCAGTTGCTTCTTTATTACCCCATCTTAAATTTTCTTTTATAGTCCCAGAGAATAATACATTTTTTTGAAGAACCATAGAAACTTCATTTCTTAATGTTTCTATATCATAATTTCTAACATCAATGCCCCCAACCTTTAAAGAACCTGAAGTTACATCATAAAGTCTAGGTATTAATTGAACAAATGTTGATTTAGCACTTCCTGTTCCACCTATAATTCCAATAGTTTCTCCAGAATTTATATTTAAATTAATATTTTCTAAATTTAAGTTTTCTTTATTATTAGTATAACTAAAGTTAACATTTTCGAAACTTATAGATCCATCTTTTACTTCATATATTGGATTATCGCAATTTTTCAAATCACTTTCTTCACTTATTACTTCTACTATTCTTTCTGCAGATGATTTTGCCATAGTAATCATAACTAATACCATTGATATCATCATAAGACTCATAAGAATATTACCTGTATAAGTAAATAAACTCATAAGTTCACCAGTAGTCATACTATTTGAGACAATTAATTTTGCTCCAAACCATGAGAAAAGTAATATTATTGTATAGGTTGTAAATTGCATTATTGGTGCATTTAAAATAATTATCTTTTCTGCCTTTATAAAATAATCATATAAATTTTGAGATGCTTTATGAAATTTACTTATTTCATGTTCTTCTCTAACATAGGCTTTTACAACTCTAATTCCAGTTAAATTTTCTTGTACACTAGCATTTAAATCATCATACTTTCTAAATACTTTTTTAAATATTGGATGAGCATTAGAAATAACGAAAAATAAAGCTACTGATAGAAAAATTGCTGCACCCAAGAAAATTAATGCCATCTTTGCATTGACATAAAAACTCATTATCATTGCTGCAATAAGCATAAAAGGTGCTCTTGCTAATGATCTAATTATCATAAGATATGCATTTTGTACGTTAGTAACATCTGTAGTTAATCTTGTAATTAAACCAGCAGTTGAATATTTATCAATATTAGAGAATGAATAGTCCTGAATCTTATAGAACATTTCTCTTCTTAAATTTTTTGCAAATCCAGTAGATGCTTTTGCTCCTGTTTTACCTCCTAAAACACCAAATGTTAATGATAGAAATGCCATAACTAACATTATAATTCCTAAGGTAGTTACATATTTCATATCTCCATTTTGAATTCCATTATCCACTATTTTTGCCATCAATACTGGAATAATAACTTCTAGTATTACTTCACAAGCCACAAAAACAGGAGTTAAAATAGAATCTTTTTTATACTCTCTTATATAGCCAGCTAATTTTTTTATCATACTATTCCTCCTTTTGTTTAATATATTTTAAATTTAAAATTCTTTGTTAGATTTCTAACTAAATTATTAAATAAAATTAATCACCTATATTTTTAATTAGTTTATCCAAATTAGAAATAAATATATTTAATTCCTCTTCTGATAGGGTATCAGCTATAGTTTTTTCTATAGATTTAATTTCTTTATAAACTAATTTATTTACTTCAATCCCCTTTTCAGTAATTATAATTTTCTTTAGTCTAGCGTCTTCAGATACACTTTCTCTTTTAATAAGTTGATTTTTTTCCATTAGTGTAAGTACACTAGTTACAGAAGAACGTCTTATATCAAATTCTTCTTCAATAGTCTTTTGAAATATGTCTCTATTAGCAGAATTTACATATATAAATCCTAAAATCTTAGCTTGCATACCACTAATTCCATATTCTAAACTTACTTTACCTATTCTTCTTTTAATTTTATGGGAAAGTATATTTATTTTTTTACCTACGTGTCTCATTTCACTCATTCTTTCACCTGCATTTTGTTAGACTTCTAACTAATTATATACCTACTAATTTAAATAGTCAAATAAATATAATTTCTTTTTTTTATATTCTTTTTTCTCTACAAATATAGTATACTCAGCACCTTAATAAAGATGCTGAGTATTTTAATTAGTTTGATTTAATAATTTCATTTGATTTTCTATCTTTTTTTTAATAATGTAACTAATCCCTTGAAAAAATTAATTTTTTTTATATTATATAAACTATAAATTTCACTTTTAATTAGTAATGAACTTACCCCTTCATTCTTGCAATATTTTTCAAATTCTATATTGCTATTTGAAGTAGTAATGATATTATTAAATTCTCCGCTGGTTATCATATAAAACACCTCCATTTCTGCTTCTAGCCTCAAATTTCTTATTATTTTTCGCAAACATTAAATTACTCATTATAAATATCCTCCTTTATTTTATTTTTTTATATAAAAATGACCCCAGTTACCCAGGGTCATATTAATATCACTTTTTTTAATATAAGTGTATAAAAAAACCATGAGTATAATAACTCATGGCTGTGTTAACATAATTTAAATTTCATCTAAAAAATTACAAACTATCTCCACTGGTAGAGCTATTAATAAAATATAATCTATATTCACTTTCATTCTTCATTGTTAATAAATAATTTGACATACCTCTACCTCCTTAATTTGAATTTATAATTTATTACTTTATTATTATATAATTATACTCATCTTTTGACAATTATATTTATAGAATTTTTTGAATTTTCATAAACCGTCTATATACTTTAGATATTATTAATAAATATACAATTAACAATATTAATTTTTAATCTATTCATTTCTACTAATATAATATGTAAATATAAATCCAATAATTCCAAGTATTATTCCAATAAGAGTGCTTAAACCATCTACTCCAGGAAAAACTGAAAAAACCGAACCTAAGATAAACCCAAATATCAATATATAAGTTTGTTCTGGAAATTTATTCAATAATACTTCAATTATACGAGCCGTAAGTAATGTTCCAACTATCCCACCTAAAACTATAGGTATCAAAATAGGTATATTAAACTTCACAACTGCTGTTATAGCAGTATTATAAAGTCCTAAAATATATAGCATAAATGATCCACTTATCCCTGGTAAAATAAGTGCTACAGCTACTACTACTCCTCCAATGAAAAGCCAAATAAAATTAAAAAGATTTAATGAAGTAATTATTGCTGATGCATCATTATTGGGAATTCCCATCATAAGTACTATTAATATACCTAAAACTAAATATAATAAGCTTTTTTTATTTATCCCTTTAACTGTTGCTTTTCTATACATAAGTGGTGCTCCCCCTAGAATTACACCAATAAATAAATAACCAATAGGAATAGGATAATTATCAAATAAAGTCTTTACTATATTACTAAATAATAAAATTCCAACAACTGCTCCAATTCCAACTTGTAACAGTATTCTATATTGATTTTTAAAATCTTTAAAAATATTATTAACTGAATGAAGTAACTTATCATATATACCTAATATCATTGCAATAGTTCCTCCACTAACACCAGGAACTATTTGAGATATACTCATTGCTACTCCTTTAAAAAAATTCTTTATAAAATTCATTACTACACCTCAAAAAATTATTTAAAATATATTATATTATATTTTTCAAAGTAAAAGTTTTTATACTTAATTAAGATATTATTAATATTTGTAAAGATTTATTTATTTTATTATTTTAATATGATGATATAATGAGTATTATTAAATATTTATTAAAAGGACTGATGCTATTGTTAAAACTAATTTATTTTATGAAAGACTATAAGAAGGAATCAATTCTTGGTCCAATATTTAAATTAATAGAAGCTATTCTAGAACTTTTTATACCAATAGTAATGGCTAAAATTATAGATATTGGTGTTCTTAATAAAGATGTTAATTATGTATATAAAATGGGAGGACTTCTAATTCTTTTAGGAGCAGTTGGTTTAGGGTTTGCTCTAGTTTGTCAATATTATGCTTCTATTGCTTCCCAAGGCGTAGGTACTTCAATAAGAAGTAAATTATATAAACATATTAACAAACTTTCTCATTCTGAAATAGATAAAATTGGAACTCCAACTCTTATAACTAGATTAATTAATGATATAAATCAAATTCAAACAGGTATAGCTATGTTAATAAGACTTGGTACAAGAAGCCCCTTTATAATTATAGGTTCTACTATTATGGCAATTACTATAGACTTAAAGCTTTCTATAATATTTTTATTAACTACACCATTAATTGCCTTAGTAATTTATTTAGTTATGAGTAAGTCTCTTCCTCTATATAAAGTAATTCAAGGAAAACTAGATAACTTATCCTTAATTACAAGAGAAAATCTTGAAGGTGCAAGAGTTATTAAAGCATTTTCTAAAGAAACTAATGAAAAGGAAAGATTTAAAGATGCTACTATTGAACTTACCGATACTTCTATTAATGTAGGTAAAATTTCAGCATTACTTAATCCAATTACATATATGATTATGAACTTAGCTATTATTGCTCTTTTATGGTTTGGAGGTATAAGGGTTAATATAGGATCATTAACTCAAGGTGAAGTAATTGCTTTTATAAATTACATAACTCAGATTTTACTTTCTTTAATTGTATTTTCTCAGCTTATTGTAATTTTAACTAAAGGTGCTACATCAGCTAATAGAGTTTTAGAAATATTAAGCATTAAGCCATCAATTACTGATAATCATATTAATAGTTATATTAAAGATAAAAAAACTAATTCATTAATTGAATTTAAAAATGTTTCATTTTCATATAATGATTCTAATGAATATTCTTTAAAAGATATTAACTTAACCATTAATAAAAATGAAACTATAGGTATTATCGGTGGAACTGGTTCCGGTAAATCAACCTTAGTAAATTTAATTCCTAGATTTTATGATGTTACTAGTGGTGAAATTTTTGTTAATGGACTTAATACTAAAGATTACAAATTAAAAGACTTAAGAAAATTAATTGGAATAGTTCCTCAAAAAGCTGTTTTATTTAAAGGTAGTATTTTAGAAAACTTAAAATGGGGAAAGGAAGATGCTGATATTAATGATGTAAAGGAAGCTTTAGAAATATCACAGGCAAAATCCTTTGTGGATTCTTTACCTGAAAAATATAATGCTACTGTTCTTCAAGGTGGCAAAAACTTTTCTGGTGGTCAAAAACAAAGGCTTACTATTGCAAGGGCATTAATTTCTAAACCTGAAATTTTAATATTAGATGATAGTTCAAGTGCTTTAGATTTTGCAACAGATGCAGCACTTAGAAAATCTTTAAAAGAAAAAACTAAGGATATGACTGTACTTATAGTTTCTCAAAGAGTAAGTAGTATAAGAAATGCTGATAAAATAGTGGTTTTAGATAATGGTGAAATTAAAGGAATAGGAACTCATGATTATCTTCTTAAAAATTGCCAAGTATATAGTGAAATATATTCTTCACAATTAAACAATTAGGAGGTGAGCTTTTGAATACTACCATAATAAAAAGAATTTTAAAATATACAAAACCTTATAATAAATATATTATTATAGCTTTTTTTAGTGCAGTAATTAATATTAGCTTGACTTTATTAACACCTATATTAATTGGTAATGGTGTAGATCTTATTGCAAGTAAAGGTAATGTTGATTTCACTAATCTTTTTAATATATTAATACTACTTTTGTTAACTATAATCTTCTCTTCATTATTTCAACTAACAATGACTAGATGTACAAATATAGTAAGTTATAAAACTATTAAAGATTTAAGAATTGATGTTTTTAATAAATTGAATGACTTACCACTTAAATTTATTGATGGCCATTCCCATGGTTCCATTATAAACAGTGTTATAAATGATATTGAAATAGTTTCAGATGGATTACTTCAAGGCTTTACTCAACTATTTACAGGAGTAATAACAATACTTGGTACTTTAATATTTATGCTATCAATTAATGTAAAAATTGCTTTAATAGTAGTTGTAATTACACCTATATCCTTATTTACTGCTTCCACTATAGCCAAGCATTGCCATTCAATGTTTAGAAACCAATCTCAAGTTCGTGGTGAACTATCAGGCTTTGTAGAAGAAATAATAGGAAATCAAAAAGTTGTAAAAGCCTTTTCTCATGAAGAAAAAGCAGAAGAAGAATTCGAAGAAATTAATAAAAAGCTTTATACATATGGGCAAAAAGCTCAATTTTATTCAGCTCTTACAAATCCAGTCACTAGATTTGTAAATGGTATTGTATATGCAGCTGTTGGTATTATAGGTGCTTTAAGTGCTATAAATGGTAATTTATCAATAGGTAATCTTTCTGCTTTTTTAAGCTATGCTAATCAATATACTAAGCCTTTTAATGAAATTTCTGGTGTAATTACTGAGCTTCAAGCTGCCTTTGCATCTGCTAGTAGAGTATTTAAAATACTAGATGAAGTTCCTGAAGTCTCTGACAAGGAAGGTGCTATTAACTTAAAAACTTGTACTGGAAATGTTGATATAAAAAATCTTTATTTCTCATATAGTGAAGATAAGCCTTTAATCGAAGATTTTAATTTACATGTAAAACCTGGTGATAGAATTGCAATAGTTGGTCCTACTGGTTGTGGAAAAACTACTTTAATTAATTTACTTATGAGATTTTACAATATTAATTCTGGAGAAATAAAAATAGATAATATTAATATTGAAGATATTACTAGAACTAGCACTAGAGGTCTTTATGGAATGGTTCTACAAGATACCTGGCTTTTCTCTGGATCAGTTAGAGATAATATTGCCTATGGCAGAAAAGATGCCACTTTAGAAGAAGTTATAGAAGCTGCTAAGGCAGCTCATGCTCATAAATTTATTATGAGGCTACCTAAGGGATATGATACTATACTTTCAGAAGATAGCTCCCTTTCTCAAGGACAAAAGCAACTTTTATGTATAGCTAGAGTTATGCTATCTAAGCCACCTATGCTTATTTTAGATGAAGCTACTAGTAGTATAGATACCAGAACAGAAATTTATATTCAAAGAGCCTTTAATAAATTAATGGAAGGAAGAACTTCCTTTATAGTAGCTCACAGACTTTCAACTATTAGAGAAGCTAATTTAATCTTAGTTATGAAGGATGGAAAAATTATAGAAAAAGGTAATCATAATGAATTATTAAATAAAAATGGTTTTTATGCAAATCTTTATAATAGCCAATTTGCAACAACATAAAAAGTGCTGCCGCACAATGTAAAATGAATAATAGAAAATGTAAAATTAAGGATAAAACTCCCTCATGAGTTTCTAAATTTTTATTAAGGGCTGCTTAGGCAGCCCTTTAAACTTTTAATTTTAAATAGTTATATTTTCTTTATTATTTTACTAAATGAATCTTTAGATATTCCCTCTGACCTTAAATACTTACAGAATCTATCTAGTGCTACCTTTACAGAATCTATACAATCATCTGTTGGTTTAAAATCCTCTTCCCACCACCATTTTTTTATTACTAATGGACTATCTCCTCTATTAAGTTCTGGTTCAAATCTTGCTACAATTCTATCTCCATATAAGACAGGTAATACATAATATCCATATTTTCTTTTATCTATTGGCTTATAAACTTCCCAAGTATAATCAAAATCAAAAATATCTCTAGTTAACTTCCTATCCCAAATTAAATTATCTAATGGGGCTAAAAATTTTACATTACTTTCATTAATTGAACTAGAATCATTTAAAATTGATATATCTTCTTTTCTTATATAAAATGTTTCTTTTAAATTTTCTACTTTAATAAGTATTAATTCTCCTTCATCTACTAATTCATTTAATATTCTTTTTCTTAAAGCTTTATTAGAGATATAGTTACCTAACCATCCTTCTCCACTTCTATCCCAGTAGGCTCCTATGCTCCCTATTCTCCTTTTAATATACCACTTAAAGAATTCATCATCATTTTGAAAGGGCTCAGCCTTATATAATATTTCTTTAGGCAATAATCTTTCAATTAAATCATATTTCTTTTGAGTATTTTTCTTTTCACTTACTCCAAGTTCACCACTATTCCATAAATAATCCATTGTAGCACTTGAAAGTTTTCCATGACCCCATATTCCTTTTTCTATAGACCCCAAATCAATTTTTGATGGGATAGTTGCACCATTTTTTTGTATAAATTCTTTTACAGTATCAACGTAGTTTATTGCATCAAATGAATTTCTATGCTTTAGTACACTTTCAACCTCTTTTTTTCTCTCAGACCTTACCCTCTTAAAATACGGCCAGTCATTTACAGAATAAATAGACATCATTTTATCCCATCCATCTATTAACTCTCTTTTCTTATAAAGTAAATCCTCTAACATAACAGAATCATAATCTTCTATTCTTGATTGAATAACTAAATCTGCATTTCTCCCTACAACATTTAACGGATCATATTGAATACATCCAACTCGCTCTATAAATTTCTTAATTCCCTCTTCCCCAATAAAGGTATTGTTAGTATATAGTCCTTGATATAAAACCAAAAATTTTCTTAATTCAGCTTTTGACATAATAAATATTTGCATATTCCTACCTCTTAGTATTCTTAATATATAACTTATGTAGCTATATATAGTTTAACATATTTTTACAAAGCGATAGTGTTTTAATATTAAAAACCTATGCATTTTAGTAACTTTTTAATTTAGCATAGGTTTAGTATCATATATTTAATTTTAATGTAAAGATAATATCATTACTTATTATTTCATAAGTCAAGTTCCATCCATTTTCTTTTGCTAGTTCACTACATAAATATAATCCAAGGCCTGAACTACTAATTTCTTTAGATATATCCTTGTAATGATTAAATTTTATAAATGGTTCTAAAAGCCTGTCCTTTATATCCATGGGAATTTCTAAAGATTTATTTTTTATCTTTAGTAAGATATTCTCATTTTCTTTATATAATTTTATTGAAATATCATTAGATATTGAATACTTTATACTATTATCTAAAATATTTAATATAATTTGTTCAAAGTCTTCTAAAACTCCAAAGAAGGATATTTCCTCTAATTCCTCTTTTATATATAAATTCTTATCTATTAACCTTACTTCTAAGTCTTCTATTATTTCTTTTATTATATTAGTTAATGAAAATTCAGTCTTATTCTTACTCTTATATATACTTCCCCTTGAACTTTCTAAGATTTTCTCCACTAGTTTTTTCATCTTCTCAGATTCTAGTGCTATTCTTGTACTTGCTCTTTTTAAAAATTCTTCATCTATTTCTTTTATATCCTTATCTCTTATTATTTGAGAATATAATGAAATAGCTGTAATTGGAGTTTTTAATTCATGAGTAGCATTATTAAAAAACTCTCTCATAGCCTTATCTTGATTCATCAATTGATTTTTCATTAAATTATAGGTTTTAGCTAAATCAGAAATCTCATCTTCTGAATTAATTTCTATATCTTCAATATTCTTACCTAATTTAAAAGCCTTCATAGAATTTTTCAAATCATTTAATGGTTTTATAGACTTATTAATTATTAAAGTTATTGCTATAACTATTGCTATTATTACAAAACCTTGTCCTAAAACAATAATTAATATGGTTTTTATCATTTCATTATATTTATAAGAAAAATCTTTTTGTAATATTAAATTCCCTATAAAACTATCCTTAACATAAAGAGGATAGTTATATGTTATAAAATAGCTACCATCTAATAATTTAAATTTAATTATGGATTTAATATTATTACTTTCTAAAATTGTATTTTCAATTTCCTCAATGCTTATTGTTTTACCTACAGATTGATTTATCCTTCCATTTATATCAGAAATACTTACATAACCTTGAAAAATTTCATTTATTGGAGATAAACTTTTCCAAATGGGTTCTTCCATTACTTCATTTTGATTTATTATATTTAGTGCAGTTACTTTCACTTTATTCATTTCCTCTATAATATTATCTTTAAAGGAACTGTTTAAATAAATTGAAATAAAGATAGTAAATATTATATTAATAGATATAACTGAAACTATAGTACCTATTAATAGCTTTCCTCTTAAGGTCCTAGTCAATTTATCACCTCATTATATATCCTATTCCAAAGACTGTTTCTATTATAGAGCTATCCTTATCTTCATTTAATTTTTCTCTTAGCCTTCTTATATGAACATCTACAGTTCTAGTGTCTCCTTCATAGTCATATCCCCATATCTTTTCTAATAAATCATTTCTTGAAAAAACTATCCCCCTATTTTCATATAGAAAATTTAGTAAATCAAATTCCTTTCTTCTTAAAACTATTTCATTTCCATCTTTTATTACTCTTCTATCATTGGGATACACTTTAATAATTTCATTGTCTTCGCTTATATTCTCTTTATCTAACCCCTTAGCTTCTCTTCTAAAAATAACTTTTATTCTAACTAATACTTCTTTAATTTCAAAGGGCTTTACTATATAATCATCTGCACCAAGTTCTAAACCTAATATTTTATCTAAGGTCTCTCCTCTAGCTGTTAACATAATAACATAAGCTTTTTTAGATATTTCTTTGCAAATATCAAAGCCATCAATATCTGGAAGCATTAAATCTAAAAGCACTAAGTCAGGCTTAAATTCGTTAAATCTTTCTAGTGCATCCTTTCCATTAAATACACTTCTTACATCATAACCCTCTTTTCTAAGGGAAAAGGTTATTGCGTCATTTATTGAGTATTCATCTTCAACAACTAGTATTTTTCTCTTATCCATAGTACCTCCCTAATTATTCTCTATATCTAAAAATAAATACTTGGAATCCTTTAAAAAAGGTTCTTCTCCTTCAATGTAATTATAAGATTCTAAAGCAAAGAATATACTACTACTATCCTTATTTGCCTTTACCATAAAGCTATCATAATTTTCTAATTCTGATAATTTATAAATCAAATCAAATTCATAATTATCACCAACCTCTGCAATATAAACCTTATTATCTAGTAATGTACTCGTATTAACAACAAAAAATTTACTATTTTCTACTTCACTTAGAATATATATTTCCTTATTCATTAATTTAATGTTTTTTGTATTTATATTATATATTACATTTTCAAAAACAGCTTCACCTCTTATTTCAAAAATTAAGTTATCCTCACTTACTATATATCTATTAAACATTGCTTTTTTATTATCAAATAAGCCTTCTATTCCAAGGGTTGAAATATTTATTTTATAAAAATCTTCAAAGTAAATTTTTCTATCTTTTAAATTTACTTTTTGAATTTTACCTTGATAGTCTATAGCCATTATAGCTTCTTCTTTTTTATCATAATAATACATATTTGGATCCATTTTTATTATCTCTGTATAATAAGTTTGATTTTTTATATCTATAATTAAAATTAATTTTTCTCCCTTGTATTCATAATAATCTGTCATATTATAAAGTTCTGTTATAAAATAATCGTCATTTATTTGAAAATCTTTTGAATGCCTATATTGGAATTTATCAATGGCTTTATAATATATTTCATCATATCCATCTAACTTGAATTTAATATTTTTTTCTATATCCATATAATAAAAAATATGACCTCTTGTATGAAGACCTTGGCTATATATTCCTCTATATGAGTTTTTTCCATTTATTTTAATGAAGTCTACACCTTCCTTAGAAAAATATTTATTTTCTTCTTTAATAAATTCTCCATCTTCCTTTAATATATAAGGTACATTAATTTCATCCTCATCAAGGACTCCCGATTTTCGAGTATCTAAGATCCCATTTACTCCATCTTCATCATAAAAAAGTGGTTCAAAAATTTTATCTTCATATTTAATATTTACATTTCTTTCTGTAATCCTATATTTATTTAATAATTTATTGCTTTTAGTATTTTCCTCTAATATTTTGGTACTGTTACAACTAATTAAACTGGCTGACAATAATACTCCTGTAATTAATGAAATTATTTTTTTCATTAAATAACCTCCCTTTATCTTATTTAATTATATATTAAATGGAAGTTTTTAAATAGTAATGTTTAGTTGTTACAAAGTTATTAAATATTTTCTAAATTTGAAAATAAGTTGATAATGAATTAGTACAATGGTATTATTTATATGTTTTAAAATCATATATTAAATAAATATTTAAAGGGGGAATAAGCTTGACTAAAGATATGACTGTAGGGAATCCTGTAAAACTTATTTTAACTTTTTCAGTTCCTCTCCTTATTGGAAACATATTTCAGCAATTCTATAGTATGGTTGATACAATAATAGTAGGAAGATATTTAGGTGTGGATGCTTTAGCAGCAGTTGGCTCTACTGGTGCCATGGCTTTTTTAGTTAATGGTTTTGTAATAGGTTTAACTAGTGGGTTTTCTGTTCTAGTATCTCAAAGATTCGGGGCAAATGATGTAGAAGGAGTTAAAAAGTCCTTTGCAAGTTCTTTAATTTTATCAGGAATTATGACTATAATAGTTACTGCTTTAAGCATGTTTTTTGCAAAGCCATTATTAGAACTTATGAATACTCCTGAAAACATTATTAAGGATGCTTTGAACTATATTATTATTATTTTTGCTGGAAACATAGCAATCATTTTTTATAATATGCTTTCAAGTATTTTAAGAGCTTTAGGTGATAGTAGAACTCCATTATATTTTTTAATTATAGCTTCAATATTAAATATTATATTAGATATTGTATTTATCGTTAATTTTAACATGGATGTTGCTGGAGCTGCTTATGCTACAATTATCTCTCAATCTATATCTGCTATACTTTGTTCTATACACATAGTAAATAAAGTTCCTATATTAAAATTAAAAAAACGCCACTTAAAATTCAGAAAAGATTATGCTAAAAAGCAATTAAGAATCGGTGTTCCTATGGCATTACAATTTTCTATAACTGCTGCTGGAGCTATGGTTCTACAAGGAGCTCTTAATAACTTTGGTTCAAAAATTATAGCTTCTTATACTGCTGCTTCAAAGGTTCAACAATTAGTTATGCAGCCTGCTGTTACCTTTGGTGTTGCAATGGCTACTTATTCTGGTCAAAACTTAGGGGCAGGTAGAATTGATCGTATAAAAGAAGGTGTTAAAAAATCTGCCATAATTAGTATAATAGTTAGTATAATTTCAACAATTATAGTAGTTTTATTTGGTGGAACCTTTACTAAGATGTTTATGAGTGGAAATGATATGGAAGTTATATCTTATGCTAAACAATATTTAAATACTGTTTCAATTTTTTACATACCACTAGGACTTATATTTATATATAGAAATACATTACAAGGTGTTGGAGAAAGTTTTGTACCTATGATGGCTGGATTTGCTGAAATGATAGCTAGGACGGTGGTAGCCTTTACTCTACCATTATTACTTGATTTTACTGGAATAGCTCTTGCTGATCCTGCTGCATGGTTTGCAGCTTGCATTCCTCTTATGATAACTTATTATAAAAGGATAAATATAATAATGAAAGAAAAGCAAATTCCATTAGAACAGTAATATAAATTATAATTTTAGAAACTCCCACAGGGAGTTTCTACCTAAGTTCTACATTCTTAATTTTTAATTCTTCATTTCATATAACATTTCTATATGAGGAATATCATCCTCTAAATAAATATCTGAAACTTCTATAAATCCTAGGCTTTTATAAAAATCCTTAATATAACATTGTGCTGAAATTCTAATAGGATTATTGCCATAGGTTTCTTCAATATAATTTATAGCCATTTCCATAGACTTTCTTCCTAATTGTTTTCTTCTGTATTCTTTCTTAACTGCCACTCTTCCTATAGAAAATTCATCATAGGATACTCCTTTATTAAGTATTCTTAAGGTTGCAATAACTTCCCCATTTTCAATGCAAAATAAATGGGTTGCTTTGATATCCTTTTTATCACAATCTTGATATATACATTCCTACTCTACAACAAAGACTTCACTTCTTAACTGAAGAATTTTATATAGTTCTTCTGTAGATAACTCATTAAAGTTTTTTATTTTCCAATGCATTTTATAATCACTCTTTTCCTATGTAGTTGTAGCTAAATTATACCATATAAATTAATACTCTTATTTAAATAAATCTTATTAATTACTTTACTAACATACTAAAATTAATAGCATATAATAAATAAAATCAATATTTATAGGTGGGTGCTATGAATTACCTCTTAGAAGTACAAGAACTTAAATTATTAGGTTCAGGTGCTGAAGGTGCAGTTTATTTAACTCCTGAAGGTTATGCTTTAAAAGTCTTTAAAGATATTAAAAACGCTAAAAAGGAAGATGAAATACTTAAGCAAACTATTGATAGTAGGTTTTTCCCTAATTCTATTGTAAGGTTTTCTAATATTTTAATTAGAGAATATGTTGGAGGAGTAACACTTAAAGAATATATTTCTAAACATGGATTACCATATAATTTATCTAAAGAAATAATAGACTTAATAGAAGACTTAAAGAAGCTTAATTTTAAAAGAATTAACTTTAGAAATGCTCATATATTTGTAAACTCCAATGGGAAAATCCAAGTTATTGATCCAAGGAAACCCTACTCTAAAGTTACTCCTTATCCTAAGGACATAATAAAAATACTAGTTAAATATCATTTGTTTGATATATTTTTAAAGGATGTATTAAAATATAACCCATCCCTTCTACCTTATTGGACTTTAGCCTATGATTATCTTGCAGAACCACGAGTAAAAAGAATTCATAGATATGGATAAAAAAGTGAGGCTGTTACTACAGCCTCATCTAAAATCAATATTATATACTACTGATTTTTTAATAATATTCCATAAAGACTTTCACTTATATTAATTTCTTCTACAAAATCAAATCCTATTTCCTTACTTAGATTTATTAATTCTTCACTCTCTATTCTTATATCTACAGGTGGCCCAAATGAAGTTTCTTTCTTATAAAATTCAACTATATATGCTTTACCTGAATCCTTTAAAATCCTTTTTGCTTCTTTTAAAGTACATTCCATATCATTAACTTCATGTAAAACTGTTATCATTAAAGCTAAGTCTACAGTATTACTTTCTATAGGAAGTCTATCTCCTTCTATCTTTATTGGAATTAAAGATTCTAATGATAGTTCATTTTTTTTAGAGTTTAAATAATCTACCATATCTTGTGAAATATCTATTGCATAGATTTTATTTTTACTAATATTTGAAGCTTGGATAGAAAACAATCCAGTACCTGCACCGATATCGCATAAGGTCATTCCATCAGTAAATCCTAATTTTTCTAAGGTTTCCTTAGGTTTTAATTGATTTACTCTATTTGTACTTTCTAATTTAGATTTCATTTTTTCTACAAATATACTCATATTATTCTTCCTTTCTAATATAAATTATGTTACTTTATATTATACTTCAAAATATATATTAGTCCATCCTAATATTACGTTATATAGTAGTATTATATTCTTTGTGCATTTATTATTGACTTTATAAACCATATTATATAAAATTTAGTTATAACATAATAATTAAGTGCTAGGGGTGCCTTTGTGCTGAGAAATGATTTTTCATTAACCCTCTTTAACCTGATCTGGATAATACCAGCGTAGGAAAGCCGTCAGAGATTTATTAGTAATATTTTTAGTATTACTAATATTGTACCTCCTAGCATTTAAATAAGGAGGTTTTTTTTATGAACAATTTTTTTAATACATTAAAGGAAGGCTTTAATGAAATTTATAATAGTCCTTTATCTTTAGCTACTCTTATTGGAGTTATTCTTATAATTTTAGCTCTTATAAGATTTAAGAAGATAAAATTAGACACTAAAGTAATAACAAGAATAGGTATAGCTTTAGCATTAGCTACAATACTTCATCTTGTTAAATTAGTTGATTTACCTAATGGCGCTGGAAGCATTAATCTTGGTAGCATGGTTCCAATTCTTATAATATCCTTCATGTATGGTCCTGAAATAGGAATGCTTACAGGTTTCTTATTTGGAGTAATTTACTTAATTATAAGTCCTTATATATTACATCCAATACAAGTATTATTTGATTATCCCCTTCCTTTTATGGCTGTTGGACTATCTGGATTTTTTAAGAATAAGAAATTATTAGGTACAACTTTGGGAATGTTTATAAGATTTATATTTCACTTTATCTCTGGTGTATTATTCTTTGGAGAATTTGCTCCAAAAGGTTGGTCTCCAGTACTTTATTCCTTTATTGTAAACGGATCTGTAGTACTTGGAAACTTATTAGTGATTTTAATTATTATTTCTCTGTTACCTATTTCTAAAATAATCTTAATGAATAATAGTTACAGTTAAAGCTTAGCTATATAAAATAATTAGAAATAATATATTTATGGCTTTACTTTATGAATATATTTAAATTAAAAAGGCAGAAAATTTAATTAAATTTTCTGCCTTTTATTTAAATAAATATGATTTTTATTATGAATACATTATTAAAATAGAATAAGAGTTTAAAGTTGGAATTTCATTTCTTTTTACCCTCATTATTACTTCATCATTTATTATTTCATTTATAGCTAGAATATTCCATTCTTCACTTATAGTGTTTGTGATAAATTTATTAATATCATAATTATCATAGGTAGTAGCATTAAATATTACAATTATTTCTTTTGCGCCGCCTGTAGCATTTTCATCTTTATAATGCCATTTTATTACTCCAACCCTTTCATCACCATTTAAAAAGCTAATATCAATTTTATTAATATCTTCTCTTTTATCGAATCTAAAGGCTTTAAATTTCTTTCTTATTCTTATTAGCATCTTTACAAAGTTAAACACCTCATAATATTTAACTTTATCAACCCAGTATATAGCATTTATATTGTCAGGACTTTTATAGCTATTATGATCACCATTTTTACTTCTTAATAATTCTGCTCCACCTTGAATAAATGGAATACCTTGAGATAATAAAATTATAGAAAGTGCTAAAACATTTCTTCTTACTAAGTGATTATCAAAGATATCATCTTCTTTTATTATTCTGTATTCATTAGGTTTAATATTTTGATTTAGACTTTTTTCTATTTGATCCCAAAGGGTATAATTATCATGAGCATCTACATAATTAATGCTTTCTACTGGATTTAAGGAAATAGTATTAATAGATCCCTTTAATCCTTCTATTATGCTCCAAGCAGTAGGTCCATCATGTTGCTTTCCGTTAACAAATCCATTAGATGGAGAATTATTCCCTCTGATGTAATCTCTAAAAGTATCGTTAAACACCGAAAATTCTTGACCTCTTTGCATTCCTTTACTTATACCATTTGAAAGTGGTGAATCTCCACCCTTCCATGGTTCACCATAAATTAAAATATTATCATTAACTTCATTTGAAAGCTTTACTATTTCTTTCATAGTATCCACATCTATTAATCCCATAAGGTCAAATCTAAATCCATCAATATTATAATCATTAATCCAATGCTTTATAGAATCAACTATATATTTTCTTACCATAGGTTTTTCAGTAGCAAGTTCATTACCGCAGCCAGATCCATTTGTATATCTACCTCTATAATTAGATCTAAAATAATATCCTGGTACTAACTTATCTAAATTGGAGGTATCCTGCATATGATTATATACAACATCCATAACTATTCTAATATTATTTTTATGAAGGGTATTTATCATACTTCTAAGTTCTACTATTCTTGAAATAGGAGAATAAGCATCGCTAGAATAACTTCCATCAGGAGCATTATAATTTATAGGATCATATCCCCAACTTCTATTTTCTTTTTTACGACTTCTTCTTTCATCTACAGAACCAAAATCAAAAATAGGTAAAATATGCAGATGGGTAATTCCTAAATCCTTTAAGTGATCTATTCCAGTTTTTACGGCAATATTTCTATTGGTATCTATTAATGATGTTCCTTCTTTGGCTAATCCTAAATACTTACCTCTTAAAGCTTTATTTATACCACTATCCTCACTTATAGTAAAATCTCTTATATGCAATTCATAAATTATACTATCTTCTTTCCTTAAAAGTTCTGGTCTTTTATCTAGTAACCATGCTTCTGGCATAGTAGTACTTTTATTTAAATCTATTAAACATCCCTTTTTTCCATTAACTCCTACAGCATTAGCATATGGATCTATTGCATAATTCACTTTTTTACATTCATAACCATTTATATCTAAATCCCTAAAAGTAGTTTTATACATATAGAACTTACCTTCATTGCCTTCTCTATTTAACTCACAGGTATAAGTTCCACTTATAGGTTCATAAATCATTTCATATTTACTTTTTTCTACTGTATCATACCATTTATCATAAAGGCATAACTCAGTTTTCTCTGAAGTAGGAGCCCATACCCTTAGTTTTATTTTATCTTCATAAAAGGTTACACCCATATCATTTTCTTCATAATAAAAATTATCTAAATATCCTCTCATAGTTACCTTACAGGATATAAAGGTGTTACTTGCCCTGACTTCTATTAAGTCTCTTGGAGAAATTTCTAAATTTAAATTGATAAATTCTACTTTCTTAAATACTTTATCAACTTTATACTGAATATTCTCCTGCTTAACTCCATTTATATAAATATAAAATTCTGTTATATCCATAGGTACTTTAGATAAAAAAGCTACAATACTTTTACTATCATCCATTATTGCAACTTCTATTCTTGGTTTAATATAATCTACTAATTCATTTAAATCTGTTATTAATCTATTTTCACCATAAACAATATAACAGTTCTTAACTTTACTTGGAATTTCAAAAGTTATTGTTTGCTCTGACCAATCATTTCCCCATGCTCTTCTTCTTGCAATTACATTTTTCTCTTTTACAAAAGCACATCTTCCAAAGTCACTTTTATCATTTAATTGAACATCATAAGCAAGTCCCTCATTTGAGAAGGTCCAAAGATCCCATATATATCCATCACCAAAATAATCTCCATCATTTTTAATAAAGTGTACTAATGTATCTTTTCTTTTTTCAAAAATTACAGGAAAGTTTCTAGATATTTTAACTCCTGAAACTATATCAATAAAGCTAACCTCTATATATTTTAAATCATTATTAAGCTCTTTAATTTGTATTACATTACCCTTTAATAAAACTTCATTATCTTCACAATTAACTTCCCATTCAACATCTTTAATTTCCTCTATTCCATAGATGGATTCTTTCAATGCAACTAATTGTATCTCTTCCTCTAAATAGAATTCATTACAAGATGCCTTTATATACATTTTAGTTTTATAATTCATATTCTCTATACAATTATTCATCATTTCAACTCCAAAACCATTATATTATATTTTACTCTTTATAAAAATTATTGTTTCAATATACTTAATCTTAATATTGTATATTTCTAATCTTCTCTCTTATTATTTATATTTGCAAATATATAAATGAAGTCCTCCTTTGACTTTATACTAAGCTGCTATTTAAGCTAACGACTTTTATATAAGAAAATCATTGGCTTTTTTATTTTAAGGAGTATTAAAATGTTAAATAACTTTAGCACTTATTATTCTACTTAGAATTATAACTAGATTTACTTTTGAAAATATTTGTAAACCTACTCTTCTTATTTATATTTTATCATAATTTTATTTACTTAATTGTTATAAGTGTGATTAGTACCTATGTTAAATTCTTTAATAATACCTATATAACGAACTATATAAATATTTTTAGGCATGTTTTTATCCTTAATAAATATTAATTTATTAAGGATAGTAAAAATATTATTACTTTTTCATATGTCACTAAACCTATATACAATAGCTATAGTAAAATTTAGTTATAAATAAATTTAAATTATAGTTAATTTATAATTATTTTATCAATATTAATAAATATTATATTATTTTTTAATTTTAAATTACTATTCCTTTTATAAACCCTTTTATATATTCTAATGTTATAATTTTTATATTTATAAAATATTGTACTAAAATTACAATATATCCATATTTAATCAAATAAGGATATTTCACATAAACTCTCCGAATAATATGCAAACTTTTATAATCTTAGTATATCACATAGAATATTTTACTTCATCATAATTTTTTAATAATATCTATAAATATATTATAACTTATGTTTAATATTCATTTAATTTTCAGAAAATTGTATTACAATTTTATAACATATATTGAAACAATAGATCTTCTAAGTTAAAATTCACATAAATTGCTAAATAAATAATAGCAATTAAATAATAATAATTTTTAGGAGGTCTTTTTATGAAAAAAATTTTTTAACAATATTTTTAGTAACTACTCTTGCTATCCAACCAATAGCTTGGAATAGTGCTTCTGCATCTGTTAGTAAATTCAAATTTCAAAAACTAAATTCCACCCTGGATTTAGACAGAAAAATATCTATTGAAGATACAGACTTAACAGACGAATCTTATGCAGATTTAACTTCAGAAAAAGTTATTGCAGTCATAGAAGCTCTACCTGAAGTGGATGATATAACCTTGAAAGACGAAAAGGCAGTAGTTAAAGCGAGAAAATTAGTTATGATCTTTAATGATGATTCCGCTATAACTAATTTAAATAAACTTGTTGATGCTGAAAATAAAATAGCTCAATTAAAAGAAGATACAACTGATAAAGCACAAAAAAATAAAGAATTAGCTGCTATTAAAGCAATAGACAATCTTCCAGAAATTGATGCATTAACTTTGGAAGATGAAAAAGCTGTTATAAAGGCTAGAAAACTAGTTTCAATAGCTAACAATGATGCTGCTATAACTAATTTAAATAAACTTATTGAAGCAGAAAATAGAATAACTCAATTAAAAGAAGATACAACTGATAAAGCACAAAAAAATAAAGAATTAGCTGCTATTAATTCAATAGAAGCTCTTCCTGCAATTGATTCATTAACTCTAGAACATGAAAAAGCTGTTATTAAATCTAGAGAATTAGTTTCAATAGCTAATAATGATGCTGCTATAACTAATTTAAATAAATTAATAGCTGCTGAAGGAAAAATTACAGAACTTAAAGCAAATAAGGATGCAATAAGAGATGATAAAGACAATTGTAATGATAGAAGTGAAAAGCCTAAAGGCCCAGAAAATAATAGAAAGCCTAATAATAACAGAAATAATAGCAGAGGTGAAAATAGAAATAATGGCAGAGGTGGAGATAAAGGACATAGAAATATGGGACAATCTGCTAATAGAGGAGGAAGAAGATAACCCCCTTTGTTAAAAACATAAATAAAATCCTTATTTTACAGTAATATTTTAAGATATAACTAAGTGTTGTTCATATTTTGAACTTCCCTTAGTTATATTTTTTGTAACTATATAAACTTTAAATTATATAATATATTTTAATTTATTATATAATTTCTTTATAAATTTAATTAAATATTCGTTTATTTTTAGAAAAATTATTTCATTATTATAAAATTATATTGAAATGTTCTTTCTTTTAGGCTACAATAATATTAAATTGTTGTGGTAAACATTTACAATTTAAAATTATTACTTATGGAGGGATATTTAATGAAGAAAAAAGCTTTAACTTTATTTCTATTAGCTAGCTTATCAACCCAATTTATTAACTTAAAAATTACTAATGCTATGGTTAATGAATCACCACTTTATAACTTTAAATCTTATGACTTTAATTCAATGGAAGTTATTTATGATGAAACTACCCCTATCTATTTAAATAGTAATAAAACAGAACAAATAACCATTCCAAATGAATATAAGCATAAAAAAGAAGATTTTAGGACTGCATGGCTATCAACAGTAGTAAATATTGATATTAATCCTGTTACTCAGGATCCTAATTTATCTGCTGAAGAAGAATTTAAATTACAATTAAATTCTATATTGGACAAGTTCCAAGAACTAAATTTTAATGCTGTAACCTTCCAAGTAAGTCCAATGCTTGATGCTTGGTATCCATCTGAAGTAGCTCCTTGGTCTCAATATCTTCATAGTGGAGGCTCTGATTACACTTATCAAGGAAAGGATCCAGGTTTTAATGGTTTTGATCCACTAGAATGGTTAATTTCAGAAACTCATAATAGAGGTATGGAATTCCACGCATGGTTTAATCCTTATAGAGTTACTAACAACCCTTTAGATGAGAGAACTGTTGAAGAAAAATTAAATGATCTTGATGCAAATAATTTTGCACGCAAAAACCCTCATTTAGTTTATACTTTTCAAAATAAATTATTTTTAGATCCAGGTGAACCAGAAGTAATTAATTATGCAGTAGCTAGAGTATCTGAAGTGGCAAATAAATATGATGTTGATGCTATTCATTTTGATGATTATTTCTATCCTTATAAATACAGTGCAAATGGACAAGATGTTTTCTTTTATAAACAAGATTTAGATAAAGAAACATATGAAAAATATGCTACAGGATATGGAGAATATAATTATGAAAATGCTGCTAAGTGGAGAGAAGATAATGTAACTAACTTAGTAAGAGCAGTTAGTAATGCAGTAACTAATATAAATAATGAAAGTAATAAATCTATACAATTTGGAATATCTCCTTTTGGTATATGGGGCCACTTCTCTGACTATCCTGAAGGATCAGTAACTCCAGTTGGATCAACATCTAGTCTTAGAGATCAATTTGCTGATACAAGGAAATGGGTAAAAGATGGTTTAGTTGATTACTTAACTCCTCAAATTTATTGGGCTTTTAATACTTCTGCAGCACCTTATGGAGAGTTAGTTAAGTGGTGGAATGACCAATTCCAAGATGTTACTAATTCTCATTTATATATTGGGCATCCAAATTATAAGTATATAGATGCCTCTTGGGATAATAATTTTAAAAACCCATATGAAATAGCAAATCAATTAAAATATAATCAAAAATTTGAAAATGTTAAAGGTAGTGCATATTTCTCCTTTGATAAATTATTAGACAAAACTGTTCAAACACCTGGAGATAAATTTGATGTATTAAATCATTCAAATACTATTCTTAAAAATCAATATTTGAATGTTCCTGCTAACACTCCTGGAAAACCATGGCTTGATAAGGTTGAAACTGTTCCTGTTTCAAATCCTTCTTATATAATAGATGGAAATGCCATTAAATTAAGTTGGACTGATACAAATACAGATAGTAAATTCTATGCTATTTATAGACAAGAAGGAAGCTTAAATGAAGTTGATATTACTAATCCTGAAAATTTAATAGCCCGTTTTGGAACTGATTTAGGAACAGAATTTATAGATACTAATGTTGACTCTACTAAGGTTTATACTTATGCTGTAACAGTAATAGATAAAGCATCTGTTGAAAATAACCCTACTTTATTCAATAAAGAAGATTTAGATTTAAAAATAGAAGCTAATAATATTATTGAAGCTATAAATAAATTACCTAAAGCTTATGAATTATCTTTAAATGATGAAAAACTAATAATAGATTTAAGAAATTTAGTTACTCTTTTCAATAATGATTCATATATAACTAATTTAGATAAGCTGATAGAAGCTGAAAATAAACTACTAGAATTAAAGGAAACTCAAAGAATTAAAGAAAAAGCTGCTATAGATGCTATAGCTAAATTACCTGATGTAAAGAAAATCAAATTAAAAGATGAAGCCGCTGTTGTTAAAGCTAGAGAACTAGTAACCATTGCAAATAATGATAGCGCCATAACTAACTTAGATAAGTTAGTTAAAGCAGAGAAAAAAATTGCTGAACTGAAGGATAAACATAATAAAAATAAAGACAAGCATAAAGACAAGAATAAAGATAAAAATAGCAACAAACATAAATCTAGAAACTAATAGTATTATAAAAACTAAATATATGTATTAGAAACTATTTCTATAATACTTAAAATTTTTAATAAAAATAGCCATAAATAATAATTATGGCTATTTTTTATTAAATTTAATTTTTCTTTCATAAACAAATATAAATAATCCAACTGTTAAGGGAATTATATAATAACTTATACGATACAAAACTAAAGCTAGTAAAGCCTCTTCCTTATTTATACCAAGAGATCCAACTCCAAGAATAAAAGTTATATCAAAGCCTCCAATTCCCCCTGGCATCATACTAATAAGTCCTATAGCTGATGATACAACATAAATTGGAAATATCTTAGACAAAGGAAGTGCTGCCCCTAATAGTTTAAGTATTAAAAATAATAACATTGCCATTGCAAACCACTCAAATATTGAAAGTACCATTACTTTAATAGTTTTAATTGCACTTTCTCTATTTTTATTATTTCTTAATCTAATTAGATTATATAATAAAAGAACTGGTGCATATAAGCCTGCTAATAATATACCTAGTTTTACAAATTCAATTTTATCTAAACTTCTTATATTAGAAACAGAATATATAAAGCAAATTGTAGAAAATCCAGTAAAATTTAATAATACCATTTTTGAAACTTCTTTAACTAAAGCTGCCTTATCCTTAATATAAGGTGAATAAAAATAACTTTTTAACGCTATTGCAGCAGTGCCTCCAAATCCAACTATACTTGATATTGAACTTGCAATCCAAGATGATTTATAAAGACTCTTATTATCTAATGATATTTTACAAGTATCTTTTATAATAAAATCATATAATGACAATGGTAAATAAGATAATATCCCTAAAATTGCAATAGCACTTAATCTTATTAAAGTAAGCTTGTCCCTATATGTATAAAAAGTATTTATATCAAAATCTGAAAGTATCTTACTAAACTGAAAGAGAATTATGGTGAAAATAGTAATCATTAGTAATATCTTAATCCATAATTTCACTTTATTATCAACCTTAACTAACATCTAAAATCTCCCTAATAATTTATTCAACCTTTATAAGTATATATCAATTGTTATATAAATTCAAAATTTTTTATTTTTTTAATATTTTATCTATAATTTATAATATAAATGATAAGGATAGCCTTAAAATTTTAAGACTATCCTTGAGATTTACTTTTTAGATTTTCTATAAAATGTATTTTCAAGAGGAAGTTTAGTTCTAAATTTTCCATCCAACTTATAATATGCTCCTTGCATTGCAGGCGCCACTGGTACTACTACAATTTCTCCTACTCCTTTAGCTCCATATGCTAAAGTTTCGTTATTTTTTTCTACTAAAATAGATTTAATTTCTGGTATAGAAATTGATCTAAATAAACCTAAAGTACCAAACTTAGCAAGAGGAATACTATTATTTAATGGATAGTCTTCTGTTAAGGCATAACCAAGTCCCATAACAACTCCGCCTTCTATTTGTCCTTCTACTGATATAGGATTAATTGCTCTTCCAACATCATGAGCAGCCACAATCTTAATTACTTTACCATTATCATCTAAGACAACTACCTGTGTTGCATAGCCATAGGCAACATGACTAACTGGATTTTCTTTTTCACTTCCCATAGGATCTGTTTTCGGACAAAATTCAGCGAAGAATTCTTCACCTTCTAATTCTTTTAAAGAATTATTATTAAGAGCTTCCTTTAATTTTAATGCAGCTAATCTTGTTGCTTCCCCTGTAAATACAGTTTGTCTTGATGCTGTTGTAGTTCCTGAATTTGGAGTTGTAAATGTGTCTGGATGATCAAAATACACATATGAAGGATTTAACCCAGTAGTTTCACAAAGAATTTGTGTTGCTATTGTTCCAACTCCTTGTCCTATACAAGCTGCAGAAGTTCTTATAACAGCCTTTCCATCTTTAATTACTATCCTACATCTACCAGTATCAGGTATTCCCACTCCTAATCCTGCATTTTTAAATGCACAAGCTATACCAACGTGCTTATTATTATAAAAAGTATCTTTTACTGCTTCTAAAGTTTCTACCAAAGCTGTACCTTCATCTGCTATTTGTCCATTAGGTAATACTTGTCCTGGTCTAATTGCATTTCTATATCTAAATTCCCATGAAGAAATGCCAACTATTTCAGCAAGTTTATTAATATTAGCTTCATTTGCAAAGGATGACTGAGTAACACCAAAGCCTCTAAAAGCTCCAGCAGGAGGATTATTAGTATAAACTGCTATACCTTCTATATCTACATTTTGATAATTATATGGTCCTGCAGCATGAGTGCATGCTCTTTGCAGAACTGGTCCCCCTAAGGATGCATAAGCACCAGTATCAGAAACTAATCTAGCTATCATTCCTGTTAATATTCCATTTTCATCGCAAGCAGTTGTAAATTCCATTTCCATTGCATGTCTTTTTGGATGAATTATAATACTTTCTTTTCTACTTAAAGTTACTTTAACAGGCATTTTTGTGTAATATGTTAGTAAAGCTGCATGATGCTGTACACTCATATCTTCCTTGCCTCCAAAGCCTCCACCTACTAGCATACTTTTAATTCTAAGCTTATCTTTATCTAAATTTAATAACTTTCCTATTTCTCTTAGTTCATCATAGATACCTTGTCCCCCAGTATAAACAGTTAAAATTCCCTCTTCATAATTTGCCACTGCAGATTCAGGTTCTAAAAATGCATGTTCAGTTGGAGGAGTACTATATTTTTCAGTAACAACATATTTTGATTTTCTTATAGCTTCTTCTGCATTTCCTCTTTTTAGTACTTGTTTACTTAATATATTCCCATTTGGATGAATATTTCCCGCGCCTTCTTCCATTGCCATTTTAGGACTAGTTAAAGGAGTTAGTTCTTCGTAATCTACCTCTATAAGACTTAATGCTTCTTTTAATGTCTTTTTATCCTTAGCTGCAACTAAAGCTAAGGCATCTCCTAAATATCTTGTAGTTTCACCAATATCAATTAAAGCTGGCCAATCTTGCACTAAATGTCCTATATATCTATCACCTGGAATATCTTTAGCAGTTAATACTGCATGTACTCCTTCTAGATTCTTTGCTTTTGTAGTATCTATATTTTTTATTAAAGCTCTAGGATATTTTGTTCTTAAAGCTGCTCCATAAAGCATCCCTTGAAAATACAAATCATCAGCATATTTACCTACTCCTAAAGTCTTTACTTCAGCATCTATTCTAGGTAAATTTTCGCCAACTAATCCTTTGCAATAAACTTTTGGAACTTCCTTATTATCTCTTAAGAATTCTGCTACTAGTTTTACAGCCTGTATTATTTTTACATAGCCTGTACATCTACATATATTACCTTTTAAAGCATTTTTTATTTCCTCTTCAGTTGGATTTAAATTTTTATCTAACAGTCCTTTAGCACTAATAACCATTCCAGGAATACAAAATCCACATTGAACAGCTCCACATTTCCCAAAGGCATATGCAAAAACATCTCTTTCTCTTTCACATATTCCTTCAACTGTTATTATCTCTTTATTATCTAGCTTACTTAGCTTTTGAATACATGCTCTTTGAGCTATGCCATCTATTAATACCATACAAGCTCCACAAGCCCCTTCTGCACATCCATTTTTTACAGAAGTTAAATTTTCTATATCTCTTAAGTAGTCAAGTAGTGGCATATCATTTTCTATAGTTATAGCTCTTCCGTTGAGCTTAAAATTATACATCTATATTGCTCCTCCTAATTATGAATATTTCCCTCTTATATTCTATTTCTTTAATTAATTCTTATTTAATTCCTTTATTTCTTCAAAATAATAAGAATAATCATTAATAAATTTTTCAGAGGTAATTTCTAAATTACTCTTATCAACCTTTGAATTCACTTCATATATATAATTTTCCCCATTTTCTCTTAATAACAATTTATTTTCTCCAACTCGTAACAAACCAGTATTACTAGAATTATTATATTCATCTAAATTATCATAAATAGTTGTTTTCTTTAAATATGGATATCCGCCCTTAGGACAGAACATATGACAATTGCCACACTCATTACAATTTTTTTCAATATGAACTATTTGATAATCAGCTGAAAGCTCCTGAACCTTAACTTTCATATTAGCTCTATTAGGACATACATCTACACATATTCCACAACTTTTTAAGCAATCAAAGGTTTCAAGTTTGTCTTCTATAACTTTAGCATTGCCTTTATTCTTATAATTACTGTCTGTTTTTGCTTTATCAGCTAGTATATTAAGCTTTTCTAAATCCAATTCTTTAGGAATCTCCCCTAACTTTTTCATTTCATTTAATACAGCATTATTATTTATATATCCTTTTGGTTTTAAATATAATGTTGCTATAGTAATGGGAGCAATTCCTGTAGAGAATACATCTAACACATTATTTTTATCTATTCCACCTGACATAGATATTATTATATCTTTAAATTCAGAAGCTATTAGTTTAGCTACGTTTATAGCTATAGGATAAAGTGGTTTACCAGACATATACATTGCAGAACCTGGCATAATATTTTTATTATTTATTACAGGTAATGTATTTGTTAATTTAACACCAAAGATTAAATCATTATCTTTAGCTACTTTTAATAATTTTGATATTATTTCTTTAGCAACATCAAATTTTAAATCATTTTCAAAATCTTTAGGATTTAATTCTATGTCTTCATACCCTAAATCATTTAATATTTTTCTTACATTACTGTATCCTAATAAAGTAGAATTACATTTTAATAAGGTGTTTATTTTTTTATTTTCTATTAAATGAGTTGCTATATCTAAAATTTCACTTGCCTTACATCCATGCATAGTAGAAAGAGTAATTATATTTGTAATTTTTGATGAAATTTTATCTATGTCTTCTAACTTGAATCTTTTAAAGCTTTTTATATTTTTCTTTAAAATTTCTATGGATTCTTTATATACATCAGTGTCTTTACAGTCCTTTAAATCATCAATGAAATTAGATATTTTATCTGATTTTATTCCTTCTAAATCATAGCCTACACTTATGTTAAATATAAAATCCTTTACATCTGATAAGCCAAGCTCTATTCCTATAACTTGTAATAGAATAGAAGCTTTAATGTACTCCTCTTTTGCTTCTTTAACTGTTAGCTCTGTAGACCATTCAACATTGTATCCTACGTTTTTAGCATCTATACATGGTCTTTCTATCATTTCTTGCATATCTTTTCCATCTACTATTTGAACAGTCTTTGGTTCAAAATACCTGCAACCTGTTAAATAACCAGCTATAAAATTTTGTGCTAATTGTGTATGTGGGCCTGCTGCTGGACCTATTGGAAATCTTAAGTATTCATTGCAAAAATTCATTTCTATACTATTATCAATATCTCTATAGAAATCTTTCTCTTCTATTCCAAATATCTTACCCTTTGTGTAATAATCCTTAAGAGTTATTTCTAAAAGTTTCTCAAAAGATATTACTTTCATTACATCGCTCATTTTATCTCCACCTTTTAATATATAATTTGTATCTATTACATTTGACTCCATAACTTACTTGCAAGTTTTCTTGATGTATCAAATATTTTTTCTTCATCTATATTAATTAATTCTCTATCCTTCATTATGACTTTTCCATTTATTATAGTTGTAATAACAGATCTTCCTGTAAATCCAAATAGTATATGTCCAAATAAATTACCTGAATTCATAGGTGTTAATGGATTGTAATCTAATATAATTACATCACCATAAGCCCCTTCTTTTAAAATTCCAATTTCCTTTTTAAAGTATTTATTTACAATATTTCTATTATTGTCAAATAACATTTTAAAGGTTTCATTAAATGCAACGCTAGGATTACAGTTATTATGTCTTTGTATTATAGGAAAAACCTTCATTGATTCAAAAAGATCACTTGTATATCCATCTGTTCCCATACCTACATTAATACCTTTATTAATCATTTCTAGAACTGGGGAACATCCAACTGCATTTCCCATATTAGATTCTGGATTATTAACTACACTTGTATTTGTAGCTTTTAAAATATCCATTTCTTTATTATTAATATGAACACAATGAATAGCTAAGGTTTTTTCTCCAAGAATTCCAAAATCATTTAGTCTTTCAACAACTCTTTTACCACTATGTTTTAATGAGTCTTCTAAATCTTTAATACCTTCAGCTACATGTATATGAAATCCTGAATTTAATCCATTCATTTCTTGTACACATTTTTCTAGAGTATTATCGCTTAAAGTAAAGGATGCATGTAATCCAAATAATCCCTTTATCATATCGCTATTATCTTTATTGGCATATTTTATAAAGTTTAGATTTTCACTAATTCCTTCATTTCTTTTCTCTAATCCATCTCTATCTGAAACTTCATAACATAAAGAAGTTCTAATACCAATTTCCTTACTAACTTCACCTATTGTAAACAAACTATTTGTTATACTCATTGGACTAGCATGATGATCAAAGACTGTAGTAACACCATTTTTTATACAATCTATATAAGTTGTATAAGCACTGTATTTAGTTTCTTCAAGACCTAACTTTTTATCTAATTTCCACCATAATCTTTCTAATATTTCATTAAAATTTGTTGCTGGATTTTCCTTATTATCCATACCTCTAGCAAAGGCACTGTAAATATGGTGATGAGTGTTTATGAGTCCTGGCATTATAACTTTGCCTTTAGCATCAATGAATTCATACTCTTTATATTTATCTTTTAAATTATCAAAATCTCCTACTTCTAATATAAAATTATCCTTTAAAACTACAGCTCCATTTTTTATAAATGGCATTTTTTCATTTTGTGTAATAACCATACCATTTCCTATTAGAATCATTAATCTTCCCTCCAATATAATTAGAATTATCAATATTTCTAGCATTTATCATGCCAATTGCTGATTATTCTTCTTATCCCCTTTAATTTTTATTTATTGGATTATTTTTTTCTGAATTAGAAATAATTTTTATCATATCAATAAATTTAATTATCATTTTAAGAAAAATTAAATATTCACCATATTTTAATAACTTTATAAATAAAAAAGGATAATTGTCATATCAATTATCCTTTTCAAATATTAAGTTTCTTAATTCTTTAACATCTCGTAAATAATATTTTGAATTATCTTTCATATAGTTAATTATTTCTGGTATTAAATGTGACCAACCTGCACTAGCAAAATCTACTCCACCTGCATTTGCCATATCTAAACCTGGTTTCAAATCATCAACTACAAGAATATCTTCTTGCTTTAATTTAAATAACCTAATTGTTTCTTCTATAGAATAAGGGCTTGGTTTTCTTTTATCTTCATCAATGTCCCATCCAAATATTTTATCTGGTTCTATTCCACAATTCACTATATAATCTCTTTTTATTCTATGACTTTCTGAATGAGATGAAACACAAACTATTCCTCCATTTTTCTTAAAGTCATTAATTAACTCTTTAAATCCAACATAAAATTCAGGTATATTAGTTTTTGTATAATTAGTCCAAATATTATATTGATATTCTTGTTCCTTATCATTAAAATGTAAAATATTCTTACATAACTCTGAAAAGCCTGGATTAAAACATTTCAAAATGAATTCTTCTAGAGATATATTACTATAATTTGGTCTTAGTACTTTTAATGCTTCTATAAAAGAAGGGTAATGTATATCTGGAGTACTCTTAGCTACTGTATCATCATGATCTAAAATTAAACATTTATATTTCATAAATTAAATTACCTTTCTTAGCTTTTTCTATATAAGGTAGCTAGCCCTATTCCTAATTTCTTAGCTGCTTTAGATTTTCCTTTTGTATCATGTCCATACTTTTCTAAGGCATAATTTATATATTTTTTTTCTAACTCCTCTAAGGTTATTAAATCTCCCTCTAAAATATCATCTAAAGGTTCTTCTTTACTATAATAAAATTCAGTTATATATTCTGGTAAAATACTTGTAGTTATTAAATTATCTTCATCAACTAGATTAATCATAAACTCTACTGAATTTTGCAGTTCTCTTATATTCCCCTTCCAAGGATAGTGCTTTAATTTTTCAATTACATTATCTTCAATATCTATTTTAGGTAAATTATTAATTGTACAATATTTATCTATAAAGTTTAATACTAATGGTTTTATATCTTCTTTTCTTTGAGAAAGATTAGGTATTTCTATAGGAATTACATTTATTCTATAAAATAGGTCTTCTCTAAAGTTTTTCTCCTTAATCATTTCTCTTATATTTTTATTAGTTGCAGATATAACTCTAATATCTAAATTTATCATTTTATTAGAACCAATCTTAGAAAACTTTCTTTCTTGTAGTACTCTAAGTAATTTCACTTGTAATGCTAGTGGCATGTCTCCAATTTCATCTAAAAATATAATACCACCATTAGCTAATTCAAATTTACCAACTCTTCCTGAATTACTAGCTCCACTAAAAGCTCCTTTTGAATACCCAAAAAGTTCACTTTCTAGTAATGGTTCTGGTATAGCAGCACAATTAATAGCAATAAATGGTCTATTTTTTCTATTACTTTGTGAATGTATTGCTCTTGCTATTACTTCTTTTCCTGTACCACTTTCTCCTGTAATAAGAACTGATGAAGTAGAATTTGCTATTTTTAAAATTTTGTCTTTAATATTTTTCATAGCTTCTGATTCTCCAATTATAGAATCTAAAGCCACTTCTCCCCATACATTATTTTGAGTTTCATTATTACATTTGTCTTTGTTACATATTTTGTTCAATACAATTACACTTTTATAGTTATAAGAACTACTATTAATATTTAAAATTTCTCCTATTCCATCAAACTCAATTTCATTATATCTTATTATTATTTTATTTTCTTCTTTTTCTAAATCCACATTTATCTTATTTATATCTTTATTTCCTACATTTAAAGCTTTTCTTACATAATTATTTGCATAGATAACTTCATTATTAGAATTTAAAATAATAATTCCATCACTAATTTTATTTGCAATATTCTCAATAAATCTCTCTTCCATACTATCACCTTTATCCCATAGTATTTATAAACTCAATTTATTATATGTTACCATTTTTGTCTTAATTGTACAAACAAAAAAAAGAGATAGATATTTATATTCTTTAAAACTTAATAAACTCTAAGTTCAAAAATTAAATATCCCTCTCTTTTTATAAGTCTATATACATATAGCTTTAATTATTTTTTATTTTTTCTAAATATATCAATGGAATTAAAGAATACATAGCTGCTGATTTAACTATTTCACTTTTCCAAGTTCTTTCATTTGGTGAATGAGCTTGATCTTCATGACCTGGTCCAAATCCTATACAAGGAATATCATATCGTCCCATTATTGATACTCCGTTTGTAGAAAATATCCATTTATCAACTATAGGAGTTGTTTTAAAAAGTAGTTGATAGGTATCTACTAAGGTTTGACAAACTTCATGACCTTCTGGTATTAACCAAGTTGGGAAAAAGGATGTAGTGTTGTATAAAAGCCCTGTATAAGATTTTTTCCCGTAGTTATACATTTCTACTTTTGCATTAGTGTTTTTTACAGAAGTTAAATTCCTTATCTGCTCTAATGCGGATTCATAAGTTTCCCCAAATGTTAGCCTTCTATCAATTGAAATACTACAACTATCAGGTACAGCACATCTTGATGGTGATGAATAAAAAATTTCTGATACAGTTATTGTTCCCTTACCTAAAAAATCGTTATCAATTATTTTATCATCTAAATCCTTTAATTCATTAAGTATTGGAGCCATTTTAAATATTGCATTTTCTCCTCTTTCTGGAGCAGACCCATGACAACTTATTCCAGAGGTAGTAATTTTAATTTCCATTCTACCTCTATGACCTCTGTTAATATTACATCCTGTAGGTTCTGTAATAATAACAAATTCAGGTTTTATATTATCTTCTTTAATTATATATTCCCAACATAGTCCATCACAGTCTTCTTCTTGAACTGTACATGTAACTAATAATGTATAATCATCTTCTAAATTTAATTCTTTTATTATTCTTCCAGCATAAACCATAGCAGCAATTCCGCCACCTTGATCACTAGTTCCTCTTCCTAATATTATTTCTTCGTCTTCATCCCCTTCATAGGGATTATAATTCCAAAGACTTGGATCACCTATTCCAACTGTATCTACATGCCCATCCATAGCTATTAAGTGGCTTCCCTTACCAATGTAACCTAAAATATTGCCCATTGGATCAATTTCTATGTTATCAAAGCCTACCTTTTCCATTTCTCTTTTTATTCTAATTATTTTAGCTTCTTCATTACAGCTTTCACAGGGTATTGCTATTAGTTCTCTTAAAAAGGTACTCATATCCTCTTTATATTTTTCTGCACATTTTATAACATCTTCAGATATAAATCTATAATCCATCCTTAGACCCCCCACCTTATTTCTAAAGATATATTTCTTTATTATTTAACGCATAGCTATGCTTTTTTATAATTTGCATTTCATTTATTATTTAATAATAAACCTCATATAATCCTCTAGAGTATCAATATCTTGTAAAAAAAGTTCATTATTTAAATCTACATATTTAACTTTATCTTGGTTATCTTTTATTACTTTTCGTCCTCCTACATCTCCCTCTAGAGCTTCTAATTCACTCCTTAAAAGTCTTGGAAAAATAACAGGACTTCCAACTTTATCTTTAACTCTAGGTATTACAATGCTATCTTTAAACTTTAAAGAAAAATCTATTAATTTATTTATAGAGTAACAATCTATAAAAGGCTGGTCTCCACAAAAAAACATAAAATTATTATCTGCATCTGCTTTATCTAATCCAAGTCGTATGGACTGACTTTGCCCAAAATCTGCAAATTCATTTTTTACTACTTCTATTCCTTCTTCTATTCCAAGTTTAATAACACTTTCTTCTCTTGCTACTAATATTAAATTAATTATATTGCATTTTTTAATTTCTCTTATTACCTTTTGGAGAATTACTTCTTCACCAAAGTTCATTAATAATTTATTTTTCCCCATTCTCTTACTAAACCCTGATGCTAAAATAATACCATTCATTTTATCCACACCCTTGTCATTAGATAAGCTATCTATAAATTAAGTTATTTAATTTATAATAATTATCCTTCTTAATTTATATTTTAGAAAATAAATTATCTACAGCTTTCCTAGCTTCAAATACAGTTTTTTCTTCATCTATAGTAATAAGCTTTCCATTTTTAACCACTACTTTTCCTGCAATAATAGTGTAATCTACAGGAGATTTAAAACCAAGTGTTCCTAATATTGATTTTGGATCATATTCTGCTCCTATAAACTCAATTCTATTAGAATTTATCATAAATAAATCTGCTGCCTTTCCTACAGAAAGTTCACCTAAGTCTTTTCTTCCTAGAACTCTAGCACTACCTTTTGTAGCTAGTTTTAAAATATCATATCCAGTTGGTGCCTTATTACTCCAATTTGATCTATGAAGTAAATAACAAACTCTAAGTTCTTCTAAAAGATTTGAGCCATCATTACTAGCACTTCCATCAACAGCTAATCCTACTGGAACATCTAAACTTATCATTTCTGGAATTCTTGCTATACCTGATGATAATTTCATATTAGAAATTGGACAATGTGCTACTCCTGTTTGTGTTTTTGCTAAAACTTTAAGCTCCTCTGTATTAAAATGAATACCATGTGCATACCAAACATCACTACCAACCCAATTAAGAGTATCCATATATTCAAGAGGTCTCATATTAAATCTTTCAAGAGTATATTTTTCTTCATCTCTTGTTTCAGCTAAATGTGTATGAAGTCTTACATTATATTTTCTCGCTAAAGCTGCACTTTCTTTCATAAGTTCAGCTGTAACATTAAATGGCGCACAGGGTGCTAGAGCAACTTGTCTCATTGAAAATTCATTAGCATCATGATATTTTTTTATAACTCTTTCTGAATCATATAAAACTCTATCCATTCTTTGAACTACTGAATCTGGTGGCAATCCACCATCTTTTTTACTTAAGTCCATACTTCCTCGTGAAGCATGAAATCTTATACCAAGCTCTTTAGCTGAATTGAATTGTTCATCGATAAGTGTTTCTTCTGCATTTTGTGGAAATAGGTAATGATGATCAAAACAAGTAGTACAACCATATTTCATTAACTCTCCCATTCCAACTAGAGAACTATATCTTACTGATTCAGAAACTACCCCTTTCCATATTTCATATAATGTAGTTAACCAATCAAAAAGCTCCATATTTTGAACCTGTGGTAAATTTCTAGTAAAGGTTTGAAATAGATGATGATGACTATTTACAAGTCCTGGATATACATTCATATCCTTCCCATCGATTACTTCATTTGCTTCATAAGCATCATTTCCTATATACTTTATAACGCCATCTTCAATATATAAATTCACATTTTCAAATAAATTATCATTTTCATCACAAGTTATTAAAGCTTTAATATTTTTTATAAACAAGCTATTTTTCATAATAACCCCTCCACCTTTAATAAATTAATCATTTACAATGCATATTAATAAATTTATTCTTCTAAAGATTTTTTAGTAGCATTAAATATTTTTTGATATCCTGTACAACGACATAAATGTCCTGATATTTCTCTTTTTATTTCTTCATCACTATATTTCTTACCACTATTTACAAGAGATGTAGTTGTAAGAACTAATCCTGGAGTACAAAATCCACATTGTACAGCACCTTCATCTATATATGCCTTTTGTACTTTAGATAATTCTCCATTTTTCTCTAATCCTTCTACAGTCAAAATTTCTTTTCCATCTGCCCATACAGCCATATATATACATGAATCTATTGGAACTCCATCAACTAATACAGTGCAAGCACCACATTCTCCAACAGAACATCCTCTTTTAACTCCAGTATAATGAAGTCTTTCTCTTAGTACATCTAAAAGTGTTTCTCTTATATCAACTTCTATATTATGTTTTTTCTCATTTATTGTTAATGAAATTTTCTTCATAAATTCATTATTCATTAACTACACCTCCAGCTCTTTTAATTATTTCTATAATTCCTCTTTTAGTTAATTCTTTTATTAAATGCTCTCTGAAATCCTTTGAACCTCTCCAGGAATTTCTTGGCCTTGCATCTAATAAAGCTTTTTCTGATATTTCAATAATATTATTCATATTCACTTCAATACCCTTTGAAAATTCTTCTGCTTTTAAGCATCTTATTGGCGTTGGAGCTGCTACTCCTAAGGAAATTCTTAAATCTTTAAAGTAGTTATTTTCAATGGCTCCTACAACAGAAACTCCTAGCATTGCAATATCCATAGCTTTTCTATTACTAAATTTTATATAATTTCCCTTATAACCTAAATATTCTTTTTTTCTTATTATTATTTTTACTAATATCTCATTTGGAAGTATACTTACTTTTCCTGGTCCTAAATAAAATTCCTTAATAGGTATTATTCTTTCTTCATTTTTTGTTTTAAGTAAAAGTTCTGCATTAAGGGCAAAAAGACTTGTAGCACTATCTGCTGAAACAGCACCATTACATACATTTCCACCTATTGTAGCCACATTCCTTACTTGTGGTCCTCCCATGGAAACTGCTGCTTCTGATAGCACATAAATATTTTCATTTATTACATTGCTTCTAAAAATATCACTAAATGATGCCATTGCTCCAATTTCTATATCTCCTTCATCATTTAGAGTTATTTCCTTTAATTCTTCTATATCTCTAATACTTAATAGTTCAATTCCAGCAAGATCTCCATGATGTAATTTTATTAATACATCTGTTCCACCTGCAATAATCTTTATATTCTCTTTATTATCTAACAGATCTAATGCTTCTTTTAATGTTTTAGGTTGGTAAATATTATTTATATCAAACATTTTTCTTCCTCCTTATATTAAGCCAAGCTCTTTGAATTTTTCAAAAACTGACTGAGGATTCATTGGAATTTTATTAAAAGCAACTCCTGTTGCATCTAGTACAGCATTACGTATTGCTGGAGCTGGAGATATTGTAGTATTTTCACCAAGAGACTTTTGTCCAAATCCTGCTGCTGGTTCAAACTTCTCTATAAAAGCAGAACCTATTGTTGGTGTATCCATTATAGTTTGAAGCTTATAATCTAATAAATTATTATTTAATGGCTTACCAGTCTTTTCATCAAAAAGCATTTGTTCAGAAAGAGCATAACCTAATGACATACTAACACCACCATCTACTTGTCCTTCTGCTAATTTATGATTTAATATTATTCCTGAATCATGTACATTATAAATTTCTAAAACTTCTATTTTCCCTGTTTTCATATCCACTTCAACTTCTGTAAATGTTGCTCCATAAGCAATAGAATTAACTCTAACATTTACTGAAGTATCACTTGTAATAGGTTCATATTTTATTCTGTCGTAATATGATTCCATAGCAACTTCTTCTAATGTGCAAACAGTTCTGCCTAATAATTTTTCAACAACATTACAATTTTCTATGTCTAATGCTTCTTTTTCTAATCCACACTTGTGTCTTGCAAATTCAAGGACCTTGTCTTTTATTTCTAAAGCTGCTTTTCTTACAGCTGCGCCAGATACAAAACTTTGTCTTGATGCATACGATCCTGTATCAAATGGTGTTATATCAGTATCTTGGTTACTTATAACATGTACCATATCTAAAGGAATTCCTAATACCTCTGCCACCATTTGTCCAAATACAGTATCACTGCCTTGTCCTATTTCAGTAGCTCCAATTTGTAATTGAACTGAACCATCTTGATTCATAACTATTCTTGCTCCAGCAGGTTCTAAAGCTACTGGATGAGTTCCAGTAAAATAACTAAAGCATGCCATTCCTAGGCCTCTTCTTTTATCTCCCTTTTGATTTTTATAATTTTTCTTCTTTTCATCCCAATTTATTAACTCTTTTCCTTTTTGTATACATTCAGGAAGTGCAAAAGCTCTTGCAATATTTTTACTAACTGGTTCTATATAACCTTCACTAATTAAATTCTTTAATCTAAACTCTATTGGATCCATATTTAATTTTCTTGCTATATCTTCAACATGACTTTCTATAGCAAAAAACATTTGTGGTGCACCATAGCCTCTCATTGCACCTGCTACTGGTAAATTAGTATAAACTGTTTTTGGTTTGTATTTTATTGAATTAAAATTATATAATGGTCTAAATTTACTACCAGCACTCATAGTAACTGAATGTCCGTGAGATGCATAAGCTCCATTATTAACTAAATTATCTATAGATAATCCAAGTAATTTTCCGTCTTTAGATACTGCAGTTTTAAATTTTAACTTCATAGCATGTCTAGTTCTTGTATCAATAAAACATTCCTCTCTATCTAATGTATATCTAACAGGTTTACCATTTACAGCTAGACTCATAGCCACTGTTAGCGGTTCCAAAACTACATCTTGCTTGTTTCCAAAGCCACCACCAACATATGGCTTAATTACTCTAATTTTTCCCCAAGAAATTCCAAAAGCTTGCCCTACAATTCTTCTTACTATATGCGGTATTTGTGTAGATGAAACTACTACAATTCTTCCTTCACCATCAACATAGGAATATGCACTATGATTTTCCATTTGGCAATGTTGTACTATGCTAGTTTCGAAGGTATCTTCAAAAATTTCATAAGCATTCTTAAAGTCTTCATCAACATTTCCAGACTCTGATCCCATTTCACTTAATACATTATTTGGTCTTTCATCATGTATTATTGGTGCTCCATCTTTAATTGCATCTTCTGATTTTAAGATATGTGGTAAAACCTCATATTCTACTTTTATAAGATTTAGTGCTCTTTCTGCTATTACTTCATTAGTTGCTACAACTGCTGCTATAGCATCTCCTACAAATCTTGCTTTATCAGTTAATATAAGTCTATCTTCAATATCTCTATGACTAACCTCTAAAGACCATGGATGACCTGCTGTGGCAAATTTTATTTTAGGGAGCTCTTTATGAGTTATTATTGCCTCTACTCCTTCTAATTTACTTGCTTCGCTAAAATCTATATCGATTATTTTTGCATGGGCATAAGGACTTCTTAAAACCTTACCAACAAGCATGTCCCTCTCGAAAAAATCATCAACATATTTTGCTTTCCCTGTAACTTTAGCAACTGCATCAATCCTATTTATATTGCTGCCTATTACTTTATAAGTCATTTTACACCTCCAAAAAAATTTTAATTCCCTTTTATATTTAATATTTATATTGTAATATCCTATAATATCATTTATATTACATGGATATTTTATATGCATAAATTATAAATAAATGCTTTGTCTTTTATTTTAAAAGCTTATATTCATCAATTTTTCTATATAAAGTAGCTATTCCTATTCCTAATTTTTTTGCTATTAATTTTTTATCTTCTGTTGTTGTTCCATATAGCTCTAATGCTTTTTTTATTTCTATTTCTTCTAATTCCTTAAGAGGAATTATTTCTTTTCTATCTAAAGCACTATCTATTCTATCCCTTGATAAAATATTTTTAGGTATAACTTCTTTATCTATTATCCCATCTGTACCTATCATATTAACTATAAATTCTATTGTATTTTCCAATTCTCTAACATTCCCAGGCCAGGAGTATCTATAAAAAGCTTTCTTTACATCCTCTGTTATTACTATATTTTCAAAGCTTTTGTCTAATAAATTAGTATATTTATCTATAAAAAATTCTATTAGTAATTCAATATCTTCTATCCTATCCCTTAAAGGAGGTATAACAAAAGGTATTACATTTAATCTATAATACAAATCTTCTCTAAATTTATTTTCTCTTATTAATTCACTTAAGTTTTTATTGGTAGCTGCAATAACTCTAACATCTATATCAATTTCTTTATTTGATCCAACTCTAGTTATTTTTCTTTCTTGTAATACTCTTAGTAATTTTGTTTGTAAATAAATTGGCATATCACCGATTTCATCTAAAAAGATTGTCCCCTTATTTGCAAGTTCAAATTTTCCTATCTTACCCATAGGATCAGCTCCTGTAAAGGCACCTTTAACATATCCAAATAATTCACTTTCTAGTAATGTATCTGGTATAGCACCACAATTTATGGCAACAAAAGCCTTAGATTTCCTGTTTCCTTCATTATGTATTGCTCTTGCAAATACTTCTTTACCTGTACCACTTTCACCAGTTACTAATACTGTAGATGTAGATAAGGCTATTCTTTTTACTTTTCTTTTTAAATCTTGCATTATAAGAGTTTGTCCTAGAATATTCTCAGTTTTAATTGTATTTTTTATATTAGTATATTCTGAAATATTATCTCTAAAGCCTTTATAGTCTCTAAATACAAATATTTTATCAAACTGATTATCATTTAAACCCATAGGAAATATGTTTCCTATAAACTGATAGCTTTGATTTCCAATGGATACCTTATATATTTCCATTTGAAATAAACTATCTCCAGTACTTTCAATAGTTACCTTTGAAGCAAAAAAATTATCTACATGCTTAATTAATTCAACACCTTTTGAATTAATATGAGTTACTTTATCATTTTTATTTAAGACCATTACTCCTTGATCCATTTTATCGATAATTAAATTTAAAGATTTTAAAACTACATCTTCTCTTTTTCTTTGCAGATTTTCATAAGCAGCTGTACTTATAAATTCAGCTATTTGCTCCATAAAAGCTTTATAATTATCAAATTTTTCAAGTATTTGTTCTTTTTGCTCTTCATTAAAACAAACAAGTCCTAAAACTCCTATTATTTTACCCTGAAGTTTTATAGGAGTACTCATTTCAAATAACTCTTCGCATTTACCTCTTTTTATACAATTTCTACATATGCTATCTTTTCCTGGCTCTGTTATAGCCTTGAATTCTCCACTTTTTAATACTTCTCTATAAGCATAACCTTGTTTTGATATGTCTTTATCAATTCTATTTTTATATGCACCTGTTGCAGCTATTCTAATTAAATTTTCATCAACTACTTCAACGTCAACACTTAATATTTTTTCAACTATATTTATATATCTCATTACAGCACTTTGAATCTCTTTTAATATGGATGACATATCTAAACACCTCTTTTTGTTTTCTAGCCTTAATTTACTTATATATTTATAGCAATTTATATGCCACTTTATTCATATAAATAATAGAGATGTATAATTTAAAATTAAAGAAAAAACTCCTAAAGGAGCTTTTACATTTTATATTGATTTAATATTTTTATTAAATAATTTTTATAACATAAAAATTATTATGGAGCTGTTAAATAAGCTCCATAATCTTTAATATATTATCCTTCTATTTTACTTCTTTCAATTTCTTCATCTTCAATACTTTGTTTTGGTAATATTGAATTTAGTAGTATAACTGCTATAGTAGTTATTACAACTGGTGAACTTCCAAAAACCATACCTACTCCACTTGGAAAAGCATCCAAGACACCTGGGACTTGTGTTACTCCCATTCCTAAAGCAACAGAAAGACCTACAATAGTAACATTTCTACTTGATAATTCATCTTTAATTATTATTTTAATTCCAGTCATTGTAATCATTGCAAAAACTATAATATTAGCTCCACCTAAAACACTTTGTGGTATAGTTGTAATTAATGCTCCAAATTTCGGAATAAATCCTGCAATTAACATAAATACAGCTGCTAACATTACAATAAATTTACTAATAACTTTTGTCATTGCTACTATTCCAACATTTTGACTATAAGTTGCTGTTGGAAGACCTCCAAATATTACTCCTAAGGAACTAGCTATTCCACTTGCTATTATTCCTCCAGATATTTCAGTATCCTTTGCATCTCTACTTAAACCACCTTCAGTTATAGCTGAAAGATCCCCTACAGCTTCTACAGAATTAACAATATATATTACGCTAATTGCTATTATAGCTGCAGGTTCAAATTTAATACCAAAAGGCATTATAGTTGGAACTTGAGCCCATGAGGCCTCTATAACAGGAGTAAAATCAATTCTTCCTAAAAATAATACAAAGATATATCCTACTATTATTCCAACTAAAATAGATGCTAATTTAAAATATCCCTTTGTAAAATGGTTGCAAAATAATACAACAATCAAAGTAATCATTGCTATCATCCAATTTATAGGTGATCCAAAATCAATTGCGCTAGAGCCACCTGCCATATATGTTACTGCTGTTGGATATAAGGATAATCCTATTGAAAATACAACAGTTCCTGCAACTAATGGTGGAAATAGTTTTCTCATTGGCTTTAAAAAAGCACCAAATATTATAGCTACTAGTCCACCTATTAATTGTGCACCAAAAATAGCTTCAATACCATAATTTAATCCTATAGCAACTAAAGTTGGTACATAAGTAAAACTTACACCAATTACCATTGGTAATCCTGATCCTATTCTCCACAAAGGATATAACTGCATTAATGTAGCTATTCCAGCTATCAAAAATGAAGATTGCACTAAAAGAGTTGTATCACTTGTTCCAAGACCTGTTGTTCCTGCAACGATTAAAGCTGGTGTAACGTTTCCAACTATCATAGTAAGTAAATGTTGTAGTGATAATGGTATTGCTTTTTCTAATGATGGAACTCCATCTAAATCAAAAACTGAAGTACTTCTATCTTCTCTCTTTCCTACTTGTATCATAGTAATATATTCCCCCTCATGTAAATTAATTTAATTCAATACATCACTCGAGAATCTATGATAATTATCAATATACTTTTCTCATTTTGATAATGATCTTATTCTTATTTCATTAGTAATTTTTATAGTATATTTTTCTTTTAACTTTCTATTTTGCTTCTTTCATTATCTTCATCTTCAATAGTTTGTTTTGGTAATATTAAATTTAATAATATTACTGTTATAGTTGTTATTACAACTGGAGAGCTTCCAAATACCATATTAACAGAGCTTGGGAAAGCATCTAAAGCTCCTGGAACTTGAGTTATACCCATTCCTAATGCAACAGAAAGACCAACAACACTTATATTTCTACTAGATAGTTCATCCTTTATAATTACTTTTATTCCAGTCATAGTAATCATTGCAAAAACTATTATTGTGGCTCCTCCTAAAACACTTTGCGGTATAGTAGTAATTAAAGCTCCAAACTTTGGAATAAAGCCTGCTATTAACATAAAGACAGCTGCAAGCATTATTATATATTTGCTTACAACTTTAGTCATAGCAACTATTCCTACATTTTGACTATAGGTTGCTGTAGGTAGCCCTCCAATGAATGCACCTAAAATACTTGATACCCCATTTGCCATTATTCCTCCTGATAATTCATTATCATATGGTTCTCTACCTAAACCACCTTCTGTAGTAGCTGAATAATCTCCTACAGCTTGAACAGAATTAACAATATAAATAATAACCATTGATATAATTGCTGATAGTTCAAACCTCATTCCATAATGAAGTGGTGTTGGTACTTGTATCCATCCTGCTGATGAAATTGCAGTAAAGTCTACTTTTCCTATAACAATAGAAAATATATATCCTACAATTATCCCTACTAATATAGAAGCTAACTTTACATATCCCTTTGTAAAATGATTGCAGAATAAAACTACTATTAAAGTAACCATTGCTATTATCCAATTAGTAGGTGATCCAAAGTCACTTGAAGCTACTCCCCCTGCCATATATTTTATAGCAGTTGGGTATAAAGATAAGCCAATTGTAAAAACAACTGTTCCGGCAACTAATGGTGGAAATAGTTTCCTTAGTGGTTTAATAAAGGCACCAACTATTATTGCTGCAATACCTCCAATTAATTGAGCTCCAAAAATGGCCTCTATTCCGTAAGCTGATCCTATTGCTGTTAAGGTTGGTACATAAGCAAAGCTTATTCCCATAACTACCGGTAATCCTGATCCTAATTTCCATATAGGATACAACTGCATTAATGTAGCAATACCAGCCATAAATAAAGAGCATTGAACTAATAAAGTTTTGTCGCTTAAGTCCATTCCTGTAATACCAGCAACTATAATGGCAGGTGTAACATTTCCAACTATCATAGCAAGTAAATGCTGAAGAGATAATGGCATAGCTTTTTTTAAACTTGGTATACCGTTTACATGAAATATGGAAGTGCTCCTACTGTTTTTCTTTTTCATCTCTACCATAAAAATAAATTCCTCCTCATGTAATATATAATTTTATTAATACATAATTCTACAATTATGCCATTATCAAATTGAAAAGCTTTTCTCAAATTGATAACAATACTATTTTTGATACATAATAATATTAATTTTTTCACATAGCTATATGTTTTTATTTTATTAAACTAAAAAGCCTTTAATGTTTCATTTATTATCTAAGCAATAAATGTGCCAAAACATCAAAGACTTTTTTTATATATATTTCTTCATTATTTAAGTTAATTATAATTAAAATAATCTTAAAATGATAAATAATACTATTCTAATTGCCTAAAAAGCTATTAATTCTTTATTTGTATCATATTAATAAAAATTATCATTTTGATATTAAAATAACTATATTAACTTATTGTTTTTTTATTTTTTTGTTTATCTTCAAAATAAGATATTAGGATTGATAATAACATAAGAAAAATCCCTATAAATAGTATAGGTCTATTGTCATTAACAGGACATACTCCTGAAGGTAATACTTGCCTAATAATATATATTTTATATAACCCATATATAAATGTACATATAGCAGCAATAAAAATAATATTAGAAAAACTAATTAACTTTTTCATTTGGTTATCCTTTCGTTTTATTATTTAGAAACATAATATCATAAAATAATAATTATTAATACTATTTTTCATATAATTCATTATAAACTCTTAAAACCTCACCTACTCCCCAGGCTTGTGAATAACAGCCTCTGCTAGTAGCTGGAAAATCCCCATCAAATATTTCTGCTATTCCGTTAATGCATCCATCCCTCATATGATCTTCAAATACAGAAAGCATTTTCCTTCCTCTAGTTTTTGATGCTTCATTATAGTTATTTACCTTTAAATAAGATGTAATGAAGGGTCCTATTAAAAAGCTCCAAGTTGTTCCCATATGATATGCTAAATCTCTATTTATAAGCTTTCCAATATACTTACCTTTGTATTCTTTATCCATAAATGATAATGATCTTAATCCATAGGTAGAATATAAGTGCTTATAAACTGTATTAACTATAAGCTTTTCTTTTTCTCTTGGCAATATAGAAAAAGGTAAAGATACAGCCCATATTTGATTTGGTCTAATTTTATCATCCTTCTCATCAATAACGTCATATAAACAATTTTTTTCATTATTCCAAAACTTTTTTTCAAAGTTTATTTTAACTTTTTCTTTTAATTTGTTATATCCTAAATCCTCTTTATTAAATTTAATTCTTAATTTATCAATTATACATAGTGCATTATACCAAAGGGCATTTATTTCAACTGGCTTTCCATGCCTTGGTGTTACTACTAAATCTCCAACTCTTACATCCATCCAAGTTACTTGATCAAATCCAGATCCTGCAAATATAAGTCCATCTTCATCCATGCCTATAGAAAATAATGTTTTAGTTGAATAAGCTTTAAATATTTCAACTAATTTATCATATATATTTTCCTCTATAAACCTATAATCTTCCTCTTCTCCTGTATACTTTAAATACTTATAAACAGCTTGAAAATACCAAAGGGATGCATCTACAGTATTATATAATGGTTCTGTATTTTCATCTGGAAATAAATTAGGGACTAGTCCATTTCTTATATACTTTGCAAAGGATGCTAATATTTCTCTAGCTTCCTCATATCTCTTTGTACATAACACTAAGCCTTCAAAGGCTATCATTGTATCCCTTCCCCAATCAGTAAACCAGGGATACCCAGCTAATATTGTTTTAAGGCCAGTACTATTTCTATTTACAATAAAATGATCTGCAGCCTTAACTAAATTACATCCAAAATTATCCTTATATCCTGCTTGTAAAATTAATTTATTTACTCTATCCTTATATTCTTTCTCTATTTGAAAGCCATCCTTATTTATTTCTTTTTCTATTGAACATATAATATACATTCTTTTAGTTTCCATAGCCTTTATACTTATATTTAATTCATATGGAGTATAATGATTATCTAAGCCTAAAAATCCAGTTCTATTTTCAATATTATAATAATTATTTTCTTCATATAAATAATTAGGAGTACTTATGTTCATAGGAATTAATCTTCTGTTATAAAATTCACCTTCTGAAGCTTCAAAAATAATTTGTATATTTTTATTTTCCTCTGGTATTAACATTAACTTATTATCTACTAGCTCTTCAGTAAATTTTAGTCTAGATTTTTCTATTGCTTCTCCTGATAATCTATAATTAAATACAGGTACTATCTTAAAATTAATATCCTCTATACCATTCTCTATTTCATAGCAAACAGCTACTGTATTATGACCATAATCCATAGATATAGTCTTTTTAACATTTACATCTTCAACTCTATAGCAGTATTCTGGAATAGAATCAAAAGTAAATCTTTCTAAATATTTGTGGCCATTCTTTGAAGTATTTATGTAATTTTGAGAAGTTAAATCATAATTTCTATTATTTATACTTATTTCCTCTTGAGTTCTTGTAAGAATTAAATATCTATTAACAGGTGGATTTAAGGCTGCTACTAAATATCCATGATGAAGTATTGCGCTCCCACCAGCAACTGTTGAATTAGAAAACCCTCCTATTCCATTTCCAATAAGAAAACTTAATTCATTACCTTCATCTATTGTTTTAAAGTTACTTCTACCATAATTATAAATTTTATCCATATCACTCTCTCCCTTTTCTCATATATAATAGATTAATTATACAATGGATTATTTATTATTTTAATTGTATAAAATCACAAAAATTAGTATCACCATTTATTTTTTTCTCATATACTATATTAGCTATTAGCTTTTTAGCTAATCCATATAAATTCATCTCCTTCATTAATTATAAAAAAGAATCAAAGTATTTACTTTGATTCTTTTTTATAGTATAGATTCAAATTTGATATTTACTTTTTTAAATGCTACTTCCTTAGTTAATTCTAAGGTTTTAGGGTCAATTTTAATCTTAAATATATTAGGACACTTTTCTTGTCTCCATAATTTCATAAACTTAGGTGTAGCAGTTAAACTAGAATAGTATTTTTCTTCAAACTCATCATAAAACTCTAAAAATTCTAATTTACTATATCTATCTATAGCTAAATTTTCTCTTCCTATATTATTTACTATTGGAACTAAAAACCTTAAAGGAATTTCATAATTGAAATTGCCTTTTATAGCTTTTCCCTCCATTAAGGCCCTTTTTAAAAACTTATATTTATTTAATTCATTATCTTTAATATTAATCTTAAAAGTTATATTATCATTTTTTTCTTTTTGTAGTTTAATTTTAATCATTAGTTCACCCTACTTTATTATTCCCAATTATCCCAAACTTCTTTTTTATATCCTAAAGTTGATAAATTTCCATTTCTAACAATTGGAGAGTTAAATAATTTAGGATTATTTAATAGAATTTCTTCCTTCATTTCAGAACTTCTAATTTTATCTAAGTTTAAACTTTTATATTCTTTAGATTTTGTATTAATAAGGTCATTAATTGAAATATTTTTTTTAACAGAATTAAGTTCTCCCTTACTTAAACCTTTTAAATCTATATCTATATATTGAAATTTTATATTTCTTTCTTTAAAATATCTTTCTGCTTTTTTAGTATCAAAGCACTTTTTTCTTCCAAATATCTGTATATTCATTTTCTTCTCCTTTATATTTAAAGTTGCTTATTTATTATATCATAAAAGCCATTTTATTAAGATAATATCTTTGCAAAAACAATCACTTTTTATAATAAAATAAGTATATTAATTAATAAGATTAATATATAGGAAAGATGCTTATGAGTTATTTAATTATAGGTTTAAAAATTTTTATTATTGAATATTCCCTTTTATTTATCCATGAACTTATTCATTATATAGCTTCTTTAATACTAAAATTTAAAACTACTAGTTTTTATATTATTCCTTTTAATATATATAAAGAAAATTCAAATTACAGATTTAAGATTGCTTTTCTTAATAATGATTTTATTACTAGTAGATTACATTTTAATTCAATTAATTTATCTTCAAAATTTGAATATAGTCTTTTATTAAAGAAGTTAAGAATATACTTTTGGCTAGGTCCAATTTTTGATTTTCTTATATTTGTTATATTATTTTCTATAGGAGTTAGTAATATATCTTATTCTTATTTAGCTTTAGTTTCTTTAATTCATTTTTCACTTTCTACCGTTAATTTCTTTAATAGTGATGGTAAATATGCCATTGGATTAAAAGAGGATAAGAGAATAGCTTTTGATATAATTAGAAATTATTCTATTTGTGGAAATGGAAATATTTCTTATGCAACAAAAGGAATACTAACTGATATGCATATGGAAGTTTCAAAGGATATATCTATATCTCCTTTTGATGTAAATGATTTGTGGAACTTTCTAAATAATATTTCCTTTTATACAAACTTATTAATTAGCTACTTAAATAAAGATATTTTTACTTTACATCCTTCAACCCTTGATTTTTTTAATAGGTTAGAGGAGGATTTTGATGACATAAAAAAATATGATTATAGACAAGTTGAAAAGACCTCTATTTCCTTACTTTACTATCTAATATATAAAAAAATATTAGATAGCTCTTTCATTCCTAATGAAGAACTATCTAATAAAATTATTAAGGGACTTACTCATAATTACTATAAAAATCTTTATCTTTTATTTTTTAAAAACAAAATTAAAAATATAGACTATTTGCTAAATAAAGAAAATATGCCTCCTTCTATTTATACAATAGAAGGACATAGCAAACTTCTCTTAAACTTAGTTAATATATATAATAATAATTTAAAATAACTATATGCCTAAAAGGTGCTTTGTCACAAGAAAATAAATTATAAAAAATGTAAAATTATTAAATAAATTATCTAAGTAATTTACTTTATTAATTTAAATTGTGATACAGCACCTAAGGTTTACTTCAAATACAGCTTTTAAAGTCTATTTTTAATTTCCTTTACCCAATTTCTAGCTCCATTTACTGCATCCCATGCAACTTCTGCATTTTTCACATAATAGATTGCATCTTCTTCTGATCCTAAGCTTTTCAATTCAGGTTGAACCTTAGGAAGTCTTTTTTGCTTAGTTAGATAATTAACTACAAACGGATTTGATGCATTTGCAATTCTTAAGGCTCTTTCCGCCTCTTCTAATTTACCTAATTTAAATAAGTAAAGGGCTTTTGAAAATTTAGTAGCTGAAAGATAATCATCTTTAAACATTGATAATACTTTTTGAGTTTCTTCATCTTTTCCTTCAGCAATTAGCCAAGAAAGTAATACTCCTCTTATTAATAGTCTATCTTCAGGACATAATCTTAATAAGTCAGTGAATTCTTGTATGGCTTCATTTCTTTCATTAATACTCCATAATAAATTACCTAGTCTATATTTTGCACTATAATATGGTTTAGCCATTTCTAAGTCTAAATATTTACCTATTAATTTATCAATATTTTCTTCACCTATAACTTCTTTAGCTATTTCTACGGCTTTATTAGATAAGTTTTTTTGCTCTTCTTTACTTATAGAATTATCATAAGATAAAATTATATAAGCTTCTGCACATTTATTACTTATATTTAATGCTTCCTTTGCTAACTTAACCTTTTTATTAAAGTTTTTTTGATTCCATGCATCATTTGCAATTCTATTAGCTTCAATTAAATTCTTGTCTTCTTTTATAACAACTTCATCTTGTATCTGTTCTTTATTTTCTATACCAACAGATGTAGCTTCTGAATTGGAAACACTCTCACACTTTTTACTTTCCATTTCATTATCTTCTTTTGAAGATATTAACCATTTTTCCTCATCTATATTTATCATACTTCTTACTTCTTTAGATTTAGAAAGGCCTGTACTACTACTTACATCAAATAATTTGTAGAAATCTGAAGCCTTAATATCTATATTAGATTTATTTGTAAATAACCCATTTATTATACCAATTGAGTGAACAATTCCGCAGGCCCAAGAATTGGCCTTACCCTTATTTAATTTAGAGTTGTCTAACTTAAATATTTCTTCACATAAGTTTTCTGCAAGAAACAAGTATTCTTCATTTAAATTGTTTATACATACCTCTTTAATAATACTTATTATTTCTGAACATCTTTCGTTCCCTATTTCTATTGTTTTTTGCATTACTTATTTCTCCTTTTTTATGGTATTTAGACTTTAATAAATCATGTGTAAGCCGATGTTTTATATTATATGATATTTACATGCATTTTTCAAACATTACTGAAAACATATTTAAAATTCCTTACATTAATGTAAATTGTAATAATTTCCTTATTATGTTATAATGCTTTTATTAAGAATACATTAATTTAATTTGCTTAAAAGGAGGAGTTTATATGAAAAAAAGTTTATTAGCAATATCATTATCACTACTTATACCATTTTCTTTAATATCTTGTTCAAAATCAACTGAGGCTGGACAAAATGAAGATAATAAAGTTAATAATTCTACTACAACAAATAATAGTACAAGCTCTCAAAAAGAAACTAATACTAATGATGAAAAAGATAATGAAACAGTTGATAACAAAGATACTGAAAAAAAAGAAGATGTTAAAATATATTACTATGATGCAGTATCTGATAAAATTGTATACATAAATACAACTATAAATATTAATGGTAATAATGCCTCAGAGCTTTTAGTTGATGAATTAAAAAAGTCACCAGGTACCGATATATCACCTTCAATTTCTAGTGAAATAACTTTAAATTCTTCAAATTTAGATAAAGATAAATCTACTATTACTTTAGATTTCTCTTCTAATTTTGTAAGTGCACAAAACTTAGGTGGTGGTGCTGAATCTAGTACTCTTACTGCAATAACTAATACTTTCGGTGACTATTTTGATGTTGAAAATGTAATAATAACTCTAGATGGTAGCCCTTATTCATCAGGTCATATTCTAATGAATGAAGGTGAAGCTTTTAAAGTAGATTTAGAAGATGCTATTGAATTAAAATAATAAACGGAGGATGAAATTACATGATTTACGATGAAAGCAAATGTCCTAATTGTGGTAATACTACAAAAGGCGACGTTGTTTACAAATGTACTCAATGTTATGATGTATATTGTGAAGAGTGTGCAGGTGATGGCCCATTGGATACTACTTGTCCACATTGCGGTGATTTATCTGCTGAAAGATTATTTGCTATTAAATAATCTATTATATTTAATGTAAAGTTAAAAAGGAGCTGAAATCCAATCAGCTCCTTTTCTATTTTCTAATATTCTATTCCTCTTTTATAAAATAAATCATCTGATATAACAGCAACTCCAACTACTTTAACACCACTTTGTAACTTTTCTTCATCTACTGGATTCATAGGATATGAATTACCATTATATTTTAATACTCTAAAATCTAGTTTATCTTTTTTAATCAATCTTACTATTAAATTATGATATCCACTATTTATATCATCAGATACTATTATTGGTGGAATAACATCTTTAATCTTAGAAGTTACTATATAATCATTGTTTTTTTCTTCTAGTATTACAATAGTACCTCCTCTTGAAGTACAAAATTTTGGGCCTTCTAAATATGCTATTATTTGATATTTATCTGAATTGTTAAGTTTTATTCTATTATATAGATAATTTAATTTATCAAAATTAGGATTTAATAGAAATTCTTTTTCTATTGCTCTTTCAATTCTTAAATTAGCATTATATTCTGCTTCAATAAAATCTACATTTGAAAAGTCATATTTTTTATCTATAAACTCTTCTCTTGTAGGATTTGTTATCTTTTTGCTACTTTTTATTGAGACCTCCCTATTTAATTCCATAAAATTATCGTCTTCAAATCTTAATATACTAACTATTACACCTATAATATCATTTATATCTTCCCCTATGATTTTCTGTTTTAACAATAAATCAAATTTTTCTCTATCATTACTTCTAACTTGCAAAATTTCATAAGGAGAAAGAACCTGCCCCTGACATTTATTTATTAACCTTCCATCAGATTTATATTTTTCATTTAAATACATATAATCTTTATTTTCTATATCAATAATATAATTTACATTTTTATTACTATCAATTAAGTTAACTTTATAATTATCATTATATATAACCTTATATCTATTATTTAATAAATATTTATTTGAATCAAAGATTGGTTCTATTTTTCCATTATTAAATCTATATATTATAGATTTAATTCCTTTCAATTCTAGTTCTTCTTCTACTATAAATAAAATATCATCTTTGTCATTTGAGCTGAATTTCCCCAATATAATTCTAGGATTATATCCCTTAATATCTTTTAAATCCATATATGTTAATTTTCCATTTGATCCTTCTGATATAACTATCTCCATTTCATAATATAAAGTATTTTTTCCTTCATTAGCTTTTCTTCCTATTAAGTAAATTATATCTTCATCACAATCACTAATTATATTTCCAACTTTACTTAATACTATTTCTTTTGAAGATTTCTCAATATTTCTAATCATGAAAACTCCTTAATTATTAATATACTATTATATTATTAATTTATATTCTTTTTGCTATAAAAAAGATGATAGATATTTATATTACTTTACTTATCTACAACCTAAATATCTATAAGTATAATTATCTTTCCTACTATAAATAAAATAATAATTATAAAGAGGCTGCAAAAGCAGCCTCTTTATTGCAACTAATCATTAATAGTATTATATCTTTCCTTCACCTTCACAAAAGGGACACTCAAAATCTCCCTTTCCCCCACAAGTTAAGCACTTTTCATTTGGATAATTTTCTTCACCACAATCACATTTTACTCTCCCAGTTCCATGACAACTAATACATTTACTAATATAATTGCTGTTATTAGTATCCATAACTTTCCTCCACATCTCATCTTATCTATTAATTATTTACAAGTTTTTTTATTTTATTCAAAAATAAAAAAATATAATGTTAGTAATTAACTCTAGGATTTAAAGTTAAGCTAACATTATATTTTTTATTTTATATTTTAAACATTTATTTCACTTTTTATATCTAATGCTTCTTTATTCTCTTCTATAACTGGCTTTATATAGTTATCTATAAATTCAACAACTTGACTAGGTGCTCTACCAACAAATTTACTAGGATCTATAATATCTATTATTTCTTCTCTAGTTAATTTAAAGCTATCATCCTTAATTATTCTTTCAATAAGATCGTTATTTAATCCTTCTCCTTTTACTCTTTCAGCAGCCGCCATTGAATGAACTCTTATCTTTTCATGAAGTTCTTGTCTATCTCCACCTCTTTTTACAGTTTCCATCATAATATTTTCTGTAGCCATAAATGGAAGTTCGTTATTTACATGAGCTTTTATAACTTTTTCATAAACAACCATGTTTTCTGCTATATTTATATATAAATTAAGTACTCCATCTAATGCTAAAAAGGCTTCTGCTACTGAAATTCTTTTGTTTGCTGAATCATCTAATGTTCTTTCAAACCATTGAGTGGCTGCAGTAATTGCAGGATTTAAAGAGTTTACTATAACATATCTTGCTAATGAACTCATTCTTTCACTTCTCATAGGATTTCTCTTATATGCCATTGCTGATGATCCTATTTGATTTTTCTCAAAAGGTTCTTCAATTTCCTTCATACTTTGTAGTAATCTTAAATCATTACTAAATTTATATGCACTTTGTGCAACTTCTGATAATCTATTTAAAACTATTGAATCTAATTTTCTTGGATAAGTTTGACCTGTCACACCATAACTACTTTCAAACCCCATTTTCTTAGCTACGATTTTATCTAAAGCCTTTACTTTTTCTTCATCGTTATCGAATAAAGTCATAAAACTAGCTTGAGTTCCTGTAGTTCCTTTAACTCCTCTTAATTTTAATGTTGATAATAAAAAGTCTATGTTTTCTATATCTAGTAATAAATCTTGCATCCAAAGAGTTGCCCTTTTACCTACAGTTGTTAATTGTGCTGGCTGAAAATGAGTAAATCCTAAGGTAGGCATATCTTTATACTTAATAGCAAAATTTGATAAATGATTTAGAACAGTTACTATTTTCTTTTTAATTAATAATAGTCCGTCTCTCATAATTATAATATCAGTATTATCACCTACATAGCAGCTTGTTGCCCCTAAATGTATTATTCCCTTAGCTTTAGGGCATTGAAGTCCATAAGCATATACATGACTCATTACATCATGTCTAACTTCTTTTTCCCTTTTAATAGCATCATCATAATTTATATTATATATGTTTGCTTTTAATTCATTTATTTGCTCCTCACTTATATTTAAACCTAATTCTCTTTCTCCTTCAGCTAAAGCTACCCATAGCTTTCTCCACGTTGAAAATTTCATATCATCAGAAAATATGTAACTCATTTCTTTTGATGCATATCTTGAGTTTAATGGTGAATTATATAAATCTCTCATCCTTTGAAAACCTCCGAATAAATATTTCACTTTTTACTTCATCATTCGTATTATAGCATAATTCTTTTTTATTTTCAGCTTTTTATAATAATTTTAGGTTATATTTTTTTCTTATTACAATATATTATATTGTATATTATATATAGGGGGAATAGTTAATGTGTAAAATACACTTATTAGACAAGATATCTTTTATTTTAGTTTTAATTGGGGCAATTAATTGGGGGCTTATTGGTATTTTTAGTGTAAATCTTGTTGCTATACTAGTTGCAGGTTCTGTAATTTTACAAAGATTAATTTATATTATTGTTTTTGCTGCTGCTATAGATTTAATAATATTATTATTTAAATGTAATCCTTTTGATATTAATAGCTAACTACATAAATACTATAATGCTCTAAAATTAATTTTATCGAATAAATTTTATAACAAAGAAATAAAAAAGTGCCCTAGGGCACTTTTTTTATTAATCTTCTAAATTTGCTATTAAGTTAGCTATTTCTTCAACTGCTAGAGCTTCATCATCACCACTAGCTAAAACTGTTATAGCTGCTCCTTTAGTTACTCCTAAAGAAAGAACTCCGATTAAGCTTTTAACATTTGCTTTCTTTCCATTAAATTCTATGCTTACATCTGATTTGAAAGATGAAGCTTTCTTAACTAATAAAGTTGCTGGTCTCGCATGTAAACCAGTTCCGTTGTTTACTACAACTTCTTTAGATACCATTATACACACCTCTTTACTAATTTTTTAAAATAGTTATCTATTTAACTATTTCATTATATATGTAATTTTAAAAAAATTCAAGGCTTATAATCACTAATTTCTATATATAATGAAAAAGAACTACTTATTTGTAGTCCTTTTCTTTTTCCCCTAAATTAATTTACTTTTTTATAATTCCTTACAAAATACTATCTTGGTTGCACGATTAGTTTTATTGCTGTTCTTTCTTCACCATCAATTTCTATATCAGTGAATGCTGGAACACAAACAATATCTTTTCCGCTAGGGGCAACGAAGCCTCTTGCTATAGCAATTGCTTTTACTGCTTGATTTATAGCACCTGCTCCTACTGCTTGGATTTCTACTATATTTTTTTCTTTAATAATGGCAGCTAAAGCACCTGCCACTGAATTAGGATTTGATTTTGTTGAAACTTTTAATACTTCCACTTATATTTACCTCCTAGATAAAAATCGTTTACAATTTTACAAGAAATTACTCTTGCTATTTATATATTCTATATATTCTTTTAAAATCCTTCTTTATTATGAAAAATTTTTTTAAATAAAAATAAAGTACATTTTGTTTAACACAAAATGTACTTTATATTACTTAGCATAATCTACTGCTCTTGTTTCTCTAATAACGTTAATTTTAATTTGACCTGGATATTCTAATTGTTCTTCTATATTTTTAGCTAAACTTCTAGCTAATTCTACAGATCCAGCATCATCTAAATGTTCTGGTTTAACCATAATTCTAATCTCTCTACCAGCTTGAATTGCATATGATTTTTCTACACCTTCATAAGAATTCGCAATTTCTTCGAGTTTTTCTAACCTCTTAATATATGCCTCTAATGTTTCTCTTCTAGCCCCTGGTCTAGCTGCTGATATTGCATCAGCTGCTTGAACTAAAACAGCTTCTAAAGTTAACATTTCCACATCTCCGTGATGAGCTGCGATGGCATTTGCCACTACTGGTGATTCTCCATATTTCTTAGCTAAGTCACCACCTATAACTGCATGACGACCTTCTTCTTCTTTAGTTGCTACTTTACCGATATCGTGTAATAATCCTGCCCTCTTAGCTAAACTTACATCTAAACCTAATTCTGCTGCCATAACACCTGCTAAATATGAAACTTCAATGGAATGCTTTAACACATTTTGTCCATAACTAGTTCTATACTTTAGCCTACCAAGTAGTTTTATGATTTCAGGATGAACACCATGAACTCCAGTTTCTAGAGTTGCTTGTTCTCCTTCTTCTTTTATATCATTTTCCACATCTTTAGTAGCTCTTTCTACCATTTCCTCGATTCTAGCTGGATGAATTCTACCATCCACAATTAACTTTTCTAATGCTATTTTAGCTATTTCTCTCCTTATAGGATCAAAACTTGATAAAATAACAGCTTCTGGAGTATCATCTATAATTAAATCAACTCCTGTTAATGTTTCAAGAGTTCTGATATTTCTACCTTCTCTACCTATAATTCTACCCTTCATTTCATCATTTGGAAGGGCTACAACATGTACTGTTGATTCTGATACATGATCAGCTGCGCATCTTTGAATTGCAGTTGTTATAATTTCTCTAGCTTTTTTCTCTGCTTCTTCTTTAGCTCTAGATTCTATATCTTTGATCATAATAGCAGTTTCATGAGTTATCTCTCTTCTAACTTCTTCTAATAGGATTTCTCTAGCTTCATCAGTAGATAAAGATGCAACTCTTTCAAGTTCCTCTCTCCTCTTAGAATGTAGTTCCTGTACATTTGCTTCCATTTCATCGATTTCTTGTAACTTTTTATTTAGAGCTTCATCTTTCTTTTCTAAAAGATCTGATTTTTTATCCAAAGCTTCTTCTCTTTGAATTATTCTTCTTTCAAGTCTCTGAATTTCATTTCTTCTTTCTCTTGAATCTCTGTCTAAATCGTTTCTAAGTTTATGAACTTCTTCTTTAGCCTCTAATATTGACTCTTTCTTAGTCGCTTCTGCTTCTCTTTTAGCATTTTCTAAAAGGATTTCAGCTTCTCTTTCCAAGCCTTCTATTTTCTTTTTAGAAGCACTTTGTATAGCTTTATATAGTAATAAACCTGATACAATTAATATTACAATATAAATTATTATACCTATAAGAATCTTCTCCATAAAAACACCTCCTCCATTCATATAAACAATTATGCTTAAATGAAAATGTAGAGGTATCATACTTAATCTAACTGATATATGAAATATGATAAAACCAGTATTTGTTATTATTTTATATTAAAATTAAAATTATGTCAAGTTACTTATATAATACAATATAACAGTTAATGCTTAAATAACAGATATTAATATTAATTTTTTAATTATTACAATAAATAATTAAAAAATCGATAGCATAATAAATTATACTATCGATTATATTATTATCATATTTATATAATTATATTCAAAATTAACTATATTTATTACTCTTTATCTTTTTCTTTATCTTTCTTTGCTTTAACAGTAGTTTCTTGCATTATAGGTAATTCATATTTACTTCTGATTTGATTTTCTATATCAAGTGCAGTCTCTGGATTATCCTTTAAATATTGCTTAGCATTTTCTCTTCCTTGTCCTAACCTTATATCTCCATAAGAGAACCAAGCTCCACTTTTTTGCACTATTCCTTCTTTTACACCAACATCAACTATATTACCTGTTCTTGATATTCCTTCATTATACATAATATCAAATTCAGCTTGTTTAAATGGTGGAGCAACTTTATTCTTCATTACCTTAACTCTTGTTCTGTTACCTACTATGCTTTCTCCTTGCTTAATAGAATCTATTCTTCTTACATCAAGTCTTACAGAAGCATAGAATTTTAATGCTCTACCTCCAGTTGTTGTTTCTGGATTACCAAACATAACTCCAACTTTTTCTCTTAATTGGTTAATAAATATAGCTACACATCCAGTCTTTTGGATAGTACCTGTTAATTTTCTTAAAGCTTGTGACATAAGTCTTGCTTGAAGACCAACGTGAGAATCTCCCATTTCACCATCTATTTCAGCTCTTGGAACTAATGCTGCAACAGAGTCAACTACTATAACGTCTATGGCTCCTGAACGAACTAAAGCTTCTGCAATTTCAAGACCTTGTTCTCCTGTATCTGGTTGTGAAACTATAAGATTTTCTGTATCAACGCCTAAATTTCTAGCATAACTTGGATCTAAAGCATGTTCAGCATCTATAAAGGCAACTGCTCCGCCTCTTTTTTGAGCTTCAGCTGCAATGTGCAATGCAACTGTTGTTTTACCTGAACTTTCAGGTCCGTATATTTCTACAATTCTTCCTTTAGGGACTCCCCCTACTCCTAAAGCTATGTCTAAATCAAGGCATCCAGTTGAAATAGCTTCAATATTTAAAGAACTATCTTCTCCTAGTTTCATAACTGATCCCTTACCAAATTGCTTTTCAATTTGACTCATTGCATTTTCTATAGCTTTTAGCTTATCCATATCTATATTTCCCATATAGCACCTTCCTCTCTATAAGAACACTTGTTCTGTATATAAATTATAAAACATATATTGACTATAGTCAATATAGTTTGTAATTTATTTATTTTTTAGTAGTAAGAGTTCCAACTCTGTGAGCAGGAACTCTTATAAATTATATCCTATTTTTAGCAATTTAAACTATTTATTAGAATTTATTATATTTAAATTCTTTTTGAAATAATCATAACCTGATATTAATGTCATTATTACAGCTAAAAGCAATAATAATTTAGGACCATAATTGAATATATCCTTAATTATTGTACTACTTTCTACTAAAGAGATTAAATGTTTTGATGCTCCTATATTAATTTGTATTAATAAGGCTATTATTGCAGCAATTTGCGTTACTGTCTTAACTTTTCCCCACATACTTGCAGCTATAACTTTTCCTTCTGATGCAGCTATGGTTCTAAGACCTGATACTGCAAATTCTCTAGCTATTATTACTACAGTTGCCCATGCTGGCACAACTTGAAGCTCTACTAATGATATTAGTGCAGCTGTAACTAAAAGCTTATCTGCAAGAGGATCCATAAACTTTCCAAAGTTTGTTACTTGATTTCTGCTTCTAGCAATATATCCATCTAATTGGTCAGTTAATGAAGCAATTATGAATATAAAGGTTGCTATAAAAGTTCCATAGGGAATATTTTTAACTGCAATAAAAATTAAAAATAAAGGAACTAAAAATATTCTTAACATAGTTAGCTTATTTGCTAAATTCATCATATATCTCTCCTACTAAATCATACTCTAAAGCTTCTGTAATTATTACTTTTACCATATCGCCTTTTTTTAATTTATCTTTACTTTTTATTAATATGGTTCCATCAATTTCAGGTGCCATTTCTGAACTTCTTCCAATGAAAAACTTACCTTTTTCTCTTTCTATTATAGTATCATAAACTTTTGATATTTTCAATTTGTTTAAATTCTCTACTACTTTTTTCTGAACTCTCATAAGCTTATCTTGTCTACGTTCTTTTGTATCTTCATCAATTTGATCTAACATATTTGCAGCAGGAGTACCTTCTTCCTTAGAGTATTTAAATACCCCAACATTTTCTAACTTGTGTTCTTCTAAAAATTCACATAGCTCATTAAAATCTTCTTCAGTTTCACCTGGAAAACCAACTATTAAAGAAGTTCTTAATGCTATTCCTGGCACTTCTCTTCTTAACTTTTCTATTTTAGCAATTATAGTTTCTTTATTTGTTCTTCTTGCCATCTTCTTTAGAATATTATTACTAATATGTTGAATTGGTAAATCTAAATATTTAACAACCTTTTTATTATTAGCCATTTCTTTTATTAGCTCATCAGTAATTTCTTCAGGATAGCAGTAAAGAAGTCTAATCCACTCTATTCCATTAACCTGTGAAATACTATTTATTAATTCATGCAGCTTATTTTCTTTATATAAATCTACTCCATAATAAGTTAAGTCTTGAGCTATTAAAATAATTTCCTTAACGCCATTCTTAGCAAGAGTATTTACTTCTTCTAATATAGATTCTTTAGATCTACTTCTAAATTTACCTCTTATTTTAGGAATTATACAATAAGTGCAATAATTGTCACAACCTTCTGCTATTCTAACATATGCTGTATGTTTATCAGTAGTAAGTACTCTTACTCCTTCGTTAATATTGTCATCACTATAATTTGCAGCAAATATTTTTCTTTCACCCTTTATAAAATCTAGGATTAACTTATGGATTTTCATATAATCATTAACTCCCATAAGTATATCTATTTCAGGCATTAGTTCTAATAATTCCTCACCATATCTTTGGGTTAAACATCCTGTTGCAATTAACATCTTACATTTATATTTATGCTTATATTCAGCCATTTCAAGTATAGTATCAATTGACTCTTGTTTTGCGCTTTCTATAAAACCACATGTATTTACAATTATTATTTCAGCCTCTTTAGGGTCATTTGTTATTTCATAAAATTTATTTATGGTTCCTAAAATAAGTTCAGAATCTACTCTATTCTTATCACAGCCTAAGCTTACCATACCTACTTTATATTTTTCCAAAGTCTTTCCTCCTAAGTTCTAAAATATACTCATTTTTTCCTAAATATTATTTTAATGTAGATAAATAATATTTACAAGTTTTTTTACTCTTCAATATTTAATTCTTCTTTAGTTACTAATATTTGCCTTGGTCTACTTCCATCCTTTTCCGATATTATTCCTCTTTCTTCAAGTTCATCCATTATTCTAGAAGCCCTATTAAATCCAATTCTAAGCTTTCTTTGAAGAAATGATGTTGATGCTTGATTATATTCTACAACTATTTTAATTGCTTCATTTATAAGTTCATCGCTATCACTATCTTCTGAAAGCTTTCCTCCATCTTTACTTTCACTTTCAATATGTTCTATAATTGATTCTTCATATTGGATTTCTTCTTCTTCATTCTTAATGAAATTTACTACCTTTTCTACCTCTTCTTCAGATATAAAGGCACCCTGAACTCTTATAGGTTTATTTTCTCCTATTGGATAATAAAGCATATCTCCTTTTCCAAGTAACTTTTCAGCACCTGTTTGATCTAGTATTGTTCTTGAATCTATACCTGAGGAAACAGCAAAAGAAATTCTTGATGGAATATTTGCTTTTATTACTCCTGTAATAACATCTACAGATGGTCTTTGAGTTGCTATTATTAAATGCATACCTGCTGCTCTTGCCATTTGTGCTAACCTACATATATAATCTTCTACATCATTTGGGCATGCCATCATTAAATCTGCAAGCTCATCTACAATAATTACTGTATATGGTAATTTTTCTTCTATTAATCCTTTATCAAATAATGAATTATAGCTTTCTATATTTCTTACAGATGCTTCTGCAAAAAGCTTATATCTCTTATTCATTTCATTAACTGCCCAATTTAATGCAGCTGCTGCCTTCTTAGGATCTGTTACAACTGGTATTAAAAGGTGAGGAATTCCATTATAGACACTAAGTTCTACAACTTTAGGATCCACCATTAATAATTTTACTTCTTTAGGACTATATTTATATAACAAGCTTACTATTAATGTATTTATACATACTGATTTACCAGAACCAGTAGCCCCTGCAATTAATGTATGCGGCATAGTTGCTAAATCTCCCACAACACATTTTCCTGATATATCTTTTCCTAAGGCAAAAGCTAGCTTCTTTTTACTAGTTTTAAATTCCTCTGAATCTAATACTTCTCTTAAAAAAACTGCTGTTTGCTTATTATTTGGAACTTCAATCCCTATTGCAGCTTTACCTGGAATAGGAGCTTCCATTCTTACACCACTTGCCGCTAATCCTAAAGCAATATCATCTTGTAAATTAACGATTTTAGAAACTTTAACCCCAGGACTAGGCTGTATTTCAAATCTTGTAACAGATGGTCCTTTAGTTACTTGAACAACATTAGCCTCTACTCCAAAATCATTTAATATTTCTTTTAATTTACCTGCATTCTCTATTAGCTCTTTTTTATCTTCACTTTTTAATTTTGTTTTACTATTAATATTTAATAATTCTATTGAAGGATGAATATAAATCTTCTCTTCTTTTTTTTCTGTAGTTAAGCTTTCTTCTATTTCTTTACTTACTACATCCTTTACAGAATTATCTAATTTTTCTTTTTTCTTATTTTTCTCTTCATATACAGGTTCTCTGCTATTTTCTTGTTTTTCTTCATTAAATACTTCTATATTAAAGGGATTATCTTCTTTTAAATTATTTTCATCAATAGAAGCTTCTAGCATACTATCTTCTAAAGAAGAATTTTTCATAAAATCTAAGATTTTTATTTTATTGTTTATACCCTTTATAAATTCTTCTCTTTCTTTTTCTTCTTCTTTAGGTACAACTTCAATTAAAGGTACCTTTTCCTTAATATTATTTTCTTTTGATTTTTTAGCTTTAACTTTTTCTTCTTTACTAAATTTACTCTTAAATATTAAAGCTATATCGTATAATGTAATATCAGACATAAGTATAATACCAATTGATATAATTGCTAAATATAAAATATAAGACCCTATAAAACCAATCAACATCCCTAAAGGATAAGTTATTGTGTGCCCTAAAAGCCCCCCATGAATACTTTGGGTTTCCAATATTAATTTCCAAGTATCATAAAAGCCTTTTTTTTCTTCTAATATATTTATACTAGCTGTAGCACAACCTAATGTAATTGAAAATATAATTAATGTAAGTCCAAAAACTCTCCTGGTTATTTTTATATTTCCATTTGAAACTATGGTGCAATAGCCAAAATATATTAAATACATTGGAAGAATAAAAGCACTAACTCCTATCATCTTATAAATTACTTCTCTAGATAATGTAGATAAAGCTCCTGCCCAAGTGGTATATATGGCTATAGATAATAAAATACCTAAAGCTATATATATTACACCTTTAATATCTCCATTTTCTTTTGTATTACTTTTTTTACTTGTGTTCTTTTTACTGCTACTCTTTTTCACCTTACTTCTAGACACAGAATCACCTCGCATTATCCCACTTTTTGTAAGTTAATTCTTTACATAATATTATTATAAACATTAATAAAAAAAAAGCAATTTAAATAAAATTTCTGTCATTTAAATTGCTTAATATATTTATAATAATATTTTTATAATTCCTTACTATTTTCTTTTTCCTTTATTAATTCTTTTAATTTACATAAAGCATCCTTTATTCCACCTTCTTCATCAATGAGTCCACATTCTACAGCTTGCTTCCCTATTAATATAGTTCCCATATCATTAAGTAACTCATCAGATCTTAACATCATCTCTTTTAAATCAGCTTTATTTATTTTTGAAGTTCTAACTATAAAATTATCAATTCTTTCTTGCATCTTTTGAAAATAATTGAAGGTTTGAGCAACTCCTATTACAAACCCATTCATTCTAATAGGATGAACTATCATTGTAGCTGATGGTGTAATAAATGAATAGCTAGAGGAGGTTGCAAGCGGCACTCCTATTGAATGTCCTCCACCAATAACAATAGAAACTGTAGGTTTAGATAAAGAATTTATCATTTCGGAAATTGCAAGTCCTGCTTCAACATCTCCACCTACGGTATTTAAAATTATTAAAACTCCCTTTACCTTATCATTTCTTTCCATTGCTATTAATTGTGGTATTACATGTTCATATTTAGTAGATTTAGTTTGAGCAGGTAAAACTTGATGTCCTTCAATTTGTCCTATGATTGGCAAAATTTGAATGCTTTCATCTTGAGCTGTTCCATTAGAAGTACCAAATTCTATAATTTCCTCTCTTTTTTCCTTTGCCTCTTTAAGCTTTTCCTCTTCTTTTTCTATATTATTATTAAGTTCTTTATATTCATACATAATAAAATCCTCCTATACATTAATATTTTGTACAAGAGGATTTTATTTTATTCACTTAGGTTAAAGGCTTTATGAAGTAAATTTAATGCACTATCAACATAATCTGATTTTATTAAGCACCATATTGTCATGTTAGAATCTGCTGTTTGAAGAATTTCTATGGAATTTTCAGTTAAGGTATTCATTATTTTAGCCATTATTCCAGGAACTCCTCTCATTCCAGTTCCAACCATCGCAATAGTACTACAGTTATCAGTAAAACTACATAGTATATTTACTTTATTTAATACCTGCTGAAGTTTTTCTTTTCTATTGGAATCAATAGTAAATATTTGTTCAGTAGGAAATATATTTATTAAATCTAAACTTATTTTTTCCTTTGCTAATATATCTAATAAATATCTATATTTTTCATTATTTCTATTATCCTTTAGTCTAACGGTAACTTGAGTTCTATTATTTAAATGAGTTATACCAGATATTATTTTATTGTTATTATTTCCATTGCTATTAATTAAAGTCCCATTACAGTTATTCATAGTATTTTTTATTAATATAGGTATATTAGCTTTTCTAGCACAATCAACCGCTTTAGGATGTATAACCTTTGCTCCTTGATCTGCTAGTTGAAAAATTTCATTGTAGCTTATAGAAGATATTAAAGTTGCATCTTTTACTATTCTTGGATCAGCAGTCATAATACCATCTACATCTGTATATATTTCTATTTTTTCTGCTTTTAAAGCCTCTCCTAATATACATGCAGATGTATCACTACCACCTCTGCCTAAAGTGGTAAAATGCCCCTCTTCTGTTATTCCTTGAAATCCAGTTACTACTGGAACCTTACCTAATTCTATTATTTTTAAAATATATTTTACATCTGTACAAATTAATTCTGCTTCTGAAAACTTTTCATTAGTTATGATACCTGCCTGCCCACCAGTAAGTGGAATTGCATCTATGCCAGCATTTATTAATGTATTACACGTTATAACTGAACTTATTAATTCTCCACAACACATAAGCATATCAACAGCCTGTAGGTTATTTCTTTTAAAATTATTATCTACTAAAGATAGTAAAGTATCAGTTGCATAAGGTTCTCCCTTTCTTCCCATAGCTGATACTACAACAACAGGGGAAAAGCCTTTTTCTAATGCATCATTTACTTTTGAAGCTACTTTACTTCTTCTCTCTTCTGTAGAAACCGAAGTTCCTCCAAACTTTTGTATAATTATTCTCAAGCAATAACCTCCCTAAGTTTATGCTCTTGCTCTTTTAATTTTGTTCTTATCAGCTGAAACTACAATTACGTTAGTCCCAATCTTTGTAATATAGTTCCATGGAATTTCAACATATTCCCTGCTACCAAAAAAACCGAATTTACTTCCAGCAACAGCAGCCACTATAAATTGTAAATTCCCATTTTCATCAATAATAAAATCTAATGCTTGTTGAGTATCATATTTTTCTGCTTCTTCTGTATTAAATATTTCATATCTTTCTAAATCACTTAAAAGCCTATATCTTGATTCTCGTTTAACTTCTTCTTCATAAAAACTATCCTTTTTTCTATCATCTTTAAACATAAGATCACCTCCATATCATCTTATGTAAATCTTATGATAGAAATTTATTAATTATTACATATAAATTAAAGTCTTACAGTTGCTTCATTTATAGAATTATCATAGGCTTTTATATTAGGCTCTAATATTTCATTTAATTTTTCATATTCTATATCTTGACCTACATAAGCTGAACTTATTATGCCTGGTTTAAAGCATGTATCTAATACATAATTTATGTCATCATTATTTATATTGTTAATTCTTTTTATAACTTCTTCTTGAGTTTTAATTTTATTCTGTAATAACATATTTTTAGCATTAGAAAACATTCTTGATGAGGTGCTTTCAAGACCTAATATATAATTTGCTTTAATTTTCTCTTTATTTATTTCTATTAAATCATTAGAAATACCTTCTTTAGCAAACTTTTTAAGTTCCTTATTTATAACATCTAAAGCCTTTTCCGCTGATTGTTTACTTACTCCAGTATAAATATTATTTATTCCAATTCCCAAGTATGGATGTCCATATGAATATACACTATAACAAAGACCCAATTCTTCCCTTACTTTTTGAAATAAAATTGATGATGCTCCACCACCAAAAACATTATTAAGTAATACTAAAGAATAAGCTTTTTCATGTGCGTAAGGTAATCCCTTTAAAGATAAGTTAATATGAAGTTGTTCAATTTGTTTATTAGTATATTTACTATCATTTAATAAGATTGGCGTTTCATAAGTTGGAATATAATCCTTATCTCCATCCCACTCTCCAAAGTTATCTTCTAATATTTTTATTAATTCCTTTTCATCAAATTTCCCACATACTGAAATTACTGAGTTATATGGCGTATAATGAGATTTCACAAAATTCTTTATCTTTTTGCTGTTAAATGACTTAATATTTTCTATGGTTCCTAATATAGGATAGGATAATGAGTTATTTCCAAATATAGCTTCAGCTTGATTATTATCTAATACATCTTCTGGAGAATCTTCGCTCATATTGATTTCTTCAATTACAACTCCTTGTTCCTTTGCTATTTCTTCATCATCGAACTTAGAATTTATAAGCATATCAGCTAAAATTTCTACAGACAAATTTAAGTGGGTATTTAAAGCTTTTATATAATAGCAAGTAGCTTCCTTGCTAGTATAAGCATTAATTTGACCACCTACATTTTCTATTTCCTGAACTATTTCCTTTGAACTTCTCTTTTCTGTTCCTTTAAAAAACATATGCTCTATAAAATGGGAAATTCCATTAACTGATAAATCTTCATTTCTAGAACCATTTTGTACCATAACACCAACGCTTATTGAATTAACATGATCTATATATTCGGTCACTACTCTCAGTCCATTTGTTAATTTATAAATATTATACATATGCTCTCCTTCTATTTTTAAAGTTATTATATTAGTATTATTCTAATTTAATAAATAGTTATGTAGTTATATTTAAAATTTTATCATATAAAGAAAAAAAGGCAATAAATTGCCCTTTACTAACATTATTATTCTGTTTTTTCTTCTTCTGAACTATCTACTAAAGCATCTTTTCTTGAAAGGTTAATTCTTCCTTGATTATCTATTTCAGTTACCTTAACTAATATTTCGTCACCAACTGAAACAACATCTTCTACTTTATTAACTCTTGCTTTATCTAGCTTAGATATATGGCATAATCCTTCTTTATTTGGAAGAATTTCTACAAATGCTCCAAAGGCAGCTATTTTAGTAACCTTTCCTAAGTAAACTTCTCCAGCCTTAACTTCTTTAGTTAATCCTTCAATAATTGCTATTGCTTTTTTAACTCCTTCATGTTCTGGTGAAGATACGAATACTGTTCCATCTTCTTTTATGTCTATTTTAACTCCAGTTTCTTCTATTATCTTATTAATAACCTTACCACCAGCACCAATTATGTCTCTTATCTTTTCTGTATCTACATTTATTATTGATGTCTTAGGTGCATACTCAGAAACTTCTTTTCTTGCTTCTGGAATACAAGCATTAATTTTATCTAAGATTTCTAATCTAGCTTTTCTTGCACCAGTTATAGCGTCTTCTATTACTTTAAAGCTTAATCCTTTAATTTTAGTATCTACTTGAATTGATGTAATACCTTCTACAGTTCCAGCTACTTTAAAGTCCATATCAGCAAAGAAATCTTCAATACCTTGAATATCTGTTAATACTTCTTCTCTTGATAAATCTTCTGATGTTATAAGTCCCATTGCTATTCCTGCTGCTGGTCTCTTTAATGGTACACCTGCATCTAATAATGCTAAAGTACTTCCACATACAGATGCTTGAGATGTTGATCCATTAGAGCTTAATACTTCTGAAACTAATCTTATTGTATATGGGAATTCCTCTTCTGAAGGTATTAGTGGTTCTAATGCCCTTTCAGCTAAAGCACCATGACCTATTTCTCTTCTTCCTGGCCCTCTTAAAGGTTTAACTTCACCAACTGAGTATCCTGGGAAATTGTAGTGATGCATATATCTCTTTGACTCTGCTTCTCCAATACCATCTATAATTTGAATATCACCAACAGCACCTAAAGTAGCTACAGTCATAACTTGAGTTAATCCTCTAGTAAATAATCCTGTTCCATGAGTTCTTGGTAAAATTCCAACTTCACATGATATAGGTCTAACTTCATCGAATGCTCTTTCATCTGGTCTTCTATGATGATTCAATAACATATCTCTTACAACTTCTTTTTGCAATCCATATATTATTTCTTTAACATCACCTAGATTATCAGGATACTTTTCCTCGAATTCTGCATAAACTTTTTCATTTACTGCATCCATAGCAGCATTTCTTTCGTCCTTATCAGTAATCCACATTGCCTCTTTTATCATAGCGCTAGCGAATTCTTTAATTTCTTCTTCTAACTCTTTATTAGGCTTATACAATTCTGGTGTTATTTTTTCTTTACCAAACTTAGCCATTGCTTCTTCTTGGAATTTAATTATATCTTGACAGCTATCAAATCCAAACTTAATAGCATTAAGCATTACATCTTCTGGTATTTCATTACCACCAGCTTCAATCATCATAACTCTTTCGCTTGTTGCACAAACAGTTAATTGAAGAATACTTTCTTCTCTTTCTTTAGATGTTGGATTTAAAATGAATTTTCCATCGATTAGTCCTACATGTACTGCTGCAACAGGTGTTGTAAAAGGTATGCTTGATAAACATAAAGATAATGACGCTGCATTAATTGCTAGAATTTCTGGTAAATTATCCTTTTCAACTGATACTACTGTACAAACTACTTGCACATCATTTCTATATCCTTTTGGGAATAAAGGTCTTAAAGGTCTATCTACTGCCCTCCCAAATAATATAGCATTTTCTGAAGGTCTTCCTTCTCTTTTTATAAATCCACCTGGGATTTTACCAACTGAATATAATCTTTCCTCATATTCTACACTTAATGGGAAAAAGTCTATTCCTTCTCTTGGTTTTTCTGAAGCATTCACGTTAGTTAAAATAACTGTGTCTCCATAGCTAATAAAAGCTGCTATATTTGATAACATTCCGATTTTACCAAATTCTAATTTAAGCTCTCTACCAGCTATATTTGTTTTCATTACATTGTTCATTTTGTAACCTCCCTTCAAGGTTCATCACTTATCATTTAAAAATGTTAAAATAATAGAGCGGCTTAAAAACCGCTCTAAAGACTATCTTCTTAAGCCTAATTTTTTGATTATAGCTCTGTATCTTTCGATATCTTGATCAGCTAAGTAGTTAAGAAGACCTCTTCTTCTACCAACCATCATTAAAAGACCTCTTCTTGAGTGGTGGTCTTTCTTGTGAGTCTTTAAGTGTCCAGTTAAAGAATTAATTCTTTCTGTTAATAAAGCTATTTGCACTTCTGGTGATCCAGTATCTCCTTCGTGTCTTCCATGTTCTTTAATAATTTCTTGCTTCTTTATTGCGTCCATAATCGCACCTCCGTATAATTATCCCCTAAATCCATGAAAAGAGATAGCACCCTCAAATCTTAGGTTTAGGTTCTTCCTTGATATTATAACAAATCATATTATTATTGTAAATTATAAATTTATAATAATTAAATTATTATCTCTTTAGCTCTTGCAAAATCTTCATCTCTTTTTATTTGTGCAACAAGTTCATCTAATGAATCGAACTTTATTTCTCCTCTAATCTTTTCAATAAAATATACTTTAAGTTCTTCGCCATAAATCATTTCATCGAAATCTAATATAAAGGTTTCTATAGTCAATTCTTTCCCATTTACAGTTGGATTATTCCCTACAGAAGTAATACCTTTAAAGACTCTACCATTATACTTAACATTAGTATAGTATACACCTTTGCCTGGAATAACCATTTTATCATTAAATTCTAAGTTGGCAGTAGGCACTCCTATTGTTCTTCCAAGCTGCTTTCCATGAATGACCTTACCTTTAATTAAATATGGTTTTGACAGCATATTAGTAGCTTCTTTTACTTCGCCTTCTAATATACATTCCCTTATTCTAGTACTGCTTATTGCATTGCCCTTATATGTATATGGCTCCATAATAAATAGTTCATATCCATATTTATTTTGAAGATTTTTTAATAAGTTTATATCTCCAAGATTTTTATGCCCAAATCTAAAATTAAATCCTACAACTATTCCTTTTACATTATAATCTTCACAAAGGAGTTTAATAAAATCTTCTGCTTCCATAGACATAAACTCTTTTGTAAAACTTCTTAGTATTACTATGTCAACATTTTCTTCTTCTAAATATTCAAGTTTTGTATCTAAATCCATAATTATCTTAGGTACACTGTCAGGCTTAATTATTGTTTTAGGATGATTTTTATAAGTGAAAACCATACTCTTTCCATTCTTCTCCCTAGCTAATTCAACTGTTTTTCTTACAAGGGATAAGTGTCCATAATGAAGGCCATCAAAGCTACCTAATGCAACATAGTTGTCACTTTTCTTATTATCCATAATAATATCATCTATTACTATCATATCCAGCTCCCCTAATTAATTAACAATTTTTCTATCTTAAAGCCTTGATGATTACCACTTCCAAGTCCTATAAACACTCCATCTTCATCATAGACTCTATATAGTTTTTCTAACTTAAAATCTTCTTTTGTAAATCTTCTATCAAAGACTCTAACTCCGTTAATCAAAAGTCTTGAATACTTATTTATAACAACCAATTTATCATAAGCATCTAACGCATCTTCTATACTAATAACATAATCATTAATATTTTCTGAATTAATATCTTTAATATTAATTGCTTCTTCTTCAGTAAATTTAGAAGTTTGAGTTCTTTTAAGTTTAGTCATAGCAGCTCCAACTTCTAAATAATTGCCTATATCATAACAAAGACTTCTAATATACGTTCCTTTTGAACAAGTTACCGTCATAGTTATATATGGATTATTTATTTTAATATTCTCTATATTAATTATTTTTACAGGTCTTCCTTCTCTTTCAACTTCAATTCCTTTTCTTGCAAGTTCGTATAGTCTCACTCCATTTTTCTTTAAAGCTGAATACATAGGAGGAACTTGATTATATTCCCCTATAAAAGAATTAATAGCACTTAGTATATTTTTATTAGTTAAATTAGATGGATCTATTTCTTCAATAATATCGCCTTCTAAATCGTATGTTGTAGTTTTAATTCCAAGTTTAAATTCAACTTCATAAACTTTATCTGAATTCATAATATAGTCTATAATTTTTGTTCCCTTTCCAATACATACTGGAAGAACTCCAGAAGCTTCTGGGTCTAGGGTACCTGTATGTCCAACCTTCTTAGTATTTGAAGCTTTTTTTACTATTCTAACTACATCAAAGGATGTCATACCAGTATTTTTAAATATATTAATTACTCCATCCATTATAGCAACTCTTTCTCGATTTCCTCTAAAATTTTATCCTTGGCTTCATCTAAAGTAACTCCATTTAATCTAATACCAGAAGCTTTAGCATGACCACCGCCGCCAAATTTTTCTGCAATTTTTCTAACATCGAAATTATTTTTAGATCTTAGACTTGCTTTAGCTCCGCCTTCAATTTCCTTAACTAAAACTGCAACTTCTACACCTTTAATTTGTAAACCAAAGGAGATTATATCTGATGTATCACCAATTTCTATACCTAGCTCTTCTCCATAGGACAATGGTATCTTAATTAAAGAAACCTTTCTATCAAATAAAAGTTCCATATTATTTATAGATTTTCCTATTAATCTTATCTTTTCAAAACTGTTATTATCAAAAAGACTTTGATATATATAAGTATTGTTTACATCAGCATCTTTTAATACTGCTGCAATTCTATGAGTTCTAGAAGTTACATTTGAATGTCTAAATCCACCAGTATCTGTCACCAGTGAAGTATAAAGACAAGTTCCTATTTCCTTTATTTCTTGGTTTTTAGATTTAAAGTTTAGTCCTAATATTTCTAATAATTCAAAAATAATTTCAGCAGTAGCTGCTGCATTTGTATCAACATAGTTATAATCACCATATTCATCGTTTGATAAATGGTGATCTATATTTATTATAGTCTTATCAAAATTTTGAAGTTCGGCAGATATACGTTCATAATTACCACAATCTACGACAACTACTGTATCAGTATCTTCAGTTGGTACTGTAATTAAGCCATTGCCTTCCTTAGAAGATTTTAAGAACTGTAAATTATCTGAAATAATGTCCTTTGAAATTAAATAAGCATTTTTATTTAGATATTTTAATCCATTTAATAGTGCAAGTGCACTACCTACTGCATCACCATCTGGTGATACATGATAGGTAATGCCTACTTTATTACTATTTGATATTATTTTACAAATATCAGATAATGTATTCATTATTTGTCCTTAGTTTTATCTATAAGTTCTTCTATTCTCATACTGTAACTTATAGAATCATCTAATTCAAATAGGATTTGAGGAGTATTTCTTAAATTCATTCTTTGACCTACTTCTCTTCTAACATATCCACTTGCACTCTTTAATGCAGCAAAGGTTTCATTTTTTTCTTCTTCATTTTTACCGAATATACTTACAAATACCTTTGCATATCTTAAATCCTTACTAACTTTAACTGATGTAATAGACACCATCGCAGTCATTCTTGGATCCTTTATTTCATCTCTAATAATTATACTTATTTCTCTTTTAACCTCTTCGTTAATTCTTCCGCCTCTGTAATTAGCCATTTAAAATCACCTCTTTAATTAAAGCTGCTTTCTTTCAGTTGCTTGCATAGTAAATGATTCTATTATATCGCCTTCTTTTAAATCATTAAATCTTTCTACACTTAAACCACATTCATATCCTGCATTGACTTCTTTTGCATCATCTTTAAATCTCTTTAATGATGCTAATGTTGATTCAAATATTACTATACCATCTCTAATAACTCTAACTTCAGAATTTCTTATAATTTTACCATCTAAAACATAACATCCTGCAATTGTTCCAACACTAGAAATTTTGTAAACCATTCTAACTTCAGCTTTACCATTAATAACTTCTTTATATTCTGGATCAAGCATTCCAATCATTGCTGATTTAACATCTTCAATTGCATCATATATAATTCTATAAGTTTTAATTGATACGCCTTCCTTATCAGCAATTATAGAAGCATTTGAGTCAGGTCTTACATTAAATCCAATTAATAATGCATTTGATGCTGCAGCAAGCGTAACATCAGTTTCAGTAATTGCACCAACTCCACCATGAATAACTCTAACTTTTACATCATCAGTAGATAATTTTTCTAAAGATTGCTTTATAGCTTGAACAGAACCCTGTACATCTGCTTTTACAATTATTCCAAGTTCCTTAACAGTTCCTTCTTGAATTTGGCTGTATAAATCTTCAAGTGAAACTCTATTTGCTGAGTGGAAGCTTTCATCTTTAAGTTTTTGTTTTCTTATTTCAGCCATATTTCTAGCTGTCTTTTCATCCTTAACCACAGCAAATCTATCTCCAGCTGATGGTACTTCTGAAAGTCCTAAAATTTCTACTGGTATTGAAGGACCAGCACTCTTAATTGTCTTACCTTTGTCATCAAACATAGCTCTTATTCTACCATAAGTAGAACCTACTAATATTGAATCTCCAACATTTAATGTACCATTTTGAATAAGTAAAGTTGCAACTGGGCCTCTTCCTTTATCAAGTTTAGCTTCTATTACTGTTCCCTTTGCTTTTCTCTTAGGATCAGCTTTAAGTTCTGCCATTTCAGCTGTTAATAGAACCATTTCTAATAATTGTTCTATATTTTCTCCTGTTTTAGCTGATACAGGAACACAAATGGTATCTCCACCCCAGTCTTCAGATACTAATCCATATTCAGTTAATTCTTGTTTAACTCTATCAATATTAGCTCCTGGTCTATCAATTTTATTAATTGCAACTATCATAGGAACTTCAGCTGCCTTACAGTGGCTTATAGCTTCTTTAGTTTGTGGCATTATTCCGTCATCTGCTGCAACAACTAATATAACTACATCTGTAACTTGAGCTCCTCTTGCTCTCATTGCTGTGAAAGCTTCATGTCCAGGAGTATCTAAGAATGTTAATTTTTCTCCATTTAAATTAACAGTATAAGCACCTATATGCTGAGTTATTCCACCAGCTTCATGTGCTGTAACATTTGCTTTTCTAATAGAATCTAAAAGTGATGTTTTACCATGGTCAACGTGGCCCATAACTGTTACTATAGGAGGTCTCTTAACAAGATTTTCTTCTACTATTTCTTCATCTTCTACTATTTCTAATTCTTCTTTTTCTTCTTTTTTAACTACTAAGCACTCATATTTTTCACATACTTTTTCAGCTGTTGCAAAATCTATCTCTTGATTTATTCCAGCCATTACTCCTGTAAAAATAAGTGTTTTGATAACATCTGCAGTAGGTCTTCCAATTTTTTCAGCTAACTCTTTTACAGTTATAGTTTCACCAATTTCAACTACTCCTGAGCCGCCTTCTCCTACAGCATCTACAGTGTCATCATTTTTCTTCTTTTTTCTTTTTTTAGCTTGATTATTAACTTCTTCAGCTAATATTTCTTCATATTCATCTACGATAGTCTTTTCAGTAGATTTATCTGTTTCTCCAAGTAATTCTTTAATTAATTCTGCATCTTCATCTTCTATTACGCTCATATGATTTTTTACATCAACGCTAAATTCATTCATTAATAATTCTATAAGCTCTTTTGAGCTTATGTTAAGTTCTTTTGCCAATTCATATACTCTGATTTTTGACAATAAAATCACCCCCGGTTAAATTTTGGTACTTTGATCTTCATAAAGGCTGTAAAGTTTATTAGCCATATTTTTATCTGTTATAGCTAATATTTTCACTTCTTCTCTTCCAATTGAAGATCCTAATTCTTCTTTCGAAAAATCTTCTATAAACACTATATTCTTTGTTAAACAATGATTCTTAAATTTCTTTTTTGTACTATTTGAAGCATCATTAGATATAATAAATAAGAAAATATTTTTTCTGTTTCTCTCTTCATCACATTTACTATAGCCTTCAATTACATTTCCTGATCTTTTTGCTAAACCAAGAAAATTAAAAAATTTATTCATTTATTTCTTTCCTTAATCTATCGTATATTTCGTTATCTATAGCTATGTCTAGGTTTCTTGAAAGTCTTTTAGCTTTAAATGCCTTTTCTAAGCATTCTATATCCTTGCATATATAAGCTCCTCTTCCAGACTTTTTCCCAGTTAAATCAACAGAAACTTCGCCTTCTGGACTTTTAACGATTCTTATAAGTTCTTTTTTAGGCTTCATCTCCATACATCCTGTACACATTCTTAAAGGAACTTTCTTTACTTTCATAAAAAATCCTCCCTTATTCTAAGATTTCAATTTCTTCATTTAAATCATCTAATTCTTCTTTTTTCAAAGCTTCTGCTTGTGATTTGCTTTTTATATCTATCTTCCAGTTAGTTAATTTTGCTGCAAGTCTTACGTTTTGACCTTCCTTACCTATAGCAAGAGATAATTGATTGTCATCTACAACAACTTTAGCTGATTTATTTTCTTCAGAAACTACAACTTCTAAAACTTTTGCAGGACTTAGAGCCGCAGCTATAAATTCTTCAGGATTTTTGCTCCATTTTATTATATCGATTTTTTCACCTTTAAGTTCATTTACGATATTTTGTACTCTAATTCCTTTAGGTCCTACACAAGCACCCATTGGATCAACATTCTCATCATTTGAGTAAACTGCTATTTTACTTCTTGAACCAGCTTCTCTTGAAATGCTCTTAATTTCAACTATTCCTTCATATATTTCAGGAACTTCTAATTCAAATAATCTTTTTACTAATCCAGGATGAGTTCTAGAAACTAATATTTGAGCTCCTTTAGATCCATTCTTAACTTCTACAACATATAGTTTTACTTTTTCATTAAATTTATATTCTTCTCTTGGAATTTGTTCATTTGGTCCAATAGATGTTTCTATTCTACCAAGATTTACAAAAACATTTCCTTTATCTTTTCTAAGCACTGTTCCTGTTATAATGTCATATTCTAATTCCTTGTATTCAGAATATACTATATTTCTTTCTGCTTCTCTTATTCTTTGTGTAACTACTCCCTTTGCTAGTTGTGCTGCCACTCTACCAAAGTTTTTAGGAGTAACTTCTAAATCCACTATATCATCAAGATCATATCTTGGGCTTATTTCCTTAGCTTCTTCTAAACTTATTTCAGTTACATAATCATATACATCCTCAACTACTACTTTTTGAGCATATACATGTATTTCTCCTGTTTCTCTATTTATACTTACTTTCACATTTTGTGCAGAAGTTGTTGGACTTGCATAGTTCTTCTTATATGCTGCCACCAATGCATCCTCTATAGTAGTAAAAATTAAATCTTCGCTAATCCCCTTATCTTTTACAATTTCTTTAAGAGCAACTATAAACTCTTGGTTCATTTTAATTTCCTCCTTATTATATTTCCCCTTCTAAATTTGCTGATTTTATTTTATCTTTAGGAATTGTAAGTAATTTTTCAGCTTCATATTCAACAACAACTGAATCTTCTGTTACTTCCTTTAATATACCTTTTGCATTTTTTCTACCCTCAAAAGATTTTGTGAATCTAATAAGAACTTCTTTGCCTATTTGCTTTTTATAATGCTCATCAGTAAATAATCCTCTATTTAAACCTGGTGACGATACTTCTAAATAATATGCAACTGGAATTGGATCCTCTACATCCATAATTTCACTTACTCTTCTTGATAACTTTTCACAGTCAGTTAAAGTTATGCCACCATCTTTATCAATATATATCCTTAAATAATATTCTCCATTTTCTTTTACATACTCAATGTGATAAATTTCATAATTTAATTCTTCTGCAACAGGTCTTACTAATTGATAAATTTTCTCTAATAATGCATCAACTTTCATATTAACCTCCTTTATATTCAATTTTAATAAAGTATTACTAGTTCACTCAATCTATAAAAAAAGCAACTAAATGGTAGTTGCAATTAAATAGAAAGAGCGGGCATTTTCACTCCCACTCCTAATTCTCAGCTATTAGTAAATTACTTCCTTTATATTCTAACACAATTTCCTAATAAATACAAGGGGTAGTAAGCAATTTATTAATCCCATTATACTTATTACTGCCCTTATATATAATTATTATACCAATTTAGAATAAAGATAATTGGTTTGTTTCTGACATTCCTTCAAGACATCCATGATTACTTAAGGTTTCTATAACTGTCTTTGAAACTTTAGATCTAAGCCTTAAATCTTCTTTAGATATAAACTCACCATTTTTTCTTGCTTCAACTATACTCTTTGCTGCATTTTCTCCTACACCTTGAAGAGCACTAATAGGTGGTCTTATTCCATCTTCTTCTATAGTAAATTTTGTAGCTTCAGAAATATATAAATCAACTTTTTTAAATTTAAGACCTCTTGCATAAAGTTCATAAGAAAGTTCTAATACTGTAATTAGACCTTTATCCTTTGCAGTAACTTTATTACCTAGTTCATAAAGTTCATCTAGTTTTGCTTTTATAGCACCAGCCCCCTTACATATTAAATCTGCATCAAAATCATCAGCTCTTACAGTAAAATATGTTGCATAATAAGCTTCTGGATAATAAACTTTGAAATAAGCTATTCTTACCGCCATCATTACATAGGCAACTGCATGGCCTTTAGGGAACATATATTTTATTCTTTTACAGGACTCAATATACCAATCGGGAACATTGTTTTCTTTCATGGTTTTTTCAAAATCTTCTGTTAGCCCTTTACCTTTTCTTACACTTTCCATTATTGTAAAAGCCATCTTAGGAGGTACTCCTGCATACATTAAATAAACCATAATATCATCTCTTGTAGAAATACAGTCTTTTAATGTTGTATATCCCTCTTTTATAAAATATTGGGCATTATTAAGCCACACATCTGTACCATGTGAAAGTCCAGAAATTCTTACTAAATCCGCAAAGCTTTTTGGTTGTGTATCTACTAGCATTCCTCTAACAAACTTTGTTCCAAACTCTGGAAGTCCATAACTACCAACTTCGCATCCAAGTTCTTCTTTAGTTACTCCTAGAGCATCTGGAGAAGTAAATAAAGAAATAACTTTTTTATCATTTAAAGGTATAGTTTTAGGATCTACACCAGTTAAATCTTGAAGCATCCTAATCATAGTAGGATCGTCGTGACCTAGTATATCAAGCTTAAGTAATCTACCAGATATTGAATGATAATCAAAGTGCGTAGTAGTTACATCTGAAGTTGGATCATCTGCTGGCCTTTGAATAGGTGTAAAATTAAAAATCTCGTTATCACTAGGAACTACCATAATTCCACCTGGATGCTGACCAGTAGTTCTTTTAATACCTGTACATCCAATAGTCAATCTTTCTATTTCAGCACTTGTAGCTCTTAATCCTCTTTCATCTAAGTACTTCCTTACATATCCATAAGCTGTCTTTTCTGCTATAGTACCTATAGTTCCAGCTTTAAATACATATCCCTTACCGAATAAAACTTCTGTATATTTATGTATTTCACCTTGGTTATCTCCAGAGAAATTAAGGTCGATATCTGGTTCCTTATCACCTTCAAAACCTAAGAAAGTTTCAAAGGGAATATCATGACCATCTTTAATATATTCAGTTCCACATTTTGGGCAGTTCTTATCCTCTAAATCTGCTCCTGAACTAACAGAACCATCTAAGAAGAATTCTGAATTCTTGCATTTAGGACAGACATAGTGTGGTGGAAGCCCATTAACTTCAGTTATATTTGACATAGTTGCAACGAAGGAAGATCCAACTGATCCTCTTGAACCAACTAAATATCCATCTGCTAGTGATTTAGCAACCAATTTTTGAGCAATCAAATATAGCACCGCATATCCATTATTAATAATAGAATTTAATTCTTTATCTAATCTTTTTTGTACTATTTCAGGTAATGGATCTCCATATATTGAATGAACTTTCTTCATAGTCATTTCTCTAATTTCATCATCTGCCCCTTCAATTTTAGGTGGATAAGTTTCATCTGGTATTGGTTTTAATACCTCAATAGAATCCGCTAAAATGGAAGGATTAGTTACAACAACTTCTTTTGCTATATTTTGCCCTAAATATGAAAATTCCTTAAGCATTTCTTCTGTAGTTTTTAAATAAAGAGGTGGCTGATTATCTGAATCTGAAAATCCTTGTCCTGCCATTATTATTCTTCTAAAAACCTCGTCTTGAGGGTCTAGGAAATGAACATCACCTGTTGCTACTACAATTTTATTTAATTCTTTTCCCAATTTATATATCTTTTCATTTAAGGATCTAAGTTCATTTTCATCTTTAACATTTCCCTTATCTATTAAATAACTATTGTTTGCAATAGGCTGAATTTCTAAATAATCATAAAAACTCATTATTTCCTTAATTTCTTCATCAGATTTACCATCTAGTACAGCTCTATAAACTTCACCAGCTTCACAAGCTGATCCTATAATAAGTCCTTCTCTCATTTCCATAAGCCTACTTTTTCTTGTTCTAGGATTTTTATGAAAATTATCTAAATGAGCTTCAGAAATTAATTTATATAAATTTTTCATTCCTTCTTGAGTTTTTGCAAAAATAATTATATGGAAGGTCTTTTCCTTTTTAATATCCATTTTTTGAAGGAATTCATTATTTAACTCTTTTATACTATTTATATTTAATTCTTCAATCATTTTCTTAATAGATATTAAAAAAATCTCCGCTGTAGCTTTAGCATCATCAACAGCTCTATGGTGATTTTCAAGAGATACTCCTAAATGTTTAGCAACTAAATTTAATTTTACTCTTTTTAAATCTGGATATAAAAATCTTGCTAAAGGCACAGTATCTACAATTGTTGATGTAAATTCTAATCCTAAATCATTGCAATTTTTCTTTATAAAACCAGTATCAAAAGCTGCATTATGTGCAACTACTGCACATCCATCAATAAACTTCATAAATTTAGGTAACACTACTTCAATTGGATCTGCATCCTTTACCATTTCATCAGTTATACTTGTTAATTCTGTTATTTTGTAAGGTATTCTGCACTTTGGATAAACAAATTCACTAAAAGTATCTATAATTTCTCTGTTTTTAATTTTTACAGCTCCAATTTCTATAATCTTATCATTATGTGGTGAAAATCCAGTAGTTTCTATATCAAATACTATAAATGTATCATTAAAATCTTCACCTTTATCGTTAATAGCTATAGGAATACCATCATTAACTAAGTATCCTTCAACTCCATATAAAACCTTTATTTTGTTTTTCTTTGCAGCTATTTGAGCATCTGGAAAGGCCTGAACTACACCATGGTCTGTAATAGCAATGGCTTTATGCCCCCATTTAGCAGCTCTTTCAATTAATTTAGTAGCAGATGCAACACCATCCATAGCACTCATTGTAGTATGGCAATGAAGTTCAATTCTTTTTTCTTCTGCTCCATCCATTCTTTCTATTTTACTCATTCTTAGTATATCTCTACCCATTATAACTACTTCTCTAGCATAAGTATCATATACTGCTTCCCCTCTTACTTTACAATACAATCCTTTTTTTACAGCATCTAATACCTCTTCTGTTTCCTGTGGTTTTAAGAAGCACTTTACTGTAATGGAACTAGTGTAATCTGTAATAAAGAAAGTAAGAATAGTTTTACCTGTCTTAGTCTCTATTATATCAGTTTTAAATACTTCACCAATTACTGCAACGATACCTGAAGTTTCATCAATTTCCTTAATTGATATAGCTTCTTGACTTATTGATCTTCCTAAAATACTATTTTCACTTTTTGCTTCTCTTTTAAATTCACGTTTTTCATACGGTTTTTTAGGTTTTTGTCCTTTATTATCATCAGCTTTATCATTTTTATTAGTATTTTCCTTAGAAATTGTTCTTCCACTAAATATTTCTTTTAGCACTTCTCTTTCTTGTTCTATTTTTTCTTCATAATTATTTTTAAGTTCTAAACTGCTATCATAGTCTAATTTAACTTTTGTCTTTAATCCAAAAACACTTTCTATATTAAGAGCAATTTGCTTTGGTATCCCTTTTGTATTTAAATGCTCATTAATCTTTTCATACCCACTAGTTATTGTAATAGAGTTTCCTTCTATGTTTTTTACTCCCTTAGTCAAAACTGCCTTTGATAAAGGAACTGTTTTTAAAATATTTCCTATCACTTCTAACCAATGTTTTTCAACAACTTCTTCTATACTTAAAGAAGAAATATCTCTATAGAAAAGCACCTCAATATTAACATCTATATTTAAGGCTTTCTTAATTGCTTTCTTTACTTTATCTTCTTCTTCATTATTTAATCCATCTTTACCCCTTAAAACAACTTTAAGAATATTACTTTTCTTAAAGAATTGAAATTTAATAATTTTAATTTCTTTATCCTCTAAAGTATCTTCTTTATTAATTTCCTTTTTTATAAGCTTTAAAGCATTTTCACTCAATGATGCACCCCCTCTTAAAGAGACATAATAAGAAATTGACAATGTAAAATGACTATTAAGTATTATATCACCTTAATTATTCATTATTCATTGTCAATTAATTCCACTACATATTTTCTATTTCTTTCATTAACTCTTCAACTAAATTTTCTTCTTTAACTTTTCTTACTATTAAGCCTTTTTTAAATATTAAGCCTTCGCCATTTCCTCCAGCAATTCCAATATCAGCTTCTCTTGCTTCTCCTGGTCCATTTACTGCACATCCCATAACTGCAACTTTAATATTTTTATTGATACTTTCTAATCTACTTTCCACTTCTTGTGCTATTTTTATTAAGTTTATTTGTGTTCTCCCACAAGTAGGGCAAGATACAAATTGTAAGCCGCTTTTTCTAAGTTTTAATGCCTTCAGTATTTCTTTTGCAACTTTTATTTCTTCTATTGGATCACTAGTTAAAGAAACTCTAACAGTATCACCTATACCTTCAGCTAAAAGTGTTCCAAGTCCAATGCTTGATTTAATAGTTCCTCTAAATGGAGTTCCTGATTCTGTTACTCCTAAGTGTAATGGATAATCACAGCTTTCACTCATTAATCTATATGCATCTATCATCATAGTAACATCTGAAGACTTAATAGATACAACTATATCATGAAAATCTAATTCCTCTAATATTCTAACATGCTTTAAAGCTGATTCAACTAATCCTTTAGCTGTTGGTTTTCCGTCTCTTTCTAGTATTTCCTTTTCAAGAGAGCCTGAATTAACACCAATTCTCATAGGAATATTTTTAGCTTTAGCTGCTTCAACAACTATTTTAACCTTTTCTACATTACCAATATTCCCTGGATTAATTCTTAGTGCTGAAACACCATTTTCAATGGCTGCTAAAGCAAGTTTATAATCAAAATGTATATCTGCCACTACTGGAATAGGTGACTTTTCACAAATTCCCTTTAAAGCTTCTGCAGCTATTTTATCTGGAACTGCACATCTTATTATTTCGCATCCAGCTTCATATAGTGTATTAATTTGTGCTAATGTAGCTTCTACATCTCTAGTATCTGTATTTGTCATTGATTGGATTGATACCGGCGCGTCTCCACCTACATAACAAGTTCCAACTTTAACTTTTCTTGTTTTTCTTCTTTCCATTTTATTTCCTCTCCTACAGTTGTATTGGGAATAATACATCCTTTATAGTTACTGCAATCATAAGTCCAAATAAAAGCATAATTCCAACATAATTCATAACTCCCACAACTTTATCTGGAACTTTTCTTCTAGTAATTAACTCTATAAGTAATAATACTGTCCAACCTCCATCTAAAGCTGGGAATGGTAACATATTAAATACTGCTAAATTTATACTAATGAAAGCTATAAAGTACATAAGATTCCATATACCATTTTTTGCGGCTTCTCCAGACATTCTAATAATAGAAACAGGACCACCAACATCTGTTTTAAAATTAACCTTTCCAGTAACCATCATTTTAAGACTTTTATAAGTTTGATTTATTACTGCTAATGTTTCTTTAAAACTTTGTTTAAAACTATCAACTATCCCTGGATTTTCTACTCTCTCGAATTTAAATCCAATCATATATCTTTCCCTTTGATTTTCCTCTACTAACTTAGGAGTAACAACAATTTCTTTTTGCTCCCCATTTCTTTCTATTAAGAAATTAATTGGATTATCCTTAGCTAAGTTAATTCCAATAGTCAAGTCATCTGCTGAAAATACCTTACTACCATTAACCTTTAAAAATTTATCTCCCTCTTGTAATCCAGCTTCTATAGCAGGCATACCTTCTACTAAGTTATCTACCTTTGGCAGACTATATCCAAAATTATTTAAAAACGCTGTAAATATAATTATAGCTAATACAAAATTCATAAATGCTCCTGCTATAATTACACTTATTCTTCGAAGAGGTGATTTTGAAGAAAAACTTCTTTCATCATAAACTGCTTCCTCTTCCCCCATCATTTTAACATATCCACCAATAGGAAACAAACCAATTGAGTATTTTGTTTCTTTTCCCTCAGTAGAAAATATTTTAGGCCCCATCCCTATTGAAAATTCTTCAACTTTTATTCCATTTACTTTTGCCATTACAAAATGACCAAGCTCATGTACTATTATAAGTAAACTAAATCCTAATATGGCATAAATTATATTCAATCCCTTTTCCTCCTAACTCCATCTAGCCCTTATATATCTTCTAACCCTATTATCTAAATCAATTATATTATCTATTGTTATTTCTTTTTTCTTGTCTTCTTTAAATTCCTCTAAGGCTTCTTCTATTATTTCAGGTATATCTAAGAATTTTATTTTTCTTTCTAATAATAAGGCAACTGCTTCTTCATTAGCACCATTTAATATACATGGAGCTAATCCGCCTTCCATACCAACTTTATAAGCAAGTTTTAGACATCTAAAGGTATCTAAATCTGGTTTTTCAAAGGTTAAAGCACCAATTTCATAAAAATTAAGTTTCTTTGCTACTGAATTTTTTCTTTCTTTTTTATTAATGGCATATTGTATTGGTAATTTCATATCTGTTGATCCTAATTGAGCTATAACACTTGCATCTTTGTACTCTACCATTGAATGTATTATGCTTTGTGGATGAACTACAACTTCTATATCTTCATAAGGACAATTAAATAAGAAATGTGCTTCTATAACTTCTAATCCCTTATTCATTAGAGTTGCAGAATCTATAGAAATTTTTTGACCCATATTCCATTTAGGGTGCTTTAATGCATCCTCTACAGAAACATCCTTTAAAAAGTCCATATTCTTACCTCTAAATGGTCCACCAGAAGCTGTTAAAATAATTTTACTAACATCATTTTCAGTATATCCATTCAAAGCTTGAAATATTGCGCTATGTTCTGAATCAACTGGTAATATGTCTACATTCATTTCTTTTGCCTTTTTCATAACTAATTCACCAGCAACAACTAATGTTTCTTTATTAGCCAAAGCTATATCTTTTTTTGCTTCTATAGCTTTAAGTGTAGGTCTTAATCCTATCATTCCAACAACAGAGGTAACCACCATCTCTATTTCTTCTAAAGAAGCTATTTTTTCTAACCCTTCAATTCCTGAGTACACTGTTATATTTAAATTATTAGATAAACAATATTCTTTAACTTCTTTAGCACTTTTCTCATCCATCATGGCAACATATTTAGGACTAAATTCATTTATAATATCTATTATTTTATTAACAGATGAATTAGCACTTACACCAATCAAATTTATCTCCTTATTAGAATTTCTAATTACTTCTAATGTTTGAGTACCTATTGAGCCAGTAGCTCCTAAAATTGAAATGTTCTTCATATTTTCCTCCTGATTAACTTAATCATTATAAATTAAGTCTTTTGCTATTATACTGTAAATTGGACCTGCAATTATACCAATAAGTCCAAACATATTTACCCCTACATAAATAGATATTATTACAATTATTGGATGAATTTCAAGTTTACTACTTAAAAATTTAGCTTCTAAAATTTCCCTAGTAAATCTTTCTAGTAAATACAAGAAAATTAATCCAATTACTAATAAGTATCTCTTCATTATAATATTGTATATTATAATTGGTATAAAAACAATTGTTGTTCCCACAAAAGGAAGTATATCTAAAATTGCACATAAACTTCCAAGAAATAAACTATTGGATATACCTAGAATCTTAAAGCCTATTGTAATTAATAAAGCACTTAAAAGTATAAGTTTTATTTCTATCTTAAGTACATCTTTTAGATTTTTACCCTTGCTAATGATATTTGTCACAAGATTTTCTGGAAACAATTTATTTATAATATCATACACTTTGTCGCTATCAATTAAAAGGAAAAAATTAATTATATTTGCTAAAAAATATGATATTACCCCTTCCCCTGTAAAGATAGCACTTTTCATTATCATATTACTATTTAAAAATCTGCCTACACTTTGCAAAGTTTTATTTATATCTAAATTTAATATTTGCTTAATACTATTAATAAATGAATCTAGTTCTGCCATATTATTTCTATAAAATTTATAAAATAGTTCAAGCAATCTATTTCCAAAATAAAATAATACAATAAATAATATTAAATTAACTAATATAATACTTATTAGAGCTGAAACTGATTTAGGAGTATTAAATTTTAATATTAATTTATATATTGGATTAGTTATAAATGCTAAAATTAACAATATAAAAAATGGTTTAAAATAATTATTAATTATTATTGTTATTATTGAAATAATTATAAAGGCTATAAATAAATTAATTATTTTTCCGTATGTATTATATAATTTCATAGCACTACTCCTTATTTTTTTCATACTATGATTATATTAACTAATATTATATTAAATGACTTTTATATTAATTATTAAAGTTCTATTAATATAAAAATTAATTATAAAGTAAAAAAAACTCCCAATAGGAGTTTCAAAGATAACTTTGATATATTAAATTTCACATTTTTTAATAAGGAGCTCTAATAAATCTGCTCCTTATTAAATTAAAAGTTTTAAATTCCTACAATAAATGTTATGTAATAAAACACTACTGCTGAATTAAATAATATAGAATCAAACCTATCTAATATACCACCATGACCTGGTATTAAATTACTATAATCTTTAATTCCTACATATCTTTTTATTGATGATGCAACTAAATCTCCAAATTGGCCCATAATTCCACATAAGGCTCCAATTAAGAAGAAATGTATTATTTGAATTTCTGGTAAATAAGGAGCTACCACAATTCCAAATATACCACATCCTATTGTACTTCCTAAGAATCCACCTATTGCTCCTGCTATAGTTTTTTTAGGACTTACTTCAGGGCATAATTTTTTCTTACCTAAATATTTGCCAGAATAATAAGCTAAAGTATCTGCTCCCCAAGATCCTATAAATATAAGCCATACTAAGAAATTTCCATAAACTTTACTATTAATAAGAGGAATAAAGCTAAATAGTATTCCTACATATAAGAATCCTAATAAAGTTATTGAAGCATCAATAAAAGTATATTTTAAGTTAACTACAGGCATTATTAATAAAATAATAGTGGCTAACACAACTATATATATCAAATAACTAAAATCATTTCCTATTAAGTAAAATACAGCTAAAATTATATATCCCACTATAGATATAGGATTAAATTCCTTTACCTTTAAAGCCTTATAAAACTCATATAATCCACATACTGAAAGAAGTATTGTAAATCCTTTAAGCCAAACTCCACCTAGTAAAATGAATACTATAAATGGAGCTATCATTGCTGCTCCTATATATCTACTATTTATTTTCATTTCTCCACCTCAATATTATACTCCACCATATCTTCTGTCTCTATTCTGATAATCGTAAATAGCTTCATGCAAGTGTTCTTCTTTAAAGTCAGGCCAACATACATTTGAATACCAAAACTCTGAATAAGCGCATTGCCATAATAAAAAATTACTTATTCTTTGTTCTCCTGATGGTCTAATAATTAAATCTGGATCTGGAGTACCATTTGTATATAAATATTTCTCGAATATATTTTCGTCAATATCTTCTATATCTAGATTCCCATTTTTAACTTCTTTTGCTACTAGCTTAGTTGCTCTAATTATTTCGTCTCTACCGCCATAATTAAAGGCAATATTTAAAACTATACCTTTATTATTTTTTGTAACTTCAATAGCTTCTAATATTTCTTTTTGGGCATCTTTTGGAAGCTTTTTTACATCTCCTAAAACTCTAATAACTACTTCATTCTTATTTAACTCAGCAAGCTCACTTCTTAAATAGTCTACTAGTAATTTCATTAATGCAGAAACTTCATCATCAGGTCTTTTCCAGTTTTCAGTTGAAAAAGCGTATAAAGTAAGATACTTTATCCCTAAAACATGTGATTCTTTTATTACTCTTCTTATTGTTTCTACTCCTGCTTTATGTCCCATAGTTCTTGGAAGTTTTCTTTGCTTAGCCCATCTACCATTGCCATCCATAATTATAGCTATATGTTTAGGAATATTATCTTTATCTATGCTTTTTTCTAATTTTTGTTTTTTTCTTTTATTAGTTTTAAAAACATCTAACATAATTTTATGTTCCCTCCACCATTTTATATGGAAAAAACCTGCTTAATGGCAGGTTTTAAATTGACATAATCTCTTTCTCTTTTGCCGTAACTAAAGAATCAACTTCTTTAACATAGCCATCTATTATTTTTTGAACTTTTTCTTCTGAACTTTTTAGTTCATCTTCAGTTATGTCACCATCTTTTTTTAATACTTTAATTTTATCATTAGCTTCTCTTCTAATAGATCTTAAAGCAACTTTTGCTTCTTCTCCAGTCTTTTTAACAACTTTAACTAAATTTTTTCTAGTTTCTTCTGTTAATTCTGGAACTACTAATCTAATTACACTTCCATCATTAGATGGGTTAATTCCTAAATCTGATACTAGTATAGCCTTTTCTATTTCTTTAATTAAACTTTTTTCCCAAGGAGATATAACTAATACTCTTGGTTCTGGAGCTGAAATATTAGCTACTTGACTTAATGGACATGGACTTCCATAATAATCAATTTTAATTCTATCTAACATTGTTGGGTTAGCTCTACCAGCTCTTAAAGTTGATAAATCTGATCTAAGTACAGAAATAGTTTTTTTCATTTTTTCTTCTGCTTTTACTATAATATCTTTAATCATAATAACCTCCTATTTTTTAGACGAAACTAAAGTTCCTATTTTTTCACCAGAAATAGCTCTTTTTATATTTCCTGGCTCCTCTAATCCAAATACTAAGATTGGAATATTGTTATCCATACATAAAGATGTAGCTGTAGAATCCATAACTTGTAATCCTTGCTCAAGTACTTCTATATAAGTAAGAGTTTCATACTTTTTAGCATCTTCATATTTATGTGGATCCTTGTCGTAAACTCCATCTACTTTTTTAGCTAAAAGTATAACATCAGCTTCTATTTCTGCTGCTCTTAAAGCTGCTGTGGTATCAGTTGAGAAATAAGGATTTCCTGTTCCAGCTGCAAATATAACTACTCTTCCCTTTTCTAAATGTCTTACAGCTCTTCTTCTTATAAATGGTTCTGCTATTTCTTTCATTTCTATAGCTGTTTGAACTCTAGTCATTACACCGTGTTGCTCAAGAGAATCTTGAAGTGCTAAGGCATTTATACAAGTTGCAAGCATACCCATATGATCTGCTTGTGATCTATCCATACCTTCTCCGCTTCTACCTCTCCAAATATTTCCGCCACCAACAACTAGACCTACTTCTACTCCCATATCAACTAAATCTTTTACTTCTAATGTTATTCTTTTTACTATATCAAAATCAAAACCGAATCCATTTAATCCTGCTAAAGCTTCACCAGAAACTTTAAGTATAACTCTCTTATATTTACTTTTTTCCATTCTTAGTACCTCCATTCATATTAAGCTGTTTCCTAAAAAAAGAGAACACAATATGTGTCCTCCTTTGTATTACTTGCTCATCTTTGCTACTTCTTCAGCGAAGTTATCTTCAGCCTTTTCGATACCTTCTCCTCTTTCGAATCTTACAAACTTATTGATAGTTATAGGAGAACCAACTTCCTTTGATTTTTCTTGAAGGTATTTGCTTATGCTCTTATCGCCATCTTTTACCCATGCTTGATCTAAAAGACATACTTCTTTATAGTACTTTTGAATTCTTCCCATTACCATTTTTTCTACAATGTTTTCTGGTTTTCCTTCATTTAAAGCTTGAACTCTATAAATTTCTTTTTCTTTTTCTAGAGCTTCTGTATCTACATCTTCTCTGCTTAAGAATGATGGGTTAGCAGCTGCAACTTGCATACAAACATCTTTAGCTACTTCCTTTAATACAGCAACATTATCAGCATCGCAGTTTAATTCAACAACAACACCAATTCTTCCACCACCGTGGATATAACTTTCAACAACACCATTTGCAACATTGAACTTGTCGAATCTTCTTACAGTCATATTTTCACCTAATTTAGCTATTAAAGCTGTAAGTGCTTCTGATACTGTATTTTCAGCATCAAACTTTTCAGCAACAAATTCTTCTACGCTTTTAGCAGAAGTAACTGATGCCATTTCTGCTAATCTAGTAGCAAAGTTAACAAATTCTTCGTTAGCTGCAACGAAATCTGTTTCACAGTTTAATTCAACTATACCAGCTGATTTACTATCTTCTGATATGTAAGTCTTTACAATACCTTCAGCAGCAATTCTTCCTGCTTTCTTAGCAGCAGCAGCAAGACCCTTTTCTCTTAATATTTCAATAGCTTTTTCCATATCTCCTTCAGATGCTGTTAAAGCTTTTTTGCAGTCCATCATTCCTGCACCAGTTTTTTCTCTTAATTCTTTAACTGATTGAGCAGTTATCATAATGTTATTCCTCCTAACTTATTGTAAACCTTATTATTTAGGTTAAAAGGTAAATGAGAAAACTCACCTACCCTTTTAATGTAATTACTCAGCTAATTGTTCGCCTTGTCTTCCTTCCATTATACCATCAGCCATTTTAGCAGTTATTAATTTAACAGCTCTTATAGCATCATCGTTACCTGGAATTACGTAATCAACTTCTTCTGGATCACAGTTAGTATCTACAATACCTACTACTGGAATTCCTAAAATTCTAGCTTCTGAGATAGCATTCTTTTCTTTTCTTGGATCTACTACGAATATAGCACCTATGTTAGTAGCATCTAAGTTCTTGATACCACCTAAGTTCTTTTCTAGCTTTTCCATTTCACCTTTTAATTTTATAACTTCTTTCTTAGGTAAAACTTCGAAAGTACCATCTTCTTCCATAGCCTTTAAAGCTTCTAATCTGTTAATTCTAGTTTTGATAGTTTTGAAGTTAGTTAACATACCACCTAACCATCTATTGTTAACGAAGTGCATGTTTGATCTTATTGCTTCTTCTTCTATAGCTTCTTGAGCTTGCTTTTTAGTTCCAACAAATAAGATATCTTTTCCTTCTGCAGCAACTTCTTTAATGAATTCATAAGCTTCATCTACTTTTTTAACAGTCTTTTGAAGATCTATTATATATATTCCATTTCTTTCTGTGAATATATATGGAGCCATCTTAGGGTTCCATCTTCTTGTTTGATGTCCAAAATGAACACCTGCTTCTAATAATTGTTTCATTGATATAACTGACATTTCCTTACCTCCTGGTTATTTCCTCCATTATCTTCTTATAAAGCTTCCTTTTAGGCACCGTCTCTACAAATTGGATAATGTGTGTATTTCTTACCTTTGTTAGTATATCATAAGCTTTTAACAGTATCAACATTTTTTTAATACAAATATTAATAAATTAAATTATTAACCTAAAATTAAAAAACGTTAAATTAATTGTAATTTAACGTTTTTAGTTTATGTTAATTTATTTTTTTTAATTCATCTAGTAACTTGTCATTTAAAATCTTAATATGTGTTCCCTTCATACCAAGAGATCTTGATTCTATAACTCCTGCACTTTCAAACTTTCTTAATGCATTAACAATTACGCTTCTAGTAATTCCAACTTTATCAGCAATTTTAGAAGCAACTAATAAACCTTCATTTCCTTCTAATTCACCAAATATATGTTCAACTGCTTCAAGTTCTGAATAAGATAATGTTCCAATAGCTAATTGAACAACAGCTTTTTTTCTAGCTTCTTCTTCAATTTCAACTTGCTTAGATCTTAATATCTCTAGTCCAACTATAGTTGCACTATACTCTGCAAGAACTAGATCTTCATCTGTAAAATGTTCTCCAAATCTTGCAAGAATTAAAGTTCCTAATCTTTCTCTATTTCCCATTATAGGTACAATAGTAGTTATCTTATCTTCCATAATGCAATTTCCTTCATCTTCGAAAACACATAAACCTTCATTAGATAAATTAGCAACAGTTTCATGTATATTTAGTAAATTTTCATTATATTCCTTTGGAAATCTCTTTTCATCTACAACTTGTTTCTTCATTACATCACATTCAAAACTCTTAGAAAATGTATATCCTAGTACTTTCCCTCTTCTACTAGTAACATATACATTACATGATAAAACATCACTTAATAATTCACATATATCTTCAAAAGCAACTGGATCAGTTCCTGACTTTTGTAATATTTTATTTAACATCCTAGTCTTATTTAATAATGCTGACATTCACTCTTCCTCCTACAAATAAGCCCTTAAATTTTTAGAAAATTTAAAATTATATAAATTTTCCAAAAATATATTTACTACTTATTTATACTATCATAGGATTTTTTTATTTTCAACAAATTTCTTAGTAATTTCGACATTTTCTCGAAAAAATTATTTAATGTTAATACTTTATTAACATGTAATCAATTTCTTTAAATTATTCTTCATCTTTTGCAGTTTTCATATTAACAACTTTATTACAATTAGAATTTGAACATTGAGCATAATTCCCCTTAGTTTTACTATATTTTAAAACCATATATTCACCACAATCAGGACATTTATCTTTTAATGGTTCATTCCAACTTACAAAGTCACAATTCGGATAATTAGAACATCCGAAGAATTTTTTACCTTTTTTGCTTTTCTTAGCAAGTATTTTCCCTCCACATTTAGGACAAGGTGCATCAATTTCTTCTACTATAGGCTTAGCATTTTTACAATCAGGATATCCAGGACAAGCCAAGAATTTTCCATATCTACCACGTTTAATTACCATCATCCTACCGCATTTATCACAAGGAACGTCACTTACTTCATCTTCTATTACAACTTTAGATATTTCTTTTTCTGCTTTTTCTAAAGCTACTTTTAAAGGAGTAAAGAATTCTTCTACAACTCTTTTCCACTCTTCCTTACCTTCTTCAATATAATCTAGATTTCTTTCCATTTCTGCAGTGAAATCTACATCAACTATTTGCTGAAAATATTCTTCCATTATATTGTTAACAATAAAGCCAAGTTCCGTTGGTACTAAATTTTTCTTTTCTCTATTTACATAATCTCTATTTAATAAAAGTGAAATTGTTGGAACATAGGTACTTGGTCTTCCTATTCCTTTTTCTTCTAGCAATTTAACAAATGATGCCTCAGTATATCTAGCTGGTGGCTGAGTATAATGTTGTTTTCCTTCTATATTAACTTTATTTAATTCATCATTTTCTTCTAATTTTGGTAATGAAACATCTTCATTATCCTCTTCTGTCATATATTCATAAAGCTTCATAAATCCATCAAATTTTACTGTTGAACCACTAGCTTTAAACTTATAATCTCCATTCATAATTTCAATACTATTAGTATTAAGTTCGCAAGATGCCATTTGGCTTGCCATAAATCTATTCCAAATTAATGAATATAATTTATATTGCTCCGAAGTTAATGAATTTTTTGCAACTTCTGGAGTAATTTCAATTACAGATGGTCTAATTGCTTCATGAGCGTCTTGTATATTTTTTTTACTCTTATATACTCTTGGTTTAGCTGGTATATATTCTTTTCCAAAGTTAGAATTAATAAAATCAAGGGCCTTTCCTTGAGCTTCATCTGATATTCTAACAGAATCTGTTCTCATATAAGTAATAAGACCTACAGTTCCATGACCTTTTACTTCTACACCTTCATATAAAGCTTGAGCTATAGACATTGTTCTCTTAGTCATAAAATTCAGCTTTTTTGACGCTTCTTGTTGAAGTGTACTAGTTGTAAATGGAGCTAATGGATTTTTTAGCTTAGTTCCTTTTTTAACTTTAGTGACTATAAATTTATTCTTTTTTAGTTCTTCTATTATTTTATTGCTTTCTTCTTCTGTGTTTATTTCAATTTTCTTACCTTTATATTGAGTCAATTTTATAGGGAATTTTTTTCTATCCTTTGTGGCTGTACAATCTACAGTCCAATATTCTCTAGGTTCAAAGGCTTTAATTTCTGTTTCTCTATCGCATATTAGTTTAAGGGCTGCTGATTGAACTCTCCCAGCACTTAATCCCCACTTAACGTTTTTCCATAAAATCGGACTAATTTCATAACCAACTAATCTATCTACAACTCTTCTAGCTTGCTGTGCATCAACTAAATTGTAATTAATTTGCCTCGCTTCTTTTATAGATGCTTTAACAGCATTTTTAGTTATTTCATTAAAAACAATTCTACATTTTTTATCTTCTGATATTTTTAATATATTGGCTAAATGCCAAGATATAGCTTCTCCTTCACGGTCAGGGTCAGTTGCAAGAAAAACTTTATCAGCTTTTTTAGCAGCCTTTTTTAATTTCGCTATTAAGTCACCTTTCCCTCTTATTGTTATATATTTTGGATTAAAATTATCTTCTATATCAACCCCTAATGTACTTTTAGGCAAATCTCTAACATGCCCCATAGATGCTTCTACTATATAATTTTTGCCAAGATATTTTCCTATTGTTTTAGCCTTTGCAGGTGACTCTACTATTACAAGATTTTGTCCCATATATTACAAACTCCATTTTTATTGGAGTTTTCACCCCCCTTAATTTATATTGATTTAGCGTAATAATTGCCTGGAAGGCAAATAATTTCATTTCTATTTTGCATTTCAAATAATAACTCAAATAATACCTTTCTGTCAACATTTACAGATTCTATAATATCATCTAAATGAATTGGCTCACTATTAATTATATTTAAAATAATAGATTTACAGGTATTTTTTTCTCTATTTTTATTTTTTTCTTTAATTATACTTAAAAAATCATATAAATCAACCATTTCTGTAAAAGGTTTTGCTCCATCTCTAATTAATTTATTACACCCTTCACTATTCCCATTAAAAACTGGTCCAGGTACTGCCATTACATCCATCCCTAACTCCAAAGCATAATTTACAGTAATTAAGCTTCCACTTTTATCAGTTGCTTCTATTATAATTAACTTTTTACTTATTCCACTAATTATTCTATTTCTCCTTGGAAAATTGTAAGCCATAGGAGGAGTGTTTGGTAAAAATTCTGAAATTATTAACCCATGATTTTTAAGTATATCTTCATACAATAGTTTATTACTCTTAGGATATATTATATCTATACCACAGCCTAAAACACCAATTGTTTTCCCAGGATAATCTATAGCACTTCTTTGTGCAATTGAATCTATTCCCGCAGCTAATCCACTAACTACAGTAAAATTATTTTCACTTAGTTCTTTTGATATTACCTTTGTAACTTGTGCTCCATAACCACTATATTTTCTTGCACCTATAACAGCTATTAATTCTCCCTTTAACAATTCTAGATTTCCTTTATAGAAAATCACATAAGGTGGATCACTTAAATGATTTAAGTTTTCTGGATATTCTTTTGAATTTATAGTTATATATCCTATATTATTTTTATTTATGTATTCTTGAAACTTTTTTATTTTTTCTTCTGTTACTTCATTTATATTTGCACCTTTTAATTCTTTTATTATACTACTATTTTTTCTAATATTCTCCTCATTAGAATATTTTCTTATTAGTTTAATTTTTTTATCATTAGATAATTGTAATAATATAAACCAAATTTCATTAGTATCCATGGTAATCTCCTTTTATACTATTTCACCCTCTATATTCTTTCTATATCCTAATGCTTCAATAATATGATAATCACATATATTGTGGCATCCATCTAAATCAGCTATAGTTCTTGATACTTTTAATAATTTATCATATCCTCTCATAGTTAAATCAAAATTCTTATAAAAGCTTTCAATTAAAAGCTTTGAAGAATTTGATATATTAAATAAATTATCCATATCCTTCCCTTTGACCTCAGAATTATAATTATATATTGTATTTTTGAATCTATAATTCTGTACTTCTCTTGCTTTAAGTACATTTTCTTTCATTTTTTCTGAACTTATATTATTATTTCTGTTATTTATTTCATCATATTTTATTTTAGGCACAAAATTTAGCAAATCAATTCTATCTAGTAACGCTCTAGATAGTTTTGCCATATATCTCTTTCTTTCTCCTTCACTACAAATACACTTATTATCATGATATCCACTTAAGTACATTCCACATTGACATGTGTTGCATGCAGCTATAAGCAAAAAATTCGATGGCAACTTATAACTACCATTTATTCTAGTTATATTTATAACTTTTTCTTCTAAAGGCTCTCTTAATACCTCTAATACTTCTCGCTTAAATTCTAATATCTCATCTAAAAATAAAACTCCATTATGAGCTAATGTTATTTCCCCAGCTTTTATTTCCTTTCCACCCCCTACTAAAGCTGTTCTAGTTATAGTATGATGTGGATTTCTAAAAGGTCTAATTACGTAATTATCTCCTGAAAATAATCCTGAAGCACTATATATCTTAGCTATTTCCATTTCTTCTTTATTTGATAAAGGTGGCATTATTGATGGAAGAGCCCTTGCTAGCATAGTTTTTCCTGCACCAGGAGTTCCATATAAAAGGACATTATGTCTTCCTGCTGCAGATATTTGCATAACTCTTTTTGATGTATTTTGCCCAATAATATCTGAATAGTTAAAGTCTTCTTTTTTAATGAAGTACTCTTCTTTATCAAATATATAAGGTAATAAATCTTTATTTTCAATAAAAGAAATTACTTCATTTAAATTCTTAAAGGGATAAAAATTCCCAATATTAAAATATCTTAATTCTTTAAGGTTATTTAAAGGAAATATAAAATTATTCTTCTTTTTACTATCACCTTCAAATATAATAGGTAAAATTCCTTTTATTTCTTTTAGTTGCCCTCCTAAAGATAATTCTCCAAAAATAATAAATTCTTTTAAATCCTTTGTTTTTATTTGATTTGACTTCATTAATATTCCTATTGCTATAGGTAAATCTAATAAAGATCCAATTTTTCTAATATCTGCTGGTGCTAAATTAATAGTTATTCTTCCAAGAGGAAATTCATATCCACTATTCACTATTGCAGATCTTACTCTTTCTTTAGATTCTTTTATAGCTGTATCAGGCAAACCAACTATATTAAAACTAGGCATCCCCTTATTAATATCTACCTCAACAGTAACCAACATTCCATCTAATCCATTATGTGTAGCACTTATTATTTCAATTGACAAACAAATCACCTCTTTAAGGATTATTGACAAAAAAAAATAATTATTAATCATATATTAAAGAATTATTTATATTATTTTAGTCAATATTTTAAAGAGGTGATTATATGAAAAGATATAACAAAGATATAGGCTCTTATGGTGAAGATTTAGCTATAGATTATTTGAAAAACAAAGGTTATACAATAGTAGCTAGAAATTTTAGAAATAGAAATGGTGAAATAGATCTGATTTGCAAATATTTAGATATAATTATTTTCATAGAAGTAAAAAGTAGGTACAGCTATCACTTTGGATTACCCCGTGAATCTGTTACCTACTTTAAACAAAAAAAGATTATTTATATTTCTAAATACTTTTTATATAAGTATAAATTATTAAATTATAATTGTAGATTTGATGTTATTGAAATTTATTTTAACAAAAATAACAATTCATATTTTATAGAACATATAAAAGATGCCTTTAGGCCCTATTAGCAATTATAATATATTCTTTAAAAATGACATTCTATGTATATCACAGGTTCCATATTCCTTAATACCTTCAATATGCTTAGTAGTACCATAACCTACATTTTCTTCAAAGCCATAGTATGGATACTTCTTAGAATAATTTTTCATTAAATTATCCCTATAAACCTTAGCTAGTATAGAAGCTGCCGCTATTGAAGCTGACTTGGAATCCCCTTTAATTACAGATTTATTTTCTATATTAATTCCTTTAACTAAATAACCATCTGATAAAACTAAATCTGGTTTTATTTTCATTGAAGTACATGCTTCTAGGAATATGTTATTATTACAATAAGCTATGCCTTTTTCATCAATTTCAGTATTACTTTTTTCTGCGATATAGTACGCCAATGCTTTATTTTTAATTTCATTAGCTAATTCTTCTCTTTTCTTTTCAGATAATTTTTTTGAATCATTTAACCAAAGTATAAGTTCATCATCTATTACATTTAAATCTAATATAACAGCACAGGCAACAATAGGGCCAGCTAAAGGCCCTCTTCCAACCTCATCTACACCTGCTATATAAGTATAATTTCCAAATCCCTTATCAAAATTATACATCCTTCTAACTCTTTCACATTCTGCTTTCAGCTTATTTCTTTCCTTTTGTATTTTATCGCTTAAGGCTTTTACATTTTTTCTTTTATCTAAAGCTAATTTATCAATTAAGTAAACAAGCTCTGCATTATTTTTTTCTTCAGATATATTTATTTCATCTACTAATACTTTTATTTCCTTATAACTTAAAGTTGCTATATCTTGATTTAATAATTCTAACATACTAACCCTCATTTTCTTCAACTGGATGCTCTAAAGAAATATTGCCTACTTTTCCGCCTCTAAATTCATCTAATAGTATAACGGCAATACGATTATAGTCTATTTCTCCACCTTTTATTAAACAACCTCTTTTTCTAGCAATGCTATTTAAAGTTTCTAAAGGATCTTCATTTATATCTTGTATTTTATATCTTTCAATAAGATTAGTTTTATAATGTTCTTGTAGTCTTTTTACTAAATTATAAGAAAGCTCTTCTATATCCATAATTTCATCTTTTATAGCTCCAGTAAAGGCAAGGTTTAATGCTGTTTCTTCATCCTCAAATTTAGGCCATAAAACTCCTGGTGTATCTAGCATTTCAATGTCCATTTTAGTTTTTATCCATTGCTTACTTTTAGTAACTCCAGGTCTATCCCCTGTTTTAGCTATATTGTTCTTTGCCATCTTATTTATAAATGTAGACTTTCCAACGTTAGGAATTCCAACCACCATAACTCTCATTTGAATTTTTACTAATCCTTTGGACTTTAGTCTATCATGTTTTTCTTTTAATAAAGCTTCTAAAGTAGGTTTAATTTGGTTTAATCCTTTACCACTTAGGCAATTTACTTCTAAAACCCTTACAGTTTCTGATGATAAATGATCTATCCACATTTTCGTAACTCTATTTTCAGATAAATCACTTTTGTTTAAAAGTATAATTCTAGGTTTTCCTTCACAAAGCTTATCTATATCAGGATTTGCAGAACTTCTTGGTATTCTAGCATCTCTTATTTCAATTACCGCATCTACTAATTTTAAATTTTCTTTTATTTCTCTTTGAGTTTTTTTCATATGCCCTGGAAACCAGTTTATTGTAGCCATTATTTATCTCCTCCGTAAAACTTATTCATTATTATTATATCAAATTTTAAGTTTCTAAATCTAAATTAAAAAGAAAAAGGGACTTAAACAAGTCCCTTACTTAGTAATTAGAAATTATCTAACGTTTAATTCTTTAACTTTAGCAGCTTTACCTACTCTATCTCTTAAGTAGAATAACTTAGCTCTTCTAACTTTACCTTTTCTTACAACTTCCATCTTATCAATGATTGGAGAGTTCATAGGGAAAGTTCTTTCTACTCCAGTACCATAAGCAACTCTTCTTACAGTGAAAGTTTCTCTTAATCCACCATTTTGCTTCTTGATAACTGTTCCTTCAAACATTTGGATTCTTTCTCTTGTTCCTTCTTTGATCTTAACGTAAACTTTAACAGTGTCTCCTACGTTGAAGTTTGGAAGATCATTTCTTAATTGTTCAGCTTCAATAGCTCTTATTATTTCGTTCATTGTGTAAGTCCCTCCTTAATAATTATTAGACGTTCTTAACAAATACTTGACAGAGGACCGCCCGTACTAACACAAAGGTAATTTTAACATAATTATTCTTATAGCACAATATTTTATTTATACTTTTCTAAAGTTTTTTTATCTTCCTTACTTAAGGTTATTTTATCGTATAAATCTTTTCTTCTTTCCTTTGTAATAAGTAAAGATTTTGCTCTTCTCCATTTTCTTATATTCTCATGATGACCTGAAAGCAGTATTTCTGGAACCTTATCTCCTTCAAATTCTTCTGGTCTTGTATATTGAGGATATTCTAATAATCCTTCAGAAAATGATTCGTCTTCATAGCTTTCTTCTTTTCCTAAGACTCCAGACTTTAATCTTAAAATTGAATCTATTACAGGAATTGCAGCCATTTCTCCCCCTGTTAAAATAAAATCTCCAAGGGAAATTTCTAAATCTATGTACTTATACACCCTTTCATCTATTCCTTCGTAATGTCCACATAGAAAAATAAGCTCTTCTTCTTTAGCTAATTCTTTAGCCATTTCTTGATTAAATGTCTTTCCCCTAGGCCCTAAAAAAACTACTTTTCCTTTATTACTCTTTTTACAATATCTAATAGAATCTACAATGGGCTGTGGAGTCATTACCATTCCAGCTCCACCACCATAAGGATAATCATCTACTTTTTTATGCTTATTTAAAGTAAAATCTCTTATATTTGTTGTAGTAATTTCTATAATTCCCTTATCCTTTGCTTTTCCAATTATACTGTGATTAAAAATATCAAACATTTCTGGAAATAATGTAAGAATATTAATCTTCATCTTGCCATTCTCCTACAGGTCTTATTGTTATTTTTCTATTTTCAACATCAATATCTGTAACTATGTCTAATAATACTGGTATTAAAAGTTCCTTTGGTTTTCTAATCCAATAAACATCATTATTCTTAGTTTGAATTACATCATATACTTCGCCTAAATCTTTTCCATTTGTATCGAAAACATTACACCCAATAATATCTGCAATATAATAAGTATCTTCTTCTAAAGGAACAGCATATTCTCTAGGTATTTCCATATACTTATTTTTGTATTTTTCTGCTTCTTCTATTGTATCTATACCTTCTACTTTAACTATTACCCTATCTTTTTGATATTTACATCCTTGAATTTTTTTTTCAATACCATCTATTAAAACAAATTCTAACTCATTATATCTTTTGGGATCATCTGTCAATGGTATAACCTTTACTTCTCCCTTTAAGCCATGAGTATTAACTATTTTTCCAACTCTTAAAATATCTTTCATATTACACCTCTTATTACAAATTAATAATTAATAATGCATAATGCATAATTTATATTAATATTTCTATTATACCTATCTATTAGCATATAGATACATTAGAAGTATTACACCTTTTAAAGATAATTATGTTTAAAAAGAGCTAGGAAAACCCTAACTCTTCTTATCAATAATTTCAACTACTACATTTTTATTTTCTCTCATGGCTGCTGCTTTTACAACAGTTCTAATAGCTTTTGCTATCCTTCCCTGCTTGCCTATTACTTTTCCCATGTCTGCAGGAGCAACCTTTAGTTCCAGAATAATTGATTGCTCTCCTTGTATTTCATTTACATGAACTTCATCCGGATTATCCACTAGGGATATAGCTATATTTTCAATTAATTCCTTCATAAACACCTGTAACTATTAATAATTACAGAGTTCACCTCCTAAAAAATTACTTATTTAATCCTGCTTGAGTAAATAGTCTCTTAACTACATCTGTAGGTTGAGCTCCGTTTTGAACCCATTTAGTAGCTTTTTCTTCGTTGATTTTGATTTCAGCTGGTTCAGTTAAAGGATTGTAGTATCCAATTTCTTCTATGAATCTACCATCTCTTGGTGATCTTGAATCAGCAACAACTATTCTGTAGAAAGGAGCCTTCTTAGCACCCATTCTTCTTAATCTGATTTTTACTGCCATGTTTTTTCACCTCCTTTAAAAATTATAATTTATCTTAACTCATAAAAGGTAATTTACCAAAGAATCCTTTTTTAGATTTCTTTGTCATAGATTTCATTTGTTTCATTTGTTTCCTCATTACATCAAATCCCTTAATGAGTTTATTAACATCTTGCAGAGATGTACCTGAGCCCTTTGCTATTCTCTTCTTTCTTGAAGATGAACCAGCAATTAGCTTTGGATTTCTTCTTTCCTTTGGAGTCATAGAATATATTATAGATTTTACTTTGTGTAATTCCTTTTCACCAGCTTCAAAATCTACATTTTTCATTTCCTTAGGTAATCCAGGTATCATTTCCATAATTTTGCTCAAAGAACCCAATTTTTTCATTTGCTCCATAGCTGCTAAATAATCATCATAAGTAAAATCATTTTCTAGCATTTTAGAACTTAATTCTTGAGCTTCTTTATCATCAAAAGCTTGTTGAGCCTTTTCTATTAAAGATAAGACATCTCCCATCCCTAATATTCTTGAAGACATTCTATCTGGATAGAAAACTTCAAGATCACTCATTTTTTCTCCTACACCAATAAATTTAATTGGTTTTTCTGTAATATGTCTAATTGATAATGCTGCACCACCTCTAGTATCACCATCAAGTTTTGTTAAAATAACACCAGAAATATCTAAAGTATTATTAAAACTTTCAGCAACATTTACTGCATCTTGACCTGTCATAGAATCTACTACAAGCAAGATTTCTTGAGGCTTAACTTCAGCTTTTATAGACTTTAATTCATCCATAAGATTATCATCTATATGTAGTCTACCAGCAGTATCTATTATTATTACATTATTTCCATTTTCTCTTGCATGAACTATTCCTGCCTTTGCTATATCTACAGGACTAACTTTATCACCCATTTGAAAAACTGGAATATCGATTTGTTTTCCAACTACCTCTAATTGCTTTATCGCAGCTGGCCTATATATATCACAGGCTACTAATAGAGGTTTTTTATTTTGCTTTCTAAGTTGTAGTGCAAGTTTTCCACTCATGGTAGTTTTACCTGCCCCTTGTAGACCAACCATCATTATTACAGTTGGACCAACGGAGTTAAAGTTTAACTTGCTTTCACTACCACCCATAAGTTCAGTAAGTTCTTCGTTAACAATTTTTATAACTTGTTGAGCTGGAGTTAAGCTTTCAAGCACATCATTCCCAACGCACTTTTCACTTACTCTTGAAATAAATTGTTTAACTACTTTAAAGTTAACATCTGCTTCAAGCAAAGCTAATTTTACTTCCCTCATGGCTTCTTTTATATCTTTTTCAGTTAGCTTTCCTTTACTTCTAAGTTTTTTAAAAGCTTCCTGCAATTTATCGGATAAACCTTCAAAAGCCATATTATCCCCTCCTATGATTTTATAACTCTTCTAATATACTTTTGTATTTTTCATAATCCTCTTTAGTAATAGAATATTTTTCTTTTAACTCATTAAGAAGATTATTAATTATTACTTCTTGCTTAAAACTTTTTTCAAGCAAATTAAGTTTCTCTTCATAGGATAGAAATTGTTTATAACATCTCTTTATTAAATCATGGATAGCTTGACGACTTGTGTTATTCAATTCAGCAATTTCAGCTAAGGATAAATCCTCATTATAATAAAGCTCCATAATTTTATACTGTTTTTCAGTTAATAATGGTCCGTATTGATCCATTAATAATGAAATCTCAACCCTATCTTCCATTTCATCACCTTACCCACAACTGAGATTTTAGCAAAACAATTCTATGCTGTCAAGTACTTTTACTTAACACCCCACAAAAAAAATTTAAAATTAAAAATGTAGAATGTAGAATGAAGGAAATAACTTAGCTTTGCTAAGTTATAGATTTTAATGTAATTCAGCCAAAGCTGAATTTACACCTTAATTTTACATTTTTCATTTTACATTCTTAATTCTAGAACAGTGCTTCTGCAAAGCTTTCTGCATCGAATTCTTGAAGGTCATCTATTCCTTCTCCTACTCCTATATATTTTACAGGAATATTTAAAGAATTCTTAATAGATATTACAACTCCACCTTTTGCAGTTCCATCTAATTTAGTTAATATTATTCCATCTATTGGACAAGCCTCCATAAATTGTTTTGCTTGTATTACTGCATTTTGCCCAGTAGTTGCATCTAAAACTAATAATGTTTCTTTTGCAGCTCCAGCAAACTCTCTATCTATTATTCTACCTATTTTTGATAATTCATCCATAAGATTTTTCTTATTGTGTAATCTACCTGCAGTATCGCATATTAATAAATCTATATTTCTTGCCTTTGCAGCATTTACAGCATCAAATACTACTGCTGCTGGATCTGAGCCTTCACTATGTTTAATTAAATCAACTCCAGCTCTTTCACTCCATACTTCTAACTGGTCTATAGCTGCTGCTCTAAAGGTATCAGCTGCTGCTAAAATTACTTTCTTTCCTTCATTTTTATTTTTTGCTGCTAGTTTACCTATAGATGTAGTTTTTCCTACTCCATTTACTCCTATAACTAATAATACTTTTTTTCCTGTTTCTTCTTTTGTGCTTTCTTCTGCTCCTTCAAGTAACATATCCTTAATAACCTCTTTTAATGCAGGATATACCTCATTTGGGTCATTTATTTTTTCTTTTCTAATTTTATCTTTTAATCTATTTATTATTTCTATAGTTGTATCCATTCCTATATCAGACATAACTAATATTTCTTCAAGCTCTTCATATAAATCTTCATCTATAGTTATAGCTAATTTTAATGTTTCATTTATTTTATCTGTTAAAGCATCCTTTGTCTTTGAAAGTCCATTTTTTAAATTATCAAATATTTTCCCGAATATTGCCATGATTTACCTCCTACTTTTCTTTACTTAAGTCAACTGATACTACTTTTGAAATTCCTTTTTCCTCCATTGTAACTCCATACATAACATCACTAGCTTCCATAGTTCCCTTTCTGTGAGTTATAACTATAAATTGTATATTCTCTGAAAACTCCCTTAAGAATTCAGCATATCTATATACATTAGCATCATCTAAAGCGGCCTCTATTTCGTCTAATATACAGAATGGAGTAGGTTTCATCTTTAATATAGCAAATAATAATGCTATTGCAGAAAGTACTTTTTCTCCACCAGACATTAAATTTATATTTTGAAGTTTCTTACCTGGTGGCTGAACATTAATTTCTATATCTGCTGTAAGTTCATCACCTTCACCTAAAATTAATTCAGCAGTACCACCCTTAAATAAATCTTTAAATGTCTCATTAAAGTTTTTATTTAATATTATAAAGTTTTCTCTAAATAACTCTTGCATTTTTATAGTCATTTCATTTATAACTGTCATTAATTCTTCTTTAGCTTTATTTAAATCTTCTTCTTGAGAAGACATAAACTTATACTTTTCACATACCTCTTCATATTCTGCAATAGCAGCCAAGTTTACCGTTCCCAATTCAGTAATTTGATTCTTTATTTTAAAAATCTCATCTTTCACCTTAGATACATTATCAATTTCTATTGCTATTTCTATTGCTTCAGCTAAAGTTAAGTTTAATTCTTCATTTAACTTAATATAGTAATTTTCTCTTTCGCTTTCTAATTTTGCAAGTGATATTTCTTTTCTATTTAACTCATTTTCTAATACTCTTATTTCTTCAGTTATTAAATTTGATTCCCCATCTTTTATTTTTAGCTTATCTTTTAAACTTATTCTACTTGCTTCATCAAACTTAAATACATCTTCTAATTCACTTAGCCTTTTATTAACCTTAGAAATAAATTCAGTTTTTTCTTCAATTAGTTTTCTTAAATAATTTATATTATTATTCTTTTCATCATTATCTTTTTTAAGAGAAACTATTCTATCTTCTTTTTCTTTTTCTTCCTTTTCTTTTCTCCTAACATCTGATTGTCTTGAATAAACTATTTCATCTAATTTCGCTTTTTCTATCTTTATTTGAATATTTTCATCCTTTATCTTATCAAAGGCTTCTTTCTTTTCTGCAAGATCTCTCTTTATATCTATAATTCTTTCATTATTTTTATCCTTAGTATCCTGTAATAATTTTAAATGGTTCTCTTTTTTAACTATTTCTTCTTTTAATTTTATTAAATTTTCATTATTTAAAGAGATCTCTTTCTTTGAAACTTCTAAAGCATTTTTCAGCTTTAAGCTTTCATTTTCTAAAGCTCTGATTTCACTTTCAAACCTTGTAATATCAATATTTTTACCGTGAATATCATCACTTTTATTTAGTATATCTTCGTCTATTTCTTTTATTTCATCTCGTATCTTATTTAAAAGTTCTAATTCAGAATTATAATTACTCTTATTAGTTTTTATAGATTCTTCTAACTCTTGAATTTCTCTTCTTCTACCTAAAATGCTAGAATTATTTTTCTTATATATACTACCACCAGTTAAAGCTCCTCCAGGGCTAATTACTTCCCCATCTAAAGTTACTATTCTTATTTTATAATTTCCTAATTTAGATATAATTAATGCTGCTTCCATATTTTCAGCTATAATAGTTTTCCCTAAGGAATAATCCATTACTTCTTTATATTTACTATCAAAAGTTAGTAAATCAGATGCTAGTCCTATATATCCCTTTACATTTTTTATATCATTAGAAACATTTATTCTGCTTCCTTTAATTATATTTAACGGTAAAAATGTTGCTCTTCCTAAAGAATTTTTCTTTAAATATTCTATTAAAAGTTTTGCAGTATTTTCATCTTCAGTAATTATATTTGATATTGCACCACCTAAGGATATTTCAATTGCTGTTTCATATTTTCTATCAACAGAAAAAATTTCTCCTAATACATTAGCACCTTTACCATAAGGTATTTGACCTTTTTCAATTCTCTCCATTAACTTCTTTATAGACAATTGATAGCCTTCATAACTTTTTTCTAAATCTTTAAGAGTAGCTAATTTACCATCTAATATATTTATTTTCTTTGATACTTCTCTAATAAATCCTTCTTTTTTAGTTACCTGACTATTTAATACACCTATTCTTTTTCTATTTTCTAAAATACTAGCTTGAACTTCTTCCTTAAATTTTCTTAATGTATTAATTTTCTCGTTTATACTTGATATAGTTGCAATATTAATGCTTATATTACCTTCAATAGACTTTAAATTATTTTCACCACTTGTACTAAGCTCTTCTTTATTTATTATTTCTTTATTTATAATTGCTATATCATTATTAATTTCTGAAGTCTTTCTTAAAAGTTCAAATTCTTCTTCTTTAATTTTTGTAGAATCATCTTCTAAATTTTTAATTTCATTACTTAATTTATAATTAGTTAACTCAAATTCCTTAATTAAGTTTTCCTTATGAATTTGATCTTTTATTTTTTCTTCAAGTTCTATTAATAATGAATCTTTTTCTTCTCTAGACTTTATTAGTGCTTCTTCTAAGTTTTTTATTTCTTCATTATCTTTTTTTATAATTTCTTCAAAATTTTTTATTCTTTCTTTGTAAATCTCAATATCATTTAAGCTTTGATTTACTTCTTCTTTTTTTCTATAATACTCTGTTTTCTCAGTATTATTTTTCTTTTCAATTTCTTCAATTTGTTCTTCTAAATTAATTAGTTCTTCTTTTAACTTATTTAATATTTCTCTTTTATCTTTAATCTTTTGGCTTCTGGTATTTATTTCACCATTTACTACTTCAATATCCTTATCTATACCATTAATATTCTTTACAAGTAAAGAAACTTCTCTTGTTCTTAAATCTTCTGAAAGAACATTATATTTTAAGGCTTTTTCTCTTTCCTCTTTTAAAGGTTCAATTCTTTCCTCATAGGTAGAAATTATGTCCCTAATTCTTGTTAAATTATTTTCAGTATTAGATAATTTTCTTTCTGCTTCTTCTTTTCTAGATTTAAATTTAACAATACCAGCTGCTTCTTCAAGCAGTGCTCTCCTATCATCAGCTTTTCCACTTAGTATAGCCTCAATTTTACCTTGTCCTATAAGAGAATATCCTTCCTTACCTATACCTGTATCCATAAAAAGACTATGAATATCTTTAAGTCTGCATTTTTGATTATTTATTAAATATTCTGTTTCTCCAGACCTAAATATTCTTCTAGTTACAGTTACTTCTGAGTAATCAGTATCTAAAGAATTATCAGAATTATCTAGTGTCAGCGAAACTTGTGCTAATCCTACAGGTTTTCTAAATTGTGTTCCAGCGAAAATTACATCTTCCATTTTTCCGCCTCTCAAAGTCTTAACACTTTGCTCACCAAGAACCCATCTTACAGAATCAGAAATATTACTCTTTCCACTACCGTTTGGGCCAACTACTGCTGTTACACCTTTTTTAAAGTTTAAATTGGTTTTATCTGCAAAAGATTTAAAACCTCTTATTTCTAGGGATTTTAAAAACATAGATACACTCCTTAACTAATCAATGATACTAGTAAACTAACTGAAAGCATAATAGCTAGAACTATAGTTATTACTTGCATGAGCTTTTGTCTTGTTTTCTTTTTCATAATCAACACTCCTGTCCTATTTTAGTTTATAGTAAAGATAATAAAATATCAATATAAGGTAGGCAAAATATTGCCTACCTTATACTTATCTCTCTAGTTCTCTTTACAACTATAATATTAAGATTACCTCTTTTTAATTTATCTTTAGTATTAACTAATATTTTGCCTTTATGGTTGTTTTTTAAATTATTGAAGTAAACTTTTTTGTTTGCATATAGTTTACTAAGATCTTTAGAATTTATTTCTATAATTATATCTTCATCTTCATTAATTTCACTTTTAATTTTATCACATATTAAGCTTCCTTCTACAAGTTCTCTAAAAGCTGGATGAAATGGTCCATCTACCAAATCTCCTCCCCATGTGATATTTTCTGTAGGTTGTAGGCCTATTCTAATTATATTAATTTTTGCCTGTGTATAAAGCTTATATAACTCTTTTGAAATATTTACTGCATCCTCTAATGAATAAGGTTTATACTCCCCTCTTTTATACATTAATTCCATAGGAGTATCCTTTATTACTAAAGCAGGATATATTCTGCATATATCTGGCTTCATGGCTATAGATTTTTTAGCAGTTTCAATATCTTTTTCATATGTATCCCCTGGAAGGCCTGGCATAATTTGATGTCCTAAAGTAAATTTATATTCTTTTATTAACTTAGAAGCCTCTTCAACATCCTTTGCTGTATGACCTCTCCCAGATAATTTTAGAATTTCATCATCTAAGGACTGTACTCCAAGTTCTATGATATCTACATTATATTCCTTCAAATAACTTAATATATAATTATTTATGGCATCAGGTCTAGTGGACATTCTTATTTTATCTATTATCCCTTTGTCCTTATATTCCTTTGCAACTTTTAGTAATTCCTTTTGTTTATTTACATTAATAGCAGTAAAGGTTCCTCCAAAAAATGAAACTTCAACAGTGGAATTACTATAATCAATAGTTTTTAAATACTCTTCTATAGTATTTCTAACATCCTGTGCTGTAACTTCCTTTTCTACTTCCATTGCTATTTTATCTTGATTACAAAAGACACATTGATGCGGACACCCTATATGAGATATAAATATAGGAATAATATAATGTCTCTTATTCATTTTATCCCTCCAAAGACTTTAATGCTTCCTTAGCTGCATTTTGTTCTGATTCTTTTTTACTATATCCTTCCCCTGCTCCTAGTTCTTTATCGTCAACTATAACAGAAGTATAGAATTTTCTTCTATGAGGAGGTCCCTCATATTTTAAAAGTTCATATACTATACTAACTTCTCCTGACTTTTGCATCTCTTCTTGAAGTTTAGTTTTATAATCTAAAATAATATCATTATTTATAGCTTTTTCAATTATTTCTCTAAAATGACCTAATATATAATCTTTAACAAATTCTAATCCCTTATCTAAATAAATTGCAGCAAGTAAAGCTTCAACTGAGTCAGCTATAATAGAAACTCTTTCTCTTCCTCCAGTTAATTCTTCTCCCTTACTCATTCTAATGAAATAACCTAAATTTAATTTCTTTCCTATTTCATACAGTGAATTTTCACAAACAATTAAACTTCTTATTTTAGTTAACTCACCTTCGCTTTTATTTTTATAATTTAAAAATAAATATTCAGTAATACATAATTGAAGTATTGAATCTCCTAAGAATTCAAATCTTTCGTTATATTCCTCATCTTTATGTTGATTTGCATATGAACTATGAGTTAATGCAGTTTTCAGAACTCTTGGTTCATTAAAATTAACTCCTATATACTCTTCAACTTCACTAATATTAAACTTTGCCATCCTTTACAACTCCTCAAAGTTTATTCTTCAATTTGCTTATTATATAAGCTTTTATAAAACAAATTCAAGAATAAACTAATTTAATTTTAATTTTAAATATAAAATCCCGCACTTTTGCGGGATTAAATTACTCTTCTACGTGATTTTTTAAATACTTAACTACATCTCCAACAGTTTTAAAGCCTTCTGCTTCTTCATCTGGAATTTCAGTATCTAATTCATCTTCTAAAGCCATCATAAGTTCAACTAAATCTAATGAATCTGCATTTAAATCATCAAGGAAAGAAGAGTCCATTGTAATTTCATCTTCATTAATACTTAACTTTTCTGCTATAATTTCTCTAACCTTTTCGAACATTTAAATCACCTCCTACATACATCATTTAGATAATATTATATATTATTTATCTAGTCAATATACATATTGGTATTTATTATATATTATTTTGTATCTCTTCTTTAATTTTTTCAAGAACACCGTTATCATAAAAAGTTTTTGTTTGTCTTATAGCATTTTTAAATGCCTTCCCATCTGAACTTCCATGAGCTTTAATACAAATACCATCTACGCCTAAAAATGGAGCTCCACCTACTTCTTTATAATCAAATTTAACCTTTAATTTATTAAAAACAGGCTTTAATAATACAGCTCCTATTTTACTTATTAATCCACTTGCTAAAATTTCTTCTTTTATCATTCCAAGTAATGTAGAGGCAACCCCTTCGTACATCTTTAATAGTGTATTACCTACGAAGCCATCACAAACTAAAACTTTTGTATTTCCTTTTGATGTCTCTCTCGGTTCTACATTACCAACAAAGTTTAAATCCTTTTCTTCTTTTAGAAGTTTATGAGCAGCCTTTGTTAATTCGTTTCCTTTTTCCTCTTCTGCTCCAATATTAACAAGACCAATTGAAGGATTTTCGTCTCCTAAAACCCCTTGATAATATATTTTCCCCATCTTTGCAAATTGAACTAAATAATTTGGTTTACAATCAACGTTTGCACCAGCATCAACAATCATAAAACTTCCGTTTTTCCCTGGCATTATAGGAGCAAGGGCTGGTCTTTCAATACCTTTAATTCTACCTACTACTAGTGTACAACCTGCTAAAAAAGCGCCTGTGCTACCACCTGATATTACAGCATCACATTCTTTATCCTTTACAAGCTTTAAAGCTTTATATAAACTTGAATCTTTTTTCTTCTTTAAAGCCATTACAGGATGTTCATTTGGTGAAATTACTTCTCTAGCATCTATTATCTTGACTAAAGATTTATCATAAGTATAATTCTTTAATTCATCTTCTATTTGTTCTTTTGGTCCTGTTATGTAGTACTCTATTCCTTGGTATTCATTAATAGACTTAATAACTCCTTCAACTACAGCCTTAGGTGCGTTATCTCCACCCATTCCATCTATAGCTATTTTCATAAACCTTCACCCCTTTTCCTTATATATAAAGAAAAGAAAGTCATTAGACTTTCTTTATTCTTCTACAGAAGCAACTACTTCTTTACCTTTATAGAATCCACAGTTCTTGCAAACTCTGTGAGCTAACTTCATTTCATGACATTGTGGACATTCAACTATTCCAGGTAAGCTCGCCTTAAAAGTTTGAGCTCTTCTTGAATTTCTCTTTGCTCTATATGTTTTTCTCGCAGGATTTCCCATTACTACACCTCCTTATTTCCAAATAGCTCTTGTAACTTCGCCAGTCTTAAGTCTACATCATTTGTTTCACAATGACAAGAACCTTCATTAAGATTTTTACCACATTGGTGACAAAGTCCTTTACAGCTATCTGCACAAAGTCTCTTAATAGGCAAGGTTGAAATAATAATATTTTCAACTGTTTTAGCAATATCAAAAGTATCGCTATCTACAAAAATAATTTCTTCATCATCTTGAAGTTCCTTATTATTTGTAAACCTTTCTTCTATATCAATATCTATTGGATAGATAAAGGCCTCTAGGCACCTTGAACAATGCAGTTTCAATTTCGTTTTTATTGAAGCTCTTAGAGTTAAAACATCTCCAACAGAGGTAACATCTCCAACTACATTTAAATCTTCTACAGCTTCTATTTTTTCTCCATCAAAATAAAGTGGAGCTAATTCATATGTTATATTAACTTCTTTTTTTCTATTTTTTGATGAAATAAGATCTGAAAATTGTATAATCATATGTACTTGCTCTAGACCCTGTCCTCATATCCTTCTGGATACATTATGTACGGTATGTACATAGCTTGAGCCAAGCTTTATTTCACTCCTTAGATAAATATTTGCCGAATAAACACAATTTATTATATAAAGTGCATGATTAAAAGTCAAGTGATTTTACATAAATAACTCAACTAATAATTATGCACTTAGTAAATTAATTATTTAATTAATTCAACTGTATCTCTTGCTATAACTAATTCTTCATTAGTTGGAATTACAAATGCTTTAACTTTGCATCCTTCTTTTGAAATTTCTCTAACTTTTCCTCTAACATTATTTCTTTCTTTATCTACTTCAACCCCAAGGAATTCTAAACCTGTAAGTATAGATTCTCTAGTTTCTGGTCCATTTTCACCTACACCAGCTGTAAATACTATTGCATCTACACCACCCATAATAGCAGCATAAGATCCAATTGTAGCTCTAACCTTATATTCAAATATAGCAAGAGCTAGTTTTGCTCTATGAACATTTTCTTTAAATGCAGCATCTTCTATATCTCTAAAATCTGAACTAATTCCTGATATTCCAAGAACACCTGACTTTTTGTTTAATAAGTCATTTACTTCATCAGCTGATAAGCCTTCTTCTTTCATTAAGAAAGTAACTATTGCAGGATCTATATTACCAGATCTTGTTCCCATAGCTACGCCTTCAAGTGGTGTGAATCCCATTGATGTATCAATAGAAACTCCATTTTTAATTGCAGCTAAGCTTGCACCATTACCTAAGTGACAAGTTATTATTTTTAAATCTTTTATATCTTTTCCCATAACTTCTGCTACTTTTTGAGAAACATATTTATGAGAAGTACCATGGAATCCATATTTTCTTATTCCATGTTTTGTGTATAAATCATATGGAAGCGCATAAAGATATGCTTCTTCTGGCATTGTTCCATGGAAGGCAGTATCGAAAACAGCTACCATTGGAGTGTTAGGCATTAGTTCTTCACAAGCTTCTATTCCTATCATATTTGCTGGATTATGTAAAGGTGCTAATTTAAAGCAGTCTCTAATATAATCTTTTACTTCATTATTTATAAGAACTGAAGATTTGTATTTTTCACCACCATGAACAACTCTATGTCCAACAGCTGTGATTTCATCCATTGAAGATATAACTCCATTTTCCTTATCTACTAGTGCATCTAAAACTAATTTTATAGCAACTTTATGGTCTGACATTGGTTGCTTAACTATATATTTTTCTCTACCTTCTACTTTTTGAGTTAATACTGAACCCTCAATTCCTATTCTTTCTACAAGTCCTTGTGCTAAAGACTCCTCCGTTGTCATATCAATTAATTGATACTTAAGCGATGAACTACCGCAATTGATAACTAAAACTTTCATTTGTATTATACTCCTTCCTAATGGATATTATTTTTGAGCTTGAGCTTGAACTGCTGTTAATGCAACAACATTAACTATATCTTCAGAACTACATCCTCTTGATAAATCATTTATTGGTTTTGCAAAACCTTGACACATAGGTCCAATAGCTTCTGCATTTGCAAATCTTTGAACTAATTTATATCCTATATTTCCACTTTGTAAATCTGGGAAAATTAAAACATTAGCTTTTCCAGCTACATTGCTATTTGGTGCCTTTTGAGCTGCTACTTTGTCTACTATAGCTGCATCTAATTGTAATTCACCATCTATTTGTAAATCTGGTCTTAATTCTTTAGCAAGTTCTGTTGCTCTTCTAACTTTGTCTACCATTTCGTGATCTGCACTTCCCATAGTTGAGAAAGATAGCATAGCTACTCTTGGCTCCATTTTGCAAAGATTTCTTGCAGTATCAGCTGTAGCAATAGCTATAGCTGCTAATTGTTCATATGTTGGGTTAGGATTAACTGCACAGTCTGAGAATAATAACATACCCTCTTCACCATATTTTGATCCTGGAACCATCATAATGAAGAAACTTGATACTACTGAAACACCTGGAGCAGTCTTTATAACTTGAAGACCTGGTCTTAGTAAATCTCCTGTAGTATGTACTGCACCTGAAACCATTCCATCTGCATCATTTAGTTTAACCATCATTGTCCCAAAATATAATGGATCTCTAACTATTTTTTGTGCTTTTTCTAAAGTCATACCTTTGTTTTTTCTTAATTCATAAAACTCGTTTACATATGCCTCAAGTCTATCTGATTTATTTGGGTCTATTATTTCTACACCGTCTAAATTAACAGTTAATTCTCTAGCTTTTTCCTCAATTTTGTCTTTATCACCAACTAAAATTACATAAGCTAAACCTAGCTCTTGTATCTTTTGAGCTGCAACTATAGTTCTTTCCTCATCACCTTCTGGAAGAACTATCTTTCTTTTATCAGCTTTTGCTGATTCCCATAATTTTTTCATCAGTTCCATAATAAACTTCTCCTTTCAAAAAAAGTATGAACTTCTTTCCATAATCTAATATACTCCTAAATAACTATATTTTTCAACCTTAAATAATCAAAAGTTTTAATTCTTTTTATTCAAAATTTTCTCAATATTCTAAAGTTAAGCTTAAGTTTATTAAATATTTAACAATGTAATATAAATGCTATATTAATAAAACTTATATGATATAATAATTTTATCTTTCCCATTAAGGAGTGTATTTATGAATATAACAGGAATAATTACTGAATATAACCCTTTTCACAACGGGCACTTATATCATCTTAGTACAGCAAAAAAAGTAACAAATTGTGATGCTATAGTTTGTATTATGAGTGGAAACTTTGTACAAAGGGGCGAACCAGCAATAATAGACAAGTGGAAAAGAGCTGAAATGGCTTTATTAAATGGAGTTGATTTAATTATTGAACTTCCTACTTTCTATGCAGTATCTTCAGCTGAATTTTTTGCTAAGGGTGCTATAAATATTCTAGACCGCCTTGGAGTTGTTAATAATATTTTTTTTGGAAGTGAATGTGGTGATATAGATTTACTATATAAGATAGCTAGAATATTAACCAATGAACCAAAGGATCTTAAACTAAAAATTAAAGAAAATTTAAAATCAGGCATTACATATGCAAAGGCTAGAGAAAAAGCTTTAATTGATATTTTAAATGAAGATTCTCTAAATGAGGTTCTTTCAAATTCAAACAATATACTTGGAATTGAATATATTAAGGCTATTATTAAATGTAATAGCAATATAAATCCTTTAACAATGAAGAGAGAGGGATCTAAGTACAACGACAAGAAGCTAAGCACTATATTTTCTTCTGCTACAAGTATTAGAGAAAATATTAAGAATGGATTTAACCTTAATTCACTAGAGCCTTATATGCCATCTCCTTCTTTAGAAATCCTTAAATCTTTAGCAAATAATAATTATCCTTTTATTTTTGAAGAAAATATGTATAGATATATTAAGTATAGATTACTAACAAATTGCATAAATTTTAACAATCTTTTTGAAGTAAAAGAAGGAATTGATAATAAATTTATTAAAGAAATTTATAATTCCTCCTCCTACGAAGATTTAATTTTAAAGGCAAAAAGTAAAAGATATACTTACACAAAAATTTCTAGATTATTATGTCAATTATTTTTTTCACTAGATAATTATAATTTTAATGAATTATTACAAGATGATAATCTTTATGCAAGAGTTCTTGGATTTAATGATAAAGGAAGGCAAATTTTAAAGGAAATGAAAAAGAAATCTACAATTCCTATTATCACAAAGGTTCCAAAAAATATTGATAATAAGCTTTTGCAATTGGATATTCAATGTACTAAGGCTTATTCAATTTTAAACCACAAAGTAAATCCACTAAGTGATTATTTACTTTCACCTATAATAAAATAATAATATTAAAAAGTCATAAGCATATAAATACTATAGGAGGTTAAATTCATGATTAGTATTTATATTTTATGGCTTTTAATTTTTATTCTTGTCACTATTTTACTTAAACTTTTAAATGTGAAAAAAAATTTTATTATATGTTTTTTAATTACTATTTTTATAATTATATTTGTAATTAATTTAAAAACTAGTATAAACGCTGCTATAAATGGCTTAAAACTTGTTATTAATGCCATATTACCTACTATTTTCCCTTTTAGTGTAATATGTAATTTACTAATATGTTATGATGGGATAACTCTTTATTCTAAAATACTTGGACCATTGATTTGTAAACCACTGGGGCTTTCTAAAAGTTCTTCTTTTCCAATAGCAGCTAGTTTTATTTGTGGGTATCCTTTAGGAGCAAAATATTCTTCTGATATTTATAACTTAGGATATATACATAAAGATGAATATGAAAGGCTTCTAAACATAGCCTCTAACGCTGGTCCCATATTTATTTTAGGAGCTGTTGCTGTTGCTATGCTAAATAACATTAAATATGGTTATATACTTCTTATTGCAAATTATTTATCTACTATTATAGTAGGAATCCTTACAAAAAAAACTTCTAAAAATATAAGTAACGAACTTACACATAACATAGTAAAAAAAGAATTTAATTTTGGAATTAATTTAAAGACTTCTATAGAAGGTGCTATTAATACTACATTAAATGTTGGTGCTTTTGTAATTATTTTCTCTGTAGTTATAAGCATAATTAAAAGCACCACTTCAATAAGTGCTGCTTTTACATTTTTAGAAAACTTATTTAAATTGCCTACTGGAATTATATATAATCTTTTTTTAGGTAGCATTGAATTTACTAATGGATGCAAAATGATATCTGATATAAACTTATCTATAAGCTTAAAATTAAGCTTAATAAGTTTTATATTATGTTTTTCTAGTTTATCTGTTATAGCTCAAGTATCTTCCATTATAAGTGGAGATAATCCAAACCTTAAAAAGTATATCCTACTTAAGCTTCTACAAGGAATACTAGGATTTATAATAACATTTATTTCTAGTAATATTGTATTAATTTCAATACCAACCTTTAGTATTGTACCAGTCTATAGCTATAAATTAGTTATATATAAATTATACATTCCAATAATATTAATATTAAGTATATCTCTTTTGGCTTCTATAACAATAAAATTTATTAAGAGAAAGCTACATTCCTCTTAATTCAGATATGTTATCTTTAATCCTTGAACCAGTTTCATTTAGATTTTCATCTATTTCTTTTGCAACCATTTCAAAGGATTTTTGCATATCTGCAATAAGTTTATTTTTCTTTTCTTCTATTTCTCTATCTAATTGAGATAGTATTTCAGTTGAATACTCCCTTGAACCTATTCTAATTGCCTTAGCATCTCTTTGTGCTAGGGCAATTATTTCATTTGCTCTAATTTTTGCTTCCTTAACTAAATCATGATTTTCTACATTTTGTTTCATCATTTCCATTATTTCACTTTTAGTAGTATCATATTGCTTTTGAGCGTCTTCAAGTATTCTATCCTTCTCATTCATAACCCATTGTGCTTTTCTAATTTGATCCGGTAAATAATTTATTACTTGATCTATTACTTCTAAAAATTCCTTTTTATCTACTATACTTTTACCTGTTATAGGTACCTTTGGTGCAGTTTCTATTAATTCTTCTAAATATTCTAAAAGCTCAATAATATTAACTTCAATTTTATCCATATGCCTACTCCCCCTAGAAAACTCAAATATTAAAACTTCTCCTTAAGCTCTGAAATCAACTCATCAGGCACTAATCCCTTAATGTTTCCTCCAAATTTAGCAACTTGCTTTACTGAAGAGGAACTTACATATGAAAATGCTGATGAAGTCATCATAAATACTGTTTCAATTTCTGAATCAAGTTTAGAATTCATAAGTGCCATTTGAAACTCATATTCAAAATCTGACATAGTTCTAAGACCTTTTAAAATTACTTTTGAATTATGTATCTTTGCAAAATCAACTAATAATCCATCAAAACTTAAAACTTCAACATTTTCTAAATTTTTAGTGACTTTTTTTATTAAATCTACTCTTTCCTCAATAGTAAATAAACAATTTTTATCCACATTAACTAAAACAGCCACAATTACTTTATCGTATATTTTTGCCCCTCTAGTTATTATATCTAAATGCCCATTTGTTATTGGATCAAAACTTCCTGGATAAATAGCAATATTCATTTCTCTCACCTTTTTATTTACTCCTCATTATTATATATACAAACTGTTGTATTTCCATATTTTTTACTTTTTAGTAATTGTATTTCTTTATATCCTTGGTAAATTTCTTCTATTGAATCAATTTTAGTTACTATTATACCACCTTTTTTTAATAGATTACTTTCCTTTATAATTTCAATTGCCTTAGGAATCATCTCCTTACAATAGGGTGGATCTATAAAAATAATATCAAAAACCTTTCCTTTTTTGCTTAACATTTTTAAAGCTTCATAAGAATCTAAATTAAGTGGAAAGCAAAAATCTTGAAATTTTAAATTCTCAACATTTTTCTTTAATATTGGAAAAGTTGTGTTACTTTTATCAACTAAATATACTTCTTTAGCACCTCTACTTGCTGCTTCAAGTCCAAGACTTCCAGTTCCCGCAAATACATCAACAACTACAGAGTCTGGGATATGGTTTTGTATTATACTAAACATAGACTCCTTAACTCTATCTAAAGTTGGTCTAGTTTCCATTGTATCGGGAGGTAATAACTTACGTCCTCTTGCTCTACCTGCTATTATTCTCATTTAATTTCCTCCTTAGGTACTAATAATATAATTCTATCACAAGATTTATTTATATACAATTTATTTAATTAAAACAAATATATCGACTGTATCTTTCAAGGGATTTGGATATTTCATTGCATAATTTTACATTTTCAGCTTCTTTAGAATTAAGTAAATTACTTGCTTCATATCTAGCACATTTTAAAATATCTATATCCTCATATATATCTGAAAGTACTAATCCTATATCTCCACTTTGCCTTAATCCAAACATTTCACCTGCTCCTCTTAACTTTAAGTCTTGTTCTGAAATATAAAATCCATCAGTGGAGCTTGTCATTATTTCCATTCTTTTTTTTGTTTTTTCATTTTTAGCATTTCCTATTAAAATACAATAGGATTCATACTCTCCTCTTCCTACTCTACCTCTTAATTGGTGAAGCTGTGCTAATCCAAATCTTTCTGAATTTTCTATTATCATAATAGAAGCATTAGGAACATTTACACCAACTTCTATAACTGTAGTAGAAATAATAACTTTAACTTCATTTGCTTTAAATAAACCAATAATTTCATCCTTTTCTTTTGGTTTCATCTTTCCATGTAATATCTCTACTCTAATATTTTTAAAGACCTCTTCTTTTAATTCTTCATATAACTTTTCTACAGAATTTAATTCTAACTTTTCATTTTCTTCGATTAAAGGACAAACTATATATACTTGCCTTCCCTTTTTTATTTCATCTAAAGCTAATGAATAAGCTTCCATTCTTTCATTTTCAGAATAAAATCTTGTATCTATCTTTTTTCTTCCAGGAGGAAGTTTATCTATTATTGACACATCTAAATCTGAATACATATATAATGCTAAAGTTCTAGGTATTGGAGTCGCTGTCATTACTAATACATCTGGTCTTCTCGCTTTATTTATCAGTTTATTTCTTTGTTCAACACCAAATCTATGTTGTTCATCTGTTATAACTAACCCCAAATTTTTGAAATCTACATCTTCTTGAATTAATGCATGAGTTCCAATAACAAGCATAGGATTACCTTCTGCTATCTTTTCTTTTATTCTTCTTTTTTCTTTTAAGCTAGTACTTCCTGTTAAAATTTCTACATCCAAATTAAAATCCTTATAAATTTTTAATGCTTCTAAATAATGTTGATTAGCTAAAATTTCAGTAGGTGCCATTAAAGCTCCTTGATAACCATTTTTCAAAACATTAAATATTGCTATTAATGCTACTATGGTTTTTCCACTACCTACATCTCCTTGCACCAACCTATTCATAGAATATTTACTTTTTTGATCCCTTAAAATATCCCTTACAACATTAGTTTGTGCATCTGTTAATTTAAAAGGTAAACTTTCCTTTAAATCCCTTAATTCATCATGCCAATAAAATGATATTCCATCATTACTTCTTAATTTATTTTTAAGTAACAATAACTTCATAGAGTAAGTAAAGAGCTCTTGAAATTTCAGTCTTGATATAGCATTGTTTAACTCCAACTTTCCCTTTGGGAAATGTATATCTCTAATTGCCGTATCTAAGTCAATCATTTTATATCTATCTAAAATATCCTTTGGTAAATTATCAGTAATAATAACACTATCTAATACTTGATTGATTATTTTTCCAATTACCTTATCATTTAAATCTCCCTTTAAAGGGTACTTAGGTATTATTTCACTTTTTTTAGCATCATTACAACCAACAATAGGATTAATTACCTCTAACGCTTTTCCATTTCTTTTAAATTTACCTACTAAATCATAAGTAGTATTAATATGAAAGTTATTTTTTATATATCTTTGATTAAACCATTTACCTAAAACAATATGACCTTTATAATCGAATTTTATTGTTGATATTATCTTACCAGTTTTTGTTTTTATATCTCTATCATAGCCTATAACCCTACAACTTAATATTTGCTTTTCTTCGCCATCAATTTCATCAAACTCTACGTCACCTTTTATAAACTCGTAATCTCTTGGAAAGTATAAAAGTAAATCATATATTGTAAAAATACCACATTTATTTAACTTTTCAGTAAGCTTAGGACCTACCCCCCTCAAAGTTGAGACTTCCATTGATATATTCATTTACTCACCTCAAAATTTATTTACTAAATATTTATTTTGTTATTATTATCATAAAATAAATACCATATAATTAAAGAAAAAACTCCTTTCGGAGTTTTAATTCTTTTTAATTTGGAGCTAATAAAGAAGCTCCCTTTATATTATTCTACTGACATTAAGAAATAGTAAAGAGGTTGTGCTCCCCTATAACATTGAACATCTAAATCTTCGTATTTTTCTTCTATTTTACTAGCAAATTCATTTGCTTCTTCTTCAGAAACATCTGCACCATATAATATAGTAATAAGTTCACTTTCATCATCTATCATTTCAGCTAAAACTTCCTCTGCTACATCAGAATAAGATGATCCAACTTTCTTAATTTTTCCTTCAATCAGTCCAAGCATATTGCCTTCTTTAATTTCTATGCCATCCATTTCTGTATCCCTTACTGCATAAGTTACAGAACCTGTTTTAACCATATCAATTGTTTCTTTTAAAGCTTCTTCATTTTCATCAACTTCCACTTCAGAATTAAACATTGTAACACAAGTAATTCCTTGTGGTATTGAAGTTGTTGGTATTACTCTTACATCTTTATCAGAAATTTCAGCAGCTTGATTTGCAGACATTATTATATTTTTATTATTTGGTAATACAAATATATGCTCTGCATTTAATTTAGCAATACATTCTATTATATCTTGTGTAGAAGGGTTCATAGTTTGACCACCTTCTATTACATAATCTACTCCTAAATCCTTAAATATGTTTGTAATTCCTTCTCCCATTGCCACTGCAACAAAAGCATATTTTTTCTTTTCAACTACTACTTCTTCTTTATTTTCTTCTTTAAGTTTATATTCTTCTTTTGATAAAAGAACTTCTCTATGCTCTTCTCTCATATTATCAATCTTAATTTTAGATAATTCTCCTAATTGAACTGCCTTAGCTAATACAGCTCCTGGATCATTAGTATGGATATGTACTTTTATAACATCTTCATATCCAACTACAACTTGTGAGTCGCCCATAGGTATTATATCATTTCTAAAATTATCTGCCTTGCTAGCATCTGCTAAAATAATAAATTCAGTACAGTAACCAAATTTAATATCTATATCTTCAGTGCCTTGAGCACCTTGCATCTTAGCTTCTGATGGTTTTATATCTTTAATTTCAGCTTTAATATCATCTCTTAATGCTTCAAGCATTCCCTTTAATATAATATATAATCCCATTCCACCTGAATCTACTACTTTTGCTTTCTTAAGAGCTGGTAAAAGTTCTGGTGTCTTATCAAGCATAACCTTTGCTTCTTTAACAACAACATCCATTAATCCAACTATATCTTTAACATCTGTATCTATTGCCGCTTCAGATGCTGCTCTTATTACTGAAAGTATAGTTCCTTCTGTAGGTCTCATAACAGCCTTATATGCAGCTTTACTACCTTCTTGGAATGCTATAGCAAGTTCAACTGAATCTACTGATGTTTTTCCTTCTAATCCCTTTGAAATTCCTCTAAGTATTTGTGAAAGAATAACTCCTGAATTTCCTCTTGCTCCCATTAAAGCTCCCTTAGCAAGCTTTTTTGATGCCTCTCCAATAGATTCTGTATTTAATCCTTCTATTTCTTTAACAGCTGCTTTAAATGTAGCAGACATATTAGTTCCTGTATCTCCATCTGGAACTGGGAATACATTCAATGAGTTAACATACTCACTTTCTTCTAACAATATATTGCTAGCATTAACAACCATGTTATAAAAATCATGGCCATTTATTGTCTGATATTTCATCTTTTTACCTCCTAGACTCTCACTGCTTGAACATTTACTGTAACAGATGAAACTTTTAATCCAGTAAAGTTTTCCACACTATAACGTACCTTTTGTATTATGTTATTTGCTATTTCAGAAATTTTAGTTCCATATTCAACCATAACAAATAATTCAACTACTAATTTATCATTATCAAATTTTAGCTTAACGCCTTTACTTAAATTTTCTATTCTCATTAATTCCCATAATCCTTCAGTTGCATTCTTGGAAACCATTCCTACCACGCCATAGCATTCCATAGTTGATAAACCAACTATTTTTGCAAGCACCTCTTCAGAGTAATGTATATTTCCAAGTTCATTTGAATATCCTACCATATAGAAACCTCCTTATCAATATCTATACACTATATTTTATATTACTTGTATTTATTATTCAAGTAAATATTACTAAGCTTAGTATATGAAGATATTATAAAATATATTAAAGCCTTGATTTTAAAAGTTTTTTTACTTTTTTCTTATTTCCCCTTGCTTTTATAAGGGGTACTATGTTAAAATTTAATCTGTCCTATTGAAGAGAAATTATCTTCAAAAACAAGGAGGTGTTTTCAAGTGGCAAGAAGATGCGAAGTTTGTAATAAAGGTGTAGTATCTGGAACTCAATACTCCCACTCACATCGTCAATCAAAGAGAACTTGGGCTCCTAACATAAAGAGAGTAAAGGCTTTAGTTAATGGAACACCAAAAACAGTTCATGTATGTACAAGATGCCTTAGATCTGGTAAGGTTCAAAGAGCAATATAAGTTCAAATAAAAAATGCAATTGTTTAACAATTGCATTTTTTATTTTTAATACATTATAATTTTGTTTTTCATATGTATTATCTTTTTCTTCTAAAAAATTTAATTAAATTAGATAAAAACTTAGGTAATTTTATAGCTATTATCTTCATATTTAAACCTCCATAAAAAAATCACTCATCTCTTATATACATTGTATGCAAATAAATAAAATGAGTGATTAATTTTTTTAGTCATTTGTATAAAGAATCATTACTATTCCACTATCAAAAGTTATTTTTATTTCTTCTTCTAAAAATTCATTAGATGTAGTTATGCTATCACCTAATTTCAAATTAAAGTTAGTCAAATTATACTTAGCTCCACTTATATTAAAGTTTTTGACTTCATCACAATAAGCTTGAAAAGAAATAGTATCACCTTTATTTCCTTTTAAAGTAATTGGTTTATCAGTTAGAAAAATATAATTATTATCATCAATAATTTTAACTTTTATAGCTTTCTTTAACCCTCTTAACATAAGGCCAAAGTTACTTAGTGAATGATCATATCTAGTTCCAGTTGCACCTAATAATATTATTTCATCTGCTCCCTTTTCCACAGCCAAATTATAGGAAATTTCAGTATCTGTATAATCTTTTTCTCTTTTAAACTTTATTTTTTTTAAAGCTTTTTCTTCTATTGAATTTATTATATCCTCATTTGCAGAATCAAAATCTCCTAAAATATAATCTGGTGTTATGTCATATTTATATAATACTTCACAGCCTTTATCTGCACCAATAATCATATCTGCATCTTTTAATTCTCTAAACAACAAAGACTTTGATGGTTCTTTTCCACCTGATATAATTAAAACTTTCATTAAACTATCCTCTTATTGCTTCTATATTTTCTTTAAGGTTTCCATCACCAAATATAGCAGATCCAGCAACTAATACATTTGCACCAGCTTCAATTAATTCTTTAGAGTTGTTCTTATCAACTCCTCCATCTACTTCTATAAGCAAGTCCTTATTTACATTAAGGCTCATTTCTTTTATTTCTCTCACTTTATTTAAAGAGTATGGAATAAACTTTTGCCCTCCAAAGCCTGGATTAACTGACATTATTAATACTAAGTCTAATTTTTCTATTATATCTTTTAATACATAAGTTGGTGTGCCTGGATTTAATGAAACTCCTGCTTTAACTCCTTTAGACTTAATATATTCAACCGCTCTATCTATATGTTTTTCTGCTTCATAATGGATAGTTATAATATCTGCTCCTGCATTAACAAAATCATCAATATATCTTGATGGATTTTCTACCATTAAATGAACATCAAATACCTTATTTGTTTTATTTCTAATAGATTTTATTACTGGTATCCCAATAGTAATATTAGGTACAAAATTTCCATCCATTACATCTATGTGAATGTAATCAGCTCCTGCTTCATCTACTTTTATAACTTCTTCACCTAACTTTGAAAAATCTGCTGATAATATTGATGGTGATATTTTTACCATTTGTACTTTTCCCCCTCTTGTAACTCTTCTAATATTCTAATATAAAATTCATACCTATATTCGTTGATTTTTCCTTCATTTAATGCTTTTTTCACTGCGCATTGTGGTTCTTTATTATGAAGGCATCCTCTAAATTTACAGCTATGATTATATTCTTCAAATTCTGGAAAACTATATCTAAGATTTTCTTTATCCATAAAGCTAATATCTATATTAGAAAATCCAGGACTATCTACTAAATATCCATTTTCTATTTCAATAAGCTCGCTATGTCTAGTTGTATGTTTTCCTCTACCAATTTTTTCAGAAACCACACCAGTTTCCATATGGCTTCTATTTATAAGAGTATTTATAAGTGTTGATTTACCTGCTCCAGAAGGTCCACATAATACTGTTTCTTCACCAGATAATTTTTCTTTAAGCAATTCTATTCCTATCCCTTTTTTTGCATTTATAAATAAAACCTCATATCCAATATCATTTATTTTTCTTTTTACTTCTTCTTTTTCTTCTTCTGAAGCTAAATCCATTTTATTTAAACATACTATAGAATTAATATTCTTATATTCACATAAAATTAAAAATCTATTTAAAAGGTCAAAGTTTATATCTGGATTTTTTATTGCAAATACTACAAAAGCTTGAGTAACATTTGCCACAGTAGGTCTTATTAACTCTGAGGTTCTATCAAGTATATCCTCAATTACCCCCTTGCCATTAGATACATTAATAAGCACATTATCTCCTACCATAGGCTTCATATCCTTGTGCCTAAATTTTCCTCTAGCCTTACACTCTATAACCTCATCTTTAGTTTTAACATAGTAAAACCCACCGATTCCTTTTATTATTTTTCCTTCCATAATTCCTCCAAATAATTTTATCTTCATATTTATAATAAACAGATTGTGATAAAAAATGCAAATTTTTTTTCATAAATATTATTATATAATAAAAAGAATCAGCTTTAGGGCTGATTCTTTTTATTAATTGTTATTACCGTTATTACCGTTATTACCATTATTACTTGTAGTATTACCATTATTATTTTCAGGTGCTGGTGGAGTAGCAGACTTTTTAGATTTTATTTCTACAGTTCCACTAGCTTTTATTTCTTTAGTAAAGCTTTCTACTATATCTCCACTCCCTATAACTTTATAATTAATTTTATTTCTATCAAGTATCTGCATAGCTTCACTTAATTCCATACCTTCATAAAGTCCATAAGATGAAACATCAATAGTTGGTTCTTCATATTTTCCAACTGTTATTGTTATAGGTGTTCCTTCTTTTATCTGTGTAGGAGCAATACTTTGTCTTAATACTATCCCATCTTTAGATTTATCATTGGTAACTTCCTCTTCAACAGTAACCTCAAGACCTTTTAAAGATGCTTTTGCATCTGATAAAGTTTTACCTGTTACATCCACAATTTCAACAAATTTAGTTTCTGGTCCCTTACTTACAACAATTTCTATATTTGTATCCTTAGTGATCTTTGTTCCTGCTTCTGGAGTTTGTTTAATTAAATAACCAACATTTACATCATCACTATATTCTTCTTTTATAGTATAATTAGTTAAATCTTTAGCTTTTAACCTTTTTTCAATATTTGTTCTTTCAAAATCTCTAAGATCTGGCATTTCAATCTGCTCTTCACCAGCTGAAACTATAACTTTTATTACAGCTCCTTTTTTAACCTTCATACCTGCTTTAGGATCTGTTTCTAATATAGTATTTTCAGGTTTATCACTTTTTTCTGTAGATTTAACTTCTAATTTTAATCCTAAATCCTCAACTTGCTTTCTAACATCATCAGTTAATTTACCTACAATATTAGGCACCTCAACTTCTTTGCTATCTCCTGATCCCATTGCTAAGAAATATCCAACAGAACCTAAAAGTAAAAGTACAATTATAATTCCAATTGTAATTAAAGTTTTCTTAAGCCCAGTATTATTCTTTTTCTTTCTTGGTTTTTCTTCTTCATCAAAATCATCATAATCATCATCATATTCGTCATCATAATAATCTTCTTCTAATTTAGATATATGAGATGTGTTTGCTGCACTAACTGGTGTAGTAATTGGGCTCATAATAATAGTACTATCATTATCAGAATTACTTATATCTTCTCCTATAATAACATCAGGATTTTCTTGTATCTTTTGTAAATCTTGAATTATCTCCTTAGCATTTTGATATCTTTTTATAGGTTCCTTTTGGATAGATTTAAGTATAAGTTTATTTAAACTATCAGGAATCGCAGAGTTCATATTTTTAGGCGGAACAGGTTCCTCTTGCAAATGCTTTAAGGCTACTGTAACTGGTGAATCCCCCTCGAAGGGTAATCTTCCTGTTACCATTTCATATAATACTATTCCAAAAGAATATATATCAGATCTAAAATCTATATAAGTACCTTTTGCTTGTTCAGGTGAAAGATAATGTGCTGAACCGATAATACTAGTAGTATTAGTTATGGTTTGTGAATCAGTAGATTTTGCTATTCCAAAGTCTGTAACTTTAACTTCACCTAATTCAGTAACCATAATATTTTGTGACTTAATATCTCTATGAATGATATTATTTCTATGGGCACAATCTAAAGCTTTCGCAATTTGCAAGGCTATTTTTATTGCAGTATTATAATTAAGTTTTCCACTATATTTAATAAGTTCCTTTAATGTTTTCCCACATACATACTCCATTACTATATAATCAATATCCTCTTGAGTTCCAACATCAAGAACATTAACTATATTAGCATCAGATAAATTCGCAATGGCAGTAGCTTCTCTTTTAAATTTTAATGATATATCTTCATTATCAGCAAATTGTTTTTTTAATATTTTAACTGCAACAAATCTATTTAATTTATTATCTTTGGCTTTATATACTTCAGCCATTCCGCCTTCACCAATTTTTTCAAGAAGCTCATATCTACCGCCTAGAATAATTCCCTTCATGTTACACCTCTCCTCCAAATAACATTACAGTTATATTGTCTCTTCCACCATTAAATTTTGCACTTTCAACTAGCTTTTCACAAATATTCTGTAATTCCTTTTCTTCTATATTAAAAGATTTAATATTATCTAAATCAACTTCATTGCTTAATCCATCACTACACATTAAAAAATAGTCATATTCATCTTTTCTTATTTCAAATATATCAACTTCCACATCTTCTTCTGTTCCTATTGCTCTCGTTATAACATTTTTTTGTGGATGATTAATTGCTTGTTCAAAAGAAATACTACCACAGTCCACAAGTTCTTGAACTAATGAATGGTCCTTAGTTATTTTTACTATTTTGTCATCTTTAATTCCATAACAAGAGCTATCTCCAATATTAGCTATTAAAGTTTTTTCTTTTGTGATTAAACATACTACTAAAGTAGTCCCCATCCCCGTATAAGTATCTGAGCAATGGGAAAGATTAAAAACTTTTATATTAGCATATTTTACTGCATTTTCTAATAATTCTTTAGTATTGTAAGTATCCACATTATCTTTTATATATTTTATTAAAGCCTTAGTAGCGGCCTTGCTAGCAATTTCGCCAGCATTATGGCCGCCCATTCCATCAGCTAATACACAAACTTTATAATTTTCATCTTCATAAAACTCAGCATAATCCTCATTTAAGTTTCTTATATTACCTAAATCACTTTTTATACCAATCACCAACACCCACTCCTCTAATTTTTAGCCTTTAAGAAGTTTCTCCTTAATTGGCCACAAGCAGCATTAATATCATTACCCATTTCTTTTCTAACAGTTACATCTAATCCATGGTTACTAACTATTTTTTCAAACTCTTCTATAGTCTTTTTAGAAGGTCTCTTTAATGTATTTTCTTTAATTTCATTTACTGGTATTAAATTAATATGACATTGTCTTCCCTTTAATAATTTTGATAATGCATTTGCATCTTCTTTACCGTCATTTATACCTGAAACTAAAGAGTATTCAAAAGAAATTCTTCTACCAGTTTTCTCAAAGTAGTAATCACATGCTTCTAAAATTTCCTTTATAGAATATTTATTGGCAATTGGCATTATTTCTCTTCTCTTTTCATCATTGAAAGCATGTAAAGATATTGCTAAAGTTATGCTATATCCCTTATCAGCTAATTCATAGATTTTAGGTACAAGCCCACAAGTAGAAAGGGTAATATGCCTTTGACCAATATTTAATCCATATTCAGCATTAACTAAATCTAAGAACTTAGTAACATTTTCATAATTATCTAATGGTTCTCCACTTCCCATTAATACTATATTAGAAATTCTTTCTCCTAAGACCTTTTGAGCTACAATAACTTCTGATAATATTTCACCAGCTGTTAAATTTCTAACTCTTCCTTCTAATGTTGAAGCACAGAATTTACATCCCATTCTACAACCTACTTGAGTAGAAATACAAATTGTATTCCCGTAATTATATTTCATTATTACACTTTCAATAATATTTTTATCCTTAAAAGCAAATAATATCTTTTTAGTTGCATCAGTAGTAGAATCATATTCTCCTACTATTTCAGGAACACCTATATAAAAATTTTCCTTAAGCTTTTCTATTAAGTTTTTAGGTAAATTTTTCATATCTTCAAATTCCCAAACATTATTATATATCCAAGAAAATACTTGTTTTGCTCTAAAAGCACTTTCTCCATTTTCTTTCATCCATACTGAAATCTCTTCCATACTGTAATCTAATAAATTTTCCATTCTCTTCACCTATTTCATTTTCTTTATTTTTCCTATAAAGAAACCATCCATAGAATCGTTTGGTAATATAGTTAAACTTTTATCGCTATTATATATAAAGTTATTATTGTTACCTAAATATATATTTTCAATTTCTGCATCATTATGTTTAGCTAAGAACCAATTTAAGTTATCTTCGTTTTCCTCTTTGTTTAGTGTACAAGTAGAATAAAGTAAAGTTCCACCTGGTTTTAAATATTGCCAAGCATTTTCCATTATTTTTCTTTGTACTTCTACTAGATCTCTTAAATCTTGTCTTGTTTTATTCCATTTTATTTCAGGTTTCTTTCTTATTATACCAAGACCTGAACAAGGGACATCAATTAATACTTTATCCCCATAAGATATATAATCTGGATTAAGTTTAGTAGCATCCATTGCTTTACAAACTATATTACTTAATCCAAGTCTTTTTGCGTTTTCTTCAATTAAAGATAACTTATTTTCATGTAAATCAAAGGCCACAACTTCCCCTGTGTTTCCTAATAATTCTGCTATATGAGTAGTTTTTCCACCTGGTGCTGCACATAGATCTAAAACTTTTTCTCCCTCTTTTAAATCTAATAATGGAGCTACTAGCATTGCACTTTCATCTTGAACTGTAATTAAACCTTCTTTGAAAAGTTCATTGCTTTCAATTCCTTTTCCCCCATGAATTGCAATAGCTTCTGGACAAGCATATCCTTCTTCTATGCTATATCCCATTTCTTCTAATTTATCGTATACTTCCTCAAATTCACTCCTAAACTCATTAACTCTTACTGTTACCTTAGGAGTTTCATTTAAGCCAGCCATTATTTTCATTGTTCTTTCTTCACCATATTGCTTTATAAAAAGTCTTATCATCCATGGTTGGAAAGAAAACTTATAAGCTAATTCATCTATTCTATTTCCAGGAACAATTATTTCTTTTTCATCTCTTATATAGTTTCTTAGGATTCCATTGACAAGCTTAGATGCTTCAAGAGAAACTTCCTTTGCTTCTTCAACTGCTTCATTACAAGCTGCATACTCAGGTATTTTATCTAAAAAATACATTTGATATATTGCTACTCTTAATATATTTAATACAGTTGTGTCTAATGTATTTATATCTTTCACAAAATTTCCTATTAGCACATCTAAAGTTCTTTTTCTTCTTAAAGTACCATAGACTATTTCAGTTATAAGTCCCTTATCCTTGTCATCTATATCTTCTCTATTTAATTCCTTAGAAAGAACTAAGTTAGAATAAGCTCCTTCTTCTAATACTCTTTGTACTATTTGTCTTGCAAGTTTTCTACTATTCATTTCACTACCTCATTAATTATCATTATATCTGTTATTTAAAGCTATTAATCTTATTAATTGAGAAATAGCCATTAAAGTTGCTGCCACATATGTCATTGCAGCTGCATTTAGAACCTTTTGTGCTCCTTTTAACTCATCGCCATAAAGAAAAGTTCTTGTTTTCAATATACTTAATGCTCTAGTTGATGCGTTAAATTCTACTGGAAGAGTAATAAGTTGATATATTACTGCTCCTCCAAAAAATATAATTCCTATTTTTGTAAATAGAGGAAATCCAAAAAATATTCCTATCATAAATAACCATATAGATAAATTACTACCTATATTAACAACTGGAGCAATTTTAGTTCTAAGAACTAAAGGAGAGTAATGTGTTTGATGTTGTATCGCATGCCCACACTCATGTGCTGCTATTCCAGCAGCTGCTACTGTTGCTCCATCATAAACTTCTGGTGAAAGCCTTATTACTCTTGAAGATGGATCATAATGATCCCCTAATTGCTTATTATACCTTTCAACACTAACATCAAAAAGTCCTGCGCCATCTAATATACTTCTTGCAACTTCACTACCAGTAACACCACTTGCTGTTCTAACATTTTTATACTTTTTATAAGCATTATCTATTTTGAATTGTGCCCAAAAAGCTATAATTATAGCTGGTAATAACAATAAATAAGTTGAGTCGAAATAAAATCCTGGATAAAACATATATCCATCTCCTTTATACTAGTTTTTAATAAAGCTTATTATTTACCTTAATTTCATGTCCATTAATATATTGTTCTACAGTTAAAGGCTTACCATTTGGAAATTGAATTTTCTTTATTAATAATACTCCATCTAAAGTTGCAACTTTTATTCCTTCTTTTGATACCCCAACTATAGTCCCAGGTTCTTTATTAGTAGTTTCATTTAATATCTTACTTTCAAAAACCTTCATATAATTATTTTCATAATTAGTATACGCAATTGGCCAAGGATTAAGTCCTCTAATTAAATTATGAATATCTTTTGTTTCATTATTCCAATTTATTAATGCCAATTCCTTATTTAACATTTTAGCATAAAAAGTTTCATCTGTTTGCTTTTCAGGAGTTATAGTTCCATTAGATAATCCATCTATAGTTTTTATTAATAAATCTGCTCCTCTTTCCATTAAAATATCATGAAGATCTCCAGCTGTCATTTCTTCTGTTATTTCAACTTCGTCCTTAAGAAGCATATCTCCAGTATCTAAACCAACATCCATAAGCATTGTAGTATTTCCTGATTTCTTTTCGCCTTTAATTATTGCCCAATTTAAAGGTGCTGCTCCTCTATACATAGGTAATAATGAAGCATGTAAATTAATACATCCAAACTTTGGAATATCAAGAACCTCTTTATTTAAAATTTGACCAAAGGCTACTACAATTATAAAATCTGGTTTTAATTCCTTTAAATAGTTTATAGCCTCTGTATCATCCTTTAGCTTAATTGGTTGTAACACTTTTATACCATGTTCTAATGCTACTTCTTTTATTGGTGAATATGCTATTTTTTTACCTCTCCCCTTTGGTTTATCTGGTTGAGTAAAAACTGCTTCTACTCCAAATACATCTATTATTTTTTTTAAAGATGGTACTGCAAAATCTGGAGTTCCCATAAATACTATCTTCATGTTAAGCCTCCTCTTTTATTTCAAATAATCTATGAATAACTTTCCATTCAAGTGATCATTTTCGTGTAATATTGCTCTTGCTAGAAGCTCTGTTGCTTCTAGTATAAACTCTTCACCTTTTTCATTTAAAGCTTTTACTTTTACATAATTTGGACGTTCAACTTCTGCAGCTTCCCCTGGAACACTTAAACATCCTTCTTCTCCTAATTGAGTGCCAGATACTTCAAGAATTTCTGGATTAATAAAAACTCTAAGGCCATAGTCATCAAATACATCTATTACAAATATTCTTTGAAGAATTCCTACTTGTGGTGCTGCCAGGCCAACACCATCAGCATCATACATAGTATCTGCCATATCTTTAATTAATTTTAAAGTTCTTGGTGTAATTTCAGTGACTACCTTACATTTTTTTCTTAAAACATCATCGCCATTTATTCTAATATTTCTAATTGCCATTTATTATTCTTTCCTCCTAAATTAAATTGTTTGGATTAATATCAATAGTTACTTTTATTTCATTATATACATTCTTATTCAGTTGATAAAGGTTATCTTTAATTTTTTTACAAAAATCTAAAGATAAATCACCCTTAAAAATTATCTGCCATCTATAATTATCCTTTATTTTGGAAACTATGCAAGGCACAGGCCCAAGCATTTCTATATTTATTTCAGACTCATATATTTTAGTTAATTCTTTTTTTAATAAATTCATAAAGGATTTTAAAGCATTTTCATTTTTAGATGAAGCATTTACTAATAGTATTCTACCAAAAGGAGGATAATACATCAAACCTCTAGTTGTAAATTCTTCATTATAGAAGCCTTCATAATCATAATTTTTAGCATAATTTAAACTATAGTGATCTGGAGTATATGTTTGAAGAATTACTTTTCCTTCTTTTTCTCCTCTACCTGCTCTTCCAGAAACCTGAGTTATAATTTGAAATGTTTTTTCTGCAGAACGATAATCTGGAAGGTTCAATGACATATCAGCAGCTAATATTCCTACTAATGTAACATTTTCAAAGTCTAAACCCTTTGATATCATTTGCGTACCTATTAAAATATCAGCTTCTCTATTTTTGAAAGAATTGTATATAGCCTCATGGGAATTTTTATTTCTAGTAGTATCCATATCCATTCTTAATATTTTGGCTTCTTTAAAATATTTTTTCACTTCTTCTTCAACTCTTTCAGTTCCAGCTCCAAAATGCTTAACATATTTACTTTTGCATTTTGGACAGATATTAGGTTGTTTTTCTCCATGTCCGCAATAATGACATACTAGATATCCGTTTTTATGAAATGTCATTGATATATCACACTTTGGACATTTAAATACATATCCACAACTTCTACAAGATACAAAAGTTGAAAAGCCTCTTCTATTTAAAAATAAAATAATCTGTTCTTTCCTACTTAAAGCTTCCCTAATTTCTAAAAATAGTTTATTACTAAACATAGAAATATTACCCTTGTTCAACTCTTCTCTCATATCTATAATTTCTATTTCAGGCATAGGCTTATTATCAATACGATTTTTTAGTTCAACAAGTTCTATTTCTCCAGAAATAGCTCTGTAATAAGTTTCTATAGATGGTGTAGCCGAACCAAGAATAACTTTACATCCCTTAAGCTCACTTATAAATTCTGCAACTTCTCTAGTAACATATTTAGGGTTTTGCTCTGATTTATATGTATTTTCATGTTCCTCATCTATAATAATTATTCCTAAGTTTCTTAAAGGCAAGAATAAGGCGCTTCTTGCGCCTATAACAACTTTAGCCTTACCTTCTTTAACTCTATACCATTCATCATATCTTTCTCCATCAGAAAGTTTACTATGAAAAACTGCTACTTCTTTTCCGAATCTGCCCTTAAAACGTTCAATCATTTGAGGTGTCAATGCTATTTCAGGAACTAATATTATAGCAGACTTATCATTGATAATAACATTCTTTACAATATTCATATAAACTTCAGTTTTTCCAGATCCAGTTACACCCTTTAACAAAATTGTGTTCTTGGAGGTTTTTTCAATTATATTTATTGCATTATATTGCTCTTTAGTTAATTCTCTTTCTTTATAATCAACATATTCTCTATAGTTATATCTATATATAATTTCTTCATCTACTTTTAAGTAGCCTTCTTTAATTAATTTATTAAGTTTATACATAGACAACCCATGCTCTTTACTTAATTCAGTTTTATTATATTTACCATTGTTTTCTCTTAAAAACAAAAAAATATCTTCATATTTTTTAAAAACTTCTTCTGGTACTTTTATATCATTAACTGAAACTACAAGCTTATGTTTATTATTAACTCCTTTTAACAATCCTTGTGGAATTAAAAGTCTAATACCATCAATATACTTACATAAATAATTTTCTTTTAAAAATTCTACTATTTTTATATCATCACTAGTTAATAATGGTTCATTTTTTACTATTGTCTTAATTTTTTTAGTTCTTATACCAATAAGTTCATCATTTTTTATAGATAATACAAAACCATCTGTAATAGAATTTTTAATACCAAAAGGTACCTTTACCCATTGACCTATCTTTATGTCCTCCTTCATTTCTTCAGGCACTTCATAAGTGAAAGGTTTATCTATATCTAACGCATCACTATTAATAACAATTTCTGCATATATTTTCAAATTCATCACCCTTTTATTAGGTTCTATTATACACCATATAAAAGAAAGCGCATTTTAGCGCTTTCTTAATATAGTTTCAAAGATTTCTGATGCAACTTTTCTTTTACTCATCTTATCTAAATGTTTTTCTTCTCCATCTCTACTAAGGATAATAACTTTATTATCATCACTTGCAAATCCTGTATCACTACTTGTTATATCATTTGCTACAATGAAATCCAAGTTTTTGTTAATAAGCTTTTTCTTTGCATTTTCAATAACATTATTACTTTCTGCTGCAAATCCAACTAGTATTTGGTGTTTCTTTCTTTCACCTAGCATTTTTAATATATCATTATCTCTTTCAAAGGTTAAAACTAAATCATTATCGCCTTTTTTGATTTTTTCATTACTATAATATTTTATTTTATAATCTGCAACTGCTGCAGACTTAATTACTATATCACTATTATGGTAATTATCTAAAATTGCATTCTTCATCTCTTCATTTGTAGTAATATTAATTACTTTAACTCCTTTTGGAGGAGTTAAATTGGTAGGTCCTGAAACTAAAACTACATTAGCTCCCCTATCTCTAGCTTCTTCTGCTAGAAAATATCCCATTTTTCCAGTAGATCTATTTGTAATAAATCTTACAGGGTCTATATTTGAATGTGTAGGTCCAGCACTTATTAATATATTTTTTCCAAGTAAATCCTTTGGAATATCTTTATTTTCAAGTGCATCTAAAACACTATCTATTATAGTATTTACATCTGCTAGTTTTCCTTTTCCTTCATCTCCACAAGCAAGTATTCCAGATGCAGGCTCTATGAATTCATACCCAAGTTTCTTTAATTTATTTATATTTTCTTGAACTATTGGATTTTCATACATATTTGTATTCATAGCTGGAGCAAAAATAACCTTAGCTCTAGTTGCCATAATAGTTGTAGATAACATATCATCTGCAATCCCATTTGCAACCTTACCAATAATATTTGCAGTTGCTGGTGCCACTAAGAAAACATCTGCTCTTTTTGCTAAAGAAATATGTTGAATCTCATAAGCTTTAGGTTCTGCAAACATATCTGTTACAACCATGTTTTGACTAAGAGATTGAAATGGTAAGGGAGTAACAAATTTCGTTGCAGATTCTGTCATAATTACTCTAACATCTATATCTTTTTTTCTTAGAGCACTAACAACATCTAATGCTTTATAAACAGCAATTCCACCACTAACTCCTATACATACACATTTTTTATTATCCATTTTATTTTAAACCTTCTTTTACAAAAGTAGGTTCATAACCCACTTCTCCTTCATTAACTTCATTAATAGCTATAGTAAGTGGTTTTTTAGATTTTGTTGCAACTAATGGTTCACTACCATTTATTATTTGTCTTGCTCTCTTTGAAGTTACTATTACTAATGAATATCTGTCATCTACCTTTTGAAGTAAATCAATAATTGATGGATTAATCATAGAGTTGTTCATGAATTAAGCCCTCCTTAGAATCTAATATTGTATTTTCCTTTATTCTATCAACTCTGCATTTTTCAGCTGCTATAATTGACTCTACCTTTGATACAGCTACTTCTAGCTCATCATTAACTACAGCGTAATTATATTTTGAAACATAATTAATTTCCTTATAGGCATTTTTAAACCTAGTCATTAAGGATTCTTCTGTTTCACTTCCTCTTTTAATTATTCTTTGTTTTAATTCTTCCATTGATGGAGGAAGTATAAAGATAAATACTCCTTCTTTGAAGTTATCTTTAACTTGTAATGCTCCTTGAATATCTATTTCTAAGATAACATCCTTTCCTTCATCTAACATTTTTTCTACATTTACCTTTGGGGTACCATAGAAGTTTCCATGCACATTTGCATATTCTAGGAAACCATTATCTTTAACTTTTTCTTCAAAGGATTCCCTAGTTAAAAAATAGTAATTTACCCCTTCAATTTCTCCTTGTCTAGGAGCTCTAGTAGTTGCAGAAACTGAAATAAAAATATTATCATGCTTTTCTAATAAAGCTTTACAAATAGTTCCTTTTCCCGCTCCTGATGGGCCTGAAATAACTATTAATATGCCTCTATTTCCTTGCATTATTCATCAACCTCATCTACAGCTTCGTCTTTAACTACTAATCTATGTGCAACTGTTTCTGGCTGAACTGCAGATAAAATAACATGATCACTATCTGTAATTATTACTGCTCTAGTTCTTCTTCCATATGTTGCATCTATAAGCATCCCTCTATCTCTAGCTTCTTGAATTATTCTTTTTATTGGAGCTGATTCTGGACTTACTATAGCTACAAGTCTATTTGCTGATACTATATTTCCAAATCCAATATTAATTAATTTTATTCCCATTGCTTTCCTCCTATTTATTCTATATTTTGTACTTGTTCTCTTATTTTTTCTATAAGGTTTTTTATGTTAATGACATAATTAGTCATATCCATATCACTTGATTTTGAAGCTATAGTATTTGCTTCCCTGTTCATTTCTTGAATTATAAAATCAAGTTTTCTTCCTATTTGGTCGCCTTCATTTAAAGTAATTCTAATTTGATTTAAGTGGCTTCTTAATCTTATAATTTCTTCATCTACTGAAGCTTTATCTGAAATAATTGCTACTTCTTGTGCAATTCTATTTTCATCAATTTCAACTGTTTCTAAAAGTTCCTTTAATCTAGCCTCTAACTTCTTCTTATATGTAGTAGGTATTAAATTTGCAATAGATTCAATATTATTAACTATATTCTCAATTTCTTTTAATTTTAATAATATATCTTCTTTAAGTTTTTCACCTTCTACTAATCTCATATTATCCATCATTTCTAAAGAAGATACTATAAGAGGCTTAATTGACATCCAGATTTCTTCAATGGAATCCTCTTTTTCTACTATTTCAATTACATCTGGAAACCTTGCAATTTGAGTAGCTGTAACATCATTTTTTACTCCAATTTCTTTTTCGATTTCCTTTAAGCAATTGTAATAACTTTGTGCTAAACTTAAATTAAGTTTTGCAAGCCCCTCTCCTTGAGAATAGCTTTTTTGATTTATAAAAATATCTACTTTTCCTCTAGAAAGCTTTGAATTAACTAACTTTCTTATTTCTTCTTCTAAAGAAATAATACTTTTAGGCAGTCTAACATTAACATCTAAATATCTACTGTTAACACTTTTCATTTCAACAGAAAATAAATGTTTATTTCCCTCTTCATTACTAGCCCTTCCAAAGCTAGTCATACTCTTAACCATATTCTCCTCCAAAACTTATTTTTTATATACTATTCTTTGGCTACATTAAATATAAATTATCTATATCATCTATGTCAATGTTTTGTTAACAAATTGTTAACAATTTTAAAAATAAAAAGTTACATTCTTCTATTACCATTTATTAATTAGGCAATTTAAAGAATGTAACATTTTATCTTAGTTATTTAGTAACCATTGTTATATATAAATTAACTTAAATATAAATACTATTGCTAAAATAATCATCACTAATGATACTTTAGTTTTCTTCTCTTTATCTTTGGCAAAAATATTATAAATAACGTTTATAATTACATATGATAATATACCTATAGTTAAACCATCACCAATACTATAAGTTAATGCCATAGCTGAAATAGTTAGAAAAGCTGGCACTCCTTCTGTTATATTATCAAAATCAATACTTTTTACAGCTCCAAGCATTAAGTATCCTACATATATTAATGCTGGTGCAGTTGCACATGATGGAATAGCTACAAATATTGGTGAGAAAAACATTGCTGCTAAAAATAAAACTCCAGTAGTAACTGCAGTATATCCAGTTCTTCCTCCAGCAGCTACACCTGTAGAACTTTCTACGTAAGTAGTTACAGTTGATACTCCTAATATTGATCCTAAAGTTGTTCCAATAGCATCTACTAATAAAGCTCTTCCTGCATTTGGAACATTACCACTTTCATCAAGCATATTTGCTCTTGATGCAACTCCTACTAAAGTTCCAACAGTGTCAAAAAAGTCAACAAATAAAAATGTACAAACAACAACTATTAACTTACTAGCAGTTTCTGGATTAAATAAATGTTTTAAGTCTAATTTACCAGCTATAGGCGCAATACTTTCAAATTTAAAAACTCCTTCTGGTAAATATATACCTAAATTAGTAGCTGCTTCTGGATTTATTAAAGCATATCCCCAAGCTAGTAATGTACTAATTAGTATTCCAACAAGAATAGACCCCTTTATATTCTTCTTATCTAAAACTGCAATTATAACTACTCCAATTAATGCAATTACTACTGTTGGAGAAAACTCCCCCATCATAACTAAAGTTGAATCATTATTTACCACCAATCCAGATCCTACCATTCCTATAAAAGCAATGAATATACCAATACCAGCTGTAACTGCATGCTTCATGGTCATTGGAATTGAATTAACCACAGCTTCTCTTACTTTAAATAATGATAGAAGAATAAAAATTATTCCCTCTATAAATACAGCTGTTAATGCAATTTCCCACGAAATACCCATACCAATTACAACTGAAAAGGCAAAAAATGCATTTAAACCCATTCCCGATGCTAAGGCAAAAGGTAAATTAGCATAAATCCCCATTAGTATAGTTGTGATACCTGCCGATAAACATGTTGCAGTTACTAAGGCCCCTGCTGGCATCCCTGTTTCTGATAATATATTAGGATTTACAGCAATTATATAGGCCATAGTTAAAAATGTGGTGAGACCTGCTACCATTTCCTTCTTTATGTCCACATTTTTATTGGACAGTATCGGTAGTAGTCCTTGTTTTTTTACTTCTCTTTCCATTTTTAATCCCCCCAGAAATTTTTTATTAAATAAAAAACCCTTAAGTTTACTAAATATAAACTCAAGGGTTTTTATAAAATACTATCTTAATATTAGTTTAAATCTTAGAATAAAACTCATAACGGATATAACCTAAATGATTTCAGGACAAATTTCTAAATCATGGCATCCTAATTATAAGTATAATTACGAATATTATTATATTTCCCCTAAATTAATATTATAATTATTCATTTCTTACTTTTGCAAAACTCTCTTTAATATCTATAGATTTATCACTTGATAATGCAACTATTAATTTAATTCTTGCTTTTTGACCTGGCATGCTCTCTTCAAAAAACACCCCTAAGTCTTTAAGCATTTTCCCCCCACCTTCATATCCATAAGACTCATGAACTCTTCCTTCAAAACATCTTGAAACTATTACTACTGGTATATTATTATTAAGTGCTCTTTTAATTCCTTCTACCATTTGAGGAGGTACATTTCCTCTTCCTAAAGCTTCAATAACTATTCCTTTATATCCTTTTTCTATAGCAAAATCTATAAAATCAGAATTCATTCCAGCTACGCATTTTATTAATGCAACTTCATCCTTTATATTTTCTACATTATATACTTTATGTTTAATTGTCTTCCTATAAAATAAAACTTTATTATTATCAACAATTCCTATAGGTCCAAAATTCGGAGTCTTAAAGGCATTAAGGGCCATTGAATTTACCTTTGTAACCTCAGCTGCTGAATTAAGTTCTCCATTAAAGCACACTAATACTCCTCTTCCTTTTGCATCTTCTGAAATAGCAGTACATATTGATGTAGCTAAATTAAAAGGTCCATCATAACCTAGTTCTGAACTACTTCTCATGGCTCCAGTAACTACTATAACTTTTTCAGTGTCTATTGTTAAGTCTAAAAAATATGCAGTTTCTTCTAAAGTGTCAGTTCCATGAGTAAGTACAACCCCATCTATGTCATCTCTATCAATTAACTTCTTTATAAACTTACTAAGTTCTAACATGTTATTTATATTCATATGTGGGGATGGTTTGCTAGAGAAACTATAAGACTCCACTTCAGCGTAGGTTTCAATACCTGTTACCATTGACATTATTTCTTCCCCCGTCAAACTTGGTACTGCAGCCTTAATTCTTTCATCTACCTTCATTGAAATAGTTCCACCATTAAATACTACTGCTACTTTTTTCATAATTTCCTCCTAAGTGTGTAATAAATATTATAATATATATTTAACATAATATCTATAAATTTCCAAATATTCTTTTTTTAAATAATATACTACATATTATATAATATGAATCCATATAAAATAAACTCTTGGATACCCAAAAGTTTATTTTGCATTTTGTTGGTAGGGCGGCGTATCCTACATCTCTTTTACTGATAAACAGCGCATGAGGAGCCATTTCTCACCTCAACAAATAAAAAATAACATTATACATAATATTATATATTTATAATATTATTCTTTCAACTTATTTAATTAGCTACAAGCAATTAATTTACCACTAAATAATCTTCTTTCTATTTTTCCATCTGTTATAGGATACATAGTTGAAACATATATATAATCTATTTTCTTATTTATATCTATACCTATCAAAATATTTGGTTCAGCTTTTTTTATAATTTCTATATAAACACCACTATTAGTTAGCTTATATACCCCTATATAATCAGGTTTATCTATTATTTCTTTCATATATTCTATAATATTATTGCTAATCCTTCTTCCTAAATGCTTACCATGTTTTTTCTTAATATGTCTAATTACTCCTTGAGATGCATAAATGGTTCCTGTAAATTTCACCCCTAAATCTTCTGCCATTTTCTCCTTAAAATATCCCACTCTTTTATAGGTATAAAATCTATCTTCCATAATATAACCCCTCAATTCTATAATATATATTAGAGCTAAGTCTTCTTTATGTATACTATTCACTATCTTTATGAATATTTACATTTTTTATATAAAAAGTAAAGGAGCTGTTTAAACAGCTCCAAGTTCTATAAGATAATGCAAATTAATCCGCCACTGCCTTCGTTTATTATCTTTTGCAATGTTTTTTGAATTTTAACTTGTACATCTTCTGGCATTTTGTATAACTTATTTTGTAATCCTTCTCTTATAAGTACTTCTAGAGGCTTTCCAAACATATTACTTTGCCATAAAGATGCAGGATCTTTATCAAATTGCTCCATTAGTGATTTTACAAGTTCTTCACTTTCCTTTTCTGAACCCATAATAGGACTAATTTCTGTTCTAATATCAGCTTTAATAAAATGTAATGATGGTGCTGATGCCTTTAATTTAACTCCAAACATATTTCCTTGCTTAACTCTCTCAGGCTCTTCAAATTTCATTTCTGAAAGTTGTGGTGGAACTAAGCCATATCCTGTTTCTCTAACATCATTTAAGGCATCTTTTATCTTATCATATTCCTTCTTAGCAAAATTTAAGTCTTTTATTAAACTTAATAAATCACTTTCGCATTTTACATCTAAGTCACAAATTTCACTTAATATATTATAGAAGATTCCATCCTTTGGTTTTAATTTTATATTAGCTTTCCCTTCTCCCAGTTTAACTGTATTCATTTCAATTGGAGCTATATTTTCTTCATTTTCCAATAAATTTACAAAGGATTTAATGTCTCTTACTCTATTGATACTTTCACACATTTTCTTAATAATATTAAAGAAATCCTTTTTAAGCCAATTGTCAGGCTCCAATTTTTCCACCCAAGATGGCATATCAATGTCTATTTCTTTAACAGGGAATTCTTTAAGTACATGCTTAAAAACATCTTCTACATCATCTTCATTCATATTAGCTACATCCATTACTTGAACTGTAACATCATATTTATCTTCAAGCTCTTTTTTCAAAGCTCTAGTTTCAGGAGAATTTATATGTTTTGTGTTAAGTACAACTATAAAAGGCTTTTTAATTGCCTTTAATTCATCTATTACTCTCTCCTCTGCTTCTAAGTACTCATCTCTTTCAATACCTGTTATACTTCCATCTGTAGTAACTACAAGACCTATGGTAGAATGATCAGTAATTACCTTCCTTGTTCCTATTTCTGCTGCATCTTCAAAAGGTATTTCATATTCATACCATGGAGTGTTTACCATCTTAGCTTCTTCTCCATCCATATATCCTATAGCACCTTTGACAATATAGCCCACACAATCTACCATTCTAACTTTAAATTTTATGTCTTCATCTATTGTAATTTCAACTGCCTCATTTGGTACAAACTTTGGCTCTGTTGTATGAATACTTTTTCCGGAACCACTTTGAGGTAACTCATCTTTTGCTCTTTCCTTTTTATAATTATTATCAATCTTTGGTATTACCATAAGGTCCATAAATTTTTTAATAAATGTTGATTTACCGGTTCTAACAGGCCCAACAACACCTACATAAATGTCCCCTTGTGTCCTTTCAGCTATATCTTTGTATATATTAAAGCTGTCCACAGTGTACCCTCCTACTTATTTTTAACACTATATATATATTCTTAAGGTAAAAAAAATATACAACTTTTTCTATATTAACCTAAATATTTAATATTATATTTAAGTTATATATATTATTATTACTATAAAAAAATACACCTTAATTGCTATATCTATTGATTTAACAATTAAGGCGTATTTAAATTACTTTATATTTTTAATATATTTCGTTTTTCTTTTCTCTTTCCATAAGCTCTACAACTGCATCTTTAGCATTTTTATTTTTAAATAAAACTTTATATAAAACATCTGTAATAGGCATTTCTATATCTAGTTTTTCTTTTAATTCATAAAAAGCTCTACAAGCCTTAATTCCTTCAACTACCATACCTACATCTTTTATTGCTTCATCAACAGTTTCTCCCTGGCCAATTAGGTATCCTGCTCTTCTATTTCTAGAGTGAAGACTAGTACATGTAACTATTAAGTCTCCCATTCCCGTAAGACCTAGAAAAGTTTCTGGCTTACCACCTAACTTAATACCAATCCTAACTATTTCTGCCATTCCTCTTGTCATAAGAGCAGCTTTAGAATTGTCTCCATAACCTATTCCATCACACACTCCTGCGGCCAGTGCAATTATATTTTTAACAGCTCCACCTATTTCAACACCTACTAAATCATCATTAGTATAAACTCTAAATTCCTTAGTCATAAATAAGTCTTGAACTTCATTTGAAGCTTTTTCATCTTTAGATGAAACAACAACAGTTGTTGGAATATCAAAGGCTACTTCTTCAGCATGACTTGGGCCAGATAAAATTACTACTTTATTATTTGGTAATTCTTCTTCTATAACCTCTGATAGCCTTAAATTAGTACCTTCTTCAATTCCCTTTGCTATACTAACAACTATTACATCTTTATCAATTTTACCCTTTAAAGATTTTGAAGCTGTTCTTATTACGTGTGAAGGTACGGCTAAAACTACATATTTAGCATCTTCTAATGCCTCATCTAAATTATTATAAGCAGTGACGCTTTTAGGAATTTTTAATTCCTTGATATATTTATCATTTTTTCTGTTAATATTTATATCATCAACTACAGACTTATCTCTATCATATATGCTAACTTTGTTTCCCTTGTTAGCTAACAATATTCCTAAGGCAGTGCCAAAGCTACCTCCTCCTAGAAAGGTCACATTACTCATAAATTATTCCTTCCTTTCTCTATACTCTATTTGAAGACCAGTACCACTAAAATCAAAACTATCTCTTAATTGATTCTCAAGGTATCTTTCATATGAAAAATGTCTTGCATTTGCATCATTAACAAAGAATATAAACTTAGGCGGTTTTGTGGCTACTTGAGTAGCGTAGTAAATCTTCATTCTCTTTAGACTTACAATTGGTGGCTCCTTCATTAATACAGCTTTATTAATAACTTCGTTTAGTATTCCAGTTGGAATTCTCTTTGAATAATTATCATAACATTCTTTTGCTACTTCTAATACTTTATGTGTTCTTTGACCAGTTTTAGCTGAAATAAATAAGTATTTAGCATATTTTAAGAACTTAAGCTTCATTTCTAAATCTTCTTTATATCTTTGCATAGTCTTATCATCTTTTTCTATTAAATCCCACTTATTAACTATAACCATTATAGCCTTATTCATTTCATGAGCATATCCTATTATTTTTTCATCTTGCTCAGTTACTCCTTCAGTTGCATCTATCATTAATATACATACATCTGCTCTTTCTATAGCTGTATAAGTTCTTATTACAGAGTATCTTTCTATTTCTTCTTTAACTTTACTCTTTCTTCTAAGGCCTGCAGTATCTACTAATACGAACTTTCCAATGTCAGTTTCTAAAGTACTATCTATAGAATCTCTAGTGGTTCCAGGTATATTGGAAACAATAAGTCTTTCTTCTCCTAATAATCTATTAATTAAAGAAGACTTACCAACATTAGGCTTACCTATCATAGCTATTCTTATATATTCGTCATCTTCCTCTTCTTCATTAAACTTATCAAAATTTTCTACTACTCTATCAAGCATATCTCCAAGCCCTAATCCTTGTGCTGCTGATATAGTTACTGGGTCCCCTATTCCTAGGTTATAAAATTCCCAAGCATTATCTTCTTCTTTTAATGAGTCAACTTTATTTACTACTAACACAACTTCTTTTTTACTTTTTCTAAGCATACTTGCTACTTCATGGTCAGCTGGAGTTAATCCTTCCTTTCCATCAACAACAAATATAATTATATCTGCTGTTTCTATAGCAATATTAGCCTGTCTTCTCATTTGCTTAACTATTATATCTTCTCTTTCTGGTTCAATACCACCTGTATCAATCATTGTAAAATTATGATTTAACCATTCAGCTTGAGCATATACTCTATCTCTCGTTACTCCTGGTGTATCTTGAACTATGGATATCCTTTGCCCTGCTAATTTATTAAATAATGTAGATTTCCCTACATTTGGTCTTCCAACTATTGCAACTATTGGTTTAGCCATTATTAGTCCTCCTTACAATTTGCATTTATTAAATCAATAAGGTCATCACCTGTATAATCACAGACTATAACCTTAACATTTAAAGCTTCTTCTATGTCGTGAATATTTAAGTCATCTAACATAACCATATCAGCTGGAGCTAGTTCATAGCCCTTTCTAAACATATTACTTGACATTATTAAATAATCTGTGTTTATTTTACCCTTTAGCTGATCTATTATATCAGTACCTGTTAAAAGCCCTGCTACTGTTATAGTATTTCCAAAGAAGTTATTTATAACCTTATATACATCTATATGAATGTTAGAATTATGCTTCATTATAAGGTCTGCTGATCTTTTTATTTCATTATAAGCTAATTCTCCAGTTACCATAGAAAAACTTCCCTTTAGATCTTTGTTTAAGAATTCAATAGATCTTTTTACAACTTCTCTATAGTATCTTATCATTCCAACTCCATCTTCAAGCTGATCGTATCCTGAATAAAATTCTTCATTTGGTACATCTATTCCTGCAGTTATATAAAACTCATCAGAAAGTCTTACAAATGGAGCTCCTGTTTCTTCAATATACTTCTTTTGTAAATCTTCAATCATTAATATTTCATTTTTTGCTGACTCATGATTAAAGGTATCTAGCTTAGGTAAATTTTCTCTAAATTGAGTAACACCTACTGGAACTACTGCTACATTTTTTACATAAGGATGTAATTCATATAAATCAGTTACAGTTTTTCTTAATTCCTCACCATTATTTATGTTAGGTATACATACAACTTGTGCATGCATTTGAATTTCTGCATCTCTTAATTTCTTAAGTCTTTCCATAATAGATCCTGCAAATCTATTTTTTAACATCTTAACTCTAAGTTCTGGATTTGTAGTATGTACTGAAATATTTATAGGACTTATTTTATATCTTATTATTCTATCAATATCTTCATCCTTCATATTGGTTAATGTAACAAAGTTTCCTTGTAAAAATGATAATCTTGAATCATCATCTTTAAAGTATAAAGTATCTCTCATTCCTTTTGGATTCTGATCAATAAAACAAAACATACAATTATTAGAACATCTTTTTGCCTTATCCATTATCCCACCCTGGAATTCAAGTCCTAAATTTTCACCGTATTCCTTTTCTATTTCATATTCCCAGATTTCTCCGTCTGGTTTTTCAATTTCAAGAACTACTTCTTCATCTACAGCCAAAAATTTATAATCTATAATGTCATCAATAGGAGTTCCATTAATTGATATTAAGACGTCGTTCACTTCAATACCAACTTCTTCAGCTATACTACCTACATCAACTTTTTTAATTAAATTTTTCACTTTTTTCACCTCTGTATCTGTCAATATTTATATTATTGACGAATATTTATCTTTATAAAATCTAGTTATATATTTTATAGTAATAATTTCAATTTTTGCTTTTCTTGTAAGCATAATTACCCTAATTTTAATATTCACTTGATGTTATATTACATTATTAATAAATTCTAGTCAATAAAAATGAGCTGTCTTAACAGCTCAAAATTTCAAATATAGAATGTAAAATGTATAAATATTGATGTAAATCTAATAAAACCTGGTTAATATTTCTTGTTTCCTATATTATTACATAATTTCTTATTTAATTTACTTTTTAAATATTTATATATAATAATGTTATTCATTTAAGTCTACATAATTACCTTTTTTAGAGAATATTATCCATTCGCAAATATTTGTTACATGATCACCAATTCTCTCTAAATATTTTGAAGCAAAGAGAATTTGAGTCCCTTGATTTATCATTTCAGATTCGTTTCCCATCTTTTTAAGAACTATACTAAACATGCCTTGATAAATTGCATCTACTCTATCATCCATACGACAAATTTCATAGGCTGCCTTTTCGTCACCATTAACATAAGCTTCAATTGATAATTTTATCATATTATTAACAATATCAACTAATTCCCAAATAGGAGCTATTTCATCTGAAAAACTTACTCCCTTAACTCTAGGAACTATTTTACATATATCAACAGCATAGTCCGCCATTCTTTCAAGATCAGTTACAATTTTAGTTGTTGTATATATACTCCTTAAATCTCTAGCTAAAGGAGATTCCGTAGCCATAAACTTTATACATTTTTCTTCTATAATTTTTTGTAAATTATCTACTTTATCATCATCTTTTATGACTTTTTTTGCTAAATCTACATCTTGATTTTTTAAAGAATTCATGCTTTCTAGTATTTGTTTTTCTACTAAACTTGCCATTTCAATTAATTCTGAATTAAGCAATTTAATTTTATTACTCATTACTTCTCTCATCATTTTTTCTCACCTCTTAATAATTTTAGCCAAATCTTCCAGTAATATAATCTTCTGTTCTTTTATCCCTAGGTTTATAGAAAATATCTTCTGTATCTCCATATTCAATTATTTCTCCATTTAAGAAAAATGCCGTTTTATCTGCAATTCTACCTGCTTGTTGCATATTATGAGTTACTATTATCACTGTATACTTCTTTTTTAAATCTTCCATTAATTCTTCCATTTTGTTAGTAGAAATTGGATCTAAAGCAGAAGTTGGTTCATCCATTAATATTATTTCTGGAGAAACAGCTATAGTTCTTGCTATACATAGTCTTTGTTGTTGTCCTCCTGATAAACCTAAAGCACTTTTCTTAAGCCTATCTTTAACTTCATCCCAAAGAGCTGCCCCTTTTAAGCTTTTTTCAACTATTTCATCTAATGATTTTTTATCTTTTATACCATGCAATCTTGGACCATAAGCTATATTATCATAAATTGACATTGGAAATGGATTAGGTTTTTGAAATACCATACCCACTTTTGTTCTTAATGCAATAACATCTTTACTTTTGTATATATCTTCTCCATCAACAAAGATTTCTCCTTCAATTTTAACATTATCTATTAAATCATTCATTCTGTTAATAGTTCTTAAAAATGTAGATTTACCACATCCAGAAGGTCCTATAAAAGCAGTAACTTTATTTTCTTCTAAATCTATATTTATATTTTTTAAAGCTTGATTATCTCCATAATATAAATTCAAGTTTCTTACTTGAATCTTTTTTAAATTTTCTTTTGACATACTTACACCTCTTAGTATATATAATTAATAATTTGCCTTATTAAATTTTTTACTTATTAACTTTGTTAGTATATTTAGTATGAGTATTATTACTATTAAAACTATTCCCACTGCCGTAGCTTGTCCTATATCTCCTGACTCTTGAGTTACTAAATAGGACTGTACCGTTAAAGTTCTTGCACTAGACATTATTCCTTTTGGCATCTTTGCAACGGTTCCTGCTGTTAGTAAAATAGCTGCTGATTCACCAACTACACGACCAACAGATAATATTACTCCCACTAATATTCCTGGTATTGCACTAGGTACTATTACCTTATAGAGTGTTTGAAACCTAGTTGCTCCAAGACCTAATGATGCTTCTTTATATGATGGTGGAACAGCCTTCAAAGCTTCTTCTGTAGTTCTAATAATTACAGGTAATATTATAATTGCAACAGTAAGAGATCCTGCAAGTATTGAATATCCTAATTTTAATGTTACAACAAAAAATATAGATCCAAATAATCCATAAACTATAGATGGAATACCTGATAAACTTTCTGTTGCAAACCTAATAATTTTTACAACCTTACCTTGTTTAGCATACTCTGTTAGGTAAATAGCTGCCAATATTCCTATAGGAGTTGCTACTACTATGGAAATAACAACAGTATATAATGTTGCTATTATCATAGGTAAAATACCACTATCTCCTGATGCTGAATAATTTTTTGTAATAAAATCTATATTTATTAATTTATATCCCCTTAAAAAAATAAATCCTAATATAAATATTAATATTCCAACTGTAATAGCTGCTGATATCCATAATAATGACTTTAATAATACTTCTTTAAATTTTCTCATAATTAGTTACCTTCCTTACTAGAAAGTTTAGTTAATACTAAGTTTAATAATAATATAAATAGGAATAATATAACTCCTGTGGCAAATAACATTTCTTGATGGGTTCCAAAGGAATATCCCATTTCCAGTGCTATATTAGTAGTAAGTGGTCTTACTGAATCCATAATCGAGCTTGGAATTATAGGTGAATTTCCTGCAACTAATATTATTGCCATTGTTTCACCAATTGCTCTCCCTATCCCTAATACTACCCCAGCTAAAATTCCTGATTTAGCTGCAGGAACAACAACTTTAAAGGTTGTTTCTATGTGTGATGCACCTAGAGCTAATGAACCCTCTTTATAGTTTTTAGGAACTGCTCTTATAGCAGTTTCAGAAACTGTTACTATTGTAGGTAGCATCATAATTGATAATACTATTATTATAGCTAAAAGACTTTGCCCTTTTGGTAAATCAAAAGTACCCATAATCCAAGGCACTATAACAGATAATCCAAAAATTCCATATAAAACTGATGGAATTCCTGCTAACAGTTCAACTGCTGCTGATATTATCTTTCCAACTTTTTTTGGTGCTACTTCTGCTATAAATATAGCTGTGAATATCCCTATAGGTACACCAACTATTAGTGAACCTAGTGTTCCAAGTATAGATGCAATTACCATTGGCATAATACCATAAATATCTGAACTAGGTATCCACTTACTTCCTGTAAAAAAATCTACAAAAGAGTAACCTTTACTTATAAATGGAGTTAAACCTTTATAAAATACAAAGCCTATAATTACTAATAAACTTATTACTGCAATAAGAGCACTGGCTAAAAATATTCCTTTTGATAAATTTTCTATTAAATACTTTCTATTATTTTTTTTGTTAACATTTATCATGCTTATCCTCTCCTATGGAAATTAAGAATTCTCCTATGAGAATTCTTAAAAATACGCTATTTCACTGGAATTGCTTTATTATCTTTAACCATAGCTTGTCCTTCTTCACTTAAAATAAAGTCAATGAATTTTTGTCCTTCTTCACTTAAAGTTCCTTCTTTACTTACTACAATAAATGGTCTTGATATTTTATATTTACCAGCTTGCACTTCTTCTGCCTTAGGTTCAACATTTTCTACATTTACAACATTTACTTCATCATCTAAGTATTCAAAAGATACAAATCCTATTGAATTTTCATTTCCTATTACAGTTTGCTTAACAGCTCCTGTAGCATTAGCTATCATTGTATTTGGCTCCAAATCCTCTGATTTATATCCAATTATTTCTTGAAAGGCATCTCTAGTTCCGGATCCCTCTTCTCTTGATACTACAACTATAGGCGCATCTTTACCGCCTTCTATTTCATTCCAATTTGTTATTTTACCTGTATATATATCTTTAATTTGTTCAATTGTTATATTTTTAATAGGATTATTTTTATTTGTTATTATAGCAATACCATCATAAGCAATAGTTGTTCCTTTAACTGAACTTTCTTCTTCTGATTTCAGTTCTCTTGAGGACATACCTATCTCTGAAACACCATTTATAGTATCTTTAATTCCTGCTGATGAACCTACCTCATTTATTTCTATAGAAATATTACTATTTTCATTTTCATATTTTTCTGCTAACTTTCCCATTAATGGTCCAACAGAGGTAGATCCAGAAATAGATATAGTTACTTTATCTTTAGAGTTTCCCCCTTCAGGATTGCTTTTAACTGAAGAATTCCCACATCCAGCAACCCCTGCTCCTACTATACTTACAAGTAATGCTGTACATATAAGTTTTAAACTCTTTCTTTTCATATTTTTCTCCTCCAAATTAACAATATTTTTTATTAATTTTTTTTACATCTTAATACTAATCTTTGAAGGTTAAGTGAATATTATTTAAATGTTAAGAAAGGTTACAATTATGTTAAATAATTTTAACAATTATTATAATAAAAAATTAAAGTTGCACTAAAAGCAAATTTATAATTACTTTTAGTACAACTTCTTAAAACTATAATTAAATTAATTTTCTAAGCTTTCTAAGCTTAATAGTAAATTTTGTTCCTTTATTAAGTTCAGAATCTACATAGACTTCTCCATTAAACATCTTCACAATATGCTTTACTATTGCTAAACCTAATCCTGTTCCACCTTTTGCACGTGACTTATCTACTCTATAAAATCTTTCAAAAATTCTTGGTAAGTCATCTGCTGGAATTCCTATACCATTATCCTCTACTTCTATATACTCATAATCATTATTTTCATAGGTTTTTATATTAATTATTGCTTTATTATTAGAGTATTTCACTGCATTTTCAACTAAATTTAACATCATTTGATAGAACTTATCTCTATCACCAAGAAGCTCTTTACTTCCTTTATCATGGAAATTTATTTCTACTTCTTTATTATTAACTTCATTACTAAACATATTGATTACGTCATATATAACTTCAGAAGGATTAAACTCTTCTTCCTTCATCTTATTATTTTCAATATTTGATAAAATTAATATATCATTAATTAAAGTTGTTAGTCTTTCAGCTTCTTTATCTATAATATCCAAAAACTTATTTCTAGTAGTATTATCTTCAACATATTTTAAGGTTTCTGCAAATCCCTTTATAGATGTTAAAGGAGTTTTAAGTTCATGAGATACATTAGCTACAAACTGACTTCTAACATTCTCTAACCTCTTTATATCTGTAATATCTAAAACTGTTATAACTACCCCAATAGGTATTTTCTTTGTATTTATTATAGGTGCTTTTTTTATTCTAAGCTCTCTTGGAATCGGATGAAGAAGTTTAATTTCCTTTGTTTCAATTTCATGTATACTTCTCATAAAGGAAATTATATCGTAATCAATTATATATTCTGATATATTTTTACCTATAATATCTCTATTAATTCCAAACAAATTCTTAGCATAAGGATTAATAAGCATTACATTTTGCTTATTATCCACAGCTATTACACCACTTTCCATACTTTCTAATATAGCCTCTAATTTATTTTGCTTATCTATAGAATCTATAATTTTAGAATTAAGCTGATCTGCCATATTGTTAAAGGTATTTGCTAAGGAACCTATTTCATCATTGGTATGTATATTAACTCTTCTGCTATAATCTCCATTTGCAATTTTATCAGTTACAATTTCTAATTCTTTTAAAGGATAAATAATAGCTCTAATTAATTTTAAAGAAAGTCCTAAAGATAATAAAACTACAAAAAATATTATTATAAAATAATATTTAAAATATCCTTCAGAAAAAAATTTAATGTTACTTATTGGTACTGAAGATCTTAACACTCTATTATCATCTATTTTTGTAGCATAATAAACTACATTAGTTCCTTCTGTTTTACTATATCTTGTTGAGGTAGCCTTCCCATTTTTAAAAGCATTTATTATTTCCTCTCTACTAGAGTGATTTTCAAGATTATCATTAGCAGAGTCCTTAATTACATTTCCCTCTTTATCCACAATTGTAAATCTAACCTTAGATTTATTAATTATAAAATCATCAAAATTATAATATCCTAAATCAATATATCTTATAATTATATCATTATAACTTGCTAAAGTATCTTTTGTTCTATTTATCTCTTTAACATTTAATAATGCTATAAAAGAAGATGTCACTATTATTAAAGCAAATATTACTGTTATTAATGATGATACTAATATTCTTTTCTTCATACTTAATTATTAGGATTAAATCTATATCCTACTCCTCTTATAGTTTCAATAAATTGTGGATTTTTATCATCTACTTCGATTTTTTTCCTTAAATATCTAATATGAACATCTATAGTTCTTGTTTCTCCAAGGTATTCATATCCCCATATTTTATCTAAAAGTGTTTCTCTAGTTAATATTTTACCTCTATTTTTAACTAATATCTCAAGTAATTCAAATTCCTTTAAAGTTAAATCTACCTTATTACCTAAGATAGAAACTTCTCTTCTTTCAAAATTTATATACATCCCCCTAGAGTTATATGTTTCTTCGTTGGTTTCTAAAGCCTTTGTTCGTCTTAATATAGCCTTAATTCTAGCTAAAAGTTCTCTTATAGAAAATGGCTTTGTAATATAATCATCTGCACCAAGTTCTAATCCTAATATTTTATCTAATTCCTCACCCTTAGCTGTTAACATTATTATAGATATGTTCTTAGTATTTACATCACTTCTAATGGCTTTACAGACATCATACCCATCTAACCCTGGAATCATTAAATCTAACAAAATTAAATTAGGATTCTCTTCCTTTGCTATTCTTACAGCATCTATTCCATTATTAGCTGTAATAACACTATAACCAGAATTTATTAAATTATAATTAATTAGTTCAACAATATGATCCTCATCATCTACTACTAGTATTTTTTCTGATGCCATAACTATCCCCCCTTATTTTATAAATGCAAATGAAAATAATCTTCCATAAGTTCCTATTGACTTTCTATATGAATATAACTTAATATCCTCTTCACAATGAGTACATAACTTTAAAGAATAAATATTACTCTCCTTTATTCCAAATTCTCTTATATCCTTTAAAATGCATTCTTCCATACTTAAATTTCTATCTTTAAATAATTTACTTTCTTCTATTTTTGTTTTTTCAATAAAAGATTCCTTCAACTCATAAGATACCTCATAACAACATTGTCTTATATGAGGTCCTATAAAAACTTTTGTTTCATTAATATCTATATTAAAGTCCTTTTGCATCTTATTTAAGGTTTTTAAAACTATAGAATTAAAGGTTCCTTTCCATCCACTATGTATAGATGCAATAATATTATTTTTAACATCTGCTATAATAATAGGAACACAATCAGCTGTAAAAACCCCTATTGCAGTATTCTCTTCTTTTGTTATTAAAGCATCTCCTTCTTTACTTCTTATATCTCCATTTATCTTATTATATACAAAAACATTATCACTATGAATTTGATTTAAATACTGTATATTATCTAAATTAAAATCCTTAACTATACTATTTAAATTATCTACTCCAAAATCCTTATGCCTATTAAAGCTCCTGTCATTTTCAGCTGTTGAAAAAACTATATTTATCTTTCCTAATTCATAAATAAGAAAGTCCTTTTCCTTTTTTAAATCTCTTGTGTATAAGCTAATCATTTAGTCACCTCATTTAATTGTTTGAATACATTTTACCATTTATTAAGTTTATTATCTATTTTTTTGAACTACTATTTAATTATTTAACTTACTTTTAACTTTAAAATAAAAAGCTGTTAAAATGATAAAAATCATTTTAACAGCTTTTACTTTTTTGAAACTAAATTTTTTATTTCTTCTAAAAAAGTATTTATATCTTTAAATTCTCTATATACAGAAGCAAATCTCACATATGATATTTCATCCACATTTTTTAATCTTTCCATTACCATTTCACCAATTAATTTAGAATTAACCTCTGTTATCATTTTATTTGAAATTGTCTTTTCAATATCCTCTGCTAAATCTTCAATTTGTTGTCTAGATACTGGTCTTTTTTGACAAGCTCTAATAAGTCCATTTATAATTTTTTCCTTATTAAAATTTTCTCTAGTTGAATCTCTTTTAACAACTAAAATTGGAATATCTTCTACTTTTTCATATGTAGTGTATCTTTTACCACATTTTAAACATTCTCTTCTTCTTCTTATTGTGGTACTATCCTCTGTTGATCTAGAATCTACCACCTTACTTTCCTCAAAAGAGCAAAATGGACATCTCATTGCCTTCACGCCTTTCCTAATTTTCTTTTGTCTAATATAAATTATACATTTTTTCTATAATTTTTTCTATAATTTTTTATAAGTTTAATTTTTCTATATCTGTACTATCTACTAGGATAACTTCAATTCCAGCTTTTTTAACTTTATTCCAAGGTATTTCTATATCTTCATCTTTACTAAACCAACCTTTTGCCATTCCAGGTAATAATATTGATATTACCTTACTCTCTTTAGTATCGATAACAAAATCCTTTATAAATCCAAGCTTTGTCCCAGTTTTAATATCTATTACTTCCATTGTTCTAAGTGCATTTAATGAATGTAATAAAAACTCATTTTCTTCTATTGTTTGCTCATCTTCAGTTTTAACATTATCAAAAAAACCCATATAAACCTCCTTAAATTATAAAGCATGTACACTTTGCTTTGATTTTATAGAGCTCTTTTAAGAGCTCTATACATACTTTCTCATATGCTTTAATGCAGTTTTTTCTAGTCTTGATACTTGTGCTTGAGATATTCCTATTTCATCAGCTACTTCCATTTGAGTTCTTCCATTAAAGAACCTTAGAGTCAATATAAGCTTTTCTCTATCGTTTAACTTTTTCATAGCTTCTTTTATAGATATATTTTCAAGCCAACTTTCATCTGTATTCTTAGAATCGCTTAATTGATCCATAACATATATAGCATCCCCACCATCATGATATATTGGTTCATATAAGGATACTGGATCTTGAATAGCATCTAAAGCAAAAACTACTTCTTCTCTAGGCAAATTCAATTCTTTTGCAATTTGTGAAACTGTTGGTTCTTTATTATTTTCTTTTATTAGCTTATCTCTAACTAATAAGGCTTTATAAGCTATATCTCTTAAAGATCTACTTACTCTTATGGAGTTATTATCTCTTAGATACCTTCTAATTTCACCAATTATCATAGGCACAGCATAGGTAGAAAACTTAACATTTTGACCTAAATCAAAATTATCTATTGACTTCATTAATCCTATACACCCTACTTGAAATAAATCATCAACATTTTCCCCTCTATTATTAAATCTTTGAATTACACTTAAAACTAATCTTAAATTTCCTTTAATGAAGATTTCCCTAGCACTTCTATCCCCATCTCTCATTCTTAATAGCAATTCTCTTTTTTCTTTTTCTTTTAAGATAGGTAGTTTTGAAGTATTAACACCACAGATTTCTACCTTATTAATAATCAAGTTATCATCCCCTTCGGAAGTAATATCATACTGCATTAAAAAGTATCCCCGAGAGTGATGTCTTTTATACTAAAGACAACCTAAATCATCTTATTGATTTCTTTTTTCAATCTATTAATAATTTTCTTTTCTAGTCTAGAAATATAAGATTGGGAGATACCAAGCATATCAGCCACTTCCTTTTGAGTCTTTTCTCTAGTACCATTTAATCCAAATCTCAATCTTACAATTTCTTTTTCTCTGTCATTTAAATGCTTGAGGGCTAAAAATAGTAATTCTTTATCTACTTCATCTTCTATTAAATTATAAACTATATCATTTTCAGTTCCTAAAATATCTGATAACAAAAGTTCATTACCATCCCAATCAATATTTAAAGGCTCATAAAATGATATTTCAGCTTTTACCTTACTGTTTCTTCTTAAATACATTAGTATTTCATTTTCTATACATCTAGATGCATACGTTGCAAGTTTTATTTTTTTTTCTGGATTAAAAGTATTTACAGCTTTTATTAATCCAATAGTACCAACTGAAATTAAATCTTCTACTCCAAAGCCAGTATTTTCAAATTTCCTAGCTATATATACTACTAATCTTAAGTTTCTCTCAATAAGAATATCTCTTATGGATTCATCACCTTGAATTAATTTATTTACTAATTCTTCTTCTTCATCCTTTTTTAATGGAGGAGGTAAGGCTTCGCTTCCTCCAACATAATGGAGTTCACCTTTTAAAAACTTTAATTTTTCTAAAATTCTATTTAACAATATTTTTATTTTTATCATAACCATACTACTCCTCTTGATAATAATGCATTAAACTCATTATTTTTACTTAATTTATTCTTACACTTACAAACTATTACCTCAATATTTTTCCACTCACTATCTTCTCTTCTAATTCTTACTGTCTTAGACTTGAAGCCTTTTAGACTTCCAAACTCTCCAATAGTACTATATGGAATTGAAAATTCTTCGTCACTTTTTATATCAAATTCTTTAAGAAAATCACTTTCAATTATTATACAAGGTAAATTGGTTACTGGCTCTCTAAGTCCATTTCCTGTATCTAATAAACCTTTAATAACAACAGACCTATCTTTATTGGATATTTCTACATCAAAGATAAAATTATTTACTAATGACCTATCTTTTAGATAATCACTTATCCTAACTATAGCTATATAGAATAACATAACTGATAATACTAAATACTTTATAGAATAATTATTAATTGAATAATTGCTTAAAAAATTATCGTAATTTTCAATCATAGAAAATGCAAAAGTAACTCCACATAATGTAAATGATAATATAATAAATGTAGCCCCTGATTTTATTAACTTCAATAAATTTATATTTTTAGTACTAATCATAATCATCAGTATAACTACAATAAACTTAAAGGGTAAAGTAACAAATATTTTATAATCCGTAAATAATACTAAAGTATAAAATGATCCAAGAGTTGCCGCTAAATAGATTGTCCTATAATATCTATATCTTAAAATTTTTAATGAAACTAACAACAAAAACAAGTTAATTATAAAATTCTCAGCTAAAAGTATATCTATATATATAACCATTTGCCTTCCCCCTTTGTACTTAAATTATAAACTGTTTCATTTCAAAATTTTGTCACAATAACTCACTGTTTTTTTTATTTTCATCTTTCATTTATTACATTTAATTACAGTTATTAAAGTTTTATAATAAAAAGTAACAAAGTTAAACCATATTTATTAATATGTTCAAAAACAAAAAAAAGACCAAGAATCTCTTTTCTTGGTCTTTTAAAAAATGTAATATACTATTTTCTTGATCTTAAAAAGCTTGGAATGTTTACACTATCAGTTTCAATGTCTAATAGTGGATCTACTTTTCTTGATTGCTCTGTTGTAGATGTTTCTACTGGGGTTTTTTCTTCTTTAACTATCTTCTTTTCAAAAATAGGTTCATGATTCAACAATTTATTATTATCTTCTTCAAATCCTGTTGCTATTACAGTTATTCTTATTTCATCTGTTAAAGTTTCATCTATAACAGCTCCAAATATAATATTAGCATCTGGATCCGCAGATTCTCTTACTATATCAGCAGCTTCATATACTTCTATTGCTCCTAAATCTACGCCACCAGTGAAGTTTATAATAACACCAGTAGCTCCATCGATTGATGTTTCTAAAAGCGGTGATGATATAGCTTGCTTAACTGCATCTTGTGCTTTATTATCTCCTGTTCCATGTCCAACTCCCATATGAGCTAGTCCCTTATTTAACATAACAGTTTCTATGTCCGCAAAGTCAGCATTAACGACACCTGGTATAGTAATTAAGTCTGAGATAGCTTGAACACCTTGTCTTAATACATCATCAGCTAATTTAAATGAATCTAAAAGTGTTGTTTTCTTATCTGCCATAGATAATAATCTTTCATTAGGAATGATAACTAAGGTATCTACAGCTTTCATAAGATTTTCTATACCCATTTCAGCATGTCTCATTCTTCTTTTACCTTCAAATGGGAATGGCTTAGTTACAACTCCAACTGTTAATATGTTCATAGCTTTAGCTATTTCAGCAACTATTGGGGCAGCACCAGTACCTGTTCCGCCTCCCATTCCAGCAGTTATAAATACCATGTTAGCTCCCTTAATAGCTTCAGCTATTTCTTCTCTACTTTCCTCTGCTGCCTTTTTACCTATTTCAGGATTTGCTCCTGCACCAAGCCCCTTTGTTAATTTTTCTCCAATTTGTATTTTCACATTAGCATGTGACAACATTAAAGCTTGCTTATCTGTATTAACAGCAATAAACTCAACATTTTTTAGCCCTTCAGCAATCATTCTATTTACGGCGTTACCACCACCGCCACCACAACCAATTACCTTAATATTGGTTAATTCTTGCATATCTACTTCGAAATCTAACAAAATAATTCCTCCTTTAGAAAATAACTACTAGTAATTTTTCTACTTTGTCTCTTTTCATAATTAAAACAATTTAAATAATTTCAATTTCACTAACTATATAACTACTTATACATTAATTTTACATCATATTATATCTTTTTAACAATACCTTAATAAACAAATAATAAAATTTTTGTTATTATAAGTAAACATTTGTATTATTTTGAATTATAATATTCTAGATAAAATATTTTTCATAACAGTTTAAAATTTATGTAATATTCCGTAATATATAATTTCTTAAATAAAATTTCCAAATTTTCTTTATTTAACTTTAATATAATTCAATTATAATTTTATCATCTCGAATAGAATAACTCAACCTTTTAATAAAATTATAATATTTTCTTAATTAACGAAAGTTTTAAAACAACACTTATTGATATATTCAACAAATAATTAAAATTTCCTTTCATTAATTAATGAATTTTTATTAAAAAAACAGAGTTACCTCTGTTTTTATAACATCATTATTCTTTTTATTGTTTCATTATCTACTGAATATGTTAACGCTGTTTCTTCAGTAATGCTACCTTTCTTAACTAAATCAGCTAAGGCCATATCCATTGTCTTCATTCCATATTTTCCACCAGTTTGAATTGCAGATTCAATTTGGTGAGTTTTTCCTTCTCTAATTAAATTCTGAATTCCAGGAGTTGTTGTCATTATTTCTAAGGCAGCTACTCTTCCATCATTATTTACTAAGGGTACTAATTGCTGTGAAATAACCCCTTGTAATACAGCAGCTAATTGGATTCTAATTTGTTGCTGTTGATGAGGTGGAAAAACATCAATTATTCTATCTATAGTTTTAGCAGCACCAATTGTATGTAGTGTGGAGAACACTAGATGTCCAGTTTCTGCTGCAGTAATTGCAATTGAAATTGTCTCTAAATCCCTCATCTCACCTACAAGTATTACATCTGGGTCTTCTCTTAAAATTGCTTTTAAAGCATTTTGATAGCTTTTACTGTCTTTTCCTATTTCTCTTTGATTAATAATGCATTTATTATGCTTATGCAAGTATTCTATTGGATCTTCTAAGGTAATGATGTGAGCTTCCCTATTATTATTTATTTCATTAATCATAGCTGCTAAGGTAGTGCTTTTCCCACTTCCAGTTGGTCCAGTTACTAGTACTAATCCTCTTTGTTTTTCAATTATGTTCTTTATTATCTTTGGATGTTTTAATTCATCTAATGTGGGTATTTTTAATGCTATTACTCTAATAGCTATAGCATCACTATTTCTTTGTTTAAATATATTCACCCTAAATCTTCCAGTACCTGCTACTGAATAAGATGTATCCATTTCACCATAATCATCGTACTCTTTATATTTATCTTCTAATATTTCTTCTGCAAAGTTTCTTAATGCTATAGGAGTTAATTTTTCTTCACCAATCTTTAATAGCTTTCCATTAACTCTAATTGTTGGTGGCAATCCCACAGTTAAATGTAAATCTGAGGCTCCTCTAGTTATTGTCTCTTTCAATAGTTCATTTAGCACATAAATCAATGTTTACCCCTCCACGTTGCTCTTTATCTCTTCTTAGTTATAATTCGATAAATTTCTTTACATTCCTTCTTTTAAATACACATTATTTTAATTTATTTTATAATATTCATTTATATGATAATTCTTTCTTCAATTTTTTAAGGGCTTTTTTTTCTATTCTTGATACATAAGATCTTGATATTCCTAGAAGTGCAGCAATTTCTCTTTGAGTTCTACATCTCCCATCTATAAGTCCATATCTCATCTTTAATATTGCCCCTTCTCTTTCTGTAAGTGAAATTCCTATTTTATTATATAACTGTTTGATTTGAATATTATTTTCTACTTTTTCTAATACTGAATCCTTATCGCTACTTAATACATCAATTAAGCAAATTTCATTTCCTTCTTTATCCACCCCTATAGGGTCCTGTAAAAACACTTCATTCTTTTGTTTCTTATTATTTCTAAAAAGCATTAAAATTTCGTTTTCTATGCATCTTGATGCATAAGTAGCAAGTCTAGTACCCTTACCCGCATCAAATGAATCTATAGCCTTTATCAGTCCAACTGTGCCTATAGATATTAATTCATCAATATCCTTATTAGGAAAATTATATTTCTTTACAATATGAGCCACTAATCTTAAATTTCTTTCTATTAATATGCTCTTAGCTTCCTTATCTCCATTTTTTAATAGTTTTAAATATCGTTCTTCCTCTTCTTCATCAAGTGGTTTTGGAAATGTATTATTGCCAGTAATATAACCTGTTAAAAATATTGAATTACATAGCAGTTCAATTATATTAGATAAAAAAAACACAGAACTTCCTCCTAGTAGTGCTTATTATATAATATGATAAAATTTAAAAATATTGCTTTAGTTTTTAAATTTATTATAATCATAAAATATTAACACTAATTCTAAGTATAATTCTGTGAATTATATTAATTTATTTTATAATACTATTGTATAGTATTAATAAGTTTATTCTTTAGTAAGCTCTGTAACTACATCTCTAAATATAGGTGCCCCAGTATTTCCTCCGCCTAACTCTCTTCCATCTGGATGTTTATTACCAATGTTAGGAGCAATAACAATTATAGTATATTTCTTATTATTTAATTCAAAATATCCAGCAAACCACCCATGATTAATACCACCATGACCAGTAGATGTACCTGTTTTTCCACCAATATTTATTCCATCTACTTTTGCTTCAAATCCTGACCCTTCCCATATTACTTTAGACATACTTTCTTGTGCCAATTTAGCTGCTGTTTCACTAAAAATTCTGTTTTCACTTTCATTAAAGACTTCTAATTCTTTGTCATTATCATCAACTATTGCTTCTACTATACTTGGCTTAATATATACACCATCATTTACAACTGTATTATAAAGTCCTGCCATTTGAACTGGTGTAACCATTATTGTCTGTCCTATAGATATATTATTCATTCCATTTTCTAAAGTTGGTTTTACACCTTTTGCTTCATTTCTATTTTCACCTTGGAGATTTATAACTGGTTTGAATAATCCCATTTTACTTAAGTAATCCATCATATCACTATATCCTATTTCCCCTCCAACCTTAGCAAAAACGTCATTACAAGAAACCTTCAAAGCATCCTCTACAGAAAGTAATCCATGGGAATAAGGTTTTCCATCTTTTGTGCATATTTCTCCAGTGCATAGGAATTTATCACTTAAGCTTATAAGTCCTTTATCAAGTGCTATAGTTTCTGTAATTACCTTAAAAATTGAACCTGGCTCATATCCTAATTGGCCTATACCTAAATTTACATTAGCTTCACTTTCATCTTTTTGAACCATAGCTCTTATTTTACCTGTATCAGCCTCTGAAACTACTATTCCTATATTTTTTAGAAAAGAATATTCATTTTTATTTAAAATATCCCTAATTTTATCTTCCCAAATTGAATTTATTGTTAATTTTATACTTTTATTATTTGAGGTGCTTAATTCACCATCACCATAAATTGATTTATCATTTAAATAAAATTTTGCAACAGGGTAAGTATTATCTTTTATATATGAATTTAAAGTATATTCTAATGAATTTTCAACAGTATTGTCATCTTTAATATTAGATAAAATATTATTAGTTTTCCATGCTTCTTTTCTATCTACCTCATCATAAATATAGGTGTATATTCCTTTTACATTATTTAATTTGTTTATCTTATTATAGGTGTCCTCACTAATAGCATAGTATATCTTTCCTTCTTTTTTCATAACATCTGAGTAATTAAAATTGGAATCTTCACTCTTCATTATAAAATTCAAAGCCATTAAATCTTCTAAGGTTTCTTCGTAATTATTAAGCATAAATGGCTTTGTATCTAAAACTAAAATATATTTTTTATTATATGTCATTAGATCTTTTCCATTTGTATCAAAAATCCTATACTTCATTTGGGATAAGTTTTCAGCTTGATAATTTTCTATTTCTCCTCCAACTACAAGAGATGGATGTACTTGTAAAAAATATAATCTTATAATTAATGCAAAAATAACTATAAAATATAAACTATGTATTATCCATATTCTATTTAATGATATATTATTTTTTACTTTCATAAAAAAAACACCTCCCTAGGCTAAATTCTAGCCTGAAAAGGTGTCTTTTATACAATAATTTCTATTTTAAAATATCTTTAATTTTTGATACAAGAATATCAATTGCTACTTTATTTTGTCCGCCTTCTGGAACTATAATATCTGCATATCTTTTTGTTGGTTCTGTAAACTGCAGATGCATTGGTCTTACAACTTCTAAATATTGATTAACTACTGAATCTACAGTTCTGCCTCTTTCATTGATATCTCTTACTAATCTTCTTAGTATTCTTATATCTGCATCTGTATCTACATAAACTTTAATATCTAATAAATCTCTGATTCTTTCATCTTCAAGAACTAGAATTCCTTCAACTATTATTATGCTTCTTGGTTCAACTTTTACTGTTTCCTTTGCTCTATTATGACATGAAAAATCATAAATAGGTTTATCAATTGAAACTCCATTAATTAAATCATTTAAATGTTTAATTAATAAATCATTATCAAAAGCTTTTGGATGATCGTAATTCGTTTTAATTCTTTCTTCCATAGATAAATGGCTTTGATCCTTATAGTACATATCCTGTTGTATCATGGCAATACACTCATTTGAAAAGCTTGAATATATCGCATCAGCTATACTACTTTTTCCTGATCCAGTACCACCAGTAATTCCAATTAGTATTGGCTTATCCATTATAGTTCCTCCCTCTTATGTTTAAAGCTCTAAAACTTTTTTACCTTTTATTAACATATCATTTTCTTTTAATGGAGTATCAACTTTTACTTTAAATATCATATGAGCTCTATTAGCTACATTTGTATTAGTTTTCTTCTCCACGTCAAACATTTCATTAAGCTTAACATTAAAGTATGGTGTATGTGCTCTTAATACTTCTACCTCATCACCTTCAAAAACTCTATTCTTTTGAAGAATAGTTGCTTCTTTTGTTTCTTCGTCATAGCTTTTAACTATTCCAACTATATCATAATCTCTTATATATGATGATGCATCATAAGTTTGTTCTCCCATTTTTCCGAAGAAGAAACCTGTATGATATTGTCTATGGCTTATTTTTAATACTGCATCTAACCATTCTTGTTTAAATTCAAAACCCTCAGGATTATCACAATATGCATCAAGAGCTTCTCTATAAGCTTTTACTGTTGAAGCTACATAGAATTCATTTTTCATTCTTCCTTCAATTTTTAATGAATGAACTCCACTTTTAACTATTTCAGGAATATGCTCAATCATACATAAGTCTTTTGAATTCATTATATATGTTCCATTATCATCTTCAATTACAGGATAATATTCATTAGGTCTTGTTTCTTCAACTATATAGTATTTATATCTACAAGCATTTGAACAAATACCTTTGTTTGCATCTCTACCTAACATATAATTAGATATTAAACATCTTCCAGAATAAGCAACACACATAGAACCATGGATAAATACTTCAAGTTCACAACCTTCTGGAGTATTTTCATTTATTTCAGTTATTTCTTTTAATGTAAGTTCTCTTGCTAATACAATTCTCTTAACACCTTGTTCATACCAGAACTTAGTTGCCATCCAGTTTGTTATATTTGCTTGGGTACTTAAATGTATTTCTAAGTTTGGTGCTGCAGTTTTTGCTGCTGCAACTATTGATGGATCTGCTACTATAATAGCATCTACACCTAAGTCATATAATCCCTTTATATATTCTTCTACACCTTTTAAGTCATGATTTCTAGGGAATACATTCATAGTTACATATAACTTTTTCCCTCTATCGTGGCAGTATTTAATACCTTCAGCCATTTCTTCGTTTGTAAAATTATCTGAAAAGGCTCTTAAATTTAATCTTCCTCCACCTATATATACAGCATCTGCTCCAAAATCTATTGCTATTTTTAATCTATCTAGACTTCCTGCTGGTGCTAAAATCTCTGGTTTTTTCATGTATTTACCTCCTTTTAGTCACTGCAATTCCATCCCCCATTGGTATTACAGAAGTAATTAAATTTTCATCCTTAGATACCAGTTCTAAGTATTTTCTCATTCTCTTTACTATAGTTATTTTTCTCCTCTTTACTAAATCATTTGATGCAACCATTCCTCTAAAAAGGACATTATCTGCAACAATAATACCATCTTCATTTAATAACCTAAGACAATTAGGCAAAAAGTGATTATAGTGACCCTTTCCTGCGTCCATAAAAATAAGATCATATTTATCATCTAAATTTTCAAGAACTTCTAGGCAGTCCCCTTCAACAATTTCTATTTTATCTTCTAAGTTATATTTTTTAAAGTTTTCCCTAGCATATTTTATCATATTTTCATCGCGCTCAACAGTAGTTATTTTTGTCTTATTTCCTGTTGCTTCACACATTAATATAGCTGAATAACCAATTGCTGTACCAAGCTCTAATATTTTTAATGGTTTTTTCATACTAACTATAAACTCTAAAAATTTTGCCGTTTCTTTTTGTGCAATAGGCACTTTATTTTCTTTTGCAAATTCTTCTAATTCTTTGAACTTTTCAGTGCCTTCTGGTATTAAACTTCTAATATATTCTTCCATATAATCATAAGTTATTCCACTCATGCTAATCCTCCAAATATTAAGTTAATTAATTAATATCCAAGTTCCTCTAATTTATTCATAAAATCAACATCGCTATTAGTAAAATAATGAGTTTTTTCATCTTGAAGTACATAAAATAAATAATCTGTTTTTTCTGGTTTTAATGCAGCTTTTATGGATTCTAAACCTGGATTAGATATAGGTCCTACAGGCAACCCATAGTTTATATATGTATTGTATGGAGAATCTACTTCTAAATGTTTTTCTAAAACTGTTTCTACATGTTCGCCCAAAGCATAAATAACTGTTGCATCAATTTGAAGCATCATACCATCATTTAACCTATTAACTATAACTGATGATATTAATGGTCTTTCACTGTCTACTCTTGCTTCCTTTTCTATAATAGAAGCTATAGTAACAATAGTTTCTATATCATCTGAATTGATTTCTATACTAGTTTCTTTACTAGCTTGCTCTAGCATTTCTTCAAATCTTGTAATCATTTTAGTTAATATTTCTTTAGGTTTTTCTCCAACTTTTAATAAATATGTATCTGGAAATAAATATCCTTCTAAATTATATTTTTTGCTGCTATCAATTTTAACATATCTAGGTAACTCATATTCTTCAATAGCTAAAAGAAAATCATTTTTGCTGCAAATTCCTTCAATTTCTAGTTTTTCTGCTATATCTTCTATTGTATACCCTTCCGGAATAGTAAACTTAACTATATTTATTGAAGATTCCTTAGTTAATGTGTCTATTAGCTCATCTAATGAAAAGTTATTTTCTATAACATATTCACCTTGCTTAATATCTATATTTTTACCTAAAACCTTAACATATAATTTTATAAATGGTACTCCTTTTATCTTTCCTTCTTTGGATAAAGAATTTATAATACTATAAAAACTATCTCCTTCATTAACTCTTATTACTATGTTTGAATCATTTTTTAAAGGCTTATTAATTATACTGACAAAAGTTAATAAAAAGCTTATAAATACAATTAAAATTATTGTTATGGGAATTATTTTTAAACCTAGTTTTTTCATAAAAACCCCCTACATAGAAAGTAAATAGCCTATTTAGGCTATTTACCCTATTATAATACTTTTTTTTTAACTTATAAAGAATTTTATCTATTTTTTACTTCTGCTTGTTATTCTTCTTCTTTCAGCAGCATCTAATACTCTTTTTCTCATTCTTATATTTTCTGGTGTAACTTCAACTAACTCATCTCCGTTAATAAATTCAAGACATTGTTCTAATGACATTTGTCTTGGTGGAGTTAATTTTAATGCATCATCAGAACCTGATGCTCTTGTATTAGTAAGTTTTTTACCTTTACATATATTTATATCTATATCTTCCGCTCTTGAACATTCTCCTACTATCATACCTTGATATACTGGAACTCCTGCTCCTATAAATAAAGTACCTCTTTCTTGAGCATTGAATAATCCATAAGTTATAGCATCGCCATCTTCAAATGAACATATTGACCCTCTACTTCTTCCTGGAATTTCTCCTTTGAATTTATCATATCCATGGAATACATGGTTCATAATACCATTACCTTTAGTATCTGTCATAAATTCATTTCTAAATCCAATTAAGCCTCTTGCAGGTACAATAAACTCAAGTCTAGTATATCCATTAACAGCAGAAGTCATATTTACCATTTCAGCTTTTCTTGGTCCTAATTTTTCCATAACAGGTCCCATAAATTCTTCTGGAACATCTATTGTTAAATATTCCATAGGTTCTAACTTCTTACCATTTTCTTCTTTAAATATAACATTTGCTTTTGAAACTTGGAATTCATATCCTTCTCTTCTCATAGTTTCAATTAATATAGATAAATGTAGTTCTCCTCTACCTGAAACTTCAAAGCAATCTGATGAAATTTCATTTACTCTTAAACTTACATTTGTTTCTAATTCTTTTAATAATCTATCTCTTAAATGTCTTGAAGTAACAAATTCACCTTCTTTTCCAGCAAAAGGAGAATCATTTACCATGAAATTCATGCTTAATGTTGGTTCATCAATTTCAACAAATGGTAATGCTTCTGGATTTGCTGCATCAGCAATAGTTTCTCCAATATTACAATCTGGAATACCACTTAAAGCTATTATTTCACCTAAAGATGCTTCTTGTACATCTTCTCTGTTTAAACCATTATATGTAAATATACTTGATACTCTATAATTACTTGTTGTTCCATCATTTCTTACTAAAGCAACTTGTTGATTCTTCTTTACAGTTCCTCTATGTATCTTACCAATTGCTATTCTTCCCACATACTCACTAGTATCTAATGTAGTTATAAGCATTTGTAATGGGCCTTCTATATCCCCTTTAGGTGGTTCAACATTTTCTAATATTGTTTCAAATAATGGTACCATATCATTATTTGTGTCTTCAACATTATATCTTGCAAATCCTTCTCTTGCTGAAGCATAAATTATTTTAAAATCTAATTGTTCATCATCTGCACCAAGTTCGATAAATAATTCAAAAACTTCATCTATTACTTCTTCTGGTCTTGCATTTGGCTTATCTATTTTATTAATAACCACTATTGGTTTTAATCCTAATTCTAAAGCTTTCTTTAAAACGAATTTTGTTTGTGGCATTGGACCTTCATAAGAGTCTACTACTAATAATACTGAGTCAACCATTTTAAGAACACGTTCAACTTCTCCACCGAAATCAGCATGTCCAGGAGTATCTACAACATTTATTTTCACTCCATTATATGTTATTGCTGTATTTTTAGAAAGAATTGTAATTCCTCTTTCTTTTTCTAAGTCATTTGAATCCATAACTCTTTCTTCAACTTTTTCATTGCTTCTAAATACGTGGCTTTCCTTAAATAAGGCATCTACTAAGGTTGTCTTACCATGGTCAACGTGAGCTATAATAGCAATATTTCTAATATCATCTCTACTAATTAAATTCATTTATTTTCCTCCACTATGTTTATTTATATGATGTAAACCTATAAATTATTTTTCCCAAAATAAAATTGGATACGTGAGTATCCAATTTAAAAAAATTATTTAAACTATACTTATTCTAAGGTTATTATTTAAAAATGTCAACCTATTAGATTATATTTCCATTATAATTGGTAATATCATAGGTTTTCTCTTAGTCTTTTCATAAAGATAAGATCTAAGTTCATCTCTAACCTTAGACTTTAAGCTAGCCCAATCTGTTATATTGCTTTCTTCACATTCTCTTAAAACATCTTTAACAATCTCTTTAGCCTCGTCCATTAATCCTTCAGATTCTCTTACATATACAAATCCTCTAGAAATAATATCTGGTCCAGCAATAATTGAGTTATTTTCTTTGGATAGTGTTACAACTACTGTTAATATACCATCTTGAGATAAATGTTTTCTGTCTCTTAATACTATATTTCCAACATCTCCCACACCTAATCCATCAACAAATACTTGCCCTGCACTTACTGTCCCATTTTTTCTAATGGAATTTCTATTAACTTCTATTACTCCACCATTTTCAGGTATTAATACATTCTCTTCTGGAAGTCCTAAAGATACTGCAAGCTCACCATGTTGCTTTAAGTGTCTATACTCTCCATGAACTGGAATAAAGAACTTAGGTTTTACTAAACTATGCATAAGTTTTAATTCTTCTTGACATGCATGCCCAGAAACGTGTATTTCTGCCAAGGACTTGTAAATTACTTCTGCTCCCTTTTGGAATAATTGATTTATAACTCTTGAAACCAACTTTTCATTTCCAGGTATTGGTGTTGCAGATATAATTACAGTATCTCCTTCAACTATATTAACCTTTCTATGTTCAGAGTTTGCCATTCTTGTAAGAGCTGACATAGGTTCTCCTTGGCTTCCTGTAGTTATAATAACCACCTTATTATTTGGATATTTATTAATTTGATCTATACTTACTAATATGTCTTTTTCAAATTCTAAATAGCCAAGTTCTGTAGCTACAGCAACTATATTTTCCATACTTCTTCCTGATACTGCGACTTTTCTATCATGTAATCGCGCTGCATCAATTATTTGCTGTATTCTGTGAACATTTGAAGCAAATGTTGCTATTATAATTCTTCCCTTTGCTTTAGAGAATAATCTAGCAAAACTTTCTCCTACAACTTTTTCTGACATAGTATATCCTGGCTTTTCAACATTAGTTGAATCTGCCAACATAGCTAACACTCCTCTTTTACCTATTTCTGCAAATCTGCCAAAATCCATAGGTTCTCCATCTATAGGAGTATAATCTATTTTAAAATCTCCTGTGTGTAATACAACTCCTAATGGAGTGTGTATTGCAATTGCAACTGAATCTGCTATAGAGTGATTAGTTTTAATAAACTCTACAGATACTGAATTCAATTTAATGACATCTCTTGGTTTTACTCTTATAAGTTCTGTTGAACTTAATAATCCGTGTTCCTTAAGTTTTGTTTCAACAATTCCAAGAGTTAATTTCGTTCCATATACAGGTACATTTAATTGTCTTAAAACATATGGTAATGCACCTATATGGTCTTCATGACCATGTGTTAAAAATATTCCTCTTATCTTATCTTTATTTTTTAATAAATAACTAATATCTGGTATTACTAAATCAATACCGAACATATCTTCATCTGGGAATTTAAGACCGCAATCTATAACTATAATATCTTCTTTATATTCAATTACAGTTATATTCTTACCTATTTCATTAATTCCGCCTAAAGGAATAATCCTAACTTTTGCCTTTTCGTTTTTCAATATGTCCCCTCCTTCTTCCTAAATTATGTAACTTAAAGATTCCTCTATACGAGATATCTCTTCATCCACTATTTTTTATTTTCTTCCATCTTACTTTGACACTTTCTACAAATACCAAAGAATTTAACACTATGGTCTATAATTTTAAACCCATAAGATCTTTCAACTTCTTCTTCAAGTTCATCTAAAAGATCATCTTGGACTTCAATTACGCCCTTGCATTCATTACATACTAAGTGATGATGTCTATGCCCTTCATTTCTACGAGCTAATTCATATCTACTACATCCATCATCTAAATCTAACTTGCATACAACTCCTAATTCTTCTAATAAAATTATAGTTCTATATACAGTTGCAAGACCTATTTCCGGACAATTTTTCTTTACTTCATCGTATATTTCCTCTGCTGTTAAGTGCTCGCCTTCCTTATCTATTATTGTATCAACGATAGCTCTTCTTTGCGGAGTTAATTTATACCCTTTTTGTTTTAAATCTTCCTTTAAAACATTAAAATCTATAGTGCTTGAATGTTCCACAGACAACACACCCCCTTCTACATTATTTTATTTATTTAAAAACTACTCTTCTTCTGAAAAAATAGTATCATATGCTTCTTGAACTGCAGCAAGTTCTACTTCATCATCAATAGGAATTAATAAATCATCCCCATCTTCATCTACTCCTACTTTTAAAGCAAATATATCATCTTCAGTGTAATTATCATCATATACTATAACATATTCACTTTTTTCTTCTGTATCTGGATTCACCATATCAAAAAATGCTACAACATTTAATTTCACTAAATTACCATCTTCATCATATAATTCTAATTGTTTTAAATCTTTATTCATAAAAATCTCCTTTTTTTATAATTGTAATTTTCCACTTGTCACTTGTCAATAATAATTTTCAATTGATACTAAAGTATTATTTCATACTTAATCTATCTAAGTACCCTTGAAGGATATAAATAGCAGCAATTTTATCCACTATTTTTTTCCTTTTATTCCTTGATAAATCTGCTTCTATCATAGCTTTATGAGCTGCCACTGTGGTTAATCTTTCATCCCACATTTCAACTTTTAAACCTGTGTAATCTTTTATTTGATTTGAAAATTCAAGAACTCTTTCTCCCGACTCTCCAATACTTCCATTCATATTTTTAGGCAATCCAATAACTATAGTTTCAACTGAATATTCTTTACATATTTTTTTAACTTCTTCAAGGTCATTTTCTTTCTTAGTTCTTCTAATAGTAGTTATTCCTTGAGCAGTCCATCCTAATGGATCACTTATTGCAACACCAATAGTTTTTGATCCTATATCTAAACCTAATATTCTCATCTATTACTCCTTAAAAATTAAAGAGTGCCCGAATAAAACGGGCACTCTTTATTTTATTTCTAAATAAGATTTTATAACTTCCTCAAGAATTTCATCTCTTTCAAGTTTTCTTAGTAAAGCTCTTGCTCCGTTGTAGCTTGTAATGTAAGAAGGGTCTCCTGAAATGAGATATCCAACTAGCTGATTAACTGGGTTATAACCTTTCTCTTGTAAGGCATTATAAACATCTGTTAATATTGATTTTGTTAAATCTCCTTTGTTGATGTTTAAATTAAATTGCATTGTTGCATCTAAGTTATTGTTCATATAACTGCTGCTAATTGCAGCCCACCCCCTTACTTATATTTAGTTAAATTCTTCTAATAATAGTATATCATTTATTTCGAATTTTATTCAATGTTTATATCTATTAATTATATTATAAACTAAAATTTTTTAAAAGTACACTATTTTACCAAAGTTTCTATTACAGAATAAGTTTTTTCCATTGCAGTTTTTATATTTTCAGGATTCTTACCACCGGCTTGAGCCATATCTGGTCTTCCTCCTCCACCACCACCAACTATAGCAGCTACTTCTTTAATTATCTTACCACAATGAATACCCTTATCTAATACATCTTTTGTTGCCATTGATATTAAATTTACTTTTCCAGAAACATTACTAAATAATACAACTACTCCACTTGAAAGTTTATTTCTAACCTTATCAGCAAGGTCTCTTAAGGAATTTCCATCTATATCTGCTACTTCAAATACAGCCACTTTAACTCCATTAACATCTTTAACTGAAGCTATAATTTCATCTTCAACTCCTGATGCTAATTTATTTTTAAGTTCTAGTATTTCTTTTTCTTTTTCTTTAATTTCTGTACCTTGAGAAGCTATTTTCTTAAGTACATCTTTTTCACTACACTTAAGAACGCTACATGCTTCTTTTAACAGTCTTTGTTTTTCTTCCATGTATTTTATTGCATTAATACCAGTTACAGCTTCTATTCTTCTAATTCCTGCTGCTACACCTGCTTCAGATATTATTTTAAATAATCCTATTTCTCCTGAATTATGAACGTGTGTACCTCCACAAAGTTCCTTTGAGAATTCTCCAACACTAACAACTCTCACTTTATCTCCATATTTATCATCAAATAAAGCCATAGCTCCTGAATTTCTAGCTTCATCTAAAGTCATTAAATCAGTATGGACATTAAATACTTCCATTATTTTAATATTAACTAGATCTTCTAATTTTTGAACTTCTTCTTCTGATAATGCTTTAAAATGTGCAAAGTCAAATCTTAATCTTTCATCATCTACATATGAACCAGCTTGATTTACGTGTTTACCAACTACTTGCTTTAATGCTTCATGTAACATATGTGTTGCCGTATGATTTTTTGCAATATTATTTCTTCTTAATAAGTCTATTTTTAGTGTTGCATCTTCATTTATTTTTATATTACCTTCAGTAACTTTAACATAATGTATAGTTTTTCCACCAACATTTTTCTTTGTGTCATAAACATATGCTTCTCCACTAGTAGTCTTAATAGTACCCTTATCTCCTACTTGACCACCCATTTCAGCATAGAATGGAGTTTCTTCAGTTACTATATAACCTTTATCTCCCTTTGATAATTCATTTACGAAATCAGTATCATTTGCTAAAACAAGAATTTTTGAATTAACTTCAATATTATTATATCCAATAAATTCAGTATTAATTGAAGCTTCTATCTTATTTATTGGGCTTTCATCACTTCCCATATAAGAGGATTCACCTCTAGCACTTCTAGCTCTTTGTCTTTGTTCTTCCATTTCCTTTTTGAAAGAATCATGATCAACCTTCATGCCTTTTTCTTCTAATATTTCTTCTGTTAATTCAATTGGGAATCCATAGGTATCATATAACTTAAATGCCTTTTCTCCCTTTAAGATATTTTCCTTTGAAGCTTCCATTTCTTCAATATAATCATTTAATATAATCATTCCTGAATCTATAGTTTCATTGAATCTTTCTTCTTCTAAAGAAACTATTTTTTCAATATATTCCTTGTTCTCTTTAAGACTTGGATATGCATCTCCATAATTATCAACTACAGATTCAACAATTTCAGTTAAGAATAATCCTTTAATTCCTAATAATCTTCCATGTCTTGCAGCTCTTCTTAAAAGCCTTCTTAAAACATATCCTCTTCCTTCGTTACTTGGTTGAACTCCATCTGAAATAAGCATAGTAACAGATTTAACATGATCTGTAATTATTCTTAAAGATATATCCTTTTGAGAATTTTCTCCATACTTAACTCCTGAAAGTTCAGCAACTTTGTTTAATATATTTTTAACTGTATCTATTTCAAATATATTATCTACACCTTGCATAATTGTAGCAATTCTTTCAAGGCCCATTCCTGTATCTATATTAGGATTTGCTAACTTATTGTAGTTTCCTTCTTCATCCTTATCAAATTGAGTAAATACTAAATTCCAAAATTCAACTACTCTATCTTCATCAGCTGCTTTTACAAAGTCATCTACGTTTGTAATAACACCTTCTCCTCTATCGAAATGTATTTCAGTACAAGGTCCACATGGTCCTACACCTATTTCCCAAAAGTTATCTTCTTTACCTAATCTAAAAATTCTTTTTGGATCTACATCAGTTTTTTTACACCATATATCAAAAGCTTCATCGTCTTCTAAATAAATAGTTACGTATAATTTCTCCTTTGGGATTTGTAAAGTTTCAGTAATAAATTCCCATGCCCAAGGTATTATTTCTTCTTTAAAGTAATCACCAAATGAAAAATTACCAAGCATTTCAAAGAAAGTACCATGTCTTGATGTTTTACCTACATTTTCAATATCACCAGTTCTAATACACTTTTGGCAAGTTGTAATTCTTTTTCTTGGTGGCTCTTGTAATCCTGTAAAATACGGCTTAAGAGGTGCCATACCTGCATTTATTAACAATAATGATTTATCATTTTTAGGCACTAAAGGGAAACTCTCTAATCTTAAGTGCTCTTTTGATTCAAAAAATCTTAAATAAGCTTCTCTAAGCTCATTAGTTCCTATGAATTTCATAATTTTACCTCCATTTATAGCTTTATATAATAAAAAAAGTTTCCATCCCTATATAGAATAAGGGACGAAAACATATATTCCGCGGTACCACCCTAATTATGCATAAATGCATCACTTAGATAAAAACAGCTCCAAGATAGCTTCAATATATTATGTAAGAAGTTTTCAGCCGCCACTTCCTCTCTGAATACATAGTGTATATTTACTCATTCTCTTCAACGCTAAATATTAATTTTTATTTTATTTCAATGAAATTATAGTTTATTTATTATAATATGTCAATTATTTTATTTTAGAACAAATAATCATTAATATCCTCATAAATAATCTTAATAATAACACCTATAGGTACTATAATTATCATTCCAATAAATCCACCTAATTTATCACCAATTAAGAGTAATATTATAATGATAATTGGATGCATATTAGTGCTGTCACCAGTTATTTTAGGGGATAATATATTTCCTTCTATTTGTTGAATAATAAATACAATCACTAAAGTCCATAATGCTTTATTAGGAGATTCCATAAGTGCTATAAAAACTGCTGGAATTCCTCCAATTATAGGACCAAAATAAGGAATAATATTTAAAACTCCATTAAAAACACCTAGTAATATAGAAAACTTAACCTTCAAAAAGAAAAGTGCTATTGTTGTTAAAACTCCAATAATTAAGGATAAAAGCAATTGACTTATTATGTACCTAGACAATACCTTATCAATATGAGTTATAACTTTCTTGGCTAAAACTCTTTTTTCTGTAGGTAAAATTAATAAAAGTTTATTAAAAATTAATTCACCATCTACAAGAAAATAATATGTTACTATGGGTATTATAGCTAAAGATATAATACTTTCTAAAGAAGATATTAAATTATCTACTAAAGAATTTGAAAAATTCCTAAAGAAGATATTAGTTTCATCACTTATTCTTCCATATACAACATCAAAAAATGAAATATTATTTATATTTAACTTTTTAGCTAGGTCCTCAACATAAATATCTATATTATCTAGTATATTACCCAAATTATAGCTTTCTCTTATAATAGAAGGAATCAATATATAAACAAATATTGAAATAGAAAAAATTATGCTAAGTATTATAATTATTGAAGATGTTCTTTTCTTAATCTTAATCTTATCACATAATATATTTCTTAAAGGCTTTAATGTATATGCTAATATAAAGCTTATAAAAATTATATTTATTATACTATTCAATGTCTTCAATTTTAAATATAAAATTATGATAAAAATTAATAATATTATTAATAAGCTGTAATAAATTCCTTTTTTCATTTTATTACTAATCAGCATGTTTTCCTCTTTCTTGGAATACTTTTAAACATTACTTTACTATCTCCGTAATATAAAATAAAGTCTTCTCCTAAGATACATTCCTTTAAAAGTAATATTTCCTTTCCTTTAATTATTCTGTCAAATATCCCTGAGCTTATAATCAATCCTTTTATAGATAAATCCTTTCTATCTATAATTAAATCCTCTAGTATTCCTTTAATAATATTATTTTTATCTTTTACATCTATATCTTTAATACTTCTAAAGGATATTCCTTCTTTTTTCTTTAATTCTTTAATAATCATCACATCTTCTATATAAACAATATCTTCTGCCTTAATAAAATTCCTTTTAGTAAAAATCAAATAATTAGAAATTAAAAAGCCTTTTATTTTCCCATTATAAAAATCTATATAAATATCATCTATAATCCCTAGATACTTCCCCCTAATATCAAAAACCTTAAGCAAATAAAAATCTTTTGTTTTTAACAAAATAGCATCACACCCTTCAAAGAAGCTTAGGATTATTTTTTCCTAAAAGGAAAAAAAAATTCCTATATATTAAAATATAGGAACTTTTATCTTTTATATTATTTTTTCTATTATTCCGCCACCAACTACTATATTGTCATCATAGAAAACAACGGATTGTCCTTTAGTTATAGCTCTTTGCTTATCCTTAAATGAAACCTTAATTTTACCATCCTCTAAAGGATATATTATAGCTTCACAAGGTTTTGCTGAATACCTAACCTTCGCTTGAACTGTCATTTCCTTTTCAAGTTTATCAAAAGGAATAAAATTAACATCCTTTGCAACTAAATCAGTCTTAAATATATCTTCTTCTGGTCCAAGAACAACTTCATTAGTATTAGGATTAATATCAGTAACAAAAACTGGTCTTCCTAAAGCTATGCCTAGTCCTTTTCTTTGACCTATAGTGTAATATACTATTCCCTTGTGCTTTCCTAATATATTACCATTTTTATCAACAAAATTACCTTGATTTACTTCATTAGGTCTAACTAGTGTAATAAATTTACCATGATTATTATCTGGTATAAAACATATTTCTTCACTATCTTTTTTATTGTGAACTGCTAAACCTATTTCTTTTGCTATTTCTCTTATTTTATCCTTTGTATAATCCCCACAAGGCATTAAAGTTTGGCTTAATTGCTCTTGAGTAAAATTATATAATGCATAAGTTTGATCTTTTCTATCATCATCAGCTCTAATTAGAAGATATCTACCATCTTCATTTTTTTGAATTTTAGCATAATGGCCTGTAGCAACATAATCTGCTCCAATTCCTTTAGATCTTCTTAAAAACTCATCAAACTTTATATGCTTATTACAAGCAATACACGGATTAGGTGTCTTACCTTCCATATATTCTTGAACAAAATAATCTATTACTTTTTCTTTAAAAGACTCTTTAAAATTAAGAACGTAGAAAGGAATTCCTAATTTATCAGCAACTCTTCTAGCATCCTCAACTGATGAAAGGGAACAGCATCCCCCTTCTCTTTCAACGTAGTCTTCAGATTCATCATCAAAATGTTTCATTGTTACGCCTATAACATCGTAACCTTGTTCTTTTAAAAGATAGGCAGCAACAGAGCTATCAACTCCGCCGCTCATACCTATTACTACTTTCTTTTTCATATTAATCTCTACTCATCTCCATGTACATGATCGTGAATGTCATCATGTTCTTCGAAATCCCATAGCTCTAATCCTGCATTTTTTCTATAGTCATTTATTGCTTTATGTATTGCTTCTTCTGCTAATACAGAACAGTGCATTTTTACAGGTGGAAGCCCATCTAGAGCTTCTGCAACGGCTTTATTGGATAGGTCCCAAGCCTCTTCAACTGTTTTCCCTATAATTAATTCTGTTGCCATTGATGAAGATGCAATAGCAGAGCCACATCCGAAGGTTTTAAATTTAGCATCTTTTATTATATTATCTTCTATTTGTAAATAAACCTTCATTATATCTCCGCATTTGGCATTTCCAACTTCTCCAACACCACTTGCATTTTCAATTTCCCCCACATTTCTTGGATTTCTAAAATGATCCATTACCTTATCGCTGTACATCATAGTATTTTTCTCCCTTCTTAATAAAGTCTTCCCATAATGGTGACATATTTCTTAATCTTTCAATAATAGGTGGAACTACTTCTAAGACGTAGTTAACATCTTCTTCTGTTGATCCATCACCTAATGTTAATCTTAAAGATCCATGTGCTAACTCATGAGGCAACCCAATAGCTAGTAAAACATGAGATGGATCTAAAGATCCAGAAGTACAAGCACTTCCACTTGAAGCACAAACTCCTTCAAAATCTAATGATAAAAGAATAGATTCACCTTCAATAAATTCAAAAGTAATATTTACATTACCAGGTAGCCTCTTATCCCCTCTAGGACCATTTAGCCTAGTATGAGGTACCTTTAATAATCCATCTATTAGTTTATCTCTAAGAACAATTAGTTTTTTATTATGTTCTTCTAAATTTTCTGTAGCAAGTTCAATTGCTTTTCCAAGGCCTACTACTGATGGTGTATTTTCAGTTCCAGCTCTTCTAGCTCTCTCTTGACCACCACCATGAATTAAATTGTCTATTTTTACTCCTTTTCTTATATAAAGAGCACCAATTCCTTTTGGTCCATATATTTTATGTCCTGCTAAAGATAATAAATCTATATTCATTTCTTTAACATCTATCGGTATATTTCCTACTGCTTGAACTGCATCTGTGTGGAAGAAAACCTTTCTTGCTCTACAAATTTCTCCTATTTCCTTTATAGGCTGAATAGTTCCAATTTCATTATTTGCAAACATAATTGAAACTAATATAGTCTTATCAGTTATGGCATTTTTAAGTTCTTCTAAATCTATAAAGCCTTCTTTATCTACATTTAAGTAAGTTACTTCAAATCCTTGTTTTTCTAAATATTCACAAGTGTGAAGAACTGCATGGTGTTCAATTTTAGTAGTTATTATATGATTTCCTTTTTTTCTATGAGCTGAAGCAATTCCTTTAATTGCCCAGTTATCTGCTTCTGAACCACCACCAGTAAAATAAACTTCACTTAAATCACAGTTTAAAGCTCTTGCAACTCTATTTCTAGCTTTGTCTATAGCCATTTTAGTTTCTCTTGAAATACCATAGAAAGATGATGGATTACCATACTTTTCTGTAAAAAAAGGCATCATTTCTTCTAAAACCTCTGGTTTAACATAAGTAGTTGCTGCATAGTCCATATACACGTTTTTCATCTTTACTCGCTCCTCTTTACAAACTTAATAGATTCACTTTCGTGCTTTAATCTATTATAATCATCAACTATATCCTGAAGTGTTATGCTTTCCATTACTTCATCAATGCTATTTTTAATTTTTTCCCATAACAATCTAGTAGCACAAAAATCTATATTGTCACATTCAGTACCTTCAATACATTCTGCTATTTCTACAGGACCTTCAAGAACATACATAATATCTGCTACTGTAATATCCTTTGGTGCACTATTTAAAACATATCCACCTTGTGCTCCTCTTATACTTTTTATAAGCTTCGCCCTTCTTAATGGTGAAAATAATTGTTCTAAATAATATTCAGATATACTTTGTCTTTGAGAGATTGTTTTTATTGAAACAGGGGTATCTCCATAGTGCATTGCAAGGTCTACCATAGCCTTGACCCCGTACCTTCCTTTAGTAGAAAGTTTCATTATTCTTCCCCCTTTTAATGTTGGTTAGTGTAAAGTTTTTTACACTATTTTTCTTTTAATTTCTTTATATATCAAGGTTTCGAAAGTTTTTTTGCATAAAAAAACAACGACCCCCTAATTTCATGTTAAAATTGAATCGCTAAACCACAAAATCAACACGAAAGGTTGTCGTTATTATGGATTCAATTATAACTTATTTACTTGCATATAATCAATATTTAATTAAAATTATTTATCAACTTCTTTTATTTATTTCAAAGCATATTCCACTTAAACAAATGGCCTTTGATGACTCAAATAGCCCGGAATATCAAAAATTTAAAGTAGACAAGCTGCCTAAAATTCTTAAATTCGAAAAAGTAGATTATAAATTACTTTTAGCTTATTACAAGCATAGATATAATAAAACTGTAAAACCAGTCCAAAGGCGAAACGGTAAGTCTATTCCCGAAAAAACTATATGTCCTAAATGTGGTGCCCCTCACGAATATATTTATGATAACAATGGTAGTAAAGGACAGTTTCAATGTAAAGTTTGTGGTCTTACATTTAAAGAAACTAATTATGCTACTAAGCCATTAGTATTTATCTGTCCATATTGTGGAGCTACGCTTACGGAACAAAAACAACGTAAGCACTTTAGGATACATAAATGCACTAATCCTAAATGTTCCTATTATCAAAAGAATCTTAAAAAGATTCCTAAAGATATTGATCCATCTGAAAAGTATAAATATAAGCTTCATTACATATATCGTGAGTTTACTATTAACTTTTTCAAAATGGATTTAAATCGAATATCTAAGTATGCTACAGGCTTTAGTTTTAAAAAGTTTAATCCGCATATAATGGGGCTTTGCTTAACTTATCATGTTAATTTAAAGCTTTCTACAAGACAAACTGCCAATGCACTAAAAGAAGTTCATGGAATAGATATTTCACATACAATGGTAGCTAAATACGCATTAACAGCAGCTACTGTTATTAAGCCATTTGTAGATACATTTAATTACAAACCATCTAAAATACTCTCTGCTGATGAAACCTATATTAAAGTTAAAGGTATCAAGCATTATGTTTGGTTTGTAATGGATGCTTGTAAAAAATCAATTCTTGGCTATCAAGTATCTGATACAAGATCTGTAGGCCCTTGTATTCTAGCTATGCGTATGGCTTTTTATAAGTTTAAAAACTTCCCTGGTAAAGCTCTAAAATTCATTGCTGATGGCTATACAGCCTATCCGTTAGCGAAGCAACAATTTGAACTTGAAGAAAATAAAGACTTTGATTTAATTCAAGTTATTGGGCTTACTAATGATGACGCTGTATCATCTGAACATCGTTGGATTAAACAAATAGTTGAACGTCTTAATAGAACCTTTAAATCCTCTTATCGCATAACCTGTGGTTATGGTAGCGAAGATGGAGCTCTTTATGGGGTTAGTCTTTGGGTTGCATATTATAACTTTCTAAGACCTCACCCATATAATTATTGGAAGCCATTAAACGAAATTCCTGCGCTAGATGGTATTGATAATATGCCAGCTAAATGGCAAATACTTATCTCACTTGGTCAACAAACTATTTTACATATGCAAGAATCTAAAACTTCTTGATAAATAACAAAATCGCATATCGATTAAATTTTTGCCTCCGCCATCGAAGGTCTTTTCGTCATACTTAAATTTGGTGTAAATTTTAAATTTTAAAGAATAAATTGAAATTTATTCCTCTAATTTAATTAACTCTACTTTTCATACGAAACTTTACACTATCTAATGTTGACCATTTTACTTGTATTTACTTCATATATATTATCAAACCACTTAATTCTTGTCAATAATATCACATCTTTATAAAAGCTATATTAAATATTATTATAGTAATTTTTATAAAGGATTACTTTTTTACATTCTCCCAATAATTTTTTATACTATTTTCATATTTATTATTTTGTGGATTGTAGTATTTTATTCCCTCTAGATTATCTGGTAAATACTGTTGACTCACATAATTATTTTCATAATCGTGAGGATATTTATATCCTCCAACCCCTAAGTTTTTTGCTCCAGAATAGTGAGCATCTTTTAAATGTTTTGGTACATCTCCAATATTTTTATTATCCAAATCTGCCATTGCTTTAGATATTGCTAAATAAGCACTATTTGACTTAGGTAGAGTTGCAAGATATATTACTAATTCAGATAATATTAATGAAGCTTCTGGTAAACCAACCTTTAGAGCTAACTCAACTCCTGAATTTATCACAGTAAGTGCATTAGGATGTGCAAGCCCTATATCTTCTGCTGCAATTACAGAAATTCTTCTTATTATAGCTTGAAGGTTTCCTGACTTAATTAATCTTGCTAAATAGTGAACTGCAGCATCTGCATCACTTCCTCTTATACTTTTTTGAAGGGCACTTAAAAAATTATAATATTCATCTCCACTGGCATCTGCCCTTATATGAGATTGACTTAAACTCTCTATATATTCAATATTTATATTTTTAACCTTATTTAATTGAGAATTAATAGCTAGCTCTAATATATTATAAGCTTTTCTATAATCTCCTTGAGAAATCTCTGAAATATATTTTAAAGCATCTATTGTATATTCTACTTCTATTCCATCATTTATTAATCTTTTTATTGCTTTCTCTAATCCTTCAATAGTTTCTTCTATAGTTAGGGATTGAAATTGAAATATATTACACCTACTTAGTATTGCTTTATGAATTGCAAAATAAGGATTTTCTGTAGTACTCGCTATTAGTGTTACTCTTCCATTCTCAATAAATTCTAAAAGAGCTTGCTGTTGCTTCTTACTAAAATGTTGTAATTCGTCTATATATATAACTACTCCATTATAATTAAGTAAGCTATCTAGACTTTCAGTGATTTCTTGAATATCCTTAACTGATGCAGTTGTTGCATTTAATTTATAAAATTTTCTATCACTATAATTAGCCATTATATTTGCCAAAGTTGTTTTTCCAGTACCAGGAGGTCCATAAAGAATACAATTAGGTATTTTTTTACTTACAATTAAGTTATATAAAGGTTTTCCTTTACCTAATATATTTTTTTGTCCTATAAAATCTTCTAATTTTTGAGGTCTCATTACTTCTGCTAATGGTTTCATTAAATCACCTCTTCCCCTTTACAAATTTTATTTAAATCCTTCATTTAATTCTTTAGCTTTTTCAAGATTTTCATACTCTGTAAATCCTTCTATATATAGTTCTCCATTTCTTTCTTTTAAAATAACCTCTACTGGCACATCTTCTCCAATGGCTTCATCACTACCTTCTTCATGAACACTTCCATCATCATGCTCATGTACTTCTAATGATACAGCTGTAACATTTAATGTCATACACACAACATATCTACCTTGATCTTCTCTTATACTAACAATCTCACTTTCATAATTCTTAATATTTACTTCCCCAATATATCTAGAATAAAATTCTGCATAATTGCATACATAGAAATTTTTCTCACTGATATGTTTTTTCATAGTATCATCATATCCCTTTTCATAGGACAATACTAAATCTATAGTATCTTTAATATTATCTTTCTCTTTGCCTTGCAAATCCTTTGATGTACTTTGGCAACCTGTTATAACCACACTTATAATTATAATTAACATAACCTTTAATATATTTTTTTTCATTTATTCCTCCATACAATAAATTTATATTTTTATAAATACATATATAAATAATATCATAAAAAAGTTATTTCTATGTTTTTTAATAAAAAAAATAGGATACTAAAGAGCATCCTATTTTTATATTCAAAAATTATTTATTCTTTTTTGTTGCTTTTTTAGTTTCTTTAGCCTTAGGCCCTTCATAAGCATTAATATACATTTCCTTTAATTCACTCATTAATGGATATCTTGGGTTAGCTCCTGTACATTGATCATCAAATGCTTGCTCAACCATTTCATCAAGACTTGCATAGAACTTACTTTCTGAAACTCCTGCTTCTTTTATTGTCTTAGGCATATTTAATTTAGCTTGTAATTCTTCAACAGCCTTTATTAATAATTCAACTTTTTCTTCTTCACTATTTCCACCTAATCCAAGATGATCAGCAATTCTTGCATATCTCCATGCTGCATTTGGATATTTGTATTGAGCAAATGCTGCTTGCTTAGTAGGTGCATCTGTTGCATTAAATCTTATTACTTCATTCATTAATAATGAATTAGCCATACCATGTGGTAAGTGATGGAATGCTCCTAACTTATGAGCCATTGAGTGAGTAATTCCTAAGAAAGCATTTGAGAATGCCATACCAGCCATACATGATGCATGAGCCATTTTTTCTCTTGCCTTTACATTAGTAGTTCCTTCATTATATGCATCTGGTAAATATTTGAATACTAATCTAATAGCTTCTAAAGCTAAGCCATTAGTATATTCTGAAGCCATTATTGATACATATGCTTCTATTGAGTGAACTAATACATCTAAACCTGCGCAAGCAGTTAATCCCTTAGGAGATGTCATCATAAGTTCAGCATCTACTATTGCCATATCTGGAGTTAATTCATAATCTGCAAGAGGATATTTAACTCCTGTAGTTTCATCTGTAATAACAGCAAATGGAGTTACTTCTGAACCTGTACCTGCTGATGTAGCTATTGAAACCATCATAGCTTTATTACCCATAGTAGGGAATTTATATATTCTCTTTCTTATATCCATAAATGTCATAGCTAAATCATGGAAGTTAACTTCTGGATGTTCATACATAACCCACATAATCTTAGCAGCATCCATAGCTGATCCACCACCTAATGCTATTATTACATCTGGATTGAAATCTAACATTTCCTTAGCACCAGCTTTTGCACATCTAAGTGTTGGGTCTGGTTCTACATCTGAGAATATCTTATATTGTATTCCATTGTTTTCTAAAACTTCTGTTACCTTATTAGTATATCCCATATCAAATAGAACTTTATCAGTTACTATAAATGCTTTCTTCTTATCCATGTCCTTTAACTCTCCAAGAGCTACAGGTAAACAACCATATTTAAAGTAAACTTTTTCTGGAACTCTAAACCAAAGCATATTTTCTCTCCTCTCAGCTATACTCTTAATGTTAATTAAATGCTTAGGACCAACATTTTCTGAAACTGAGTTTCCTCCCCATGATCCGCATCCAAGAGTTAGTGATGGTGCTAATCTAAAGTTAAATATATCTCCTATAGCTCCTTGTGATGCTGGCATATTTATTAGAGTTCTAGCAGTTTTCATTTTTTCTCCAAATTGTAATATTCTATCTCTACACTTAATTTGATCAGTATAAAGAATTGAAGTATGACCCATACCACCTAGTTCTATTAATCTAGCTGCTTTTTCTAAAGCTTCATCATAAGATTTTGCTTTATACATAGCTAAAATTGGTGATAATTTTTCATGTGAAAATGGCTCTTCTAATTCTACTGATTCTACTTCCCCTATTAAAACTTTAGCTGATTCTGGTACATTAACTCCTGCCATTTCTGCAATTTTATAAGCTGATTGACCAACTATATTAGCATTTAAGCCACCTTTTTCATTTAATATAACTTTTCTTACCTTATCTACTTCTTCGCCCTTTAAGATATAAGCTCCTCTTTCGCTTAATTCTTTTTTAACCTCATCATATACTTGTTCTAATACTACTAATGATTGTTCTGATGCACAAATAACTCCATTATCAAAAGTTTTAGAAAGAAGTATTGAGTTTACAGCCATTTTTATATGGGCAGTTTCATCTATTATAGCTGGTGTATTACCTGCTCCAACTCCTAATGCTGGTCTTCCTGATGAATAAGCTGCCTTAACCATAGCTGGACCACCTGTTGCTAATATTATATCTGATTCTCTCATAACGTTTTGAGATAATTCTACTGATGGTTCATCTATCCATCCTATAATTCCTTCTGGAGCTCCCGCTTTAACTGCAGCTTCTAAAACTATCTTAGCTGCTTCAATTGTAGCTTTTTTTGCTCTTGGATGTGGAGAAATTATAATTGCATTTCTAGTTTTTAAAGCTATTAATGTTTTAAATATTGCTGTTGATGTAGGATTTGTTGTTGGAACTATTGCTGCTATAACTCCTATTGGTTCAGCAACCTTAGTAATTCCGTAAGTTTTATCTTCTTCTAAAACTCCACAAGTCTTCATATCTTTATATTGATTATATATATATTCAGCTGCAAAATGGTTCTTTATAACTTTATCTTCTACTATACCCATTCCAGTTTCTGCAACTGCCATTTTGGCTAATTTGATTCTATTATCATTTGCTGCAATCGCTGCTTGTCTAAAAATTTCATCAACTTGTTCTTGCGTATAAGTTGCAAAAATTCTTTGAGCCTCTCTTAATTGATTAATTCTTTGAGTTAATTCTTGTGCATTTGTTACAACCATTTTATATCCTCCTAAATGATAAGATTTATATTTTAAAAATAATTAGTTATCTTGCTAAAATTTGTTTAACTTAACTACAATCATATTGTATTTCATTGTTTTTTTTTTGTCAATCTTTTTTGTTAAATTTTTATCATATTTTTTCTATTTTCTTCTTTTTTATAAAAAATCTAAAGTAATAGCTATATTTCAGTTATATTTTTGAATTATTTTAATGTATAATTTAAATTCTTTTAATTTTTTTCTTAGTTTTTTTAAATTTTCTTAATTTTTTTAATTGTTTTAATAATTTATACAATAGATGTTATAGTTTTAAGTTTTTATTTTCATCATTTATCGTTATTTAAATAACAAACTTTTAATATAATTATTTTTTATTTAATATTACTTTTCCATTAAAATTTATAAAATATACATATAAAAAGAAAAAGAGACTGCCTAAGCAATCTCTAATTAAATTTTAACTCTATGCTAATAAACTTCTATCACTTAAATCATCATTAATATTAGCATCTTTAAATAAATTCATTAATTTTTCTGTTGTTAATTCTTCTTTTTCTTTTCCTTTAACATCTATAAGAATTTTACCTCTGTGCATCATTATTAATCTATTTCCTGTTTTTATTGCTTGCTTCAGATTATGAGTTATCATCATAGTTGTAATGTTAGTTTCCTTTACAATCCTCTCAGTTATTTCCATTATTTTCAATGAAGTTTTTGGATCTAAAGCCGCTGTATGCTCATCTAATAGTAATAATTTAGGTTTAGACATAACTGCAATTAACATACTTAATGCTTGTCTTTGCCCTCCTGATAATAAATTTACTTTGTTATATAACTTATCTTCAAGACCTAAATCTAATTCTTTAAGAAGTTTTTCGTAATATGGAATTCTTTTTTTATTTATACCGAGCGTTAATCCAAATTTCTTTCCTTTATTATCTGCTAAGGATAAATTTTCTAATAATGTCATATTAGGAGCAACACCTAATGACGGATCTTGAAAGACTCTTCCTATCATTTTTGACCTTTTATATTCATCTTTATTAGAAACATCTTCTCCATTTATTTTAATTATCCCGTCATCACATTGAATATTTCCTGATATAATATTTAATAATGTAGATTTTCCAGCACCATTTGATCCTATTATACTAATAAAATCTCCCTTATTAACTTCTAAAGAAAAATTAGAGAATACTTTATTTTCATTAATAGTATTTTCATTAAAGACTTTGTGCAATGCTTGAATCTTTAGCATCAACATCACCGCCTTTTCTATTTTTTACATAACTCTCAACTTTTCTTCTTTTTCTTTTTAATTTAAATACTCCTGAATTTAAACTTAATGCAATTATCACTATAATTGCTGTCATAAGTTTTAAATAATTTGGATTTAATCCAAACTTCAATGCCATTGCTATAGCTAGTTTATATATAATAGCTCCAAATATTGAAACTGTAGTATATTTAATAAAATTAACTTTTTTAAAAATTGAAGCACCTATTATAACTGCAGCTAATCCCATAACAACTACTCCAGTGCCCATACTAGCATCTGAGAAGCCTTGATATTGAGCTGTTAAAGCACCACTTAAAGCAACCAATCCATTGCTTATCATTAATCCTAATATCTTTATATTATTTTTATTTATTCCAAGTGAAGTAACTAATTGCTCATTATCTCCAACTGCAATTAATAAATTACCAAGCTTTGTTTTTAAAAAGAAATCAAAAGCTATCTTTACTAATAAAGCAATTAATATAATAGTAATTATATTATATTTTCCAGTAAAAATGCTTTTAGTATTAAATAATGGAATATTTGACTGTCCCATAACCATTAAATTTATTGAATATAGTCCAATCATTACTAATATTCCAGACATTAAATTAGTGATTTTAAGTTTTACATGTAAAAGTGCAGTTGCTAATCCAGCTACAGCTCCTCCTATAGTGGCAACTAATACTGCTAACCAAGGATTCACATCTTTCACTAATAAAGCTGCGCATATTGCTGCACCTAATGGATAAGTTCCATCTACAGAAAGATCAGGAAAATCTAAAATTTTATAAGTAATATAGACTCCTATAGCAACTATTCCAAAAAGCAATCCTTGTTCTAGTACATTAATTACTAAATCCACTAGTTAACACCCCCAGTTACACTTTTAGAATTTTCTTTAATTTCACTTGGGATATTTATATTTAATTTATTAGCTACATCAGTATTTATTACAATACTCATATCACTTAATGTAGTAATTTCTATTTCCTCTGGTTTTTTACCTTCTAATATTTCAGCTGCTTTATAACCAGTTTCTTTTCCGAGTTTAAAGTAATCTATTCCAATTGAACATAACCCACCTTTAGATACAACTGCTTCTTCCGCTCCCAATATAGGTATATTATTATTGACAGCAATTTGTCCAACTAAATCATAAGCTGAGGCTACAGTATTGTCTGTAGGTGTATACAATGCATCAATATCTTTTATAACAGCACTTAAATTTTGATTTATTTCATTTACATTTGTAACTCCAATTTCCTTAATCTTTATATTTAATTTACTTGCTTCAGTTTTTAATGCTTCTACTTGTACTACTGAATTTGCTTCAGAAGTATTATATATAACTCCTAAAGTCTTAATGTCTGGTTTAAGTTTAAGCAATAAATCAAGCTGCTTATCAACAGGAACCATATCTGAAACTCCAGTTAAATTAGTTCCAGAGCTTTTCCAATCCTTTGCTATACCTGCTGCAACTGGGTCAGTAACAGCAGTAAAAACTGTTGGTATTTCTTTTGTTGAATTATATACTGCTTGTGCTGAAGTAGTTGCAATAGCTAAAATTAAATCCTTTTTCTCAGAAGTAAATTTTTGTGCTATTGTTTGAGAAGTAGGGTTGTCTCCTTGAGCATTTTGATAATCGAAAGTTATATTTTTACCTTCTTCATATCCCTTTTCTTTTAATCCTTCAATGAAACCTTCCCTTGCTGAATCTAATGCTGGATGCTGTACTAATTGACTGATTCCTATATTATATTTTTTTCCTTCACCTGAAGATTCTTTTGAATCTTCTTTGCATCCCACAAAGGTACCAGCTACAATTAAAGCTAATAACCCCATTGCAACTTTCTTTTTTCCTACCATCTTTACCATCCTCCTAATATACATAAGCACTTTTAGCTTTAACAAAATCTTAAATCCTACAATTCTACATTCCCAATTTACTATAAATATTATATAAATTATAATACTTTATTATTATTTTTAAGATTTTATTATCACTTTTATATTTATCATATAATATCACAATTAGTTTTTTTTGTAAATATATAAAATAACTTGATAAAATTTTCCTTAAATAAAAAAAGACACCAAAGTGCCTTCAAACATTATTTATTTACTTATTTGGGGTTCTAATTAGGAATTGCCCTATGGCCTAATCCTATTACAACTTCATCTAAATGTAAAAGTCCTACACTTAAAAATATACATACACTTAAATGTTCTCCATGTTTTGCAATGCCTATTTTTCCACCTACATTTTGACCACTAGCTCTATTCCATACTTGCATTAAAGCATCTCTAGTTGCTCCTATTACTCCACCTTCATGTAAATGCTCTTCTCTTATAAGACCATTTCTTTTAGATGCAACTAAAGCTCTTTCTAATATTTTAGAAGTGGACTCATTAATATTTCCACCTATATTAACTGCTGTAACAAATATACCTTTTTTCTTAAGTTCAATTTTTAGTTCTTCCTCTTCTTCCCTAGACGAAATAGCCATTCTTGTTGCATACTTTGCAACTTCTAAGCTTGTATTTGCCATAATATCCTCCCATACTACTAATATATTTCTTATTTTATAGATTCACACTTTTCTTTAAAATAATCATTTAATTTTCCTAGTGCCCCTATTAAGACTTCTTTTTCATCTTCAGAAAGAGCATCCAGCATAGTTGTTACCATTTCATTATGGAATCTTTCGTGTAGTCTATGGGCTACCTTTCCTTTTCTAGTTAACTCCACAAGAACTACCCTTCTATCTTCTTCTATTCTACTTCTCTCAACATATTCCTTTTTTATAAGTCTATTAATAGATGTAGTTAGTGTTCCTACTGTTATACCTAAGTCTTGTGCTACTTCACTCATCATTCTTTTTTCTTTTCTTCCGATTGCTTCGATAGTATGCATCTCTCTTACTGATAAATCTGAAAAATGCCCACTTTTTAAAGTTTTTTCTTCAATTTGAAGTATTTCATTAAATATTTTCACTAAAAGTTCATTAACTACACTTATGTCTTTTTTCATAATGAATTATCCCATCCTTTTTTCAATTGTTCCTTATTTAAATAATAATCTAAAGCACATAAAAATTCAATGAAATATGCTATTTATCTGCAAAATATTTTGATAATCAAACTTTTCCATTCTAATAATTATTATTGTTGACTTTAATTATTTGAAAATTTTCTTTTAATTCTCTTAATAATCCCTCTATTTTAATTTCTTTTGTTTTTATTATTGCATATACTGCATACACTTTATTGTCATAATAATTATACTCTATTTTCTTAATTATAATTTTCTTTTTCTCTAAGAATTCTTCTATCTCCTTTTCTATTTTATCTTCTTTAAAATACTCCACTTCAAATTTCTCAAATTTATTTTTAAAAATAAATTTATTTTCTATTCTTTTTAGAAATACTAAGGTTATAAAAATTATAATAGTAGAAAATATGCTTATATAATATCCACCCATACCTATTGCTAAGCCTAAACATGCTACAATCCATAAAGTTGCTGCAGTAGTTAATCCTTTTATATTTCCTCTATTATGAATTATAGCTCCTGCTCCAATAAATCCAACTCCAGTAATTACTTGTGCTCCAAGCCTACCATAATCTATATTTATAACTTGATATAGATTTTCATTTGATTTTAACATAGCTATAGCTTGATTTCCTATTTCTATCTGAAGTAATGAAACTATAGTAGCTCCTAAGCAAACTAAAATATGAGTTCTAAAACCTGCTGCCCTATTTTTTAATTCTCTTTCGTATCCTATTAAACCTCCTATTATTAATGCCATTAATATTCTTATTATTATATCCTTTATAGTAAGCTCCATATTATCTCCTTATTTTTCATCATTTTATTTTTACAATATGAATTATTGCTTAATAAATTGACAAAAAATATGTTATTATATTATTTGCTATTATATTATAAGTATCAAAGATATAGTATATACCTTTTAATAGTTCCTTTAAAATAATAATTAAAAGAGCTGTGAAAAACAGCTCTTTTAATTAAACAACAAATATAAAATACTTTCATTAATATAATTTAAATCATTCCAATTGATAATATTGTAATCAATAATCCCATTATTAAAGCTAAATAATAAAAATTATATATATCATCTCTACTATATATTTTTACTTTATCTGGCTTTCCTTTAGGATATATTACTTCTATTTCATCTCCACATTCTAAATTACATTTGTTACCAAAGATTGATATTGCAATCTTAACACTCTTATTTTCATCTTGTACTTCTATAATCGGATATATTTTTGCATTGTGCATTGTATTATACTCAACTCCAGGTGTTGAATAGGTGTACGCTTCAAATCCTATAACTTTAGCTTTTTTTACAACAAATGCCTTATTTAATATTATTCTTTTAACTAATGTAATACCAGCAATAAAACTTAATGTAATACCAATAATTGAAAATAACACTCCCATTTTCATCCCTCTAATCAAATTTATTTCTCTCAATAATATATTATGCTTAATGGCATTAAAAGATATATTCAGAGTAAACTTTCGTAATTTTACAGTAATATGCTTATTTTCGTAATATTATTTTTCATTTATTTTATCTTTTATAATAAATTATTAGTTTTTTTTAAGGAATTTTATTACTTTTTAAATTTGAATTTTTATTTTCTTTAGACATTTATTTGGTTTACTATTTTATTCCAATAGTCTAATATTAAATTATAGTCATTAATAGGAGGTAATTCTATGAATTATACTAAAGTTAAGTTTGAGATATATGTTCCATTTAGTCATGTAGATAAATTAAGAGAGGCAATTAATAATACAGGAGCATTAAGTATTGGTAAATATGACAATTGTATTTCAATAACTGAATTAACTGGTTATTTTAGGCCTTTAAAATCTTCTAACCCCTACTTAGGTAATGAAAATGAATTAAGTATTGAAAAAGAAGCAAAAATGGAATTTAGGTGTCATAAAGATTTAGCTATAGAAGTAATCAACGTAATAAAAGCTATCCATCCTTATGAAGAACCAGTATACGATATAATACCTATTATAAATTAGAAATTATAATTGTAATTTATGATGGTATCAAATCTAAAATATTAGAATATTTTATTTATAAATACTAATATTTGAGGTATTAATAATGAAAGTTATTGTAATTGGTGGCGGCTTTGCTGGATGTCAAGCTGCAATACAAGCAAAAAAAATGAAGGCAGAGGTTCACCTTATTGAAAGAACAGATATGCTACTTGGCGTTGGAAATGTAGGTGGAATAATGCGAAATAACGGAAGATTTACAGCAGCTGAAGAGTTGTCTTACTTAGGTGCAAATGAAATAATCGATATCATGGACAGCTTATCTCTTCATAAAAATGTAGATTTCACTGGCCATAAACATGCAAGTCTAACAGATATAGCTATGGTTGAACCAAAAATAAGAAACTATCTAATGGCCCTTGGCGTTAATATTCACTTTAAAAGTAGAGCTATAAATATATCTTTAGAAAATAACTCTATTACTAAAATTAAATTATCTAATGGAGATTATATTGAAGGAGATGTATTTATAGAAACTACTGGATCAACAGGTCCTATGACAAATTGTAATAGATATGGTAACGGATGTTCAATGTGTATATTAAGATGTCCTACTTTTGGCGGTAGAGAGAGCTTAAGTTCAAAAGCTGGAATAAATGACATTATAGGACAAAGAAGTAATGGTACCCCTGGTGCAATGAGTGGTTCCTGTGAATTACCTCGTGAGTCGTTATCTAAGGAGTTATTAGAAGAACTTACTACTAAAGGTGTAGTAAGTATTCCTGTACCTTCTGAAGATATTAACTTAGAAAAGCTAAGTCAAAAGGTATGTCAACAATATGCATTAAAAGAATTTGCTGAGAATGTAATTTTATTAGATACTGGTCATATAAAACTTATGACTTCTTACTACCCTATAGAAAAACTGCGTAAGATTCCAGGCCTTGAAAATGCTAGGTATATTGATCCTTTATCTGGTGGAGTATCTAACTCTATTAGATATTTAGCATCAAGCCCTAGAGACAATACAATGAAAATTAAAGGATTAGATAATATGTTTTGTGCTGGTGAAAAGTCAGGCTTTTTTGTAGGACATACAGAAGCTATGGCTACAGGAGCATTAGCAGGTTATAATTCTGTGAAATATGTATTGGGAGAACCTCTTTTAGAATTGCCTAGAGAACTTTCTATAGGAGATATTATTGCTTACTCAAATGAAGTTTTAGATATGGAAAATGGTAAAATGCAAAGACATACTTTTTCAGGTGGAGAATACTTTGAAAGAATGAAAGGTCTAAATCTTTACACCACAGACAAAAACTTAATAAAAAATAGAGTAAATTCCTTATCCTTATTAGGAATATTTAATAAATAAGTTAAAAGGAACTGTCGCAACTATTCATTTTACATTGTGCGACAGCTCCTTTTAATTTTATATCATTACGTTTTTAATTGCTCCAGTAGGACACTTTTTAGTACAAATTTGACAATTCACACATTTATCATAATCTACTTTAGCTAAATTCTTAATTACATGAACAGCATCCTTTGGACAATTTCTCTCACATAATTTACAGCCTATACAAGCAGATGTACAGTTTTCCTTAACATGTCTTCCTATTTCTGTATTATTACACTCTACTCTCACTTTTTTAGAAACAGGTACTGATTCAATAAGTCCCTTTGGACAAATATTTATACATGCTCCACAGTTTGTACATTTATGAATATTAACTTTAGCAATACCATTAACTATTTCAAGCGCACCAAATTCACAGACATTAACACAGCTTCCTAAGCCTAAACACCCATATGAACATGCTTTTGCACCACCATTTACCATAAGAGATGCTGTTAGACAGTCTGTAACACCTTCTAATTCATAATTATTTTTAGCTGAATCACAATTTCCATTACATTTAACAAATGCAGTCATCTTTTCAGAAGAATCTACCTTAATTCCTAAAACTTCTCCAATATCTTCTGCAGTTTTGGCTCCACCAACAGAGCATAAGTTAGGTTTTGCACCTTCCATTACTACTGCCTCTGCATAAGCATCACAACCAGCAAATCCACATCCCCCACAATTTGCACCTGGAAGACACTCTCTTAACTTAGGTATTCTAGGATCTACCTTTACTTCAAAAGCTTTTGACGCAAAGCCTAAAAGTATTCCAAAAACTAAACCTAAAATTCCTAAGCTTAAAGTTGCATATAAAATATTCATACTAAACCTCCCCTAGTGAATTAATCCTTGGAATCCTAAAAAGGCAATTGACATTAAAGCTGCTGTAAATAATGTAATTGGTAACCCTCTTAGAACAACTGGTATATTTTCATTATTATCTATTCTTTCTCTAATAAATGCTAATAGAACTATAGATAGCATATATCCTGATGCAGCACCTAAAGCATTTACTAAAGATTCTATAAAGTTATAATTTTCTTGTATATTTAATGTTGCCATCCCTAACACAGCACAATTTGTAGTAATAAGTGGTAAGTATATTCCTAAAGCCTTGTGAAGAGCTGGAGATAACTTTTTAATAGCCATTTCAACAAATTGAACTAATGCTGCTATAACTAATACATTAGCTATAGTTTTTAAGTATTCAAGATTAAATCTAACTAATATTTGATTATAAACAAGCCATGACATTACTGATGCTAAAATCATAACAAAGGTAACAGCAAATCCCATTCCTATAGCTGCATCTTTTTTCTTTGAAACTCCAAGGAATGAACAAATTCCTAGGAATTTAGAAAGTACAAAGTTATTTACAAGCATTGCTGCTATAAAAATCATAAATAATTCCATAAGTTCCACCCCTCTTAGTTTTTATTAATTTCTTTAATTTCACTTCCTGAAGAAGTACTGCAAGATCCAGTTCCACATCCTGAACAGCTTCCACAACTATGTTCTAAAGGCTTAACTTCTTCACCTGTTTTAGCTGCTTTTCTCATATTATAAGCATTTATAGCAACCATAAGTCCTCCTACAGTGAAAAAGGCACCTGGTGCTAATATCATAATAGAAGCAGGCTTAATAGTTTCAGGAATAATTTGAATTCCTAAAATTTGACCAGCACCTAATATTTCTCTAAATGTTCCAATTAAAAATAATGCTATAGTAAATCCTAATCCCATCCCAATTGCATCAAATATAGAAGGTAGTATTTGATTCTTTGATGCATAAGCTTCAGCTCTTCCTAAGATTATACAGTTAACAACTATTAATGGTATAAATATTCCAAGTGAAGAATAAAGACTTGGTAAATATCCTTGCATTAGCATATCAATTATTGTAACAAAAGATGCTATAACTACTATATACGCTGGTATTCTTATTTCATCTGGAATTAATTTTCTTATTGCTGAAATTATCATATTAGAAAATATTAATACAACAGTTGAAGCTAGTCCCATTCCCAAAGCATTTTCTGCACTTGTTGTAACAGCTAGAGTCGGACACATAGCTAAAACTTGTACAAAAATTGGATTTTCAGTAATTATTCCATTTTTTAATCTTTCAATTAATTTATTCATTGCTTTCCTCCTAATTTAATATTAATTTGAGCTAGCGCCTGTATCTGCATCAGTTTCTACCTTTGGTTCTACTGTTTCACCTTTTACCTTTTCTAAATAGAATGTAATAGCTTCATTTACAGCATTTACAGATGCTTTACTTGAAGTTGTAGCTCCTGATATAGCTTCTACTTCATTATCTTTATTAGGAGTAACTTTTACTATTTCTAAATAATCTGTTGCAGGTTTATCTTTAAATCTTTCAGTAAATTTATCCTCAGATATTTTTGCACCTAATCCAGGTGTTTCACTATGTGATAATACTTTCATACCTGTAACTTTATCTTCTTTAGAAATTCCAACAACAAAGTCAACTGCTCCATGGAATCCTTTGCTAGTTACTTTCATAACATAACCTACAATATCATTTCCATTAACAGCTTCATAAATTTCTTTAATTGCGCTTTCAGAATCTATTTCAATAGTGCTATCTTGAATTTTTTCTGCAGATGGCATTATATAGTTTAGATCTTCCTTGCTTATTTTAGAATTTTCTAAAATAGCTTCTTTAGTTAAATCATTAGCAAATCCAAGTAATAACCCTGAAATCATAGTTATTAATAGAAGGATTCCTCCTAGCTTAAAGTTTCTTTTCATATTATTAAGCCTCCTTCTTAACCTTAAATTTTTTGGTTGTTAAATATTCTATTAAAGGAGTAAATAAATTTATAATGATAATAGCGTAATATGGTCCCTCAGGATTAAATCCTTTAACTGCTATAATTGAAGCACATATACCTGCCATTATTCCAAATATGTATTGTCCTACTCTAGTCATTGGAGTTGTTCCATAATCAGTAGTCATAAAAATTGCAGCTACAAAAAATGCACCTGGTAATAATAATTCTTTATCAAATATGTTGTACATAGCCATTGCTGATAAAATGAAAGCTACTGGTCCTCTTAAACTAATTCTTCCTCTAATAGCTAAGTAAAGTCCACCTAAACATAAAGCTAAGATAGATACTTCTCCAATGCTTCCTGATGCTTGGCCTATAATTTTATCTATTAATGGAACTACTACATCTACAGTTTCTGATGCTGATGAAGTTGCATCTGCTACTGGTTTTGCCATAACCCCTGCCCATGCAGCAATTAAGAATGCTTTAGTAGCAGCTGCTGGATTCATAAAGTTTTGTCCATATCCACCAAAAAATTGCTTTACAACTATAGTTGCAAAAATTGATCCTATAATTGGTATCCATAATGGAACATAGGTTGGCATTATTAAACCTAAAATTATACCTAGTACTATAGGGCTTAAATCTGTTAAAAAGGATGTTTTCTTAACAAACTTATTCCAAAGTCCCTCAGCAATAATGCTAGCTAAAATTGTAGTAATTATTATTTTAGCAGCATCAAATTTATAAAAATAAATACCCGCAAATATAGATGGAATTAAAGCTATAATATAATCCATCATTATCTTATTAATCCCAAGACCTTTTTTCACATAAGGTGATGGTGATACTTTAAGATTTCTACTTTCCACACTTTTCACTCCTATTCAGATTATTTTGTTAGTTAAATACTTTTGAAGTTTTTATTATTTGTGCTACTTCAATATTTGAAGGACATACAAAACTACATAGCCCACAATCTATACATTTGTTTCCTCCAAATTTAATAAACTCTTCTTTTTCATTTCTTCTAGATAAATCCATAAGTTTTATAGGACTTAACCCTTCAGGACATACTCTTAAGCACTTAGAACAATTAATACAACTATATTTTTCACTTGATGGTAAATCTGTTTTACTTAAGAATAATAATCCTTTTGAATCCTTATTAATTTTTGAATCTATATTATATACAGGAGTACCATTTAAGCTTCCTCCATCTATAATTTTTTCGAGAATATCCTTATTTCCCTTCAACTCTTCAAAAACTTCTTTATATGTAGTATTACTATTAATAGCAATTACTTTATTCCCTTCAACTGCGCTACCATAAACAGTAATATATTTTTCTAATTCTTTTCCTAATAAGGATTGTCCTAGATTAATAATATCTAATATGTCGTATATAATAACATTCTTATTTTCGCCATACACTTTACTTATAAGCTTATCCTCATATAGATCTGTAATAGCAGGAACTTTGATAACTTCACCATACATTCCTAATTCTTTAAATAAGTTTTTATCTTTTTTATCAACTACAAACTTAACTTCATTTAAAGAATTAATTTTCTCTAATCCTTTCTTTAATTCTTCTTTTTTTTCATTTACTATAATTCCATATCCATTTAAATTGGGTTGAAAGCTAAAAGCCTTAACTATTACTTTTTTATCTTTATTATTTTCGTAATGTGAACTTAAACTTTCATCAATTTCCTTAGCAGATAATTCTTCTAAGTTCTCTTTCTTTACTAAAGTTTGTGATAATTTAGAATCAATTAATGTAAATAATTTATTTGAAACTTTTACATTATTAAATAGATTAATTAACACTCTAAAACCTCCTATATATAGTATTCGACATTAAGCCCACAAATTTAATTTGTAATTTGGCGAGCATTTTCATATTACCACAAATGGAGGCTTCTCACAACTTTTGTAATATTTTTAACAATACTTTTAACTAAAAATTTAAATTTATTTTAAAATTTATCTATAAATTCCAATTGTTTGTATATAAAAAATAACTATTATTTATTATAATTATAAAATTGTTATATTTTTAACAAAACAAAAAAAGAGCTATAAATAACAGCTCTTCTTATTCTTAAGAATTTTTTAAAGAAACATAGTCCTTATATTCTTGTAATTCTCTTAATTTACTTAACTCTTCATCCTTCTTCATATAATCAAAAAATATATCATTCATTTCTATACTCTTTAATAAATCTTTAAATCCTAATTTAAATTCATTTATATTAGTATAAAAGCAACATCTATTATAATATAAGAAACTTGCATTTGGATTATATTCTATACCTTTGCTTATAATTTCTATAGCAGTTCTAAAATCCCCTTTTTCTTTATATATTATAGCTAAATTTAAATAACTATATGGATATTTAGGATTTTCATTTATTGATTTAAGATAAAATTCCTTTGCTTCTTCTTCATTGTTTAAATTCTTAAGTAATACTCCCATATTAAATAAAACTCTAAAATTCCTAGGCTCTATACTTAAAGCTTCCCTCATATATATTAGGGCTTCTTCATAATCTCCCATTTCTTCATAAATACAACCTAAATTAGCATTTGCCCATAAATCTCTTGGCACTAATTCTATAACTTTTTTATAATACTCAATTGCATTATTCACATCCTTTAATTCATCATAAGCATTTGCTAAGAAAAAATATGCTCTATCATATTTGGGATCTAGTTCAATTGCCTTCTTATAAAATTCTATAGCTTCTTCTAAGAATCCATCTTCATCGTATAAAACTCCAAGTCCATAATAAGCCCTCGCATCAGTTTCATCCCTATCAATGGCAATCCTATATTTTTCTTCTGCTTCATTTTTATAACCAAGTTTATCATAAAGTAAAGCCATATCAAGAATAAGTTCTATATCATTCTTTCCTTCTTCAAATCTAAAAGCCTTATTATAAAATTTAAGAGCCTTAGAATATTCTTTTTCTTGCACAAAATTTCTTGCTATATTTAAATAATTTTCAAAAATATATTTTTTATCTGACATCCTTACCTCATTATTCCTTTAAAAAAATTTGTATTCCTTTCATAATAATATTAAAGAATACTACTTCAATTATACCAATAAGACCAATAACAATAATAAAATTCATATTGAAATATATTGCTGAGGAAGATAGAAAAACGTATAAAGCCCCTTCAACTAAAACAATTTCTCCAATCCATATTGAAAAACTTTTAATATCAGATATTTTTTCAATATCAAAATCTGCATTTATATAAGAAAAACTTTCTACTATTGGTTTTAAAATTGATAGCTTTTTCTTTGTAGTTACTAAGCCACCTATAATAAGTTCTGTAACTCCCCATACTAATATTAATATATTTAGAAACAAAATTAATCCCTCCATTTATAAGATTACTTTATATAATATATATTTTATATCTTTTTTTATCAAAGTAAAATAATATTATATAACAATATAAAATTAATTAGGAGCTGTATATGCAGCTCCTAAAATTATTACTTTGTAAGTTTAAAAGTATTATTTTCTATATCTACTATACAACTTCCACCCTTTGATAAATCTCCAAATAATAATTCATCAACTAACAGAGGTTTTATTTCTGAATTAATAACTCTTATTATTTCTCTGGCTCCAAATTCCTTAGATAATCCCTTTTCACTTATAAAAGCAATAGCTTTATCAGTAAATGTTAATTCTATACTTTTTTCCTTTAATTTATCTTTAAATTTATTTAATTCCTTATTAGTAATATCTCTTGCCATATCTTCATTTATTTGATTAAATACAACTATTTTATCTAATCTATTCCTAAATTCAGGAGTAAATGCCCTTTTAACTTCATCACTTATAGCTTCATTATTTACTGTCCCTCTTGCAAATCCAACTAAATTTTTACCTATATCTCTAGCTCCAGCATTTGAGGTCATAATTAATATAACATTTCTGAAATCTGCCTTTCTTCCTTTATTATCTGTTAGTGTTGCATAATCCATTACTTGTAATAAAACACTTAATATATCAGGATGAGCTTTTTCTATTTCATCTAACAATAATACACAATTTGGCTTCTTTCTAATTGTATCAGTTAAAAGACCACCTTCTTCATAACCTACATATCCTGGTGGAGATCCTATAAGTTTAGATGCTGCATGCCTTTCACCATATTCACTCATATCAAATCTTACTAGTTCTATACCTAAAGTCTTTGATAACACCTTAGCTATTTCAGTTTTACCAACACCAGTTGGTCCAACAAATAGCATTGATGCAACTGGCTTATCTTCATCATTTAATCCAGCTCTTGACATCTTAATACATCTTGAAACTTCTTCTATTGCTTGATTTTGACCAAATATTGCATTTTTTAATTCTTCTTCTAGTATTTTTAGTGATTTTATTTCTGTATTTTCTATGGTTTTCTTAGGGATATGACATATCTTAGATATTATTTCTTCAATTATAGATTCATCTACTAATCCACTAGAATATTTTTCTCTATTTATATCTACAAATGCTCCTGCTTCATCTATTATATCTATAGCTTTATCAGGTAAGAATTTATCATTAATATATTTAGAGCTTAAATTAACAGCTGATTTTAATGCTTCATCAGTATAACTTACTTTATGATACTCTTCAAATACATCCTTAACACCTTCTAATATATCTATGGTTTCTTCAATAGAAGTTTCCTTCACTTCTATTACTTGAAATCTTCTTACTAGTGCTTTATCCTTCTCAAAATACTTTTTGTAATCATCATAGGTAGTTGCTCCTATAAACCTTATTTTCCCTTCAAGTAAATATCCTTTTATCAGGCTTCCTCCATCTAAGGAACTACCATTTAAAGCACCAGCACCAACAATATTATGAATTTCATCTATATAAACTATTGGATTATCATAAGTCTTTATTTCATCTAATATTTGTTTAATTCTTTCTTCAAAATCTCCTCTATACTTTGTTCCTGCAAGTATAGTTCCTATATCTAATGAAAATATTTCAGCATCCTTTAATTTTTCTGGAACATTTCCTTCTTTAATTTGTTTAGCAAGTCCCATTGTTATTGCAGTTTTTCCAACCCCAGGTTCTCCAATATGAATTGGATTATTTTTAGTTCTTCTGCATAATATTTGTATTGTCCTATCAATTATGTCTTCTCTTCCTACTAAAGGATAGTTATCTTCTTCAATTAATTCTGTTAAATTAGTACAAAAAGTGCTAACTATACTTTTATCTTTCTTTTCTTCAGGTTTATTAACTCTAATTATTTTAATAGCATCTTTAGCTAAATCTTCTTCCTCTGATTTATTATGAGAAAGTTCAAATAATAAATCTTGTTTTGTTATTCCTTGCTTATCTAGATAATATACTGCATAGCTATCCTTTAATGCATAAATTGCTGAAATAACATGCTCTAAAGCTACGTAATTTCTTTCGCTAAAGGCTGCTTGTTGAGTAGCCACTATTAATACATTTTTAATTCCAAAGCTTTCTTCTGGTTCCCCATCTTCTTCAAATTTATCTAAGTTTTCATTAATATAGCTTATTAAATCATCTTTTAATTCTTCAACATTTCCATTTAATTTAACAATTACATTCTTAAATACATCATCCTCTAAAGCACTTAATAGTAAATGTTCAGGTGTAACATATTCATTTTTATTAGTTTTTGCTGTGCTATAAGCTCTAAGCAAAATATCTCGTACCACTTTACTTATATCCATTTTAATCCTCCTCTACTGTAAGCTTAAAGGGAAATCCCTCTTCTCTTGCCATTGACATAGCTTTATTTTTCTTAGTAACAGCTATATCATAACTATAAACTCCTGCTATACCTTTACCTACGTTATGAACTTCCATCATAATCTTATTAGCTTCTTCAAAACTCTTATTAAAAATAATATTTAAAATAGCAACTACAAATTCCATAGTTGTAAAATCATCGTTATACATAATAACCTTATATTTTTTGGGCTCTTTAGCTTTAATGTGGTTTTTTTCTATTATCTTTGAATTAGTTTCCAAAACAACTCCTCCATTTTTCCTTTTGATTCTATAATGAAGAAAAATATCCTTATTTGATATTCATTATATATTATATTGTATTTAGTTGCAAAATACTATCACTTGATATTTTCTATTATTATATTTTTATGTAACTAATAGTTTTAAAATCATATACTATAATGAGGTGATAAGTCATGGAAGAGCAAAATATAAATGGGAATAACGAAAGAGTTGAACCTAATAATAATTCTTATCTAACATTATATGAAACTAACGAAGTATTGAAACAATTACCTAAAATTCTTAATCAAATGAAAAACATAATTTTAAGCACTAATAATAGCTTAGCACTATTACAAACTGAAGTTACTATAATGAAATCAGAACAAGAAAAATTTAAAAAGGATGTTACTCGAGCTTTAAATATTGTTTCTAATAAATTTTCAAATATAGATAAAATAGAAGAAGATTTAAATATTTTAGATGAAATTCTAGGTAAAAGATTTAGTGATATAGAGGATGAAATAATTTTAACTCAGCAAATGGCAGCTAAAAACCTAAATGAAGTCTTAAAATTTAAAGAACATTGGAAAATCTAGTAGGGCTGCGATTTCAAATTCCAGTCCTTTTTTACTTTTTATAAAAATAAAATTAAAAAGAGTAAATGAATAACCACTTACTCTCATAGTACTATTTTATTTCCATAGTTCCTGTTATTTTTGAACCCTCATCTATATGAAATGAATTTTTTTCTTCTTCATTATTAAAATATACATTTCCTTCTATTGTAGTTCCTTCTATATTTACTTCTTTAGCTTCTATATAAAGATCTCCTTTAATAGTTCCACCTTCTATTTTAGCATTTTCATCTTTAATAATAAGTTTAGGTAAAGTTAAAGTGTAATCTGCTATTTTTTCTTTATTTTCATTTGTCTTATATAAAGCAACTACTCTTGAAGTATCATCCATTTTATTTGGGTTATCTTTATTAGGTTTTTTAAAACCTGAGTTTAAAACAATTTCTTTAGAAGTTTCTACATCATTTTCTAATATCACTATCCAACTTTCATTAACAGCCCTCATTAGCTTCTCTTCATCTGTTACTCTTGAAGGAGATGTTACCATATCAACGGTTCCATTATTTTTATTAGTTTCAGATTTATTACTATCTGTTGCATTAGGTGTTGTTTCATTTTTATTATTTCTACCACACCCCACAGACAATAAAGTAACCATAGCTAAAGGTATTACTAATGACTTAAATTTCATTTTAATGACCTCCTAAATTTTAATCATTAATAATTTCCCCATATTTATATAAAATATTTATATTTTTATTTAATTCCTTTTAGTAAATATACTAATAATATTAAGCTTATAATTGCACAAATATTAGTAACTGCTGAAGCCTTCCTTTTTCTTACTTTTTCATCATCCTTATTTTCAGTAGTGTAAGTAAATAAATGTGTAAATTTATATAAAATTTCTTTCATAATATCAACTCCTAATTATTATAGAAAAAGGATAGCATATAAACTATCCCTTTTCCATTTATTTAAATATTATTGTTTGTTAGGTAAATTATTAAACCATTGCAGCTGCTGCCTCAGATCTTTCAAGTTCTAAGTTCTTCTTATCAGCGTACATTACAAATGGTAAGTAAATAAATATAGAAACTGCAATGTTAATTAGTGCTACAACTGCTCCTTGCCATTGTCCAGTAGCCAAGAATGCTGATATTACTGGAGGAGTAGTCCATGGAACTACTGCTGATGCTGGAGCAACAAATCCAATTACACTAAAGAAGTAAGCTATACATGCTGATACCATTGGTGCTGCTATAAATGGAATTATATAAATCGGATTTAAAACTATTGGTAATCCAAAAATAACTGGCTCGTTTATATTAAAGAATGCTGGTCCAGTTGCAACATTTCTAATTGACTTATTAACAGCACTCTTTGAATTAATTATCATAGCTATCATTAATGCTGCAGTTATTCCTGATCCACCAAGGTTAACATATGAATCTAAGAATTGACTGTTTATAATATTAACTCCTTGAGTTTCTCCTGCTGCTATGGCAGCCATATTTTCAGCTGTTAAAGCAAGGAATATAGAATTTATAACAGGTGCTAATATATTTGATCCATGTAATCCAAAGAACCATAAAATTTGTTGTATTAATATTAATCCTAATAATACTGGTAAAGAATTTGCAAGTCCCATTAAAGGTTTTGATATTAAATTATATACATGTAAATAAACTTCTGCATATCCAAATGCATCACAAATTGCAAATACAATTCCCACTAAAGTTAATGTAATCATAGTTGGTAATAAAGCAGAGAATGATCTTGATACAGCTGGTGGTACTCCATCTGGTAACTTAATAACTAATTTTTTATTTTGAGCTAACTTAGCAAATATTGTACCTGTAATTAAGGTAACAATTAATATAGTAATTAATCCTGAAGGTCCAAGCCATTTTGTAAATAATCCTGGTTCCCATCCAAGTGTTCCTGCATCAAATCCACCCCAAGTAACTGGTGCTTTATATGCAAACATATTTGTTAATATTAAGCTTGATGCTAATGTAACTAATCCTGTTGCAAATCCATCGACATCATATGATTTACCTAATGCATATCCAATAGATATTGCGGCAAATAATCCCATTAAAAACATTGATCCGCCATAAACATTTAAAGCTATTACATCTAACCAATGTAATGGTTGTCCTGCAGCAAATAAATCTTTAACTGATTGAATCGGAAAATTGTGAATTAAAAGTCCGAAAGAACCAATTATCATAAGTGGCATTATTGTAGCAAAACCATCACGAATAGCTACTAAGTGTCTTTGAGCACCTATCTTTGATGCTACTGGAACAATGTATCGTTCCATAAAGTTCATGAATTTTTCCATTTAAAAATCCCCCTTAATTTTTGTTTTACTGATTACTCCTAAAGATTTGTATTAATGATTTCATTGGAAAGAGCTCTCAGTTAATAATTTAATAAATTTAAAATCCTTTACATTGAAAGTTGTAAAAGTTTTATTTATTTTTACAACTTTATATAAAGCAATTTGCATGCCAACTTTATTTTTTATTTTAAAATAGCTTAGCCCTTGATATATAAGGGTTTCAGAATTTGTTTTTTACACACTTATATTTTTAAAATTGTGTAATAAAATTACACAATCATTTCAAAAAAGAATTTGTGTAAAAATATTGCTTAACAATCTTTTTAAAAGCATTGAAGATGACTATTATTAATATTTCCTATAGAAAATAAAAAATTCTGGTTTTCACCAGAATTTTTAACACTAAATATTAACTATTACTCTTTAATTTTAAATGAAAACTTGCTCCATGGTTTAATGTAGTCTAATAAAAATATTTCATCATCTACAACTTTACCTACTACATTTGTTTTTCCTGTATTTTTCATATCCTTTAAAGCTAATTGTAATTCACCTGCATATCTAGTGTATAAATCTGTATCAATTAATATATCTCCTCTTTTTATATCAACCACATTATATGGTGGAAAGCTTTCTCCTTTATACTTTACCCTACTTTGAGTACTTCTTGCCATATATTCTGAAGAATCTCCTCTATTAAAATGAAATTCATCTAAGAGGATTTTTTTATCTAAATCCCTAATGTCATCAATTAGCTCAACGCTAAATTCTAACATTTCCATATTTATTTTGCTTAATGCTTTTAGTTCTTCTTCTGATGCGAAGGCATTTGCAATAATAACATCATCAATTAACCCAGTTGCAAATAAATGCTTTGCTTGTACTTCTATAGGTAAATCTCTATGCATCTCTAATGTACATAATCCCTCTGAAACTGGCCATGGGCCAAATTTTGCTGATGGAGAATTTACAAAAGCAGCTGTTCTTATGCCTAAATCCTTAAATTGCTTACTTGAAGATATAAAGTTATCATAAGATAATCCTGTATAAATATGAGGATAGAAATTATGACATCCGTATATATTATTTAAATTTGATTTATATGAAATTATATTATCAACATACTTAGTGCCATTGCTAATATTTAATTCTATTTTTAAGCCATATTCATTATAAGTCATAACTGATTCTTCATAACCACTAAACCCCATATCTAACCTTATACCTGAAAGCCCCATATCTTTAAATACTTTTAAATCAAATATTGATGCATTTAGCTTTTTGAACACTACTGGGTCTATATCTGCAATAACTTCCATATTGTTTTTATTAGCTACCTTCAATATTTCTTTAAATTCACTTAAAGTTTCTTCTATATTTTTATCTGTTGCTGATATTAAGCATGTAAATACTCTTTTAAACCCATATTTAGATGCTAAGTTAATATAGTCTTTAATTTCTTCTATAGTTGAATTATTAAGATATATTGAAATACCTAATCTATGCATTTTTGTATTCCACCTCACTTAATCTTTCATGTAAATCTATAATCTCTTCTGCTAAGTCTTTTACTACTATAGATGTCATTAAATGATCTTGAGCATGTACTAATAATAAAGATACTTCTGTCTTATTACCAGCTGCTTCTTCTTGGATTAAACTAGTTTGCGTCCCATGGGCATTCCCTAAAGTTTCCTTACACTTCTCTATTAAGTTTCTTGCTTCATCAATTTGTCCATTTTTAGCACATTGCATAGCCTCCATTGCATAACTTCTAGCTTCTCCACTAAAAATGATTAAATCCATTATAATTTTTTCCATCGGTTACACCCCTTTTTATTTCTGCTATTTGTTTATCATTGATAGTGCATGTTTTAAAACTTTTTCTCCATTCATTGTTCCATAATCAACTGTATTTATTACTTCTACAGGTATTCCCAAAGGTTCAAACTTAGTTTTCATTTTATTTAATAAAAATCTAACTTGAGGTCCTAATAATAATACATCTATTTCATTTTCATGTTTTTTTAATTCTGCTTCCCCTACAGCTTTAATACTACATTCTATTCCTTGTGCTTCTGCAGCTGATTGCATTTTTGATACTAATAATGATGTAGACATTCCAGCTGAACAAACTAATAATATTCTTTTCATTTCATTACCTCCTATTTATGTAACTAATTACACTATATTTAATAGCAATTTCCATGCCAACTTTTTATTCTATTAATCATATTAATAAAAACTCCTTAAAGCCCTGTATTTCTCTAATTATAATGGATTATTTTTTTATTTCCTGTGTGTAATAATAAATTACACACAATAATTATACTAGATTTTGACTCATATTTTTACACAGATATTTTATTATTAATTATCATCTTAACTATATGAGCTAATTCATTTTCACCAACATTGATATTATATCTTTCTTCTAGTAATTTTAAACATTGCTTAATTAGAATAAACTCCCTATTATTAGAATGTCTAAATTCATTTAACATAACAAATGGTGTCTCTTTGCCTCCTTTTTTTAATTTATCTATAAGGAAGCAAATATGAATTAATATCCCTATTTTTACATCATGAATTAATTTTATATTTAGATGTTCCTCAATTTTATATAGAGTTTCTCTTATATCAGAAACTAATTTATAAGAATCTATAGATTCAATTTGTTTTTCCATACTTTCAATTATTTTATAATATTCTTCTTCTTGCTTAATAAGATCTTCTAAATCTTCTATTCCATCTCCTGAAAGTATATCTGCTGCTGATATAAATGGAATATTAGGAAAATAAGTATTAAGTACACCTACAATAGCTAAAATATTATATTTTTTCTTTAGAGATTCAATATTCGTATAAAAATCATCCTTATCTAAAATATTTAAAGCATATATTTTTATATTATCATTGATATTGTTTTCTATTATTTCTTTAAGTCTTTGAGCTGAACCATCTCCAGTAAAACATGAAGTTACTATAATATTCTCTTTTCTCTCTATTTTTACACTTGCTCCTTGAATTCCATATTTCTTTATTCCTATGCAAGAATCATATATCTCATTTATAGATCTTCCATTTAAAGCTTTTCTCCCTGCTTCAATTACTAGTAATGTTGTAACCATATCAACAGTTTTTACATTTATATCTGTCTCATCTTTTATCATATCAGCAAAATTTGTTAATGACCCCATATCTACCAATAACATAACACCTTTACCATTATTAAGACTCTTAATTTTCTCAAGTGCAATTTTATACATATCTTCAGCCTTCATACTAAGAGGCATATCTAACGCTTTCACATAATCTTCACCAATTAATGAATTTGCAACCTCTACCATGGATGATGCTGTTGAATGTCCATGCATTATTACTAAAACTCCAACTTTCTCTTCTTTTCCATTATCTTTTTTGTATGGATTACTTGCTAGGAACATTGTGATATATCCAATTTCATCTAATGGAACTTCAATTCCAAATTTTTTATCTATTATACTTGCAACTTCCATAGAAACTATAAACTCTCTAGCATATTCACCTCTTATAAAATTCAATTTAGGATGGAAAATTTTAATTCCCTTTTTAATTCTCTCAATGCTTCCTTGAATATGAAGTGCTAATCCGAAATATACCTTTTCATCATAATCTCTATTTAGTTTTTTAGAAGCATATAATAATATTTCTTCAACAACATCTACTATGTCTACATCTACAATCTTAGAAATTTCTTCTTTTCTATACTTTTCTGGCAAATCCATAATGTATTTTCTAAAGTATTTTTCTATATCTATATTTAAAATTTCATCAATTTCTTTTTCTTCTATTCCATCACTTTTTAATTCTTCTATCTTTTGTTCTATCCTATCATAGAACATTACCCCTTCTTTAATTTCCTCTAAGCCCGCTTCATCTTCTAATATGTTTATCTTGTTTCTATTTGAAAATTTAAGAACATCTCCCATATTGCTTAGTATTTCATCTACTTCATCTCTATGATTTTGAAGCTTCATAAGTCCAATTTTGACTCTTTGAGGTAAGTCCTCTTGTTCTAAAAATATATAGTCCTTATTTTTAGCTTTATACCTTAAAAATGCCCTAGCACAAGACAATTGAATATCACTTTTTAATTGCCCTATATTATTAGGACAGTCATACAAAAGGAATGATGTTAAGGAACTTTTATTTATATAAATACTTTTTTGAACTCTTTGTGATTCATTTTCTATAAAATCTCTTAATAAATAATACCTTTCCTTAATTGTTTTTTCTTTTAAGGCTGGTAATGTAATTACCATGGGTATTCTCCTTGTAAAGGTTTTTAATAAAAATGATTTTGGATCTTCTGTAGTTGCTGCTATAATTTGTACTTCTGCATTCACTACTTTTTCTGTATCTCCTAAGGTTCTAAAATATCCCTTATCTATATATGTAAATAACATTTCTTGACCTTGAGGAGATAGTCTATGAATTTCATCTAAAAACAATATTCCACCATCAGCTTTTTTAAGTAATCCTTCTCTATCAGAATCCGCTCCTGTATAAGCACCTTTTTTAACTCCAAAAATTTGTGCCATAACTAATTGTGGATTATCTGCATAATCTGCACAATTAAATCTTATAAAGGGAGCTGTTTCATTAATAACCCTTGTCTCAATTGCAAAATTATACATAGCTTCTGCAAACATTGATTTACCTACTCCTGTTTCACCTAATATTAAAGTGTGTAAGCCTCTTGGAGGATATAATATTGCAGCTTTTGCTTGCTGAATTGGCATTTTCAGGCTATATTTTGAACCTACCAATGTATCAAGAGTATTTCTCTTTATCTCTTTTTGCTTTCTATAATTATCTGATTGTTTATTTTTTTTATTCTTATCTACACAACTATACTTAACAGGATGTCCTTCACTTTTATTAACCATACCATCTTTAAATAATTGATTTAGATATCTGCTTACATTAGCTCTGTCTAAGTTCATAAAGCTACTAAGTTCACCTGCAGTTACTCCTTCATTTTTTTCTAATTCTAATTCCTTTAAAGCACCATGAACCTCTTTTATTTTACTCATAGTATCCTCCTTATCCAATGTAAACTTATTCATTTATACATTTTAACATATATTATTTCTTAATACATCAATAAGATTTTTATAAATAAAAAATAAGGGCTGCCTAAGCAGCCTATAATTATTTTAAATGTGAAATTAAGAAATAATAATTTTAAATATTTGCTTTGAAATTTCTAAGTCTTAAAGCATTTAATAGCACTGAAACTGAACTTAAACTCATAGCTCCTGCTGCTATCATAGGGTTTAATAATGGCCCTCCAAATATATGAAGAACTCCCATTGCAACTGGTATGCCTAATACATTATAAGCAAATGCCCAGAATAAATTTTGTTTAATATTTCTTATAGTTGCTCTACTTAATTGTATTGCTTTTATTACATCTAATAAATCACTTCTCATAAGAACTATATCTGCAGATTCCATTGCAACATCAGTTCCTGAACCAATTGCTATTCCAACATCAGCTTGAACTAAAGCAGGTGCATCATTAATTCCATCACCAACCATTGCAACTTTTTTATGTTCAGATTGTAATTTTTTAACTTCATTTGCTTTATCTTCTGGCAATACTTCTGCTAATACTATATCTATACCTACTTCTTTTGCAATTGCTTTTGCTGTTTTTTCATTGTCTCCAGTTATCATAGCTACCTTAATTCCCATATTATGAATAGCTTCAATTGCTTTTTTACTATTTTCTTTAACGGTATCTGCAACAGCTACTATACCTTTTATTTCATTTCCGATAGATAAGAACATAGGAGTTTTACCTTCTTCTGCTAATTCATTAGATTTATTTTGTAAATCTCCTAACTCTATTTTTCTTTCAGACATTAATTTTTTATTTCCTAATAAAACAACTCTATTATCTATTGTTACTTCAATTCCTTGACCAGGGATAGCTCTAAAATCTTGTATTTCCTTAAGCTTAAGATTTTTTTCTTCTGCTGCTCTTACTATTGCTTCTCCTAATGGATGTTCAGATCCCTTTTCTGCACTAGCTGCTAAAGCTAAAATATCTGATTCACTTATATCTTTAGTTATAATATTAGTTACTTTTGGTTTTCCTTCTGTTATAGTACCAGTTTTATCAAATACTATAGTTTGAACTTTATAAGCAGTTTCTAATGCTTCTCCGCCTTTTATAAGGACTCCATTTTCAGCACCTTTCCCTGTTCCCACCATAATAGCTGTAGGTGTTGCAAGTCCTAAAGCACATGGGCATGCTATAACTAAAACAGCAATAAATATTGTTAGTGAAAATACTGCTGATTCACCTGCAAAATACCATCCTAAGGCTCCTATTATAGCTAATGCTATTACAGTTGGTACAAAATATGCTGATATTACATCTGCAAGCTTTGCAATTGGTGCTTTAGTTCCTTGAGCATCTTCAACTAATTTAATTATTTGGGCAAGTGCTGTATCATCCCCAACTTTAGTTGCTTTATATTTTATAAATCCTGTTTTATTAATACTTGCTCCAATTACTTTACTTCCAACAGTCTTTTCTACTGGAATACTTTCTCCAGTAAGCATAGATTCATCTATTGAAGTATTTCCTTCTACAACTTCTCCGTCAACAGGAAGCTTTTCACCTGGTTTAACAATTACAATATCAAATACTTTTACTTCTTCAATTGGAATAGTAAGTTCTTTTCCATCTCTAATTATATTTGCAGTTTTAGGTGCCAATCCCATAAGCTTCTTAATGGCATCTGAAGTTTTACCCTTTGATACCGCTTCTAAATACTTACCTAAAGTTATTAGTGTAAGTATTACAGCTGCTGATTCAAAGTATAAATGCATTGCATATTCATGGTCTCCAATATTTATTTTATATATAGCAAACAACCCATAAATAAATGCTGCTGATGTTCCTATTGCAATTAAAGAATCCATATTAGGACTTAGCTTAAATAAGTTTTTAAAGCCTACAATATAGAACTTATAACCAATTATCATAACTGGTAAAGTTAATATAAGTTGCACTATTGCAAAGTTAAGTGGATTCATCATTGGGTCTATAATATGTGGTAGATGCAGCCCCATCATATGGCCCATTGATATTATTAATAAAGGAACTGTAAAGATAATAGATAAAATAAATCTATACCAAAGTTTTTTATAAGCAGGAATTTTCTTTATAGAACTTTCTTTCTTTTCTTCTACAATTAGACTATAGCCTGCTTTTTCAACTATATTCTTTAACTCATTTACAGATATTTTATTTTCATCAAAGGCTATATTTAATTTTTCTGTAGCAAAGTTTACTGATGAGCTTTCTACACCACTTGCTTTCTTAGTTACTCTTTCAACTCTATTTGCACAAGCAGAACAAGTCATACCTTCAACTTTGAAACTATAACTTTTGATATTTTTTTCAACTCCATATCCTGCTTTTTCTATTGCACTTTCAATATGAGAACTATTTGTTTTATCATTATCATATTTAACGTTTAAAGTTTCTGTAGCAAAATTTACATTTGCACTATCTACTCCATCAAGTTTACCCACAACTTTTTCAACTCTATTTGCACAAGCTGAACAGGTCATACCTGTTATCTTAACTTTTTCTTCCTTCATAATACTGCCTCCCTTTACCCACCCCATGGGGGTGTCTTATAGTATAATTATATTACTATTATTACCTTTGTCAATAATAATTCCCATTAAATCATTATTGATATTATTTAACTTCCTGCGCTTTCATATACACTAATTACCTTTAACAATATATTATAAGATACTATTATTTATATTAAACTAACTATAATAGGTAAAAGAATTCTTATTGAAATTTAATTTTTCTAAAAGAAAAAGCTACCTAAAAATAGGTAGCTAATTTTATTATTTAACTGAATCTATAACATCTTGTACAGCTTTTACATAAGTTCCAACTTTAATTGAAACTCCTGATACTGCATCAGTATTTCCATCATCATTAATTAATTTTACTTTTGAAAGATCGAAATTATTATCAACTATGAACTTTTGTAATAAATCCATTTGTTCATGCCAATGCTTAGCTTCGCCTTCCTTCATTACGTATTTACCTTCTTCAGATGCTTTTCTCTTCATAGATCCATCTTCTTGCTTAACATCTATATTTACTGCAATTGCTTTTCCATGATTAAACACAACTTTAGTAACTACCATGTCCTTCTTTTTACCAGTTGGATCATAAGGGCTTTCAACTATTTTTGCTCCAGTAAATCCAGTTTCTAAATCTTTTCCTTCTTTAGTTGCGTCTATAACGTCTTGTATAGCTTTTACATAAGCTCCAACTTTAATTGAAACTCCTGATACAGCATCTGTATTTCCATCATCATTAGTTAATTTCACCTTAGATACATCAACTTTATTTTCATTTAAGAAAGCTTCTAACAACTCCATTTGTTCTCCCCAGTTTTTAGCTTCGCCTTCCTTCATTACATAGTTGCCTTTTTTAGCTTCTTCCTTTTTCATTGTTCCATTTTCTTGACGAACGTCTACGGAAACATTTACAGCTTCCCCATCTTTAAACTCAACATTTGTTACGATGACATCCCCTTTTTTCCCTGTTTCATCATAAAGCTTTTCATAAGTTTTAGTACCAGTAAATTTTTGACTTTGCTCAACATTTGATCCATTAGTACTTGTACCTTTTTCTTCTTTGCCTCCACAACCTACTAATAAAGCTGTTGATAATAAGCAAATAGCAATTAATTTTTTTGATTGCATATAATCTCCCCCTAATAATTAAAATCAAGGTAATTGTATACTTAAATTGAACATTTTTCAATAACTTTGTTAATAAAATATCTATCCCCTTATGATAATTTGATTATTTTATATGCAACTTTGTATTAATATATAATTATAATCAAGTTTTTATTAATACTTTTTCTTAAATCCCTTATTTTATTTACTAATATACCATTTTTTTACTTTAAAGTTTTTAATATTCATAACATTATATTACGTAATAAAAAACCTTATAAAATTCTTCACTTAATCTTATTTTTATAAAAATCATCAATATTATTCCTAATTGCGTATATAGTTGCTTGAACTCTATCTTCAACGCCAATTTTTTTAAACATACTTGTTATATAATTTTTTATAGTTTTCTCAGATAAAAATAGTTTGTCTGCTATTTCTTTATTCTTTAATCCTCTTGAAATTTCAAATAGAATGCTTAGTTCTCTATCTGTTAATAAGTTTAAAGCTTCATTTTTCTTATTTTCAGATGAGCCACCGTACTTAAAATCACTAAACATAACTTTTATTAAAGCTTTATCTATGTATTTATCTCCCAAATAAACGGTTCTTATAGCTGTAACAACTTCAATACCAGCAGATTCCTTTAATATATATGCATCTGCTCCTATATCTATTGCTTCCATTATAGTATTTTTATCATTTTCTACTGTTAGCATTACTACCTTTATGTCTTTGTATAATTTTTTTAAAGCCCTTAAAGTATCTAATCCATTTTTTAATGGCATATTTATATCTAAAAGTACTACATCAGGAATATTATTCTTTATATTTTTAATAAGTTCTTCTCCATTACTATATTGTCCAATCATTACTAAATCATCTTCAAAGCTAATTATTCTATTAAGTCCTTCTCTTATTAAATCATGATCATCTACTACAATAACATTAATTTTACTCTTACTCATCTTTTTTTACCTTTCTATTAATTGGAAGTTTTATTTTATATGCAGTTCCTTCATTAGGTGAAGATTTTATTTCTATTCTCCCTCCTAAAGACTTCACTCTTTCATATATTCCTAATAATCCATAACAATTTCCTTTTACTTTAGTATTTAATAAAGTTTCTTTTACATTAAACCCTATTCCATTATCTTGTACAAATATTGATATATAGTCTTCTATATAATTAATTCTTAAATCTACTATTTGGGCTTTAGAATGTTTTTTTACATTATTTAATATTTCTTGAATTATTCTGTATGCTGCTATTTGAATTATTTTATCAACTTCAATATGTAACTCTTCAATAAATGAATTAATTTCAATATTATTTTCCGTAGAAACTCTATTTAAATTTTCTTTTATAGCTTCAGTTAATCCTCTTTCTTCTAATGATAATGGTCTTAAATCATAAATAATTCCTCTTACTTCCTTTAAGGCCATTTTTACATTTCCCTTAACATCATCAAGCTCTTTTATCCCTTTTTCTAAATCTTTTTTTACTACAACCTTACAAAAATCTATTCTCATCATAGCATTTGCTATATATTGAGCAGGTCCGTCATGTATTTCTCTTGCTATTCTTCTTCTTTCTATTTCTTGATTTTCTAATAATTTTATTTCATTTATCATTTTAGAATTTTCATCATCTTCCTTTATTTCATCTAGTATATTTCCTTCAAGATAACCTAATGCAATGTTAATTTGATTTACTGCACTTTCTGCCTCTTCTATACTTGAATGATAACCCTTTAATGATCTTTCTAATGCATCTCTTCTTAAAATAAGTTCTTTTTCCTCATTTTGTTTAGTAATATACTTTACTCTTACTTCTAATGCTTCCTCATAAACATTGCCAAAACCTTCTTGAGTTGAGTTTATAATATTTTTAGATACTTCTACCAACCTAACTCTCATAGATTTATCTAACTTTTCTAAAGAGTCTACTTCTTCTATTACTTTATAAAGCTTAGTTTTTACTTCCATTAATTCAGATTTTTTTACTTCAAGTTCATCTCTCATTCTATCCGAGATATTAAAAATTTTACTTTTTCCTAAATTAATTTCTTCAATTACATCATTAACTATCTCTTTAATATTATTATCGGAATATTTTGTTTGTGCCATAGTTCCTCCATTCCATTTTATTCAAAAAATATTAATCCCTATAAAAGTATCATAATTTTCTATAATAGTAAAATTTTTATTATACAAAAAAAATGTACTTTATATTAAATATTATATAATATTTAATATAAAGTACATATTATTACTAATTATAATTACATATTTATTTTTATTAATAATTTTAAATTGCCCATTTTCTATTTTTAGTGAAGGATATACTTAACCATTTTTTTAAATCAAAATGATTTGTATTTTTATCAATAATTTCTCTAATCTTATCCATATCCTCTATTGATTTTATTTTAGATTCATTGGAAATTATAAAATCTATTTCAATTATAAGTTCTCTTCCAATCTTTACTACCCTAGATATTGAATCTTCTAATTTATATTCCTTTTCTATATCCTTTACTACCCTTAATATATCATAGTTTATTTCTTCATTGGCAGTTGAATAGATAAGTTCCTTAAAAGCAGCAATAATAGCTGTTATTGGCATCCTTAAAAATATTACAGATGATAATATTACCATTCCTGGATCCACATATATTGATATTCTACTTAATCCCATATACTTAAGTAATACTGAAAGTAAAAATCCTATTAAAACACCTACACTTAGCATAGCATCCATAAACCATTGATTACTTTCTACCTTTACTATTTCTGAATTAAGATTTTTAGATGTTCTTTTCATATAAAAATATATTAAAGTGCATCCAATAGAAGATATTAAAGCATAACCTAAAGCAAATCCTTCTTCTACATTATTCCCACCATTAAAAATTTGCTTAATGGCTGAAAGCATAGTTATTGAACACATTATTAACAAAACTAATGACTTAAGTATTACTATTATTGGTTCTAAGTTACATTTTCCAAAGGGATATTTATTAATATCAGTTTTATTAATAAAATTAGTAGCTATAATTGCAAATAATGCTAGGCCTAAACTTATTAATGAATACAAACCATCAAATTGAATCATTTCAGATTTTATCGCTCATCCCCAAGCAATACCTAATATAGCGAAGAACAATCCTCCACAAGCTGAAAATTTAAGCATTTTGTTTTCCGCTTCCATAATATCACTCCTTTAACACATAATCTCTTATTTATATTTTATACATCTTAACTATTATCCTCAACTCATTAATATAAGCAAATAATTCTATTAATGTGGGAATCTCAATTTTTATTTTTTAATAAAAAAGCATAAAAGTACATTATTATAAATATACTTTTATGCTTAGACTCTTTTACATTACAGTGAATTTTTTAATTTCTTCATTCATTTCATTAGTATTATTACTTAATTCTTCACCAACTTCAGCAATTCCTTGTGCCATTATGCTTAATTCTTCTGAGAAATTCTTAATTTCTTCAGATGAATGAGATATTTCATCTAATAACTGGCTAGATTTTTCTATAGATTTAAAAATAATTTCCTTTTCTCCTAGGACTTTATCCATTTCATCGTTAACATAAATTATTTTAGGAAATAATTCTACTATTCTATTAACTATTTCTTTAAAAGATATTATGGATGTATCTATAACTTGAAATTGATTAGATAGTTTACTATTAACTATTAACGATAAATCTTTAACATCATTTCCTTCAGATATTACACTTCCTAAAAGTTTATTTATATCTAATGATGAATTCTTAACTTCCTCTGCTAGTTTTCTAATTTCATTTGCTACTACAGCAAAACCTTTTCCACTTTCCCCTACTCTAGCTGCTTCAATTGCTGCGTTTAGGGCTAAAAGATTAGTTTGATCTGCTATGGAATCTATAAATGTAGTTATGTCCTTTATTCTTCCAAGTGAATGATGTAACCCTTCAAGCTTTTCATTCATATTAAAGGAGGATTCTTCTATACCACTCTTAGAAGCTTGGAGTTCTATTAGTGATTTATTATTAGTATCAAGTTGTTTATTCACTGATACTAATAAAGTATTTATTTCAGTTATTGATAATTTTACTTCTTCGATTAATTTACCAAACCCATCTAATAAACCATTAATTCTCTTTGTATCTTCATTTTGAATAAAAATATTAGAATCTATTTCTTGTATTGTTGCAGTTACTTCTTCTGATGAAGCTGCCATTTCCTTGCTTGAATTAGATAAAGCATCTATGTTACTAATTTCTTTTTCAGAAGAAAGCATTATTTTATTTATCATTACAGAAATTTTATCTTGTAAGGTATTTATATAATTTGCAATTAAATTAATTTCATCACTACCTTCAATAATAATTCTGTTAGTTAAATCTCCATTTGATATATTAACTAAACTATTAATAACCTTTTTAACTTTTTTATTGATTGATTTAGAAATAAATAAGGACATAATGGTATACATTAAAATTAGAAATATAGATAATATTCCAAGCTGAAGTAAAATTGTATTTTTTATATTAATAATATTTGTAACATCACTTTCTATTTCTAATATTGCTCTTACTTCATTATTTGATGACTTTATTGGATAATAAGCCTTAATACTTGTCTTCTTTTTATTAGTTACTTGATGAGAGACAACCTCTCCATTAAAGGCTTTATTTAGTTCATTAGTTAATTTTATTTTTTTTCCAAAACTAAGAAGATTGTTTTCTGTATCAATTAAAATTTCACCTTCTCCACTACTATCCTTAATTAATATTGCAGAATAGTTCACATCTTCATTACTTTTTCCATTTACTAAATCACTTTTTAGCTTCTTATAATCATAGCTTCCAGTAGTTTTATTTTTTAGCACCTCTTCTATATCAGAAGTTGATATAGATCCCTTTACATTTTTCCCCATTACTAAAATATCTTTTTCTATAGAATTTAATATATTTCTAAACATTAAAATGTTTATAGATAGTAATATAATCATAGCTATAATAGTAACTATGATAGTGGTGCTAAGTATTTTTCTTCCTATACTTTTCGACTTAATTTTATTAACTTTTCTTCTCATAATTGCCCCCTGTATGTATATAAAAGTAATATATTCTATTATTGTAAACATTTTGAAAGTTTTTGTAAATAAATATATATTTATTTTGCATATTTATCCGAATATTTTTTAAAATTAATTGAAATTTTTGCCATTATTTGTTGAAATAATTATTCTTTAGAGTTAAACTATATATGTATGTATAAAACAATAATTTAAGAAGAAAGTTGGTACTTATGGATAATAATAATCTTAACACAAACATGCCAAAGGAAGTGGTAGAAGGTAAAAAAAGTACAATTTTCAAATCAAAGGGTTTTAAGATTACAATTGTAACATTATTAATCTTACTTATTGGCATAGGCTATTGGTTATTTAGGAATATTAGTTTAATTAATAGTTATAGTGATAAAGTTTACCCAGGAGCCTATATACTAAGTAAAGATTTATCTGGATTAAATAGTGAAGATTTACATAATACTCTTGTTTCTTTACTAAATGATATAAGTAATAAAGAAGTATCTGTAACAGCAAATGAACAAAAGTTTAATATTTCTTATAAGGATTTAGAAGCTAATATAAATTATATTGAATTAGAAGAAGAAATCTTAAGCTTTGGAAAAAATGAAGGATTTTTTAATAAAATCAACCTAATCAAAAAACCTACTAATAGAGAATATGAATTCGAAGTTTTATTTAACGAAGAAAATTTAACTAATTTTGTAGCTAACATATCAAGTGCAGTAGATGTATCTCCTACTGATGCCTCTATTAATATTGCTGGAGGAATTAATATTACCAATGATACAACAGGACTTAAATTAAACTCATCACAACTACTTGATACAATTAAAAATCAAATTAAAAATATGAAAGCCCCAAATATTATAGAGGTTACTGGAAATGTTGATGTAGTAGAAGCAAATATTAAAGCTAGTGATTTAGCAACAGTTAATAGCAAAATTTCTTCTTTCTCAACTCGTTATTCAGTTGGTCCAAGTGGGACAAATCTTCAAATTGCAGCAAAAAACATTGATAATAGTATAGTTATGCCAGGTGAAACCTTCTCTACTGAAAAGGCTATTGGTCCAACCACTATAGAAAATGGTTTTGTTGAAGCTAACACTTATGTTGGTGGAGAAGTAGTTCCTGGAGTAGGGGGTGGCGTTTGCCAAGTTGCTTCTACTCTTTATAACACTATGTTAAGATCTGGCATAATACCTACTGAAAGACTTAATCATATGATGAAGGTTTCTTATGTTCCTATAGGACTTGATGCTACTTTAGCTGATAACCTTATAGATTTAAAATTCGTCAATGATTTTGATTTTCCAATAGTAATAAATTCTTATGCTAGTAATGGAACCTTAACTATAGAATTTTGGTCTAATAATAGCGTTAAAGATGGTATTACTTATGAACCAGTATCTGTTCCTTTAGGGCCATTAAGTGCAGATACATACCTATATGGTTATAATGCTAATGGGGAATTAGTAGTTAATAAATACTTAGATAGAAGTACCTATCAGCCACTTCCAAATAATTAAAAAAAAGATAATTTGCGTAATGCAAATTATCTTTTTTTATTAATTTCCTAACATTCCAGCTAAATATCCAGTAGAAAATGCCATTTGTAGATTAAAACCACCTGTTTCTGCATCTATGTCTATTACTTCTCCTGCAAAAAATAAATTTTTAATTTTTTTAGATTCCATAGTAGAGGAATTAATTTCTTTTACACTAACTCCTCCACTAGTAACCATAGCAGCTTTTATAGTAATAGTATCTTCTACTGTTAATTTCATTTCTTTTATATATTCTATTAACTTTAATTCATCTTCCTTTTTTAATTCTGCTACTTTAACTTCAGTTAAATTTAATATGTTTAGTATTTCCTTAATAAAATTTTGAGGTAAATATTCTTTTAAATTATTTAATATACTTTTATTACTACCTCTTATTATTTTTGACAGCTCCTCTTTGGATATGTCTGGTAAAAAATCAATTTTTATGTCAACCTCTCCGTCCTTTAACAACTTATTTATATAAGAAGAAAATTTAAGTACTCCTGGTCCTGATATTCCAAAATGTGTGAATATCATATCTCCTTGTCTTTGAATCTTTTTCTTTTTAATAGTAGTACTTATTACTACTTCTTTCATTGCTACCCCTTGAAGATTTTTAACAAATCCATCTTTAGTAACTAAAGGTATTAAGGCTGGATAAAAATTATTAATAGTATGACCATGATTTTTAAGTATTTCAAACATACTTCCATCAGATCCTGTTGTAGGATGACTCTTTCCACCTGTTGTAATTATTACCTTATCAGCTAATATTTCTTTTCCTTCTTCAGTTACTATTCCTTTAATAGTATCATCATTAATTATTAAGTCTTTAACTTTAGTATTATAATAAATTCTTACATCATTTTTCATAAGATCTCTTTTAAAAATATCAATTACTTCATCTGCTTTATCACTTTTCGTAAATACCTTTTGGTCATACTCAACCTTATACTCTAATCCCTTACTTGAAAAGTACTCTAAAAGATCTCTATTAGTAAATGTATAAAGGGCACTATATAAAAATTTCTTATTAGTAACAATTTTATCAAAAAACTCTTCTATATCTCTATTATTAGTAATATTACATCTTCCACCACCAGTAAGCTTTAACTTCTTACCTATTTCATCATTTCTTTCAATTAAAATAACCTCATTATTTTTAGAAGCTGAAAGTGCAGCCATAATTCCTGCTGGACCAGCTCCAATAACTATAACCTTTGACATATGTATCTCCTTAATTTATCTATATTCTTTGACATCTATTATATACTAAAAATAAAAAGTGTGAAATATAATATTAATTTTAGTATTTTTGTAAATACAATAAACAATATATTTCACACAATATTTTTAACTCTTTAACTTAATCTTAGAAATATTAAATGCAAAATTCCAAAGTATTAAATCTATTATAATTAAAATAATTAAGTATATAAAATTTAATAAAAGAATTTTACTAATTGCAAAATGGATTAAAAGCAATATTATAGAACAGCCTAAAGATGTAAATAATGTTAATAAACCTTCACCACTATTGGTAGCTTCAAATTTTTGTGAAAATGGAAATACCTTTTTTAAAACTGTAAAATTAATTATTATTAATAATATAAAGCTTAAAAATGAAATAATCAAATGTACAATTACTCCAGGTCCAAAGATTACAATAAATATTATAGATAAAATTATATAAGGTCCAAGCATTAACTTATATAAAGCTGCTTTAATTACGCCCTTAAATATGCTTGAAATCTTCATAATTGGTGCAACCTCATATATCCATGCCCCTAAATACTTTTCAGAATATCTAAGCATTATTAAAATATTAGGAATAACTATTGCAAAGGCATAGATAGATAAGTAAAATCTTGAATTCCTTATACTTTCAAATATCCCACCTATACTATTTCTCTCTATTGATGGTAAAATAAATATTAATGGAAATACTATTCCTAAAGCTAAATTTGGATAAATCTTAAGTTTAAATTCTCTTTCTGAATTCATAATACCAATAGAAAAATTAAAGAAGGCTCTTTCAGTATTATCTTTACAAAATAAATTATTAATCTTTATTAAAAGCTTATTCTTTTCTTTTATTTTATCTTCATTATTATTTAACTTTTGAAGATTATTTTCAAAAGAAGGTATTAATTTTATATAAATAATTATAGATACTATTGGAATAGCTATAGCTAGTACACACATTATTATCTTTATTAAAGTTATCCCTTCTCCTGAAATAATAGAAAGTGGAGCTGAAAACCACATAGGTGGTATTAATAAATGCCATATTTTTTCTTTATAAGTAATATTAGATACATCTATAACTCCAAAAAGTCTAGGAACTATTTGATAAAGTACTACCATAGCTATACTTAAAACAATTTGTACATAATTAATCATATCCTTAAGTTTTTCACCATCAAAAAACTTTAAAACAAATAAATACACCAATGCTGTTATAATTATCATAAATATATCTAACAATATAATTTCTAATATAAAGATTAAAGAATATAATCCCCCATATTTAAAGGATATTATAAAGGAAACACCCACTAAAGCTAGAGTTAAGTAAATCATATAAATAACCACATGAGTTATTTTGGCAGCGTTGATAGTCTTATTATCAACTCCTTTAGTAAATAGTATATTTTTATCTCTTACATCTAAAATTACATATGAAAAGTCAGAAATAAAAATAGTTAAAACCATAAACATAATTGCTGAAAAATAAATTGTCATCAAATACATTTTATTAACATCAAATATTAGCATAAGTCCTATAAATATTCCAAAAAAAGCATACATTATTAAAGCCTTATAAAATTGATTTGAATCTTCTTTATTTTTTCTATTATCATTAAAAACTGTTGCCTTTCTTCTACCATCCATAGTTAATTTTGTATTTAATATTAACCTAAATACATCATAATCTACACCAGCTTTTTTATATAGTCCTGATAACTTATCTATAACTTTTAAGACTCTAAACTCTTTCATGGCTATACCTCTTTAACTACTGAAATAAAACTTTCAGCAAGTTCTTTATACTCATGAAACCCAGTAACTTCATTAAATATATTTTCAAGAGAACTTTCTTTATAACTATTTTTCAATTCTTCAAAATTTCCATCAGCAACAATTTCACCATTATTAATTAAAATAATTCTATCACTTATTTTTTCTACTATCTCCATTATATGAGATGAATAAAATATAGTTTTTCCTTCCTTAGCAAGGTATGCTAATATTTCTTTTATAATCATTACACTATTGGCATCTAGTCCACTTAAAGGCTCATCTAAAAATAAAACTTCTGGATTATGAATCAAACTAGCTATAAGAATAAGCTTTTGCTTCATTCCTTTAGAATAAGAAGAAATTCTTTTCCCATAAGAATCTAATATTCCTAGTATATCCATTAATTTTTTTGCTTTTTCGTCAGCCCTACTATATTCAATTCCATAAAGTTGTCCAACAAAAGTTAAGTACTCTTTTCCAGTTAAACTATCATATATTTCTGGGACTTCTGGAACATATCCTATTCTTTTCTTGTAGCTTTCATTGCCTTTTGATATTTCTTCTCCAAAGACCTTAATTTCTCCTGTATAACCTTTAAGTAAGCCAAGTATTAATTTTACAGTTGTACTTTTTCCTGCTCCATTAGGTCCTATATATCCTATAATACTTCCCTTACTAACTTTTAAGTTAATACCCTTTAAAACTTCTTTATCTCCAAAGCTTTTCCTTAGATCAACTAATTCTAATACCATATTATTATCCATTTTATCACCTCTTATATAATTTTACCTAATTTTTACTTAAATGTAAATTTGTAAAATATCATTGTTTTTTACTATCTTGTAAATTATATCTGAGTATAAAATTCCTTTTCATTATTAATAAGTCTTCCATATCATTTAAAAATTGTAATAATTGAGCTCTATTTTCAAACTCTTCTCTAGTTTTAGGAAGTGCCATTTCCTTAAAGCCTAACTTTAATAAGTTTAATTCTTCTAAAAGTTCCTTACAATCATTTCTATCTTTAATTTGCTCTGAAACATTTTTTGTAAACTTTGATATCATGTGAGTTTGCTCAAAGGACATATAAAATTTTTCGAAATGTGATCTTAATTTTTTTATAATCTCAAATTGATTTTTCCTCATATTCATATAATCAACATAATAATAATTTGCTTCTGAAAAATTATTATTATAAATTTTATATGCTCTATCTAAACTTTCATTTAATCTATTTTCTATATCTCTAATAAGAATTTCCTCATCCCTATCTACTGTATAAGTTAATAAGGACTTAGACATTTTACTTAATATGATTTTATAACTTTTTTCTATATACTCTTTGTCTTTTTCAAATTCTTGATTTAATGAAGGCATATATAAATTTGCAATTGATGCTATTCCAACTCCTATTATCATTATTAGAAGCTCATTTACTATTAAATATAAAGATATTTCATCAGTTACTAATATATGAGTAGACAATACTACCGCTGGTACCATACCTTCAGATATATTAATTTTTGATGTAAAAGGAATAAATATAATAAGAAACAAAGCAAAAGTTATAGGATTTTGACCTATATATTTATATATTATAACTGATAAAAAAATTGCTACAGTGCAAGCTATAATTCTATTTTTGCCTACAATTAATGCTTTTTTCCTAGTATCTTGAATACTTAAAATAGCTATAACAGCAGCAACAGTTGAAAATTGCAAATTTAATTCATTGGCTATAGCTAAAGCTATAGTAGCTGATACAGTCATTTTAAAAGCTAAATTATATATATATTTCAAATAACTCCCCCCTATTTAAACTTTCTTTTTGCATACCCACATCTTTTACAAAGCTCCTCTACTGCTTTTCTTTGTGAAAATCCATCATATATATTTATAGCTCTTTTTGAATTAATAATATCTTCTAATTCCTCTTTAAATATGTTTCCTAAAGGTATTTTCCCTTCACTATCTAAACAACAAGGCACTACTGTCCCATCTAATAAAATTCCTATTTGATCTCTTAATCCATGACAAAATACTTCCTCACTAATTAGTGAAATAGTAGAATCTGGCCAGCTAAATTTTTCCGCCATATTTAAATATACTCTTTCTTTTAACTTAATACCTCTTTTATCTAATAATGCATCTTTTATTGAAAAATTTATTTTCAACTTATCTTCTATTAATTTCAGTATCTCTAAATTCAAATTATTATTTGCTTTTAACTCTTCAGTATCTATATTCCATAGTCTAAGGGAGCATATAATTTCAGTTTTTTCATTTGCCTCTTCAATAAATTGCAAAATATTATTTAAATAATCATAAAAATTAATATTGTTTTGATTTGCTTCAAAGCTATGAAGAGAAATATTTATTTGTCTAACTGAATTAGAATTAATTAATACATCTTTAACATTACTTATTAATGTTCCATTACTAGTTATATTAACATTTATATTTGCTTCCTTTGCAATTTGAAGAAAGTTTTCTAAATTCTTGTTTAAAAATGGTTCTCCCATTAAGTGTAGATAAATATGATTTGTATAACCTTTAACTTTATTTATTATTTCTTCAAAGGCATCAGTATCCATAAATCCTAATTCCCTACTAGTCTTAGGGCAAAAATTACAACTTAAATTACATATGTTAGTTGTTTCTATATATATTTTTTTAAATCTTGTCATAGGTAATCTCCTCTTTTCTTTTATAGAATTAATTTATCATATTATTGTTATTCTTCCAATATATTAAGTAATATGAGATAAATATTAAATGAAATAATATGTAAAGGATGTGAACTTAATTTGGATCCATACAAAGTTTTAGGGGTTTCTCCAAACGCTTCTGAAGATGAAATTAAAAGAGCTTATAAGAACATATTAGAAGAATATGCCTTAGGAAACTCAACAATAGATTCTAGGCCCTTAGCTGAAGGTGTTATAAAGGATGCTAATATGGCTTACGATGTTTTAGTTAATGGAAATTTGTATAAAGAAATAAGATCCTATATTGATAATAACAATATTACTATTGCTGAAAGTAAGTTAAACTTATTAGATTTAAAAAATTCTGCAGAATGGAATTATTTAATGGGATTTGTTTATTTTAAAAAAGGTTGGTTTGATATTGGAGTTCAACACATATTAAAATCTACTGAACTTGATCCTACAAATGAAGAGTACTCAACTACTTTAAAAACTATAAGAAATAGATCAAATGAAATCATTAATTATTACAAACAAAATAATAACCAAAATCCTATGCCAAATAATAATCAAGCTCCTCCACAAAATAATATGAATATGTGTGGTGGCGGTAATATGGGTGGCGGTGGTGGCGGTCTCTGCTAAATAAAAGGAGCTGCAAAAGCAGCTCCAAATATATATTTACTCTAGCTGAGTTATTAGTCTTCTCATTACATCCTTTAATTTTCCTTCGCCTATTTCTTCATTAACTCCTGCTATTATTACTCTTATATCATTATCAGATAAGTCCCATTTATATGCTTTTACATCTATAATAGAATCCTCTGGTAATAATTCTTCCATATCTGTAGCTAATTCTTCGCTTAAGCTCATGTATTCATCAAATAACTCATCTTCACTTAAGTCATTTATATCATAATCATCACTAATTATTTCATTTAAAATATCAATTGAAATACTTAAATTATAGGCAAAGGTATCTTCTCTTTTAGTTCCTTTGCTCATATCCTTTATAACCTTAAATTCAGAATTTTTTTCTATTTCATTTTTTATTTCTTCAGTATCAACTACTTTTCTTCCAAAAGCTATATACATATTTACCTCCAATTAAAATTTAATATTATTATCTATAGATTCCTTAATTACCAATTTAAGTCTATTAAATTCTTCTTTATATCTTTTATGCTCTAATTGAGGGAAAGCCTCAATAAGTCTTTTAAGCCTTTTAAGCTTCTTAAAGTTAAATTCCTTCTTATTAAATTCTTTCTTAAGTTGTTCTAAAATATTCATATTCTTAAGGGTTATATTTAAATTAACTACTTCACTAACAGTTAAAGTAAGATCTACTACAAATATTAATATTAATATATAGGATGTTATTATAATAGTAATATTTGAGAACCTACTTATAAAGGTTGAAATTAAAGGATGAATAAATTCCATTAATGCTAGAGATAATATTGAAAATAAAGTTGAATTTAATAAGCAAACTCTTCCCTTAATATTAAATTTTCTATTAGAATAATTCCAAAGTCTTGTATGAAATACAGATTCTAATAATATAGCTGCTAAAAATTCTATTATTGAAGCTATAACTCCACCAAATATGAATACTACTAATGGAGATGTAATATTTAATCTCATCATTATATAAATTACAAATACTGCCCCAAAACCATATACAGGGCAAACTGGTCCCTTTAAAAACCCTCTATTAATAAATTTTTTAGCTGGAATAGAACAATAAATAACTTCACAAATCCAGCCTAAGAAACTATAAATACTAAAATATAAAAACCAAGATAAAACCCACATAAAGCTCCCCCCAATAATTAATCTTAAACTACTTATTCAATAAAATTTTAGATATCATAATCATGTACTCTTTATGTATATTATTAATCCTGTCATCCATACTTTTATGTAAAGCACTTTATAAAAAAGTAAAAATTACATAATTGATAGCCTTATCTCTTTGTACTATAATATATCTATCATAATATATAGAGGTGTTAACATGAAATTTTTACAAGGAATATATGGTATTGACTTATTATCACTAATTTTATTACTAGTAGCTTCACTATTTAATCTTTCAAGATATACAAGCTTTATAGGCATGGCTTTAGTAATAATATCTTTATTAAGAATATTTTCAAGGAATCTTAATAAAAGACGAGCTGAAAATAATTCCCTAATTAACCTCCTTAATAAGCCTTTATCTAAGGTAGGTTTAAGAATTCCATATAATAGTCAACCAATTGATTTTACTAGTTTTTCTTACTTATATCAAGTAATTAAGAATAAAATTAATGAAAAGAAAAATTATAAAATCACAAAATGTCCACAGTGTGGTCAAAAACTAAGACTACCAAGAAAAAAAGGTAAAATAGTAGTAACTTGCAAACGTTGCTTACATAAATTTGATTTCAGAACTTAATATACATTGTGACTACAAATTTAGAATGTAAAATGTAGCATGTAGAATTAATGATGTAATTTGTTTTAAATTACTAAAAATATATTTATTTCAGAAACTCCTTAAGGAGTTTCTTCTTTAATTCTTCATTTTTCATTCTTAATTCTTCATTTCTATTAAGGTATATCTATTCCTCTTGAAGCTACATATATTTCAAACCATTGATCTCCAATAACATTGAACGATTCTAGAAAACTCTAACTTATCTCTTAACTTAACAGTATTCATATTTATTCCTCCTATTTTCATCAGTAAATAAGTTAATTATAGCATATCCATATATACATATTAACCTATGAAATATTAAAAATGGGTAAACTTTCCTTAATATATTTAACCATTTTTGAAGAAAATAAACTATATTTAATAAAGGAGGTTTAAATAAATGTCTAATAGCAATAAAGATAAACTCACCTTATCAGCTCTTATATTAATGATATTTACATCTGTATATGGCTTTAATAATATTCCAAGGGCATTTTATTTAATGGGCTATTCCGCAATTCCTTGGTACATATTTTCAGCGATATTTTTCTTTATTCCATATGCTTTTATGATGGCAGAATACGGAGCTGCTTTTAGAAAAGAAACTGGTGGAATATATACATGGATGGATAAATCTATTGGATCTAAATATGCCTTTGTAGGAACCTTTATGTGGTATAGTTCCTATTTAATATGGATGGTTAGTGTATCTTCTTCTATTTGGGTTCCATTTTCAAATTTACTATTTGGAAAAGATGCAACTTCAACTTGGTCCATATTTGGACTAAATGCACCACGAACTTTAGGTATATTAGGTTCCATTTTCGTAATTTTAATTACCTACATTTCATCAAAGGGATTAAATGGTATTGCAAAAGTTGCTTCTATTGGTGGAATCTTTGTTACTAGTGCTAACCTAGTCTTATTAATAGGCGGCTTAATAGTTTTAGTAGCAAATAACTTTAAGTTAGCTCAGCCCATAAATTCAACTGCTTTTATGATATCCCCTAATCCCTCTTACCAGTCCCCTCTTGGCATACTAGGATTCTTAGTTTTTGCCTTATTTGCATATGGTGGACTAGAAGTGGTTGGAGGATTAGTGGATTCTACAAAAAATCCAGAAACAACATTCCCTAAAGGAATTAAAATTGCAGCTATAGTTATAGCAATAGGTTATTCCCTAGCTATCCTATTTGAAGGATTCTTTATTAATTGGAATCAAGTATTAAATGGTGAAGAAGTTAATATGGCAAATGTATCTTATATTGTGATCAAGAATCTAGGAATTGAAATTGGAAAGGCACTTAATCTTTCTCAAAATTCCATAAACTTCTTAGGATCTTTATTTGCAAGATATATTGGTCTTGCAATGTTCTTAGCCTTATTAGGTGCTTTTTTTACATTAGCATTCTCTCCACTTAAACAATTACTTGAAGGAACCCCATCTAGAATTTGGCCTAAAGCTTGGACTAAAAAAGATGAAAATAATATGCATAAAAATGCTATGTGGGTTCAATGTTCAATTGTAGTAGTTATTATACTTATATCTTCATTTGGTGGTAAAAGTGCTAGTGTATTTCTAAATTACCTGGTATTAATGGGAAATGTTGCAATGACTATACCATACATGTTCTTATCCTTTGCTTTCATTAATTTTAAAAAGAAAAAAGATATTGAAAAACCATTTGAAATATATAAGAGCATAGCTTTTGCTAATGCAGCTTCCATAATAGTTACTTTAACTGTCGGCTTTGCAAATATATTTACAATTTTGCAACCGGCATTAGAGAATAAGGATTATACATCCACAATATTTCAAATTGCAGGACCAATTGTTTTTGGTACTATTGCACTCGTTTTATATTCTTCTTATGAAAAAAAGACTTCTAATAAATAACAAAAAAAATAGGAAGATAATCACAATTACTATCTTCCTATTATATTCATATATACATTAAATTATTTTTGTGTATTAATATTTATAGTATCTCCATCAGATGTAATTGTGATTTGTCCTTGCTTATCAGTTCTATATGCTTCAATTCCCATATTTTTAATAATATCTAAAATTTCTCTATGTGGATGTCCATATGAATTATCAACTCCACAGCTAATTATTCCATACTGTGGTGAAATTGCCTCTATAAATTCCTTTGTAGAAGATGTACTAGATCCATGATGACCAAACTTAATAACATCTGCCTTTAATTCATTTGAATAATTTTTTACAACTTCTGCTTCTACAGCTTTTTCTGCATCTCCTGTAAATATAAATGATTTATTACCATAAGTTAATTTCATAATAGGTGAATAATCATTAAGATTATCATAAGTGTCCTTATTAGGAGAATAAGCAATAAATTTAGCACCTTCTCCTATATCAATACTAGTTCCTTCTTTAATTACCTTTGCTTTAAGTCCCTCATTACTTACTGCCTTCATCATGTTCTCAAAGGTTTTTGTTGTAGTTGTTGCCTTAGGCATATAAAAGCTTTTTACATCATACTTTTCAAATACTTTTGTCATTCCTCCAATATGATCTTCATGAGGATGTGTTGCTATAACAATTTCAAAATCATCTATATTTTTTTCCTCTAACTGCTTCATTAGCTTGTCAGAATCACTTCTTGGACCTGCATCTATAAGTATATCTAAATCATTAACTCTTATATAAGCTGCATCACCTTGTCCAACATCTAAATAAGAAATTTCTATATTCCCCTTAGTATTTCCTAAGTTATTTTCTACAATATCTTTGCCAAAGAAAGCTGAAAATATTGCAATAATGGCAAATACAATAATAGTTATTAACTGTGCTTTCTTATTACCCTTATGCTTTTTCATAGTTTTCTCAAAAGCATTTTTTAAATCCTTCTCTTTTGCCAAAATTCTTTCCTCCTAATATATTTAAATCATAATTATTATATGTACTAATTCTTAAAATGTCAAAAGGCACTGCATTGTGTCCTGCAGTGCCCCATAGTCATAGTCAAATAAAAATAAATAACTTGCGACTACAAATATATTATTTGTGAATAGCAATTTTATTATTCATTTTAAAACTCTTGTTTTTCATGAAAGTTTTGGTAAGAGTTGAAACTAATATTATTCCTAAGGCTAATGCACCTGCTGAAGCTATAGTTTTTATTCCTATTTCTAATGATTTCATAATATCACCAGTTATGGCTTCAACCATTGTATAATACATTCCGCCTCCTGGAACTAATGGAATTAAGGCTGCAATTACAAATGTAGTTACAGGTGTCTTTAAAATTCTTGCAAATATTTCTGAATATATACTTAATGCAAGAGAGGCTAAAAATAAGGATGTTATATCAGAATAGCCAAACATTAAGGCTAGCTTATATACAAACCACCCTAAAGCTCCACATATAGCAGCAAAAATTAAATTTTTACCCTTTATATTAAATACTATTCCAAAAGCAAAGGCTGCTATAAAAGCAGATAAAACTTCTAATATCATTTATATACCTCCAAAAACACTTATCCAAAAGCTTAAAACTACTCCAGTTCCAACTGCAACTGCTATGGCTGTTAAAAAAGCTTCTGCACCTCTTACAAGTCCTGATACTAAATCTCCAGCAACAGTATCTCTAATGGCATTAGTAATTGCAAGTCCTGGAACTAAAAGCATTATAGAACCTATAATAACCTTGTCCATATCATTTGCTAAATTTATTCTTATAGAAATTATAGCTAATAAAGCTAGAATACCTGCAGATATGCTAGTATTAAAAAAGGAATTAATTCCAAAATTATCACTCTTAATAGATACATATTTTACTGCTAGTCCAATAAAAAATGCTGCTATTGCATCTCTAAAAGACCCTCCAAATAAAAATACGAATCCAAAGGCTCCTATTGCTGAAAATAAAATTGTTGTTTTATTTGAGTATCTTTTTTCATCTTCAATTTCTTTAAGAGCTTCTTTTAATTCTTCTAATGTGATATTATCTCTATTTATATTTCTTGCTAAATCATTTACCTTATGAATTTTCTGCAGGTCAACTGAACGATTTGAAATTCTTTCAACTAATGATTTTATTGCTCCATTATGTGATATAGAGGATATTATTACAGTTGGAGTTGCAAAGCTACTTGCAGATTCTACACCTAAAGATATACAAATTCTATTCATAGTTTCTTCTACTCTATAAGCTTCTGCACCACTTTGTAACATTATTTTACCTGCATAATTAGCTACTTCAAGTATTTCATTTATCTCCATATTTTGTCCCTTCTTCTTTAAATTAACCTCATATATTATACAATCCTAAATTTAACATGTCTATATAAATTTTTTCAATATAAAATAGTAAAAATAGATATTTTACAAAAAAATTTTACTCCTATTATTAAAGAAAAGGCCCCTATATAAACTTGGCCCTGTCAAGTAGACAATAGGAAAAAGACTCTTTATGCGGCATGAGACTTATATTGAATAGGACTCATGCCATATTTTAGTTGTATTCGTTCATTGTTATAAAACCAAATATATTCATTGATTTCATTTATTATATTTTCCGCTCCTTGTGTTTTACTTAAGTATATTAATTCTGATTTTAAATGACCGAAGAATATTTCAATAGGAGCATTATCCCAACAGTTTCCACGACGAGACATGGACTGAGTAATACAATGCCTTTTTAAATCATCGCAATAAGCTTTTCTTGTATATTGAAATCCTTGATCTGTATGCAATATACATCCTTCTTTCAATTGTAGATCATATAGCTGCTCTAATGTATCATTAACTAGTTTTACATCATTTCGAGTACTCATGTTATAAGCAATAATTTGATTATTATATAAATCTTTTACTGCACTTAAATATAAAAATCGACGACTAGATTTATCTAGAGGAATATATGTTATATCCATGCATAACTTCGTTAACGGTCTAATTGCTGCAAAGTCTCTATTCAATATATTCTTCGCTACTGATGCAGGTTTAAACTTATGCTTATATACTTTTTTACGTATAACAGCTTTTATATTCATTTCATTCATTAGTCTATATACACGCTTATGATTGATTTCAATTCCTAATATATTATTAAGATAAATGCATATTCTCTTTCTTCCATAAGTTCCTCTGTATTTATTATGTATATCTAGTATATGGCTCTTAATTATTCTATCTTGGATATCCTTTTCTGTAACTATATCCTTACGTTTAAGCCACTTATAATAGGAGCTACGCGCTACTTTTGCCAATAGGCAAAGGCGAGAAATACAATATCGCTCTGATAATAAAAATATAATTTTGTAGATATTAATTCGCTTTATTCTTTTATCAGAGCTTGCAATTTTTTTAGGAATTCATTCTCCATTCTTAAATACTCAACTTCTTCTTCTATTGATGAAAATTTAGTCTTTGGTCGCCCTTTCCGTGAGCCATTAGCTTGAATTTTAGATTTTTTACCTCTATTTTCAATATCGAAAGCTTTATCACCTTCAGCTTGATATTTTTTTACCCAATCATAAACCCTCTTTTTTTCACTTAAACCTAATTCCTTTGCAATTGTATTTGCTCCTATATGTTTATTTAAATACATATCAACTGCTTTTAATTTAGTTTCTTTTGTATATTTTTTTTGAACCTTACTCATAAACAATCCCCTCCATAGTAAACAAATATTTAACCTAATTATAAAGGTCTTTTTATATTTGTCTACCATAAGGGGATTATACTAATATGGCGCCTTCTTAATTAAGAAATTTAAAGTTATTAAATACCCTTAATAATTTCATCTATATTTTCTACTGATGCATTTCTAATTGTAAAAATTATATCTTCATCTATTCTTAGCTTAGTTTCATTATTATTAGTCTTTACCTTATTTAAGCTAAGACCTGAATTACCAAATTCTCTATATTTAGTTGGAGATAAATCTATATTAAATAATCCATTCTTTGCTCCAGTTATCTTTAATAAACTTCCCTCTAAGCCACTATCTTTTATCTTTAATGTAATAATATTATTACCTTTTAATACCACCTTATCTTCTGGTGCTGCTATAACTTCTACTTCACCAGTTATCGTTATCCACCCTCCACTAAGCTTTGACTTAGCTAATATGTTAACACTATATTCTTCTGTAATCTTAGTTAACAATTGTCCAAGATTATAAATATTTAAATCATACTTCATTATTTTTTTCCTCGCTGTTTAATAAAATTTCCTTCATTATACTACAATTAATAATCATTATCCATATATTCTTTATTTATATTATTAATTAAGTTACTTATTTTATTTTCTCTACCATAGTCCTCATATTGATGATATGTCAAATATAAATGCTTCTTTGCCCTTGTTAAAGCAACATAGAAGGTTCTCATTTCCTCTTCTATATTATTTGATTTTAAGGCCATATAGGAAGGGAAAACCCCCTCTTGAAGTCCGCATATAAATACTATATCAAATTCAAGTCCCTTAGCTTGATGAACTGTAATAATAGGTATTCTCTTTTTATTAGTTCTATTAACAATTAAACTTTCTAGTTCTCCATTAGATAAACCTGTTATCCTAATAATGTCTAATAAAGAATCTCTATTACTTTTTTCTTTATCCTCTAATTCCTTAACTAATACATAGAAATCTCTAAGTCTTTCTATTTTTTCATTAGCTTCTTTTTCAATTTCACTACTTCTACCACTATATAAGGTTTTTAAGCTAAAGCCTTTAATTATATCAACTATTATTTCATCTGGTCTTCTACTTTTAGCTCTTTCAAATAATTCATTTAATGCAGTATTAATTTTTGTAAAGGCTTTTAAATGATTATTAACTAAGCTAATTCTTTTAAAAGAAGTTGGTATTAAATCATAGGAGATAGCTCTTACTAATAAGTCTTTAGTTGCTAAGATATCATCCATAGCATCATGACTTGGTTTATTCTCTGTATTAAATACTTTACTTAAGGTTTCTAATTTATAGTTTTGTAATTTAGTATGAAATCTCCTATATATATCTAATGTGTCGTAAAAAGCTTTAAACTTTGGTCCTTCTAAATTATTTCTACTAAGCTCACTTGCTAAAATATTTATATCATATTGCACATTATGGCCAACTATAATCGAGTCCTTAGAAAACTCTACAAATTCCTTTAAAACTTTTTCCTTATCTTCTCCTTTTTCTCTTAAAAAATCATCACTAAACCCATGTACCTTATAGGATCCTTCTACAGATTTTTTGTTTTTCAAGAATTTTTCAAAGCTATCTATAACTTCACCTTTAGAATTAATCTTAACTGCAGCAATTTGAATTATTTCATCCTCTGTAACATCTGTTCCTGTACTTTCAACATCAAATACAATTACATTGTTTCTTTGAAACTCTTCTATTAATAGAGAATATTTTTCTCCATATACTTTTACATTTTCATCAATAAAGTCAGTAAGTGCTATTCCAACTTCCTTATATTCTTTAGATTCAATTGCCTTTAATGTAGATTCTCCAATGCCAGTTGGCAACCTTTTTACTATTCTTTTTAAACTAACATTGTCATATCTATTAGCAATAAGCTTTAAAAAGGCTATTACATCCTTTATTTCTTGCCTTCTAAAGAACTTAAATTGGTCAACTAATATAAATTCAAAATTGGCACCTTCATAACCAATTATATTTCCTAGTTCTCTACTTAAATTTATATTGTAATTATTATCTCTACTTAATATACAAGCTTTAGAAATATCCTCTCCACCCTTTTCTAAATTTCTAATTTCATCAAAGATAAATCTAGCTTCTTCTCTTAAATTCTTTGCTTTTCTTAGCTTGATTTTGTCTCCTTTTTCATTAGTAATTGATGTGATTCTATCTTTATAAATAGAAGAATACTTCTTGTTAAAGGCGTTTTCTAAAAAGCTTAAGGAGCCATCTGTAATATATTTTGTAGATCTATAATTTTTAGTAAATACAACTTCTGTTGGATTATAACCTTTTTTAAATAAATCTAATATTTTATCAGGTTCAGATCCTCTCCAACCATAAATGGTTTGAAACATATCTCCACAAAGTAATATATTATTATTGCCAAAAATTTTTTCAATTATTGAATACTCTAATGTGCTAGTATCTTGTACTTCATCAATATTAATATACTTAAATTGATTTTTTAAAACTTCAACTAATTTCTCATCTGTAAGCAATTCCTTTGCCTTTATAGTTAAATCTGCAAAGTCTAGTCCATGGTTACTGTAAAGCAGAGAATTATATAACGTTACTAATTCTCTACCTTTACTCTCTAAGAATTCCTTCATCTTTAAGTCTAGATTTCCCTTATTACTACAAATAGATTTAATTTTATCACCTTGATATTTAAATATATGTTCAATTACTTTATTATAATTTTTAAAAGAATCCTCTTCCTTAAAATTAAGTTTTGTATTTTCTATTTTAACTAACTCTATAAATTGTTGAAGTTTATTTACTGGGTAATTATAATAATTACATTCCTTTATTATTTCCTTACAATCTTCTTCGTCAAATACTAAGAAATCAGTAAATATATCTGTTCTCTTTTTAGCTTCACTCTTTATTAAATCAAAGCAAAAGCTATGAAAGGTTCTAATAGTGATGCCCTTAGCTTTTTCTCCTACAATATCTTCAATTCTACCCTTCATTTCTGCACAGGCTTTATTAGTAAAAGTAATACATAATATTTCTTCAGCTTTTGCTTTTTTAGAATTTATTATATTTGAAATTCTACTAGATAGTGTATTTGTTTTTCCTGTTCCTGCAGAAGCAAGAAGCAAAATATTCCTTTCTAGTTCATTTACAACTATTGATTGCTCTTTATTTAAAGACATTTTACCACCTCCTAGTTTATTTCTATTTACATTTTATCATACTATTTTTCTAGTATTAAAAAAAGTCGTAATAAAGGTATCATTATGACTTTTCATCTGTTCACTTTCTAATTCCATCTCTATTAAAGGTTCTCCATAAATGTATTTCATCCTCTACTATCATAATTATTGTAGCTAGTAACATTACTAATAATTGAAGGTTCTCACAATGAATATGCTTACAATTATTAAAAATACCATTTTATATCAATCTTCTATTAAATTTATCTTTTATTATTTTATATTATTACTTAGAATCTTACCAATATGCTATAATTATAAAAAAGAATTTCTGGGAGTTGATAAAATGAAAGATAAATATATAATATTTTACACTATATTTTTCAGTTTATATTCTATCTTAAATTTTTATATAGGAAAGGTAATATTAAAAGGGCTTAAGATTACTACTAATATATCTCCTTTACCCTTTTGGATAGCATTTTGTACCTTAGCATCATCTTATATAGCTTCTATGGTATTTACTAAGTATTTGCCTCATAGCCTAAACAATCTCTTTTCATTTATTGGTTCTTATTGGCTTGGGTTACTTATGTTTAGTTCATTAATATTTCCTATTTTAGGACTAATTAATTTAATATTAAAAAAAGCTTCTTTGTTAAACAATAAAATTTATATAATGGAAACAGTATTAATGACTATAGTATTTGTAATATTTATAATAATTGGTAGCTATAATGCTAATCACTCTTATGTTAAATCCTTTGATATTGATATTGAAAAGGATACCTTAAAAGAGCCATTAAATATAGTTATGGTTTCTGATTTACACTTAGGTAATGTTGTTAAAAATAATAGATTAAAAAGTATGGTAACTGAAATAAACGAATTAAATCCTGATTTAGTCATTATTGCTGGGGATATTATTGATAGTGATATTACTCCTTTTTTAAATCATAATATGGCTATAGAGTTTTCTAATATAAAATCTAAGTATGGAACTTTTGCTACCTTAGGAAATCATGATATATTAACTAAAGAAGAAGACACCATAGTAGATATCCTTAAAGAAAATTCCATTACTGTTTTAAGAGATGAATCAGTTTTAATTAATGATAATTTCTATATAATTGGAAGAGATGATATAACAGTAAATAGATATGGCAGTGAGGATAGAGCTACTCTGGAGGATTTAACCAAAAATTTGGATAGTTCTAAGCCTCTAATAGTTATTGATCATAATCCACAATATTTAAATGAAAGTTTAAATGCTCATATTGATTTACAACTATCTGGTCATACTCATAAGGGACAAATAATTCCTGGCAACTTAGTTACTAACAAAATCTTCGAAGTTCATTATGGATATTTAAAAAAGGATACTTTAAATGTTGTAGTTTCTTCAGGTTACGGTACATGGGGACCCCCTCTAAGATTAGGAAGCAGAAGTGAAATAGTTCAAATCAAACTAAGATAGAAATTAAAGAATTAAAAAATGAAAAAATTAAAAATGAGCTGTATTACAGACAGCTCATTTTATATAATCACATTTCAAAAACTCCCTTGGAGTTTTTTCCTTAACTCTTCACTATTAACTATTCTCTATTACTTTATTTAATAACTTAATTCTATAAACTTTTCTATATCTTCTTCAATAAGCTTAAGTGAATTTCTCCAGAAGTTAACATCATGAACATCTATATTCATTATCTTAGTTACATCTGCTACCATATTCTTACCTGTAACTGCTAGTAACTCTTCATATTCCTTACAGAAGCTATGGCCTCTCTTTAAATATTCTGCATATAATCCCTTAGCAAATAAGTTTCCAAAGGCATATGGGAAGTTATAGAAGTTTGCAGTTGCATAGTAGTAATGTGGTTTCCAAGTCCACATATATTTATGAAGATAATTGTTATCTAATCCATCTCCATAAGCTTCTTTTTGTGCATTAAGCATAGCATTATTTATTTCCTCTACTGATAAAGAACTTTCTTTTCTCTTTTCAAATACTTCACTTTCAAATAAGAATCTTGAGTATATGTCTACAATAACTTGATTGCAATCTGAAATTTCAGCTTCTAAAATAGCAAAAGCTTCTTCCTTACTAGCTTCTTTTACAGCACTCTTTTTAATAATTATTTCACAGAAATTAGAAGCTGTTTCCGCAAGAGTCATAGGATATTCTGAATTTAGCATAGTCTCGTTGTTTAAGCATTCTCCATGGAATCCATGTCCAAGTTCATGCGCCATAGTTACAACATCACTAAAACTATTTCCATAGTTTAATAATATTCTACTTTCCCCAATATCTTTAATACTTGCACAGAATGCTCCTCCTACTTTACCTTCCTTAGGATAAACATCTAGCCAATTATTTTCAAAAGCCTTTAAAACAAAGTCAGCTAAATTATCACTAAACTTTCTAAAATTCTTTTCTACAAAAGCTTTTCCTTCTTCAAAGGTAAATTTCATTTCTTTTTCTATTACAGGAGCATATAAATCATAAAATGGAAGCCCATTTTTATGTCCTAAAATTTCTGCTTTTCTTTTTAAATATTTTCTAAATGTTGGTAAACTTTCTTTAATAGCTGTAAGCATAGCATTTAAAATATCTTCATCCATTCTAGATTCTTCTAATGTCATATGAAGAGGTGATTTATAACCCTTAAGATTTGAAGTAGTTATTACTTCTCCCTTAATGCCATTTAACGCAGCAGCTACACCCTCTTCTATTTTTTCATAGGATTTTATTTCTGCTTCGTATGCCTTTTTCCTAACTTCTGGATCCTTGCTATATGCCATATTTAATACAACTGTTAGTGGAAGAGATTCTTCCTTTCCATCTACATTAATATCTACCTTATGTGTTGATATTAAATAATCTTTATAGTTTGACCAAGCATCTGAACCTGTGGTTCTCATCTTAGCTATTATAGCTTCTTCTTTATCACTTAACATATATTTATTCTTATTGATTATTTCTTTAATTATAAATTCATGATTTTTTAATAAAGTTGATTTATTAATTACTTCATCTATATTTTCTATACTAGCAATCCATTTATAAATCTTAGTTAAAGGTTCTGCTAAAAGACTATTTTTATTATTTATAACATCTAAATACTTTCTTCCTTCAACATTCTTTGAATCAGCACTAACAGTTAAACTAGCAAATGAAGCTACCTTACTAATAAGAAGATATATATTTTCAAGATTATTAATTATATCCTCTAAAACTCTTAGTGTATCCTCTTCTTTATTTAAGTTTTCTGAAAAAACTTTTAACTCATTAATATTTTTATCCACCTTATCTAAATCTTCAAGAAATTCTTTAGATGTAAATGAGGGATAAAGTTCTTTTAAACTCCAATTATCTGACATGTTTTTGCCCCCTTATATTTGTTTATATTAAATTATAGTATTTATTTAGCACTTTATCAATAAAATTACACTTATATTGAATAATTTTTATTCCTATATTTAAGTGGAGAAACTCCTACTAGCTTTTTAAAGGTATTGGTAAAGTGGCTTTGATCATGAAATCCTAACAAAATACTTATTTCCAAGATACTTTTTTCAGTACTTAATAATAAAATTTTGGCTCTTTCAATTTTTATTTCTCTTAAATATTTCATTATGGATATCCCTTTATATTTTTTAAAACATGTTGATGCATACCCAACTGAAATATTTAAAGTTTTACATATTTCTTCTAGGGATATGTGATTTTCAATATTTAAATGAAGGGCTTGCAGAAGCTTATTAACTGTGAAACTATCTGTAATTTCTGTATCATTAATTAGTAATTCCATATATTCGTTTATCATATCTAATTCTATTTCTTGCATTATATATATAGAACTTGCCTCTTTAATTCTTCTATAAAATTTATTATAAATTGGATGTAAATATTTCTTTGCAATTCCATTTCTTATTATTTCTCTTGTATAAATTGCATTCCATATAATAAGGTCGTCCATTTTATGTTCTTTATCCACCTCATCATAAATTTCTGAAGAATGCTTTGCCTTAATAACCTTTATTATTTCTTCTTTATTTCTGGAATCAATTAATAATGACATTTTATTGTTAAAAATATTAAAGTCAGACTCAAAGCTCTCATATCCATCATTCATAAATATACACTCCCTATATACACGATAATAATTATATACATATTATATTATATATACTAAAACGCCTTCAATATTTTACTAAAATTTTACATTGTATTAATTAAACCGTCTTTATATTGAAAATATTATAGTAATCATTATCAATTTTATTAATTTCTCATAAAAAATAGACAGATAGTTTATTTTATAAACTACCTGTCTTATTATATATTTACCCTTTGATATTATTTTGTTGCTGCTGTTAAAGCACTATTTACAGCATCTATTACTCCCTTTGAAGAGTTTGTTGCCCCTGATATTGCTTCAACTCCCTCAGTTCCTTGCTTTTCTATTATTTCTGGAACTAAATTATCTTGAACACCTTCAACTAATGTTTTAGTTTCATTATGCTCAACAAGTTTAACTTCAGAAATCTTACCTTTTGAAACTACTACTTCTACTTTAATTACACCTGATGCTCCTTGTCCTTCTCCTTGGTATGTTCCATCAGTATATTTTCCGCCACCACAGCCTACTAACAATGAAGCTGATATTGAAATAGCTCCTATAATTGCTATTAACTTTTTCATGATTATTCCTCCTACATATAAATTAAGTTATTTTATGAATGCTGCTGCATTTTTTCCAGCTGTTCTACCAAAAGTAACTATATCAGCTAAAGCATTACCACCTAATCTATTTCCTCCATGGATTCCACCAGTAACTTCTCCTGCAGCGAATAATCCTTGAATTATATTTCCATCTGTATTAACAACTTCAGCATTAGTATTAATTTTTAATCCACCCATAGTGTGGTGAACTGCTGGTGTTACAGGAATAGCATACACCTTACCTTCATTTAATTGTCTTGGAAGATCTTCTCTATTAAACTCTGAATCTTTATTTGCTGCTACTGCATCGTTATATTTATTTATACTTTCTACCATAGTATCTTTATCTATTGATAATTTTTCTGCTAATTCTTCTACTGAATCTGCTTCTGTTACTAATCCCATATTGAAGTATTCTTCAGTAGCCTTTAAGCTCTTTCTTAATCCTTCATCAAAGAAAAGATAAGCAACTCCATCCTTTTGTTCTAATATTGCTTTGGAAACTACATCTCTAGTTAATAATTCATTAGTAAATCTCTTACCATCTTTATTAATAAGGATAGCACCATTTCCTCTTACAGCTTCAGTAACCATTACAGCTTTTTCTGGAACAACTGTTGGATGAGTTTGAATTTCTTCAATATCAACTAAATCTGCTCCAAGTTTTTCTGCTAAAACTATTCCATCTCCAGTAGCTCCGCTGTGATTAGTAGTAGCAAATCCTTTTAATTCTTCTTTGTAGCTAACAACCATTTCTTGATTAGCTGAGAATCCTCCAGCAGCTATAACTACTGCTTTTGTGTTAATAGTATATTCTTTACCTTCTTTATTAGTTGCCTTTATTCCTGAAACATTACCATCTTTATCTAGTATTATTTCCTTAGCTTCGTTCCAAAGTCTTAAATCTACTTTTTCATTTTCAGCCGCTGTCTTTAAAGTATCAACTAAGTGAGCACCTACTGCTGCACCACCAGTAGGTCTATGTGTTCTGTAATTTGTTGATCCAGCCATCTTACCTACATCTGAAAGGTCAGCTCCAAGTTCAGTTAACCATGCTACTGAATCCTTTGCTTCATTTGTTAATTTTTCTACTAATTCAGGGTTATTTTTATTATATCCACCCTTCATAGTGTCATTATACATTGTTTCTATAGAATCTTCTATGTTCTTGTTTTTTTGTTGCTCTGTTTCTGCTGCATTTAACCCACCAGTAGCTCTATTAGTGTTACCACCTACCATAGGCATTTTTTCTAAAAGAATTACATTTTCTACGCCTTCTTGTTTAGCTTGTACAGCTGCTGATAGTCCTGCTCCACCTGCTCCTATAATAACTATATCAGCAGTTTCTTTCTTAGAACCACACCCAACTAATGCTGTAGGAACTAAAATTAAAGCTGACATTACTAATGCTAAAGCTTTCTTTTTCATTTAGTATTTCTCCCCTTGTTTTTTAGTTTTTTTACAGCTTTAGTATATTTGTTAATTAATAATCAATCAATATTGTGGTCTTATTGTTTATTTTGGTCTTTTTGGTCTTTTTATTTTACTTTATAATAATTAGTTGGCCTTCCTATTTTCCCATACTCCTGATACATTTCAACTTTGCTTTCTTCTACCATTTTTTCTAAGTATCTTCTTGCTGTAACTCTTGCAAGTCCACATCCATTAGCTATTTCTTCAGCTGTTAACTTATCATTTTTTTTTAATTTCATAAATTCTATTATCTTATTATAAGTTTTTATATTTAATCCCTTACAAAGTTCTTTTTCTTCTTGTTCTACATTTATATTTACTATATATTGATCTATATGTTCTTGATTTATATCTTCAACATTATTTAACTCTAAAAACCTATTCTTATAATTAATTAATGATTCTTTAAACCTTTCAAATTTGAATGGTTTTATTAAATAATCTATAGCTCCATATTTAAAAGCATCATCTACAGAGGCTTTACACTTATCTGCTGTAATTAATATTGTATCTAAATTTATTTCTTCTAATCTAATCCATTTCAACAACTCTATGCCTTTACCATCAGGTAAAAACACATCTAATAATACTAAATTAGCCTTACACTTTCTTAATTTAATTTTAGCTTCTTTTATAGAACTGGCATCATCTATCACCTTAAAACTACCTATTTTTTCTAAAAATCTTTTGTTAATTTCTTTAACCATTGGGTCATCTTCCACAATAAAAACATTAATTATATTCATTAAATCTTTACCTCCCATATTGTCAATTCATCTGATGTTAATTTCAAATCTCCATTTAATGAATTTATTATACTATTCACATTATACAATCCTAATCCTCTAAAACTTCCTTTTGTGCTAAATCCCCTTAAAAATATTTTTTCTTTTAGTTTATCATCAATTTTATTTCCATTATTTTTTACTATAATGTTTATTTTTTCCTCTTGGAAGATACCTATGTATATATATCCATCATCTCTTCCCTTCAATTCTTCTATAGAATTTTCTAACAAGTTTCCTACAATAGTCAACACATCTTGTATCACAATATTTTTAGGTATTTCTTTTAAATTTGAGTTTTCATCTACTTCAAACTTTATCTTAAGTTCATCGGCTTTATTATATTTTGAAAAGATTAAACCTTGTATTGATGCTTCTCTTATCTTCTTCAAAGAATCAGTTATTGCTCCTCTATTCTCGGTTGTTTCAAAAATATATTCTAAAGCCTTATCGCTTTCATCTAATTGAATTAAACCAGCAATTGTATGTAATTTATTCATAAACTCATGATTTTGAGCTCTTAAATTCCAAGTTAATTCCTTTACACCAGTTAACTCTGCAGCCATATTATGAACTTTTGTGAAATCCTGAAAACTAGCTATTGCTCCTACTATTTTCCCATATTCACCAATAATGCTGTAAAAATTTGCCATAATTATCACATTATTATTAAGTCTAATTTCTTCATTGAAAATTCTACTTCTTCTATACATAACTTCATTTAACAAGCTCTTTATCTTATCATCAATAATTTTATTAGAATGGAGCTTTAATATTTCATAAGCTTTACTATTAATTACAGTTATTTCCCCTAAATTATTTACAGCAATAAGTCCTTCTTCAATGTTATTAATAATAGACTCCTTTTCCCTAAGCTCATTTGCTATTTCTTCTGGTTCTAATCCATAAATATCTGATTTTATATTTTTTGCTAATTTCTTAGCTAAAAATATAATAATAATTAAAACTCCCATAAACACAGGTATTAAACCATTAAAAAATTCTACCACTTCGCTTCTTATATCTCTCTTTAAAACTCCTACTGCTACTGCTCCAACTTGTACACCATCTTTATAAACCGGTGTAAAGCCTCTCACAGATTTTCCTAAGTGACCTTCACCTTCCGAAACATAGGTTTCCCCTTCAGTCAATACTAGTTTTTCATCTCCTCCTAAAAATTTTCTACCTATATTATCTGGAATTGGATGTGAGTATCTTATTCCTTCATTATTCATAACTGTTATAAATAATAACCCTGTTTTAAGTCTTACTCTTTCTGTAAAGTTTTGTACCTTATAATGGGTTGGATCTGAGCCATCTGCTAGTTCTTTTTGTATCATAGGATTAGAAGAAACAACAAAAGCTATATCTATTAAGCTTTTTCCTACTGTTTCCGATACTTTAGACTTTATAATAGCTAATGAAAATATGCTAATTATCATTATAACAGTCATAAATATTCCAATAGTTAATCTAGTTAGTTTCTTTTCTAAACTCATTTTTACCTCTTTTTTTCTTAGATTTCTTAACCATTATATAATAAAGCATAAATATTAATAAAAAAAGAACCATCTTAAATGATTCTTTTTAACTTATCCTTATTTCTTTCTAATAATATCTAATACATAAGTCTTAAACTCTTCAAAAGTCCCTTTCGTTATAGATGCTCCCTTATTGATTTTTCCACTTGAGAAATTATATTCTGCTGAACCATAGTTAAAACTTGCACTGGAAACAATTATACTTGAATCAGTAACTCTATAATTTACATCTGTTAACATTACTTCTTTACAAAACTCTATAAATTCATTTGCTTTTTCTAAATCGCCTTTACTAACTTCATTCAAAGTAAATTTAAATAAACCATAACCTCCAATTAAAGGTACCATTTGACCACTCGCCATATAAAATACTTTCCCCATATTATAAAAATATTTCATATTCCCATAAGTCATTGTTCTATATTCATTATTTATTTCTAAATTCTTATTATCTAAGCCTTGAAATTTTTCAACTATATCATCCCAAGCTTTTGCTTCAGCTGATTTATTATTACTTATTACACTTTTAAATTGTTCATATGCTTTTTCTAAATCATTTTCCTTATTTATAATTGAATTATTTACTTTAACCACATACTCATTATTTTCGAATACTAATTCCACTTTACTATTCATAACTAAACTCCCTTACTTATATAATTATGTATTATTATTTAGTAATAATTATTATAACATAGTATAATTGATTTTCAACCAATTAATTATTACTTAACAATTTCATATGGCCAATCTTTTATGCCACCAAAATCATATATGTTATTATATCCCATTTTAGCTAATAAATTTGCTGCTGTACTACTTCTATTCCCGCTTCTACAATATACTAGTATTTTTTGTTCTTTATCCTTAAGTATATTTCCTGCTTCTGATTCTATTTCATCTAGTGGAATTAGTATACTATTTTCTATATGTCCATTTTCATATTCTTCTTTAGTTCTAACATCTAATATTATAACATTTCCTTTATCCATTTCTTTTTTTGCTTCTTCGGCAGTTATTTCAATAACACTACCTTTATCATTATTTACATTGGTATCCTTTACTGCTGTACCGCAACCAGAAATTATAAAAACGCTTAAAAATATAGTCAATATAACGTAAATTTTTTTCAATATTATCACCTCTTTATTATTATAAAGAAATAAACATACTAAGTTTGTGACTTTATCACAAACCTAGTATATTTACTTCTCAGAAAACTTTGTTCCTGGTAATACCACTTTAAAATAATCATCCTTAATAGAGTTAATAAATTTAACCTTTCGACTATTATTAAAAGATTTTTTAATTCTTAAAAAACCTTGGCCATTATTTAAAAATCGCTTATTATTATCTATTGTAATTAACTTTTCATATAGCCACATATTCCTCTTGCTTTGGTTTATGTTGTTAATTGATCTGTTATTTCCAGTTATGGCTCCTGGACTTGTTATAATAATTTCTTTGCTTCCTATATAAATATCTATGATCTTATCAAAGGCAGAATAATCTCTATATAGTACTGCATTATTTATTGCTTCACCTATTGCATTTATAGGATAATCCTTTGGTAAAATATCTAAAACTTCTCTAATAGCTTTATCAATCATATTTAATACATTACCTTGAACTATTATAACTTCATCCTTAGCAGGATTTAGCTTATTATTAATTCTTATAATATTATGCGGTAACCAAAGACTATTAACATTTGAAAATATTAATAATCCTCCTAAGGTACAATAAAATTCTCCACTTTCCTTATCCCTTGATATAATTCTTGAAGTTTCAAGTAAAAATTTTTTATTTTCTTCATTTATTTCAATACCTTTATTTTTAAAATAATTTTTATATATCGATTCATCTAAAAAGCTTATATTACTTTTTACTATTCTAGAAGTTTCTATAAAGAAATCTAAATTTTCTTCAAAGGATTCTAATAATTCTTGCTTTCTCATAGTGTCAGTAGTTGAACCTCTTCTAACATAAAAAGCTCCATTTTCTCTAACTTGGTATGGTTTTTGTTCTCCATCATATATTGTTATAACAGAAACTTTTTTATTCTCTATCAATAAATTATCTACAGAAATTGGAATTGGCGGCTCGCATCTTGAAGTAATTATTTGTTGAACTTGCTCTTCATTAATAACTTCATTATCTTCTAATCCCACTATCCTTTTTGACTTATCTTCAATTCCTATTATTATGTAACCTCTTCCCCCCCTTGAATTTGCTATTGCGCAAACATCCTTTGCTAACTCCTTTTTGCTACTCTCCTGCTCTAAGGATAGCTTTAATTTAAAATCTAATTTTACGCCTTCTTCTCTTTTTATTAAACTAAGAACTTTTTTGCTATCCATTCTCTCACCCCACTAATTTATTGCTATATAAATATTTTACTATAAAAATAGAGAGAGAAGCTATAATAGTAGCCTCAACCTCTCTTAATTTAATTATTTTATTATCTTTTTAATATTGTCAAAAAGTGTATTCTTATCTATTAAGCCTTCTCTATCATAAGTAATTTCCCCAGCTTTATTTATAAAAATAGTTCTAGGAATACCCATAATATTATAAGTATTGGCAGCACTAAGCTCTTTATCAAATACAACCTTCATCTCTAAATTATTATCCTCTAAAAACTTTAATGCCCTTTCTTTTGTCTCTCTTTTTCCATCAGTTAAATTAACCATTAGTATTTCTACATCATCTCCATATTCCTTTATTGCTTCTTCAAAATATGGCATTTCTTCTTGACAAGGTCCACACCAACTAGCCCAGATATTAACTACTACTGGCTTTTTATCCTTAAAATCAGATAATTTAACTATATTCCCATCTTCATCATATACAGTGAAATCTTTCGCTTCTTTTATTTCTGTTTGTAAGGAATCACCATCATTAGGCATATATGCACCAGATAAGTATCCATATCCAAATTTTACAATAACTATTAATAATATTAAAGAAACTATTAACACTACTATTTTCATTTTATCTTTCATAAATTTAACCTCCTAATTAAATGTTAACCAAGATAATAATAAGTTTAAATAACCAGTCATCATCATTAATCCTATTACTATAAGTAATATTCCTGACACAGTATTTATAATCTTATAATTTCTTTTAATAAATTTAAAAACGCCTTTAAGATTCTCAATTAATAGAGCTGAAATTATAAATGGTATACCAAGGCCTAAGCTATAAGATAAAAGCATGAAAATCCCTTTTAAGGTATCTTGTGAATTAGCTGCAATCATTAAAGCAGCCCCTAGAAAAGTTCCTACACAAGGAGTCCATCCTATTGCAAATATCATACCAAATAATATAGATGAGATTAAATTTAATTTATTTAAATTTGTTTTATTCTTTAATTTAAGACTCTTTTCTAAAAAAGCAATTTTGAATATACCAATGTAATTTAATCCAAAAACTATTAATAATATACCTGCTATTATATTAAATAGTTTCATATACTTTTGTATAAAAACTCCAAAGGTTCCAGCTGCTGCACCTAAAATTGTAAATATTACTGAAAACCCAATAACAAAACCTATAGAATTAAGTAAAGCTTTGTTATTATTTTTATTATCATTTCCTCCCATGAAATAAGATATATATATAGGTATCATAGGTAAAATACAAGGTGAAATAAAGGTGATTATACCTTCTAAGAAAAGTATAAAATAATTCACTAAACCACTCCTTTCCTTTTTTATTAATATATCACAATATTCAAATTAATTGAATAAGGTACTTTTTTGATACTATTATACAAATGAAATATCATATAGTTTTGGAAACTATATATTGTCTTTATATGTATTTTATGATATCTTATTAATATATTTAAAAAGAAAGGAATGTTATTATGAGTAAAATTGCTTTAATTACAGATAGTACTTGTGGATTACCTAAAGAATATGTAGAGAAATACAATGTTAAAATTGTTTCTTTAAAAATATTATACAAAACTAAAGAGTATATTGATGGAGTTACTATTACTCCTGAAGAGGTTTATTCTAAATTGCCTAAGGAACTGCCTACTACTTCAATGCCTTCCGTTGATGATGTTTCTATTTTATATGATGAATTAATTAGAGAAGGCTATACTCATGCAATTGTTTTACCTGTTTCTTCTGGTTTATCTGGAACTATAAACAGCTTCAGGCTTGCAAGTGAGAATTACAAAAGTATTGATACATTTATTTTTGATACAAAAATATTATCTATGGCTGTAGGCTTAATTGTAATAGAAGTTGGTAAAATGATTGAAGCCAATAAAAGCTTTGAATACATTTGTAATAAGATTCCGAAATTAAGAGAAAATTTATGGATGTACTTTACAGTAGATACATTAGAATACTTAATAAAGGGCGGAAGAATTGGAAAGGTATCTGGCGGAATTGGTGAAATGTTAAATTTAAAGCCTATAATCACTATGGATGAAAATGGAGCTTATACAACCTATACTAAGGTAAGGGGATCAAAACAAGCCTTTAATAAACTTACTTCTTTAGCTTCAGAAATATTAGATAAAGGAAAAAGTAAAGTAATTATAATGACTGGTACCATGCATGAAGAAGCAGAAAAGCTTAAAGAACTTCTACAAAAACATAAAAACACTACATTTATTTATAAAGGAACAATTACTCCTGCTGTTGGAATACATTCTGGTCCTAGATTATTAGCTGTAGCTGTTATGAATGAAATATAGGGGCTACTATTAGTAGCCCCTAATGTATAATGTAGAATGTAAAATGTAGAATTATTGAAGTAATTTGTTCCAAATTACTAAAAATATATCTTTTTATAAACTCCTAAAGGAGTTTATTCCTTTATTTTACATTCTACATTTTTAATTTTACATTTATTCTTCATGTTCGTATTCTTTACCTGATTGCATTGCCATCTTTTCAGCTACTAAATTCTTTAGTAAGACATCTACTGTCCACTCCTTAGATGTTTCTGTAACTGCAGCCTTTAAAACATTATTAAGTCTAAACTTCTTTAGATTATTTATAAGTAATCCAATTTTAGCCCCTGGAATATTATTAAAAATTATTGCTTTATTTTTTATTCCATCTTCAGCATCATTTAATATGTTTCCATTTATAACATCTTTCACTAAAGTATTTCCATTCTTATAACTTATTACAACCTTATCTCTTATTCCAAGCATAGCTGCTAAATTACTTAAAGTTTTAACTTCTTTTAAGTCAAAATTACATAATATTATGCAGCTTCTCCCATCATTAGCTTTTGTTTCTTTTGTATCTAATAATTCAAATGACATAGTATTCTCCTTTTATAAATTAATTTCTTAACTATATCATATAAAATTACTATGAATTAAGCAACCTTGTTTTTTTAATATTAATCTTAAGACTTATAGTATAAATAAAATCTATAATCATAATTAATAATATTATAATATTAGATACTCTAAATAAATTTTCTAAACTTACATAAAAATTATTAATAGTTGGCTGAAAAAATCTTATGCCAATATAGCAAAGAACAGCCCAATAAATTGTAAATTTCAAAGTTATTAAACCCATAAAATTAAATTTCAAATCTGAATAGTCCCAATATCTTTCATTAAATATTTTTAAAAGCAAATAACCACTAATAAATTCTATAGAGGTTGGTACAATTAAATATACTATAACTCTAGTTAAAATACTTAAGTTATAATAATAATCTAATAACACTAAAATAGTAAAAGCTATTCCATACATTGGCTTATAAGGTCCCTTTAAAAACCCTTCTTTTTTAAAGGTCCCATTAATAATATAGCTATAAACTCCTTCAATAAAGAAACCTACTGCAGAATAAAGTATAAAATTAAATAAAGTAAAATTCATTATTGTCAAAACTAAACACCAGCCTTTAATAAATTTCATCATTAGTTTATCCAATTGAATTTCATAAATACCTATAAATCTATATAGCAACTTTTAAGACTACTTAGAATATTATAAAATGTAGTATTTAAAAGGAGGAATTGAAATCGAAAGTAACTATATAAAAGTAAAAAAAATCCTAGCAATTCTTTTATTAGCTAATTTATTTGTTGCAATTTCTAAAATCATAGTGGGCTTTGCAATTAATAGCTCTAGTGTTATGGCTGACGGATTCCATTCTATTTCTGATAGTGCTTCAAATATAGTAGGAATCATAGGAATTACCCTAGCTTCAAAGCCTAAAGATACAGAGCATCCTTATGGACATAAAAAATTTGAAACTATAGCAAGCATTATTATTGGATTAATGTTACTTATATTAGGTTTCAATGTTATTAAAACTTCAATAATCAAGTTATTTGTTCCATCTGTTATGAATATTACCATTGAAAGTTTAATCATAATATTAATAACCTTAGTGATTAATATATTTGTTGCAATATATGAAAATAATCAAGGTCATAAACTTAATAGTAATCTTTTAATAGCAGATTCCCTTCATACTAAGAGTGATATTTTTGTTTCTATAGGAGTATTAATTGCACTTATTACAGTAAAACTTGGCCTTCCAACAATAATAGACGTATTAGCCTCATTTATAGTATCATTTTTCATTTTACATGCAGCCTATGAAATAATAAAAGATAATATTTCATCATTAACAGATAAAGTTATGATAGAAGAGGAGATAATAACTAATATTCTTAAAGAATTTAAAGCTATTGAAGATGTTCATAATATAAGATCTAGAGGTTATGATGATTATATTTTTTTAGATATGCATATAAAAGTAGATTCAAATTTAAATGTGGATGAAGCCCATACTCTTGTCCATGAAATTGAAAGTACATTAAATACTAAGCTTAATAAAAAAGTAGATTTAATTATTCATGTTGAGCCTAATTTAAATAAGAGATAAATATTATATTCTTCGCTACTTAATAGTCACTCTAAGTAGCTATGATATAATATTTATCTCTTTCTCTATAAAATGTAATAATTATTTAAAGGTTAACCTTTTTAATTTCCATAGAAAAATTAAAAATATATATTACTTGGTGGATTAATTTTTATATATTCATCTACTTCTAAGTAGTATTCACCATCAAAGGATATTTTACCTAATACCTTTATCCACTGCCCCTCTTTAAATTTATCTTTTGCCAAGGTTTTAACTCCTATAATATATGAATCTGCTGCACAGCAATTCATTTCCTCTCTACCTAAAATAAATTTTTCTCCTTCATACTTATAAACAAAGCCTGTAAAAATAATATATTTATTTAAGTATTCTTCTCCATCACCTTCTAAATCTTCTAAAATATGATGAGTTTCATGATTAATTTCTATAGCATCTTTAGCAAATATATTATTAAAACTTGTTAAGTTGTTATTACTGTCCTTATACATATACCCTCTTAATAAGAGTAAAACACCTATAATTAGAGTAAATATTATTGGCATAAATTTTAATGAAGTATCTACTCTTGAATTAAAGCTTACTACCTTCATAGCTTGAACAATAATAAGTATAGGTAAAATAACAATAACTATATATAAATTTTTTGCAGTTTTTACGCTTAAATAATTGTAAACTTCTCCAGATAACATTAAATAACCTATATAAGTTGTTAATAAAATTAATATCAGTAACCAAATAAATTCTTCTACATTAAATCTTCTCATACTAACCTCCTAAAATATAAAACTTAAGCTTATTGAGAAAGCTAGTACAATTAATACTATTAGAGTAATTATTTTTACTGTAAAGGACTTTTTAAAATATGATGATATAATAATAGCGTTTTTCAAATCTAACATAGGTCCTAATACTAAAAAGGCTGATACAGCAGGAATTCCAAAATATTCTAAAAACCCCTTAGCTATAAAAGCATCGGCTTCTGAACATAAGGATAGTAAAAAGGCTAATAGCATCATTATAACTATAGGTAAGATTATACCTTTTGAGTATTGTTCTATAAAATCTTCCTTAACTATTACAACAAACAAACTAGATAAAAATGATCCAAATATGTAGTATCTTAATATATTTAAAAATTCTTTATTAGCATGCTCTAAACATAATCTAAGCTTCGATTTATTATAAAAATAATCTATTGTTTCACATCCACAATCACATATATTTTCATATTCACTTGTACTTTTAATAACTTGTTCATTTCTATTAGTAAATATTTCAACTAATAGTCCTATTATTATGGCACAAGTAATTCCACCAAATACTCTTATTAATACTATATTTATATCCTTAAAAGCATAAAAAGTTGAAGCTATAACCACTGGATTCACTATTGGAACCGTAAGCATAAAAACAACAGCAACTGCAATAGGAATACCTTTTTTCATTAAGCTTCTAGTTATAGGAACTATAGCACATTCGCAAATTGGAATAAAAAGTCCCATAAAAGCTGCAAAAATTATTGATATAATTCTACTTTTAGGAAGAATTCTTTTTACTATATCTTCAGATACATATATTTGAATAACAGAAGAAGCTATAGATCCAATCAATATAAAAGGTAGTGCTTCTAATATCATACTTATAAATACATTGGCCCATTTTATCATTTCACTACCTCCCTTTTATAAATCATAGATTTTATTTTTTTTATTGAAGCTCCTTCTTTAAAATATTTAGATGATATTACTTCCTCTTCTAAAGTATCTAAGGATTTTGAAAATAATATAGGTGCAGTTTTATTTATCTCTCCAATATACTTAATTAATTCTTTTTGTTCCTTTGAAGGTATTACTGATAAATTATTTAAAATAATAAGTTTGCTAGATTGAATAAAAGGTATTATAATTTCTCCCAAATTTTTAAGATAAACCTTTAAATTTTTGCTGTTACCAATATAATAATTTCCATAGAAATTAAGCTTCTTTCTTATTTCTTTATCTTCAAAAACTTTACCTATTATACTTAAATTCATTGTTCCATTAAATTCTACTATTACTCTAGAATATTGTTTTTTTGCTATTTCTTTAAGTAATAGATCTTTTAAATACTCTATTTTTTCTAAGTATATAACTTGTATTTTTTTTGAATTACTATTAATACCTTTAATGCCTTCTTCTAAGAGAATTATTAATATATCTTTTTCTAAGCAAATTTCAGTATTTAGATAAGCATTAATAAAGGATGTTTTTCCTGAGCCTAAAAAACCACTTACAATTTCAAGTTTAGCCTTCATTTATTACCTCAAAGAAATAGCTTTTCTATTTCTTTTTTATTTAGATTTACACCTATAAATGAAATAACACTAGAGATGCTGTTATTTATTTTTCTAATTTCAAACTCATCCTTTACAAAATCAAATTGACCAAAAGTATCATCCTTTAACCTAATTATTCCCTTTGCCCTTATTACATCTCCAAAGCTCCTAGAACTAGAAATAAACTTAAACTTTGATATTAATTCTAGCTTTGAATAATTACAACTTGGATAAATTGCAAAGCTTTCAAAAACATCCTTAGCTTTAGAAGTTTCTATAGTTTTTAACCTTGGCTTTATGCCTTTATATTCATTTATATTTAAAGAATTAAATTCTATCTTATCTAAAATATCAATTCCTTTTATTTTTTGCCAGTCATAACTTATTATTACTGCCCTTTTATTAACCCTTTTAATTTTTGTAATTATATTATCTAAATCATTACTTTTTATATTTTGAGTTCTACTTAAAACTATTTTTTTTGTATTTAAAATTTGATCTTCATAGAAATCCTTAAAATTTTTAAAATACATATCAAATTTTTCAGGATCTATAACAGTAATTATATTATCTATTTCTACTTTATCTCTTAGCTTTGATTCTTTAAAAATTTTAATTATATCTGTAAGCTTTGCAACTCCAGATGGCTCTATAATTATTCTTGATGGATTATATTTATTAATAACTTCTAAAATAGCTTCCTTAAAATCTCCAGTAACTTCACAGCAAATACATCCTGAATTTATCTCCTTAACTTTTATGTTAGAATCTCTTAAAATCAATGCATCTATACTTACTTCTCCAAATTCATTTTCTATAATAGCAATATTTTCATTATAGGCACCCTCATTAATAAGTTTTTTAATAAGAAATGTTTTTCCCGCTCCTAAAAATCCTGAAAAAATATCTATTTTTGTTTTCATTTTTCACCTCTATATAAATCTTATTATGTTCTACACATTTTATGATTTATATAATAGATTTATTCCAAAAAAATAATGAGGAAATATACTATTGCACAATAGATATTTCCTCATTATTTTTTAATCCTAAAAGGCTCTACTATTTATTATTTATACTTAAGTTTTCAAAGGAATTTGTTAATATATATTTTCCATCTCCAACTTTTATATATTTTATCTTAATTTTATCACCTATAGAGCTTAATGCTACTTCTCTAGATGTTTCCGTTGAAACTGAAAATATATTATTATTTCCTTTTATTTTTATATCATATATACTAGTTCCATCTTTAACCACTAATCCAATTCTCTCAATTTCTCCTTCTAATATTTCTTCACTGTTACTACCTTCAAGAGAAATATTAGTATTAGTTAATCCCTCTAAATATTTATTTAAAGTTGATTGTAATGTATCTCCAACTCCAACTATATTGTAATTTTTAACATTTACCATAGCATATTGTTTAACTAGTCCATTAGAGTCCTTTAAGGTCATAAAATATGTTGGTTCATTTTGTATATTTATTAAATATGGTAAAGTTGCTTTATATCCATATTGTTGAACCTTACCTTCTGCTGATTTCATACTAGCTGTTTCTGTTGCACCTGATGTTTTATATAAGCTTGTTTCCCCAGTTCTTGTATTTGTTAACATAAAGCCTACTAAACCTTCATCATTTCCTACTGATGTTACTCCAGTATAATAATAACATTCATTGTTATTAAAAATTAAATTCATTCCATCTGTAGAGGTTAATTTATCCTTATCACTGAAATTAAATATTCCATGAACAAGCTCTCCCCATTTGTCTATATAATTTCTTATATATTTTTTAGGTTGTATTCTATCTATCCAGCTTGGTGCATCTTCTATATCATAAATTTCAGAATCACCAGTTTCAGCATTTAATACTAACACTCCTATAGCCTTTTCTTCTGTTATTCCAATAGCATTATCATACCTTGTAATAATCCAATATGGATTTCCTTCATCATCTAGTTCAAAGGTAAAATCAGTATGACCAGCTTTCATATCTCTAAAATAAGCTGCTCTTCTTAAATTACTAAAAAGATAAGCTGAATCTAAATATTTTATCTTAATATCTTTTCCATTTACTTCTGTAACTAACTGAACATCACTTTCATTTGTAGCACTTACCTTTATGTATCCTGTTGTTCCTTTTCTATTGGTAAACCACTTAAATAATGATGAATGTTCTAAAGGTGCAACATAATAAAGTTGTCCTTTTATACTTTGTAATGTTAAATCTCCAATAGTTACCTGACTACCTAAACTAGGTATCTCCCCTAATTTCTTATCTGCTAATTTATATGCAACTTCTTTATCTATAATAGGTAATTGCTTTAAATCTATATGCTGAATTTCATTACTAAATTCAACGCCTTGAACATTTCCAATTAATTCTCTATGAGCTTTATAATTAAATATAGGACTAAATGCTATTAAATAAATAATATATGCTCCAGCTACTAGTAATGCTACTAATCCATATTTTTTATTAAATGTTAAAAAAGCATATACTGCTGTTACTAAAACAAATACTCCTACAATATAAGATGAGCTTAATGTTAAGTCTAATATTAAGCTATTATTAATGACTAAAAATATTCCAACTAAAATATAAGCTGTCACTAGCCATCCTAAATATTTTAAAAAAGATCCTTTTCTCGGTGTAATATTTTTTATATTTTCCATGCTTTTCTCCCCTGAATAACTTTTACTGTATGATAGAGTATATATTACAATATAATATAATGTTTGTAAATACATTTCGAAAAAAATATTATACATAAAAAAGTAACTGGATAAAACTATCCAGTTACTTTTTTTGCTTTATAAATTTTAAAAAGTTAATTGACCATTATTTTCCCCATTGATTATTGGTAGCAGTTTTTTCAGCACCGTGGTGACAACTACAGCCAGAATCATATTTTTTACCTTCATTTTTCTTATTTTTATTTTCGCATCCACATTTACTCATTTCAAACACCTCCTACAACTTACACTATTATTATTTGTTTTTTAAAAGTTTTAATGTTATAAAAAATGTTGAATATATGGATTAATAATTAATGAAATCTTTTAATTTCCAAACTAATTTCTAAAAATTATATAAATAATATAGCTTATATATATTAAAACTAAGGTTAAACCTTTGCTTCTACCTATATATAATTTTTCAGCCTTTCCTTTAAACATAAAAATACCAAGTAATATAGATATTCCTATTAAGAAAACAATATCTACAAATAACGCTCTAGAAATTATAATAGGTGAAATACTTGAAGAAACTCCTAATATTAATAATATATTAAATATATTTGATCCAAGAACATTACCTATTGCTATATCATTTTCTCCCTTTGTTGCAGCTATCATAGAAGTTACCAATTCTGGAAGAGATGTTCCTATAGAAACTATAGTTAATCCTACTAATTTATCACTTAATCCAAAGGAATATGCTATATTGGAAGCCGAATTTACTACTAAATTCCCGCCTAAAATTATTCCTATAATTCCAAATAAAATTTTTAAAATAGACGGAATAAATTTTATTTTTTCATCTTTTTCACTATCTACACTTTCATCTTTAGAGACTTTAATTAAATAAATAGTAAATGCTATACATCCTATAAGCAATATTATCCCAGAAATTCTGCTTAAACCCGGCTCTCTATTAAATAATGTTCTCCCAAAGGTTAAAACCAATAAGGAAATAGTTACTAATATATTTACTATATAATCTTTAAAAACAGTTGTTTTTTTTATTACTATGGGCATTATGATTGATGTTAATCCAAGTACCATCAATGTATTAAATATATTAGAACCTAGTACATTACCAATAGTAATTCCATTACTACCTTGAAGGGATGAGATTAAGCTTACTGCAAGCTCTGGTGCACTAGTTCCAAGGGAAACAATAGTTAATCCAACTATTATAGATGGAATTCCGAACTCTTTTGCAATATCAGAAGCACCATCAACAAATATGTCTGCTCCCTTTATAAGTAAAATAAAGCCTATTATTAATATTATATAATTCATTTTGTCTCCTTTATCTTTAGTTCAATGAATAAAATAATTTACTTCGATATATGTAATATTAAAGAAGAGGCTGTAAAAGCAGCCTCTTCTTTTAAATTTTAAATGTATAATCAAAAATATATTTATTAATTAATTCTACATTTTCATTATTAATTTTATGTTCTGCTATAGCCTTTTATTTAATTAATAAGTAGAATTTGATTTTGTTCCTTCACAAATTGCAATTGATGCAGAAGCACCTATTCTAGTTGCTCCATTTTCAATCATAGCCATTGCATCTTCTAAACTTCTTACTCCACCAGAAGCTTTAACACCAAGTTCTGGACCTACTGTTTCTCTCATTAATTTAATATCACTTGCAGTAGCTCCACCTGTACTAAATCCTGTTGATGTCTTAACAAAATCTGCTCCTGCTTCTTTAGATAATTTACAAGCTGTTACTTTTTCTTCATCAGTTAGAAGACAAGTTTCTATAATAACCTTTGTTAAAGCTTTTCCCTTAGCAGCATTAACAACAGCTTCTATATCCTTCTTAACATATTCTAAATTTCCATCTTTAAGCTTTCCAACATTGATAACCATATCAACTTCAGTAGCACCTTTTTTAATAACATCTTCTGTTTCAAAAGCCTTAACTTCAGTTGTAGTTGCTCCTAAAGGAAATCCTATTACAGTACAAACCTTTACATCACTACCTTTTAATAATCCAGCTGCTTTCTCCACCATTGATGGATTAACACATACTGATGCAAAATTATATTCTAAAGCTTCTTTACATAAAATTTCAATTTCTTTTTCAGTAGCTTCAGCTTTTAAGATAGTATGATCAATCATTCTTGCTAAATCTTTCTTGTTCATAAAAGATATCCTCCTCTATAGATAATTGTGTACCAAACAATCTCATTATATAGTAAAATTAATAATAATTAAAGTAATTTTAGAATAAAGTTAACTGTTCTACAGTATTTTCCTTAAATGATGATACTGTTACTCCTATTAATCTAATATATTCATTTATTTTTTCATTATTTAGTATTTCCTCGCAAACCTTATATATTTCTTCAAAATTATTTGTATAAAAATTTAAGGTTTTACTTCTTGTATGACTTTGGAAATCTTCTGTTTTATATTTTACTGTTATAGTTTTACCTTCAAGATTTTGTCTTATTAATTGATTACTTATTTCCTTTGAAAAATCATATAAATATTCTAATAAATCTTCTTTTTCTTTTGTATCTATTTTTAGAGTTCGTTCTCTACCATAGGATTTTCTATCCCTTTGTGCTTCTACTTCTCTATTATCTATTCCTCTTATTCTATCATAGATTTCTAAACCATATTTACCTAAGTATTCAATATAGAATTCCTTTGGCATATCATAAAGGTCTTTAACTGTAAAAATACCCATATTATTCAACTTTTCAACTGATTTTTTTCCTAACCCATAAATTTTAGAGACTGGAAAAGGCAAAAGAATATTTGGAACCATATCCTTTGTTATTACCTTTATACCATTAGGTTTATTCCAATCAGAAGCTAATTTTGCTAAAAATTTGTTATAAGAAATTCCTATTGAAATTGTAAGTCCAATTTCTCTTAAAACTCTACTTTTTATATAATTAGCTGCTTCAATACCCGATTTAAACCTACTACTAGTAATATCTAAATAAGCTTCATCAATAGATAGTGGCTCTATAATATCAGTTACATCTTTTAATATATTAAATACTTGCTTAGAAACTTCCTTATATCTATACATCCTAGTTCTTAAATATACACCATGTGGGCATAATTTTCTTGCAATAAAAATAGGCATTGCAGAATGTATCCCATATTTTCTTGCTTCATATGAACATGTTGATACAACGCCTCTTTCACTTACTCCACCAACTATTACTGGCTTTCCTTTAAGACTTTTATTATCAAGTTGCTCTACTGATGCAAAGAAAGCATCCATATCTACATGTAATATCAACCTATTCATTATAACTCCCTTAGGCTAATGCTGCTTCAAACATTCCTTTATTTTTAGATTTTATTAAACTATATACTCCTTGTGCTAACAATTCGTCTATATAATTTCTTTCTTCATTTATTGTAGTAAAAGATATTATTGTAATAGCTATAATAGTCCTAAAACCTTTATCCATATAGTATTCATATTCACTTTCTTCCTCACATAGAGTATTAATTACTCCATCTATTAAATTGATAGTTTTTCTAACATCCCTATTAGATAATACTCCTAAAAGAGGTAAGAATTGTTGGGCAATTTTTATATCCTTCTTTTCTAGTTGTAATATAAATTCAATAGTTTTATACATATGTCCTGAAGAACCATTTAGCATTATTGCATTTGTTAAGCTTTGTATTCCATTTTTAGACTTTATATTTAAATTCGTCATATAATTATAAATGGTTTCTATAAATTCATCTATTGTTTTAATATCAATATCATTTAAAGCCCATAACGCACATACTAAATAATCATCTTCCCCAGTTATATTATAGTATTTCTCTTTTAGTAAGATAAATACAGACTTCATCTTTTCTGCAACACTATGTTTATCTTTCTTTGTTCCATACTTAGCTAAAACAAAGGAAGTTAAAACTAAATAATCACATTCATTAAACCCTTGTTCCTTTAATATTTCTTCAACTTCATATATATCAGTAATTAACTCTTTTTCATTTCCATCTTCTAATGCTATTAATAAGGATAAAATATAAAGTATATCTCCTCTAAAAGATGATACCCTAGAAGATGATGCCTTTATATATTTTCTAATTTCTTTTACTTTATCAAAAGGTATTTCCTTTTCATAATGAGCAAAAATTAACGATGCAAAATGATTAATTAAATCTCCATCATTTCTCAAATTTATCTTAGCATTCCTGTAGTTGTTAATGGTCTTATAAATTCTGTCTTCCAGAAGTTTCTCCATGTTAATACTCCCTCACTTTACTTAAGCATTTTATTTCCCCAATATTATTATACTATAAATATTGTGTCATTTTCATATCAAAATAAAAACATAAAAAAATATAAATAAATTAGCCAAGGTAAGAAGATCTTATCTTGGCAATAAAATTTATCCTTTGTAGTTTGTATCTAACAACAGAATAATAAAGCAAGTGCGGCTAAACCAAATAAGCCACCTCCAAAGCCACAGCCACAACCACAGCCTCCGCCGAATCCACAGCCACAATTACCACCGAATCCTAATCCGCAGCCGCAGCCGCCTCCAAAGCCACAGCCGCCTCCACAGCCTCCTCCAAATCCGCAATTTCCTCCGCAATTATTTATACATTGTGGTGTAAATACGCTACCATTTTTATCGAAGATAATTATTAATTTTATAGTGTTGTCACAATCATTTATAAACATTTGAGGAAATTCACATAAAAATTGTGATATCCTTGGATCAAATGACCTAATGATTATTGCAAACTCTTGTGTTTCAAATCTTTCTGATAAAAAATTCTTATCACTATTACAACTATCTTCAAAACTTTCCATATTAAAAATAGATCTCTCATTATCAAGTCCATCACAGCAATATTCAGACTCATTTTTACAACATGGATTTCTTCTTATAACTCTAATAGGGCTTGAAATAGCAATTAAATTGTTGCATGGTAATGCTGGTGCTTCTAAAATACCATCACATCCAGTGACTATTATATTTATTTTTATTCCATCACCGCATATACACTTTGGTAAATTTCTTCTAATTCTTCTTCCTATACATCCATCTGCACAAATAATTAAATTAAATTCTTTACAGGAAGACATATTATTTACTCTTTTTAAACATATTTTCATTTGTATCTTCTCCTTTTATCTAATTGTATAGATAATACATAATATGTTTAATAAAGCTATTGTTTCACTAAAATAAATTTTTATTGAATAATCTAAAGTAAATATGTCAAAAATATAAGAGGATACGATAATTAGTATCCTCTTAATATTATGAAAAGGAGCTGTGCGCACCACAGCTCCAAATTATTTTCTATCTATTTTATAATTTTCTCACATGATTCCTTATTTTATTTATATTGCTTATCTTTATAAGCTTCTTATATAAAATCCTTTATTATATACATCTTTATCATATTTTATTTCGATTCCATCACAAATTTTTTCGTCTTTCTTTGCAATTACAAAATTCACTTCATTTATTATAAGTTCAATATCATCTTCTGAAACATAATCTGCATAAATGTCATAGGCTGGTTTTCCACACCCAACTGCAACTACTTTTATTCTTATGCTATTATTTGTGCTTTTTTCTAATACTTCTAATAAAGCTGATTTTGTTATTTCGTTAAATATTATTTTCATTTTTGTCTTCCTTTCTAAATCAAATGTGATGTAACAAATTATATCACTATATAGTCTTCTTTCATATAATATAATACTTATTATTTAATGGAGATGATATATTGAAAAGAGATTATATAGATTTTAAAGAAAGTTGTTCTATAATGCTACCCTATCCTGAAATTGATATTAAAGAAAAAAATTTATACTATTCAAAATTAATAAAAAAATGTTATTGTGGAATATATTCAGAATTAACTTTAATAAATCAATATAACTATCAATATTTTTTAATGGAACCTCACTTAAAAGAAATATTTAAAAAAATTTCAAAGGTTGAAAAAGAACATTTAGATATCCTTGGTGATATAATTATTGCTTTAGGAGATGAGCCTTCCTTTGCTTTAGAAAAGAAAAATAAATATTTTTATTGGACTTCTAAATATATAAATACAGATACATCATTAAAAAATATGCTCATAAATAATATAAATTCTGAAAGAGAATTAATTAAAGAATATAGAAAAATTACTAATATTATTGAAAACGAAAGCATAATTGCTATTCTTAATAGAATAATTTTAGATGAAGAACTCCATATTAAAATATTTAACACCATTTATAAAAATGAAATTAAATAATATTAATTAATTTTTTTGTTTTACTAATTTACTAATTATGTTATAATGGGCTTGATATTATAATTGTTTATTTAACAATATTTCTTAAATAGAAGGAGTTTTAATTATGGGTTTCAAAGATAAAATGAGTAAATATTTCACAGATGCATACATGGAAAAATACGGTGATAGAATGACAAGCACAGCAGGTACTGTACTTTCTGTGAAAATCGAAGAAAAGAACATACTAGGAATTATAAGAAAGCTAACTGCTCATATTTTAATTAAGCCAGATATGGGAAAAGGTGTAGTTAAAACTCAATATAAAGTTAGAAAATGGTTTAAAAAGCCTACTTTTATTGATGTTAAACAAGGTCATAAGGTTATAATTATGGGAGTTGAAGGTGAAAAAGGAAAAGCTGATTCAGAAGTAATTACTATTTCAAATATAGCTAATTTAACTACTAAGAAAGACTTACAACCCTTCGATCATAGTCAATTAAAGAAAGCTAGACAACAAGCAACAAGAATGAGAACAAGATAAGATATAAATTTTATTTAAATAGAAAAAATAACTGCCTCATATTTATGAGACAGTTATTTTTTTAGTTAAATACTACAAGTTCAGTTTCATCAATTGCCTTTTTAACTAATTCTTCTATATTTAAAGTTTCTTCTGATTTTCTTATTAATTCTAATCTTGGCTTAGTCTTAGGATGCTTTGGAACAAATATTGTACAACAGTCTTCATATGGTAATATTGAAGTTTCATAAGTATCTATTTCTCTTGCTATGTCCATAATATCAGTTTTATCCATAGCTATTAATGGTCTGAATACTGGTCTATCAGCACAATCATTACTTACTATTAGCCCTTCCATAGTTTGGCTAGCAACTTGCCCTATACTTTCTCCTGTAGCTACTGATTGAATTCCATATTTTTCAGCTAATGAACATGCAACTCTCATCATAAATCTTCTCATGATTATAGTTAATTCATCTTCTCTACAACCATTTATAATAGCCATTTGTATTTCTGTAAAAGGTACTATATGTAAATTAACTCTTTCAGTATAATTTGATAGTATCTTAGCTAAATCTTTAACCTTATCCTTTGCTCTTTCAGAAGTATATGGATGACTATGATAATATACGCAATGTAATTCAACACCTCTTCTAGCCATTAAATAACCAGCAACTGGTGAATCTATACCACCTGATAACATAAGCATAGTACTTCCATTAATTCCGTATGGAAGCCCTCCAACACCTTTAATTTTATCTTTAGTTGTATAAATATATGCATTTTCTCTAATTTCAATATTTACTAGGCAGTCTGGATTTTTCACCTTAACTTCTAATCCATTCATATTGTAAACTACGAAAGCTCCTACTTCTTTAGAGGTTTCTAAAGAATTCTTAGGAAAAGCTTTATTAGCTCTATTAGTTTCTATTTTAAAACTCTTAGGATTAGCTTCTTGAACCTTTCTTAATGCTTCTTCTTTTATAGCTTGCATATCTCTAGGAACTTCAGTAACAATACAAACTTCAGCTACTCCAAATACTTTTCTTACTCTTTCAGTAGCTTCTTCAATATTATCTGCCTTAATGAAATATCTACCTTGATCAGAAATTAAAGAATACTCAAGACCTTTTAATTTTCTTTTTATATTATCTCTTAATTTCTTTTCAAATTTATTTCTATTTAATCCCTTTAGAAATATTTCTGATGCATATTTTACTAATATTAATTTATTCATCTTTTTACTCTCCTCAAAAATGTTAGTGAACTTTTTAGCACTTCTATAACCTTATCAATTTCTTCTTTTGTATTATTTTTAGAAAATGAAAATCTAATAGCACTTTCAACTTCTGCTTTATTTAAGCCTAATTCTTTAATAACATAACTTCCTTGGACTGCACTTGTTTTGGAAGTACAAGCTGAACCTGTAGCAACATAAATATCATTTTCCTCTAATAAATGTAATAATACCTCTGCTTTAACTCCTATGAAAGATACATTTAAAATATAGGGAGTAAAATCATCCTTTAAAGGACTATTTATTCTTACATCCTTTATCTCTCCTAATCTATCTATCATATACCCCTTAAGAGCTTTTACATATTCAAAACTAGAATTAATATTTTCCATAGTAATTTCTGCACCTTTATAAAGGCCAACTATTCCTGGAACATTATGAGTTCCTCCTCTTATTCCAGCTTCTTGGCTTCCACCATTTATTAATGGATTTAATACTATTCCCTTTTTTAAATATATAAATCCAACGCCCTTAGGTCCATGGATTTTATGTCCTGCTGCTGTTAACATATCAATATTCATCTTTTTAACATCTATGTTTAACTTTCCATAGGACTGAACAGCATCTACGTGAAATCTTGCTCTAGAGCTTTTTTCTTTTATTAGCTTTCCTATGTTTTCAATATCTTGAATTGCTCCCATTTCATTATTTACATGCATAATTGAAACTAAAACTGTATCCTTTGAAATAGAGTTTTCTAATTCTTCTAATGATATTTTTCCTTCTTTATCAACTTTTAAATATGTAACTCTTACACCACTCTTTTCTAATTCTTTATAAGTCATTAATACTGAATGATGCTCAAATGTAGTAGTTATAACATGATGCCCAGGCTTTACTAATCCCTTTATTATTAAATTATTCCCTTCACTTCCTCCTGATGTAAATAATATTTCATCCTTAGAAGCATTTAAACTTTTAGCAATAAATTCCCTTGCATCAGTTATTTTCTTTTCAGCTTTTATTCCTAATTTATGGAGAGATGATGGATTGCCGAAATACTCTTCCATGGCTTTTGCTGTTTCTTCTATAACTTCTCTATAAGGTTTTGTAGTTGCACTATTGTCAAAATAAATTTCCAAAGTTTATCCCTCCCTTTAGCATTTTACAATAGATTTACACTTAATATAACAAATTTCTAAAAATAAATAAAGGTAAAGATAAAAAAAAGAGGAGATAAATATCATATTCATTGCTCCGTCGTAAACTCCAAGTCGCCTTCATATGATATTTATCTCCTTCAAAACTGAATGAAGGAATTTATAAAAAGCTATTCCCATATAAGCTTTTTATAAATTCCCCCCAAAAAAGACTATTTCTCCATAGCCTTTTTGAGCGATATTAAAATTTTATTAAGGATATTTACTCCATTGCTATAAAATCAACTTTTTCAACATCTTTAATTTTTGATAAACCTTCCATTAAAGTAGTTAAATCCCCATTAATAGATGAAATATTAATAGTAAGACTTACATTAGCTTTTTTATTCATTGGTATACCTTGATTAATAGTTATTATATTACCACCTTCTTCAGAAATATAATTTAATATTTCTGATAAAACCCCTTTATTATCATTAATGATTAAATTTATAGTTACCTTCTGTCCTTGATCTGTTTCTGCTAAGTCAAAAACCATTTCTTTATACTTGTAATATACACTTCTACTAATATTAACAGTTTTAGCGGCTTCAGTAACATCCTTTACCTTGCCTTCTTTTAGTAATCTTTTAGCATCTATTACCTTTTCATAAACATCTGGCAATGCTCTTTTATCAACAATTAAAAAGTTACCCTTCATTAGTATCACCTTTATATACTATAGCCCCCAAATTATCTATAGCAAGTTCTTTAACTTTCCAAGAAATATTTTCACTTCTTAAAAAGTCTCTAATTTTATTAACTATTTCCTTTTCATCATTTTTTATAAGAACCATAATAGTTGGTCCTGCCCCACTTAAAAAACAACTTAAGGCTCCAAAGGATATACATTTATTATAAACTAAATCATAATTTTTAATTAATGGACTTCTATATTTTTCATGTATAGCATCCTTACACCCATATTTTAATAAATCATAATTACCATTTACAAAGGCAGAAATCATTAAAGATACCCTACTTATATTATATACTGCATCTTTAAGACTAACTTTCTTTGGTAATACCTTTCTTGCAGTAGATGTAGATAATTCAAAATCAGGAATTATTGCTACAAAAGTAATTCCCCTCTTTATATCAATTTTATTATATAATGCTTCTCCATCTTCTAATACTGATACAACCATTCCTCCAAAAAAAGCTGGAGCTATATTATCTGGATGCCCTTCTATTTCGACTCCAATTTTAAATAGTTCATTAACTGTTAATGGATTGCCCATTATATTGTTTGCACCTAAAAGTCCAGCTACTATACAGGTTGAACTTGATCCTAGTCCTCTAGATATAGGAATATCTTCTCTTAGTAAATTTATTTTTATCCCCTTAGGCTTATACTTACATTTTTCAAAACAAGTTATCATAGCCTTATAAACAATGTTTTCTTCATTACAGAATTCTTCTTTAAATCCATAGAATTTGTTTTCTGTACCCTCTTCCGATAATTCAAATTCATTATATAGATTAAAAGCTATACCTAAAGAATCAAAGCCTGGCCCCATATTTGCTGATGTAGCTGGAACTCTAATCTTAACCATTGCTATCTCCTAAAAAATCTAATAAAGAGGTTTTTAGCTCATTAACTTCTGAAGTAAAATTATGAATTATTTCTTTCTTATCTAAGTCTATTAAATTATTTGGTATAGTAATTTTAGAATAATCATACAACTTATTAATTACTTTGAAATCATTAGCTTTATCAAGGTCTAAATCTAATGCCTTTAAAATACTTCTTGGGAACTTATATGGACTTGCTGTGGAAGCAATTAGATACGGTGTATTATCTTTAGTATCACTTATGTATTTATTTAAAACTACATAAGCTACTGCTGTATGAGTATCAATTAAATAGCCCTCTTTATTATATAATTCCTTTATTGCTTTATAAACTTCCTCTTTTTCAGCATAGTTACCATAAAAGTCCTTTAAGTTATTTTTAATTTTTTCACTAACTTTATATATTCCCTTAGAATTTAATTCTTCCATTAAATTCTTTATTTCTTTGCAGTCCCTACCACTTGCTTCAAACAAAAGCCTCTCTAAATTGGATGAAACTAATATATCCATTGAAGGAGATTCTGTTAAAATAAGTTCTCTTCTTTTATCATATACTCCTTTATTAAAGAAATCAGAAAGTACATTATTTTCGTTAGATGCACATATAAGCTTTGCAATAGGAAGCCCCATTTCCCTTGCATAATATGCAGCAAGTATATTTCCGAAATTTCCAGTAGGAACTACTATATTTATTTTTTGCCCCTTTTCTATTTGTTGCTTATTGACTAATTGGAAATATCCATAAAAATAATAAATTATTTGTGGTATTAACCTTCCAATATTAATTGAGTTGGCAGAAGATAGTATGAAATTCTTTTCTCTTAAATCTTCCTTAAAAGTCTTATCTCCAAATAATTCTTTTACTCCTTTTTGAGCATCATCAAAATTCCCATTAATTCCAACTACTCTCACATTATTTCCTTCTTGTGTAACCATCTGCATTTCTTGTACAGGACTTACACCATCTTTAGGATAATATACCATAACCTTAAATCCCTCTACATCTTTAAAGCCTTCTAGTGCTGCTTTACCAGTATCCCCAGAAGTTGCTGCTAGAATTACTATTTCCTCATTAATATTAAGGTTATCTTTTGCAAGCTTCATAACCTGTGGTAGAAATAATAATGCTGCATCTTTAAAAGCTGAAGTTGGTCCATGATATAATTCTAGAAAATTATGATTTTCTACTACCTTAAAACGATTTGTGTATGCATTACTTATAGCAGTCTTAAGCTCTTCAATATTAAAATCTGTAAAATAAACTTTTAAGACTTCTAAAGCAAGCTCCTCATAAGTTGCCGTTGATTTAACTTTAAGTTTTTCAAATAAGTTTGGAAAACTTTCAGGAACATATAATCCCCCATCTTTAGAAATTCCATTAATAATTGCTTGGGAAGAGGATATATCTCTTTCTCCTCCTCTAGTACTAATAAACCTCATAAAACCACCCCAAATCTTGGTTTATTTCCCTTTATTTATATTAGCATGTTTTCTATTCAAGTACAAGTGTTTTTATTTGAAATACAAAAAGAGGCTACTTAAGTAACCTCTAATTAAATGTTTAAAATATTTATGTTATTTCAAACTATCTGGACTTAATAAATAGATATAAACTATTTATTAAGAATATTACGCCTGAATAAAATAATACTATAGCCCATTGACCTAGACTTAATGGTATTGTGTTAAATACATTGGCTAGGAAAGGTATATATAATATTGCAAGTACCATGGATATTGAAACTAATACTGCTCCTACTAAATATGGATTGCTGAAGACTTTAATTTCAAAAATTGAATGTCTTTCAGATCTACATTCGAATACATGTAGAAGTTGAGACATAACTAATGTAATTAAAGCAAGGGTTCTACAAGTAGCTAAATCCATTCCATATAATCTACCTGTCATAAAGGACAATAATGTACATATTCCAATTAAGCATCCTCTAATTACTATCTTTGACCATAATCCTCTTGCAAATATACTTTCTCCTTTTTGTCTTGGTTGTTGCATCATTATATCCTTATCTGGAGGATCAACTCCAAGAGCTATAGCTGGAAGCCCATCTGTAGCTAAATTTACAAATAGAATTTGAATAGGCGTTAGGGGATTAGGTAAATAAAAAATTGATGCTAAAAACATTGTAAGTACTTCCCCTAAATTGCAAGATAATAAGTATCTAATAAATTTTCTTATATTATCATATATTATTCTACCTTCTTCTACCGCTGAAACTATAGTTGCAAAATTATCATCCATTAATACCATAGATGCAGCTTCTTTTGTTACATCTGTGCCTGATATTCCCATAGCAATTCCTATATCAGCTTCTTTAATGGCAGGTGCATCATTAACACCATCTCCTGTCATAGCAACTATATTATTTTGTTTCTTAAATGCCTTAACAATTCTAAGTTTATGATGAGGAGATACCCTAGCAAAAACTCTAACATTTTTTACTTTTTTTATTAATTCCTCATCACTAATTTTTTCTATCTCTTCTCCTGTCATAGCTTGATCATCTGTATTACAAATATTTATTGACTTAGCAATGGCTAAAGCTGTATTTTTATGATCCCCAGTAATCATTACTGGTTGTATACCTGCAAGCTTACATTTTAAAACTGCATCTCTAACTTCTATTCTTGGAGGATCAATACTACCTGCAACTCCTAGAAAAATTAAATCTTTTTCTAAATCTTCTCCTCTTATTAATCCTGTTTCTTTGTAAGCAGATGCAATACATCTAAGAGCTCTATTAGACATAGCTTCTATATATGAAGCAACTTGTCTTTTCTTTTGATGTGTTAATGGCTTAACCACTCCATTTTCTAATATCTGTGTACATCTTTCTATTACTCTTTCTGGTGCACCCTTCATATAACAAACTTCTTTATTTCCTTCTTTAACTATAACACTCATCATCTTTCTATTAGAATCAAAAGGAATATCGAAGGTTCTACTAGCCTTGGACATAAAATCCTTTAAAATATTTACTTCATTAAAAAAAGCTTTTACTAAAGCAGTTTCTGTAGGATCTCCTAAAAGAGCCTTGTCTATGTTTTTACTATTAAAATCATAATTAAAATCATTACAGTATACAAAAGCCTTCATTAAAGTTAGATGATTTTTTAATTCTTCCTTATCTAAATCATAAATTCTTCCATTAATATAGACTTCTTTTACTGTCATTTTATTTTGTGTAAGGGTTCCTGTTTTATCAGAACATATTACAGATGTACATCCTAGTGTTTCTACTGCTGGAAGCTTCCTAACTAATGCATTTTTCTTTAGCATTCTAGATACACCTAAAGCAAGTGCTACTGTTACTATAGCTGCTAATCCCTCTGGTATAGCTGCTACTGCTAATGAAACTCCAAGTAAAAACATTTCTGTAATTTCATTTCCTCTAATTATTCCAAGAATAGTTACAACAGCACATATTACTAAACAAAGTGCTACAAGAATCTTCCCTAGTGAATCTAACCTCTCTCTAAGTGGAGATTTTTCTTCTTCTATATTATCTAAAAGATTTGCTATTCTCCCCATTTCAGTACTCATTCCAATACTATCAACAAGTAAAGCTCCTCTTCCTTTTAATATGGTGGTCCCCATAAATCCTTGGTTCTTTCCTTTTTTTGAGTCCTTTGAAACTCCTACTGACTCCCCTGTTAAAAGTGATTCATCTACCATTATTCCTGATGATTCAATAAAACTTCCATCAGCAGGTATTCTATCCCCAGCTTCTAAAATTACTAAATCTCCTAAAGTAACTTCTATAGAATTTATTACTTTTAAAATCCCATCTCTTATAACCTTACAAGTAGGTGCTGCAAGTTCCTTTAAGGCTTCTAATGACTTTTCTGTCCTATACTCTTGTACAAAACCCATAATTGCATTTACAACTACTATAATAAGTATTGTAATAGCATCCGCCATATCTCCCATTAATCCAGATATAATGGTTGCTGCTATTAATACCCAAACTATAAAATCATTAAATTGAGATAAAAATATTACTATAGGTGATGACTTCTTCTTATGAGATATTTCATTTAATCCATAGTTTTTTTGTCTTTTTTCTGCTTCCTTTGTAGTTAGTCCCATTGATATTTCTCGTTCCTGTATCACCGGTTGTCCTCCTTATAATAGTTTCTATATATTATATTTAGTAAATCTATAGATATGATTTTTTTATAAACTTTACTAAGATTTTATTTGTACTTTTAAAATCTCTCGTTTATCCATCTAAAATTCTACATATACTTCTATTAGGTATCTTTACAAAATTAAAATATAAATATAGAATATGTATAGACGATTTATAAACTAAGGAGGGTAATAAATTGAAAGATGTAATATACGTAACTGGGCATAAAAATCCAGATTCTGACTCAATATGTTCAGCATTTGCATATGCTGAATTTAAAAATAAGACAGGCAATATGCCTGCAATTCCTGTTAGACTTGGTAATGTAAATAGGGAAACTCAATATATTTTGGATTATTTTGGAGTTGAAGCTCCACAATTATTAAAAACTGTTAAATTAAAGGTAGGAGATCTTGATTTTGATAGAATCACTCCTGTATCACCTGAAATATCTTTAAAAACTGCTTGGAATATAATGAGAGAAAAAAATATAAAAACTCTTCCTGTAGCTGATGAAAATAATCATCTATTAGGAGTTTTAGCTATTTCAAACTTAACTTCTTGTTATATGGATATATGGGATAATAAGATTTTAGCAAAAAGTAACACAACTTTTAATAACATAGTTGATACTTTATCAGCAAAAGAAATTTATACAAATTCTAATACAAATAATTTTCCAGGTAAGATAGTAGTTACTGCAATGAAACCTGAAAGTATGAAGGATCATATTGAAAATGGAGATATAGCAATAGTTGGAGATAGAGAAGAAGTTCAAAGTGCATTATTAGACATGGGAATTTCTCTTATGATAATAACTGGTTCACACGTTCCAACTGCAGATGTGCTTGAAAAAGCTAAAGAAGCTAATATAAGTGTAATTAGCACTCCTCATGATTCCTTTACAGCATCAAGACTTATAGTTCAAAGTATCCCTGTTGGATATGTTATGATAAAGGATAAATTAGTAACTTTCTCAACTGAAGAGTTAGTTGAAGATATAAAGCCTGTAATGATTGAAACTAGATTTAGAAGCTATCCTGTAATAGATGAAAATGGAAAAGTTCTTGGTACTATGTCAAGATATCATTTAATTTCAAATTACAGAAAGAAAATAATTCAAATGGATCACAATGAAAGAAGCCAATCAGTTGATGGATTAGAAGATGCTGATATTTTAGAAATCATTGACCATCATAGAGTTGCTGATATACAAACTAGCGGCCCATTATACTTCAGAAGTGAACCTATTGGAAGTACTTCTACTATAGTTGGTAAATGCTTCTTTGAAAATGGAATAAGACCATCAAGAAAAGCAGCTGGACTTTTATGTGGAGCAATTATTTCAGATACACTATTATTTAGAAGTCCAACATGTACACCAATAGATAAGCAAATTTGCTTAAGACTTGCTGAAATTGCTGGAATAAATGTTGAAGAATTTGCAAAAGAAATGTTTAAAGCTGGTACTTCATTAAAGGGAAAGACAGTTGAAGAAATCTTTAATCAAGACTTTAAGCCATTTTCAATTGGAGATACTAAAGTTGGTATAGCTCAAGTTAACACTATGGATATAGAAGGATTTATGCCTTTAAAAGAAGAAATGTTAACATATATGAATAACAAAGCTAAAGAAGCTGGTTTAGATATGACTCTACTATTATTAACTGATATCCTTAATGAAGGATCTCAAATATTAGTAGCTGGAGATAAACCTGAAATAGCTGAAAAAGCTTTCAATGTTACTTTACAAGATAGCACTGCATTCTTAGATGGAGTACTTTCAAGAAAGAAACAAGTGGTACCACCAATAACTTCAGCCATAAATGGCTAAAAAGGAGCTGACACATCAGCTCCAAATGAAAAATGTAAAATGTAAAATGTAGAATTATTGATGTAATTTCTTAGAAATTACTAATATTGCATTTTTTAGAAACTCCTTTAGGGAGTTTCTTTTTTATATGTAAATTGAAAAAGTAACTTCCGTTTTTTTACTTAAACAGAAGTTAGTTTTGCAAAGTCTTTGATATAATTAATTTGATATTTGTCCTTAGCATATTGGGAGGATTAATTATGTCAAACAATAATTTATGCAAGGGAAAGCACCTTAGGATTGAAGATCGAATTATAATTGAATATGGATTAGATCAAAATTACCCATTAAAAGAAATTGCCGAAAGATTAAAAAAGGATCCAACTACTATATCTAAGGAAATTAAAAGAAATAGATTTCTTAAAGTAAGTAAGAAAAAGGAAAATGATATACAACCGTGCCAACATCGAAGAAGTTGCACTAAGACAAACTTATGTAATAGTAACTGCGGAAAGCAATGTAAGAAATGTAGATTCATAAACTGCTACAGAGCATGCACTGATTTTTCAGCTAAGAAATGTTTTAAACTTGATCGCTATCCATATGTTTGTAACGGCTGTAACACTGCTACTACGTGTACGGCAGAAAAGCAGTATTATAAATCTAAAATTGCAGATACAAAGTATAAAGAACTATTAATATCATCTAGGGAAGGCCTTAATATAACCTCAAAAGAATTGAAAAATATAGATGATGTTATCTCTCCATTAATTTTTAAAGGGCAATCTTTATTTCATATTTTTACTCATCATAGGAAAGAAATAAATTGTTGTGAAAGAACTTTATATAATTATTTTGATAAAAATGCTTTTACAGCTAGAAATATTGATTTACCTAGAAAAGTTAAGTATAAACCCCGAAAAAAATCTACACCTCCTGTCATTAAAGAATCTAATTATAGAATTGGAAGAACATTTGTTGATTTTGTTAAATTCACTGAAGAGAATCCAAATATACCTATAGTAGAAATGGACACCGTTCACGGCACACGAAGTGGCAAAGTTCTTATAACTTTTATTTTTAGAAATTGTGCCTTAATGCTAGCGTTTATAATTGATAGTTGTAGCGAGCTAGCTGTAAAAGAAGTTATAGATAAGTTATATGAAGTATTAGGGCATGAAGTATTTAAGAATCATTTCCCTATTATATTAACAGATAATGGTTCTGAATTTAAGAATCCTAAAGATTTAGAATTAGATGCTAAAGGAAATCAGAGGACCAAAATTTTCTACTGTAATCCCATGGCTTCTTATCAGAAGCCGCACGTAGAAAAGAATCACGAGTACATAAGGTACATAATACCTAAAGGAATATCATTAAACAATCGTACTCAAGAAGATATTACTTTGATGATGAATCATATTAATAGTACAGCAAGAGCTAGCTTAAACGGAAATACACCATTCAGACTAGCTCAAATGTTATTAGATAATTCATTGTTAGACAAGCTATCATTAAAACCTATACCAGCAGATGAAATACATCTAAAACCTGCACTTTTTAAAAAATAAGATATCAAAAATCTAGGGCAAGTATCAACGGAACTTAATCATGCAAAAATCAAGCAAACGGAACTTAGTTTTGCAAGCCGATTTCCGTAGGCTTAATAAGCATGCTTAAAAACCCTAAAAATTGATTATCTTATGAAAATTATATCTTATTTTAGAGCTTTTAGCCACTAAATTTAAGTGTAAAAACTGACCTTACTCTTGCAATATCAATAGCTTACTCTAAAACGGAAGTTAGTTTTGCATTCAACGTTTCTTTTTTATACCTTATTCTTTAATATATTGTAAGTCACTGATTAAATCTTATATTTACTAATTGATTTAAAAGATTCAATAATAGATACTTAAATGAAACATATCCAAATAAAAAAACTCCTTTCGGAGTTTTATCATTAATTTTTCATTCTTCATTTTACATTCTTAATTATTTATCTGCTTCTCATGTTGTTAATCATTCCCCACATTTCATCTGCAGTTGTTATTCCTCTAGAACTTAATTGAAATGCTCTTTGAGTAAGTATCATATCTGAAAATTCAGTGGCTATATCTACATTAGATCCTTCTAAAGAGCCTTGATAAACATCAAAATCATTAGTTCTTTGAACTTCTACCCCAGGGGAAGGAGTAAATAAATTCTCGCCTAAAGATGTGAAAGCTCTATCTCCTATTGCTGAATATACTGGTATTTCAGCTACTTGTGTAAAATTACCATTATCTTTTATATATACTTGTCCCTTTTTATCAACTAAAAAGTTATTCTTATTAAAAACAACATTATTCTCAGAATATCCATTTAAATAGTTTAGCTCTACCTTATTTCCTCTATTATCTACTAACTTTCCATTACCATCTATAGCAAAGGCTCCATCTCTTGTATATAATTCATTTCCATCTAAAGTTATAACTTTAAAATAACCTTTTCCATCTATTGACAAATCAGTAGTTAATAAGGTTTCTTGTAGATTCCCTTGAGTATTGTCTCTATACCATTCTGAAGTTTTTGTTCCTGTTCCTATTACAGAATCCTTATTATTTATAGGATTTCCTAATCTGTCTAAAGATTCAGATAAAAGATCCTTAAAGCCTACTTCTATTTTTTTATATCCCATAGTATTTGAATTAACTATATTATTGGATATAGCATCTAATTTATCCTGATTAGCATTCATTCCAGTTTTGGCTGTCCATAAAGTTCTTAACATAAACCCTTCCTCCTACTATCTAACTGATCCTATTTCATTTGCAGCTTTTCCTAAAGTTTCATCAATAGTTTGTACTATTTTTTGATTAGTTTCAAAGCTTCTCATTGTTGTAATCATATTTACCATTTCATTAGTAATGCTTACATTGGAGCCTTCTAAAGCTCCTTGAGTAACAAATACTTCTGCGTTAAAAATAGGATTTTCTCCACTATAGTAGTTATCTCCTACTTTTTCTAATGAATTATAATCTTGAAAATCAGCTGTTGCAAGGGTATATGTTGCAACATTTCCAACAAAAAGATTATTATTTTTATCTAAAAGAATATCATCAGCTCCTACAAATATAGCTTCTAAGTTTCCTGTATTTTTATTTATTCCCAATACTCTATCACCATTTGTAGTCATTAAATATCCATTGTTCCCTATTTTAAAATTACCTTCTCTGGTATAAAGAACTCCATTTCCATTATTATTTTGTTTTTCAATTGCAAAAAAGCCCCTACCTTCAATTGCAAAATCTGTTTTTTTATCTGTATTTTTTAATAATCCTTGAGTAAATGCAGTATCAACAGTATCTATTTTAGCACCTAAACTAATAGTTCCTAATTTTTGTTTTACATTTCTACCGTTAATAACTTTATCTCTATTTTGTATCATAACTTCATCAAAACTCTTTATTGATAAATTATCACCCTTAAACCCAGTAGTATTGGCATTAGTCATATTATTAGTTATGGTATCTTGTTTATTCTCTAAAGTTATTAAACCAGATACAGCAGTATATAAACTCCTAATCAACCTTCTCATCCCCTTTAAATAATACTTTACATTCATCACTATAATGCATTCCAAGTGCTCTTGCTTTTTCCTCAATCTCACTATCTGATAATTTGGTGTTATTATTAAACCCAAATAAAATAATCGAAGTAAAAATCATACCAATTCCTATTCCCATAAGTATTTTTCTATCAGTTAAGAATTGAAATAAACTAATTATTTTATTAATAAATTTTTTATTAATAATATCTCCCCCTTACCAATAGATAGTTTTTCACAAATTTCATCATCTGATAACCCTTTATCTAAAAGGACCTTTACCTTTTTTTGCTTTTCACTTCTAGGTGATCCTTCTTTTTTCTCTTCTATTTTATTTGAAAAATCTATACTTGATATAATATCTTCTCTTGAAACTATTCCATTAATATTTAAATTTTCTATATTATTTTTATTATCGTCTTCAATACGACTTTTCTTAATAGAACTTACTTCTAATTTTAAGTTTTCTATTTCCTTTTGAAGATCTAATACAGTTTCAGCCATATCTTTTCTTATTTTAATTATTTCAATATCATAATCTCTATTATTAGTATTTTCTTCTCTTTCTAATATTTTTTCAAAAGACTTATCTTCTTTTTTTATAATTCTATAGCTTAATAATATTAATACAATTCCTAATATAATAATAAATATAGGAAGCATAAACATCCCTCATTTAACTAAATGTAATTCTTTTTTTTCATTATTTCTCTTAAATTTCTAATAGCTCTACTATGTAATTGACAAACTCTAGATTCTGAAACCTCTATAACTTGTCCTATTTCCTTTAAAGTAAATTTTTCGTAATAATATAACTTTAATATAAGCTTATCTTTTTCCTTTAGATTTTCTATAGCCTGAGATAAGACCTCAAGTTTCTCTTTATATTCTAAAGATTCTTCTGGTGATATTGCATTTTTATCTTCTAAGGTTTCCATTATAGTTACATCATCATCATCAGAGTAAATTACTGATTCTAAAGAAAGTATAGACATATAATTAATATAATTTTCTACTTGTGATACTTCTGATTCTGTAATATTTAAATCTAATGCAATTTCCTTTATAGATGGCTCTCTCATATATATATTTTGTAATCTCTCCACAGACTCATTATATTTAGCTAATTTGTCCATTGCCCCCTTGGATATAGGTCTATTTTTTCTTATTTCATCTATCATAGCCCCTTTTATCCTTAATGTTGCATAAGATGAAAATTTCATTCCCTTAGATGAATCATATCTATTAATTGCATCTAAAAGCCCAACAATACCGTAGCTTACTAAATCTTCATATTCAATGTACTTAGTTTTACCTAGCATTATTCTTGAAGCCAAATATTTAACTAATGGTATGTACTTTTCAACTATTTTTTCTTTTTGAATTACAGGGCTTTCACATTCCATTATTATACCTCCCTAAATAAGTTCCCTTTGCCTACGCATAATTTTAAAAACAACTTTTATTATTTTTTCTCTTGTTGAATTATCTATATCTCTAAAATCTATTCCATAGATATATCTTTTATCTTCTGTTTTCTCTATTCTTACAACTCTACCCTTAACAACTATCTTTTCATTTTCATAATTTAAGTTAGAAATTATGCTTTCATTAAAAGATAACTTTTCCTTAACTTTAATTCTCATACCGCCTCCACTTAGATCCAAAAGCAAGGCACTTTCATAGTTTTCTTCTTTTCTAATATCCTTTTCTAAATCTATTTCCTTAATATAATTAATAATTTGAACTACATTTACTCTAAAATAATCTCTTCTTTGAATTTTCTTTATATCATAAGGTTTACTCACCCTATAAAATGGTATTTCCCTTTCTCTATATCTTCCTAATACCTTGGTTTTATATTTATAGAAATTACTCTTTTTATCGTAAAAAAATTGTTCAACTTCAACTCCATCATTTAGTGTTAAATAAGTGCCATCGCTAACAGGTATAGTAATTAAAATCTCATTTTCCCTAATATCTTGGATACTTGATTTATATGTTACTTCTTCCCACATAATAGTAACTATAGAGTTGATTTTTATATCTAAGTTTCCCATATTTACCCCCTAAGAAAATATACTAAATAGTCTTTTAAATAAGCCTTCAGCTCCACTACCAGCAACGTAATTGTTATTACCTAAAATTTTTATAGTTATTTCTTCTACACATTTTGATGCATCGCAGTATGGATATCCAATAATAAATGGCAACTGATTCCTAACTGACATAGTAATTTTCCTATCATCAAAAATATATCCTAAATAATTTATATCTAAAGCTAAAAATCTATTAACTGCAGTTTTTAATTTTAGAAAAGTTTTTTGCCCTTCTTTTTTTTCTAAAACCTTGTTAACTACTATGTTTACTTTAGTTTTTATTTTAAAATGATTTACTGCTTTTAGTAAGCTATATCCATCTGTTAGGGAAGTTGGCTCTGGCGTTGTTACTAAAATAGCTTCATCAGAGCATGAAATAAAAGCCAATACACTTCTACTTATTCCAGCGCCAGTGTCAATAAATATATAATCAAAACCTTCAAGCATTTCAATTTTCCTTAAAAATAGTTCTCTTTGAGTTTCTTCTAAATCTTCTATATTATTAAGCCCGCTTCCTCCAGGAAGTAATTTAATTCCTTCAGGTCCCTCTACAATAATATCTTCAATTGCTAGACTTCCATTTATTAAGTCTAATACACTATATTTAGGATATATCCCCATTAAAACATCATCATTTCCCATTCCTATATCAGCATCAAATATTAAAACTTTATTCCCCTTTTTAACTAAATTAATAGCTAAATTAACTACAAAATTACTTTTACCAACGCCTCCCTTACCAGAGGTTATAGTAATAATTTTTGTTTTATTTCTTTTAGATACTAGAGGTTCACCATTTGCTAATTTTCTTAAGCTTTCTGCTTGATCTAACATATAGCTTCCTCCCCTAAAATCAGCTTACATACTTCTTCCTTAGAAGGTGTTTTTATATCATCTGGTACATTTTGACCAGTTGCTATAAATGCTATTTCCTTCTTAGATTTCTTTATAATATTGTAAATACATCCATAGGAATTTGTTTCATCTAACTTTGTAATTATTATATTTTCATAATTAATCTTATTATATCCCTTTAATATAGTATCTATATCTTTATTCTTAGTGGTACCACTAATGACTAAGGATATATTATCTGCATTAACTTTTTGAATAAATGCTCTTAATTCTGATATTTGCATTGTATTTTTGCTGCTTCTTCCAGTAGTATCAATTAATATTACATCACAATCTTCTAATTCTTTTATTGCTTCTTCCATTTCTTTTAAAGTTATTACTACTTTAAAGGGGATATTCATAATTTCTGCATAGGTTTTTAATTGTTCTACTGCTCCAATTCTATAGGTATCAATAGTTATTAATCCAACCTTCTTTTTTTCAATTAAAGATAATCTTCCTGCAAGCTTTGCAATAGTTGTAGTCTTTCCTACTCCTGTTGGACCAATTAATGCAATTTTACCTACTAAATCTTTTTCAATAATTTTAATTTCATTATAAAGTAACTTTTTAAAGTCCTCTTTGAAATCTTCAATTTTATCATAGGAAGTTAAATCTAATTCATCTACTAAAGCTTTCTCTACATCTATTTCATCTAAATAACTTTCTACTATATTATCCTTTACTTCTTTATTTGTATTTTTAATAACTTTATTTAATAAGTCCTTTATTTCTCTTACTTCTTCTTTTAAGTTTTCTTCTGTTGGCTCTTTAGATTTATTATTTTCTTTTTCTATAATATCTCTAATGCTATTTAAAGAAGTTTTAAAGCTATCTACTTCATTGTTTTTATTAATTCTATTGTTTTGTTTTTCTAGCTTACTATTTTCTAAAGCAGCAGTTACTTCAATTAATTTAGGTTTAAAAAATCCCTTAACTCCTGAATCTCTTATTTTTCTCTGACTAATTATAATAGCTTCCTTCCCTAGTTCATATCTCATCCTAGTTAAGGCTTCATTCATATTCTTAACTATATACTTCTTTATTATCATTGTAGTGATATAACCCCTTCTGTTCTTATTTCTACGTCGTTAGGAATTTCATTTAATGATATTATCATAACATGTGGAAATACCATTTCTATAAGCTTTCTAAATACTGGTCTTATATTAGGAGATACTAATATAATTGGTTGATTATTATAGAAATAAACTCTATCTAAAGTATCTCTAATACAATTAAATATCCTAGTTGTTGTGTCTGGATCTACTGCTGGGAAAGAACCTTGTATTGATTTTTGAGTATTAGCAGAAATTATTTCTTCAATTTGTGATGATAATGTTACTACAGTTATTGCTCTATCTTCATCTATGATTTGATTGCATATAGTCCTAGCTAAAGAAAATCTAACATATTCTGTTAATAATTCTAAGTCTTTAGTTAGCCTTGAATTATCAGCTAAGGATTCCATTATAGTAACCATATCCTTTATTGGCACCTTTTCTCTTAATAAATTTTGTAATATCTTTTGAAGCTCTCCTATTGTCATAAGATCTGGAATAAGTTCATCTACTACTGCACTATACTTTTCTTTAGTATTTTCTACTATTAACTGAACTTCTTGTCTTCCTAATAATTCATAGGAATGAGCTTTAATTGTTTCTGTTAAATGAGTTACCATAACAGTAGTTGGGTCTACAACTGTTAATCCTTTAATTTCTGCTTCCTCTCTTTGATCTTTATTTATCCAAACTGCTGGGAGATTAAAGGTTGGTTCTATTGTTCTTATACCTGCAATTTGTGAATTATCACCAGATGGATCCATACAAAGCAACATATTAGCCATAAGTTCTGCAGAAGCAATTACTGTACCTCTGATTTTTATTACATACTCATTTGTTTTTAATTGTAGATTATCTCTAATTCTTATTGGTTGTACTACAATTCCCATTTCTATTGCACATTGTCTTCTAACTGACGCAATTCTTTGTAATAAATCTCCTCCAGTAGATTCATCAGCTAATGGTATAAGACCATATCCTATTTCTACTTCCATTGGTTCTACAGAAATTAAACTCATAACATTTTCTGGCTCTTTTCTTTCCATTTCTGTATATTCTTCTTCAACTCTTGCAAGTTCTATTTCTTCAGTTTTTTGCTCTTCCTTTATAAGCATAAATGTTGAAACTCCACCTGTAACTGCTGCTAATAAAAATGGTATCATAGGCATACCAGGTATTAATGATAAGAAGAACATTACAGCTGATACTATCCCTAGTGCCACTGGAAAAGCAGTAAGTTGTTTACTAAAGGTTTTACCGAAGTTATCTGAACTTCCTGATCTAGTAACTAATATACCTGAAGCTGTAGAAATTAACAGTGCTGGTATTTGGCTAACTAATCCATCACCTATTGTAAGTTTTGTATATAACTCACCAGCTTGCAAAAAGCTCTTCCCACTCATTACTCCAATTACCATCCCAGCTATTATATTTATAATAGTAATTATAATACCTGCTATGGCATCTCCTTTTACAAACTTAGAAGCCCCATCCATGGAACCATAAAAGTCTGCTTCTGATTGTAAATCTTCTCTTCTCTTTCTTGCAGTAGTTTCATCTATTAAACCTGCATTTAAATCTGCATCTATACTCATTTGTTTACCTGGCATTGCATCTAATGTGAATCTTGCTGAAACTTCTGATACTCTACCAGCACCATTTGTAATTACAACAAATTGAATTATTATTATAATTAAAAATATAATAATACCAACTACGTAATTCCCACCAATAACAAATTCACCGAAGGCTTCTATTATTTTTCCTGCACTTCCTTCACTTAATATAAGTCTTGTTGATGAAATATTTAAACCAAGTCTTAAAAGTGTAGTAACAAGTAATAGTGTTGGGAAAACTGATAATTGTAAAACATTAGTGGTAAACATTGTAATCATTATAATTAATGCAGATAATGTAATATTAAAGGCTAATAAAACATCTAAAAGGGCTGATGGAAGTGGTATAATTATCATAAGTACTATACCTAATACTCCAAAGGCCACCAAAACATCTGAATTTTTCTTTAAATTTATTTTATTATTAACAAGCAACCTTATCCCATCCTTTATTTTCTAGTACCTTTTTTCTTTTTATCTAATTTATATACCATTGCTAATACCTCTGCTACAGCTTGATACATATCTTGAGGAATATCCTTATCTATATCAACTGTTTCATATATTAATCTTGCTAAAGGTTTATTTTCTATTATTGGTACTTTAGATTCCATAGCTTTTTCCTTTATCTTAATGGCTATATTATCAGCACCTTTTGCTACAACTTTTGGTGCTTCCATTTGACCTTCAGTATACTTAATGGCAATTGCTAAATGAGTAGGATTTGTAATTACTACTGTAGCTTCTCCCACTGATTGCATCATTCTTCTTTGTGATATTTCTCTTTGTTTTTGTTTTATCTTTGATTTAAGTTGTGGATCCCCTTCCATCTGCTTATATTCCTCTTTAATTTCTTGCTTTGTCATTCTTATATCCTTTTGAAATAATATATACTGAACTACATAGTCAATTACAGCAACAACAACAAGCAATATACATATTTTCACAAAAATCCCTACTAATAAAGATTTGATTTCAATTCCTAATGTAGGTAAATAAAGATTACCAGTTTGCATTATTTTTTCAAAATTATCCCTTATATAATTGTAAGCTATAAATATAATAATAGATATTAAAATTATATTTTTTATAAGTTCTACCAATGATTTTTTTGAAAACATGTTTTTAAAGCCATTTAAAGGATTTAGTTTTCCAAAGGAAGGTTTAATAGCATCCTTAACTACTAAGAACCCAGATTGAAGTAAACTAGCAGCTACTCCTGCTATCATAATAGGTAATATTATAGGCATAATAGCAATAGCAGCCTTACTTAATACTAATAGGTTTATTGATTTTAAGCTATTTTCTGTTACTTCCATAGTTCCCATATCACCTAGGAAATATATTACGCCATCCCTTAATACTGAAACAACAGTTCCACTTAAGGCTACTATTACTAATGTAGTAGCTATTAAAGTAATAGCAAGTCCTATATCTTTACTCCTTGGAATTTGTCCTTTTTTTCTTGAATCACTTTTCTTCTTTGGTGTAGCTTCTTCAGTTTTTTCATCTGCCCCAATCAAAAATACTAGTGGTACTGTGGTGATAATTTTTCTAAATATATCTGGCAGATAACTAATATTACTAACAAATATTTTTATTATAATTGGTAATGAAACTACTATTGCTATAATTCCAATTAGCATTTTTACAGGCATTCCTAAAATCATTACATTTATTTGTGGTACTGCCCTTGATATTAATCCCATACAAACATCTGCTAATAATATTATTAATACTATTGGTATTGCTATTTTCAATCCTATTACGAAATAATTTGCTATAATTTCAATCATAGTCATCATGGTATCTCCATAAAATAATCCTTTACCAATAGGTAGCAATATAAAGCTTTCTATAAGAGATTTAATTAGCATATGATGACCATTTATTATAAAGAAAATAACTAATGCTACATAGTGAAGTAAATTTCCTGTTATGGTAGTGCTTGTCTCACTATTTGGATCTATAGTATTTAGCATACTAAGTCCTATATGTACATCTATTAAACTTCCAGCCATAAGTAATACTCCAAAGGCTATATTAGAAATTAACCCAAGTATCAATCCATTTGTAACTTCGAAGAAGATATAAATAATTAAATAATAATTGCTTGTAATTCCTTCAATACTTGAATAATTTATTCCTCCTAATAAAGCAAAGGAAAATATAAGTGAAAATATAGCCTTTAATGCCATTGGAGTTCCTTTAGGAAAGAAAACATTTGTTATAATAAAAAATGAAGTTATTCTTAAAAATATTAAAAATAGTGCCAAAAAGTAGGCTGTATTTATCATACTTACCTACCTCCCTATGTAGAAATTCTAATTATTAATTCGAATATTCTTTGTGTAAAACTTACTAAGCTATGAAGCATAAAACTCCCTAAAAACAATCCCACTGCTGCAATTCCGATAAGTTTTGGAACAAAGGTTAATGTTTGTTCTTGAATTTGAGTAGTTGCTTGAAATATACTTATTATCAATCCTATTAATATAGATACTAATAGAATTGGACCTGCTACTTTTAAAGCTGTCATTAGTGCATCTTTTACTATTCCTATTACTAAACTTTCACTCATTTCCTTTACTTACCCTCCAAAGCTCATTATTAAGGATTTAACCATTAAGTACCAACCATCTACCATAACGAATAAAAGAAGTTTAAATGGTAAAGCTACCATAACAGGTGGCACCATAAACATACCCATTGACATAAGCACACTTGCCACTACCATATCTATAATTAAGAATGGTAAGAAAAGTAAGAAACCTATTTGAAAGGCTGTCTTTAATTCGCTTATTGCAAAGGCTGGAATAACAACAGTTAATGGAATATTTTCTCTAGTTATTTCATCCATATTAAGTTTTGAAGCTTCAGCAAATAGCTCTAAATCCTTTTGTCTAGTTTGCTTTAGCATAAAATCTCTTAATGGTTTGCTTCCAATTTCCATTGCTTCTTCTTGTGTTATTTCATTTTTCATAAAAGGTTCAAAAGCATTATTGTTTATTTCCGTATATACTGGTCTCATTATAAAAATAGTTAAAAATAATGCTAGTCCAATAAGAATTTGATTAGGTATTGATTGTTGTGCTCCTAGCGCATTCTTTAAAAAAGAAAATACTACTATTATTCTTGTAAAAGAAGTCATCATAATTATTATTGATGGTAATAGTGTTAATATAGTTAATATTATTAACAATTTTATATTATCCACATAATTTTCAGGTGATGTATTCTCTCCTCCAACAGATATATTAAGGTCTGGTATATTTATAGGCTCTGCTTTAACATTTTTATTAAAAGTAAATATTAAAGCCATTACTACAAATATCATAAATATATATTTTTTCTTCTTCATACAAATCTTCCTTTTAGTTATTTTTCCTTTTAAAGCTATTAATTTTAGATTTAAGTCCTAATAATGCTACATTGTATTGTTCATTAATTTTTTCTCTTTCTCGTATTTTATCTTCTTCTATAACAAGTATTTCTTCATTAGATAATTCATCTAATTTTTCAATTTTATTATTAGATATACTTAATATATAGCCCTTATCTCCAACCTTAACAACTGCTATAGAGGTCTCTCTTGATATTTGACTTCTTTCTAATACTTTTATATATTTATTATTATTAATTTTACTAAGCTTATCTCCACTTAGCTTAAAAGTAAGATACATTAAGCCTAATACAACAGCTAAAGCAAATATTAACTTTAAAAATAGAAATGCTAAATCCATATCTTATCTCATCTTTCTCTACTGTACAATTATTTCACTAATATATAAATCCTTTAATACTCCACTAGTAAGCTTTTGATTTATTCTAGAAATTAAATCACCTTTTAAAATAACCTCATTAGCTGGTTCAAAGTCCTTAGCATCGCAAGATTTTATATAAAAATTAGCTACATCTCTAATTATTACTTTTTTATCCTCTAATTCTTGTGATAAATCTTTATTAGCTTTATCATAACTAACAGACATATTTAGCTTTACATATCTTTTAGAATTCTCATCACTTAGATTTACAAATATTTCTCCAATTTCAACAAAGCCTTCCTTTACAAATACAGGCTTAGAGGCACTATTTTTACTCATATAAAAATATGTACCTCCAAAGGTACCCCCACCTACCAATATCAAGATAATTACTACAATTAAAATTGTTTTTTTATTATTTTTATTTCCACCAGCCATTTTTAATTTTCCCCCTCGTCAGACGTAACTATTAATATATCTACTCTTCTATTCTTGGCCATCCCTTCATAGCTATCATTTGGTGCTACTGGCTTAAATTCTCCATATCCTATAGCTGAAAATCTCTTTGGATCTTGCCCTTTACTTTCTACAAAATATCTAACTACATTAACAGCTCTATCTGCAGATAATTCCCAATTTGAAGGAAATTTAGATGTATTTATTGCTCTATTATCTGTATGTCCTTCTATTAATATAGGATTGTCCATTGGTGCAATAATAGTTAATAATTTATCTAGTATTGCTTTACTTTCTTCTTTTAAATCAGAACTTGAAGTTTCAAATAAGATATTGTCTCTTAGTTGCATTGCAACTCCTCTTTCATCATCAATAATTTCTACTACACCTTGTAAATTATTATCAGAAACAAACTTTTTAAGGTTATTATATAATTTTTTTTGTTCTGTTAATGCCTCTCCACCTTCAATAGGATCTTCAGTTTCTCCGCCTATTAAAGGTACTTCTCCATTATACAAATTATATTCAAGTATACTATTTCCACCTTCTCCACTCATCATGGATGTAAATGCATTTGATATACTTTTAGTTTTCTCAGAATCTACTGAAGACATAGAATATAACAATACAAAAAATGTAAGTAGTAGAGTTACGGTATCAGCATAGGTTGCCATCCATTCGTCTCCTCTTAACCCTCCACCTTTGTTTTTCTTATTTCTAGCCATTAAATAACAACTCCTTCACCATTTTCAATGCTGTTATTTAAATACTCTAATTTTTCTTTAGGAGGTAAGTATGTTATAAGCTTTTCTTCTACAATTCTAGGATTAACACCTGATTGTATAGCAAGTATTCCTTCTAACATCATTTCTCTTTCTCCAACTTCCTTAGAGCTTTTTTGTTTTAGGTTAGTTGCTATAGGATTACACAAAAGGTTTGCTAATATTGATCCGTAAAAAGTAGTAATTAAGGCCTTTCCCATTCCTGATGCTATATTAGCTACATCAGTTAAATTAGCTAGCATTTGTATTAATCCTATTAATGTTCCAAGCATACCAAAGGCTGGTGCATAAGCTCCCCAAGATAAAAATATTCCTGCTCCTTTATCATGTCTGCTTTCCATTTCACCAATTTCAAGTTCTAATATTTCTCTTATTGTTTCTGGTTCTATACCATCAACAACCATTTGTAATCCCTTTTTTAAGAAAGGGTCTTCCATTTCTGAAATATCATCTTCTAAGGATAATAGCCCTTCTCTTCTTGCTTTTTTTGAAAGTATACTAAACTTTTCAATTATATCTTTACCTGATGAACTTTTTTCTTTAAAAGCTTCAACAAATAATTTTCCCATGTTCATTACTTCTTCTAAAGAATATGTAATTAAAAGTGCTGCTACTGATCCCCCTACAGTTATAATTACAGATGATAAATCCCAAAATATTTTAAGACTACTTCCAAGAAGCATTCCATAAAGCATCAAAACTACGCCCAAAACTAAACCTACTGAGGTTAATACGTCTGATTTTTTCATATATCATTTCCCCCCATTACAATCTATAAGTAACTATTTTATTTTTATATTTAATTACTTTTTCAACTACTTCTTCTACTCTTTCAAGTACTATGTACTTTTTACCATTAGTTAAAGTTATTAGAGTTTCGGGAACCTCTTCTATTTTTTCTATGTGATCTGCATTTAAGATAAAAGCTCTATTATTCATAGCAGTTAAATCTATCATTATCTATCTACCCTCTTTATCTTATATTTTATAAATTCTAAAAATCATTTACTATTAAGAGCTATAACAGAAGCCCTTAATAGTAAAAATATAGAATTAAAATTATCTCTTTAAGTTTATAATATCTTGTAGTATTTCATCTCCAGTTGTAATCATCTTTCCTGCCGCTTGGAAGGCTCTACTTGAAGTTATCATATCAGTAAATTGCTCTGCTAAATCTACATTTGACATTTCAAGCATACCCTGAAGGTTATCACCATATCCCTTTGAATTATCATCACCTAATGTTCCAACACCACTTTTAATTGTTGCTTCTCCAGAGTTAACTGAAGATCCATAAAGATTACCACCTAATTTAGTTAATCCTTCTGGATTTTTGAAACTAGCCATAGCAATTTGACCAAGTGCTGCTACTCTACCATCTTCTAAAACTCCATTTATTATTCCATTTTTATCTATGGTATATGTCTTAATTCTAAGTTCTGTGTCTGTTCCAGGTATTCTAACCTTATCTGGAATCTTTAAAGTTTTAAGTTGTCCATCATAAGATTTTAAATCTTTTGTACCATCTACGAAGTTAATACTTCCATCAGCATTCATACTTTCTACAGGAGTTCCACCAAAGGTTTCCTCTGAAGTAACACCACCAATTTCCATTGGTTTTCCTGTAGCTATTATACCTTGATCAATACCTTGTGCTTCTAAAGCTCTTGTTAATGCATCTTGAATATTCTTTGCTGTAATAGCATTAGCAGTTACGAAATCTCCATTTATAGTTATTGTTTTGCTTTTTGAATCAATAACAGCTGAAGTTCTAGTTCCTTGTGTTATTGTTCCAACTTGGAATTTGTATCCATTAAGTGCTGAACCTGCATCAAAGGTTAATTCAACTCCTCCTACTATTACTTTTGATGGTGACTTATCTGTTTCTCCGCCTTCAATATTATCAGAAGTTAAACCTGTATATGGCTTAGATGTTCCTGACACTTTAACTTCAGGTGAATTATTAGTATGAACCTTAGCTAAAGCAGCATTTATTTTATCTTCTAAATCCTTTGCTGAAACCTTTTTAGTAAAATCACCTGTTATAACTAATTTAGGTGAAGCATTTGCTGCACCTTGTGTATATGTTACATTTAAACCTGGTTCGTTAATATCAGTGATTTTAAATTCTACATTATTTAATAATGTTCCCTTTGGAAGTTCTACATTTAATCCTGCTATATTTAAAGCCTTTGGAGAAGATTCTGTAATACCCTCTTGAAATTTAATCTTATTTGATATTTCTTTTAAATCTATACTTCCTGTTACTTTTAATTCCGTTTTGATTCCATTTGATTTTAATGCACTACTTAATTTAGTTTGTAATTCCGTATAAGTAAATTTAACTGGTGTAGTATTAAAATCGCCGTTAATTACTATGTTCCCATTTTCAACCACTACCGTTAATGGAGTTCCAACTGCACTCTCACCTATTGAAATAGTATAATCATTAAGCTCCCCATTAGTTTGACCAGTAAATTCAAATCCGCCAACTTTTTTTGCTGCACTTCCATCCTTTGCATCTACTATTTTAGAAGGAACATTTATTTTCCCTGAATCATCTGATGCTCCGCTTATATTACTTAATGTTGCTGGTGATCCTGTTATCTTAGCTTCTTGAGAAATTCCAGCATCTTTAAGCTTTTTATTTAAATCATTTTCTAAATCTGAAGCATTAAAACCTTTAGTTAAATAATCTGCATTTATAACAATTTTTTTTCTACCCTTTTCTACTATTACATCTAACTTTTGAGGAGATATTTCACCAATTTCAAAACTATATCCATTTAGCTCACTACCTTCACTAAGTTGAATATTAAAGCCTCCAATTGATACTACTTTAGGTGCTAAGGCATCTGTACCACCAGCTACTGAATCAGAACCTAGTCCTTCAAAGCTAATTGGCTTACCTGATACAAATACTTGCTGAGATATACCATTTGATGACAATCCTTTATTTATTGCTGATTCTACTTGTGCAGGAGTTAAAGCACCTGTACTTGAAAAATCTCCATTAACTACTATAAGTTTTTCAGCTTTATTTATATCTGCTGAAGTAACTGTTCCTGGTCCAATAGCTCCTAGAACAACTTTAAATCCATTTAATTGAGATCCTGGTCCAAATCTAAAATCCAATCCAGCAGTATTTACTGTATTAGGGGATAATCCTGTTGCAAGTTGTGCACTATCATCATTAGTTAATGAATATCCCATAATTCTGAATCCATCACCCGTTAGTAAATTTCCTTGTTCATCTAATATAAAAGAACCGTCTCTTGAATACATAATTTCTGATCCTGAGTTACTTAATGATTGTTCAGTTATATTATGTGCCCCCGCTCTATGATTTACTTCTAATGTAGAACCATATATTGCAGGCCCTTTACTTACCATAAAGAATCCATCACCGTCTATAGCAACATCTAACTGTCTCCCTGTTGGTTGCATCATACCTTGAGTCATTACTGAATCTATACTTGCAAGTTGTACACCTAATCCAACTTGACTAGCATTTACTCCCCCTTGGTTATTAGATGGTGCCATAGCATCAGAAACATTTTGACTAAGCATATCACTAAATCTTGCTCTTGATGATTTAAAGGAAGTTGTACCTACATTTGATATATTATTACCTATAACATCTAATTTTGTTTGATTAACTTTCATACCGCTTATACCAGAATACATTGATCTTAACATTATTTGACCTCCAACCAATTATTTTTTCTTGTATCTGTCATTCAACAAGAATTAAGCCTCCTAATTTAGGTCCAGCTTATAAAATTACAACGCTATCAATATTTGTATAAATATTATCTTTTGCTCTCTCTTTCTCTATAGCTGTAATTACAGTTTTATTTTCTATGCTAGCAATTAAAGCTACATCCTTATATATCATAACTGAATTTTTAGAACCCTTTTCTTCAGCTATTTTAAAACCTTTTCCAATTGCCTTCATGTCTGCTTCTGTAAACTTTATTTCTTTAAGTCTATCAGCAGCATGTTTTGATAAAGTATAAGAAGATTCATTTCTCTTAATTTCATCTTGTAATATTTCATTAAAATTATTTTTACTATTAACTGATCTTTCACTTAAATTTTCATTTGGTAATTTAAAATTTCCTATGGGATAAGCTTGTCCGTTTATTACTCTAAATCCCAAAATATCACCTACTTTTATTATTAGCTTTCAGTTTCTTCTGGCTTAATATCTTCCTTTTTATTAGAAGCTTTTATAACTTTATCGTAAGTAAATTCTTGTATTTCATCAGTATCATGTAGTTTTACTCTTACTTTAACTACTCCCTGATCTTTTACTATTCCTAAAACTTCACCAGTTTTATTATTATTGTTTTCTCCCTTTTCATTTAATTCAATATGCTTCCCAATAAATGATGATGCAACTAAGAATGACATATTACCATTAATATTATTTATAGATGGCAATGAATAATCTGGTACATCTAAAACAGTAAGAATATCACTTACATCAAAATCCTTATATGTATTAGTTCCATTTTCATTAACTTCTACTGAAATAGTAGTTTTGGATGAATTAGTAGTTATTGATTTAACTATACCTGTATAATTAACACCTTCACTATTAACAGTTTTTAATGTTACTCCCTTACCTGCTAATGAATTATTTGCATAACCAGTCATAGTTGTATTTAAGTTAGTCATTTGCTCCATAGATGCAAATTGAGCCATTTGAGTTATATATTGAGTTGAATCATTGTTCCCCATTGGATCCATATTAGATAATTCTGCTGCCAATATTGTTAAAAAAGCATTTTTATCCATTTCTTGTCCTTGCTTCACAATTTTAGTTCCTCTATCTGTGGCTCTTGCTCCAGTATAACTATTTATTACATTAGACATTTATACACCTCCTAAGCTAATAAATTTACATTTCCTTCATTAAGTAAATCTTCAATTATTTCTTCTTCCTCAAAGGATATATTATTTACTTTGCTTACCCTTTGATTTTCAAATTCTTCCTTTGAATTTTCTCTGCCACTAAAGAAAGTAGTATCTTCATTATAGATTCCTATATTAACTTCTTGGATTCTAATATTTTGATTCTCTAATGTTTTCTTTATATCATTTAAATTAGAATTTAATAAGTTATAAGTTTCTTTAGATGTTGCTTTTATTTCAGCTTTCATTATCCCTTCTTGAGAAATTAGTTTAATTGTCATTTCCCCAAGCTCTTTTGGATAAATTTTAACATTTAACTCTTCTAAGGAATTTTTAACCATATACTTTATATTTTTAATGAAATCTATATTTATATTATCTTTATTAATAACTACTGGTTCTTTTATTACTTCTATAACAGAATTAGTTTTATTTAATTTATCATAGTAATTTAAAACCTTAGAAAAACTTTGATTGTTATCATCATCTAAAATTTTCATTAGAACCTTTTCTTCTTTATTAACAGCCTTATTATTTAAAGATGAATTGTCATTAAAATTATCTTCTTTTAAATCATCACTTAAAGTAGAATTAAACTCATTTTTATTTATATTAGTATCCACTTGAACTACTGTGCTTTTATCAACATTAGCTTTTTCTTTATTACTAAAATCATTTTTTGATTTTAAAATTAAAGCGTTAAATATTTCTTTACTAATATCAGTATTTAAATTTTTTTCTACTTCTTTTACAGTCTCTTCTGGAAGGCTGTTTAATAAGTTCTTAAATTCCTTTAATAAGCCAGCTTCTATAGTATCAATAGATACATCTTCACTTACTTTATAGGAATTTACATTATCTAATAATTCATCTACTAAGTTATTAATATTCTTTAATACTTCTTTAGTAGAGTCTGCTTCACTAGAGTTTAAAGTTAAATCACTTCCATCTTTAAATATTTCATAATCAGAATTATTTATAAAACTTAGATTTGATAATTCTTCTATGGATTGTGATTTATAATTCATTTCCTCTGGAGTGTTAATATTTAATTCCTTCAAATTAACTTCTATTAAATTTAATAATAAAATAATTACTTCATTTAAATTTTCATCTAAAGAATCTACATCTAAATTTTCATTATCAAGTATCTTTTCTAACTTTTCTGAAATTTTAGAAACTAACTCTTTATTTGAAATTTCATTTCCCTCTAAATCCATTGATTTTTCATCAATATTTTCATTTACATTGCTCTTATCATTTAATTTTTTATCAGATATATTATTGCTTACTTCATTAGATAAATAACTTTTAAAGTCTGCTTTATCATCTATCTTGCTATTATCTGATTTCTGATATGACTTTAAATTTTGAAGCTTATTACTTAAGTTAACTACTACAGAACTATCTACCACTTATATCACCTCCTTTCAATGACTCCTAATATAAGCATATAAAGAAAGTTCATCAATTAAAATTTGTTCCTTCCTCGCTTCTTCTTTTGTATAATCTATGTATTTTCTTTCTTTTAATATATCTACTGTCTTCCTATCTACTTGCTTTTTTATAAGTTCTTCTCTTCGTATTTCTAATTCTTTATTTTTAATTGCTAAACTTTTCTCTGTTTCAGAAATTCCTTTATCTAAAGCAAATAAATAATTACGCTTAATTTTTTGATAAACTACGGACTCTCCATCTTTAATACCACTATACTTTTCATAGTTTTCTTTAAGTCCTGTAAGTTTCGTTTCAGTATCCTGCTTTTCTCTTTGAGTCTTAGTAAAATTTCTCTTACTTTCTTCCTCTTTTTCTATCCTTATTTCTAGAAGCTTTTCTAAATTAAATTTAAATTTATTTGACATCCCCATACATCCTTTTAACTTCTAAACATTGATACTAATGCATTTAAAGAAGTATTAAAATTTGATTTTTCATTAATTGTCTGCTTTAAGTATTTATTTAACCTATCATTAAATTGAATAGATAAATCTATTTTTTTATTACTACCTTTAACATATGCGCCTAAGTTAATTAAATCTTCTGCATCCTTATATGTAGCAAGTAAATCTCTTCCAAAGGAAGCTGCTTCCTTATGATTATCTGATGCAATATTAGGCATAAGTCTACTTATACTATTTAAAATATCTATGGCTGGATAATGATTTTTATGGGCTAATTGTCTTGATAAAACAATATGTCCATCTAGGATACCCCTAACAGCATCAGCTATAGGTTCATTAAAATCATCTCCATCTACTAATACAGTATAAAAAGCCGTAATAGATCCCTTATCTGAGGTTCCTGACCTTTCCATAAGTTTAGGTAATTTTGCAAAAACTGATGGTGTATAGCCTTTTTGAGCTGGAGGTTCACCAATTGCTAGTCCAACTTCTCTTTGAGCCATGGCAAATCTAGTTACAGAGTCCATCATCAATATAACCTTCTTACCCTTGTCTCTAAAATATTCTGCTATAGCTGTAGCAGTTAAAGCTCCCTTTATTCTTATTAATGCAGGCTTGTCAGAAGTTGCACATACAACTACTGATCTTTTCATACCTTCTGGTCCTAAGTCTTTTTCAATAAATTCTAAAACTTCTCTTCCTCTTTCCCCAATAAGAGATATAACATTAATATCTGCCTCTGCTTCTCTTGCTATCATACCTAAAGTAGTACTTTTCCCTACTCCTGAACCAGCAAAAATTCCAATTCTTTGTCCTTCACCAACTGTTAAGAATCCATCTATAGCTCTTACTCCAGTAGGTAATATTTCAGTAATTCTTTTTCTTTTTAATGGATCTGGAGGTTGATTTTCTATTGGATATGTTTCTCCTTTAAGTAAAGTTTCATCATCTAATGGATTTCCAAGGCCATCTAAAACCATTCCTAATAATTCTTCTGAACATCTAACTTCTAGTGGCCTTCTCTCTGGAACAACTCTACATCCTGGTGCAATACCAATAAGTTCTCCTAAAGGCATTAATAATACAGCATCTTTTCTAAATCCAACTACTTCACACTTAATTGGATGTCCATCTTGGTTATAAATAGTACATAACTCCCCAACAAAGGCCTTTACTCCTTGTACTTCTATAGTTAACCCTATTACTTCCTTTACAGTTCCTTCTAAATAGTGAGTATTAACTTCTTTCATTTTTTTGTTTATAGCATTAAAGTCTACATTTATCATATTTACACCTACTATTTAAATAATGCATTTTCAAGCTTTTCTAAAGCTATATCTAAGCCAATGGTGGCTTTACCAGTACCCTTATCAATTACTGCATTTCCAGGTTCCATAATCTCATCCTCTAATATAAATATCTCCCCTTTAATTGCATATGCTTGCTTATAATAATTAACTTTTTCTTTTATGGATTTTACATGAATATTATTGCATCTAATAATTATATTTTCTTCACCTTTAGCTTCTTCTAAAATATCTTCTATTAAAGGTAGCATAGCTTCTGAAAGCTTTAATTCATTTTTAGCAATAATACTTGCCATATCAAAGGCAAGCTTTAATATTTCCTCTTCCTTATTAAGTAAGTATTCCTTATATTCCTTATTAGCCTTTTCTAAAATATTTTCAGCTCTATCTATTTTTTCTTTTACTTCTTTTTCTGTTTCTAATCTAACCTTTTCAATAGCTTCTCTATAACCATTTTCATAACCATCTTCATAGCCATTTGATTTTCCTTGATTATATCCCTCTTCATAGGCTTTTTTTTCTATTTCATTTGCAATTATTTGAGATTTTCTTTTTATATCTTCAGCTTCTTGCTTAGCCTTTTTAATTATATTAGCACCTAAAAGCTCATAATTTTTTCTAAATTCATCTTCTATTGAATAGCTATTATTTTCTTCAGTATTTTCTACGTTTTGTACTGTATAATTGGTTTCAATAACCTTTTTTGAAGCATCTAAAGCTGAAGCACTTTTGATTAAATTATATGATGATTGCATCTTCTCCACCTCTTGAAATTATAATTTCTTGAGCATCGTCTAACCTTCTAATAATAGCAACAATTTTTTGTTGAGATTTTTCAACATCCATAAGTCTTACTGGTCCTAAGAATTCCATATCTTCCTTTAATGAAGCAGCAGCTCTCTTAGATTGATTTCTGTAAATCGTATTAGCCACTTCATCAGAACTTCCCTTAAGAGCAAGAGCAAGTTCTTTTCCATCAACTTCTCTAAGAATTCTTTGAATAGAAATGTCATCAAGAGTAAGGATATCTTCAAATACAAACATTGAACTCTTAACAAGATCAGCAAGTTCTGCATCTTCTCTTTCTAAGCTTTCTGTAATGTTCTTTTCTGTAGTTCTATCTACTTGATTTAAGATATCAACTAAGGATTCCACTCCACCTAAAGCTGTCATTTCGCTTCTTACAACAGTACTTAATTTACTTTCTAAAACCTTCTCTATTTCCTTAATTACCATAGGAGATGTATTGCTCATAGTAGCTATTCTATAAGCCACATCACTTTGTGTATCTTCAGGAAGTTCAGCAAGAACCTGTGCTGCCTTATCTGGTTGTAAATAACAAAGAATTAAGGCAATAGTTTGTGGATGCTCATAACTAATTACATTTAATAATTGATGAGCATCAGCTTTTCTGGCAATTGAAAATGGTCTATATTGTTGAGTTGCTTCTGTTACTTTACTTAAAATTTCATTTGCTCTTTGAGTTCCTAAAGCTTTAGATAATAAAGTTCTAGCATAATCAATACCGCCTTCAATAATATAATCTCTGGCCTTATTCATTTCTAAAAATTCATCTAAAATAACTTCCCTTTGTTCTGCTGATACTGTAGAAATATTTGCTATTTCATAGGTGATTTTTTGTATTTCAGATTCTGGTAATTTTTTTAAAATTCCAGAAGATGCTTCAGGGCCAAGAGTTATAAATAATATAGCTGCCTTTTTAACTCCATTTAATTTAACTGATTCTCTTGCCATATTATCACCTCTCACTTTCAGCTAACCAAGCTTTTATTATATCTACAACTTGATCTGGTTTATCTGTTGCATATTTCTTTATTTCATTTTCAATATGTGCTTTTGGATTAACAGTTTCAAAGTCAATGCTTGGAATTTCTTCATTTATTTTATTAGCAGTTCTGTCGTCAATTACAACGTCTAATAAACTTTCCTTTTCTTCATTATTCTTTTTCCTTCTTCTAAGGATTATTAAAGTTACTATAACTAGAATTAATCCTAAAATCCCTAGTATAGAATATAAAATAATTCTATTTCTATTTTGTAGAGCTAAATCTCCATTTGCTTCTGTTCCTTCTCCTAATTCTGACTTATTAGCTGGATCAAAGGTCATTCCTACCACTGAAATACTATCTCCTCTATCAGTTTTTATACCAATAGCATTAGCTACAGATTGTTCTATGGCACTTTGTACATTTCCTTCAATATTTCCATCAATGAAAACTGAAGCTGTTAATCTTTTAACTTCACCTGGTGCACTTATTGTCTTTGTTTCTGTCTTTCCACTTTCATAATTTGTATTTACTTCTTCTCTAGAAGATCCATTATTGTTATTTTCTTCATCTATAGTATTTCCCATATTGTTATCTACGGGACTAGCTGTAGATTCTCCAGCATTTTCTCCATTTATTTCTTTTATTACTTGTTGGCTTACTATAACTTTATTAGGATCTATTACTGTTTCCGTTTTTTGTCTTGAATCAAAATCCAAGTCTACATTTATAGAAGTTTTAACCTTACCTTTTCCTACTACAGGCTCTAATAACTGAATAATAGATTTTTGTAGTTCCTCTTCATATTTCTTTTCTAATGAAAATTGTTGACTTATTGCATCAGAACTTACAGCTACATTATTTTCATCAAATAAACCCTCTGTTAATAAATTCATGTTATCATCTACAACTTCAATATTTTCTTCTGGAACATTTTCTGTACTTTTAGAAACAAGTGCTACTATTGACTTAACTTGCTCCTTAGTTAATTTATTTCCTGAAGATATTTTTAAATAAACAGCTGCTTTACCAGGCTCCTTATCTTCTACAAATACTGAATCCTTTGATGGTGTTATATGTACTCTTGCAGTTTCTACTTGAGGGAAGCTTTTAATAGTTTTTTCTAATTCCCCTTGCTGCATTCTTAATTTTTTAAGTTTAAATTCTTCATCAGTCATTCCAAAAGAACTAGCTGAATCCATAAGTTCATAACCAGCACTTCCATCTGATAGCTCTGGTGCCAATTCTAATCTTAATTGGTCTACTTCAGATTTTGGTACTAGTATTGTATCTCCTTCTATTTTCATATCTACTTTTTTCTCATTTAGCTTATTAATTACAACTTGTGCATCAGTTGCTTCTAAGCTAGAGAATAAAACTTTATACTTAGTTGATGAGTTATAAAAAAACATTGATATAATTGCGATAATAAAAGTAATTATTGTAACAATTATGGCTATTCTTATACCCTTATTAAATGTCTTAAATCTTCCCCATAGCTTACTAAGAACCTCTTTAAGCTTATCCATTAATAATAGCACTCCTTCGTATTACAATTGCATTCTATTTAATTCTTGAACCGCCTCTACAACCTTATTCCTTACTTGAATAGCTAGTTGAAGTGACATCTTTGCTTCCTCCATACTAAGAATCATTTCATGAATATCTACATCTTTTCCTGCAATGAAATCATTAGTTATGTTATCTGCCTCTATCTGCTCTTGATTTACCTTATCTAAATTTTCCTTTAGAATGTCCTGAAATTTATTTGAAGGATTATTATTACTAATACCAGAAGCTGTATTAGTGTTTTCGAAAATCTTTTCTACTGGAACAAAATTATTAATTATCACTATAAGCTACCTCCCTAACTCTAATGTTTTTGTAAACATACTTTTTGTTGCATTTAGTGTATCTATATTAGCCTCATAAGACCTAGATGCTGCAATCATGTCTGCCATTTCATTTAATAAATTTACATTTGGCATAGTAACATATCCATTTTCATCCGAATCTGGATGTGTAGGATCATATACACTTTTTAAAGGGGATTTATCATCTACTATATCAACAGCCTTAACTCCATTTAGCCCCTTCTCCTTATCCAAATTTTCTTGAAAAACAGCTATTTTCCTTATATAGGGCTTTCCATCTTCACCTCTAGTAGTTGTTGCATTTGTCATATTAGATGTTATAGTATCCATTCTAAGTCTCTCAGCAGATAAACCACTGGCACTTATTCTCATAGTATTAAATAACCCCATAATTAAACATTACCTCCTGATATTACAGCTTTAGTCATATTAAGCTTTGAATTTGCTTGAGTTATTAGAGCATTATACATTAAAGTATTGGCAGCTTGATTCACTTTTTCTAAATCCATATCTACATTATTACCATCTGTTCTCATACTTGTACTAGTATCTTCTTTAACAGATATTAATGAATCATTTAATTCTCCATTCAAATGCACTTTTTTAGTTCTTTTTAATATAAAGTCATTCTTTACATCATTTAAGTTTTCTTCAAAAGAAACATAGGATTTTTTAAAATTATCAGTATTAATATTAGCCATATTGTTAGCTATAACCTTACCCCTTAATGCAGAAGCATCTAATCCTAATTTAATAAATTGCATTGAAACATCATTACTAATATTCATAAACTTCTCCCCCAACAAATATTATATTTTTACATTTTAAATCTTTATTTTTATTAATTCTTTTATTTTAATTAAAAAGTATAATTATTCAACTAATAGTATGCAAAAATTACCTGTATTTACATTATAATTTAATATAAATTATTTTTCTATAATATTTTCATATAAAATGGATATTATTTTTCTACATTTTTCGTATTTTTATTAATATTTTTAAATGTTTTATTTAATTTTATATTTTAATACATTTTTTACCTGTCAATATTAAATTATTAAAATTTAATTAAAATTCATTAAAAAAGAGAAGTTCCAAGAACTTCTCTTTATTATTTACTTCATATTTTCAAGTACTCTTAAAATTTCTTGTGGAAATCTATTAGTTTGTTGCATTAATGCAATTGAAGTTTCATGTAGGACTGATGTCCTTGCATATTCAGCCATTTCTAAAGCTATGTCAGTATCTCTAATTCTACTTTCTGCATTTTGTAAATTATATGAGCTGCCACCTAGGTTTTCTGAAGATGTTTCCATCCTATTTTGAATAGCTCCATATCTACTTCTTACAGAATTAACAGTGCTAATAGCTGCATCAACTATACTAATATTTTTATCTAAATTTTCTTTTTTAGTAACATCTAATGTGTTTAAAGTATTTCCTATTTTATCACCTAGACCATCTGTAGTTAAATTATATATTGGAATTTCTATTTCTTCCTGTGCATTGGCTCCTACTACATGCTTTAAATACTTTGGATAATCATTAGTAGTTACTTTATCTGAATTTAATAATTTTACTCCATTAAATTCAGAATTATTAACTGTATAATCTATACCTTGTTTAATTTGCTCTATTTCATTTTGAATTATAGCTAAGTCACTTTCAGAATTAACTCCACCAGCTTGTACAGTTAATTCTTTTATTCTAATTAATGATTCACTAACATTAGATAATGCTCCATCTGTTGCTTGCATCATAGATACACCATCTTGAATATTTCTTTCTGCCATTTGAAGACTTCTTATTTGTAATCTAAGACCTTCACTTACTCCAAGCTTATTAGGATTATCCTTTGCAGAATTAATTTTTGTTCCAGTACTAACTCTATCTAAAGCTACTGATTGAGAAACCAAGTTTTTCTTGTAATTTCTATATACATTTAAAGATTGCATATTTTGATTTAATCTCATAATATCTCTCCCATTCATACAAATAATATTTATTTATAATTTAAATTTAGGACTACTTCTATAATCTATTAATGCTTTCATAATTCTATTAAAGCATTATTGAATTATATATATTCCTTTATTTTCAAATACTATAACCTATATAAGTTTAATATCATAAAGAAATTAATAGATTAAAAAATACTATTTATTAGATCTAACAATTCATACTCCAATAAATCAGTTACTAATATTAAATCATTATTATTAAAAGCCTCTAATATTTCACTTAAAATATTGTTACTCTTAATATTATCATAATTATATTTAGAATCTACAGAAATATTACTAATAAATTTATCTAGCAAATCTATTATTACAATAAATTTATTATAATCAATTATATTAGAATTATTTCTAATTTCATTGTTAAATTCATAAACTTCTTTATTGATTATTTTTAATTGATTTTCTATATCCATAATATATACCTCATATACTTATTTTTTTATTTTTTATATAATTTACTGCATAAATGGCTTCCTTTAATATATTTTCATATAATATTTTACTTTTTTCATATATCTTTTTTGCTTTTGTAAGTTCAGAATCATTATATTTTATTTTATATTTAGGATCATATAAAACTATATTTATTGTTTCTGAAAATAAATACTCTATAAATTTGACTTCACTTGGTATTTCTTTTACCATTCTATCAGTTTCATCTAATATTTTTAATGCACTTTTTAATATTTTATTGTTTCCAATATAGTGATTATAATATTTTTCATTTTGTTTAATTGCTTCCTGTAATTTTGAAATAATTTTCTCTAAATACTCTATACTCTTATTAAATATATTTTCTATATCCTCTTTATTTAAAGCTATATCTATTCTTGTGTCATTAATATTAATACTTTCTTTTTTCTTTAAATTATTCAGTAATGAAGTATTATCTATTAATTTCTTAACTGTCGTTCCCTTAATATCTGCTCCACCTTCAGTAGAATTTATAAATTCAATATCCTTATTTTCTTCAATTATTTCTTCAAACTGTTGCCTAAACAAATCCAAAGTGGTACTTGTCCTCACATAATTCCCATTAATATCCTTTACATATATGTCAGAATTACTTTTCACCTTATCTATATCTTCTTTATCCTTATTTCTTTCTTGAATAAACTTTGCATTATCAGCATGAACCTTATCATCTGTATATGCCAAATCTTGTCCTACAAATATAATTGGATTACATCCCATATACATGGCAATTTTTGTACAAGTATGAGCTACTGAACTATAGCAAAATTGATAATCCGGTCCATTAACTAAATCTTTAATCCATCCTCTATAAGGGAAAAAAATTTTCTCTCCCTTATGCTTATCCATAATATTATTAGGTAAAATCTCTGAATGTACTAACGTTGTATTATTACTTTCTATTATATCTTCAACTAATTCGTAGGATAGATCATGTGCATCTACAATCGATAAGAAGTCTGGGTTTATATCTTCATTAATTAGTGCTCTTAAAGTCCTGCCTCCTGTAAAAATGACAGATTTATCTTGGAATTTTTTAATTTCTTTAATATTCTTGGATAAGGATGGCCCTGCTGAAACTATAATAGCTGGTCTATCCTTATATATATCTTTAAAATAATTTATTTTCTTACTTTCATATAAATACCTTAGAGTAGATACAGTACTTTCAAACCAAATTTTCGAAAAGAATATTTCAGTATTTCTAAAAATTATAATTTTTCTAGTAATATTTCTTATAAGCTTGTATATCTCCGATACCTCATCCTGAAAAATATTTTTATAATTTGTATTCTCATAAACTTGAAATCCTTCTAAGGCTATTTTTTTTATATATAAACTAATTAAATCTATGTATTCATTTAATAAAGGTAATATAATTATATTTTCTTCTTTTCTTTCTTTTAGTAAATATAAATCATATATTTCTTTGCAAGGCTCTATTATTATAATTTTGTTATCTTTTATGAGATCTTTAATTTCATCAATATACTCTCCTGTTGATAAGCCTATAATTATAATGTTACTATCATTATGCTCATTTGTAAATTTTTTTAAATTACTAATATCTCTATTAACAGAATATTTGCTTCCTAAATATATAGATTTATTTGATGTTATAACTTTTATTATATCTTTATTATCTTTACTTTTTTCAACACTAATCTTATAGTTAGACATACTAGATACTTTTCTCCTTTTCAATCTTTTTATATTATTAATTTCGAAATAATTAACAATAACTTAACACATAAAAAAAAGATACTGTAAAAACAGTATCCTATAAATTTTATTATCTCAATAATTGTAATACGTTTTGAGGTTGTTGATTAGCTTGAGCAAGCATAGCTTGAGCTGCTTGTTGAAGAATGTTATTCTTAGAGAATGTCATCATTTCCTTAGCCATATCAACATCTCTAACTCTACTTTCAGCTGCTGTTAAATTTTCTGAAGTATTATTAACATTAGCAATTGTGTGCTCTAATCTATTTTGCATTGCACCTAACTTAGATCTTTCTGTTGAAACTGTGTCTATTGCAGTATTAATAGTATCAATCATTGCAGATATTGCTGATGCTGCAGTACCAGTAGCTATAGTAATTCCATCTGCACTTGCAACTCCTAATGCAGAAGCTGTCATTGTTGCAATCTTTAATGCTACTGTTTGTCCTGAATTAGCACCAACTTGTAGTAAAATAGATGCAGTTCCTGATGCTAAAGATCCAGTTAATAAATTCTTTTTATTGAATTGTGTTTGACTAGCGATTCTATTAATTTCACTTTGTAACTCCTTAATTTCCTTGTTAATTTGTACTCTATCATCTCCAATATTAGTATCATTAGTAGCTTGCACTGCTAATTCTCTCATTCTTTGAAGAATATTATGAGTTTCATTTAAAGCACCTTCTGCAGTTTGAATTAATGAAATACCATCTTGTGCATTTCTTGAAGCTTGATCCAGCCCTCTTATTTGTCCCCTCATCTTTTCTGAAATAGCAAGTCCAGCGGCATCATCTCCAGCTCTGTTTATTCTTAAACCTGAGCTTAATTTTTCCATTGACTTTCCTGAAGAAGTGTTGTTAATCCCCATATTTCTGTGTGCGTTTAATGCATTCATGTTGTGATTAATAATCATAATAAAATTCCTCCTTGATTTTTAAATTGACATCCTTGTCATAAATTTATATGTAACAGATAAATCTGTTAATACCATCTCTATATAGAGTTTATTTGCTTAAGCTTATATTATATATATCGTATATACATTTTATACTTTATAGCTTTTTTGAACTTTTTTAAATTTTTGTGTTAAAATAATTATTTTTTACTTTATTATTTTCATAAGCATTTTTTGCATTTTTTTGTTTATGAATTATTTCAATTTCTTCTTTTACTTTTATCTTTTCATTTTCTATAGTTATTTCCAACTTTTTATCTAGCTGTAACAATCCTTTATTTAAATATAGCCTTCTTATCTCTTCTATATTTTCTATATTTCTAAAGAGATTTTTTATTAATTTTTGTCTTTCTTCCATAAGTTTAATTACTTCTTCATCATTATCTATAAATTGAATTATTTTTTCTGTTATACTTTTATATTCATCTAGTATATGTTCCATCAATTCTATCCTAATCCTAATTGTTGTGATAAATAACTTTGTTGAGAATTATATTTATTCATTATAGTTTCTAAATTTGCATACTTTGTATATAAAGCTTGCTCTCTTCGAGTAAAATCCTTCTCCATATCAGCCATTTTTTGTTCATATCTTTCTATAGATTTTCTTATTTCATTATTATAAGCAGTTGATGATCCTTCATAACCAGCTTTTTTCAATAATGATGAAGTTACTGTAATCGTTTCTTTATATAAAGCATCTTTAATTCTATTCATTATACCTATTTTAGAGTATTTTTTTGATTCAGATAAAGTTTCATCCTTAGGTGCTGATTTAATAAACATATCCATAACTTCTTGTATATTTTCCTCTAAGGCTTTAGTTAACTTTGTTTCATCAATAACAAAAGTACCATTTTTCGTTCCTTGATAATCAGCAACTGGAGAAATACCTATCTTTTCTAAATTTAACCCTGTGCCATCAACAAAAGTCCTCATAGCTTGTTTTAAACTATTTGATATTCTTGATAAATCAGTATCTCTTGAAAGTTGTCCTTTTTCTACCTTTTCATTCCAAAGTTTTATTTCATCTTCAGACATTTCTTTCTTTTGATCTGCTGTTAAAGGTGAAAAATTTCTATTTCTCTTTTCAGTAGTTAATTTATTTAACTTTTCTGTTAAAGTATTATAATCATTTATAAACTTAACTAACTTATCCTTAATTTCTGTAACATCTTGCTTACCATTTATAGTTATACCACCAATTGGAATTTCCCCTGTAAATTTAAAGCTTACTCCATCTAAGGTTATAGTATTGGATATTCCTTCATAAGTATGCACTCCACCTTTACTATCTGTAAATACTATCCTTCCATCTTCTCCAGGAGTTGTGGGAGCCAATTTTCCATCTATTAATTCTACATTAAAAGTATTATCTTTTCCTAATAATGTAGATTCAAAGATAAATCCTTCTGCATTAGCAGTACTATCTCCTGCAAATTCACTATATCTAACAGAAACATTTATTCCTGAAGTCTTTAACTGATTAAATAAATCATTAGCTTTTTCTTTTTCATTATCACCCTTTAATATAAATTCTGTTCCATTTACAACAACCTTATTATCCTTAACTTCACTTAGTTTTAGTACTGCTGTTGCTGCTTTTGCTATATTCCCTGTAATTGTATAATTTTCTGCCTTTGCATCTCCAGAGCCTGTTACAGTTAATACATTTTTATCTGAAGATTCAAATTTTACTGAAGACCAGTTTTTACTTAATAATAAACTATCACTTTTTGTTACATCAAAATACTTATTATAAAGTTCTCTTGAATCCTTTATTACTTCTCTATAAAGTTTTTGCTTTATTTCAAGAATTTCTTTATCTTGACCTTTTTTATCAATTTTTATTCTATAAGGCTTCATGGAACTTTTTACAATTTCATCCATATCTAAGCCCGTTGCTAAGCCTGTAATTCTCATGTAAACACCCCCGGTTTTAAATTAAGAATGTAAAATGTAGAATGTAGAATTATTAAAAAAATTCATCCAATATGAATTTTTTAATTAAATTCCTTTATACTTCAGTTAACTGAATTATATCCTTAATTCTTTCATTTTTTCATTCTTTAATTATTTCATTCTTTTAGAGATTTCGTATGCTTCATGCCATGTATCTCTTATGCTTTCTATTACTGGCATAAGTTCGTCCATCATAGTTACATCTTTTTTTAGATTTATTTCAAATAATCTAGTTTTTATAAAATCATATACTTGATAAATTTGTTTTGCCCAGTCTCCTGCATTTTGATCTAGGCTAACCATTAGTTCGGTAAATATATCTTGGACTTTAACTAAATTTTCATGGCTTTTTCTTATATCTTTTTCTGCCAAAGCTTCTCTTGCTACCTTTGCAAATTTTACTGCTCCATCTACTAACATTAATAATAATTGTTCCTTTGATGCGTAGTTTACGCTATTGTTTTTATATACATTAAAAGCATTATTGCCATACATTTATTATTTCCTCCTACTTTTTAACATCTAAAAAGGTTCCATAACTTGTGGTATTTAAATCTTCTTCCTTTTCACCATTAAGACTTATAGTTGGCTTTTGAATTTTTGTAGCTTTGACAGTAATTTTTCCTTTTACCTTTTTACTTTTTTCTTCTTTAACATACTCATTAAAGAACTTTTTCTTTTGTTTTTCACTGTCCTTATTAATTATTATGTCTGACTTTCTATGAACCTTACCATCCTTAGTTTTTTCATACACTTTTTTTCTCATATCTGTATCAATTTTATTAAGTAAGAAATTCATAGTATCCTCCCATTATGCTTTTTTATCTATAGCTATACCTGCAAGCTCACACATCTTAGCTATTAAATCAAGAATTTTTTTAGGTGGATATTCTGCAATAACTTCTTTTGTATCTTGGTCTATAATTTTAATCATTATGTCTCCAAGATCCTTATGAACAGAATACTCAGCATAAGTATGTTCATCCTTTAATAATTTATTTAATTCATTTACTGCCTTAGCCACATCTTCTTTACTATAACTCTTATCTTTAGCACCTACAGCATTAACTACATCCTTGTTAGCTGGAACTTGCCTTACTTCATCTACTAGTTTTGTGTTTAGGTTAGTTTGTCCTCCTTGACTTGTAACCTTTAAATCCATTTTCAACCCCCCCTTTTTTAATGTAAAATTAAGAATGTAGAATGTATAATTGTTGATGTAATTTGTTCCAAATTACTAAATATTCATTACTACATCTTATTTATTTTTATTATTCAATTTTAGATTTTTTAGTATATCTATATTTATATTACTTGCTTCTTTATTTTGATTTTCAACTTCTTCAAATAATTCTTTTCTAAGAATTGTCATTTCTTTAGGCGCATTAATTGCTAATTTAACACTTCCATCTTCTACTTTAGATACTGTTATTTCTATATTATCACCTATTAAAATTGACTCTCCTTTTTTTCTTGTTATAACTAACAAACTTACACCCCTTTTTTTAATGCATAATGGATAATGCATAATGCATAATTTTTGTGGAAACTCTTATAGAGTTTCTTATATTTAAATTATAGCTAAAATGTTTATTAACTGAATATTTTTTCTTTAATTTTGTAAGTATCTTTATCTATTATATATTGTTCTGCATTTTTGGTATTTAAGTTTATAACTATTGGGGCCTTTAGATTTGCTGTTATTTCCTTCATATTTGAACTCAATGTAACTATTGAATATAATAACACTTCGTCAGGTGACTTTATTTTTAAGTTATTGATTATTTCCTTACTTAGATTTATTTCATATTTATCATTAACTAAAAATGGAGAAATTAAAATAAAACCAATTTCTTTATCTTCTATTGATTGTAGTATGCTAAAAGGACTATCTTCTCCCACTTCTTTAATAACAAAGTTCTTTAAATCTTGAAATCCAGGAACTCCTTTTTCAAATGTAATTATTTCATCTTCTTCATATACTATTGTTCCATGTATTGGTGATAATATTTCCATATTCCTCTTCTCCTATCTTAGGAAATCTAAAAGTGATGGCTGTATAATCTTTGCACTTACTTGAAGTGATGCCATATACACACTTTGTGCAACTGTTGCTTGTATATTTTTTTCTGCAAAATCTATATCTTCTGTTTGTGATAAAATATCTGTTAAATTAAAGTTTTGCTCATCATTTTGATCTCCTGCTGCTTCCATTCTGTTTTGTTTTGCACCCACTTCTGCTCTAATCTTTAAAAGATTTGTTATAGTTTCATCCATAGATTTTAAATATTCATTTGTTACCTTACTACTATTATCAGGATTTCCAGAATCTATATCATCAGTAATTCCCTTCAAAAGTTCCATTACATTTACAGAACCACCCTTTTTATCTTTAAACATCAGTATATCAGTAGCTGATACACTATATTCCATAGTTACTCCTTGAGAAATTTCTACATTTAACTTTTTACCAATCATATTAATTTGATTTTGTACACTTTCATCTAAATTATCTAATGAAAGAACTTCTCCATCATTACCTGATAAATTAATATAATTATTTTTAGTTTCTATATTTCTACTACTTGCTACAGGCTTAGAATTGACTTTAGTTCCTCCGAATATATACTTTCCATCAAAACTTGAATTAAGTATTTGGGCTATTTCATTTACTTTTTCATTCATTTCATCCTTTATGGCTTTCTTTTCATCACTACCATAGGCTGCATTACCTGCTGATATCATAAGTTCTCTAAACCTCTGGAAACTATTTCCTAATTGCTCTAAAGCTGTATCTGTTGTATCTAACCAATTTGTAGTATCTTTAATATTTTCATTATATTGAGTGTTAGCTCCAATATCTCTATTTAATTGCATACTTCTTGCAACTTTAAAAGGATTATCTGAAGGTCTCCTTATTTCTTTACCAGAAGTAAGCTGATCATTTATTTTTTTCATATAATTTTGATTTCTACCAAGATCCCTTAAGAAACTTTTAGACATCATTTGATTTGTAATTCTCATTTACCTTCCTCCTACCTCTTTAAGCTATTTATTATTACATCAAGTAATTCATCTACAGTTGATATTATTTTTGCATTAGCATTATATGCATGTTGAAATTGCACTAAATTTGCCATTTCTTCATCTAAGTTTACACCAGAAACTGAAGCTCTAGTTTCTTCTATGCTATATAGTAAATCTTCTTGATTAGTTACCATTCTTTGAGCTTCCTGTGCTTGAACTCCAAGTCTATCTATAGTATCTTTAAAATACGCATCCATTTTCATTCCTGATGTACTGTTTTCTACTTTTAATCCATTATTAGAAAGTGTATTTCCCCCCTTAGATTTATCGAACATATCTTTTCTAGATACTACAGTTTCATTTATATCTTGAATTCTTATTAATGAGTCTCTAAGCTGAGCAATTGATAATGCTCTTGCTCCATCTCCATCCCCATCTATATTATTTTCATGGGTATATGCAAATAAATCATCATGAGTTCTGGTTTTTATCTTCATTACATCTTGAAGAATTTCTGTATTCATAGAAATATTTTTTGCAGTTATTTCCTCTTCACCCTTTAAGGTTTCATCTAAATTTGAAAGTAATCCATTTATTCTATATTTAGCAACATCCTTATTAACAAAGTAAGGTAAGTAATCTTTATCTGCTCCTCCAGTATTATTTAATGGATCTTCTATTCCACTATGAATAGCATTAACTGAGAAAGCTAAGGATTTAGCTAATTTATTTAATTGATTCATATAATCTTCAATATCTCTTTGTACAGATACTAATCCACTTGTACTTCCTGTTTCAGGTTTAAATACCATAAGTTCTGAATAGCTTATGGTATCACCATTTCTAATTGGATATCCATCGCCTCTAGCTGCTTGTCCTGTCTTGTCTGCCCATATTATTCTATTGTCTTTAATTTCTTTAGCTTGTTCTGGTGTTATTCCGGATATTTTTAATGTTTGCCTATTATTTTCACTATCCATGTTACCATTTTTATAGTAAGTAACTATATAAGTTCTTCCTGACAAATCATTTCTATCTTGCTCTACATTTGTTACATAAGAAAATCTTGATACATCTCCATTTGGACTTGAATTTACTAATAATGCAGCCTTCATACTCCCTGCTTCAGTAGGCTTTAAATCTATTCCATTAAACTCTCTTTTATCTACTTGAATACCGAATTTGTAGCTTAAGTCATCTAATAATAAATCTCTTTTATCCATTAAGTCGTTAGGAGCATTTCCAGATACAGTAACACTTATAATTTCTTGATTTACTCTATCTAATTGTTCTAAAATACTATTTACTTCTGTAACTGTACTCTTTAGCATGTCTTGAGTATTACTTTGCAGATTTTCAAGCTTAGTATAAGTAGCATTTAATCCATCTGCTAAGGCTGCAGATTGTTGTGCAACTACTGTTCTAGAATTTGAACTATTAGGTTGCTTTGAAAGTTCTTGAAAAGCATCAAAAAACTTACCCATTAATGTTGATAATCCTGTATCTGATGGTTCATTAAATACACTTTCAACTTCATATAAGTAATTATTCCTCATATCATACTTTCCAAGTATTGCATTTTCTCCTCTAACTTGATAATCCAAAAAGCTATCTCTTACTCTTTCAATTGCTTGAATTTGAGCACCTGTACCAAGTTGTCCTGCTTGAACTGATGATCCCATAGAAGTGCCACCAAAGGGCCTACTAGTTTCTATTTTTGCTCTTTGTCTTGAATATCCAACTGTATTAGAGTTAGCAATATTATGTGAAGTTACATCTATACTTTTTTGTTGTACATTCATTCCCCTTTTAGCTATATTAAATGTGGAAAATAATCCTGACATAATCTTTCCTCCAATTTCTCATTACCTTCTTACACTTCCATAAGAATTATAAGTAGTTACATCCTTTTTGGGATTTATTAAATTAAGCAGCTTATTTGTAAAGCTTAATTGCTGCTTTATTAATAATTCATTTGTATCCTTTTGCAATATCATTTCATTTAATAATTTTTGAATTTTTCTATATAAATTATCTAAGTCATTACTATTTGAGTTACTTATATAATCCTTTATTGAAGTATTACCTAAAAATCTTCTCCTATTTACTTCAACTTCTGCTACTTCTTTGTTTTTTAATCTTATTTCTTCCGCTACTGCTTCCATTCCAAAAATATCTTTATCTAAGATAAGTTTATATTGTTTATCTAGTAAGGCTAATAATTCCCTTAAATTTTCTTCTTCTAAAGTAAGAACTGCTTTTAAATTACTTTCCATTGTTACTTCTTACCTTTCATTTCTTCTAAAATTCCTTTTGCGATAAGTCTAGCATCATAAGAATATGTCCCATTAGAAATTTCATTTTTTACTTCCATAACTCTTTTTGTATTATTATAATTATTATCTATTGAATAATCCTTTAAAGCCTTAGAAGCTTCTGATATTTCTATTCTGTCATAACTTTTCTCTTTTTCTATCTTATCTATTTTATTAGAAGTAACTTTATTATAATAATTAATTACATTAGTTCCATTAACTCCTTTTATATTCATAATCCCCTCCAACAATATCTTATATAATATTTATCGTTATTCTAAAGTAAAAGTTTAGTTTTTAAATTAAAAAACACTCCATAAAAATAGGAGCCGTCGCCAGCTCCTTAATTAAAAATGTATATTTTTAATTATTTATTTTACATTGTGCCATAGCACACAAACTATGTATTATTATCTTAAAGATTTTATTCTTTCTGCTCCACTAACAATACTTGTTATTCTAACTCCAAAATTCTCATCTACTACTACTACTTCACCATAGGCTATTTTTTTACCATTTACAAGTACTTCTACTGGTTCTTCTGCTAATTTGTCTAATTCTATTAAGGAACCTGTACTTAAATTTAAAATATCCTTTATACTTTTTTTAGTTCTTCCAAGGACTACTGAAACATCTAAAGGAACATCTAATATTAAGTCTATATTCCTATGAGATTCTCCTACTCTACCTTGATTTAAGGATTCAAAGCTAGCATCATGTACTTCAATAGATTTTTCTTTTATAGAATTATCTATATTTCCCTTTTGTGATGATGTTATTGCTGCTTCATTATATGCAGAATTAATATAATCTGAAGCAACTTCATTTTCTGTGAATATATTATTATTTTCTACTTTAACATCCACTATAGCGTCCTCCTTTTCATATGATTCTTCTCCCATCATAATAGAAACTATTTTTTTAGCTGTTTCTATAGGTAATATTTGCATCATATTAGATTGAAGTAATCCTTCTATTGTTAAATCAAAGCAAATTTCAACTATTTCTTCTTCTTCTGGAATTGTTTCAGATATTTTTTCATTCATTTCTTTCCATATTATTGATTTAGGTGGAGAAATATTTACTTCTCTTTCAAACATTGTTGCCATTGAAGTAGCTGCAGATCCTATCATTTGATTCATTGCTTCTTGAACTGCACTAACTTCTATTTCAGATAATTCTGTTGTAGATACTTTCCCCTCTCCCCCCATCATAAGATTTGCAATTACAGCAGCATCTGTAGTTTGCATAATTAAAATATTTCTTCCTGTTATGCCAGAAGTATATTCTACATCTAATATTATGTTAGGATATTCAAATCCTTCTTTTATATTTTTTAAAGTATTTACTCTAACCTTAGGTGTTGTAATATTTACTTGTTTATTTATAAGTTGATATAATGCTGTAGATGCTGAACCCATAGAAATATTGCCTATTTCTCCCAACAAATCCTTTTCTATTTCTGTTATTGTTTCTGGTCTAGTATCTTCTCCTGTTCCCTTTAATAATGAATCTATTTCTTCCTGAGATAAAAAACTACTACTCATTCTCAATCACATCCTTATATAAAATATCTAAAATTTCAACTCCCATATTCTTTCCTATAGATCCTGGTTTTCCTATAAAACACTCATTTCCTTCTACAAATACTTTAACTGGATTACTACATTGAGAATCTAATATTAAAACATCTCCATTAACAAGCTTTAAAAAATCATCTATTGTTATTTCTGTTTTACCTAGCTCTACATGCATGTTCACTTCTACAGGTTCAATTCCCTTTTTAAGCTTTTCTTGTGATTCGTCATTTAGCTCGTCATCATCATTTTTAAACCAATATTGTACAACTAACTTATCTAATACTTTCTCAACACTTAAATAAGGAATGCACAAATTCATGTATGTAGTACTTTTCCCTAGTTCTACTAAAAAACTAAGTAATGCAACTGGTTCATTAGGAGCTAAGGTTTGGTTTGCTGATGGATTAGTTTCTAAAAGCTCAAATTCTGGTTTTACATCTAATATTCCATCCCAGGCCATTACCATAGACTTTATCATCTCAGTTGTTATATTTGATAATATATTTTTTTCTATTTCTGAAAATTCTTTAACTTTCTCATATCTTTGTCCTGTGCCACCTAAAAGTATATCTAATATTTGAAATGAAAACTGCGGATTCATTTCAAGCAATAAATTTCCTTGTAGTGGATTCATTTTAAATATTGTTATTATAGTAGGATTAGGAATAGAGTGAACAAATTCTTCATAGGTAATTTGCTCTACACTTTGAATTTCAATTTTTACATGCTTTCTAAGTTGTCCTGAAAGATAGTTACTTACTATCCTTGCAAAGGAATCATGGACCATTTCTAGTGTTCTTATATGGTCCTTAGAAAACTTTTGTGGACTTCTAAAGTCATATTTTTTAATCTTATGCTTTTCTTCTTTATCCTTTAACTGCTCTGGCTCAACATCTCCTGTAGATAAGGCAGAAAGAAGAGCATCTATTTCACTTTGACTAAGTACCTCTGCCATTTCTATCCCTCACTTTTCATTGATTAAGTAATCTTTCTATATTTATTATAGTTAACAATTTATCTTCTAAATTTATTATTCCTTTTATATTTGCTTCAGTACTATGTGTTTCTAGCTTTTGAAGCTTATTTTCTTCAATATCTATAACCTCTTCTACTTCGTCTACAGTTACACCTAGCTCTTCTTCATCAACTTTAAGTATAATAATATTATTTTGCTTTTTATCTGACTTAATATTAAGTAATAAATTTAAATCTACTAATGATTTTATACTTCCTCTTAAATTAATTAACCCCTTTATATAATTAGGAGCTTTAGGAACCTTAGTAATAGTCATCATATCATTAATACTTAAAACTTTATCAGTTTCCACAGCAAAATGTTCTTCCCCTAATTTAAATATTACAAATTGCATCCAATATGCCTCCTACCTTTATTTAACCTACAACCTTTCTAATAGCTTCTAATACTCTATCTGCTTGGAAAGGCTTTACGATAAAGTCCTTTGCTCCTGATTTAATAGCATCCATAACCATAGATTGTTGTCCCATAGCAGAACACATAATAATTTTTGCACTTGCATCAAAAGATCTTATTTCTTTTACAGCTTCTATTCCATCCATATCTGGCATAGTTATATCCATAGTTACAACGTCAGGTCTTTCCTTTTTATATAAATTTATTGCTTCTATTCCATTGCTAGCTTCACCTATTACTTCAAAACCATTCTTTTGTAATATGTCCTTTATCATCATTCTCATAAACGCAGCATCATCAACTATTAAAACTCTTTTCATTTTAAAACCTCCAACCTATTTTATTCCTAGTGACTCTAATATTTTTTCTAATGATCCTGGAGAAGGAACAAAATAAAAATGTCCTTCAATATTATTTTCTTCTTCTCCCATAAATAAAGTTTCTATATCTAAAACATATTCTTGATATTGTCCTGTTTCTACAAATGTAGATACAAGTATAGCACTCATCATATCATTTACTACTGCTGGTACTGAAGCTGTTACCTTTAAGCCAGTAAAATCAGCAATAGAATTCATAAATGAAGATGATATAATATTACCTATCTCTCCTATTACGGAAAATCCCATTTCAGATAAAGTATCTTCTTGTACTAGTGTCATCTTTGATATTATATTAAGAGCAACTTTTTCATCAAAGATATATAAGACGCTACCTGCTATATCATCTAAAATTTTTACTAGTACGGCTACTACTTCATTTTCTTTATAACTATTAAATAGTTCATCAAAAGCAATTAAATTCATATTTGGAACTGACATATCTATCTTTGTTCCAAGAAGAATTGATAATGAAGTGGCTGCATTTCCTGCTCCTATATTAGATACTTCTTTTAATGCATCTAATTGAAATGAACTTAAATTTTGGTAGTCCATAAAACCCTTCCCTTCTATATTAACGCTGCAACATCAAGAATTAATGTTACTAATCCATTACCTAAAATAGTAGCTCCAATATATTCTTTTAAGAATTTTAATGACTTACCCAAAGGTTTAATTACTATTTCTTGTTGTCCAAACAAGGAATCTACTAGTAATCCTACTGTTCTTTCTCCTACCTTGACTATAATAATAAATTTTTTATTACTATCTTTACTTTCTATATTTAATCTTTCATTAAGCCTAATTAGCGGTATAACGTTATCTCTATAAATAATAACTTCTTCACCATTAGTCTTTTTCACTCTTTCTTCCTTGTAATCTATAACCCTATCTATAAATCCTAATGAAATTGCTAAGGTTTCATCTCCTATCTTAACAAGTAAGGCTTGAATTATTTGAAGAGTAAGTGGTAATTTAATAATAAAACTTGTCCCTTTACCATCCTCACTAACTACATCAACGGTGCCTCCAAGGGATGAAATTTTGCTTTTTACTACATCCATTCCAACTCCTCTTCCTGAAATGTCTGTAACTATTTTATTAGTACTAAATCCTTGAGCAAATATAAGGTTTCTTATGTCACTATCACTAAGTCCATCTGTACTTATTCCAATTTCTTCTGCCTTTTCCTTAACTCTAGTAATATTTATACCAGCGCCATCATCACTTACTTTAATTAATGCTTTAGTGCCCTCCTGATATGCTACTAGCTTAATTGTCCCAATAGGATCTTTACCATTTTTTATTCTTTCTTCTTTACTTTCTATTCCATGGTCTGCTGCATTTCTTAAAAGATGAATTAATGGTTCTCCTATTTCATCAATAACAGTTCTATCTAGCTCAGTTTCTGAACCTTCTATTACAAAATTGATTTCCTTTTTAAGCTCTAAAGATAAATCTCTAATCATTCTAGGGAATCTATTAAATACTACTTCTAATGGAAGCATTCTAATTTTCATAACTAAATCTTGCAAATCAGAAGTTGTTCTTTCTACTTGCTCTAAGGTTTCAATTAATTCTTGTGATTTATCATCAATTACTATTTGTTCTAATCTAGTCCTATATATTACTAATTCAGATACCATATTCATAAGCTTATCAATTCTTTGTAAATCTACTCTTACTGATTGATGAGCTCTTTTTGAGGTATTATTGTCATTTTTAATTTCTTTAGGTTCAATTATTTTGCTTTCTATTTGAACATTTTTTGATAAATTTTTAACTTCATTTATAACATCTTTATCGCTTAATGTAGCTTCATGATAATCATCTATTTCAACATAAGAGGTTTCTACTTTATACACCTCAGAAATATTAGTTATTAATCTCTGTATATCTTCTTTAGAGGTTTTTGTTAATAACACAAAAATTAATTCTGTTTCAAACTGTTCATTTTCAATATCTTCTGTAGATGGAAAAGATTTAATTATTTCCCCTTGAGCTTCTAACTCTTGTACTATTAAAAATGCTCTAGCAGATTTTAGTAAAGTATCTTCTCTTAAATATACTTTTATACTTATTCCATTGTATTCATTTTTTCTAGCTTGCTTAATAACTGATATATCATATTCATTTAAAGATACATTAATTGGATTATCAGTTTCATCTGTATTATTAATTTCTATATCTTCTGCTTCATTTACATCCTCTAATTTTGCTACTTTCTCTAATTCTTTAATGATATTTAAATACTCTACTTCCTTATGATTTCCCTCTTCTATATTACTTACCATTCTCTCTAGTGTATCTAGACAATCAAATAATATAGTAACAACATTTCTAGTTACCTTTAGCTTCCCCTCTCTAAATTCCGATAAGATATCTTCCATCTTATGAGTAAGCTCTGCTATATTATTAAATCCCATAGTTGCAGCCATTCCCTTAATAGTATGTGCTACTCTAAATATTTCATTTAACTTGTCTCTATTATTTGGTTCTTGTTCTAAATCTAATAATGATTCATTTAATGTTTGTAAATTTTCCATTGATTCTTCCAAAAACATATTCATATATTGAGATACATCCATATTATTCACCCCTTTATACTTTCTTATAAACGAAAGTAGATACCTTTTCTAAACTAAAGTCTTTATAATTATATATACTTTCTGTGGCCCCCACAAATAACATTCCACCTTTTTTCAATGAATCAGAAAACTTTTTAAATATTTTTATCTTAACATCATTCTTAAAATAAATTATTACATTTCTACATACTATTAAATCAAAATTGTTATCATATTTATCTAATATTAAATCATGACTTTTAAATGTAACCATAGACTTAATTTTTTCATTAATAACATACTTATTATTTATAAAATTAAAATATTTCCTTTTAAAAGCTTCATTTATATTTTTCATTTCTATTGATTGATACTCTCCAAGTCTAGCCTTCTTTAAAATATTTTTATCAATATCCGTTGCTAATATATCTACCTTGAGGTTTGGGTTTATATTATCAATTATCATGGCTATGCTATAAGGTTCGCAGCCCATAGAACATGCAGCACTCCAAACTTTTAATCTTGAAATATCTTTACTATAATCTCTTATAATTCCTTGCAATTCGAAAAATAACTCTGGATTTCTAAAGAATTCAGTAACATTTATAGTTATAAAATCTAAAAATTTTTCTCTTTGTTCTTTATTGGATAAAAGAATTTTTTTATATTCATTTAAAGTTTCTATGCCATTCCTTGCCATTAAGCTTCCTATTCTTCTATTTAATTGTTCTGGTTTGTAAGCATTTAAATCAATTTTAAATTCTTTATAAATCCAATTATGAAAATCTATAAATTCCATATATACTCCTAATTTTTCTTAATTAAGTCTTTTATTTTGGAAGCTATATCATGTAATGGAAGTACATAATCAACGCATCCAGTTTCATATGCACATTTTGGCATTCCATAAATTACTGAACTTCTTTCATCTTGAGCAATAGTTAGCCCTTTGTTCATCTTTACAACAATTGTTCCCTCTGCCCCATCTTTTCCCATACCTGTAAGTACAACAGATATAATTCTATTTCCATAAACTGATGACGCAGATATAAATAGTTTATCTACTGCTGGTCTAACACCCCATATTGGTTCTTCCATATTCAATCTTATAATTCCTTTTTCCTTAACTGTCATATGATATCCCCCTGGAGCTATATATACCTTATTTTTTTCTATCCTTATACCGTCACTAGCTTCTAAAACATGTAAAGAACATTTCTTATTTAACCTTTCAGCAAAGGATTTAGTAAAACCACTAGGCATATGTTGCACAATTAATACTGTAGCATTTAATTCTCTAGTAAATTTAGTTATTATACTTTCTATAGCATTTGGACCACCAGTAGAGGCTCCTATTAATATTATGTCTTTGTTTTCTATTACTGAATCACTCCTCAATACTGAAAACCCCCTTTAGAGATTCTTTAAAGCACTACCAATACTTCTAACCATTACTAATCCATCTTCACTTTCTACAATCATTGTCCTCCCCTTATTACCTCCAATATCTTCTCCTATAATAGGAATTGATAATTTCTTTATAGCATTAATAGTTGCTTCTCCATTTCTTTTCCCTATATCACTAATAACTTTTTTATCTGAAAAATTAAACATAGATGCTCCGCCTGCTATTTTAGCTATAATATTCTCTTTTTTACATCCATAAGTTAGCATTTCATTAAATAAGGTTTCAACACCTAAATCTGCATATTTTAACGGATTTACTATATTTTTAAATTGTTTACTATCTGGTAGCATAATATGTACTAATCCTGCAATTTTTTTCTCTTTATCATATAAAGCTATTCCAATGCAGGATCCTAAACCCATTGTAATTAGTTTATCTGGGGAGGCTACTATTGCACTATCTGCTATTCCAACTCTAACCTCTTTTTTGTCATTCAAGAATTTCACCTCTGAAAAATAATTTCTTCTTCTTCAATTGTCAAAACTTTTTCTAAGTCAAGCATTATTATTATATTTTCTTTGTTCTTTATAAATCCATTTATATATCTTTTTGAAATTAAAGTTGCAATACTTTCTGGGTTTTTAATTTCTTCATCTAAAATACTTACTACTTCGCTAACACTATCAACTAAAATTCCAAATTTTCCATCATTCCTTTTTACAACAATTATCTTCTTATCTGATGAATTTTCTATATTTAATTTAAATTTGTCTACAAGATTAATAATAGGTAAAACACTATTTTCATAGTTTATTACTCCATCTAAAAAGCTTGGAGAATCTGGAAGGGTTGTGGGCTCTTCATATCCTAAAATTCTCTCTACCTCCATAATATCAGTTGCATAAAATTCATTTCCTAATTTAAAAACTAATATTTTTATTTCTCTCATTTCTCATATCCTCCTATAGAAGTAGCTTATCAACTGCTAAGTTACCATCCTTTTCAATATATACATGAATATTTTTTGATGACTTGTCCAAAATATACTTTTTATTTTCAATTACAAAAGTAGTATTACGATAAGCAACATCAACATAAATCTCTCCATGCTTACCTACTTCTAAAATTGTAAAAACTCCTGAATCACTACCAACTATAGAGGCCTTTATTAACTCATCTGCTTTTAAATATCCACCTCTGCAAACCGCCTTATCTGTTGTAAATATAATACTTTTGGTTGCATATAATTCACTTGTAAATAATCCTCTTCCAGATATATTAATATTCCCTACTACATTAATTTTTGATTCTTGAGCATACTCAATATTTAAATTAGCTTCAATAATAACGTCTCTTTCTAACTCTATAAGTTCTTCCTGGATGCTATAAAGTATCTTTTCCAATTCAGAGATATCCCTAATACTACTTGGTGCAGCTCCTAAAAGCTTGGATTTTACTAATTTAACTACCTCCGACTCCTTAGCTTCATCTTTAGCTGCATTAGCTATAATCTTAATCAGTATTTTAGATAAACTTTTAAATTTCTTCTCTATTATTGACTTAGCTAATAGACCAATAGATAAATTATTCTTTATTAAATTATTATTCTTTAAATACTCTAAATTTGCTACTAGAGAAATTAATATTTCTTTTAGTTCTTTTAAGGTACTAATTCTATCATATTTTATTAAATTAGTTCCTCCAATTTTTATATTAGAGTTAACTACATTTCCTAAGATATCACTAGAATTTTTTGCTTCTATTTCAGCACTAAAAACTCCACCTCGTATTAAAAGGCTCCCTCCAGAAATTACCTTCATACCTTCAGTGACTTTGCCATTAATTTCTACGTTAGCTGGAAAATTAATATTCCCGGTAGAAATAGTAACATCTTTATTTAAAATATATTGCGGTTCTACCCAAACTTTATTTTTGCTAAAATTAGGTTTTCCATCTATGGTAGCTATAATTAAATTATCATTTAATCTTGTTCCATTTCCTGCTGAAAAGCTACTTTTTTTCTTAGGTTTTCCTGGAATAACTTCATTGAATATATTTATTCCGTCTTTTCCCTTTTCTCCTTTTATAATTTCGGCCAATATGTCATTAGCTTTAACACTAGTTATAGTATTAAATGATCTATAGTCTATTTTTTCATTTTCTTCATAATCTCTACTATTACTATTAAAAAATATTTTAATTTTATCTTCTATTGGTGCTGTAGGAAGTTTTCCCTTTGCTATTAATACTTTTTTTGCTTCTTGCATATTAATTATATTATTTATAGCCTCTTCATCAATACCATAAAAAATTTTCATTTTCTTTAACTCAAAAATTATATCCTCTTTAGTAATATTAGGAGGAGCTTCCCCCTCCTCTTCTATTACTTCTAAGGATAAACTATATCCTTGATCCATATCTTTTAAAATGTATTTTTTTGCTTTTTTACATTCTATTGAAATGTAAGCTTCCATCTTATCTTTACTGTAGTTTATTTCAATGCTTCTCTCATATTGTGTTTTTATTTCTTTAAATTCAATTAAATCTTCTTCTTTAACCATAGAAGGCCTAGTTACCACTTCTCTATTTATGTAAAGGCACTCTTGCAATGGTGGAACAATTATTGGAAAGTTACCGTTTCCAATGGGATTTTTCACTATTATTTTATTTTCTTTTACACAAACACTTCCGTTTTCATTTGTTTTTATTTCACTTTCATGCATTTATAATAGTTCCTCCCCTTATTTATTAATAATACTATAATAAATAATATCACAAATTTATATTATTTTGAATAATATAAAATTTATGGTAATTATTATTTTTTAAATTTTTTTATATATTTTGTTATTTCTTCATTAAACTCTTTTATAAGTAATTGCATTATTTTATTATCAATTTTTAAATTAATATTATCTACAGTTGATATTGGAAGTATTTTTGGTGATGTTCCAGATATAAACATGGCATCAAAATTTTCAATATCCTTATAATTAATATTTTTTTCTTCAACCTTTATTCCTAGTGACTTTGCAAGAGATATTATTCTTCCTCTAGTTACTCCTGGTAATACATCTTCTAATGGTGAGGTATAAAGTACATCTTCTTTAATCATAAAAATATTAGATTTACTTCCTTCTGTTATATATCCAGAATTATTTACAAGTATAGCTTCAAAAGCAAAAGCTTTATTAATTTCTTCAGTAACTTTTGCTCTAAAACTGCTATCTACTACTTTTGCGTTAGGATTAGTTCTTTCACCATGAAATAATATAGTCTTTACCCCAGTTTTATATAAATCCTCATTAGGATAATTATGTTTTATACTAAAGACTTTCATAGTGTCTGTCTTAATATCAAAAGTAAGCTTTATATTTCCATTTTCTATTCCATTTGCTTCAATTAATCTAGTTAAATATTCTCTTATCTTATCATAATTATAAGAAAAAGTTTTTTCCATTAATCTAAAAGATGATTCTAATCTTTTTAGATGATCTTCATAAAATAAAGGGACTTTATTAATTACCCTTATTACTTCATAAATTATCCTTCCACTTTCTGATGTATCATTTGTATAGTTCTTAACAGATTCTAAATGACCATCTTCTAAGTAGTAATTTAAAATTGCCTCCATATCTTTCCTCCTGCTTATTTCCACTTCAATATTTCAAAATTACTTTTCTTTTTATAATTAATTAAATATGCATTACCAACTAAATCTAAAAGAGGTTTATCAGATAATGAATCTGAAAACATATATGAATTTTTATAATCAATATCAATATTCTTCTCTTTTAAAACTTCCTTTAATCTCTTTACCTTTTCTTCTCCTTTACAATTCTCCCCATGCATTTTTCTAATGAATTTTCCACCTTCCATAGAAAATCTAGTTCCAATTACCATGTCTACTTCTTTTATTGCATAAAACTCATTTAAATAGAATTCTGGAGATGCAGATATTAAATATATCTTGTATCCTTGTCCTTTTAATTTCTTTATCATTTCTATTGCATCTTTATATAAAATTTTCTCTAGTACATCACTATAAAAACTTTTAACTAAAATAGCCAAATCCTTTTCATCTATGTTATCTATGAATTTAAGAAAACATTCCTTTACCCTTCTTTCATCATATAATCCTATTTTATACATAACTCCAGAATAAATAGCTCTAGGTAAAAATCTAATATTTTTAAAGTCCTTAAATATTACATATTTATACAATTGCATCAATGTTTCTTTTCGCGTTATAGTATAGTCTACATCAAATAATGCCAATTTCTCCATTTCATTTTTCCTCCTAAGATTATCCCAATTAAATTATATACTAAAAATTACTCTTATTAAACAAAAAATATACTATTGTATGTACAAAAAATATGCTGTCCTAAGACAGCATATCTAAGTTATTTTAATCTTTGTAAATATTTTCCTAATCTATTTAATCCTTCTTCAATGGCTTCTTTGGAAGTAGCATAAGATAATCTTATATACTCATCTAAACCAAATGCTATTCCTGGTATAACTGCTACCATTTCTTCTTCTAATAAACTCTTTGAAAATTCTAATGAAGAATTAATCAATTTATTTGATATAGATTTACCAAAGTATCCTCCTACATTAACCATAATATAAAATGCTCCCTTAGGCATAATATAAGAAATACCTTCTATCTCATTAAGTCTTTCTACCATATAATTTCTTCTAGCTTTAAACTCTTTAACCATTTCATTAAGACTTTCTTGGGGTCCAGTTAAGGCCTCTATTGCTGCATATTGAGAAATTGAGTTAATATTAGATGTTACATGACTTTGAATATTACTCATTAGCTTTGCTATTTCTTCACTAGCAGCAGAATATCCTATTCTCCAACCTGTCATGGCATAAGCTTTAGATAATCCATTAATTACAATAGTTCTCTTATATGCATCTTCTGATATAGAGGCTATACTAATATGCTTATTTTCATCATAAATTAATTTTTCATATATCTCATCTGATATTATTATTAAATCATTTTCTTTTGCAAATTCTGCAATTTCAATAAGTTCCTCTTTTGAATATACACTTCCTGTAGGGTTGTTAGGACTATTTAATAGTATTGCTTTAGTTTTTTCTGTAACTACCTTTCTTAAATCCTCAATTTTATATTTATAATCATTTTCCTTTAAATTATCAACAAAAATCGGCACTCCATCTGCAAGCTTTATAAGTTCTGGATAACTAACCCAATATGGAATTGGAATAATTACTTCATCACCCTTATTTAATATAGATAAAAAAGTATTTGCTAAACTTTGTTTTGCTCCTGTAGATACTACTATTTGACTTGGTTTATATAATAATTCATTATCATCTTTTAACTTTGTACAAATAGCCTTTCTTAATTCTAAAACACCACTAGTTGGCGTATATTTTGTTTTACCATCCTTCATTGCATTTATTGCTGCATTTATTATATTTTCAGGCGTATTGAAATCAGGCTCCCCTGCACTAAAGCTTATTACATTTATGCCCGATTCTTTTAAAGCCTTTGCCGCAGCTGTAATCTCTAATGTTATAGATGGACTAATTTCTTTTGCCTTATTAGATAAATCCATTTATATTCCCCCATTTATTTACTTAAGTTAATTAATTTATTTAATAAATCTTCATTAATTCCATAGCTTCCTATTGAATTTTCTTTTATACTTTCTTTTCCATGATAATCACTACCACCTGTAATTAATAACTTATGTTTTTTTGCTAAATTATAAAAATTATTAGTCTGTTCTTTGGAATGACTTGGATGATATACCTCTATGCCCCTTAATCCAAAAAACTTCAAATTTTTAATTATATTTTCTACTTCTAAGGATTTATATATTTGTCCAGGATGAGCCAATACAGCTATTCCCCCTGAATTATTTATTACTTGAATAGCCTCTTTATAATTTAATTTATATCCCTTTACATAAGAGTCTTTTCCCTTAACTAAGTGATTAGTAAAAGCTATTTTATAGCTATCATAATATCCTCTTCTAACCATTGCGTTAGCAACATGACTTCTTCCTACGGTAGAATTTAAATCTACTTCTAAATCTTCAATATTTAAATTAATGCCTTCTTTTTTTAGCTTAAAAAGTATTTCATTAATTCTTTCTGTTCTTTCCTTATTTAGTTTATTTACAGTATTTATTAATTCTATATTATTTATATCTATGAAATAACCTAATATATGTAATTCCATTTCTTCAAATTCAGAACTCAATTCTATACCTGTTATAATTTCAATATCAGGATAACTTCTATTAGTAATATATTGAGAAGAAATGCAATCATGATCAGTTATAGAAATACTTTTAACTCCTAATTTAATAGCATTATCAATTATTTCTTCTGGTGACATGCTACCATCTGAATAGTTAGAATGAATATGTAAATCTGCATACTTCATATTAACACCCTATTTCTTAAGTTTATATTAAGAATATATCACTATTAATATAAAATGACAATAAAAAGGAGGTAAATAAAAAAAAGACACTTTCGTGCCTTTTTTATCTTATTCGTCCCCTAATTCTTCGCTATAGAATTTTGATACTCTATCAAATTCATCTTCTTCTGGAATTATTAATTCTCCATCTTCTAATGATCTAAATAAGTATACTGAATCTTCGTTAGGATCTTGAGCTAAGATATATTCATTTTCTTCAAATTCAAATGCATCTATTATTGGACAAGATATTACATTACCGTTATCATCTTCTAAATCTACTACAAAGTGTTCATGATGTTCTTCTCCACATCCACATCCATCATTATGTTCATGTTCGTGGTCATGACCACATCCACATTTCTTTTCATTATCCATTTTAATAATCCTCCTTTAATGAGATTAATGTTCTATTTAATTTTAACCTTATTTACTAAAAAATAAAAGTAAAACCTTTAAATTTATTATATTATTTTTAATAAATAGTAAGGAATATGTTTTTAACTGAAAATTTAAATTATATTCCTTATATATATTAAATAAAAAAAATAAGGAGCTAAATAGCTCCTTATTTATAAACTATTGTTGTTCAGCTAATCTCTTGTAGCCTGCTAATCTATCCATAGCATCTTTTTCTGTCTTAGCAAATAAAGCTTCTGCTTGTTCTGGGAATGCTTTTGCAAGTGAAGCATATCTTACTTCTCCCATTAAGAATTCTCTGAAGCTTGATTTTGGTTCCTTAGAATCTAATGAGAATGGATTCTTAGTTCCAATTAAGCTTGGGTTATATCTATATAATCCCCAATATCCGCATTCAACAGCTTTTTTAGCTTCTTCTTGGCTGTTAGCCATACCAGTCTTAATACCATGGCTTATACATGGAGCATAAGCAATGATTAATGATGGACCGTCATATGCTTCTGCTTCAGCTATTGCTTTAAGAGTTTGGTTCTTATCAGCTCCCATAGAAATTTGTGCTACATATACATAACCATATGTCATAGCCATCATTCCAAGGTCTTTCTTCTTAGTCTTCTTACCTGATGCAGCAAATTTAGCTATTGCAGCAGTTGGAGTTGATTTAGAAGATTGTCCACCAGTGTTTGAGTAAATTTCTGTATCAAATACAAGTACATTTACGTCTTCACCAGAAGCTAGAACGTGGTCTAATCCACCGTATCCGATGTCATATGCCCATCCGTCTCCTCCGAATATCCATTGAGATCTCTTAACTAAGAAGTCTTTATCCTTTAAGATTTCTCTTGCATAATCAGCATCAACATTTTGTAATACAGCTATAACTCTATTAGCTCTATCTCTAGTTCCTTCTCCACTGTTCATATGATCTAACCAGTCTTGAAGTACTACTTTAACATCTTCAGAAACTTCTGTTTCTAAAGCCTTAGTCATGTTATCAGCTATTCTTTCTCTTATAGCCTTAACTCCTAAGAACATGCCTAATCCAAATTCAGCATTATCTTCAAATAATGAATTTGCCCAAGCTGGACCATGTCCTTCATGGTTTACTGTATATGGAGTTGCAGGTACTGATCCTCCCCAAATTGAAGAACATCCAGTAGCATTAGCTATCATCATTCTATCTCCAAATAATTGAGTTACAAGCTTAGCATATGGAGTTTCTCCACAACCAGCACATGCTCCTGAGAATTCGAATAATGGTTGTTCAAATTGGCTACCCTTAACTGTATTCTTATTCATTGGGTTCTTCTTAGGTGCAACTTCATTAACTGCATAATCCCAAGCTTCAATTTGTTCTTCTTGAGTTTCAATTGGTTTCATTATTAAAGCCTTACCTGGTGCTGGACATACTTGAGCACAGTTTCCACATCCTGTACAGTCTAATGGAGTAACACTAATACTATAGAATGTTGGTTCTTCTGTTCTTAATGCCTTAGCAGGTACAACCTTAAATGATTCTGGTGCATTTGTCTTTTCATCTTCATTTAATAAGAATGGTCTTATAACTGCGTGTGGACAAACATATGCACATTGGTTACATTGAATACATTTATCTTGTTGCCATTCTGGAACATTAATTGCGATACCTCTCTTTTCATAAGCAGCAGTACCTGGTATAAATGTACCATCTTCCATTCCATTAAATGCTGATACAGGAAGATCAAATCCCTTTTGAGCATTTATAGGTTCAACTATATTCTTAATAAATGCTGGTATATTAGCCTTGTCTTCTTTTACTTCATCAGCAGCATTCATCCAATCAGTTGGAACATTAACTCTTACTATTGATTCAACACCCTTATCTATAGCAGCAAAGTTCATGTTAACAACTTTTTCACCTTTTTTACCATATGAAGTTACAACAGCATCTTTTAAGTACTTAACAGCATCTTCAACTGGTATAATGTTAGCAATCTTAAAGAATGCAGCTTGCATTATCATGTTGATTCTTCCGCCAAGTCCGATTTCTTGTGCTATTTTAACAGCGTTTAATGTATAGAATTCAATATTGTTTTCAGCAATATATCTCTTCATTGAAGCTGGTAATTTTTCATTAACTTCTTCTGGAGTCCAGATTGTATTTAATAAGAATTTACCATTCTTCTTTAATCCTTCTAATACATCATATTTGTATACATATGCTTGGTTATGACATGCAATAAAATCAGCCTTATCTACTAAATATGGTGATTTAATTGGCTTCTTACCAAATCTTAAGTGTGATACAGTTATACCACCTGATTTCTTTGAGTCATATGCAAAATATCCTTGAGCATACATGTCTGTGTGGTCTCCGATAATCTTAATAGCACTCTTGTTAGCACCAACAGTACCATCTGATCCTAGTCCCCAGAACTTACATGCTTTTGTTCCTTCTGTAGATGCATCAATATCTTCTAGTTTTTCTAATGAAGTATTAGTTACATCATCAACTATAGAAATTGTAAATCCATCCTTTGGAGTTTCCTTATTAAGGTTAGCAAATACTGCTCCTATATCTGATGGGTTTGGATCCTTAGAACCTAATCCATATCTTCCTCCAACTATAACTGGAGCGTTTTCTCTTCCATAGAATGCACTCTTAACATCTAGGTATAATGGTTCTCCTATTGAACCTGGTTCTTTAGTTCTATCTAAAACAGCTATAGATTTAACTGTAGCTGGTATAACCTTTAATAATCTTTCTGCAGAGAATGGTCTAAATAGTCTTACTTTAACTAAACCAACTTTTTCTCCTCTTCCATTTAAATAATCTACTGTTTCTTCAATAACATCAGTTGATGATCCCATAGAAACGATTATTCTGTCAGCATCTGGTGCTCCATAGTAATCGAAGCAGTGATATTCTCTTCCTGTTAATTTAGTTATTTCAGCCATGTAGCTTTCTACTACTTCTGGAATATCATCATAGAATCTATTTACAGATTCTCTAGTTTGGAAATAAATATCTGGGTTTTGAGCTGTACCTCTAGTAACTGGGCTATTTGGATTTAATGCTCTATTTCTAAATCCATTTAAAGCTTCATAATCAACTAGCTTAGCTAACTCATCATATTCTAAAACTTCTATTTTTTGAATTTCGTGTGATGTTCTAAATCCATCAAAGAAATTCATGAAAGGAATTCTAGTCTTTATTGAAGTTAAATGTGCTACTGGAGATAAATCCATAACTTCTTGTACTGATCCTTCTGCAAGCATTGCAAAACCAGTTTGTCTTGCAGCCATAACGTCTTGATGGTCTCCAAATATACTTAATGAAGATGTTGCTAAGGCTCTTGCTGATACATGGAATACTGTTGGAAGCATTTCACCTGCAATCTTGTACATATTTGGTATCATTAATAGTAAACCTTGAGATGCAGTGTATGTTGTAGTTAAAGCACCAGCTTGTAAAGATCCGTGAACGGCACCTGCTGCTCCAGCTTCTGATTGCATTTCCATAACCTTAACAGGTTGACCAAATATGTTCTTTCTTCCTTGTGCTGCCCACTCATCTACGTGTTCAGCCATTGGTGAAGATGGTGTAATCGGGAATATAGCTGCTACTTCTGTAAAAGCATAAGATATATGAGCGGCAGCTGTATTACCATCCATAGTTTTCATTTTTCTCATTATGTTTGACCTCTCTTCCTTATATATAAATATAATACTCAAATACAGAATTTTAAAACTGTATTCAAAATTTAAGAATGAATTATTTAGTAATAAAAATTTATCTTCTTCAATCGAAGTCTTAGTGCTTAACCCCTTTGTAAACACTTCTATAAAGTCATTATCCTCTTAAAGAATTTATTTAGTTAATTCCTCTCCAAGCTTTCTTGCTTCTTTTAAATCTTCTTCACTTGGTGATTCTTTAACGGCGATGCTTCCTATAACATTAAAGTCATAGTCTTTCATTCGTTGAACCCAATCAACCATGAATTTTCCATCATCCCATCCATATGATCCAAATAATACTATCTTTTTTTGTTTATTAGGTAGTAATTTAAATTGATTTATGAAAGGTTCCATTTCCTGTTGTTCAATTCTATTGTTGTCCATTGAAGGGCTTCCAAAAGCAACTGCATCAGCTTCATTTACATCTTCAATTGTTGCATCATACACATGTTTGATGCTTACTTCTGAATTTTGACTTTTAGCACCTTCAGCAATTGAATTTGCAAGAACTTCAACATTTCCTCCATTACTCCAATAGATAATAGAAATTTTTTTCATTAATACATCACCTCATCCTCTGACTAAAAAGTCACTACTTGGATACATATTACCTATTTTTACACTTACTATTTTATTATATAACACTATTTTTTTTTTGCAAGTTTTCTGTGCCTAATATTAGCACAATATTATCCTTTGAAGTAAAAAAAATCTTATTTTACTTAGATAACTTTATACTATTAACTATTACTGCTAAAATTGGGTCAACTCCATTACTTATACCACTTTTTTTCATATTTTCAATTAACATATTCTTCTTATTTTTAAGTTCTTTAAGCTTTAAAATTATTTTTTTATCATTTTCTATCATTTCATCTTCATCTAAAATAATAGAATATCCTTCTTTTTCAAAAGATTTTGCATTTAAAATTTGATCTCCTCTACTTATCTTCTTTGATAAAGGAATTAATAAAGTTGGTTTATTTAATGCTAATAATTCAAAAATAACATTTGCACCTGCTCTAGAAATTACATAGTCAGCAGCCTTTAATAAATGTGGTAATTCTTCTTTAACATATTCAAACTGAAGATATCCATCTTTTCCATTTAAATTTTTATCTAAATTATTTTTTCCACATATATGAATTATATTGTAGTTTTTAAGTAATTCTTCTAAGTTATTTCTAACAGCTTCATTTATACTTTTAGCTCCTAAGCTTCCTCCAATTACAAGTAAAATTTCTTTATTATCTTTAAATCTGCAAATTTCTTTTCCCTTTTCCTTACTTCCATTTAATATTTCTTCTCTAATAGGAGTTCCAGTTAATACTCCCTTATTATCTTTTATATAATTCAAGCTTTCTCTAAAGGTTACACAAAGCTTATTACAGAAAGGAGCGGATAATTTATTTGCAAGTCCTGGAGTTAAATCTGATTCATGAGAAATAACAGGTATCTTCTTCATAGATGCTGCAATAACTACTGGTACTGCAACAAATCCACCCTTAGAAAATATCACATCTGGTTTTTCTTTTTTTAATATTTTATTAGCTTCTATTACACCCTTCATTACTTTAAAAGGATCAGAAAAGTTTTTAAAATCAAAATATCTTCTTAACTTTCCAGATGATATTTCATAATATGGTATATTTGCATCTCTTATAATTTCTTTTTCTATACCATCTTTACTTCCAATGTATTTTATTTCAAAACCTCTTTTCTTCAGTCCAGGAACTAAAGCTAAGTTTGGAGTTACATGTCCTGCTGTTCCTCCTCCGGTCATAATTATTTTATATTTACTCATAGAAACACTCCTTTAAAATATAAATCCTATTTCAATATATCATATAATCATTTTTTATTTAATGTTATCTTTAAATTTTATAAAAAAATAATTATAATTTCCTACTGCCACTATTATGTCCAATTTCCTTTAGTTACATATAATATTTCTCTAAAATTTACACAAGCTATAATTACAAAGATGAAAAGGAGGTGAAAATATTATGGCAACAAAGTTAGTACCAGAAGCTAAAAATGGATTAGCTAAATTCAAAAATGAAGTAGCTAGTGAAATGGGCGTTCCTTTCAGCGACTACAATGGAGACCTTACTTCAAAACAATGCGGAAGTGTTGGTGGAGAAATGGTTAAAAGAATGGTTGAACAATATGAAAATACTATAAAATAGTCTTTGATTATATAGACCATTAAATATTTAAAATAGGAACTGTCCAATAATTTAAATTAATAATGATAATACATTGCTAATTTAAAGTTATTTAGACAGTTCCTTATTTCTATTCTGTAGAAGTTTTTATATTTTTTTAATTTAATTTTATTTAATTCTTATGTTTTTAATATTCAGTTGAATACTTCTATTTCCATTGAACTCATTTATATTTGGATAATAAATTAAATCTGCTTTTATATTTAAAAAACTAGTATTACAAGCTTCAATAAATTTTGCATTTCCATATTTATATATAAAATCCTCTTTAAAGCTTTCAAATTTATCAAAACTTATCCCATCTATATAAAGATAATTCCCATTTTGCTCAAATCTAAATCTAAGCTTTAAAAAGTTTTTTTCTTTTCCTAACAACCACATTCTCTCTATTAAAAGATCCTTTACAGCGAATAAAGGGCTAGGATTACCCTTTCCAAAAGGTCTTAAAGCTTCAATTGTAGCTATTAACTCTTCATCTAAATAATTTAGACTTAATGGTAAATCTATTTTTACAATTGGAACTAAATCTTCATCAGTTAATATACAATTTTCATTTAACTTTTTTCTTAACTCTTCTATATTTTCCTCTTTTATAGATAATCCCGCAGCCATAGGATGACCACCAAATTTTTCTATTAGATAAGAGCATTTGTTAAGTTCTTTTGTTATATTATAACCTTCTATAGATCTTGCTGATCCCTTTGGCATCTCTTTACCTTTAGTTAAAACTATACAAGGCATATTATATTTTTCTTTAACTCTTCCTGCTACTATTCCAGCTATGCTTTCATGAACATTTTCATCATACACAACTATAACTTTATCAGATTTATTTTTTTCTACTTCAATCTTATTAATTATTCTTTCAGTACTTTCTTTAGTTAAATCTTGTCTTATTGTATTTAGTTCACTTAATTGATTTGCTAAGATTCTCGCTCTTTCTCTATCTTCTGTAATTAATAATTCTACTGATAAATCTGCTGTTTCTAGTCTTCCAGTAGCATTAATACAAGGTCCTATAACAAAGCCTAAATGATATTCTTCTATTTTTTTATTATCTAATAAAGTAGCCTTTTTTAACTCTTGGATCCCATAATTTTCACTGTTATTTAAAAGCTCTAATCCTTTTTTAACTATTATTCTATTTTCATCTACTAAATCTACAACATCACATACTGTAGCAATAGCTGCAAATTGAAACAAATCTAAGTATTTTTCATTATCTATTCCGAACCCATCAAATAAACACTTAGAAAATTTTAATGCTATTCCAGCTCCACATAACATTTTAAAGGGGTAGTCACAATCCTTTTGTTTAGGATTTATTACTGCATCAGCCTTAGGCGCTTGTTCTTTTAATATTCCATTTTCATCTTCTTTTAGAGGAATATCATGATGATCAGTAATTACAACTTCCATACCAAGAGCTTTAGCAAGCTCTACTTGTTCAAAGGCAGAAATACCGTTGTCACAGGTTAATACAACCTCATAACCTTCTTCACTTAGTTTTTTTATTCTTCCACTATGCATTCCATAGCCTTCTTCTTCTCTATTTGGAATGTAATAACTATAATTAGCTCCAACTGCCTTTAATGCTTTATATAAAATAGTAGTACTATTTACTCCATCACAATCGTAATCTCCATAAATAATAATTTTTTTATTATTTAAAATTGCTTCTTTTATAATGCTTACGCCCTTTTTCATATCCTTCATAAGATATCCATCATAAAGATCTTCTACTTTGCCTTTTAAAAATCTTTTAGCTAAATTTATATCATCAATTCCTCTATTAGCTAATAATCTTAAAACTAATGGGTTTTCATCTAAAAATTCAGAGAGCTTTGTAAAGCTCTCCTTTTTATTTACTAATATCCAATTTTCTTTCATATTTCACCTATTATTTAAATAGCATTGCTTTTTTAACTTTATCAGCTTTTTCCTCTGAAATCTTAGACAATATTTCAAATGCAAAAGGTATAGCTGCAGCAGGTCCTTTTCCTGTAATAATATTACCATCTACAACTACTAAGTCATTTTTATAATTACAATTGCCTAATTCTTCTTCAAAACCAGGATAACAAGTTACATTTTTACCTTCTGTTATTCCTGCTTTTCCTAAAACAATTGGTCCAGCACATATAGCACAAAGGTATTTATTATCTTTATTAAATTCTTTAACTAACTCAATAACTCTTTCATCGTCTCTTAAGTTTTTAGCTCCTGGCATTCCACCTGGTAAAACTAAAAAGTCATAAGACTTAATTTCTTCATCCATGATATTCTTATCTGCTTTAAGAGTTATATTATGAGATGTAGTAACTTCATTTCTTTCTAAAGAAAAGGTATTACATTCTACTTCTCCTCTTCTTAATATATCAACTACTGTTAATCCTTCTAAGGTTTCAAAACCATTAGCTAATAAAACTGCAACTTTCATTTAAATTACCTCCCAAAAATTATTTTTATTATACTATATCTTTGATTTCGTCATCTAAGACTATTGTCATTATACTGCTACCCTTACCTGCTCTATTTTGAAGCTTAATTTCTTGTAGAGAAATTTCTTTTTTATCTTTATTTTTACTAGTTAAAGTTATTGTATCATTAGAAGTAATAGCTAATTCAGGTATGGAATTATCCTTAGTATAACCAATTAATTTTCCATAAATTACTTCATCGCCTTCTTTTAAACTAATTCCAGTTACACCTGAAGCAATTTTTCCCATTGGATTTATATTATTTGATAAAAATTTAATTCCCATTCCTTTTTTAGTTATTATTATCATTTCAACATCATTTTCATTATACTTCTCTATAGAAATTAATTCATCATTATCATATTTAAATTTATAAGAAAGTTGTAATAAATAACTTCCCTCAAATTCTTTAAGAGCTGTCTTCTTTACCATACCTCTCTTAGTAAAGAAATATATAAATTCATTTTCATTATAAGATTTAATTGACATTAATTTTATAATCTTTTCACCTTTTTCTAAACTATCAATTATTTTATTTAAAGGAATTTCTCCCTTATCTACTCCTGATAATATAAATGCAGGTACTTTAAAGACCTTAGCCATATTAGTGAATAATAATATATCACTTAAAGAATCTGTGTTCACTTTTAAGTCGTCATTCTTTTTTATTGTATTCAAAGCTTTTATATTACCTTTTGAAGTTATACCAATATTAAATTCTACATATTCCATTGTGTCTATATATTCTACTTTTTCAACTTCATCTCTTGAAGATAAGTTAAACATTGATGTAGGTAATATATTTCTTGGAGAATCTTCAATATTAGGAATTTGAAGATTAAAGCTTAATCCTTCTTTAGTTTCAAATTTAATAAACTCTTTTCTTTCTTCCTCCTCTAATATAACCACATCTATAACTTCATCATTATCTTTTAACTTTAATGCCTGAAGCTTAGAGTAATTAGTTTGGAATTTATCTAAAGAGCTTCTCTTAATTCCTCCCTTTGAAGTTATAAATTGAATATATTTATTAGGCATAAAGCTAGCTATTGATGTTGCATATATTATATTTTCTTCATCTAAGCTAAGTGCCTTTATAATACTATCTATTTTTTCTCCTTTGTCTTTCCACTTTGATTCTATAATATTTATACCTTTTGTTTGGTACATATTACCTTTATTTGTGAATAATACTACATTTTCTGTAGTATTAGAATTAAATAAGAACTTTAATTCATCGCCTTCTCTATATTCTATATCTTCAGGATTAGCATTTAGCCTATTATATGTCTTTAATGGAACTCTCTTAATAAAGCCATCCTTTGATAAAGTTACCATTACATCTTCAACAATGATAAGCTCTTCAACATCTATCTTTGCTTCATTATCATCGCTTATTATTTTTGTTTTTCTTTTTGAACCATACTTTTCTACAACTTCATTTAATTCGCTTTTAACTACCTTTAATAATTCCTTTTCTTCAGATAGAATTTTCTTAAGCTTTTTAATTGTTTTTTCAAGTTCAGCATATTCCTTTTGGAACACCTTTATTTCAAGTCCTGTTAATCTATATAACATTAATTCTAATATTGCTTCTGCTTGCAATTCTGTAAACCCAAAATTATTAATAAGATTATTTCCTGCATCTTTTTTAGATTTAGATTCTCTTATAGTCTTAATAATTTCATCTAATACATCAATAGCCTTAATAAATCCTTCAACTATATGGAATCTTTTTTCTGCAATTTCTAATTCACGTCTAGTTCTTCTAGTAACTATTTCCTTTTGGTGATTAACATAGTGCATTATTATAGTTTTCAAACTCATAGTTTGTGGTTTACCATTTGCTAAAGCTACCATATTAAAACTTAAGTTACACTGAAGGTCAGTTCTTTTATATAAATATTTTAATACTTTATCAACAGATTCTTCATCTGCTGATTTTCTAAATTCTATAACAGATCTTACTCCACTTCTATCAGATTCATCTCTTATATCTGTTATTGCCTCTAAGGCTTTAGCATGCTTTTTATCCCCAGTCATCTCTGATATAGTTTGCAGAAGTCTTGCTTTATTTCTTCTAAAAGGGAATTCTGTGATTACTATTCCAAGTCTTCCATTATCAAGCTTTTCAATTGATGTTTTTGCTCTTAGAGTTACCTTTCCTTCACCAGTTTCATAAGCTGATAAAAGAGATTTTTCACCAATAAGTATTCCACCTGTAGGTAAATCTGGTCCCTTTATATGATTCATTAACTCTTTTGTAGTTATATCATTATTATCTATATATGCTAGTACCCCTTCAGCTACCTCTTTTAAATTATGAGGTGGAATATTAGTTGCAAGTCCTACTGCTATACCAAAAGTTCCATTAACTAAAAGATTAGGATATCTACTTGGTAATACCTTTGGCTCTAATTCACTATCAGAATAGTTTGGTACCATATCTACAGTATTTTTGTCTATATCTCTTAACATTTCCATAGCAATTGGTGCAAGTCTTGCTTCTGTATATCTCATAGCAGCAGCTCCATCACCATCCATAGATCCCCAGTTACCATGACCATCTATTAAAGTTTCCTTGGTTGAAAAATCCTGTGCCATAATAACCATAGCATCATAAACTGATGTATCTCCATGAGGATGATATTTACCTAATATATCCCCAACTATTCTTGCAGATTTATAGTAAGGCTTATCTGGAAAAGCTTTTAATTGATAAGCTCCATATAATATCCTTCTATGAACTGGTTTAAGTCCATCTCTAACATCTGGTAAAGCTCTATCCTTTGCAACTTCAATAGCATAAGGCAAAAAGTTATCAGGCATTGCTTCTTCTAAAAGCACTGGAATTATATTATTATCCTTTGGTATTTCATTAACTTTCTTCGCCATATTCTTTCTCCAATTCTAACTAAAATTCTCCATATTTATACATATAAGCTTTTCTAGGTTCAACTATATCTCCCATTAATAATGAAACCATCTTCTCTGCTTTTGCTGCATCTTCAATAGTAACCTGAAGAAGTGTTCTAGTTTCTGGATTTAATGTAGTTTCCCATAATTGATCAGGATTCATTTCTCCAAGTCCTTTATATCTTTGAATAAGTGCACCTTTTCCAACTTCCTTTTTAACACGTTCAAGTTCTTCATCACTATATGCGTACTTGTGAACTTCTTTTCCCTTAACTGTTTTATAAACCTTATATAAAGGTGGTTGAGCTAAATAAAGATGTCCATTAGCAATTAGTGGTCTCATATATCTATAAACATAAGTCATCCATAAAGTTCTAATATGATATCCATCAACATCAGCATCACTCATAATTATAATTTTATCGTATTTTAAATCTTCTTCTTTATAATTATCTAAAGTACCTGTCCCTAAAGCAGTATTGAATATCTTTAATTCTTCAGAAGCTAATACATTTTCAAGCTTTTGCTTTTCTGTATTCATTATCTTACCCTTTGAAGGCATAATAGTTTGGAATCTTCTATCTCTTGCTTGCTTTGCAGAGCCACCAGCTGAATCTCCCTCAACTACTATAAATTCATTAACAGTATTATCTTTTAATGTGCAAACTGCTACTTTACCTGCAAGAGGTGCTGCTCCTTTTCCTATCTTTTTCTTTTCTGCTTCATTGATTTTTTTAATTTTTTCTCTTCTTTGAGCAGCCTGAAGAGCATTATTTATTATCATGCTAGCTACTTCTTTATTATCTTCTATCCATTCAATAAACTTAGTATAAGTTAAGTCATTCATCATAGTGTATGCTTCAGCAGATCCAAGTTTAGTTTTTGTTTGTCCTTCGAAGATTGGATTAGTTATTTTAATTCTTACTATAGCAGTCATACCTTCTCTTAAATCATCGCCTTCAAACTCTTTATCCTTTTCTTTTAAAAGTCCAAGTTTCTTAGCCCCTTCTTTAAAGGCTCTTGTCATTCCAGTTTTAAAACCTGTTTCGTGAGTTCCTGCTTCAGTTGTAGGAATATTATTAACATAACTTGCTATATTTTCTGTTGTTGAATCAGTAAACTGAATACATACTTCTCCAAACATTTGAATATTATTTACTGTTTTTTCTCCTTCAAAGTAAATTGGAACTTGATGAAGAGCAGTTTTACTTTCATTTAAGTATTCTATAAAATCTAAAAGTCCTCTTTCGGAATAGTATTCTTTTCTAAATTCTTCATCTTTTCTTAAATCTATTAATTCTAAATGAATACCTTTATTTTGAAAGGCTAATTCTTGTAATCTTTCGTCAATTAAATCAACTTTAAAATCAATAGTAGAAAAAATTTCTTTATCTGGCATAAAGGTTACCTTAGTACCAGTTTCCTTACTCTTCCCTATTATATCTAGTTTGGTAACTGGAGTACCTGGCATTTCTTTCTTTAGTTCCTTATCATAAGCATATTCAAATCTTTGTTTATATATATTACCATTTTGATATACTTCTACTTCAAGCCAAGAAGATAAAGCATTAACTACTGCCGCACCTACACCATGTAATCCACCAGAGGTTTTATAATTCTTATTATTGAACTTTCCACCTGTATGAAGTTCAGTAAAGACCATTTCTACTCCAGATTTCTTCTTAACTGGATGAATTCCCGTTGGAATACCTCTACCATTATCTAATATTGTTATACTTTTATCTTTATTTATTATAATAGTGGCCTTGTTACCATAGCCATTAGAAATTTCATCTATAGAGTTATCTAAAATCTCCCATATACAATGATGTAAGCCCTTTGTTCCTGTTGAACCAATATACATCCCTGGTCTTACTCTAACTGGTTCTAATTTTTCTAAGGAAGTTAAATCTGTAACATCATATCCCTTCACTAAATCTGTACTCATACAAACCTCCAAAATTTTTATTGCTAACTAATATAAGATTCTTTTTGCTTAGTTTAACCATCAATGCTTATTATAATCTTTTTAATTTTATCATAATTAAACTATAAATAAAAATATAAATCTTTCTTCATCAAAAGTCAAACTAATGTTCGATGTTTATGTAAAATTAAATTAAAAACTATTTATTTTATAAAAAAAAGACATAGCTTTCGCTATGCCTCACATACTATTAAACATCACATATTTCGATGTTTCTTACATGTTTAGTTGGATTCCATTCCTTATTATTCTTTCTAAGCATACCTTCTACAGTTATTGGTATCCAAGTTAATGTATATAGTCCATATAATAAGAATCTAAAGAACATAATAAGTTTCTTTTTCCCTAAGAATAATGCTGCTGCTAATAAAAATGCTAAATTATAAACTAAATCTATAATTAACACTTGTATATAATTATCTGCTTGTGTTGCAAATATAGGCAATACAAAAACATTAGATGTATAGAATAACACCATCCAGAATAGTCCAGCTGATATCTTTTTATCAAGTTTTAGCATTAAAGGCGTAACTATGAATTGTATAACACCTATTAATTTAAATGTAAAATCACCTGTTAAATAACTCATAATAAATATATGACTTGGAATCATACTTTGTATAAAGCTTAAAATAGTTGAAATACCAATCATCAATGTAAAGAACGGTTGTATTACATATAAAGCACAATCTAAAACAAACCATTTTCTCTCCTTAAGACCTTTCTTTAATAACTTAAAGAAATATCTTGATGCTACATCTGTAAAACCTTGCATCCATCTTCTTCTTTGAACCCAAGATTGTTTTAAAGTTAATGGTTTTTCATCATAAATAATTGCATCATGGGCCCAGCCAACTTTTTCACCATTTAATATTAACTTACAACTAAACTCTAAGTCTTCAGTTAAACAAGTTGCTCCCCAACCAAATTCTTTTAATATATCTATATCTATTGCAAATCCTGTTCCACCTATTTGGTTAGATAGCCCAACATTTGATCTAGCTAGTTGATACATTCTGTTTTGAGTCCAAAAGGCTATAGAATAAGAAGCTGATATCCATGAGTCATTAGGATTTTTACTATCTATGTATCCTTGTACCACTTTATATCCTTCTAGCATTTTTGAATTTATTTCCTTGCACCAATTTTTTGAAACTAAATTATCAGCATCAAAAATTGCTACTGCATCATATTTCTTTTTCATTTTAAAAATTTTATCGAACATCCACTCTAGAGCATATCCTTTACCTCTTTGTTCTTTATTGAACCTTTCGTAAACATATACTCCATACTTTCTTGCTATTTTTGCAGTATTATCAGTACAATTGTCTGCAATAACAAAAATATCAAAAAGTTCTCTTGGGTAATTTTGATTAAGCATACTTTCAATTAATTTACCAATTACTACTTCTTCATTATGTGCTGCAACTATCATTGCAAATTTCTTTGTTGGTGTATAATTTTTCTTTTCACTCTTTCTTTTAAATCCAAAGAAAGCTAATATAAAATAATACATCATTAATGCAAATACAACTAATTGAAATATAGCCGTTGTAGCAAAAATAATTTTTTCTCCCATTTAATTCACTCCTTTAAATAAAGGGTCTTACTAAAAATATTACTACATTATAATTTCCCTCTAACATCAAATTAAATATTATTCTAATAATAACAAAAAATCAAGTACACAAATCTTAAAATTTAATTAATATTATTTATGCTAAATTTATACCTATTTTTATTTTAATCTACCTATCTAAAATTATTATAACTATAACAGCCATAAAACTTAATAAAAGGCAAAAATTAAGAAGTTCTTAATATAAATATAAAGAACTTCTTATATAAACTCAAAATAGGGGTTGCTATTTTTGAGATTTAAACTATTATACTATTCCTTGAGCCATCATTGCTTCTGCAACTTTTAAAAATCCTGAAATATTGGCTCCCATTAATATATTTCCTGGATCACCATATTCTTCAGCAGATTTTTTAGAATTATTATAAATATTAACCATAATTTCTTTAAGCTTTTCATCAACTTCTTCAAATGTCCAAGATAATCTCATACTATTTTGAGACATTTCTAAAGCTGAACAAGCAACGCCTCCTGCATTAGCTGCTTTAGCTGGTCCAAACATTACTCCAGCCTTTTGTAATTCTTCTATAGCATCTAAATTTGTTGGCATATTAGCTCCCTCTGAAACTACTTGAACTCCATTTTTTATTAAAATCTTAGCAGCTTCAATATCTATTTCTCCTTGTGTTGCACAAGGAAGTGCTATATCACACTTTTCTTTCCAAATATTCTTAAATCCTTCTACATATTTGGCATTAGGAGCCTTATCTAAATATTCTTTAATCCTTCCTCTTTTTAATTCTTTTATTTCCTTAACTATATCTAAATTAATTCCATTTTCATCATATATATATCCATCAGAATCACTTAATGCTACCACTTTTGCGCCTAGCTCTTGAGCCTTTTGACATGCATAGATTGCAACATTACCTGATCCAGAAATAATAACTTTTTTATCTTTAAAACTAGAATTGTTATCCTTTAACATTTCTTCTGTAAAGTATACTAACCCATAGCCAGTAGCCTCTGTTCTTACTAAGCTTCCACCATAAGTTAATCCCTTGCCAGTTAGAACTCCTTGATGGTTGGCATTTCTAATCTTTTTATAATAGCCATACATATAGCCAATTTCTCTTCCGCCAACACCAATATCTCCAGCTGGAACATCAGTATCTAAACCTATGTGCTTACATAATTCGACCATAAAACTTTGACAAAATCTCATTACTTCTCTATCTGATTTGCCCTTTGGGTCAAAGTCAGATCCACCTTTTCCCCCACCAATTGGTAGTCCAGTTAATGAATTTTTGAAAATTTGTTCAAAGCCTAAAAACTTTATTATACTTTGATTTACTGAGGGGTGAAATCTTAGCCCACCTTTATATGGTCCAATTGCACTATTAAATTGTACTCTAAACCCTCTATTAACTTGTACTTTTCCTGAATCATCTATCCATGGAACTCTAAAAAATATTTGCCTTTCAGGCTCTACTAATCTTTCTAGTATCCCTTCTTCTATATATTCGGGATGTTTGTCAAATACAGGTATAAGAGAATATAGTACCTCCTTTACTGCATCTAAAAATTCACTTTCTCCACTATTCCTTTTTTCTACTTCATAAATTACTTTGTTAATATACTCTTTTCCTGACACCATTGCCACCTCTTTTTCAACTAATATATATATAATACAATAACATATTATTTTTTACTATATCTTTTTAAAATATTCTGAATTTTTATTAATTTATTAAAATAATATAACATTTTATGAAATTTTGCAAATATTAAATATTAGTATGGATTTAAAAAAGGTAGAATTCATATATTTCTACCTTTTCATATATTTACTATTTGTTATCTTCAATTTCATTTATGATTTTATTAATTATCTTTATATCTCTCCCTTTACTATGGATATAAATAGGAATAGCTGTAATAATTCCAACAACTGTTCCACATATAATATCCCACATTGTATCATTCAAACTATTATTTTGAGCTGATAGTCCAAATAATGAATCAGTTGTAAATTCCCAAATCTCCCATACTCCCGCAGCTGCTGTTGCAAAAAGAATTACAAATATTGCTGGAGTTAAAGGGTTCATTTCCTTCCTAGAAACATAGTTAGTTAAATATATAAATAGAATATAACCAATAATGGCTATTATGGCTCCTGATAAAAGATGCAGAAATTTATCATAATTAGTAATAGAATAAAAATTCCATACACTTGCTAAATACATTGATAAAAAGACAAAAAACATATTTATATAATAAATAGTTGTTGCACCCTTAAGAAAAGTTTTTATAAATGATAAATAAACTAATACTACAGTGATAAAAGTTAAACCTATTCTAAATAGTTTTTCTCCATCCCTAGCTAAAAAATCATAAATTGCAGTTACAATTAGTATTACTGTAAATATTATTGCAACCATGAGTTCTCTTTTACTTCGTTTTTCTTTCATAATAATCACTCCTCCTATACTATTAAAATTACTATTATTATATTATAAGCCAAAATCTAATATATTTCTTTTTTACTTCTCTATATTTATTTAATATTAACTTAATATTAATTTTTTAAAGGTTTTTTATTAAATAAAATAAATGATATTAAAGCTCCAATTAATAGTCCTCCCATATGAGCAAAATTATCTATATTGGGTATTGTTATTCCTATTATTACATTTAAACCTATAGTTTCTAATATATTTTTCACATATCCCTTGCCTATCTTTTTTCTTTCCTTAATTCCAAATACAAGCATTGCACCTAAAAGTCCAAAAATAGCACCTGAAGCACCTACAGACATACTATTAGGCTTAAATAAATAGCTAAAAATATTTCCTCCTAAGGCTGCCATAAAATATATTATTAAAAACTTTTTACCACCGTAAACTCCTTCAACTTCTCTTCCAATAATATTAAGGGCACTTATGTTAAAAAATATATGAAGTATTCCTCCATGTAAAAAGGCAGCAGTAATAAGCCTATAATACTCTCCTTCATTTATAAAGGCATTAATCTTAGCTCCCATATATGCTAAGGTGTAAATATCTATATCAATAAAATTACCAGACATAAGTATTTCAACTAAGAAAATAAGTATATTTATTAGAATTATACTATAAGTAAATTTATATTCTTTTATTCCTTTACTTTTCTTACTATCAATTTTTACTATATAATCTATTACTGGTATAAAAGCTTTTGAGCCTTCACTACAATAAATAACTTTTCTTTCTTTTAAGGAAAAAACCAATTTATTGTAATTACTATCCCCATAGTTTATGTAATCTCCTGATGCCAGTACTATTAAATTAATAATAAAAGGTTTATTTAATGTGCTAGATAGATACTCCTTAGCCTCGTTATATATAATATCCTCTTCAGAATCTCTGACAACTATAACAGCAACATAAGCTTTATCAATATCTAATAGAGCTAACCATTTGTTTTTATTATTATAGTTACTATAATAATCCTTCATAAAAAACTTCATTTCTTTAGTTAAAACATTAAAAAATATTTTTTCAAACTTCTCCAAATAACATCCCACCCTTCACCAATATATAAATGGGGTGTTGTATAATTATAACTTATGCAACACCCCAAATTAATTAGTTTATCTCTTTATCTAACATATCTAATAATTCATTAAATCTTTCTATAGTTGCTTCTAAAGGCTTAGAAGTAGTCATATCAACTCCAGCATTCTTTAGAATTTCTATTGGGTAATCACTTCCACCGCTCTTTAAGAAATTAATATACTTTGGAACTGCATCCTTCTTTCCTTCAAGAATGGCCTTTGCAAAAGCTGAAGCAGCTGCATAACCAGTTGCATATTGATAAACATAAAAGTCTGAATAAAAATGTGGTATTCTTGCCCATTCTATATCTATTTCATCATCAACTATCATATCTGGTCCAAAATACTTAACATTTAGATCATGCCAAGCCTTATTATAATCTTCAGCTGTTAAAGGAATTCCCTTTTCTAAAGACTCATGAGTATAAAGTTCAAATTCAGCAAACATTAATTGTCTAAATACTGTAGTTCTTATTTGCTCTAATTCTTGATTTATTAGATATAACTTTTTATTCTTATCCTCTTCTTTATTTATTAAATAATGAATTAATAATGCTTCATTAGTTGTTGATGCTACTTCAGCACAAAATAATGTATAACCTGCATAAATATATGGTTGCTCTTTTCTTGAATAATAAGAATGTATTGAGTGACCCATTTCATGTGCTAATGTTGATACATCATTTAATTTATAATTATAATTTAAAAGCACATATGGCATGGTTTTGTATCCACCCCAAGAATAAGCTCCACCTCTTTTACCTTTATTTTGGTAAATATCTATCCAGCCTTCTTCTACTCCAGATTTAAATATATCTAAGTATTCATTACCTAAAGGATTTAACCCTTCAATAACCATATCTACAGCAGTATTAAAATCTATATGTTCCTTAGGTATTTCAATAACTGGAACATATAAGTCATACATATGCATTTCATCAAGACCTAATAATTTTTTCTTTAAAGAAACATATCTATGAAGAGATTTTAAATTGTTATCGATTGTATTAACAGCATTTTTATATACTTCTACTGGTATATCATTTGGTTTTAAAGAAGATTCAAGAGCAGAATTATATTTTCTTATTTTTGCACCAAAATTAAAGTTTTTAATTGAACTACTTAAAGTTGTTGCAAAAGTATTTTCTAATTCCTTGTATCTACTAAATAAAGTTTCGAAGGCTTCTTTTCTAACCTTTCTATCATTACTCTTTATAAATGCAGAATAGTTTCCTTCTGTAAGTTCAACCTTTTCTCCATCTTCATCTATAATATCACCAAATTTCATGTCTGCATTAGTCAACATATTATGAATAGATGATGGGGCATCTAAACAATCAGAAACTGAAGCTAAAAGTTCTTCTTCTGATTTACTTAATATATGTGGTTTTTCCTTTAAAATATCTTCAAACATAAATTTATAAGTCTTAAGTTCTTCATTATTATTTATTATATCTCTTATGATACTTTCATCTTGACTAAGAACTTCTGGAACAAAATATGCTGTAAATGATGCAAATTCAGCCATATATGCATCTACTTTATTCATCATAGCTTGATATTTAGAATTCGAAGTATCCTCATCACATTTTAAATGTGCATAAATATATATAGTTTCAGCCTTAATTCCTAAATCTACATATTTATCTAAGAAAGCTTTTATGTTTTCTTTATTATTTAATTTCCCTTCAAAATCCTTAAGGGATGGAGCTTCTTCTTTTAACTTTTTAAAAGCTTCCTCCCACTCACTGTCGCTATTAAATATCTTATCTAATTTCCATTTATACTTATCTTCTATTTCTTCTCTTTTTTTCAATACCTTTAAATCACTCATAATCTACGCCTAAAAAAGGCTCTCCTTTCTAAATATATTCTTCTTCTTTTCCTTCAATAGCCTTAAATACATCCTCCATAGATGATTCTATTAAGTTTACACATTTAGTTATTCTTTCCTTCATGAACTCATAATCATCTACATAATTAAATTTAATTAAAAAGGTTGGATTGTATTCATCTAATACGTCTTCTATTTCAAATTCAGCCTTAACAAAGGCTTCATAATTAAATAAATCGTATATAGCTGAGTATTCCCATTCTTCAACATCTTTATTTGTATCAAATAATAAATTAACTTCCCCATTTATAACAAATAATTTTTTTACAAATAAAGCTCCTTCAGAAACTTGAAAGCTGCCTAATTCTTTTGTCACAAATCCTGTCTCTTTATCTTTTTCCATTAAAACTAAGCTCGAAAAATCCATTTATATGTCCTCCAAATCTTCACTTTTGTATTTATATATATTATATGATTTATTCATATTATATAGCAATATATGTATTTATTCTATGTGTCAAAATATATTATTTTGATAATAATACTTAATATATTATTATCATATAAAAAGTATTTATTGCAAATCATTTGCATTATCATATATAATTAATCTAGAATACTTAGGAGATGATTAAATGATCGATATTAAAAACTTATGTTTTTCATATACAAATAAACCACCATACATACTTAATAATATTAGTTTAACCCTACCTAAAGGGGTGTATTTATCTATAGTAGGTGAAAATGGGAGTTGTAAAACTACCTTAATAAAATTAATTTTAGGCTTGTTAAAACCCACCTCTGGAAATATAGAAATTGATTCTGATTCTATAGGATATGTTCCTCAAAGATTAGATTCATTTAACTCTCAATTTCCAATTACAGTTAAAGAGGTTTTATCCTGCCACAAAAAAACATTAAAAAATAATTCAATTGATATAGATTCAATTCTTAAAGATGTTAATATGTTAGACTTTAAAAATAGACTTTTAGGAATGCTATCTGGCGGCCAACAACAAAGAGTTTTAATTGCTCGTGCTTTAATGGGAAATCCTGATATAATAATATTAGATGAACCTTCAACAGGTGTTGATGAAAGTAATCAAAAAGAAATATACAGTCTTTTAAAAAAATTAAACAAAGAAGATAAAAAAACAATAATATCAATAGAACATAATTTAGATATAGCAATAAATAATTCAACTCATATTCTTAAAATTGAAAATGCTAGTATAAACTTATTTACTGTTGATGAATTTAGAGAATATAAAAGCAATAATTATAATGATTAATTATTAAGAAAGGTTAGATTATATGTTTCAATTACCATTTATGCAAAATGCTTTTATGGCAGGCTTAATGATATCTATTCTTTGTCCTTTCATAGGACTTTTTTTAGTACTTAGGCGATATTCAATGATAGGCGATACCCTATCTCACTCTTCATTTGCAGGCGTTGCCATTGGATTAGTTATAGGGGTTAATCCTTTAATAACAGCCTTCTTATTTACAACTTTATGTGCAATAATTATAGAATTATTAAGAGAATACTATAAAAAATATGCTGAATTAGTTATGTCTTTAGTATTAACCTTTAGTTTAGGTATAGCCATTGTATTAATTAGTAGTGGAAAAGCATCTGCTAAAGTTAATTCATTTTTATTTGGTAGTATTCTAACAGTTTCTTCTGAAGATATACTTTTAATACTAATAGTAGGTATAATTTGCTTATTAACTTTAGTATTTTTATATAACAAGCTTATATATATAACTTTTGATGAAGAAGGAGCTAAAACCTCTGGAATAAAGGTTAAGCTTATAAATTATATTTTCACAATATTAGTTGGTGCAACTATTTCAATGTCCATTAGAGTTATGGGGATCTTAGTAATATCATCTATAATGATAGTACCAGTTGCTACAGCTATGCAATTGAAAAAAGGATTTAAAGCTACTCTTTTATCTGCTATAGGCTTTGGAATATTTGATATTATGGTAGGTTTAGGCTTATCTTATTATATAAATAGTGCTCCAGGTGGAACAATAGCTTTAACTTCAGTATTTACTTTAATATTAGTAATAATTTTAGAAAAATTTATTAGTTTAAAATAAAAACAAGGTGTATATTCTATCTTTGTAGAAAATACACCTTGTTTTTTGAATTCTATTTGAATTTCTTACAATCATCACATATACCATTTAACTCCAATTTATGCTTTGTCAAACTAAATCCTACCTTTGCTTTTATAGCTTCTTCTATTTCTTCCATAGGGCAAGGAATTTCAACACACTTATGACAAACATCACATTGTAAAATATGCTTATGATTTTCCTTTTTTAGTACATATATTGCAGGCCCATCTATATTAATTTTCTTTATTACATCTTTTTCTTCTAAGGTTTCTAGTGTTCTATATATAGTGCTTAAATTTAAGTTATTTTTTTGTTTTTTACATTCAGTATATATGTTTTCTGCAGAAAGCCCCTTATCTGAAGTACTGATTATATTTAAAATTGCAATTCTTCCAGCAGTAATTCTAATTCCTTTTTCCTTTAAATAATTTTCCCAGATCATTTTCTTCTCCTAACGCTATAATCTTTATATAATTATAGCACTATTATTCAACTTATTAAACAAGAAAGAAGCTAAATATTATATTCCTTGTGACTTCACTAAGTTCCAAATCACCATCATAAAATATTTAGTTCTTTATATACTTAATGTAATAATTCCTCATTTCATTCAGAATTATAAATCCATAATATTATTAAAGATTCTTGAAAATTAATATTTAAAATAATATCATTTCAATACCAAGACCTAATAGAATTAATCCCCCTAATATATCTGCATATTTACATATAAAATCAATTCTTCTAGCATATCTACATAGGAAAAATCCTGTAGTGCATAAAAACAATGTAATTAAGCCAACTAACATAGCATCAAAGAATGTTAAAATTGGATTTACTTCATGAAAAGCTGTAAATCCTACTACTAAAGCATCTACGCTAACAGACATACCTAAAATAATGTACATGGATTTTTTTATTAATAATGAATCATCTTTATCGCTATTTTTAAATGCTGAAATTATCATTATAAGACCTATGAATGAAATTATAATTCCACCTATCATATTAGGTATGGAAACTATATATGTATCAAAGAATCTTCCAGTTATTCCACCTGAAAACAAAAAAACAAATTGAAAAAAAGCAAAGGATAATATAAATCTTATTTTATTTCTTTTTACCAAATATGGGTTTATCCCAAGACTAATAGTCAGTCCTAAAGCATCCATTGACATAGCTATACCTATTAATATTACATCTTTTAATTCCATTTTATTATAATACCTCCAAATATTATATTCTATACCAAATTATAAAGTATAGTATTTATGTATATTTTTTTAAATAAGTACTTTTATTACAAACTAAAATGTTGTATATTATTAAATAGAGTATGTTATATTTTAATTAGTATATATTATTAAGTTTTTTAATAAAGGAGAGTAACTTAATGGCAAATTGTATAATAGCACAATCTGGTGGTCCAACATCTGTAATTAATTCTAGTGTTGTAGGTTTATTACAAGCAAATAAAGATATTAAAGCCTTTAATAAAGTATATGCAGGTTTAAATGGTATAGAAGGAATTTTAAATGGAAACATTATAGACTTATCTTCTTTTTCTGACAGTGAAATTAATACTTTTAGATACACCCCTTCCTCTGGACTTGGTTCTTGTAGATATAAGATGAAAAAAATAGAAGAATCTACTGAGGAATATGATAAACTTTTAGATATCTTAAAATCACATGAAATTAAAGCATTTTTCTATGTTGGTGGAAATGATTCTATGGATACCATTGCAAAGCTTGGAAAATATGCAAAGGAAAATAATATAGACATTAAATTTATAGGAATTCCTAAAACCATTGACAATGATTTAATGTATACGGATCATACCCCTGGCTTTGGAAGTGCAGCAAAATTTATTGCAACTACAGCTCTTGAAACATATTTAGATTCATCTGTTTACATAAATAACGGTATATTCATCCTTGAAACAATGGGAAGAGACACTGGATGGTTAGCTGCTTCTGCTTGTACTGCTAGACTTAATGGTAAAGCAATTGCAGATTTTATATATTTACCAGAAGTTGCTTTTAATATAGAAGAATTTCTTTTTGATGTAAGAAAAAAATTCGAAGAAAATAATAAAGTTTTTATAGTAGTTTCTGAAGGAATTAGAAATTCTGAAGGTAAATTTATCACAGAAATTGAAAGTCATGCTCACGATAAATTTGGTCATGCTCAATTAGGTGGTGTTGGAGCTTACCTTAAAAACTTAATTATATCTTCTGGAATAACAAATAGAGTTAAGTCTTTAGAACTTGGGGTACTACAAAGATGTGCAATTCACTGTGCTTCAGATACGGATTTGCAAGAAGCCTTTGATGTAGGATATTCAGCTTTAAAATTTGCCTTAGAAGGATATAGTGGATATATGGTTGCTATTCAAAGAGATTCCTCTTCTCCTTATAAGACTTCTCACACAGTAGTGGAAGCTGATAAAGTTGCTAATAATGTTAAATACTTTTCTAAAGAATTAATAAACGAAAGAGGCAATCATATTAAGGAAGAAGCTTTAGAATATTTCTTGCCACTAATTTCTGGAGCTCCATCTCTAGTAATGGAAAATCATTTACCAAAATTCAAAACTATAGAAAAATAAACTCCTTAGGGAGTTTTTTTCTTCCCTAATTTTTTCATTCTTTCATTTTTTCATTTTTTAATTTTCATTATTGAATATTTGCCTAGATAAAAGCCATAGAGTATAATGAAATTATTATTTTTGAAATTATGTAAATAAGTTTATATACCTTATTTTAATATAGGAGGACAAATGGTAGTTTTAAGTTGTAAAGATATATCGAAAAGCTATGGAATACAAGAAGTATTGAAAAATGTAACTTTTTCTATAAATGAAGGAGATAAGGTTGGTATTATCGGTGGAAATGGTGAAGGAAAATCTACTTTGTTTAAAATAATATCTAAAGAAATCTCTCAAGATGATGGAGAAATATTTATAGATAAAAATAAAACTATAGGTTATTTATCTCAACATGTAGACTTAAATTTAGAAAACACAATTTATTCTGAACTTAACTTAGTATTTAAAGAGCTTTTAGATATTGAGAATAGACTTCATACTTTAGAAATAAAAATGGCAGAGCCCTATGATGAAAATAATGATAGTTATCATCAAAAAATAATTAAGGATTATACTACTCTTCAAGATCTTTACTCTAATAAAGGTGGATATACCTATAAAGGTGAAATATCAAGAGTATTAAAAGGGCTTGGATTCTTAGAAGAAGACTTTAATAAAATCATTTCTACATTAAGTGGTGGTCAAAAAACTAGAGTTTCACTTTGTAAGTTATTATTAAGAAATCCTGATATTCTTCTACTAGATGAGCCTACTAACCATTTAGATTTAGAAGCAATTGAATGGCTTGAAGAATATTTAAAAAACTATAAAGGAACTGTTTTAGTAATCTCCCATGATAGATTTTTCTTAGATACTGTAACTAATAATACTTTTGAGGTAATTAATGGTCATGTTAATTGTTACAATGTTTCTTATACTAAATTCTTTGAACTAAGACAAAAAAACTATGAAAATCAATTAAAAGCATATAATTTGCAACAGGCTGAAATTAAAAGACAGGAAGCCATAATTGAAAAATTTAGAAGCTTTAATAGAGAGAAAAGTATTCGTGCAGCTGAAAGTAGAGAAAAAGCTTTAGAAAAAATGGAAAAGATAGATGCACCTGATAGAGAAAAAGAAGCTTCTAAAATCAAATTTGAAACTTCTGTAAAGAGTGGATATGATGTTCTTCATATCGAAAATTTATCAAAAAGCTATGGTGAAAACCAATTATTTTCAAATCTTAACTTAGATCTTAAAAGAGGAGAAAAGGTTGCATTAATAGGTGAAAATGGACGTGGTAAAACTACATTACTAAAGATAATATTAGGTTTAGTTGAACCTGATAGTGGTAAAACTGTTTTAGGTACAAATGTTAATTTAGGATATTATGATCAAGAACAATCAGACTTAAATTTAGATAAAAGTATAATAGATGAAGTGTGGGATGAGTTTCCTAACTTAACTACCTCTAAATTAAGAGGAGTTCTTGCATCCTTTCTATTTACTGGAGATGATGTTTTTAAAATAATAAATACCTTAAGTGGTGGAGAAAAGTGTAGAATAAATTTATTAAAGCTAATGCTTTCAAGATCTAATTTATTACTACTTGATGAACCTACTAACCATTTAGATATAATGTCTAGAGAGGCCTTAGAAGATGCTTTATTAACTTATGATGGTACTTTACTAGTTATATCTCATGATAGATATTTCTTAAATAAAGTAATTAATAGAATCCTTGAGTTAAATGAAGATGGAGTAAAAGAATTCTTAGGTAACTACAGCTACTATCAAGAAAAAAAGATTAATCCAAATAGATTTGAAATTCTTGAAGAATTAGCAAATGGTAAAACTAAAACTCAACTTAAGGAAGAAAAAAAGAAAAAGAAAGAACTAGAAAAAGAAGAAAAAGCTTTAAAGCTTAAACTAAAAAATATTGAAGAGGACATAGCTAAAAGTGAAGATAATTTACTATCTCTTCAAGAACAACTTTGCCTTGAAGAAGTTTATTCAAATCCAATGGAAAGCGAACGTGTTAGCAAAGAAATTAAAACTTTAGAAGAAAAAATTTCATTATTATATGAAGAATGGGAAAGCTTAGCTTAAGCTTCCCCATTTTTTATCTTTTACCAGTAGTTCCAAATCCGCCTCTATCAGCATTTCCAAAAGATTCTACTTCTTCAAATTCTATTTCAGGCATAACTTCCATTATTCTAAATTGTCCTATTTTGTCCCCTTTTCTTATCCATGTACCCTTTTCTTTTGAATCCATTCCCTTTAAACAAAACACAGGCATATGCCATTGGTCATTATCACCTATATATGTATCATCCACCACTCCTAATGAATTAGTTTGAATTATTCCCCAAGTCTTAAAGGTTGAGCTTCTTGGAGCTAAATGTCCTTCCCATCCACTTGGTAGCTCTAAAGCAAATCCTAGTGGTATCATTGCTCTTTCCCCTTCCTTAACAAATATATCTGCATTTGCATATACATCAATCCAATTCCCTTTAGATATCTTTTTTAATTTACTTGCACCTTCAAAATATTTTATTCTAAGCTTCATATGTATCTTCCCTTCCGCTATCTTCTATAGTTATGATTACAAATACTATTTTAAGTTAATTAAAGATAAAAATAAAGCTTATAGATAATTATTATTTATATCTATAAAAACACTTAATACGAATAATTCACAATGAATAATGCATAATTAAGGAAGAAACTCCTTGCGGAGTTTCTAACCTAAATATTTTTATAGTAATTCTTTCAAATTACCACTTCTATACTTCTTATTTTATAAATATTATTATTTCTTATAATAACCTGGTTTTATTCTATTAACTACTAAAATATTAGTTTTCTTATTATTAGCATCTATTGTAACTTCGTTCCAATTATAATATAGTGGTTTTTCAAAAAATCTTCTATCTACAATTGCTATTACTCTATAACATCCATTTGATAAGTTGTTAAATTCTACTTTTCCAACTTCATCAGAAAATTTAGAGTCATAAAGTTTAGGAGATACTCCATTTAATAGGTATAGATTTATTCTTGCCCCTTTAATTTCTACTCCTTCTTTACTACCAAGCTTAGATACTACTGTTATAGTCCCCTTTTCTTCAATAACCTTCTTTTCTTCATATCTAGCATATATAGATTGGTCCTCAAATTTTTCTGTAGTTATTCTTTCATTTTCACCTGCATATTTTTTTTCTAAATTATTTTCTATTTCTGCATAAATATTATTATAATTTCTTGAGAACTCTTCATCTTCCCATGGGTATTTACTATTAATTGTATTCCTTAATTTAGATTCCTTTGCCTCTTCAATTATTACTCCTGTTTCTATAATATCTTCCTCTTCATGTTCTTCTACGTTATTAGCATTTTCTTCAAATTCAGCAAAATCACTTTCTATTACATTTTTGCCTTCATTAAAATTTATGTTATTATCTTCACCTAAAACTATAGAATCTCCTATTTCAGCTCCAATATTGATAAGTAAATCAATATTACCATTTTCATCCGTTGTATATCTTTTATCTTCATCACTATGATATTGGTCATCAATAACAATTTTCATTTTAACCTCCAAAGTGCAATATAGTTACATAATACGATTCTCATATCTACTTTGTGATTAAATTTATTTAAAGTTATTAGAAAATTATTATATTAGTTATTTATATCACCTATAATCATTTTACTAATATGATGAAATTCTATAGGCTTACTAAAATAATATCCTTGTATAACATCACAGTTACTTTTCTCTAAAAAGCTTAATTGCTCTTTAGTTTCTACTCCTTCAGCTACAACTAAAAGATTTAAATAATGTGAAAGTTCTATTATACTATTTATAATATACTCACTTTTCTCTTCTATTAATATTCCATCTATGAAACTCTTATCAATTTTTAAAACATCTATTGGCAAAGTTCTTAAATAACTTAATGAAGAATATCCTGTACCAAAGTCATCTAAAGCTAATGTAACACCTAAACTCTTTAACTTCTCTAAAGTTTTTATATTTTTTTCTGCTGACTTCATTATAATACTTTCAGTAATTTCTAATTCTACATAGTTAGCATCTAAATCATATTTTTGTAATGAATTTGATATATAATCAACGATATCATCATCTCTAATTTGAACTTCTGATAAATTTATAGCCATTTTAAATTTTTTATCAGTTAATAAGGAAAGTTCTTTACATTTTTTGAAACTTTCATCTATAATGTATTTTCCAATAGGAATTATAAGCCCTGAATTTTCAGCTATAGGTATAAATTCTTTTGGTGAAACTAACCCTAGATTTTTACTATGCCATCTTATTAATAATTCAAATCCTATTACTTCTCCAGTATGGATTTTAACCTTAGGTTGATAAAGAAATTTTATTTCTTCATTATCAATAGCCATTCTTAATCCCTTTTCTATTTCAAACTCTCTATCTAAAACCTCTAATAATTTCAAATCAAAAAACTCATATCTATTTTTTCCATTAATTTTAGCTAAGTACATTGCCATATCAGACCTTTTTAATAAAATTCCAATATCCTTACCATCAAAAGGATAAATACTAACACCTATACTTAGAGTGGAATAAATTTCTCTCTCTTTTATAATAAGTGGTTTGCTAAGTTTCTTTATTATATCATCTAATATGACTTTTATTTCATTTTTGCCATTAATATTACTTTTTACAAGTACAAATTCATCTCCACCATATCTAGCTAAAAAAGAATTCTCTATATTCATTTCTAAAATTATTTTAGAGAACTCACATAATAATGAATCCCCATAATCATGACCATATGTATCATTTACATATTTAAAGTTATCTAAATCTACAAATATAAAAGCTATATTTTCATTATGTTTTTCTCTTATTAGCCTATTAGCTTCATTCATAAAATATCTTCTATTAGGAATTCCCGTTACTTCATCATAATAGCTTAAATAATTTATTTCTAACTCTTTTTCCTTCCTATTAGTTATTTCTGAAATTGCACCATGAATAAGTATACTTCCGTTTCTTTGAACAGTCTTCTTTCCTTTAATTTCAATCCAATACTTTTTATTATCTTTTCCTAAAATTCTATATTCCATAGTATAAAATTGATTTTTACCTGAATTAATAATTTTATTTATTTCATTTCTATACTCTTCTCTATCTTCCTCTACTATATAGTTTTCCCAAACTGATGTTGGAATAAGTAAGTCTCCATCACCAGATAGATTTATGTATTTTTTTATATCTCTTCCTACAGAAATAATATTTTCATTTATATTCCACCAAAATACAATATCTTTAGACCCCTCTAAAGCAAGTTTATTTTTATATTCATTTACTTTATTAATATTCTCTAATTTTCTTTTTTCAGTAATATCAGTCATAACACCTGATAAATAAAAAATATCATTTTTCAAATTCCCTTTTCCTTGAACATTAATAATTAATCTGTTACCTTTATTATCTATTATCTTATGTTCTAAAATAAAATCATCTAATATCCTTTTTTCTATTGTATTTTCAATAAAAATTCTTATGTCTTCCCTTTCTTCTTCTACTACAAAGGATAACCATTCTTCAAGATTACTTATATATCTATCTACTTTAAGTATAGTCTTAATTTTTTTAGATATAAACAGTTTATTATTTTCACTATTCCATTCCCAAATTACTCCTTCTAAAGCATCTATTGCTATTCTATATCGTCTTTTGTTAGTCTCAGATAAATTATATAACTTTTTATACTTTTTATTTTGATATATTAAAGTTATAGCTAATATAAAAATTATAAATGCCATCAAAACTGACACTATAGTAATAATATTTAATCTATATGAAAATAATAATATTCCTAACAAAATAAAAATAAATAATAAGTTTTTTCTTAGATGCTTTTTATACACAATAATCACCAATACCTTCTAAAATGTCATATAACATAATTATTTTATCATATTCTTCCACATATTAACATATTTTTTATTAAAATATGTCTAAAAATACAAAGCAAATTATTTTGTCTATAAATATAGAAATTCCTAATTTTCCAAATAATATATACTTTATTTTTTTTATATTTAGCAATACTAATAGTGATAAATGAAATTTGGAGGTGATTAACATTAAATCTAATAAAATATCTATATTTATTTTTTCTATAATTTTTATACTATTTTTATCATCAACGCAAGCTTATGCTACAGATATAAACGAAGATAATTCATCAGATGTAACTAAAGAAAAGGTTGTTTATCTTACCTTTGATGATGGTCCAGGTGGAAAAGTTACAAAGGATATTTTAGATACTTTAAAGAAAGAAGAAGTTAAAGCTACATTTTTTGTAATAGGCTCAGAAATTAAAGGCCAAGAATCAATTTTATTAAGAATGAAGGATGAAGGTCATAGTATAGGCTTGCACAGCTTTACTCATGATAGAGATAAACTTTATTGTAGTAATCAAAACTTTTTAAATGAAATGGTAAAATCTCAAGAAGCTATCTATAATGTAACTGGAGAAAAATATTATATTTTAAGATTTCCTTTTGGATGTAATAACAAAAGTTATAGACTAACACAAAGATTAGTGGATACTCTACATGAAAATAATTTTAAAATATATGACTGGAATGCAGATAGTGGAGATGGAGCAAATTATAAATCTTCACCAGAAAGTATTGCAAAAAAAGCTTGTAAAAACGAAGACAATGTAGTTGTTTTAATGCATTGTGGTTTTATTAATAAAACTTCTGCTAAAGCTCTTCCTTCTATAATTAAATACTATAAAGATAATGGTTATATCTTTAAAACTATTGATGAAACTACACCTGAAATATATAAGGTTACAAAGCACTAAAAAAGATGCTGTCCTTTAATTTAATTTTAAATTCTTGGACAGCATCCTATAAAAATATATTAATGGGCAATTTTTATTTACTAACTAATGTTCCTGTAGCCTTTAAAGCTATTCCTATAGATTTATATAATATTGTACCTAAAAAGATATTCATTAGTGTAGCCGGTAATACAACTATAGTAACTAAAGTAAGAAAATCCCCTGGAAGTCCAACAATTATGCTAGCTGAGGATAAAAATGTTAATCCACTAACTACTGTTCCAATGCTTAATGCAAATAATATCTTTATATTATTACTTACCTTACCTCCCATAGCCTTAAACATAAAATATATAACATGTCCAGTTATTAATTTATCTATAATATTAGGTAATTGTCCCCCCGGAAATTTTGTTGTTAATGCAGTTATAACTCCCATTATAATACTTGATATTAAAGTACTCTTATAATCTTTATTCATTAATATAATAATAAATAACATAGCAATTGCAAAATCTGGTTGCATTGGTAATCCTAAAGCTGGTGTAATTTGATGTAATAAAGCTCCTATAGCTATTAATATTGCATTTAATATCATTTTTTTAACATTCATATTTTTTTCCATAATAATTCTCCTTTTTATTATTTTTTAAACTTTATTATCCCCTGTCTTTCATACCATAATTACCAGCTCCTCTATATTTATTTATAAAAAAAAACGCCCTATACAAAAATGTATAGGACGGTATTATCCGCGTTGCCACCTAAATTGCTTAAATAAGCCTCTCTTATCAGGTACTATCATACCCTATTCCCTATATCGTGGGAATTACGGATCAACTACTTTAATTAATTTCGTATCACTCCTCAAAGGCCCATTCACTATTTGCTGCAGTACTGAAATTCCACCATCTTCAGCTCTCTAAAACCTTACAATATAGTTACTATCCCTTATCAATGGATTTGTCTTTCTTTTATTTATTAATATAATATTCCTATGAAATTTATTTGTCAATAGTTTCTAAAACTTTTTTTCTATTAGGTATTATAATCATAAAAATAAATAAACTTAATAAAAGTATTCCTTTAATTATACTAGTTCCACTAATACTCCACCAAACGCCATTTAATCCAAAGAAAGCAAAACTACTTAAAAATATAGCAATAGGTATTCTTAGTCCAGTGAATATTATACTTACCAGTGAAGGAGTCACTGTATTCCCTAAACCATTAAAGGCTCCTGCTGTGGTAATTTCAATGCACATAAAAAGCTGTGATAATCCTAAAATTTTAAGATAAATTCCTCCTGCCTTTATAGCTTCTGCTTCTGGAATAAATATTGAAAATATACTTTCTCCTGCAAAAATTAAAAGTATTGTAGCAAATATTCCTATACAGCTTGAAAGTATCATTGTAACTTTATATCCTTTTAATATTCTATCCCATTTATCAGCCCCATAGTTTTGCCCAACAAAGGCAGTTAACGCAGCTCCAAAGCCTTCTGCTGTCATCCATGATATTGCTTCTATTTGAGAACCTACTTTTTGCACAGCTATAGCTACTGGTCCCCAAGAGGCAATTAATCTACCTATTATCATAGCAAAAAATGCAAAGCAACAATTTTGAAGTGCTGTTGGTACTCCTAATTTGCATATTTTTAAAATAGTTTCTTTATCTATATATTTTATATTTTTTAATCCTAAACTATAACCATTCTTAATAAAAGAAATAATAAAGATAAAGGTTACTATAACTTGTGCTCCAACAGTAGCTAAAGCTGCCCCTACAACACCAAGGGCTGGAAATCCAAATAGTCCGAAAATAAGTATTGGATCAAATACAATATTGACTATTAATCCTATTGTATTAATAAGAAAAGGAATTTTACTACTTCCTGCTGCATTAAAAATACCAGTAAATAAAGGATTTAAAAAACTAAATATCATTCCAATAGAAACCACTACTAAATAACTAATAGCCATATTATTAATTTCAGTATCTCCTAATTTAAAAAATCCTATTAATTCCTTTCTAAATGCTATTAAAAACACTGTATAAATTAAAGCTACTAATACATTAATTAGTAAACTATTATAAATAGCTCTATTTCTTTCCTTAAAATCTTTTTTACCGATAGCTTGAGATACTCCTATTTGTGCTCCTATTTTAGATATTAAGACCAAAGAACTTCCAAACCAAGTAAAAAATCCAGCTGTTCCAACAGCTGCAACTGCATTACTTCCAATTCGTCCAACCCACATCATATCTATCATATTATAAGCCATTTGTATAAAAGAAGTGCCTAAAATTGGTAATGATAACTTAATTAAAGTGTTAATTATATTTCCTGATACTAAATCAACTGATTTCTTCATGTGTCCCCCTTAAGAACTATAAAAAACTTCATAAAATTTGAAAATAAAATTTATATTACATATTTTTATATTAGTAACTATAAACTTTACTTTTAAATTATGAAGTTTCTTTTTATTTTTCTATTATTAATAATCTATTTATTTAACATAGTTATTACATTTTCAAAATTTTGCGGTTTACTATAGTAATAGCCTTGAACAGTATCACATTCCATCTTTTTCAAATACTCTACTTGTTCTTTTTCTTCAACACCTTCTGCAACTACAGTAATTCCTAACTTATGTGATAATTGAATAATTTTTTCTACTATGTACCTACTCTTATCATTTTCAATCATATCAATTACAAAGCTCCTATCTATTTTCAAAACATCAATAGGAAGTTTTGTCAAATGATTCAAGGAAGAATATCCAGTGCCAAAATCATCTAAAGCAATAGATGAACCTAAATTTTTTATCTGCATTAAATAATTTATATTTCTATCTACAGATTTCATTATCATACTCTCTGTAATTTCAAATTCAATATATTTAGGAGAAAATTTAAATTCTTCAATTAATAATTTGAAATACTCTAATAAGTCTCCCTCTCTTAGTTGAATTTCTGATAAATTAACTGCAATTTTAAAATCATCATAGCCTTGGGATAATAAATACTTTATTTTAATAAATACTTCTCTTAAAACAAATTTACCTATTGGTATAATTAATCTTGTGCTTTCTGCAATTGGAATAAACTCAGATGGGCTCACTAAACCGATCTCTGAACTATTCCATCTAAGTAATGCCTCAAAACCATCAATTTCATTATCTGATAGTCTAACCTTTGGTTGAAAAACAACAAACATTTCAGCATTATCCAATGCTGTCCTTAAGCCTCTTTGAATAGAATAAATCCTATTTATCTCCCTTGAGATATTACTATTAAACATTTCCCATTTATTTTTTCCGTTACTCTTAGCTAAATACATGGCAGCATCAGCATTTTTAAGTAGTAATTCAAACTCTTCACCATCATCTGGGTAAACAGCAACTCCTATACTTGCAGATGCAAAAATTTCATTATTATTTATATTATATGGTACTTTTAAAATATCAGTAATCTTCATTACAACTTTTTTAACATCATGAAAATCAGATATATAGGGAATAAAAATCAGAAATTCATCCCCACCAAATCTGCACAATAATTCACTTAAATTCAACTGTTTCTTTAAGTCCTCTGAAAATTTTTTAAGAAATTTATCTCCACAATTGTGACCATAAGAATCATTTATAAATTTAAAGTTATCTATATCAACTATTACTAAGGCGCCTCTACTTTCTTTCAAAGTATTGTCCTTTAATTGATTTTCCATTATAGCTTTAAAGCTCTTTCTATTATTTAATCCAGTAAGCTCATCATATGCATTAATATATTCTAGCTTTAGCTTTGAATCTTTTTCATTACTGATGTTATGTACATATCCTTCAAATGTCAAAAAATTCCCATATATATCTTTCTTAGTAAATCCACTTATTCTAACCCAAAGTTCTTGTCCTAAAATGTTTATAACTTTTATTTCTATATCTTCTGTACAATTATTTAATTCATAAAGTAAAATATCAATATAATCATTATGTATAAATTCTTTTACTTCATTAAAATTAAATACAATAAACTTATCTTCATAGCCAATAATTTCCTTATTGTTCCCGTAAAATATTACTATATCTTCCTCTTTATTCGCATAAATAAAAAGACCTTTTATAGAACTTATAAAGGAATCCTTAAATTTCAATAAGAATTCCTCCTTATTTTCATCCAAAAATTTTTTATCTTTAATCCTAAGGGAATCAACTTTCTTGTTATAATCATTTTCCCTAATCATACCAAAATCCTCTTATATCTAATTTTGTTTTTCTTCAATTATATCTTCGTTCTTTCTTTCTTTTTCTTTATTATCTTTTATTAAAGTTGCTACTAACGCTGCCCCTGCCGCTACTGCAACTGCTAATTTTCCCATCTTTTTAAGTTTCATTTTTACTCCTCCTAACATATTTATCTAAACTGATTAATAGTTTCGTCGTAGTTGTATCCTATTTTATTAAATTTTTCTTTTAAATCCTCTTTATTTACTTCCATATCTTCACATAAAGAATCTAAATTAGAATAAAAATCTCTAAGTTTCATATTTACAATGCTTAATAAAATATTAGTATCCATAGATATATAATTTGATTTATCCATGTTATTTCTCCTTTTGTATAAATATAACTTATATTATATAAAATATACCATATTTTGTTTAATAAAAAAAGTATATTTTAAACATCTATAAATTTCTATATTAAATTATTTAGTTAAAGAAAAAACTCCTAAAGGAGTTTTAGTTTTTTAAATTAATATATCAATTATAATTTAAAATATATAATATTTTTAAATTTAGAGCTACTAAAAAGTAGCTCATTAATAAAACATTATTATTTAACTTCTGGTACTTTAGAAGCTTCGCTTTTTTTAGGAGACTTATATCTCTTATTTTCCCAAGTAGCTTCTTGACCTTTTTTAGCCATAAAATCACCTCCGCTATACCATTAGTATAAATAATATAGCTTTATTTATTCTTCATCATAGACTTCTAAATATTTAGTTTTTATTCCATCCTTTTCCCAACCTAAAATAGAATCTAAATTAACATTTTCAGCAGCCTTAAATATAGATTTCTCAACTCCATCAAAGTTCTTCTTAAGTTCCTTAATAAGCTCTTTAATTTCATATCTCTTATTACCTATTTTTTCTGCTGCTACCATACAAGCACAATTTAAAGGCCAAATACCTGCGTTATTAGTAAATCTCTTAATATAATCCTCTTCTACGTAATATAATGGTCTTATAAGTTCCATATCAGTAAAGTTTGCTGATTTAAACTTAGGTAACATAGTTTTAAAATTACCAGCATAAAGAACATTTAAAAGAGTTGTTTCAATAACATCATTATAATGATGTCCTAATGCTAATTTATTACATCCAAGTTCCTTTGCTTTATTATATAAAGAACCTCTTCTCATTCTTGCACAAAGATAGCATGGATAATCTCTTGCCATCTTATCTACAACTTCAAATACTTTACCTTCATATATATGTACTGGTATTCCTAAGTGTTCACAGTTTTCAATAAGTAACTCTTTTATTTGTGGGTGATATCCTGGATCCATTGCAATAAATTCTAATTCAAAATTCATTTGTCCATGCTTCTTTAATTCTTGGAAGCACTTAGCCATTAATAATGAATCTTTTCCTCCTGAAATAGCTACAGCTATTTTATCTCCCTCTTCTACAAGATTATAATCCTTAACTGCTCTTACAAATTTTGTCCATATATGTTTTCTATATTTTTTAACAAGGCTACGTTCTATTTCCTCTAAAGGCTTTTTTTCTTCAGTAGGAACTAGTCTTTCACAGCCTTTACCTGCTATATTAATCAATTTATCACCTCATTCAATAATCTTTATCAATTATAACACCTTTTATAATATATGTCTTTAGTTTAATCTTTAACTTTCACCTCTAATAGCTTGAGGATAATCAAAAACATTAAAAGGATCATACTTAGCTTTTATTTTTCTTAGTTTATTTATATTTTCACCATAATACTCTTTTTCAAAATTATCTAATTCATCCATTGGGAAATTAACAAAAGAGCCTTCAGTTATATCTTTAATCATTATAAAATTTTCTTTTACCCAATTTTTATTAATATCAGCATATATATCATCTTCCCATACTGACTGTATTCCTAGAATAAATTTTGCACCTCTATAATAATAAGCTGTAGATAGTTTGTCTACATCAGCTATTGCACCACCTGCTCCATAAAGAGATATTGCAGTATAATTAAACCCTTTTGCTGGATTACTAATAATTTTTATAATTTCTTCAATTTCTTCTTTGCTTAAATCTCTATTTATAAATCTTCCAGTGGATTTATATTTTTCATATTCTGGATGGGTATCTTGAATCCATCTATTACATTCTAAAATACTTTTATCTTCAATAATTACTTCGATATTTTTTGAAATATTTATTATTGGTTTTAATATTTCTTTTGCTTTTACAGAGCTACCATAAAACAATCCTGTAAATTTAACTCCTATACCTATACCATATGAATTATATATAGCTGTTTTTAAATTCATTTTTCTATCTAATACCTTAAATAATTTTTGAATTTCTATAATAGCCTTTAATATAATATCAGGTGTTGCATTATGATATTTTATATATATTAAACTTCCCATTTCTTCTTTTTTTTCTATCTTTAATGTCATAGATGTTATTACTCCAAAATTACATCCACCACTTCCCATAATAGCCCAAAATAAATCTTTATTTTCATTTTTATTTACAATTAACTTTTGGCCCTTATAGTTTATTATTTCTGCTTCAAGTAAACTATCAGAAGCTAACCCTAGGTATCTAGCTGAATAGCCCCATCCACCACCTAATATTAATCCAGGAACCCCAACAGTTGGACATCCACCCCCTGGAAATGGATATTTTCTTTCTCCTAAAGCTTCATAGGCTTCTCTATTTCTTACACCTCCACCTATCTTAACATATCCTTTTTCTTCATTGATATCGATATAATTAATATTACTTACATCTATTACAACTACATCATCGCCAGTAGAATATCCTTCATAACTATGTGCACCGGATCTTACTCTAATTTCCTTTGAGTTTTCTCTAGCCCACTTTATTGCATTTATAACATCTTCTTCAGTATAACAATATACTATAATAAAGGGATGCTTATTTATGGCTCTATTCCAAGCCTTAATGCTTTCATTATAATCTCCATCTTCTCTGGTAATTATTTTTCCAGTTAATCCTACACAATTACCATCATTCATTAAATCACCTTCTGTTAAATTTATTCTATATAAGATAATATCACATAGATATTTAAAATTAAATATAAAGAGAGAGAAATATAATATTTCTCTCTATATTTACAATTTAATTATTTTTCATTTATTTTCTTATCACAAATGCCTAATTTTGACATAGTTTATTATTAGAATTTATTAATTGAAAGGATGTTTTTTATGTACTATCGTAAAGATGATGATTGCGATAAATGTAAGGACTGTATAAACAATCCTGGTAAAGATTACTGCAATACTGTATGTGAGGATAAAGATAAAAACTGCTATGAATCCTATAAAGTTTTTACTCCACATGTTTATGGAAAAGCTTTTGTTAATTTACAACCATACGAAAATTTATTTAATATAAGTGATTCTTTTGCTGCTGGGACTATTTTCAAGGATCTATATAGCCCTTATTGTGCTGTAAAATTTGTAGGAGGTTATGAAAAAGAATGAAAAGGCATGAATATTTAGAAATAATACAAAAGCTTCAGTTCTTTTTAATAGATCTTAATTTATATTTAGATATAAATCCATGCTGTGAACAAGCTGTAGCTGATTATGATAAAGTATCTAGTGAGCTAAAGAAGACTATTTGGAATTATGAAAAAGAATATGGTCCATTAACAAACTTTGGAACTGCATATTTTAATAATCCCGATGAATGGGTTAATTCTCCTTGGCCTTGGGAAAATACTAAAGGAGGTAAAAAATAATGTGGTATTATGTTAAAACACTTGAACATCCGGTTAACTTAAAATCTACTGACATAAGAATGGCTAAACTTCTAGTAACTCAATATGGTGGTCCAGATGGAGAGTTAGCAGCTGCTCTTAGATATTTAAATCAAAGATATTCAATGCCTACAAATAAAGCAAAGGCTTTACTAACTGATATAGGTACTGAAGAACTTGCCCATGTGGAAATTATGGCAACAATGGTACATCAAATAATGGAAAATGCTTCAATTGATGAAATTACAGCTGCTGGATTAGATGGACATTATGCTGATCATGGAAAAGGATTATTCTATACTGATGCTACTGGAAATCCATTTACTTCAACTTACATTCAATGTAAAGGAGATATAATAACAGATTTAACAGAAGACATGGCTGCAGAACAAAAGGCTAGAACTACTTATGAATGGTTAATGAATTTAACTGATGATGTTGAAATAAAAAAAATATTAGGCTTCTTAAGAGAAAGAGAAGTTGTACACTTCCAAAGATTTGGTGAAGCATTAGTAGATGTACAAGATAATACAAAGCTAACTGATTTTTGCAAGTAATTAAAAGCATATACTATATATTATTTCTTTTATTTTAAGAAATTTATATATGCTAAAAGAGATGCCTAAATGACATCTCTTTTAGTATATTTTAATTAAATGGCTTATAAACGCTACTATCTAAATATCTCTCTGATATACACTCTCCTGCAGCATTATATCCATAAAGATACGCATCTGCAGATAATGCTCCTGTTTGATAAGCCTTTGCTACATATGATATGCCTCCAGTAGCTTGACTATTAGACCAAAACTCAGCAGTAACTGAATTTCCAGTAGAATATACATTAACTACTATAGGATACTCATAAGGATTTGTGAATATTAAATCTGGCCATTCATCACCTATAGTTGCATCTAATCCTTGTGGTACATACTTAACTATCATTTCATGATATGTTCTAAAATCTGGCAATATACCTGCTTTTAATTCAGCATTATATATTGTACTAGATATTTGACATACTCCTCCACCAAGGCCTGGTACAACTTTACCATTAAGATAAGTGTTAGCTTCAACAAATCCATTTGCTTTTGTTGTAGGACCTATAGCATTTACAGTGGAAAATGTATCTCCAGGCATAAGTAGTACATTTCCAATCATAGCTGATCCTCTTTGGATGTTATGCCCACTAGGGCCAGCATCAAAATAAGTTGTATAAGTAGATATCATTTTATCTACTGATTGTAATGCTTCTGTAGTTATTGCTGGCTTTACTTCACTTAACTCTCCTTTTATTGAAACATTATTTTCACTCTTAACATTCTCTAATGTAGCTTTTATATTAGATGCTAATGCATCTTTACTCAATTCATATCCTAATTCTCCAGGCGTTACATTTACAGCTCCCCATTTTACACTTATACTTGCATCTTGTGGGCTTATATTAACTTCATTTGCTATTGTATCTAAAAACTCAGATAATTTATCTTCACTATATTTTATTTCAAACTCATAAGTTCTATTTTGTGGTTCTTTAATTAAATTAAGTTGTTCTTTAAAACTTTTATCTTTACCAAAACTTAAAACTTCATTTTCAAAAGCTTCATAATCTATTGTTGTATCAAGATCTACATAGCTTTTTTCAAAGCTACTTTCTCCCACAGCTACAGTTATTTTTTTTCCTGAAATATCAGCTACCATATCCTCTACAACTTTATGCAATTCACTTTTTGTCATATCTGAAACATCTTTATCAAAAATAAAGGTTCCTGGATATATCTTATTCTCATAACTGTTTACAAGCTTTCTATTTTGAATATTAACATAAATAAATATAGATGTTGCTAATAAGACTAAAGCTAATCCTATAAAAAATACTATCTTTTTTATTTTACTCTTAGGTTCTGAAACTATTTCATTAGTTTTTGGTGTAACATTATTATCCATTCATTTATCTCCTTAACCCCTAATATTATTCCGATTAATCTACAATTCCCTCCCTTTTTTGCTTAACCTTTTTATAATAATTTAAATTATTGTCATATAAAAATAATAACAATGCTTATCTTATATGTAAATATATTCCATAAAATATTTTATATTTTTTTATTACTTTTTCTCTTACATTTCTTTTCCATATCATACATAATCTTTATAATGCCAATTATCACAATACTAATTTGTATAAAAGTTATATAATTATATAATTTACTACTTAAAAAAATACCAAAACCACCTAATAAAATAACTAACAATCCAGTATTAAATATATCTGAACCTATTATTCTAGACACTTTATTCTTATCATATTTTTTTCTATCAAATCCATTTAACATATCTCCTGCATTTTGACTTTTAATTACCCAACCTAAAAACAAGGGAAATCCCCCCATAAATAATGTAATTATAACTAGCCCATAAATATCTACATTTCTCATTTTAAGTTCACCTTTAATTAGATATATTTACACAATGTTTTCAACCTAAATATATTTTTATTATAACATATTTTCCCATTATAGTAATTATTATAATTATAATTTCTTAATTACTATAATATTTATATCATTGATTTTCTATCTATAAACTGTTAGATATAAAAAAGAATATCTATTTTTTAAAATAAAAGCTATATCCTAAAAACAAAATAGATATTCTTTATAAATTTTTATGGAGTTATTCTTGTTCTATCTCTTGGGATTAAAGTTGCTTCTCTTACATTACTTAAATTTAATAACTGTGCTGTAATTCTTTCAAGTCCTATTCCTAATCCTCCATGTTTTGGCATTCCATATTTAAATATTTCTGTATATCCTTCATAGTCATTAGGGTTTAGTCCTTTTTCCTTCATACTGTTTATTAGCATATTATAATTATGAATTCTTTGTCCACCTGATGTAATTTCAACTCCTCTAAACAATAAATCGAAGCTTCTAGTTCCTTCTTCTCCTAAAGGCATTGTATACATAGGTCTCTTTTCCCTTGGATAATTAGTTATAAATATAAACTCACAACCTAATTCTTCCTTAGCATATTTACAAATAAGTTTTTCTGCTTCAGGATCTAAATCACCTTCCAATCCTTTTTTATTATACTTAGCTTCTATTATTTTTATAGCTTCTTTTAATTCTATTTTAGGTATACTACCATGAATTCTAGGAAGCTTTGCATTTAATAATTCTAAATATTTCTTACCTTTTTCTTCTACAGAATTTAGAATATATTTTATAAGCTCTTCTTCTAAATTCATTATTTCATATTCATCTTCTATAAAGCCAAATTCTAAATCCATACTAACATACTCATTTAAATGTCTACTTGTATTATGCTCTTCAGCTCTATAAACATGAGCTACTTCAAAAACTCTCTCAAAGCCTGCTCCTACCATCATTTGCTTATAAAACTGAGGACTTTGAGCAAGATAAGCTATTTTCTCAAAGTAATTAACCTTAAAGAGTTCTGTTCCACCTTCTGCTCCTTCTGCCACTATTTTAGGAGTAAAAATTTCTGTAAAGCCTTTTTCTATTAAAAATTCTCTAAAGCTTTGAACTATAATATTTTGTATTTTAAAAATTGAATTTATTTTTTCATGCCTTAAACTTATGGCTCTATTATTCAAAGTAGTTTCTAAGCTAGCATTATACTCCTTTTTATTTATTTCAATTGGAAGTTCTTCTGCTTCACTAACAACATTTATTTCTTCTATTAGTATTTCAAAGGGATTTAAGGCGTTTTTACTTTCTTTTACTTTTCCAAATACACTTATTACTGATTCAAGACTAATATTATCTATATTTATAGATTTATTTTCAACTACGCATTGAACTAATCCGCTTCTATCCCTAAGAATTAAAAATGTTATTTCTTTAAGCTTCCTTATTCTATAAACCCATCCTTCAACTTTTATTTTTTTCTCTATAAATTTATTAATTTCACTAACTATAATTCTTTCCATTATAAATCTCCTTTTCTAAATAATAAAAAAATCCCCTTAAGCACGTCTGCTTAAGGGGCAAATAATTCGCGGTACCACCCTTATTAATTTTAATAAATTATAACTGCTTATAGAATATACCTAATTAAAAATAATATCTAAAACAAAAAATCCTTCACTCCAAAAATAGGAGTGAAGGTTTAGTTCACGGTACCATCCTAATTTAGCTTAATATAATAATATTAAAACTATCTCTAATCCATTAACGCTAGAACACGTCTTATCCTACTTCATTTCAGATAAGCTTCTCCAGGATGTCTTTCGATATTACTTCATCGTGAAGCTTTCACCTTCCTTCACTCGCTAAGGATTACGTATATATCTACTCTTCCCTTCTTAGAATTTATTTAATATATAATATTCCTTTTTATAATTTCTGTCAATAGTTTTTAGATAATATTCCTTAGAATATATAATTTATAATTAAAACATACTATAGTTGGAGGTGATATATTATGACTTCAAAAGAATTACTTTATATAGCTGATGGTTTAGGACATGAAAAATTTATGGAAACTCTATGTAAGGAAACAGCAACTAAACTACAAGATGATGAACTAAAAACATTAGTTACTCAATATGAGGCTAAGCATAAAGAGTTATTTGGCAAACTATTTTCACTATTATAAGGAGGACTATAAAATGGATGATAAATGCTTATATGAAAACATACTTCAGTTAACCAAAGGCGCAACTGATATGTATTTACATGCTACCACTGAAGCTTCTACTGAAAATATTCATCAAGTGTTTCATGATTTACTACATGAAACTTTAAAAATACAGCATGAAGTATATAAAAAGATGGAAGCTAAAGGATGGTATCCATCAGAGCAAGTTGAACAACAAAAAATTCAACAAACTAAACAAAAATTTACTATGCAATAAAAAAAAGGATATAAATAATATATTCCTCACGACTTCGCAAACTCTAAGTCGCAGTTATATAATATTTATATCCTTCATACTAAAAGTAATCACTTTCTTTCAAAACTTATAAACCTAGTACCTTGAAATGATAATACTCCTTTATCACCTTCTGAAATAAGTCCATATTCTTTTCCTGATACATTGAATTCTAACCTTTCCCCATTTTCAAATTCAAATGTTACATAATAGGTAGTTGAAGTTGAAGTATGCATCATATTATCTCCTGTATTATGATTATGATGGCTAACTGAAGTTCTCTTTGATGAAACCTTTGAATTTACTGGTATTATAGGTTGCTTATTGTTATTGGACCATTCACTAATTCCTCTTATTATTGAAAATATAATCACACCAATTATTAAAATAAAGACTATACTAAACATAGCTGAAAAAGAATCAAAGGAATTAAACTCATTATACATAATAACCTCCCCAATTAATTACCCCATTGTATTTTCTTTATGTCCACACTGACTACATTTATAATATTTCTTTCCATATTGATTATTATCATAGGCATATTTATATTCTTCCATTATTTCGCCACAAATAGGGCAAATTTTTTCTTCTGCTACTTTCAAATTTTTTCCTCCATTTCATCTTTAAAAACTTTATTATAAACTATATCTAAAATATCTTCCTTATTACTTTCTTCTTCTAACCCTATTATCTCTATTAATTTATTTTTTGAAGTAATAATATAGTTATTTGCTTTTTCATTTACATAAACATTAACTTCAACTGGTAAGTTAGTTTTTATTTCATAATAAAAAACATCTTGCTTTTTAAACCAATCCATCATTTTATTGAAATTCCATTTTACCATAAATTCGTAATCACTTTCAAAAAGCTCATAGGATAACTTCATCTTCTTTCCATTAGCTGTATAAAAGATTTTATTAGCAATAAAGCTACTTTCTTCATCAATATATATATCCTCTTCAGTAATAGCTTCATCATTAAAATCTTTTAATCCTAGTGCATATTGTTTACTCTTTGCTGCCATACTTTTATTTTTAAATATATTATCAATAAAAAAATTATTGATAATAAAAATAGTTGTAATAAGTATAATAAATATTGATGATATTGTTACTTTTTTCTTTGCATTATCTTTTTTATTCTGTAATAGATATGAAAATAATAAAACACTAATTATTATTGACAAAATAGATATGGCAATATTAGAATCTTCTGTACTACTTGTTAAAAGTAAAGCCATAAAAAATAATGCTGCCAATAATAGTATAATGAAGATACCTATTCCCTTAAATCTTATCCAATAGATATTTTTATTTTCATCTTTATAAGTAATTCTTAGCCTAAATTTTATTAGTCTAAGTAAATCTATAATACACACTATAAATGCACTAATAAAAATAAAGTTCATCACTAAATTTTCATTATTAGCTAAAAATTCTAAGTTCCTTCCCTTAGCTATTGTTAAATAATTTGTATATACATAAAGCCCCATTAAAGCTAATTTACAAATTATATTCTTAAGAGAATCTTTAAATAACACTCTTTTTTCTGTAATACCTTTATTACTTATAGAATTTTTCTCAATGGCATTTTCCTTATAAAAAATTTGAAGGTTATTATACTCACAGCAAAAATTCCATTCTGTGCTTCCTAGCTTTTCTCTATATTCTAATACAACAGCACTATCTGCTTCCCCATAGGATGTAATTCCATCAACAATATCTATTGTATACTTTATACTCTTTGGCTGAGTCCTCCTAAACTTAATATATAAGTTTGATAGTTTTTCTAGCTTCCATCCTTCTAGAGCCATTTTTTCTAGGTAAGTTTCTATAGAACTTATTTCAAAAGAATAAAAATCTATTAAAACTATTTTTATATCCCCAAATCTCAATTAAATATCCCCCTTTATATTTTACAAAGGTAAATCCCTTTTATTAAATCGCATTATACCAATTATATACAATACTAATCCTAATATTAGTAAAACGATCACCATCCATATTCCAGATGCTTCACCTTTTATTAACTTATCTGTATTAAATAAAGAAAAAATTGTAAAGTATTTAAAGTTATCTAATCTTCCACCCATATTAGCTAAAAGTTGAATTATAAAAAATCCAATAGGAATACCAGCACTTATGGAATAAGATAACTTTGTATCATTGCTAATACAAGATGCAAAAAATCCTAAGCCACTTATTGCTATATGAAGGCAATATAGGCCTACATTAAGTAAAATATACTTTTTAATATTAAGCTCTCCTGGAAAATACACTTCACTAGAAATTATTCCAACTAAAGTAATAAATGCTATTAAAATTCCTATAGATATTAATAAAAATATTCCTTGAGTTATTGCAATTTTTCCTCTTTTATTTGGTGTTGCTAAAAGATATGCCATAGAGCCACTATCAACATATTTTGCAATAAGTTTATTAGCTATTATTATTTCAAATATCATTGGAAATACAATAAATAAAAATCCAAATAAATAAGTATTTATAAATTCTATTAGTGTAGTTCCTGAGTTAGTCATTCCAAAGGCTGCCATCATCTCTGGCATAGCTTTTTCAAATTCAGCTAGTGCCTCACCTATTTCTGGATCAAACATTGGAATAATTACAGATATATACATAGTTAATACAGCTGCAAAAATTATAAAAAGTTTATAATTTGATTTAATTTCTCTTTTTAATAGTGGAATGCTAATCATTATTTTCACCTCCATAAAAATGCATAAATAAGTCTTCTAAACTTTGAGTATATGATTCTAAATTTAGAACTTTATACTTTGATAATGCTTTAATAAAAGGCATAATATCTCCTTTTATAGCTATAGTTACATTATTATCTGAGGTTTCCTTTACTTTAAAGCCTTCTTTTATAAATTCCTTTGCCATATTTACATTTTCAAAGGTTATATTATAAATCTTTTGCTTAGATTCCTTTAAAGTAGCTATATTTTCAACCGCTACTATTTTTCCTTCTTTTATAATAGCAGCTCTATCACAAGTTTTTTCTATTTCTTCAAAGCTATGGGAAGACATTAATATAGTTTTACCCTTTTCTTTTTCTTCTGCAATTAATTTAATAAATTCATTTTGCATTAATGGATCTAATCCACTAGTTGGTTCATCTAATATTAAAATATCAGGATCCTGCATAAATGCACATATAATTCCTATTTTTTGTTTCATCCCCTTAGACATCTTTTTTATCTTTCCATTAGCATTTAAGTCAAATCTTTTTATCAATTCATTTGCCCTTGATAAATCTTTAATCCCCTTCATTTCAGCAACAAATTTTATAAATTTTATTCCTGTCATGTCATCTAAAAAAGCAATTTCTCCTGGTAAATATCCAAGGAATTTTTGTATTTCACTAGAATTATCAAAACAATCTAATCCATTAATGCTAGAGCTTCCTTTATCAGCTTTTGAAAAACCCATTAAATGACGAATTGTAGTGGTTTTCCCTGCCCCATTTGGTCCAAGAAACCCAAGCACTTCTCCTTTTTTCACTGAAAAATTTATGTTAAATATTCCTTTTTTATCTCCATAATCCTTAGTAAGATTTTTAATTTCTATTACATTCATTATAATCCCTCCAAGCATTTAAATTAGTACCATTTAATAAGTTATATTATACTATATATTTATTATATACTCAATTATATTTGTTAATTTTTGTATATGTATTTTAATAATAGTGTATTTGGAATATAATGTATTTATAGAAAAATATTTAGAGGTGATTCAATGAAAAATATATTTAAAAGTAAAGTATTTATTACTATCTTAGTTATTATTTTTATTATAGCTATTGGTGCTTTTTCATTTATTATTTATAAACAAATTGATTCTGGTAATTTTGATGCTAAGTCTAATATATCTGAAATCAAAAAAATTGATAAAGAACTTTCTAGCGAAGAATTAAATGAAGTTAAAGATAGTGATTATTATCCTATTGAAAACATATATGATATCCTTCATAGGATGAGTAATACTAAAATTATAGCTGAAGATAATCAAATTTGGGGAAAAATCGAAATGGATCCTGAATATATTGCCTCTTTAAAAAGCTTAATAGAAAAAGTTGATTATAAGGACAGGGATTATATGTTAGAAGTCCTTACTAGATGGGAAAATAATGATTTTTCTCAAGCTGTAGAAGAACATAATTACTTTTGGAAGAAACTTGGTGGAACTGTAGGTAAAGCTACCACTTTAAAAGAGTAAAAAATAGGATAAATATTATATTTACTTAGATTTTTAACTTATTAAGAATATAATATTTATCCCAAATACCCATTATAATATAATTTAAAGTTATTTTTTATTAACTTCTATTAATAACTCTTTTATTTCATCTACCCTATATCCTTGTTTTTTTAATTCTTTTATTTCTTCAATTCTCTTTATTGAAGCCTCCCTTTTAAATCTTCTTGTTAAGCCTTCATCTTCTTGTTCAAAAGGTAAAATTGCCTCTTCAGTATAAAATTTAAGAGTACTATATCTAGAATTCGTAATTCTAACAAGTTCTCCAATTGTAATGTATTCTGATTTTAAAATTTTTTCTATAGATCGTTGTCTAGACATTACCTTCTAACTCCTTTAAATTGGATATCTTCTAAGGCGTATTCCATGTATTGGAATTCTTCCTCCAATTGCTTCTGGTATTGCCTCATATAATATATTATCTATTTTTATTAGAGGTACATCTCCACCACGCACAATAGTATATGAGTGTCCAGATTCTTCTAATCTTTTCTTAACATCTTCTAATCTTTCTTTTGAATTAGGTAACCATTCTTCAGCATCAATAAATATAGATTGGGAACGATCAATCATTGGAAATATAAAATTTATTCCTGTTCCTTCTGGAGTTTTTACTGCATTTCTCTTCATATTTAAAAATCCCTTAACTGCTAGTTCTACCCCATGATGAATATGAATGTTATAAAGCTCCTTTAAAAATTTATTTCTTGTAAATAAACTATTCATTTTATTATGAACTAATTCCATATCTCCTTTAGAAAATATATCATACATAGAGCCACTTTCTCTAAGAAGCCATAAAAAAATTGCACTTTCGTCACTTATTTCTCCATCTTCAAGTACCTCAGCTTTGATTCCTTCAACAATTCTAGAATAATAATTTGAATTACTTCTATATTCTTTAAGAGACAATCCAGAAGTTTTATAAAATAAATCGCAGCCTAATAAACTTGGGATTTCTTCAATATAATTATTACCTTTTAAAGAATCAGTTATTTTTTTCTCAAGTGCTTTTAAATTTTTACTAGACAAATTAGAAGCTTTTGTTAACCACCAATTTAAATCTTCCTCTAGTTTTTCACTTTTATTAAAAAGTGGTTTTAAAACAGCTTCCTGATATAAGGTTATATTAGACTTAGATAAAGTTGATCTTTTTAAACACAGCTTATCCTTTGAATTAATAAACTCACCTTCTAAATAGGTTTCAAGAATAACTGCTGCAGCAATACATCGAATTGAAAGCTTTTTTATAGTGGTCATATTAATGCTATCTTGTGCATTTAATATAATCATAGAAAAGCATTGTGATAATTTTAATTCTCTCATAAATAAACACTCCCATAAATTAATATTTTAATTTACTTACTACTTACTACTTATTACTTAATCATACTACTACAGGATTATTTTGTAAATATATTCCAAAATTAAATTGTTTTATTTTTTATAAATAAAAAAATAGCTAATTAACAAATTAGCTACTTCTATATTATTTTTATAAATTTTATTCTGGCAATTGATTTTTATAATGCTCATTACTTATTTTTTCAATTTCTTCAACATAACTACTATCATCATGATGATAGTCATATTCTGGTGTATTTCTAACATCATTAAATCTTCCTACAGATTGATAACTATCTTCTTCATCAAAACCTACTTCATCTTTATTTCCATGCTGATAACTATGTGCAAGGGTTTTACCAATTACACTTTCTTCTACTACCCTTTGATTTGAATTATAAGTTTTAACAGCGCTAATACTATCTTGACACTTAATACAATTTACTGCATAAGGTAAAAATTCTAGCCTTCCTCTATCAATATCCTTACCACAGGATTTACATTTGCCATATGTACCATCTTCTATAGCTCTTAATGCATCATCTATCTTGTCTAGTAGTGACATTTCGTTTGCTTCTAATGCTCTTCCCTTTTCAACTTCAAAGGTTTCACTACCTATATCTGCTGGATGATTATCATAAAATGATAATTCACTTGCAGTTTCAGCATTATATTTAGTCACTCCATTTTCATCTAATTGGTCAATAAGTTCTGTAACTCTCTTTTTTTCTTTATTAAGTTTATCCTTAAAATATTGAAGTTCTTCTCTATTCATACAAATCATCCTTTCAAAATAATATCTAATTATATTCTTCCTAAAAGATTTTTTTTTAATAAACTTATTTATAGAAGTTATTTATAATTATACCATAAATAAACAATAAAGGAGAAAAATTAAGAACTTCTTCATTTTTACTTACACATTTTTCTTATTTTCACTTCTGCAAATACTGGATAAAGCCCCGATTTTAAAGCAACTTTCTGTGATATTATATGAGATTCAACTGTACCATAAAAAGGTATCTTTCCTCTATTAAATATTTCATTTTTTAAAGCTTTTACTATTGTGGTTGCAACTCCTTTACCTTTTGCCTCAGGTAAAACATTAACTCCTATTTGCCACATTATATCAGAGTCCTCACTTGCTCCCGCCATTCCTAAAATATTTCCTTCATCATCTAAAGCTGCAACTGCAAGTACGTCTGGATAATTTTCATTAAAAGCAAAGGCTTCATCAAATCGACTATCCTCTTTGAATTGTAATATCTCATCCTTTTCATAAAATTTTAAATTAAAATTTTTACTTCCTACATCATTATTATCTATAGGTAAATAATAATGATGGGTATCTTCTATTTCATAACAAAATTCATTTAATTTTTTATCTATTCTTCTTAATACAGAATACAAAAATAGCCACTCTCCTGGAAACTTTAATAGATTCTCTGTACACCATCTTTTAATAGCTTCATCTGCTGATACTACTAACTTACCATTAAATATTAAAATTTTTAATATTTCTTTATCATTATTATATTTTCTTGCGCCAAGTATTTCCTTTAAATCCGTAATTAAATTTTCACTATTATTAAAGTCATCAATTGTACAATTATAATCCTTTGATAATTGTTCTTTAACTTTAATTAAAACATCACCATTTTCCATATATTCTCAACTCCTTTTTTTAAATTATATATTTCTAAATTATAAACATCAATAAAAAAGAGTTAGCTTTACACTAACTCTTTAACATATATTATTTTTTAAAGTTTACTTCTTTTTCTTCATTAATATTTACAAAAGTCTTACTTGGAATAGTTTTAGCTATTACTTTTCCTTCTCTTATAGAATATAATACTTCTGCTCTTCTTCTAATAGCATCATAACCACTTTCAGCATTTAATAAAATTAAATTCCCTGGCTTACCTATTCCTATTCCATATTTATCTTCAATATTTAAAGTCCTTGCACTATTAGTTGAAATAAATTTAAGTGATTCATTTATATCATCATAGCCCATCATTTGGCATACATGTAATCCAAAATGAACTACTTCAAGCATATTTCCTGTTCCCATTGGATACCATGGATCAAAGATATCATCATGCCCAAAGCATACATTTATACCTGCTTCATTAAGCTCCTTAACTCTTGTAATTCCTCTTCTTTTAGGATATGTATCAAATCTTCCTTGAAGATGAGTGTTTACTAATGGATTAGATACAAAATTTATTCCAGACATTTTTAGTAATCTAAATAATTTATATGTATATGCATTATTATATGATCCCATTGCTGTAGTATGACTAGCTGTTACCTTATTCTTAAGTCCAGTTTCTAAAGCTCTTGTTGCCACTACTTCTAAAAATCTTGATTGTTCATCATCTATTTCATCACAATGAACATCTACTAATACATCATATTTTTTAGCTAATTCAAAAATCTTATTTATAGATTCTACACCATATTCTCTTGTAAATTCAAAGTGAGGTATTGCCCCTATTACATCTGCCCCTAATTTTATAGCTTCTTCAACTAACTCTAATCCATTAGGATATGATAGTATTCCTTCTTGTGGGAAAGCTACTATTTGTAGTGTAACAAAGTCCTTCATTTCTTCTCTTACTTCTACCATTGCTTTCAATGCAACTAAGCTTTCATCAGTAACATCTACATGAGTTCTTATAAATTGAATTCCATTTGCTACTTGCCATTCTATAGCTTTCTTTGCTCTAGTTTTAACATCTTCCTTAGTTAAAAACTCTTTTCTTTCTGACCATCTTTCTATTCCTTCAAAAAGAGTTCCACTTTTATTCCATTTAGGCTCTCCTGCTGTAAGAGTTGTATCTAAGTGAACATGAGGTTCTATAAAAGGAGCTGAAGCTAAGGCTCCATTTCCTTCTATTATTTCTTCATTTTCTAAGGCTTCTATTTTTTCATTTATCTCTGTAAATTTTCCATCTACTATTCTTATATCAAATAATCCTTCTCTATCTAAAAGTCTTACTTTTTTAATTAACATTATATCATCACCTTATTTTTTAGTTATTTTCATTCCTATTATATATACTAGCATTGTTGTTATTATTGCATTTAATGCTATAACTCCTACTTGTACAACATTTGCAACTATAAATCCTGCTAAGAAAGCTATTATAGCAATCCAATTTACTTTTTCAAATTTTGCTTTTTCAATTCTTTCATATTTTCTTTTCTTTACAAAGAAGAAATCTGCCATAATTATTCCACCTACTGGAGGTAACATTGAGTTTAAGAATGTAAGGAATTCAGTAAAATTATTATTTAACCAAATTGCTCCTATTGTTCCTATTAAGCCCCCAATTATTACTAGTCTCTTCTTAGGTAACTTTGTAATATTCGAAAGCCCTAATCCTGATGTATATATAGCATTATCATTAGTTGTCCAAATATTTAATCCTAGTACTAATATTGCAGGTAATATTAAACCTTGTGAAAACATAACATCTGCTATATCTGAATTACCTGTAACCATTGCACCTATAGCACCAAATAAGAACATTAATGAATTTCCTATAAAGAAAGCTATTACTGTAGTTGATACTGCTACCTTTTTATTTTTTGAGAATCTTGTAAAATCTGGTGTAGCTGTTCCCCCACTTATAAATGATCCAACACATAAAGTTACTGCTGTTACTAATGCCATTTTATTTTCTGGCTGAATATTCATTAAGCCTTGAACTCCACCTACTGAATTTGCTGCCATAACTGCCGATGTACTACCTAATACTGCTATTGCTGGTACTGCTATTGCACTTAATATTGTTAAAGATTTAATTCCAAAATAAGCTGTAGCTGTCATTAGTATTCCTGTTATTGCAACTAATAAATATAAATTTATATTAAATCTATTTGCTACAGGTATTGCAAACATGGCTATTCCAACACCAAACCAACCTATTTGTGTAATACTAGTTATAAAGGATGCTAAATATGAACCTTTTTCACCAAAGGAATATCTAGCAAGTAAATGCATTGAAAGTCCAGAATCTGCTCCTATATATGCTAATGCTCCTGTGTAACAGGCTAATATTAAATTTCCTATAAGTACTGCTATAAAGAAATCCTTTAATGGTAATCCAGTTCCTAAATTTCCACCTGTTAACATACTTGCTGAGAAAAATGTAAATCCAAGCATAACAACAAACATTGAAAGGAATCCTTTTTTATCTCTTTTATCTACATGTGATAACTCATAATCATGATCATTGTTCTTAATATTTTCTTCTACTATTATTGTTTGTTCCATTTTGAAATCCCCCTAAATATATATTTAAGGAAAACCAGTACTTATTTTCATAAAAAAACGACCTTTCTATTATTTAGAAAGGTCGTAATACTTAAAATTAGATATATAAATAAAGCTTATACTATCTAATTACTTTATCTGCCGTATTATCTCCGACCTTGTTAGTCTCTCTGGACTAAATTTAAAGGACTAGTTTTCTTGAAACAATTATATATTTAATCTTTAAGGGATGTCAACAAATTTCTTATGGTAATTAATTCTTATTCCACTTAAATTTATGCAAATTAAATTAAAAAGCAAAATCTTTTAATTTATTATTTATTTTCTCTAATAATGATGGAACTATTTTTAATATACTTGGTAATAATAAAGCAACTAAAAATGCTATAGCACAACCTATAAATATCTCATAATACATAGGTTGTCCAATATAGACTTGATATCCATGTATAGATGCAGCTGCAATTGATCCTATTATTATAATCTTAGTTACAATCCAAGAAATTAAATTTATTACTTTACATAAAAATATTAATATTGTTAAAATTACTATTATTGGTAATGCTAATACTTTTAATATAAATTGAATTAATGTGCCTATAGATGAATTATCTTCTTTTTTTAATTCTCTTTTCTTATTATTGTTTCTTCTCTTTAAGTTATCTTTTTTATCCTTATTACCACTTTTTATAGATTTATTATAATTGTTTCTTGATGATTTAATTGAAGAAGGCTTTTTCTTTATCTTATTATTTTTAAAGTTTTCTTCATCTTCTTCACACTTATTAGTAATTATATCATTTTTAGATTTTTGTTCTGAATTAATTTTTTTAATATTTATAACTGTAGTTTCCTGACTTTGAATTTTTTCTTTTTCTACTTTTATCTCTTCATAGGCATTATCAAATACCTCTATAAAAGCTTTAGCTCTTTTTTCATTAATTATTTCTTTTTTTATTTCATTTACCTTATTTTCATAGGCTTGTCTTACTTCTTCCATTGAAGCATTTTCATCAATGCCTAAAATCTTATAACTTTCCATTTTTCATCTCCATATTATATAAAAATAATATATCCCCTATCTTTTGATTAACATTTATTATATCAATATTTATAAATGAATAAAAAGGTAATTTTGTCCTATTTCTTTTGTTATATAATCAAAAAGCTTAGGAAAGCTAAACAACCTCTCTTAGACTTTTATTCTTAACCTTATATTTTATTAATCTAATACTTTTTCAAAAATAATGCTATCACTCTTAATTATATATTAACTTTTCATATAATTTAATTGCAGGCTCATTTTTTTCATAAACATCTAATCTTATTGATTTCATATTTTTTTCTTTTGAAAAGCTATATGCAAAATCCATTAATTTTCCCCCAATTCCTAATCGTAAATAGTTTGGATTTATAGCAAAGGTACGAAGGACTAATATTTCGTTGTAGTTATCATCGCTTTTCCATTTTGCATTATAGTATGCCTCTTCTGGTTCATGATTTAAAATTACAGTTCCTACAATTTTATCTTCATACTTTGCTATATATAAATTTCCTTCACTAATACCCTTTATAGCATCTTCTCTAATTGGATAAGTGCCCTTTTTCCAACCAGGATAATTTACTCCTTTTGCTAGGAAATCATTTATCTCATTATAAAGTAATTCTATCTCATCTATATCTTCTTCTTCCCCCAGTAATATAGTAACCTCAACATTTTCTTTATTCATATCAATTCACCTTTTAACATATTTTACTATTATTTATTAATATAATTATACTAATAAAAAAGAAACCTTCCAAGTTATCTCAGAAGGCTTCTTCGTTAATTATAAGCTCTTAAATAAGCTATATATTTATATACTTCATCTCCCGATCTTTCAAACTCAATTCTACAGCTATTAGCAATCTTAATTGAATGATCATTCTTTGATTCAATATTAGCTCTTATTATTTCTCTAAAGTCAGGTAAATCCTCTGGTATATCAATGTTTAAGTCTTTAATTTTAGGACTATCTATTGATATATAAGCTGATAAAATTGCTATCCAATAATTTTGTAATAAATATTCCTTATCCTTAACTAAAGGTAATAAAGTTTTAATTGCTTCCTTAGAAGTTACTGCATGCAAAATTGTAAAATTCTTTGTTTCCACAAATAATTTATTTATAATTTTATCTAATTGTGATAATACTTCTTTATAATCTCCTTTTAAAGTAAAGGCATTTTTCTTAAAGCCTTGAAGGTTATATATTTTCTCTATCCTATCAGCAATTAAATTTCCACTAAAACTTTCATTCTTAACTGATTCTGCTAATACTTTTAAATCATATAATGGATTTTCTGTTATAGATGGTAATGTATCAAATTTATGTGGTACAAAGGTTGAAGCAAAATAGCTTAATGATTTTATAACCTCTTCCTTATTTTCACTTCTTACAGCAAAGGATAGCCTAATTAATGGATGAAAAGCACGAGCTGCAACTCCCTTAATTAAGATAGGTAAAATCTCTCCTATTACCTCTAAATAATTAGATTTATTTATTTTTTTAGAAAAATAATCATAATATGAACCAAAGGAATCTTTAAGTCCTAAATATTTTTCAAAATTATCATTATCTATATTATATAGTTTAGTGAAATCTTCTTTTGATATTTTTATTCTTTCAACTGTAGTATTTAAATATTTATCTATCTCATTAAAGGGAACTCCTAATTCATATAGTGAATAACTTACCATTGGTATATGATTAGACAATCCTCCATTATAATCACTAGCATAATCTTTATATTTATCAAAAAAATCTATAAACATATTAACCTCCCATTGAAAATTATTCTCAACTTCATTTTACTACTATGGTAATGATTGTCAATATAAATGAATATATAGATTTTAATTTAATTTTTTCTTATTTCATAGTATTTAACATCATCTGCTCTTCTAAAGCACCTCTTGTCATCCTATGCCTTAATATGATGCTATATGATTTTGACATTAATATCTTCTAAGCATATACTAAGGATACAAGTTAGCAAAGCTACTATGTAATTTAATATCGCGGGATGGAGCAGTTGGTAGCTCGTTGGGCTCATAACCCAAAGGTCGTAGGTTCAAGTCCTGCTCCCGCAACCAAAAAAAACCTTACTATTACTGTAAGGTTTTTTTATTATCTAAAGTAATTCAAAATACCTTTATATTCTTTCATTAAATCCTTATATATAGTCAACATTCTTTTTGTATTTTGCCTTACATTATTCATAATATAGTCATAGTTATCTATTACTATATTACAAATTTCATTATCAATTTTATTATTTAATGCCATATCCAATAATATTGATATTACATCTTGCTTAGAAAACTCATCTTTATAACTTCTTTTATTAACAAGAGCACTAACTACATCTGCTATTGCCACTATTCTTGCCTCAAAAGGAATCTCCTCTCCTTTTAGCCCAAAAGGATATCCTGTCCCATCTAATTTTTCATGATGCAATGTAGCTATATCTCTTAAATCATCTAATCCTAACTCACTTAATATTTTATATCCAATTATAGCATGTTCCTTTATCTTTTCATATTCTTCATCTGTTAACTTACTTTTCTTTTCTAAAATTTCCACAGGTATTGCTATTTTACCAATATCATGTATCATTGAAGCAATTCTTATTCTTCTAGCCTCATTTTCATCTATATTAAGTATTTTGGCTATTTGAAAACTCACTTCTTCAACAGTTATCGTATGTATAACAGTGGATTCACTTCTAAAGTCAATAGCATATGTTAACATTCTTATATAACTTATTACTTCTTCTCTAGTTAATAATACATTGTCAAATACTTTGTATAGTTCTTCTAAATATCTATTATCTTGAATATTCTCTAACAAATTATATTTAGTGCATGCAATCTCAAAATAGTTCTTATGCTCTGGAAGTGCTTTTTCTCCTAAAATATCTACTATCCAACTTTTCTCCATTCTTTTGTTCCTAATATTTAAAATAGAAATTAAATCAGCTAAATGTAATAATAAGGCTTCTTTAGGAATTATTTTTTTCTTTTCATAATCTAAATCTTCAGGATTCATAGAATGACCTAAAACTACTGGTGCTAAATCAGATAATGGTGAAAAGTATTTAATGAATAGTGATCCATAAACAGCATGATTAATAGGGTTACTTAAATGAATATCTAAAATTTCATTTCTTTCTTCAACCTTATATGCACCTATATCATGGAAAATTGCAATTTCCATAAGTCTTAATATTTCATCTTCAGTATAGCTGTTAGAAGCCTTTAATAATTTATACATTATATAGGATACTTCTTCACCATGACCTACCATTCTTTCATCCATAATATTTAAGCATCTTTGTATTACCATTAATATCTTTTTTAAACTTACTTTTTGCATTTTCCACCCCGGAATAATTTCATTATTTTTTTATACTAATATTTTACTATTTTTCAACGTAATTTTAAACATAAGATATTTAGATAGAATTTTAATATAAAAAATAGTATAAGAATATATTAATATCACTTTTTAACTATAGAATATTTATTTCTAAAATAAGTTTAGTTTTTTGCAAAAATAAAAGCAGACACAAGTCTGCTTTTATTATCTAAAAAAATTAAATATTCAATTGATATGCATATATTAGAGTAAATAACTGCATATCTATCATTTATAAACAACTAACTACATTGCAGTTAATCCACCATCTATAACGAATTCAGCTCCTGTTGAATATATTGATTCATCTGAAGCAAGGTAAAGAACTAAATTTGAAACTTCTTCAGGTTTAGCCATTCTTCTCATTGGAATTTGTTTAGCAAACTTCTTAATTGTTTCATAGGCTTCTCCTTCAGTAACCATTGGTGTTTCTATTACACCTGGATGTACTGAGTTAACTCTTATTCCATATGGTGATAATTGAAGTGCTGCTGCCTTTGTCATTCCACGAACTGCGAACTTAGTATCTGTATAACCAATTGCACCCCCTACCATTCCATTCATAGATGAAATATTAACTATTGAAGCTGTTTCTGTTTTCTTCATAGATGGAGCTACTGCCTTAATTCCAAGAAAAACAGATACTTGATTTATATCTACAATTTTTCTATACTCCATTTCTGTAATTTCTAAAATAGATTTATTCATAGATATTCCAGCATTATTTACTAAAATATTAACTGGTCCAAATATTTTTTCAGTTTCTTCTACAACTTTATTCCAACCTGAAGCATCAGTAACATCATGTTTAATAAACTTTGCATTACTACCTAGTTCTTCTTCTAATAATTTACCTTCTTCTTCATTTAAATCTGTAAATACAACTTTTGCTCCTTCACTTACAAATAGTCTTACATGAGATGCACCCATTCCACGTGCTCCTCCTGTAATAATAGCAACTTTATCTTTTAAACGTTCCATTAATATATCCTCCTAAGTTAATCTGTTATCATTAGCTAATTATTATTAATTAATTTTCATTATTATATTAACAGTTATAGAATATATTAGCAAGATAAAAAGTTTATATACAATCCATATTTAAAGTTATACGTAATAAAATATGCTAAAGGCTATATTGGTAACTATTGTTACATACTAAATTAATAGTTTATGTATAATGGATAATGTGATAATATTAAGTAAAAACTCTAGGAGGTACAATTATGAGTTGTGGTTGTGGAACTAATAAAGAAGATGGAAAAGCTATTGTTGATAGACTTAGATTAAAGGAAAAAGCAAATTTAAAATTAACTACTCCTTATGAACTAAAGTGTTCATGTGGAGAAAATGTTATAATGGAAACCTTTGTTACTGTATGTCCAAATTGTAAAATGACTTTTGCAGTTACTCCATGTTCTCAAGGTGATATTAATAATATAAAAGAAGCTGGTATTAATTATTAATTAAATGGTATGAGATTTCTTCTCATACCTTTTTATTTTCCATAATTATTATTCCTACTATCAAATCACATATTTATAATTTAGTATTCCCAATATATAATTTTTAGTATATAAAAAGAGTTAGCATTTACACTAACTCTTCAATAATTAAAAGAAATTCAGAATGAATTTTCTCCACAACTATTCACTTTTACCTCTTAGTTCTTCACTAAAATTATTTAACTATGTTACACTATTTTAGTAGTCCACTCCTCACAGTTCCAGATTTCAGTTACTACATCTCTATAGAATTCTGGTTCGTGGGATACTAGTAAGATCGAGCCCTTATATTCCTTTAAGGCTCTCTTTAATTCTTCTTTTGCATCTACATCTAAGTGATTTGTAGGTTCGTCTAGGATTAATATGTTTGTTTCTGTATTTAATATCTTACATAGTCTTACCTTTGCAGCTTCTCCACCTGATAATACCATTATCTTTGATTCTAATTGCTTAGTTGTTAATCCACATTTAGCAAGCGCTGCTCTTATTTCGTATTGTGTTTTACTTGGGAACTCTTGCCACACTTCTTCTATACAAGTATTTGTATTCTTTTCTCTATCTTCTTGTTCGAAGTATCCTATATGTTGATAGTCTCCTAAGTGAACTTCTCCACTTAAAGGCTGTATTTTTCCAAGTAAGCTTTTTAATAATGTAGATTTACCAAGTCCATTTGCTCCAACTAAGGCTATTTTTTGTCCTCTTTCCATATAAAGATTTAATGGCTTTGTAAGAGGTGAATCATATCCTATAACTAAATCTTTAGTTTCAAATATAGTCTTTCCTGAAGTTCTTGCTATTTTAAAGTTAAACTCTGGTTTTGGTTTTTCCTTTGAAAGTTCTATAACTTCCATTTTATCAAGTTTCTTTTGTCTTGATTTAGCCATATTAGCAGTTGCAACATTTGCTTTATTTCTAGCTACGAAATCTTCAAGTCTAGCTATTTCCTTTTGTTGTTTTTCATAAGCTGCTTCTAATCTCTTTTTATTTTCATCATATAATCTCTTAAATTCATAATAGTCACCAACATATCTAGTTAGTTTTCTTTCTTCAACATGATATATTAAGTTAACTACTGAATTTAAAAATGGAATATCGTGAGATATTAAAATAAATGCATTTTCATAGTTTATTAAATATCTCTTAAGCCATTCTATATGCTCTTCATCTAAATAGTTAGTAGGCTCATCTAAAAGTAATATATCAGGGTTTTGAAGTAATAATTTACCTAAAAGTATCTTAGTTCTTTGTCCTCCTGATAAATCATCTACATCTCTTTCTAATCCTAAATCTAAAAGTCCAAGGCCCTTTGCAACTTCTTCTACTTTTGCATCTATAACATAGAATCCATTATGATCTAAAAGATCTTGTATAACTGCTGTTCTGTCTAGCATCTTTTCTAATTCTTCTGGTGTGCAATCTCCCATTTTTTCATAAAGGGAATTCATTTCTATTTCTAAATCAAAAAGATACTTAAAAGCATCCCTTAATGCATCTCTAATACTTTGTCCCTTTTCTAAGGCTGCATGTTGATCCATATATCCAACTCTAACATTATTTGACCAAATAACTTTTCCTTCATCTGGCATAAGCTTATCAGTTACTATGTTCATAAATGTTGATTTACCTTCACCATTAGCTCCAATTAAACCAACATGTTCTCCCTTTAATAATCTAAAGGACACATCTTCAAAAATTGCTCTATCTCCAAAGCCATGACTCATATCTTTAACTGTTAAAACACTCATTTATTATCCTCCTGCATTTGTATCTATTTAATAATTTATTTCTAAATTTAATTAATTTAATCATAAAAATAAGGTATGATTAATTTCATACCTTACTTATTATAAACTATAATCTAAGAAAATAAATATATTTTTTTTAGCAATTTTAGTATTCATATTCTTTAACATTTTCACAGATAGTAATAATTAAATTTTTATCATCAACTACCTTCTTATAAGAACATAAAAATTCATTTAATTCTAAATCACTTAAGTCTATTTTACCTTCACTTGTTAATATTACTTTTTCATCTTCTGTTAGAACTTTCAAGTTATTTTTTTCATTAGAAATATAATAATTATTAACAGTTGAAACCCTTAACCTATCCTTATATTTTTCTTGAAAACTCATATTCTTTCTTATTTTTTCAACATCTTCAGCACCTGGAATAACATTATTTAATCCTAAGGACTTAAGCTGCTCCTCTATGCCAGAAGCATCAAATCCATATCTTTCCATAAGCTTAGTTTGCATCTTTAGGAACTTATCTTGAGATATGTTGTTTTCTTCCATATATTCCATCATCTTTTTAGTGAAGTCTGCCATATTCAGCTTTCCAGAAGACATATCATAATACAAGTTATAAATATATGACTCAAATTTATCTATATCTTTATCATTTACTCTATTTTTTATCTCATTAAAATCTATAATTCTATCCATAGTATCAATCAGCTCCTATATTCTTAATAGATGTTAATAATATTATACTATTATTGACTTTTATATTCTATTCACTTAACTCAATATTAATAAATTTTTACAAAATTTTAATTAATCTGCTGTCTTTACTGCATTCCATACTTCTTCATATAATTTAAGCTTATCCTGTGGAAGATACTGATAAATTTCACATCTATCCATAACATCCTTAGGCATATAGGCTCCTTCATTATTTTTCACTTCTATAGGTTGTTCTTCCATAGCTAATTTATTTGGAGTAGTATAGCCAATTTCTTCAGCTATTTTATAAGCATTATCTTTACCACTTACGAAATTTATAAACTCTTCAGCTGTTGCCTTATCATTTGCATTTGTTGGTATTGCCCAAGAATCTAACCAATAGTTAGCTCCTTCCTTTGGAATAACATACTCTAAATTTTCATTTTCATCAGCTAAAGTTAAACCTTCACCTGACCATATCATAGCTATAGCTGCTTCACCTGAAGTCATTAAATCTTTTACTTCATCAGCACCATATTTTAAAACTAATGGCTTTTGTTCAATTAATATTTTTTTTGCTTCTTCTAATTCCTTTTCATTAGTTGAATTTAATGAATATCCTAATTTCTTAAGTGCCATTCCTATTGCATCTCTTTGTGCATCTAATACAAAAATTTGCTTTTTATATTTTTCATTCCACATTATATTCCAACTATCCACGGGCTCATCAACTAAATCTTTATTATATATAATACCTACTGTTCCATTCATATATGGTACTGTATATTCGTTATTTGGGTCATAAGGTTTACCCATATCACTTTCATTCATCTCTGCTAAATTAGGGATTTTATCCTTATCTATTTTTTGAAGTAACCCTTCTTGTATCATTCTATCAGCCATATAATCAGCAACTAGAACTGCATCCCAATTAGTTTTTCCTGATGATACCTCTATGTACATTGTTTCCATTTCATCAAAGGTTTTATAATTAACTTTTACATTATACTTTTCTTCAAATTCTTTTATAATACCATCTGCTATGTTTTCACCATAATTTAAAACATTTATAGTTTTTTTATCACTTTTTTGACATCCTGCAAAAAGTCCAAAAGCTAGTATTAAGCTAAAAACTAAAGCAGAAATCTTAATAGATTTTTTCATCAATTATCTTCCTTCCATCTGTAATAGTTACTTAGCAATAATTATAAAGTGTATTAGATTTATTGCAAGTATAATTTTATATTAAAATATAAATCTATGCAAAAGTTTTATCTACTTAAAATAGTTAATACTAAAAATATATTGTACTTCTATTAATTTTATTATACTTACTTTAAATTATCTAATGCCCTTAATATTATATGTATAATTTTTCAACATTAACCTTTAATTTATTATAATAACCTTTAATATTTTTATTGCACTAAGAACATATGTTCTGTATAATAATTATAATAAGTTCTTTAAGTAGGTGGTTTTATGAATGTAAAAGAAAAACTTAATATCCTTTCATCAGCTGCTAAATATGATGTTTCCTGTTCTTCTTCAGGTTCTAATAGAAAAAATACTAATAATGGTTTAGGAAATGCAGCTAATAGTGGTATATGTCATAGCTTTACTGCAGATGGACGTTGTATCTCTCTTTTGAAGATATTACTTACTAACTACTGCATTTATAACTGTAAATATTGCATTAATGCTTCTTCTAAAGATGTTCCTAGAGCTGCTTTTACTCCTGAAGAAGTTGTAGATTTAACTATTAATTTTTATAAGAGGAATTATATTGAAGGCCTTTTTTTAAGCTCTGCAATTTTTAAAAGTCCTAATTATACAATGGAACTTTTACTTTCTGTAGTTAAAAAACTTCGTGTAGATGAAAAATTTAATGGCTACATACATTTAAAAGCTATACCTGGTGCAGATGAAGCCTTAATAAAAGAAGCTGGCAAGTATGTAGATAGAATGAGTGTAAATATAGAACTTCCTTCTGCTTCAAGCTTAAAGCTCCTTGCTCCTCAAAAAACTAAGGAAAATATATTAGCTCCTATGGGTGTTATTAAAAATTCTATAATTGAAAATAAAGATTTAAAGAAAAATATACCCTCTACTCCATTATTTGTTCCTGGTGGGCAAAGTACCCAGCTTATTGTAGGTGCTACTCCAGAAAGCGATTATAAAATATTACATTTATCAGAAAACCTATATAAGAAATTCCAATTAAAAAGAGTCTATTATTCTGCCTATGTTCCTGTTGTAAAAAATGAAAAGGCATTACCAGACATAATACATCCACCATTAGTTAGAGAGCATAGACTTTATCAAGCAGATTGGCTACTTAGATTCTATGGCTTTAAAGCTCAAGAACTATTAAAGGATGAGAATGAAAACTTTGATTTAAATTTTGATCCTAAGACATCATGGGCATTAAATAATATTTCTAATTTCCCAATGGAAATAAATAAAGTATCCTACGATGAATTACTAAGAATTCCAGGCATAGGAGTTCGTTCAGCAAGAAAAATTATGATTTCTAGAAAAGTTCACTCTCTTTCCTTTGAGGATTTAAAGAAAATTGGTGTAGTTTTAAAAAGAGCCAAGTACTTTATTACCTGTAAGGGAAAATATTATGGAGATGTATCCTTCAATGATGAAAATATAAGAACAAGATTGCTTTATATGGATAAGCCAAAGATAGATGATGAAAATTCAGAGCAGATGTCTTTCTTTGATAATATCTACACTAAATCTAAAAGCAATATATTTCTTCCTGAAAGTAATCCAATAGTTTTACCTAAGGATAAACATACTTCTATAACTGGTGAAATATAAGGTGGTGAAGAAATGTTAAAGTTAGTATATGAAGATTCCTTCGAAGGATTTTTAACTGCAATTTATTATGCTTTTTATTCAAAAGAAGACATAATCTCAATAGACACAAATTCTTATGATGATATAGATATGTTAACTACTGTTAAACATTTAGAAACTGATTTAGAAAAATACAAAAAAGTTAAAACTGCTATTGTCACTAAAATTGATCCATTAGCGCTAAGTAAAATATATTCTCTTTACTTATCAAATTATAAAAATAAAGGTATTATATGCTATAAGTATTTAAAAACTGCTTTTAAAATTGGAAGTGATATTCATAAGCATCTATACTTAGATGTAGTGCGAGAAATAGATTTAATAGAACGGAGAGTTTCCCTTGAAGCTCATAGATTTACTGGCTTTGTTAGATTCTCTTTAATTAATAATAAATTCCTTTATTCACCTATAGAACCTGATAATAATATACTAGAGCTTATTTCTCCTCACTTTCAAAGAAGGTTTTCTAATGAATATTGGATTATTCATGACATTAAAAGAAATATAGCTTCAGTTTATAATAAAGTTTCCTGGGAAATAACAGAAATGAATGATGATATCTATAATTCCTTAAAGAACTATAATGATGAATTTGAAGACCTTTGGAAAAATTACTTTGTATCTATTACAATTAAAGAAAGAGCTAATCCAAAACTTCAAAAAAGAATGATGCCCAAAAGATATTGGAAAAACTTGACTGAAATAGACAATAAGTAAGAAATTATAGGTAAAAAGTAAGAAAGCATAAGTAATAGCTTTAGGTGTTTTGCTACGCAAAACTTAAATATATAAAATAAACAGATTATCAATAAAAATTAACTATTATTAATATTCACTTACATTTCCAACTTTCGTTGTAGTTAATGATTCCCTTATAATAAATAGAGATAATAGCTAATTACTCAATATTACCTATTATCTCATTTATATATTTTTGCTTAATTATAAGTATATAATTCTGTAACACTTGAATGCTTTAATTCTTCATTTTTGCGTAAGCAAAAAAGAGTTTTCATTCTTTCATTTTTTCATTTTTTAATTCCTAAACAGTTGCTATTGCTTCTATTTCTACTACGCAATGCTTTGGTAATCTAGCAACTTCTACACAACTTCTTGCTGGTGGATTTTCTGTGAAATATTGTCCGTAAACTTCATTTACTTGAGCAAAATCATTCATATCTTTTATAAATACTACTACCTTAACTACCTTTTCTAAGCTACTACCAGCTGCTTCTAAAACTGCTTTAACATTTTCTAATGATTGTTTTGTAGCTGCTTTAATTTCAGTAACAACTTCTCCTGTAGCTGGATTTACTGGTATTTGTCCTGATGTAAATACCATATCACCTATCTTAATTCCTTGAGAATAAGGGCCAATTGCTGATGGAGCATTACTTGTTGAAATAATTTCTTTTTGCATAATAATGCACTTCCTTTCTATACCACATAATTTAAAATACAATATTTTCCTCTATTCCACTATACATTCTTTTATAAAAAACTGCAATATGAAATAATTTGCATATTTTACTTATAATCATTTATTATTATTCCAACAAATGATAAAATAATATCAAAACCATGAGGGAGGTTTTATATATGAAAAATGATGTTAATATTGATTGGAGTAACCTTGGTTTTAACTACATTAAAACTGATTATAGATATATATCAGTTTGGAAAAATGGAAAATGGGATGAAGGTAAGCTTACAGAAGATAATATGCTAAGAATAAGTGAAGCATCTACTGCTTTACATTATGGTCAACAATGTTTTGAGGGGCTAAAAGCATATAGAAGAAAAGATGGTAAAATTCAATTATTTAGAGTTGATAGAAATGCTAATAGAATGAATGAAAGCACAAGAAAACTCCTTATGCCAGAAATTCCAGTTGAAAAATTTATAGATGCTTGTAAACAAGTTGTAAAAGCTAATGAACATTTTGTTCCACCTTATGGCTCTGGAGCAACACTTTATTTAAGACCATTTATGATAGGAGTTGGCGATAATATTGGTGTTAAACCTGCCCCTGAATATATATTTTCTATATTTGCAGTTCCAGTAGGTCCTTATTTTAAAGAAGGCTTATCACCCTGTAACTTTATGATTGCTGATTATGATAGAGCTGCTCCATATGGAACAGGAGGTCAAAAAGTTGGTGGTAACTATGCTGCTTCTCTACATCCACATTTAATAGCTGCTGAAAGAGGTTTTGCAGATTGTATATATCTTGATCCAGCTACTCATACTAAAATTGAAGAAGTTGGTGCTGCTAATTTCTTTGGTATAACTAAAAACAATGAATTTATTACACCAAAATCCCCTTCAATTTTGCCAAGTATAACTAAATACTCTCTAATGGATATAGCTAGGGACTATTTAAATATGCCTGTTTATGAAAGAGATGTTTATGTAGATAATTTAGATGAATTTAAAGAAGCTGGTGCTTGTGGTACAGCTGCTGTTATAACTCCAATTGGAGGAATAGAATATAAGGATAAATTACATGTTTTCTATAGTGAAAAAGAAGTAGGTCCAGTTATAAAAGAACTTTATAGAATTCTTTGTGGAATTCAACTTGGTGATATTGAAGCCCCAGAAGGATGGATTTTTGAAGTATAAAAAGGAGTTGTCTATGACAACTCCTTTTTCTCCTCTCCGCTTGTAATAAAGTAATATGGCAATGCTAAGAATAATACCCCACCAATAAAGTTACCAATGGAAACTAAAATTATGTTATAGGCATATCCTCCTAAAGTTATTGTAGATGGATCTATTAAATAACCCATAGCTAAGAAACTCATATTTGCTACACTATGTTCAAATCCTGCTGTGATAAAAGTGAATAAGCACCAAAATATCATTAATATCTTAGCTGTTTCTTCTTTTAATTTATAGCACATCCAAACTGCTAAACAAACTAATATGTTACAAAGTATTCCTTTTATTATTAATTGATATGCTGGAGTATTTATCTTAGCTAATGCATTGCTAACAATAAATTCTCCTATGTACTCACTTTTTCCACCTGCTAAACCTGCACTAATAAATAATATTGCTCCAACTATCCCGCCAAGAATATTACCAATCCAACTTGCAAACCAAATTTTCATTGCATCTATCCAAGTTACAGTTTTTTCTAGGGCACCCATAGTCATAATCATGGCATTACTAGTAAATAAATCTCCTCCTGCCATTAAAACTAAACTAAGAGCAACTCCAAAGGATACTCCCATAAGGATTTTATATGTATTCACATCATTATGATGCATTATTCCACCAATAGTATAAATAAGCATTATGCCTAAGCTTACAAATAAACTTCCAAGCATTGCACTTATAATATACTTGGCTTTACTTCTTTTTAATAAATTACTTTTAACCTCAGCTGAATGGGCTAAACTACGAATTTCTTTACTGTACATGATACACCCCACTTCATCATACAAATATTATTTTATAGACAATTAATTTTTTGACTAAAACATTCTACAATAAAAAACAAATTTTTGCAATTAAAACTTTATTTTACCTAATATTACTACTTATTAAATTTAAATAAAACTCTTTTATAATAGAATACTCTAATAATGATTTCTTTACGGGGCTTACTTTTATATTATTTTCTATAAATAAACTTTGCCATGAATCACTTTCCCCAAAAATATCTCTAACTATATGATTTCCTGGAAGCATAAGTATTGGTACTATTGAAACCTCTTCTACTTCATTGTATAAAAGTTCCTTTAGTATATTATCCTTTTTATTTTCACCTTCTAAAGTTCCTACGAAAACTCTTTTAAATCCTTTTTCTATAAAAGTATGTTTTAAATAATTATAGCTTGCTACATCTATAGTTCTTGAACCATGACCTACTAAAACTATGTTTCCATCTTTATTTAATTCTTTTTCCATAGAATCAACTATTAAATTACAACCCCTTATAAGTTCTTCTTTATTATTACCCATAATAACCTTCCCCAAGGTTAATTTTGAAAATGAATAATTATATTCTTTTATAATTTTTAATATAGACATGTATTCACTACCTTCAATTATATGAAGAGGTTGTATATATACTTCAGTATACCCTTCATTACTTAAATTAAATAATGCCTCTTCTAATCTAGGCACTATTTTCCCATGTTTATTAAATAAAATATTTGATATACTGCTAGAAGTAAAGGCTTTACAGACCTTATATCTTTCATTTAAATACTCTCTTATTTCATTTTCAAAATCTTCTATTACCTTTAAGCCTTCTAAATTAGATGTTCCAAAAGAAACTATTATAATTGCTTTTGACATAAAATCATCACCTTATATATTAAAACTTCTAAAAGCTTCTAAAAATTTATTTATATGCTCTTCTGTATGAACAACACTTAAGAATAATGCTTCATATTGAGATGGTGGTATATTAATTCCATTTTTAATCATATGCTTAAAATATTTTTTAAATATTTCTTCATTACAAGTTTTAACATCATCATAACTTTTTACTTCTTTTAAATCTGTAAAGAAAATAGTAAACATTCCACCTTCTCTATTTATAGTTAGTGGTATTTTCTTTTCCTTTGATATTTCTCTTAGTCCATCTTCTAATAGCTTCCCTAAATAATTTATCTTTTCATAATACTCTTCTTTATTATCTTTTATCTTATTTAAGGTTGCTATTCCAGCAGCCATAACTATTGGATTACCTGACATAGTTCCAGCTTGATAAACTTCTCCTAGAGGAGCTAAAGATTCCACTATTTCCTTTTTACCACCATAAGCACCGCAAGGAAGTCCTCCTCCAATTATCTTAGCATAGGTAACTAAATCTGGCTTAACATTAAATAACTTCTGTGCACCTTCAAAGGAAACTCTAAATCCACTCATTACTTCATCAAAAATTAATAAGGCTCCATAATTATCACAAAGCTCTCTTAAAAGCTTCATAAAATCTTCTTCAGCTTTAATTACTCCCATATTTCCTGCCACTGGTTCTATAATAACTCCTGCTATGTCATCTCCATATTTATCAAATAAAGTTTTTATACTTTCTTTATCGTTATAAATTGCTATCAAAGTATTTTTTATGCTATCTTCTGGTACTCCTAAAGAACCTGGTATACCATTAGTTAATACTCCTGATCCTGCTTCTACTAAGAATCCATCAAAATGACCATGATAACATCCAGCAAATTTAATTATTTTATTTTTTTTAGTATAACCTCTAGCAAGCTTTATAGCACTCATTGTTGCTTCTGTTCCTGAGTTAACCATTCTTACCATTTCAATATTCTCTAGATTCTTACATAAGAATTTAGCCATAATAAGTTCTAATTCTGTAGGTGCTCCAAAGGCTATTGCCGATTCAGAAGTACTTTTTATAGCATTTACAACATCATTATCAGAATGCCCAAGTATCATAGGACCCCAAGCTAATACAAAATCAATGTATTCCTTACCTTCTTCGTCTACTATTATTGCACCTTTCCCACTTTTAATAATTGGTGGTGTCATTCCAATATTTTTATATGACCTAACTGGAGAATTAACTCCACCAGGCATATATTTTTTAGATTCATAGAATATTACTTCATTTTCCATATTACTTCTCCTTTAGCCATCTTACTGCATCTAATGCAAAGTATGTAATTATCATATCTGCTCCTGCTCTTTTCATAGAAAGTAACATTTCTAAGGCTACTGCTTTTTCATTTATAAGTCCTGCTTCTGCTGCAGATTTAACCATAGCAAATTCACCACTAACATTATAAGCACAAATAGGTACATTTACTTTTTCTTTTGCCCTTCTTATAATGTCTAAATAGGACATTGCTGGCTTAACCATAATTATATCTGCACCTTCTTTAATATCCCATTCTATTTCCTTTATAGCTTCTTCTGAATTAGCTGGATCCATTTGATAGGTTTTTCTATCTCCAAATTGAGGTGCTGAATGAGCTGCTTCCCTAAAAGGTCCATAAAAGGCAGAAGAATATTTAGCTGCATAGCTCATAATTGCAACATTTTCATAATTATTTATATCTAATAATTCTCTTATATATCCAATTCTTCCGTCCATCATATCAGAAGGTGCTACCATATTAGCACCAGCCTTTGCGTAGGATAAGGCTATCTTTCCTAATACTTCTAGAGTTTTATCATTATCAACTTCATTTCCATTTAATATTCCACAATGCCCATGACTAGTATATTGACACATACAAACATCAGCAATTATATATAAGTCTTTAGAAATTTCTCTTACTTTTCTTATTGCTTGTTGAACAATTCCATTATCATTATAGCTTTCTGATCCACAATCATCCTTGTGATTTGGTATACCAAATAAAATTATACCTTTTATATTATTTTCTTCCACTTCCTTAATTATTTCCGGAAGTCTATCAATAGACCAATGGTAATTTCCTTTCATAGATGATATTTCTTCTTTTTTATTATCACCTTCAACAACAAAAATAGGAAAAATGAAATCATTTGAACTTAATGTGTTTTCTCTCACTAAATCTCTAATAGCAGTTGTTGCTCTTAATCTTCTTCCCCTATTAATCATTTTATTCACCTTTACTTTCTTTTTTTGCTTTATATATTTCTACTATTTCTTCTAAGAATCCATCTTCAGAATGTTTTCTGCAAGTATATCCATTAAGCCCATTTTCTTTTAAAGCCTTAAAAGTTTGTGGTCCTATAGCTATATTATATTTTTCTTCAAGTTTATGAACTCCAAATAAGCTTATCATATTATTTACCGTACTTGGACTAGTATATAAAATAAAGTCAACCTCTTCAAAGGCTTTCTCATTTTTTACATTTCCACAAACAGTGTTATAGGTATGAATTCTATCAACAGTTAGACCTAATTTTTCAATTTCATCTTTTAAATAGCTTCTACTTTCTGAAGAACATGGTAGTAAAACTTTCTCATCCTTTACTAAATGTGGTTTTAATTCCTTAAATAATCCTTCTCCAACAAACTCTCTTCCCATAATAAAGGCTTGAATTCCTCTTTCATTAAGAGCTTTCTTCGTAGCTTTTCCAACTACAGAAAACTTTGCTTTTATTTCTCTTAAATCTATTTTATTTTCTATTATATAATCAAAAAAGATATTTACTCCATTAACAGAGGTTAATATAATATGATCATAACTAGAAAGTTTATTTCTTACTTCATTTAAATTTTCCTTAGTTGCCTTAATTTTTATTGAATTAATTTCTGTAACTTCTGCTCCTAATTCTCTCAACTTTCTTTTTAAATTAGATGCTTGTTCTCTTGACCTTGTTACGCAAACATTTAACCCAAATAAAGGTTTCTTCTCATACCAATTAAGTTTATCATTTAAGCTAATTACCTCTCCCACAGCTATTATACATGGAGATTTCAATTTAGCTTCTTTAACCTTTTCTTCTATGTCTAGTAATGTTCCTACTACCTTCTTTTGCTTTGAAGAAGTACCTCTCATTACTACAGCTACACTTGTATTTTTATCTTTACCTTTATTTATTAAGTTCTTTATTATTTCATTAAGGTTACTAAGACCCATCATAAAAACTAGGGTTCCTTTTTCCTTTGCAACTGCTTCCCAATTAATATTTTGTACTCCAGCAGTCATCCCTGTAATTATATGAAAGCTTTGTGCCATTCCTCTTTGAGTAATTGGAATACCTGCATAATTTAAAACAGCTATAGGAGATGTTACACCTGGAATAACTTCAAAATCTATATTTTCATCTATTAAAGCTAATACTTCCTCTCCACCTCTTCCAAAAACATAAGGATCTCCACCTTTTATTCTTCCAACTACATGACTTTTTTTAGCTAATTCAATTAAAGATTCATTAATTTCCTCTTGAGTTTTATAATGAGCACCTGGTTCTTTTCCGCAATAATATATTTCACAATTATCATTTAAGTAATTTAATATGTTATTGGAAACTAATCTATCATATAAAACTGCTGTACATTTTTTTAAAGCTTCTACTGCCTTTAAAGTTAATAATTCTTCATCTCCTGGTCCTGTACCAATAATATAAACCTTACTCATTTTATTATCCTTTCATTATTTCCTTTGCTAACTTATAGCCAACTTCAATGTTATTTTCTTTATGTCCTAATATATCTTTCTTAATTATTTTTCCCCCACCTATATCAAAGGTACCTATCATATATAAATCATTATCTTTAATTTCAGAATAAACACCTATTACACTATGACAACCGCCATTTAATTCCTTCATAAAGCTTCTTTCAGCTTCCACAGCAATTCTTACTTCTTTATTATCTAATTTTTTTAAATATGAATTATATTCTCCATCTTTTAAGGCTTCTACTCCTAAAGCTCCTTGCCCTATAGCAGGTAAAAATATTTTAGGATCAAAATAATCAGTAATATAACTTTCCATATTTAATCTTTTTAATCCAGCTGCTGCTAAAATAATTCCATCCATATTTTCATTTTCCATCTTTTGAAGTCTAGTTTGTACATTACCTCTTATAGGAACTATTTTTAAGTCTTTTCTTAAATTACTTAGCATTGCAGCCCTTCTAATACTACTAGTACCTATAACCGCTCCTTCTTTTAATTCTTCAAAATGAATATTGTTTCTAGATACAAATACATCTCTAATATCTTCTCTTTCTGGAATTGCAATAAGTTCAAAGCCCTGTGGCAATTGAAAAGGAACATCCTTCATACTATGAACTGCAGCATGAGCTTCTTTATTTAAAAGAGCATATTCAATTTCTTTAACAAATAAGCCTTTACCGCCTATTTTATCTAAAGTTACATCTAATCTTTTATCTCCTTCTGTAACAATTAATAATTTTTTAGAGTCTATGTTATTTTTCTCTTTAATAAGCTCTATTACTCTATCAGCCTGAACTTGAGCTAATTTGCTTTTTCTAGTTGCAATTATTATCTCCATATATATCTCCTACAAATTACTATATATTTTATTTATAATTTCTTTTCCAAAAAACATTTCTAAGACTAGTTTATCTTTTTTCTTTTCATAAATATATTTAAAATCTTCACTACATACAAAATTTATTATATCACTTTTTTTCCCAGACATTTCTTTTGCTGATTTTCTAATTAATGAGGATACTCCTATAAATTCGTCATATTCTTTTAAAACTCCCATAATTTTTTCTGCTAATATTAATGATCCCCTAGGGTTTCCATAATTAGTGTTTATAGCAAAACTTATATTGTTTAAACTTCTTTGTGCTGGTGCTATTGCTATACCTTCTAAGTAATCTTCTGCATATATGTATATTTTATAAGCTTTATCACAATCTTTTTTTATTCTTTCATTTAAATCCTTATCATTAGTTGCAATTATAACTATATGCTTATTATTTATAAAATCCTTATAATAGCTATTTTTAATAAGATTAACATTTTCTAGGTTTTCAAAGTTATTTATAAAATCTAAGGATAAGACTTCTACATTACAATTTTTAGCTAAAAAGTTTTTAGCTTTAATATATCCAACTTTACCTCCACCTATTACACCTACATTAATTTTTGTAGATATTAATGATAGGTATGCATAGTTTATACTTTCTTTAAAAATATCTTCTCTAATATCTTTACACATTCTTTCCCTTGCCCCTTTAATTGCTCCTCCTTTAAAACTTCTATAGCTCTATTTACATAATAATCAGAAGTGCTTTTTATAAGAGTTTCTGCAATTTCTCTATGTTTTTCATTATTACATTTATTTTGTAATGTATTTTTTCTTTCCTCAATTACCTTTGAACTATCCCTTTTCATATCCTTGATTATGTTAGATACTTCTCTTAAATCCTTCCACTTAAGATAATTATCTATATGTTCTTTAATTATACTTTTAAATTCTAACATTTTTTCTTTTCTTAAATTCTTATTTTCATCATCTATTGAACTAATTTCATCTATATCATAAAGCTTCACTCTACTATATTCCTTAATTCCTTCATCTATATCCCTAGGCATAGCTAAATCAAATATAATAATTTCTTTACCAACTTCATTTATATGCTTTTTTTCTATAATTACGTGCGGAGCAGATGTACATGATATAACACAATCCATATTATTTATTATTTCCCTTGCATCTTCATATTTCATAACCTTTACCCTATTGTCTGATATATCTGTAACCTTATCTACATTTCTAACTACAAGCTTTAATTCTTCTATATCATTTGATAGGGCATATTTTAATACAAGCTTTCCAACTTCTCCATACCCAATAACCATTATTTTTTTAGCATTATTTTTCATTGCTTCACTTACAGAAATAGAAGCAGATGAAACTGGAATTTCATATAACTTCCCTTCAGTTCTAAATTTTTTACCACAGGTAATAGCTTCTTGGAAAAGCCTCTGCAATTCATTATTTACAGCTTCAGCTTCTATTGATGAAAAATATGCTTCTTTTATTTGACCTAAGATTTGATCTTCTCCTAATATTTTAGAATGAAAACCACAAACTACTTCCATTAGATGTTTTACTGTATCTATTTCTTCTAAATAAAAGCAATTTTCATTAAGTTTTATATCCCATTCTAATACTTCAAAAATCTTGCACACACTTTCCTTACCCTTTAATGAGCCTTTATAATATATTTCTGTTCTATTGCATGTACTTAAAATAACTACTTCATCAAAGTACTGAAGTAATTTTTTGGTATATTCTTTTTTCTTTTTTGGAGATAAAGATAGCTTCTCTCTTATTTCTACTCCAGTATTTTTCTTAATTCCTAAAAGCTGAATCATAATTTTGCTCCTAATTAATATACTTACGTCTTTTTATTATATTACCCTTATTATACTCCTATTAATTATATTTTTCATTTTTCGTATTTTGACAATTTTTTGTCATTCTAAATTAATATAAGACCGCTACTTAATTATAGCGGTCTTAAACTTCATATACTTATTTTACATATCTACTATCCTATTTGTCTAATAGGTAATTATTATTTTATTTATAGGAATTACTTATATTAATATCTTATGCCACTCCAATAGATATTATCTTTAAGCACTGCTTTATCAGAAAGCTTTACCCCTTCAAGAGCCCATTTTTTATATTCCATAAATCCAGTTCTATCTACTATATATCCAATATGCTCTTTTCCACCTGGTGCATTTTTATCTATATATTCTGTAACATATTTATAAGTATTTAAAATTATTTTAATTATACTTTCTTCATCAACCCATACTATAAAATCTTCTGCTAATCTCGGATTTTTCTTTCCTGTTCTTCCCATTATAGCTAATCTATAATATTTTTCCTTACTTCTAGTCCATGCTCCAGTTGGGCAATTAATTACACATTCTCCACAGCCTATACATTTACTATGATTTCTAACTGGCCTATAGTTTTCTGGATGTAAAGCACCTGTTGATTTTTTATTACAAGCCTTAACACAAGCTCCACAAGATACACATTTGTCCTTATCAAATTGAGGTTCAGTCATTCCTATTATACCAAAGTCATGCATTCTTGCTTTAATACAATCATTTGAACAACCTGTTAATGCTATTTTAAAATGTAAGTCATTTGGGAAAATTGCTTTTTCAATTTTCTTTGCAAAGTTAGTAGTATTATAATTTGCAAATGGGCAAACTTTATTTCCTATACAAGCAGATACATTTCTTGTTCCTGCTGCTGTATATCCCTTTCCTGGAACTTCTTGATTGATTTCTAATCCTTCTATTATTGGTTGAAGAAGTACATTAACTTCTTCTATATCATCCATATCTATTCCTGGAATTTCAAAACCTTGTCTTGTAGTTATGTGAACTGTTCCGTCCCCATATTTATCAGCAATTTCTTGAATTAATCCTAAATATTCTGCCTTTAAGAATCCACCTGGAACTCTTATTCTTGAAGCTGTTATCCCTCTTCTTTTAGTAACTCTAAAGGCATTCTTTTTCAGCTTTTTAGTATTGATATCCATAGTGTCTCCTCCTAATCTATTAATTCTTTTCCTTTTGAATAGTTAAATACTGGTCCATCTAAGCAAATATAAGTATCATCTATTTTACAGTGACCACATTTACCAATTCCACAACACATTTTTCTTTCTTGTGAAATCCATATATTTTCTTCTTTAATTCCAAGCTTTAAGAATTCTAAAACTGTAAATTTCATCATCATAGGAGGTCCTACAACAACTACTTGTACATTTTCTATATCTTTAATTTCAAGTTCTGGTACATATTTAGTTACAAGTCCAACTTTTCCTTCATATCCTTCTTCTGCACCATCAACTGTTAATATAAGATTTATGTTCTTTTCCCATTCTTTTATATCATCTTTAAATAGAATATCCTTAGGAGATTTAAATCCTGATATTAAAGTAAAGCTTTTGCAATCTTCAGTGTTATTTGAGAAATAATCTACTATTCCCTTAACTGGTGAAAGTCCAGTTCCTCCAGCTACAACTATAACTTCTTTATCTTTATAATTATTTATATCAAAGCCATTTCCATATGGTCCTCTTAAAAATAACTTATCACCAACATAATTATTGAATATTTCATCTGTTACCTTACCAACTCTTCTTATTGTTAAGTCAACATAATTTTCACCTATTCCACTTACTGATATAGGTGCTTCCCCATACTTTGGTAATGATACTTCAAAGAATTGACCTGGCTTAACATCACCTTTAAATTCCATTCTGAAAGTATATTCAATTTCTGTATGCTTAATAACTTCTAATATTTCTGAAATAAATGGTATATATTCATTTTTAGTCATATTACTTCACCTCATCCATAGCTTTTTCTAATTTATTTACACAATTTGAGAATGAAATATATTCTGGACATGCGTCATCACATCTACCACATCCTACGCACATATGATATCCCCATCTCTTTTTATAATCATAAACCTTATGAAGAACCTTAAATCTCATTCTTTGTCCTTTTTCTCTTCTAAAGCTATGACCTCCAGCCATATCTGTATAACCATCTACTTGACAAGATGCCCAAACTCTTCTTCTTTCTCCAACTTTTCCATTATCCTTATAGAAAATATCTTGCATAGTAAAGCATGTACATGTAGGACATACAAAATTACATCTTCCACAAGCTATACATCTCTCTGAATATTCATCCCATACTTTTGAATTTATTATCTTTAAATCTAAATTATTTGGGATATTTACCTTAACTTCATTATTTTCAACAAAGTCTGGAGATACTTCTAATTCTTCGTTATCAATATTCTTAAATAATTCTTCAAATTCTTCATCCTTAATATCTAAATAAACCTCATTACCTTCTTGCTTAACATAGGCATTATACTCATCAGTTTTATTAGTCCCCATACTTACGCAAAAACAGTTATCAAAGCTTTTTTCACATCCTATAAGAATAAATTTAGCTTTTTCTCTAAGCTTCTTATAGTAAGGATCTTCAAATCCATTTCTTAAATAAATATCATCAATTCTTTTTAAAGAATTCATATCGCAACTTCTTAAAAATATTAATAGTGATTTTTCATCTACATTAGGTTCTTTAACCTGATCTTCTGTGAAGAAAAATAAGGTTTGAGTTATTGGAAGAAGTACTTCTTTATAAGAAAAATTAGATTTTTGATTAAATTCCACTTCTTCTATTCTTGCTACTTCACCATATCTTACGATATCTGTATCTGAAAATTTCCCTTGTCCTTCAAAAACCTTTGGTGCATATATCTTATACTTTTTTGAAAGCTCTTCTAAAGCCTTGTTGAATTCCTCTACTTTAAGTTTATATCCCATTACAAACACCTCTTAGTTTACTTTTTTCTTTCTTAACATAATAAAAAATGGTATTGCTAAAAATAGACTACACCATATTACTAAATTAGATATCAACTTTTCCTTGTTAGGATTGTTATTATAATAACAATTCTTGAGATTATTATAATCTGAAACAAAAAGAAAAACTGTGATGATTATCACAGTTAATTATATTTTCTATTATTTTTTTGATTTTATATGCCCTTAAAAAATTTTGAAAGTTTATCTCTATCCTTTATTATTATTTTCTTTTTTTCAAATATTATTAAATCTTTTTCTTGGAGAAGCTTTAATGCTCTTGATATAGTTTCTCTAGGTGCTCCAAACATATCTGACAAATAAGTTATGCTAACATTTAAATCTATTAATGTACCATTTTCAACCTTTATTCCATAATCCTTAGCTAACTTCCATAGCTTTGCTGCCACTCTCTTTTCAACTTTAATAGGTGTTGAATTCTTTAATTGTCTATATAACCTTCTAACCTTTAAAGTAAGAGAAGAAATAACTATTTTAGTTAATTGAAAATCACTTTTCATTAATTCTTCAAATCTTCCTTTTTCAAAAGCTAATATTTCTGCCTTTTCAAATACTTCGCAATTTATAGAGGCAGGTAAGTCATCTAAAACTACAGCATTTATAATAGAATCCTTACCTAAAATAAAAACTATTTTCTTTTGAGCAGACTCGTTTAATTTATATAATGCTACCTTACCACTATAAATTATGTATATCTTATTAACCTTTTCTTTATCTCTAAATATATGGCTACCTTTTATATAGCATTTGGTTTCACCAAAATCAGCTAAAGCTTCCTTTGTATCTTCACATATATTATTAAACAACTCCATATTATCTAATTGAATTTTTATTAAATCTTTCATATTCATATACCAACCCTTTAATATATTCACATATATTATAACTATATTTTTAAAATGTAAACACATAAAATAAAAATAATAAAGGCTGCCTAAGCAACCTCTATGAAAAATTTAGAATTTAGTTTTTATTCTTTTATAGATTTATTTACAATAACTACAAACCAAACTAAGGCTATAGAAAGAAGCACATGTCCAAGTCCTGCTATATGGCTAAGGCCTGCAAAATCATTGCCTAATATTTGTAACATTCCTCTAGCTGTTAAAGTAGAAAGTAAATAAATTAACGAAACATTGTAGAAAATACTCCATGCTTTAAAACCTTTAATTTGTGATATATTAAAATTCTTAATTAAAAGTAATACTAAAATAAAGAACATAAAACCTAATGTTAATGCATGTGTATGTACAGCTGCTAAAACAGTTCTCCCTTGGAATTCATGTATTTTTGTAAATTCTCTATAAAACACTCCCATAGCTAGTCCTAAAATCAAATAAAAAGTTGCTAAATTAAAATATTTCTTCATTATTTCCTCCACACCATAATAAAAGTTATTATATAATATTAATTTATTCTAATAATATACCAAATTTACTATATTTTCAATTGAAAAATTAAGTGGATAAATTATCCTAATAAAATCTATAGTAAACTTTAGATTAATTAAGACCTATCCACTTTCATATCTCTATTTAATATATAGTATATTATACTTTTACTCTTTCTTCATACTCATCTCTATAAGTTATACTTGTTTGAATTTTATAGAAATCTCTATAGAACTTATTAACCTTATTTAAGGAATCTACAATAGCAGTATATATACTTAAAGGATTTCCCTTTTCATCACTCTCTGTTCTTTCTATTACATTAATTAATATTGAATTATTTGATTCTTTTAATTCTTCTAACAAGAGTATGTTTTTTAAAAAGACTCTTTCTATTAATTCTTTTAAGTCATTTTTATTAGTCACTCCATATAAATTATATATAATTTGAGGTTCAATTGATTTTAGTATAAATTTTATTTCATCTACTTCATCATTATATTTTATTAAAGAAATTTTACCTTCTATTTCTTTCAAATTAGAAAGTTCCTGATTTTTTCTTAAAGCTACAAAGACTTCTAACTTTTTTGAAATCAAGAGCTTACAAAACTCTATTAAAAATTCACTTATTTCTCCTAAAACTACTATTCTTTCTTCCATAATTCCTCCAAAATATATGGTTTTCTTATTATTATACTATTTTAGAGTTAAAAAAGTTCTATTCTGAAATATAGGGTGAATAGGAAGAAATATAATTAATCCAGTTACCAAAACTATATTGGCACTTCCCCCTCCTTCGCACCTATTAAAGCATATAATTAAATATTTTAACAGTTGCTAGTTATTTATTTATATACAAATAATAATATATTAATATAACTTTACCTTTGACAGCTTGTCTTTAATTGAATATAATATATAAAAATAACCTTCCTATAAGCTTGATAATATGGTTCAGGCGTCTCTACTATACTACCGTAAATAGTATAACTAAGAAGTTTTAATCCAGGTGAGGTTTTTTATTATTATATTTAAATATACTCAGAGGTGGATTTATGAATAAAAATGATTTTATATCTCAAATTAAGGCTTCAAGTAAAGCTGAAATATGCGACTTAGTTATTAATAATATAACTATTGTTGATGTATTTCAAAACAGTTCTTTTACAGATAATGTAGCTATTAAAAACGGAGTAATCATAGGTTTTGGCAATTATAATGGACTAGTTGAAATTGATGGTACTGGTAAATTTTTATGCCCTGGTCTTATAGATGCTCATGCTCACATCGAATCCTCACTAGTAACTCCAAAGGAATACTATAAAGCTGCATTATTACATGGAATCACTTCTATTGTTATTGACCCACATGAAATTGCTAATGTACTAGGAGAAAAAGGTATAAGGCTTATTATGGATCTTGCTAAAGACACACCCTTTGATTATTACTTTATGCTTCCTTCTTGTGTTCCAGCTACTTCTTTTGAAACTTCTGGTGCCATATTAGGAAGTTCTGATTTACATCCATTATATAATGAACCTAATGTATTAGGACTTGCAGAGGTTATGAACTATCCTGAAGTTGTAAATTGTTCTGAGGACATGATAAATAAGCTTTGGGATGCAAAATTAAAGGGTCTTATTATTGATGGGCATTGTGCTGGGTTTACTAATGATATGCTAAACATTTATTCTACAGCTAATATTTCTACTGACCATGAATCACATTTAGCTGAAGAAGTTATTGAAAAACTTAGAAGAGGTATGTATGTTCACCTAAGAGAAGGCTCTGTAGCTAAAAACCTAAAGGAATTAATAAAAGCTGCTTCTATTTCTAATAGCAGAAGAATTTGTTTTTGCACAGACGATAAACATATTGATGATTTAATAACAAATGGAAGTATGGATAGTTCTATAAGAACAGCTATTTCTTATGGCTTAGCACCTGAAACTGCAATACAAATGTGTACGCTTAATCCTTCAGAATGCTATAATCTAAAAAATAAAGGAGCAATAGCCCCAGGCTTTATTGCTGACTTTATAATATTAGATGACCTATCTAATTTTAAAATTAATTCAGTTTATAAAAATGGTAACTTAGTAGTAAAAGAAGATAAATTAGTATGTAAAATACCTGGAACAAAATATGATTTACCAAAATTGAATAATATTAATATTAAAGATATTAATTCAAAGGACTTAGAAATAGATTTAAAAGGAAAAACAAAACTAAATGTAATTGAAATTAATCCAAATAAACTGGAAAGTAATCATGTAAAAGTTAATATAAATACTTTAAAAGATACTAATAGCTTTAAATCAGATGTAGATTTAGATTTGCTAAAAACAGCAGTAATTGAAAGACATAAAAACACAGGTAATATTGGCCTTGGGGTAATAAAAGGTCTTAATTTAAAATTTGGAGCCATAGCTACAACCATTGCTCATGATTCTCATAACTTAATAGCCTGTGGAACATCAGATGAAGATATATTATTTGCAATAGAAGAGCTAAAAAAGATAAATGGTGGAATTATAGTTGTTAAAAATGGAAAAGTACTAGCATCAATTCAATTAGAAATTGCAGGACTTATAACTTCTAGAGACTCATCAGAAGTTATTTCTGACTTAGAAAAACTTCACTTTGCTATAAAAGAAGTTGCTCCTGATATAAATTTTAATCCTTTTTTAACTTTATCCTTCTTATCACTGCCAGTTATTCCAGATTTAAAAATAACAGATAAAGGCTTATTTGATGTAAATAAATTTGAATTTATTGAAAATGCTTATTAGTCTAAGCTAAGATAAAAATATAATGGAGATGTACCAAATCTATTTTGCACATCTCCATTTTTTATTCGTTGTTTTATTATACTATTTTTTAATAATTTACTTTACTATTCATATAAAGTATATATAAAAATGTTGCTTCCTTAAAATTACGTATATCGAATCCTGTTTCCTTCTTTATTTTTTCAATTCTATACATCAAAGTATTTCTATGAATGTATAAATTTTTAGCAGCTTTAGTTAAGGATAAATCACATCTCAATATTTCTTCTAAGGTGTGTATTAATTCATAATTAAATCCTTTAAATACATCCTTATACTCTTCTTTAAGATTTTTTGAATATTCACTTGATAAGTTATAAATAGCTCTTTCTAAATACATATCTTTTAAATAGTATATTTCAGGCTTAATTTTAAATCTTCGACCTATATCTAAAGCTTGTACAGCTCCTTTGTAAGATTCTTTAAATCCCTCAAAGGTACCATCTAAATCACTTATGCTTATCTTTGCATTTACTCCTAAAGTTTGTATAATAGTATCTTTTAGGGAAAAAGCATGCTCCTTTTCATCCTCTAAGTTACCAATAACTATTATTCTATCGTATATCTCACCTACATAAAAAACACTATCTGAATATGTATCTCTTACTATTTCTAAAACTTCATCTTCTTTATTGCTTTCAATTAATAACATTTTATTAGATCTAGTAATTGCACAGTCCTTTAAAACATCCCATTGTTTTCTTCCCTCTAATAATTCTTGTACCACATTTTCTTTTTCAATATATTTATTTAATAAGTATTCAATTATTGGTATTATTTTTATATCTTCTTGCTCTAGTACAATTTTATAGGATTTATTATTTATAGATATCTTTCTCATAATTTTAGATTCTGTTGAAGGTAAATTATCAAATATTTCATTATTGTTAGAATCTACTAATCTAATCTTTATATTAGTATCTTCACATAGTTCATTCAGTAATTCTACTATTGCTCCCATATAATCCCCCGCTTCATATATAATCCTTTTAATAATTATATTATATATGAATTTTCAGAGAATTAAATAATTTCTTTATAGGCTTTTTATTTCTTCAATAACTTTATTTATATTTATCCTTGCAAGTTCAATAGAAGAGTCATCATTAAACATATTAACATTATCTAAAATTATATAATAATAACAAACTCCATATTTTCTTTTAATAACTAATTCATAATCTCTATTATCTATTTTTTTATAGTCTCTATTAGCTAATAATGTTATTTCTTTTATTTCTGAAAGACTTAAACTGCCTAAACTAATAAGCTTATTATAAATAAACAAGGAAAATATATTATTCTCTTCATATATATCCTTAATTTCAATAATATCTTCATACATTGAAATCATTTCACTTGAAAAAACATTAATTAAATAGTCTCTAGTAATTTTTATATCCTTAATATTATTTGAAAAGATATATGCAAGATCATCTAAAGATGCTTCATCCTTCAATTCAATAATCTTATTTATTCTTTCAATTATTTTTTCTTTTGGGAAAAATGTCTCTTGCCCTGTGGATACACTCTTTTTAATAAACCATTCTTCTGGTATTAATTCTTTCCTTTTCCATCTATATAATTGCCCATATGATATTCCCATAACTTCTAAAAGTTCCTTCTTAGATATTAATTCCTCAAGCATATTTGCTCCCCTACCTTACTTTTTTTATCTATAGTTAATTTTCCTGTATACTCGATTTTATCAATAGAGCATCCTGATAATATAGTAATATCATGACCTCTTACTATATTGCAAATAGTATTTTCTAAAATAATATTATCTCCTTCTATTAATTTTGAAATAACTTTTCCATTAAAAAAATCTATATATCCTGATTTTCTAATTATTATCTCACTTCCACCAATTTCCTCAATATTACTTTCTCCCTTTGGAAATATTTCTATTTTATCTGCAGAAAGTAATCCGCATATTTCAACTTCTCCTTTATTGTAAAAATAATTTCCCTCACAATTTCTCTTAACTTCAGCACTACCTAATACCTTTAAGGTATCAAAATATATATTCTTACTTGCCTTCATCTCTCCTAAAATTTCAATATAATTTCCTCTAAAATCTTCTTTTATTTCTGCATCTCCCATAATCTTAGCTTCATCTTTAACCTCCAATTGAGACTCACTTTTAAAATCCCCCTTAAGACTTAATATATCTATAGTTCCTTTTTCTTTTAAAGTTGCATCTCCATAAATCTTAAATTTTCTAGCCTTAATAGTACCCTTAAAAATTGAATCTCCCATAACCTTTATATCTCTTGCTGTAACAGCTCCATTAAATTCTCCATCACCCATTATCACTACATCTATGCATTCTATGTCACCCATCACAGTGCCATCACCCATTATTTTTATATTATTATATTTTCCTGCTCCTATTGTTGCATCCCCTAAAATCTTTGTGTTATTTTCACTCATAATAGCCTCCTATAAAAACACTTTATTTTTTATTTTAGAATTTCCATTTTCCTTTAAATCACCAGTATATTCAATTGTCTCAATAATACAGCCCTCACCTATTTCTATATTTCTTCCCCTAACTATATTACATTCAGTATGCTCTAAGTAAATTTCGTCTGCTTCTATTTCATTACAAATTAATTTCCCTTTTCTTTCCATATTGAAAAATAAAACTTTATAATAACTTTTACTTCTTCTTACTGATAATTTTTCTCCTCCAATTTCTTTAATTTCATTTATTTTTGAAATATTTAGTTCTAAATTATCACCAGATAAAAGACCTGATATATTAACTTTTCCATCTAAATAAAATTCTTCGCACTTACAATCTCCTAATGTAATAAATTCACCATTTACTTGAACTTTATCAAAACTAACTTCTTTTTCAGCTGACAATCTTCCATTCACTTCAAGGTACTTTCCTTTTATACTGCCTTTCACCTCTTGATATCCATTAACTTCACAATTTGTATTAATATTAATATCATCATAAGAAGTAAAATATCCATCAACCTTTAATTCATCACATTTAATTTTACCTAAGCTCTTAGCTTTTCCATCAATTTTAATATATTCTGCTTCTGTTTCTCCTTGAATAGTTCCCATTCCATCTATCTTTATATTTTTATATTTACCTTCACTTATAGTACCAATCCCATCAATTTTAATATCATATTTTTCCATAGCACCCTCCACCATAACAATGTTTTATTTATTTTTCATCAAAATATAAACTTTACTCTTTATATTTATATATTATCGTAACATTGTTTCGCTGTAAATAACATTTGGAATATTAGTTTAATATTATATAATATTTTTTATATTATACTTTTTTAATAAAAAAGAAGACCAAGGTAATTACTATTACATTTGGTCTCTTTTTCAATTATTAACTTATTAATTACTTATTTATTTTTTAAGATATACTTTTCAATTTCTTCCGCTACTACCTTAGCGTGAGATGCTGCTCTTACTACAGTTTTAGCTCCTGTAACTACATCACCTGAAGCAAAAACTCCTTCTCTTGTTGTATGTCCATACTCATCAGTTAATAATAATCCCCATTTATTAGTTTCAAGACCTGAAGTATTTGAGACAATATTATTTTTAGGTGATTGACTTACAGCAATTATTATTGAATCACATGGAAATAATCCTTCTTTTCCTTCTATAGCAACCGTATTTATTCTGCCATCGTCGCTAGTCACATTTTCTGTTTCTATATATTTTACACCCTCTTCAGTTAACTCTAAAGGAGATTTAAATAATTCAAACTTAACTCCATCTGAAATTGCTCCCTCTAATTCAGCCTTTGTGGCAGGTATGTTTTCCATACCTTTTCTATATAGAATATATACTTCTTTTGCTCCATTTCTCTTAGCTGTTCTTGCTGCATCCATTGCTACATCTCCAGCCCCTATTACACAAACCCTATTTCCCAATTTATGGACCCCTGGGGATTTTAAATAGTCAATTGCATAATGAACATGTCCTAGGCTTTCACCTTTTATATCTAAGGTTTTAGGATTCCATACCCCAGTTCCTATAAATATTGCTTTATATCCATCATAAAAAAGCTTATCTAATGTAAGTACTGGTCCCACTAATGTGTTTGGTCTTATTTTAACACCTAATTCAATTAGTCTTTCTTCATAGTGATCTATAATACTTTTTGGCAATCTAAATTCTGGAATACCATATCTTAATACTCCACCAATTTTATCATGAGAGTCAAACAAGGTAACCTTATATCCCTTTTGTGCTAATATAAAGGCAATTGTTATACCAGCAGGTCCTCCCCCTATTATAGCAACTCTTTCATCTAATTCTGCTTCTTTTTCTAATCTAACATTTTCTAAATAATATTTTGATATATGTGTTTCTATATCACAAAATCTTACTGCTTCATCCTTAATCCCTCTAATACAATTACCTGTGCATTGATCTTCATGAGGGCAAACTATAGAGCAAACTAAAGAAAGTGGATTATTCTTAAATAATATTTCTCCTGCCTTTGCTATTTGTCCATCTTTAAATAAATCTATTATTTCTGGAATAGGAGTATCTATTGGACAATTTGCCTTACATTTTGGATTTTTACAAAGATAACATCTATTTGATTCTAAAACTAAGTCTTTCATTATAACTCCCCTTTTTCCTTAGTAAAACTTTAGCTTTTAAATTATATCATCTATTGTTATATTGAACAAAGATAAACTTCTTTCTAATATTCCATTTAAATATGCTAAAACTATACCATAATTAGTTATAGGTACATTTTTTTCCTTACATTCATTAACTCTATTAATAACAGTTTTTCTGTTAATCATACATGCTCCACAATGGATAATTAAATCATATTTATCTATATCCTCTGGGAAATCATGAAAAATACTATATTCATAGTTTAATTCTTCACCAACAAATTTATTTATTAACTTAGGTATTTTCACTCTTCCAATATCTTCATGAGATACATTATGAGTACAACTTTCAGCTATTAGGATTTTTGAATTTTTATTTAAGCCTTTAATCTTAAAAGCTCCTTTTATAAATTCTTCAAAATCTCCCTTTTGTCTTGCAAATAACATAGAAAAACTAGTTAACTTTATATCACTTGGAACTATTTTATCTACTTCTTTAAAAGCTTGTGAATCAGTTATTACTAAATCAACATCCTTTATATCCTTTAAAGCAGATTCTAATTCAGTATCCCTAACTACATAACTCTTTATTCCATGATCTAAGCAATCTCTTATACATTGAACTTGTGGCAATATTATTCTTCCCTTTGGAGCTTCAGAATCTATAGGTACTACCATTATTACCTTACTATCATAAGGAAGTAAATCTCCTACTATTGGAAGTTCATCCTCTTCTTCCTTTAAGATATTAATAAGTTTTTCCTTTAATTCTTCTATTCCTTCTCCTGTTACTGAAGATATAAATACATAATCCTTATTACTTTCTTTTAATAAATCTAATTCTTCTTTTCTCAATTTATCTATTTGATTAATAGCCACTATATAAGGTATATTATACTTTTTAAAAGTCCTCTTTATTTTATTAAACTCTTCTAAATCTATATCCATAGCATCAAAAATATAAATTGCAATATCAGTTCTTTTTAATATATCTAAGGTTCTCTTAGTTCTTATTTCTCCAAGACTGCTATCATCTTTAAAGCCTGCTGTATCTATAAATAGTACTGGCCCTACAGGTATTAATTCCATTGCCTTTTGAACTGGATCTGTTGTAGTACCTGACTTTTCAGAAACTAAAGATACTTCTTGACCTAAAAGCTTATTAATTAATGATGATTTACCTGCATTGGTCTTTCCATAAATAGCAATATGTTTTCTATTTGCATTGGGCGTTGAATTCATAATGTAACCCTCCTATAAATATAGATCTCTTTCTCCTACTCTTAATCTTTCTAAGTTTTTCTCTAGTAATTCCTTAATATCTTTTCTCTTTATATTTTCCTTTTCTCTATTAATAACAGCTTCTGCTTTTTCTAATATTTCTTTATCACCATAATCTATAGCAAATTCTAAAAGAGTAGTTATTGCATTTGGTTCACAAACATTTTGGATTTCTCCACTCTTTGCAAGCTTCATAAATCTTTCTCCAGTTCTTCCTCTTCTATAACACGCTGTGCAATAACTTGGAATATATCCATCATCTAATACTGATTTTATTACTTCTAAAGGTGTTCTATCATCTGATGTTTTAAATTGAATGCTATCATCTTTGCCTTCTTCTCTTTCTTTATAGCCGCCTACACCAGTGCTTGACCCAGCACTAATTTGAGATACACCATATTTTAATAATTCTCTTCTCATTTCTGCTGTTTCTCTAGTGGACATTATTATACCTGTAAATGGAACTGCTATTCTAATAATAGCTACTAATTTTTTAAACATCTCATCATCTACTAAATTAGGAAACTCTTGTAATGTTACTCCTGCTGCTGGCTTTAATCTTGGCATTGATATTGTATGGAAGCCAACTCCATATTTTTCTTCTAAATGTCTATTATTCATCATAAGTCCTAAAACTTCGAATTTAGGATCTGCTAGTCCAAATAATACTCCAGCACCAACATCATCTATTCCTGCTTCCATGGCTCTATCAAAGGAAGTTAAGTGGTAATTATAATCTCCCTTTAAAGACTTTGGATGCATTTTATCGTAAGTTGGCTTATGATATGTTTCTTGGAATAATATATATGTTCCAATTTTAGCTTCTTTAAGTTTTCTATAATTTTCTACAGTTGTAGCAGCAATATTAACGTTAACTCTTCTTATTTCACCATTATCATTTTGAGTTGAATAAATAGTTTTTAAGCACTCTAAAACATACTCTATTGGTGCATTTACAGGGTCTTCTCCTAGTTCTAGAGCTAATCTTTTATGTCCCATTTTTTCTAGTATCTTAACTTCCTCTGCTACTTCTTCCATAGTTAATTTTCTTCTAGAAAAATTATTAGTTCTCTTATAACCACAATAAACGCAATTATTTACGCAATAATCACTAACATATAAAGGAGCAAAAATTACTATTCTTTTTCCATATATAGAATCTTTAATTTCTCCTGCTAACTTAAATATTTCTTCCATGTCTTCTTTATCTTCAACTTGTAATAATATTGCTATATCTTCATAAGATAATCCATCTCTTTTCTTAGCCTTTTCTAAAACCGCCTTAATATCTTCCCTAGTAGCTCCTTTAGCTTCTTCCAAAATTCTTTCAATATAATTATGATCAATAAACATTTAATACACCCCTATACTATAACTTATATTAATTTTATATTTTCAAGTTGAATATTGCCCTTATTAACTTTATAATAGCCATTATCTTTTGCCCAAGCTACATTGTCACCTCTTGTAATTTCAACTCTAAAACCAGCTTTATTTATTCTTCCTTCTATACACTTTCTACATTCTGCTGCTTCATCCCCTGTACATATCTTTCCATCATATAAAGAATATTTTTCTCTAACACTAGTAGGCGAAAGATTTGGCATTACTACATTTCCTCCTGCTTTAATACCCTTTTCTCTTCCTATTGGATCTATACTTCCCAGGGCAGTAGTTGAAGGTAATAAAACATTTGGTAGTAATAGTCTTACTAGTGCTAATATTGTTGTAGTCATCTCAACAGTTCCACCTTTTTTATCTCTTAGTGGAGTATCCTTATGAGGTATAAATGGTCCTATTCCACACATATGAGGCTCAAATTCTTTTACAAATAATAGATCATTAACTAAATCATTATTGCTTTGATTAGGTAACCCTACCATAAAGCCTGCACCAACTTGATATCCAATTTCTTTTAAATCCCTTAGGCATTTTCTTCTTTCTTCAAAACTTGCTCCTGGATGAAGAGATTCATATAGCTCTTTTGTAGCTGTTTCATGTCTTAAAAGATATCTATCTGCTCCAGCATCAAACATCCTTTTATAAGATTCATAGCTTCTCTCCCCTATTGACAAAGTAATTGCATTGTTAGGATATTTACTTTTTATAGCCTTAATTATTTCTATCATTCTTTCGTCGGTAAAATAATCATCTTCTCCACCTTGAAGTACATATGTTTTATATCCTAATCTATCACCAATTTCAACACACTCTAAAATATCATCTAATGACAATCTATATCTGTCTGCATTTTTGTTTTCTCTTCTTATTCCACAATAGACACAATTTTTCTTACATATATTAGTAAACTCTATAAGTCCTCTCATATAAACTGTATTTCCATAGGTTCTCATTCTAGTTTCATGTGCCTTTTCAACTAAGTAATCCTTATCTTTTTCTGTTAAATTATCTAATAAAAATACAAGTTCTTCCCTACTAGCATTATTGTTTTCATATAATTTATCAATTATATTCTTTATATTCATAGTATCCCTCCTAGAGTACTGTTAATGAAGCTAAAATTAGCTAGCTTCAAATTAAAATGTATAATTAACTATGTAATTTGAGATTACTCAATTCACATTATTGGATAGCATTGTTTCTTTTTTACTAATAGCAGTTTTTACTGTTACTCCTTCTATATTCCCAAGCCTTCCTGTTAAACTATTAATTTCATTTAAACTTCCAACTACAACTATGGATATAACAGAAGTTTCATCATCTAAAGGAATTCCCATCCTTCCCTTTATACTTCCTCTAAAGGTTGATACTATCTGGTTAAAATCAGAATTACATTTACTAGGTTTCTCAAGTATTGCACTAATAACAGCAATTTTCATATTTCTCCCCCAAAAATTTCTATAATTTATAATATTTTTATTTTAAAAACAAAAAAAATCCTGCTTTCCTAAAAGAAAACAGGAATTATATTAATAATAAAAGTTACCAAAAAACTTAAACTATAAATAGTTTAATTAATAACCTTTATTATTAATATACCGTATCTATTTTCTTTCAAATCAGATTTCTCTTTTTTGTCAGACAAAAATTATAATATTTTTTTATAATAAATATACAAATGAGTATGAATAAAATTCACAAAACAAATGAGTATTTATTATCTCTAATTCCATCATAAGTATAATATTTCCTTGTGTCAATAGTTAATAGTTATTTTTTTGTCAATCCTATATATAAATATAATAAATTTACATAATAATATAATAAAAATCCACCGGCCTAGCCGGTGGTTTTGCATTTTCGGGCATAGCCCTTTTTTACTAGCCACGCCTAAAGGCGTATGTTCGATCTGGCACATGCTATTAGTTTACTTGGCACCCGTAAACGGGTCGGCATATTCTATCGTTAATTGCTCTGACAATTTATCTTCTTCCAATTGATGTGCTATATATTCTTTTATCTTTTTTGTATTTTTTCCAACTGTATCAACGTAATATCCTCTACACCAAAACTCCCTATTTCTATATTTATATTTCATATTTCCCCACTTTTCAAATATCATCAAACTACTTTTTCCCTTTAAATATCCCATAAAGCTTTATACACTCATTTTAGGTGGTATTTCTACAAGCATATGTACATGATCGATACATACTTCTGCTTCTATTATATTTACCCCTTTCCAATTGCACAATTGTCTTAATATTGCTCCTACCTCTAATCTTTTTTCTTCATAAAATACTTTTCTTCTATACTTCGGTGCAAATACTATATGATATTTGCAGTTCCACTTCGTATGTGATAAACTATGTACATCATTCATTTGAATGTCCTCCTTCTGATATTAATGCAGTTGCCAGACCGCATTTTTATTATATCAGAAGGAGTTTTTTTATTGTGCCCAAAGCTATAAGCTCTTTTGAACCCCACGTCTAACGCGGGGTATTCTAAATACAAAAACTAATTAGAGGTTGCTTTACACAACCTCCAATTAATTCAATAGACTTAATATTTAAATCTTACAAAATATATTAATTATTCTTTATTTATTTACATATAATAAAATCTTTTCTTTTTCATATTCTGCTAAATCATAATTTTCTAATTCTTTTATGCTAACCCATTTACCTTCAACTATATCATTCCCATATACCACTTTTTCCTTTAACTGACCTAGATAAACAGCGCAAACTTCCTCATTTTCTTCATCAATCTTAGTTTCACCTAGTTTTTCTAAGTTAAAAATTATTGACTTTAAATCATCTTTAATAGCTCTTGTTATGCACTTTTCTTCTGTTTCTTTTCCTCTTATTTTCTTTCCTACTATATACCATAACTTTGGCTCATTTCTTTTTGTTTTTCTCCTAACAATAAATATATTATTGAAATCATCTTTAATAATTACAGAGCACTCTGCAATTCTTGCCATTATGTTCCCCTCCTGAAGTTGATATAATATTAGTTTTATCATTATAATAATTTATAGTTTCTCTATCTATATTCTACAAAAAACTAAAATTACCTTTAATAAATTTCATATTTTATCTTAGAAGTAAATATTTTATAATTGCAAAGAATTCTCTTGAATACATAACTGGCATTAAAATAGGTAAAGTTCTATTTGTTAAAAAACTTTTTTCTTCATATCCTAAATTTGTAGCAATTAAATTACTTCTTAATGCATGAAAATCAGAAGTAATTATTTTTACCCCTATGTCTTCTATTTTTTTATTGGAGTCCTTCTCTATTATTTCTTTTGAAAAAATTAAGTTTTCTTTTGTGGTTCTAGATTTATCTTCCATAATTATTTCTTGTTTTATTCCATTTTTAATTAAATATCTTCTCATAGCTTCTGCTTCAGATATATCTTCTCCCTTACCTTTTCCACCTGAAACTATTATTTTAAATTCATCACTTTCATTATTAATGTATTCTATAGCTTTATCAAGCCTTTGAGATAAGGTTATACTTGGTGTTTCTCCCTTTATACCTGCGCCTAAAATAACTACATACTTTGAATATCCAGTATTATTTTTAGGGAATATAATAATAGCAATTTGCACAATAGTGAACACTAATAATCCAATTGATACTAGAAATTTAAATACATTGAGTAAATTTTTATTTTTAACTTTTACTTTTATAAAGTGATATATTATTGGTACTATACCTATAAATAAAAAAGCTTCACTAAAGGTTATCTTACCGAATGTAAAATTAATTACTATTACATATAAGATCATTATAAATCCAATTAACAAATCTATATTCTTTTTCAAAGTTTCACCTCTCTATTTTTATATTAATCAATATATCATAATTTTATTTCTTTATTATATATTTTATATCTTTTTAATTTTTTCTTAACAATTTTTAGTAATTTATACTTAAATATTTTTATTTAAAATAAATAAAGAGACTGTCGTAACAGTCTCTAACTAATAATGTAAAACTTAAAATATATTTATTCTATTGGATTTCCTTGAAAATCTGTATATTCTGGTTTGTTCTTATCATTACCTACATTATTTTGATTCTTATGTAGTCTTTGTCTTCTTTGTCCTTTTTGTTTAGGGGTTTCAGTTTTAGTATTCTTTGGCATAACAACACATCCTTTCAAATGTATTTTATACCCTAAAACATTTTTAATACATCAATATTATTTATAGTTCAAATTCTTCTATTTCTATAGAATACGTACCACAATGTTTACAAACTATAACAGTTACTATATAGCTTTTATCAACTATTCCTTCTCTATTAAGTCTAGTAAAAGATTTTCCATCATAATCATTATCTATACTACTAGTTACAAAATTATTATTTTTACCATAAGCATAAAAATAAAATTCTAAGAAGTCAAAAGCCTTTTTCTTTTCTTCTTTTCCTTCTTTGCAGTTACTACAACAAGTTTCATAGTAAGCTTTTTGAAAATCTACCTTATCACTATTTGATAGTAATTCTAATACTTTTGCTTCGTCTATACCTTTAAGTTCTTCATTTTCATCATTAGCAAAGTATTCTAAATTATCTTCTCCTAAAATGTATTCTTTTCCATCAAATTTAAATTTGTATTCCATATTATCTTCCTTTCAGAGATTTAATAAGTATATTATACCATATTAATTATAATCTAATTAATATATCATTTATATCTTCACTTACCTTAATTCTTTCTTCATATATCCATTTAAAATCAAACTCTAGTTTAAATAATTTACAGAAAGAATAATACATATTAATTCTTTGATAATATACTTCAAGTTCATCTAAGTTTCCTTTAAAGCATTGAGGTTTGCTTATTACCTTATTCTTTAAAATAAATAGTTCCTCCACATATCCTAAGAAGGTATCCATAAGTTCATCTTTAGAAATATCAAAAGGTATCTTTAATAAATCCCATTGAATTTCCTCTTTTAATTTATATTTCTTTATTCTATCTAAAATTATTAAATACTCATTTATATCCATTTTTCTATAATAATCTAAAGCCTCTTCCCTAGTAGACCATAAAGCTAATTTTTCATTTAAAGGCAAGCTCTTAATATTTAATATTGCTTCTGATGGACCTAAGACTGCTTTTCTTATTATAGTATCTTCTTCTTCTAATTTTTCTTTAATAAACTTTTGATTATCACGAACTGTAGCTACATATCCTATTTCATAAATTCCTTTTCTTCCAGCTCTACCAGCTACTTGCTTAACTTCCTGTGATGTTAAGCTTCTTATTTCTTCTCCATCAAACTTTTGAGTGTCTAAGAAAATTATACGCTTTATAGGTAAATTTACTCCCATTCCTATAGCATCAGTAGTTACTAAAATCTTGTTTTCTTTATTTATAAACATATCATATTGTTTTCTTCTTACTTCAGGTGGTAGATCTCCATATATAATACTAGTCCTTATTCCTTTTTCTGAATATTGCTCTGCTATTTGTAATACTTTTTTCTTAGAAAATACAACTATAGCATCTCCTTCTTCTGCATTGTCATAAGAAAAGTTTTTATCTTCTACTTCTAAAGGAATGCTTCTTTTATATTCTTTAAATTCATAATCATCTTTACAATCCTTTAATATTTCTTCTACTATTTTTTTAGCGTTTAAAGCACCGCATATATGAATTTCTTTACATCTAAGTCCAAGTAAAGCTCTAGTCCAAGCAGCTCCTCTTTGGGAATCACTTATCATTTGTATTTCATCAATAATTGCTATATCATATTCCTTTTTTAAATCTACTTTTTCAATAGTACATGAGGTATGAGTAGCTCCCTCTTTTAATATTTCTTCTTCACCAGTTAAAAGATTGCATATTATATTACTATTATTTAGCTTTTCATAATTTTCTAAAGCTAATATTCTTAAAGGAGATAAATATACACCATTTTTTGCTTCTTTAAGCCTTTCCATAGCTGTATATGTTTTTCCAGTATTAGTTTCTCCCAGGTGAATAAATACTTTTCTTTCTATATTTCTTGCTAATTTATATTCATCCTTAGGATTTTCAGGGAAGTTTTCTTCAAATTCCTTAGATATTATTTTAGGTATATGTTGTTTAGTTAGGACTGTCATAAATCCTGAATTAATAAAGCTATTATAATTACCTCTTATAACTTGATAAAAATCAAAATCAGAATTATGCTTTTTATTATAATCATCTAATAATCTTTTAGAAATATATTCCAATAATTCTTCATATCTTTCTCTAACATCCTTATAATCCTTAAAGCCTTGATTTTCCATATCAATAAGCTGTCTTATTTTCTTTCTAAGAGAAGACTCCTGCTCTATTAATGCACCTACTTTTGAATTATGTGCTATTTCTTCAATATGATTAATTTGAGATTTCAACTTTTTAAAGTCTCTTTGCATTGCATTTTTATTCAAATCCTCACCTCTTAATTATCATTACTATAATTGTACTTAATAAATTATAACATTTTTTCTTTATTTGTTTCTATTTTTAGTTAAAAGCCTTGATTTTATTATAATAAACTAATAATTAACTTACTCTTAACATATTTATATAATAATTTTAATGTTTTTTTAATTTTCTTAAGGATATATTAAGAATTATATTATATAATGCTTATATATTTATCTTTAACTATTTATCGGGGGATGATTTTAAAAATGAGTAAGAAAAATATTTATTTAGTATTTTCCAATACTGGAACAGTACTATCAAAATGTATTAATTATTATACAAAAGATAAATATGTACATGTTTCCTTAAGCTTTGATAATACTTTTGAAAAAATGTATTCCTTTGGAAGAATATTTCCTAGTAATCCATTTATAGGGGGATTAGTTGAAGAAAACTTAAGAGATGGGGTATATAAAAAGTTTCAAAATAGCCAATGTATTATATATAAAATTGAAGTTAGTAATAAGCAATACTTTTCATTAAGAAATGAACTTGGGCTATTTTTACAAGATCAAAATAAATATAGGTATAGTCTTCTAGGATTAATAGGTGTGGTAATTAATAAACCAATTAAAAGGAATAATAGATATTTTTGTTCAGAATTTGTTTCACATCTATTAATAAAAAGTGAAATTTATGACTCAGATAAACTTCCTAGCTTAATTAAGCCTAGTGATTTATTGAGTATTAGTGATAAAGAATTTGTATATGAAGGTTTAACTTATAATTATAGGGCAATTTAAAATGAGCTGTTGTAAGACAGCTCATTTTAATTAAATTAATTCATTAATTTTCTTTCTTCTTATTTCTACTTAATAAAGTTCTTAAATATTTATATGTCTTAAATAACCTTGGAAAATTCTCTTCTTCTTCTAAAATAATCTTATATTCAGCCATTTTTAAAATAGGTTCTATGTTCCTCATAGTATCTTCATATCCTTCTTTTATCCTATTTTTCTTAGCTTCTTCATTTAAATTTAAAGTTCCATTAATAACACTTTCATTTAAATTTCTAGGACAAATCTCTATAATATAGGAATTAGGATATAATGATCTATCTATTCTTGCTTCCTTTGAAAGTAATACTACTATAATTATGTCACATCCCTCTCCATATACAGGTTGAATTGGTGTATTATCAGCAATTCCTCCATCTATGTATTTACCTCCCATAATATTAGTAGCATCATATATTAATGGTAATGATGCTGATGCAATTATCATTTCTTTTCCTAAATTTACATCATAATCATTAATTTTAAAATATTTAACATTAAAATCTGGTAGCTGTGTACAGGCAGCATAACATATTTTATTATTTTCCTTAACAGCTTCTATATCTAAATACTTATCTATTATTTCTTTAGCTCCATCTTTAGAAACTGCACCTTCATATATTTTTTGATTTAAGTATTTTTTAGCAAAATTTATATTTTTCGCTCCAATAAATAAACCTATTCCTTTTTTAAACAACTCAAATTTGCTTATTGGAATAATTTTATCCATTGTTACTTCTTCCCATAATGCTTCTGCTTTTTCTATACTATCTTGGGCAAATAAAATTGCATTAAAGGCACCTATTGATGTTCCAGAAAACACCTCAATATATTTATCTATCTTTAGTTCCTTTAAGGCCTTCCAAACACCAAGTTCATAAGCACCTTTTCCTCCCCCTCCAGATAAAACTAAGCCTATCTTCATATTACTCTCCTCTTTTTATACCACTGTTAATTATCATTTATTATATTATAATTATACATCTTTTGTTCTAGTTGTCTTTGTAAATTTTGTATTAAATTTACTTTAATAAAATTTTGTAAAAATAAATAAGCCTACAGTGTAGATTTTTCTACCTGTAGGCTTATTTATATGCTACTTTAAAGAATTTTTTGCTAATTCTACTAAGTCAGCAAATGCTTTTGGATCATTTATAGCAATTTCAGATAACATTTTTCTGTTCATGTCAATTCCAGCTAATTTGATTCCATTCATAAATTTTGAATATGAAAGTCCGTTCATTCTTGTAGCTGCATTGATTCTAGCTATCCAAAGTCTTCTAAAATCTCTCTTCTTTAATCTTCTTCCAACATAAGCATTTCTTAAAGCTCTAATTACTGATTCATTAGCAGTTTTAAATAATCTGCTCTTTCCACCGTAGTAACCTTTTGCAAGCTTTAATACTTTTTTATGATTCTTACGAGCGTTTGTTGCTCTCTTAACTCTAGCCATGTTTAATCCTCCTAAAAACCTCTATATTATAGGTATGGTAATAATTTCTTCATTGCTTTTTCTTGAGTAGTTGAAACATAAGCAGCTTTTCTTAAGTTTCTCTTTCTCTTTGAACTTTTCTTAGTTAATATATGACTCTTAAAAGCCTTAGCTCTTTTTAATTTTCCAGTTCCAGTCTTCTTGAATCTCTTTGCTGCACCTCTGTGGGTTTTCATTTTTGGCATTATACTAATCTCCTCTCAAGTTATGCTTTTTTTGGGCCTAAAACCATTGTCATGTTTCTGCCTTCATGTTTTGCTGGTTTTTCAACTATGCAAACATCTTCTAACTTCGAAACAAAATTATCTAAAATTTTCTGTCCTATATGTCCTAATTGTGCTTCTCTTCCTTTAAATCTAACAGTGATTTTAACTTTATCCCCGTCTAATAAAAACTTTCTAGCATTCTTTGCTTTAATTGCAATATCATTTTCTTCAATAGTTAAACTACATCTTATTTCTTTAAGTGTAGTAACCTTTTGTTTTTTCTTTGCTTCTTTTTCCTTCTTAGATTGCTCATAAATATATTTGCCTAAATCCATCACTTTACATACTGGTGGATTAGCATTTGGAGAAATCATTACTAAATCTAATTCCTTCTCTTCTGCAATCTTTTGAGCTTCCTTTGTAGGAACAACTCCTAATTGAGCACCATCTGCATCAATTAATCTAACCTCTTTAACTCTTATAGCTTCATTACAAGTAAAATCCTTACTTATATCAAGTCACCTCCAAAAATATTATCTAAAAACACACAAAAAATAGAGGACATATTATGCCGCCCTCTAGTACTTATAAAAATCTAGTAATATAACTAGTAATTATTACAAAACTATTACCTCACTAAGCTATGCCGTAAGGTGAGAAACGGCTGTTTCTACTTAACACTATGTTATTCTAACATGTTTTTTTAGACCTGTCAAATATTTTACTTTTTTATTTTAACCTATACTTGTGTATTTTATACAAGTTATTATGTAAAACTATTGTTTATTCAATTTCTCCATTGAAATCTAGTATTCCCCCTCTTAAATTATATAAGTTATTAAAACCTTCTATTTCAAGAAAATTACAAGCAATACTACTTCTAACTCCTACTTTACAATATACTAAAATTGGTTTGTCTTTAAACTCCTGAAGTTCATCTAATTCCCATTCTATTTCTTCTACTGGTATATTTATTGAATTTACAATTCTAGATTCTTTAAACTCACTAGGTCTTCTAACATCTAAAATTACTAAATCCTCTATATTTTTAATAAGCTTTTCAGCTTGACTACTATTTATTGATTTAATACTCATTTTATTGTCTCCTATTGTTTTTTTATTATTATATTACTTTATTCTAATATTCTCAACAATAATTAAAAATGAATTTCTCTTTCATTTGAAATATTTACTTATAATATAAGCTGTATTAATGTGAATTACTAATTTAATAATCTTCATATTAATACAGCTCTCTTAATTCTTCTAATTAAAGTCTTCAATCCTTATTAAGTTATTTAATTTGTATACTGCTTCTAGCTTACAAACACTATTTATTGCATTTCTAAGATTTCCTTCCTTGCAGTCATGTGTTATTAAAACAAGTGTTACTCTATTTTCATTTACTGAATCTACACCCTTTTGTATAACTGATCTTAAACTTACATTTTCTTTTCCAAAAACAGAAGTGATTTCTCCTAGTACTCCTGTTCTATCTTCCACCGATAATCTAATATAATATTTACTATTTATTTCATTTATATCTTTAATTTCTTTTTTCCATAGGTTATTTTTAACTACTGGATTTATATTATCTATATCAATATTACTTCTTAATATATCTACTAAATCAGAAACCACAGCACTCCCTGTTGGTAAATCACCAGCACCTCTACCATAGAACATCAAATCACCAACAGCATTTCCACGAATTAATACTGCATTAAATGAATCATTAACATTAGCCAATGGATGATTTTCTGGTATCATAGTTGGATGAACCCTTAGCTCTAGTGCTCCTTCATTATCTTTAACTATAGCTAATAATTTTATTACTTTCTTAAATTCCTTAGCATATTCTATATCTATAGATTCAATATTAGTAATACCTTCTCTATAAACATCTTCTACTTTAATTTTAGTTCCAAAAGCTAAAGAAGATAATATTGCTAATTTATATTGTGAATCATAGCCTTCGATATCTGATGTAGGATCTGCTTCAGCATAACCTTTTTCTTGGGCTTCTTTTAAAGCTCTATTAAAATCTAAATTCTCATAATCCATTTTAGTTAAAATATAATTTGTAGTTCCATTTACTATTCCATATAATCTTTCTACCTTATTAGCTGTTAAGCTTTCATTTATACCTTTAATTATTGGAATACCACCAGCTACACTTGCTTCATAATTAAACATTACACCTTCTTTATCAGCTTTTTCAAAAAGTTCATCACCACCTGTGGCAAGCAACATTTTATTTGCTGTAATTATGTGTTTTTTCCTATTCATAGCTAATAACATATATTCTCTTGCTGGTTCAATACCACCCATAACTTCCACTACAATTTTAATTGAATCATCTTCAATAATATCATTAATACTTGTAGTTAAAAGATTTTTAGGAACTTCAAATCCTCTGTTCTTATTAATATCCTTAACTAATATTTTAGCTACCTCTACTTCATAGCCTGATCTTTTCATAATTTCTTCTTTGTTTGAATTTAAAATCATCCAAACGCCACGTCCAACATTGCCTAGCCCCATTAAAGCAATTCTGACTTTTTTCATTTTGTTTCCCCCTTAAAATTTTTAATTTTTTATTTACTTATTGCTAATATATTTATTATACTCACTTAATCTATAATTTACCATTATTATTCTAATCTAATAAATAAAAAAAGAGATAGACATAACATTATATCTATCTCTTACTTTTCTCTATCACTTATTATTTATTATCTCTTTCCAGCATCAAATGGTTCTCCAGCTGCCTTTGGAGCTTGTGATGATTTTGAGAATATAACTAAAGCTATTAAAGTTACTATATATGGGAATATCTTTAATATTACTCCAGGAATTTGAGCTAATGATGGTATTACTTGGGACACATTTGCAATAGTTGAAGCAAATCCAAAGAAGAAAGTTGCTCCTAATATTCCAAGTGGTCTCCACTGTCCAAATATTAATGCTGCTAATGCAAGGAATCCAAGTCCTGCTACACTACCATTAAATTCTCCTGAATATGTTACTAAAATTATAGCTCCACCTAGAGCTGACATTCCTCCTGAAATCATAACACCTATGTATCTCATTTTAGACACATTTATTCCTGCTGCTTGTGATGCTTGAGGATGTTCTCCACAATATCTTAGTCTTAATCCAAAACTAGTTTTATAAAGTATAAATATACTTAAAATTAAAATTAATAAAACTAACCAAGTAGTAGCATATGTCTTTGTAAAGAAAAGAGGTCCAATTACAGGTATATCTGAAAGTACTGGGATATCCTTTGGAATAAATCCATTTGTCACTCTTATATTTCCACTTCCAGTGATATTTCTAGCTAAGAATACTGTTAAAGCACCAGCGATCATATTTATAGCAGTACCACTTATAACTTGATCTGCATTTAAATTAATACTTGCAAAGGCATGAAGTAATGAGAATAATACTCCTACTACTACTGCCACTAATAAACCAATCCATAAAGCTCCTGCCACTCCATTTGCTTGTAATTTAGATACTGTAAGTGCTCCAGCAAAAGACCCTACTATCATAAGTCCATCTAAACCTATATTTACAATTCCGCTTCTTTCACAATAAAGTGCTCCTAGAGCTGTTATTAATAAAGGAATTGTATAAGAAATTGCATATGGAAAAACTTGCTCAATTATACTCCACATTATTTTTCCACCACCCTTTCTGAGGAATTATCTTTTTTCCCTTTGTTTCTATTCTTTTTAAACCATTTTATTATTTTATCCATTACCATACTAGTTGCTGCAAAATAAATTATTGTAGCCATTATAGTATCTGCAAGTTCTGGTGGTACTTTTACAGCTGCATTCATAAAGCCTTTTCCCACATATAGGATTCCAAAGAATAATGATGAGAAAATAACTCCAATAGGACTACTAGCTCCAAGTAAAGCTACTGCAATTCCATCAAATCCTTGGCTTGGCATTACTCCTATTTGCATTATGTTTGCATTACCTGTATATTGTATTACTCCTGCAAGTCCTGATAAAGCTCCAGCTATCATCATTGATATAACTATGTTTCTATTAACAGGCATACCTGCATATTCTGCACCAAATCTATTAAATCCAACAGCCTTTAATTCATAACCTAACACTGTCTTATTTAAAAGGAACCATATTATTAAAACTGCTATTAAAGCTAAGAAAATACCTAAATTTATATATGAGCCCTTAAATATTTCTGATAACCAATTCACTCTTAGGGTAGCTGATTCTGGTAACATTTTAGATTCAGTTTCTAAAAATTCACCTTTAAAGTATTGTGGTACCATATAATAAACTATCCAATATGCTGTCCAGTTCATCATTATAGATGATACAACTTCATGTACGTTAAATTTAGCTTTTAAAATTCCTGGAACTGTTGCCCATAAAGCTCCGCCTAAGATACCTACTAGAACAACTATTGGAACTAATAAGATGCTAGGTAAATCTAAAGACAACCCAACAGCTATTGAACAAAAGCCTCCAAATAACATTTGTCCAGGAGTACCTATATTAAATAATCCTGTTTTAAAAGCAAAGGCAACTGAAAGTCCTGTAAGCATTAAAGGTGTAGCTGTAGCAATAGTATTTCCTATTCTCTCAAGATTCATTAAGCCACCTTTAAATAAATATCTATATCCTTCAACAGGGTTAAATCCCATAACAAGCATTAATAAAGCACCAGCTATAAGTCCAAGTATTACAGCCATTATGGATTTTATACCTTGATCTTTTTCCATTAATTTTCACCTCTCTTTATTCCAGCCATCATTAAGCCCACTTCATTTTCATCTGTTTCAGAAGCATTAACTACTCCAATAAGTTCACCATTATTTACTATAGCAATTCTATCTGAAACATTTAATATTTCATCTAATTCAAGAGATACTAAAAGTACAGCTTTTCCATTATCTCTTTGTTCAACAAGTCTTTTGTGTATGTATTCTATTGATCCAACATCCAGACCTCTTGTTGGTTGAACAGCAATTAATAAATCAGGATTTGATAGAATTTCACGTCCAATTATTCCCTTTTGTTGATTACCTCCTGATAGAGATCTAGCAATTGACTTTCCACCTTCTCCAGATCTTACATCAAAAGTTTCGATTATATGGTTAGAATACTTTTCTACTTCTTCTCTATTTATAAGACCATTTTTAGAGAAAGGTTTATTTTTATATACTTTAAGAACCATATTATCTTCCATAGTATAATCTAATATAAGACCTCTTTTATGTCTGTCTTCTGGAATATGAGCTATTCCTTCATCTATTCTTTTTCTTATAGAATCCTTTGTAATATCTTTTCCATTGAAAGTTATACTTCCTTCTTCAATAGATCTCATACCTGTAATAGCTTCAACTAACTCTGTTTGGCCATTTCCTTCTACTCCAGCTATACCTACTATTTCACCTTTTCTTACTTCTAAATTAAAATTCTTTAATCCTAGAACTTTTTTATTATTTTTAACTGATACATTTTCTAATCTTAATACTTCTTCACCTGGATTAGCTTCCTTCTTTTCTACTTTAAAGGATACTTGTCTTCCAACCATCATTTTAGCCATATCAGCTTCTGAAGTTTCTTTAACATCCACAGTTCCAATGTACTTACCTCTTCTAATTACAGTACATCTATCAGCTGCCTCTTTAATTTCCTTTAATTTATGAGTTATTAAAATTATTGATTTACCTTCATTAATAAGATTTTTCATAATTTTTAATAAATCTTCAATTTCTTGAGGTGTTAATACTGCTGTTGGTTCGTCAAATATTAATACTTCTGCATTTCTATAAAGCATCTTTAATATTTCAACACGTTGTTGCATACCAACAGATATATCTTCAATTTTTGCATATGGATCAACATTTAGACCATAAGCTTTAGATAATTCTTCTATTTTTTTGGCAGCACTTTTTATATCTACTGATAAAAATTTCTTTGGCTCCATACCTAAAATAATATTTTCAGTTACAGTAAAGTTTTCAACTAATTTAAAATGCTGATGAACCATACCTATTCCTAAGTCATTAGCTACATTAGGACTTGAAATTTTAACTTCTTTTCCATTTACTTTAATTACTCCTGCTTCTGGACTATACATTCCAAATAGCATTCCCATTAATGTAGATTTCCCTGCTCCATTTTCTCCCAAAAGAGCATGGATTTCTCCTTTTTTAAGCTGCAATGTAATATTATCATTTGCCACAATACCTGGAAATTCTTTACGGATATTAAGCATTTCTACTACATAACTCATGAGCATCCTCCCTACGTCTTTTTTTAAATATGTTATAGTTAGATTATCCTATTATGTAAAATTAATCTAATTTTCTCTTAATATGAGAAAAAGACGGTATTCCGCCTTTTTCTTTTTATATCTAGCCGCAAAAATTATTTAATTAAATTGCCTTGTTCAGCTTTAATTTCAATTTCACCATTTTTAATTTTGTTATATACTTCATTTACTTTTGTAGTAGTATCCGCACTTAAGTTTGGATTATTTTCTGGAAGACCTACACCATCATTTTTAATATCAAATGTTAATGTCTCTCCACCTGGGAAACTTCCATCTAGATCAGCTTTAATCATATCATAAGCTGCTGTGTCTAATTTCTTCATTGCAGAAGTTAATATTACAGATTTATCTCCATCGTACTTACCATCTTCATATTGGTCAACATCACACCCGATTACCCAAGCTTCTTTTCCAGATGCAATTCTTGCCTTTGCTTCATTTATTACCCCAATTCCTACATTACCAGCTGCTACAAATATAGCTTTAACTCCATTATCATACATAGTAGCTGCTAATTGTTGGCCTGCTGCAACATCATCAAAGGTACCTTGGTAAACAACATTTTCTGATTTAATGCTCATATTAGTTCCTAAGTTTTCATTAGCGTAATTAACACCTTGTTGGAATCCCCAGTTAAACTTTTGAACTGAAGGTATTTCCATACCACCTATAAATCCTAAGTCACCTTCTTTTAATTCAAGAGCTGCTGCTACACCTGCCATAAATCCTGCTTCTTGCTCTGCAAAGAAGATAGAAACACTATTTTCTCCAACTTTTTCTACTCTGTCATCTCCAGTTTTACCGTTATTAGGAGAACCATCAATAATTACAAATTTTGCGTCTGAATATTTGTCTTGTGCATTAAATATTGCAGTCTCAAATTTGAATCCAGGTGCTAATATAAATTTGTATCCTGTATCATAAAGGTTACCTATCTCCTTCATGTAATCTGCTTCTGTAGTTCCAGATGGTCTTAAATAGTTACTATCTATTCCCAACTCATCCTTAGCTTTTAAAATACCTTCCCAAGTACCTTGGTTAAAAGACTTATCGTCTATTGTTCCAGAATTAGTAACCATACCTACTTTAAGATGTGATTCAGCTGATTCTGCACTATTACCACATCCTACTAATCCAGTAAGCATAAAAGCAGATAATACTAACGCTATTGCTTTTTTCTTCATAAAAATCCTCCTAATCTTTAGTAAATTATTATTTTATCCTTCGAATTTTCAAAGAAATTATACAATATATAGTACATAATTTCAATAAATAATATATCACTTTAACACAAATATAACACTTATTTCATGTTTATATTCTAAAAAAACTTAATAAAACAGCTATTATAATTGAAGGCAATAAATTAGATACCTTAATTTTAGTTACTCCTAACATATTTAATCCTAGTCCAATTATTAATAAACTTCCCACAGCAGTCATATTATTTATAGCAATATCACTTAAAAAAGTTGATAAAAAGCTTGCTGCTAAAGTAATACTTCCTTGATATATAAATACAACTATTGCTGATAAAGCTACTCCTATTCCTAAAGTGGATGCAAATATAATTGAGCTTATTCCGTCTAAAATAGATTTAGCGTAAAGAGTACTATGGTTATTATTTAATCCACTTTCTAATGACCCTACTATAGCCATTGCCCCTATACAAAATAAAAGTGTAGCTGTAACAAATCCCTGAGCTATAGATATATTTCCATTATTTTTATTAAAGCTTTTTTCAATAATTTTGCCTAAATTTTCAAGTTTATTATCTATATCTATAATTCCCCCAATAAATGCACCTACTGCCACAGATATTATCATTACTATTGTATTATTTCCTTTAAGAGTTCCAGATATACCTATATAGATAACACATAAGGCCAATCCATTCATTATTGTATTACTTACTTTTTCATTTACGTTTTCCTTTAGAAACAATCCTATAACGGACCCTATAACGATAACTAAACTATTTACTATTGTACCTAAAATATTAATCACCTCCATTTATATATTTCAGTTTAAATTCAAAGAAAAAACTCCTTTCGGAGTTTTTCAGACTGCTGACAAAGTGTCAGCAGTCTTTAATTTTATACAAATATGTAATATAATTTTAAATATATTAATTTATTACATAGAGGTTTTACTAATGATAAACAAAAGAAAAGAATCACAAAATCAAATGGAAGTGGTTATGCTAGAGCAATTAGTTCCGCAAGACCATTTATTAAGAAAAATTGACAAATACATAGATTTTTCATTTATTAGAGAATTAACTAATGATTTGTATTGTCATACAAATGGTCGACCAGCAGTTGATCCAGTAGTACTATTTAAGATGTTATTTATAGGATATCTTTACGGCATACGCTCCGAAAGGCAACTAGTTAAAGACATAGAAGTTAATTTAGCTTATAGATGGTTTTTAGGATATTCAATTACTGAGAAAATTCCAGATGCATCAACAATAAGTCAAAATAGAATTAGAAGATTTAAAGGTACTGATATTCCACAAAAAATATTTGATAATATAGTTCTTCAAGCTATGGGAAAAGGGCTAGTTGGTGGTAAGATTCTTTACTCTGACTCAACACATATAAAAGCTAATGCTAATAAGCGTAAGTTTGAAAAAGTTGAAGTACAAATAACGCCTAAAGAGTACATAGAACAACTAGATATTGATGTAAATTTAGATAGAGAAAATCATAATAAAAAACCTTTAAAACCAAGAAAAGAAAAACAAGAAACAAAGCAAATTAAGAAAAGTACCACAGATCCTGATAGTGGATATATGATGAGAGATAATAAACCAGAAGGATTCTTTTATTTAGATCATAGAACCGTAGATAGTAAAAATAATATTATTATGGATGTACATGTTACCCCTGGTAACGTCAGCGATAGCGACCCAATATTAAATAGAATAGATAGAATTGAAGAAGTATTTAGTATAAAGCCAAAATATCTTGGTTTAGATGCAGGATATTCAACTAACCCTATTTTCAAGGGGATTGTAGATAGAGATATAACACCAGTAGTTGCATATAGACGTTCTCCTCATAAAAAAGGAATGTACACCAAAAATAAATATATTTATAACTATGATAAAGATATCTATATTTGCCCTAATAATGTTGCACTAATATATAAAACTACGACTCGCGAAGGCTATAGAGAATATCGATGTTTTGAAGAAATATGTATGTGTTGTCCTCATAAAGATAGATGTCTTGGAGAAAAAGCTAAATATAAAATAATTAGACGACATGTTTGGGAAAATCATAAAGATGATAATAAGAACTTTCTTAGAACTGAGAAGGGAAAGGCAATTTACGATAGAAGAAAAGAAACAGTTGAGCGAAGCTTCGCAGATTCAAAAAATCTGCATGGGCTTCGCTATGCTCGCTTCCGCGGATGCGAAAAAGTGTCCGAGCAATGCCTACTAACTGCAGCAGTGCAGAATATGAAAAAGATAGCAACAAGACTATCTTTGCTATTTTTAGATTATATTCATATTATTTTTGATGATATTTTATATATAAGTTTTATCCACAATTAATAATATAAAAACCCTCTGTTTTTTAACAGGGGGTTTTTCAACAAGCTGAAAAACTCCTTTCGGAGTTTTTTAACTTATTTAATTAAATTACCTTGCTCAGCTTTAATTTCAATTTCACCATTCTTAACTTTATTGTAAACTTCATCTACCTTTGTAGTAGTTTCAGAACTTAAGTTTGGATTATTTTCTGGAAGACCTACACCATCATTTTTAATATCAAATGTTAATGTCTCTCCACCTGGGAAGTTTCCTTCTAATTCATCCTTAATTATATCGTAAGTTGCTATATCAATCTTCTTCATTGCAGAAGTTAAAATTATTGATTTATCTCCATCGTATTTACCATCTTCATATTGGTCAGTATCAACACCAATTATCCAAGCTTCTTTACCTGCTGCTGCTCTAGCTTTTGCTTCATTAATAGCACCTACACCTACACCACCAGCTGCTGTAAATATTGCTTTAACACCATTATCAAACATAGTAGCTGCTAATTGTTGTCCCGCTGCTACATTATCAAATGTACCTTGGTAAACTACATTTTCTGCTTTTATAACCATTTTAGTGCCTAAGTTTTCATTAGCATAGTTAACACCTTGTTGGAATCCCCAGTTGAATTTTTGAACTGAAGGTATTTCCATACCACCAATAAATCCTAAACTTCCTTCTTTTAATTCAAGAGAAGCCGCTACACCCGCCATAAAACCTGCTTCTTGTTCTGCAAAGAAAACTGCAACTGCATTATCTCCTACTTTTTCTACTCTCTCATCTCCAGATTTTCCATTGTTAGGAGAACCATCAATTATTATAAATTTAGCATCTGCATATTTATCTTGAGCATTAAATATTGCAGTTTCAAACTTAAATCCAGGAGCTACTATAAATTTATATCCAGTATCATAAAGATTACCAATTTCCTTCATGTAATCTGCTTCTGTAGTTCCTGCTGGTTTTAAATAATTACTATCAATTCCAAGTTCATCTTTAGCTTTTAATATTCCTTCCCAAGTTCCTTGGTTAAAAGATTTATCGTCTATTGTTCCTGCATCTGTTACCATACCAACTTTAAGTTGTCCCTCTGCTGATCCTGATTTGCTTCCACAACCTATTAAACCAGTTACCATTAAAGCTGATAAAACCATTGCTATTGCTTTCTTCTTCATGTAAAATCCTCCTAAGTATGTATCTAATTATTATTTTTCGAATCTTCAAATTGATTATACAGCATATAATTCGTTATTTCAATTATTTTTTCTATAAATCCATTATTATTTTTCCAAAATATTCGTGTACTCTTTTTGTATAAAGTGTATACTATTCATTTTTTGTTTTCAGATATTTACATAAATTCTTTAAATGTTTCTTTAAAGGAATCTATATTCATTGGAAATATTCTAATTCTTTTTAATGAATGCAAGCCATCACTAGCATTTGATATTCCATATTCAGTTGTCACTGCTGCTTTAATTCCTATCTCCTTTTCAACTTCTATAGTTTCTTCATCATATTTACCTACAGGATAGCAAAGAAAATTACTATCTACTCCAACTTTTTCTTTTAATGCTTTTCTACCTTCTTCAATAATCGCAATTTTATCCTCTCTAGATATATTTGTGAATTCTATATGTCTTGAAGTATGATTTTCAATTCCCATACCATTCTTACTCATTTCTTTAAGCATAGAAGAATTCATGTAATAACTATCTACATCTGTAATATTTGTTATTATAAAGAATGTACCCTTCATATTATTTTCTTTTAGTATTCTATAGGCATCTGAGTAATTATCTGCATATCCATCATCAAAAGTTATAGCAACTGGCTTTTTAGGAACATAGCCCGTTTCATAAGCCTTTACTACATCCTCTAATAACATTGGTGTAAATCCATTTTCCTTTAACCATTTAACTTCTTCTTCAAATTGTTTTACTGGAACTAGTAAGCTATTATTTGGATCAGAATCAGAAATTGAATGATACATAAGTATTGGAATTCTTACTGAACTTTTATCTATATTTATATAATTCTCCTTTTCCTTTTCTTCTATCTTCTCCTTTTCATGGATTATTTCTTCATTCTTCTTATCATCGCTATTATCATTCTTTAAATTCTCATTCCTATATATAGCTTGAATTTTCATTATATATTTATTCTCATAAATATATTTCCCAACAAAGACTATTAATATAATTAATATTATTGCTGATATTATCTTTGTAAATTTCACCATTTTATTTACCCCTTTTTATTAATATAAACAAAATATACCTTTACATATTTTGTTTGTCAATCCATTATAATCCATAAATTCTTTATGATTTCTTTATTTTTTCTTAAATCATTGTTTAAAATGTTTTATTTTTGTATAATTAATCTAAAATATTATTTAAGGAGTGTTTTTATTGTTTGGATACGTAACTCCTCTAAAAGCAGAACTTAAAGTAAAGGATTTTACAAGGTTCAGAAGTTACTACTGTGGCTTATGCCTTCATATAAAAAAGGGAGCAGGAAATCTACCCAGAATGGTTTTGAACTATGATATGACATTTTTAGCTGTACTTTTAGATTCATTATCCATAAAAGAACCTGATTTTGAACTTAAACGTTGTATTGTTCATCCAATAGAAAAAAAACCTGTTGTTATGAACAATGATGCTCTTGAATATTCAGCTGCAATGAATTTGACACTATATTATCATAAAATTAAAGATGATATAGAAGATGATAATGATATAAAAAGTAAGGTGCTAGAAAAAATTCTTTATCCTTATCAAAAGAAAATTAATAAGTCTATAGATGATATAAATATTATTATCAAAAATAATCTTAAAGAATTAAGAGAACTTGAAAATAATAAGAACTTTTATTCTATAGATGAAATATGCCATCCCTTTAGTGATATAGTAGGAAATATTCTTAAAGGTTATCCTAATGAATTAATTAATGATAGTGAAGAATTAAGAAATTATTTATATAGTCTAGGCTATACATTAGGTAAATGGATATATTTAATTGATGCCTTTGATGATTTAAAAAAAGATATTAAAGATAAAAAATTTAACCCTATAAATTTTTTATATAACAATAATAATTCATCCTTTGAAGAGCTATTGCCTTTAATTAAAGATAGAATTGAATTTACTATACTTAATTGTAGTTATAATTGTAAGGATATATTAGAAAGGTTACCTTTAAAAAGGAATGAAGACATACTAAAAAACATTTTAGAACTGGGAATGATGGAAAAATACTTAGGAGTTTTAAATAATACTAGTGAAGATAAAAGGAGTGACAAATAATGAACCCATATGAAGTTCTTGGATTAAAACCTGGTGCAAGTCAAGAGGAAATAAAAAAAGCATATAGAAATTTAATTAAACAATATCACCCTGATCAATATGGTGATAACCCATTAAAAGAATTAGCAGAAGAAAAGGTAAGAGAAATTAATACAGCTTATGATATGTTAACTAAAAATTCTAACGGAGCTTATGACAATTCTTACAATAGCTCTTATAATAGTTCTTACAATAGTTCAAGTTATACAAATAATAATTCTAATGATGCATATGCTTTATCAGAAATCAGAAGGTTAATTCAATCAAGAAACTTTGCTGAAGCAGAAAGAAGATTAAACTCTATTCAAACTAGAAATGCTGAATGGAATTTCTTATATGGAGTAATATTAACTAATAAGGGTTGGTTTGACGCTGGTCTAAACCATATTCAAACTGCTGTTAATATGGATCCAAATAACTTTGAATATAGGCAAACATTAAATTCACTACATCAAAGAACTTCAGCCTATAGTGGAAACTACTATAGAACTACTGGTAACTCTTCAGCAAATGCATGTGATTGTTGTATTAATCTTTGGTGTTTAGACTCACTATGCGAATGTATGGGTGGAGACCTTATAGGATGCTGTTAATAGGAAATAGGTGGTGTTTAATCTATGAAAACTAAAGAAATTACTTTAAGTGGAATTTTAACTGGGTTAACAATAGTTATTTTATACTTAAATCTACTATTACCTATAAGTACAATAAGTATACTTACTTTAGCCTCTCTTTTAGTTCCAATTGCTTTAATTAGAGGCTCCATGAAAAGCGCTATTTTGGTTTATGTATCTTCATCTATTATAGGTTTATTTATACTTCCATTAAATATTATGATTTTATACATACTATTTTTTGGAATTTACGGAATAGTAAAGTTTTATATAGAAAAGATAAACAAGCTACCCTTAGAGATTTTTATAAAAATAATATTTTTTAATATAATATTATTTTTATCATTTTTTGTATTTAAAACTTTTATACCAATTGAAATAACTAAACTTCCTATAGGGATATTCTTAATAATAGCAGAGATAGTTTTTTTAGTTTATGATTATGCATTAACATTATTAATATCTTTTTACTTACAAAGAATTCATCCAAAACTATAAAGGGGCTGTAATACAGCCCCTAATTAAAAATTTTTCATTTTACATTGTGCCACAGCACATTTAGTCTAAGAAAGAAAATAAAATTTCTAATCCACCTTCAATAATTATCCCAATAGTTCCTAAAATTTTTTCAAAAATTTTATATTTCTTCTTTTCTACTTTATTTTGTATTTTATTAGATTTTATTCTATCACTTGGATCAGTTGTATAATAATAAGCATCTTCATAACTCTTTATTTCGTTGAAAATAATTTTATTTTCATCACTACTCAAAACTCTCTCCCCTAACCATTACTTTTAAATTTATACTTCTATTTTATTAAAGGTCTTTTTGTAAAATACTGCAAATACAGTTATTGTCGTTAAAGCCGCTATAATATCAGAAATAGGTTCTGCTGCTAGTACAGCTGCTAACTTATTGCCTTCACTAACAAAGGTTGGCAATATAAATATTAAAGGCACTAATAAAACTACCTTTCTAAGTAAAGCCATAATAAGTGATATCTTCGCTTGCCCTAAAGCAAGAAAAGTTTGTTGACATGCTATTTGAGCTCCAAAAATTATTATTCCACCAAAGAATATTCTAATACTCCAAGCTGTTATTTCCACAAGTTCAGGCTTATTATTAAATATGCCAACAAAGAACCTTGGAAATATCATTAAAGCACTCCACATTAAAACTGTGTAAACTAAGCAACTAGATAATAATAATTTAAATGTTTTTTTAACTCTTTCTATTTTTTTCGCGCCAAAATTATAACTTATTATAGGCTGTGCTCCTTGTGATAACCCTAAAAGAGGTAAAGTTACAATTTGCATAATGCTACTCATAATAGTCATTGCACCTACTGCTAAATCTCCTCCATAAATCTGAAGCTTATTGTTAAGACTTACTAACACTAAGCTTTCTGTAGCTTGCATAATAAAAGGAGATACTCCTAAAGCAGTTATAGGTAATAAAACCTTAAGCTTTGGAACTAAATACTCTTTTCTTATCTTTAATATACTCTTTCTTCCAAAAAGGAAAATTAATACCCAAACTGCTGATACAAATTGAGAAAATATAGTTGCAAGTGCTGCACCTTTTACTCCTAAATTAAAAGTAAAAATTAAAATAGGATCTAAAATTATATTTATAATAGCACCTATAACAACTGTCATCATTCCAATTTTAGCAAAGCCTTGAGTATTAATAAAAGAATTCATACCAAGAGCAATTTGAACAAAGATTGTTCCAATTAAATAAATACTTAAATAATCAACTGCATATTTAATAGTTGATTCACTAGCACCAAAAGCCCATAATAGCTTTTCTTTAAAAATGAAAAATCCAACTGTACAAATTATTCCTATTATCACTAGTGTAGAAAAACTATTACTTATAATTTTTTCTGCACCATCGTTATCTTTTTCTCCCATTTTTATTGCAGCTAGAGGTGCTCCTCCCATGCCAATAAGAGCTGAAAAAGCAGAAATTATCATTATTATGGGAAAAGCTACCCCTACTCCTGCCATTGCAATTTCTCCACTTGTCATTCTTCCAATAAATATTCTATCAACTATGTTATACAGAACATTAACAAGCTGAGCAATAATTGCTGGAAAAGCTAAACTTACTAATAACCTTCCTACTGAACCTTCTCCAAGATTCTTCTTAACTTTAGTCATATATTAATCTCTCCTTCTGAAAAGTATTTTCGCTTTTAATCTACGATTATTAATTTATACTTATTTCAACAAATAATACTACTATTAAAAGAAAAATCTTTAAAGAATTTCCGAGAAAAATTCAAATATATTTTACACTATTTCCTTACCAAAGGGCATTAAAGATAGTTTAGCCAACTTTAAAGATTGTGCAGCAAATGGTATTCCAACAATTGTTATGCATAAGAACAATGCACTTATTAAATTAGCTACACAAAGCTCAAAGCCACCAAATACTATCCATAACAAATTAGCTATTAAACTTACCCCACTATCATTAGTAGTGACTACTTTTTTTCCAAAGGGTGCTAATTGTAATGTTGCCATTTTAAAGCATTGTTTTCCCACTGGTATTCCAATTATTGTTATAGACCACAAACAACCTAAAACAAACCATCCTAAAGCATTAAAAAAGCCACCAAAAATAAACCAAATAATATTTCCCAAACAAGACAAAAAAATCTCCCCCTTTTTTATTACTAATTATAAACTACTTATCTTAATTGAACTAAAGCACAATTTTCTATTACATTTATTCCATTTTCCTTGCAGTAAGTTAATATTTCTTCACTTTCTGCACCTGGTTGTACTAACACATTTTTAATTCCTAATGAATTAGCTTCTTTTATATATTCAATTCCTAATTTAGAATTAATACATAAATCTATTGCATCAATCTTATAAGGCACTTCCTTAATAGTTTTATAAACTCCTTCTCCCCCCTTAGGATGAACTCCACTTACTGTATATCCCTTATCTTTAAATTTATTCAAAATCCTATATGCATACTTTGAACTGTTAGTTACATCACCTATGACAATCCAATTTTTTTCTTTAATTAATTCTTTTATATCCATAATAAACCTCCTCAATTACTCTTTAGTTATACTATATACAAATACTCTATATTCATCAACTATAAATGTTGACTTATAATATAATAAAATATATAATTGTGTATATTAAAATTATATATTTGGCTATGAGTAGGAGTAGTATTATAAGTTTTATGCTTTAGAGAGCTGTTGGTTGCTGAAAAACAGTGCATAGAATATAAGAACTTGCCTATGAGCTTACTTGTTAAAAGCAAGTACGGGTGACCCCCGTTATATTTTTGAGTGAGAAAATTTATATTTTCTAATAAGAGTGGTACCGCGAATATATCCTTCGTCTCTTAATTGAGATGAGGGATTTTTTTATTCTTTTTACAATCAAGAGTTATTTTAGAGGAGGATTAATAATGGCTAAATACGGAACTTCCATTGATAAGAAGTGGCAAGATAAGTGGGAAGAAACTAATCTTTATAAGTTCGACCCAAATAAGGATGGAGAAAAATTATATGTACTAGAAATGTTCTCCTATCCATCAGGTAGCCAATTACATGCAGGTCATTGGTTTAACTATGGACCAGTTGATTCATGGGCTAGAATGAAGAGAATGCAAGGATATAATGTATTCCAACCAATGGGCTTTGATGCTTTTGGACTTCCAGCTGAAAACTATGCAATAAAAACTGGAATTCATCCGAAGGATTCAACTGATAAGAATATTGAAACTATGGAAAAACAATTAAAAGCTATGGGAGCTATGTTTAACTGGGAAAATGAAGTTATAACATGTCATCCTGATTATTATAAATGGACTCAATGGGTATTCTTAAAATTATATGAAAAAGGCTTAGCATATAGAAAGAAAGCTCCTGTAAATTGGTGTCCATCTTGTAACACAGTTTTAGCAAATGAGCAAGTTGTTGAAGGTCTTTGTGAAAGATGTTCTACAGAAGTAACAAAGAAAGACTTAACTCAATGGTTCTTAAAAATTACTGATTATGCTGATGAATTACTAGAAAAATTAGATACTTTAGATTGGCCTGAAAAAACTGTAGCAATGCAAAAACACTGGATTGGAAAATCTACTGGTGCAGAAGTTACATTTAAAGTTAAAGATTCAGATTTAAAATTTGATGTATTTACAACTAGAGTTGATACTTTAAATGGTGTAACTTATGTAGTATTAGCTCCAGAAAATCCATTAGTTGATGCCCTTACTAAAGCAGAATATAAAGATTCGGTTGAAAACTATAAAGAAGAAGCTAAAAAGCAATCTGATATAGAAAGACAATCCTTATCTAGAGAAAAAACTGGTGTATTTACAGGATCTTATGCAATAAATCCTATAAATAATAAAGAAGTACCTATTTGGGTTGGGGATTATGTATTATCAACTTATGGTACTGGTGCTGTTATGGCTGTTCCAGCTCATGATGAAAGAGATTTTGCTTTTGCAACTAAATTCAATTTACCAATTGAAAGAGTTATTACTAGTAAAAATGGTGAAAATGAAGAATTACCTTATTGTGAATATGGCAAATTAGTTAATTCAGGTGAATTTGATGGACTTACAACTGAAGAAGCAAAAGAAAAAATCGTTGAAAAATTAGCTTCTATGAATCTTGGATCAGCAAAAGTTAATTATAGATTAAGAGATTGGCTTGTATCTAGACAAAGATATTGGGGTGCACCAATTCCAATAATACATTGTGATGATTGTGGAACAGTTGCAGTTCCAGAAAATCAATTACCAGTTGAACTTCCATACGATGTTGAGTTTGCTCCAGATGGAAAATCACCTCTTGCAAAATGTGATTCTTTTGTAAATACAACTTGTCCAAAGTGTGGAAAGCCTGCTAAAAGAGAAGTAGATACTTTAGATACTTTCGTTTGCTCATCTTGGTATCAATTAAGATATCCAGATAGTAAAAATACAGAAAAAGCCTTTGATAAAGATATAGTAAATAAAATGCTTCCTGTTGATAAGTATGTTGGCGGTCCAGAACATGCTTGCATGCACTTATTATATGCTAGATTTATAACTAAGGCTTTAAGAGATATGGGATACCTAGACTTTGATGAGCCATTTAAATCATTAACACATCAGGGTTTAATACTTGGACCAGATGGATTAAAGATGAGTAAATCAAAAGGAAATACTATTTCTCCAAATGATTATATCTCTGAATATGGTTCAGATGTATTTAGAATGTATTTAATGTTTGGATTTGCATATGTGGAAGGTGGAGCTTGGAGTGATGATGGTCTTAAATCTGTTGCAAGATTTGTAGATAGAATTGAAAGATACCTTGAAACTGCAAGAGAAGCAATAGAAAAAGGTGAAAATAACAAAACTACTATGGATAAATCAGAAAAAGAATTAAACTTCTGGTTACACAATGCAATTAAAGGTGTAACTGAAGATGCTGATAAAATGCAATTCAATACTGCTATAGCAAGAATGATGGAATTTGTAAATGCTTTATCTAAATATCTACAAGAAGATGTTAAGAACTTAGAATTCTTAAAGAATACTTGTATTGACTTCTTAAAGATATTAGCACCATTTGCTCCTCACTTTGCTGAAGAACAATGGAGTTTACTTGGATTAGAGTATTCAATCTTTAATCAAGCATGGCCAACATTTGATGCTAAAGCTTTAGTTAAAGATGAAGTTGAAATTGCAATTCAAGTTAATGGAAAGATAAAAGCTAAGATTAACGTTCCTACAGATTTAGATGAAGAAGGAATTAAGGCTGCTTCATTAGCTAATGAAAATATAATAGCTGCAACTAAAGGCAAAAATATAGTTAAAGTTATTGTTATTAAAGGAAGATTAGTAAATATAGTAGTTAAATAGAAAAAGGCACACACGTGCCTTTTTTATTTATTAAATTTTGATTTTTTCAAAGTAAAGTACAATAATACTATTGCAATTAATGTTATAGCTAATCTTATATAATTTTGCTGGATATTAATTAAGTCATAACTAACTAATGCTTCTAAAGCTATAGAAGGAATTTTTCCAAAGAAAGTTGATATATTAAAAATACTTCCATTAACATTACTAATTGAAGCAGCTAATGTTACTAGACCTGATGGGATAAATGGAATTAATCTCCCCTCAAAAATCAACAAGCCTACTTTTCTTCCTTCCCCTTCTACTATTGCATTTATTAGTCTATGTTTATTTTTTATACTTTCTGCACTCTTTTTAAATCCTAATCTATATACTATAAAAGTTATGTATCCACCTATGACTTCACCTAATAAAGATATTATAAAGCCTAAGATTGGTCCAAAAAACACTATATTTGCTCCAGTAATAAATATAGATGGAATAACTCCTAATAAAGCAATTATAATGCTTATAAGTAAAGATATAGGAATTGAATACATACTATACTGTTGAAATAAATCAACTAAATCATTTAAATTAAACATATCTATAATTTAATAATCTAACACTTCTTTAAAATCAGCTAACACTTTACTTACTAATCTTTCATCAAGTTGCTTATAATATTTTAATAAATTAGCTTCTTGAAGTGCTCCGAATATATTCTTGCTAATTTCCATCCATAATTCAGGTATGTATACCCATACTATTTCTTCATATTTACAACTTAAAAGAAAATGCTCCAGTCCCCAAAATAAGTACTCTTCTATTTTATGTATTTCATTGAATTTTATATAATCATCTACTACTCTAGGATGTAATTTATATTCATAAATATCTACGTAAAAATAATTAAATTCTTCACTACTAGCTTCAAAAGCATCTTTATTTATTATTTTTATCTTTTCATTATCTTCAAAATTTGAATAATATAAATCTATAACATCCTTTTCTTGCTCATAAACTATAATTTCATCTACATTTGACTTTTTTGCTAATTCTTGAGCTACGTATCCAAGACCTAAACCAACTATTCCAACTTTTCCTTTAGCATATTTTATAAACATATAGGAGCTTTCTATTTCAATAGGTGATATTCTCATCCAAATATTATCAGGTCCTTGTAGTTCTATAATATCTGTATTTATTCTACCTTTTCTTCTACACATGTATCCATCTATAAAATCACTATTGTTACTTTTTTTTATTATTTCAAAGTTTCCAATCCTTCCTTCGGATATGGAATCATTATACTCTTTAACTTTATCATATATATAATTATTATCGTACGGTTTCAAAATAAAACACTCCTTCTAATTAAATGTCAAGTACTTATAAATATAATTATATTTATGATGTAATATAATGACAATAACTATTTATAAAATTTTACTATGTTTTGCATAAAAAAACACTTGATATTTAAACTTACTATGTTATACTAGTGATATAAATTATCATTTAGAAATAGAAGGTGAAAATATGGATAAGATTTTAATAAGTGAAGAAGCTTACCAAGAATTCAAAGGATTCTTAGACGAAAATGAAGTAGATAATTACAGCATTAGAATTAACTTAGCTGGATTTGGTTGTAGTGGTCCTGCTTTTAATATATCTGTTGATGACGCGAAAGACGGAGATTTAACTCAAAAAGTTAATGATATAGTTTTCGTTGTTGAAGAAAAATTAGTAGATGAATTCGGCGGATTTAGATTACTTTCAACTGATGAAAATGAAGGAAGAGGATTATCTCTTAAACCCTTAATAGAAGTTGAAGGCGGATGTGGATCTTGCGGTGGCGGATGTCATTAATTATCAATAATAATTTGATAACATAAATTAAACTCAAGCTTATTGCTTGAGTTTTTTTGTATTAAAAAAGGCACCTAAGTGCCTTTATCTAAACATTACCATGCAATAATTTCTGCTCCATCTTCTGTAACTAAAACTGTATATTCCCATTGTGCTGAATATCCACCATCTGCTGTAAATACAGTCCAATCATCATCTTCATCTACAAAAACTTCATAGTCCCCTTGATTAAGCATTGGCTCAATAGTAAATACCATTCCAGGAACTAAAACCATACCTTCTCCTCTTTCCCCAACATGTGCAACAAAAGGTTCTTCATGAAACTCTATTCCAACTCCATGACCACCAAAGGCTCTTACTACTGAAAATCCATTTGCTTCTGCATGCTCTTGAATAACAGCCCCAATATCACCTAAGAATCCCCATGGCTTTACTGCTGCTAAGCCCTTATCTAAACATTCCTTAGTGACTCTTACTAGTTTCTCATCTTCTTCAGATACATTTCCAATCATAAACATTCTTGAAGCATCTGAATAATATCCATTATATATAGTTGATACATCAACATTAACTATATCGCCATCCATTAGTACTGTATCTTCGCTTGGTATTCCATGACATACTATATCATTAATTGATACACATACGCTCTTTGGATAACCATCATAATTTAATGGCGCAGGTATAGCTCCACTATTAACAGTAAAATCATGGACTAACTTATCAATTTCCTCTGTGCTCATTCCTAATTTTATCTTTTCTTGAACTAGATCTAGTACTGCATTATTTATTTTTGCACTTTCTCTTATTCCTTGAATTTGTTCTTCATTCTTTATCATATCTCTTGTTGGAACTTCATATCCTTTATGCTTTAATGCCTCTAACTTTTCATCAAATTCTAAATGGCACTTTTTATACTTTTTACCACTATTACACCAACATTGATCATTTCTATTTAAATTCATAACCTACCTCCTTAATACTATATTGCTTATTAAGATTTTATCAAATAGTATTATTTATCATCTATATATTAATATATCACAAATAGCATAAAAAAGGAGATGATTAACTAGAAAAAATAGTTTTCATCTCCTAAATATTATTCTTTAAATGTGAATTCATAATCTGAATACGGTTCAATAACAGAATTCATACCTTCTAAAATATCTATCCAATAGGATTTTTTAATATAGGTAATTTCTCTATCATCAACATCTATATTTTTTAATTTAGTTTCGTTAAAATCTTTATAAAAGTCATTAATTTCATGAGTCAAATTATACATTTCAGTAAAATTATCTAATACGTCGCCCTCTAAAATTACCTTATCATTATTAGTTCTCATTTCATAATTTAACTGCTCAAATAGCAGACATTCCACTCTTGAATACACTTCAGTCGGTACTTGATTTGGAATTTTAGATTTTTTATTTATTGAAATTAATTCTTCTTTCCCATACTCTTTATAACTTATCCATAAGGAATTAAATTCCTTTGATATAGAGCTATAGTTCTTATATAAAGCTAATAACTCTTCATTACTAACACTTTTAGCTTTTATACACTTGTCTAAAGTAGCTAATGAACTTTCATTTCTATTTCGAATTTCTTCAATACTCTTATAGGTTTCTCTACCTATTATTATTTTATATCTAGAGTTCATTATTGAAGTGTAAACGTTTATGAGTAAACTAACAAACAAAACAAAAATAATTAATAACACACTAGCATTCTTGCTTATTTTAAAAGATTTCATAAAACACCCCCACATGAAATGTATTATATCATAAATTATTTTCTTTTTCCAGTATTCATACACCTATTAGTATTAGACAGCTTAAATAGATAAAAATACCTAATTTATAAATAAAAAAAGGACTCCCTAAGGAGCCTTCATAATATTTTTAAATCTTTACTTCTTATCTATTTATTAGTAATACCTTCCGTGTTCTTGTTGATATTCTTTTATCATTTCAAGTCCAGCAGTTCCACCTTCACCTTTTTCAACCTTTACAGAAATTCTCTTTATTTCTCCATAGGGTTCTTCTAAAGATAGTTCTTCATCTCCAGTTATTACCCATATAGTATTAGCTTTATAAGGTTTCACTTCTAATTCCTTTTCTCCAACTCCATCTGTAAAATATATTAGCACAGAATTTCTTAAGTTGTTTTCTTTTATATATCTAAATACTGGTGAGAATTTTGTAGATCCATTCTTAGAAGATCTCTTTTTAATATCATTTTTTGATTTTATCTCATATATACGTCTTATTTCATTATCACACTCTATTACAGTTATTTTATTTGTTCTAGTTCTAGTAATTTCTAAGACTTCAATTAAAATCTTATTAAACTCCTCTTCACTCATAGAAGCACTGATATCTAAAGCAACTATAACTTCAGGAACATTATTTGGAAGAGTTCCTCTTAAATCTAACCTTTCAGGTTGCCTTCTATTTCTTCTCATTATGGTTTTCTTTTCTCCTGCTCTTAATGAAGGTATTACCTTTTTAAGAGCATCTTGCCAAGATATCTCTGCTTTTTCAGTATAAGAGTCAATAATTCCTACTATGTCCTTTGGGGCTTTTCCTTTATAAGAACCAATGGCAGTTTTTTTAGTTAAGTCCTTTATAGAATCTTGAGTAAGAGTACTTTCTTCCCACACATCATGAGCTTTAGAAATATCTATCATTTCGCCTATATCATTATTTTTATCATCCTTCATAGTATCTGTTAATTTAGATTTAATTGCTTTTTCAATTTGTTCAGCATATATTTCAATTGGCTTATCTTCTGTTAAGTTAGAACCATATTCTTTATTAACTCTTTCAATCTTATAACTATACATAGGAAGACTTTTTATAAATTGATTAATAGATATATCTACTGCTAAATTTACTGCAAGATTAGTATATTTTTGTTTAAGAATTCTCTCTCTTTCATGATGTCCATACATAATGTGATAAATCTCATGTTTAAATAATGCTTGCATTTCTCTTTTATCACAAGCTAAAAACAATAATGGATTGAAATACATTCTAAAACCTTGTATTTTAGGTATTGTTGCTAAAGGCCAAGTAATGTTAAACCTTATACTTCTTTCTATTCTAACCATAAATTGCCCAAAGAAGACATCTTCTCCTTCAAGCATATCAATGATTACAGTTTCAACTAATGAAAAAAATTCTCTTTCAAATCCGCTATAAACTTCTCCATTTTCTTTTATCTCTAAAGCTTGCTTTAATAAGCTATCTCTTCTTTCTTCAAAACTCATAAGGCCTCATCCTATTCATAAATACTAAAGAAGGAATCTAGGAACATATCTTCATATAATAAATCCATGTAGGTTTCTTCTTTTAAATCGCCCTTTATCTCTTTCATAATACCAAGCCTTAAATCCTTTGGATAACAAGTCAATAAATCTGCAAATAACTTTCTATTTACTTCACTGTTATTTTCATTTAGATATCTTATTGAATTCTTAGCTAGTATATATAATCTTGAATGGCTTTCTCCTCTTATTTGTTCTTTTACTTCTACAGGTAAAATTAAATAAGAGAATAAGTCTTCTGGCTTAATTAACGGATTTTTTATATTTTTAATATAATTAATAAAATCAGTTGCAATACTTACTCCAACATTTCCTTTAACTACATTATAGAAAGTATCTATTGAATAATTTTCAGTATTTCTTAAATAAACATTATATGATTTAGCAACTCTTTCCCAACTTCTTGGAGTTGCTTTAATTGATTCACTTGAATTTGTAACATTCAAAAATTCAGGGAAATTTGATAAAAATTCTATAATATGATCATGTACATTTACTTCACCATTCATAGCCCATTTCAACCATTCCTTAATATCTGAGCTTAGTTCTACCCAAACGAATCTATCTTCTTGTGCATTATCCATATCTACTACTTGATAATCAGTATCTTCAAATCCATCATATTTGTTAGAAGGATTCATAGCTGCCATTATTTTTACATTTTCATTTAATTTATATCCATTAATTTCTCTATTTAATATTAAATTCATTAGTTCTTGTTGAACTGCATGCTCACATCTATTAAGTTCATCTATAAATAGCATTACTCCATTATATTTACTGTCTGATATAGCATTATCAATTTCTATTAATTTATAATGGGTTGCATATCTTGTCCTCCCATTATCTACAATTGGAAGTCCACCGATTTCTCCTTCCTTTAATAGGTTAGCATCTATGTTTACTAAATAATAATTTTCTTCATTACATATTCTCTTTACCAATGAAGTCTTTCCTATACCTGCTTCACCAATTATTAAGGGAACACTACCTGATTCTAATACTAATTCAACGGTATTTATAGCTTCTGAAAATTTCATCTTCTCACCTCTTTTTATCTTGAAAGTTTATAATCAACTAAAAACACTTTAGCTTTCTTACTTCCATACGCTTTTATAAAATTAATTTTATTCATCTCTAGTATTTCTAATTCTAAAAAGTCCTTTATATACTTTTCATCAATTGATTCTTCTTTTACTTTTTCAATAACAACATTAACTACAAAATCTACATCAATAGAATCATATACATATTTAACGATTTTTATATTATCTCCAATTAATATTTTTAATTCATCTAAATTGAAGTTAATGTAATTAATAGCTTCTTCATTTTCTTTAATAGCTTCTCTTCTAACTTCCAAAGTAGGATTATCAATAAATTTAATAGCTGCCCAATATTTTTTAACCGCAGCTAATTGGACCTTTTCTGATGGTTCCTTTATATACTTTATTGAATCATAATCCTTAGATACCGCTTTTAATTGAATTTCTTCAGTAGGATTTTCTATAAATTGTATAGCCCATCCCTTAGCCTTTACTGCTTCAAATTTAACCCTATCTGTAGGATTTTTAATATACTTTAATGAATTCCAAAGTAATCTAACTGCTAAAATAGCATTTTCTTCCTCTAAATCTTCAATATACTCAACTGCTAACGGATTATTTTTAATTGCTATTTCCTTAACATTATTGCTTGGATTTTTTATATACTTTATTGCCAATCCATTTTTCTTAACTGCTTCTAATACTAAATCTTCACTTGGATTATCTATATATCTTATATGCAGTGGATTATCATATATCTTTTTTAACTCGTTATTTTCCATGTTTCTTCCCTTCTTAGTTATGAATTTACTCTATATTTTTCAATTAATAGTCAATTTTTATTCCATTACATTATACATCATGGAATCAATAATTACTATCATTATTATTTAATAGTTATTATTAAGAATTTACAATAAAAACAATTACATCTCCTTTAAAATCAAAAAAGGTAAAAGTATCTTAAAATACCTTTACCTTAATACATATCTAATAATTTACACTTTATTATTACTTATGCTCATGATTTCTTATATGATTCTCACAATAACACTTTTTACCTGAACATTTTGAACAATATCTAAAGTCCATTTTAGGATCTTCTTTTTCTGTAATTCCACAAACTTCACATTTATGAATAACTTCTCTTTCTTTTACCTGTGCTCTAAATTTTTGTTGTCTTCTATAATTTACTGCACCAGTAGTTGTTCCTGTAAATATATCTTTTCCAAAGAATAGGAAAAAGTTAAGTAATGGAACTAGAGTTAGTATTTTATCTCCTATTGATCCTGCTGATAAGAAGCTATATCCTATCATAAGCCAGTTAAATATAGCTAAGTATTTAACCTTAATTGGTATTATATAAAATAATAACACTTGGAAGTTTGGATATACTTTTGCAAATGCCAAAAATAATGAAAGGTTAATAAATGTTCCAGTAGCTTCTGCTCCAGTTATCATTGAAACAATAATAGTTGTAATCATTCCAACAAGGTAATAAAAGTTAAACTTAAACTCTCCCCACTCATGCTCTAATCCAGTACCAGCTAAATAATAAAAATACATTGAAAATATAAAAGAAATTATAGAATAACTTGATGGAACAAATATAAAAGTTACAAGTCTCCAAATTTCTCCATGCATTACCTTAGATGGTACTAAAGTTATATTATTAACTAAAGTAAAATCATTGCTTAATATAGTAAATCCATAAATAAGAATAGTTCCACTTATAACAATTAACATTAGATTTTTTATATAAAACTTTCCTATCTTTCTTTCTAGTTTATTTAACCAATTCATACAAATAGCTATCTCCTTTATAAATTATTTCTCACTATATATAATAAGTCTTCTATAGAAAAGTCTGTATTCTTCATAGATAGAGTTATCATATTATTTATTAAAAAAGAAGTTAATTTTCTAGTTTCAATATTCATAGTTATATCTTTATTTTCTTTATGTAATTCTATTATTTCATCAACAATTACATATAATTCATCTAATACATCATATTTAGTACAAGAATGAGATTTTTTATCACTATCTAACTTTTCTTCCTTAGTTAGTTCAAAGAAGACTTCTTTATGGTATATTAAAAATTTCTCTAATCCTAAATATATTAATTTTATTTTTTCTTCAAATGATATATTTTTCTCTTTAACAGTTCTTAAATCCTCTATTATCTGTATCCAGGTGTCATTAAATATTTCTCTAACTAAAGACATCTTATTTTCAAAATAATTATATACTGTCCCTAGTCCAATTTCACATCTATTAGCAAGTTCTCTCATGCTAAAATTTTTATAACCTTTATCTTCTAATAATTTATAACCTTCTTTTAGCATTGTTTCCCTTGGATTTTGTAAAATTTTAGGCATGGCACTTCACTCCTTTATTATAGTTTATATCAATATTTATATATTATCAACCAATGATATGCCATTTATTCTCTTCCATTTATTTACATATAGTTATATTATTAGTATACTTATATTATGTAAATTATTATGAAATAAGAGGAAAATTCTATGGAAAAACCTAAATTTGATATTGCATACAGAAGAAAACTTCTCTATAAACGTAAAAGAAGAAGACAATTAATATTTAGACTTGTCCTTTTATTTATTTGCATTATAGTATTTTCACTTTTTTTATTATTTAATAAAAAATCATCCATTAATAAAAATATTACAGCTTCAACTACTAGTAATAACAATACAGATAATAAAATAGTAGTTTGTATAGATCCAGGTCATGGAGATTGGGATATTGGTGCAAAAGGCTTATCTGGCTCTCTTGAAAAAGATATAGTCCTAGATATTTCACTAAAACTTGGTAAACTATTAGAGGAAAATGGGATAAAGGTTATTTACACAAGAACAAATGATTCATTGTCTTGGCTTGATACTGCTAATGATAGCCTAAAGGAAAGAATTAAGATACCAGAAGTTTTAAAATCTGATTTATTTGTCTCTATTCATTGCAATAGTGACTACACAAATCAAGAATCAAAAGGTGTTGAGACCTGGTATAAATCACAGGATGATAATAGTGAGAATTTAGCTATGACAATACAAAATGCATTAATCAATGCAAACTATACAGATAATAGAAATATAAAAACTTATAAAAATACCGAAGATGCTCTAGCCGTACTAGAGTTAAATTCAAGCATCCCCGTATTATTAGAATTAGGATTTTTAAGTAATACATCTGATGAAAGATATTTAAAATCTGATAAGGGGCAAGATGTAATTGCACTCGCTATTAAAAATGCTTTATTAACTTATATTGAAGAAAATAAAACTACAATTCTAAAGAAAAGATAGCTAGTATAGTGCATAATTTTTAATTAATAATGGATAATTAATAAAAAAACTCATTTTTAAGTTTTCAAATCTTTAAATTTGTTGTCGCACTAAAAATTAGTGCGACAACAACATCTTTTTTCAAAACTAATTTATCTAATCTTGAAATGTATTTCTTACCTCATCTAAAATTTTGAAATTAGTAAAGTCAAAATGTAAAGGCGTTAAAGTTACATATCCTTGTGATAAGTAATAAAGATCAGAATCTCCTTCTGATATTTCATTTCTAGTTCCTTTTGTTTTATAAACCTTATCTTCATTTTCTTCTACTAAAACATAATCTGTTTTGTAAGTTGATTTACCAAGCTTACAAACCTTAAGACCCTTTATTTCATCTTCTGGTATATTGGGAACATTGACATTTAACACTACATCTTTTCTTAAATAACTCTTTTCAGCTATATCTACTATCTTACTTATCCATTTAGCTGCTTTACTATAATCTTCATCATACTTTTCCCAATTAACTTCCATAGAAATAGCAATTGATGGAACATTATATATAGCCCCTTCTATTGCTGCTGAAACTGTTCCAGAATATAGTATATCCGTCCCACAATTTAGACCTCTATTTATACCTGATATAACTAAGTCTATATTTTCACATAATAATGATAATCCAGCTTGAGTACAGTCAGCAGGAGTTCCAACTAAACTATATGCCTTAAAGTCTGTATCTATTTTTTCTTCTCTTATTTTTATTGGATTATGAATTGAAATTGAATGACTAGCTGCACTTTTCTGCTCCCTAGGAGCTACAACTATAACTTCATGCTTTTTAGAAATTTCTTTAGCTAAAGTTAATATTCCCCTTGCATAAATTCCATCATCATTGGTAATTAAAACTTTCATATAACTCCTCCTAAAATACTTTTGTTACTTATTATATATTACCATAAAACTTTATATTATAAAGAAGGAATGAGTCTACCTAAGTAACCTCTAATTAAAGGAATCTGAAATTAATTTATAAGACTTTATCTTTTCTTCTAAATTTGTATTTAAATTAATTATCATAAATTCATCCGTATTATAAAACTTACTCATATTTATTATTTGTTCTTTCACCTTATCTGGTGTTCCAACTATCATCCTTTTTCTATTTCTTGTAACTATTTGCATTTCTGCCTCAGAATATTTATAAGCTAATGCTCTTTCTACTGAAGGCATTCCATAGGATTTCCCAGTTTCAACTAAAAGTAAAGTTAAATCCATCATTGCAGCTTGATTATTAACTTCTTCTTCTGTTTCACAACAAATTACAAAGCTACAAATTATAGTACTTGGTGATGATGAAACAATTGACTTTTTAAATTTATCTCTATACCAATTTACTGAGCTTACTCCCATACCTCCAGTTATAAATTGAGCATATGCATAAGATGCCCCAATGTTAGCTGCAAGTCCTGCACTTCCACCACTAGAACCAAGTATATGAATTTCTGGATATGTATTTACCAATGGAGTGGCTTTAAGACCACTATATTCATGGTTTTCTGGTACTATATCATAAATATATCTTACTAAGTCTAATACCTTTTCTTCATAATTATCACTAAATATACTTCTTCCTTGCATTAGAGCCTTACTTGCTAAAGGCATTCCACCTGGTGCTCTACCTATTCCTAAATCTATTCTATTTGGATATAAAGCCTCTAATACTTTAAAATTCTCTGCCACCTTATAGGGACTATAATTAGGTAACATTACTCCACCTGAACCAACTCTGATTTTATTTGTTTTTGCTGCAATACTAGAAATAAGTATCTCTGGACTTGATCCAGCTAAACTTCTTGTATCATGGTGTTCTGATACCCAAAATCTATAGTATCCTAGCTTTTCTAACTCTTGTGCTAGAGTAATTGTATTTCTTAATGCCTCAGTAGAAGTTGAACCTTCTCCTATTGGAGACTGATCTAAGGCACTTAATTTAATACTCATATAAATACCTCCTTTAATATGTATTTTCTATTCTTATTATAAACTATAGTCTATTGAGAAATATTTTCAAGTATTAATTATTTTTACTTAAATAAAAATACCACATACTCATATAATGATAATGTGATATTTTAATCTTAAATTTATTTAATTCTAATACACCCTTTTAAGTTAAAATTTACCTAACTTATTAAATAATAAACTCTGAAAAAGCTCAATTATAATTCATATAATTTATTTTCTATTTTATTTATAAACTTCACAATAATACTATTAGGAAATTTTTTTTCTAGTTTTCCTATAATATTTAAAATAATATTTGTAGGGAACAAATTCTTTTTAAACAATATAATAATAGATAAAATTGCTTGTATTAAACCTATAATAAAAAATATAACATGTAAATGTACAACCATTCTTAGCATTATACATTGAACTATTATCCATGTTACTAGGGCTAAGCTAAAAACACTACTTATATAACCTTGATATTTTGATTTAAAAATAATTGCTGCAGCACTAAATATATTCCCAAGTCCAATTACTGTAAATAATATAATTCCAGGTATAAGGAAATTACTAAATGGTGAATTTTTCAAAGCATCGGTAGCCATACCTCCTGGGTTATAAGGATTAAGAATAGCCATACTTCCTCCTGCAATAGCTCCTATACCAACAAATAAATGTAAAATCAATAATACTCTATAAACTTTTTTCATATATTTCATCTCCCCAATTTAACTAAAAATAACACATAGTTCTAGTTATCTATATAAAATATATAGTCAATTCACAAGATTATTATAACATATTTTACAGTTTAACCCTATTCATCTAGCAGATATTATTGGATAATAAAATTTGGAGTTGTTTAAAAACAACTCCAAATTAAAGTCTAAACTACATTATTTATATTTTTCTTAGCTCCTAGATAAGTTGCGATAAAATATCCTCCATAAATTATAACTAAGGTTGCTAATGCAATTAAAATATTTTTCATAATACTAATGCTACCAAAAAGAGTTATAACTCTTTTTGAAAATTCTAAGCCTGCTATTGAGTGAATCAATGCTAATGATAGTGGCATTAAGAAATATATTGCTATTTGAGTTAATAAAGATTTATTAATAATCTTATCATCTACTCCAATCTTTCTAAGTAAAGTATATCTTGAAATGTTATCAGTGGATTCAGATAATTGTTGCAGAGCTAATACTGCAGCAGAAACAATTAAGAAAATTCCTCCAATATATATTCCTAAGTAAGATACTATAGCTCCAAAGGTAGATGATTCTGCAATTAACTCTTCTTTAGTAATAGAAAAAACTAAACTATCCCTATCTTTTTTAATTTCTTTAACAACTTCATTTAGCTTTTCATTAACAATATTTCCATCATCTTCATTGAAATTAAAATTCAAATATGATGTCCATGGAGTAAGACCATTAACAATATTATCCTTTACTATTATAGTACAAAGATTACTTTTCATCATTTGGTTATAAGCTACTACTTCTATTGTTTTTTTAGTGCCTGGCTTTAAAGTATTACCATTAATATTAATTTCTCTGTTATCCTCTAATGCATTACTTAATGGATTTATTAAAGTATCTATATCTGAAAATAAAGCATATTCTCCATCATTTAATGTTATAGGATTCTTATTTAACATTTTCATTATTTCATTAAATTTTGTTAATGAAATAATTTGAACTTCATTATCTGTTGCAATAGGATATAAATCCTTTGACTTATTCATGTCTTCAGCTGATAATAAATCGCTATAATTAATGCCACCTTTATAATTTATATAGCTAACATAATCTTTTGCATAATCTCTTATTTCAAAATTTCTTTCCCTTAAATATTCCTCAATATTTACACCTTCATAATTCCAAATAGTCTCATCATATTGAGTTAAGTCCCTTAAGTCAGCATTTAATGCACTATTAATTCCAAGTCCACCTGCAAGCATACATATACCTACAAATAATGATATACATATAAAAGACATTGATATAAATACGCTATTTATCTTGCTGTTAATTTGCCTTAAGACAAACATATTTAAATCTTTTAAATAGAATCTTTTATTTGACTGAACAAGTTTTAATAAAAATCCTGATAGTGAAAAGAAGAATAAAAACGTACCAACAATCCCAAGTAAAATACTTGTGCCATTTACATTTATACCCACAGTTGAAGTTCCTCTATGAAGCACCATATAATAAGCTGATCCTATCATTACACAACTTATAATAAATACAAATACAGAAACCCAAACATTCCTTACCTTAATACTTTCATTTTTCTTTGATGAATTAATTAAATCTATTAATTGAATCTTTCTAATTGATATTGAGTTGAACATAAGTACTAATATATAAATAATCCCAAAGGACATTAAAGTTTTTATCATTGCATTATAAGAAAAAACAAATTTAAACTTAAGTAAGTTAACTTGAAATAATTTAGCAGTTAAAACTGATAATCCTTGAGATAAAACCACACCAATTCCTAATCCCACTATTAAAGATATTATCCCAACTAATAGTGTTTCAAAAAATATTATTGTAGATAAGTTACCTTTGTCCATACCTAAAGTCATATATATACCAAATTCCTTTTTTCTTCTCTTTATTAAATAGTTATTTGCATAAATAATTAAAAATGCTAAGACAAAGGCTACAAATACTGAAGCATATCCCATTATTGATTCCACTTGCTCAAAGGCAGAAGCTTGAACTTCACTTAACTCAAGCATAATACTTTGGGATTGTATTGAATTAAAGGTATAAAATATACAAACTCCAAACACTAATGTTAAAAAGTATATTGCATAATCTTTAAAACTTCTCTTTAAATTCCTAAAGGCTAACTTAGAATACATTATTTTCATCACCTCCAAGAAGTGTAATAACTTCAATTATCTTATCGAAGAATTCCTTTCTTGAATCATTTCCTCTAATTAATTCATTAAATATCTTACCATCCTTGATAAATAAAATTCTTCTTGCATAACTAGCTGAAAATGCATCATGAGTAACCATCATAATAGTAGCATTAAGACTTTCATTTAAATCCTCCATACTTTCAAGTAACATCTTAGCAGACTTAGAATCTAAAGCTCCTGTTGGTTCATCTGCTAAAATAAGTGAAGGTTTTGTTATGATAGCTCTAGCTGATGCAACTCTTTGTTTTTGCCCACCTGACATCTCATAAGGATACTTATTTAAAACCTCTTCTATATTTAACTTTTTAGCCACATCTTTTACTCTCTTATCTATTTCTTTATGATTAACCTTCATTATAGTTAAGGCAAGAGCTATATTTTCATAAGCTGTTAAAGTATCTAGTAAATTAAAATCTTGAAATATAAATCCTAGTTCTTCTCTTCTAAACTTAGAAATTTTCTTAGAATTTAGCTTGGTAATATCATTTCCTGAAATATATATATGTCCACTACTTACCTTATCAATAGTTGATATGCAATTTAATAATGTAGTTTTACCACTACCAGAGGCTCCCATTACGCCGATGAATTCTCCCTCTTCTACAGTAAAGTTTATATTATTTATAGCCTTAGTAACATTACCTTTTCTTCCATAATACTTTTCTATATTATCTACTCTTAATATTTCCTTTCCCATAACTTAATCCCTCCTGTTTCTTACTATAGGAATATTGTATTTCATTTCTAATCTTCTATCCATTGAAGTATATAACATTAAACTTACAGTTTTGTAATATTAATATTTATAATTATACCATTCTCTTATTAAATAAAGATTGGACTAAAAATTAATAGTATTATAGAATCTATTTAAGGAAAGAAGGTTACTTTATGAAAATTGAAAATATATTATTAAAGACACTAATAGATTTATCCTGGTTTATTGGAATTATAGTTATAGCTGGATTAATACTAGGCTTTTTAAGAAACACATCTATGGGTAACTATCAAAAAAGCTTTGGTAGAAAAGCTATTTATATTACAGGTATTGTAGGCGTTCCACTTCATGAACTTAGCCATCTTGTAATAGCTTTATTATTTGGACATAAAATTAAAGAAGTGAAATTTTTTCAAGTTAACGATGAAAATAGAACTTTAGGATATGTAAATCATTCCTATAACCCTAGGAATATTTATCATCAAATAGGCAATTTCTTTATAGGTGTAGCTCCTATTATATGTGGAAGCTTAATTATTATTTTGCTACTTAAAATATTTATACCATCTTCTTTAGAAACTACTAATAATTTGCTAAGTACTAATGGCATATTTTTATTTTTAAAGAGCATCTTCTCATTAAGCAATTTTAAGAGACCAGAATTTTATTTATTTTTATACTTAGTCTTTAGCATCTGCTCTCACATCTCTTTAAGTACAGCAGATATTAAAGGAGCATTTACAGGTGTTATATTTATTTTCATGGTATTATTTATCTTTAATGTATTTAATTTAGATTTATTGTCACATATAAATATAATTAAATATAACTTACTTTTAACTAATGTATTAATAATTTCAATAATATTCTCATCAATAAATCTATTAATTAGCTTTATAGTAAGTAGATTATAAATAAAAAAACCGTATATACTTTTTAGGCAATACGGTTTTTCATAATATTTTTAATATACATTAATTAAATGGTTTATAAACACTACTATCTAAATATACCTCTGATATACATTCTCCTGCAGAGTTATATCCATATAAGTAAGCATCTGCAGATAATGCCCCTGTTTGATAAGCTTTTGGTACATATGTTATTCCTCCAGTAGCTTGGCTATTAGACCAAAACTCAGCAGTCACTGAGCTTCCACTAGAATAAACATTAACTACTATAGGATAATCAAATGGATTTGTAAATATTAAATCAGGCCATTCATCACCTATAGTTGCATCTAAACCTTGTGGAACATACTTAACCACCATTTCGTGATATGTTCTAAAGTCTGGAAGTATACCTGCTTTCAATTCAGCATTATATATTGTACTAGATATTTGACATACTCCTCCACCAAGACCTGGTACAACTTTACCGTTAAGATAAGTGTTAGCTTCTACAAATCCATTTGCTTTAGTTGTAGGGCCTATAGCATCTACGGTTGAAAATGAATCTCCAGGCATAAGCAGTACATTTCCAATCATACTTGCTCCTACTTGAATATTATGACCACTAGGACCTGGGTCAAAATAAGTTGTATAATTAGATATCATTTTATCTACTGATTGTAAAGCTTCTGTAGTTATTGAAGGATTAACCTCACTTAATTGTCCATCTATTGAAGCAACATCCGCACTATTAATATCTTCTAATACAGCTTTTATATTAGAGACTAATGTCTCTTTATTTAACTCATATCCTACTTGTCCAGGTGTTACATTTACTGCTCCACTATTTACACTTATACTTGCATTTTGTGCACTTATATTAACTTGCTCTGATATTGTATCTAAAAATTCCACTAATTTATCTTCGCTATATTTAATTTTAAACTCATAAGTTCTACTTTCAGGTTCTTTTATTAAATTAAGTTGTTCTCTAAAAGTCTTATCTTTTCCAAAACTTAAAACTTCATTTTCAAAAGCTTCATAATCTATTGTTGTATCAAGATCTATATAGTTTTTTTCAAAGCTATTCTCTCCAACTGCAATATTTATCTTCTTTTCTGAAATACCGCTTACCATTTCCTCTATAACTGTATGCAATTCACTTTTGGTCATATCTGAAACATCTTTATCAAAAACAAAAGTTCCTGGATATATCTTATCCTCATAACTATTTACCAGTTTTCTATTTTGTAAATTAACATAAATAAATATAGATGCTGTTAATATTACTAAAGCTAATCCTATTAAAATTATTATCTTTTTTCTTCTGCTCTTAGATTCTGAAATTACTTCATTTGTTTTTGGTGTAACATTATTATTCATATATATTTCTCCTTAACCCCTAAAATTAAGCCAATTAGCCTATGACTTCCCTCCTTATAATCTTAATACTTTTACAAAATCAACAATTGGTATCATATCAAATAATAACAATTACAGATTCAAATGTAAATATATTCCACAATATTTTATATTTATTTTTTCTTTACATACATTCCTACAAGCATACCACACAACATTCCAAAGCAGATTCCATAAGTAAGGGCACTTTCTCCAAATCTCGGTATAAGTGATGAACCTATTGCTACTCCAAAGCCCATTCCTAAACTTAATCCAGTTGACATATAATCTTCTGTATTTTCTTCTTTATTCATTGTATTTATATTTTCCAAATCATCTTGATTTTCAGTAACATTTCTTTTTTTCTTTTTATTGTTAATATTAGTTAATACTATTGCAACTGTAATTCCCAAAACCACCCATGGCAAAGCTGAAAAAATAAAATCACTCATAATTTTACCTTCTACAACTTAAAACCTCTTTATAACCTCTTGAATCTTTTCATTATGTATTTTGTTAATTGGCGTAAAGGGTTCTGGCTTTATACTATATGGCATAATTTGCTTTTCAAACCATTCTACATCAAGCCACTTACCATCCTTGTATCCAGTATTATGATAAATGCCAATACTTTTAAATCCTAGTCTCAAGTGAAGTTTTTCACTTTTTTTATTTGGAACAGTAACCCCACCATATACAGTTTTTATCCCTTGTAATTTCAATATTTCAATCAATATAGAATACAATTTCTTTCCTATTCCTTTTGATGTGAAATTTTTATCTAAATAGATTGACAATTCTGCATTCCACTGATATGCCTCTCGTTCCATATGTCTATGTGCATAAGCATATCCAAAAATTTCTCCATTTTCCTCACAGACTAAATAAGGATAATCTTTAATAATGTCAGCAATCCTCTCTTCAAATTGCTTTTCTGTTGGAAGTACACATTCAAATGTAATTGCAGTATCTATATATTGAGAATATATTTTTAACAATGCATTGCTATCTTTTATAGTTGCTAATCTAATTATCATATTTTATCCCTCTATTCAAATTTCATCATCTTATTTATAGGAAAAATAATAGAAATTTTAGTTCCTTTTTTTATTTCTGATTCTATATTAATTCCTAATCCAAGCTTTTGTGTTAACTTTTTACAAAGATATAAACCCATGCCAGTGGATTTACCAAATTTTCTTCCATTTTCACCTGTATATCCTTTTTCAAAAACTTTAATAACATCTTTTTCATTCATTCCGATTCCAGTATCTTCAATATATAAAACTACATTTTCCCCAATATTTTTTGTATAGAATTTTATTCTATTTTCTTTTTTAGAATCATCAATATACTTAATAGAATTTGATAAAACTTGATTTATAATAAATTCTAGCCATTTGCTATCAGTGTAAACTATTTTTTCTAATTCTGAAATTTCAATTTTTATTTTTTTCTCAATTAAAACTTTTGAATTTCTTCTTATTACTTTATTTACACTAGATTTTAAATCCAGTTCCTTAATAATATAATCTTTTTCTAAGGCATTACTCCTTGCATAAAATAATACCTGCTCAATGTAATTTTCAACCTTTGTGATTTCTTCACCGATACTTTTAGTTAATTCTGATTTATTATTTTCTATAATAAGCTTACTACTAGCTATTGGTGTTTTTACTTCGTGGACCCAAAGCTCAATATATTCCCTATATTCATTACTATTTATTTTTAGTTCTGAAATATCATCCTTCATTGATTTAGTTGCTTCACATATAACATTGTATAAAATTTTACTTTCTAAAAAGTTTCCTTCATCTATAACATCAGAAATTAAGTATTTTTTATCTAAAGCTTCTAAATTCATAAGTAACTCATCATAGTACTTTTTTTTATTAAAATAATCATAGATATGGTAAAGTAAAATGCCTATAAAATTTATTGAAAATATAAATATTACTGCATAAAAATCTACTTTTAAAGCTAATAGTAAAATTGAAGTAAATATTAATATTATTACACTAAAAAATATAAATAATATTCTTTCTTTAAAAAAATCTAATAAACTCATTTTATTATATAACCTTGACCCCTCTTAGTTTTTAGAAAGTCTACTGCTCCTATTTCATCTAGCTTTTTTCTAAGTCTATTAATATTTACTGTTAATGTATTATCATCAACAAATTCATCAGACTCCCATAACGCTTCAATAATCTCATTTCTAGATACTATCTTCCCTTTATTTTTCATAAGTACATATAAAATTTTACTTTCATTTTTACTTAGTTCTATTTTTTCCTTCTTATATTCCACTTCACTTGTGGATAAGTTATGCTTTAGATCATTATATTCTAATATTTCTGACTCTTGATTACTATAAGTTCTTCTTAATAATGAAGATATCCTTGCTAAAAGAATTTCTGTATTATAAGGTTTAGTTATAAAATCATCTGCTCCTAAATTCATACTCATTAACTCATCAACTTCGCTGTCTCTGCTAGTTACTACTATTATTGGAACTGAGCTTTTCTTTCTTATTTCTCTACAAATATAATATCCATCAAAATAAGGCAAGTTTATATCCAATAAAACTAAATGATATTTACCTTCTAAAACTTCATCTACTACATGTTCAAAATCTAGTGAATATGTAGTTTCATAGCCATATTTATTTAAAAATGCACATAATTCATTTCTAATTTTCCCATCATCTTCTATAATGAAAATCTTCTTTGAATCCATTTTCTTCACCTTCTTTTAATACTATTTATTCAAATATATAATACTTTTATATATCTTAATTTAAATTTTTCAATTATACTCTATTATTTTTTATTATAATTTACTATTTATAAACAAGCAAAAAAATATTACCAGAAACCAAACTTCTGGTAATAAAAAGTAAATACATTTACTTACTATAGTTCTAAAAGAAAATACTGTTAATATCTTCTCTTTACCTTTACTATCTTTTTATTCTCTATTAATTTCCACTACAAATTGATTTTTACTTATCAAACTTGTAACATATTCTAATATAACTACTCTATTAGAAGTATCTAAATATTTTGTTTCTATTTCATATGCTAACTCACCTAAATTGCCTTGTAAAAACTTTACTTTTTCTTCAGAGATTTGTACTGCAGTCAAATTTCTAATGGCCTTTTGTATATAAATTCCGTACATTGTTTCTACAGTCTCGATAATTGTTTTTGCAAATGGAAATTGGATATAATTATCAATATTTAAAAAATAATGACAGGGTAAATAGGATTCAATTATAGATATTGGATACCCATTATTATATATAATTCTACTTAAGTTCAAAAGTTCACTATCTTCAGGTATATTCATTCTTGAACTTATATTAGAATTAACTATTGTATTCCTTTTTATAATCTTAGAATTCTTTTCTATCTCAATAATATTCTTCTCAAAAGAAAAATCAATAAACTCCTCGAAAAGTGAACTTTTATATGATTGTTGTTTAACAAAAGTTCCACTTCCCTTTCTACGGCCAATTAAACCTTCTTTGGTTAATTCTTCATAAGCATGACGCACCACTGGCCTAGATATAGAAAATTGTTTACATAATTCTTCTTCAGTTGGTAATCTATCGTTGGGCTTATATTGTCCTTTTAATATTGCATCTTTAATATGTTCTTTTAATTGATAATATAACGGTAATGCTGAGTTTCTATTTAAATAAACATACCGCTTGTCATTAGGAAAACTCCCCATTATCTCACTCCTTAATTTGAACACAAGTGCATCATAAAGGAACTTTTTTATTTTTACTTACTAGCCCTTTCAAACCCCCTTAGAATTTCAAAAGAACTACTTGTTCCGATTCTTTCTGCCCCTGCTTCAATCATTTTTTCACAGGTATCCCAATCTCTTATTCCCCCAGCTGCCTTAACCTTCACATCATTTCCCACAATACTTTTCATAAGTTTAACATCTTCAATCACTGCACCACCAGTTCCAAAGCCAGTACTTGTTTTTATAAAATCTGGCTTAACCACCTTAGCAATCTCTGATAATTTTTTAATTTCATCTTTCTCCAAATAGCAATTTTCAAAAATAACTTTTGAAACTACATTTTTTTCTTTACATACAGATACTATTCTTTCCATTTCATGTTGAATATACTCCCAATCATGCATTTTAACTTTCCCTATATTTACAACATAATCAATTTCATCGGCACCGTCTTCAATAGCCTTCATAGTTTCTGCCACCTTTATTTCTAAAGAAGTTTGTCCTAAAGGAAAAGATATTGCAGCTCCTACATGGACATTAGTTCCTTTCAACTGTTCCTTACAAAATTTAACAGGGGCACTGTTAATTGCTACCATTGCAGCTCCTATTTCCTTTGCTTCTTGACAAAGCTTTATAAAGTCTTCATCAGTTGCATAGGCTTTTAATAAAGTATGATCAAACAAGTTTGCTAATTCACTTTTTGTAAGTTTCATTACTCTTTTCCTCCTTAAATTATATCATACTGAATGAATATTTCTATATATTATTTACTCTAAATGCTTATTTTTCTTAAATTAGTATTTTGATTAAATCCCCTCATCTGGTTCCTCTTCTACATAAGCCTCATAAACATATTTACTAATCATTGACTTTCCTGCTTCAATTGCCTGATCTGTTAATGATTTTAAATCACTTTGAAATTGACGAAGCATATTCACTTCTATAAGCATAGGCAAGTTTGTTCCTGCAACAATTTCTACATTATCATTTTTTCCCCCTATAATTGTTGCCGATTTAAAAGGTGATCCTCCAATCAAATCACATAAAACTAAAATACCATCACAATCCTTTAAAGAATCAAAAGCTTTATTCAATTTCTCTTCTAATACTTCAACAGAATCTGTTACTTCAAAGTCAACAAACTCATAATTATTTAAATTATTTCCTTCAATTAACTTCAATGAAGAAGTCAATCCACTTGCAAAATTTCCATGTCCAGTTACAATTAAACCAATCATTTTATTCCTCCTTAAAAATAATCTTTTTCATAAACTTTAATATTTCATCATGTGAATTAAACTTTAACATAGCTTCATTTAAATCAAAATTATAATATGGATTCCTTAATGCCAAAACATCTAAGTTTGCTTCAGTAGCAGCCTTAACTCCATATTGTGAATCTTCAATAACAAAAATATTTTCTCTTGGTATACCTAATAGTTCAACAGAATAATTATAAATTTGTGGATTAGGTTTGGATTCTTCTACCATCTCGCCACTTACAATATAATCAAACACTCCATTAAATCCGCATTCATTAACCATTCTATTAATATTTTGTAATTCACTTGATGATGCAATGACTAATTTCATATCTTTTGATTTTAAATAGGAAATTAAATTTTTAACTCCAGGCATAAGATGTTTCTTATAATAAATAGGATTCATACTACTATAATCTTTTTTCAATCTAGAAATCTCTTCATAAGACATATCTAAATACCTTGATAAAATTTCATTTTCCATTTCCAATGAACAACCATAAAATTCTTTTTTGTCTGTATCACTTAATCTTTTTCCATATTCTAATAAAAATCCTTCAAATATATCCAACCAATATGATTCACTATCGACAATTACACCATCCATATCAAAAATAACAGCTTTTAGAATTTTATCCATGCTAAAATTTCTCATATTTTTATTTTCCCCCTATTTTTTTGAATATGGTGATCTTGAATAATATAAAATATATAATAAAATTAAAGAAAAACCCCTTTAGGAATTTAAGTCTATATTTTGAATATGGAGCTACCTTAAGGTAGCTCCATAAATTAAATATAATTACATCCATCCAAGGAATGACATTAATATACCAAACACTATGATTCCTAAGATAAGTACAAGTACATTAGCATTCTTTTTCTTGAATAACCAATAAATTAGGAATACAAAACTTAATGGTAATATATTTGGTAAAATATTATCAAAGACACTTTGAACAGTTGTTCCTTCACCCATACCAAATTTTAAAGCTTCGCTAAATGAAAAGCTAATATAAGAAGGAATTAAACCACCAACAACCATTACGCCTAAGATTCCTGCAGCCTTTGTTAAATACTTAGTATTTTCTGAAATTGTAGTAACAGCTTTTACCCCTAAGTTATAACCAAATCTTGCAAACCATATACGAGATATAGCAGCTACTAACCAAATTGCAATATATAGCAAAGGTCCTAATATTGAACCTTCTTGTGCTAATGAACAAGAAATAGCAGCTGAAATCGGAAGTAAAGTGAACCAAAATATAGCGTCTCCAAGACCAGCAAAAGGACCAAATAAACCATTACGAATACCTTCAATTAACTTTCTATCTTCACCATGTTCTTCCATGGAAAGTATAAGTCCCATTAAGAATGTTGCCATATGAGGTTCGGTATTAATAAACTCCATATTATATGTCATAAATTCAGATAAATCTTTTTTAGAATCACCATAGATTTTCTTAAAAGCAGGTAACATTGATAGAGTAAAACCTGGTGCTTGCATACGTTCAAAACTGAATGAAGATTGTTCAATAATTGAATATAAACCCATCTTTGTAATATCTTTTTTTGTTAATTTACCTTTAGATGCCATCTTCGTCACCTCCATTATTATTCACTGTATTCACTGCGGCACTACTATCAATTTTCTTTTCATACATATAATTAATAAATGCTAATGCTACACCAACAATTGCGATAGGAACTACATTTGGCATATCTAAGAATGTTGCCATAATGAATCCTAAGAATAAATATGGTGCATTTTCTTTCTTTAATGTTACCATTAGTAGTAAACCTAATCCAACGGCTGGTAATAAACCACCTGCAATTTCAAAACCATGAACTAGCCATTCTGGGAATGCATTAACAAATGATTGTATTGGTCCTTGTAAAGCATATGAGCATAAGAATACTAAAACAGCTACTGCTACAGCTTTGATAACCACTCCTAAGTAAACAATTCTTTTAAATCCTTCAGTATCAGCTTCTTTAGCATACTCATCACATTTATGTGCTATACCTACATAAACAGTATTAAAGAAAATTCCAACCCATTGAGCTAGTAAAGCAAAAGGTAATGATAATCCAATTGCAGTCTCAGCAGATTGTCCAGTTGTATATGCTATAACAACTGTCATCATACCTGCCATCAAAGGATCTGGAGGAACTGTTCCTCCAACAGTTAATAAACCTAGATATGATAGTTCTGCTACGGCTCCACAGGCAATACCTAAAGATACATCTCCTAATGCTATCCCTGCAAAGAAAGAAACTACCATTGGCCTAAACCAATAAAAAGCTTCCCAAATTTGGTCTACTGCACATATAAATCCTACTAGCATAAGTAACAAACCTTGTACTAATGTTATTTCCATAAATAATACCTCCCTTTAAAATGTACATATTAAATTTTGTACTTTTTATCTCCTGGTGCTATTTGAATATATACTTCTGCTCCCATACTCTTCATAGCTTCAAAATCTTGCATATCTTTTTCATCTACATAAACATGTTGTTCATGTAAAACTTTTTTACCAGGTTTAACGTGCATATTTCCAATATTAACACTTCTAATAGGTACCCCACCTTCCATTAACTTTCTCATGTTTTCAGGTGTCTTACAAACAATAAAGATGTGTTGCTTTGGACTTGCTTTATGAATAATATCAATGGTTTTTTGTAATGAAAAGAATCGTATTCCTACTCCAGCAGAATCTGCAGTCATCTTCATTACAGATTTTTGAATATCATCATTTGCACATTCATCATCTGCAACAAGAATTAAATTTGCTTGACTTGCACCAACCCAGGAATTTCCAACTTGTCCATGTACTAGACGATTATCTATTCTAGCAAGTACGATATTTGGTTCACTCATATTATTTACCTCCTTTCACTTGATTATCTGTATAATTTTTCTATAAATTCTATATATTTTATGTTAAAACTATCCATTATATTTGTCAATATATTATCTCAAATTTCTGAACAACTTATATATTTTCTTATTTAAACCTTATAAATTATTATGTTTATATGCTATTAATATTAAGCTATATCTCATTTATCAGAAAATTCTCTTTATTTTCTCTGAATAATTTGTTATTATATATTTGTAATGTTGTTATTACAAATTTTATTGAATTGTAATAATAAATAGTACAACACTTATTTTTTTATAAAAAGGGGGATTTTAAAATGGAAAAAGAAAACGTGCCTACTATGCTGACCTATATTAAAGAAACACCTGAACAATTATCAATCAATACTGCTCGTTCTAAGGAGTTAACTAAATCTTTAGTAAATCTTTATTTAAAGAAAGATTATGAAACTATATGGATTATAGCTTGTGGCTCAAGTTCTAATGCTTCTCAATGCGCTAAACCATTTATGATGAAGTATTTGAATTGTGATATTAAAATCGTTACTCCTAGTACTTTTGTTTATACAGAAAATAAACTAAAAGAAAATGATCTAGCTTTTGTAATTTCGCAAAGTGGATGTTCTACAAACTCTATTGCTGCTTTGAATAAACTAAAGGAGTTAGGATATCCACCTATTGGAATAACAGGAAATATAAATTCTGATTTCAAAGATTATTCAGATCCTATTATAGATTATGGAGTAGGAATAGAAACAGTGGGATATGTTACAAAAGGAGTTACTACCCTTGCTCAATTCTTAATGTTATTTGCTTTAGAAGCTGCTTTAGCAAAGGGAACAATATCTCAAGATATCTATAACGAAGTATTAAATGAACTCAAAGATGTTCCTAGAAGACACGAAGTGGTTCAAAATGAAACATGGGATTTTTATGAAAGAAATAAAGCTATATTAACTTCTATGAATGTATCTTATACTTGTGGTTTTCTACAAGGCTATGGTATAGCAACCGAAGGAGCTCTTAAGCTTGGTGAAACTATTAAGATTCCTAGTTTTGCTTATGAGGCTGAAGAATTTATCCACGGACCAAATCTTCAATTAACTCCTAACTACACATTATTTTTTATTGATGATTTCTCTGTAGGTAGCGACAGATTAATTCAAATTTATAAAGCTGCTCATAGCGTAAGTGATAAAGTATTTGCAATTACAAATAATACAGCTATTGACGATAAATATTCAGTACGTTTACCTTTTGATATTAAGGAACCACTATTATCACCATTATATGTATTACCTTTCTTCCAAATCATCGCGCATCAAGCAACTACTGATTTAAATAGATGGAATAAGCATCCAATGTTTGCGCATTTTAAAGAATATGCTGATTCAAAAACTGAAAGCATTAAAGACATTATGCCAGAATTATGATAAAAGCTATTATTTTTGATATGGATGGTGTTCTTATCGACAGTGAACCTTATTATCAAAGTGAACTTATAAAATGTTTTCAACACTTTAACATAAAAGTTACTTTTGCTGACTTAATCCCACTTGCTGGAGGTTCAACTAATCATTATGACCAAGTTGTTAATCCTCTTCTTGAAAAGGGACATGTACCACGAGATGCATTTGACAATTATTGCAACCTTAATTATGAAAGAAATCCTGTTCCTTATCCAAAGCTTCTCTTCCCTAATGTAAGAGAAGTTTTGGATTGGATAACAAATCATAATTATCCTATTGCTCTCGCATCAAGTTCAAAAGAATATGAAATAAGAAATGTTTTAAAAGCCTGTGATATTGAATCATATTTTGAATTCATTATAAGTGGAGAGAATTTTAAGGAATCTAAACCTAACCCTGAAATATATCTAGCCTGTGTGAAAAAATTAGGGTTATCTCCTCAGGAATGTATGGCTATTGAAGATAGTGAATATGGTATTACAGCAGCTAAAAAAGCAGGATTAACTTGTATAGCAAAAGAAGATTTACGATTTGGTTATAACCAAACAAAAGCTGACTTCATAGTTAAAGATTTGTTTGAGATTATTAATATATTAAAGGAGGAAGCGAAATGAAAAAAATTCTATGTCCTTCTATGATGTGTGCAAATTATGCTAATTTAGGGCAAGAGATTCGATTATTGGAAGAAGCTAAAATCGATATATTCCATTTAGATGTAATGGATGGGAATTTTGTTCCAAATTTCGGTATGGGGCTTCAAGATATTGAATTTATTTGCAAAAATTCTCATAAGCCTTGTGATGTACATTTAATGATAAATCACCCTGAACATTATATAGAAAAATTCATTGATTTAGGATGTGAAATTGTTTATATTCACCCTGAAGCTGATATTCAGGCTTGCAGAACACTACAAAAAATTAAAGACTTAGGTGCACATCCTGGCATAGCAGTTAATCCAGGAACATCTTTTGAGTCTATTAAAAACTTACTATACTTATGTGATTATGTTATTGTTATGACTGTAAATCCAGGGTTTTCTGGCCAACATTATTTAGACTTTATTACTCCTAAATTTCAAGAGTTTGTTGAACATGCTCCATTATATGGTGGTTATCATGTAATGATTGATGGTGCATGTTCTCCTGAAAAAATAAAGGAATTATCACTAATTGGTGTAGAGGGCTTCATCTTAGGAACAAGTGCATTATTTCATAAAAATAAGCCTTATTCAACAATTATTGATAATCTAAGAAAGGAATGATATTTAAATGAATTTAAATGAATCAATATTTTGGAAAGAAATACACCAACAATCTGATTGCATAAAGGAATGTTTAAAATGCAATCTAAGTATAATACAAGAAATCGCAAACGATGTAGAAAAAAGAAAGATTAAAAATATTGTTTTTGCAGCAAGAGGAAGTAGCGAACATGCAGCACAGGTTGCAAAATATGTCTTTGAAATTTATACAGACATCCACACAAGTATTTCTTCACCTTCAGTCGTAACTTGCTATGAAGGCAATATCAACTATTCAGATACTATGGTAATTGGTATTAGTCAATCTGGTGGTGCCAAAGATATTTATCAAGTTATGCAGAAATGTGTTAATGATGGTGGTCTTTGTATTTCTATTACAAATGAACCTAATTGCTTAATGTCTACTATTGGAGATTATAAAATTAATAATTGTTGTGGAATAGAAAAAAGTATTACAGCTGGTAAATCATATATTACTCAATTAACAATATTAATATCATTAGCTGCATATATTTCAAAAAATCAAGATTTACTTCATTTAATTAATGAACTTCCTGAGATAGTTCAGGAATCTTATGCTCTTGAAAATCAAGTGAATGATATTATTCCTCTATTTAGAAACAGTGAACATCTATTAATTTTCGGAAGAGGTTTATTATATGCTTTAGCCTTAGAAAGTGAATTAAAAATACAAGAAACAAGTTATTTAGATGCTCGTTGTTATGCTGCAAGTGATTATCAACATGGTCCTATCGCAACAGCATTACCTTTTGTTCCAACAATATTTTTTATTGCTGATAAAAAAACAAATGAAAGTATTATTCAATTACATCAAAGATTAAAAAAAGAAAAAAATATATATTCTCTTATCATAACAAACAACCATGAAATTGCAAACTTAGGTGATGCCTCCATCTTAATACCTGAAAAATATGATGGATTAAAGGCTGTCTTTGTATGTGCAGTAATTTCTCAAATGTTTGCTTGCTTATTATCAATCTCTAGAGGCTATAATCCTGATAAACCTACTGGTGTATCTAAACATACAGTAACAATTTAAGGAGGCAAATATGAAATTAGTTACAATGAAAGATTATATTTATTCCACACCAGAAAAAGTTCTAGCTAATGTTTCTAGAGCTAAAACTTTAACAGAAGAGATAGTTAATCTATATACAAGAAAACAATATAAACAAATAACCTTTGTTGCATCTGGTTCAAGTTATACTGCAATTCAATGTGCAAGGGGATTCTTATGCGAAATGCTGGATACTGATATTAAAATTATTAACCCATACACCTTTGCAGAATATGATTATCGCTATGTAAAAGAAGACCACTTTGTAGTAATTGTAAGTCAGAGTGGTGCTAGTACTAATTGTATCTCTGCTTTAAAAAAGCTACATGAGATCAATCATGAAAAAATTGTATTAACAGCTAATGTAAATGGTGATTGCTCTAAATATGCTGATTATATATTAGATTGGGGTTGTGGTATTGAAACCATGGGCTATGTAACTTTAGGTGTTGTTACTTTAATTGCATATTTACAATTATTTTCAGTTTATGCAAAGAAAAAAATAACTTCTATTGATTATATTGAATATTGTGAATCTCAGATTATAAAGGCTATGGAAAATCATAAAATTCTTTGCAAGGATACTGAGCTATTTATTCATAATCACTATCAAAACCTTATGCAAATGGATCGTGTTTATGTTTTAGGATGTGGATCTAACTATGGAACAGCATTAGAAGGTGCACTTAAAATTGGTGAAACAGTTAAAGTTCTCGCTGTTGGCTATGAACAAGATGAATTTTTACATGGACCAGCTTTACAATTATCACCTCATTATACAGTTTTCTTAATAGATAATGGTGATGATACAAAGGACCATGCATTACAAACTTTTACTGCACTTTTAAAAGCTGTTCCAAATACCTACATAATTACACCTGAAAATATAAATCATAATAATGTTTTGCACATTGAAAATTCATGTGACGAGCCATTTACATGCCTATATTACTTAGCATTCTTTCAATTAATAGCTGAAGTGATTTCTACTGATCTTAATTCCAAGAAATCACATCCACTTTATTATGAAATGAATAAAATAATGGATTTCAGAACACCAGAATTTAGAAAAAAACATGATGCAAGTGATGACTAATAGGAAGGAGCGATTTTTGTGTTTCTTGCAATTCAAAAAAGAATTAACTATATTTTAATTATTTTATTTTTACTTACAGCACTTCTTCTGTATGGAATGTATAATATAATTATCCTTTATACTAATTGGGGCTTTATAGGTATATTAATATGCTTTATTCTTACTGTTACTATTGTTTATTTGTTATTAAGCTTTATAAAAAATAATATAGAAACAATTATTATTTATAGAATGCTTTCAAAAAAACAAATCGCTTTAGCTAAAATAAAAAAAGCAACATTCTATAAGGCAAGTCGTGATCTTTATTTTTCAAATCACAATATATATAAATTTGACATTGAAATTTATACACAAAATCACGAAAAACTAAGTATGACGATTTATGAAGATGTGGAAGATACTAATTTTTCTTCATTACCTGGTTACGCCTACGTTACATACGACAGTAATTCTGAAAAGGTTAGCCTTGTTCCAACTTTTCTTCTTTTTATGTCACCTAGTTTAAAGGATATTGTAAAGGACTTTGAGGAAACTTATAAACCAAAATATTTAGAAATAGTAAAAAAACATGGATTAACAATAAAAAAGTTTTCAAACAAATAAAGCTCAAAAAAATACCGTTTATAATATAAGCGGTATTTTTTAATATTATTAATCTAAAAGTCTGCTTACTATATCATTTGTGCCTTGTGCAATTGGTATTATATTTTTAACAAAGGAAATAGTTGTATTAATACTTGTAAGTAAGCTCAATACCTTTTTTATGCTTTCTTTAAAACTTTTATTATTAGAAGCTTCTTCACAAATATTTTTATTTAACATTATGCTTCCTAATCCTTGTTCTATAGATATCTTTAGTCCATCTATTCCATATATCTTATATTCTTCTATCTTATCATATAAATCACTAAGCACGCTATTTATGAAGGACTTTAGTTCACTATTTACTTCTAATTCTTCTAGCTCTTTTATTAATACTTGTATTTTTTCTTTAAATTTAATCAAATTTTCTTCTTCAATATTTCTATATTGATTACATACATCTAAAGCTACTGCTAACCCATTTATAGATATCAATATTTCCTTTGTGATTATACTGTCTAACTTGTGTATATCATCATCTAATCCTACTGCCATAATCCTTTTTTCAAAATTAGTAAGTGATTTTACTAATTCATCTTTTGAGTGACTTTCAATTTTATTAGTAAGTTTTTTTATACTTTCTATCATTTCAATAACTTGTATGATAGATTTAAATATTTTTTCATCATCGTTTATATCTAAATCGAAAACTTGAGCAAGAACTGATTCCACTGTCCTAAATCTACTTTGTTTGTTAGCATTATTACTACAAAACTCTTTTGATTTACTTAAAATTTCATATAGTCTAACTGCCGGATTAGTTGATAATAGCATACTACCCCCTCCATATAATTATATACAGTTACTATTTCTATATTGTCATGCTGTTCTCCTCTTTTTTTCTTTAATATTAATAGTTTTTTAAGCATTAAATATTATTAAATTATAATTAAAATTTAAATTTATCTCTTACTATATATAATGTTTCAAATGTATATTATATGTATGTTTTTAACTATTAATATTGATTTTTTTAATATCTATTTTCTCATTATCAATATTCATAATTGCCATAGTTAGTGGCAAAGAAAATCTCCTTTTACCACAGCTTCCTGGATTAACATATAGGATATTATCCTTGATTTCTAAGTTATATTTATGAGAATGACCATATATTATTATGTCTACTTCTTCTAAATTAGCATTAATATTATTTTTTTCATGAACTATATAAATCCTCTTACCTTCTACCTCAATAAACTCTTCTTCTTTTAATATACCTTCAAGTTCACCTTTTTCATTATTTCCCTTTACAGCTATAGTCCTAGTTATTCTACTAAGTCTTTCTAATATATCATTATTACATATATCTCCTGCATGTATAATTAAATCGCATTGATTTAAATTATCTATTACCTCTTCTCTTAATAAATCATGTGTATCGGAAATAATCCCTACTTTCATAATTTATCATCACCTTTCTTTATCTTTATTGATATTATATAATAAAATTATAATTACATTATAGATGGAGGAAATTTATATTGTTAAAAAAAATTAATTTTAAAGGAGCTATTCATATGTGGGTTATTTATGCTTTATTATCTGCTCTTTTTGCAGCACTTACTTCAATATTAGCTAAAATAGGAATTGAAAACATAAACTCCAATCTAGCTACTGCCATCCGTACAGTTGTTGTATTAATAATGGCTTGGGGAATAGTATTAATTAATGGTAGTATAAGTCAAATTAGTAACATAACTCAAAAAAGCTGGATATTCTTAATTTTATCTGGTATTGCAACAGGGCTTTCTTGGTTATTTTACTACAAGGCTTTACAAATAGGTGAAGCCTCTAAAGTAGTACCAATAGATAAATTTAGTGTTGTAATAACTATGATTTTAGCCTTTGTAATACTAAAAGAAGCTGCTAGCTTTAAAACTGTTATAGGTGGAATATTTATTACAATAGGTACCTTTATCATGATATTATAACCATAACAAAGAAGAAACCAAGCATTTGCTTAGTTTCTTCTTTGTTATAACTATTAAGTATATTATTTTAATAACTTTCTATTACATCTTTAATGATGTCTTTTATTTCATTTACTGATAAATCTAGTGTTTCAAGTCCACCTATATCACATTTGGATGTATACTTTATATTATTAAATATTCTTGCATATAGTTGTTTTTTGTTATCAAACTTCTCATTATCTTCTAATATATACTTGTAAAGTATTCTTGTTTCTTTTTCTATATAATCTCTATCATTCATAATAAACTCCCAATATCTAATATATATGTTGGTACTTAATATACCAAACATATTCTAATAAATACAATTTTAACTCTTTGCCATAATAAATTCAACCAAAGTTAATCTGATTTACATACTACTAAGTTATATTAAAGATTAAATTCTATTATAAATGTTGTATCCTTTCCTATATTACTTTCAGCATATATTTTACCTTTATGACTTTCAACTATTGATTTAGCTATAGATAATCCCAAACCATATCCTCCTGTTTCTCTGGCTCTTGATGTATCTACCCTATAAAATCTTTCAAATATTTTGTCTAAATCTTCTTTTTTTATGCCTTCCCCCGTATTTCTCACTTTAAGCTTTACTTTATTTTTATCTTGCCTTAATTCTACATCTATTTTCCCACTCTTATTAGTATATTTTATTGCATTATCTAGCAATATTATAAATACTTTCTTTATATTTTCTTTATCTCCTTTTAAGATCACATCATCTTCTATATTAGATGATAGTTCAATATTATTTTCAAAGAATACTGCTTCAAAAGTAAGCAATACATTATTAATTAATTTACTAATATCAAAGTCTACGAATTCTTCTAATTCCTTACCTGTATCTAGCTTCGCTAAGGATAGCATTTCATCTATTAATTTAGACATTCTTTCTATTTGATTGTTAATATAATTAAGCCATTTACTTTGACTTTCTACTGTTTCACTCCCATTAGATAAAATTAATGATGTATTTGTCCTAATAATAGTTAATGGTGTTTTTAATTCATGTGAAGCATTTGCAATAAATTGCTTTTGCTTTTCAAAACTTTCTTTAATAGGCTTAATAGTTCTATTAGTTAAATAGATACTTATAAATAATAATAAAATAAGACTTATACCACCAATGCCTATAAATACTTTTAATAAATTATTTAATACGTTAATTTGTTGTTCTCTACTCATAAGAACTATTTTTAGTCCCTTAGGAGTATATTCCTTTAAATACCCGTAACTGCTTCCCTCTATTTTTATCTTATCCAAATTATTTTCACTTTTAATTATTGTATATATAGTATTTTCAAGTATATCTTCATCAATTTCAGTATAACTAGTAACCTTTGCTATATTATTATCAGCATCTAATTCTATAATTACACTACTGCTCATCATAGGAAAATTTGGACCTAGCTTTCTAGGATTAGACATAGTGTTCCTTAATTCATGCTCTAAATCCTTTTCCATACTTATAGCTGTTGATATATAAATTGTACCAAAGATTAATACAAACACCATTGTCAATAAAGACATATTAATTAATATAAATTTTTTCTTTAATTTATCAAACAAGATTAATCCTCCAATCTATATCCAACACCTCTTATTGTTACTATGTTTACTTTAGATTTTAAATAAGCTAATTTCTTTCTAATAAATGAAATATAAACTTCTATGTTGTTATACTCAACTTCTGAATCAAATCCCCAAAGCTTAGTTATTAAATCATCTTTACTAACAACACATCTTGGCCTTTCCATAAAATATTTAATAATTTCAAATTCTTTTAGAGTTAATCTTATACTTTCATCATTTGCATCTAAATCATAAGTATTTATATTTAATCTTATATCCCCATAAGTTAATATATTTTCATTGATTACATTGCCCTTTCTTCTAGTTATAGACCTAAGTCTAGCTAATAATTCTTCTGCAGCAAAGGGCTTTGATAAATAATCATCTGCTCCTAAATCTAATCCTAAGACTCTATCTTCTATTTGAGTCTTTGCAGTTAACATAATGATTGGAGTAAGAATCCCTTCTTTTCTTAATTTTTTTAATATGCTTAATCCATCTAACTTAGGTAACATTATATCTAATACTATTACATCATATATATCTGTTAGTGCAAAATTCAGCCCATCTTCCCCATCATAAACTGCATCTACAGTGTATTTATTATTAGTTAATATTTGAACTAAAGCTTCTGATAATTCTCTTTCATCTTCAATTAAAAGTAGTTTCATTTTATTACCTCCATAATTAAAGTGTTTTATACTATTTTTCTTCTTATTTTATTACATAACAAAATTTTACCACAGAAACCTTAAAATAAAATTAAATTTAAGACTATATTAAGGTTCCTATAATAGTATTATTTTGACAGGAGGTGAAAATTTTATGACAAAGCCAAGACATGAAATTAAAGTTTTTATTAATTACTCTGACTATATTTCTATAAAAAATAGGCTTAAATACTTTGCAACATTAGATAGCAATGCAGGAAAGGATGGTATTTATCATATAAGAAGTTTATATTTTGATAATTATTCTGATAAAGCTTTAATGGAAAAAATTAATGGATTTAACAATAGAGAAAAATTTAGAATTAGATTTTATAATCATGACCATTCTTTTATTAAACTTGAAAAGAAAAGTAAAACTAATGGGTTATGTTATAAATCTTCTGCTCCATTAACAAAGGAAGAATGTGAAAAAGTATTAAATGGAGATATTGAATTTTTAAAGGATTCTAATATTGATGTATTAAAAGAGTTTTATTGTAAATTAAAATATCAATGTCTTAAGCCTAAGACATTAGTTGATTATACTAGAGAAGCTTATATTTTCAGTTCTGGAAATGTAAGAATAACTATAGATAGCAATTTAAAGAGTGGATTATATTCTACAAATATCTTTGATGCTAATCTTCCGACCTTAGGTTTAATAAATGAAAATCCAATAATTTTAGAAATTAAATATGATAATTTTCTTCCTGACATAATAAGAGATCTTATTCAAACTAATATCCGTAGTCAAACTGCTGTATCAAAATATGCAGCTTGTCGATTATTTACAGTATAATTTATATTTTGGAGGTAACAAAAATGACTTTTAATGATATTTTTAAATCTAGCTTTTTAGAAAAAGCTTCTTCATTCTCAATTCTTGATATGGTTATAGCACTTGTTCTTGCATTTGTAATAGGATTATTTATTTTCTTAGTTTACAAAAAGACTTTTAGAGGTGTTATGTACTCTGAAAACTTTGGTGTATCCCTTGTTGCTATGACTTTAATAACAACACTTATTATCCTAGCAGTTACATCAAATGTTGTATTATCCCTTGGTATGGTTGGTGCTTTATCAATTGTAAGATTTAGATCAGCAATTAAAGAACCCTTAGACATAGCTTTTGTTTTTTGGTCAATAAGTATTGGTATAGTTCTTGGAGCTGGTCTTATTCCTCTAGCAGTATTTGGATCTGTTTTCATAGGAATAATATTACTTTTATTTGTAAATAAAAAGAGTTCAGATAATCCTTATATACTAATAGTAAATTGTAATGATGAAGATAGTGAAACTTTAGCAATGACTCATATTAATAAATCTGTAAAGAAACATGTTATAAAATCTAAAACTGTATCTGCTAGCAATGGTATTGAAATTACTGTTGAAATCAGATTAAAGGAAATGTCAACTAAATTTGTTAATGAAATCAACAATTTAGAAGGAGTTAATAACGTAGTTTTAGTAAGCTATAATGGAGACTATATGAATTAGCCCGTAAGGTGGTGTTAAAAATGATTTCAAAAAAACATATAAATGCTATTATAGCTACACTAACTGCTATTGCTGTAGTTTTCACTACTTTAATTTATGTTAATTCTAAAAACATTACTAATAAAGATTCAAGTTCTTCTGGTAATTTTGCTTATATAGATACTGTATTTAACAAGGAAAAAGTAACAGAAATTGATTTGGAAATTAATGAAGATATTTGGAATTCCCTATTAGAAAATGCTATAGATGAAGAATATGTAAATGCAAATATTACTGTTAATGGCACTAAATATAATAATGTTGGTATTAGAGCAAAAGGAAATTCTAGTTTATCTATGGTTGCTAGTGATGACACTACTGATAGATATAGCTTTAAAGTAAAATTTGATGAATATGTAGATGGACAAACTTTAGATGGCTTAAGTAAAATCGCCTTAAACAATATAATGTCTGATGCAACTTATATGAAAGAATATCTTTCCTACGATTTACTTCAGAAAATGGGGGTTCCTACTCCAGCCTTTGCCTTCACAAATATAAAAGTAAATGGTGAAGAATGGGGATTATACTTTGCTGTAGAATCTATTGAAGAAGAGTTTATTGAAAGAAACTACGGTTCTTTATCTGGAAACCTATATAAACCCGAAGGTAATGAAATTGGTGCTATGGGTAATAAAGAAAATATGAAAGGTTTAAATGTTCCTGCTATGGCTAACACGGAAATTCCTGAAGGATTTACACCTCCTAATATGGATGATGCTCAAAACAGTGGCAATGTTGTTCCACCTAATATGAATAATATTGAAGCTCCTGAAGGTTTCACTCCTCCTAATATGGGAAATGGAGAAGTTACTGCTCCTCCTAATATGAATAATGAGCAAACTGATGGAAATTCTGCAGCTAGTACTGATAGTAATATAGAAAACTCCGACTCTCAATTAAATGATAGATCTAATAAAAATGGATTTAGAGGTGGAATGATGGGTGGTGGCGGAATGGGATCTTCTAAGGGTGCAAACCTAGTATATACTGATGATAATAAGGAATCCTATTCTGATATATTTGATAATATAGTATTTAAAACAACCACTGACACTGATGAAGATAAGGTTATTGAAATGATAAAAAATCTAAATGAAGGAACTAATTTAGAAGAATACCTTAACGTAGATGAAATCCTTAGATATTTTGCAGTAAATACCTTCCTTGTTAATTTGGACAGCTATGCTTCTAATATGAAACATAATTATTATCTTTATGAAAAGGATGGAGTATTTGAAATAATTCCTTGGGATTATAACCTTTCCTTTGGTGCCTTTAATATAGGAAGTGCTAGTAATGCTATTAATTTCCCAATAGATAGTCCTGTTACAGATACTCTTGAAAACAGTCCTTTAATAGGTAAGTTATTAGAAGTTGATAAGTATAAAGAATCTTATCATAAATATCTTCAAGAAATAGTTGATTATGTTAATAATGGGACCTATGAAAATACAATAGATCAAGTAAATTCACTTATATCAGATTATGTTAAAAATGATGCTACTGCCTTTTATACTTATGAAGAATATACATCCTCTCTTCCTGAATTAAAAAACTTTGGAATAGATAGAGTAAAAAGTATATCTGCACAACTTGATGGAAGTCAGCCATCTACTAGCTATGGTAATATAGAAACCTCTGTTAATTTAGCTGCTTTAGGTACCCAGGGTATGAATAATAAAAATATGGATATGCAACGACCTAATAATAATATAGGAAATCCGAATATTGGTACTGATTCAGATAATTATAATAAAGGAAATGAAATGAATCCACCTAATATGGATAATAATTTAGATTCAACTACTAGTGCTAGCTTAGAAAATAACGCTGCTAGCAGAGGTGAAATGCAAAGACCTTCTGGAAATAATAATATGAATCCAGAAAATAAGGATACTTTAGCAAATAGTAGTTCTAAAGAAGATCAAATTCCAAATATAAACAATAAAAATAATATGTTTGAAAATATACCAAATAATCAGGCAAATTCTTTTAATATTAAAAGTAACTTGTTAATATTAGGTGGATACCTATTGCTTTTAATTGCCGCTATAATATTCGTAGCTATGTTTAAAAGAAGAAAATTTAAAATATAAATATAGGCTATCTTTATTATATTATTTCCATAGACATATTTTATTTTCTAATAAATCTATTACCTTAAAAATTATTAATGACATTATACTAAGAGATATTACTCAAAGAGATATTTTTAAAAAAGTTGTTGCTATTTATTTAATTTAATGTTATTCTATTTAAGCAGTTGGTACGTAAGTGCTAATTACTTGAGGAGCTTGGGTTGTCTTTCGCCGGATACCAAGCTCCTCTCTATTTATAAAGATTTATGGAAAGGATAAATATATGAATTTTAAAAATTTAAATATAAATTCGTTATTAATTGACTTGTTAAAGAAAAATGGAATAATAAATCCTACTAAGGTTCAAGAAAAGGTTATTCCTAAAATTATTAATAAAAATGATTTAATAGTAAAGTCTAAAACTGGTTCTGGTAAAACACTCTCTTTCTTACTACCTGTCCTTCAAAGAGTAAACACTAATTCTAAAAATACAGAAGTATTAATTTTATCTCCTACTAGAGAACTAGCTATTCAAATTACTGAAGAAGCTAATAAATTTAATATAAATAATTTAAGAATATTAGCTGCTTATGGTGGTAAAGACGTTGGTTCCCAATTAAAGAAACTAGATAAAGGAATAAATATTATAATCGCTACACCTGGAAGACTAATAGATCATTTAGAGAGAAAAAGCATAAACTTAGATAAGTTAAATACAGTTGTTATTGATGAAGCAGATCAAATGCTTTTAATGGGCTTTAGAAATGAAATAGAAAAAATAATGACCTATGCTCCTAAAAAGCTTCAAACTCTTTGTTTTTCTGCAACTATAGATGCTAAAGTTAAAAAGCTTGCTTATAGATATATGAATAATCCAGATATTATAGATATTACAGAAAATGAAAAATCTGAAATTCCTAATATCAAACAAGAAGTTGTTAAGACTACCGATAGATGGAAGCTTGATGCATTAGTTAAAATTATGGAAGAAGATAATCCATTTATGGCTATAATTTTCTGTAGAACTAAAAGACGTGCAGATGAGTTAGAAATAAAACTAGCTGCCAAAGGTATAAAAGCTGCCAAAATACATAGCGATGTTCCTCAAAACAAAAGAGAAAAAATAATGAAAGATTTTAGAAATTGTGAAATACAATATCTAATAGCAACTGATGTTGCCTCAAGAGGAATAGACGTTACTGGAGTAACCCATATATATAACTATGATGCACCTGAAAGTGTTGAAAGCTATATTCACAGAATAGGAAGAACAGCTCGTGCTGGAGATACTGGGTACACTTGCCTTATTACAGATCCTAAAAATTATAATATTTTAGAAGAAATTGAAGAATATTTGAAATTTACTATTCCCGAAAGAGAAGTTAAATTTAGATAAAAAGAGTAGATAAATGTTATATTCCTTGCTCCGTCGCGAGCTCCAAGTCGCCGTCATATAACATTTATCTACTTCAATACTGAATGTAATAATTCCTCATTTTATTCGGAATTATGAAAATGAGGAATTATATAAATTATTTGCTGCCTCATAACTTCCAAGTCAACCTCATATAACATTTAGTCAATTCTATACTAAAGAAAAAAACCTATTGTGAATATAAAAAATATTTATCCGCTCTATAAATTTGAATTTACCTTTACCAAATGAATGGAATCACTTTATATTTTACCTTGTTTTTATATTCCGAATATCCTGCCAATCTTTCTTCTAACACTTGCTCCTCATTTCTAATTCTTTTCGCCATAATAAATGGATATATAAGAAAAATTAAAAATGCAAATATGGAACCAAGTACTAATGGCATAGACAAAAATAGTAAAATTGTTGATGAATACATTGGATGCCTTACAATTCCATACAACCCTGTATCTATTACCTTTTGATCTTCTTGTATTTCTACAGTTCTTGATAAATACATATTTTCTCGCAAAACTTCTGCATATAACACATAAGCCAATAAAAATATAATTGTTGCAACAACAACAAGCCCTTTAGGTAATATAATCCATTGAAACCTATAGTTTAATCCAGAAACTACAAAACCACAGATAAACGTTATCCCTCCAAGCAGAAGTACCGCTTTCTGTTCTGATTCCTTCTCTTTTGCATTTAGCCTTTTACGTAATAAATCAGGATTCTTAATCATCAAAATAATTCCTACAATAAACATAGGTACAAAAAGAATATCTATAAACAACCAAGCATTCCAATAATTTAATGTACCTGCTGGAATGAATAATAATAATGCTATTATTGTAAAGCCAAAAACAAATTTTGTGATTGCTTGTATAAACAATTTTTTATCCATTCAACTCTCTCCCACTTCCTATTTATCTTTCACTCTTCTTTAATTATACCATATTTTTCAAGTATACTCTCACTTATGATTCTGTTTAATTATCTATATCATAAATAAAAAGGAAGTGATTCAGTCCAAATCACTTCCCTTTTCTCTTATTTCATTATTTCATTCTTTAATTCCTAACTCTTTCCTCTTACCTATTACCTACTATCTTAACTTCCATATGTCCCTATTATACTCTTCAATAGTTCTATCTGATGAGAAGAATCCAGCTTTACTAATATTAATTAGTACCTTCTTATTCCAAGTAGTTCTATCTTCGTAATCCTTAAATACCTTTTCCTTAGTCTTAATATATTCTTCTAAATCTAATAGAGTCATAAACCAATCTTTATTAATTAATTCATTTTTGAGTCTAGTTAGATTTTCTTTATCTCCAACAGCTAACATTTCATCGCTAACTATAAAATCAACTAATTCCTTAATTGCTGGTTTTTCATAGTATTTCTTTGAAACATAATCTGCATTTTTATAATGTTCAATAACTTCTTGACTTGATTCCCCAAAAATATAAATATTGTCATCACCAACTAATTCATGGATTTCAACATTTGCTCCATCTTCAGTTCCTAAAGTTAATGCACCATTAAGCATAAACTTCATATTACCAGTTCCTGAAGCTTCCTTTGAAGCTAATGAAATTTGTTCTGAAACATCACAAGCTGGTATTAATTTTTCTGCCTTTGTTACATTATAGTTTTCTACCATAACGACCTTTAAATACTTATTTACTTCTGGATCATTATTTATGATTTCTTGTAAACATAATATTGTATGAATTATATCTTGAGCAATTACATATGCTGGTGCTGCTTTTGCTCCAAATATCATTGTAATTGGTCTTTCTGGAAGATTTCCCTTCTTAATTTCTAGATATTTATGAATAATATAAAGTACATTCATTTGTTGTCTCTTATATTCATGAAGTCTCTTTATTTGAATATCAAATATAGAATTTTCATCAATCTCTATATTTTGTGTATCCTTTAAATATTTCTTTAATTCTAATTTATTATCCTTTTTAATTTCTTCTAACCTTTTTAGTACTTCATTATTATCTACATATTTTAATAAGTCTTCTAATTTTTTTGCATCAGTTTTAAATTCATCACCAATTAAGCTACTAATGTACTCTGAAAGTTCATTATTACAGTGAATTAGCCATCTTCTAAATGTTATACCATTTGTTTTATTATTAAACTTTTCAGGATATATATCATAAAATGGTTTAAGTTCTTCATATTCTAAAATGTCAGTATGAAGAGCAGCAACTCCATTTACGCTAAATCCATAATGGATATCCATATGAGCCATATGAACTCTATTATCTTTATCTATTATTTGTACTCTTTCATCAGAATACTTAGCTTTTATTTTATTATCTAATTCTCTTATTATTGGCATTAATTGAGGTGCAACTCTATCTAAATATTCCATTGGCCATTTTTCTAATGCTTCAGCTAAAATAGTATGGTTTGTATATGCACAAGTCCTAGAAACTATTTCTATTGCTTCTCCCATTGCTATTCCCTTATGACCTAAAAGTCTAATTAATTCAGGAATTATCATTGATGGATGTGTATCATTTATTTGTATTACAACATGTTCATGTAACTTATGGATGTCATATCCATTTTCTTCAAATTCTTTTAATATAAGTTGTGCTGCATTACTTACCATAAAGTATTGTTGATAAATTCTAAGTAGGTTTCCAGCCTTATCACTATCATCTGGATATAAGAATAAAGTTAAATTTTTCTTTATTTCTTCCTTATTAAAATCAATACCTTCTCCTACTAATGATTCATCTATAGTATCTATATCAAATAAATGAAGTTTATTGCATGGCTTGTTATATCCAGTAACATCTATATCATATAGAGTTGATGTAACATTAAATCCACCAAATGGAACTTCAAATTTTATATCTGTCTTATTTAACCAACCTTCACTAGTTATCCATGGATTTTTAACAGCTTTTTGTTTATTATTTTCAAATACTTGCTTAAATAAACCAAAATGATAGTTTAATCCTATCCCATCTCCATTAAGACCTAATGTGGCAATTGAATCTAAGAAACAAGCTGCAAGTCTTCCAAGTCCACCATTCCCTAAAGAAGGTTCTAATTCAACTTCTTCAATTTCAGTAAGTTCTTTACCATTCTCATGTAAAACCTTTTTAACTTCCTCATATAACCCTAAATTAATTAAGTTATTAGATAAAAGCTTTCCAATTAAAAATTCTGCAGAAATATAATATAATTTCTTTTCACCTTTGTTGATTCCTTGTTTTTTAATTGAGTTCTTTGTTAACTCCAATAATGCTAAATAAATTTCTTCATTGCTTGCTTCTTTTATTGTCTTTTTAAATCTTTCATTTAAAACTTTTGATAAATTTTCGTTTACCATTTTTATCCCACCCTTATATTAATTACTTCAATTATTATTATTTATTAATCCTATAGCTATTGGACTAATCAAACCCTTTACAAGTATTATAATATCAATAATAAATAATAGAATTTGCAAATTAATTCTTTTATTTGTATATTCTTCACATTAAATTAAAAAAACATATATTATCTTTTATCCTTACTTCTCTATAAGTGGATATAAGATAATATATGCTTCTTAATATTAACTATAATAATTCCATATACTTTATAAACATTTATATTATATATAACTTAAGCTTTTTTTATCCAACTAATTACATACTTATACTTAGTATTTAGGTTAGGATTTTCTAATTTAAATTCTCCATCAATGCCCTTTTCCTGTAAGAATAAATCCAGATGACAAAGAGCTATTCCTATATCTATTCTATTCATCTTGGTTTTTCCTGTGTTATATATATGAAAATCCTCTTCATTTGCTACTATTCTCCAAGGTTGACTATTTAAAGATGATGGTGATAATCTTACCATTTCTAAAGCAATACTAGTTATGTCATCTTTTTGAATAAGGTTTTTATGGAAGTCTTTTTCAAAAAATAGTTCTGAAAAATCTAATCTATTATTTCTATGATCTTTTATAAAAGATGAAATAAATGATCTTTTTCCTCCTTTATAACCAATTGGAGATATTACTGGCAATATTTCATTTTCTTTTAAATTGATTGTTTTTTCAAAAGCACTTTTACTAAAACTAGCTCCTAACCATACCGAATCAATTCCTAAAGAAGTACAATATAAAATAGCTTTCTCAAAGGTATATCCTAATGCCTCTAAAGCAAAGTCATCTTTTTCACATACCCCAACTAAATAATAGTTTGCGCCACTAATTACTCCATAGGTGCCTAATCTAACTACTCCATCATATTTTTCTTTTTTTACTAATCTTACTCTAACCTTTACACCAAAAGGGTTATCCAATGTATTAACATATTCCTCTATATTTTCAATTATTTCTTCTGATAGCTGTTCCCCACTATAGCTTCTAACAGAATATCTATTTCTAATAGAATCCTCTATTGACCTTATGCATAAATTATTCACCCTATTTACCCTCCTAAATTATGAAGTTACAATTATTCTTATTTAATTTTACCATTTTATTCTATTAATATCTATTATATATAGTTATAAAAATTGTTATTAAAATTTATGCATTATATATATTAATAAATTTCTTTCTCTAATAATTCTAAACTTCCTATCCTTATTTTCTTTGTTCCTATAATATCTATTATATTTTTATCTTCTAAATAACTTAGTTTTCTACTTAACGTTTCCCTTGCTAAACCACAGTAATTTGCCATACCTTCTCTATTTAAAGGTAGCTCAATTTCTATACTATCATTTATAATCTTTCCATATTTCTCTGAAAACTCAATTAACATATAACATATTCTTGATTCAGGATTGTTATTTGATAAATTCTTACTTAAGTTTTCTACCTCTGATAGTCTCTTATTTAATTCAGACAAAAGTTTTAATGCTATTTCAGGATTAGAATATAATATTTCTTTTAAATCTTCTCTTGAAATAGTACATAATTCAGTATTTTTAACTGCTGTTGCAGATACATTAGTTTCATGTATATCTCCTAGTATATTACTTTCTCCAAGAAAATCTCCAACTGTCAATATATTTATAATCTGCTCCTTTCCAGTTACAGTAGTTTTACTTATTTTTATCATTCCTTCACTTATTATAAAAAGTTTAGAAACTTTATCGCCTTCTAAAAATAAACTTTCTCCTTTTTTTAAAAACATATGCTTTCTTATAGATATTATTCTATCTAATTCCTCTTCAGAAAGTGATTCAAATATAGGTACTTCTCGTGCATATAATCTACTTGCACATTTTTCACAACAACAATCACAATTCAAAATAAAATACCTCCTAACCTAAATCATATAAATTAATTTAATTATACTATAAAACTCACATTTATAATTAAATTATATAATTTAGAAGGAGGCATTCTTTTTAAGTTTATATTTATTACTTACAATCCTCAGGTGTAAATGTACAATAACCTATATTGTCACATTCTTTTTTCATATTAACCCACTTAGCATTGCTTTCTATACTTTCTAATGCTGTAGGATATAATATATAGTTTTCCTTAAATATATGGTCTTTTAATTCAAAACAAATAGAATTTGAAAGTTTTTTCAACTCATCTTTATAATCATTAAACTCTAAATTTTCAACAGACTCACTTAATTCCTTTAGTGCTCTTTTCTTCTTTCTTAAATCTTCATGTTCAAGTCTCATTATTCTAGTAGGTCCTGTTATCCCCCTTGTTTCAAGTTCTGGAAATAAAACATCTTCCTCCCTTTTATGATGTGGCTCAGCATCTAATATACTTATAATTAATTCAGTTACTATTGTAAATTCTTTTCTGTCCTTATCATAGCTTTCCATATCTAGTATTAGATTTGTCACTTCTTCTAATTCCTTTAAAAATTTTAATATTAATTCATGTTCTTCTATTAACGTATATAAAACATGTCCTTTAGATATATTACTTTGTAATTTTTCAAGTTCACCTTTTAAAATCATCATATGAATTTCACATAAATGTCTTAATTCACTTGGGTTCATTCCTTCTTCTACTAAGCTTTGTTCTGCCATAGAGAGTTCCAATGGACTTATTGATTTAACAAGCTTTAATCCCTTTTCCTTTAAGTCATCTGTTAACCCTTTTTCATTTAAATTCCTTAAAAGTACTGTTAATTCCTTTATCTTATCTTCATTGACTGCTCTATTTACACCATTATCTAAAATAAATCTTTTCTTTTCCAAATCAATCACCTCTATATTTTTATAAATTTTCTATTTATATCTCTTAAATAAAATATTATTCTCTTTATGAATATGAACAAATAAGTCTTTTTCAAGTTCATGCATCTTCATATATACTAATTTAAAGCTTGTACATGCCCATTCTGGAGCATTATAATCATCTGTAATTTTTGCTAATTCTTTAAGTATATCTCCTACTGCTTCATGTTCTGCTATAAAACTTTCAATTTCTAATTTTAACCTATCCTTCTTTTCTATGTTATTAGTATTTTCAAATTCAATTATCTTTGGAAATAATATTTTTTCTTCTTTTATTAAATGTTCTTCTAACTCACATTTTAGCACTCCAAAAAGCTTGTGAACTTTAGTTAAAACTTCTGGTAAATGATTATAATGAACTTTAAATACCTTAACTAGTAATGGATCTATATCCTTTAATAATTCAAAAGTTTTAGCATGATGAGTATTTACTATGTGATTAATTAATTCCTCTGAACTGCTTTCATTCCAATTTATATATGATGAATTATCAAATGCAAACTCTTCAAGCTCCTTATTTATATCTTTAATAAATTTATCTACATCAATATCTTTTTCTATTAATGCAACTTCTAAATTTCTATTTCCTCCACAACAATAATCTAACCCCATCTCATTAAATCTTTCAACAATTGGTGGATAAATAATAACAATTTCTCCTAAACTTAAATCTCTATTTATCATATCTTGCATACCAATCCCTCCAACTTCGTATATCTTATTTATGAGTAAATTATATGCCTATTATTTTTTTAAAAATGTGATTATAATCAAATTTTATAATTTATTTCTATTTTTCAAGAAAAAAATAAAGTACTATCCTAGATAGCACTTTATTGTAAAATTTAAAATTGTTATATCATTTCATGTTGAAATATTTAACTTTATATTATACTAATTGTTGAAGACATGTTTTTAAATCATCTTCTGGATTACTAATAGCTCTAAGATCAAATGTGTCTATTAGATATTGCAAAACATTTGGTGATATAAAAGCTGGTAATGATGGACCTAGGAACATTCCTTTTATTCCAAGTGATAATAATGCTAATAAATCTGCAACTGCTTTTTGTTCATACCATGATAAAATTATTGATAATGGTAATGCATTTACATCTGTACCAAAAGCATCTGCTAAAGATGTAGCAATCTTTACAGCAGAATAAACATCATTACATTGACCTACATCTAGAAGTCTAGGTAATCCATTTACTTCTCCAAATTCTAATTTGTTAAATCTATATTTTCCACAGGCAAGAGTTAAAATTATACAGTCCTCTGGAACTTGTTCAGCAAATTCTGTATAATAATTTCTTCCTGGTCTTGCTCCATCACATCCTCCAATTACAAAGAAGTGTCTTAGTTTACCTTCTTTAACTGAATCTACTATCTTATCTGCATAACTTAATGTGGATTTATGCGCAAAACCAACTAATATTTCATGTTCTTCTTCATCCTCTTCAAATCCACCTAATTCTAAAGCCTTATTAATTATTTCAGAAAAATCCTTATATCCATTTTCATCTCTTCCTATGTGTACTATTCCATCCCAACCAACTACTCCAGTACTATAAATTCTATCTTTATAGCTTTCCCTTGGTTTCATTAGACAATTAGTTGTCATAAGTATGCATCCTGGTATATTATCAAATTCCTTTTGCTGATTTTGCCATGCAGATCCGAAATTTCCAACTAAATGCTTATATTTTTTAAGTCCATCATATCCATGAGATGGTAACATTTCTCCATGAGTATATATATTTATTCCTTTGCCTTCAGTTTGCTCTAATAGCATTTCTAAATCTCTTAAATCATGACCAGAAACAATTATAAATGGTCCTTTCTTAGTCCTAACATTTACTTTATGAGGTGTAGGATTCTTATATCTACTTGTATTAGCATCATCTAATACTCTCATAACTTCTATAGCTATTTCTCCTGTTCTCATAACCCAACGTATTAATTCTTCTACTTCAACATTATCATTTGTTATAATTTCTAATGCTCTAAAATAAAATTGATCAACTTGATCGCTATGAAAATCTATAAATCTTGCTTGATGTCCATAAGCAGATATTCCTTTTAATCCATAAAGAATAGTTGATCTTAATGATCTTACATCTGCATCTAATTCTTGATTGTACATTATTCCTGCTTTAACTGCATCTTTTAACATTTTCTGCTTAGTATCACTTAAATTATATGTGGCAGGCTCAGGGTAATCTCCCTTTGGTGCCTTTTTACGTAATAACTCTTTTATTTTTTGAGAATCTTTAAGCATTTGTATATGTATTTCTACATCAAAGTTAACATTTGTTAATGTTGTAAAAAGTCCATTTTCTACAAATTCAACTATTGTTTTATCTATAAGTTCCCCCTTATCAATTAATGGTTTAGCATAGCATGATATCCCCTTTAACTGATAAATTAATAAGTCTTGAAGATTTGCTACTTCTGGCGTTTTTCCACAGACACCCAGCTTAGTACAACCCTTTCCCCCTACAGTTTGCTCACATTGATAACAAAACATTGAATTATCCATATTACGCTCTCCTTTCTATATATAAATCTATTATCAGTTATATAAAATATTTTTATTCATATATAATATGCTTTTTAAAAGCAAAAAAATTCACCATTGCCTAAAACAATGGTGAATTTAATATTATTAATTTTTCTGTATCCCTATTATCTTTTTAAATCCAATAATTGATATAATGCAGTTAACTATAAATATAACTGTACAAATTATTATACTTAATAAATATACATTATTTAGATTTTCACTTAAAAAATCACCTAAAGCACTAATGGCAAAATAACTATGAACAGAGCCAACTGCTAATGGAATAAAATAAAATAATTCTACTTCTCTTCTTATTGATTTACTTATATCCTTTTTAGATGCTCCTATTTTTAAAAGTGTTTTATATTTTTGCTTATCTTCATTTGCATCACTATAAACTTTTATATAAATAATACTAGCTTCTGCTAATGCCATTACTAAGAATAAGAATCCTCCAATTGCATAAATAAACTTTACCCATTCTACTTTTTTTAATTCATATTGTCCATAGTATCCCTTTGTAGTTTCTAAATTAATATTTTCTCCTACTTTATCTATTACATTAATTATATCTTCTTCATTTTCTATTTTAATTCCATAAAACTTTATTTCGGTTCCTGTTTCTTTAAGTCTTTCATATTCATCATTATTTACAACTATTGTTGCATAATTTAATGCTTCACCAAAAACTCTAGTTCTAGTACTTTTACTTATATTAAACTTAATATCATTTAATTTAATATCTTTTTTATTAGTTAAAAAGCTTATAATAGTACCTGGTCTTTCAATGTATATAACATTATTATCCTTTACCATTTCCTCATTAAACTTATCTAATTCTTTTTCATCACCATTAGCTTTTAATATATTAGATAAGTTTTCATATGGTATTACTATATAATCCTCTTTTGGGTTACCTTCTACTTCTTTTAATGTATTATTAACCTTTAAAACTTTAGTTTTTAAAGAATATTTTTCTTTTCCTACATTTTTTAAGTCCTCTTCTATTTCTTCTGTACTAAAATCATCTGTAGATGAAATTGCTAAGGAATATACCTCAATATTTCTTTGAATATTTTCATATCTTGTCTTCATTGAAAATGCTGTTCCTAGAACTGTAGTTGTTGTTGCTGTTAATATGGCTATAGTTGCATAAACCGTATAGTTTTTTCTAAATCTATAAGCTAAATTATTTATAGTAATAATATTTTCTCCATTATATAATATAGATTTTTTATTAATTAAGAAATTAAATACAATTGGAAAAACAGCTCCAAATAGTCCATATGTACCTATGCAGACTAATATTAAAGTTTTAAGAGCATTTAAAGCTTGTTTACTTATTAAATAATATCCACATCCTATTAAAATCAATGAAATTATAGCAATTATATATATTAGAAAACTAACCTTAGGCATCTTTTCTTGTTTTTTACTTGCATTTAAAAGATCTACAATTTTACTTCTAACTATACTTATGAAACCTTTTATACTCATAAATAGAAATATAGCCATAAAAATTACTATAGTATAAATTATTGAGTTTAGCTTTACAGTAAAGGTTACATCTATATTAAAATCTGCAATTTTAAAGACTATTATTTGGAAAAACTTTGATAAAACAACTCCAATAGTTATTCCAATTATTAATGCACTTATTCCAATTAACATCATTTCAATAAAATATATCTTTCCTATTACAACGGAATCAAGCCCCATAAATGCATAAATACCAATTTCTTTTTTTCTATTTTTTAAGAAGATATTAGATGCATACCAAATAAAGAAAAACATAAATATAACTAAAATAATAGTTATAAGTTGTAAAATAAGCTTACTATATCTTTCATTCATTTCACCAAGGACCTTCATTGCATCTCCATCTAGCATAATTCGGAAATTACTTAGAACAACTACTGAAAAAATCATTGATATAAAAAACATAGTATATATCTTTATATTATTTTTAAAATTATTATAAGCTATACTAAATATGCTCATTATTTAGCACCTCCTAAAGATGCTAACATATCGATTATCTTACCATAAAACTCTTTTCTACTTTCTCCTTTATTTAATTGACACTTTATTTCTCCATCACTTAATATATAAACTTTATTAGAATAACTTGCAGTAATAGCATCATGAGTAACCATAACAATAGTAGCCTTTTCTTCTTTATTTGCTCTACTTAATGATTCCAATAAATCTGATGATGATCTTGAATCTAAGGCTCCAGTAGGTTCATCTGCAAAGATTACTTTTGGATCAGTTATTAAAGCTCTAGCTGCTGCCCCTCTTTGCTTTTGTCCTCCAGATAGTTCATAGGGATATTTCTTTAAATGCTCCTTTAGTCCAAATATTTCTGAAATCTCCATAACCTTATCTTCTATAGCTTTTGTTCTCTTTTTACCTAAAGCTAATGGTAATGCTATATTGTCCATTAAATTCATATTATCTAATAAGTTGTAATCTTGAAATATAAATCCTATTTTATCTCTTCTTAAATTGGATAATTCTTTATTTTTAATCTTTGTTATATCCTTTCCATCAAAGATTATTTCACCCTTTGTTGGTTTGTCTAAAGTTGAAATTAAATTAAGCAATGTAGTTTTTCCTGCTCCTGATGGTCCCATTATAGAAATAAAATCGCCTTCATTTACAGAAAGATTTATGTTATTTAAAACCCTTGTTCTAAATCCCCTAAGTCCATATTCCTTAGATACATCCTTTAATTTTAAAATTTCCTTCATAATTCATTCCTCCCAAATTAACTTTAACCTTAATTATATTTTAATAGTCTTTTAATTTGGATTCCTTCACTTAACCTTACCTTTTTTATTCTAATGTTACATTTTAGTAACATTTAAATAATCTGATATTTTATAAAAATAAATATTAAACAAGGTGTATTCCCCCTTAATCGATTCCACAGTAATTTCATGTTCCAATTTATTCAAAACCTTCTTAGTGAAATAAAGCCCCATTCCAGTAGATTTATATACTTTATTTCTACCATTACTTCCTGTAAAACCTTTATTAAAAATCCTATCTATATCTTCTTTTGCTATTCCTATGCCATTATCCTTAATACATAGCTTTATATAATCTTTATTATCTTCTGCATAAAATTCTATCTTACCATTTTCTTTTGAATATTTAATAGCATTATTAATTAATTGATCTATGACATAAATAATCCATTTCCCATCGCTGTAAATATTATAATTTAAATTTCTTGTAACTACTTCCATTCTACTCTTTATTAAGAAAAATGAATTGTTTTTTATGGACCTCTTTACTATATCTTCTAAATTCTCTTCTTTAATAAATATATCCTCTGAAGCTACTGTAGCTCTACTTCCATAGATAATTGAATTAACTAAAAAGTTAATTTTTTCAGTTTCATTTTTCACGCTACTTTCTAAAGCATAATCATCTATACCCTCTGAAATTATATTTAATGCTGTTATTGGTAATTTGATTTCATGAACCCATTTAGAAATGTATTCTTCCATATCTCTTAATTTTTCTTCATATTCTTTATTTTGTATGTCACATTTCTTGTCTTTATATTCTATAATCTTTAACATTATTTCTTCTTCTAATGAATTTCCCTTAATATATTGAAATGAAATATCTTCTTTCTTTACTATAGAGTAATATATGTCATTATACTTACTTTTCCATTTTGTAAAACTGATATATATCCATATAAAACAAATTATTATAACAATAAAATCTAAATAAACTAAATCTCCTAATTTATTCTTAAATGAGTTAATTGAAATTAAATATATATTTATAATTAAAATCAAAGATATTAAAAATATAATATTAAAATTTTTTTCTTTTATAAATCTTCTTAAATTCATTAAACCATATACCCTATTCCCTTTTTAGTTTTTATAAATTCATCTAAACCTAGTTCTTCCTTAAGTCTTCCCCTTAATCTAGTTATATTTACTGTTAATGTATTATCACTTACAAATTCATCATCATTCCATAAACTCATCATAATCTTATCTCTTGATACTACTTTCCCTTTGTTTTTTATAAGTATTGATAATATCTTCATTTCATTCTTTGTTAATTCAATAATGTTATTTTCATATTTAAATGTACATTTCTCCATATCTAAAATAGTATCTTTATAATAAAGAACAGAATCTGAAAAAACATAATCATAACTTCTTCTTAGTAGTGCATTTATCTTAGTTATTAAAACTTCTATAGAAAAGGGCTTTGTAATATAATCATCTCCACCATTATTTATTCCCATAATTAAATCCATATTTGAATCTCTAGAGGATAAAAATATTATTGGCACCTTAGATATTTCCCTAATTTTTTCGCACCAATAAAAGCCATCATAATATGGTAAATTAACATCCATTATTATTAAACTTGGTTCTTTTTCAATAGATTCTTTAACTATATTATTAAAATCATCTATTAACTCAACACTAAATCCCCATTTATTTAAAGAAAGAGAAAGTTGATTAGATAGATCAATATCATCCTCAATTAACAATATCTTTTTCATTTTATTACCTCTTTACACTTTTTACTAAATTATAACATTATGATACAAATAAAGAGCTGTCGCAACAGCTCCTAAATTAAAAATGTAGAATGTAAAATGTAGAATTATTCATTTTACATTGTGCGACAGCCACCTTCTTAACAACTTCTTATATTATTTAGTATTTTAGATAATTTGAATCATCTGGTACTCCTGATACATTTTCACCTCTATTTAAGGAATCTATTTTTAATATATCTTCTTTTTCTATTTCAAAATCAAAGATATCAATATTTTCTTTAATCCTATCCTTATTAGATGACTTTGGTATTGGAATAATATGATTTTGTATATGCCATCTTAAAATTATTTGTGTAATAGTCTTATTATATTTTTCAGACAACGCAATCATTAATGGTTCAGCAAATAATTTTCCCCTCATTATTGGACTCCAAGCTACAACTTGAATATTATTTCCTTGGCAATACTTAACCATTTCTTTTTGAGTAAATCCTGGATGGATTTCAATTTGATTAATCATTGGCATTATTCTAGCGGTTTTCTTTAATTCTTCTAAATGTCCTATCTTAAAATTGCAAACTCCTATAGCCTTCACTTTTCCAGAATAATAAAGGTCCTCTAAAGCTCTCCATGTATCATGATTTAATTCAGTTGGCCAATGAATATAATATAAATCTAAATAATCTACTCCTAACTTCTTTATAGAGTTATTAAAAGCATTCATAGCATTTTCATATCCATGACAATCATTCCAAAGCTTAGTTGCTAAAAAAATATCCTCTCTTTGTACATTACTTTCTTTAAGAGCTTTTCCTATAGCTTCTTCATTTCCATAAAAAGTAGCAGTATCTATATGCCTATACCCAACTTCCAAAGCATATTTTATAGATTTTATTACTTCTTCATCTTCGCCTAATTTGTATGTTCCAAAGCCTATAATTGGTACTTGTAATCCATTTGATAGTTCTCTATACCTCTTTTCCAAATTAAAACTCCTCCTTATACTAACCTTTTATTCTCATAGCATTTATTTAAATTATTATATTTTATAACTATATTATATAATTAGTGTTGTTTTTCTTCAAACTTCTATTACTTTTCAATCTCTAGCGTCTTTAATATATCTATAGGTTCTTTAAAATAGACGTCAGCATTTATTCCTTCCAAATCATCTGTTCCCCACATAGCCATACCAAAGTCCATTCCTGCTGCCTTAGTAGCTTTAAAATCAAAAATTGTATCTCCTATATACATACAATCCCTTGGTTCAACTCCTACTCTTTCAGTAAATTTTAATAATGGCTCAGGGCTTGGCTTATGTCTTTCAGTATCATCTGCTAATACTTCACATTCTATATATTTATCTAAACCTTTGCTTACAAAATCTATTTCATATTGCTCTCTAGTTTTTGAACTTACTATTCCACATATAATATTATTATCTGTTAATTCTTTAAATACTTCATTAAATCCATCATAAAGAATTGCTCCTTCTTCAAATTCATTTACGTATTTAACCCATTTGCTATAGGATTTTTCAATGTCTTTAAACCCTAACTCTTCAAGAGTTTTTTTTCCAGCATAGGCTTTATATTTTAATAAATTATTGTATTCTATTGTTACACCAAGCTCCTCCTTTACCAATCTTTGTAAAGGCACAAAATTCATTCTTTCAGTATTTAATACTGTTCCGTCTAAATCAAAAATTATACATTTATACTTACATATCATTTATCAAACACCCCTTTTATCTTACACTTATGAAAGTTTATTTTAAAAGTATTGTTACATATATATAGATACTATTCAATAGTAACTAATTTATAACTAAAAAAATCCTAACTTAATTGGTTAGGATTTTTTTAAGATTTATAATAATTCACCATATCTATTGATAAATTTCTTCTTTAAAACTGCTATTAAAACCATATATAAAACTATAATTATACTTAAGCATATAAAATAAATTAAAGGCATTGCTACCATTTCTAATGTTTTCCCAAAGGTGGTATAAGGTATAGCTGTTCCTACTATTATGCCTAATGTAGTTAATGAAGTTAATTGCCATGATGCCCTACTATTAATAAATGGAATTTCTTTAGTTCTAATCATATGAATTACAAGAGTTTGAGACCATAATGATTCAACAAACCAACCTGCATGGAATAGTCCTATAAATCCAAGTTGTTGTAATTCATTTAAGCTATGATATTGTCCTCCAAATACAAATGGACAAATAAAGAAATACATTAATACAAATGTTACAATATCAAATAATGAACTAGTAGGTCCCATCCAAAACATAAATTTACTAATAGAACTTGCATCCCATTTGCGAGGTACTATTAAATATTCTTCATCAACATTATCCCATGGTATTGTAATACATGAAATATCATAAATTAAATTTAGCATTAATAGCTGAATTGGTAGCATTGGTATAAATGGTAGGAATATGCTTGCTATTAATACAGACAATATATTTCCAAAATTTGAACTGGCTGTCATCTTAATATATTTAATTATATTTCCATAAATTTTTCTTCCTTCAATTACACCCTCTTCTAATACCATTAAATCTTTTTCTAGTAGTATTATATTTGCTGATTCTTTTGCAATATCAACAGCAGTATCTACAGATATTCCAACATCTGCTTCATTCATTGCTGCTGCATCATTTATTCCATCTCCCATAAAGCCTACAGTATGTCCATTATCTTTAAGAGCTTCAACAACTTTAGTTTTTTGATTAGGTGAAAGCTTAGCAAATACATTAGTTTCCTCAACAGCTTCTCTTAATAATTCATAATCCATTTCTTCTATATCTGATCCTAATAATAAATTATTTACTTTAATTCCAACTTGTTTACAAACAGCAGCTGTAACCTTATCATTATCTCCAGTTAAGATTTTAACATTAACACCATAATCATTTAATGCATTAATTGCACTAGCAGTACTTTCCTTTGGTGGATCTAGAAATGCTAAAAATCCAATTAGCACCATATCTTTTTCATCACTAATGGAAAGTTCATTAACTCTTGGTGGATTATTCTTTTGTGATATTCCTAAAATCCTCATTCCTTGTCCATTATAGTCTGAAACCCTACTTAAAATTTCTTTTCTAACTTTTTCTGTAATGGGTGTTATTTCTCCATAGTATTCTACATGAGTAGATACTTCTAGCATTTCTTCAATTGCACCTTTTGTAATAAGTTGAGTCTTTCCATCTTTATCTTCAACTACAACGCTCATACGACGACGACTAAAATCAAAAGGAATTTCATCTACTTTCTTATAGTCTCTCCAAAGTTCTATCATATTACTTTCATTAGCATGATTAATTATTGCAATATCCATCAAATTTTTAAGTCCAGTTTGATGATAACTATTAAGAAAAGCATGACGTAAAACTCTATTATCTTCTTTTCCCTGAACATTTAATGAATATTCTAAAACTACTTTATCTTGAGTAATAGTTCCTGTTTTATCTGTACAAAGGACATCCATAGCTCCAAGATTTTGTATTGCACTTAAATCTTTAACTATTACTTTTTTCTTAGACATAGAAACTGCCCCTTTAGCAAGGTTTGCAGATACTATCATTGGTAACATTTCTGGAGTTAGTCCTACTGCTACTGATACTGCAAATAAAAATGCTTCCATCCAGTCTCCCTTAGTAAATCCATTCATAAATAGAACTATTGGAACCATGACTAGCATAAGTCTAATTAATACCCAAGATACTGAATTTACTCCTTTTTCAAAACTTGTATCACCTTTTTTACCAGATAAATCCTTTGCTATGGAACCAAATATTGTGTCATTACCAACATTAATTGCTATTGCTATAGCTGAACCACTAACAACATTACTTCCCATAAATGCTAGATTTTTTAACTCTAGTGGATTCTTACAATCAGTTAACAATGAATCTGATACCTTTTCAACAGGCTCACTTTCACCTGTAAGAGAAGCTTGGCTAATAAATAAATCCTTAGACTTTAATATTCTAACATCAGCTGGTATCATATCTCCTGCTGCAAGATGAATTATATCTCCGACTACTATCTCATTTATTGGAATTTCTTTAACGCCTTCCATTCTTCTAGCTACACTAATTGTAGTTTTCACCATTTCCCCTAGCCTTTCAGCAGCTTTATTAGATTTTGTTTCTTGCACAAAGCGTAAAATTCCACTAACTAAAACCATTGAAGTAACTATAATAACAGAAGTTCCATCCTTTTTACCTGGCTCAGCCATTATTATATCTGTTACAAAAGATATTATTGCTAATATTAATAAAATTATTGTGAAGGGATTTATAAAGGCTTCCACTAATCTCTTTATTATAGAATCTCCTTTTTGATGAGTAATTTCATTTTTCCCATACTCTTCCCTCATTATCTCTACTTTACTCTCTTCATAGCCTTGATAACTTGTATTATACTTCTTTAAAAGATCTTTTTCTTTTAATTTTGAAGCTACTATCAAGTTATTAGCTATTTCATTCTTTCTTACTTCCTCTGTAATTATTTTTCTAAATAATCTCTTTTTCATAGTCTTACCTCCTATTATTTTTAATAAATTAAAATGTAAGACATAGATCCGAAAGAAGTATTATAATAAATATTTAATTTTAACTTGTGAGAGGAATAAAATCCTCCCTTATAAATAATCTTATAATTTGCCCTAAAGGATCTATAATCTTACTACTGGCTTCATCCATTCCTCTTCACCTCCTAAAATCAAATTTAATAAAATGGATGTTAAAAATAAAAAAACCTTACCACAGATATATGGTAAGGTGAGTAAACTTATAAATATATTATATAAAAATAATATAAATAAAAAAGTTTGCGCAAAACATAAAGTAAATTAATTTACTTTATTATCGTTCAAGCTTCAGTATCACAAGGCGATGAAATTGCATTAGTCTATGCCTTGGTTTCGACATCGACTGCTGACCTTCTCATAGTGTCTCCACTATTTTGCGGCAGCAACCCGTATCCTTGTGGTAACCTCACCTACCGAATATTTATTTTCTATTACACTTACATATTATTCTTTAATTTTAAAATTGTCAACAAATTTGAAATTTATTTTATAATATTGTTATATTTATTTAAAAATGCTAAAATAATCCTAATAATAACTTTCTAAGTTTATTATTAATATAAGATATTATTCTAATTTGGGGTGATGTTACATGAATAAGAAAAAAGTTGCATTAGTATCTACAGGTGTTTTAGGTATTCTATCTGTTGGTGCATTAAGCATAGTAGGTAATTATTTTTATAATTTAGCGTTAAATCCTAAAAGTTCAAAGGAAGCGATTTTCGGTACTCCAGAAGAGTCAAATTCAAATAGTGGAGAGGTAGTTAATGAAACAATAAAATGGTTGTTTAATAACTCAAATTACTCTGATGTTTATATTGAATCTTTTGATAAATTAAAGCTTCATGGATATAAGATATTAAATGAAAATTCAACTGATAAATGGGTAATTACAGTTCATGGCTATACTGGTAATGGTATTGAGATGAGTAGTTATTCTAAAAGGTTTTATGATATGGGCTACAACATACTAATTCCTGATTTAAGAGGTCATGGTAATAGTGAAGGAAATTATATTGGGATGGGTTGGTATGATAGACTTGATATTTTAAAATGGATAAATTTAATTATTGAAGAAAATGAAAATTCTAAGATAATACTTCATGGTATTTCCATGGGAGCCGCAACAGTATCTATGACTTCTGGTGAAATACTTCCTAATAACGTAAAAGCTATAATTTCTGATTGTGCTTATACATCTGTTTGGGAACAGTTTTCTCATCAACTTAAGACTATATTTTCATTGCCTAATTTTCCTGTAATGAATGCTTCTTCCTTAGTAGCAAGATTTAAGGCTGGATATGGTCTAAAACAAGCTTCAGCTTTAAAACAAGTTAGGAAATCCAAGACTCCTATACTATTCATACATGGAGATAAAGATGATTTTGTTCCTTATAGAATGATGGATGAACTCTATAATGCAGCTAATTGTGAAAAAGAAAAATTAACAATACATGGAGCAGGGCATGCTAAGGCATCAAAAGTAGACCCTGATTTGTATTGGTCAACAATAGAAAACTTTATAAACAAATATTTAAGCTAATGAATATAAATAAATTGCTTTGCAATTTATTTATATCCATTAACAACTAAATCTAATTTTCCTGTCTCTGGATCAATAACTAGACCATGTACAAATATATCTTTAGGAATTAAAGGATGTTTTTTTATTAAATTAACGCTATCTTCAATGGACTTCTCTACTGAATCAAATCCATGAAGCCATTTATTAATATCTATTCCTCCATTTTCAAGGGTTTCAATAGTATCAATAGGTATTCCTATATCTATAATCCTATTAATTAAATCCTTTGTATCTAAATTACACATTCCACATCCATGATGGCCAATGACTAATATTTCATCAACATTAAACTCATATACCGCTACCACAATACTTCTAATAACGCTTCCAAAAGGATGCATTATTGATGCACCTGCATTCTTAACTATTTTAACATCTCCATTTTTAATATTTAAAGCTTTTGGCAATAAATCTGTTAATCTAGTATCCATACAAGATAATATAAGGATTTTTTTATCTGGTTCTTTTGATGTTCTGTATATTTCATAATCTTTATCTTCTACAAAGTTTTTATTGTATTTTAATATTTCTTCTAATTTATTCATATTATCCTCCTTATGCCTTAGCTTCTATATTATACCTAAATATTATTTTTATCTATTTTTTTGCATATATTTACTGAATATTTATTCTTTTTAGTAATAATTAATATCTTTTATTTTAAAAATATATTATAATTATTAAAAATATATTTTTAGGAGGTATTTATGGAAACATATGCTATAACTTTTTATTTAAATGAAGATAGTCATACTTGTGGATGCGAAGGACATGATCACGATCACAATCATGATCATCATCATCATCGTGATGATTATGATATTATTGCAACTATAAAATCTCTTGGAGCATGGGCTAACTTTATGCCTGATAGTTATTTAGTTAAAACTACCTCTTCTGCAAAGGAAATTGCTGAAAAGATACAAGCTTTCTTAGAAGCTGGTGATTTACTTTTTGTAACTAAGGTCGCTAAGGATGATGTAGCATCATTGACTCCTGGAGTTGTTGATTGGATAAACTCATAATTCAAAGAGATATTTAAGATAAAAAAGTGTAGCAACTTAATATTGCTATGCTTTTTTATGTTAATCAAATGAAATTATGGATATAAATTGTCCAAAATTATATATTATGTATATTATTCCCCTATATTCTGTTTATTGCTTTATATAATTAAGTTTTCCTTATATGAAAATTTAAACTAATTAATCTATAATAACTAAAAAAGGAGTGATTTTTTTGATAGATGCATTAACCATATTTTTATTACAGTTAGTTTATGTTCCACTTCTTACCTTAAGAACTACCTTTGTTGTTAAAGGTAAAAAAATTCAAGCATCACTATTTGCTTTTTTAGAAGCAATTATTTACATAGTAAGCTTAGGTATAGTATTTTCTGACTTAAAGAACTTTTTAAACATAGGTTCCTATATCCTTGGTTATGGAATAGGAATATATATAGGTGGAAGAATTGAAGAGAAACTGGCAATTGGATATAGATCAGTTCATGTGAATTTAACAAAATATAATGAAGAGCTTGTCAATAAGCTAAGAGAATTAAAATTTGGTGTTACTCTCTATGAAGGAGAAGGAATAAATAAAGAAAAGAGATATAAACTTGAAATAGTTTCTCATAGAAGTAGAGAAACTGAAGTTATTTCTTTAATTCAATCTATAGAAAAAAATGCTTTTATTGTTTCATATGAACCTACTCAATATAAAGGTGGCTACATTACAAAACAACTAAAGAAATTTTAATAAAAAGAACCATAAATTCATATCATTTATGGTTCTTTTTAAAGTTCTAAATTATCCCTACTTGTTATTACTGCAAGGAAAGTAAATAAGGTAGCTAAAAATGATTTATAGCTAGACACTACTTCTTTATTATTAAAATCATTTTTATGTTTACACTTATTTTCTTGTAATATAGTATAGTTTAAAATTAAAAACATTCCTGTTGTAAATAAAAACATGGTATTGGTTATTATTGGAAAATCTGTGGTGTCTATAAAATTTTCTTTACAATTTGTATTAAATAATTCATCTAATATTTGTGCTTTTAAACTATGCACATAATACAAATTTAAAATTGTTGCAATGACTATTATAGTTACTAAATCTATGCTTAAATTTATAATTCCTAGTTCCTCAAATAATTCTTCTCTAGTAGGTGTTTCAGTGGTAGCACCCTCTTCTACTTCTTCTATAACAGGTTCACTTTCTTCATCTGTTGTTGTAGTTGAATCTATTCTTATTTCTATCCTTCTTCCCCCAAAAAGATCCGTTGCCCCTCTTCCCTTTTTTTTTCTATGTTTTTTCTTAGACAAAAAAATACCCCACCTTAAAGACATCGTTATATTACAATCTATGAACTTTTTATCAGTGAGGTACTATTTTAAAAATATTTAATTTACTTCTTCCTTATTAGCAAATTGGCTATTATAAAGATTTTCATAAAAACCACCTTGCTTCATTAGCTCTTCATGAGTTCCTTGCTCTATAATATTCCCATCATTTATTACTAAGATTAGATCTGCGCTTCTTATAGTTGAAAGTCTATGAGCAATAACAAAACTAGTTCTACCTTTCATTATATTTCTCATTGCTTTTTGAAGTAATAATTCTAATCTAGTATCTACTGAACTTGTGGCTTCATCTAGAATTAATATTGCTGGATCTTTAAGAATAGCCCTAGCAATTGTTAAAAGTTGTTTTTCACCTTGAGATATGTTAGAAGCTTCTTCATTTAAGAACATATTATATCCATCAGGTAAGGTTTTTATAAAATGATGTACATTTGCAATTTTTGCAGCTTCAATTATTTCTTCTTTGCTTGCTCCAAATCTACCATATTCAATATTATCATAAATAGTTCCATTAAATAACCAAGTATCTTGAAGCACCATTCCAAAGATTTCTCGTAAATCTTCACGTTTCATATCTCTTATATCAACGCCATCAATCTTTATAGAGCCACCTTTAATCTCGTAAAATCTCATTAGAAGATTAATTAAAGTTGTTTTTCCTGCTCCAGTTGGTCCAACAATAGCTACCATTTGACCACTTTTCACTTCTGCACTTAAATCTTCTATAAGTATTTTATCATCACTATATCCAAACCTTACATGTTCAAAGCTTACATTTCCTTTAGGATTATTAATCTTTATAGAATTTTCTTTATCAATTATATCTTCCTCTTCATCTAAGAATTCAAAAACTCTATGTGCTGATGCAAAAGCTGATTGTATGGCAGATGATAATTGAGTTACTTGAGATAATGGTTGATTTATTTGCCATATATAACGTATAAACGCTTGTAAATTACCTACAGTAATTCCTCCTGAAAGTGAAATAATAGCTCCTGTAATACCTACAACTGCTATTCCTAAATAACTAACAAGGCTTACTAAAGGAGACATTATACTTGATATAAATTGAGCCTTAAATCCCATTGCACGCAGGTCTTCATTAGCTTCCATAAAATCCTTTAAAGCATCATTTTCCTTCCCATATAGCTTTATTTCATTAAAACCTGTATATAATTCTTGTACTCTCCCATTAAGCTTACCTAAAGCTTCCTGTTGCTTATTAAATAGATTTTGTGATTTATTTACTATTATTTTTGTTATTATTAAACTTAAAGGAATTATTAAAGTGGCTAAAAGTGCTAGTTTTACATTTATTGAATACATCATTATAAGTGCTAAAGCTACTGATAAAATAGCATTTACTACTTGAACAAAGCTTTGTTGTAATGCATTTGATATTGTATCAACATCATTGGTAATCCTACTTAATACATCTCCATAGCTATGTGAATCAAAATATCTTATAGGAAGCCTACTTATTTTATTTTTAACTGCCCTTCTAATATCTCTCATAGTATTTTGAATAGCATTAGTTAATAAAAAGCTTGCTATAAATGTAGAAGCTGCACTACTTAAATATACTAAAAATAATACAATTAGAACTTTTATAATATAATTAAAGTTAACAGAAGCACCTGTAACACCTTTTATAATATCAGCAAAATCTATTGTTAATCTTGTTATTATAAGGCCTTCTGTTCTTGGTGCAATTGCTGTAAAAACTGCTGCTGAAATTATAAATAATATAGCACCAAAGAAAGACCACTTATACTTACTGACAAAAGGAGAAATCTTTTTTACAACTATTCTAAATTTATTCATTATGCTAATTCCTCCTCTGTAAGTTGTGACAAAGCTATTTCATGATATATTTCACAATTCTTTAGAAGTTCCTTGTGCTTTCCAATACCAACTACTTCACCTTCATTTAAAACTATAATCTTATCTGCATCCATAATTGAACCAATTCTTTGTGCAACTATTAATACAATTGAATCCTTTGTTTCAGACTTAAGTCTTTTTCTTAAAATAGCATCTGTTTTAAAATCAAGAGCTGAAAAACTATCATCAAATATATATATTTCTGGTTTTCTAACAATTGCTCTGGCAATAGATAATCTTTGTTTTTGTCCTCCAGATACATTAGAGCCACCTTCACTTATTTGCTCCTCAAACTTTTTTGGCTTACGTGAAATAAAATCATAAGCTTGAGCAACTTTAGCAGAGTATTCTACTTCACCAGTTTCTGCATTTTTCTTACCGAATCTTATATTACTTGCTATACTTCCTGTAAATAAAAGTGTCTTTTGAGGAATAAATCCTATTTTCTTACGTAATGCTCCTAAATCATAATTTCTTATATCTATACCATCTATTTTTATACTACCTTCTGTAACATCATAAAATCTTGGTATTAAATTTATTAATGTACTTTTTCCACTACCAGTACTTCCAATAAAGGCAATAGTTTCACCTTTTTTTGCTTTAAAAGAAATATTCTTAAGTACTGCTTCTTCTCCATTTGGATAAGTAAAGGATACATTATCAAATTCTATTAATCCTTTAACATCAGTTTCTTTAATTCCATTTTCAGGGCTTTTTATTATTGGCTCTTCATTTAGAATTTCCATAATTCTATTTGCTGAGACTTGAGCTCTTGGATACATTACAAATACTAAAGAAAATAACATTATTGAAAACATTGCATGGAAAAGATATTCAATAAATGCAACTAGTTGACCAACTTGAAGTGTGCCTACATTTATCATTTTACTTGATACCCAAAATATAACTATAATAGCTATATTAAGTAAAAAGAAAAACATTGGCTGAGAAATTGCCATAAGCTTGTTTAACTTTTTTGATACATCTGCATAAAGTTCATTAGTTGCATTAAACCTTTCATCTTCATGCTTGTCATTCCCAAAGGCCCTAATTACTCTTATTCCAGTTAGATTTTCTCTTGATATCCTGTTTAGTTTATCCAATCTCTTTTGTAAGGTTTCAGATAAAGGTTCTGAAGTTTTTGCTATTACAAATACACCTAATATTATAAGTGGTATTACTGCTGCTAGTACTAATGAAAGTGATGGACTAGTTTTTAATATCATTACTAAACTAACTGTAAACATAACAGGTGTAAGTAAAGCTGTTCTTAATAATGTATTTGTAAATTGTAATAATACAAAAGCATCATTAGTAGTTCTTGTTATCATTGAAGATACACCAAACTTATCATATTCTGTATGAGAAAACTCTTGTGCTTTTTTAAAAATATCATTTCTCATATCTCTAGTAATTCCTGTTGATATCTTAGATGAACAATAGCCTAAAAGTATAGTTCCAAGTACTCCTACTATGGAAATAACTACTATTATAAGTCCCATTCTTTTAATATAAGGAATATCATTGTTAATAATTCCAATATCGATTACTTTAGCCATAATAGTAGGTATTCCAAGTTCTACTAAAGCAAAGCCAAATATTGATATAATATTTAAAGCAAGTATTAATTTATAATTTTTCATATATTTTAGTATTAATTTCATTGCTGCAATTTACACTTCCTTTCTTTAAAGTCTTATATATAAATAAAAATGAAATACTCTCTAAATATTAGTATTTCATCTTTCTTAAATATCCATTCTAATTATCACAATATTTTATCATAAATTAATATAAAAATCTACAATAATTGCCATAAATTTAATTGTATATCTTTATAAGTACGTTTTTTTATTTAATAAAATAAAAAAGCACAATATTAATAATAAACATTGTACTTTTTTCTTATAATTATAAAATTAAAGTTCTAACTACATTTTCTACAGTTTTCTCAAGGTTAATTTCTCCATTTTTAAGAGCTTCATCTAGAGAACATACCCCTCTCATAATTCCAAAGATTGAGTTTATTCCTATATCATAAAGATTCTCTACTCCATCTCCAACCTTACCTGCAAAGGCTATTGTTTTTACATTATGCTTTTTAGCTATAGCTGCTACTCCCATTGGAGTTTTGCCAAAGATAGTTTGATTATCTATTGCCCCTTCTCCAGTAAATACGAAATCTGCTCCCTGTATCTTATTTTCTAAGTCAGTATGCTTTATTATTAAATCTATACCTCTTTTTAATTCTCCATTAAGAAATGTAAGCAAAGCTGCTCCAAGGCCTCCTGCTGCTCCTGCACCTTCCACATTAGCTACATCAACTTTGAATTCTCTTTTAATAATCTCTGCATAGTTACTTAAAGCCTTGTCTAATTCTAATACCATTTCTTCTGTAGCACCTTTTTGTGGACCAAATATTCTTGAAGCACCTTTTTCTCCAATAAGCGGATTTGTTACATCACAAGCGACTTCAAATGTTACTTCCTTTAACCTACTATCAAAACCAGTTAAATCTATATTATTTAAATTAATTAAAGCTGCTCCTCCAAATGGAAGTTCATTACCTTCTTTATCTAATAAATGACAGCCTAATGCTTGAAGCATACCAGCTCCTCCATCATTAGTAGCACTTCCTCCAATTCCAATAATTATATGTTTTACACCTCTATTTATAGCATCTAGTATTAATTCACCAGTACCATATGTAGTTGTAATTAAAGGATTTCTCTTTTCTCTTTCCACAAGATGAATGCCACTTGCACTTGCCATTTCAATTATAGCTTTTTCTCCATTTCCTAATAAACCATATTCAGCCTTTATCTTTTTATCTCCAAGAGGATGTGTAACTAATGTATTAACAATTATTCCTCCAGTAGATTCAACTAAGGCTTCAACAGTGCCTTCTCCTCCATCTGCCATTGGAACCTTTATACATATAGCATCTTTTATTACCTTCTTTATTCCTCTTTCCATTGCATTACAAGCATCTTTTGATGTCATACTTTCTTTAAATGAATCTGGCGCTAATATAAACTTCATGTAATTCATCTCCATCCAATCATATAATTATAATATTATACCAAATATTATTGAAGAAACTATTGCCATTGTCAATCCGATTATAGATTCATAAGGTATAAGTTTTAATCTTTCTCCCATACTCATATTTACACTACCACCTGTTGCATGGAAAAAGCTTCCGTGTGGTAAATGATCTAAAACTGTTGCACCTGCATGTATCATAGCAGCTGTTCCTAATGCTGGTATACCTAATTCTAGTATAGTGCTACCAAATACTGAAGTTGCTACTGCTGTTCCTGAAGTTGTTGATGCCGTTGCTGCAGACATTAATATTCCTGAAACTGGTGCTAATGCAAAGCTTGGCAAACCTAATACATTTATTCCACTTATTATTACGTCCTTTAATCCTGAATTAGATATAATTCCTGCTAAAGTTCCTGTACCTATTAGTAATATTGCTACTCCACTCATTTTTCCTATTCCTAGTGTTGCATATTCATTTATATTTTTAATTTTCCCCATTGCTAATGCACCTGCTAGTCCACCTAATGGTAGTGCTATTAACGGATCAATTTCTATCTTTGCTATTGGTCTTAACATTAATAATAATATAGCAACTATTGGTCCAACTATTGAAGCTAAAAAGCTTGGCATTTCTTCAGTTTTTTCTAATGTTTCTTCTACCTCTACAGCTGTACCTTTATTTTTAATCTTTTGTGTTATTATACAAGTTACTATTAATCCAAATATGGCTGGTACTATTCCTGCTATCATAACGCTAGTAAGAGAAACTCCCATATTATCAGCAGCTGCAATTGCATTAGGATTAGGTGACATAATATTTCCTGCCTTACCACCACCAATCATAGCTAATAATATTGCTGTTCTACTTAATTTAACTCTTTTTGCTATGGCTAGCGCTATAGGTGAAACTGTAATTACAGCAACGTCTATAAATACACCTACCATTGTTAATACCATTGTTGCAATAGCTAATGCTATTAATGCTTTTGACTCTCCTATCTTGTCCACTATTGTTTCAGCTATTTTAGCTGCTGCTCCTGATTGAATTAAAACTCCTGCTAAAATACCTGCGGTTATAATTCTTAAAATTGCTGGCATCATTCCTTTAGCTCCAGTAATCATTAATGTTACTGTATCAACAATAGATGCTCCTCCAACTAATCCACCTATTACAGCACCAATTATTAAACTGTATGCAGGATGAACTTTTTTAATTATTAATGTAATTGCTACAATTAAAGCAACAATTGCCCCTAAGGCAGTAACTGTTATATCCATTATATCTCCCCTTCCATATTTTATGAACACAACCATATAATACTCTCAATAGTAAATGATTACATCGTTCATAAACACAAATTTACAACTTTTCTATTGTGCATTTGAATAAATGACTTTATAGTAAATATATGCATTAGTTAGTCTATAACAATCTATTGCCTTATTAAATTTTAATCCTGTCAATTCTTCTATTTTACTTATTCTATATGCTAAAGTATTTCTATGTATATGTAATTTTTTATATGTGATTTGTCTTTCATAATCAGACTCCACAAAAGCAATAAATGTTTCTAAAATATCACCACCATAGTTTTTCATTTTTTCAATCATTTCTTTATTGTTTATGTTTTGAACCATTTTATCTATTTCTGATAAAAATTTTATATCCTTTTGTAGAATAACTTTGTCTGTTATATTTAATTTGTTCGCTATAGTTATTGAATTTAAAAGTTTGTAGAAGGATATAGATAATACATTCTCTATATTATCGTATATTACTTTTACTATTTCTTCTGTATTTTCATTAATTAATTCTGTTATTCTTTGTTTTGTAATATCTAATTTAGTACTAAGAATAAGTACTAATCTATTAAAATTTGTATAAATCACATACTCATTTTTCTTTATAAATAGTTTTATATTTCTTCTTAGAATATCATCCTTACTTTTTTTATATTCTATTATAACTATAGTTTTGCTTAGTTCAACATTTATTTCTACTTCAATTCCTCTTTCAATAAATTCCTTATCATAAGGCTCTTTTCTATGAAGCCATTCATATAAATATTCTTCTTTAATTTGATTCTTCACTATATATTTCTGTATACTATACTCTTGATTAATTAGTAATTCAGCAGTAACTCTTACAATTTCACCAAAGGACCTCACCTTTTTTGGATCTCCTGTAATTCCTATAACTCCAATTATTCTACTATTAAAGGTTATTGGAATATTTACTCCAGGCTTTACCCCTTTACTTTCCTTGCTCACTTCTGTACCTTTCTTTAATCTAAGTGATTCAACTGCTCCTAAGTGTAGTTGCCCTATTCTATCCTCATCACCACTTCCTATTATTACCCCATTCTTGTCCATTATATTAACATTGTAAGGAATAATATCCATCATTTTATCAACAATTTTTTGTGCTAATATTTTATTTAACATTTTATTCCACCATCCAAAAAACAATATTTTCATATTTATATAAATTTATTAAAGTTCTTTTTCAAAAGCTATTCTTTTACTTCCATCTACTAAATAAATAATTCCACAATATCTATAGTTGTTTTTTTGTAATAATTTTTGCATTGATAGATTATCTTCATGAGTATCTATTTTTATATTATTTATCTCTCTAGCTCTACATATATCTTCAGATCTTTTTAATAATTCAGTACCTATATTTTTTATTCCTTCTACTTTAGCCACAGCTATTCTATGTATAACAGCATATTTATTTTCTGATAACCATTTACCTTCATAAATCTTATCATAAGTTTTTTCTCCATTAAAAGAAAGTGCTAAAGTCCCTATAATTTTTCTATTATATTCTAATACATAACTTTCACTTCTACTTATATCATTTAATAAAGCTTCTTCATTAGGATATCCATTTTGCCATTGGTCTACATTATTATTCTTTAGGAATTCCTTGCCTTCATTGATTATGTCCATTATATTATTTAAATCCTCTTTGGTTGAATTTCTTAATATCATTTTAATCTCTCCTAATTTATAAATATAATAATTATTATACAATACATTCTGAATATTTTAGAATAATTTCTAAAATTGCAAAAGAAAAATCCATAGCATTTTATACTATGGATTTTTACTCCTACTTTTTTATTTAGTTTTTTATTTATCTTGATATTTTACCCACACCATAGTTTACTTGATTTTCCACTTCTTCCCTAGTAACCAAATTTGCATCCCCATAAATACTATGTTTTAATACTGAAGCAATCACTGCAAATTCGCTTATATATTCTGGTGATTTTTTTCTAAGGATTCCATAAAGTATTCCTGATGTCAATGCATCTCCACCACCAACTCTATCTACTATATCATCAATTTCATGTATTTTAGATAAATATAATTTATTATTTGTATAGTAATTGCATTGTAATGTATTTACTGAAGCTGATTTAATTTCTCTAAATGAAGAAAAAATATGTTTTATATTAGGATAATCTTTAGTTATTTTATCATAATAATAATTTATCTTTTGGTACTTGTCTTCTATATTACAATTCATATTTAATATATTTTCAGCATCAAGTATACCTGCTGATAAGATATTTACATAGGGTAAAACTTTTTTGGTAAACTTACTAGCTTTTTCTAAGCTCCACATTTTAGCTCTATAATTTGAATCATAACTTACTAAAATATTATTTTCCCTACAATATTCTAATATTTTAAATGTGAGTTTTCTAACTTCATCAGATATTGCTAATGTAATCCCTGAAAAATGAAATATATCAATATCTTTTAATGCTTTTTCAATTATTAAATCATCTTCTGATATTGATGAAAAGGCTGAATTTTTCCTATCATATATAACTTTAGAATTTCTATTTCCACTACCAACCTCTAAGAAATATATTGGGGTTCTACCTTCTCCTCTAGAAATATATGTTGTATCTATAGCTTTTGATCTTAAATAAGATAACATTCCATCTCCAAAGCCATCTTCAGAAATTTTGCTTATCATTCTAGTTTCCACTCCAAAGTTAGACAATGCTACTAAGACATTAGTTTCTCCCCCACCATAATTAACATTTAATTCACCAGTATTTGAGATTAAAACACCTTTTTTAGTAGCTAATCTAAGTAATACTTCTCCAAATGCAGCAACTTTCATAATTATTTACTCCTTGCTTCATTAAACTTTTCTATATATTCTTGACAAGTAGATACTATCTCATCATATCTTCCTTCTTCGCCTAATTTATTTAATTCTCCGCCTATGCCAACTAGTGATGCTCCTGAATTTACCCAAGTATCTATATTATTTATATTTACTCCACCAGTAATCATTATAGTTACATGTGGAATAGGACCCTTAACAGAGGATATATAACCTTGTCCAAAAGCATTTCCTGGGAATAACTTAACTACATCTACTCCACTTTCATAAGCTTTAACTATTTCATTTATAGTCATAACCCCTGGTATATATGGAACATTATATCTATTACAAAGTATTGCTGTATCTTCATTAAAAGATGGTGAAACTATATATTCAGCTCCAGCTAATATAGCCATCCTTGCAGTTTCAGAATCTAATACAGTTCCAGCTCCAATTACAACATCTTCTACTCTTGAATATTTTTCTGAAAGTTCTCTAATTATCTCATTTGCAAATTTATTTGTATAAGTTACTTCTATAGCCTTTACATTTCCTTTAATACAACTTTCTGATATTTTTATTCCTATTTCTTTGGTAGTACCACGAACTACTGCAACTACTCCACATTTATTTAAGGCATTTAATACTTTCATCTTAAACATTAGTAATCCTCCATATGTTTTATGTTTTATATTTTATTCCATATATCCACCCTTCATAGGTGATACGGCTCTATCTGAAAATACCTTTAAAATTCCTGATTCATATTTATTTTTTCTTGGTTTCCATAGCCTTTTACGATTTTCTAAAACCTTATCTACTTCATCAAGATTCACTCTTTCTGCATTAACCCCAACTATCTGAAGAATTCTATTTTCTATATCTATTTCTATCAAATCATTTTCTTCAACTAATGCTATTGGCCCACCAACTGCTGCTTCTGGTGAGACATGTCCTATAGCTGGTCCCTTTGATGCTCCTGAAAATCTTCCATCAGTAATTAATGCAATACTTGCTGATAAATCCTTATCCGATGAAATTGCTTCTGTTGTATAGAACATCTCGGGCATTCCACTACCCTTAGGGCCTTCATATCTTATGAATACTGCATCGCCAGGTTTAATTTTCTTAGAAAGTATAGCTTCTATTGCTTCTTCCTCACTATCAAAAGGTCTGGCTTTTAAGATTGCCTTATGCATTTCTTTTGGTACTGCAGAATGCTTAACTACTGCTCCATCAGGCGCTATATTACCCTTTAATATCGCAATTGCTCCATTTTTCCCAATTGGATTGCTATATGGTTTAATTACATCTTCTCTTTTTAAACCAACCTTTGCTAAGTATTTATCACATTTTTCATAAAAACCATTTCTTCTTAAATCCTCTAAGTTTTCTCCTAAAGTCTTTCCAGTGACAGTCATTACATCTAAATGAAGTAAATCCTTAACCTCCTCCATTATTGCTGGTACACCACCTGCATAATAGAAATATTCTGCTGGCCACTTTCCTGCCGGTCTTATATTTAATAGATATGGTGCAAATCTATGAATTCTATCAAAAGTTTCTTCATCTATCTCAATTCCAAATTCACGTGCTATAGCAGGAATGTGCAATAATGAATTACTTGAACCTGAAATTGCTGCATGAATTACTATTGCATTTTCAAAGGACTTTTTACTTACAATATCTCTCGCCTTTAAGTTTTTCTTCGCAAGTTCTATAATTTGCTTTCCTGCTTCAATAGCTACATCCTCTAAATCTTTGCAAGTTGCTGGCATTAAAGCACTTCCTGGTAACATTAATCCAAGAGCCTCAGCCATAACTTGCATAGTTGCCGCTGTCCCCATAAATGAACAAGATCCACATGATGGACATGCATTATGTTTGTAGTAAGTTAATTCTTCTTCAGAAATCTCACCACGTTTTTGCATAGCGCTATAAGCTCCAATCTGTTCTAAAGTTAATAGGTTAGGGCCAGCTTCCATTACACCACCAGTAACTATAATAGCTGGTATATTTATTCTTCCAATAGCCATTAAATGTGATGGAACTGCTTTATCACAACTTGATATAAAAACTCCTCCATCAAAAGGTGTTGCATTAGCATGTATTTCTATAAGTGATGCAATAGTATCTCTAGATGCTAATGAATAATTAATTCCATCATGACCTTGAGCCATTCCATCACATATATCAGTTGCAAAATATCTTGCTGCCTTTCCCCCTTTTTCATTTACTCCTAAAACTGCATTATTTGCAAATTTTAAAAGATGGGCACTTCCTGGATGACTGTCCCCAAATGTACTTTCAATTATTATTTGAGGCTTAGATAAGTCTTCTACAGACCATCCCATTCCTCTACGTAGAGGATCCATTTCTGGAGCTATTTTTCTTATTTCTTGACTAATCATTATACCCTCTCCTATCTTAATAATTATTAAAACATAGCTCGGATAATGGCAATCCATACTCCGAGCTATCATCATATAATTATTTCTCTATTTTAATTCTGGCCAATATCCCTTATTTGCTTCAATTAAATCATCTAAAATTTCCTTAGCAACTTTTGCACTTGGAACTGTCTTAGATAAAGTTAATGCTTGCCATAATTTTTGATAACTTCCTTCTATCCATGCTTCAACTACTAATTTTTCTACTGCTACTTGTTGTTCCATTAATCCTTTTTCAAATCTTGGAATGCTTCCTTGAACTAAAGGTTCTGGTCCATTGCTACCAACTATACATGGAACTTCTACCATAGCAGTTGGATCAAAGTTTTCAATAGCTCCTTTATTTTCAACTATACATAACATTCTTTCATGAGTATTGTATGCAATTGCTCTTGCTAAATCAACTATAAATGTTGCATGGGCATCTATATGGAATTCACTGCCTTTAGCAGTTCCAGCCTTTATTATATTTCTAGCTGCTTCAAACACATGCTTTTCTCTTCCATTCATTACTTCATTTGCTCTAGTATAATCTTTATTAGAATGTTCTACTACGTAATCTGGATATAAATAATATTTTAAGTATGTGTTTGGTAAGAACTTTGGATCTAAAGCTATTAAGTCTTTAGCCTTCTTATGTGTTTCTTGCCAGCTTGGTTCTGTATGTTGTGTATCTACTTCTATTTGATTTAAATAACCATTTTCAGATACATATTCTCTCAGTTTTGGCATTAAGTCATTTCCTTGTTTATCTCTAACACTTGTCCACCAACCAAAGTGATTTAATCCAAAGTAGTTAACTTCTAAATCTGCTGGTGTTAATCCAACTATTTGAGACATACGACGTAATGTTCCTACAGGCATATCACAAATATTTAATACTTTTGAATTTGGCTTTAATACACGACATGCTTCTGCTACTATTGCTGCTGGGTTTGAATAATTTAGCATCCAACAGTTAGGAGAATACTTTTCCATCATATCTATTAATTCTAACATTCCACCTATAGAACGCATTCCATAAGCAATTCCTCCTGGTCCACAAGTTTCTTGTCCAACAACTCCATGCTTTAGAGGGATTTTTTCATCCTTTTCACGCATTTCATATTTTCCAACTCTAATGTGAGCCATACAGAAATCTACATCTGTAAATGCTTCTTCTGGATCTGTTGTATATGAAAATTCTACTTCTGGGTAACTTTCTTTTAATAATATTTCAAGAGCTTTCCCAATTACTTCTTGACGCCCCTTATCATTATCATATAACTTTAATTTACGTAATGGAAAACGATGTGCATTATCTAAAAGCATCATTACTATTCCTGGTGTAAATGTACTTCCTCCTCCTGCTATTACTATAGAAAATTTTCTATTATCCATATTGCCTACCACCTTTCATTATTAACATATATAAAAATTAGCTTATTATATATTTTAAATTTTGTTGTTTTTATTACTTATAAGCACATTATAAAACAGTAAAATACCATGGTAAACAATTTCGGTAACCAAAAAAACTTGTTACCCTAGGTTGTAACCTGTTCCTTAAATACGCCTATATTTTCACTTTTTTCTTACTTTTATTTTCATAAACTTATTATGTTATACTTTAATAAACAACTCTATACTTGGAGGATTTTATATTGGAAATTATAATCATTTTATTATTAATATGTTTGTTTATATTCAACGTTCTTTTCTATATTCCTAATCGATTAAAAAATCAAGAATAAAAATTATCTTTACACTTTAAAGAAATTCAAATTAGGTTAAATAAACTTGAAAAACTAATAGAAGATAAAGGAAAATAGGAGTGACGAATAGTCACCCCTATTTTATTAATTAGCTTCTATTCCAAGGAATTCATCAACGCTCTTTCTAACCCCAGTAACCTTTAATCCATAGATTACTTGAACATTCTCTCCTTTAATTACTACTCCATTTGCTTGTGTTTCATTTTTCAACACAGCTTCATTAACTAATGAGGAATCTTTTAATATTAATCTTAATCTCGTAAAGCAATTATCTACCTTAACAATATTATCTACTCCACCTAAAGCTTCTACAATAATTGGTGCGAATCCAATTTCACCATTACCACCTTTTGCTGCTACTTTTTCTTTATAATCATTCTTAGTATAAAGCTTAGTATCTCCATCTTCTTCTCTTCCTGGAGTTCTTAATTTAAACTTAGTTATAACAAATCTGAATATTACATAATAAACTACAAATTGCCCTAATCCAATTAATATATACATTGGCCAACCGGTCTTTTCTATTCCTAGTGGTAAGTTATATAATAAGAAGTCTATTAATCCATTTGGACCTATAGCTGTAACTCCTAGTACATTTAATACAACCATACCTAAACCACTTAATAAAGCATGGATTACGAATAATACTGGTGCTGCAAACATAAATGAGAATTCGATTGGTTCTGTAACACCTGCTAATATCGATGTTACAGCAGCTGGTATTAATATAGCCTTTATCTTAGTTTTATTTTGTGGTAATGCTGTGTGATACATAGCTAAACATGCACCTATTAATCCAAACATCTTAGAAAGTCCTCTAGCATCCCAAATTACTGTTGCTGAAAGTTTAGCTATAGTTGGATCAGCCATTTCTGCAAAATAAATGTTTCTAGCACCTTCAAAAACTTGTCCTCCAATTTCAGCTACTCCACCTAAAGAACTATATAAGAATGGTGTATAAACTAAGTGATGTAATCCTGTTGGGATTAATAGTCTTTCTAATGCTCCGTATGTGAATATACCAAAATTCCCTGAACCTTGAATAAATTCACCAAGATTGTTAATTACATTTTGTACTGGTGGCCATACATAGCTGAATAGTATTGCTATACCAACAGTAACTGGTATTAATATTATAAATACTAATCTAGAACCACCATAGATTTGAAAAGCTCCTTCAAATTCTTTTTCACAGAATTTATTATGAATATAAGCAACTACTATACCTAGTATAATTCCTAAAAAAACACCCATATCAAGTATTTGAACACCTAATACAGTTGTTTGTCCACTTCCTCTTAAAGCATCTGCTGGTACTAACTTTTCACTTAAAGTTAAGAATATATTCATTGCATTTATAAATATCAAGAATACTAAAAGTGAAGTAAATCCAGCTTCAGCTTTTTTCTTCTTAGCAAGACCCACTGCTAAACCTACACAAAATATAATACCTAAGTTAGTTAATATTGAAACTAGTGAGCCTGATAGCATTTTACCCAGTCCATATACAATATCATTCTTTAAGAATGGTAAGTATTCTGCTAATCTAGCGTTTGTTAATATATTACCTATAGCAATTATTATACCTGCAATTGGTAATATCAAAACCGGTACAAACATCCCCTTAGAAAAGTCTTGTAATTTACTCATTATCTTTTCTTTCATTCTTATTCTCCCTCCATTACTCTTTTCAGAAACCATTTACATTTTCCATTATAGTCAGCTATCTACTTTCTGTATATATATTTTGAGCTCAAAAAAACGTGTTACTCAATTAGATAACACGTTACTTAGATATATCTTTTTTTCGTTTATAATATTCATATATTAATAACTCAATAAGCACTAATACTTTTGGGAAAAATGTATTTGGCATTAGGTTTCTATCGTCTAACTTGTTTGGGTCATCAATTTTAAAGCTTATATCTGCCAACTTACTTATACTATTTTCTCTTTCGTTAGTAAATGAAATTACTTCTATTCCATAATCCTTTGCTGTTTTAACCTTATTTAAAACCATTGGGGTTTCACCAGACTTTGATATAACTATAATTGAACTTATATAATCTAAATTATTTTCAAAAACACCTATTGAATCTGTTCCATTTGATAATATACATCTTTTACCCATTACTAAAAGCTTCTTATTTATATATTCTGCTACTATACCTGAAAATCCATTTGCATATATAAAAATAAACTTATTATCTTCACTAAATAAGATATCAACAAATCTGTCAATGCTCTCACTACTATTTCCTTGCAAAAGATTATCCATATTTAAGCTATCAACAAAACCTCTCTCATCTATGGTATCCCCTGACTTACTTTTCTTAAGAGCAGCTAAATTATACTGCATTTCTAGAAATCCAGAATATCCCAACTTCTTTGAAAGCCTCATTACTGTAGATGTTGATGTAAAATTGTTTTTTGCTATTCCTCTAACACCTAACTTATTTACTTCATCTATGTTATCTACTATGTAATTTAAAACTTTGATTTCAATCTCTGTAAGCCCTTTATTTTCAGTAAACTTTGATAAATCCATTATATCTTCCTCCATTATTATAAGAAGATTATATATTATTTTCATAATTTTTTCACTATATATATTATCTAATAAATATTGTACTTTTTAGCCTTATATTTTTATGTTCTTCTCTAATTTTTTAATGGCTTCTTCCATTCTTTTTATTTTTGTTTCTTCTTTTTTAGCTGAAGTTATCCATTGAAAATACTTTCTTTGTTGAGAATAAGATAAGCTTTCATAAAATTTGTATGCATTATTATTTTTAATAAGTTTTTCTTTAAACTCTTTTGGTAATTCTATTGTTCTCTCTTCTTCATCTTTTTCTAATTCAACACTTACAATATCACCATATGTTTTTCCAATTTTATTTCTTATCTCCTTAGTAATTCCAATCATGTAACATGGTAACCCCATTTTTACTATGGAACCTCTATAATCTACATCATCAAATTTTGCCTTTATCTTAGCTCTTTTTGCTCCAAATTCTTTTTCAACATCTATAGGAACCTCTATATAAGTTGCGTCCTTGCCTTCATGTTTTTTTATTTCCGCTTCAAAATTATACTTTTTCATATATTTCTCCTATTTTTATGTTTTAATTTATTAATTATAATTTTAATACATATTCTAACTATTAGTAAAATAAAAGTATATATTAATTTAAATTTTTTATCCATAACAAAATTGATAAATATAAAAACTCACTGATTTTTTAGTAAATCTATATAAATTAACATTTTCTATCTGATATAATAATTAATAAATATTTTTATAGGAGATTATATGAATACACTTGATACTAATAATATTTCTATATCTAAACTTGGTGGTTTAAACAATTCCAATTATCTAATTAGCTTTTCAGGCTCAAAATTTGTATTAAGAATTCCTAGTAAAGATAATAATAATAATTTTTATTATGAAAATGAAATATTAAATACTATTAAATTCTTTAATATTTCCCCAGAAATTATTTTTCATGATAAAGAAAGTGGAATTTTATTAAGTAGATATATTGAAAGCCAAAAATTTAATACAGAATTTTATAATTCAACTATTTTTATTAATAAATTAGTTTCTACATTAAAAAAACTACATGTGTTAGAATGTAGTAATTCTTTTAATCCTTTTGAAGAAATTTATAATAACATAAATCTTTTACTTAGTTTAAATTATAAATTTAATCATGATATAAATTTTTTAGTTAATAAGTTGAAAGAATTAGAAAAAGATTTATCAAAAGATGTACATTATGGACTATGCCATAACGACTTAAATACTTCTAATATTTTATATTCTAATGATTATACTTATTTCATAGATTTTGAATTTGCAGGTATGGGAGATATTTTCTTTGATTTAGCCACAATATCATGGTTTTTAGAAGATAAACTTAAAGATGAGCTAATAAAGAATTACTTTGGCTACTTTAGCGTAACCCTTAAGAAAAAGCTTACAGGGTATTTATTTGTCGTAAAGCTTTGGAATGCAACTTGGAGCTTTATTAAATCAATTAATAATACTTCCGATTATGATTATAAATTAGGTGGAAATATGATATTAGATGATTTGATAGAAAACTACAAAAAGTATTGATTAATAATATCAATACTTTTTTTATCTTTTCTAATTATGCAACCATCTTAATAAATGCTTCCATAGTAATTTTATACTCTATCTCCATTGGAAGCTCCCTGACTTCCATAAATCCAATCCCCTTAAATAAATTTTGTGATCTTTCATTTACCTTTTTGATTTTAGCCACAACATAGTTAGCTCTCATCTGAAAAAAAGCTACATTCAAAGCTTCAACCACTGCATTATGGCCGATTCCCATACCCCAGAATTCTTTCTCACCTACAGCAACAACTATTTCAACATAATTTTTTTTAGGTACTAGTCTTAAAAAGCCAATACTTCCATATAAATTTTTAATTATAAAAAATCTACAATTATTATTAAAAAGATGAGTCAATATGGGCATATTTATTCTGTTTATAGTATTCATTAGATTTTTTTGAACATTTACTTCTTCATTTAAAAAACTTATTATTTCCTTGTCATTAAGCCAGTTACATATTTTTTCAGCATCAGATCTATATACTTCCTGACTCAGGACAACATTACTAATTTCCACAAAGAACACTCCTTAGACATATATTCTTATATTCAATAATCATATATTACCCTCATTACCGATATAAGTAAAAATCAGTATTCTTTGTTGTGAAGGTTTAACTTGCCTTTCTTAACTTTATCTTCATTTACCACCATTTTTACATTATGTTTATATTTCCCATTTATAGTATTTTATTTCCATTTAAAGTTATTAAAAGTATTTTTCTTGTAAATTGAAAAAGTAACTTCCGTTTTTTTACTTAAACAGAAGTTAGTTTTGCAAAGTCTTTGATATAATTAATTTGATATTTGTCCTTAGCATATTGGGAGGATTAATTATGTCAAACAATAATTTATGCAAGGGAAAGCACCTTAGGATTGAAGATCGAATTATAATTGAATATGGATTAGATCAAAATTACCCATTAAAAGAAATTGCCGAAAGATTAAAAAAGGATCCAACTACTATATCTAAGGAAATTAAAAGAAATAGATTTCTTAAAGTAAGTAAGAAAAAGGAAAATGATATACAACCGTGCCAACATCGAAGAAGTTGCACTAAGACAAACTTATGTAATAGTAACTGCGGAAAGCAATGTAAGAAATGTAGATTCATAAACTGCTACAGAGCATGCACTGATTTTTCAGCTAAGAAATGTTTTAAACTTGATCGCTATCCATATGTTTGTAACGGCTGTAACACTGCTACTACGTGTACGGCAGAAAAGCAGTATTATAAATCTAAAATTGCAGATACAAAGTATAAAGAACTATTAATATCATCTAGGGAAGGCCTTAATATAACCTCAAAAGAATTGAAAAATATAGATGATGTTATCTCTCCATTAATTTTTAAAGGGCAATCTTTATTTCATATTTTTACTCATCATAGGAAAGAAATAAATTGTTGTGAAAGAACTTTATATAATTATTTTGATAAAAATGCTTTTACAGCTAGAAATATTGATTTACCTAGAAAAGTTAAGTATAAACCCCGAAAAAAATCTACACCTCCTGTCATTAAAGAATCTAATTATAGAATTGGAAGAACATTTGTTGATTTTGTTAAATTCACTGAAGAGAATCCAAATATACCTATAGTAGAAATGGACACCGTTCACGGCACACGAAGTGGCAAAGTTCTTATAACTTTTATTTTTAGAAATTGTGCCTTAATGCTAGCGTTTATAATTGATAGTTGTAGCGAGCTAGCTGTAAAAGAAGTTATAGATAAGTTATATGAAGTATTAGGGCATGAAGTATTTAAGAATCATTTCCCTATTATATTAACAGATAATGGTTCTGAATTTAAGAATCCTAAAGATTTAGAATTAGATGCTAAAGGAAATCAGAGGACCAAAATTTTCTACTGTAATCCCATGGCTTCTTATCAGAAGCCGCACGTAGAAAAGAATCACGAGTACATAAGGTACATAATACCTAAAGGAATATCATTAAACAATCGTACTCAAGAAGATATTACTTTGATGATGAATCATATTAATAGTACAGCAAGAGCTAGCTTAAACGGAAATACACCATTCAGACTAGCTCAAATGTTATTAGATAATTCATTGTTAGACAAGCTATCATTAAAACCTATACCAGCAGATGAAATACATCTAAAACCTGCACTTTTTAAAAAATAAGATATCAAAAATCTAGGGCAAGTATCAACGGAACTTAATCATGCAAAAATCAAGCAAACGGAACTTAGTTTTGCAAGCCGATTTCCGTAGGCTTAATAAGCATGCTTAAAAACCCTAAAAATTGATTATCTTATGAAAATTATATCTTATTTTAGAGCTTTTAGCCACTAAATTTAAGTGTAAAAACTGACCTTACTCTTGCAATATCAATAGCTTACTCTAAAACGGAAGTTAGTTTTGCATTCAACGAAAGTATTTTTCTGTAAATTTATATGCAGCTATCTATAAAAGCTTTAAATATAGAGAATTGAATTTTAAAATCCTTATATAATAGTTCTGGATGCCACTGAACTCCTAATACAAATTTTTTATTTTTTAAATAAATACTTTCTATAAGTCCATCATCAGTTATAGCCCCCACTTCTAAATATACTAGTAGCATCCAAATACTATCTTTTTTATCATCAAATAATGCAGTGACTGCTACTATTGGTTTCTTCATAAAAATCTCTCCCTTTGTAAATATTGACTTAATATATTAGTATGAAGTATCTATATTGAAATTTAATATAAAATATATTCAAATGTTAAATTTAACAATACTACAAATTTTTTCATATAATATTTAGAAACATTGGAAGGAGTTATATGGTATCTTGGACAATGAAGAATTCAAAGAGTATATGGAAGAATATATAAGAGAGCTAGATTTAGAGACAGAAAGATTAGAAATTTTAGGTGCCTCTTTAAATGCACTTGGATACTTAATAATTTGCTACGGTGCTAAAATTGATATTTATGACATAATTACCAATAATGAGATAGATATAACTTCTGCTGAAGTTACTTTATTTGGACAACTTGTGGTAGTAATAGGATACTCTATCCTGTGGGTTGTTTCTAGACGAAGAATATATTCTAGAATACTAAGAAATGAATATTTAGATGAAAATAACTTTATTCCCTCATTTAAAAAACTTGAAACTGGTTATATTCTAAGTGTATTTGCAAACTTACTAAGACTAGAAGCTTTTTATGAAATTCTACTAAACCGTGAAGTAAATAGAGAAGATAATTTTGAATAGTCTAACACTATAATAAATAATGTTAGACTATCTTTTTTATATTGCTTTATAATATATTAACTTTCCTTTGAAATCTCCATAAAGACCTATTAAGTTTATACCTGCATTCATTAAAGCAGCTCCTGACAACACGTCCCCGGTTTCTTTATTTTCGTATAATTTTTCATTATCTAATCCTTTTAATTTTATTCTTCTGCTATGATAGTTAGGTCTGCCTAAAACTTGAATACAAGTTACTAAAACCTCATCCTTCTCCTTAGATACTACTTGCCATGCATCAAACTCATGATTTTCAGAGTAATTATTTAATCTATAATAATCCCCTCTTCTAATCAAATCATTATATTTATGATATAATTCTACTTGTGTAGGAATCATTTTTCTATCTTCTTCAGGTATTTTAGTTACATCAAGCTCATAACCAAATGTACCAGCTAACGCCACATAACCTCTAGTTTCAAAAGGTGTAGTTCTTCCCACTGTATGATTTGGACAATCACTAACATGAGCTCCTATAGCAGAAAGTGGATATACCATTGATGTTCCTTCTTGTATTTTTAATCTTTCAATTGCATCAGTATCATCTGAACACCAAATTTGAGGACTATAATATAACATTCCTGGATCAAATCGTGCACCACCGCCAGAACAATTTTCAAGCAATATATTTGGAAAATCCTTCGTGAATCTATCCATCATATCATATACACCTAAAACATATCTGTGGAGTAATTCCCCTTGATGTTCTTTATCTAATGCATAACTTCCTAAATCGGATAATTGTCTATTCATATCCCATTTAACATATCTTATATTAGCACCAGATATAACTTTCTTTATCGTATTATATATATAATCAACTATTTCTTTTCTAGAAAAATCTAATACATATTGCTCTCTACAAAGTGCTGCCTTTCTTCCTGGAATCTGAATATACCAATCTGGATGTTCTCTAAATAAATTTGAATTCTCAGATATCATCTCTGGTTCAATCCATATTCCAAATTCCATTCCAAGTTTATTAACTTCATCTACTAAATATTTGAGTCCACCATTTATTTTATCTTCATTTACAAACCAATCTCCTAGGGATGAATTATCAGCATTACGCTTTCCAAACCATCCATCATCCATAACTAACATTTCAATTCCTAGAGAGGATGCTTCTTTTGCTATATCAAGTAACTTTTCAGTATTAAAATCAAAATAAGTTGCTTCCCAATTATTAATTAAAATAGGTCTCTTTTTATCTTTATATTTACCTCTTATCAAATGATTTCTATAAAAATCATGATAAGTTCTTGACATCTTACCTATTCCTTCATCAGAATATACCATAACTACCTCAGGGGCTATAAACTCATCATTTTTATCAAGAACCCACCTGAAATCCTCTGGATTTATTCCCATTACAACTCTAGTAGTATTATATTGATTTACTTCTGCTTCAGCTATGAAGTTTCCTGAATATACAAAGTTAAATCCATATACATTCCCATAATCATCTGTAGACTTTTTATCTAATATTGCTATAAAGGGATTATGTTGATGGCTTGATTCTCCTCTTATGCTACCTATTCCTTGTTTTCCATAACCTATTGCTTTTCTTTCTATATGTCTTTCTCTAGCCCATGCCCCATTTAAAGTTATCATATCATAATCTACTCCCTCAAGAGTAACAGAAGTAGATAACACTTTGTCTAAAATAATTCTCTCTTCACTTAAATTTTTAACTTTTACAGCTCTAGTAATTACATCTAATTCTTCAAAAACACAATAGATTAACTTAACCTCTATATTTAGAAGTTTATCTATACAAGTAACTTCAAGGCTAGTACATTCATTATCCTTTCCAAAAGTACTAGGAAGGCTATATAGTTCTTTTTTCCCCTTATAAATGTTATAGGACTGATATTCAAGCTTAATGTATGAATGTCCATCTCTATCTAAAACCTTTATTGCAGATTCTCTAAAATCCCCTATTCCATGGCTTGGATATTCAAAGGGGAAACTATCATAAAACACTACTCTATCCCTATTATTTTTAGATGGAACAAAAGGTGATTCTTCTGTCCTCATTAAATAATTTAAATCTTCATCTAATAATTTTTTTCCAAAATATACGTGTCCTAAGAAATTCTCATCATCTACTATTGAAATAACATATGATGTATTTTTAGAATCTAATTTAAAGCTTCTATTTTTCTCAATATATTTAATTCCCATTTCTATACCTCCAACTGTAAATTACCTTTTAATTATACAATTATAAAAAATAAACCTTAAAGGTTTTCATTAATTTCTGATTTATTTAGTTAATCTTACATATATAATACTTATTTTTTATAAAAAAGCACAGTATTATAATTAAATACTGTGCTTAGGCTTACTAATATTTATTTTAATTCTTCATGCTTTTTTATTACTTGTATTGATATACAGCTTGGCCCACCTTGAGTAATAAAAACAGGTCCTAGTTCTTTTATTTCTATGTCAGCATCTTTTATAGCATTAGAAATTATTTCTTTACCTTCTATTGCTAACTCTAAGTCTTCTGCATGTGATATATAAATTTTATAATTAGAATCCACATTATTTTCAATTAAATTTCCCACTATTTTTTTTACTGCTTTTTTAAAGGAACGTGTAGCCGAAAATTTAACAAGAGACTTTGAATCTTCAGCAAGAGTCATAATAGGAACTAGGCTTATCATACTTCCTATCTTTCCTACTATTGAAGATATTCTTCCACCTCTTACTAAGAAATCAAAATCACGAGGTATTAAAAATGATTTTGATGTTTCAATTAATTTGTTAATCTCGTTAATTATGCTTTCTTTATTATATCCTTTATCTACGAGTTTCGCAGCTACATCTACTAGATATCTTTCAGGTCCACATAAAGTTTTAGAATTAATTACTTCTATTCTATCTGGATTAATTGCCATTTCCTTAGCCATACATGCTGAATTATATGTTCCAGATAATCCATCAGCCATAGAAATATTAATTATCTCATCCTCTGGATACTTATTATATAAGTCTACAACATATCCTATAGGAGGTTGTGAAGATTTAGGAATATGTCCCTCTTTAATTAATTTTACAAATTCTTTTGAATTAATCTCTTCATACTCCATATAAGTTCTATCATTAATAGTAACAACTAAAGGTGCAATATCTACATTATTTGCTTGTCCTTCACTAATTGAATAAAGTGTGGAAGAGTCTGATAAAATTCTAATCATCTTTTGTCTCCAATTTCATATTAATCTATAAAAAATATACTTTTTACATTTTCAGATTATCATGTGAAAATATTAGTGTCAATAATATTTTGTAAACATTTAATTTAAATTGTATTATTAAGTCTATTTAACTAATATAAACCTTTGTTCCTTCTGGTATATTGTCGTAAATCCACTTTGCATTAACTTTTTCTAATCTTACACATCCATCTGATAAAGCCATTCCTAGTCTTCCATCTCTTACACTTCCATCTAAGTTATATAATATGGAGTGAAATAAATAATTTCCTTTAAATTGTGTATAATACCAGCATTTATATCCCTTTTCTACTCCAAAGTATAATCCTTTTATACCTACTGTATAAGTTCCTTTTGGAGTTGGAGTTGATTTCTTACCTATAGTACACAAATAACTATGGAGAAGTCTCCAATTATTTTTTGAACCTGTAAAAATATTAACCTTAAAATTTTTTAAATCAATCCAAATAAAATACTTAGTATTACTTGAAAATCCACTTGTATTTACAAACTTTGTTGAATTTTCAATATCTCCTCCTTCGCCTCTAAATAATGAAATAAACTTATTAACAATTTTCATCTTGTCACCTCAATATAATCAATTACAAATTTATATTATGCTTAAGTAATGAAAATTTCTAAAGAATAATCCATATTTACTTATTTAATCTAATTTAATGTATTGTAATTTCCACGATTTGCTTTTTAAGTGTATTTAATATACAATATATTAATATAATACAATACATTAATATAAAGGAAGGTGATGCATATGTGGGGCTTTTAAATTAAGCTCTATAGACTTTATTATCACACTTATCTTAACTTTATAGAGCTTAATCATTAATAATAAAGTTATTTAAGGAGGTATATTAAAATGTCAGACTTAACCTTTAAGGTATATGATAGAAATGTAAAAGAAAACAAAAATAGATTAAGAAAAGCTGGTGAAATACCTGGTATTATTTATGGTGAATTTCTTAATAAAAATATTCCAATAAAAATCTCTGATGCAGAACTTACAAGAATGTTTAAACTAAATAATAGTGGTTCTATAATAGAGATTTCACTTGAAAATAAAAAAATAAATTGTGTTGTTAAAGAAGTACAAAAAAATGAAAAAAATGAGGTTCTTCATGTAGATTTTCAATATGTTAAACCTAATGAAATAATTAAAATGAGGATTCCTATCAAATTTATCGGACAAGATATTTTAGAAGGAAAACGTCTTACTTTAGAAACACATGCTTTGTATATAGATTTACAAGGTAATGTAGAAAAAATCCCAGAATTTATTGAATTAGATGCTTCTGATTTACAACTAGATGATAAGATTTTTATTAAGGATATTGATATTCCAGAGGATGTAACTGTATCAAATGATCCAGAAACTTTATTAGCTGTAGTAAGTAGTCAATATTTTAGTTAAATTATTTATATAAATTTAAAAGGATGATTCTATTTTAGAATCATCCTTTTTGTAATTAAACGGGTTTACTACATACTGCACTACATAGTATTGGCAAAATATACTTTAATTTAAAGAAGATATAAGATTTATACTAGAAAAAGCTATCTTGAATAGAATTCCACTATTAGATTTTCATTTATTTGTATAGGTAGTTCTTCTCTTAATGGATATCTTAAATATATAGCCTTATATTCATCTAAATTAGACTGAATATATGGTAAAACATTTGTGTGGTTACTTATATTTTCAGTATAATTCACTGATTTTCTAGATGATTCTTTCAAAGAAATTTCTGAACCTGGTTCTACTTTATAAGATGGAATATCTATTTTCTTTCCATTTACTAAAATATGACCATGGTTAACCATTTGTCTTGCTGCTCTTATTGAGTTTGCAAAACCCATTCTATAAACTAGATTATCTAATCTTGATTCTAATCTAATTAATAATGCTTCACCTGTTGTTCCTTCTTTAACTTTAAAAGCATCTTCAACATATTTTCTAAATTGTTTTTCTAGAACTCCATAATAAGCTCTTAATCTTTGTTTTTCTAAAAGTCTTATTCCATATTCAGATAATTTTTTATCTGCTCTACTTGTTCCCCTTGTAGCTCTGTCCATAGCTTTAGGGTGTCCTGAGACATTTAATCCAAGCCTTCTGCATTCCTTAAATCTTGGACTTCTTTTTCTAGCCATTGCTTTCCTCCTCTTTTAAATTAAATTATGTTTAAATAGTATCATAATTTATATTTAATTGAAAATGATTATCATTATTATTTATAGTCATTTAATTAAAATATATTCTAAATTCTTTATTTTTCTATTTAATTTGTAGCATTACTCTTTTTTTCTTTTTTATTGATAAAAACAAAAAGTTTTATAGATTAAACCTATAAAACTTTTTATAATAATATTAATTTTAATTACTACATTAAATATTATAATCTTTAATATAATGCTATATGTTTTGGAATTCCATTAACATATTCTATTATTACCTCTCCTTGTATAAGAGGTAATAAATACTCAATCATTTTATCCTCAACGTAATTACCTTTTTCATTTATCCAATCTAATGGTACTTTCTTTTCTTTATTGGCTATTTTATTAATAGGAACTGATGTTAATTCTATTTTATATGGATTATTTCCTTTTCGAATTAAACTAACCATTACTCCTGTATATCCATCCATGGCACATTGACAAGCCTTCATTCCAAGTAACTTAGATTCATCTATATCAGTTTTACTTAGAATATGACCACTACATCTCTGCATTAAATTTAATTCAATAGCTCTTACCTTGCACCCTATTTCTTTTCTAACCAATTCTTCTAATATTCTTCCTACACCTGCAATATATTTATGTCCAAAGGAATCTATTATATTACTTTGAACTTCTTCAGATACATAATTACCATTTTTGTATTTCAATCCTTCACTTACAGCAACTAAAACATTTGACTTTTCCTTAAGTTTTTCTCTTATATCTTGTATAAACTTTTCTGGCTCAAATTCTCTTTCACATAAGTATATAAGACTTGGACCTCCACCATTAATTTGCCTGCTTAATACAGATGAAGCTGTAAGCCAACCTACATTTCTTCCCATTACCTCTACAATAGTTACTGAATCTTTATCATAAACTCTTGTATCACATTCTAATTCTGCAAAAGTAGTGGCTATATATTTCGCTGCTGAACCAAATCCAGGACAATGATCTATTCCTAACAAATCATTATCTATAGTCTTTGGTGCTCCCACTATTTTAATATCTTCTATAAAATTATTCTTACAATACTCAGATATTTTATTAACTGTGTCCATAGAATCATTTCCACCAATATAAACAAAATATCCTATATTATATTTTCTAAAAATATTAATAATGCTATTTATCACTTCACTATTACTATCATTAATTTTATATCTACATGAACCTAGTGCAGAAGATGGTGTATTACTAAGAATCTCCATATCTTTAGTATCCTTAATTTTTTCTGTCAAATCTATTAATTTTTCTTTTAACACACCTTCAATTCCATTTATAGCTCCATATACTTTATCTATTACATCTTTCTTCGTTAATGCATAAGTTAATACACCTACTAAAGTTGAATTAATTGCTGCTGTAGGTCCACCAGATTGTGCTACTAAAAGATTTTTCATTTCAACCCCTCTCTTCTGCATTAATATCTGAACTAATTTTTGCTAGCTATTTCTACTAATTCTTTAGCATGATTAGTTAATACTTCAAATTCTCCAGCTTCTATCATTTTTTTATTTGTAATATAATTACTTATTCCAGCACCTACAAAACCTAATTTTAAAAATTCCCCTAAATTATCTGGTGTAACACCAGCAGTTGCTATAAATTTAACATTATTTATTGGTCCCATTAAATCTTTAGCATAATTTAAACCTAAAGTTCCTGCTGGAAATAATTTTACAAAGTCTGCCCCAGCATGATGCGCCTCTAAAATTTCACTTGGTGTCATGGCTCCAGGAATAGTAACTAAATCCAAATCATTTGCTATTTTTAATATTTCAATATCAGCATTAGGAGAAAGTATATACTCAGCACCTGCACTCTTTGCTGCAAAAACTTGTGCGGGTTTAACTACTGTACCAGCTCCAACCTTGATTTTCTCCCCAAATTTAGAACTTAATATTTTTATCGCTTCAGCTGTCTTTTCTATACAATCTACATCATTTTGATCAAATGTAACTTCAACTAACTTAACGCCGCCCTCATATAATGATTCAACTAATTTTACTAGTTTTTCTCCATAAATTCCTCTACATATAGCTATTATCTTATTCTCTTCAATAAATTTAATTACATCTTTTTTCATTTAAACACCTTCTACAACCTTTTTAGATTTTTTATCAATTTTATTATTTTCGGCTGTCTCTATATTTGGCTTTAATAAACCTAACATTATAGCAGTAACTATTGAGCCTATTATTATTGCAGCTATAAACCATAATTTTTGTTCAACAACTGGTAAAACTATAAATCCACCATGTGGAACGTAACATTTTACGCCTCCAATTGCTCCTATAATTGCACCAACTGATGCTCCAGTCATAGTTGATGGAATTACCCTCTTAAAATCACCTACTGCAAATGGTATTGCACCTTCAGTAATACCTATACATCCCATAATTCCAGCAGCTAATCCTGCATCTCTATCTCCTTGAGTAAATTTATTCTTAAATATTCTTGTTGCTAAGAATATTCCTATTGGTGGAATTGCAACAGTTATACGGAACATACCATTTGGTTCATAAACACCTTCATTCATTAATGCCAATGTAAACATTGATACTGCTTTGGTTACTGGTCCTCCCATATCAAATGCATTCATACATCCAATACAAATAGCTAGAAGAACTTTATTAGTTCCATTCATATTTCCTAAGAAAACTGTTAAATTATTCATTAATGCTGCTAATGGTTCAGCAATTAAGTATATATAAACAACTCCAATTACAAATACTGCAATAGTTGGAATAATTAAGATAGGCATTATAGTTTTAATTGTTTTTGGAACCTTAAAACTCTTAATCCATTTAACTAAATATCCAGCTACTATTCCAAGGACCATAGCTCCTAAAAAACCTGATTTTGCTCCACTTTCCCCTATTGGATTATTAGCTAAATATCCTAGAATCATACCTGGGGCTAATCCTGGCTTTCCTGCAATTGAATATGCTATATATCCTGATAATATAGGAATCATCATTGCAAAAGCTGCTTTACCTAATACATTAATATTAGACATAAATTGATTAGTTATAGTAATTCCACCTTCAGCTTTTTCTCCTGTTGCAAGAGAAATAGCTAGCATTAATCCTCCTGCTACAACTGCTGGCATCATGAAAGAAACACCACTTAAAAGAGCTTTTTGTATTTCCTTAAATATCTTTTTCCCCTTATCCATATAATTTTTCCTCCCCTATTCAACTAATTTTTCTGCTTTGTCTATAACCTCAGATGTTTTTGATATTGCATCGTTTACATCAATGTTCAAAATTAGCTTGTCCTCGAAACGTTCTTCCCCTTCTACCATTACTGCAACAGCCATAATAACTATATCTGCTTCGTCTACTTCCTCTTGACTTAATTCATTCTCAATTCCGATACTTCCTTGAGTTTCTATTTTTACATCATACCCTCTTCTTCTACATTCTCTTTCTAAAGCCTCTTGTGCCATATATGTGTGTGCTACTCCTGTTGGACATGCAGTTACTCCTACTACTTTCATTTTTATTTCCTCCTATTTCTCTAATAAAATATTTTTTGCTATTTCATTTAGCATTTCATATATTTTTTCTTTATCATTACATATCAATTCTTCTCTAAATTCTTCATCCATTAACTTTCTACTTATTTGCGCTAAAATTTTTAAATGCAAAGTGTCTTTTTTACTTTCTGGAACTCCTAATAAAAATACTAATCTAACTTTTTCCTTCTGATCTTTCTCCCATTCTATTTCTTCTTTACATCTAAAAAAACCTATAAATGCTCTATTTACGGCTGATGATTTTCCATGGGGAATGCTCACTCCGTATCCTACAGCTGTGGAGAATTCACTTTCTCTCTTTTTTACTGCATCTATATACTCATTTAGATTAGAGATATATCCTGCCTTTAAAGCTTTTTTAGCTAATACTTCTATAATTTCATCTCTAGTCTTTAATTCTGAATCTAAAACAATTAATTCTTTATTTATCAACCTTAGACACCCCCTAACTCATCAAATATTTCTTTCTTATTCTTACCTAAGAATATTTCTTTCACTCTTTCCTTTGATTCTACAATGTCATATACTTCAGATAATATATTTTTTACATTTTTTATGTCTTTCTCTGAAATACAAATTAAAATAATAGTATTTATAGCTTTTCCACTCCACTTTATATTCTTATCTAAAGTCATAATTCCAATTACGCTATGCTTCACAGTTGAAGGTAAAGCATGAGGTATAGCCACTGCTGAATCTAAAGAAGTTGATCCAAGTTTTTCTCTTTCCATTATGGATTCTTTAAATCCACTATATACTAAATCTTTTTTTATAACAGCATCTATCATATATGATAAGCAATCTTCCTTTTTATCAAATTTACAATTTGTAAAAATTAAACTTTCATCCATCAAATTATTTATATATTTATATTTCTTCTTTTTCTCCATATAAGAAAACTTAGATTTCTTAGTATCTATAAATATATCTGTATAAATTTGAGATATGTTTTTTAAATCTTCATTAGATACTAAAGGTGATACATAAATAACAGGCTTGTCCTCTATATCTAATTGAACAGAAGAAATAATCAAATCAACATTATCAATTCTATTCTCATAAATTTTTCTTATAGGAACCACTTCTATAATATCTTTAGATGGTAAAAATCTTTTTATTTTATTTGCAATTAACTCCGATGATCCAATACCAGTTGGACAAACAATTAGTATTTTCTTAACTTGAGCATTCCTATCTATAGCAGCTTGAAAATGAACCATAATAAATGCTACTTCGTCTTCATTTAATACAATATCGAGTTTCTCAGATATTTTAGACATAACATACCATGTTGCATTAAAAGTTACTGAATACTGTTCCTTTATTTCCCTTAGTAATGGGTTCTCAATCATTATCCCAATATGAAGTCTATAAACCATTGGTACTATATGAAATAAAAGCCCTTCATAAAGTTTTTTATCACCTTTTAGATTAACATTCATTATCTGGCTCATTTCTGATATAGCTTCTTTTACTACATTTTCATACTTCTTAGTTTGTTTTTCATTACTAATCTTAGGACTTATGCAATGTGCTATTAATTGTTTATTTAAATAATCAACATCTTCATTATTAATACTAATTTTAAATTTAGTTGATATGCTCTCCAATGTACTCTTAGCTATGAAGTATGTTTCTAAAGATTTTATTTCTTCAAATATAAAATTCTTCTTAAATTTAATATGATGATTTTTACTTAATCTAAATACAAAGATTATTAAAGTTATTGTTAAAGATTTTAAATAATAATATGTTAATGAAATATTTAATGTTTTTTCAAAATTTGCTACTTCCTCAAATATGATATCTACTAATTCCTCAGGATATATTGGCTTTAATATTTTAGGCCCATGCTTTAAAAAATCTTTTTCATTTTCAATACTTTTTTTGCTAAGCAAATCTTCTGTATATAACTTTAATGTATATTGTATCTGCTCTTCGCTACCTATTATTCTTGTTCCCTTTTTATCTGATTTTATTAATACAGTTTTGTTATTTAAAAAAGATTCTATAGCTTCCATATCCTTAGATATTGATGTTTTGCTAACCCAGAAGTATTCAGAAAGCTTTTGATATGAAATTGTTTCTTCATTAACTAACAACATTTTTAAAATATCAAGTTGTCTTTCTTCAGAACTATATACATTTTCAATGTTAATTTTATTATTTAAGATTTTAATTACTTTTATTATATTTTCAGTATCGCCAGTAAGTTTTATACCTACTCTAGGTTTCTTTTCTATTGTTACTTTGAAATCTTTTAAATTGTCATTTATTATTTCTATGTCAGTATATATTGTTCGAGGTGATACTTTTATAGATGATGCGTAATATTTCATAGTTTTATAATCAACTTCGTTTATTATCATCTTTATTAAATCTTTTTGTCTAGAATTAAGATTTAACATTTTTATACCCTCCTTAAACTAAAAAAGTACTTTTCTTATGATTATACTTTAGCACTTTTCTTATAATGAATAAATAACAACTAATTGCAACAATAATGTCGCAATTTGCAAACTAAACCTTTACATACCTATTTTTACTACTTATTATATTTAATAAACAAAAAGAGCCTAAACATCAGTTTAAACTCTTTTCTAAATATACATAATTACTTTTTCTTGCCACTTATAGCTCTTCTCCATTGCTAGATATAACTTTTTTGTACCAATAAAAACTCTTTTTCTTACTTCTTTTTAAAGTTCCATTGCCTTCGTTATCTTTGTCAACATATATAAAGCCATAACGTTTTTTCATTTCTCCAGTTGAAGCTGACACTATATCTATACATCCCCATGGAGTATATCCGATTAAATCAACACCATCTTTAATAACTTCTTTCATTGCTTTAATATGTTCACTTAGATATTCAATTCTATAATCATCATTTATAGAACCATCTTCTTCAACTTTATCAACGGCACCTAATCCATTTTCAACAATAAATAATGGCTTTTGGTATCTATCATATAATGAATTGCAAGTTATTCTAAGTCCTAATGGATCTATTTGCCATCCCCATTCTGAAATTTTTAAATTTGGATTTCTAACAGTTTTAAATACATTTCCCGCAGTTTGTCCCTTTAATACCTCTGGATCTGAACTAGCACATCTACTTGAATAATAACTAAATCCAATGAAGTCTACTGTATTATTTCTTAGTATCTCTTCATCATTTCCCCCAAATTCTATTGTTATTCCATTTTCTCTTAAAAATCTTTTAGCATATCCAGGATACTCACCTCTTGATTGTACATCAATAAAGAATAAGTTTTCTCTGTCCTTTTGTTTTGCTAATAACACATCTTCTGGATTACATGAGTATGGATAAAATTCTCCAGCAGCAAGCATACAACCTACCATTGAACCTGGAATTATTTCATGTGCCATTTTGGTTGCTAAAGCACTAGCTATAAGTTCATGATGAGCAGATTGATATTTTACTTGAAGCTCATTATCTCCTTCTTCAAATCTTACTCCTGCTCCCATAAATGGAAGGTGTAGTATCATATTGATTTCATTGAAAGTCATCCAATATTTAACCTTATCCTTATACCTATTAAATATTGCTTCACAATAATTTAAATAAAAATCTATAAACTTTCTATTTTTCCATCCACCATATTTTTCAATAATACCTATAGGAGTATCAAAATGACAAATAGTAACTACTGGTTCTATTCCATACTTTAGCATTTCATCAAACATTGAATCATAAAAATTTAAGCCTTCTTCATTTGGAGTTTTTTCATCTCCATTTGGAAAGATTCTTGACCAAGCTATAGATATTCTTAGACATTTAAATCCCATTTCAGCAAATAATGCTATATCTTCTTTATATCTATGGTAAAAGTCTATAGCTTCATGAGAAGGATAATACTCATTTTCTAAAGGTCTTAAAACATCTATCTTTCCTTCCATAACTTTACGTCTATTTTCTCCTGCTGGGCAAAGATCTACTGTTGTTAGACCTCTTCCACCTTCCTTATAACCACCTTCACATTGGTTGGCAGCTAAAGCACCGCCCCACAAGAAATTTTCTGGAAACTTATTAAAATCTTTAATCATTTTTTACCTCCATATTTTCAGGTTCTTTAGTAAAATTTATAATTTCATTGTAAATTATGGGGCTGTCGCAACAGCTCCTAAATTAAAAATGTAGAATTATTTATTTTACATTGTGCGACAGCTCTATTAATTTTTATATAATGCTTATAATAGCATCCCCAGTATTAACTTTCTTTGCTCCTCTAGATAATACTTCTAAATAATCATTTGTGTTTGTTACTATAACAGGTGTTGTTAATTCATAACCTTCTTTTTTTATAGCTTCTGTATCAAATTCTATTAAGGTATCTCCAACCTTTACTTTATCACCATCTTTAACATAAGCTTTAAAGTGTTTACCTTCTAATTGAACTGTATCCATTCCAATATGAATAAGAATTTCTGTTCCATCTTCAGATTTTAATCCTATAGCATGTTTTGTTTTAAATATAGTTTGAACTATTCCATTTATTGGTGATACAACTTTACCATCTAATGGCTTAATAGCTACACCTTTTCCCATCATTTCTGATGCAAAAGTTTCATCATTCACTTCATTTAAAGGCATAATTTCGCCCTTCATAGGACTTGCTATAATAATTTCATTTCCTAAAGATCTTTGTACATTTTCTTCTTCCTTAACTGCAACTTCTTCTTTATCTTTATATAAAGCTAAACAAGCAACAAATGAAACAGCAACACTAATAACTGCACCAATACAAGCATATACAAAATTCATCATTGAATCTCCACCAATATAACTTGGTAAAGTTAAAAATCCTGGTGAACCTCCTGAGTAGTTACAAACACGGAATAATCCTAAGAATAATCCACCAACTGCTCCACCTATCATAGATGAATATAATGGAGTTTTAAATCTTAAGTTTACACCATATAAAGCTGGCTCTGTAATACCACAAACTGCAGTTATACCTGCTGAAGATGCTAATTGCTTTATTTCTGAATCCTTAGTTTTTAATGCTACTGCTAAAGCAGCTCCACCTTGAGATACATTAGATGCTAACATTCCTGGGTAAATAATAGTGTCATATCCCATTGTCATACGGTTATTTATACCTATTGGAACAAGTCCATAGTGAGTACCTGTCATTACTAGTAAAGGTGTTAATCCACCTAATAGTGTTGGAACTAACCAACTTGCATAAGTTTCTACAGTTTTAATAGCTAAGCCTACTTTATCGCTTACTATATATCCTAAAGGTCCAATTACTACTAATAAAGCTATTCCTGTAATAACTGCTGTAATTAATGGTTTAGTAAAGAATTTAATTGCCTTTGGTGATACTTTATCTGCTATTGGTTCAACATAGGACATAAACCAAACTCCAAGTATTATAGGTAATACACTAGAGCTATATGAAGCTAATGAAATAGGTAATCCAAATACTGATATAGATGTTCCAGCTTCTTTAGCTGTATTTACCATTGTAACAAAAGTTGGATGTAATAAAATTCCACCAAGCATCATTGCTAAGTATTGATTGCACTTAAATTTCTTAGCAGCTGAATTTGCAAGAAGTATTGGTAAGAAGTAGAAAGCAGCATCTGCCATAAAGTTTACAATTTGATAACTTTGTGAATCTGTAGTTACTAATTTAAATGCAGTTAATAATGATAGAACTGCTTTCATCATACCAGCTGCTGTAATAGCAGGTAATATAGGTGTAAATATACCAGTTACTGTGTCTATTACTTTTGCAAATATTTTACGATCGTCAACCTCTTCTGAAGCATTAGACTTTATCGTATCTAAGTTAGCTATTTTTGCTATTTCCTTATATACATGATTTACATCATTTCCTATTATTACTTGATATTGACCGCCTTTATCAACAACTCCCATAACACCATTAATATTTTTAATTTCTGATGTCTTTGCCTTTGCTTTGTCTTTTAGATTAAATCTTAATCTTGTTGCACAATGTGTTAAATTTGATACATTTTCTTTTCCGCCTATTTTTTCTAAAATTGATTTAGCTAAATTTTCATAATTCATAGCTTAATTCCTCACTTTCAAAATTTAAATTATTTAAGTTTTGAAGAATTAAGGTTTTGCCTGATCGAATCAGTTACAATCCTATGAAACTTCTTGTTATAAAATTAATTACCTGCTATCCCCTCCAATAATTGATTATTTATCAGTATATAATAAAAAACCTAAATTAACTTGTAGATAACCACTGTATGGGCTATGCATAGCCCATAGTTAAAAATGTAGAATGTAGAATTATTGAAGTAATTTGTTCCAAATTACTAAAAATATATATTTCCTATAAACTCTGAAGGAGTTTATTCCTTTATTTTACATTCTTCATTTTTCATTTTACATTGTGCGCCAGCACACTTATTGTGGTTAAATTTTGTTAACTTAGGTTTTGCCTGATCGAATCAGTTACAATCCTTATAAAGTTAAATATAATTCTAATAATTTTCCTTTACAACTCTTGCTGTATGTACTATAAGATATAGTTTTTCTTCTTTTGTTAATTCATTATTAAACTTCTTTTGTATAAATCCATCAATTTTTTTAGTACATTCATAAGATTTTGGATATTTTATTTTAATCATTTCAAAAAGTTCATTGTCATTATCTTCATAATACTTACCATTTACTAATCTTTGAGCAAAGAATTTTAAATGAGTAACAAATCTATAATAATTTATTGATTCTTCATCAAAATCTATATTGAAATGATACTTTACAATTTTAAGAACTTCATTTATTAAGTTTATTATATCAACTATCTGTGGCATATCTTGGCTTAATTCACCATTTAAAATATGCATTGCTATTGATGCTGCTTCATCTTCTGGAAGCTCTATTTTAAGTCTACTTTTAATTATTTCTAATGCTTTAAGTCCTATTGAAAATTCTGTTTTATGTAATCTTTTTATATCCCAAAGCATAACATTCTTCATTTCTAAATTATTCTCATACCTATTTATAGAAAAGCTTATATGATCAGTAAGTGTTAAATAAATATTTTCATTTAATTTAGTACCTAACTTTTCTTCTGCATAGTTAATTACTTCCTCAGCAATTTCTAAATTTTCTACAGGAATATCTTTAACTAATGCAATTAACTTTTCATTTATACTCTTATTCTTTAAAACAAATATTTTATCTATCTTATCCTTATCAACCTCATCACCTTTTTTCTTTTGAAAGGCTATCCCTCTCCCCATAACTACTGCTTCTTCATCATTTTCATTAATAATTGTAATGACATTGTTATTTAACACTTTATTAATAAGCATATCTCTAACTCCTTCTATATAATTTTCTATTAGAAATATAAAATATATTCTGCAAGCAGTATTATACAAAAAAACCCAAACTAATATCAAATAGTTATAGTACACCCACTAAAACTAATTTGGTATCAATTTAGGTTTTGCCTGCTTTCCAGTAACAATCCAAAATGGATCCTCATTAATATGTTATCATTTTAATATACAATGTAAACATTGTCAACAATTTTATACAAAAAACATTTATTTTTATAAACATTTTTATACATAATTACATCTATTTTTATCTGATATTTCATAGTAATATTATACTTTTCCTGAATAACTTCTATTTAAAGCCATTAAAAATACATCTTCTGATTGTGCACCACTAATAATAAATTTATCATTAATAATAAATGTAGGTACAGAAGTAATAGAATAACTTCTAGCCAAAGCTTCATCTTCTCTGACTTCTTTCTTATACATATCACTATTTAATACCTTAATTGCCTCATCTTTATCAAGGCCAATACTCTTTGCAATATCTCCTAAAACATTAAAATCACTTATATTCTTAGAGTCTGTAAAATAAGCTTTAAATAAAGCTTCTGTCATTTCATTGTTCTTTCCAAAATTTTTTGCAAAGTGGATCAAACGATGTGCATCAAAAGAATTAGTAAGTACTAAATCATCAAAGTTATAATCTAGACCTAAAGTTTTAGCTTGATTTACTATATTATCATTATTAGCTTTTGCTTCCTCTAATGTAATACCATACTTTTCTGCAATGGCTTCATGAATATTATTATTGTTTACTTTTTCTGCATTAGGATTTAACTCAAAACTCTTGAATAATACTTCTACTTCTTTTTTATTTTCAAATTTATTTAAAGCATTTTCAAATCTACGCTTTCCAATATAACAAAATGGACAAAATATATCTGACCAAATTTCTATTTTCATAATTTATTCCTCCTTTATGAACTTATCTAATTCCTCTCTTGTAGGTAATCCTTCATTATCACTTACAAAGGTTACTTGAATTGCCCCAATTGCATTAGCTCTAACTACTGATTCTTCAAGTTCTAACCCTTCTAGTATTCCGCTTATAATCCCTACAGCAAAGCCATCTCCTGCTCCTACAGTATCTACTACATTTTCCACTTTAAAGCCTTTCTTTCTATAAGTCTTGGAACCAGCTCTAACATAGGCACCTTTGCTACCTTCTTTTATTATAATATCATTCACGCCTAAATTTTGATAGAAATCTGCTATTTTATCTGGATCACTGCTTCCTGTTAAAGTTAATCCTTCTGATATTCCAGGTAATATTAAATCACACTTACTAGCTAAATTATTAATTACTTTAATCATCACTTCTTCACTTTCCCATAAAGCTGGTCTTAAGTTAGGATCAAAAGTGATATATGCACCTTTTTCTTTTGCTTTTTCTATTAATCTATATGTTGCTTCTCTACACCCTAATGATAATGCTGGTGGAATTCCAGTAACATGAACCAATTCAACTCCATCAAAATCTATTTTATCTATATCTTCTGCTGTCATATAAGAAAAAGCTGACCCCTTTCTATAGTAAGCAGTAACAGGATCTCCAGAAGAAACATTGCTCTTAAGCATAATTCCAGTTTTGTAGATAGGGTCAAAGGTTATAAATTTTGTTCCTATTCCTTCTTTATCTAAAAAGTTCTTTACATACTTTCCTAAGGGATCTTCGCCCAATTTAGTTATATATTCTACTTTATGTCCTAATCTTGTAAGGCCTGTACATACATTAACTTCTGCTCCTGCTAATGATCTTCTATATAATTCTACTTCTTCTAAAGGGCCCTTTTCTTCAGCTGTAAACAAAACCATTGGCTCCCCTAATAATATAACCTTGCTCAAAATAAAGCCCTCCTTAATTAATTGCATTTATTAATATTTTACAACGTTCTCTTAATATATCTAAATTTGAAGAATTAATCCCTTTTGTTAAATATCCACCAAAACCTACAGAAAATGCACCATTTGCAAACCACTCCTTAATATTTTTATCATCAACTCCCCCTGTTGGCATCATTTCAATAAAAGGCATTGGAGCCTTTATTCCTTTAATCATATTCATTGGAATGCAATCTCCTGGGAAAAGCTTAACTACATCACTTCCTGCTAAATAAGAGTTATATACTTCTGTTGGAGTTGCAGCTCCCATAGAACAAAAAATATCTTTTTCTTTGCAATATGTACCAACTTCTTCTACTAAGCAAGGTGATACTATAAAATCTGCCCCATTAGATATGGCTAATTCTGCTTGTTCTTTATTTAGTACAGTTCCAGCTCCTATTAAAGCATCTGGTAGTTCTGCTTTTAACTCTTTTATTAATTTTTCAGCACTTGGTAAAGAAAATGTAATTTCTAAAGTTTTTATCCCTGATTCAACTATAGTTTTACATATTAATTTGGCTTCTACCAAATCACTTCCCCTAATTACTGCAATTAATTTTCCTTTTATGCAGCTTTTAACTTCTTCCTTATTCATTACTAACACTCCTTAAGACATTTATAAATCAGTTAACAAAGAACATATTTTATGTGAACCGATTAATTTAATACGGATTTATATTAATTTCAAATTTGTGTATATTATATAGTTATTAAAAATCAAATTCAATATATAAATTCAATTTCATTAATATCCTAAATATTCTAACAAAATAAGGATGCTGAAACTCAGCATCCTTATTTTGTTATGAATTCTCCATTATTACACTTTCAACTAAGTTTGCAACACTTTCACAGGCATCACAACTTTTTTCAAAATACTTTAAAGTATCTGTCCAAGTCATAAGTTCTATTGGATCCTTAGATGTAGTATATAAATTTCTTAAAGTACTAAAGTATAGCCTATCTCCTTCTTCTTCTAAATCATTTATACCTATAATTAATTTTTGGATTTCTGTAGACTTTTTATAATTATGGAATTCTGCCATTATCTTTTTAAGTCCGTCACAATTTTTAATAATAATACTTGAAAAATCTATAGCTTCCTTTTTTATTTCTGTAATGTTATACATATATATTCTTGTTAAAATTTCCTCTATATCATCTGTAACATTATCGATATAGTTAGCTATATCAATAATATCTCCTCTTTCAATTGGTGTTATAAATTCTTTAGCTAATTTATTCATCATATCATGCTTCTTTACATCAGCAGTATGCTCTATCTCATGCATTTCTTGTATTTTATCTTCAATTTTATCTTCATTAAAATTCAATAGTGTTTTTTGAAGTAAATTAGCAGCATCATATGAATAATCTACTAATTCAACTAACATATCAAAATAATTATTTTCTTTCTTACCTAACATTATATATTACTCCTCTATAGTTTTATTTTAAAATATCCAAATAAATAATTCCGCCATTAAAAATCCTATTAGCCCACAGCCTGGGAAGGTTAAAATCCATGTCCAAACCATTTCCTTAACTACACCCCAATTAACTGAGCTAAGCCTTTTAGCAGCTCCTACTCCCATTATAGCAGTAGTTTTTGTGTGTGTTGTACTAACAGGAATTCCTGTCATTGAAGATATTAAAAGACATCCAGCCCCTGCTAAGTCTGCTGAAAATCCTTGATATTGCTCAAGTTTAACCATATCCATCCCAACAGCTTTTATTATTTTATATCCACCTATAGATGTTCCTAATGCCATAACTAAGGAACAAAGTATCATAAGCCATACTGGAATAACAAAGTTTTGAACATCAGCTTTTCCATTAGCCAAGAATATTCCAAGCATAAATACTCCCATAAATTTTTGGCCATCTTGGGCTCCATGCATAAATGCCATAGCTGCTCCACCACCAATTTGAGAATATTTAAAGAATCCACTTGTTTTTCTACGATCAACGCCTTTAAAAATTAATCCAATAATCTTTACAGTTATCCATCCCATGCCAAAGCCTAAAAATGTAGATAATATAAGACCATATATAACTTTAATCCATTCACTGCCATTAATACCACTCATACCTTTTTGTAAAGCAATTGCTGCTCCTGAAATTCCAGCAATTAAAGCATGACTTTCACTTGTGGGTATTCCGAAATACCATGCTGCTGTTGCCCATACAACTATTGCAAACAAAGCTGCACATAGTGCTATTAATGAATAGTGTGGGTCACCACCAAAATCCACCATGTTGTATATTGTTTGTGCTACATTGGCATTTATCATTGTCATAAAAAAAACGCCCAAAAAATTAAATATTGTAGCCATAAAAATAGCTGCACGAGGTCCTATTGCTCTAGTTGAAACACATGTAGCAATTGCATTAGGAGCATCTGTCCATCCATTTACTAAAATTACTCCTAGGGTTAAGATAACAGTAATTAGTAATGGTAGGTTATCCACTAGTTGCCCCAAAAATTCAAAAAAAGAAATCGTCATCAGTTTTCTCCTTTCAGTTTATATCTATATTATCAAATTATTATGTATATTCTAACAATATAACTTTTTTCATAATTTTTCAATTATTTTGCACAAAAATAGCCTATATTTTTAAACATAGGCTATTTTATTATTTATTCTATTTTATGCCCTGAATTTTCTAAACAAGATTTAATTGAAACCTCTGTTGCTGGCTCATTATAAATTACTTCTACTGTGCCTCTTGCAACATCTACACAAACTTTATCAACTCCCTCTAGCTTTTCTAAAGAGTTTTTAACTTGAGTTTTCATATTTTCATTTGCTATATCATTAATTTTATAATGTACTCTTTCCATACAGTATCTCCTTTCTTATTTATTCAAATATAGTATGCACATTTATCTAGAAAAAATAGATGCTTTCATAATCACCTATTTCCATATGCTATTATCTCTATAATAGTTTACATTTTCCTCTGTAAGCCTTTTTCCTTGACTTTCTAACCTAATTTTATACTCTTCAAAGTTTCTAAGATTTTTAGGAGTCCACCCAATTTCAGCATAACCTAATAATCTTGGGTATATCATATACTCCATTTCTTCTAGGTTGCTTATTGTTTCAGTCCATAAAGGTGCTTCAATTCCTAAAATCAAATTTTTAGGTGCAAATTCTGTTGGATCCCACTCATAGGCAGTTTTTATTGGAATATATCCAGCCCAATCTAAGCCATAAGGTGTATCTTTATTATATTTCATATCTAAATAGGCTTTACTTGCAATTGAGATTATCATCTTCATCTCCTTTTTCCTAGCAGCTTCATTTGAATCCTTCCAATTTTGAAGAATAACACTAGAATTTATTTCTGGAGCTGTATCTATTGGATCCCATCCTATTGGAGTTTTTCCATATTTCTCAACTATCTTAGAAACTCTCCCTACAAAATAATCATAGTCTTCTTTTTTGGTACTTTCAGCTTCATCTCCACCCATGTGAAAATATTTAGAAGGTGAAATTGCTGATATTTCTTTAACTACATCATCTATAAACTCATAGGTCTTTTCACTATCTGTCATTAAGGTACTAAATCCAACATCAATGCCAGTATATAAAGGTTTTCTTTTACCATCTGGGTTTAAAAAACCATAAGAAGCTAAAGCAGCATTAGTATGTCCTGGCATATCCACCTCTGGTATAATTTCCATATATCTATCAGCTGCATACCTAACTATACTTTTAAATTGCTCTTGAGTATAATAGCCTCCAGGTCCTCCACCTACTTCTGTACTCCCACCTATAAGGGTTAAATCAGGGTATTTCTTTATTTCTATACGCCATCCCTGATCATCAGTTAAATGTAAATGAAGTCTATTTATTTTATATTCAGCTGCAATATCTATTTGTTTTTTTATTTCTTCTTCAGTAAAAAAGTGTCTTGCTACATCTATCATCAATCCTCTATAGCTATACTCTGGTTTATCATAAATTACCGAATTTTTAATACTCCATTCAGTATTACTTACTAATTTATTTGAATCTATTTCTGGAGGTAACATTTGTCTTAAGGTTTGAATACCTCTAAATAGCCCTTCAGGCTTATTAGCTGTTATCTTAACTCCATTAGAAGTAGTAGTAATATTGTATCCCTCATCTCCTAATGTACCTTCACCCTTTAAAGTTGTTAAGTAAATATAATTTTCTTTGTTATTTCCATTCTTATTTATATTAAAATTATATCCTGTGGCGGGCTTTAATTTTTCTCTTAAATATTCTGCTATCTTAGTTATTTCTGTTGTTTCTTCTTCATTTTTTCCCTCTACAAAAATATTAGTATCTTTATTAATTATAAATTTGCCTTGATTTTCTTTATAAGATAATGGCTTAGGAATAATAGTATTATTAATATTTTTTCCTTCACCCATTACCTCTATATCCTTCTTATTTATATTTGAAGTTAATGAAGCTATTAGTGTAATTACAGCTACTAAAACAAATATAAAGTATTTTTTATTTCCTTTAAGCAAAGTATTTTCCTCCTTAGGTTCTTTTTTCTTATGTTAATTATTAATTTTTCTTATGCATCTGGCTTATTTTTATGAACAACCCCTTCAAATATTTTCCCTTTTTCCTTTGGAAGCTTTCTTTTTACTAAAATGTCATAAAAGCCTGATATTATATAACTTATTGTCATAACTATAATTATTGCTAGCATTTCTTCACCACCAAAATACTCTAAAGCCATAGCTATAGATGTTATAGGAAGAGAAGTTGCACTACAAAATACTCCTATCATACCTAATGCAGTAACAGAAGTAAGTGGCAAATTAATATATTTAGAAACAAAACTTCCTAAGGTTGCCCCTGCAAAAAATGTTGGGTTTCCCCTACCACCTTGAAAAACTGAACCTATGGCAACAGCAGTAAAAATAACCTTCCATATATAATCCATTATGCTAACATGATTTTTAAAGGAATCATTTATAAAACTTTGACCTAAACCATTGTAATTATCTCCAGCTATCCAAAATAATATTATTGTAATAACCCCTCCTAGAATTGCCTTAATATATGGATTTTTAGTAAATCTATCATAAGCCTTACTACTATTATCTAAAACTAAATTAAATATAAATCCACCAACTCCAAATATAATTCCTAATAAAACTAATTTCATAATTACTATAAAACTTAAATCATCTAAAACTAAGCTAGTATATTCAACAGCCTTACTACCAATCCAAAGAGCTATTTCATTAGATACTACAGTTGTTAAAAAAGCTGGAATTAGTGCTTGATAATGAAATCTTCCTTTTAAAACTAGCTCCATTCCTAAGATAGCCCCTGCAAAGGGAACATCATATATTACTCCAAAGGCACTTCCTACTCCACATATTACTAAAGTTCTTTGCTCATCATCAGATAGCTTAAACTTCCTTGCTATAAAATCTCCTAAAGTTCCACCCATTGCAACTGCTGATCCTTCTTTTCCTGCAGAGCCACCACAAAAAGTTGTAAGCAAGGAACCTATAAAAACTACAAAGGTCATATAAAAAGGGATGTCTTTAGCTGCTGATTGAACTTCTGACTTAAGTAAGTTTTCTCCTGAATAAGCATTTCTTTTAGTTCTTAAATACATAAAGCTAATTATTAATCCTGCAATAGGTAATAAATATATAGTGTACGTATGCTCTCTTCTAAAGGTATTTGCAGCTGTTAAAGTCTTATTAAATAAACCTACTATAATTCCAATAGGAATTCCCATAATAATACTTAATACAATCCATTTAAATATCTGTTTTATTAAATTAAAATAATCTTTATTCTTTTCTTTAGTATTACTTTCCATAAAAATCTCCTTATTCTTTTTTCTTATTATTTGTTATTTAAATAAAAATAATTCTTATTACCTTGTTTTCATAATTATAACTATGGTAATTATCATAATATTAATAAAAAAATACACATTAAATATTAGATTTTTATTCTAATACTTAATGTGTATTTAAAAACTATTATTTTAATATTTAATTATATAATTACTATCAGACTGTATATCTACTTCATGATTTCTTTGGAAATAATCTATAATAAGTTCACTCATATCCATATTAATTTCCTTAACTACTTCTGCATTTTCATAGGCTGGATAAATTGAAGTATTACTTGCTCTATAGTTATTTAAAACTACAGTATAATCCTTATCTAAATCTATATCTTCACCATCTTTTTTCATAGAAACAACTCTATTTCCAAAATCCTTATGTAAATCTATTTCATATGTTAAGCCTGCAAAGGTATCATAATTATAATTTTGTACCTTTGGCACTAAAAATTCTTCATTTATCTTAACTTCATTATTTTCTAAAACAAAATAAGTAGCACTTTTTTCAATGGCTTCTTTAAATTTGCTTCCCTTTATCTTAAGTACTTTTAAAGTATTTGGATATGGATAATTTATTAATACATCTCTTATTGAAACATTCTTCTTAAATCCAATAGCAGTATCAAATAATGATAAAACTGAAAAATCTGCTTGAGATACATCTAATTGAACTTCATGTAAAAAGTTTATAAATGGATGTCCTTTAAGTCTTGCAATAAATATATCATCTAAAATTATATCATTTTTAAAATGACCAATTTCTCTATCTAAGTATCCTTGTAATTCTTTATCTACATCCGTAAATCTTCTTTCTAAATCTACATTTATTTCATCATTTAACTTAGATACATCTACTAATTCATAACTTGCTTCCTTTGTTTCTGTATCAAGTACTATTTTAGTAAAGTTTTGACCATTATGCATAGGTTGTGAACATATTACTCCATTAACTTTAGTTATAAAAGATCTATGTTGATGTCCACTTAAAACTATATCTATAGAATCATAGTTTTCTAATAATTCACTACCTTGGTTTTCTTTTGTTAACTTTTCAGTAGGAGTATTATTTCCATCTAAACTTTTCTCAAAACCTCCATGATAACAAACTATTATCATATCAGATTTTTCTTTTAATTCTTTTTCGTATTTTCCATAAACCTTAACTGGATCTAAAAATTCTAAGTTCTCTATGTTCTTTTCTTGCTCCCAATTTGGAATAAAAGATGTTGTAAAACCTATACATCCAATCTTAAATCCATTAATATCAAATATTCTGTAAGGCTTACTTTCAAAAGCTAACCCTTTAATATTTGCATTTATTATTTTATCAGAAACCATACTATAAGCAGCTTTTAAATAATCTAATCCATAATTAAACTCATGATTTCCTAATACATAAGCATCATAGCCAACATCCTCTAATAATTCTATTATAGGATTATTTTCTAACATTTGCTTTGATAAGTAGTGAGTCAGTGCCGATCCTTGAACTAAATCCCCACAATCTATTTTTAAAGAATGATCATAATTCTTTTCATCTTCTAATATGTAACTTCCAATCTTTAATATTCCAAGGGATTGGTCTGTTACATAGTTAGTTGGATATACAAATCCATGTAAATCACTAGTTTGATAAATAACTAATTTCATAGTTCCTCCTTAAATGTGCTTCGCACAATGTAAAATGAAGAATGAAGAATGTAAAATTAAAGAAGAAACTCCTAAAGGAGTTTCTAAAATAAATATTTATTTAAGTAATTTGGAACAAATTACTTAAATAATTCTACATTTTACATTATACATTCTTAATTAAAGAGCTGCCTTTAGGCAGCTCAGTTCTATTCCCAGATTGAATTTAAAGTAGATTTAAATTCTTCTAATTTTTTAGTAACATCAGCATTATTAGGATCTGCTAATACTGCTTCTAATACTGTACCAGCTTCACGATATGCAGCATCTGCACCACTTATTACTGGGTTTGTATATAAGTTCTTAGTTGCATCTGAAAGAATTGGAGCTATTAAACTTCCACAGTTTTTATATTCTTCTGAATCAAGAGCACTTTGTCTTACAGGTACATATCCAGTTGCTGAAGCCCATTTAATTTGGCTTTCTTTGCTAGTTAAGAACTTTAAGTATTCATATGCAGCAGTTTTTTGTTCTGCAGTAGCACTTGAGAATACATATAAATCAGTACCTTGTTGTAATGAAGCCTTTGTTGGGTATGGAGCAACTCCTATTTCAAACTTACCATCAACACCTTGTTTTACAAAGTTTTCACCAGCATTAGATCCAACGTACATTGCAATAGTACCATTTCCAAATGGTCCAGATAAGTATTTATCTGTTCCAGCAATTCTGAAGTATCCTTCTTTAACACCTTCTAAGTAGTAATTAACAGCCTTTTCTGATTCCTTACTAGTTACATCAAAATTATTATCAAATGACTTTCCTTCTGACTTTAAGAAAGTAGTGTAATATGTATTTAATGAGTCAAAACCTGCTCCTACAATACCTTTCTTCTCTTTTATTGTCTTAGAAACTTCAACAAGTTCATCATAGTTTGTTGGAACAGTTAATCCTAATTCATCAAATAAAGTCTTATTATACCATAAAACTTCAGTTGACTTATTAAATGGCATAGCATAAATCTTTCCATCTATAGTAGTGGCTTCTCTAAAACTTGGTAATATATCTTCATAATTATCAAATTTAAGAGTTTCATTTTCAACGTATGGTGTTAAATCAGTAACTAATCCATCTTGAATAGGATTGAACATCCAATCAGGATAAGCTTGAGTTAAGGTTGGTAAGTTACTTGGACTTGCAACAGTTGCAGTTATTTTTTGTTGTAAATCTGGATAACTTGATTGATTTTGTAAAGTAACAGTTATATTAGGATTTTTCTCCATGAATTTTTCTGTTAAACTTGTAAGAGACTTTTCTAAATCTCCACTCATAGCATGCCAGAAAGTTATTTCAACTGGTGCTGTTATTTCTGTTACAATTTCTTCATTAGCTGTTCCAGCGCCCTTATTTGAGCAACCAGTTAATAGGCCTAATGAAAGTGCTAGAGCAAGTATTTTCTTGATCTTCATAATTTTGTCCTCCGCTTTATATAGTTTGTTTTTTTTCTGGTAAAAGTACATCCCCATTTTCGTTATATAGTTTCTCTGGGCGATAAGAATGTATTGGAACTAATAACTTAGGTTTAATTAAATTAATTATTTTAATTAAATCATAAGGATGTGCATGCCCACTACATGATATTCTTTCGAATTTAATATTTCTATCCTCAAAACTCTTTATAAATGGTTCATATTTAGGGTCAAAATCTCCTAATGGAACTGCATTTGAGTGAATATAAATTCCACCTTCTTGTAATTTATCTATATATCCAATGGCAAGTGTATCTAATTGCCAGAAAAAGTCACCTTCATCCTTTAATAATCTTTCAAATTTTATTTCTAAATCTTTATTTAATCCATACTCCTTATTATCTAATGAATAATAATAAGATTCATATCCAGTTGCTTCTTTAAGAACATAAGAATAATATGCTGATAAAACAACTTTTCTTGGATTAGTTTTTATTATATTTAATATTCTTTCTATATTAGAAATATAATAATTAAATGTTATTTGTTTATTTGGATTTTCTTTTACTATTTTATTTATTTTATCTATTAATTCTGGTTCATTTGATATTTCATCTTCTCTTACTTCATCAAAGTCTTGGAAGGATACGCTAACACCTTCTATTAATAGAACATCACAATTTTCACTTTCCTTACAGAAATTTAATGTATCTTCTTTTCTATAACCATGAAGTCTTATATCTCCAGTATATGAAATAACTAAGTCAGGAGTTTCAATTAATAACCCACATGCACCATATGCATCATGATCTACTGGCATTACTTTAACTTTTATCTTGCCAATTTCTATAACTTCATTTTCCTTAACTCCAATTATGTCTCTAGTATTTTTTCCTTTATTCTCATAAAGTGGGAATAAGAAATCATTATTTATATTTAAAGTATTTAATAATGATTTTGTTCCTTCTAAAGTATATAGAGGCACCTCAGGATTTAAGTAGTTCACAATCTTAGAATGATCTAAATGCATATGTGATAAGAATACAGCAGTATTCTTAAATTTATTTTCTTTTGATTCATATCCCTTTAATGGAATACTTGGGTCATACATATTATCTAAATATGGAACTAGATTTTCATCTAATAAATCCTGTAAATTTTCTGGCTGAACTGGAGCTTTTGGATTATATTCACTACCAAAATCAAAGAATATATGGCTGTCTTCATATACTACTTCAATTATTGTTCCGCCAATAGTTAATATACCATTGTGAAAAGTTATTTTTGTCTTTTTATCCTTTAACGCCACTCTTAACAACTCCTCTAATTATTTGTTTTCTAAATATTAAATATAAAATTAGTATTGGTACTATAGCTATAGTTGATGCTGCCATTTGAAGTTGTACATTTGTACCGCTTTCTGTTGCAAAAGAGCTTAGTCCATTACTTAATAGTCTCATTTCCTTACTATTTGTTACTAAGATTGGCCATAAAAATGAATTCCATCCACTTATAAAGCTTAATATACCCATAGTAAATAATGCTGGCTTTGCTAAAGGTACAAGTATTCTATGTATAAAGGCTAAATCTGAACATCCATCTACCTTTGCAGCCTTATAATATGAAATTGGAATGCTTGTTAAATATTCTTTTAAATAAAATATGTAAAATACACTTGCAAGTGAAGGTAATATTAATGCTGCATATGTATCTAGCAATCCAAGCTGAGCTATAGTTTGGTAATTTGTAAATACAGTAACTTCATAAGGTACCATAAGTAAAGCTGCCATAACTAATATTAAAATATTTTTATATCTAAACTCTAATTTAACTAAAGCAAAGCCTGCTAAAATAGCAGTAATTACTGTCCCTATAGTAGAAATTCCAGAAACTATTATTGTGTTAATAAAGTATCTTCCAAATGGAGCCTGCTCCATTGCAAGTGAAAAGTTATTCCACTGAAATTCCTTTGGGAATAATGTTGGTGGTATACTTATTGCCTCTTGATATGTCATTAAACTTGATAAAATCATATATACAAAAGGAAATAATGTTATTATTGCCATTAAAACTATAAATGTTTTTGATAAAACTGAATTAATTTTCTTCATATTTTCACCTACTTAGATATTCTTTTTAATATACGATTTTGTATTAATGTGAAAATTAAAATTAGGCCAAATAATATAACTGCTGCAGCCATACCTTGACCATAACGGTTTTCTACATAGAATTTATTAAATATGTAGAATACAGCTGTTGTTGCACTATCAGCAATACCTGCTTTACCGTTAAATATTGCAAATACCTGTGAATAAACCTTAAAGGCATTAATAAAATTTACCATTAATAAAAACGTAATAATTGGTATCATTTGAGGTAATGTTATTCTAAAAAACTGTTCAAATTTAGTAGCACCAAACATATCAGCTACTTTATAATAGCTCTTATCAACATTTCTTAATCCTGAAAGTAATATAATTATATTAAAAGCAAGACCTGACCAAATACCAAATATAATAAGAGTTATCATACTCATATTTGGGTCATCAAGAAAGTTAAATGGTCCTATATTAAAAAATCCTAAAACATAATTTATAATTCCATATTCACCATTTAATAAAAATCTAAATACAATACCAACGGCTATAACACTTGTTAAGTATGGTATAAAGAAAATTGTTTCAAAAATATCTTTATACTTAATTTTTTCATATATTGTAATAGCTATAAACATAGATATAATTAACCCTACTGGAACTACTACAAAAGAAAAAAGTGCTGTATTTCCTATTGCTGTATGAAATTTAGGATCTTTAAGTACTATTTCGAAATTTTTAAATCCATTAAATGTTAAGTTGTTTAAAGTTCCTTTTTGGAAAGACATAATAAATGTCTTTATTAAAGGTAACACATTAAATATTCCGACTATTATTAAAGCAGGTAGTAAAAACAACCATGCTTGTGGTGAATTTTCTGCTCTATACTTAAACTTCTTCATTAGTACACTCTAACTCCATTCTCTTGGAATAAATAAATTCCATTATAGTCAATATCAAGGCCTATCTTATCACCTTCTGAAATTCTTTTATTAATGTCTGTAATAGACTTTGCATTTGTATCATTAATATTAAAGTTTATAATGCAATCTTTTCCTATTAATTCTACAGATTCTGCTTCAATTTCAAATAATGGATTTTCACTTAATACAAAATACTCTGGTCTAATTCCAACTATGTACTTTTCTTCTGTTAATTCTCCTTTAAATCTATCTTTATTTAAAAGTTCTAAATCAATAGAAAAATCTTTAGATACTAATTTATTTCCTTCTTTTTTCATATCAACTAAATTTATTATTGGATTACCCATAAATTTAGCCACAAAAAGATTTTGAGGTTCTAAATAAAGATTTTGAGGTATATCAAATTGTTGAACTACACCTTCATTCATTAAAACTATTCTATCACTTATAGATAATGCTTCTTCTTGATCATGAGTAACGAAAATTGTAGTTATACCAATTTCTTTAACTAATCTTCTTATTTCTTCTCTAATCTTTAATCTTAATCTAGCATCTAAGTTACTTAAAGGTTCATCAAGTAATAATATTCTTGGGTTTTGAACTAAAGCTCTTGTTATTGCAACTCTTTGTTGTTGACCTCCAGACATCTCACCTGGTTTTTTATCTGCTAGTTCTTCAATGCTTGTAACTGCCATATACTTTTTTGCTATTTCCATAGCTTCACTCTTTGGCTTTTTATTTTTACCAACAGTAAGTGGGAACATTACATTTTCTAAAACTGTCATATGTGGATATAAAGCATAATTTTGAAAAACTAATCCAATCCCCCTATCCTTAGGGTGCTTATCTATAACTGATTCATTATCAAATTTAATATCTCCATCACTTGGGTCTAAAAGTCCAGCTAATAAATTAAGAATTGTTGTTTTACCACATCCACTAGGACCTAAAAGACAAACTAATTCGCCTTCATTAATTTCAAGATTAATGCTCTTTAGAGCTTCATATCCATTGCTATAAACCTTTTTAAGTTTTTCAATTTTTATCATGTGCCACCTCTAATATATTTTTAATCTTTAACTGAATAATAACATATATACTATACTAAATATCTTATTTTATGACAATATAATATATTTTTTTACATTTATTTTTAACAAATTTAACATTTTATTAACTTATTTGTAGTATACCAAATATGAATTTCATTTTTTACCATTTATTATAAACGTATTTATAATATGTTTTAATTATTTAATCATAGTTTTTGAATTAAATATTATTTTTATTCAGCTTAAAGATTTTATATATGTTGTCGAAATATTAAATATATTATTTTATATAGAAAAATAATGTTTAAATAATATGTAATTTTTATAACTTATATGATATTATTATTTTTAGAGGTGACTGTTTGTGAAAAGAATTATGAAGGTTGTATGTGCTATTATTGAAAATGACAAATCTGAAGTGCTTTGTACTTTAAACTCGAAAGATATGTCTTTTTCTAGCTTTTGGGAATTCCCTGGTGGAATTATTAAAGACGGTGAACCACCTGAAAAAGCCATAGTAAGGGAAATCTATGAAAAATTAAATTGTAAAATTAAAGTTAATTCTCTATTTAGTGCAACTACATATGAATACGACGACTACATATTAAACACTATGGTGGCTAAATGTTCAATTTTAGAGGACATGCCATCACCAAAGGAATATACAAAGCTATTATGGTTACCAATAGAATACATAACAAGTTTAAATTGGAATCCAGCCACTATCCCAACTGTAGACAAACTTATAATGAAGTATAAAAAAAATTCAATATCAAATTAAAAAAAGGCCATCAGAAAACCTGGTGGCTTTATATTGTTTATTCTCCTTTAAAATAACTTTTTATTTCATATAAATTATTGAAACTTTTATAGCTATATCTTTTTATTTTTTCATCAGCTTCTTTTAAATCTACTACATGAAGGGGAGTCATATTTCCTTTATAGGCTGCTTCAACTCCTGCTGAGGAATCCTCTATTACAATGCATTCCTCTGGAGTAACATTAAGCTTATTAGCTACCTTTAAAAATATTTCAGGGTTTGGCTTTGTTTTTTTAACATCATCTCTACAAACAACTTCATCAAATATTTTTTTAAAATTAGATTGGTTTAATTGTTTGTCCATTCTTTCTTTAGATGCAGATGTTGCTAAGGCAAGCTTATACTTTTTCCCCTTTAAGTACTTAAGCAATTCCTCTGCTCCATCTTTTATAGGGATTTTCTTTTTTAACTCTTCAGATAAAGCCTTATCTTTTTCTTCATACATTTCTTCTATTGGTATGTTTTCTCCAAATTCATCTTTAAATACTTTTTTAACATTTTCTCGTCCAGTTGCAATTACTTTGCAATATACTTCTTTTGTCATCTTATATCCGTATTTTTCAAAAACCTTTGTCCAAACATCTAAATATATTTTTTCTGTATCAAATAAAACTCCATCCATATCAAATATTACTGTTTTAAATTTATCTATATTTTGCTGCATATAATCCTCCATTTATAACTAACTCTAATACTAGTTATATTATAATAGAAAAATTAATGCAAGAAACTAACTTTCCTCTTCTAAGTACTTTATTAAATTTTCATATTTTTTTCTGCTACTTCTAACCTTGGTTTTAAATGATTATTTAAACAATGAGCACTTATAGTTTTGTTATAGCTAGATAATATTTCAATACAAATTATTGTATAAACTAAAAATACTTTCCATTAAACTTATCCTTTACTGCCTCAGTTACAATTTTAAATTTTTCTTCATTTTCTTGTATTAAATTAATTATTTTTTCTTTAGCTTCTAAATATTCTTTATTATTTTCTTCAAAATCTACTATTCTCTTAGATAAAGTATGAAACTTCATAAATATTATAGGATGCTTTTTAGCAAAGGACTCCATTTCATTAATATGTCTTTCTTCCTTAGTTGCATTTTTTAACCATTTAAAAATATAATCATAATTATTATTCATATTACACCTCACTTAACTTTATAAATATATTCTTTACTAAATTAGTTTTATATTATACTAAAAATAAAAAACTCCTTTTATAGCTAATTCATAACTATAAAAGGAGTTTTTAATTGTTTATTTTTTAATCATTTTACCCATTTCATTATTTAAAACATTTCGTATAGCTTTTGCAACACCTAAATTATCATTAGAATCTGTTATGTATTTTGCAATGGCTTTAACTTCTGGGATTGCATTTTCCATAGCAACAGTTTCTTCAAATATCTCAAACATAGAATAATCATTAAAACTATCTCCTAATATCATTACTTCATCTTTTTCTATAGATAATTTCTTAGCAACCTTTGCTAGAATTATTCCTTTTTGAGCATTCATATCAGTTATTTCTATATTATCTCTAAAAGAAGATGATATAGCTAATCCTTCTATTTTACTAAGTTCCTTTTTCATCTTATCTATTAATTCTATATCACTATGGAAGGCAACAAACTTTCTTACTTCTAAACCTTCATTAAAAAACTTATCTAAATCATCAATATACTTTAAAGCTGTAAAAAATCTTAAGTTTTCCGATATTTTTCTTGCTTCACTCTCTGTTAATTCAGGATTAAAACTTTTAGTTCTATTTATAACCTCTTCTAAAGCTTTTTCCCTTGTAGAAGTAGTAAAAATACCTTGATTAGTAAAAATTCTTGCTGAAAAATTATTTTCATCTAAGGTATCTATTATTTCTCTAGCACTTTCATTATTTATATTAATAATATCTAATATATTTCCCTCTTCATCTCTATATTCAGCTCCATTAGATAAAATACATTGTGATTTAATATTATGCTTATCTAACACTTCTTTAACACTTTGGTACTCTCTTCCAGTAGAAATTGCAAATATTATTCCTGCTTCTTCTGCTTCTCTAATGGCATCCACTGTTTCTTTATCAATATCGTGATTGCTATTTAACAATGTGCCATCCATATCTGATGCTATTAGTTTTATCATTTTATTTACCTCCAAATTATAGACCTACTATTGTATAGTTTCTCATTTGTAATTAAGTTATTCTAAAGTATATTATATCTTATTTACAGTTTAAGCTTGTCAATTATTATTATATCAATATTATTAAAATCTTTCCAAATATAATTTTTAATGCTAAAAACTAATAAAAATAGGCTATGAAACCAATCTCTAATTAGAAAATTTACATTGTTCCAAAGCCTATTCTTAATTTAAATTGTATTAATCCATTTAACAGCTAATTCAAACCATGATTCTACATGTTTATTTATAAGATCACTATTATCTTTATATGCTGTATTTACATCACAAAGACTTAATCCATGTACACCATCAGGATATATATGAAGTTCAAAAGGTACATTGTTTTTTCTTAAAGCACTAGCAAAAAATAATGAATTTTCAACTGGTACAACTGTATCATTAAAAGTATGCCATAAGAAGGTTTCTGGAGTATCCTTAGATACTAATTTTTCTAAGGATAATTTTTCTCTTTCTTCTTTAATTGCATCTATTCCAAGTAAATTATCAAAGGAATCCTTATTTGCAAATTCTCCACTTGTTATAACTGGATAAGAAAGTATCATTCCATTAGGCTTAATATTCTCCTTGTTTATATTTAAAGCTTCTGAAATTAAATCTTTATTCCATAATACTCCTAAGCTTCCTACTAAATGTCCTCCTGCTGAAAAACCACAAGTTATAACCTTATCTATATCAACATTCCATTTACCCGCCATTTCACGAACATAGTTTATAGTGGCTGATAGCTCTAATAGTGAAGTTGGAAATCTGTTAGGATTAACACTATACCTTAGAATTATTACATTAAATCCTTGGGAAAGTAATTTAAAAGCAATTGGTTCAGCTTCTCTATCAGAAGTACCTACATATCCTCCGCCAGGACATATAATTATAGTTTTCCTTTTTTTATTAATATCAATTTCTACACTATTATCTGGAATATAAACATTTACATAAGCCTTACTATCTTTTAACTTATTATTTATATCACAAATATTTATTTTTTCATAAATCATTTTCTTTTCCCCCATTCTTTCTCAATATATTTATTTTAATTTTATAAAAGAACTTATTATGAAGATACCTTATAAATTTAAGTAAAATATATATACTTATTATATTATTCTATAAAATATATTACAATACTTGTAATTACTGTAAATAAATATTGAAAAATGAAGCTATCTTAACAGTCTATAATTAAAAATTATAGACTGTAAGACAACTTCATTTGTACTTTTTATATTACTTTAATTAAGTTTTATAATTGATTAATTACATTAACTACATTATCAACACTAAAGCCAAATCTTTCGAATAATAATTCAGCTGGTGCTGAAGCTCCAAAAGTATCCATTGTTACATATTTACCATCAAAGCCCACAAGTTCTCCCCAGCTTAATGATGATCCTGCTTCTATAGCAACTCTCTTAGTTACTTTTCTTGGTAGAACCTTTTCTTTATAATCTGAATCTTGAGCTTTAAATATATCCATACAAGGCATACTTACTACTCTAATTTTATCATTTCCTAATTTCTTTTTAGCTTCAATAGCTAAAGAAACTTCTGATCCAGAAGCCATTAATATAATTTCTGGTTCTCCATTAGAATCATCAATTATATATCCACCCTTCATAGCTTCTTTATTTGATCCTTCTATATCAGGTAGATTTTGTCTTGATAATACTAAAGCTGTAGGTGTTTTCTTTGATGTCATAGCTAAATACCATCCAATATTTGTTTCAGTTGAATCACATGGTCTGAATACATTAAAGTTAGGCATTGCTCTAAGCATTGTTAATTGTTCTACTGGTTCATGTGTTGGACCATCTTCTCCAACACCTATACTATCATGAGTTAAAACATATGTTAATGGTAAATTCATTAGTGCTGATAATCTTGCCATTGGTTTAACATAATCACTAAATACAAAGAAGGTTGAAACAAAGGTCTTTAATCCTCCATGTAACATAAGACCATTTCCTATAGCTGCCATAGCTAATTCACGAACTCCAAAATGTATGTTTCTTCCTGCATAATTATCACTACTAAAGTCACCAGCGCCATTTAAATATGTTTTAGTTGATGGTGCTAAATCTGCTGCTCCCCCCATAAAGTTAGGGAATAAATCCTTAATTTTATTCATAGCAATACCAGATAAATTTCTTGTAGCATTAGCTTTTTTATCATATTTCCAATATTCAGAACTTTCATCTAACACTTTTTTATAATCAACATTAAAATATTTATCCCATAATTCTTTCATTTCTGGGTATTTAACAAAATAACTTTCATACATATTATTCCAAGCTTCATATACTTTATTAGCTCTTTCTTGTTCAGATGCTATATGAGAATATACATCTTCATCAACATAGAAATCCTTATCTTCAGATAAACCTAAGTTTCTCTTTAATTCTATTACATTATCTGCTCCTAAAGGCTCTCCATGAGCACATGCTAATCCTTCTTTAGCTGGACATCCTCTACCTATTTTAGTTTTAACTTCTATAAATATAGGTTTTCCCACTGACTTCTTAGCTTCATTAAGTACATTTAATATTTCTTCAAGATTATCTCCATCTTCTACTGTAAATACATTAAAACCAAATGCTTTCATTCTCATTTTTACATCTTCAGTAAATGCAATATCTGTACTTCCTTCAATAGAAATCTTATTAGAATCATATAATACAACTAATTTATCTAATTTTAATGTTCCTGCTAATGAAAAGGCTTCTGATGATATACCTTCCATAAAGCATCCATCTCCCCCTAATACATATGTATAGTGGTCTATTACTGGATACCCTTCTTTATTAAATACAGCTGAAAGATGTTTTTCTGCCATAGCCATTCCTACTGCCATAGCCATTCCTGCTCCTAATGGTCCTGTTGTAGCTTCTACACCAACAGTATGTCCATATTCTGGGTGACCTGGAGTCTTAGAATCTAATTGTCTAAAGCCTTTTAAATCATCAATAGTTACCCCATAATTAAATAAATGTAATAAACTATATAATAAACTTGATCCGTGTCCACCAGAAAGAACAAATCTATCACGATTTATCCAATTCACATCTTTTGGTGTACTATTCATAACTTTTGCCCAAAGGGTATATGCCATTGGTGCTGCTCCTAAAGGTAAACCTGGATGTCCTGAATTAGCTTTTTGAACTGCATCAGCGCATAGTCCTCTAATGGTATTAACAACTTTTCTATCTAAGTCCATGCTTTTTCCTCCTTAACTAATAATTTCCTCATTTCAATTTTATCACTAATTATATCTTTTTTATATGAAAATACTATCTTTTATCAAATTAATTCTATATGTTATCAAGGAACTTTAAAAGACCCATTAAACCTATTAACAAAGAAGGAAATTATACCAGTAAATACTAATTAGTGGCAAAGATGTATCTTATTCGTAAATAAAAAAGGAACTGTTATAATAAAGTACATACTAAGTGTTAGAAATAACTAACATCTAGGTACCTTTTAGAACAGTTCCCTTTATTAAAAATATATATATTTTTAAAACTAATTTTCTGGTTTATTATAAATATTTTTATATATTATTATACTAAGTCTATTTATTAACTCTTTTTTACCTTAGAACTTATAATAGGTAATGTTGTAGCAACAACTAAAGCAATTAATAATATTATTCCCATCATATTACTAGCTGCAAAACCTGTTGGTGTCTTAGGAGTTATTATTCCTGTTACTTGTAGTATAATTCCAAGTAATCCTATTATAGATCCACCTGCTACAAGTCCTGAAGATAAACCTACTCCATTAGAAACTCTAAACTCTTTTTCCTTTTCACTCTTGCTCATATTTTCAACAAATACACGAATTAAAGCTCCAACTAATATTATTGAAGTTGTTGATATTGGTAAATAAAATCCAATTGCAATAGTCATTACAGGTAGTTTTAATAGTAATAAAAATAAAGCTATAACTATACCAACTAAAATCATTGGCCAAGGTAAATTTCCTGACATTATTCCTGATGTTAATGTAGCCATTAAATTAGCTTGCGGAAGTGCAAATTGTGCATCTGCTCCTGTAACTGCTAATTGATTTGCAAGTAATAGAATAGTTCCTGTAACTACAATTACTCCTATTATACTTGAAATAGCAAAAGTTAATAGCATTTCCTTTCTGCTTCCACCTATTATATAGGTTACCTTTTGAGATTGGCTATATCCACCTGCTGTTGAAATTGCCACAACCATAAATGCTGCAAACAAAAGTAATGATTTATTATCACTTTGAGATGTCCATCCCATAATAACAAAAACTAATGTTAATATAACTAGTGAAGCTATTGTCATACCTGATACAGGAAGGTTTGAGGTTCCTATTGTTCCTGTTAAACGTCCAGATACTATTACAAATAATAATGATAATATTAATGATACTATTACTGCTATTATAGCCATTTTAACGCTATTTGAAATTATAAAGGCTGATATAGCTGCAATTATAACTCCAACTAAAAGTATTATTATTTCTCCAGAGTTTTTTTCTGAGTTATCATCCATATTTGACTTAGCTTTAAGTGTTTCTTTTATAGATAATATTATTGTTGGAACAAGTTTAAGAGCTCCAATTATTCCACCACAAAGCATCATTCCAGCTCCTATGTATTTAACATAACTTGATGATATTAAATTTACATCCATTTGATTAAGTAATACAGATGCATCATTCCATGATACTATATTCTTTTCAGCTAAATCTGTAAAATAACCAATTAAAGGCGCAACTCCAAAGTTAGCTAATATTGAACCTGCAAACATTTGTAATGATACCTCTAAACCAACTATAAATCCTATACCTAATAAAAGTGGATTTACTTCAAGAGAGAACTTCCATTTATAAAACTTGCTTCCTACAAAAGTAATAGTGTTATTTATTATATTTAAAAATGATCCAGTAAATAAATTTATAATTCCACTTATTCCAAATCCAATTCCCATATATTTAATTGCATCTCCATTTCCTTCAGATGCTACAAGGGTTTCAGATATAGCTAATGATTCTGGATATAAAAGATTTCCATGTTCTTCAACTATCAAATAATTATAAACTAATGACAAGGCTCCTATTCCAAATAGTACACCACCAACGCCTACAATTAATCCTTCAATAAAAGTGAATTTATTTCCTATTAATATAATTGCAGGTAAAACGTAAATCATACCACTTGCAATTGATTCTCCACCACTAGACATCCCTTGGGTTATATTTTTTCCAAGAATTCCTTTTCCCTGTGCAAATATTCCTATAAGCATTGAACCAATTATAGCTCCAGGAATTCCAGCTGCAACAGTTAATCCAGACTTCATGCCTGAATAAGCTGTAGATGCTGCAAAAATTGCAGATAATATTATACCAATTATTATAACAGGAATATTGGCTCCCTTTTTTGCTTTATCAGTAACATATGGAATATAATCTCTTCCATGAGTACCGCCATAAGCTTCCTTAGGTAACTTTTTATTCATAATATATTCTCCTTCTTTTGTATTTATTATTTTTAGTATAAGCATTTTATATAATAGAATAAATATATATAATAGTCAAAAGACTGACTTATCAATATATTCATATTACTTATTATTTTCAAAACATATGGATATTATTACATATAATTATTAAATATAAATATTAAGTTATTAATTAAATAAAAAAATAGTATTATGATTTTTTTATAATCATAATACTATTTTTTGTCCTTATTCTTTATATTATTTTATTCTTCATCTTTACCATCAATTACAGTAAGCTTTTTATCTATTGCAGTTCTATTACGAGGCTTTGGAACAGTATCAATATATCCAACCTGTAAAATAGCAGCTATTTTTTCTCCTGGTGCAACTCCAGCTGCTTCTCTAAATTCAGGTAAAGTTAAAAATGAATCAGTTTTCCAAAATACACCTACTTCTCTTTCCCAAGCTGCCAATTGGAAATTTTGAATTAATGCACAAACAGCTGCATAATCTTCTTCCTTAACAAAGGGCTGTGGATCTTCATGCATTACAACAAGTATATGTGCTGGAATAGATTCATAGTATTTCTTCATTTCTTCAGGACTTTTTTTCATCTTAGCTCCTTTTGAAGCTACATCAGCCATTGCATTTGCTAGTACTTCTTTACCTTCGCCATTGTAGATTATAAATCTCCAAGGTTCTCTTAATTTATGATTTGGAGCCCAACTAGCAACTTCTAGTAACTCACTTAATAATTCTGTAGATATACTTTCATCCTTAAATTTCTTTATTGTCCTTCTTTCCATAATTAACTGTGCCATTGGATATTTTGTAGCCATATTAATCAATCCTTTCTCTATCTATATAAAATCCTTTGATAATAATTAGTATTGTTAGAAATATAACTATATTAATTTAAATTCTCATTAAACAAGCATATTATTAATGATAATCAATAAGCACTCTATAATTGATATTGATTATCATTATTATGATACTACTTTTAAATTGTACCTGTCAAGAACCTATAATAGCAACTTTAGACTACAAAATTTATAAATATTAATTTCATTTAAAATGAATTCTAAAAATTATATCTATTTTAAATATAAAAATCACTTAATACTAAGGCTTATATATCAAAATATTTTTTGTAAGCTTTATATTTAAATTATCCTCTGAAATTAAAACAACACAATCATATTGATTTTCTATTTTAGTTTTATTATAAAAATAATACTTATCTCCATTATGGAAATATACATGACTTTCATTAATTAAATATCCATCTTCTTTTGAACAATAAATAGGGCTTCTAGTAGTACTTTTAAAATAAATATCTCCACTTAAATATGATGCTATCCTAGATGGAATATATATATTTTCTCCATGTCCTAGTAATAATACTTTTTTATCTCTTCCTATTCTTTTTTGAATTATATTTGCAGCTTCTATACATTCATCTTCTATTTTTAGAATTTCCTTAAAATCTATTCCAAATCTTCCTGTATACTTTAAATTCTCACCTCTTCTTGACATAATATTTAATGAAGCTACAGGAGATATTTCATTTATTATAACTTCTTCATTATTTAGATATACTTTTTTATCTTCTTCATATATTTCACCTGATATTAAGGATTTTACTTCTATTTCCAGATTATTTTTATCGGCAAATTCTTTATATAAGTTTCTATATTTAATATTTCTTAAATCTAAAATGCTAAGGATAGTATATTTTCTTACATTTGTAACTTTAATTAATTCCTTTATTATATTTAACATAGACTTTCCTGTAGTTATTTCATCATCTACTAAAATTACCCTATTAGCTTCATTTAATTTATTATGATTTATTAGAAAACATCTATGTGTTGTTGCATGGGAATGTTCTTCTTCAAAATTAAATATTGACTTTATATCTTTTATATCTTCTCTAGTTGTAGTTATATAATAAGAATTTTCTATAGATGCTGCTACTGCCATCCCTAGTGCTGTTGCTGTTTCTGCAAAGCCTAAAACAGCGATTTTTTCATTAGTCTTATAAGTTAATTTTATAGTATTTTTTATATTTTCTTCATTGTCATTTTGATTTTTTATATATTTAACAAAGAGACTTGTCTTATCATTCTCTCCAAATAAAATGGAAGTTAATAATAATCCAATTACTTTACACATATTTGGCCTTACCTCTATATGTTTTCCTAAAACCTTGCTTATAAATAAGAAATTTCTTTCAGTATTATTATTTCTGTAGCCTATTGATATTAAATCCTCTAAATCTATTTCATATATATTCTTTGTTATATTAATTTTCATCATAAATCCTAGCCTCATGAAATAAATCATTATAAGAAACTTTATTGTTAAGAACTCCAAAAGCATTAGCTCTATTACATATCCTTCTTGCCCAATTATAATGTGGTGATACTTCATTCATCTTATTATTGCTATAGCCTTTAAAAACTCCTCCAACCTCTTTGTGATTTAATATATTTATAGCATCCATATAATCCTCATAATTTACTGAATAAATAGAATTAACATAAATACCTTGAGTTGGATGAATTATTGTCTTCCCAGAGAATCCATTTTCCTTATCTAATTTTATTTCTTTAATTAATCCCTTAACTTCTTTAGAATTAATATCATAAGAAAAATACTCCCATACTGGAGCTGAAATTATATATTCTTCTTTATATCTACCAAAGATATTAACAATATCACAAAGGCAATCATTTATTACCCCTATATCATAAATACTATTATTTACACTTCTTCTTAGTCCAAATTTTGATGAAAAATCAGTTCCTCCTACTCTAATATTTAGGATTAAGTCTTTATACTCATCAATTAAATTTCTTAAATATAGAATTTCTTTCATTCTTTTTTCTTTATAGATTATTTCTTCACTTTCTAGAATAGGCATACCATAAATTTTATCATCATACTCATTTCTTATTCTATTTAAATGCTCTAAATACTGTGGTCCATTTATCTTATTAAACTTAGGAAATATAAAACCTGTTATTAATTTCAACTGATCCTTAGATAATTTAGATGAGAACTTAATAAATTGATAATTACTTCTAACCCTAATAAATATTAATGGAATATTATCTTCATTTATTTCTCCTCTTACTAAGTCTTCATGTATATTATCTAAAGCCTTTAAAACATTTATCTCCCCTTTGTCTATATCACTTTCTTTAATAGAATCTTCAAAACAAATAGTTATTGTAGTTATATCTTTTATTTTTCCTAGTTTTATTATGCTATAAATATCCATAAGTGCATTCATATATAAATTAGAGCCTATGTCATACTTTAATAAATCCTTATTTGAATATTTATTAAAACTCATAGGCTCTTTATAAAATTTTTCACTACTAATACTTTTTAAATGTCTCATGCTAACACCTTCACCCATATAATAAGATACTATTTTATTATTTAAAACAATTAATATCTATTGGTATTATATTTTTACCCTTTACTTTTTATTCTGATTTTAAGGCAAAACATATTATTTACTAAATAATTTTTAATATTTCTTTGTTAACATTTTTTATACTTATGTAATATACTGTACTACATGGATTTTAAGCTACAATAAGTAATTAATATGGAGATGAATATTTATATGATAACTGAATCCAAAATTGAAAATACTTGCATCTCATCAAATTGTACTAATTTAATGAAAGAATGCTCAAGCCTTCTATATAGAGTTCCAGTTTTTCTTAGCCACCCAAGTAGATTAAATTCAAAGCAAAGTGATTTTGTTGAAAATATAATTAAGGAAATTCGAAGATCTTTGTTATTTCCTAGAACTTTACCCGTTACTGAACAATATCCTGAAACACCTCTTACCAATATAAGAAGAATGATATTATCAAGCTATGGTTTTATAGCTCTTAATTTAGCCCAAAGAGAAGTTAGAGTTTTACAAAACAATTTGGGGCAACCCATTGATTTAACTACTTGGGAGGGAAGTCCATTTGCACAAATAGAGCCTTCCATGGCCTTTCAATTTGGTCTTCCTGTGCTTTTAATTAGAGAATCTACTGTAGAGCAAACTGGTATATGGTCCTTTGGAATTGGACCATTTTTAATTCTAGAATGGAATCCAAATTTACCTTTATCAGAATTCTTTAATAGCAATGTTTGGCTAGAAATTTTTCAAAACTGGATTTCTCAAGTAAGAAATGGTTTTTATCTTCAAACTCAACCATCCTTTAAATACACTTGTACTCGAGATGGAGTTAATTAAAAATCAAAAATTTATACGAAGAATTATTAGTACTATTTTTATTTTAGAAACTCCGAAAGGAGTTTCTTACTATGCACTATGTGGTTTTGAAACCTAATTACTTTCTATTATCCTTAATATTGTATCTGCTCCCTTTTTAGCACCTCCAGCTTTTCTAAAGCTTTCTCCTATTTCCTTTGCCTTATTTTTATAATTTTTATTATTTATAATTATTGAAACAGCTTCCTTAATTACTTCTGGTCTATTCTTTTTAAGCTTAATTCCTGCTCCTAAATCACTAACTCTTTGTGCCACTGCTCCTTGTTCAGATTACTGTGGAAATAACACCATTGGAACTCCATAATATAAGCTTTCATTGACGCTATTCATTCCACAATGAGTTATAAACACATCTGTATTTTGAAGTATTTCAATTTGATTTACTGTATTTTTAACTTCAAAGTTGCATGGAATATTTCCCAATTCTGAAATATTAGTTTCTTTTCCTACTGACATAATTACTTTTATATCACTATTTTCAAAGGCTTTTATACAATTTCTATAGAAATCAATATTTTTATTATTAACTGTACCAAGAGAAATATATAATTGTTTAATATCTTCATCCTTTGGCGTTACATTTATTTTTTTTACTGATGGTCCAATAAATGAATATTTATCTGAAAAAGTTTCAGATAAAGGTTGAAATTCTTTAGATGTATAAACTATTGTATTTGTATCATTATCATTTTGAATTATTGAAATAAAATTTTTAATATCATATCCATGTTCTCTTAATAAATTAATTTTTTTATTTACTTTTCTCATTCCAAATATCATATATATAATTTCTCCAAAGCCCCTTTTCATCATCCTTGAAGTATACTTATTAAAGGCAAAGGTAGTTGTAGAACATATATATGGAATATTTAATTTCATAGCATACAACTTTCCCCAAAAGCATATAGAATCCGATACTATACAATCTGGCTTAAATTCCCTAAGCTCAGAACATACCTTTTTATCCAAAGCTATGGTAGTATCTGCTACCATTTCCATTAAAAATGAAAAATCCTTTCCAATTCTTTTTTTATCTTCCTTTTTTAGTTCTGGAAGATAATCATCACAGCTAATAAATTTCGCTCCAGCTTCTTCTATTTTTTCTTTAAACTCATTGAAGGAATAATACCATACTTCATTTCCTCTATTACACAATTCTCTTACTACTTCAATCGTAGGATTAGTGTGACCATATGCTGGTATAGAAAAAAATACTATTTTACTCATTACATAATCTCCTTTCAATAACTGTCATTATTTATCCTCATATACTCCCATTTTTCCAACAAAATTAATAAGATCTCTTTGATGAACAATTGCGATACCTTTATCCTCATCTCCTAGAACTAATAGCTTATCTCCTGGATTAATATTAAATGTTTCTCTTGCTTCCTTTGGAATAACTATTTGCCCACGTTCTCCAACTAAAACTGCACCAAAGAAATACTTTCCTTTTGGGGGCACAACAATTCCAGAAGTCTCTTCTGAATGATTAATTAAATTATCTATAGTAACATCATATAGCTTAGCAAGAGCTATACAACTATTTATATCTGGTGTAGATTCTCCATTTTCCCATTTTGCTATAGCTTGTCTTGAAACATTAATCCTCTCTGCTACTTCTTCTTGAGTATATTGATGCACCCTTCTTAATCTTTTTAAATTCGAACTAATCATATTATTCATACTCATCATACCTTTCATATTAATTATAATAGCAATTTTCTTGAAATTCTATCAACTAAAGTTAACATCAATGTATATATTCGTAGCATATAAAAAGTAGTAACACTACTTTAGGGTTACTACTTTTTTAATCCATTTCTACTCTTATATTCTTCATATAGTTTCTGTGTTCTATCATAAATGCTTTTATTAATTGCTTCAAAATAATTATTTACCTTTTCTATATCCCACTCTTCTGGTTTTCCAGAATACTCTTTCATATCTTCAGTACTAAAAGAGGATAAAAACATTGATTCCATATATCCTTCAAAATTTTTACTAAAAAGATTCCAATACCCTTCTGTCTCATTAAAACGTTGTTGTAATACTGTATCCTTGCAATCACCATCTTCTAGATAAGCCTTTACAGCATTCAAATAATAATAATAATTATCATAATTAGGTGCACTTGAACGCGAAGTATTCATTGATACATAAGGAATATTCGGTTTCGGAATCATGAAAAAAGAGCCAACTGTATGGTTGTTATATACTTGCTCATTTCCACAATCACAAAAATTTAAAATAGAAAGATTTAAACAATCTATGCTTTTTAAATTCTTCTTAGACAACATACCTCTTTTTTTCATTTTTAACTTCAAAATTTGTTTATATGTCCCTATTGTATCTCCTCGTAAAACAATCTCATTTTTATTTTCATCTTGAAGCACAATTTGATACTTAACTTTACTTCTAGGTATTCTTTCAACCTTGTAACTCCACCATTTATTTGTGTTATTTATACGTATCTCTTTATTTTCATTTTTTACAAAGAACAATTCAATATATTTATCTATTGTCTTAATATACGAATCGGCATCAAACCCATCTGATGTACAATGAATACACACTTTATGATACTTTGTTTCATAGTCTACATTCCAATTATCTTGTTTAATCTTAACCATATCCTTTCAGGTTTTTAATATCCAGTTTAGCATCTATTATAATAATTCTCCACTTCATCCACAATTCAGTGCCTTTAAGTATCCATTCTAATAATTATGTCTAAATACACTATATGATCTTAGTATAAAGTATAGCCTTTCTAGAGAAACTCTTTTCATACTTTAGCATCACTTTCTTAGAAAAATTTTCATAATCCTATTATGTACAAAAAAGTAAGTTCATTTGAACTTACTTTTTATAGGTTAGTGTTAAAGTTTATTTTGATATGGCCCTTGTAATGTATATTATTCCCATATAAAAAACTTTAATGCTACTCCAGTACATATAATAGCAATAGCAATCATTGCAATCATAGGAACCATAAAATTATCTACGCTTATTCCTAAAGATGCTGCCTTTAAAAGCTTAATTCCTTGGGTTAATGGTAATATATCTGCAATCTTTTGAAGGATTCTTGGCATAATCTCATAAGGAAGTGTTGCTCCTGAAAAAATTAGCATAGGAAAATATAAAATACTTGCAATTACACCAGCTATTTTTGTATCTTTTGCAATTCCAGCAACCATTAATCCAATGCTAAACATTGATATCATTACTAATAAATATGAACTTAAAAATAAAACCCATGAACCTTCAAAGTTATAGTTAAAAAACAACCTTGCTACTCCATAAAAGTGAAACCTGTCCACTATCATACTTCTTTGTGCCCAAAATGCACTCAATAGTTGTACTTTTGCCTGCACCATTTGCTCCAAGAAGTCCAAATATTTCACCTTTCTTTACAGAAATATTAAGGTTATTAACAGCCTTTACATTTCCATAAGCCTTTGAAAGATTACTAATTTTTATTACTTCCATATTCATAAACCTCCTATCATTTGTTGATAAAATAATAACACCAGATAAAAGTCTGGTGTTATAATGTATACTTACAAATAATTTCTATATTTTTTGTAAATTTTATAAATTTTCTAAAAAATTATTGACAAATTAATATAAAAAACTTAAAATAAATACAATTAATTAAAAGCAAAGATGGAGAGAAGTAGAAAAGGTCACCACCTAAAGTGAGCTGGAGATAGTGTAAACCCAGTGGCAGGGCTTTTTTGAATAACACTCAGTAGCTGCAAACTGAAATATCTATTTTTATTTACTAGATAAATTAGGGGCGCCGTATTCCATGCGTTATATGGATACCAGTAATGGCTGGGAAGAGACCTTTTTAAGGTAAATTAGGTGGTACCGCGGATAAGCATCAATTCGTCCTATTGTTATAAGACGAATTGGTGCTATTTTTATATTAAGGGGGCTATTAATATGTGTACAATTATGTGTTATTCAGGAAAAGACATTGAAATGGAGAAATTTGAAGAAGCTTTAAAAAGAACTGAATCTAGAGGTCCAGATATGACAAAAATACTTATCTTACCTTCTGGAATCTTTGGTTTTCAAAGGCTTTCTATTATGGATTTAAGTTCTAGTGGCATGCAGCCATTTACAAATAATAAAGATGCTGCTATCTGTAATGGAGAAATTTATGGTTTCCGTGAAATCAAAAAAGAATTAACTAAAAAGGGATATTACTTTAATTCTGAAAGTGATTGTGAAATACTACTTCCAATGTATTATGAATATGGATTAGATATGTTTTCTAAATTAGATGCTGAGTTTGCAACTGTTATCTATGATGGGGCAAAAGATAGTTACATTGCAGCCAGAGATCCAATTGGAATTCGTCCATTATTTTATGGATATTCAAAATCCAAGAAAATATTATTTGCAAGTGAAGCTAAAAACTTAGTTGGACTAACTGATAAGATTATGCCATTTCCACCAGGACATTATTATGCTGATGGTAAATTTACTTGTTACTGTGATATTACTGAAGTAGATGGTGACTACTGCAATGATGACTTAGAAGTTATCTTCACAAAAATACATGATAAATTAGTAATGGGAATAGAGAAACGTATGGATGCTGATGCTCCAGTAGGTTTCTTATTAAGTGGTGGATTAGATAGTTCATTAGTATGTGCAGTTGCTCAAAAATTACATCCTAAAAAACCAATTAAAACTTTTTGTATAGGTATGACAGAAGATGCCATTGATTTAAAATATGCTAAAGAAGTAGCTTATTATATAGGTAGTGATCATACTGAATTTTATATGACAAAAGAAGAGGTTATTGACTCCTTAGATGAAGTTATTAAAGTTCTTGGAACTTTTGATATAACAACCATAAGAGCAAGTATTGGTATGTATCTACTTTGTAAAAAGATACATGAAACCTCTAATGTTAAAGTTCTTTTAACTGGTGAGATTTCAGATGAGTTATTTGGATATAAATATACTGATTTTGCTCCAAATGCAGAGGAATTCCAAAAGGAATCCAAGAAAAGAATAAATGAACTTTATATGTATGATGTACTTCGTGCTGACCGTTGTATAAGTTCAAATTCCTTAGAAGCAAGAGTACCTTTTGGTGATTTGGACTTTGTAAAATATGTTATGTCAATTGATCCTGAAAAGAAATTAAATAAATACGAAATGGGAAAATACCTTTTAAGACGTTCCTTTGAAGGAGACTTCCTTCCAGAAAATATATTATATAGAGAAAAAGCAGCCTTTAGTGATGCTGTAGGCCACTCTATGGTAGATTATTTAAAGGAATATGCAGAAGAAAAATATTCTGATGAAGCTTTTGAAAGCTTATGTAATAAATATGATTACCATGCTAAACCATTCACTAAGGAATCTTTATTATACAGAGAAATATTTGAAAAATACTACCCTAAACAAGCTGAAATGATATTAGACTTTTGGATGCCAAACAAAGAATGGGATGGATGTAACGTAAATGATCCTAGTGCAAGAGTACTATCAAACTATGGTGCTAGTGGTAAATAATTTTTAGACTTAATTAAAATGCGCACCATTACTTTTTTATTAGTGGGTGTGCATTTATTAATTAGGTAAATGAATATCCTTTAAGAAAATCAATCCCTATATTTTTTATTATTCTCATCATTTTTTTCTACTAAATCCTCTATGTTTCTTCCTTTCAAAATGTTTACTATTATAGGTGCAATTATTACCATAGCATCTCTATATCCAAGTTCAATATTATGTTCAATAGTATCCTTTCTTATATTAATAGTTCCTATACCATTTAATATTTCTAATGGAGTAGATGGATAAATCTCTATTATCCTACTATTCTCAAAACCCTTTCTATCTATTTTATTTTTATAAGATAAATGAACCACAATTATAATATCACAATCATGATTTTTAATTGGATAAATGGGTACATTATCCACATTATTTTTAGAGTATAAAGGTGAATTTATCCCACCATCTGCATATCTTATCCCCTCAATAATCAGAGGCTATTTAGCAATAGCCTCCTTATTTTAATTTTCTTCTTAGCAACTTAAATATCTGAATTCTATACTAGTTAAAAGTAATTCACCAGCATAATCATTATCAGATGGTATACGTGCTGAATTATTACATAATAGTACCTTCTACTATATCAGGAAGTACCATAGTAAATCTACTTCCTTTATTAACTTCACTTTCAAGTTTAACAAAACCCCCATGAAGTTCTGCTATATGCTTAACAAGAGTAAGTCCAATACCACTACTGCTTGCTTTTGAACTTCCTGTTCCTTTAACTTGAGAAAATCTATTAAATATAAAATCTTGATCTTCTTTTGAAATTCCTATTCCTGTATCTTCAATTGTAATTTCAATATTATTATTAATTTCTTTAATAAATACTCTCACCTCTCCACCCTTAGGAGTAAACTTAACTGCATTAGCTAATAAATTAATTACACTTCTTTCTATTTCAGTACTATCACAAGAAATAATTTTTTCTTCAATATCAGGATCAATAATTAAGGATAAACCCTCTTCCTCTATAAACTTACTCATAGAAAGTGCTGCTTCTTCAACAATATAAACTATATCATTATTATCCTTATTAATTTCATAATGCCCTGTTTCTATTTTAGAACTATCTATAATATCATTTATTATCTTTAATAAGTTATCACAATTCCTACCAATAATATCCATATATTCCTTAGATTTCTCATATGTTATAGCTTTGTTCCTATTAATTGAGTTTATTAATTGTACTGTTGCTGATATAACATTTATTGGGGTTCTAAGTTCATGGGATAAATTCACGAAATAATCATTTTTTAACTTTTCTTTATCTATTATTTCTTTACTTAATCTCTTATTTTCTTCTAATTGCTTATTAATCTTCTTTGTCTTTTGAGCTACTAATTTTTGTAATATGTTTACATAATTTAATATATAAGCAATAATAATTATAACTATAACTATGTATGTCAAATAAGCTAAAGGTGTTTTCCATATAGGACTATTAACTCTTATATTAATAGCCGTCTCTTCTGTTAATTCACCATATGCATCTCTAGCTCTTAACTTTAGAATATATTTCCCAGACTTTAAGGATTTAAAATCCAAAGTACTTTTAGAATCTACATATATCCAATCTGAATCAATTCCTTCAAGCATGTATTCATAAGTTATATTATTTAACTTTTCATAGTTTGGTACAAAGTAGTCAATGGATAAGTCTTTATCACTATAATCTAAAACTAACTCTTCTCCATCATAAATAACTTTATTCATTCCAATTAATATGTCTCCAATTACAACTTTATTTTTATTTTTATTAGATAAGACTATATTATCTGGATGAAAATAGGTTACTCCACTTGTGCTTCCAAATATCATTATTCCATTTTTAAGTTTTGAACTAGAATTTGAATTAAATTGATAGCCATATAAACCATCCATTCTAGTAAAATTCACAAAACTTTCCTTTTCAATATCAAACTTATTTAAACCTTTATTTGTACTTATCCAAAGATTATCATTATCATCAACTAAAATTGAATTTATAAAATTATTTGTTAATCCATCCGCTGTAGTATATAAAGTAAAATTATTATTTAAATCAAACTTACTAAGACCTACATTGGTTCCTATCCATATATTCCCTAAACTATCAAAAGTCATACAATTTATATAATTATTATTTAAAGAATCATCAATATATTGCTCTATAATTCCTTTTTCTTTATGATATTTAACTAATCCTGTGTCAATTCCACCAAGCCAAATAATATTTTCATCTTTATAATCTGGTAATATATATTTTATACGTCCTGGATTTATATTAAACTCATTTAAAGCTTCATTATAATATGTTTTTTCTTCAGTGATAATGTTATAAGAATAAAAACTAGATGTGGATGCAAGCCAAATATTTTCTTCATCATTATATAAATAGTATAATTCTGAAGAATAACCGTCTTCAACAAGATGATATTTATATAAATGCTCACTGGTGTTAATTGAAATTAATCCCTTATTAGTTATAATTACAATCCAATTATCATTTAGTTTAAATAAACTCTTTATATATTGGTTACTTAAATTTATTGTATTATTATTGCTATTGTCTATTCTATCTATTAAATTACCAGTTATATTATCATATATATATATTCCATTATATTTTGTTGCTATCCATAAGTATTTATCTTCTAGCAATATTGATACTATATTTTTATTGTTTAAATATACTTCTTCATTAAAAGAATTAAACTGATTATTGCTATTTAATATATTTATTCCCTTATCTGTTCCAATCCATATAGTTCCATTAAAATCCTCATAAAAACATGTTATACTGTTACTACTAAGAGAATTTATAAAATTCTTATCTTTTTTTATTACTTCTGCCTCTTTTTTATCTGATGAATATCTTAATATACCATTACTACTAGATAGCCATATATTATTTTCGCTATCGGACAAGATGCAATTATTATTATAAATTTCATCTTCTTGTTTATTATCATACACCTCTATTACTTTCTTTTCTTTAGTGGAATACTTTTTTATTCCATGGTTATTAACCATCCATACATAGACATTCTCATTTTCTCTTAAATCAAAAACGAGAATTCCTTCTTTTGTTGATACCCACATATTACCAAGTTTATCAATTTCTATATTATATATATATAACCTATCATTAAGTATTTCTGTATGATTATAATTCATTTTTAAATCTTTATCTAATACATTGATTCCAGCATTAGTACCAACCCATATCTCTCCATTTTTCCCTTCCTTTAAGAAAGTTATAGATGAATTAGTTAATGAATTTATATCATTTTTATCATTATATAAAGCTTCAATTTTTTTCTTTTTAATATCAAATTTTATTAATCCATTTTCAGTTCCAACTAGCATAATATTTTCATCATAACTACTTTTTAATATTGAAGTAACTTTTACATCACCTAAGTTATAATTATCATTTGGAACATCCTTCATCCTTATAATTTCATCTGTATCTCTAACTAAAAAATCTAATCCATTATCAGTCCCTATCCAAAGGTTTCCATATATATCTTCTTCTATATCCGTTATATATGTTGAACTTAAAGAATCATCACTTTTAATATTACAATTATATATTTTTATTTTTTCCCCATCATATCTATTAAGCCCATCTATAGTTCCTATCCACATATACCCTATGCTATCTTGAAATATTGTTGTTACATACTCATTAGAAAGCCCCTCATCAATGGATAATTTCGCAAACTCTTCTTTTTTTACCAATTCTGCAAAGGCTTTTGCAGGAGTACCAATATTTATTAAAATAAATGTTAATAAGATAAATATTGAAAATTTGCATTTCATATTTTTTTCTACCTCGCCTTTTTATTATTTATCTTTTGAATCTACATTATTTTAACATAAAATGTCCTAAATTTATACAAAATAATACTTTTTTTTAAAAAATTATTAGTATAAAAAAAGATATATTAACACAGTTATCATATGTTAATATATCTTTTAGTTATAGGCTATTAACTATTTATATTATTTATTATTTATATATTGATACATATTTCTTCCAGCTAATGTTCCTGATCCTAAAGAAAGCCCAAATGCTGATCCTTCATTATCATAGTATGGTGCAGTAAATAAGCTGCCTGCATCTACTCCAGCTACATATAATCCATTAATAGGTTCATTATTTTTATCTAAAGCTCTTAATGAATCATCAACCTTTACGCCTCCAAGAGTACACCATGCACTTGGTTCATATTCAAATACATAATATGGTCCATTGTTTACTGGTGTTAAGAAAACTGGATCCTTAACGAATTCGCTATCATATTTTGCTTCACAATACTTATTATATTGTTCAACTGTTGATACTAAATTATCAAGACCGAATTTTTCAGCTAATTCTTCTATTGTATCTGCTTTATATGCCCAACCTTCATCGATTGCTTCTTGTAATTGAGATTTAGCTTCAGTTAATACTTTAACATGTGCTTTTGATGTTGGTGCTTCATCTGATAAGTTTCTTACACCTGCAACCCAAGACTCAGGGCTACCTAAAGTCTTAAATATACCTTGTTCACAAACTGAATTATAGTATGCTTCATCCATTACAGCATAGTACTTTCCATATCTTAATGTAGCTTCTGCACCACTTAATGGTTCTGAAGCCATTATTTCTTCGTTAAAGAATCTATTTCCTTCTGAGTTAACAAGTAATCCACCATAAATACCAAATCTTAAGTTTTGATTACAATCCATAGACCAAGTTCCAGCCTTTGAGTTTGAAGCTGAGAATTCATTTGCAACTATACCCCAGTTTTTATCTTCTACTCCACCTGCTGCTAATGTCATATTAATTCCGTCACCAGTTGATAATGTATTACCAAGTGGGTTTATTGTAATATTACCAAATTTATTTTCAATTATTTCTTGACCACCTAAGTATCCACCAGTAGCTAATAATACAGCATCTGCATTAATTGTAACCTTTGTTCCATCTGCCTTTGTAGCCTTTATTCCTACTGCGTTTCCATCTTTATCTAAGATAACTTCTTCTCCAGTAGTTTCAAGCATTATAGTTCCACCATTAGCAGTTATTTTATCTGCTAGGAATCCCATTCTGTCTAATCCCTTTTCTTTAATTCCATGTCTTGCTCTAAAACCTACTCCATAAGCATCTTGTCTTAAGTATACACTTAAACCTAAATCAGCTAACATATCTATTGTTTCTCCTGTAACTTCTAAAGTCTTACGAAGTAAGGCATCGTTAACTGTGCTATTACCAAATTCAGACATATGCTCAAATAATTCTTCTGTTGTAAGGTCTTCCCCTTCTGCTTTTTGAACCTTAGTTCCAGTAGCTATAGGCCCACCTGCATTAGCTCCATTACTAACAGCAAGGCTTACACCTTTTTCTATTACCATTACCTTAGCACCTAAACCTGATGCACTAATTGCAGCTGTTAAACCTGCAGCACCACCACCAACTATAACTATATCTGTATCATAAGTTTCTTCTTTTTTAGAAGCTGTCTCTTCTTTTTTATTATTCTTTAATGCTTCTACATCTCCATTAGCTTGCTTTACACAATCTTCAACTGCAGAAACAATTGCATTAGTAGTTAAGCTTGCACCTGATGTTACATCTACTTCTAAAGTTTGTCCATCAACAATTGACTTTATAGTACGTTCAATAGCTTCATTTGAAATACCTTCTGTTTCATTACTTTCTAAAACTTCAACAGAAACTATTGATTCTTCATCAAATACTGTCTTTATTTTTACATCTCCATTTTTACCAGCACTTACAGCTGTATACTCTCCAGGTGTAAAAGATAGTTTCTTGTTACCTGAATTACAGGATACTAATCCTAGTAACATGATAATTGATAACATGCTACTTAATAATCTTTTTACATTCTTTTTCACTAAGTATTCCCCCTAATTTGTCAAATTTATATCAATCCAACTCAGAGTATAAAGGTTGCACTTAGTGCAATGTCAATACATTTTATTCTACAGGTATATATATAATAAATCCTTTACTTCCATCTTCATATTTAAGCTTTACTCCATTAAAATAAATATCTCCCACAGCTTTCATATTATTTTTTTCAATATATTTTAAAGCATCTTCTATAAATTCAATAAATTTATCATTTTTATTATGATTATTTGCATAGTAAACTAAGCATTTCCCCATTTTTAATATTTCTCCTTGATTATTTAAATCAATTCCTCTACTTTTTGCTACATCTAAATCTAGGGATATTCCATAATCTTTTTGAATCTTATCTATATTATAAATATACTCATTTTTTATACGACTACAATATTCTGAAATTGGTAGCATATCTACAAATTTTGAAAAAGTATCATACTCTGAAATAGTAAAATCTAATCCTTTAGATGCAGGTATAAAAACTTTATCTTTAATATATTTGATTTGGTACTTATTCTTTCCTGATTTTACTGTTTCTAAATTTTTTCTAGTACTATTTATACCTTCTAATTGCTCATTTAATTTTTCCATTTCTTTTTCTATTTCATTTTTTCTTTCATTAAGCTTTTCTATAACTGAATCTACATCACTATTTTCAATTAGTTCTAGAGAATCTTCTACACTAATACCTAAGGACCTAAAATGCTTAAATCTATTTAGTTTAAAAGCATCAAAATGAGTAAATCTTCTATAATTATTAGCTTCCTTTTTAGGCTTTAATAAATCAATTCTTTCAAAGTATCTAAGAGAACTATAGGGTAATCCCACCATAGCACTAAATTCCTTTGCTGAATATTTTCTAAGATTTAATTTCTCTTTCATTTTTTGCATAACTCCTATTGTTCTTCCTATTCCATTTATCATTTATAATTTAACTTATGTAGAGTTAAATATTTATAGTCACTTAAAAAAGCATCATTATTTTAACATAAATATAACTCTTTTCAAATTCTTTGTATTTTTTTTAACAATATTTATTATTGTAAGTATAAAATATAGAGTAGTTTTAATAAGTGATATAAATTTTTTTTATTTATCTTATAAAGAGATATAATAAAGCAGACTTAAAACTTCTTTTTTAAGTTTTAGGTCTGCTTTATTATTAAATAATATATAAAATTAAAGATTCCCAATTATTTAATAATTATTCTGCTGTTATTCTTACTTGTTGCTTTTGTAATATTTTTAAAGTTAAATTTAAAACTATTTTTTCTGTTACTTTAGTAAATGTTTGTTCTGTAGGAGATGTACAGTTAGAAATTGCATTTGTATTAATGTCCACTTCAATAATATCTGCCCTAACTAATTCAGTAAAAGGTTTTTCATTAAAAACTTCTGTTATAGCAGAACTCTCATCACAAGGATTACTACCAACAATAGTATCTGAACATTCATCACAAGATTTAATTTTATCTGTAAAAAATTCTATTTCACAAGGAATTGAATTTCCCATAAAAATAGGCTCTCTAATAAAAGTAATTCTTGTTGTAAAATTGAATGGTACATTAAAATTTGAATATCTTATATATCCACAATTATTTGGAGTACCTTCTGCACTATAAGTTTTAGGTACATACTCAATACTCTTCTTAATAAATCCTTCTACAAAAAGTATTCCATTATCTCTACAATTATCTTCAGAAAATGGAATTATGCGGGATTGAGTTAAAAACACATTTTTCCTTATTCTATTAATCTCTAAAACTTCCTTATCTAAAGTAATAGTAGCTTCAATGGGAAGTGTAACTTTTACCTCTGCTAGAACTACTGGAATTTTTACAACTAAAGGCCCACATTCAATAGTATCAGGTATTATATCAGTTTCTTTAGTTAATGGTTGTACCTTAGAATTAACTGATGAACAAGAATTAGACACAGTTTTACAATCATTAATAATTATTTTATTATCATTCATTTTAGGGCTTCCTCCATTTTTATCTAAGCATAGTTAATTCATTCTATTTAATGTATAATATACAAATTCTGTCCTTTTAGTACATTAGTAAATTAAGTATAAACATAAAAAGTCCTCAATAGCCATTATATTAAAAGCTATTGAGGAAAATATTCAATATTACATTTTACTTAACTATTATATCGTAATTATTAGATTCCTAATGCTGTAACATTTACTTGTTGTTTTTGTAATACTTTTAATGTTAAATTAACTACCACTTTTTCTGTAAGCTCAGTAAAGTTTTGTTCTATAGGAGCATCACAATTTGAATATGGTCTTGTGTGAATATCAACTTCTGCAATATCTGCTCTTACTAATTCTGTAAAAGGCTTTTCATTAAATATTTCTACATTGAAAAAGCTTTGATCACAAGTATTACGTCCTATTATTGGATCTGCACAAGCATCGCAGCCTCTACGTTTATCTGTAAAGAATTCTAATTCACTTGGTCCAAAATTTGCACTGAAAATTGGTTGTCTAATAAAAGTTACTCTTGTTGAAAAACTAAAAGGTACTTCAACTGTACAATGTCTTATATATCCACATATATTAGGAGTTTTTGGTGTGCTACAAGTTTTTGTTGCGTACTCAATATTCTTTCTAATAAATCCTTCTATAAATAATATTCCAGTACCAAATTCACTATCTTGAGAAAATGGAATAATACGAGATTGAGTTAAAAATACATTTTTTCTTATTCTCTTAATTTCTATAACTTCCTTATCTAATTTTATAGCAGCTTCAACAGGAATTGTAACATTTACTTCTGCTAATACTACTGGAAGCTTAACAACTACAGGACCTGGTGCAATAACATCAGGTGTTACTGGAATTTGCTCAGTTAAAGTTTGATTCTTGCTTGTAACAGTTGCACAATTATTTGTTACACATAAATTATCTTTTGTATTTGTATTGTTATAATTCATAATAACATTTCCTCCATTTTGTATAATAAAGAACAATTAATTAAACCTTATATTACATAATAGATTAATTATCTCTTTTTGTGCATTAATGGATAAGAATTTTTATTTTTTTTACTGCTTAGGCATAGTAGCTTTAAATCTTTCTTCACGACTCATTTGTGAAAGCTCTATAACATGGTCTAAGTTAAGATTTAATGCTTTAGCCATTCTTTCACCATATTCTCTATCTGCAAGATAACAATGGGCAGCATGTCTGTATTTTATGTTTTCAGTAATATCACCCATATGTCTTGCTGTATTTCCAATTAATAGTTCTCTTTTATCCTCTGTCATTAATCTATATAAATCACCTGGTTGATAGAAACAATCATCATTTTTATCATCGTATTGACTATAATGATCCATATATCCACTAATTTCAAGAGATGGCTCATTATAAGAATTGTCATCTTGCCATACTCCATAACTATTTGGTTCATAATGCTTTGTTGCTCCATAATTTCCATCAACACGCATTTGTCCATCACGATGAAAACTTGAAACTGGACATTTAGCTGCATTTACTGGAATAGAATTAAAATTTACACCTAAACGATAACGTTGAGCATCTCCATAAGAGAATAATCTACCTTGTAGCATCTTATCAGGTGAGAAACCTATACCAGGAACAATATGTGCTGGATTAAAGGCAACCTGTTCAACATCTGCAAAATAATTTTCAGGATTTCTATTAAGTTCTATTACACCAACTGGAATTAAAGGATATTCTTTATGGCTCCAAACCTTTGTTAAATCAAAAGGATTATCTCTATGATTTTTAGCTTGTTCCTCAGTCATGATTTGGAAATACATAGTCCATCTTGGGAAATCTCCTCTTTCAATAGCATTAAATAAATCCCTTTGACTACTTTCTCTATCTACTGCAATTAATTGCTCAGCTTCTTCATCTGTTAAATTTTTTATTCCTTGTTGTGTTCTCATATGGAACTTAACCCAAACTCTTTCATTTTTATCATTAATTAAACTAAAAGTATGACTTCCAAAGCCATGCATATGGCGATATGTTGCTGGAATTCCCCTATCACTCATTGTAATTGTTACTTGATGAAGTGCTTCAGGTAATAGTGTCCAGAAGTCCCAATTATTTTGTGGAGATCTCATGTTAGTTTTTGGATCACGCTTTATAGCATGGTTTAAATCTGGGAATTTAAGAGGGTCTCTAAAGAAGAATACAGGAGTATTATTACCTACTAAGTCCCAATTTCCTTCTTCAGTATAGAATTTCATTGCAAAACCTCTTAAATCACGTTCTGCATCAGCAGCACCACGTTCCCCTGCAACTGTAGAGAAACGAATAAACATTTCTGTTTGTTTTCCAATTTCAGAAAATATCTTTGCCTTAGTATATTTAGTAACATCATGTGTTACAGTAAATGTACCAAAGGCACCACTTCCTTTGGCATGCATACGTCTTTCTGGTATTACTTCTCTATCAAAGTGAGCAAGTTTTTCTTGAAACCAGACATCTTGCATAACCATTGGCCCTCTTTTACCTGCTGTAAGGACATCTTGATTATCTCCAATAGGAGCACCAACTTCGTTAGTTAATTTCTTATTCATAAAACCCTCCTCATTTTAATAATTTTTATTTTGACTTTATATTAAGTATACATTTTACACATTATTTTTTTCAAAAGTTTTTCAGAATATTAAGAAAATTGTAATTTTATGTTCTTTTCTCCTAGAAATGTAATAAAAAAACTTCTCTTATAATAAACAGCTTTTTACTGTACCAAAAGAGAAGCATTTGCTTTATTTATAAATATTATTGAGTTTTAAAATTTAAAAGTTTATTTTTTAATTGATCTTCTATAGTTCTTAATTCAACTTCAGCTTCCTTACGCTTTTGACGTCCTTCTGTTTGTATACGAAGTATCTCATCAAGAGTTGAAATTAAAGATTCATTAGTAACCTTAAGGGTTTCAATATCAACAATTCCTCTTTCTGATTCCTTTGCAGTTTCTATAGTTGAAGTTTTTAATATTTCTGCATTTTTACGTAAAAGTTCATTTGTCATATTTGTAACTTCACTTTGAACCTTTGCTGCATTAGAAGAATGCGCAACTCCTAAAGCTAAAACAATTTGACTCTTCCAAAGAGGGATAGTATTAACTATTGTTGATTGTATTTTTTCGGACATTAAAGAATCATTATTTTGAATTAAACGAATTTGTGGAGCCATTTGAAGAGAAATCATCTTAGTTAACTCTAAATCATGAATCTTCTTTTCAAATCTATTACAAAGAGCAAGAAAATCATTTACCTCTTGGGCATCTTGAGGAAGTCCAGTAATTCTTGCTTTTTCTTGTAATTTAGGTAGCTCCTCTTGTTCTAATTTTTGAAGCTTCTTTTTACCTGCTAGTATATACATAGAAAGTTCTTTAAAATATGCCTTATTTATTTCATACATCTTATCTAGCATGGCAATATCCTTTAAAAGTTGTATTTGATGTTTTTCAAGGTTATTACACATTTTATTAATATTATCTTCTACCTTATCATACTTTATCTTCATTTCAGAAATCTTATTCTTGCCTTTTTTGAAAAAACCAAAGATGCCCTTTTTATCTTCTGTATCTTCAAAATTCTTTAATTCATGAACTACGCTAGAAAGCATATCACCAATTTCGCCTAAATCTTTAGTTCTTACATTATTTAAGGCGGTTTCTGAAAAATCCGAAATTTTCTTTTGAGCTCCTACTCCAAATTGTAAAATAGAATTTGAATTCTTTATTTCTATTTTATTTACAAATTCATCTACCATACGTTTTTCTTCATCTGTTAAATTAATTTCATCAATTATTTCCTCTTTTTTATCTTCTTTAACTTCTAAATTAGCAACCTCTTCCACCATTGGTTCAAAAACTAATTCAGGCTTTAAATTAATATCCTCTTTAAATCCATCACTCATTATAATTTCCTCCCTTTTACTTCAAGCTTATTTTTTGAAATCCTCTTCTGTTAATCCCTCTTGTTTAAATAAAGTTTTTAAAACAGAAATATCTGTTGAAATATCTAAAACAATATCTTCATATAAATCATCTAATAAATTTTCAAAGGCATTATTTATAATATCAATACTTTTTTCGATTTCATTTTTAGCATTCATTATATTATCGCCCTGTACTGTTTGCTTAGTTAAATCCTTATATGAATTAATAAGCTTTATAGTAATAGGAAGATAATGATTTATAAATTTATTAACTTCTTGAAGCTTTTTAGGATTCTGTTCAACATAATTAAGTATTTGATTTGCTATGCCTTGTAATTTATCTATCTTAAGAGCTATTTCTTCTTTATAAAGCTCATTTCTTACAGATTTTATTTCTTCAATATACTTTCTTCCCATTTTAATTATAGAATTTAATTCTTCTTCTTCAGAATCATTTATATTTCTATTTAACTTTGCCTTTTTATCTAATTCTTCCTTATCCATTTGTTGCTTTTTTAATTTTAAATAATCAGTATAAACATCATCATTTAACATAAAGTAATTTTTTTCATCATCTATATGTCCTTCTGTAAACATACCTAAATTTATCATTTTATTAAGATCTTTAATAACAAAAGCTTCTTTTTCTTTAGCAAATCTAGCTAGGTCTTTAATTAAGCAATAACTATTATCTTCAATAAATCTTACATAAGTCTTAAAACGCTTTATTCTTTTTCTTAAATTTACACCTCTAAATAATAAACCTAAGCTTATTCCTAAAAGTAAAACTATTACTATAAAGGCCCCTAATGTATCAGCAACTAATTTACTGAAAAATGACATAAATATTATAAATACTAATGATAAAATTCCAAAAAACATAGTGCCTAATAAGCCAAATATCATATAAACAATTCCTGATACAGTTCCAGCTGGTCTTTTATCAATGTATGTTGATATATTATTTTTAGCCTTCTTATTTAAGTTATTATAATTATTTTCTATTTTTATATTAAATTCATTTAGCTTTGATTTAAATTCATTTATTGTATCTTCAGCTTTATAGCTAATATCTCTTTTTAAATTTACGAAATCTATAGCATTAAAGGCGTTTTTCACTGTATTCATAATCTGATCTTCTAAGTCAGAAAAATCTCTTCTATCCATTCTATTTCCTCCAAATTATTTTATTAAAATAAACATAAAATTAAATATAAAAAGCACTCTATCTTCATTAAAATATTTCAATTTTATTATATCTTATTATTAAATCAATTACAATTTATAACAACTGCATTATCTATATTATAAATTTTAAATAATAAAAAAGATATATTAATACTTATATGTACTAATATATCTTTTTTCCAATTGCTATAAGTTATACTAAAATACACGATTACCATATACATAATATTCTAGTTCTATATAACTTGTTAATCCATTAAAATATCCTTATCATTTAAAGAATGTATTATCCCCTTATTAGAAAATTTCCTATCATACTCTTCTTCACATTTTTCTAATACATTAGGAAGGCCTATAGTAAAGCTACTACCTTTATTAACTTCACTTTCAAGTTTAATATATCCACCATGAAGTTCAACTATATATTTAACAAGGGTAAGTCCAATACCACTACTAGTTGCCTTTATAACTCCAGTACCTTCTACCTGTGAAAACCTCTTGAATATAAATTCTTGATCAGATTTTGATATTCCGATACCAGTATCTTCTACAGTTATCTCAATGTAGTCATCAACTTCCTTAATATATAATCTAATTTCCCCGCCTTCTTTAGTAAATTTAACTGCATTACCTAATAAGTTAATTATGCACCTTTCTATTTCTGTTTCATCAAAGGATATTATCTTCTCTTCCATATCAGGATCAATTATTAGGGATAAACCTTTATCTTCTATATAATTACTCATATTAAGTGCGGCTTCTTCAACTATATAAACTATATCATTATTCTTCTTAGAAATTTTATATTTTCCAGTTTCTATCTTTGAACTATCTATAATATCATTTATTATTTTTAATAGATTATTACAACTTTTATGCACAATACTCATATATTGATTTATTTTATCATGAGTGATATTTTTATCTTTATTAAGTAAATTTATTAGTTGTACCGTTGATACAATAACATTTATTGGTGTTCTAAGCTCATGAGATAAATTTACAAAATAATTATTTTTAAACTTTTCATTATTTATTAGTTCTTTACTTAACTTTTTATTCTCTTCTAACTGTTTATTAAGTTTCATTGTTTTTTGATTTACTAGGTGCTGTAATATCTTAACATAATTAAATATATAAATAATAATTACTAGTAATATTAGTAAATATATTATATAAGCTAAGGGTGTTTTCCAAAAAGGATCTTTTACCCTTATATTAATTTTTGTTTCTTTAGTTAATTCACCATGTCCATCTCTAGCTCTTATTTTTAAAGTGTACTTTCCAGGTTCTAAAGATTTTAAATAGATTTCATTACTAGTATCCATATATATCCATCTTGAGTCAATTCCTTCAAACATATATTCATAAGTTATATTATTTAAAGTTTCATAATTAGGTAGAAAATAATTAATATATAAATTTTTATAATTGTAATCTAAAACAATTTCTTTTCCATCATAGGAAACTCTATTATGTCCAACGAAAATATCTCCAATTACTACTTCATCTTTAAGCATTTTATAATCAACTATGTCATTTGGATTAAAGTAGGTAAGCCCTTCAGTACTACCAAATATTATGTTTCCATCTTTAAGCTTTAAACTTGAATTTAAATTAAATTGATATCCATATAAGCCATCCATTATAGTATATTTAATAATGGTATCTTTATCTATATCATACTTATTTAACCCTTTATTAGTACTTATCCAAATATGATTGTTATCATCAATTAATATTGAATTGATAAAATTATTAGATAATCCTTCTGAAGTAGTGTAAGAAGTGAATTCCTTTGTATTTAAATCAAATTTACTAAGTCCTACATTTGTTCCTATCCATAAGTTTCCTGAATTATCAAATGTCATACAATTTATATAGTTGTTAATTAAAGAGGTTTCTTTTGAAGGATCATTTATATATCTTTCTATAACCCCTTTTTCTTTGTGGAATTTAATTAAGCCAATTTCAACTCCACCTAACCAAAGAATATCTTCACATTTATTATCTTGTAAAATGTACTTTATTACTCCTGGATTTATTCCAAGCTCTCTCATACTTTCGCTATAATAATTTCTTTTGTCTTTTTCTATATTATAAGAGTAAAAATCATTTGTTGTTGCTATCCATATTTCTTTTTCATCGCTGTATAAATAATTTAGTTCTGAAGAATAATACTCTCCTATTATTATTTTTGTATATACCTTATCCACTGTATCTAAAGCTATCATTTCTTTATTAGTTACTAGAACCATATACCTATTATCTATTTTAAACATAGTTTTTATATATCTATCACTTAAACTAAAGCTATTTTTCTCATATAGCCAACTTTTTAAATTACCACTCTCTGCTTCATATATATATACTCCATTGAATTTAGTAGCAATCCATATATTATCATTATGTTGTAATATAGATACTATATTCCTATTCCATTTACTAATATAATTAAATGTAGCTTTATCATTTAATATATTAGCTCCCTTGTCTGTTCCAATCCAAATAGTTCCATTAGAATCTTCATAAAAACAGGTTATAACACTACTAGAAATTGAATTTTTACTACTTATATCCTTTCTGTATACATTAAAGTTACCTTTATCTCTCAAATACTTTATTGCACCATTACTTGTAGATAACCAAACATTATTTTTACTATCATTTAAGATAAAATTATTATAAAAATTCACTTTATTATCTTTAAAATCATAAATAGTAGTTACAGTATTTTCTTTTACATTATACTTTTTAACTACTTCACTATTAATTACATATATATGATCCTTTTTATCTTCTCTTATATTTATAATAATGATACCTTGTTTAGTGGATATCCACATGTTACCTAGTTCATCTTTTGATATATAGTTGATAAATAATTTATCATTTTCTTTATTATTACTTATTACAGAATTTTTATCTATTATATTTATTCCTGATCTAGTTCCCACCCACAGATAGTTATTTTCATCTTCTTCTAAACATGTTATTGATGAACTAGTTAAGGTATTATTATCACTTTGGCGGTTATAAAATGCTTCAATTGTTTCATCCTTTATATTAATCTTAATTAAACCATTTTCTGTACCTACCCACATAATATTCTCTTCAAAACTGCTCTTTAATAGTGATGTTATCTTTAAATTACCTAAATTATATTTATCATCTATATCTTTCATTCTTATAATGGTGTCTGTATCTCTAACTAAGAAATCTAATCCATTATCAGTCCCTATCCAAAGATTTCCTTTGCTGTCTTCCTCTATAGTTGTTATAAATGTTGAACTTAAAGTATTGTCATCTTCAACATTACAGTTATATATTTTTATTATTTCACCATCATATCTATTAAGACCATCTTTTGTGCCTATCCACATATATCCCTTGCTATCTTGAAATATAGTTGTTACATATTCATTTGAAAGGCCATCATTAATAGATATACTTTCAAATTTAGAATCATTTAGTACTTCTGCATGGGTCTTTATAGGAATCAAAATAAATATTAAAATAAATATCATTAATCTTTTCAGTATCATATCATTAAACCTCATAAAGTAAATTTGCTTTATATAAATCCTTCTATATTTTTATTTTACTTTAATTATCTTAATGAAATTTATTTTTGTCGTAAAATGTATTTTTTTGTAGTCTAATTGTATTTATAATTACTTTATGGAAAGTTTACTATAAAAAATTATTCACAGGGTAATATTTTTATAAATTCCTCGTATAATAAAAAAGATACTGCTATAAAACAGTATCCTTAACTTATTTTCTTATCTTGCTGTATCATTATATATGTAGTAAATATATTATTTTTATGATGTCTATTAACATACCCATTATATTTTTTTACTATATTATCTACTTGAACTAAACCAATTCCATTCATATAATTATTCTTTGATGATATAAATTTACCATCTATTTCATTTACATAGCCACTACTAGTATTATTACTTATCTTAATAACTAATATATTTTTTTCTGATGCTATTTTTAAATTAATAAATCTATAGTCCTTAATGTTATCACAAGCTTCAATAGAATTATCAAGAAGATTACCAAGTATAGTACATATATCTACACTAGAAACTTTTATATCTGAATTTATTTTTAAATTTAAGCTTATATGTATATTTTTCCCTTCAGCTGCTTTAATTTTACTTACTAATATAGAATTTATGGCTATATTATCTGTATATATATTTTTATCTAATTTAGTAATACTACTATCTATTTCATTTATATATGAAATAACATCTTCTTTAGTACTTACTTGTAATAAACCAGATATCATACTTATATGATTTCTGAAATCATGTTTCCAACCAACCATTTCAGTATACATATCTATAATTTCCTTATCATGAATTTTACGATCTAAATCCATTTTTAATATGAACTTTTCTTCCATTTCCTTTGAAAATATATTTAATATATATATTGACAATACTTGTATACTGCATAAAATAAATAAAATGGTTATAGTATCCTTATTCACTGTATTTATATTTACTATTAATGCTCTTTCTATAATGAATATTAATATATGATTAAAAAGTAATATAGCTGCAACTATATATAATGTTATATCTTTTATGTATTTTATAAAATTTATATTATTCAAAAAGAAGCATATAAGTACAAATTGAAATAATCTGATAAATAATACTACTATAACTCTTTTGTAATTAGTATATAGAAACATCTCGGAAAAGGTTATATTAAATGACATTGAAACTATAATGTATATTATAAAAGAACTTACTACCATTATAGTAATATATAAAGAAGATAAAAAAAACTTTTCTGATATTCTACATTTTCTAAATAAAAGAGGATAAATTATTAATAAACTATAATAAAAAAGCATAAATCTAATTATTTTAATTCCACTCATGTGAATAAATACTTTATTGATGTTTATTGTTGACATTGAAGCATAAAAAATAATCATTATTATTGTAAATACTTTGCTGTATTTCTTAATTTTAGGTTCCATTATTGTATTAAAAAAGTATATTATCATAATTGAACTTAGTAAGTTACTTATTCCTTCTAATACATGTAAAATTATCATAAACTATTTCAATCCTTATTCACAAATATAATTTATAAAAGTATCATTAACTTCTTTATATTTTCCTCTACTTATAGGTATCTTAACCCCATTTTCTAATAATACATTATTTTTTATTATTGATTTAATATATCTTACATTTACTATATAAGATCTATGGCATCTAATAAAATATTCACTTGGCAAAATCTTTTCTATCTCACCTATATTCTTTCTTATAGTAATTTTTTCAGTACTTGTATGAATATCTATATATGGAGAAAACATTATAAAATACTGTATTTTATTATAATCTAATTTTATAATTTTTTTTCCTGTTTCTAAAACTAGTGAAGAATCTTCTTTTTCACTAGTAATTCTATCTAATGTGCTATTTAAACAATAATATAAATCTATTGTCTTAATAGGTTTTATTAAATATTGTAATGCACGAACTTTATATCCATGTAATGCATATTTAAAAAATCCTGTTACAAATACTATATCTATATTTTTATTTTTTTCTCTTATTATATTAGACAATTCAATTCCTGACATTTTGCTTAACTTTATATCTAAAAATATAATGTCGTATTGATCATAATCTGACCATTCAAATAAAAATGATTCTGCTGTTGTAAAATTATCAATTGATATTTCAATATCTTTTTCCTTAGCCCATTTTTTAATATGATTATTAAGTAAATTAATTTGTACAACTTGATCTTCACATATAGCTATCTTCATTGATATAAGAATCCCTCCATATTTTATTTATCTTCAAATATAAGTTACTATTTTTCTCTTTAAATAAAATAACATAATAATCAATTTTCTTATTATAACTTAAACTTATATTAAATGTAAATTTTATTTTCACTAATTTTATATTTTCTCATTGTAAATATTGGTATAATTTCCATCATAGTTTCTTATTACTTATATTTATTATTACTTTTTTGGTATTTTCAGCAACAATTTTGTTAAAAATGTAAGTATCAATAATTGTTAATATCAGGAGGTAGCCATGAAAAAAATAATAATACTATTAGTTTTATTCCTATCACTTTTTTTAGTTTCTTGTGGTAGTGCCAACATTACTACAGAAACTACAATAACAGGGGATAGTATTTCTAAGATTAAAATTATTTTAAATTATGATTCATTAGTTAAAAGTCAATTAGAAAACACTAATATAAAGGATAAAATAAATCCTTATTTAGCAGTTAAATCATCGTATAATAGCGAAATTAACATGTATGTTGATGAATTAGTTTTATCTAGAGAGGTTATTAATTATCTATTATCATCTACTAAACTAAAAGACTACATATCAATAGAAAGCTATAAATCAACTTCTTTATTCAAAAACTTATACACTTTTGATATAAAATTCCTTTCTGATTTATCTTCTCTTGTTGATAGTGATTTATCAGCATATTTACCATCTCTTGCAGATAGTAATTTATCTGCATACTTAAGGTATATACCATTTAGCAATAAGATTATTATACCTGGTAAAATATTATCATCAAATTCTAATAATGTAATAAATGAAGATACCTTAGAATGGACCTACACTTTAGATCAAATTAATAGTGATACAAATTTACAATTTGAATATGAAGCTTATAGTATTTTTAGAATAATGTTATTTATTTTAATTATAATTGCTTTACTTGCTGCTATAATTTATTTAATAAAAAGGAATAAAGCAACAGATACCTCTAAACATTAAATTTCCCATAAGGTGGTATATATGATGAAGTATATTATATTTGATTTAGAATTTAATCAAAGCTCTAATAAAGAAGATAGGCTTACTCAGTTACCCTTTGAAATAATACAAATTGGAGCCTTAAAACTTGATGAAAATTTTAAAACTATTTCAACATTTAATGAATTAGTAAAGCCTACTGTTTATAAAAATATTCTTCCCTATATTCAAGATCTAACAAAGATTACTGACGAAATGGTTTCTTCTGCCAAAGAATTTACAAATATTTATTATGACTTTATGAATTTTATTGGAAAAGAAGATATAACATTCATTGTTTGGGGGATTTTAGACTTAACAGAATTATATAAAAACATTATTTACTTTAATCTCCCTACTGAAGACCTTCCTAAACTTTATATAGATATTCAAGATTATGCTAGTAAACATTTTAAAGTTCCAGGTGGAAAAAGGATTGGACTAAAAAATGCACTAGATTTTCTAAATATAAATATAAGTTGTGAATTTCATAATGCTTTCAACGATGCTTACTATACAGCTGAGGTATTTAAAAAATTATATACTGATTCCATAGAGCCGAAAGCTTATTCCCATACACCTATTAGAATAAAATCAGAGCCAAAGAAAATAGTTGATTATAATGCCTTAATTATTCAAATTGAAAAAATGTATAATAAAAAATTAACCTCTGAAGAAATCAGCATGATAAAATTAGCATACAATATGGGTAAAACTAATCAATTTCTTATACATATAGAGAAAGAAACACAAAACTAAATAGAGGTACTTTTTCTAGGAAAACTAGTTAAACAAGACCACTTATTAAGAAAAATAGATAAATTTTTTCTATTATTTAATAAAAAGAAAAACCTATACTAGTACATAAATTGCTAGTATAAGTTTTTCTTTATTTCTAAGTTTATATTAATAAATCATCGTAACACTTACTTAATAACTCCTAATATCTTTTCAACTACCTCAACATCTGCAGGTACCCAATCTTGTGATTCTAACTCATCTAATGAAACCCACTTTGCATCATTGTGTGCATTTAAGTTAAGGCTTCCACCACATATCTCACAAGTAAAACAATGCATAGTTAAATGAAAACTTGTATAATCATACTCTACAGTTGTTAGATATTCTAAATTATTTATATCTAGTTCAAGTTCTTCCTTAATTTCTCTTATTAATGCCTCTTCTTTTGTTTCTCCTACTTCTATTTTTCCACCTGGAAACTCCCACATATCTTGAAATTCTCCATAGCTTCTGCGAGTTATAAATATTTTATCTTTCTTTTTTATTATAGCTGCAACTACCTCTATTAGCTTCATAACTTCTACATTCCTCTTTAATTCTTCTATTTTGCATTAACACTAAACATATAAACCTGTTACTTTATTTTCTTTTATAAAAAATAAAGTAACATGATATTTCACATATATCACATTACTAAAAAAATCATAACTTACTTATATTAGTAAAACTATCTTTCCACCTTAATTATATCATGTAAAAAATATAAAATATAGACTTATGTTTCCATTTTTCCTATGATAAGATGATGTAAATATAATTAGCAAAAATGACTTTTAAAACTAGTAACCTACCTATTAATTATATTATTCTAGTAAAAAGGAGAATTTATATGAGTATTGAAAACAAAACTTCAATCCAATCTAAATCAGATAAAATATTAGATAAGGGACCTTTTTATCACGGAACAAAAGCTAACCTTAAAATAGGAGATTTAATTAAAATAGGATTTTCATCTAATTATGGCAAAGGTAAAAAAGCTAATTTTGTTTATATGACAGCAACTTTGGAGGCAGCAATTTGGGGAGTAGAACTAGCAATTGGTGATGACAATGAAAGAATATATATAGTTGAACCTACTGGAGAATTTGAAGATGATCCTAATTTAACTAATAAAAAGTTTCCTGGAAATCCTACACGTTCTTATCGTACATCCTTTCCACTAAAAGTAATTGGAGAAATAACTGAATGGAAGGGCCATTCACCAGAAGAACTTAAAATTATGAAGGATAATTTAAACAAACTAAAAGAACAGGGAATTGAAGCTATTAATGAGTAATTTAATTATTCATTTTATTTTTATATTGAAAAAACTCTAAGGAATTTAATTTTCACTTAGAGTTTTTTTAATATGAATTACTTTATTAAATTACTATAGATTTGTTTGCTTTATTTATTAGCTTAGCTGGATCTTCATTATGTTAACATATTTCGAAGTACTCTACTATTGCAGCTCCATTCCCTTTTAACTTTAAATTCTTATCTATATCATCATTATAAATTCTAGTGCTAAACACTTCTGCTCCATTAAATTCACATAAGCCATTAGGATCATTTATCCAACCTATTGGTGGCATTATATGATATTTATTTCTCCATTTATCACCATTTAATATTTCTAAGTGTTCCTTCATGTACTCTTTAACTTCTTCATCAAACTTATCTTTTAACATAAAGTTATCTCCCTTTTTCATTTCACCCTCCTTTACGTAAAAAAACTCCTCAAAGCACGCCAAAAATAAACTTGGTAATGCCTCAAAGAGTAACAATCCGTATCTGTAAGTAAATTATACCATCTCATGTAATGGTTGTTAATATAGTTTCATACTAAATTTTATCTTTTTTATTATTTTTTATACCTATATAATGCTTTATTAAAACAATAATTTCCACTAGATAATTCCAATACCATTTTTCTTCATATATTCATTTAATTCTTCTTTACAGTAACAGTACTCCCCACAGTCGCATATTTTAAGAATCATTTTATTTTTAATAGTCTCCTTGCCCTTCTCTACTTCTTTCTTTAAACTCTTTACTCTTTTCTCAATAATAGCATTATAAATTAGAACAAAAACTAAAGCTCCATAGAATTCATATCTTGACCAAATTTCATTTATGCTATAGTTCTTATTTGTTAAAAAGCAATAAAGTAATGTTCCTAATATTCCTATTGTAGAAACTAAAACTTGGCTTTTTTCATACTTTTTAAGTATTTTATTTTTCTCAATTAAGCTATCTGCCTTATCTTTAATTTCCTTTTTTATAACTTTAATAGATTTGTTTTCTTTATAATTTCCCAAAAAGTATTCCCCCTAAAATATCTACTTAATAAATATTACTTAAGGGGAAAAATAAATATGATATATTTTATAATTATCACTAATTAAATTATCCTATCTTTATTAATCCAAATATCTTCTTAATAATTCTTCAACCACTTGAACATCTGCTGGAACCCAAGTTTGTGATGATAATTTTTCTAATGAAACCCATTTTGCATCATTATGTGCATTTAAATTTAATAACTACACTTATATATAGATTATTCTCTATATCTTAAAATAACCTTATCCTTACTTTCTTCTAAGAATATATTTAAATATGCTAACTTCTTAAAACAAAACTCTTCTATGAATTTTTCACTTTCTTCCCTTAAATAATAATCATGAGTATATCTATTTCTTAGCTTTATAGCCATAATAAGATATCCCTTTAAATTTTCATCAAAAATCCCATATTATATGCACTTTGATATTTTTCTAAAAATTTCTCTTTTTTATATCTATAATAAGGACTCATCTATAATACCTCCAAAATAACTATATTGCTCATCTACTTTTAATGTTTTCTCTAACTTCTCGTTATTTCTTACTGACTTTAGTACATAATGATTAAAATCATACCATCTTTCTTCATCTAAAATATATTGCTTATCACTATCTACTGCAATACGAGCATATTTATTAGTAAAATCATTAAATAATAGAAAAGTTAAATTTATTTTCTCATATTTATAGAATTCTTTAGCTATTTCCTTTATTTCATCCTCAATATTAATTGTATCTAAAAAATCCACCTTTGGTCCAACAACAACAAGTAAATCAATATCACTTCTATCTTTAATCCAATGCTGAGTACCATAACTACCAAATTCACATAAGGCTATAATTTCTCTATATTTTTTTATCTTTTTTATAAATTCTTCTTTATTCATATAGAAACTCCTTATATTTACATATTTAGCTTTATTATATTCTAATTATTTATATTATTAAACATAAAATTCTATATAGGCTTTACATAAACATAAATTATTTAAATATTAAATAATAATTGATTTATTTGCTTTATTAATCAGCTTAGCTGGTATTTCTTCATGCAATCTCCAAACAAAACTTATTGGTTTTTTCCCAGTATGACTTCTATATTCACAAGTTCCTAAATAAGTAAAAGGTGATGTTAATCTATCTCTATCCTTATACTCCCTAACAAAAAGAGCTATCTTATTGTTAGTTGACTTGTGATTAATATATCTTTGTGCTGTTGGACTTTCAACTGAAGTTCTTAATTGTGTTTGCCAATGGAACAGTTTCTCGTTTATTGCATAATCCTGGTATAATGTTGAAGGTGAAAAATCTTTATCACTTTTATTTAGTGGAATGAAGAATATATCTCTTTTCTTATCTTTAAAGTATTTAACTCATTCTCTAAAAGATGGATTTTTATCATATAATATTTCAAGTAATTATATATTCTAAGTATTTATATTCAATAAACTTACCATCCACTCTAATATTATTATTTGATAATACTTCAATTTCATGATTATTTAAGTAATATTTATCATTTTCCTTTTTAACTTTTTCCCCAATATTACTAGAAATATCATTAAGTTTTTTATATACTTTAACTTCAAAATTACTTTTTATATTTAGCATATGCATATTACTTGCATTTTTTAATAAATATAATGTTGTATATGAAATTAAACCTTTAGATTGAATTGGTTCTATATTATTTATTTCTATTACATCATCAAATTCAAATCTTAAATAGACTTCATTTCCCTTCCACTTTTTACATTTTAATTCTTTACATTCGCTTCTTTTGTATTCATAAACATTTCTAATAATTACATAGTTCTGAATTCCACAATCTTCTCCAAAGTTATTTCTTGATTTATAAAATGCTAAGTACTTTACTCCTAATCTCACTTTAGAAAGACTACTTTTTGGTATATGATAGAATTTATGTTCCATATATGCATTATAATGTTCGGAATCAAACGTATTTACTACCATAACATTTCTATCTTTAAACTTAGAATAGTCATCTAATTCATCTTGAATGATTCTATTACTTTTAGCTTCAAGTAACGATTCTCCAATTATCTTTCTTAAATGATGTTCCATTAATTTTGTACTTCCTGGCAACATTGGTAATGCTCCAATATTAACTTGTTCAATACTCTTATAAAATTTATTATTAATAAACTTCTTTTCATCACTATAAGGGAACATCACGTATGCTCCAAAAGTATCATATTTAAATTGGAATGTTTCCTTTAATTCTGATACTATAGAATCTCTATATTTATGCATTACATTAATATCCTCTTCCATAGGCCCAATCTCATTTGAATCTGTATTAATTCTATATTTTGCATCAAATATATAAATACGTTCTTCATTATTCTTTGAACTTTTAATACTAAGTACAATATCTGGTCTTTGATTGGTTGTTGGTAAAGAATATGATTTATTATACCAAAGATTTATTTCATTTGAACCATTGCTATATATTGTTTTAGCTTCTTTATCTTGTATTAATGACAAATACAATCCATTATCACTATATTTTATTATTCCAGGTTCTTTAACTTTATATCCCATATCTCTTAATAGATGATGTATTTTTATATAGCACCATATTTCATACAAATTATATAATTTCTTTGGTGTCATCTTATATAAATCTTCTCCTAAAGCAAGCCCCTTCTTTAACATAATGTACTTATTATAAATCCCTTTATATCCTGGAGATATTTGAAATACTAGTGACATTGATTTTTGATCTTTTAAATCACTAATTTGATTAAAATATATTTTTAGATATCTTTCTAATAATATTCTTTTACCTTTAATAAAATTTATATATGAATTTTCATTTTTATAGACTTTAGATATATTTTTTTCAATAGATACTAATCTCTTTATAATATTTGAAATTATATATTTAATATATCTGTTCTCGTATATATCAATAGTTGTAATTTTTCTTTTATCAACTACTTTTGTTGGAATATATGATTTATTTTCTATATTTACAAATCCTACTCTATCTTCATTTAATGAACTTGGATGTTTTCTTATATAATCAACTGTTTTCCTCGATGTAATTCTTGATTTTTCAACTGATTTTATATTTTCAATAGTTTGGATATTGTGTTTAAAATGGTTACATATTCTATTTATATCTTTTTCTAAGTCTTTAAAAATATATTTAAGAATATTTATATACTCTGAATTTGTTTGCTTATTTGTATTTTTTAATACTGTATTTAAATATGTTTTACCTAATATTTCAAAAGCTAATGAAGATATTTCTTCATTAATATCACTTACTATTTCTTTGTAATCTGTTTTATAATCTACTTTTGATGGAAACACTTCTATAGTAAAACTCAGTATACATACTTGATCTTTTATTACATTAAAAGTTGAATAACCTATATTAGAATCAAATTTTATTAGACCTACATTTACATTAGCAAATGTTTGCATATTATTTGATAAATCACTATCCATATGTTCAATTTTATACTTACTATCTGTTTTATTTACTAATACAATTTGATATTCTCCATTTTCATAAAAGCATGGTAACATTGTTCCATTTTTACTATCAACCATTTGACCATAGCTATCTATTGTATTTACAGTCACTTCATTTTCATATTTTCCGTTTATAAGTATCTTTGCCATAACATTTTTATTGTAATCTAGATTACTTGATTTTTTATCATCTGGATTCCCTGTAATAGTTATTTCAAATTCATCACAAACTATCTCGAGTATTTTGTTATTTTTATATCCAGAATGAAGTATAGCCATCCCTGTATCCTCTTAGCATCATATATATTTTTTGTGCACTCATTTTATATTTAGCATTTTTTATATTTTCTTTTGCTTCATTAACATAATCTCCATCAGGGTCTATTTCTGTTCCATCTAAGCAATAGTTAAATAGTTTTATTAATATTTCTTTAATACATTCATCACTACCTATTATTGTTGGTAATATTTTCTGCATTATTTGATAATCAAAAGCCACATTTTCATCTAGTAATTGAACTATATTATTTTCTAGCATATAAAATACTATTTCATCTCTTACTCTATATCCAAAATGCCTTGAATATTGTTTTAATATATTGTTTATTTCTATTATTTTATCATTTATCCTTTTAACAAAATCTTTGTCATAATTTACTGCTTCTCGTATATTTAGAAAGGTAGTTTCTAAAAACTTATTATCAACATCTATATTTATAACTTGTTCATTGTCAAAATCTAATGTTTCTAAATTTACATCTAAAAACTCTATAGTATTAGCTCTATCCAATACTTTTCTACTAAAAGAAAAAGTAGTATCATCCATATTAACTGTACCAATAATATAAAGATTTTCTGGAATACCAAGACCTTTATACTCATTTCCATCTGGAAGATAATTATCTGATATGATAGGATTAGTTACTATTTCTCCATTTTCATTTCTTTCTCTTGATTCAATAATACTTAAGTATTCACTTAGATAATATTCTACTCTGGCCAAGTTCATTTCATCCAAGCAAACGAAATATGACTTATTCTTATTAATTGGTTTTGAAGCTGTTTTTATTGTTTTAAGAAGTTCTCCTGCTATGAAATCATCTTTAATATTCTTATATCCAAGCAACTCCGTACTATCATTCCAATCAGGCTTTACAGAAATCAACTTATAGTTATCCTTACATCCTATGGCTTCTGCAAATAATTTAACTAGCTTTGACTTACCACTTCCACTTATACCTGCTAAGATAACGAATGGCTTTGTTTTTAGTGATAAATAAAAATTGCTTAACTCTTCTTTATTGTATATAAAACTCTTACTTTTAATATAATTCTCAATTCTCTCTATTTTGTCTTGTAAAGTAATTTGTCCCTTTATTTCAAGTAATATACTCTCTTTTTCTTCAGATATTTCTTTCTTATCAAATCCATCTATATCTTCTACACATTTATCATAATATGCCTCTAACTTATTAAATGAATCCTCTAAAATCTTTAATGTATATTCATTTCCATTTGTTTTTATTTCATTGTAAGAAATAGATTTTCCTACTTGTAATTTTTTATATTTATCTTCTTTTACTTTAATAATAAAATCATTAACTTCATCAATACTTAATATTTTATAATCAACATAATTATTCTCACTACCAAAGAATTCTAAAGTATCATCATTCATATTAATATAATCTAAATATCTATTATGTCTTCTCTTCTCATTTTTATCACTTTCACTGCCTCTAATTTCAATTGATATTCTAATTTGAGGTTCAGAATTTATAATTTCTGCAAAAACAGAAATGCTAGATGTAAGATTGCCTTTATCTGCTCTTTTAAACTCTATCCACAAATAATCTCTAACTTTTTTATTAGATCCATCTAGCCACTGAGAAGCTGATTTAGTATTATATATGTAGCCTTTTTCAGTAAATTTAGTATATATCTTTTTCCATTCATTTATCATCTCAGAAGCTGAATTTTTTATTTTTATCATTTCTTCTCGTTTTCTACTATCATCAATTTTTTCTATTTTTTGATAAGGCTTATTATTGTACTCTCTTAAAAAGTCTAATATTTTAATAAAATTAACCATAACTTTTCTGCCCCCTATATGTTAAATATCAACATAATATAATTATATATTTTTTTCCTGTAAAAACTACTTAAATTCCATTTTATTTCTTGTTTAACTTTAAAAATTCTAATTTAGAATTCCTATATAAAAGTCTATACATTATTACCTTCTATTACTTTATTTAATAATAAAAAGCTACATTATACATGCAGCTTTTTATTATTAGAAATTACTCACAATTTTATTTTTATATTAATATTTAATTATATATTTTCATTTTCTATTATACTATGTAACTTTTTCCCCATATGCTCTATTAAATTTACAACTAGCGCATTTCCCATACAAAAGTATCTAAATGAATGGGTCATACCTGTATTAGTCCAATCGTCTGGAAATCCATTTATTCTTTCACATTCAACAGGTGTTAATATTCTTAACTTTCCTGTAGAAATATCTTTAACAACATGAGTGCTTCTATTTTTACTACCTTCACTTGTAAGCATTGTTCTTGCTGGCTTATCTATGAAATCTGGAAACGCTATTCCACCTTCTCTAAATATGTACTTATGCCCACTTTTAGAGGTTCTTTCAATAGCTTTAGCTCCTTTCATATAAGTCCACTTTTCTAAATCATCTTCAGATAAAATATATTTTTCATCCACATTCTTTTCTAAAATCTCATTTAAAGTTATTTGATTCCCTGTTAATAAAGCATTAGGATTTGTATCTATTGTATAAATTATTCCATTCTTATACACTCCAGAATTCCCAAATTCAAATGAAAAGTCATTAGAAATATCAAGTATATCTAAATTATAATTATTCTTTATATTTATGCTTCTAATATTTTCTTTAGAGAATTTTTCCACACTAAATATTGAACTAAAAAACCCTTTATCTTGAATTTGCTCATATTCACTTTGTGCTTCTAATTCCATATAATATTTAGTTGTGTTATGTACTGCGAAAATAAATGTACGTCTTCTTCTTTGTTGAAAACCATATTCAGCCGCATTTATTACTCTCCACTCAACAGAATATCCTAATTTTGCTAAGCAACTAATAATAATTCCAAAATCTCTTCCACGTTGACTTGATGGTGATTTCAGTAATCTATCTACATTCTCTAATAATATGAATGGAGGCCTCTTTACACTCAATATTCTTTCAATTTCCCACCAAAGCACTCCTTTTTTTCCTTGTATTCCACGAGCACCAGTGCTTGCAACTGAATAGTCTTGGCATGGAAATCCCCCTACCAATAATGTATGATTTGGAATATGTTCCGCTGGAACTTGAGAGATATCTACATTACTATACTCATCTATACCGCCAGAGGCTTCAAAATGACTTTTATAACACTCAAAAGCATGTTGAACTTTTTTACTAGGTTCCCATTGATTTGCCCAAACTGTTTTCCAATCTGATGAACTTTTCTCAAGCCCAACTCTAAATCCACCTACCCCAGCAAATAATTCACAAATTGTATGTTTCATATTGATAACCTCCTAATTTACTACCTACACAAACGATCGTTCTATATATATTTATCATATTTCTTTGTCTTATTCAAGAAATATTTTTTTTATAGATTTAATTATAAAAAACAAAAAAGTAGATAACTTAATAATACCTAAATTAAAAGTTATCTACAATAAATATATTATTCCACTTCATAAAATTGAAGTTTATTATCATTGAATCTATATTTTATTAATCTTACATAACTCCAAGTACTAGCTATTGTTGGTCTTTTTCCTTTTATATAATTTCTTATACATATTTCATTTTTATACTTAATTACATCTTCACTAAAATTATATGCAACAACAAAAGCCTGAATCATGCCATAGTCTCCAAAAGAATATTCTCCATTAATCCAATCAACATATTTCATTATTTGATTTATTGTATCTTTTGTTGCTTCATCTTTTTTTATTTCTACAACCAAATATTTAGAAATTGTATCAAATCCCTCTATATACTTAAATCCGAATAAATCCATTTTATCCATATAATCTATTGCTTTAAATGGAGATGCTATAACTTGATGTGATAAATAATCCCAAGAGCCAAATATATTGCACTTATTATTACTTATGATATCTATTAATGCTGCTTCTATAGCCATTTCATGTTTTATTCTATCTCTATTATATGAATTTATCAATAGAGGCTGTGAGTTCATAATATATCTTTCATCTAATTTATTTGATAGTTCATTTTTAAACTTTAAATTATATTCAAATGAATTTCCATCTTCATAAATAAACTCTTCGTTTCTTTTTAAGATAATATCTCTAAGTGCTTTATTTTCATCTTCATCTACCTTTATAAAGGATAATTTCCAAAATGCTCTTAGTGACTTAAACTTACTTGGGTTCGATGCCAAAACTTCATCCATATCAATACCATCAGTGAAAAACTTAGGATATGGCTTAAAAATACAAAAGCATCTATTTTTAATATTATTCTCTTTATTCATAATCATGCTATTTTTAATTTCATTATACTCATAATTCTTAGGTATACCTGCATCAATATAATTCCAGTATTTACAATCATATTTTACTTTTACTAATTCTCCAATCCCATATATTTTTCTTTTAATGAAAAAATAAATATTATCTCCAGGTTTCATTCCAAAATAGTCTGCAAAAGTTCCTTCATGATGCGTCTTCCAATTATTATTAATAGGATTACTTAAATTTGTACTATATATTCCATTTATGATACATTCTTTTAAAGAGTCCTCATTATCCATACTCATTATATATCCAGCCATATTTTCACCTCCATTAACTCACTTTAATATCTATCTATTTGATCTTTTAAATATTTAGCATTTAACCAAAAGCATTTCTTTCTTGCTTTCATTCCTTGTGGTGTAATAATTAAATCACTTGAGTTACGTGCTTTTGGTCTTATATGAGCAATTTCTCCATCACTTATTTTAATAAACTTTTCATATTCACCTTGTTTTATTTTATTTATAGTATCTAACCAAACCCTATACATACTACCATCTAAATCAGATATAGGCATATTCCAAAACATGACTTTATAAAGATAAATATTATCTAAGCTTAATTCTGATTGTTTTTCAAAATTAATCTTACTCTTAAAAATTATCCATAAGTATTTTTTATTTTCGAATTTATTTCGTATTGTAGATTCTTCCCATTCTTCTTCTACTATTTGACAATAATTAATTTGCTCAAAAGACATTGACTCCTTTGGCGTACCATTAGGTTTTAGCACAATAGTTTTCACCTCTATATTTGCCTTCTTAAACTCTTCAAAATTCTCAAGCTTGTCTCCAAATGTAGATTTACAAACATCATCTACTATTAGTCTGATAAAATTTTTAGCTTTTCTTTCCCTATTTATTGAATATATATTAATAATTTCAGAAATACTTTTATTTAAAAGTTGGTCAAATAATTTATATATTTTTTCATCGAATAAAAGTTTTCCATCTGATAATGAATTTAAAAGCTTTACTTCTCTATGCTGCTCTCTTTCCAATAATTCATCTATAATAAAATCAACATATTGTCTTTTATAAGAAAATGCTCTTTGTTGAGCCATAATTTCTGAATTAGGTTGTCGCCTTTTACTTTTTTCTGCTGTGCTCCCTTTAGTACATGCACCAAGATACATGGTATCACCCTCAGAAATTTCATGTGCTCTACCATTCCTAACTTTATCAGCTATTATGTTCCAATCCCTTTCTATAATTTTTAAATCTTTTTCTGATGGACTCCATAAGCTAATAATTTTAAATATTAAATCTTCTTTTTCAACGTATTTCTCATTCATATAAAACATTAAAAGAAGCTCTTTACATTTTTTCATTATTGAATTATTTTGCCATGTTTCTTCATTCAGTTTAAAATAATCAATAATACTAAGAACAATTCTTTCTTTTGCTGAATATCCTAGTTGTTCTCTTATACTATTAGAATTTTCTTTTTTAGTTATGGATTTTAACGGACAAACTTTTAATTCTACACCAACTTCACTAAAATCAGCTTCTTGCCTGCTATTAACCTTATATCCAAAGTATTCTTCTTCTATAGTTTGTCCCAATCTACCTTTAGATTTTTCATTATTAAATTTATTTTTCTTTATATCTTCGTTTATATCATTTAAACTTTTATTAAGTAGCCTTCTAGCATATTCCTCTATTGATTCTTTATTTTCTCTATCATACTTATATTCCAATTTCCCCATTCCCTTACTAATAATTTCTATATAATATATTATATGAAATTTTTCTGTATACTTAAAATTTATAAACAGTTCTTTAAATATATTATAACTTATAAATATGAAAAAACCATAAGCAAGTGGGTTACTACCCCACTAATACCCCCGGGCATAACAAGTGTCATCTTAACTTTTGTACTTATACTTGTATTTCAGTATTAATTACTTGCTCATATAACCCTTGCTTCAATAAATTCACCACCATTTTTATTTATCATATTATTTAATATTTTACCATATTTGGATTATTATAGATATTTTATACCTTAGTAAAATACTTTATAATATGACAATTATGTATTAACTCAAAAGTTATTCAATACTATAAAGAACAAACAAGCTTCATATAGAATTTTATTATCTTATCAAATAATCCTTTTATAACACTATGTTTGTCCTATTACCCGCCTCTATAATTCTTGATTGTAAATTTCTTAACATTCTATCTGCACTTTCTTTTCCCTCTAGAAGAGATCCAGTTTCTTGCCTAAAACCTTTTTTAGGATCTCCTTTAAATGATAACCAATTAAAACTAGTTATAACTGTAAATTTATCATCACATACAAGAACCTTTTCATGGGTATTTCCTAACTTTACTAATGATAAATATTTACTTATAGCTTTATCTTCTTTTAACTCATTTAATAAATTTATTGCTTTTTTAACATCATTTTCTATTTTATTTGAAATACCATAACAAATCACTACCTTAACTTTTCTAGACATTGTCTGTCTTATTTCTCCTCTTAATTCAGAATCTGTTGCATCATTCTTAATCCAAGGAGAGACTATCACTACTTGTTTCTTAGCTTCTCTTAAAGCTTTAATCAATATTGGTCTATGCTCATAAGTATTGAGTATCTTGGGTGCATACTTAATTTTTTGTTTTTCCATTTCTAATTCTTTTTTCAATCCATCTATCTGCATAGTTTTAGTTAAATATTCTTCATCAGATTCAACATCAATACTTTCAATTTCCTGAACTTTTGATTCAATCTCTTTAATATTATCTAAAATTTCATGAGCTTCTTCTACTTTTTTTCTTATTTTAGCTTCATTAATCAGAGATGTTCCCTTATTATCTATTTCACTATCAAATTCGACTGTTGGTATTATATTAAATCTCTTACCTATCAATGATATTAATTTAGTTTCATATTGTTGCATTCTTTTATTAATATCATATACTTGTATTTCAAAATCACCTTTATCATTTGTAAAAACTAAAACATTCAGTTTCCTATATACTTTTTCTATTTTATCTATGCTTTTTACAGATAATATATCTCCATCTAAATAATTGTTATTATTTAGTCTCTGCTGCTTATTTGCAACTTTTTTAATTTTATTTAAATCTATTTCATCAATTTCTGGTTTATTCTCAATAAACGGAATCATATGAAATGTTCTTCTAACTCTTTCCCCCTTATCTAAACTTTCATTAATTTGATATTCTCCTGTTATTCCATCTATCAAAAATGTATAATCTAGCTGTTCTGGAGCTAAAAAATTATTTTTCTCTAAAGCTTCTATTCCTTTTGAAGTTAAAATAACTTCTTTTGTTCCAAATTTATAATTAACCATATCTAATTGATGTAAATTTAAAATATTTGATATAATAACTTTCTCTTCTAAGCCCAAAAAATTCATTAAATTATCAGTATTCTTAGCTCCAGCTTTAATATATTTTAAACAAAATTCTTGAATTAATCCTAACTCCTTTTTTCTTTGTAAGATAATTTCGCATTTAATTCTATATACTGGAAATGCTGCTTTATAGTAAGTAGCTAATCTATATCCTTTTATAGAATCTGCATAACTAGATGCTAACTGTTCTATAGATGTTATTCTTTCCATATTTTGCAAATTGAATCACCTCTACTTTACAGTACTCATTACTTTCAATATAGTCATATACTTTATGAAATGTATTATTTCTATTCTTTAACACACACTTACTATCACCAATAATAACAAGTAGATCTTTAGCTCTTGATAAAGAAACATTTAACCTTCTTTCATCAGATAAAAATCCTATATTTCCAGAATTATTACTTCTAACAATACTATAAATTACAATATCAGTTTCTCTTCCTTGAAAACCATCTACTGTATCTACTTCAATTGCAATGTTAGTAAATTTAATTCCCTCTCTATCAATTAACCTATTTATAAGATTTTTTTGTGCTTTATACCCAGCTATAACTGCAACTGTTTTTTTTATTTTTTTATCGAAGTAATTAGTATCAAGTTTTATTAACAATTTTACAATTTCTTTTGCTTCTAGAGAGTTTTGTTTAGTGGTTCCTATAGATTCCTCAAATTTATCTGGAACATTTTTAGTATCTATCCATACTATTGCATTATTTTCAAATTCATCATAACAATGCTTTCTATCCTCCATCTTTACCTTTGAAATAATATTGTCATTATAAAATATTCTACTTATTAAATCCCCTATTACTGGATTCATTCTATATTGTTCTCTCAATATATTTTTACAATCAGAATTTAAATTTTTTTCAAGATAAGCAAATAAACTCTCTTCGATTTCTTTTTTATTATAATTATGACGCACTTTAACTTCATCTGATAATAATTTATCAATTACAGGTGGAAGTTGTTTTTGATCTCCAACTAGAACTATTTTTTTACCTAGTACCATTGGAACTAATAATTCTGGTGGAGTAGCTCTTCCTGCTTCATCAATAATGACTAAATCGAATTTTAAATTAAAGCTATTAGAATAACCAGCTATGCCTATACAAGTAGCTCCTATAACACTAACTTCCTCAATTAAAATTTTTTCTATTTCTTCAGATTGATTTATTCTTTTTAACCAATCATTCTTCAATCTTTCAAACTTAGAAAATTTATCAAACTTTTTCTTTTGTTTTTCTATTTTTGCCTCAAGATCAATTCTATACTCTTCAATGTTTTTATATTTACCTATATCAAGAATATCGTATCCAGCTTTTAAATCATTTTCAAATTCTTTTAACTTATTATTTTTTTCATCAATATATCTCTTTATTATTTCTAATTCTTCTTCTAACTTAATTAAAGTTTCACATTGTTTTATAAAGTATTCACCTAACTGTATGTATTCATCTATAAATTGCTCCATAAATTTATTTGATTTTGATAATTCAATATTATAAAAGCTATTTTTTAAAGCTTCTAACCTACTTAGCTTTGACTTTTTATCATAATATTTTTTTTCTTTATTAGCTTTAAATTCCTCATCGTGAAAAATCTCAGTTCTTAAATTTTTAATATTTTCTTCAATGGATAATATTTCATTTAAAATATTATATTTTTCAAATAATTCTTTATCAAAATTTTTATTTTTTATATAATTAAAATATTTATTCACTTTATTTTTTATCTCTTCAATAATATAATCTACCTGAGCATTAATAGTGTAATTTTCCATACCATTAGAAATCATTTCCTCTCTACCAAGCCTTACTACCTTTATAGAAGGATCTTCTTCTTTAATTTTACTCATAGCATGATTCACTGCCACGTTCGATTGAGATGATACTAATATTTTAGCATTTGGATTTAAAGATAATTGTTGAATAACCAACTCACTAATAAAAGTAGTTTTCCCTGTTCCTGGCGGCCCTTGTAATAAATAAATATCTTTTGAACTTAATGCTTCTTCTATTATCCTTTTTTTATTTTCATCTAATATCTTATTTCTAAACTTTAAATTGTGAGATAAGTACATAATCTTAGCACTATTAGGATCTGATAGTAACTTAGGTAAATTCCTATTAACACATTCATTATTTTTTACTTTTTTCAATGAATTTTCTTGTTTAATAATCAAGTTATCCATAAAAGCTGTATCTACTGATACTTCGCCACTATTAGCAAAAATGTCAATATCTAATCCTCTAATAACATCTATATATAAATGTCCTTTTTTAAAATTACTAAAATAACCTACCCTACCTGTTTTTGAGCCTCTCCCATCCTTCAATGTTATAACCATCATTTGCTCTTGAGTAAATTGTACCTCATCTATTTGATCTTTTATTTTTAATATTAGTCTTCTATCTATAGAATTATATCTAAATTCTGAATACCTTAAAGTATTTCTATTATTCTCATTTAATTCTTTTTGAATTTCTAAGATGTTATTCCATTTTTTTATAATTTCTTCTGTAATTATATTATTTTTACTTTCTACATCAATCTTTTTTTGCTTTTCAGTGTAATTATTTATAAGATTATTAATATTAATTATTTTTCTGTTACTAAATTCAAAATAAAATTTTTTATCACATTTCATCCCAAAATTATCTTTTCTTAAATCTAACAAATATGTATCTGGAATAGTAACAGATACTATTGTTAAACTATTCATAGTAAGAGTATCTAATACACAATTATATTCTACCTGTTTACCAAATAATAAATATTTTTTTTCATCTTTATCTTCATATACATTTTTTGCTGATGCAAAATATACATCATTACTCAAATCATCTAATATAAAGGAAATGGCAAGAGTTCTATTTTCTTTATCTATCATCCCTAATTTCACTAACTTTTTCATAGCAGTTGTTGTTAATCCTAAGGAGTATCCTTCTCTTTTTTTGCTTTCACACTTTTTCCAGTCATTTTGAACTTTATATATGTTAGTTGTCCTCTTAGCAACATCTTCCTCAACCATTTTAACAATTATTTCTCTTTTTTCTTCTGATAATGATTCACAATTCATAATTTGTTTCTTTATAGAAGTGTTTGTATCTATAAATTTTCCATTAAACAGTTCACAGAAAACTAAACCAAGAGAATAAATATCTGATTGAAATGTTAATGCTTTACCTAGCTTTTGTTCAGGTGATGCATATTTTAATGTTAATGCTTGTATAGTAAAATTTTCTCCATCTGTTCTAAAAGAATCCATAATTTTACTTATACCAAAATCAATAACTTTTACCTTACCTTCGTTTGTAATCATAATATTAGATGGTTTAAGATCTCTATGTAATACATTTTGACTATGTGCATAGTTTATAGCATCTAATATTTGCAAAGCCAAAGACTCTTTTTCAAAGGATCTTATTGACTTATCATTGATAATCTCCTTTAATGTTTTTCCTTCAATGTACTCTAAAACTATATAAAATAATTTTTGTTCTCTATCATATCCCTCATCAAATAAATTAACTATATTATCTTGTCGTAATAAACTTAAAACTTCGCATTCTCTTTTAAAGTAATTTTCTAACATTTTATTATCTGAATCATATTTAAATATTTTTACAGCAACTAACTCATTTTCTTCGCTATAATCTTTACATAAATAAACCTCTGAATTATTAGTTGAAGAAAGTTTTTTTATCGTTTTATATCTATCCACAATCCACGAAATCATACTTATCTCCTTTATTAATTATTTTTATATTATATAAACAGCCCTAAAAAGTCTTAAAAGTATTACAAAATATTATCTATTTTGATATATATTTCTACTTATATTTTATCATATTTGTATAATTTGATATATTGAAACAAAGAAAAAAACACCGATTAGCGAACCGATGTTTTTATTAATTTAATGTAAATCTGAATAATCTTCTCTCAAAGATATTAAGCAAGTGGGCTACTAGTCCCTAGGAATAATATCCTAAAGTTCTGTGTACTTTTTACTTGTTCCCTTTGCTTTTTCTACTGGGTATTTCTTTTCATTTTTGTCCATTTTATTATTCATTATTTCTTCTATATTAACACCTAGTGAATCAGCCATATGTAAGCAATAAACCATAACATCTGCCAGTTCATCACATACCTCTTCTTTATTATAATTATCATCCCAAAGGAAGTGCTCTAACAATTCCCCTGACTCTATACTTATTGCCTTTGCTAAATTAGATGGTGTATGAAATTGGTCCCATTCTCTATCTTCTCTAAATTTTCTTATCCTACTTTTTATTTCTTCCATTATATGTTCCCCCTTTTGCCCTTGTATTTCTTTGTAACCTCAACTCATTATGTACTATTACTATATTTTTTGAATATTTATATATATTTTTTATACTATAATATGGCTCCATGCTATTCCTGCTTTTATTTTTCTTACTTGCGAATCACTTATATTGAAAATTTCTCCTATTTCTACGGATGTCATTCCAGTATGCATAGCTAAATATTTTATTTCTTTAGCTTCTTCTTCAGTTAGTTTTACTCTATTATGCTTCTCGCCTTTTTTACATTCCGATAGATGCTTTTTATGTTCTTCACTAAAGCCCATTACATTTCTTTGATAATTTAAAGTTGGTTTGAGTTTTTCTATATATTCCTTGGACTTTTCTCTTAAATTCATCTTTTCTCCAACCTCTAATATATCTATATTTATACCCGCATCTCCTATGGCATCATATGCATTTTGTAACTTTTTATTAGCACCTTTTCTATTTTCAAGATGAATTAATATTGTTATAAAAATACCCACTATTGAATTACCATATGTTATAAATGAATCATTTCCTATATTAATTTTAATTATTCCACTTGATTTAAGTAAATCTATCTCACTATAATCTTCTATATTATTAATATAATCTTTATAACTTCTCATCCCATCCCTCTTATCCTTATAATGTACTTTAATAGCTTTGCCGCTTAATTTCACTCTATTATTTTCTAATAATTCAATGGAAATTTCTCCACCTCTATCTGAATTTTGATAGGCTAACATTTCAGTTTTATTTAGTTTACTATTCCAATACTTTGCTAATACAGTATGAACTGCTCCTGTAACTAGAGCTTCGTTTATACCTCAAAAATAATTATCTTTAAATTATTTCTATTAGATTAAAACTAAAGAAGAAATATAATGAAAATCTAATATCTCATCTTCAAAGATATCTAATAAAAATTCCATTACTGCATCAGAATTATTACCTATAATTCTTGAAAAAATTACAATGTAGTCTTTTAAATCTTCAATGCTAATTTCTTTATTTTCATTAATACAGTAATTTAAAAATACAGCATGTCTTACAAATAAATATTCTAATATAATCATTTCCAAGGAAATAATCATCTCTTCTAAATCATCACTAATACAACTACTCAAAACTTTTGATACAATGCAGTTTTCCATTAAAGGATCATATTCTTTAAATAAATCCTTAACTTCTCTCCAATTATTGAAAATCTTTTCTATATTAATTTTTTCTGCAAATTTATAAATATCCTTTAAAGCCTCCTTAAAAAGAGGAACATTTCTGTAGTTTTCTATTATATCTATAAATAATGAATTTATTTCTTTTAAAGATTTCACCTTATCTTTACTATTATATTCTCTAAATTCATTTAATTCTTCTTTTATATAATTTTTAGATTTATAATTTTCTAAAAGCTCTATTAAGGCTTCATAATCTAAATCATCACTATTAAGAATATTAAAAAGTATATTGTAAGAAAGAATAAGCTTATTTTCTAAAGTTATATCTTCCTTTTGAAGTATATTAACTAAAGCTTCTCTTATTTGTAATGAGCCTAAATCCTCAATATAAGATAAAGCTTCATTAGACTCTATATAAATCTTTTCCTTCATATTGCTAATTATATTAACCACTTCAGGACATGAACATGATAAAGTAAGCTCTTTTACATCTTCAAAATCATTTTCTATTCTAGGAAAGCTTTTGCAAGTTGAAGATAAATATTCTTCACCATGATTTAAAACTATATTGCATAATCCTTCATCACTTAATAAAGGACATACTCCCTTTGTTTCTTTTTTTATTAAGTAACTATTTTCTCCATTACTTTTTATAAATCTTACATTATCTAAAAGATAATTCAGTTCACTCTTTTCTTTCCACTTGTTGTAGGTGTTAGTATCTACATTTATATCCCAGCCATTACAACAAGTGAATTTGCATTTATCTGCTATACACTTAAATTTATCATATTCTTTTATCTTTAAAATATTATCTATTTTCTTCATATAATAACTCCAACTTTCTCTTTAGTTTTAGTATAGTTCCTTTAGCTTTAGTCATTAGATACTAGCTCTTTAACTTCAATAAATGGATTTCTATATCTATTTTTCTTTAAAGTTGAATTACCAATATTTATAGCTTCCTTAGGACATATATTTATACATGCCATACAGTCTGTACACTTTCCTAACCATTTGGGTTTATTATTTATCATTTCAATATTATCTACTGGGCAAATTATTTTACACATTTCACAGCCTATACATTTATCATTAACATTAAAGCCCTTATCTTTATTCTTAAAAAAGTTTTTCCATCCATTATATATTAATTTCTTGCTAGCCTTATAATCCACAGTCTTTACTTCTTGATTTTTAATACTGTTAATAAAATTATCTATTATACCTTCATTTAACTTTATGGATTTAATAGCTCTTTCCTTTGTTGGATTTTTCCCTGCTCTTGTGTAATTAGAAATATATTTTACACATAAGTAATTGCTAAGACTACCCTTATCCCCTAAGACTTCATTAATGTGAGGAAAACTTATTTTAGCCTTTCCCCCTCCAGTAACTCCTACTGCAAAAACATATGATTTTTCCTTTATATGTAATTTAGATATAAAATCTTCTACTACTATAGGTAATGAGCCACAATGTATTGGATATACAAAGCCTATTATATTATCTTCTACATTAAATTCTTGATTTTTTAAAGCCTTTGGTATAGAGATTAACTCACAATTTTCTACTGATTCTTTGATTTTTTTAGCTACATATAATGAATTTCCTGTGGATGTAAAATAATAAATTCTCATTTTGCCTCTCCCTTTATCTATTTACTATAATTTTAATTTTAAATGAATTATATAAATTTGCAATTAAGTTATATACAAAAGGTAATACACATTATTCTTTTCTTTCGGATAATCAAGAAAAATCACTTCATTTCTTTTGACATATCCATTAAATATATGTATAATATACCTTGTTTGCGAACTATAAATTTATATTTATAAAAATAATTCGTAAAAAAGAGGTAAAAATGGATAAAGTATTTGATTATGAAGATATACAATTAATACCAGGAAAATGTATAGTAAACAGTCGTTCTGAATGTGATACATCTATAACTTTTGGAGGGAGAACCTTCAAGTTACCTGTAGTTCCTGCAAATATGCAAACTATTATAGATGAAAAAATTGCAACTTATCTAGCTGAAAATGGATACTTTTATATAATGCACCGTTTCAAGCCAGAGCAAAGAATAGCTTTTATTAAAGATATGAAAGAGAAAAACTTATATTCTTCTATAAGTGTTGGAGTTAAAGAGGAAGAATATGCCTTTATTGAAGAATTAAAAGCAGAAAATCTTTCTCCTGAATATATAACAATTGATATTGCTCATGGACATTCTAATGCAGTTATTAATATGATTAAACATATTAAAAAGCATTTACCAGAAAGCTTTGTTATTGCAGGAAATGTTGGAACACCTGAAGCAGTAAAAGAGCTTGAAAATGCTGGTGCCGATGCTACAAAGGTAGGAATTGGCCCTGGAAAAGTATGTATCACTAAAATTAAGACAGGCTTTGGTACAGGTGGTTGGCAATTAGCTGCCCTTCGTTGGTGTGCAAGAGCTGCAACTAAACCAATTATTGCAGATGGAGGTATTCGTACTCATGGGGATATAGCTAAATCAATTAGATTTGGTGCTTCTATGGTTATGATAGGTTCACTATTTGCTGGACATGAAGAATCCCCAGGGGAAACTATTGAAAAAGACGGAAAGATTTATAAGGAATACTTTGGTTCTGCTTCTGAATTCCAAAAGGGTGAAAGAAGAAATGTTGAAGGTAAAAAAATGTTTGTAGACTATAAAGGTTCTTTAAAAGATACCTTAGTAGAAATGCAACAAGACCTTCAATCATCTATTTCTTATGCAGGTGGTAAAAAGTTAGAGGCAATAAGAACTGTTGATTATGTAGTTGTTAAGAATTCAATTTTTAATGGTGATAAAGTATATTAAAATTACTTATACAAAAAAATCTACTGCTAATTTAAATATTAACAGTAGATTTTTTTATTTTACATTCATAATTATTCTAATTTAATTTTCTAGAATTTATTTTTAAATATAACTTATTAATAGCATAATATTTAAAGCAGTTACTATTCCACCTATTGTCCATAACATAATATTTTCTACTAAAGTATTTTTATATTCTCCCATAACCTTTTTTGATGATGTTAAATATATTTGAGTAAAAATAGTTATTGGAAGTTGTACACTTAATAGCATTTGAGAATATAAAAGTCCTTTAAATGGATTACTTACAAAGAATATTATTATTAATGCAACTATAATTGTAATTAACACTCCTATTTTACTATGTTTCTCATTTATATCATAGGACTTATTAAATAGTCCTGCAAATATAGAGCCTCCTGCCATTCCTGCTGTTACAGAAGATGCTACTCCTGCAAAAAGTAATGCTATTGCAAATATTATAGCTGCTGAATTTCCTAGTAATGGCTTTAATATTTCTTGTGCTTGTTCAAGTTCTGATACTGAAATATTATTTTTAAAGAATGTTATAGATACTAGAACCATTGCACTATTTATAATAAAACCTATTATCATAGATAAAATTGTATCCATGTATTCATATTTTAATTGCTTTTCCATAATAGATTTATCTTTTAAATTCCATTCTCTACTTTGAATTACTTCAGAATGTAAAAATAAATTATGAGGCATAACTACTGCTCCAAGTACACTCATTATTATTGGTAAAGAGCCCATTGGAATAGATGGCACTACCCAACCCTTAACAGCTTCACCCCAATTAATATTAGCTAAAGCAGATTCAAATATAAAAGAAAGTCCAATTATCGATACAAATCCAATAATAATTTTTTCTATTTTCTTATATGAATTTGAAAATAACATAATTATTATAAGAATTGATACTATTAAAGACCCTAATTTTATAGGAATATTAAAAAGCATCTTTAAGCCTATTGCAGCACCTAAAATTTCCGCCATGGCTGTACCTATTGCAGCTAATATTGCTGTTGAAGTTACTATTTTACCTATGGTAGGTTTTATATATTCAGTTATTGCTTCTGAAATACATAGCCCTGTAACTATTCCTAAATGTGCTGCATTATGCTGTAATATTATTAGCATTATTGTTGATAGGGTTACTATCCACAACAGCTTGTACCCATATTCAGATCCTGCTGAAATATTAGATACCCAATTTCCAGGGTCTATAAATCCAACAGTTACTAATATTCCTGGTCCTACAAATTTCAAAAATTCTTTCCCACTAAATTTTTTATTTTCCTTTATTAAATTACTTTTTATCCTTTTTTCCATAATAAATTACCTTCTTCATTATTAATTATAGTATTTTTATATGAAATTACAACTTTTCATTAATATCCCTTTACATTTAGCTATTAGTAATAATGTTAATTAGTTATTTTATCCTCTACTATTTTTAAGTAAAATTTAAAGTATTGTTATAAAAAACTTTTTATAATAATTAGAACTAAAAAGAAAAAAGTAGAAAATAGCTAAAAACCATTTCCTACTTAAAATAAATAATAAACTTAAATGTTATTTATTTAAGTTTACTATTTTTCTCTATTATAAAATTAATTTTTCTATTTATTATAATTTATCTTATTATCAACTTTTTCAAATTCATCATTTCCTATATTACCAAATAATTGTTTTGTCTTCCTTTTAGCCTTTTCTTTAGTTTCATCTGTTAGATATATTGCCACAACTCCTAATGCAAGCATTATTGTGGCTAAATCATCAGTATAACCTGCTACTGGTACTGCATCTAAAATTAGATCTAATGGTGTAATAAAATATCCTAAAGCTCCTATTATAGTTGCCTTAGCTTTAGCTGGAACATTTGGATCCTTTAAAGAATAAAACAATAGTAATACTGCATATACAACTGATGCTCCTGCCTTAGAAAAATTCTTTTTTATCTTGTCCACTAATTTCTTTTCTGTATATTCTTCTTTATATTCTTCTTTATATTTATCTTCAACTAGCATTTCTTCATATGCTTTATTATTCATACCAATTCCTCTTTTCTTTTTAGTATCTACAATACATAATAAAAAATGTATTTATTTTACTTATATCATTCCTTGGTATATATTGCAAGATTATTAAGAGTTTTAAGTTATCTTAAGATATTAAGATTAGTTTTTATAATTATATACATAATAAAAAAGCTATCTATTAGCTTTTCTACTAATAGATAACTTTTCTATAATTAATATCTACTTTTACAAATTAATTTTTAAACATTTAATAACAATATAATACCAGCTATATGAGAAACAAGACTTACAATTAAAACTATTATTCCTAAAACAAGAGATATTATAAACTTTTTATCTTCTTTATAAGCTTTCTTTCTTAATGACATTACTATAGTTATAATTGATAATATATATCCTATTAATGGACTTAATATGCCTCCTACTAAACCTATTACAGCTAATACAATTGCCACTACAGATTTAGAAGACTTTTGTGAAACTGAATTATTCTCCATAAATACTTCCCCCTATTATTTTAATATTTACATAATACCATTTTTAATGAACATTTGAAATAAATATTTTTTTCACAAAAGAAGTATAGACATATATTATAAAGTAATTAATGTCTATACTTAATGGTTATTATAATCTAATTTAATTCTTAAACTTCTTTAGAAAAGCCCACAATTCCAAAGGATCCTGGTCCTCCATGAGAGGTAATTACACAGCCTGGCTGCATCCAATGAATTATTTTAAAGCCTATTTTCTTTGCCTTATCTTCAGCTATTTTACGAACCTCTTGTGATAATCCTATGGACCATAATAAGTATAATTCTTTTTTATCTAAATTTTTAATATAGTCAAAGTCCTCTATTAATTTTTCAACTATACTTTCCATTTTCCCTCTATACTTTTTCTTAGCTACTAAGTATCCATTTTCAATTTCAATTGCTGGATGTATCTTTAGGATTTTCCCACCTATAAAGGCTGCATTACTTACACGTCCTCCAGCTCTAAGATACTCTAATTCAGCAGGAACAAAACACATTTGACAACTATCACGTATTTTATTCACTTCTTTTAATAATTCCTCCATAGTTACCTTTGGATTTTCTTTTAAATATCTAGCTGTTTTAATTACAATGGCTGCTTGTCCTATTGATACATTCTTAGTATCATAGCTTGTAACGTAATCTCTATTTTCTGCTGCTATTATTGCACTTTGATAAGAGCAAGTTGTTACAGCAGAATATGCTAAATGTAGTATTTGCTTATTTGGATATAAACTATGAATTTCATCAAATACTTTTATAAAATCCTGTGGAGAACTTCCACTGGTTTTTGGTACTTTATTTGTTTTATTATAATACTCACAAACTTCTTCTACTGGAAAATTTCCATCATCATAAGTATTCTCTCCCATGGTAACATGCATTGGAACAAGAAAAATCCCCATTTCTTCTGCAATATCCTTTGGAATATCTGAGCCTGTTTCCGCCACTAAAATAATATTGCTCATTTTCTTTCCTCCTTTTATATTAATACCCTCTTTAGGAATTATTTTCTAAATAACTTAGGTATATTATATCATTGTTTTTATAATGTAATAGTTTTATTTTCAAAGTTTTTATTATTTATAATCTCTCTACAACTTTCCTTAAGTTTTTTATAAGTTAATGAAAGAAACACCCTTTAATGGAATATTTAATATAATAAATATAATCACTTTTAATGAGGTAAAAATATGAATTTTAATGGTTGGGGAAATTTCGAAGATTTATTTAGAGCTTGCGGTTATACTAATTCTTTCCATGGAAAAGGTAATAATTGCAATGATAATGATGAGAGTAATAATACTACTGATAATAGTAGTAATAACAACAATAGTAATTATAATTCTAATTACTATGGATGTAATGATATACCAAATGGTTTCCAAAACCTGCACCCTGAACTTTTTGTAATTATAGGTGAAATACTGGGAAATATAGTAGCTGGAAGTATTCCCTTTAATGTTCAAAACGCCATTGGTAACTGGCTACAATTAGTTGGGCAAGCTATCGAAACTTATAATGCTCAACAACAATATTTTCAATCTGGTCCTGGTAGATATTATGATGTTAATACTCGTAATATTGATAATCCTTTTTGTAGCTCTGCCGCTCCAAGTACAGCTACATACACAGCAAATCCATCCAATGCACAGGGTCCTTCAAGTGGATCAAATTCTCAAAGTTCATCAAGAAACTCTAACTCAAAAGGTAATGCCAATAAAATAGAAGAATTAGAAAAGCAAGTTCAGGAATTAACCAAGGAAATAAATGAAATTAAAACTCTTCTTCAAAAAAAATAAGCTAATAGATTTTTAATTAACTAATAGCTTATTTTTATTTAAATAATTATTATATTAAACTGATATCTTAATGTTTGAATCAATAGTACTACTATACTTAATTATCTTAACTGGGCATTTTTCTGCACACTTTCCACAGTTTATACATTTATCGTAGTCTATTTTAGCTAAATTATTTTCTACTGTAATAGCATCGCTTTCACATACTTTAGTACATAATTTACATCCTATACATCCTGCATCACATACTAATTTTACTTCTTTACCCTTGTCATTAGACATACATTGAACTTGATATTCAGCACTATATGGAATCATTTCTATAAGGTTCTTAGGACATGCTTTTATACATTTTCCGCAAGCAACACATTTTTCTTTATCTACTACAGCTATTCCCTCTATTATATGAATAGCATCAAATAAACAATCTCTTACACAAGAACCATAACCTAAACATCCATAAGAACAGCCTTTATCTCCTCCCCCTGGGGCAATTACAGCCTTAGCACAATCTTCTATTCCATAATAATTATATTTTTTCTTAGATTTCTCACAAGTTCCTCCACATCTTACAAAGGCTACTCTTTTTTCGCTTTCTTCTAAGTCAACTCCCATAACTTCACTTATTTGATTAGCTACTGCTACCCCTCCAACTGGACAACTATCAACAGCTGCTTCTCCTGATGCTATAGCTTTAGCCAACCCATCACAGCCTGGAAAGCCACAACCTCCACAGTTATTACCTGGAAGTAGTTCTCTTACCTTCAATTCTTTTTCATCTACTTCTACTTGCAACTTCTCTCCTGCAATTCCAAGAAGAACACCAATAATAATTCCAATTCCCCCTAAAACTGCTGTTGCTATTATAATCTCTCCCATTTTCTATCCCCCTTATAGCCCAGCAAATCCCATAAAAGCAATTGCCATAAGTCCTGCGGATATTATTACTATAGGCATACCTTTAAAAGATTCTGGTATATCATTATGTTCTATTCTCTCTCTTATTCCTGCAAGTATTAAAATTGCAACTAAATATCCTATAGATGTACCAAGGCCCGATACTATACTAAAAATAAAGCTTTGAAGATTACTTGTATATTGTACTTGTACATTTGTAAGAGCAACTCCAAGAACTGCACAGTTTGTAGTTATAAGAGGAAGATAAACTCCAAGAGCCTTATATAAACTAGGAATATATTTTTTTAGAATCATCTCCACTAATTGAACTAAAGCAGCTATTACTACTATAAATACAATAGTCTTCATATATTCAAGATTAACTTTTACAAGTATAAAATTATAAATAAGATTAGTAATTGCAGAAGAAAATGTTATTACAAAGATAACTGCTCCTCCCATTCCAACTGCTGTCTCTGTCTTTTTTGAAACTCCTAAGAAAGAACAAAGACCTAAGAATTGACTAAGTAATACATTATTTATAAAAATTGTAGTTATTAAAACTAAAATTAAATCTTTTACCATAATTATTTACCTCCCTCATCAATTCCATTTACTATTTCAATTTTTGAACTACAGCTTGAAATAGTACATCCAGCACAACCTGAAGTGCAATTATCTTCTGACTTCTTCTTATTAGTAGCACTAGGTGCATTAAATTTATTTTGAAGGGCTGTTAAAAATGCAATTACAAAAAATGCCCCTGGAGCTAGTACAAATATTGATACTGGTTCATAAGAAGATGGTAATATATTAAGTCCAAATAATTGTCCACTTCCTATTACTTCTCTTACAGCACCAATAACTAAAAGTCCTACTGTAAAGCCTAGTCCCATACCAATTCCATCAAAAATAGATGATACCACATCATTTTTCGCTGCATAGGCTTCTGCTCTTCCAAGGATTATACAGTTAACAACTATAAGTGGTATATAAATACCAAGGGATTTATATAAACTTTCATAAAAATATGCCTCTAATAGCATTTCTACTACTGTAACAAAAGAAGCTACTATAACTATATAGGCAGGCATTCTAACTTTATCAGGTATAACTTTTCTAAGCATTGATATAAGTAAGTTTGAAGCTACTAAAACTGCTGTGGTTGAAAGTCCCATACCAATTCCATTAATTGCAGCAGTAGTTACTGCCATTGTAGGACATAATCCAAGCATCATTACAAAAGTAGGATTTTCTTTAATTACTCCATTATAAATACGTTCTGTACATTTATTCATTTATTAAAAAGCCTCCTTACCTAAAATATTTTCTTTGGCAAATACTAATGCTGAATTTACAGCTTCAGTTACAGCAGAAGTTGTAATGGTAGCTCCACTTATAGCATTAATTTCGTCTTCTTTAGATGCACCTGATTTTGTATATTTTATTTCTTTAACTTTTTTGCCTGCAAATTGTGATTTGAATTCATCATCTTTAGCCTTCATACCAAGTCCTACTGTTTCACTAATTGAAAGTATTTCAAAGCCTTGAATTTTACCTTCCTTATCAAGTCCAAGGGAAATTTCGACATTTCCGCCATATCCATTTGGTGAAGTAGCATTTATTATATAACCTATAGCTTCATTATTTGATTTAGCAATTAAAGCTTCATTTACTGTAGTTCCATTAAAGCCTTTCTCCTTTAAGAATTCTTTAGAAGACTCACACCTTTGAACTAATGTTTCATTTGATTGGAAAGTTTCTGCTTCATTAAACATTCCTTTATAAGCTTTATTTTTCTCCTCTGTTCTAGCATAAGCAATTGGCTCTTTTGTAACCTTATTAACTGCTGATAATGTAAATCCAGAAACAATTGTTATAATTAAAAGTATTATTGTATCTTTAATTATTGTACTTTTTCCCTTAGCCATTTATACTAGCCTCCTTTCCAAATGCCTTTGGAAGAGTGTATTTTTCAATAAGAGGCACAACCATATTAGATAATATAATAGCATAGGAAACTCCTTCTGCTGAACTTCCATAAAATCTAAATACTGCTGTAATAAAGCCTAATAAAATTCCATAGTATATTTTCCCCTTTTGAGTTATTGGGCATGTAACATAATCTGTTGCCATAAAGAAGGCACCCAGCATTAAACCACCCCCAAAAATGTTTCCTATAAGGTATTCTATGTTAAGGCCTTTTCCTCCTAAAAGATTCATTATTATAATAAATCCAATAAATGAACCTATATATGTCATAGGAATTTTTAGAGAAATTATTCTTTTTCTAAGCAGATAAATTGCTCCTATTAAAATTGCAACTACAGAGGTTTCTCCAATTGTTCCACCTGTTGTTCCAAGAAACATACTTAATAAATTATAATCTCCTCCTGTTTTAACTGCTGAAAGTATAGTTGCTGATGAAACCCCATCCACCATAGCATATCCATTTACAGCTGCATGTCCATTCATTATAATTCCTTTAAGTGTATTATTTGCTGCAATTCCAAAGTCTGTCATTATTCTTGAAAATGAAATAAGTAAAAAACATCTTGCAGCTAAGGCAGGATTCATAAAATTTTGTCCAAGACCTCCAAATAGCTGCTTAACAATTATTATTGCAAAAACTCCACCTACTATAGGTACCCAAAAAGGTACAGTTGATGGTAAATTATACGCTAATAACAGACCTGTTAATAATGCACTATAGTCATTTATTGTAATTGGTTTTTTCATTCTTTTTTCATAGATATATTCAGTAATTATGCAAGTGGCAACACTAATTAATATTATTTTTAATGCATTTAATCCAAAGTTATATATTCCAAATAAACCTGCTGGAATTAATGCAATTGCAACATCAGCCATTATAGTTTTAGTACTTTCTTTACTTCTTACATGAGGTGATGCTGATACATTATATAATTCACTCATTTTAGATAATTCCTTTCCCCATAATTTTTTTCATTTCCCCTAAGGTTTTTTATAAATTAAAATTTTATTATTTCTTTTTTCTACTATCTAAAACACTTTTTCTACTTTGTTTAAAGGCTTGAGTAATTCTCCTTTTAGCAGGACAAATATAAGTACAACTTCCACATTCATAACATTCCATTCCATTAATAGCTATAAATGATTCATTGTCTAGGCCTTCTATAGTTTCAATTGCTTTTTGAGGTATAAGATTGCTTGGACATACTTCCACACATCTTCCACAACGAATACAAGCTGTAGGTTCATTTTTTGCTACTTCATCTTCTAGAAAACATAGAAGTGCAGAAGATGTTTTAGTTACTGGAATATCAAGATTAAAGATAGCTACTCCCATCATAGGTCCTCCTGAAATGATCTTTTCAGGTCTTTCTTTAAATCCTCCAGCTTCTTCTACAAGCTCAGAGTAGTTTGTCCCTATTTTCACTTCAAAATTTCTAGGATTACTAATAGCATCTCCTGTTACAGTAATTATTTTTCTCATAAGAGGAGTTGATTCACATACAGCCATGTAAATAGATACTACAGTGTCAACATTATCAACAACACAGCCTGCATCTGCTGGTAGCATAGTTGAATTAATTTTTCTTCCTGTTGTAGCGAAAATTACAGAACGTTCTGCTCCCTGTGGATACTTAGTTTTAAGAACCTTTACTGAAATATTTTCTTCCCCTTCTACAGCCTTACGAATAACTTTTATAGCCTCTGGTTTATTATCTTCAATTGCAATTATTCCTTTAGCCTTTGGAAATAAACTTAAAATAACTTTAAGTCCTCCAATTACTTTTTCAGGCATTTCAAGCATAACTCTATAGTCTGAAGTTAAATAAGGTTCGCATTCTACTGCATTTACAATTACATAATCAATAGCATTGTCATCCTTTGGAGTAAGCTTCACATGAGTTGGAAAGCCAGCTCCTCCTAAACCTACAATGCCTGCTTCTTTAATATAATTTCTTATTTCTTCTTTAGAAAGTTTAGTATAGTCTCTTTTTTCGCCAATACCCTCCAAATTTCTGTATTCGTTATCATTTTCGATAATAATCGACATGACTTTATTACCAGAAACATTAAGTTTTGGCTCAATAGCTTTTACTGTACCAGATACTGAAGATATAATATTGGCTGAAATAAAACCTGTAGCCTCTGCTATTTTTTGTCCTACTAACACTTTATCCCCAACAGAAACTATTGGTTTTGCAGGTGCTCCTATATGCTGAGCTATAGGGTATACCAGATTACCTTTAGGTAAAATCTCCTTTATGGGAAGGTCTTTTGATATGTCTTTCCCATCCTTTGGATGAATACCCCCTTTAAATGTACCTAATTTCATAAACTCATCCCTTTTCTAATAATTTTTTTAACACTTTAATTATATTCCTCAGTCTCTAATTTAACAATTAGTTATGTACATTTTTTTCTCATTATTACATTTTTTTCTATATAACTGTACTTTTTTTAAATTATTTATATAGAAAATATTGTTTAAATTACATTGTAATAAAAAAACCACTTATCTATTAATCATAGAAAAAAGTGGTTTATCATTTGAAATCATTAATATATTATCTTTTCCATCTACAAACTATATTTTCAATATAATCTATAAGTATAAATAATATTAATCCTAATATGCTTAACATAAGTATTCCAGAATACAAATCTATATAATTAATTCTTGACCAAGCATCTTGTATAAAATATCCTACACCTTTACTAGTTCCATAGCCTTCAGAAAAAAATAATATTGAAAAGGCTGTTCCTATAGATAATCTCATATTAGTTAATATATCAGGTAGTATAGAAGGAAAAGTTACATGGTAAAATAATTCTAATCTTTTTGCTCCTAAACTTATTAACATATTATAATTTTCTTTAGATATATTAATTACTGAATCTCTTACTGAAACTATTATTGGGAAAACTGTAATTAAAACTATCATAGTAATCTTAGACACATCCCCAAGGCCACCTAAAGTCATAGCTATGGGTAATAAAGCCATTTTAGGTATGGGATATGTAAAATAAATTAATGGATTTAATAATTTATTCACCTTATCAGAATACCCCATTATAAGCCCTATAGTAATTCCTATAATAAAGGCTATTAATAATCCAATTCCTACTCTATATAAACTTGCAAATATATGTATGTAGAAATTGTTTTTTAATAAGTTTGGTAGATTAGCATATATTTTTAGTGGACTAGGTAATATTCTAGAATTCATTATTAAAGAAAAAATATACCAAAGAATATTTAATATTATAAATCCCTTAATAAAAATCCAAATTTTCTTCAATTCCTTCATTTACTTTTCCCACCTTTAATTAAGCCTTTTACATAAGAAAACATATTAGAATAGCTTGGATGATTTTTGTAGTCTTTATTATTAAATAAAGCATTATCTATAACATCAATTATATTCCCAGGTGTATTAGATATTACTATGATCTTTTTCCCCATATATAAGGCTTCATCTATACTATGAGTCACAAAAAAAGTATTATTTTTATTTTCATTCCATATTTCTAAAAACAGTTCTTCTGCCTCTTCTCTTATAATTTCATCTAAGGCTGAAAATGCTTCATCCATTAACAAAAGATCGGGTTTCATTAAAAAGCTTCTTACAATAGCTACTCTTTGCTTTTGACCTCCGCTTAGTTCTCTTGGATATCTCTGCTTTAATTCATATATACCTAATCTTTTCATCATTAAATCCATTTTACTTATAATTTCTTGATTATTTACATTAGTTTTTTTTATTTTTAATGGTAAAATACAATTTTCTTCTACTGTTTTCCATGGTAAAAGTCCAAAGTTTTGAGGAATTAAACCTATATTATGAATATAAGGGTTAAGCTTTTCTGAATCCAGAAGAACTTCCCCCTCATATTCTTTTATTATCCCTGATAATACATTTAATAAAGTTGTTTTTCCACAGCCTGAAGGTCCTATTATTGCACATATATCTTGTGAATCTATATCAATACTTATTGGACCTAGTGCTTTTACTTTTTCCTTTTTAGATTCATAGAAAACAGATAAATCCTTTATCTGTATCATAAAATCTCCCTACAAGCTATTTAATAAATTTATCAATTATTACATCTTCAGCTTTTAAATCTTTATCTATTATTCCATTATTTTTTGACCAATCAAATACAGCTTGAACCTTCTCTGAATTTGGTAAATAATTTGTGTTAAGTTCTGGTAATATTAAATTACCTTTTGTATCTTCTGAATATCCTACTGTTTTTATAACTATATCTTCATATTCTTTTATGTCAGTATTTTTCATGTATTCTACAGCCTTGTTATAACCTGTAAAGAAAGCTTTTATTGCTTCTTCATTATTGTCTATTTGATCTTGTAAGAAACCTATTGCTGATATCATTATATCTGCATTATCTATATCAGCTAATCCCTTACCACCATCAGCTACTGCTGTATCATTAAAAGGAGCTGGAAGGATAGCTGCATCTACTTGTTTATTTCTAAGAGCTTCTAACCTAGCTGGCATTGCTGGTATAGCAATCTTTTCTATCTCACTTGAATTTACTCCATTTTCTTCAGCTATATAATCTGATAAGTAATCTATCATAGTATTTTCTGATATAGCCATTTTCTTACCCTTTAAATCTTCTAAGTTTTCAATTCCTGAATCTTTACCTACTACTAAAGTCCAAGCACCATTTGTTGCCCCTGTAATCTTCATATCAATTCCTGAATTTTGATAGATAGAAATAGCAATTTCATCAGCAATTACTCCATCTAATTCTCCTGCTTGAAGGGCAGCATCTCTATCCTTAGCTGCTGTAAATAATTGAAAATCTAATTCTAATCCTTCTTCTTCAAAATATCCTTTTTCTTTAGCAATTACTATTGGTACAATATCTATTGAGCCCATTGCACCAAAGCTTAATTTCTTTGTTTCTTTTACTTCTTCTGTTTGTGTCTTAGTACATCCTGCCATTGTTCCTACCATAGCTAATGCCATAAATGTTGTAAGCAATTTTTTAAACTTCATATTCAGTATCCTTCCATTTCTTAAATAAATTATTTTCTATATTTAGATAATCTAATATTTTCCCAATTAAGAAATCCACTATTTCATCAATAGTTGTTGGATGATGATAAAAGCCTGGCATAGCAGGAATTATTCCTACACCCATTTTAGATAATCTACACATATTTTCTAAATGTATTGTATTTAATGGTGTTTCCCTTGGTACTAAAATTAGTTTTCTTCCTTCTTTTAATGCTACATCAGCTGCTCTACATAATAAATTTTTAGATAATCCATGACTTATTTCAGCTAAAGTTCCCATTGAACATGGCAGAATTATTACTGCATCATATTTATTTGAACCACTAGCTACTCCTGAAAACATATTATTGTTATTTTCAAGTTTTATATTACTATAAGTTAAACTTAGCTCATCAATCCAAGTTTTTAAATTAATTCCAAGCTCAAATCCAAATACTTGTCTTCCCTTTTCAGTTGCTACAACATTTATTTGAATACCTTCTTTGACTAATACCTCTATCAATCTTTTAGCATATATACTTCCACTTGCACCTGTAATTCCAACTACTATTTTTTTCATAGTCCCCTCCTTATATATGTTTTAATTAATAATCAACATATTATAATAAACAATCTATAACTCCAGCAAGTAAAAATACTATACTTATAACTTGATTTACGTTATATGATGCTACTTTAACATTTTTTAAATTATCTGGACTAACTAATTTATGCTGTATTACAAATAATACTGCTATTATAGATAAACCTATGTAATATATTATCCCTAGTTCAGGTGCTAATAATCCAACTAAAAATAAGCAACTTAATGCAATTACATGAAATACCCTTGATATAAGTAATGCATTTTCAACTCCAAATCTTGCAGGTATTGAGTGTATACCATTTGTAGTATCAAAATCGTAATCTTGAGCTCCATATATTATATCAAAACCAGCTACCCATAAAGTGTTAGCAGCTCCCATTACTAACGATAGTAAGCTTATTTTTCCTGTAACAGCTAACCAAGCTCCTACTGGTGCTGCTGCTGAAGTTATTCCAAGTACTATATGACATGCCCATGTAAATCTTTTAGTATATGAATATATAATCATTAAGAATAATGCTATAGGAGAAAGTATTAAACATATAGTATTAAGCTTCCATGCTGCAAATACCATAATTGCAAAACATATTATTACAAATATTATTATCTCCTTTTTATTCATTAAACCTTGTGGTAATTGTCTAGTTGCTGTTCTTGGATTTCTCGCATCTATTTCTGCATCTATAACTCTATTTAAAGCATTTGCTCCTGTTCTAGCTCCTAAAAATGCAATTAATATCCAAAATATAGTTACAAAATTCAACTTGTTATTTCCAGCTATAAGCATAGATATTAATGCGAAGGATAATGAAAAAATAGTATGTGAGAACATTACTAAAGTTCCGTAATCTAAAATCTTATTTTTTATTTTACTTAATTCCATATTCTTGCCACCTTCTATCTACATGCTCTTTCATCTCTTCACTCATTTCTATATCCTTTGGCCATTCCCTACTATGTCCTTCACTTGGTAATTTTCTAGTTGCATCTATTCCTAATCTATTATCATCGTATATTAGGAAATCTCTCTTAGCATCAATATTATTGAATACCTTCCAAGCTACAATAGATAAATTTTTAGGATTTACTTCTTTATCAACTACTATAACAATTTTAGTATAGATGCTTTCTTCCATTTCCCATACAGACTTCATTATCTCCCTTGCTTGACCTGGATACTTTTTATCTATTGATATAATTACACAACTATTAAAAACTCCTTCTAATGGGAAGTTTATATCTATTATATCTTCTTTATTTCTAAATTCTTGCCAAATTTTATCTGCCTGTTCTTTAATTTTACTTGTAATTTCTATATGCTTTTGACCTTCTCTATCCTGAACTTCCATTGGCCATTTTTTAGTTGCATCTATACCAACCCTGCTACCATATAAAGGTGTATTAGAAGCGTGATCTAAAGCATCTAATGGACCTTCAGCTATTACTATATCTCTCTTAGCATCCATATTATTAAGTACATTTAAAGCTACAGCCTTTGCATCTTGTGGATTTATGTCCTTATCTACAACTATAACCATTTTAGTGTACATCATTTGTCCCATTCCCCACACGGAATTCATAATCTTATTTGCATGGCCTGGATACTTTTTATCTATTGATATAATCACACAACTATGAAAAACTCCTTCTAATGGGAAGTTTATATCTATAATTTCTGGATTCATCATTTTAAGTAGTGGTAAAAAAATTCTTTCTGTTGCTTTACCCATATAACAATCTTCCATAGGTGGTTTACCTACTATTGTAGTTGGGTATACAGGATTTTTCTTATGTGTTATACAAGTTACATGGAAAACTGGATAATCATCAGCTAATGAATAATATCCTGTATGATCTCCAAATGGTCCTTCTAATCTTAACGCCTCATTTACATCAACATATCCTTCTATAACAAATTCTGCATCTGCTGGTACATAAATATCATTTGTTATTGATTTAACCATGTTTATTGGAGCCTTTCTTAAAAATCCTGCAAACATCATTTCATCTACCATTTTTGGTAGTGGAGCCGTTGCTGCATATGTTATAGCTGGATCACAGCCAAGTACTACTGATATAGGCATTTTTCCACCTAATTTTTTATACTGTTCGTAGATTTCTCTACCATCTTTATGCCAATGCCAGTGCATACCTGTAGTATTTTTATCGTAAACTTGCATTCTATACATACCCATGTTTTGTATTCCTGTATCTGGATCTTTCGTAATAACTAAAGGTAATGTTATAAACTTACCTCCATCTTCAGGCCAGCATTTAAGTACAGGTAATTCATTTAAATCTGGATCATGATTTATAACTTCTTGGCAAGCTCCCTTTACTGGTAGTTTTATTGGCAAAACCCCTAACATTCTACTTAATCTTGGCAGAGATTTAACTGCATTCATTATTCCCATATAATTACTCATATCAATAATTTCTTCTATAGCATTCCCCATGTCATTTATATTTTTAACCCCTAAGGCCATTCCCATTCTTTCATATGTACCCATAGCATTTATAAGTACTGGATATTTAGAACCTTTAACATTTTCAAATAATAATGCTTTTCCATAACTTTTAGATACTCTGTCTGTTATTTCTGTTATTTCTAAATCTGGATCTACTTCAACTTTTATTCTATCTAATTGGCCTTTTTTATCTAATGCTTTTATAAATGCTTGCAAATCTTTAAAAGACATAATTACCTCCTAAATTTAACCTTATTGATTTAAGTTCTACATTGTTTTTATATAAATGTTATAATGTGTATATAATTAATCCTACAGGAGGACTAAAATGCTAACCTTAACTAAAAAATTTAAAACTTACGATATTAATTGTTCTGTAGTGCAAATGGGAAATGATTGGAATATAAGCATATATGGTGGTGATATTCCCCATATAGGTGCTCTTGCACTTGGAATACCTAGACCTAGCCTTGAAAATAAAAATAAAATAAGTTCTTCAGTATCTGTTTTAACAATAACTGGTCACAAAGAGGATGTTATTGTTCAAAATGTAGCTAAAGTCTTGTCAAGTACTCTTAACAGTACAGTAATTGTAAGTTGTGGAATACATATTAATGATATCTCTTTTGATGATATACAAAATCTAAATTTAGTTATCCACAATTTAGTTAATGAATTAATTTCTAAAATCTCATAACTTATAAGTGTAGTATTTAGATATTGTGCAATCTAAATACTACGCTTGTTATAATTTTATACCAATTAATTATATTACTCAGTTACTAATTTAACAATTAAATATGAACACTTTTTTTTCTATAATTATATTTTTTTCTATAATAATTAAAAGAAGCTGTATTAACAGCTCCTTAATTTCCTATATATAGTAAACCTCTGATAATATCTTAATTGCCAAATCAGAAAAATATTTAGCTGCAATAATTAATGCATCTTCATTTAGGTTATAAGATGGATGATGCCATTCCCTACTTCCTTCAACTCCCATCCAAATAAAAAATCCTGGAATTTTATTTTGATATAATGCAAAATCTTCTCCACCAGTGCTTTCCTTAGCTAACTCAACTTTATATCCTAATTCTATTGCAGTTTCAGTAGCTACTTTAGTAAAGCTTTCATCATTATAGACTCCTGGCAAATATGGATACCATCTAAAATCTACATTAGCTCCAAAGGCTGATGCAACTCCTTCTATATTTCTCTTAATTAAATCAGGAATTATTTTTCTAGCATCCTTTTGAAAAGTTCTTACTGTACCTTCTAAATAAGCCTTTTCAGGTATTACATTCCAAGTGTTACCTGATTGAAATTTAGTTATACTTATAATAGCATTGCTAAAAGGACTTAAATTGCGACTTATAATTGTTTGCAGTGAAGACACTATTTCACTAGCAACTATAATTGGATCTATGCATCTTTCTGGAATAGCTGCATGTCCTCCTACACCAATAACATCTATTTCAAATCTATCTACACTTGCCATAAGTGGTCCTGCTTTTATACCTATTGTTCCTACTGTAAGGTCCGGTTTATTGTGCATTCCAAATATAGCTTTTACATCCTTTAAAGCTCCAGAATTTATAATCATTTCAGCACCCTTTGCATTTTCTTCTGCTGGCTGAAATATAATTCTTACCCTTCCATGTATTTTTGATTTATTTTTATTTATAATAATAGCTGCTCCTAAAATTGCTGAAGTATGAAAATCATGACCACAAGCATGCATTACCCCATAATTCTTAGAAGCAAAGTCTAAACCTGTTTCTTCTATAATTGGAAGTGCATCAATATCTGCTCTTAAAGCAATAATTGGTCCAGGGTAATCTCCTTCTATTTCAGCAACAACTCCAACTGTTAAAGGTAAATTTAATATATTTATATTTTCTTCCTTTAACCAATTAATAATTCTTTTAGTAGTTTCATGCTCTTCCATAGATAATTCTGGATTTTCATGTAATTCTCTTCTATATTTAATTAGTTTCTCACTTAAAATTTTTTCATTTATAGATAATGTCATTTTGTCTATCTCCTCTCTTGTTTAGGACGATTATCTTTAGAATTTTTTATAATTCGATACTACATATAGTATTTATTACTTTATACTATTCTTTTCCTTTATAAAAATTCCATTATCTATAATTTTCTTTAGTTATAATGATTAAATTATCTATAGAGTTGAAAATTTTCGAATTATTTTATAGGTTATAAGTATGCTCAAGAGGGCCTCTACCTTCTCCTATATCTAGCTTTGCCTTTATAGCTCCTGTTAAATATTCCTTTGCATTTTTAACACTTTCTTCTAAACTTTTCCCCTCTGCTAAGTTACATGCAATTGCTGAAGATAATGTGCAACCAGTTCCATGAGTATTAGGATTTTCTATTCTTTCACTTTTAAAATATGTTATATTACCATTTTCATATAATATGTCTATTGCTTCTTCACTTAAATGTCCACCTTTAACTAATACTGCTATATTTAAATCCTTTGCTATTCCCTTTGCTGCCCTTATCATATCTTCTTGATTTTCTACTTTAAAACCACATAAAACTTCTGCTTCTTGTATATTTGGTGTTATAACTTTTGCTAAAGGCATAAGCTTGTTAGTAAGTACATCTATAGCTTCATCACAAATTAATTTACTTCCACTAGTTGATACCATAACTGGATCTAAAACTATATTTTTAGCTTTATAGTATGAAAGTTTCTCTGCTATTGCTTCTATTATTTCTGAATTAGAAACCATTCCTATCTTTGTTGCATCTGGAACTATATCTTTAAATATACAATCTATTTGGTTACAAACAAAATCTTTTGATGCCTCTTCTATTCCATAAACTCCAGTAGTATTTTGAGCTGTTAAGGCTGTTATAACGCTCATTCCATACATTTTATGAATTGTTATTGTTTTTAAGTCTGCTTGTATTCCTGCTCCTCCACTACAATCTGAACCTGCTATAGTTAAAACCTTTTTCAAAATCCATCCCTCCATTAGTATTTTTCATTAGAACTATATAATTAATCTAAAATTACCTCTTTTGTAATTTTTATAAATTCTTTAGTTCCTTCTTTTATATTTTCTTTAGCAAATATAGCTGATACAACTGCAACTCCATCTATTTTGCTACCCTTTAGTTCTCTTATATTTTCTTCACTTATTCCACCAATAGCTACTACTGGAATACTTACACTTTCACAAATATTCTTAAGTTCTTCTATACTTACATAATCAGCATCTAATTTTGTTGATGTAGTAAAAATTGATCCAACGCCTAAATAATCTGCACCCATCTTTTCAGCTATTAAAGCCTCTTCTTTATTTTTAGCTGATACGCCTAATATCTTATCTTGTCCTATAATCTTTCTTACTGTTTCTGCATTTAAATCACTTTGTCCAACATGAACTCCATCAGCATTACATTTAATTGCTATATCAACATTGTCATTTACTATAAAAGGTACATTGTATTTTTTACAAAGCATATTAATATTTATAGCTTCTTCTAAAAAATCTTTTTCTTCTAAATTTTTTTCTCTTAATTGGAGTATTGTAACTCCACCCTTTAAAGCTTCTTCCACATCATGTTCTAGTGTTCTATTTGAAAGCCAAGCTCTATCTGTCACTGCATAAAGTAATAATTGAGATTTATTTAATTTCAAATTTAGCACCTCCTTCTAAATCTTCTTCTGTTAATTTATAAACTTCATCAATAAGATAATTTCTATAAGAAGAATTACCCGAATTATTTTTCTTCAATATTTCATAAGCATTTTCTCCTGCAATACCCATAGTACATAAAGCTGCTACTGTTGCTTCTAAATAGTTATCATCATTTGCTGCTACAAAGGCAGATATCAGGGTAGTTAACATGCAGCCACTTCCTGTAATTTTAGACATCATTTTATGACCATTTCTAATTACATAAGCCGTATTTTCGTTACAAACTATATCTATAGCTCCTGATATTGCTATTATAGATTTTGTTTTTTTAGAAAAGTCTTTTGCAAAACTTATAACACCATCTATATTTTCATCTGTTACAACATCTGAAATATTAGCATCTACGCCCTTTGTCCTTCCACTACCTAAGGCTAATGCTTTTATTTCTGATATATTCCCTCTGATAACTGCAAATTTCACTTCTTCAAGTAATCTTTTGGCTGTACTATTCCTTAAATTAGAAGCCCCTACACCTACTGGATCAAAGGTTACAGGATGTGAAAGTACATTTGCTTTCTTCCCTGCAAGAATCATTGATTCTATTACATTCTTATTTAAAGTTCCTATATTTATATTAAGTCCATTACATATTGACGTTATTTCTTCTACTTCTTCCTTTTCGTCTGCCATAATTGGTGATGCTCCACAAGCAATTAAAATATTTGCACAATCATTGACTGTTACATAATTAGTTATGCAATGTATAAGTGGATTTTTTTCTTTAATATTTTTTAACATTTTACTTAACATTATTAATTCCCCCTTTAACCTTTCCAATAAATGTTGTTATTAAAATTATAATAATCATAACTGGTATTGTATTTCCAATAGGTGTATCAATCTTCATAAAGAAACGATAGATAATAAATCCTATAATCCATAAAATTAAATTAGTAAAGTCGAAATCTTTATTTATGCTATTTTTATTTAATATAAAATTATCTGCAATTTGTATGGCTATCATTGGTGCAAATACTGACCCTATAAGATATAAGAAATTTTCATATTGAGTAATTGGGGTAAATATAGCAAGAAGCATTCCAATAATACAAACTACTATAGATGTCCACTTTTCCTTAAACTCTTTGGAAATACTGTTTAAACTAACTCCTGCAGAATAAACATCTAAGAATGTTGTAGTAACTGTAGAGAAAATTATTATTATAAGTGCTGCTACTCCAAGTCCTGCTGCTGCCATTATTTTAGATATATCTGATTCTCCTGTATAAATCGCAGCTCCCATTCCTATAATATACATCCATGAACTAGCTACAAAATAAACTATTGAACTAACTGCTATAGACTCTTTTGGCTTTTTAGCATCTTTAATATAATCTGATACTAAAGGTAACCAAGAAAGAGGCATTGCTATACTCAATTCTACCGCTCCTCCAAAACTTATATTCGCACTAAAGGTGCTTGTACTATTTTCTTTAAAAATAATAAAACTTAAAATTACTGTTAGTATAAAAAGCATAATCATAGCTACTGTATTTAGTTTGCTTAGTTTATTAATATCAATTATAACCCATAATATTATTAAAATTGATATTAGCACTGCCCATATTGAACTTCCACCAAAGCTGAATAAATTATTAGCTGCTATTGCTCCACTTATTATCATTACAGCTGTCCATCCAACTAATTGCAATGCATTAAGACTTGAAAATAATATAGATCCTTTTTTCCCAAAGGATATTTTAACGCTATCCATTGAACTAAGTCCTGTTTTAGCACCTATAAATCCAGAAAAATAGAAAAGAATACAACCAATTAAATGTCCTAGTAATATAGCAATTAATCCTTTTTTGAAGCCTAAAGGCGCAATAAGAGTTCCAGTTAATATTTCTGCAAGTGATACTGCTGCTCCAAACCAAATTAGACTTTGTCCAAATGTTGATATTTTAGATTTTTCCATAAATACATCTCCTTTTTATAATCATGTCAAAAAGGCTAGTAAATATAATTCCTTAAGTAACAAAAAAAGGAAATACCCTTTGGTATTTCCATCATATAAGCAAACTATATCACTTCCTACGTTGGCATTACCCAAATCAGGTGTAAGGGTCGAAGTTTGATTACTTCCTCTCAGCCTGCTACCACAAGCTCCCCCGATTATATCTAAATTGTGTTAATTATATCAAAGTATTTATTTTTTGTAAATAGTATACTTTAATTACCTTATTCTTAATAACTTATTTTTTTAAGACATAGAATGAATAATCATTAATTCTATAGCAAATAATATTTTTGAATAACTAAAAATTACTATAAAAGGAGAGAATTAATATGTCATTAATAGGTAAACAAGTAGAACCATTCAAAGCTGATGCTTATCAAAATGGAAAATTTTTAGAAATAACTGAAGAAAGTTTTAAAGGTAACTGGAGTGTAATTTGCTTCTACCCTGCTGATTTTACTTTTGTTTGTCCTACTGAACTTGAAGATTTACAAGATCAATATGCAACTCTTAAATCTCTTGGAGCTGAAGTTTATTCTGTTTCAACAGATACTCACTTTACTCACAAGGCATGGCATGATACATCTGAAGCAATTGGTAAAATTGAATATATTATGATTGGAGATCCATCTCATACACTTTCATGGAACTTTGATGTTCTTATTGAAGAATCTGGTCTTGCTGATAGAGGTACCTTTATTATAGATCCAGATGGAACTATTCAATGTATTGAAATTAATGCTGGTAATATTGGTCGTGATGCTAGCTCTTTAGTAGATAAAATAAAAGCTGCTCAATATGTAAGAAATAATCCAAAGGAAGTTTGTCCTGCAAAATGGAAAGAAGGATCTAAAACATTAACACCTGGTCTTGATCTTGTTGGCAAAATTTAATAGGTACTTATTATGTTAGATAATAATATTAAAGAGCAACTATCAACATACCTTAATATGTTAGAAAATGATATTCTCATAAAAAAGAATCTAGGTACTGACAAATATTCTTTAGAGGTAGCGGAACTTATTGATGAAATTTCTTCTATGTCTTCTAAAATTCATGTAGAAAATGCTACTTTAAAAAGAACTCCTAGCTTTAGTGTTAATTCTATGAATGAAGATACTGGTGTAATTTTTGCAGGTGTTCCCTTAGGCCATGAGTTTTCTTCTTTGGTTTTAGCATTATTACAAGTAAGTGGAAGACCTCCTAAGGTAGATGAAAGTATAATAAATAGAATAAAATCCATTGATAGAGATTTAAATTTTGAAACCTATATAAGCTTAAGCTGCCATAATTGTCCTGATGTTGTTCAGGCATTAAATCTTATGAGTATTTTAAACCCCAAAATTACTCATAGAATGATAGATGGTGAAAGCTTTAAAGAAGAAATTGAATCTAGAGATATTATGGCTGTTCCAACTATCTTCTTAAATGGTGAACATTTTGATAGTGGCAGAATAAGCCTAGAAGAAATTTTACTAAAGCTTGGTGAAAAGAAGGATAGTTCTTCTCTTAATGATAAAGGAATCTTTGATGTTTTAGTTATTGGTGGAGGCCCTTCTGGCTCTAGTGCAGCTATATATTCTGCAAGAAAAGGCTTAAAAACTGGAATAGTAGTTGAACGTTTTGGCGGTCAAGTTATGGATACAATGGCTATTGAAAATTTTATTAGTGTTCCATATACAGAAGGTCCAAAACTATCTAGGAACTTAGAAGAACATGTTAAAAACTATAATATTGATATTATTATTTCTGAAAGTGCAAAATCAATAAATAAAAATAATGATTATATAGAGGTAACTTTAGAAAGTAATGCTACTCTTAAAAGTAAAACTCTTATAATTTCAACAGGAGCAAAGTGGAGAGAACTTGGTGTACCTGGTGAAAAGGAATTTAAAAATAAAGGTGTAGCTTATTGTCCTCACTGCGATGGTCCAATTTATAAAGGAAAGGATATAGCTGTTGTTGGTGGTGGTAATTCTGGTATTGAAGCTGCTATTGACCTTGCTAATATTGTAAAGCATGTAACTGTATTAGAGTTTTTACCTGAATTAAAGGCAGATGCTGTTTTACAAGAAAAGCTAAATTCTTTATCTAATGTCACTGTACTAAAAAATGTTCAAGTAAAAGAAATTACAGGAACTAATAAGGTAAATGGTCTAGTTTATGTTGATAGAAACACAAATGAAGAAAAGAGCATAGCCTTAGAAGGAATCTTTGTACAAATTGGCTTAGTACCAAATACAAAGTGGCTTAATAATACTTTAGAAATGAATAAGATAGGAGAAATAATTGTAGATAAAAAATGTTCTACAAGTTTAGATGGTGTTTTTGCTGCTGGAGATTGTACTGATAGCCCTTATAAGCAAATTATCATTGCTATGGGTTCTGGTGCAACAGCTTCATTAAGTGCTTTTGACTATCTTATTCGTAATAGACAAAACAGATAAATTTTTAAATATAAAAATGCAATCTAAAAGTTATATATAATTATTTAACTTTTAGATTGCATATCTTTTTTAATTTACTTAGTTTAAATATAATGAATCTGTATTAAATTCTTTATCTATCATTTTAGTTTTATACATGAAATCAGCTACATTTTGTAATGCTGTACGGTCAGCTTCTGTTATTTCAATATTAAAGTCATATTGCTTAAACATTTCTTCTACTGCTGCCTTTTCTAAACCAAGGTCCTTAGCAACCATATCCATTGTTTCATCATGATTTTCATTTATAAAATCAAGAACCTTATATTGAGCCTTAATAAATAATTCTATTTCTTCTTTATGTTCATTATAAAAGTCTTCTCTAACAGCAACTACATTTACTCCATCAGTTAAGCCTTTTCCATCAGTAATTAAGTTATATCCTTGTTCCTTTGATTTATATGCATTAGCACCAGCAACTAATGCTGCATCAATGCTTCCAGCATCTAAAGCTGCTTTTGCATCTGGAATAGACATATTTACATAATTCACATCTTCAATAGTCATTCCTGCTTTTTCAAGATATGATACTAATAATTGGTGTAAAGTAGTTCCCATAGGTCCTGCTACTGTTTTACCCTTTAAATCTTCTGGTGTTTTAATATTTGCATCCTTTGAATATATAGTATAAGCTTCTGGAGATCTACCATATATATCTAATACCTTTATATCTGCACCATTTGCTGCTGCTAAAACTGCTGAAGTTCCTCCAAGAGCATATAATATATCAACATCACCTGATGCTAATGCTTGAGTTTGATCTGCTCCAGATGTTATTTCTGCATATTTGACAGTTATATCCTTGCCATTATTCTTAAATTCTTCTTCTATAATATTTTTATTTTTTTGTACTATGCTTGGTACATTTAAAGGTGATGTTACGTGAGTTATTGTTAATTCACTTAAATCTGATTTTTCAGCATCTCCTTTTTGTGAACATCCTACCATAGATGTCATAATTACAGTACCTGCTATAATTGATGTGAGTACCTTGTTTCTTAATTTCATTTTTCTTTCCTCCAAATTATGTATTTTATCTATTCAACCTTTAAGTCATTCATTATCTTTTTTTTAATATTTAGATATTTATCACTTAATAGGTCTCGTTCTTTATTTTTTTCATCCATTTCATATTGAGATTTAACTTTTCCTTTTTCTAAAACTACTATTTTATCTCCAAGAACTAATGCTTCATCTATGCTATGGGTTACAAATAAAATTGGGCAATTTCTCTTATTATGTATTTTTATTAATTCTTTTTGCATTTGTTCTCTTGTAAAATAATCTAATGCAGAAAATGGCTCGTCCATCATTATAAAATCTGGTTCATAGGCAAAGGCTCTAGCAATAGATACTCTTTGCTTCATTCCACCTGATAATTGATTTGGATATGCACTATTAAATTTTTCAAGACCTACAGTTTCTATAATATCGTTAATTTTTTCTTCATTTATATTTTTCTTCTCTATACCAAAGGTAATGTTCTTTTTCACATTTAACCAGGGCATTAATCTATCTTCTTGAAATATATAGGCCTTTCTATTAATATCAGTTTCCTTTATTTCCCCTTCATCAGGTTTCATTAATCCAGCAACAAGTCTTAGTAAAGTAGTTTTACCACATCCACTTCGCCCTAAAATCACTGTAATTTTATTTTCATGTATATCTAAATTAATACCATCTAAAACTTTTATCTCTTCTTTTTCAACAGTATAAACCTTACTTACATTTACTAACTTAATCCCAACCATTATTATATGATCCTTTCAATAATTTACTAATGACAAAGGCAAATAGTCTATCTGTCATGTAACCAACTAATCCTATTACTAAAATCCCCACTATAACTTTATCTGTTCTAGACATTTGTTGAGCAAATAAAATCATATGTCCAAGTCCTGTAGAGGCAGCTATCATTTCAGCACTTATTATAGCTCTCCAACTATATCCAAGTCCTATTCTCATACCAACTAATATATCTGACATGGCATATGGAATTCTTATTTTAAAAAAGCTTTTAATCCTTGAATATCCATAAACTTGTCCAACTTCAATAAGCTTGATATCACAACTTATAAAGCCTTTAACTGTATTTAAATATATAGGGAAAAATGATGTTAACACTATAATTGCTATCTTAGTAGTTTCTCCTATACCAAACCATAAAATTAATAGTGGTATTAAACTTAACGGTGGAATATTTTTTAAGAATTGAACAATAGTCTCGTAGTAATCAGTAGATTTAGGAAGTATAATCCTAAGCATTGCTAATATAAATGCGGATATTGTTGCTATGAAGAATCCTTTTATTACTCTTATAAAACTTATGTATATATCTATAAATATTTCTCCAGATAGAGTCATTTTATATAAACTATCAAGTACCTTAGCTGGTGATGGTAGTATATAAGAACTTACTAAATTAAGCTCCGTTACAATTATCCATATTAAAAGTAATGTTATAATTGAAATCCATGTCTTTATAATTCTTTTTTTATTCACTTATTAACACTCCGTCTCCATTATTACATCCATTTTGCAGTAATTTTTGCATCCATTCATATCTTTTGTTAAGTTATGTCAAATTTTATTAAATGTTATAGGTTTTTATCAGCATAATTTACCAATTTCAAAACAAGTATACTACAATTGATATTGAATATCAATATTAATTATTCACGAAAAAGTATGTTTTAAATTTTTAATACAAATATATATTTTTATTTAAACTTTTTTTTAATAAAAATAAGATAAATATTATATTTATTGTGACATCCTTCACTAAAGTCAAACTTATATAATATTTATCTTCTTCTATAATTAAATAAGTTTTAATTTTGATAATTTATATCTTGAGTATTTAAGTATTTAAATATTTTTAGTTCTTTTCCTTCTAACTTTTCTTTTTTCATATCTATAGCATTTATTCTATTGTTATCATAATTTTTATAATAGTAAATACAGTTTTCTTGATCCATACAAGAAGAATATAATGTTAAATCTTCTAAGCCATCTTGAGTTATAACTCCACCTTTAACCATCTTAACATAATCAAGCATATGAAAAAATTGAGTAACTGCATTTATATCATTATTAATTTCTGGCATATTAGCTCTAATATAAGAACTTCTTACAAATCTTGAAACTGATGCAAAATCTCCTGGGATTCCTAATGTTCCAGCGCCTACTCCTAAAGGATATAATTCTTGCCTACTCCAAGTAGTATCTTTGGGATTATTTGGAGTAATAAACATATATTCATTTAAATTGGTTAAATGCCAATCAAAAGTAGGGTTATTAGTCATTACTCCTACAGTATTATCATAAAAAGCAAATTTCTCCTTTGTTTTTTCAACAACTATAGACTTACCACTTCTATCACTAATCATCCAATGAAGAGTTGGACACGGTGTCTTTTCATTAATTGGAATATCTACTAATTCTATATGTTCAATACCCTTTTTTACTTCCTCTACAGTATCATGATTAGATAATACCCACTGAATAAAATCATAGGGAGGAATATTAACCTTCCCTTTGCTTACTTCTTTTTCAAAATATGCATAGCCTTGAAAATTTAAACCTGCAGCAGCTAATCCATTTTCATTTATAGCATCAGCTAATGTAGGGTGATTATCAATAACAGTTCCCATACCAAGTATTGCACGATTATTTACTATTGTATTACCTGTAACTATATCTCTAAATTCAAAAAACCTTGGAATCATAATAACTGATTGATTAAAAGTATAGGCTAAATCCATATTGCGCCCAAAGTAGTAATTACCTTCCTTTGAGCTTATACTTAATGCTGTACACATAAATCCACCTCACATTTAAATTAGATACTCCTATTATGTCTTTAATTAATTATCCTATACTTATAATGATATATAAAAACCTCACCAAATAACCTAGTTATTATTTACAAAGTTATTGGTGAAGCTTGTATAGTTTGTTTTCTAAATTTATATGGCTTAAATATAAACAGTAATTTTCTCCTCATATATCTATCTTTATCTGCCATTAACATTTCAATTTGCAATGTTTCCTTTGTAATAACTTTTCTTTTCACAATGACAATATTCCATCTTAATTTATTTTAAAAGTTCTCTCTTCTTAAAAGAAGACATCATAAATCTTTTAGCTGATTTTATATTTGTAAGCCAAACTATATGAGCATCCTGCTTCTTATTACTAAGAATTTTAGGAACTAAAAATTCAGCTACTGTTTCTGGTTTATCTCCAAGAGTATTAAAAACCTTTCTAAATTCATCATCTTCTAAAACTGATGAAGGCTCACCAGTAGGAGATTTTGTAATAAAATCTGTAAGCATCATTCCAGGTGATAGCCTGCCTACCTTAATATTAGAATTCTTTAATTCTTTAGCTAACCCCTTAGTAAAATAAGTAAGTGCACGTTTGGAAGTAGCATATAAAATTGTTTGCTCAATAATAACATCATTTGAGCCTAAGCCTTCCATATTCCATATTTGACCATGTCCTTGCTTAATCATATTCTCCACAGCAATTTTACACCCATACATAACACCTTTAATATTTGTATTTACAACTGCTTCAATATAATCATCAGGTGTATCCCAAAAAGATTCACGAGGACAGTTTTGCCCTGCATTATTAATCCATATATCTACACTTCCCCATTTATCAGATGATTTTGTCCATAAATTTCTAAGGTCTTCTTTCTTTGTAACATTGCAGGGAATATAAATATATTTATTATTAAATTCCTTAAGTTTTTCCTTTGTACTATTAAATGATTCAGGTTTTGAACCAGAAATAGTTACATTACATCCAATCTTTAAAAATTTTTTAGCCATTTCAAAGCCTAATCCACGAGTACTTCCTGTTATTACTACATTTTTCATTTTAAAACCCCTTCACCCTTTTAATTGGTTATACTTATAAATATTACCTATAATACCTAATAATACACCTTATTTTCTTCAATTACTTGTAGAATATTTTTATTTGTAGTAACTACTCTTGGTATTTTAATTTGATTTTTTGAAATTCCTTTTTCAAATAAAAATTCTTTTACTTTATTAAAGGTTCCCTCTTCTACTATTATTATCTTAGGCATAGCTAGACCATTTTTATTTCTAAATCTATTATAGGCTAAATTGCAATTTCTAAGCTCATTATCTAAGGTAATTTCCATATTTCTAACATCAGCTTTTGAAACCTTTCCTTTAACTTCAAAGTAAAATTTATATCTACCTGGGGTTATTAAATTATCTGTAACTGTAGTGTAATCTACTAAATTAATATTAAGCTTACTCTTTGTATTCTTAATAGAATTTGTTAAATGTTCTTCTGTGGTTTTTTCTGATACCATATTTAATACTTGATTTCTTCTATATAAAAATTCTATTTCTGGTGAGTTATTATAAAAGCCTACCACCTTAACTACATCTCCTAACCTATATCTATAAAGACCTGCATAGGTGGTAATAACTATTTCATAGCTTTCTCCTATTTCTAGTTCATGAGAAGAAAGAGTTCTAGGTTTCTTTTTATCAAATTCATTTATTGGTATAAATTCATAAAATACTGTATCTGGTATTATTACATATCTTATCTTAAGAACATACGGATTTATACCCATAGTTCCTTCTGATGCTGCATAACAAGGAGAATATATAGGAATATTTCCAGAATAGTAATCAACAATATCATTATAAATTGAAAAATTTGCTCCTGTAACAGAAGCAATATATTGAAGTCTTGGCCATATTCTTTTACAAATTCCATTAAAACCTTTTTTGAATTCCCTTTCTAATTCCTCTGCTCTAGCTGCATTGGGTAATAAATATTTATTTAAAGACTTTCTAGTTTCTTCATCAATATTCAATGTTTTGCTTAATCTTCCCTTTCGTATATCTTTTACTAACATATCAGAATACTTTTCCATAACTCTTAATAAATCTAGAACATTTGAAATAAATACTCCAGATATAAATAATAAATTCTTTTCTATTAATCCAAAGAGTATATGCAAATAAAGTGATACTTCCTTATCTTTAATGCTCATAACTTCATAGGGTGAAGTATATAAATAAGGTAAAAATTTTTTAATACTTTTTATACCTCCAGATGTAGCTGAACAAATAGGAGTTCCCCCTTTTGTATAAGTACTCATAACAACATCAGCTATCATTAATCCTCTTCCATAATTCCAATTTTCTTTAAAAGTATTATAGGCAAATTTATTTATTAATAATGCCATATATTTTGAAGCTTTAAGCCTACTTTCCTTAGTTACAGGAATTAATTTTTGCTTACCTGTAGTTCCTGAAGTATGACCAAAATATTCAATCTTTTTTGTAACTAAAATATTTTCCCCTCCATTAGCCATACCTTCAATATAATTTTCATAAAAGGAGTACTCTGTTAATGGTAGTTTTGACTTAAAATCCTCTATTGAAAGTATATCTTTAAACTTATATTTTTCACCTATTTCACTACTAGCATTTTTCTTTAAAATATCAAATAGCACATCATTATTTACTTTCTTAAAGTTTTTAGTTTGCTTATTAAAATTCTTTTCTACTATTCCTCCACAAGTAATCATTGTCCTATAAAGTGCCTTACTTATAATGGACATATTTCTACACATCCTGTGATTATTTTCCATAGATATTATATGAAAATCATCAAAAAATGCTATTAAAGTATAACAATTAAATTAAAGAGTCATATTTTCTATAATAAAAAAATAAGCTAGTATAACCTTTAGTAACACTAGCTTATTTCCATTAAATTTTCTATTTCTTCTTTAGTTAACTCTCTCCAGTTTCCAACTTCTATACCTTCTAAAAGTATACTAACTATCCTTATTCTTTCTAGTTTAATAACATTATATCCAAAGACTTTGCACATTCTTCTTATTTGTCTATTTAATCCTTGAGTCAATATTATATTAAAGGTGTTATTATTTATTCTTCTTACCTTACAAGGTCTTGTAATTGTTCCTAATATATTAACGCCCTTTGACATATTATAAATAAACTCATCATCAAAATCATTATCTAAGGTTACTGTATATTCTTTTTCATGATAACTTTCTGAAGATAATATTTTATTAGCCATATCACCATCATTAGTCATTAGTATAAGCCCCTCTGAATCCTTATCTAGACGACCAACTGGAAAAACATAATCCCTATAATTGAGAAAATCAATTATATTATCCTTTATTTCTCTTGATGAAGTACAAACTATTCCCCTAGGTTTATTTAAAGCTATATATATCTTTTCCTTTTGCTTAACTTTTTCTCCATCTAACAATATATCATCAGTTTCTTCCACCCATTGACCTTGCTCACATAGTTTTCCATTAACAATTATTCTTTTATCTTCAATTAATCTACTTACTTCTTTTCTTGAGCAATATCCATAGTTGCTTAATAGTTTATTTATTCTCAAAGTAAAATATCCTTCCTATTTGTAAAAATTATAATATATATTTTTATCCTATTAATAATACTATAATTAAAATAACAGAGTCAATTTATAGACTCTGTTATAACTTAAAAGTTTTATTTCAATTTATTAAAAAGAAATCTTAATTTTTTTCTTCAGGAGTAATCATAATCTTATCTATATCTAAACCATTTGTTCCAAAATATAATTTAATATAATGATTATTTCCGAAAACAAATCCTAAAGATCTAGTTTCTGTAACAAAGTGGCCTTCAGTTCCTCTAATAGTAATAGTATATTTTAAAGCATTATCATAATAAATAGATAAAGGTAATTGTGCTAGTGGTCCTTGATCTGATTTCATTTTTATTGAAATGTCATATACTCCATATTCATTAACAGAAATACCAAAAACCTCTGAATTTCCTTTTTCATTTTTGAATTTCTTTCCATCAATAACAATACTATTAGTTTCTTTATCAGCTTTATAATAAACTATATTCTCTACTTTTAAATCATCTTCGTCTTTTTCATTAATTTCATTTAATTCCTCTTCACTAATAAGATTTAATTCATGTATCATTGCTGGTGATTTTATTAAAAAATTTAAAATATTTTTTGCATTTCTTTGTAAATCACTTCTTTTTAAATCACCATTTTCAAAAGCTTCTTTAACATTATCATTTTCAGGATTTAACTTTGAATCTGCTACACACATATATATATCATTTTGTGCTGCTACCATAGGGTACTTATTTTCTTTTGTAGCTTTTTCACCTTCTATATTTGCATTTGCCCACCAATCTGACATTACAATTCCATCAAAACCCCATTCTTTTCTAAGTATTGTTGTACATAAGTCATAGTTTCCAGCAGTCCAAATACCGTTTAATGGTCCATAACTAGTCATAACAGAACCTGCATTACCTTCTTTAATAGCAATTTCAAACCCTTTTAAATAAATTTCTCTAAGAGCTCTCTCTGATACTATTGAATCTGCAAAATGTCTAGATACTTCTTGGTTATTAGCACAAAAATGCTTAATAGTTACTGCAACACCTTGTGATTGTATTCCAATTACTTGAGCTGCACTTATTTTTCCTGTTAATAATGGGTCTTCTGAAATATATTCGAAATTACGTCCATTTAGTGGATTTCTATGGATATTCATTCCTGGCCCTAAAAGAGAATCTATCTTATTTTTTCTCATCTCTTTTCCTGTCATTTTATAAAGTTCTTCTACTAAATCTATATTAAATGTACAACCTAGAGCTGTTCCATTTGGCAGAGAACATGCTTTAGTTCCACAATCCATACGTATTCCCGAAGGTCCATCTGCACAGCATGCAAGTGGTATTCCAAAACTTCTTAATTCCTCTGTAACTCCACCAAAAGCTGCTGCTGTTCCTGGTGTAACCTTAGGACTACACATTCCCTCTCCTCTGAACATATAAATTAAATCATCATCACTTAATTGAGCAACAAAATCATTTATATCTACCTTTTTATTAAATACATCTCCAAGTTTATATCCCTTATCTCCAGTATAAATAATGTCCTCTTCTCTTCTTTCTTCCATTCTTTTATATGGATTTATAGTTCTTGTAGGAACATCTTCCATTATAATCTTAGGACTTCCATCTTCATTATAATTTAACTTAAATCTTTCAAAGGAAGCTGTAGGTGCACATGCTTCTTCTAGCTTTTCTACTACAGTAAATTCTTCATTATATTCTCCAGAAATATTGGCACTTCTAACATCTGAACCAATATAAACCTTGTAGCATCCTTCTTCCAATACATAGCATGACTTATATCCAGTTATTCCAACATCATCATAAGAAGCAATATAATATTTAGGAATTTTTATTTCCAATTTTTTGGTCCCCTGGGGATTGATTATATTAGTTTTTGCAAATCCAACTAAGGACCTTGCTGGTTTTCCAAGTTTTCCTTGTGGTGCTTCTATATATACTTGTACAACTTCTTTTCCTGGCAGATTTCCTATATTGGTTACAGTTGCTTCAACTATTACTTCTTCCCTGGTTACATTTAAAATTTTTCCTTTTACATCAAAATTAGTATAAGATAATCCATATCCAAAAGGATAAATCACTTTATCCTTAGCAAAAGTTTCAAAGTAACGATATCCTAAATATATATCTTCTTTATAATAATTTCTTTCTATGCCTCCGAAATTTTCAGTTGATGGATAGTCTTGAATATTCCTTGCAATAGTATCTGTTAATTTTCCACATGGGTTTACCTTTCCTGTTAAAACATCAACAACTCCATTTCCCCCTTCTTGTCCTCCTTGCCACACATAAAGAACAGAAGATGGATTATATTTATCTACCCATTTCATATCTATAATATTACCTACATTTAAAATTACAGCTGTTCTTTTAAATGTATTAGTAACTTTTTCAATCATAATTTCTTCTTCTTCAGTTAAAAGGTAACTTCCAGGTTCATTTTTGCTATCTTGATCTTCTCCTGCAGTACGACCTATTATAACTAATGCAATATCTGCATGGGAGGCAGCTTGTACTACTGAATCATCAAGCTTCATTTCTTTTTGAGACCAAGGTACATTTCCCCATCCCTTGCCTTCATCATAAGGATTTTCTTTAATCCATTCTTCATATACTTTTAGTAATTCTTCATCTAAAATAATACTCTTATTTTCTCTTAGAGCATCTAAAATACTAACTACATATCTTGTATTTACAAGACCACCTGAACCCAATCCACTTTTATAATAATTAAAAGCACTCCTTCCAAATACAGCTACCTTATCATTATCTCTAAGTGGAAGTGCCTTATCATCATTTTTTAATAAAACACAACCTTCTGCTGCTACTTGTCTTATAATACTTGCATACTTTTCTAAATCCAATGTATATTGTCCCATATTATCCTCCATTAAATATATTATTTATCAAGCTGACTTTTGTAATTTATTATATAAATATTTAGGTATTGTTATATTTACTTTATCTTCTTATAATTTAAAGGACTTATACCTACATATTTTTTAAATTTATAATAAAAATAATCAATATTTTTATAGCCTACCTTTTCACATACTTCATATACTTTCAATTTATCCTCAATTAGTAATTTTTTAGCTTCTTCTATTCTTACATTATCTAAATAAACATTAAAACTTTTACCTGTAGTATCTTTAAATAACTTACCTAAGTAAGAGCTATTATAATTAAACATTTTTGCTAAATCCTCTAATTTTAAATCTCTATAATATTTATTATCTACATATTTAATTATTCTCTTAATCCCTTTACCCTTAAAGTTCCTTGCTACATATTTTGAAATATTTAAAAATTTATCTATTAATAACTTAATAACTTCATTTAAACTATTTTTACTATAAATTTCTTCAATAATTATTTTATTATCCATATCTAAGGTTTCTTTTACATTATAGTTTAATATAATATTATCTTTTAATTGAATATAGTAAGTAGTTAGTAAAGCCTTTATTTGTTCTTCTTTATAATTCTTTTCTAATATAATTTTTTCTAGTAATGAAAAGTTTTTCTCTATCTCCTCTACTTCACCTATTTCTATATAGCTATATAAATTATTAATTATTTGTTCTTCACTAATTGAACTATTAATATTATTTTTTATCTTATCCTTATAAATAATGCCTTGATTAAGGTATAAATACTTCTTATTCATTAAATCTTTAGCACTTTCATATGAATAATTAATTTTATTAATATTACTAACTTCTTCTCCTATTGTAATAAAAAGATTTTCTTTCATCTCTTTTTCTATTTGAATTTTCATTTTTTTTAATAATGAATAAATGTACTCAATACTTTTGTCATAAAATATTATTGCCACTCTATTTTTAACTCTAAAAACATTAGTATTATTGCCACTTAAATTTTCTTCAACTACCTTTTTTAAATCAATTATATTGTCACTATCAAATCTATTTTTATCACTAGATATCAATGCTACATATAAACTTTTATTATTTATAGAATTTAGGATTTCCCTTGCTTCTTCTAAATAATTATTTAAGCAAAGCCTTACTAAAGCATATTCTTTTATTAATTCAAGTTTACTTTCAAAATTTGTATTTAAATTTATTTTATAAAAAATTTCTTTTTTTACTTCATTAACAATCTCAAGTAACTCATCTTTATCTATAGGTTTTAACAAATAGGATTTTGCTCCATATCTCATAGCATTTTTTACATAATTAAATTCAGAGTTCTCGCTTACTATTATGAATTTTCCTAAAAACCCTTTTTTCTTTGCATCTCTTATAATATCTAATCCTGATTTCCCATGCATTTTTATATCCATTAATATTAAATCTGGCTTTAAATCAAAAATCTTTTCATATGTATCATAACCATCAGTACCTTCTCCACATATGATAAATCCACATTCGTTCCAATTAATAATATTTTTTATTTCTTCCCTTACATAAAGTTCATCATCTGCTATAAGTACCTTTAGCATCTTATTCTCCCCCTCTCATTATCCATAAAATAATAAAACCTTCATCCCAATACTTTCTTTAGTTTTTACTATAACTCCACAACTATTATTTCTAATATGGTCTTTTAAAATTTTATTTAATTTGCATATTAATATTATATAATATCCAATATTACCTTTAAATAGATATAATTCAATATTTATGTAATTATTTTCATAAATAATTATTGTAAGTCTATTTTTCCTAAAAAATAAATCCCAGAGTTATACCTCTAGGATTTATGGTAATAAAAAAATTACTTTTAACATAGTGTTCCTTCTGGCATCTTAGTAACTATATTAATTTAGTTCTTTATAAACCTCTCTTATAAACTTTATATCCATCTAGTCATAAAATTCTCTACTTTTTTATATTGATATTATGAGAAGAATCTAATTAACTAACCATGTATACACCTAATAAATTGTCCAGGTGAAACTTCTCTAGGTTCTGGACATTTACTTTCACAAATATCCTGTGCTACTGGACACCTAGTTCTAAATGGGCATCCAGTGCTTTTAGGTGTCCACTGTCTTATTTCTGTATCTTTATCTCTTACAACAGGTAATTCCATTACTCCTTCTCTTTCAGGATCTGGAGCAGCCGCTACAAGAAGCTTAGTATATGGATGTTTTGGATTGCAAATTACTTTATCTACCTCTCCCCATTCAACCATATGTCCTGCATATAATACAATTATTCTATCTGCAAAATATCTTGCTGTCGCAATATCATGTGTAATATATACAAAAGATTTATTCATTTCTTTTTTTAGTTTATTTAATAAGTTTAGAACTCCAAGTCTTATAGATACATCAAGCATAGAAGTTGGTTCATCTGCAAAAATCACATCAGCACCTACTGCTAGTACTCTTGCAATATAAGCCCTTTGTTTTTGTCCACCAGAAAGTTGATGAGGAAATTTTTCACCTTGATCCTTAGGTGGAGTTAATCCAACCATGGTCAAATATTCATCCATTTTTTTATACATTGTCTCTTCATCAGAAGGATGATAAAGTTCTAATGGTCTTTTAAGATGATAATATATATTGTGTAATGGATTTAAAGATGAAAAAGGGTCTTGAAAAATCATTTGAGACTTTTGTCTATAATTTTTAAGTTTTTCACCTTTTAATTCATTAATATTTTCCTTTTCAAAATACATTGCTCCAGAACTTGGTTCATAGAATTTCATAGCAATTCTACATAATGTAGACTTTCCACAACCAGATTCTCCAACTATTGCTAAAGATTCTCCAGGATATAAGTCAAAAGATATGTCATTTAAAGCACGAATAGTACCTTTCTTTGAAAAAAAGCTTTTTTTAGCAACTTTAAAATCCATTGTAACGTTTTTCACACTAAATATTGGTTGTACTAATTCTTTTTCTTCCATATCTTATCCTATCTCCTTTACCACTTCTAATGGATTATGACAGAAGAAGAATTCTTCACCTTCTGAACTTCTTTTTGGTTCTTCTTCAAAGCATATTTTAGTTGCTTTAAAGCATCTTTCTTGGAATCTACATCCCTTAGGAATGCAACTTAAATTTAATGGTGAACCAGGAATCCCTTCCATATATTCTATTTCACCTTGTAATGAAGGGAATGAATTCTTTAATCCATAAGCATATGGATGTTGTGGGTTCTTTAATATTTTCCTTGAAGATGCTTGTTCAACAATTTTTCCTGCATACATTATTGCTACTGTATCACAAAATTCCATCATTAAACTAATATCATGAGTAATAAATAAAATTGAAAAATTAAACTTTTCCTTTAACTCATATATTTTTTGAAGTATTTCCCTTTGAACTACAGTGTCTAATGCTGTAGTAGGTTCATCTAATATAAGTAGTCTTGGATTTAAAGCTAACGCCATAGCGATTACAGCACGCTGTCTCATTCCACCTGAAAATTGATGTGGATAATCTCCTAAACGATTAGCTGGAATACCTACTATTTCTAGAAGCTCCTCTGCCATTTTTCTTGCTTCCTTCTTATTTTTAGTTATTCCATGAGTTTTATAAAGTTCAAAAAATTGATTTTCAAGAGTAGCTACTGGATTTAAACAGTTCATAGCTGATTGGAACACCATACTTATTTTATTCCATCTAAATTCTTGCAATTGATTTTCTGGTAAGGATAAAATATCTTTTCCATCCATTTTTATTGTTCCACCAGTAATAAGTGCTGGAGGTCTGTGTAATCTCATTAAGGAATAAGCAATAGTACTTTTACCACAACCTGACTCTCCTGCTAGACCTAGGCTTTTTCCTTCTTCAATAACAAAGCTTACGTTATCTACTGCTCTTATATGTCCATTTTCTGTTATATAATCAACACAAAGATTTTCAACTTCAAGTATTGCTCCCATCACTTAATGCCTCCTTCACTAGTAGTAGTTCCTGAAAATTCTTTCTTTAATAATCTTTCTTGTTTCTTCTTTTCTTTATAGTATTTTCTCATAATTCTTTGAGCTCTTAATTTTGGATTAGATACCTCATCAATGGAGAAATTAATTAGTGTAAGTCCTGCTCCAAATAATATTACAAATACACTTGGTCCAAGTACTTCCCACCATACTCCACTATTTAAAGCACCAGTACTTTGGGCATTGTTTAACATTTGCCCCCAAGTTACTGACATTCTATCTCCAAAACCTATAAATTCAATAAAAGATTGTGCCATAATAGCATATATTACTGTTCCTATAAACCCTGAAGTTATCATTGATAACATATTAGGCATTATTTCTACAAATAGTATACGCACCTTAGATTCTCCTAAGGTTTCAGCTGATTTCACAAACTCTCTATTTCTTAAGCTCATAGTTTGTGCTCTATAAACACGAGCTCCCCATGGCCAAGAAGTAACACCTATTATAATTCCAATTGCTAGAGGAGAAATTTTTCCTATCATTGATGCAATTATTAATAGTAATACTGTTTGTGGAATAACCATAATTATATTTATTGTAGTTGTTATACCATTATCTGCTACTCCACCAAAATAACCTGCTGTAATTCCAACTATTAAGCTTAGAATAACCGCTATTGTCCCTGCAAAAATCCCAACTGATATAGATACTCTTCCACCATATAAAGTTTGAGCCCACACATCTTTACCTGCTTGTGTGGTTCCAAGAATATGTTCAGATGATGGTGCTACACGCCATAATCCATCAAATGTTTGCATAGGTGCATATGATGTAAATAAGTTAGCTCCAAGAGTTAATACTAATACAATTAATATTAAAACTACTCCAACAGTAGTTTTAGGAGACTCTTTCAAAAAATTAACTATTTTAGAATTTAATAATTTCTTTACCATATTACAACCTCATACTTTCCTTATAATTATTCTCCTGATTGTCTTCTAATTCTTGGATCAAGAATAAAAACACTTATATCTGCGATAAAATTAGCTGACAGCATCAAAATAGTAGTCATAAGCAAAATACCTTGCATTAATGGATAGTCTCTACCATTAATAGCTTGAATCATTAATTTTCCTAATCCTGGATAGTTAAATATATTCTCAATAAGTAATTGTCCACCAAGTAAAAATCCAACTGACATGGCAAATGAAGTTACTACTGGTAGCATAGCATTTCTCGCACAATACTTAAGCATAATCTTTTTATCAGGAACGCCTTTTGCAACTCCCATAACTATATAATCTTCACCTAATTGATTTATCATATTAGCTCTCATACCCATTATTCCACCAAAACTACTTAAAATAATTGCAGTTACTGGCAAGAAGGCATGATAGGCAACATCCTTAGCATATGCAAAACCCTTAGCATATAATAAAGGAGTTATTGCATACCCTTTAGGGAAAACCCCAGTATAAGCCAATGTATAACTTAAAGTTAATGCAATAATTACAGCAGGAATATTTGCCATAATTTGTCCACCAACTGTTAACGTCGTATCTAATCTACTTCCTCTTCTCCATGCAACAAATATACCTAAAGCTGTATTAATAATAAATGATAATATTAATGCTGTTCCACATAAAAATATTGTCCATCCTAATGGTCTTTTTATTACTTCTGTAACAGGATATAGGTTATTTGTAAAAGAAACTCCCCAATCACCTTTTAATATATCAACGAAATTTTTCAAATAAGTTAATATTAAAGGTTCATTGCTATTAATTCCAAACATTTTTTCAATAGCTTGTATAGTAGCTGGATCTACTTTACCACCTTGTTTTGCAAGCTCTCCTAATCTCATTTGGACTGGGTCTCCTGGCATAAGACGAGGAAGAAAGAAGTTTAATGTAAATGCTCCGATAAAGGCCATAAAATAAAACCATAATCGTTTCAAAATATATTTCATCTTTCTTCTCCTCTAATCTTACTTAATAATTTATTTTACTGGTTCTAATTCCATTAATTGTAGTATTTTAGAATCATGTATACAATTAGATGGGTCTGGACCTTTACCTTCTGCTGTTGTCCATCCTGTAAATCTAGCATCATTATAAATATTCCACTTACCATTAAATAAGATTGGTACACTAATCATATTTTCAGCAAAGAATTTTTCAATCTTTTCTACTATTTCAGTTTGTCTTTCTTCTGTTGCTACTGGTAATTCTTCTATTAAAGCAGTCATTTCATCATTCTTATAGTTGTTTTGACAAGTTGACCACCAAGTACTTGTTAAGAATCTTGATTGATCACCAATTGTATCGAAATAATATTTCCATATATTTGTGTTTTGTCCATAAGCTGTATATAACATATCGAAGTCACCAGTTCCCCATGCTTCAGTAACTACTCCAAGTTCCTTAGGTGCATTTGTAGCATTTATACCAATTTTTTGTAAGTTTTCTGCAACTATTTGTGCTCCTGCATTCCAATCTGACCATCCTGCAGGGGAAATTATATCAAATTTGATTGGAGTTCCATCTGGATTATCTCTGAATTTATCTCCATCCTTATCTACAAAACCTGCTGCATCAAGAATTTTTCCTGCTTCAGCTAAATCAAATTTTACATATGGATCTGAAAGTGCTTTTGCATCTTTATTTACATAAGATGACAACATTGGTGGCAATCCAGTAACAGTTGGTATTTCATCACTTAAATAACCAAATGCTGCAGATTTATTAATAGTATTTCTATCAGTTGCTAAAGATACAGCTCTTCTAAAGTCTACTGAATCGAAAGCTTTCTTATTATTTTCATTTTTAGTCATATAGTTAAAACTTAATCTTATAGCATCATTTCTACCATACCAATATTTTTTATGAGCATCGCCTTTTACATAAGTGTTTTCAATATCTGGAATCATAATATAAGCCCAGTCAATATTTCCTTCTTCTAATAATGCTAAGGCAGCATCATTTCCATCAAATTGTGGTATTCTTAATTCATCTACTTTTAAATCATCAGCGTTCCAATAGTTTGGATTTCTACCTAAAACAACCATTTCAGGAGTATAATCTTTAACTTCTGAGAAAGAACCCGTAACAACTGGATTATCTACTACTGCTGTAGCTGGATCAGAAATTTTAGAGAATACGTGTTCTGGAACTATCCAAGTTTGGAAGAATATATCTTTTCTGCTAAATACGTTAGGTTTAGATACTACAAATTTAACTGTATGATCATCTACCTTTTCAACTGATTTTAGCTTTGGACTATCTCCATGCCAATTACCACTTGTATCTATTTCTGGCTTGTCCTTTGAATAAGTGTATGTGAATACTACGTCATCAGCATTGAAATCTTCACCATCGCTCCATTTAACATCTTTTCTTAATTTTACTACAAGAGTTTGGTTATCTTCTTCACTCTTAATATCTTCTGCTAGCCACATTGTTTCTTCTCCACCATTATTTGCATCAAAAATAATTAATGGTTCGTACATAAATCCTTGAATAAATTGAGTTGGCTTATTGTATGGGTTAAAGTTTCTTACCCAACCTTGTGAGGATTCTTGTAAAATTGTTAAAGCTGCTGGTTTTGTATTTTCTTCAGCTTTTCCTTTATCTCCTCCATTTGAATTACAGCCTATTAATATTCCTGTTGCAACAACTACTGTACAAATAAGGCTAATGATTTTTTTGACTTTCATACTCTCTTCCCCCTAAATAGTTTTTGTAATTATCTTATACCATTTTTCGATTTAGTAGTATACCTTTACATCGAGGTTATATTGCAATTTAATCGATTTCATTAAATACTACTCTATCTAGCTAAATTCTATATCAAATCCCTTTATAAAAACACCCTAAAAATTCAAGATATTTTCCTCTATTAATTCTAGCTTTTTATATTAATTAAATAAATAAGGAAGTATACTATAAATAAACTAATTAATCCAATGCCAATTATGAATTTCTTATTAATACCCTTTAAAATTTCTTTATTTAAGCTTGTATACTTTTATTGATACAATACTTCTTTCAGAAAAACTCACCTCTAATGAAGCAACAAATACCCCCTTTCTATTTATATTTATTCTAAAATTAATTATAGATTATTTTATATGAACTTTATATATTAAATAAAATAAGGCCTATAAATTAAGAACTTCTTAACCTATAGGTCTTATATTTCACTTATTTAAATTCATATTAGTAATAATGTAATTACATATGTATTTTCAATTAATACTTAATAAACTACTTTATTTTCTAAACCTCTAAGGAACTGTATTTCTTCATAAAAATATCAATTCTATCACTAATACTTTTTACTCCGCCTTCAATGTCACTTTCTATATTTATAGCAAGTATTGGCTCATGAAGAGATAACCTTAAAAGGGCCCACCCCTTTTCTTTATCACAATTTAATTTTATCCCTTCATAATTTTTAGCTTCTATATTCCAATCTTTATACTGGTTAACATATAGTTTTAAATTATCTATAACAGATTCTCCATATTCCCTGAAGTTCTCACATTTAATTTTTATTCTCTTTTCTTCACTTTCTAATGGATATTTTAAATCTTTTATTAAATCACATATATCCTTATTTTCCTTTTTTAGCTTTGACATTTCTATAAGAATCTTCACTACAAGGTAAGCTCCATCATCTAAGAAATAATTCTCTCTTAAAGCGGCATGTCCAGAAGTTTCTATTGCAACAGGACAATCAATTCCTTTTTCATTTAATCTCTTAGCCTCATTTATAACATTTTTATATCCTCTTTTAAATCTGTGATGAACGCCACCTAGATTTGTTATAAATTCTGTTAGCCCTGTAGATGTAATTGAATCTGTAACTATAGTTGTATATTTATCTTTCTCTATAACTATAGCTGATATTAATGCTATAAGAGAATTCTTATTTATTTCTTCACCTGACTTAGAAACTATTGCAGCTCTATCCACATCTGTGTCAAATATTATCCCTAAATCTGCCTTTGAATTTAGTACTGCATTTTTTATAGATTCCATTGCTTCTTTATTTTCTGGATTAGGTATATGGTTAGGAAAATTTCCATCTGGATTTAGATATTGACTTCCTTTAGTATCTGCACCAAGCTTTTCTAAAACCTGTGTCGCAAAGAACCCTCCTGCTCCATTTCCAGCATCAACTATTATCTTACTACCTTCTAATGGTCTTTCCATATTTACAGCTTTTCTTACTTTATCAACTAATACTTTTGAATAATCTTCTATTAAGTTTACTTCTTTTACTTCTCCAATTTCAGATACAGAACTTTCATTATTATTAATTGAAATACTTGCTAAATTTATAATATTATCTATATCTTCTTTTTCACAACCTCCATTAGATGTAAAGAATTTTAATCCATTATAATAATAAGGAAGATGGCTTGCTGTAATCATTATAGCTCCATGACATTTATAATCATCTAGTACTGTAGTCATAAACATAGCTGGTGTAGTACTGATACCACAATCATATACAGTTATACCTTCTTTAATTAAAACATCCTTTAAAGTCTTTTTTAAACTTGGACCAGATAACCTTGAATCTATACCTATAGCTACTTTTAAATTATCTATTTCAGGATTTTTATTTTTTAACCATTTTGAAAAACCATATCCAATTAATGATACAATTTCAGATGTTAAATTCTTCTTATAATCTTTTGTATCTATTGCAATTCCTCTTATATCTGTACCATTTTTTAATTTTTGAAGGGTATTTTTTATATCAACTTCTTGATTAGCTAAATTAATACTCACTCTTTTCTCCTTTTATACTTATATTAATTTCACTTATTATCTGTACTAAATTGATTTAACTGCATCTACTATATCCTTTGATGTAAGTCCATAATACTCTAATAATTCATCTGGAGTACCTGATTGACCAAATATATCCTTAAGTCCAACTCTTTTAAGTTTTACAGGACATTCTTCTGATAATACTTCTGCAACTGCTGAACCTAATCCACCTATTATGCTATGTTCTTCTGCTGTAACTACCTTTCCAGTCTTTTTTGCTAAGTTTACTATCATTTCTGTATCTAATGGCTTTATAGTTGATATATTTACTACTGTTGCTTCAATATTTTCTTTACTTAAAGCTTCTGCAGCTTCTAATGCTTTGCTTACCATTATTCCTGTTGCTATTATAACAACATCCTTTCCTTCTCTTAATATTTCACCTTTACCTAATTTAAATTCATAGTTTTCATCATGAATTACTGGTGTAGCTGCTCTTCCAAATCTTATATATACAGGGCCATAATATTCTGCTGCTACATATACTGCTTGTTTTGCTTCTACTGAATCAGATGGATTTATCACTACCATATTAGGTATACTTCTCATTAAAGATATATCTTCAATAGCTTGATGGCTTCCCCCATCTTCTCCAACTGTAATACCAGCATGAGTAACAGCTATTTTTACATTTAAATTTGGATAAGCTACTGAATTTCTTATTTGCTCAAAGGCTCTTCCTGCTGCAAACATAGCAAAAGTTGTAGCAAAAGGAATTTTTCCACAAGTAGATAAGCCTGCTGCTGTTCCTATCATATCTGATTCAGCTATTCCCATATCAAAAAATCTTTCTGGTGCTACATTTTTAAATTCTATACTTTTTGTTGCCTTTCCTAAATCTGCATCTAAAACTACAACATTTTCATTTTTGGCTAATTCCTTTAATGCTGCTCCATAAGCTTCTCTTGTTGCTATATTCATTATTGCTCTCCTCCTTCTAAGTCACTTAAAGCTTGTACTCTTTGTTCTTCATTTGGTGCTGTTCCATGCCAAGCTGCTTGGTTTTCCATAAATGAAACACCCTTACCTTTAACAGTTTTAGCTATTATTGCTGTTGGCATTCCTTTAACTTTTTTTGCCTTATCTAAAGCATTTTTTATTTCTTGAAAATTATGTCCATCTATAACTAATACATTCCATCCAAAGGCTTCAAATTTCTTATCTACTGGACTTACATTCATAACTTCTTCATTTGATCCATCAATTTGTAATCCATTATAATCAACAAAAGCAACTAGATTATCTAACTTATAATGAGCTGCACTCATTGCTGCTTCCCAAATTTGACCTTCTTGAAGTTCTCCATCACCTATTACTGTATAAACTCTATAATCTTTTTTATCTAACTTTCCAGCTAGTGCCATTCCGTTAGCAGCTGATAAGCCTTGTCCAAGGGATCCAGTTGACATATCTACTCCTAAAGTTTTCTTCATATCAGGATGACCTTGAAGATGTGATTTGAACTTTCTTAAAGTTTTAAGTTCTTCTCTTGGGAAGTATCCCTTATTTGCTAAAACTGCATATAATGCAGGTGCCGCATGTCCCTTAGATAAAACAAATCTATCTCTATCTTCCCATTTTGGTTCATTTACTTTAATATTCATTTCTTCAAAATATAGAAATGTTAATATATCTGTTACTGATAATGATCCACCTGGATGTCCTGACTTAGCTGTAGCTACCATATCTACTATGTCTATTCTTATATTTTTTGCTATATTTTTTAATTCTTCAATATTCAAACTTTATTCCTCCTTGCACTTAGCAATGTTCTATACCGCAATGTAAAATTAATAATGAAAAATGTAGAGCTGCTTAAGCAGCTCCTTATCTTTTATTTTTCTCTTGAATTTTTTATTATTTCACGGATTTTACTTGCATTATTAGCTATATCTTCACTAGTTCCAGTCGTTAGTAATCCACCAAATCCACATACTTCAACTCCATTTTCAAGCCATATATGTAGATTATCTAAAGTAATTCCACCACTTGCTAAAATAGGCATATCTGGTAATGGCGTTTTAAATACCTTTACTAACTTAGGTCCATAGAAATCTGATATTGGGAAGGCTTTTATAAAAGACGCTCCCATTGTTAGTCCATCTACAGCTTCTGTTAATGATGTACATCCTGGTGCATAGGGTATTTGATATCTATTACAAATTTTTGCTACATCTTCATTGTAGTTTGGTGCAATAATGAATTCTGCTCCATTTAAAATAGCATGACGAGCTGTTTCACTATCTAAAACAGTTCCTGCACCAACTACAAGTGAATCACCGTATTTTTCTTTAAGTCCTTTAATTACTTCCCCTGCATTATTTAGTGTATAGCTCATTTCCATAACAGGTATTCCACCCTTTATACATCCATCAGCAATTTCACATGCACGTTCAATTGTCTTTGCTCTTACTATTGCAAGGGCACCAATCTCTACCATTTTATTTATTATATTAACCTTCTTCATATTATTCACCTCAATATTTCACAAATCTTCTGAATCATAAGAATTCTACAATTAAATATAGTTTCCTTATAAAAACTAATTACTAAATGTTTTTTGGTACTCTTTAACTACCTTCTTAATTTCCTCTAAAGCTTCACCTTTTGGCTCAGTTACAGGTAATCTTGCTGGGCCAACATTAATTCCATTTAAAACAACTGTCTTTTTTATAACTGATGGAATTGTTCCAAGCTTTAATATACGACGAAGTTCTTCAATGCTTTCTTGAGCTTTTTGTGCTCCTTCCATATCACCCTTTATAAAATTATTATAAATAGCAACATCAATTTCAGTTAAGAAATTTGCTGTAGCTGCAACTGCCCCTTGGCCACCAGCCTTTAATATTTCAAGAATAAGTGAATCTGATCCTGAGAATACACCAAAATCTTCACCTTTAGTGACTTCAAGATAAGCCTTCATATTATTTAAATTGCCACTACTGTCTTTAATTCCAACTATATTTTTTACCTTTGCTAACTCTCTTACTGATTCAGGTTCAATATTAATTCCAGTTTTTCCAGGCATATTATACATCATAATTGGTAAACTAACTGACTCAGCAATAGTTTTATAATGTAAAATTAATTCCTGCTGTGTTGGAGGTACGAAATATGGTGTAATAATTGATAAGGCACTTGCACCAATTTCCTCCATTCTCTTTGATAAAGCAATTACTTCTCTTGTAGAATTCCCCCCAGTTCCAACAAAAACAGGAACACGGTTATTAGTATGTTCAATAACAATTTTTGCAAATTCAACTTTTTCATCATCAGTTAGGACATGACATTCACCATTAGTTCCTAAAATAAATAATCCGTAGACTCCACTATCAATTAAGTAATCAATTAATTCACATGTTGCTTGGGGATTAATATTTTGATTTTCATCAAGGGGTGTTATCATTGCACATATAATACCTTTATAATCCATAGCTTTATCTTCCTTCCCTTATAGATTGTCCAAGACTTCCACCTGGATGCCATTTTAAATATTGCTTAGCATCTAGTCCTTTTGCCTCTTGCAGGGCAACACTTAATGATTGTAATACTATAATTTCAGCAAGAATTGAAGCTCTTGGTGCTTTATTAAGATTATCACCTTCTTGTTTAACTCCAGCAAATAAAAATACATCTGAAGCTTCTTTAAGCCAGGATTCATCATTTCCACTAACGCCTATAATTTTTGCTCCATTTGCTTTTAATGTTTCAATAGTTGCTTTTAATTCTTGTGTTTCTCCACTATTTGATATAGCAATTACTACATCATTTGGTTTAACTTGTCCACTTGAACCATGTACTGCTTCTGTACCATCAAGAGTATAAGCTGGAGTTCCTGTAGAAGATAATAGTGAAGAAATATATCCTGATACATGTCCTGGCTTCCCAATTCCTGTTACATGAACACGTCCATGATTTTTTTCTGTTTCAAAAATTAATTCACAGGCTTTATTTATGTTTACTTCATCAACTGATGATATAAATCTTTCTACTTCATTAGATAATCTATTTAAAAATTCTGATAGAGTTTTATCTTTCATAGGTCTCCTCCTTAAAACTATGGAGCTGCCTAAGCAGCTCCATCATATGATAAATGTGAAATGTGAAATAAAATTATTTATAGTAATTTAAAATAGCTTACATAGGCTTGATAAATTGTAAAATCTTATGTAGTATTGTTCCAACTACGTTGTAATCTACATTAGGGAATGTTGCCCCTTCAACTCCTAAAGATCCATATAGTGGATATAGTATTGTTGGTAAGAATGCAAGTAATAATCCAACTACGAAGGATCCTAAAACTGCTCCTCTCCATCCACCTGATGAATTACCAAATACCGCTGCTGTACCTCCTGAGAAGAAACATATATGAGCCGCAGGAATAATTACTACAGGGAATATACTTGGTAAAGCAGCCATAACAAATACTGCTAGTAATCCTGCAGCATATGCTGAAATAAATCCAATAATAACTGCATTTGGTGCATATGGGAATACTGTTGGTACGTCTAATGCAGGACGTGAACCAGGTATAAATTTTTCAGAAATAATTACGAATGCTGCTGTTATTTCAGCTAGGAACATACGAACACCTGTCATCAATACTGACATACCAGCTGCAAATGTGAACGCTTGTACTATTGGAAACACTAACCAATGTGTTGATCCAGCAATTCCTGTTGCAAATTCTTTACCTGCTTTTAATGTTGCAACATAGAATAAAATTAACATTACTATTGATAATCCCATTAAGAAATCTCTGAAAATTGATAACCAACCTGGGAATTTGATACTTTCTGTTGTATCATTTTTATGTTTTGAGAATATACGTCCAATATAACCTGATAATCCATAACCAATCATGTTGAAATGACCAATAGCTTGTTCATCTCCACCTGTTAATTCACGCATAAATGGTTGACAGAATTGAGGTAATGCTGCTGACATAAAACCTAAAATAGCTCCACCTACTATAATAGTAGTTGTATCATCAAAGCCATGTGCTTTCATGATTAAGGTTAATACACAAGCAAAGAATAAACTATGTCCTGTTGTAAAGAATATATTCTTAAACTTTGTAATACGAGCAAAAACTATGTTTAATATAAATCCAAGTATTAATGTACAAGAAACTGCAAAACCATATGTTCCTTGAGCAAGAGCTGTTGCAGCCTCAGGTGAAGCTATAACTCCTGTAATTCCAAAACCATATTCAAATAGCTTATTAAAATTTTGTAATGCTCCTGTCATAGCATTAGCACCAATACCGAATATTAAAAATCCAATAACAGTTTTTGCAGCTCCAGTAAATACTTCAACTGCTGATTTCTTTTGAAGCATTAATCCTATTAATGCAACTAAACCAAGTAATATAGCTGGGGTGCTTAATAAACTAATTATAAATTCCATTGTAAATCTCCTATTCTCTTAATATTAATTTAATGTGCCTTTTAATTTCTATTAAATTTATTTTTATTTTGATTCAAGAAATTTTTCTAATGCTGATTTAATTTCATTACGATCTACAATGTTATGAATGCCAATTACGTCAAATTTTAAATTTTTACTCTTTAATTCTTCTGCAACATCAACTAATGTTAATGCAGCATCTCCATTAAATCCACTAACTGAATCTAATGAACCATGTTCAACCTCAATTGGAAAATTATTCTCCTTTATAACTTGTTGAGTTTTTATTTTTAACATTAAACTTGAGCCAACTCCTGCTCTACATGCTATTAAAAGTTTGTACATAATAAATTCCTCCTATTGTAATTCCTTTTCTTTTATATAATTAATAATTTCTTCTTCTTTTTTAGCATTATCTAATACTCTAAAAAATTCTTCTTCATCTAATAATTCAACTAACTCAGACATTGCACGTAAATGACTATTGCTATCTACTGCACTTAGAGAAAATACATACTTAACTGGATCATTTTCATCATTTCCAAATTTAACTGGAGTCTCTAAAGTTGCAATTCCTATTGCTATATCTTTTGCTCCTGCTTCAGGTCTAGCGTGTGGAAGAGCTACATGTTTAGTTATAACAATGTATGGCCCTGATTCTTTAGTTGTAGCAACCATAGCATCTACATAAGCTTCACTAGCTTTATTATTTTCAACTAGAACAGAAGCTGATTGTCTTATAGCATCCTCCCAATCTTTAGCCTTTACATTTAGCTTTATTAGTGTTTCATTAGTTATTTCACTTAACATTGGTCCTTCTCCTTCCCTAAATGTAGAACTTTCTACTTGTTTATAATTTTCTATTTGTTTAAAATAAGCTGATAGCTCATTTAAAAGCATATTTTCTGAAGTTATATTTGCATATTTTTTTATTATATTCATTACCTCTTCTACTTTAGGTTGCTTGAAGAAAATCTCTCCTAACTGAATATAAACCTCTCTTGTAACTTTATACTTTTCAGCAGTAGTCATAACTGGACTAACTTTAATTATTGGTACATCTATATTAAATTTTTCTACTTTATCATTTGTAGTAAATATAATATCAACAGAATCTATAAATTTTTCTAATGAATACGATTCCACAGGGTGTAGAAAATGTATATCAGGAAATAGACCTGTAAGCTCTGAATATAAAATTGCTGAGCTTCCTACTCCATTTGAACAAACAATTAATGCAACTTTTTTTCTAATAGCATCACATTCTTTTCTATTTGAGAAAAATATGGCAAAATGCATTGTTAAGTATGCTAATTCTTCTTCTTGGATTTCTTCTCCAAATAAGCCGCAAAACTCATTCATCGTATTACTTACAATTTTATATACTAATTTATATTCTTCTTTTACTCTTTGACAAAGAGGATTGCATATAGGCAATTTAAACAGAAGTCTATAATAAGCTGATCTAAAATGAGAATATAATTGCTTACATATTTTCTTTTGACTTATGTAATAAACGCCACTTAGATATCCAAATTTCATCATGATTTTATTTACAATTTCTAATATTACTTCTCTATCTTCAGTATGCTCATCATAATTACCTACTGATATTCCTAAAATCCAAGCGCTTATGTATGTTATATCATGAGACTTTATAAGTTCTTTACTTTCATATATTTGTAATAATTCTTCAGCAAATTTATATTCCTTCATGGATTTCATAACAGAAACCTTTGGAATATCCATATTTTCTAAAACCTCTACTCTCTTGGAGTACATTCTTGCTTTTAAAAATATGAATATATATATAAATTCCACTAGCCTATCTTCCACGAAAGTAATTTTGTATTTATCAACAAGCTTTAATATATTCTTCTTTGCTTCTTCAAAACTATCTAAATTATATTCTTCAATAAAAATATCAAATACTCTAGAGCTTTTTTCATTTGCTAAAGTTTCTATAATATTTTTAATAAGTACCCTTCTTATTTCCATTTCAGAACCAACTAGGTAATAACCATTAGATCGACTATTCTTAACTTTTATTCCTTTTTTCTCAAGCTCTGGAATTAAATCTTTAAAGTCAAGATTTAAAGTGGATCTACTGATTTTTAAGAAATAAGTAAAATGATTAATTGATAGTTCCTCTTGATTTATAAAAAGCATTAAATACATACATAAAAGTCTTTCTTCCTTACTTAAATAGTAAGTATTCTTTGAACAGTTTTTTTCTAAAATTTCTTTTATTGCTTTCTTAGTTTCTTTACTAATCATAATATCTTTTTCAGCTCTTAATGATATCAGTGGAACATTTTCTGCTTTAAGCATATTATTTATTTTATTTATCCTATAATCAATTTGTCTTTTTGAATAATTAGATTCTTCTTGTAATTTTCTTGTTGTAATCAATGAATTATTCAATAACATTTTAAGAATTAATATAAGCTCTTTGTCCACTTCTATCCAAACCTACTTTCATCTCAAGATTAGTCCTCATATTTTTGTTATTTTTCCATCAAGTCCCTCCTCATGTTTTATTCTATTTTAAAATGATAACTTTTTCAATTCATTTTTTGTCCGATTTTTGTACTTATATATTACAAAAATAACACATTATTTTATTGATATATTTATATAAATTAATATATTTATTTATTCTATATAAATAAGACTTTCAGATAATTTTAATCTTCTTAAAGTCTTTACAACTTTATAGTAAGTTCTAAATAATTAATTATATAAAGTAACTTGACAAGCTTTTATTTAATAATTAATATTGTTTATAAGATAATTGATATTTACTATCAATTAAAAATAAAATTCAGTAAGTAGCAACAATGTCATAAATAAAAAGATTTCAGATTTTATAGTTTAAACATATGAAAATATAGAATTCAAGGGAGATTACTAATGGAATTGAAAATTTTAGAACTAAGTCCCTCTCATGCCTTTGCTGAGGAAGAAGAAAAGAAAAAGGATTTTTACATATCAGTTATTGATGAATATGAACTTGAGACCACTTATTTATCTAAATACAATGTTTTATTAATTACATATTTTATTAATCAAGAGTACTTATATAAACACAAGGATATCATTGAGAATTTTTTAAATGAAGGAAAAGTAGTTATATTCTCTGGCCATTTATTCCGTAATTGGTTACCAGGAGCTTCATTATTTATGCCTAAAAAAATTAATAGTCATAAAGATTACTTTGTACAAACTATACCTGGCTCACCGCTATTTAATGGTGTTAAAATGGAAGATATGGTTTATAACAAAGGTGTGGCAGGATTTTTTGCCCGTGGTTATTATTATCCACCAGAAAGTGCTGAAGTTTGCTTAACATTTACAGACGGAAAAATTATTACTTATATAGATCGACATAGTACAAAGGGAACTATAATTCTTCATGCAGGTAGAAATATTTTAGGATACAAAAATAAAAATAACACAACAAATAAAATTAGTGAGCAATTAATTACTTTATTAAATAAAGAAATATCTGGAGGGATGAATAATGAGAAAAATAGCAGTAATTTATAGTGGACAAGCACCTCATTATCGTACTTTCCATGAGCCTAAATACGCCCAATATATAGAAAAGCTTATATACTTCCCAGAATTTCTAGACACAGACCTTACCCCCTATGATGTACTAATTGTGCCTTCTCAGCTTAACTCAAAGTTATTACTAAAGTCTGCTGACAAGATTAGAGACTTTGCTGATAATGGGAATACAGTTGTTGTCTTTGGCCCACAGCCCTGGGAATGGATACCTAATCAAAAATGGGAGGATCGCCCAACAAACTTCTGGTGGTGGAGAGAAGAAAATCCAGATAGTGGCTTAAGAGTTAAGAATGAGGATCATCCATTCTATAACTACTTCACATTAAAAGATTGTACTTGGCACCAACATGGTGTATTTTGGCCTCCAGCTAATACAACAACATTAATTGCCACAGAAGATAATGGAGCTGTATTATATATTGATGAGGTATCATCAAAGGGAACTTGGATTATTACCACCTTAGATCCTGACTATCACTTTGGCTCTTATTTTATGCCAGCCACAGAAGCTTTCCTTGATAATTTATTTCCATGGCTAAGCCTTGGAGAGTTTACAAAATAAATAATATTATCAACAGATATTTACACTAAAAATATAATATATTTTTACATAATTAAATCATAATAATAAAAAATCGAACTACTTTTGAAGTTAGTTCGATTTTTTATTATTAATTCTATAATTTCTCATTAATTGAGACTACTATAAAAAATAACTTGTTTTATTTAAATAAAAATATTTTATAGTTAGCACTACTTTTATTCTACAATATACCCATCCATATTTTCACTGCTGTAGCAAGGATAAGTACTGCTAAAGCATTTTTAAGTATTTTTGCATTAACTTTCTTACTAGAGGCTGCCCCTAATGGAGATGCAATAAGACTTGCTACTACCATTATTAAAGCTGGAACTAATTCTACTTGTCCTGTAGTAATCTTTCCTACCATAGAACCTATAGATGATATAAATGTTATCGCAAGAGATGATGCTATAGTCATACGAGTAGGAATCTTTAAAACTACAAGCATTATAGGAACTAATAAAAATGCACCTGCAGCTCCTACAATCCCTGATCCTACTCCAACAACAAAAGCAAGTCCAGAAGCTAAAATTTTATTGAAGCTTACCATTTCCATAGGTACATCTTCATTATTTTTTTTAGGGATAAACATTAATATAGCTGCTAATAAAGCAAGTACCCCATAAATTATATTAATAATTTCTTCTGATAAAAACTTAGAGCCATAACTTCCTATAAGGCTTCCTATCAAAATACTTATTCCCATATAACCTATTAGCTTTTTATTTAAATAGCCACTTTTTCTATAGACCATAATTCCACCAATAGTAGCAAAGAATACTTGAACAGCACTAATACCTGATACCTCATGAGCACTAAAGGCTGCTAACCCAAATAGTGGTGGTATATATAAAAGCATTGGGTATTTAATTATAGAACCTCCTATTCCAAGCATTCCTGATAAATATGATCCTATAAATCCTATTAAAAATATTGTTATTATATATGAAATTTCCATTTGTTTCCTCCTAGGTATTTAATAAAGAGGCTGTCCAAGCAGCCTCTAATTAAAAGTTTAGAATGTAAAATGAAGAATTATTGAAGTAATTGTTCCAAATTACTAAAAATATATCTTTTTCATAAACTCCTGAAGGAGTTTATTCATTTATTTTACATTTTTAATTATTAATTTTACATTGTGCCACAGCACCCTATAAACTATCTAACTGCACATCTATTAGGGCCAATCTCCATTTCTCTTTGTCTATCTTCATCTGGAGATATATTACCAATATTGGCTAGTCTTATATCTTTATAGTCATTAGGTTGAGGTGGAAGATTCTTTGTAACAAGATTTTTAAATTCCTCTTCATCCTTTATATTTAGACCATGATTTTTTTCAAAAAGTTCTCCCAATTTCTTGCCTACAGTTCCATCTTCATTAAGTTCATCTACTATCATAAAGTGAGCTGGAAGTACTAAAAGTTCATTAGATAATTCTCTATATTTCTTATATAGACTTTCTCTTAAATCCAATACCCAATCTTCAGCAAGTCCTGCAAGATCTGGTCTTCCTATTGAGTCAATAAATAGTATATCTCCTGTAAGTAAATAGCTATTATCTACAATAAAAGAAGTTGATCCAATAGTATGTCCTGGAGAATATAAAGCATGAATATCTACAGAACTGCTACCTACAACAATTTCTAATCCATCTTCTAAAGGATTATAGCTAAATGTTACCCCTTCTGCATCCTTTGGTGGAAGATAATATTTTGCTTCTGTCTTTTCAGCAAGGAAACGTCCTCCTGAAATATGATCTGCATGAAGATGTGTATCAAATACATGTTTAATCTTAGCACCCTTTGAATTTGCAAAATCACTATAGATATTAATGAATCTTGTAGCATCTATTACAGCTGCTTCACCATCAGAGATAATCATGTAAGAAAGACATCCCTTACCTATACGAACAAATTGATAAAGTTCTCCTCCGCTCTTTAAATCCGCAACCTTTAATGGTTCTAAATATTCACTATAGCTTTTCATACCACCTTCAAGATATGATGCTTTAAATCCAGCTTCATCTAACATATCAGCTATCATTAAAGAAGATCCTTCCTTAGCACATACTACTAATAATTCTTCGTTTTTAGGAAGCTTATCTGTAATACTGTCCACTCCATCTAAAAGATCAAAGTAAGGAACATTCATATGGGTAAAGTTTTTACCCTCTATTTTCCAATCTTTAAATTCTTCTGTATTTCTAACGTCTAATATAAATAATTTTTCTTTATTAATTACTTTTTTAGTTATTTCTTTTACATTTACTTTTCTTATACTCATCTCAAGTATACCCCCTTAGGTATTATTTTTTTAAAAAAATTTAGAAACTTAAAGTAATATCTGCATCTTTAGCAAATTCTAAAAATGTTACAGCTCCGACTACTTCAATATTGTCAAATAAATCTTCTTTATTAATTCCCATAACATCCATAGTCATTTGACATGCAATAAATTTAACATCCATTTCTTGTGCCATTAAAGCAAGTTCTTCTACTGAAAGTACATTAGCATTTTTAAAGCCTTCCTCTAATTGCTCATTTCCCTTTGGCATTACAATTCCCTTAACTCCTTGCTTGTGAATAAGGTTAAGTCCTTCAAAGGTAAAGAAAACTGTTACCTCCATATCTGTTGCTGCTGCTGCATTAGCAATGTTAAAAACTTTATAAGCGTTAAATATATCTCCATTGCTAGATATTATAGCTACCTTTTTACTCATTCTTATTTCCTCCTCTATTATTACATTATCCTCTATTATATATTTATATAATTTTACTTAAATATTATATTAATTTATTCCTTCTATGTCCCCTGTCCAATTACTCATTCCAGGAATAACATTTATAACCTTATTAAAACCATTATCAGAAAGCATTTGTGCTGCTAAATCACTTCTATGACCTGTTCTACAAATTACATATACTTCTTTATCTTTAGATAACTTAGAAATATTATCTTCTAAATCCCCTAAAGGCATAGATATAGCATTAGGTATATGAGCAAAAACATATTCTGCTTCTTCTCTTACATCTACAATTTGTATATCTTCTTTAGCATGAATCTTCTTAATTAACTCATCATTTGTAGTTGTTACTTCATGTTTTTTCTCTATTACTTCATTAGAAGATTCTTTTCTAATATAATGCTTGAATACTCCTTCATCTTGAAAACTACCTAAGTATTGGTATCCAGTATTATTTGCCCAAGCTTTTACATCTGCCATTGAACCCTTATCAGTTGATTGAAGTTCAACCACTTGACCAACTTCTAATTGAGCCATACCCTTCTTAAGTTTTACTATTGGCATAGGGCATGATAACCCATTTGCATCTACTACTAAATCAACCTTTATATTTTTCATATAAATTTTCTCCTTAATATTTTTTATTTTTTATATTTTTCCTATTCTCTCTTCAAGATTATTACTGAACTCTTGAATAATAAGGTCCTGTCTTTCTTAATTTCTAAGCTTGATATTTACTTTATTTCTTTATTAGAAGTAAATCATCAAATAATATATAGTACTAATAGATAAAATTATAAGTTGTGTAATACAATTAAATTTTACTCAAAGCCATTATACCCTATAGGGTATATTTTTCTTAAAAAAAATTTATCTGCTTTTTACTAGAAGATCTACAGCTTCTTGTACAATTTTATGTTTATTCTCTTCAGTGTCTTCTTGTGTTACAGACTTTACAAGATTTTCACTAACAATAATTCCTATGGACCTATCAATAGCTGATCGAACTGCTGAAAGTTGTGTTATAACTTCTTTACATTCCTTTTCATCTTCCATCATATTTAATATACCTTTTAATTGGCCTTCTAATCTTTTAATCCTATTTACAACTTTATGATTGTATTTCATAATTTCACCCCTAATATATGTACTATATTATTATTTTTTAACACATTATATACCATACGGGGTATATTGTCAACAGGTGAATACCTAGGATTAAAGTAAATAATCTTAATATTCTTTTTATTCTACAGATAATTTTTAAATTATATTTAATAACTTTATCTATAAATATAATGTCTATGTTCTATGTTGTTAATCTCATTATATACCCCCTATGGTATATTGTCAACATCTATTTCTAACAAATAATAATTATCCTCAAAATCCAACAATTGAAGTGATTATTGAAAAAGTAAAAAGTAAAGGTAAAGTAAAATCCACGACAATAATATCGTGGATTTATTGGTGGAAGCGAAATATTACTACACCTTGTTCCTTTTTGCTTATAAGTTTGTAAATACTCCTAACAAATCTAAAATTCCATACCCCCATTCTATATTAGGATATATATCATTTTTTCTTCTATATGTCCCTCTTAACATATAGGACTTAAGAGTTTGAGAATACATATAGGGATCATTCCCTTCTACTATTCCCCATTGAAATAATAATAAAGCTGCTCCTGTAGCTACAGCGGCTGATACACTTGTTCCTGTAATATAAACTCTTTGATTATTTAAAAATATACATTTTACATCTACCCCACCAGCTGCAACATCTATTTCAAAACCTTCTATTGATGTAGTAGCTAATCCTGATTTAGGATAAACTGTTATATTATTTTGATTATAATTGCTTATAGTTAAGGAATATCTGCTTGTACTTGGATTTGTAATGGTTCCACAAGTACATGGAGAAGTTAAGGAAGTTTCACCCTTTAACATCTTTCTAGAAAACATCCAAATATCAAACCTACCATTAACTATATATTCTCCCTTTAATCTTATTTTCCATATGCCAGCTTTAATATTTGAAAATGATAAAACAAAAGTCTGTAATCCAGTAAAGTTATCAACGTTGTAAAAATCAATCTTTAATGTTGTATTTTCAAGAACATATTCTATAACTTTTTCTTTATAAAGGTTAGAACTCATAAATTCAGAACTCTCAGAACTTGGAGCAATAACTGCTATAGCCATTTTATTAGGTCGCCTTACATATACCTTGAATTGCAAAAGCTTCATGCTTTCCCCAACTTGTAATTCAACTTCTTTTACGTCACCAATACCAGTTATATATCCAGAAGCATGCCCTTCTGCTAATCCTTCATTACCACAGCCTGCTACAAAAACAAGCCCTCTATAACTAGCTATTCTATTTAAATATCTAGAAAATATATCGCTAGAATCATGACTATGTTCTGAAGTACCAATAGAATTTAATATAATCATTGGTTTTTTCACTTTTAATGCATAATTTTTCAAATACTCTATTCCTGCTATTATAGAACTTAGATAATATACTGGAACATTTCTTATATTTTCATCTTCAAGTTGCTTTTTAAACTTTTTTGACTCTTTAAGTTTTACTATAGCAAAAGTACAGTCATTAGCTACACCTTCAACATCTTCATCATATCCTCGTGCACCTGCTATACTTGCCATTTGAGTGCCATGTCCTATTTCATCTTTTGATGGCACTATAGCATACGGATCATTTCCACTTAACTTTGCTTTAATAGCTTCATTAATTTTAGTATTATCAAAAATTGTTCCTGTAAATACCTCATCTGGATTCTGATTGGAATTAGGTAAATTTATAGTTTGATCCCATATAACCTCAATTCTAGAAGTATTGTCTTCTCTTAAAAATTCTCTATTTGTATAATCTATGCCAGTATCAACTATCCCGATTATTACTCCTCTTCCAGTTAGATTTAAATACTTATTAATTTTTATAGGATTAATATTACTTACATCTTCTACACTTGTCCCTTCTAAAACATACATATTTCTAAAGTTTACAAATATAATTGCAGGGACATTTTTTCTAAGTTCCTCCAACCTATCACCTTTTACAGCCAGTAAGGCTAATTTACTTGTGACTCTAAATACACAGGCATAATCAATGTTCTTCATTTGTTCTAATATATTCCCCCTATATTCTATTAGATACTCTTCTACATCATCTTGGTCTATAAATAGATTGCAAGTATTTCTATTCACTAATTGTTTCCCCTTATAAGTAGTATTTAATATAATATATTTGTGTAAATTATTACTTATTCAAAGAAAATAGCCTTAACCACTTACTTAAAAGGGTTAAGGCTAAAAAATCTCATTTATTTATAGTTCAATATTTTATTCTACTAAAAATTTAATCCACGACATTTGTGTGGTGGATTTATTGCTAATTTCTCTTTTGTATTACATCATTCTATAAACTTTAATTTCTATTTCTCCAGATTTATCTCCACCTTCTAAGGCACCTACATATACCCCCGTATTTAACCAGGCATATTTGCTGCTATTGTCTACTAAAAACTTAGTTCTTGTTTTTATAGTACTTTCATTAAGAAAATTAATAACACCTTCATTTTCAATAGATATATACTCATCATCTTCAGTTTTAAGCACATATTTAGCACTTGCATGAGCTATGCCATTCCCCCTATCTATATTCCAGTCTGCACCAATAGGCATTACACTTCCTTTGATCTTACCATCAAAAGTACCTCCTATAATAGGAATAACATTAAGGTTACCATCAACAACTTTTCCTACCTCTAAATTATTTGAACATATTACATGTATATTTAAAATTAATTCCGCTTGTAAATTCACCATATTATCATACTCTCCTAACTTTTATATTAATATTATTTATAGTTTTCATATCAACTTACTGATATATATATTTAAAGATTTTAATTTATACATTATTAGTATCTTTTAAGTTAATTTATAAGTATTTCAAACCTAAGCATATCCATAGATAAAAAGGCACCTCAAATATTATTTATTTGAGGTGCGAATTTAATTAACAAATAGTTAAATTATTGTGCTACTGCTTTTCTTCTAGCATCTAATTCTGCTTTTATTTGAGGATATTGTTTATCTAATTTATAAAATAAATTAGCTATGATGATTATACCAAACATAATCATTGGTATAACTAAATAATTGAATTGTATAGCTTTAACTGCAGCTTCAGTTTGAACAGCTTCTCCTCCAATATACCCATTACTTGCTAGAATTGCAGATGCTAACATAGTAGCAACAGAATTTGCTATTTTAACTCCAAATCCTATGAATGCTAATAATGATCCTTGAACTCTTTTACCATTCTTCCATTCGCCGTAATCAACACTTTCTGCAGACATTACATTAACAACACTATTTGGTATTGACATACCTACAGAAGCAATTACTGTAAAGAATAAAATTAATGCTGTACTACTTGTAGAGAAATAAACTCCTACACAACCTCCTATAGCCAGGAAACTTCCCATGATAACCATATTTCTTTTTCCCATTTTAGGAGCAAGTACTGGAACAAGCATTGCTATTGGAATACCCATTAAGTTAGCTATTGTTAATAAAATAGCTCCTATAGCTACATTTCCTACAACATATTGAGCATAGTATATAGTTTGAGTTGCACGAACTACAATTGCAGCTATATTTAATAGAATAGTTAGTGTACAAATAAACCATGGTAGGTTTTTGAATGCTTGTAATAAATCTTTTACAGTTATTTTTTCTCCGTGAGCTTGTGTAATTCTTTCACGTGAATTCTTAAAGCAAGTTAATAAAAGTAATACTCCAACTGTAGCAAAGATTATAATTGTACGTTGATATCCTTTATATTCTGAACCAGCACCTAAAAATGATACTAATGTTATTGTTAGTGCACCAACTAATAATTGTCCCATGTTAGTTCCTAGTGTTCCAAACATATTTGTTTGTAACCTGTCTTTTTCATCATCAGTAACACTTGCAAGCATAACTGTTTGAGGAATACATATAGCAGTATAAGCTATAGTATATAAAATATACATTACTAAACAATATATGTATTTTATTGAGCTACTAGCATCAGGTATTCTAAACATAAATGATACTACAAGTCCTAATGGTATTGCGCAGAATAATAAGTAAGGTCTGCATTTCCCCCATTTAGTATTTGTCTTATCTATGATAATTCCCATAAGTGGATCTGAAATTGCATCTGCAACTCCTCCAAGCATCATTATTGTTGATATTTGAACTAAGCTAATTTTTACAATATCAGAGTAGAAATACATCATGTATGTAGTTACTAAAGATGTAATTAAACATAATCCCATATTTCCACATCCATAACTAATTTTTTCTAACAATGACATTTTTCCTAGTCCAACACTTCCATACTTGTGACCAGTTTTTCCTAAAAAAGGTATTTCGTTTGATACATTATTTTCCATAAGTCCTCCTTAATAAATAAATTATTATATTAATAAATTAATATTTTACTGATTCATATTAAGATTTCTTTTACTTAAAATTTGTAAAAAGTCCTCCTAAAATCTTTAGATTTCAATTCTATTTTTCATCTAAAAGCCACTTCACAGCCTTTTCCAAATATTCATTCCAGAAATTCCAGTCATGGATTCCTTTGCTTTCCTTATAATCTACATTGATTCCCTCTTTAACTAAAAACTCATTAAACTCTCTATTTTGATTTAATAAGAAGTCTTCAGTTCCGCATGCCATAAAAATAGGCGGAATATCTTTACCTTCTCTTTTTAATTGTTTAATTAGATATTCAGGATTTTTATCACTTTCTTCTAATTCACTTAAATCTCCAAATACAGATGCATAATAATAGTAATCAGCTACTTCATTTTTAAAGTCTTCTTTTTTATTCTTAATATCATTTATAATTAGTGCAGATGATAGCCCAAATATCTTTCCAAAAGTATCAGTATTATTTAGCCCATTACGTATTGCACCAAATCCTCCCATAGATAATCCACCTATAAAAGTATCTTCTTTCTTATCAGAAAGATTAAATACTTTCCTTGTGTATTCAACTAATTCCTGGCTTACATAGTCTCCATAATTTTTACCTGTACCATTAGCATTTACATAAAAACTATTATCGCCAGCAGGCATAATAACAGCAATGTTATATTGTACTGCAATATTCTGTATTAGACTTCCATAAAGCCAGTCATTTTCATTTCCTGAAAATCCATGCAATAAATATAATGCTTTAGTTTTTCTTTTATAATGTTCATTTCCCTCTATCATTATTGGTAATAAATCGTTAGGAATTACAATATTAAAATTTGTTGCTTTCATTAGCGCTTGTGAATAAAAATTCACCTTCATTAGTGCCATATTTACTTTTCTCCTTTATATATACTTGAATGGTTCTTTTGCATCAATAAATTCAACGGGTATATCTCCAACAATATCCTTTACCCATGCAGCAGCATGTTTCATTCCCATTTCTTCGCTTCTTTCATGTCCTAAAATCAGCATAGCTTTATCTTGTCCAAATTCTATAGCATCCCTTACATATGGAACAATGGTCCATTCAGTAATATCTCCACATATTACTGTATCAAGATTGTTCTTTAGCATAAGCTGCATAGGAAGTTCCTCTACTCCTAATCCAAGACTTCCCCCTCCAACAAGAACACCTACTCTTTTTACAGTCATTTCAGGATTTCCAACAATCTGAACCACATCCATTTCTAGCTTGTCCTTAAAAAATAAGCATAGGTCTCTTAATGATGTTTCAGGAATCTCATAGCTAGCCCCAAACCATTCCATTCCTTTTGGATTATCTATTCTATATTTATTCCATTCTGTTTCTATTTCATAGCCTCTATATATCCCATCTTCATTTCCAATATGCATATGATCATGGAATCTCCAGATTGCAATATTATTTTCTTCTATAAGTTTTTTCTTTTCTAAATAAATTGGATCATTTTCTAGCCAGTCCACCTTATCATTTGCAGTAAACCATGTTGGTTCATGAGTAATAATAAAATCAGCACCTATCTCTGCAGCTTTTTTTATTACCTCTACTGTTGCCATAAAAGTAGTTACAATCTTTTTCACCTCTTTATCTTTGTCACCAATGATTAGATGATCACAGGTTTTTTCATATTCTATTGGTTCTAGTCCTGTTTTTTTGATTATTTCATCGATAATTTCATATACCTTCATAATTAATCTCTCCTTATAAAACTTCAATACATCCTGAATCTATTTTTTTTATCTCTCCATTATTTTTTATCCATACTGGTTCACATGAAGGATTATAAACAAATTTTCCATCTGCAGAATATTCAAGGTTATTAAACCTTTTCATACAGTCTACGATTTCTCCATTTGATGCCATCCATATCTTGTCCCTATATCCATGTAGATATTTAAACAAGTTCTCTATTACTTGCCAATTATTTTTTTGTGAAAATTCATAGGAATGTCCCCATAGATAAAATATCTGAGATTCTCCAAAGATATTATTTTCTTCACAAAAAGTTTTAGCTAAATTCATTAGTTCTGCATCATTATGATGACAGGTTGGATGCCATCTGAGGAAATCCTTTGGTATATCAAAACTCCTTGTATTCTCAACTGTTCTTGCATAATTAATACCACAATTTTTTAGAATTTGGATAACGTTATCATCATATACCCCAAAAGGATATGCAAATCCCTTTATAATCCTATTAGTCAATCTTTCTAAGTTTTTTCTATCTTCAATGATCTCATATGAAACCATTCCGAAATCTGATTCTGTAAGTTTCATATGAGTATATGCATGAGCTGCTATTTCATGATTACAGTACAAATCTACAATTTCATCTTCGGGTATTCTAGAGATATCTGTATCATATCCATCTATGACAGCTCTGCCTTCTTTTCCGAATAAAGATGAATTCAGATTAAAAGTACCTTTAATACCATACTCATTCATAAGTTTTATTAAATCCTTATCGAAAATAGTTCCATCATCATAACTTGCTGTAAATGCTTTTTCTTTTCCTTCTGGAAATACTAGCTGTATCATAAAAAACTATTCTCCCTTCAAGCCAAGATATTCTAACTTAACTAAGTCAGCCATTACTTTTCCACCTTCTACATTTGGATGTAATCCATCACCTATATGAGTTTTATTATTCATATAATGCTCATTATCTTTATCTCTTATTGCCTTGTCAAAATCCATAATGCCATCAGTAATTTTTTGTTGTCTTACCCATGAGTTGTATGCAATTCTTGTAGCTTCCCCTTCTGTCATCCAAGTAAATTCTTCATTAAAGAATGGCATAATAGTTCCTAGATAAACTCTACTATTAATACTGTGTAATTTATCAATAAGTGTTTTCATACCATTAATTAAATCTTCTGCTGTAACTACTTCATCCATATGATCAAATTGATAAGGATGCATGATATCATTTACACCTTCAAGAATAAAAACCGCATCTGGTTTCTCTCTTAAAACATCATTAGTAAATCTTTTTATTCCAGCTTCACCAAAAAATTTACCTTTGCCATCAATTGATTCTATATATGTAGCATCATTAAGAACTCTATTACCACCAATTCCCCTATTGATAAATGTGATTTCATCAGGATATTTGCTATATATTCTTTCAATTAATGCATCATAATAATATGACATATGAGTAATTGAATCACCAAAAAGTACCACTGTTTTGATATTTTTATTTGTAAATACCTTTATTTCTGATATACCAAACACTATATTAGATTTATTTACATCTGCTTTGACAAAAGGAAAAATGTCTTCACTTTTCTCACCAGCTATATTTTGAGTTTCTGTAAAATCTCCACCTTTAATATATTCTGTGTGCCAGCTTCTTGCTGCCCATGTAGAACAGGCTGATTGAATATTAGTTTTGTCTTTTACATACATAGAAATGACAAATTCTTCTCCTGCTAATATATCGAAATCAATGTCATCACTATAAAATTCTTCTCCACTTTTAATTACTATCTTTTCTTTTCCTTGGTAAGTGACATTAATGAAATTACTTATTTCTTTATCATTATTTTTTCTAGAACCAACTACTACTTTATCTAAAGTTAAATCTTCTTTAGAATATATATTTGAAAACTTTAACTTAATTTTATTTCCTGAAATATTATTCTTAAAATATGTTCTTTGTGTTAAATCACTTACACTACCAATAGTAGTATCATAATTAATGGGGCAATAACTCCACGCTGTTTTCCATTCCATTTTCTATACTCCATCACATTAAAATTAATTTAAAACATAATAATTCTAAATCTTTTCTGTAATCATTTTAACAATTTATAAATTTCTACTCTTGTTTTTCTTTAACTCTTATTATGTCAAAAATTGATTTATTTTAAATTTTCAAATAATAAAAGTATAAATATTGATCTTTTCAATAACAAATACTTATATTTTTCTACTTAATCCATATTTCTTATATACTTATATGGAGTTTCTCCATATGTTCTTTTGAATGCTGTTATAAATGATTTTAAATTAGGAAAACCATTTTCTAATGCTATATGTGTTATTGAATAATCCGTATTAATTAAATCCCTGTAGGCATTACTCAATCTAACATTTACTAAATAATTTTTAAAGTTAATTCCCATATACTTCGTAAAGCTACGGGATAAATACTCTTTTGAGAAATTAAACTTCATAGCTACATTTTCTAATGTAATATTGTCTTTATAGTTTTCATTTATATAATCAGTTATTCTCATCATTCTCTCTAAATATTTTTGGGATAAACAAGAGTTAATACTATCTTTTTTCACAGTATAATTTTTTAATAAAATATACATCACTTCATATACTAAAGAATTTATTTTAAGATAATTTAGCGAATTATTACTTTGAGTATAAAATATTGCAATTTCTCTAAAAATTCTTTTTAAATCCATAAGTTCTTTATTATCCCTTAATTCAAATATAATTTTATCTATATCTGGATAACTTTTTTTCAAGAAATCATAAGATACTATTATAGTTAATCCTATAAATACGTCTTCATTATCACCCTGGATGGAATGTACCTGCTTACTATTAATTAATATTAAATCATCACTCTTTACCAATGAAGGATTTCCATCAATACAAATATTCATTTCACCTTTGAGTATATAGGTTAATTCTAAATGATTATGCCAATGCTCAGGAACTACGAATTTAGCCTCCTCATGAATAATCACATTTGCTGCCATTCTATTATCTATCTCTATTACTTCATGATCATAATTCATTTCACTACCTACTTTACTATCAATAATTTTATAAACTATATATTATAATAATTTCAAAATTTATTCAATATTTATACAATATTTATTCTATATTTATCCAATATTTATTTTATAAATAAATACATTAAGCTGCAAAAAAATATATGTCAAACGCTTGACATATATTTTTTTTATATTTATACTCTTCTCATATAAAATAGTTTGGAGGTACTCATGTTTAATTTTAATAATGCTATACAATTTCAAAATAGAACTAATGATGTATTTACAATTGGTGAAATTTTAGTAGATATGATTTCAGATGACTACGATACTGATTTTTCTTGTAGTAAATACTCAAGATTCTTTGGTGGTTCACCTGCAAATATAACTATGAATATAAAAAAACTTGGCAGAAATCCAATTATAACTTCATGCGTAGGTAATGATGGATTAGGTGATTTTTTAGTTAATCACTTAAAGAAAAATAATATTAATACAGAACTAATAAATAGAGTTAATCATTCTACAAGTATGGTGCTTGTAACTAAAAGCAAAGAAACTCCTATACCTATTTTCTACCGTAATGCTGATTATAATTTGGAATATACTTCTGAAATCCATTCAGCATTAAAAAATAGTAAAATAGTTCATTTTTCTTGCTGGCCTATTTCTCAAAGAAAATCAAGAGAAATGATTGAAAAAGTAATTGAAGAAGCTAGAAAAAATGATGTTCTTATAGGATTTGATCCTAACTATCATGAAATGATTTGGGAAGAAGGACATGATGGAATAGAATATATAAAAAATCTTATAAGTAAAATAGATATAATAAAACCATCAGAAGTTGATGCTGAAAGAATCTTTGGCCCAGATACTCCTGAGAACCATGTAAACAAATTCATAGAGTGTGGCGCAAAATTTGTAATAATGACACTAGGTAAAGATGGTGCAATAGTTTCTAACGGAAAAGAAACTATAAGATTTAAAACTTTAGCTACTGAAATTGTAGATACTACTGGTGCTGGAGATGCATTCTGGGGAGGATTCTATGCTTCTATAACTAGTAATTATACCTTAAAGGAATCCTTAAATATTGGTTTTGCAGCAAGTGCATTTAAATTAAAACATACAGGTGCTATTGCGAAATTACCTTCTATCCAAGAATTAAAATTACTTTATAATATATAGCAATTCAAAAGGAGATAATAAAATGGCAGTTAAAAATAAAGTTCAACTAATAACGTACCCAGACTCTTTAGGTGGAGATTTAAAAACATTAGACAAGGTACTAAATAAATATTTTCCAAATACATTTAAAGGTGGTATTCATATACTTCCACCATTCCCATCATCAGGAGATAGAGGATTTGCACCTCTTACTTATCTAGAAATAGAACCAAAGTTTGGTACATGGGAAGATATCCGTAAGATAGGTGAAAAATATGATGTACTGCTTGATTTAATGGTTAATCATATTTCTAAGAATTCAGTATTCTTCCAAGACTTTTTAAAAAATGGAAAAGAATCAAAATATGCTGATTTATTTATTACATTAGATAAACTTTGGAGTGATGGAAAGCCTGTTCAAGAAGATATAGATAAAATGTTCTTACGTAGACAAGTTCCATACTCAACATTTAACATAAAAGGAGAAGAAACTTCTGTTTGGACTACTTTTGGTAAAGAAACTCCTTCTGAACAAATTGATCTTGATATAAACTCAGAATCAGTTAAAGCATTATTGAAAGAATTCTTCGAGAACTTCCATAAAAATAATGTTAAAATTGTAAGACTTGATGCTGTAGGATATATAACAAAAAAGCTTGGCACTAGCTGCTTCTTTGTTGAACCAGAAATATATAAATTCTTAGACTGGGTATCTGATTTAGCTAAATCTCTTGATATAAGCTTACTTCCAGAGGTTCATGCTCATTATACTACTCAATTTAAGTTAGCTAAGTATGGAAATTATATTTATGATTTTATACTTCCATACATGATTCTTAGTACAATAGTTAATAAATCTAGTTCTCAAATTAAAGAATACTTAAAAGATAGACCTAATAATCAATTTACAATGTTAGACTGTCATGATGGAATTCCTATAAAGCCTGACTTAGATGATTTAGTATCCTCTAATGATGCTAGAAAAATTGTTAATTACTGCTTAGATCATGGTGCAAATTTAAGTCTAGTTCATTCTGATGCACATAAGAGTGCTGATGGATTTGATGTTCATCAAATAAGATGTTCTTATTATTCTGTTTTAGGCTGTAATGATGATGCATACTTAACTGCAAGAGCAATACAATTCTTTGCTCCTGGTATTCCACAAGTATACTATGTTGGATTATTAGCTGGTGAAAATGATGTTGCAAATGTTACTCGTACTGGAGAAGGACGTGAAATAAATAGACACAACTTTACTTTAGAAGAAATCGATAAAGCCTATAACAAAAATGTAGTTCAAAGATTACTTAAACTTATTGATTTCAGAAATGATTATCCTGCATTTGATGGTGATTTTATTGTTGAAGACTCGGACAATAATAAAATTATATTAACTTGGAAAAAAGATGATAAATATTGTACTCTAAATGTTGATTTAAACACTAGCAAATCAACAATCAAATATATAAATAATGATGGTGATACATCAATATACACACTTTAATATAATAAGGGACTGTCGCAACCTAAATTAAAAATTTAGGGCGACAGCTCCTTTTATCTATTTATAGTACTATTTCTAATTATTAATTCTATAGGTAATATAGTATTTTTTATTACCTCTAAGTCCTTATTTTTTTTCTCAATTAATTCAATTGCTAAAGTTGCCATTTCTTTAATTGGCTGATGAATAGTTGTTATTGTTGGAGTTGTTAAAGTGGCTATATCAACATCGTCAAATCCAACTAATTGAATATCTTCAGGTATTCTGATTTTTAATTCATTACAAACTTGAATAACTTGTGCAGCTATTAAATCACTACTAGCAAAGATTCCATCTATATCTTTTAATTCTATTAATGCACTTTTTATATGACTATAGTAATTTTTCTCTTTATATGTATTAATATCATACTTTTTGATATGATATTCAATATTGTTTTTATTACAAATATCTATAAAAGCCTTTTCTCTATTATCTGCTGGCATATCCTCATCAATAACTCCACTAAAATGTAATAGTTTTTTGCAGCCACATTTTATTAGGTGTTCCGTTGCAATCTTTCCACCTTGATAATTATTACATTGAATTCCTAATTTATCTTCTTCAAAGTTTTTCTCTAATAATACAACAGGAATATTACCTGTATTTATTTTATTTGATTCTATATTCCCACTACAAAGGATTATTCCTGCAACTCTATTGCTTTTACACATATCTAAATATTGTTTTTCTTTTTCAACCTTTTCTTTACTATTACATAAAAGAATCTTATAACCACTTTTAGCAGCTTCTGTTTCTAGATTACTTATTAATTTTGCAAAGTATGGATGAGATATATGAGGAACTATTATTCCTATTGTATTGCTTTTTCGATTTGATAATGATCGTGCTATCTCATTAGGCTGATAGCCTAACTGTTCCATTGCTGCATTAACTTTATTCCTAGTTTTTTCACTAATATAACCTCTATTATTAATTACACGCGAAACAGTAGTTGGTGTAACTTCTGCTAACTTTGCAACATCTACTATTGTAGCCATATACCTTCTCCTATCCTATTTAATATTAATAATTATAATAAATTTCTACCTACAAGGTCAATGAACTTATTTATTTAATAATTTTTTATAAATAAAATATTTATGAGATATAGAATTACTATCTTTATAATCTTTATTATAATATTATATCGTGGTAATCTTATTATTTAACTTTTTAAAGAAAATTAATAATCCACCTCTAATTTTATTTCTCCCTTTTTTCTTTTGAAAACCTATGCCACTACCTAAAAGTATTTCCTCTTCTCCCTAACATTCACTGCACAAATTACATTATTATTGATAACTCACGTAACTTTCATTATAGTTATTAATAATTTTCAGTATAATTTACATACTATTATTTAGGAGGTGAAATTTTGAGAACAATAAAGGTTAGAATAAAAGATAGACATATATTAGATTATTTAAAAAATAAAATTTTTCTTACTCAACATTTTGAAAATATGTTAATAATCTTAATAAATCAAGATATAAACCAAAATAATGGTAAAAACTTTAGATTTTTAACTAATGGAAGAGTTATGAGGGCAATATTTACGAATACTAGTGGTGGTGTATTAAGAAATGATGTTGAGTATGTTAAAACATATTACAAAGATAATTCTCTTATGAATGATTTAATTAATGTTAGTAGAGAATTAAAATCTCATAATCTTGTAGAACAAATTAAAAATATTAAGAAAAACTATAAATCTACCTACACACAATCACAAAATGGCAACTTTAAAGTCAATAAACCATCTACTAAGAAACTATCCTCTGTAAACCACATAACATTATATATGGATGGATATAAATCTATAACACTTAAGAGGAAAAATGTTATTGGCTTAAATCTATATGATAAAATGATATACACTCATGTAAAACATGAACCATTATTGAAAATAGTGAAAAATTTTAGCAATATAAAAAATATAAATTTAAATTATTCAAATGGATATGTATATATGTTAATAAATTATATTGAATCTCAATTAAATATTGAAAGCGTTTATAGTATAAAATATGCTGGGTTAGATATTGGAATAAAGAATATAGCTTCAATATATATACATGATAATACTAGTAAGTCATTGATAATTAGTGGCAAAAAATTCATTGGTTATAATTCTAGTTTCAATAGATTACTTTCAAAGATAGATAATACCATTAATAATATTGAAGATAATAATTATTTAAATACTTATAAAAGATTTATATTTGAAAAGAAAAATAATTATTTCCATTCTGAATTCCATAAACTTTCCAAATATATATTATTATATTTAAAAAATAATAATGTCACACATTTAGTATTATCTAAAAGTATTAATGAATTAAAAAATAATGGTAAGTGCAAAATATCAAAAAATATAAGGCAACACTTTTTTCAAATCCCAATAATAAAACTGATAGATTATATTTGCTTAAAAGCATCTAAATTTAATATAAAAATAATCCAAATAGATGAATCATATACATCAAAAACTTCTTGCTTAAGTAGTAATATTTTTTACATAAAATCATTAGCTTCAAGTAATTTAATTTCAACTGATGTCTTCGGAGGAAGACGAGTTAAAAGAGGATTATTTAAAGATACTAAATATAATAAAATTTTAAATGCAGACTTAAATGCAGCCTTTAATATATGTAAATATGGCAGTTATGAATTAAAGGGTTTTGAAAGTATTTCAATACAATACTATAAATTATGTAACCCTAAAAAAATATATACGATAGCAATCTAAATATTAGTAGCTTAATCGAATAAAAGGATTTTTTCCTAACGTAAATTTTACGGCGAGGGGTCGTGCTCATATATATATTTTTTTACATATAATTATATTTTAATTAACCTTATAAATATTAAATTATGTATAATATATTATAAAAGAGTTATATTAATAGTAGATAATTAAATATACAAAAAAGCCGTGAATTACTTCACGGCTTATTAAGGTTATGGTGGAGGCGAGGGGTATCGAACCCCTGTCCGAAAGCAGACCAATCTGACTTTCTACGAGCGTAGTTTGTGACTAAAATTTCGGTCCTTAGTTCGCTCACAAACAAACTCCTAATTTCCTAGCTTCATGAATACCCCTTTAGCTCAAAGCTTTGCTAAACTTCGTTTCCCACTTTAATGACACCAGTGATCCAGAGCGTGGGCACCCTGGGCTGATGAACAGCTACATTAAGCTGCTAATGCAAAATTGTCTTCTGCGTTTATCTTTAATGCATACTTTATTAGCGAGGTGACATGCTTGCCTCGGCCCGCTTATCAAACCCATCTTACCCCCGTCGAAGCCAAAACGCCCCCAGGTTAAAATTAGTTTAACGCGAATATTCAATTTTCATTACGTTTGTAATTATATATTATAAAATTTTTTCTGTCAACAGCCTTAAAGGATACATTTTATCTAGTAATTTCCAATTTTGAATTATTTAAATTTCGAATTATCATAATTATAAGGAATACTTGTTCCAACTACTACATCTTCTATTTTATTTATAATTAGCCAATCATCCATATTATTTTGATGATCAAATTCTAAAGGACCTATTTCTTCTACATTATTAAATTCTACTAAGCATAAACACTATTTTATAAATGGTTGACATACTGGACAATAATAAACTGAACCACCTAAATATGTTTCTTTTATAATTTGGCCGCCACATTTTGGACACCCTTCTGAAACAGTATTTTTTGACATTTTAACTTTATAACCGCCTTTATGTCCAAAGATATCTTTTTCTGTATCACGTCCGCCTTCTTTAAGCATATTATTAGTAACTTTAATAATAGACTTTAATAAACTATCCTTTTCATCCTTACTTAAAGTACTTATTTTCCTCTTTGGATGAATACCTGCTTCAAATAAGATATCCTGTAATACCCCATTCCCAATGCCAGGAAATCTTTGTTCTGTTGCTAGAAAAGCCTTAACACTTAGATTATCTTTACTTTCTAAAAGGACTTTATTATAATATTTTTCAAATTCATCTGATAAAGGTGATGTATAATTTTTGCTTTTTATATAGTATTCATTATCATAATTATTATTATGAAGAATAATTCCACCATACATTACAACCTTAAATACTAACATTGACTCATCATCTAATTCTATTAGTAATTGATAATCCTTTGGAATTTCATCATCAGTAAAAAGTCTTATATTTACACCATCATTAAAACAAAGCTTATATCCATTATCAAAAGCTATTTCTACATATATTCCAAAACCCTCTACTGATACTATTTTAGAATTTTTTATTGCATCATTATATTCTGCTGGCTCTCCATTATACCAACAAAACTTATGTATCTTAGTTGGTGGCATAACCCTTTTAACTTTTTTCAAAGCAATGATATTATTAAGCTCTTTTGATATAGTTATTACTTCAGGAAATTCTAGCATAACTATAGCTCCTCTCATAAAATTCTTTTAATTATCCCAATTTAACAATTTAATATTATGTAATTAGCTGCCTCTGTTGGACTAATTCTTGATACATCTACTTTTTCTGTACTTAAATTTTTGTACAGAGGTACTCTTTCTAAACTTTTGCTAATAACATCTGTAGTTCTTAACCCATTATCTACATCCAATTCTAATCTATCCTTTAAAGCTTTTCTATTACAAACTAAAGAAATTAAATATACATTACAATTTTCAGTATTTAATTTAGATAAAATTTCATCAATAATACTTTGCTCATGCATAACCCAACAGAAAATTATATTTCGTAAACTGAAGACTTTATATAGTTATTTAGTAAAAAGCAAATGTTCTCCATAACTATTTTCTTAGTTTCTTCATTTACTATAAAGGGATCCATATCCCAGCACCAGTCTCCATCAAGAAAAACACTATTATTCAATTTTCTCTTCATAATTTGACAGGTGGTAGTTTTTCCAACACCCATAGTACCACCAATTAAATATAAATTCTTCATATATAAACTACCCCCCATTATAAATTATAATTTTTCTATTTCCTTTTCTAATAAGTAAAAAACACCTGCAACTAAGTATCCATCTGCTGCTGCATGATTCATCCTTACTGTTACTGGCATCATTAATTTGTTATTTTCTTTTTTATATTTTCCCCAATTTATAATTGGAATTAAATATAAATATCCATCTGGTAATTCTATATTTAATGAATCATATGAAAGCCAAGATATATATGAAGCATCAAAATAATTTTCATAACTATTATCTAATCCATAATTTCTTGTTTTCTTTGCATTTTCAATATCAGCCAAGCAGTTCTTATAAAACAACTCATAATCATCATTAAATTCACTATAAACAATGGTGAAAGTTTCTGTATCTTCATGAAAAATATAATGTTTAGGATTTATTTTCTCATATACTATAAGTTTATTATTCTTATAGTCATACTGCATTTTATAATCATCCCGAGAATTTAAAACCTTTGAAAGTATATATAAAAAGTTTATATAAAATTTTGTTTGTGTATCTTTAGAATGCTCCACTAATTTTGTTACATTGATTTTACTTGTTATTGATGTAGAGCACTTACAATCCTCTGAAAAATGCTTAAATACATCCTTTCTATAATAGTTATCTATATCTATAACTTTATATTTACTTGTTTCCATATAACCCACCTTTATTAAATTTCTGATTCTTATAATTCTTTAACAAAATAGTGCCTCTTCCCAATAACAGGATATTCATCTAGTGAAAATACCTTTTTATAGCCTAACTTAAGATAACATCCTTCTGCTTGAAAACTAAAGGTGTTTAGAAATGCATACTTGCAACCTCTTGATTTAGACTCCATTTCTGCCTTATTTATTATTTCACTTCCTATATCATTTCCCCTTAGGCTTTCATGAACCCATAAATAATCAATAGTTAACCAATTACCATGAGTCTTACCTATAAGCCCTGCTACTTTTTCGCCTTCTTCATTTTCTAAAAATATACCTAATTCCTGAACTTGACTATTTTCTAGATATTTAAGATTATACTTTAATAATTCATCATATATTTCTTGCTTATCACCTTCAGAAGGCATACTAGTTATCTTATAATGCATATATATTCCTCCATATATTAAGTAAGAAAATATTAATCTTATTCCCACTGACCTGGTAATTTTAATTTCTCCATATAAGGAAACTTCTTATCAAACTCATCTACCTTTTCATTAGATAAGTTTTCAAATACTTCAGACTCATAGAATTTCCCCTGTACTCCTTTAAGTCCATCCTTAACTAATTCTATTCCCATAAATGCATCAAAATTCTTAGAATCCCTAGTTGTAATATTAAAATTATCACAAGTTTTAAATCCATGTTTAGGATAATATCCAGGCTCTCCAAATATTATAATTGCTTTATAACCTGCTTTTCTTGCTAATTCCATTGTGGTTTCTAATAACACTCCACCAATTCCTTTATTTTGATAGCTTGGCTCAACACATAAAGGCCCAAAGGTTAAAACTTCTATTTTATTAATACCATCAGTAACATAAGCCTTTGAATACATTATTGTTCCAACAATTTCACCATCTATTTCTGCAACCCTACTTAATTCTGGAATATAATCTTCACTTTCACGAATTTTATGAACTAAATAATGCTCATTACATCCAGGAACATATTTGTTCCAAAAAGCATTCTTAGTCATATATTCAACCTCAAAATAATCCTTTTCATTTTCTTGTCTTATTATTAAATTCTCCAAATTCTCACCCCTTTAATTAATGCATAATGCATAATTTCTAAATTCCTGTGGAATTTATTCCTTAATTTTTTCATTCCTTCATTTTGATTTTGCCAATACAAAAGAGAATTTTCATTTTTTCATCCCCTCATTTTTCAAAACTCTGGAAGAGTTTTCTCCTAAATTCTTCATTCTACATTCTTCATTTTTCATTCCATTTAGTCTGCTGGGTATATTACTCCTATTTGTTTTCTAGCTTCTTCAATAACTTCAATAACATCTCTTGATACTTTTAATGAATTAATCTTAGACTCCTTTTCCCCAGAGTTAATTAGATTTGCAAATTCTTGAACTTCATAGCACATATCAGCTTCATTTTGTTCTAAAGATAAATTCTCTTCTCTTCCATCTCTATATATTATTTTCACATTATTAAATCCATTAATTCTATCTATTATAATGTTACCTTCTTCTCCTTGAATTTCTGATGGTAAATATGAATTACTTATTTTTGAGTAAATAACTACTGCTTCCATATCATCATAACCGAAAACTACACTACCTTCTCCATCTACTCCTGTGTTTAACATAATTCCATTGGCTTTTATAGTATTAGGTTTTCCAAAAAGGTTTACCATAGGAGATATGCAATAAACTCCTATATCCATTATTGCACCATTGGATAATTCATTTTTAAAGGCATTTAATACCTCACCTACTTTGTATTTATCATATCTAGAAGAATACTGACAGTAACTTGCAAAGTACTTTCTAACCTTTCCAATCTTATGCAGATTATCTTTAATAACTCTAAAGTTTGGTAATAAAGTAGTTTTCATTGCTTCCATAAGAACAACATCATTTTCCTTAGCTGCCTTTATCATTTCATCAACTTCTTTTGTGTTTGAAGCAAAGGCTTTTTCACATAAAACATGTTTTTTATTTTTTAAAAATAAGATAGCTTGGCTAGAATGTAATGCATTTGGAGAGGCAATATATACTGCATCTATTAAATCACTTTTAGCCATTTCTTCTAAATTTGTATATGTATATTTAATTCCATGCTTATTTGCAAATTCTTTAGCTCTTTCTTCAGTTCTTGAATATACAGCTGAAATATTTACATCACTAACTATTTTAGCCCCTTCAATTAATCTATCAGTAATAAAATTACTCCCAATTATACCTATATTTATCATATTAAACACCTCTTTTTATATAAAATCTTAATAATTTTATTATACCATATATTAGTTAATTATTAGCCAACAATTTCCAAAGAATTATACTGCTTTTAATGAGCATACTAATAATATCCTAATTTGGATTATTAACCTTTAATTTATACAAATTTAACTAAGGAGAGATTTTATGAATAAGAAATTATTAAAACTACTATCTGGATTTTTTCTTTATGCTTTTATAATAACTAATTTTATTTACTTTTTATCTAATACAAAAAAATTTATAAGTAATTCTGATAATCCTACTACCTCAAATGTTGGTACCTTTATAACTGATTCAAATAAAAATATTGAAACTTCAATAATTAATTTTATGCAAAATATTTTCGATATAAGAAATACTGCATTTTTAAATGGAAATGTAGAAAAGCTTTATAAGTTTTATGATACTAGTGAAAATTTTGGTGAGTACTCCTTAACCCATGAATTCAAAAGAATAGCTTTTTTAAGAAATTTAGCTAAAGATAAAAGATTAACTTTTAAAAATATAGAATCTACTCCTACAATCAAAGAGTTAAAAGTTAAAAATGGTTTATATAATTTAACTTTAAATGAAAAATATACTTTTACTTATTTTAATAATGATACTCCTGATAAAGTTAAAACCTTTAGTGTAGATTTAATTCATACTTTAGAATTAAAGGATTCAGGAAATAGTTTTATTATTTCTAAAGATTATTATGAAGATTATTTTAAAAATGGTTTAGATGAATATGAATTTAACTTAACAGAAAAGAAAATTCCCTAGAAATGTTATATGTGAAAATGAAATTAGAGGCCGCCTAAGCAGCCTCTAGGTGTTTTATTTATAGAACGTCACTTAATGTATATCTAGAAAACTCATGAAGAAACGCCTCTAGAGATTCCTTCATGATCCCTTTGATTTTGCAATCAGAAGATATATATGGACAACAATTGTCTTTGTTAAAACATTGAGCAATATTTAAGTTATCCTCTGTGATTCTAATTACTTCACCTAAATTTATATCTTGTGGTTCTAACCCTAATTTTAAACCACCAGTTCTCCCTTTCATAGATATAATTAAATCTGTTTTAGCTAACTTATGTATTATCTTCTTTAAATGATGTTCTGATATTTCTAACTTTTTAGCTAACTCCTCTACTGTACATAATTTATCTCTATTTTCTGCTAAATATATTAGTGCCCTAAAAGAATAATCAGTGAATTTGGATAAATACATATATACCCCTCTCTTTCGTGTTGTATAATAATCAATTACGAATATTATATGCATAATTTAAAAGTCTAATATAATTGTTATTACTTATATTTATATCCTTTTCTCATAAATATATGCAAAAATACCCTTTGCTAGATTATACTATAAAACGAAGCAAAATATCTCTAATTTATATACAATATTTACACATTATTTACATTATTCTTAGAATATACATATTATTTATACCTTATTAATAGTTTTTCACATAAAAATAAGAGGTTGTCTAAACAACCTCCTTAATTTTAAGTTATTTACTTAAATATTCATCTATTGCAGCTGCAGCTTTTTTGCCTGCTCCCATTGCTAGTATTACTGTTGCAGCACCTGTTACAGCATCTCCACCAGCATATACTCCTTCTTTTGTTGTGTGTCCATTTTCATCAGCAATTATACACTTCCACTTATTAATTTCTAATCCCTTTGTTGTTGATGAAATTAATGGATTTGGTGAAGTTCCAAGAGACATTATAACAGTATCAACATCCATAATGTATTCTGATCCTTCTTTAGCTATAGGCTTTCTTCTTCCTGACTCATCTGGCTCTCCAAGTTCCATTTCTACACACTTCATACCTTGTACCCAACCATTTTCGTCTACTAATATTTCAGTAGGATTAGTTAGTACATCAAAAATTACACCTTCTTCTTTTGCATGATGTACTTCTTCTATTCTTGCTGGAAGTTCAGATTCACTTCTTCTGTAAACTATATGAGTTTCAGAACCTAGTCTTAAAGCAGTTCTTGCTGCATCCATAGCAACATTACCGCCTCCTACAACTGCAACCTTCTTTCCTATTTTAACTGGAGTGTGATATTCTTCTTTGAATGCCTTCATTAAATTAACTCTTGTTAAGAATTCATTTGCTGATAATACTCCATTTGCATTTTCCCCTTGTATTCCCATAAACTTAGGAAGCCCTGCACCAGAACCTATAAATACAGCACTGAAATTTTCTACTTCCATAAGTTCGTCAATAGTTATAGTTCTACCAACAATAACATTTGTTTCTATAGTAACACCAAGTTTTTTGATATTTTCTATTTCAGGTCTAACAACATCATCCTTAGGTAATCTAAATTCAGGAATTCCATAAACTAAAACTCCACCTGGTTCATGTAAAGCTTCAAATATAGTTACATCATAACCCTTTTTAGCTAATTCTCCTGCACAAGTTAATCCTGCTGGACCACTTCCTATTACTGCAACCTTCTTATTCTTAAGTTCTTCTCTACTAGCTAAATCTATATTATTTTTTCTTGACCAGTCTGCTATAAATCTTTCTAATTTTCCTATTGAAACAGGTTCACCTTTAATTCCTAGTACACACTTACCTTCACATTGGCTTTCTTGTGGACAAACTCTTCCACAAACTGCTGGTAATGCACTATATTTAGCTACTTCCTTAGCAGCCTCTTCAAATTCACCTTTTTTCATATGTGATATAAAGTTTGGTATGTTAATAGATACAGGGCAACCATCTACACATTTAGGATTTTTACATCCTAAACATCTACTTGCTTCTCTTATTGCCTCTTCATCTGTATATCCAAGACATACTTCTTCAAAGTTTTTTGCTCTTACTTCTGGATTTTGCTCTGCTATAGGTACTCTCTTCATTCTATCTTGTACTTGAACACTCATAACTATTCCACCTTACAACCACAACCACCATGTTTGTGAGTTTCCCCTTCTTCTAATTTTAACTGTTCTCTACCTTCTTCAGTTTTATACATTGTTTGTCTTCTCATAGATTCATCAAAATCTACTAGATGCCCATCAAATTCTGGTCCATCAACACAAGCAAATTTAACTTTTCCACCAACAGTAACTCTACAAGCACCACACATTCCTGTTCCGTCTACCATTATTGGATTTAAACTTACTGTAGTTGGTATATTAAGTTCTTTAGTTAAAATTGACATAAACTTCATCATTATCATTGGTCCAATTACTACAGCATGGTCATATTTTTCCCCTTTTTCTTCTACTAAATATTTTAAACAATCTGTTACTCTTCCATTAAATCCATATGTTCCATCATCAGTTGATATATATAAATTTCCTGCAACTGCTTTTAACTCTTCTTCTAATATTAATAAATCTTTAGTCCTACTTCCAACGATTACATCACAGTCAACTCCATGTTCCTTCATCCACTTAACTTGAGGATATACTGGCGCTGCTCCTACACCACCTGCAATAAAAATAATATTTTTCTTTTTTAATTCCTCAATATCTTCGTGAATAAATTCACTAGGTTGTCCAAGAGGACCAACAAAGTCAGCTACATATTCCCCTACTTCAAAGCTAGCAAGTTCTCTTGTCCCTCTTCCAACGGCTTGAAAAACTATGCTCACTGTACCCTTTTCTGGATTATAATCAGCTATTGTAAGTGGTATTCTTTCACCCTTGTCATCATTTTTAATAATAATAAACTGACCTGGCTTAGCTGATTTGGCAACTCTAGGAGCTTCTATATCCATTAGGTATATATTTTCTGTAAGCTCTCTCTTATTAACTATCTTATACATAATTGTCCCCCTCATAATTTATATCTCAATATTATATTAACATTTTTCGAATTTTCATACAATTGTTTATTGTATTTTTAGGTCTAATTTAATTGCAAAAGTTACCTAAAATAGAACTAATATCTATTAAGGTAACTTTCATCAAATATTTGTCATATTAAGTTATTAATACTAAAAATCAACCTGTGCTCCATAGTATGTGCGTTCAAATAATTTTGCCATAGTTTCATCATCTATTTTTCTTGGATTAGAACCTGTACATGCATCTAAAACTGCATTATGAGAAATAAATTCTAAATTCGCCTTAAAGTCATCTTCTTTAACTCCATACTCCTTCATAGTATGTGGTATATTCAATTCTGTATTTAAGTTATTTATCATTTCAATTAATGAATCAGTTAATTCAGCATTTGTTTCACCTTTTAATTTTAATGCTTTCGCTATATCAGCATATCTATCTTCACATTCAACTCTATTATATTGAATTACATATGGTAAGAATATTGCATTGGCACATCCATGAGGAATATGGAATACAGCCCCTGTCTTATGAGCCATTGAGTGAACTATTCCAAGTAAAGCATTTGAGAATGCCATTCCTGCTAAACATTGTGCTTCATGCATTAAGTTTCTTGCTTCTTCATTTCCATTATATGAATTAACCAAATTTGCACTAACCATTTCTATTGCCTTAATAGCTAATGGATCTGAAAAGTTAGATCTAAGTGCTGCTGTATAAGCTTCAATAGCATGAGTTAATGCATCCATACCTGTATGTGCAACTAATTCAGCTGGCATAGTTTGAGCTAAATCAGGATCTACAATTGCTACATCTGGAGTTATATTAAAATCTGCTAAAGGATATTTAATCCTAGCCTTGTAATCAGTAATTACTGAAAATGCTGTAACTTCTGTTGCAGTCCCACTTGTAGATGGAATAGCTACAAATTTAGCTTTTTGTCTAAGTTCTGGTAATCCAAATGGAACAATTGCTTCTTCAAAAGTAAAATCAGGATATTCATAAAAAATCCACATTGCTTTTGCAGCATCTATTGGTGAACCACCACCCATTGAAACAATCCAATCAGGCTCAAATCTTCTCATGGCTTCTGCACCCTTCATAACAGTTTCCACTGATGGATCTGGTTCTACACCTTCAAAAATCTCAACTTCCATTCCTGCTTCTTTTAAATAATTTTCAGCCTTATCTAAAAATCCAAAACGCTTCATTGAGCCTCCACCAACTACAATAAAAGCTTTCTTTCCTTTTAAATTCTTTAATTCTTCTAAAGAACCCTTTCCATGATATAAATCTCTTGGTAATGTGAAACGTGCCATAATAAACCTCCCATAAGTATAAAATTTATTTTTACTCTCACTTATTATTAAGCAAGTGTTATGCCAACTGTTTTTTATTTAACAATATTGTTAAACAATTCACCTTTATGAGTTCATTTATATTTAAAAAATAATAATGTCATAAAATTGAACAATTAAAATTATTTATATCTGTTAAATTTTATGACAGTGTCCTATTATTGTACATTGACCTTTTCTATATTTAAATTATATTTTTTTATCTTAAGATATAATGTATTCCTACTTACCCCTAGTGCTTTTGCAGTTCTAGTAATATTATATTCATTATACTTTATAGCATTTATAATAGCTTCTTTTTCTATAAAATCTAAATTCAAATTCTTATTCTCTACATCTCTTGAATCTATAATACTATTTTTATTTACCACTTCTTTATTTATCTCTTCAAATTCATCTAGAAAATCCGGAGATAGTTCACCATTTAAATTAACTATGTTTTCAATGCAATTTTCTAACTGCCTTATATTTCCCTTCCATTCATAACTTAATAACCTTTCTAGAAGCTTATCACTTAACTTAGGTATATCTTTTTCTAATTTAAGTGACTTAACCCCTAAGAAATACTCAATTAATAGATTTATATCTCCACTTCTTTCTCTTAATGGTGGTAATTTTATTGGAATAACACATAGTCTATAAAATAAATCTTCTCTGAATCTTCCTTCTCTAACTTCTCTTTTTAAATCTTTATTAGTGGCAGCTATTACCCTCATATCTATTGTAATTTCTTTGCTTCCACCTAACCTTGTTACTCTTCCTTCTTGTAGAACTCTAAGAAGTTTAACTTGCATATCTAAAGGCATTTCTCCAATTTCATCTAAAAATAAAGTTCCTCCATTTGCTAATTCAATTTTACCTATTTTCCCTCCTTTTTTCCCACCTGTAAAGGTTCCATCTTCATATCCAAATAGCTCACTTTCAATAATATTTGATGGTATTGCTCCACAATTTATAGCTATAAATTTATTGTTTTTTCTTATGCTATAATTATGAATAGCTTGGGCTAATACTTCTTTTCCTGTTCCACTTTCTCCTTGTATTAATACTGTTGATGGGCTATTGGCTATAATTTTACAATTTGTAATTACATTTTTAATAGCATCACTTTTTCCTATAATATCACTAAAGGTAAAGAAAGCTCCAGTAAAGCTATTTTCAAAGTCCTTTTCCTTTATCTTTCCTAAAGTTGCAACAACTCCTATAACTTTATCTCCATGCTTTATTCCCTTAAGTATAACTTCTGTTTTATACTTACTATCATGACTTAACTTTATTTCTCTTCTTAAGCTTTCATTATTCTTTGAGATTCTTTCTATTATATTCTTAAAGCTTGGCACTATATAATTAATATCTTCATTGATTAAGTTATGATTTCTCTTATCTAAAATTTTTAATCCTAACTCATTTATATTAATTATTTTCCCATAGATATCTATTATGATTATTCCTTTATCCACATTTTCTATAACTGTTTTCATATAATTATATGTTTGATTTAATATATCCTTAGTATTAATTCTTAATATTTCATTTTCAATTGCCTTAACCCCAAATATAACTAAACCTAGTGTATGTGGATGCTTCATATTGCTTTTTCCTGTTAAGTTTAAAGTACCAATTATTTCACCCTTGCTATTATGAATAGGCGCTGCTGAGCAAGTTAAACTTTGAAATATTGATATATAATGTTCTTTTGCAGTAATTTGAATACATCTATCCTCTGATATTGCCATAGACATTGCATTGGTACCTATATTTCTTTCATCCATATAGGCTCCAACCTTTAAATTCAATTTTTCTAATTCATCTCTTATTTCACTAGCTCCTCTAATATATAGAATACATCCATTTTTATCAGTTAATATTATAATAAAGTCTTTATCATCAACAGATTCAGCTACCATATCTATATATGGCTTAGATATTTCAATAAGCTCTTTATTTGCTTCTAGAACTTTTTTAAGTTCATCTCTTTCTAGTATTATCTTTGAGTGATTTATATTTTTATTTACTCCATAAACTTCACTTCTCTTATGGGATTCTTCAATCAATAAACTTTTATTAATCATACTTACATACCTCATATTTTTCCATAAATACTCATTTATAGTTATAGTTTACTATTACAATAAAATATTTACCATATAAAATTTCATAAGCTTTATTTAATGTAAGGCTTTATTTAGCAAAATAAAAATAAGACTTTAATTTTAATATTTCTATTAAGCTTAAAGTCTTATTAATTTAATTAATATCTATTAGATTCCTTTAACTGTCTTTCTATGTCTCTCTTATGAGCTTTTTCTATCATTGAATCTCTTTTATCGTAATTCTTTTTACCTCTGCATAACCCAAGTGCTACCTTTACTTTACCATTTTTTAAATATAATGATAATGGAACTAATGTATAACCTTGTTGAGCTACTAATCCATTAAATCTAGCAATTTGCTCTTTATGAAGTAAAAGCTTTCTTTCTCTTAAAGGATCAACATTAAATATATTACCTTGCTCATAAGGACTTATATGCATATTCTTTACTATTATTTCACTGTTATCTACATCGGCATAGCAATCTTTTAAATTACATTTACCTGCTCTTATAGATTTAACTTCAGTTCCAACTAAAGCTATTCCAGCTTCTATAGTTTCTTCCACAAAATAATCATGTCTAGCTTTTCTATTTTCAGCTAATGAATTACTATTTTTCTTCCTTACCATAATCTCACCACGCATTTTATTTTTACTTATTAAGTATATCAAATTATTAATCAATAACTAAAATTTAAATTTATTGGACTAAGAAATTATTCTAATTCTTCCTCTTCATCATCTTCCAATAAGTCACTATTTATATTTACTTTAGCTTCATTTATTTTTTCAATTGTCTTTTCACTTGGAATTATTTCTTCTTTAGCTTCTTCTTCAATTAAATCGAAATATACTTCCCTATTGTCTATATCAACTCTAGTACATCTTACCTTTACTTCGTCCCCTAATCTATAAACCTTCTTAGTTCTTTCTCCTATTAGGCATAAATGAGCTTCATCATAAATATAATAATCATCATCTAAAGCAGTAATATGAATTAATCCTTCTATTGTATTTGGAAGTTCTGCAAATAATCCAAAGGATGTAACTGAAGAAATAATAGCAGAGAATTCTTCTCCAATTCTTTCTTGCATATATTCTGCTTTCTTTAAATCATCCACTTCTCTTTCAGCTTCTTGAGCTAATCTTTCCATTTCAGAGGATTGCTTTGATGCAATTTCTACTATATTAGATAATTTTGCAATTCTCTTTTCATCTATTTTTCCATTTAATTGTTCTTTAATAATTCTATGGATTTGTAAATCTGGATATCTTCTTATTGGTGATGTAAAGTGACAATAATATTTAGCTGCAAGACCAAAGTGACCTACACATTCTGGAGAGTATTTTGCTTGCATCATTGAACGTAATAGTAACGTACTTACTACAGTTTCTTCTTTTTTACCCTTAACCTTATCAAGTATATCTTGAAGGGCTCTTGGATGTGCTTCTTGTCCCCATCTAACTACATAACCTAAGTTATATACAAATTCCTTAAACTTTTCTAGTTTTTCTTCATCTGGATCTTCATGAATTCTATATACGAATGGCAAATTAGTCCAATACATATGTTCTGCAATGGTTTCATTACAAACTAACATAAATTCTTCTATTATTCTATTTGCAATAGCTCTATCATAAGGTTTAATATCTACTGGTTTTCCTAAATCATTTAATATTATCTTTGATTCTTCAAAATTAAAATCAATGGCTCCTCTTCGCATTCTCTTTTCACGTAAAATATTACAAAGCTCTTCCATAGCTTTAAAGTCATCAACTAAATAATCATATCTCTTTATTAGCTCTTCATCATTATTCTCAAGAATTTTTGTAACATCAGTATAAGTCATTCTCTCACTAGTTTTTATAACTGTTTCTTCTATTTCGTGTTGAATTACCTTTCCCTTGTTATCTATAATCATAAAGCAGCTTAATGCTAATCTATCAACCTTAGGATTTAAAGAACATATTCCATTAGATAACTTCTTAGGAAGCATTGGTATAACTCTATCTATTAAATAAACAGAAGTTGCTCTCTTTAAAGCTTCTCTATCTAAAGGATTTTTTTCTTTTACATAGTGAGATACATCTGCAATATGAACTCCTAATCTAAACTTACCATTATCAAGTCTTTCAATAGATACAGCATCATCTAAATCCTTAGCATCTTCTCCATCTATAGTTACCATTCTTAAATTTCTAAGGTCAACTCTTCTTGCATATTCCTTTTCTGGAATTTCTTCTTCTATGTTTTCTGCGTAATTTAATACTTTAGCTGGGAACTCTTCAGGCAATCCATATTTTTTTATAATTGTAAGAATATCTAAACCCTTATCTCCCTTTTTGCCTAGTACTTCTTTAACTACACCTTCTGGGCTTCTTCTTTTATCTGCCCATTTTACAATTTCGCAAATTACTAAATCACCTTCATTTGCTCCATTTCTATCTTTTTTAGATATGAAGATATCCTGATTTAGTCTAGAATCTTCTGGAACTACAAAGCCAAAGTTTCTACTATCTTCATATACACCTATAATCTTATTATTTGCTCTGCTTAATACTTCTCTTACTTCACCTTCACGCTTTTTACCATTAATATCTTCTCTTGTTATTTGAACTAGAACCTTATCTCCATTCATAGCTCCATTCATAGAAGAACTTGGTACAAAGACATCTTTTTCTCCTTCAGTTTCTGGTATTAAAAATCCATATCCCTTTGAATGAACTTCTAATTTTCCTGAAATTAGTCCAAGTCTTTCTGGAACTCCAAACTTATCCTTTTTAGTTCTAACAATAAGTCCTTCTTTTTCCATAGTCTTTAGTACTTTTTTAAAGGATTTATACTCGTCGGGATTTATATCAAATACAGATACTAATTCTTGAATGTCCATTGGTCTGTATGCTTCTTCTCTCATAAAACTTAATAAAGTTTCTTTAATTCCCATCTATATCACTTCCTTTATCTTTATTTTTATATTTTTGTATTATATTCAAATTATATTATTCTCCTTCTCTATTTTCCCCCATCTTGCTCATTATAAACAAAAAAGTTTATTTTAAGCAGTAGGTTGCTAATACTTGTTGTAATTCATAAATATTAAGACTGCTATTGAATTGCTTTTCAATAGGCAGTGCAGTTCCTGAAATCCAAATTTTAAGTTCTGCTTCTAAATCAAAATGTCCTGCAGTTTCTATACTAAAATGTGTAATAGATTTATAAGGTATTGAATGATATTCTGTTTTCTTTCCCGTTACCCCTTGCTTATCAACTAATATAAGTCTTTTATTAGTAAAGATAAATAAATCTCTAATTAATTTATATGATTTTTCTATTCTTTCATTTTCCGCTAATATTTTATTATACTCTTTAATTATACCATCTAAATCCATTTCTGAAGCATTACCCATTAATCCATTAAATATTCCCATATTAACCACTCCTTTATAGTATAAAAGAGCTACCTAAAGCAGCTCTTTTTTAATATTATATTAAGTTTAAAGCTAATGTATTCACAGCAAAAAGAGCCATAGATATAATTGTTAATTTTAACAACATAGCTTCCTTAGTTCTTGCTTTATTCTTAGAGAAGAATGTTTCATTTTTACTTCCTTGAATAAGTCCACTTAATGCATCTGTTTTACTTGGTTGTAATAATACTGATACTATAATTACTAATCCCAAAACTGCTTCCAATACTAACAATAAATTCTTCATTGCTATACCTCCCAACCTTAATAAAAATGGTCGTATTTACATAAGGTTATATTAACATATAAAATACTATAACACAAGTAATTATCTTCAAAAAAATTACATTAAAGTTTGTTATATAAGGTTGCTTATGACCTCGCATTCGCTCCAAGTCATCGCAACCTTATATAACAAACTTAGAAACTAAAGGTAATAATTCCTCATTTCATTCAGAATTATGAACTATCTATTTCAAATTAAAATATAAATTTAAAAGATATACTCGTTGCGACCTCGCAAGCTCCAAGTCGCCCTCATATAACATTTGTCTCTTTTTATACTTAATATAAATTATTAAAGATCATCCCCAAAAAGATAATTTTAAAATTATTAAATAAATTTAATAGGGATTGTAGGCTTTCGCTTACAATCCCTTATAAATTATATGGTAATTAAATTACTTCTTGATGTTGAAGAATGCTTTTCTTCCTCTGTATTCAGCTACATCGTCTAATTCTTCTTCAATTCTTATTAATTGGTTGTACTTAGCAACTCTTTCAGATCTTGCAGGAGCACCAGTCTTGATTTGACCAGCATTAACAGCTACAACTAAGTCAGCTATAGTTGTATCTTCTGTTTCACCTGATCTGTGAGATATAACTGCTGTGTATCCAGCTCTGTTAGCCATTTCTATAGCATTTAAAGTTTCAGTTAAAGTACCGATTTGGTTTAACTTAATTAATATTGAGTTACCAACTCCTAAATCAATACCTCTTTCTAATCTTTCAGTGTTTGTAACGAATAAATCATCACCAACTAATTGAACCTTCTTACCTAATCTTTCAGTTAATAGCTTCCAACCTTCCCAGTCTTCTTCAGCCATACCATCTTCGATTGATATAATTGGGTATTTGTTAACCCAGTTTTCTAAGAAGTCAACCATTTCAGCTGCAGTTAATGTCTTTCCTTCATGTTCTAATACATACTTTCCATCTTTGTAGTATTCTGATGAAGCAGCATCTATAGCTATGAACATATCTTCTCCAGCTTTGTATCCAGCTGCAGTTATAGCTTCTATAATAACTTCGATAGCTTCTTCGTTTGACTTAAGGTTTGGAGCGAATCCACCTTCATCACCTATAGCAGTTGAGTATCCTTTATCGTGTAAAGTTTTCTTTAATGTATGGTAAACTTCTGCACACATTTGTAAAGCGCCACTGAAAGTCTTAGCTCCAACTGGCATAACCATGAATTCTTGTAAATCTACTGAGTTGTCAGCATGTGATCCACCATTGATTATGTTCATCATAGGTACTGGTAAAACTTTTGCATTTACTCCACCTACATATTGGTATAATGGTAAATCTAATGACTTAGCTGCTGCATTAGCTACTGCTAAAGAAACACCTAATATAGCATTAGCACCAAGCTTAGCTTTGTTTGGAGTACCATCTAATTCTATAAGTAACTTATCTATATATGGTTGATCATATACGTTACATCCAATTAATTCTTCAGCTATTGTATCATTTACGTTTTGAACAGCCTTTAAAACACCTTTTCCTAAGTACTTACTCTTATCTCCATCTCTTAATTCAACTGCTTCATACATTCCTGTTGATGCACCTGATGGAACAGCAGCTCTTCCTACAGTACCATCTTCTAAATAAACTTCAACTTCTACAGTTGGGAAACATCTTGAGTCTAGAATTTGTCTAGCTACAACGTCAACTATTTCGCAATAATTTTTCATTACGTATCCTCCTTTATTTTAATGTTATTTATTATATTCTCTATATATTACCTTTATTATTATATCATAAACTGACATAATTATTCATAAAGCTACTAATAGTAATAGAAAATATTAAAACAAATAACATCTTTTGGCAAACAATAATCGTTATCATATTTTCTATATTATTATACCACTTTGCCCATAATTTTCAACATCAATTTAACATGTAATCATTTAACAAATTAATTATTTTTTCTTTTGTTTATTTAGAAACTGATATTTTTTCATTTATATTCCACATAGTATTTCATTTTACTTATATCCTCTTATTTAATATGCGTATTTAAAAATACTTTTTATTAATTTTTTATAATTAAAAAGAGGTTGTAGCAACAACCTCTAATTTTAAGTTAAGAATTACTTTAGTAATTTGAAACAAATTACTAAAAATATATATTTTATTATAAATTCCTTCAGGAGTTTATTCATCAATTTTACATTTTACATTATTAATTTTACATTTAATTAAACTGTTGCTTTTCTTTTACTAAATACATCAAATGCTACTGCTAATAAAAGAACTAGTCCCTTTATAGCCATTTGCATATCACTACCTACACCTAATATTGACATACCATTATTTAAAACACCCATTACTAATGCTCCAACTATAGCACCAATAACTGTACCTACACCACCGTAAGCTGATGCCCCTCCGATATAACATGCAGCTATTGCATCTAATTCGAAGTTTAAACCTGATTGAGGTGATGCAGCATTTAATCTTGATGTAAAACTTATAGCTGCTATTGCAGAAAGAACAGCCATATTAACATATACTAAGAATAAAACTTTATTAGTATTTATTCCTGATAGTTTTGCTGATTTTTCATTTCCACCCATAGCATAAAGATATCTTCCAGGTATTGTTTTAGAAGTAATTATTGTATAAATAAATACTAAAATACCTATAATTGCAAACATTATTGGAATTCCTTTATATATAGCAAGCCAATAAGTTACTAACATAGTTGCTGATACTATTAAGATAATTTTTGCTATACATAGTGGCATAGGAATAAGTTGGAAATTATATTTTTGTCTTTCAGCTCTATTTTTAAGTTCTATATATACATACACTAATGATAGTAATATACCTACAACAAAAGTTGTAATATTTACATTGCTACCTCCAAATAAATCTGGGAAAAACCCTCCACTTATAGCTTGAAATGATTTTGGAAATGGACTTAAAGTTAATCCTTGAAGTAGTTTTACTGTTAATCCTCTGAATAATAACATTCCTGAAAGAGTTACTATAAAGGCTGGTATTCTAACATATGCTATCCAGAAGCCTTGCCATATTCCTATTAATACTCCCACTGCTATACAAATTAATACTGCTGGAAAAACTGCCATACCTTTATTTATAATAAGTATTCCTGCAAGAGCACCCACAAAAGCAACTATAGAACCAACTGAAAGATCTATATTCCCACTAGATACTATACACAATGTCATACCAATAGATAAAATAAAAACATAACTGTTTTGAAGTATCAAATTAGTTACATTCATAGGCACTAAAAGTATGCCTTTAGTTAAAATTTGAAATAAAATTATAATTACAACTAATGCTATAAGCATTGCATATTGTCTTACATTATCTTTAAATATATTTTTTAATGATTCCCCTAAAGTTGGCTTAGATTTTAATTCTATATTTTTACCTAGTTGCATTTAAACTACCTCCTTATTACTATCCATTATGCATTTCATTATAATTTCTTGTGATGCTTCACTAGTTGGTAATTCACCAACAATTCTTCCAACATTCATTACATATACCCTATCACATATACCTAATATTTCAGGAAGCTCTGATGAAATTACTAAAATAGATTTGCCAGAGTCTGCTAAGTCATTTATTATCTTATATATTTCATACTTTGCCCCTACATCTATTCCTCTAGTTGGTTCGTCTAAGATTAAAATATCTGGATCAGTAAATATCCATTTACTTAAAACAACTTTTTGTTGATTACCACCTGACAAGTTTCCAGCTTTTTGTATTATTGAAGGAGATTTAATATTAAGTTTTTTCCTAAAGTCTTCTGTTACTCCTATTTCTTCATTATCATTTATAAATTGTATCTTACTAATCTTTTTAATTTTTGCTATTGATATATTATTCTTAATACTATCAATTAAGTTAAGGCCTGCTGTTTTACGGTCTTCTGTTACATAAGCTAGACCTGAATCTATTGCTTCTCTTATATTATTCAACTTAATTTCTTTTCCATTTTTAATTATAGTTCCACTTATATTTCTGCCATAAGCCTTTCCAAAAATACTCATAGCAAATTCTGTTCTTCCAGCTCCCATTAAACCTGAGAGTCCAACTATTTCACCTTTTCTTATATTTATATTTACATCTTTAATAATCTTTCTATCATCTATAATAGGATCATAAACATTCCAATTCTTAACTTCAAAAATAACTTCACCTATATTTGATTCATGGCTAGGATATCTGTTAGTAAGCTCTCTTCCAACCATGCATTTAATAATGTCATCCTCATCAATACTTCCATCATTTTTCATTGATTGTATTGTTGATCCATCTCTAAGAATTGTTATATTATCAGCTACTCTTAAAAGTTCATTTAGCTTATGAGAAATTAAAATACATGTAATTCCATCTTTCTTTAATTCCAATAAAAGTTGAAGTAAACTTTCTGAGTCCTTATCATTTAGTGCAGCTGTAGGTTCATCTAAAATTAACAGCTTAACATCCTTTGCTAAAGCTTTAGCTACTTCCACTAATTGTTGTTTACCAACACCAATATTTTTTATTTTGGTTTGTACATTTTGTTCTAATTTAACTCTTTCTAACATTTTTGCTGCTTCTACATCTGTCTCTCTCCAATTTATCATTAGCCCCTTCGCTCTTTCATTTCCAAGAAATATATTTTCTGATATAGATAATTCAGGTATTAATGCTAACTCTTGATGGATTATAACTATTCCTTTTTTTTCGCTATCTTTTATGTTGTTAAATTTGCATAGCTCACCATTAAAAATTATATCCCCACTATATGTTCCATAACTGTATATTCCACTAAGTACATTCATAAGAGTTGACTTCCCTGCGCCATTTTCTCCAATTAGTGCATGTATTTCTCCTTCTGTTACTTTAAGATTCACATCATCTAAAGCTTTAACTCCTGGAAAAGTTTTTGTTATATTTTTCATTTCTAAAATGACTTTTTCCATCTACTTTCCTCCCTCCTACCTTCATTCTTCTATGAATATATGCTATAGCTGAAATGCATATTACATTCAGCTATAGCTAATATATTTATCTTAAATGGTGATTTTTACTTTAAGTCAGCTTCTTTATAATATCCACTATCAATTAAAGCTTCTTTATAATTGTCTACAGTAACATTTACAGGATCACAAAGGTATGATGGAACTACTTTTGCACCATTATTATAAGTCTTAGTATCATTTACTTCTGCTTCTTTTCCATCAATTAAAGCATTTACCATTTCAACAACTTTTTTAGCAAGAGTTCTTGTATCTTTAAATACAGACATAGATTGTTGTTTATTTATCATAGCTAATACATTTGGTTTATCACAGTCTTGTCCAGTTAATATTGGATAAGGTTTATCTGCTGATCCATAACCAGCATTTTGAAGAGAAGCTACAACACCTATAGCAACACTATCATTTGATGATAAAATAGCATCTAACTTTTTATCACTAGCATAGTTTGCAGTAATTATGTTATCCATTCTAGCTTGTGCTTTTGCTGAATCCCAGCTTTGAGTTGCTACTTCTGTGAATTTAGTTTGTCCACTTGGAACTACTAATTTACCACTATCTATATATGGTTTTAATATACTCATTGCACCCTCAAAGAAGAATGTTGCATTATTATCATCAGGAGCTCCTGCAAATAATTCAATATTAAAAGGTCCTTTACCATTCTTTAAGTCTAATTTTTCTTCTATATATTGGCCTTGGTTAACACCAACTTTAAAGTTATCAAAGGTTGCATAGTAATCTACATTTTCAGATTGCATAATTAATCTATCATATGCAATTACTTTAATTTTATTATCAGCTGCTTTACTTAGAACATCTGTTAATGCAGATCCATCAATAGATGCTATAACTAGTACATTACATCCTTTAGTTATCATATTTTCTATTTGTTGAACTTGAGTATTTACATCATTATTAGCATATTGTAAATCAACGTTATAGCCCTTTCCTTCAAGTTCTGATTTCATGTTAGCTCCATCTTGATTCCATCTTTGAAGTGATTGTGTAGGCATTGCTACACCTATCAGATTAGATTTAGTTTCTTTTCCTCCGCCAGTATTACTACCTGTTTCTGCTTTACTACATCCAATAGTAACAGTCATTAAAGCTGCAGTTAAAGTTAAAGCAATTAATTTTTTAATTCTCATTTTTAACTCCCCTTTTCTTTTTTAATTTAAGTACATAAAAATCATATTATATGTATACGTTTAACTCAATGGAATTAATTGCTTTATCTCTTTATAAATTTGCCATTTTATTTATATTTTTTACCATAAAGTAAGCAAAAAAATACTATAAAAATAAAGCAAAAATATACTGCTAGTGCCTATTTACAATTTTTAATCTACACTAACATTATATTTTTACTTTATTAATTAAAAGAATAGTATTTTTTTGCTATTTAAATTTATATTCTTTTGGTGAATATCCTTCGTATTTTTTAAATACCTTACTAAAATAATTTGGATCACTATAACCTACAGTATATCCAATCTCTTTAATGCTCATTTCTTTTTGCTTTAATAGTTCTTTAGATTTTTTTATTCTTACAATATTTATATAATCAATTAAATTACATCCCATGGCCTCTTTAAAACTTCTACTAAAATAATATGGGCTTAGATTAAACTTATTTGCAACGCTTTCTAAGTTTAAATCCTCTTTTATATTGTTCTCAATGTATTCTGTAACCTTTTTGAAAAGCTTAGTTTTCTCTTTATCATAATCTTGACTATAGTTATACTCTTGAATTTTCCCAATATGAATTATTTCGCTTTCATTACTATAACTTATGGCTTTATTAGCCTCTTCATAAGATTTATTCATTAATTCAATTCCACTATAGCAATATCCTATTCCAATTTCAGTAGCAATATTAAAATGCCTTTCTATTTCTCTTTTTATATCATTAATGGCATTTATATTTTCTGTTATTTCTTCATTAATGTCCTTATAATTATGAATTTGAATAAAGAAAATAAGATTTTCTGTATAGCAATAGGTTCCAATTGCCTTATACTTAAATTTTAAAAGTTCATTTATATATTCTCCTACTTGTCTCTTTAATAAATTATTAAAGTTAGTTGATAATATTTTAATGCATATTGCAAAGGCATTGTTAAAATCTAAATCTAAGTAGTCCATATGCATATTAAAATCAATACTGTCTAATGCATTATTTATAATGCTGTAGCTTAATTCATTTTCTAATACTCCAATTAAATTATTAATTTTCTCTTCTTTTTCTATATCACTTTTACGCTTAGCCTTTTTCTTTTCTACTGATTCTATAGCATTATTAATTTTATTTATAAACTCACTTCTAACAAAAGGCTTTAATAAGTATTCTTTTACATTTAATTTCACAGCTTCAATAGCAAAATCAAAATAATCATATGCTGTTAACATTATAAAGTATGTGCTTGATGAAGTTTTTCTAATTTCCTCTATTGCTTTTATCCCATTTATACCTGGCATCTTAATATCCATTATTATTATTTCCGGTCTAATTTGTTCAGCAATTTCAATTGCTTCTCTTCCATTTTTAGCTTGAGCTATAGTAAGCTTATCTTTGAAATTTTCTTCTATAAGGCTTATTACTGAATCCCTCTCATATTTTTCATCATCAGCAATTAGAATTTTTAACATACTTATTTCAACTCCTTAATGGGAATTCTCAAAAATATTTTAGTTCCTTGTCCTTCCTTGCTGCTTATATTAAACATGTCCTTCTCACCATATAAAATTTCTAACCTATCAACAACACTTCTTATCCCTAGTCCAGTTGTATGGCCTATATGTTCTTTTTCGTTTCCTCCACTTTTTATTTTATTTAATGTATCTTCACTTATACCACAGCCATTATCTTCTATAATCACCTTATATTCATTTAATTCTTTATATATCTTTATATTAATATATCCCCCCTCTTCCTTAGGTTCTATTCCGTGAATAAAGGCATTTTCAACAAATGGTTGTAAAGTCATTCCAGGTACTACTATATCTCCAATATCGCAATTTATATCTAAACCAAAAGTTAATCTATCATCATATCTTACTTTTTGAATAAATATATATTGCTTTACTACATTTATCTCGTCTGCTAAGGTTGCATTTCTTTCCATCATACTTAAGCTATATCTAAGCATACCTGCTGCTGAAGTTATTAGACCTTCTGTTTTATAAGCTTTTTCACTTATAGCAGTTTGATTTATGCAGTTTAAAGTATTAAAAAGAAAATGAGGATTTATTTGTGATTGTAGCACTCTTAGTTGAGATAACTTTAATGCATTTTCATATTTTAATAATTTCACTTCATCATCTTTTATTTTTGCCTCTAGCTCTGCCTTTTCTTTAAGAGAATTTATGTATCCTATTAAATTTCTTATCATTTTATCAAAAGCTTCATTTAATATATTAATTTCATATATATCAGTTTTTTCAGCTTTTATTTCTTTAAAATTACCTTTAGATACATCCTTAGCTGCATTAATTAATACTTGCAATTTTTTTAATATCTCCTTAACAAAAAGAATTGTATAAACAGCACTGATAAATATAGTTATTACTACAAATACACTTAATATTTTATATAACTCTCTTTCCTTTTCCTTACTCTCATTATATATTATATTATTTGTCTTAATATAACTTTCATTTAGCTTGGTAATAAAGGAGTTACAATAGGAAAGCATATCTCTAGTTGACATATATTGATCATAATATGCATCAATAGCTCCTTGCTCACTAAATAACTGAATAGTCTTATCTCCTTGACTTTTATAACTCCTAATTGTATTTGACAAATCCCTTAATATGTATCTACTTTCAATATCTGAGCTTCCTTCTAGTGTAGATAGCTTTTCTAATGACTTAACTATATTATTTTCATAAACTCTTTTAGATTCTAAATCGCTAGTTTGGAAATGCTCATTAAAATAATTAAAAGATTCATTAAGAAGGTTTTTCACATCATTAGTTTCATTTAACTTATAAAGCATAATGCTATAATTATCATTTATTTCTTTACTAAGAATTAGTGATACTATATTACTAGTAACTAATGGTATTATTAAAATTATGACAAATACTATTATCTTACTTTTTAAACTTTTCATTATTATGCTTCTCCTTATGCTATTTGTACTCAGCTACGTTTTTATCATTGATAACTAATACATCAATAAGCTGAAGTTCTTGAACTTTATTTCCTTTTATTATGTTTACAATAGTATTTACAGATTCTTGCCCCATAACATATGGATTTTGTGCAATAGTTGCACTAATAACACCTTCTTCTATTAAATCTAATGTTTCTGGTAATGCATCAAAGCATATTATCTTAACTTTTCCAATTAAATTCATACTCTTAATTGCTTTTGCTGCTCCTATTCCATCTTGAGCAGAGGTGCAAAATAATGCTTTTATATCTACATTATCAGTTAATATTTTCTTAGTGGCTAATTCAGCTTGAAGCAAATATGAATCAGAAGATTCTGTATTAGTTATTTTAAGATTTGAATTCTCTTCAATATAAGATTTAAATCCCTTAACTCTTTCAATTTGATTTTTAACTTCTGCTCCCCCTAATATAATTCCAATATCTCCTGTATTCCCTACTTGTCTAATCATTTCCTTAGCTCCTACTTTTCCAGCATTAACATTATCAGTCCCAATATAAGCTAACCTTTTACTTTCTTCAGCATCTGAATCTATAGTTATTAAAGGTATATTATCATCTATAATTTTATTAATTATTGCATTATAACTACTTGAATCTTGAACATAGGTTATAATTCCACTTACATTAGAGGCATATGCCATTTTAATAAGTCGTATACCTTCTTCAACACTAGCATAATCTGGTCCTTGAAATTCTACTATTATATTTTTATCCTTAGCAGCTTCTTCGGCTCCTTTTTTTATATCTTGCCAATAGGGATTAGAATAGACATGTGAAATTAATACAACTTTATTTTTTAATTCTTCATAATAATTTTCTTGTTCTTTTAATATATCTTGTACACCAAAAAGTAAAGCAAAGAAGATACTAATAAAAACTAAATACTTTGCTATACCCAAAACTTTTTTCATATATATCTACCACCTTGCTAAAACCATGTATACAATTACATAAAAATATTATATCACATCAAATAATTTTATAATATGTGAAATAAATTTTTATTAATATTAAAAAAGAGCCTATGTAGACTCTTTTATTCCAATTCTCTATATTGAAGATATTGATTATATCTTTTTTCCCACTCTACAGCAGATTTTTTATTTATTATTCTAATGTCCTCTAAAAAACTTTCTAATACTCCTGCTTTTTCTAATCCCTTCATCAAGTGTCTTGGATAATTAACTTTTTTACTATAGCATTGCTTAGGATCTATAACCATTATTTCTTTACTATCTGATATATATATGTCTCTACATCGAGCATCTATTTTAGTAAATTTAAGTCTTTTAAACTCTGTTAATAAATTATATAAACCCTCTGAAATTTCATAGCTAAACCCCTTTTTCTTAATATAAGTATCTAGCCTGTTCCCTTGTATTTTATCTCTTACAATATAAAACTTTCCCATATTATAAACTCTTGGAAAATATTTAGATTTACTTACCCTTTTTAAAATTTCTCCTTCTTCTTTGCAACATTTTGCTTCTTGAAAAATCTTAATTGCTTTGTTATTAGGAAGCTCATAAACTATCCCGTTATGTCCTTCTCCAAGAAACACAGCATCTTTAAAAAGTCTTTCGGTTTCAGCATCAAAATCTGCTGAATAAGAATAGGTTCTAGGCATATTACTCTCCCATAAAAATACTATTATTATATATTATTATTTATTGGCAATATTTATAACAACTTCTACACTTAATAAAAGATTTAAGTTTGTACCTTTAAAATTATCTTTCATTTCCAATAAATACTAAAGCAAGAGTTCCTGGACCACCATGAGCTCCAATTACTGCTCCTATAGAATTTATACTAATATCTTTAACCTTAAATTCTTCTAATATCATTTTTTTCAACTCTAAAGCATCTTCAATGCAATCTGCATGACAAACAAATATATTTTGATTTTCTATATCTTCTCCCTTTAATTTCAACTGCTCAACTAAATACTTTAAAGCCTTTTTTCTTCCTTTAATTTTATCTGTAGCAACTACTTTTCCCTGATTATCAATTTTTAAAGTTGGCTTTATTCCAAGTAAGCCTCCTACCGTTGCTACTGTTCCTGAAATACGGCCACCTCTTTTTAAATGGTTTAAATCATCTACTGTTATAGTATGAATAACTTTTCTTTTGGTATCTTCCAAATAATTTACTATTTCTTCTATATCTATATTATTTTTTATCATTTCAACAGCCTTACATACTAAAAGGCCTTCCCCTACAGATACACTTAACGAATCTACAATATATATTTTAGCTTCTTTATTTTCTTCTAAAACCATATTTTTAGCAGTAGTTGCACTGCTTATTGTTCCACTTAAAGCTGATGATACTCCTATATATAAAATGGTTTCTCCTTTACTAACATACCTTGAAAATAAATCATAAAATGTTCCTACATTAACTTGAGTAGTTGAAGGCATTGCTCCTTCTCTAACACTTTTATAAAACTCTTTATGAGATAAAGTTTGTCCTAGATCATCTTCTATAAATTCTCCATTTAAATTAACCATCAATGAGGCCACAGCAATATTATTTTCTTTAATATAATCTATAGATAGATCACAAGCTGAATCTGTTAATAATTTTACGTTCATATAATACAACTCCTATAAATATCTATTAAAATTTATTGATATTATAACTTCATTTTATTTCTTTGTCAAATGATTTGATATTCAAAATATTTTATATACAATGCATATTAAATTTTCTCTCTAAAATATTTATTATATAAGCAATATTTATCCTTAATTTTACAAAATTGTATATTGACAATAATTTATCAAGGGGTTATACTTCAATTACAATATATGGCGATAATTCGCCAATTTTAGGGAGGATATTATGGCTCGTTTAAAAGGGAAAGTAGCAATAGTTACAGGGGGAAATTCTGGTGTAGGAGCAACAACTGCATTGTTATTTGCAAAAGAAGGTGCAAAGGTTGTCATTAGTGCTCGTCGTGAAGCTCAATTAATTGATGTTGCCAATAAAATTAAAGAAGCTGGTGGCGAAGTTCTTACAGTAGTTACTGATATATCAAAAACTGATGATGTTAAAAATTTAATTTCTAAGGCAGTTGAAGCTTTTGGTAAAGTTGATATTTTAGTTAATAATGCAGGGGTATTAGAAGAAGGATTAAAACCAATAGACTGTGTTCTTGATGATGATATGGATTATATCATAGACACAAATACAAAAGGAACTATGTATTGCATGCGTGAAGCTGCAAATGAAATGATGAAAACTGGAAATGGATCTATTGTAAATGTATCATCAGTAGCTGGTGCAGTTGGTAATGGTGGTGCTGCTTATGTTTCATCAAAGGCTGCAATTATTGGTGTAACAAAGCATACATCTTTACGTTTTGCAGGTACAAATATACGTTGTAACGTTGTATGTCCAGGAACAATTGTAACTCCAATGGTAGCACATATGAATCCAGAAAAGCTTGATAGAAATATGATGGGACAAATGGCTAAACATAGTGATTTATCTGTTAAACCTTGTATGCCTGATGATGTAGCAAACATTGTTTTATTTTTAGCAAGTGATGAATCTCGTGCAATTACAGGACAAACTATAATTTCAGATTTTGGTAGTACTTTATAATTTTAAATTTAAAAGTGCATTCTAAATAATCATAAAGCCTAGTGTCTATTTTCATAGAAACTAGGCTTTTATTTAAAATAAAGAACGCAGCTATTAGCTGCGTTCCTCCATTAACCATTATATATTCTCTCTTAGTTATTAACTATTACCTATTAATTATTTACTATTAAACATTCTCCAGTCATTTCTGCTGGTGCTTCAAGTCCCATTTCATTTAACATAGTAGGTGCTATATCTGCTAGCTTACCTTCTTTTAATGTTCTTCCTTCAGTGTTGTTTGATACCCATATAAATGGAACTGGGTCTGTTGTATGAGCTGTAAATGGATTTCCTGTTGAGAAGTCTATCATTATTTCTGCATTACCGTGGTCAGCAGTTATAAATAATGTTCCATCCTTTTCTAAAATCTTATTTGCAACTCTTCCTAAGCATTCATCTACAGTTTCTATTGCCTTAACAGCTGCTTCCATAACACCTGTATGACCAACCATATCTGGGTTAGCATAGTTTAATATAATCATATCATAAGTATCTGAATCTATTCTCTTAATTAATTCATCAGTTACTTCGTAAGCACTCATTTCTGGTTTTAAATCATAAGTTGCAACCTTTGGAGATGATATTAATGCTCTGTCTTCTCCTTCATATTCTTTTTCAACTCCACCATTAAAGAAGAAAGTAACGTGAGCATATTTTTCTGTTTCTGCAATTCTTAATTGCTTTAATCCTTTATTTGAAACATATTCACCTAAAGTGTTGTTTATGCTTTGTGGTCTATATGCAACATTTACACCTTCTAAAGTCTTATCATATTGAGTCATTGTAACAAATGTTAAGTTTAATCTTTCTCTATTAAATCCAGCAAATTCTTTATCATTAATAGCTCTAGTTATTTCTCTAGCTCTATCTGGTCTGAAGTTGAAGAATATTACAGAGTCTCCATTCTTAATCATTCCATTTTCATCTATAACAGCTGGTAAAACAAATTCATCAGTCTTGTTATCATTGTATGATTTTTCCATAGCTTCTGCTGCTGAAGATGCCATTTCGCCTTTTCCAAGAACCATAGCATTATAAGCAAGCTCAACTCTTTCCCACCTGTTATCTCTATCCATAGCGTAGTATCTACCTGATACAGTAGCTATTTTACCTACACCAATTTCTTTCATATACTCTTCAAGATCATTTACAAAATATTTTCCTGATGATGGTGGAACATCTCTTCCATCCATAAATGCATGAACATATACATTTTGTAATCCTGCTTCTTTTGCTAATCTTAATAATCCTTTTAAATGATCTATGTGTGAGTGAACACCACCATCAGATAATAATCCCATTAAGTGAAGTGCAGCATTATTTTCCTTTGCATTATTTATTGCTAAAGTTAATGCTTCATTTTTGAAAAATCCACCGTCTTCAATTTCCTTAGTTATTCTAGTTAATTCTTGATATATAATTCTTCCAGCACCAATATTTAAGTGTCCTACTTCTGAGTTACCCATTTGTCCATCAGGTAATCCAACAAACATTCCACTAGCTTGTAATTGTGTGTTTGGATATTGTGTCATTAATTTATTATAATTAGGTTTATGTGCTGCTTCAACAGCGTTTCCATCTGATTTTGGAGCTATTCCAAATCCGTCTAATATCATTAACATTACAGGTTTCTTCGCCATAATTCCCTCCAAATTTTCTATCTATATTTGAAATTATATTGACAATATTATATAGAATTAAAATCATATATATTTTAAAAATTTTATATAAGTTGCTAAAGTCCTAGCTTTTCTAAATACTTTAAACTAAAAATTAATTTAGTTAACTTAAAAATATTTATAACAACTTATTTAATATTATCTTTCTTTAATTTCATACTTATTATACTATATTTAATTTAAATAAACAATAAATGTAACTCTTAGTTAAACCTTTGCATCAAAATATTTTTAATAATAATTATTACCTAATAAAAAGGAGCTGTAATACAGCTCCTTAATTAATTAAAAATTAACTATTTGAGAGAAATCAGCTGGAACTAAGCTAGCACCACCAACTAAAGCACCATCTATGTCTGACATAGCCATTTGATCTTTAATTGTGTTTGGCTTAACTGATCCACCGTATTGAATTCTTACTTTATCTGCAACTTCTTTTCCGAACATTTCTGCAACTACATCTCTTATAGCTTTTATTGTTTCGTTAGCTTGTTCATTAGTAGCAGTTTTTCCTGTTCCTATAGCCCAGATTGGTTCGTAAGCAATTACAACTTTTTCAGCTAATTCTTTTGATAATCCTTCTAAATCAGCTTTAATTTGAGCTCCAACAACATCATTAGTTGTTCCATTTTCTCTTTGTTCTAAAGATTCTCCGCAACAAAGAATTGGAGTTAAGTTATGAGCAAATGCTGCTTTAACTTTCTTGTTTAAAGCTTCATCAGTTTCATTGAAGTATTCTCTTCTTTCACTATGTCCTAATACAACATAGCTAACTCCCATAGCTTCTAACATTCCTGGAGCAACTTCTCCTGTGAAAGCTCCTTTTTCTTCAAAGTGCATGTTTTGAGCAGCAACTTTTATATTTGATCCTTCAACTGCTTTTAATACAGCATCTAAACAAACAAAAGTAGGACATACTACAACATCACATGTAGCATTAGCTACTAATGGCTTTAATTCTTCTACAACTTTTACAGCTTCTGCTGGAGTGTAATGCATCTTCCAGTTTCCAGCTATTATTGGTTTTCTCATCTAAATCACCTCATATTTTTTAATTGGAAGAATGAAGAAATGAAAGAATGAAAAAATTAAGGTAGTTATTCAACTAAAGTTGAATAACTATAAATTTATTAATCCATTTAACTGGATTATTTCCATAATTCTTTCATTTACAATTAAAAGTTTAACTTTAAATTGTAATTTTCATTTTTTTCATTCTTTAATTTCATAGTACAGCTACGCTGGACTATCTCCTTAATTCTTTCATTCTAGCTAAAAGTGTAACTTTTAGCTAGAATTTTCATTTTTTCATTCAACAAATAAACTTGTTTTATTTGTTGTTTAATGCTTCTATTCCTGGTAAAGCCTTACCTTCTAAGAATTCTAGAGAAGCTCCACCACCTGTTGAGATGTGAGTCATCTTATCTCCAAATCCTAAGATATTAACAGCTGCAGCTGAGTCTCCTCCACCGATAACTGTTGTAGCATCTGCATCAGCCATAGCCTTAGCAACTGCAATTGTTCCTTTATTGAAGTTTTCGAATTCGAATACTCCCATTGGTCCGTTCCATATAACTGTTTTAGCATCTTTAATTGCATCAGCATATAAAGTTTCAGTCTTAGGTCCGATATCTAATCCCATGCTTCCTGCTGGTATGTTTTGATCTTCAGTGATTACTGGTTCTACATCTTTGAATTCTGTAGCAACTCTGTGGTCAACTGGTAATAAGAATTTAACTCCCTTTTCAGCTGCCTTTTCAATCATTTCTTTAGCGTATTCTATTCTATCAGCTTCTACTAAAGATGATCCAACTTCGTATCCTTGAGCCTTTAAGAATGTGTAAGCCATTCCACCACCGATTATTAATGTATCAACTTTTTCTAATAAGTTGTTGATAACAGCTATCTTATCTGAAACCTTAGCTCCACCTAATATAGCAACGAATGGTCTAACTGGATTGTTAACAGCTTCTCCTAAGAACTTTAATTCCTTTTGAATTAAGTATCCACATACAGCTGTATCTACGAATTCAGTAACACCAACTGTTGAACAGTGTGCTCTGTGAGCTGTACCAAAAGCGTCATTTACAAATATATCAGCTAATGAAGCTAATTCTTTTGAGAATTCTTCTACATTCTTAGTTTCTTCTTTTCTGCATCTTGTATTTTCTAATAATACAACATCTCCATCTTTCATTGCTTCTACAGCAGCTCTAGCATTTGCTCCTACCACTTCTTCATCTCTTGCAAATACTACTTCTTTGTTTAACATTTCGCTTAATCTCTTAGCAACTGGTGCTAATGATTTTGATGCGTCTTTTCCTAAGTGTGAGCAAAGAATAACTTTTGCGCCATTATTTATTAAGTAATTAATTGTTGGTAATGCACCATTTAATCTGTTTTCGTCAGTTATAACTCCATCCTTTAGTGGAACATTGAAGTCACATCTTACTAAAACTTTTTTACCTTTAACATCTATATCTTCGATAGTTTTTTTATTAAAGCTCATTTATTTCACCTCATAATTTATTTTTATATTTATAAAAACCGAAATTATTTGATTAATTTAAAATTGGCCTGGCCTCATAGATTTTCTATAAAACCAGACCAAATTTTATTTCCTAAATTAAAATATTTACTTAACTATTTAATTATCTAGTTACGAAGTATTTTAAAGTTCTGATTAATTGGTTAGTGTATGACATTTCATTGTCGTACCAAGCAGCAACTTTAACTAATTGCTCATCTCCAACTGTCATAACCTTTGTTTGAGTTGCATCGAATAATGAACCATAAGTGATTCCGATTACGTCTGATGAAACTATTTCATCTTCAGTGTAACCAAATGATTCGTTAGCAGCAGCCTTCATAGCAGCGTTTATTTCTTCAACAGTTGCTTTCTTATCTAAAGTAACAACTAATTCAGTTAATGAACCAGTAACAACTGGAACTCTTTGAGCACCACCATCTAATTTTCCTTTTAATTCTGGAATAACTAAACCAATTGCTTTAGCAGCTCCAGTTGAGTTAGGAACGATGTTTGCAGCAGCAGCTCTACCTCTTCTTAAATCGCCTTTTCCGTGAGGACCATCTAATGTGTTTTGGTCATTAGTGTAAGCGTGGATAGTTGTCATGAATCCTTTTTGGATTCCGAACTTATCGTTTAATACTTTAGCCATTGGAGCTAAGCAGTTTGTAGTACATGAAGCACCTGAAACAACTGTTTCTGTACCATCTAATATATTATTATTTACGTTGTATACTACTGTCTTTATATCTCCAGTTGCAGGAGCTGATATAACAACCTTCTTAGCACCAGCTTCTAAATGTAAACCTGCTTTTTCTTGAGAAGTAAAGAATCCAGTACATTCTAAAACTACGTCAACATTTAATTCTTTCCATGGTAAGTCAGCAGGATTTCTTTCTGCAGTAACTTTTATTTCTTTTCCGTTAACTACGAAAGCTCCTTCTTTAACTTCGATTTCTCCGTTGAATCTTCCTTGTGAAGAGTCATATTTAAATAAGTGAGCTAAAGTCTTAGCATCAGTTAAGTCATTGATTGCTACCACATTGAATTCTGGGTTTTCAATCATTAATCTTAATGCTAATCTTCCTATTCTTCCAAAACCATTAATTGCTACATTTACCATTTGCAATTACCTCCTAAAAATAGTTATATTTAAAATTTTAAAAATTTTAAGCTTATTTATTGTGTTCTTTAATATATTCCACAATCTTTCTGCCAGCTGCTTCATCTGTTACTAAAACTGCATTATGATTATTCATCATTGTTGCAATAATAGCATCAACTTTATTTTCCCCAGCTGCAACAGCAATATGTGTGTTAATTTTTCTTGCTTCATTAATATTTATTCCAATAGAAGTATTTTCTGATACAACCTGTGAATCTTTATTAAAATAACATCCAAAGGCTTCACCAACAGCTCCAAGAGATTTTAATTTATTATATTCTTCACTTGAAACATCTCTTTTTTCTGCCATTACTAAAGCTTCACCAATACCATATATTAAGATATCTGCTTTGTGTATATTATCTATTACTTCTTTTATTTCCTTTTCTTTTAATAAGGTATCTAAAAGATTTAAACTAAGATTCTCTGGAATATGAAGCAATTTATAAGAACCATTTAATTTTTGTGCTAGAGATGCAGCCAACGTATTTGCCTGTATTTCAACCTTTCTTCCCATACCACCTCTTGCAGGAAGTACTAGTATGTTTGAAAGATAGCTCATTTTAGGTACAGCTTCCACAAATTCCTTAATGGTGTTTCCACCTGTTATTGCTATTATATTATTATCTCTAATTATAGTTTTTAAGTAATTTGCTGTTGCTTTACCAAGGTCTTTTAATATGGTCTTATTTTTCTTTACATCTCCTGGAACAATTACTACATCTTTTAATCCAAGGAAAGATTTTATATTTTCTTCTATATCTGATAATCCCTTTATTTCATGTATAAAATCTTTTAATCTGTCTACAACTTCTTGTCCTTCTTCTGTTACTGTCATCCCCGGAGTATTGATTTCAATTAGATTTTGAGATTTTAAGAAATTTATTTCACTTCTTACTATTCTCTCACTTAAATCTAAATGATTTGCTAAAACTCGTCTTCCGATTGGCTGATTGTAATATATAGTCCTAAGAATACTATATCTTTTATCAAGGACTTCTACAAGTTCAGGAACTATTTTTTTTTCTAAAGACAATATTTCCTGCACAGTCAACCCTCCTTTGGTCTAAAAAAGTCCCGCACATTATTAAAATGTCCCACAAATATTATTATAAAACACTTCTATGAAATTTAAAAGCATTTTCTTAAAATTTTCCCAAAAGTTTTTACAAAATTTTATTATATTACCTGTAAAGAGGAAAGTTTTTATAAAATTATTTTATACATTTAACTTTCCTCTTTTGTATGTTTTTTATTCTATTCTTTTTCTTTTACCAGAAGATTTTATTTCAAGCTCTTCTCTATATTTAGCAACTGTTCGTCTTGATATATTTAAGTTTCTCTCATTTAGTTTATCGCATATTGCTTGATCTGATAGTGGCTTTTTCTTATCTTCTTCATCAATAATTTCCTTTATTTGCTTTTTAATATTTATTACTGCAATTTCTTCTCCATCACTTTTATTTACACTTAATCCTATGGTAAATAAATCTTTTATTTTTACTGTTCCAAAACTAGTTAATATATACTTGTCCTTTATAGCTCTACTAACTGTAGATTCATGAATTCCTAGTGTGTCTGCCATATCCTTCATGGTCATTGGTTTTAAATATTTTTGTCCTTTATCGAAATAATCTTTTTGATTTTCTACAACCTTTTCCAGTATTCTTAGCAAAGTGCTTTTTCTTTGCTCAATACTTTTAATTAAAAACATTGCGCTACTTAATTTTTCTTTTACATAATTTTCAGTAGTTTTATCATCTTTATTATTTAAGGCTTCTTTATAAATATTACTAATAGATAATCTTGGTATGACGCCTTCATTCATAATAACAAAATACTCACCATCAATTTTTCTAATGGCTGCATCAGGAATTATATATTTAACATCATCACCTGTATAAAAACCTCTTGAAGGTTTTGGTTCTAATTTCTTTATTATGTCCCCTAAATCTTGAGCTTCTTTAGGTGTTATTTTTAAATTTTTAGCTATTACATTAAATTTATTATCTGCAATTAAATCTAGATACTCATCTATTATAATTTCTAAATTATCATCTAATATTCCCTTTTTTATTAGCTGTATCTTTAGGCATTCCTTTAAATCTCTTGCTCCTATTCCATCTGGCTCCAAATCTTGAAGTATCTCTAAAGCTTCTTTTCCTAATTCTAAAGAAATATTAAGTTCCTTGCATATTTCTTCTAAAGGCATGTCCAGATATCCCTTATTGTCTAAACTTTCTATCATATATGATACAATAGCCTTCTTATATTCATCCTCTTCACTTTCAATTAGTTGTTCTTTTAAATATTCAGTAAGGGATTCCTTATCTGAAATAAAATTAAAGGGCGAAACATCATCCTCTTTATTGTACTCTCCATAACTTTGTGATCCATAATTGTCAAACTCTAAATACTTAATCATTTCTTTATAATCAATTTTGTCTTCATATTTTTTATCTTCTTGAACAAAATCAAAATCCCCTTCAAGAATTGGATTTTCTAAAAATTCATTTTCAATATATTCTCTTAAATCGTAGGTTGACATTTGTAATAACTTTATGGAAAGTTGCATTTGCTGAGTCATTATTAACCTTTGTTCTTGAGCAAGATTTAAATTAAAATCTAATTTCATAAGTATCACCTTCATTCACTAAACTATAACTGTATCGTCAGTATAATCCTTTTACTTAATAATATCACAATCTTTAAGTAAACGTTATATTAGGATGGAAACTTTTTTATTTTCATATAAAAATAAAGAGCTACCTAAGTAGCTCTTTACTATAATTCCCAATTAAATCTTAATTCTTATTAATATAAATAAATATAATTTCTAATTATTTAGTTACAAAAAATAATCCACATGCTCCAACTCCAGAATGGATACCAACGGTACAACCTGGCGTAGTTTCTATATGTTTAATATTATTTTCATCTAAGTACTTTTTAAGTTCACCTTTAATTTCTGGGCTCTCTATTTCTGTTAGCATAACATATTCATCTTTGTCAGCATTAGAATTTTCGTATTCAGAAATTATTTTTTTAATAACCTTTTTATTACCCCTTACTTTATCTTTAGCTATCATCATTCCATTTTCAAAGCCAACTATAACTCTAAGACCTAAAGCATTTCCAATTACACCTGCAGTCTTAGATATTCTTCCGCCTCTAACTAGATTCTCTAATGATTCAAAACATAAAGATGCATTCATCTTAGGTATCAAATTTTCTATTTCTCTTTTTATTTCTTTTGGACTTAAACCCTTATCTCTAAGTTCACATGCCTTTAGCACAAAAAAACCTTGAGCTGACGTTACAACTTGAGTATCTATTAAAGTTATATCATCAGATTCTACCATTTCCTTAGCTATACATGCTGAATTATATGTTCCACTCATGTTTGAAGACATAAGTAGCACAACTACTTCATATCCTTCATCTAAAGCTTTTCTAAAGTATTCTTCAAATCTATTTGGTGTAACTTGTGCAGTAGTTGGTATAACTCCCTCGTTATCAATCTTTTCTAACATTGTCTTTAAATCTATTTCATTTCTATCTAAATAACTCTTATCTCCAAAGTTAATTAGAAGTGGTAAAATATCAATATTATTTTCTTTAATTAACTCATCTGGAAGATCTAAACAACTATCTGTTAAAATTTTAATTTTTTTCATTCTTATTCCCCCTAATTATTTCATTTCAGGAAAACCAATTTGTCTTAAGGCTTCATAAGCAATTATTGCTACAGTATTCGAAAGATTTAAGCTTCTTGTGCTTGTTTTAATCATTGGAATTCTTATTCCTTCATGTGCCTTATGCACTTCTTCTGGAACACCTGCTGATTCTCTACCAAACATTATAAAATCTCCTTCTTTAAAGGAAACTTCATCATAATGCTCACCACCATGAGTGGTTGCTAAGTATATTTTTTTATCTCCGTACTTTTTCATAAAATCTTCATAACTTTCATGCATTTCAAGTTTTAGTTCGCTCCAATAATCTAATCCGGCTCTTTTCACTTGTTTATCATCAATCTTAAACTTCATGGGTTTAATTAAATGCAAGGTTGAATTAGTTAAAACACAAGTTCTTGCAATATTCCCTGTATTTTGTGGGATTTCTGGTTGATATAAAACTATATTTAAATTCATTTTATTGACCTCCAACAAAAAAGTAAGATCTTATAACCTTACTTATTTAACACCTATTAAAAATAATACTATATGGGAACCCATTAGTCAAAGTCATTTATTAATTATTAACATATTATTTTATAAAATAGTTTTTATACAATATATAAAATACTTTTTTCTCCAAAATCCATACTTAATCTTTCTGTGAAAAATTCTTTTATTTCTTTCATATCATCATCTTTATATATATATTTCCCATATCCAAATTGCCCATATTTAAATTTTCTATCTTCTTCTTTCATTGGTAATGTAGACTCTTTATATATAGTAAGAATATTGTTTTTTGCTCTATCTGTAAATCTATGAGTTATTATTTCAAAAGTTATTTTTTCTCCCTTAAACTCTTCTTTAACCTTATCTAATAATTTATTATAATCCTCTTTCCAACCTTCATATATAAATACAGGGGCTATTAGAAAACCTATTTTATATCCATCTTTTTTTACTTTTTTTGCAGCTTCTATTCTTTTCTCTGCACTATCAGTTCCATGTTCGTATTTTTTTATTATTTCTTGTGAATTTATACTAAATCTAATTTCTGTATGATTATTATGGTTTAATCCTATGAAAGGCTCTACATCAGAATATTTGCTTACAAATCTAAATCTTGTGTGTTCAAATTCACCAAATGCCTCTATAGCTTTACTTAATCCATGAGTATATCTTTCCACTGGAATTGGATCGGATGTAGCTGAGATATCACCTCTTATATATTATGCTTATAAATAAAATCATCTATACTAGTATTTATACATTGAAAATTTTCTTTATTGCTTTTGCAACTCCATTTTCTTTATTAGTATCTGTGATATAATCTGCTAGAGCCTTAACTTCATCTATAGCATTTCCCATTGCAACTCCAAGACCAGCATACTCAATCATTGATATATCATTTTCATTATCCCCTATGCATACTATTTCTTCTCTTGTGAATCCATAATAATCAGCAAGGGCTTTTACTGCTCTACCTTTAGACACACCTCTATTATTAATTTCTACACTTCTTAATCCAGAACCAAAATAAACAATGTCTTCCATATCTTTAAGCTCCTTTTTTAAAGCTACAACTTTACTAGGTTTTGGTGAAAAAGCTATACATTTTGTAATTTGTCCATTAGTTCTTTTAAAGAATTTTTTCCATTCCTCTAAATTATTTATAATATGATATTTAATTTTTAAATTTTCGAAACCTACTTGTTTAGTCATATATATCTCAGTAGCTAATTTAGTTATTTTATCTCCACAATAAATACTGTCTAGTGTATAAAAATGAAAGAAAAACCCCATCTTATATAGAAGTTCAATAAGTTTTACACATACTTCTGTCTCTATGGTATTCTCATATATTACCCTATTATTATGCTTATCCATAACAACTGCTCCATTGGCAGCAATGACAGGTGATTTCACTCCTAAAAGATGTGAATAATATGCTGCATTATTATATATTCTTCCTGTTGTTACTACTATTTCAACACCTTTATCATGTATCTTTTTTATAACTTCCTTACTTTCCTTAGATACTTTTCTTCCCTTACCAAGTAAAGTTCCATCCATATCTATACAGACCATTTTGTATGTCATAAAAAACTCCTTTGATAATTTAATATATTATATAATATCATTTACAAAAGTATCCGACAATAATCTTAAGTATAAATAAAAATAAAAATAAAAAACATTTTACAAAAAGTAAAATGTTTTTTATTAAAATTCTTATTATTGATTTGGTTTGTTTTCAGTTTCATTAGTAGTTTGTTCATTTGGTTTTTCACTGTTATTATTTGAGTCTTGAGGCTTTTGAGTTTGATTCTCTTCTTGTTTAGGTTCCTCTTTTTTAGGTTCCTCTTTTTTAGGTTCTTCCTTCTTAGGCTCTTCCTTTTTCTTAGTACCTTTCTTAACAACAGTATCAGTTGTTAAGTAAATATCAGTAGCAATAAACTCTCTATTTACTTCAACTCCATTTTCATAAGTAACTTGATAAGAGCTTGCTTTATAACCTGGCATACCATATGATACTACTTTTTCTGTTCCTTCTTCCATAGTTGGGTCATCTTCATATTTCTTGTTAGGTTCATACTTTTCGTGAACTTCATTTACAAGTTCATATGTTTTATTACCCATAGCTTCAACATTACCGTATATAGTAAAGTTTACTATTCCACCACTAACATAGCCTTGAATATATATTGGAAAATCATAAGTATTTACAAACTTATAATCTACTACTCCATTAGCAACTGTAGCATCTAAACCTGGTTCAGAATATGAAACTGTTAATGAGTGATTCATTCTTTCAGTAGATCTAATATTAGCTCTCATAACAGCTCTATATAAAGTTGTTGATACTTGGCAAATACCTCCGCCATAATCAGGAACTATTTCATTTCCTACATAAGTATTAGCTTTTGCATATCCTTTATCTGGAGTTGTATCGCCTATTAAGGCATTATAACTAAATTCTTCACCTGGCATAACTATAGTTCCATTAATTGTTCCAGCAGCTATTTCCATATTTCTAACTCTACCATCACCAGTATTGTTATAATGGCTACTATATTCACTAATTTTTCCTGTTATACTTTCTAAATCAGTTGATTTAATATTAGCTTCTTGATCCTTTAATTCAAAAGTAAGTTCTATGTCATTACTTGGATTTCCGTTAATGCTTTCTACTAATTTATTATGAAGCTCCTCTTTATCTATAGTTTTACCTGCTTCTTCAGGAACAATTGAAATATTACCTGAATTAACATTTATTGATGCATTTTTTGGTTCAATATTAACTTCTTCTAAGACCTTATTTTCAAAAGCTACTAAAGCTTCTTCATCAAAATTTACCTTAGGATTTAATTCTATAGACTTTTTCTCATTTATTAAAGAATTTTTAGCAATGATTCCCTTGTCTTTTCCATAGGCTACTGCTTCATCTACCACTGATTCAACATCATAACTTAAATTTAATGTATCATAACTTAGTTCTAAAGTTTTATCAGCAGCTAAAACAGTTAACTTCTTGTCCACAATTAAATTTGGTAGCTTTTCTTCTAATACCTTTATAGCTTCTTCTTTATTTAATCCACCTATGTTTACACCATAGACACTAACTTCTGGATAAATTTTATTTTCCCAAGCTGCAACTTTTTTATTAACTGAAAAAACATATCCTATAATTCCTACAATAACTAAAACAATTATAACACCTGCAGCTATTAATGTATTTTTATTTATTTTTTTCACCTGCCCCACTCCTTTCTAACTCGCCCTAACAATTCATATGTCTATACTATTATATTATATTTTTTAATCAAATTTAATATAAATCTAATAATATTATTTATTTTTTTATATGCAATGATTACCAATGTTTATAAGCACATTAAAAAAGATGAAAATTCTATTAACTCAGAATTATCATCTTTTTCAAATTAAAATTATACAGTTACTTTACTTCTTACTTGAGATGTTTCTCCATCATAATCAAAAGCTTCTATAGATATAGTTATTGGTACATTTGTCTTAACTGGCAATTCAGATAAACTAATTTCAAAGCTAGTATCATTTTTATCTACAGTTCCAATCCAATAACCATTAGCAAATATATTATATCCTAAAAGATCTGAATCAGTATTTTTATTCCAAGTTACCTTTAACATACCGCCTTCTTTTACAGCTTTCAAATTGCTAACTTGTTTTGGTTGCATCAATTCATCTAAACTATCTGGTCCCCAGTTTGCATCTACAGGATTTCCAACTCCTTGAACCACTTCACCTTCACTAAATTGCCATATTCTCCACCTAGTCCAACCTCCTAAGTTTGGTGGATATTCTGGATTTATTTCTATATTAGTGTACATAGCAATCCATAATGGCATACTCTTTAAAGGTTGACTTCCATCTGGCAATTTAAAATCATTATAAAATTCAATAAAAAATGCTCCTGTGTATAACATTAATCTTCTTCTGGTTTTTTTCTCAAAACATTTTCTAAATCGTTCTATCCAATCTATTAGCGCCTTTGTACTTATTTTATTATCTACAGGAACTTCTATATCTAATACTGGCAATAAATCACCATAATTCTTATTTCCAAAGCCCTCCTGCAATATGTTAATAAAATCATTACATTGTGAATCGGCAGTAGTTAAATCATAAGAAGGTACCCCGAAGTGATAGGCTCCTACTGGTATTCCATAATTTCTTGCTGCTTTAGCATATTCCAAAAACTTTTTATCTACTCTAAACCTTCCAGAGCCAGAACCTGAAGATCTTAGATATAAAAAGTCAATAGTCCTTGCTAAGGTTTGAAAATTAACATTTTGAGTATATTCATTTATGTCTATTCCAAAAGTACTGTTAGGATTTTTATTTTGCATTTTTCCTCCAAGAAAAATAATCTCTATATCAATTTATTAACTATCTTTCAAAAAGGTTACTTTAATCTTTAATTAATGGATTTTAACTTTATATAGAAACCTATATCATTACCTACAGACTCAGCCCAAATTTCTCCTTCATGTAGATTTATTATATTTTTTGATATTGCAAGTCCAAGGCCACTTCCCTTAACATTAGAATTTCTCGCTTCATCAACCCTATAAAATCTATCAAATAATCTTTCAACCTTTTCCTTTGGAATACTTTCGCCCTTATTTTTAATAACTATAGTAACATAGCCTTCGCTTTCAAATGTAGATACTGTTACTTTACCTGGTTTATAAGAGTATTTAATAGCATTAGAAAATAAATTTTCGAAAACCCTAACCATTTTACTTGCATCAATTTCTACTATAGATTTTTCATCTACAAATTTCTTATCTACCTCTATTTCATTTTCTTCAAATATAGGAATATATTCTTCTATAATTTGAGATAAAAATTCAACTATATTTACTTTATTCTTCTCTAATACAATTCCTTGATTATTAATTTTAGTGTATTCAAATAAATCTTCAATTAACTCTTTTAATTGATTTGATTTATTAAAAGCAATATCTAAATATTCTTTCATCATATCTGAATTTTGATACTTACCATCTTTAATTAATCCTATATACCCCATTACTGAAGTAAGAGGCGTTCTTAAATCATGAGAAACATTTGTTATAAGTTCGCTTTTTGTTTTTTCTGATCTTCTTTCTGCTTCCATTCTTTCTTGTATTTCTGATGCCATATTATTAATATTCTCTGCTAAATTTTTAATTTCGTCCTTACCTTTTTCTTCAACTCTATAAGATAAATCTCCACTAGAAATCATTCTAACTCCTGCTGCTATTTCTTCTATATACTTCATTTTCTTATTAGTAATTATTATAAATATAGAAATAAACACAATTACAGATAGAATAAGTGCTAAAAATGAATTTGTATCAATGAAATATTCATATGAAAGATAAGGTATAGGAGATTCAAAGTAAATAAGATAAGCTCTATCTCCATTTATATTAACTGGATAAAGATAAGTTCTTTCTGCCCCCTCATCTTGAGTAATGTTACTTTTATCTAAAATAGTATATATATCTAGCTTATTCTGACCATCTCCATTAATATTATAAAGAATGTTCCCATCTAAATCAGTTAAATATATTTTTGCTTTTCCATTATTAAATCTATTTAATACTTCCATTATAGCTTCTTTATCATCTAAACCTTTTATTCCATAAGATTCAGTATTATCATTATAATAACTATCATTAGAAATTAATTCCCTAGCAACAGAATTAGCTTTATACTGTATATCTTCTGCATCGTACTGAATCTTAGTAACTGTTCTATTTTGGGCAAGTATATTATTAGCAAAGCCATAAAATAAAAATGCAGCAACAAAACATATTGCAAAAACTACCATAAGTTCAAATCGAATGCTTTTTTCTATATTTTTTAATAACCACTCTAAAGTTTTTTTAATAATACTTCCAATCCTAGAATTATAGAATTTATAAAATATTCTTATTGCTAAATCTTTTAACCTTTTTATTATTCCAACCCTTTCCTTCTTTATTTTTTCCTTCTTTTCCTTTTGTTTACCTATCAATTTTATATCCTACCCCCCATACAGTCTTGATATATTTAGGTTTTCTAGGATCTTCCTCAATTTTCTCTCTAACTTTTCTTATATGTACCATAACTGTATTGTCAGACTGCATAAAATCTTGTTTCCAAACACTATTATATATATTTTCTATGCTAAATACCTTTCCCCTATTTTCTCCAAGTAAAACTAATATATCAAACTCAGTTGGAGTAAGCTTTATCTCTTCTCCATCTTTAAATACCTCATGAGTTTCCAAATTAACAGTCAGTTCATCTATTTCTAGTATGTTTTCTTGTTGCTTTTGACTTTCTGCTTCAGATGTTATCTTGTTAAATCTTTTATATCTTCTAAGCTGAGACTTTACTCTAGCTACTAGCTCCAATGGATTAAAAGGTTTTGTTAAATAATCATCTGCTCCAGTATTTAGTCCTAAAATCTTATCCATATCTTCTGACTTAGCTGAAAGCATAATTATTGGCATTTCCCTTTGTTCCCTAATTTTCAAACATGCTTCTATACCATTAACCTTAGGCATCATTATATCTAAAATTATTAAATCTACATTATTATTTTCTAAAATTTCTAATGCTTCTTCTCCATTTTCAGCCTTTAAAGTTTCGTAATCCTCACCCTTTAAATATATATCTATTAAATCTCTTATTTCTTTCTCATCATCAACTATTAATATTCTTTCTTTACTCACAATATCCACTCCCCTTCTGTTCTAAATATAAGTTTACCATACTCTAAACTTATATTTATATTTTAAAATATATATCTTAATAATAAACATAAAATTTTCTTAAGAAAAGCTTAATACAGCTGAAATTTATTGTATTTTAGTAAAATTTATAATCTAATTGAGCCTCTTGGTGTAATACTCAAAAAGGCTCATACTCTGTTTTAAAAAGTTGTTGTTATCTATAAATTTCTCGTTATATTATTTACTATTTATGTCTATAATTCAAACATTAGATAGAGCATTTTTTATAAAGGAGATTACTATGTCATTATTATGGAATATAGATACAATAAATTATAATTATAGTGAAAATGAACTTAATATAGTAACTAAATATCAAGACACCTTAACGTTAATTGATATTTTAAAAGATGTAAAAGTTAATAGTTGTCCACATTGTAATGGTAAAAGTTTTATAAAGTATGGAAAATATAAAGGAATCCAAAGATTTAGATGTATAAATGAGCATTGCAAAAAAACTTTTTCCTCAAAAACTAACACCTTATTTTATAATTCAAAAAAATCAATAGATCTTTGGCTTAAATATGTAATATTAATGAACAATGGAAAATCCCTTAGAGAGTGCGCCAAAATATTAGAAATCAATTTGGCTACAGCATTCTTTTGGAGACATAAAATTTTAATTACTCAATTAGAAAATAATAATAAGTGCCTTGAAAATTATGTGGAAGTAAGCAAAATAATAATTAAAGAAAACTTCAAAGGTAACAGAGATGCTAAATATAATAGAAAGGACAATATATTTATAGCTTGTGGAATGGATAGTACTAATACAATTATTTCAAAACCTATAAGTAGATACACTATTTCTTTACCAGCAATAAATAAAAATTTTTCACACAATATATCTAAAAACTCAATTATCTCAGCCTATAATGATAGATATTTTGATGTCTATGCTAAAAAACATAATTCATCAACTCTACCATTATCTAAAAATTCAATATTGAATTTAGTTCAACAAGTAATTAGTAATAAAATTACAACTAAGTCTCCAGAAGAACTTATAAATATTAATAAACATCTTCCACGTGAAAGTATATTTATACACAGTTTTTCTCTTAATATAAAGAAATGGTTAATAAGATTTAGAGGAGTTGCAACAAAATACTTAGAGAATTATCTTAATTGGCATATTTTAGATTTTAGGAATGATTACAAAACCTATTTACTTAATCAAATTAAATTATTTAAAGATAATTATATAAAAAATAATTATATAAAAATTAAAGATTTTCCTAGCTATGAAGTTGCCTATTAATCTATTTTATATCAACAACATTTTAAAACATACACTTATAGTCTTTAAATATATTACTAGTACCACTTACTAATACATTTAAACATAGTAATAGTACTTTTATATATAAAAAATGCCATACTTTAAAAGTACAGCATTTTATTTATTCTAGTATTTTTTATATTATAATGCTCCAAAAGCAAGAATTAGTGCTCCAAATACTATTGAAACCATTGACATTAATTTTATTAATATATTGATTGATGGTCCAGTTGTGTCTTTAAATGGGTCTCCTACTGTATCACCAACTACTGCTGCTTTATGGCAGTCTGAACCTTTTCCTCCAAGAACTCCTGATTCAATATATTTTTTAGCATTGTCCCAAGCTCCACCTGAGTTTGACATCATAATTGCCATTGCAAATCCAGTTACTGTTGCACCTGCAAGTAATCCTGCCACTCCATTTGGTCCTAAAATTAATCCAACAATTACAGGTGTTGCTATTGCTATTATTGCTATAGTAATAAGTTCTTTTTGAGCAGATCTTGTACAAATATCTACGCAAGATTCGTAATCTGGTTCTCCCTTTCCTTCCATAATTCCTGGGATTTCTTTAAATTGTCTTCTTACTTCTACAACAATTTTTGAAGCAGCTCGCCCTACTGCATCCATTGTTTTTGCTGAGAATAGGAATGTTACCATTCCACCTATAAATAACCCTATAAGAACTTGTGGGTTTAATATAGATAAATTAAATTCAAAATTTATTGTTCCACCTTTAACTATATTTTCTATGGAATCTTTATAAGCAGCTATAAATGCTAAAGCTGTAAGTGCTGCTGAGCCTATAGCAAATCCCTTACCTGTTGCTGCAGTTGTATTTCCTAGGGAATCTAAGGCATCTGTTCTTCTTCTAACCTCTGGATCCTGTTCAGACATTTCTGCAATTCCTCCTGCATTATCTGCAATTGGGCCATAAGCATCTGTTGCAAGAGTAATTCCTAAAGTAGATAGCATACCAACTGCTGATATTGCTATTCCATATAATCCTAAATTAAAATCACTACCTCCACCTGATAAATTAAAGCTTATAAGTACTGATATAGCTACTATTATAACTGGAATAGCTGTTGACATCATTCCAAGGGAAAGTCCTCCAATTATTATAGTGGCTGGTCCTGTTTTACTCATATCAGCTAAATTTTTAGTAGGTTTATAACTATCTGAAGTATAGTATTCTGTAAAGAAGCCTATTAACATACCTGCAAAAAGTCCCGATAAAATACTAAAGTAAACGCCTATGTTTTCTGAACCTAAAAGGTATCTTACAATAAAGAAAGAACCTACAGCAACTATTATAGATGATATATATGTTCCTCTTCTTAATGCACTTAGAAGATTCTTTTGACTTGCATCTTCTTTTGCGCTTACAAAGAAACTTGAGAAAATAGAAGCTACTACTCCTAAAGTTGCAACTAATAATGGAACTGCTACTCCATTTCTTGATAGCCCTGCTGCTACTGCTAAAGCGCAAGATGATATTAATGAACCTACATATGATTCATAAAGGTCTGCCCCCATTCCAGCTACATCCCCAACATTATCACCAACATTATCTGCAATAACGGCTGGATTTCTAGGGTCATCTTCTGGAATCCCAGCTTCTACTTTTCCTACTAAGTCAGCTCCTACATCTGCTGCCTTTGTAAAAATACCACCACCAACTCTTGCAAATAAAGCCATTGATGAAGCTCCTATACCGAAAGTTAATATGTTATTTGTAACTTGTAGTAATCTGTCAGCTTCTGCTAAATCTCTATAATACCAATCTAAAAATACATATCCAGCTGCTATATATAGTAATCCTAGCGAAACAACAACAATACCTATTATAGAACCACTTTTAAAAGAAATTTTTAATGCACCATTTAAACTTTTCTTAGCTGCTGTAGTAGTTCTTGAATTAGCATTTGTTGCCACCCTCATACCTATAAACCCAGTAAGACCTGATAAGAATCCTCCAATAATAAAAGAAAAAGGAACAAAAATTGAAACATATCCAAAAAAGCTCATAACTAAAAATATAAGAAACATCAATACAAAAAATATTGCAACTCCCTTATATTGTCTTTTCAAATATGCATTTGCACCTTTTCTAATCTTAGCAGAAATACTCTTTACTTTTTCTTCACCTTCATCTGCTTGCATAACTATTTTTCCTTGGTAAACGCAAAAAAGTAAACCTAAAATTGATCCTAGTAGAACTAAAAAAATAAAATTCACAAAAATTCCTCCCATCTATATAAAATAAAATTAGTAAATTTACTATATAAATATATGTCGAAAATTCCAATAAATTACTCTTTAGTTCCTCTATTTTTCATCTTAGGTTTCCTTAATTAATCTATTTATTTTTCTTTAAAGAATATTCAATTATCATATCTATAAACTCTGGATAACTTATGCCCTTTTCTGATGCACTTTGAGGGAAAAGGCTAGTTGCTGTCATACCAGGTAATGTATTTACTTCTAGCACATAAGGGGTTCCATCTTCTGTTATTATCATATCAATTCTAGAATAAACTGAACACTTTAAAGCCTTATAGGTATCTAAAGCCATTTTCTTAACTTCTTCATATATCTTAGGTTCTAAATCTATAGCATAATGTTCCGCTCCATTTGCAGAATACTTTTGTTCATAATCATAAAAATCAGTTTTTGCCTTTATAGCAAGTACTGGGAATAATTCATTATCAAATACAGGGCATGTAATTTCATCCCCCTTAATGAACTCTTCTATCATAACTTCTTTATCCCATTTTAAACCTTCTACAACGGCATTCTCTACATCTTCTTTTTTTGTAATTTTAAAAGTTGCAACACTTGAACCACCATTTGTTGGCTTTATAAATACTGGATATCCCATTTCTTCTATTTTTTCATAATCTATTTCATCTACTGAAGAAACATTTAACCATTTTGCAGTTCTAATTTCTTTAGCCTTTAATACACTCTTAGTTAAATCCTTATCCATACAAAGAGAGCTGCTTAAAGCATCACAACCTGAATAAGGAATTCCTAAAGTATCAAGTACTGCTTGAACTGTTCCATCTTCTCCAAATTCACCGTGTAATGCAAGTAGTGCAAAATCTAAGCCTTTAACCTTTTCTAATAATTCTTCCTTCTTATCTATAACAACAGGAATAACTTCATACTTATCTTTATTGATATGTTGCATCATAGACTTTCCGCTATTTAATGAAACTTCTCTTTCTGAAGATATTCCTCCCATTAAAATTCCAACTTTCATATACTGTCCTCCAATATTACAAATTTGCTAAAAATTTTTTCATATTAATTATAGCACTATATAAAATATGATAAAAGTTTTAAAAACTTACAAATATCTTATAACTAAATAAATAATTTAAAAATTCAGGCTAAACTTAGCCTGAATTCTACTTCTTCTTAATTTCTTTTTTCTTAATTTCTTTATAATATTTACAGTAATTAGTTAAATTACACATTTCACATTTAGGATTTCTAGCAATGCAGCATCTTCTTCCATGAAAAATTAATAAATGATGTGTTAAACTCCATTCTCTTTTTGGAAGTTCCTTTTGAAGCTGCTTTTCAACTTCTAAAACATTATCAGAATCAGCCATTCCTAATCTATTTGATACTCTAAAAACATGTGTATCTACTGCAATAGATGGAACACCAAAGGCATTTGATAACACTACATTTGCAGTTTTTCTCCCTGCACCAGCTAAAGAAGTAATTTCCTCCATAGTTCTTGGAACTTCTCCATTAAACTTTTCCTTAAGTTGATTACACATCATAATTAGATTTTTAGCTTTACTTCTATATAATCCTATTTGTTTAATTCTCTCTTCAAGTTCTTCTACTGAAAGAGTCAAAAATGCATCTAAATCTGGATAATCTCTAAATAATGTTTCAGTAACTTCATTTACCTTCTTATCAGTTGTTTGAGCAGAAAGTATTGTTGCCACTAAAAGCTGAAATGGAGATTCATGATTTAGTTCACATTTTGCATCTGGATAATCTTCTTTTAGTATATCCAAAATAGCTTTAGTTCTTTTTTTCATAAAAACACCTACTTATATATTCCTCTGTATTTTTCAGGTAGTAAGTTTGCTATTGATTTCATTATGTATTCCATACATCTATCATCATATTCGTGTTTATCTTCATCTTTTTCTTTAGCTGGTAATGACAAAGGTTCTCCAAAATTAATATTAATATCTGAATAATTAAACTTTTCTCCACCCATATCTCCATTTTTATTTATTGGAAGAAGAATTTCACTTCCTGTCATCCCAATTGGAATTATTTTCGCCTTAGTAAGTCTTGCTATTAATAATATCCCTTTTTTACCTTCTATCATTGCTCCAGTTCTACTTCTAGTTCCTTCTGGGAAAATCATAAGATTTTCTCCACCTCTAACTAGTTTAACCATCTTAGTTATAGCTTCCTTATCTGCTGAATTTGGTTTAATTCCAACATTTTTAATTATCATAGTTCCAAGTCTTGTTATGGGGTCATTAGATAATTTAACTCCTGCTACAAAGGTTGGATCAAATTTTTCTTTAAGAATCTTATCTAAAACTAACCCATCTGCATTACTTAAGTGATTGCAAATGAATATTACAGGACTTTCTACATTTTCTATTTTTTCAAAGCCCTCTACTTTTATATTCGCGTACTTTTTAAAATACTTATTTACAATGATTTTTGTTATCTTTACTACTAATGACTCTGGTAATACATTAATTACCTTTACTAATGTTGGTGATAACATTATTCTCCCTCACTTCCTAATTTATATATCTATAATTATATTTTATTACTATTTAAAAGTCTATCAACATAATCTTTCAAATAAGGAGAATCTGTTTTAACTTCACTTATATCTCCCTTATCATTATTAATTCTTATTAAAGCATTCCTCTTTAGTACATTTTTACCTCTCCACCCACAAGAAGTTCTGAAAAATGTTTCTTTAAATTCCTTTGTACTTGCATTTACTAATTCTAAAGTATTATTATTATTCATAAAATCAAAGGGATAAAACTCTTCAATTTTAGAGAATTCAGCATTTTCATTATATGGACAACAATTTTGACAGCTATCACAACCAAATACCCTTCCCTTTAATAATTTTATGTGCTTATCATCTAAATCCTTCTTTTGAGTAAAATAAGATACACAAATATTACTATTCTTTTTATAAGGATTTATAGCTTTGCTAGGACAACTCTTATAGCAAAGTTCACAGCTTCCACACTCTTTAAAATCCTGTATTTCCTTATAATTTTTCTCTGAAGTTTCTATTTCTAAGTCTGTTATAATTTCACCTAAAAATACATAAGAACCATACTTCTTAGTAATTATTAAGTTATTTTTACCAATAAAACCTACTCCTGCTAAATAAGCTATATGTCTTTCAGGTAAGAAATTACTATCTACAAAGGATAAAGCTTTTCCACCAGCATTTTCAATAAATTCACATATTTGATTTAAATAAAACTTTACTACCCTATGATAATCAGTTCCTCTAGTATATACTGAAAAACCATTATCATAATATTTTACATCATGAAGATAAGGGAAAGCTATTGATATAATAGTCTTCCCCTCTTCCATATAAATAAAAGGATTTACTCTCTTTGATATATCCCTTTCTTCAAACTCATTTTCAAGACCTTTTTCTTTTCTATCATAAAAGAAAGCTTCAAGTTCTTCAAACCTTCTACATTTGATAAATCCTAAGGTATCTATCCCTAGTGAATTACAAAAATTTATAATATCCTCTTTCTTCATACTATCCCTCTAATATTATCCCTCTAAATAATCATGTGATTATATATAGTTTTCTTATTACCATCTTCATCTACTATTTCAATTATATCATTAACATTTCTAATTATATTTCTTCCAGCACATCCAACAACTGTTGCATCACTTGGTACATCCTTTAATACCACAGTATTAGCTCCAACTCTACTTCCTTTTTTTAGTACTATTGGGCCAAGAACCTTTGCACCTGCTCCAATTATAACATTATCTTCCACTGTGGGGTGTCTCTTGCCCTTTTCTTTTCCAGTACCACCTAAGGTAACTCCATGGTATATAGTAACATTATCTCCTATTTCACTAGTTTCTCCAATTACTACTCCCATTCCGTGGTCTATAAATAACCCTTTTCCTATTTTTGCTCCTGGATGAATTTCTATACCTGTCATAAATCTAGCTATTTGTGAAATTAATCTAGCACAAAAAAATCTTTTATGATTATATAAAAAATGTGATATTCTATAAGCTATTAATGCATGGATACAAGGATATAATAAAAATACTTCTATTTTACTTCTTGCTGCTGGGTCATTTTCTAATATATTATTTATATCATATTTTAAATTCTTAAACACAGCTTTTCCTCCTCTAAGTGATAATGCTAATCATAAATACCCATGGATATATATTTTTCTCCACCATCTGGTGCTATTGCTAAAACCTTTTTACCTTTTCCTAATTTCTTAGCCATTTCTAAAGCTACATAAATAGCTGCTCCAGATGATATTCCAAGTAATATCCCTTCTTTTTCAGATATTAATTTTGTTACCCTATAGGCATCTTCATCTGAAACATTTACTACTTCATCAATAATTTCTGGATTATAAATTTCAGGTATAAAACCAGAACCTAATCCTTGAATTTTATGAGCTCCTGCTCTTCCACCACTTAATACTGGTGACTTTTTAGGTTCAACAGCAACTATTTTTATATTATTTATTTTTTCTTTTAATTTTTGTCCAACTCCTGTTACTGTTCCTCCAGTACCAACTCCAGCTATAAAAACATCTAAATCCTTTATGTCATTATATATTTCTTCAGCAGTAGTATCATAATGATATTGTCTATTAGCTAAATTTTCAAATTGCTGAGGCATAAAGTAGTTTGCTTTCTTAGAAAGCTCATTAGCCTTTTCTATGGCTCCATTCATTCCTAAGGAACCTTCTGTTAATATAAGCTCTGCTCCATAAGCCTTAATTAAATCTCTTCTTTCTTTAGACATACTATCTGGCATAACAATTACAACTTTATAGCCTTTAAGTCTTCCTATCATTGCTAAAGCTATTCCTGTATTCCCACTAGTAGGTTCAACTATAATGGATCCTTCTTTTAAAAAACCTTCTTTTTCTGCTTTTTCAATCATACCTAAGGCAGCTCTATCCTTAACACTTCCCCCTAGGTTATACTTTTCTAATTTCACATAAACTTCCGCACTATTTTTTGAAACTAAATTATTAAGCTTCAATATAGGTGTGTTACCAATTAATTCTAACGTGTTATTATAAATCATTTTTCCTCCAAATACTAATTAAATAAATTACCTTACTAAGAGTTAAAATTAAGAATACAACAAAAAAACTTCGTCTCTAAGCCTTATAGAGACGAAGTAAACTCCGTGGTTCCACTCTAATTAGATTAAGCAATTAATCTCACTCTTAATACAAATTACATTTCATTATAACGGATGATACCGGATAGTCCTACTATTATTTCAAACTTCAACTCCAAAGGGCACTTCATATAAATTATAGGTAAAAAGTTCTCATCTATCTTTTCTCTCTGTAACCTTCCTTTATACTACTTTTCTTTTTCACAGTTTTTAATTCCGAGTAATTTACTAAGTTTTATATTTTATATTATATGACTAAAATTATAAATGTCAACAGTCACTATTTATCTTATTTTTTTCTTCCATATTGGATATAAAATTTCATCTATTATATCATGAGTATTTACTGCTCCAATTAACTTATTTTCCTCATCTATAACTGGTATTGTCAATAAATCATATTTTGCTATAAGTTCTATAGCTTCACTTATATCTACGTCATTTCTTATAACATCTATATCCTCTGTCATTATATCCTTAACTTTAACATCTGGTTTATTTAAAATTAAATCTGCTGGTGTAATAGATCCAATTACTACATCCTCTTCATCAGTTATATAAATTCTATAAAGTTCATCTTCTTCTAGTTCTTCCATTTCTCTTAATATATCTATTATTTCTCCAACAGTTATATCTAAATTAAATGAAATAAAGTCTGTACTCATTATACTTCCTACAGCTTCATCTTCATATTCTAATATTTCTTTAACTTCATCAGCATCTTCTTTTTCTAAATTCACAAGAATTTTTTCTCTTTCTTCATCGTCTAACTCATCTAATACGTCTGCAATTTCATCATTAGACATTATTTCTAAAAGTTCAGCTGCCTTAGTTTCACTTAATTCCTTTATTATACTTCCTTTATATTCTGGTTCTATTTCTTCCAATGTATCTGCTGCTAAGTCTTCATCTAAAGATTCAAATACTTGCTTTCTTGAACTTGCATCTAAGTTTTCTAGAATATCTGCTAAATCAGCTGGATGAAGTGTTGAAAGTTTCTTATACGGAACTGAAATTTGTAAATTATTATTTACCATTTCTAAAGACTCAACATCATCCCACATTAAAACTCTATCTTCATAATCTTTTCTTAAGATTTTATAGATAAAGCTTCCAAGCTTTGCACAATTTAGTCTTCTAAATCTTGCAAAAGGACCTGTTTCTACTGCAATAACTCTGTACTCACCTGCAATTTCAGCTATTCTTAAATCATCAACTCTTACTACTTGCTTTCCATTAATATCAACTATTTTTTTATCTAATAAGTTTTCAGATAATAAATAGGAATATGTTCTTGGTAGTATTTCCTTACTTCCTCTTGTAACTATTTTTATCCTATTACCCTCTTGTTGATAAAAGTTAATAGTTCTAAATTCATAATGAAAAGTAGATCCATCACGTTTAACTTTATAGCCAATTACTCTAGGATAGCCATCTTCAGTAGTTACATAAATATCCTTAAGTTCGCCAATACTTTCATCAAACTCATCATAAATCTTTTTTCCAAGAATATTTGTATATAAAAATACTGATAGCTTTTTCATATTCTTCATGTCTTTTCCTCCTCATTTTTTAGAGGAGACCTTTAAGAATGTTAATTTATAATGAAGCTTATCTCCTCTAAAAATCTAATATTCAGTTTTATTAAATTACTACTCTGAGGGACACCCTCCATTTAAATTCACTCCTTATTTAAACTTTATTTTTTAAAATTACTATACATTCTCTTCAATATTATATTATATTAAAATCAAGTAAAAAGGCAACTTATAAATGCAAAATAAATAAAAAAAAGCTACCTAAGTAGCTTTGAATTAAATTCATATATATTATCTTACTATTTTGCACCTAAGACTTTAAGTCCACCTTTTATACATTTTATGTTAAGAGGGAAATCTGGTCCCTTTTCACCATCTATGTCAGTTACTATATCCTCATGTGATTCAATATATATATTATTAGTTTTAAAATAAATAACATTATCAGAGTCTAAATGTTCGCCCTTTAACACCTTCACAAATAATGGTATAAGTTCAATAATAGGAATAGCCTTAAAAATAATAACATCTAATAATCCATCAGTAGCACTTGCTCTAGTTGCAAGTTTAAAATTTCCTGCCGTTTGTCCATTGAATACAAGCATAAAGTACATATTACCTTCATACTCCATTTCTTTGGATCTAATTTTTATTTCAAGCTTTCTAAAGTTAGGTAATTCCTCTAATCCCTTTAAATAATAAGCTAACTTTCCTATAGTATTTTTTAAATTAACATCTGTTTTTTGAGAAACATCAGTAAATAATCCAGTACTTGCTACATTAACGAAATACTTATCATTTATACTTCCTAAATCTACAGAAGTAACCTCTGAAGATAAAATTTGCCTGCAAGCTTTAGTTATATCTGATGGCATTCCTAAGAATTTTCCAAAATCATTAGCAGTACCAACTGGTAATATACCTATTGGAACAGATACCCCTGCCTTAGTCATAGCATTAACTACATTATCTATAGTTCCATCTCCACCAGCAATTAAAACATAATAATAATTTGTATCTCTAAAGTCACTAAAAGCATTAATTACATCCATTTCCTTGTCTATTCTGTAGGGGACAATAGTGTATCCTGCTTCTTGATGAATTTTTATTACACTATCTAGATGATCTAATATTACGTTTTCTCCAGAATATGGGTTATAGATAAATTTAACCTTTTTCACTTTACCCCTCCTTATTTTATAAAAGTAAATATCTTTCTAAAAACTTGTTTACAATATAATATATTACTATACTACTATATTTTTCATATAAATCAAATTATTTATTAATTGCAAATCTTAATTTTATATTAATAATTATTTAAATCTTTTATTAGCTTATCTTTTTGTAAAAATTATGATATAATATTGCATTGATAATAAGATTAAGGCAAAAATTTAAAGCGACCTTAAAATCAGGAGTGATTATATGAGAAAAAGTTGTATTCCTAATATTTTTACATTTATTAATTTATCATGCGGCATAATATCTATTTTATACACTTTCCAAGAAAATTATTTGTTTGCTAGCTTTTTTATATTAATAGCAGCCCTTGTAGATAGATATGATGGCCGAATAGCTAGATGGTTAAATGTTTCTAGTGAACTAGGTAAGGAATTAGATTCCCTTGCAGACCTTGTTTCCTTTGGTGTTGCACCATCTATATTAATGTTTTTAATGTATCAATTAAGAAATGTAGGTCCAGCAGGACTAATCGGTACAATAGTTTTATTAGCCTTCCCTATTTGTGGAGCTTACAGACTAGCTAGATATAATACTTCCACTTTTGATGGAGTATTTACTGGAGTACCTATAACTATTACTGGAAGCTTTATTGCTATATTTGCATTTTTTACAATTAACCGTGCAGTAAGCCCATTAATTCCAATAGGTTTATTAATATTAGGTTCTTATCTTATGGTGAGCACATTTAAATTAAAGAAAGTATAATATTTATTTTTATATAAAAATAGGAGCTGTTAAACAGCTCCTATTTCCCATTTTTAATTACAAGCATTTAATTGTAAATAATTAAAATTCATCATCCTCATCATCTTCCCTTGATGAAGAATTTTGAAATTCTATTTCATTATTAATTTCTGTTAATATATTATCCTTAATAGTTTTATCATCTATAAAGCTTTTCTTTATTTTACAATACTTAATATAGGATGTATTACATTCATCTAAAGTCTTTATTATTTCATCTATTATTTCTCCTAAGTTATCTGCTCTTTTAACTGCTTCTTTAACATCACTTTTTTTAGCTTCAGATATATTATTAAGTTCGTAGGCACCTCCTATTAATAACCTGTAGGAGTTTACTAACGTACCTAATAAGGTAGTAAGGTTACTTACATCAGTATATTGATTATCTATTAGCCCTCTATAAGACAATAAATTCACCTGCTTATTTACCTATTTTTTCATTTCCATAACAAACTCATTATCAAGTTTATCATAAGTTTTCTCTCCATTGTTAAATTTATTTTCTACTTCTTGTGGACTTTTACAAGTACTTGTTACATTTACTAATTCACAATTTATATTTCTTATTTCCTCTTTTATAATTTCCCTTGCATTATCAAATATTTCATTTAAGGTAGACTCTATATAATCATAATTTAAATTTGTGCAATTAAGTTCTTTTAAATTTCTATTATATATATCTTCAAGGCTACCTATATACTTATCTATAATTTGATTCTCATCAGAGGAAGAAATAGGCATTCTAACATTAGTTATTAACTTTTTATAATTATTATAAAGCTCTCTAAAACTTTTAGCATAATAATTAATTAATGTTCTAATGTTAACTCCATTTTTATCTAAGCAATTTGCCTTTTTAAGTTCTTCTATAAATTTCATAAAACTCTTTGAATAATTTAAAATTTGTTCTTCTATTTTTTTATCATTTATGTTAATTAAATCTTCCATATACTCTGCAGTAAATCCAGAATCTTCTCTTGTATCTCCTACAGAATCCAAATCCTGTAGCCTTCTCCTATTAATATTGTACTTTGAATTTCTTAAATCCGTATCATATTCCATAGAATCATTTTCACTGTTATACCTAAAATCATCACTAAAGACTACGGGAACAAAAAAATCCCTTGGTATTGAAATAAACATAAGCTACCTCCTTAAGCATTTGAAACTTTACAATAAGGTTTAAAATATGCTCTTGGATACTTACATAATGGACAAACTAATGGAGCTTCTTCTCCTTCATGGATATATCCACAATTCATACATACCCATAAAGAATTCTTTGGGCCCTTAAACATTGTTCCATCTTCAATCTTATCATAGAGTTCCTTAAATCTCTTTGAATGACCTTCTTCAACTTCTCTAAGTTCCTTATAGAAATCAGCTATTTCATTAAATCCTTCTGCTCTAGCTTCATCCTCGAACTTTTTATATATATTTTCTGTTTCATTAGTTTCACCTAAAACACTATCTAATAGGTTATTTTTGGTACATCCAATTAAATTTAAATATCTACCTAATACTTCTCTTGCATGAGCTAATTCATTATGTGCAGTTTCATCAAAAATTTCTGCCACCCATTGATATCCATCAACTCTAGCCTTTTCAGCATATAAATTATATTTAGTTCTAGCTCTAGATTCACCTGCAAAGGTTCTATAAAGATTTTGTTCAGTTTTACTTCCTTTAAGATCCATAATATTCTCCTGTAAATTTATATATATTTATAGATTATGCAGGGTTTATTTAATTGTGAAATAAAAGAACTCCTAATTAATATATATATTCCTATCTTCATTACAAACTATTTCTAAAGATTTATCATCTTTACTCTTAGTTAAGAATATAACCTTATGTCCCCATAAATCTTGTATATACTTTAAGGTTTCCTTAGCATAAGTTAATTCTAGTTCTCTTCCATCAAAATTATGCTCTAAAGTCAAACTTAAATCTCTTTTATTTAAATTAATAACTCTTATATATGGAATTGATGCAACACCACAAGTATCTGCTAAATAATTTCTAATTTTTCTCCAACCCTCTTCATCAGGTACTTCTTTTACCATGTAATCAAAACTCTTCTTAGCATATTGAAATAAATTAAGTTCCTGACAAAGCTCCTTTGTTAGATATCTTCTAATAAAGGAGCTATCTCTTTCATTTTTTCTGACCTCAAATAATTTTTCCCTGCCATATCTCTTTTCTATATCTTGAAAAATATTAAATCCTATATAATAAGGATTTAGTCCCCCTAAAATAGGTGCAACTACATCATTATGTCTTTTTAGAAATTCAAAATGAAGTCCATCATCTAAATCTAAGGATTTTAATATATTATAATGCCAAAAGCTTGCCCATCCTTCATTCATTATCTTAGTTTCAATTTGAGGTAAAAAATACTCTGTTTCTCTTTTTACTATTTTTAATATATTCTTTCCCCATTCCTCTAAGGAGCTATATTTTATAATAAAGCCTAATAAATCATCAGAAGGTTCTAATGGAATCTTAGATACATCTGGGAATGGTACTTCTTCATACACATCTAATATCCCTTTATTTTCTTTTTTAGAATTATAATCTGAAATAATACTATTCCTAAGCTCTTCTTCAGATAATTCCTTAATTCCAATTGTTCTAGGAATTTGATATCTTATTGCATGAGCTGCATCTAATACCTTTTCTACTCTTTCATATCCTATACTTGGATCATTAATATAGCCCCTTATTATTTCTGCATCTAGCTTAAACATCTCTATAACTGTTTTTGCTTTTGTCCCTTCTACAAAGAGTCTATTATTTGCAAAAAAGTCATTATGACCATATACATGTGCCATGGTTAATATCTGAAGTAATAATGTATTTTCCTTCATTAAATATCCAAGACAAGGGTCTGAGTTTATTACCATTTCATAGGGCAACCCTGTCATATTTAATGAATACAAAGTTTTATTTTTATCATAAGCCTTACCATAGCTCCAATGAGGGTATTTTGAAGGCATACCTAAATAGGCTTCATATCCTAACATTTCATTAAAACCTATTATTTCAAATTCTTGAGGATAAAAATCAAGTCCAAACTCCCTTGCTTTATCTTCAATTATTTCATTCCATTCTTCTAAAGTTCTAATAGTGTATTCCATCTTTACTCCTCCTTTAGCTCCTTAGATAACATTATCTTTAAAGCTATCCATAAATCCTTTTTCTCTTTAACTATTACAGATACAAAGTTTTTACAGGTTATTTCCTTATTAAATCTATAATACATAGTTGTTGAATAAGTAGAAGGTAGTAATTCAGCATATCCAAACATATTACTTAAATCACATAATTCTCTTACAGATTTCATAGCTCTTTCATTATCTTCGCTCCAGTTATCCCCATCACTAGCATAGACAGGATAAATATTCCACATTTCTGGTGGATATTTTTCTCTAATTAACTTTAGAGCTTCATTAATTCCACTAGAAATATAGGTTCCCCCTGACTCCGCCTTATGAAAAAATTCAAATTCATTTACTACTTTTGCTACAGTTGTATGAGATATAAATTCAAAAGAAATATTAGTATATTTTCTTTTTATAAACCTTGATAAAACAAAAAATAATGATCTTGCCATGTATTTTTTACTACTATCCATAGATCCTGAAACATCCATAATAAAAATCATTACTGCATTACTTTCCTTCTTAGGTTTCTTTTTTATCTTATGATATCTAAGATCTTCATCCTTAAAAGGAAATCTTGTTATTTTACTATCCATGCCCGCTTCAATTAATGCTCTTTTTTTGCCTTGCTTTCTTGATATCTTTGAAATAACAGTTTTTTTCTTTGCAAGCCTTGGATTTATTCCATATCTTTGATACCCACGCTTTCGCCCTGAACTTTCTGTTATTATTTCTGAATATTTCTTTCTATCTAAATTAGGTAATTCTAAATCTTCTACTATATAATCCATAAGCTCTTCTAAGGTTATTTCAGTCTCATATACATCTTCCCCTGGGGAATTACCTGCCCCTTTATTTCCTGTATTTCCAGAATTTTTACCACCGTCTCCAAGTTTATCTCCACGCTTTTCTTGTCCAGTTCCAGTAGCAACCCCTTTATTATTTTTACCAAAGACAAATTGGTATTCCTTTATTCCCCTAATAGGAATCTTAAACTTCTTATTTTTACTTTCCCCTATTATGCTTTCTTCTGAAAGTATATCTCCTAAGTTTTCTTTTATAGACTTTTCTACTAGTTGCCTATGTCTTCTCCTATCTTCTATAGATCTATCATGCTCCAATGGATTATCTGTATTGTCTCTAAAGATTGCCATTATATCAATCCTTCCATAAGTTGTTTGCTGCGTATTTAAGTATTACATCACAACAATGTAGACAATATCCATTATTTTGCATTTCCTCAACCATAGAATTATACTTTTCTGCTTGTTCTGAATCTCTAACTCTAGACTTTGTTATTATTCTAGATAAGTCCTTGACTGATGCCATAAGCTTCTTTTCTATTGCTTCCTTTAAAGGTTCGTAAGAAGAGTAATCTATTTTGCTACCATTTCTAACTAAATAGAACATATATGAAGTTACATCTGCTCTAAAGCCCTTGGAGGAATTTTCTGAAACTCCAATTTGCTCTTCTATACTTCTCATAAATTCTTCATCTGGATTTAATTCTTCTCCAGTAGAGGTATCCTTTATTTTACTCTTATTAACAAAAGCTTCTGCATTATCTATATAATTATCAAAAAGGCTTTCTGCTTGTTCCCTAAAGGAATGAATAAATGCCTTAGTAATTTCCTTTTCTAATATCTTGTTATATTCTTTTCTTATAGTATCTTGAATAAAGCCTAAATACTTTTTCTTATCTTCTATAGCAATATCTAACTCTTTAACAGATTTAATTATGCTTTCCATTATACTTAGTGGATTAATACAGTTATGCTCTGAACTAGATAAGGCATTATCTATTGCTTTTATAATAAATCTTGTACTAATTCCCTTCATGCCTTCATAAGAGCCTGCTTCTTCTCTAAGCTCACTTATATCTATTCTCTTAGTTCCACCCTTTTCTACTATTTCTTCTCCATTATATATCTTAAGCTTAGTTATAGGATCTACCTTAGATGAAGGTGATAATCTTGAGAGAATGGCAAACATAGCTGCAATTTCAATAGTATGTGGAGCTATATGAGCATTAAAATTACTTTTCTTTAATATCTTTTTATAAATCTTCACTTCTTCATCAAGCTCTAAGCAGTATGGAACTTCAATTTTTACAATTCTATCTAATATAGCTTCGTTAGTGTGATCTGACTTAAACTTATTCCATTCTGCCTCATTAGAGTGTGCAATTATAACTCCATCAAAATAAATCATAGAACCCTTTCCAGGTGATGGAATAGACTTTTCTTGAGTGGCTGTTATAATAGTATGAAGATATTCAACATCATTTTTAAATACTTCTATAAATTCAACTAAACCTCTATTTCCAACATTAAAGGCACCATTTAATGAAAAAATTCTTGGGTCATCTTCTGGATATATATCCATTTTAGAAATATCTATTGCCCCTGTTAAAATAGAAGTATCTTGATTATTTGGGTCTACTGGTGGCACTACACCAATTCCCTTTCTTGATCTAATGGAAAATTCTTTTTTCTCTACTGGGAAATTTTCATATTCTCCATTATAATCATTTAATAATTTATATCTACATACTGGACATAAATCTCCTTCTATTTTAGTTCCTAATAATTTTTCAAATTCTGGTCTTAAATGACTTGGTATTAAATGTAGAGGCTCTTCATGCATAGGGCATCCCTTTAAGGAATAAATTGGCTCACATTCTACTAAAGCTCTCTTTAAAGCTTCAACTAAAGATGACTTTCCTGCACCAACTGGTCCAACTAAATATAATACTTGTCTAGCTTCTTCACCATTCATAGAAGCTGAATGAAAGTAGTTTACAAGCTTCATAATTATCTTATCAATACCAAAGAAATCATCCTTAAAGAATCCATATTTTCTTATAGAATCATTGCCATATATTTTTTTAACCTTAGGATTTTCTTCACCTTTTAGTACTTCTACTCCCTTACTAACTATCATGTCATAGATTCGTCCGTGTGAAAGCTTTGCTATATCTGGGTTAGCCTTAACTATCTCTAAATAATCCAGAAATATTCCTTCAAATTTTTCTCTGTTTCTGCTTTCTCTATCACTTTTTATAAATTCCTTGAAATCCAAAATGACTCCCTCCTTTTTATAAAATATATTCATTCTGCATGTTTATATATGACAAATATTTAGGGTATAAATATTTCCTTTAATTTTCTATAAGTATGCAATCCCACCTAAAAAAGTGAATGCAAATGAGATAAATATTATATTCCTTGCGACCTCGCAAGCTCCAAGTCGCCAGAACATAATATTTATCTCATTTTATAAAAACTGAAGGAAATAATTCCTCGTACCTCGGAATTATGAAAAAGCTCTTCTATAATTTAACTTCTATTCTTATTTTTTTATTTATTTTCTCCAATTTGATGGAGCATAATATATCTTATATCTATTCTTTTATACTAACTTTTATATTTTATTTGCTTTTAGGCATTATAATTTATATTAATCTAATTTTTAAGAAAATTTATTAGTTTAATAATTAACAGCATTGTTAAATTAATAATTATTACTATTTGATAACAATTATTGATTTGTTGATTATAATATAGTATAATAAGTTTAAATAAAAAAACATATAAAGGGGTGTTAAATATGGACGGAATTGCATGTGCATTAAGCAAAAAATGTAGAAGAGAAAAATCAGAGGAAATCGTTAAGAAGATGAATCAAGAACAAGAAGCTTACGAAAATATTTATGAAAACGAAAACAAGAAGAATAATAAATAATATAGATTAATGTGTTAACATTAAATAATCCGTAAAAATAGCTGCCATATAGACAGCTATTTTTACGGATTATTTAATTTCATAGGGCTCTATTGAATTATCTATAAATTTTACGGAACCTTCCATATTAATATTAACAGATACCGCATTTTCTTTAGGTCTATACTTAAAATACTCAATACTATAATATATTCCCATTCTATTTGTATCAAAAACATTTTCATCAAAACTTAAGCCTTTAGGAATTTCGAAAACATACAGTTTTTCTTCACTTGGATTAAAAAAAGGACTACTATATTCTTTTCTCTCTTCTTCATAATTCTCAAAAGACTCTCTTTCTACTAATTTATAGCCTCCAAATGTAGGTCCTGAATTAGTAGAAGTAACATTCCAACTATAATTTTGAAACTTAAGTTTAATATCTCTTAAACTACCATAATATTTGCTATTATTTTTTATACTTACTTTAATTTTATAATTATTTTCATCTTCTTCAAATCCTGAATATTTTATACTAGCTTCTGGAACCTTAATTGATCCATCAGAGTATAATTTTCTATCACCATATAGAAATTTAAATCCTAAGAGAGAGATAAACAAAAACATAAAAATTCCTAAACTTACTTTAAAAAACTTTTTATCCATTGCATTTCCCCCTAAGTTATATCCTTATTTTTATAAGTTTTCAAAGAAATAAACATTGATAATAAAAATATAAAAACTATTATTAAAAATAATAATACATTATATATACTTATTGCCCTACTTCCATAATCATGAGTAACTAAATTAAAGTATTTTGCAAAAAGAACACCTATTTTATAAGATATATCCATTAAGAAACCACTTTTCATATTATAACCTGGAATTAGATAATCATATTTAAATGTAAAATTATAAGATATCACAATAGCTATAATTGGCCCAATAACTCTCACAACCTTATACCCCCACTTAAAAGCTAAAGGTATAATTATAATAAAACTAATTATAATACTATAGAAGCTCGCAATAGTATCCTGTAATACCATTAGCCTAGAAGTAATTAAAATATTAATTCCAAAGAACAAATAAGCTAAAACATTTGATAAAACCAATATCAATGTTACTAGAATATACTTTGAATAAACTACATCTTCTCTTTTATTTGGCATACTTAATATATAGCTTTCACTATTGTTTAGGCTATCATAATAAAAACTATTCATAACTACTATATAAGTAATTATTATAGGTAATATAGCTGGGTACACAGATGAAAATTCTGGTAGTAAAACCAGTACAATAATAAAGGTAAATATAGCAGTCTTTATGGATTTTATCTTAAGTCCCACTAATAAATCTTTTTTTATTAATTGAAGCATTATCTTTCTCCTCATAATCTCATTTTATCGTATTATATCTATATCAGCTTCTATTCGTCTTGACCCGCCTCCACTTTGCCCCCTGCCAATTACAGTATTGCTATTAATTCTATACTTATATAATTGATAACTATATCCTATATCTATATTTTTAGAATTAAACACATCTTTATCAAAGCTTATCCCTTTAGATACTTCAAATACATATTCTCTTTCTTCATTAGGGCCAAAGTAAAAACTATAATTATATTTATCTCCGGGTTTATAATTTATTAATGCTTTTCTTTCATCATTGTCATATCCATTAAATGTAGGAGCTCCTTGAGAGGTTCCAGTAAACTGCAAACTTATATTATTAAAACTAGCATAATAATCGCTATTGTTCTTTATACTTACTTTTACCTTATAGAGATTTTCATCCTCTTCTAATCCAATGTAATTTATCTCTGGAATCCCATCATTAAAATTAAAAGAATCACTATACAAAATTTTATCTCCTAAAATAAAGTTAAATCCTAATATAAAAAGTAGACTAACAATAAAAATACTTAAACTTATAATTATATATTTTCTATTCATTTAATATCCACCTACCTTATATCTCTTTTTATATATATTTTTAAAGCTATGTTCATTGAAAGTAAAAATAAAACTACAGCTATTGTGAATAAAAGAATAATATATATATTGACTGATACCAATTTATAATCATAATTATTAAACTTAAATATTTTATAAAGAAAAATTCCTATTTTTCTAGATACACCTATTAATACGCTCTCTTTTCCATTATTAATAAAATTATTAATGATATTATTTGTATAAGTTAAATATACAGTAAGAATAGTAATTAAAGGAGCCACTATTCTACCTACTCTATATCTATACCTAAAAACAACAGGGATAATAATTGAAAAGCTAAATAATATAGTTACGCTGCTTACAACTACATCTTGTAAAACCATCATCCTTGTTGAATTAAATATATTTAACCCAAATAATATAAACATTAAAACATTTGATAGGACCAATACTAAAAGTACTAATATATACCTTGAATAAACTACATCTTCTCTTTTATTTGGCATACTTAATATATAGCTTTCACTATTATTTAAGCTATCATAATAAAAACTATTCATAACTATCATATAAGTAATAACTATTGGTAAAACAGTTGGAAATATAAAAGAAAATCCATTTAAAAGGAATAATCCAACTATAAAGGTTAATACTACTGGCTTTATTGATTTTACTTTAAGTGAAACTAAAAGATCCTTCTTAATTAATTGAAGCATTACTTTTCCCCCTTTATATAGTGATACATAATATCTTCTAAGGTTGGAGTACTTACATTTTCTGAAACTAACTCTTTGTTATTAATAAATAATCCCTCTTCATAATACTTATTTTTCTTTACAGATATAAAGTTTAACTTACTATTTTTTAGCTCCTCACTAGAACCTCTAAATAACCTAAATCTCTCTTTTATCCATTCCATATTTCTTGTAAAAACTTCTTTACCTTTATTTATAAATGTTATATAATCTGCAATTCCATCTAAATCTGAAGTTATATGAGTTGAAATAATAACACTTTTACTTCCATCTTCAATTACTTCCTGTAGTAACTTTAATATGTCCTTTCTAACTAATGGATCTAAGCCTGCTGTTGGCTCGTCTAAAACTATAAGCCTTGCATCATGGGATAAGGCTCCAGCTAACATTACCTTTATAGCCTCCCCCTTAGACAAATTACCTATATAGCTTTTATTTTTTATTTCAAAACTTTCTATATAAGAATTAAATAATTTCTCATCAAATTTTGAATAAGAACTTCTTAATATTCTTTTATAATCTTTAATGCTTAAATGCTGATAAAAATTAAAATTATCAAATACAAATCCTATATTATCTTTTACATAAATTTCATCTTCAAAAATATCCTTATCAAATATTTTAATTTCTCCTTCGTCAGCCTTTAATAACCCAAGAATAAGTTTAATTAATGTAGTTTTTCCTGAACCATTTGGTCCAATTAGTCCCATAATATATCCTTCTTTTAACTCAAAAGATATATTTTCAAGTTTAAATTCTCCTCTTCTTTTACATAAATTCTCTACCTTAACCATATTAATCTCCTTCATAAAGTAAATCTATTATACTTTTAATATCACTTTTATCTAATTTTATAGATCTAGCTATACTTAAAGCATCCTGAAGTTTTTCTTCTACCTCTTTTAGCTTTTCTTCATAAACTAACTCCTTATTAAAAAAAGAAACATAACACCCCTTACCTCCTACTGTTTCTATAAACCCTTGATTTTCTAATTCCTCATAAGCTCTTTTAGTTGTTATTACACTTATATTTAAATCCTTAGCTAAGGATCTTATAGAAGGCAATTTTTCATTTGGCGATAGCTCGCCAACTACAATAGCTTCCTTAATAGAATTAACTATCTGTTCATAAATAGGAAGCTTTGAAGAATTACTAATTAATATCTTCACTTTCTCACCTCACAGAACTGTATTTTCCGTAAATACTGTATATGTATACTATATACACATTTAAATTAAATGTAAACATATTCCAAAACAAATTTTTCGACAAAATAATATGGAGATAAATATTATATTCCTGTGACCTGGCAATCTCAAAGTCATCCTCATATAATATTTATCTCCTTCTATACTAAAAGTAATAATTCGTCACTTTATTTGGAACTATGAAAGTTATTCACAAATTAAACTTTATAATTATCCCTTACCTCCAAATTTCGATCTTACTTTTTCACTATTCCTTTTTACTTATTCTAATCTCTAATGTTTATTTTTCATTCTTTCATTCTTTCATTTTTTAATTTACTATTCATTTCTTCTCCATTCTTATGTTCTTCTCTACCATTCCCATTGCTTTATAAAATTCCAATGCTACTTTATTAAAGCTCCACACCCCAAGTTCTAATGATTCTGCCCCTTTATTTTTTACTAAATTATAAATATATTCAAATAAAATTTTTCCTAAGCCCTGTCTTCTAAAAGTTTCTTTAATACATATTTCATCTATATATGCATAATATCTATCCTTTAACAAATCTATATTCTTTAAATCCACATATCTAATAATGGTATACCCAACAACTTTTTCATCTACTGTGATGACTATTAATTCTATATCATTATCCTTTAAAATTTCATTAAAATAGCATTTACAAATTGGCTTTCGTTCCTCTTTATATATATCAGGCCTATTTTTTACATGCCATAAATGTAATTCTTTAGAAATATTACATATACTTTTGTAATCCCTTAATTTAGCTGCTCTAATATCTATCCCAAAAAATCACCCCATAACTTTAAAATACAAACGCTTTAATTAACAACTAATATATGTAACATTCTTTATTTTTTCTCCTATAATAAATTATAAAATACTATACTAGGAGTTATGTATGAATTTTAACGATGACGATTTAATTCTTTATCCAGATGATTCTAGCTTAAGACCTCCTCCATTTTCAAATTTTCAACCAATGAACCCTAATCCAATTTCTGGCTTCCCAGGTGGTCCAAATCAAATTCCAGGCTTCCCAGGTGGTCCAAATCAAGGTAGTAACTTAAATGTTGGTCCACCACCTAATTTCGTTCCATCAAAGAATACTCCAGGTGTTAAAAGTTTAAGTGGTGAAGGTACTGGCCCTCAAGCTAAAGCTGTAAGTCCTGGCTCTATTAGTTTTTGCTTATTCAAATTTACTTATATTTGGGAAAGAGGCAAAAGGGAGTACTGGGCTTTCTTGTTAAATGTCGACAGGAGAAGTGTGTCTGGATTACGCTGGCATAGGGGAACTTGGGTTTTCTTTGGATTAGACTTAAGAAGAATAGATTCATTTATATGCTATAGAAGTGATCCTAACGAAATTCAAAGTACAAGAAAAGAATCATTAACTCAAACTAAGAAAGAATTTAAACTTGATGAAATTAAGCATACTTACACAAGAGTATTATCTTCAGTGGAAATTCCTGAAGAAAGAGATGATTTTTTGGTAAGTTACTTAGGTGAATTCGAAGGAAATGATTTAACTATAAAAGTTCCATGCAAACAAAGAAGAACTATAAGCTATAGAATAATTTTAGAAGTTAAATATCCTGAAAACTTTAATAAAAACTCAATAGAAGAAATTAATGAATTAGCACTTGAAGCATCAAATGAAGCCCTTAAATATTTAGATGATTTTAGAGATAGTAAGAAATTCTTAACGCCTTTAGAAGTCTTTACTAATTCCACTAAAAATATGGGTAAAGCTGTAAAGGTATTTTCTGAAGAATTTACAGCTAAAATCAAAAAATTAAAACTTCCTAGAGATATTTCAAAGGAAATAGACTACTCATTAACAGAAGAAAAAATAGAAGAACCATGGAGAATAGTTTAGGGAATGTAGAATTAAGAATGAAAAATGTAGAATTAAGGAATAAATTCCTCCAAAGTCGGAATTTAGAAATGAAAGAATGAAGAGCTTCTTTGCTGAAGCAAAGTCAGCATGAAAGAATGAAAAAATTAATGATTAAATCCCTCAGGAATTTATAACTTTTAATAACTCAGCTTGTCTGAGTTATTTCCTTAATTATGCATTATCAATTACGCATTATGCATTATTTTAAGTGCATTATCAATTATGCATTATGCATTATTTTAATTGGTAAAGTGAACAATGCATAATTAGGTATTAAATTCCTTGGAATTTATAATTTTCATAACTCAGCTTGCCTGAGTTATTTCCCTAATTATGCATTATGCATTATGCATTTATTTAAATTATGAATATATTATTTATTTTGAATATACATTTTATATTCAAAAGGTAAAACCTTAATATTTTTATTTAGGATAATGTTTTTTTCTTCTATGCAATCTATGCAGGTTGTGTCTTTTAATTCTTCAGGTAGTGGTATTTCTACATCTATGTCATCGTTATTTAAAATTACATATAAGATTTCTTCTTCTGATTCTTTTTTGTACATTAGGGTATTAGTGTTTGTATCTATATTTACCCATTGAAAATTTTCTATTTTAAAGCTTTCATGATTTTTTCTTAAATCTACTAGTTTTTTTATAAATAAATATAAATCTTGATTTTGTTTTTCTTTTTCCCATATCATAGGTTGTCTATTGCTATGTTCTCCGCCTGTCATCCCAATTTCACTTCCATAATAAATACAAGGTGAGCCTGGGAAGGTAAATAATAATATATATGCAAGTTTTGCTACGTCTATTTTCCCATCTACTACATTTAACAAACGCTCAGTATCATGGCTATCTAAAAGGTTAAATAGATTTTTAGTTAAATGCTTTGGATATCCTACTAGCAATTTACTAATTTCAAATTTAAATTCTTCTACATTATATTTAACTTTTGAAGAGTTATTAAGTCTAAAGAAAGACCACATAGGTATTAAGAATTCATAATTCATAACTGAATCAAATTGATCTCCTTGAAGCCATGGATATGAATTATCCCAATTTTCTCCTAGTAAAAATATATCTGGCTTTATAGCCTTTACTCCTTTTCTAAGCTCTCTCCAGAAATCGTGAGAAACCTCATTTGAAACATCAAGCCTCCAACCATCAATATTGTATTTTTCTATCCAATAACAGGCTACATTTAGTAGATATTCTCTTGCAATAGGATTACTTGTATTCCATTTTGGCATTGATTGTGTATATGCAAAGGTATAATAATTTAGTTCTTCCCTTGGTGCTTCTTGTGGAACACCATTTTTTACTTCTCCATATACTAAAGGCTTATTTTCATCTAATACATAGAAGCAATCAAAATATTTAGATTTAGAGCCCTTTTCTATAACATCTTGCCAAAAGGGATGGAAGAAACCACAGTGATTAAATACAGCATCTAGCATAACCTTAATTCCACGGTTATGTGCCTCTTTAACTAACTCTCCTAGGATTTCATTATTACCAAATTCTTTATCTACCTTAAAATAATCTGTAGTATCATACTTATGATCGCTAGGTGATTCAAAGATTGGAGTTAAATATAATCCATTAAACCCCATGTCTTTAATATAATCAAGCTTTTCTATAATACCAGCTAAATCTCCATTATTTTTCCCCTTTGAGCCATAAAAGCTCTTAGGAAATATTTCATACCAAATAGTATCAGATACCCATTTTGGTGCTTTATAAATATCCTCTTCATTTATATAAGGATAATTAAAATAATTAAACAAGTCATATAGTTTACTTTCATCCTTTGTATAAGGAAGCCTGTGATGGCTTCCTAAAATATACTTTTCATTATTATTTTCAAGTATAAAGCAATATTTAATTCTCTTCCAATTAATATCATTAATTTCTGCAAACCAAACATCATGGTCCCTAGTAATCTGTTCTTTTATCATTTTAATCCTATATACTGATTCTTTATCAAAATCATATATTCCTGTTCCATCATTCCTAGGTATCCAATTGAATGGATCTACAGCTAAAAGTTCAATAGCCTCCACATCATTTTTAGATGTTTTTATCCTTATATGCAGCTTGTCTTTACTATATGCATATGAATAAGAACTTTTAGGCTCATGTATAACAGCTGCAAAATTCATGCTGATTCTCCTTTCATTATTCACTTGTTACTAAAGCTTCAAAATCACTTTGTGCTTTTTTTCCTCCCTCTTCTGGTGTCATTTTCCCATCAAATACAGGATTTAAAACGCTTTGCATTATTGTCCAATAATATGAAATCCTCTTTGTACTTGGCATAGGTACTGAATTCTTAAATTGTTCAGTAAATACACTTAAATCCTTATCTTCCTTTAATCCCTTTACATTTGATATATCATTTTTCGCAGTAATCTTATATGACTTTTCATATAAAAGTTGTGCAGCTTCATCTGATGATAAGAAAGTTGCTAATAATTCTGCTGCCTGTGGATATTTAGAGTAAGATGAAACATAAGCACTTTGAACTCCACTTAAAGACTTCATTTGTTTTCCATCTAATGTTGGAAGCTTTGTAACTCCAAAGTTAACATTTTCAGCTTTTAAAGATTTAATTAACCATGGTCCTATTGGATAATAAGCAGTTTTTCCATCTTTAAAATTTTGCTCAAGAAGTGTCATTGTTTCCATTTTTAAATCATCTGCTTTAATAGGGATAAATTCCTTTAACTTAGCAATATTTTCTAGGCCTTTTTTAAACTCTTCTGTATTAAATCCTGGATTATCTCCATCTTTACCATCTGGTCCAAAAAGTTCAAAGCCATTTAAGCTTAAATATGGATAAGCTGGGAATCCATCTGTTGGTACAGTTAAATACCAGAATTTATTTGCACTTGGATCATTATATTTAAGAGCCTCTTCTTTTATTTGTTCCATAGTTGTAGCTGGGTCACCCTTAACTAAATCCTTATTGTATAAAAGTGCATAGGTTTCTACAGATATAGGTACTCCATATATCTTTCCATCATCAGTAACTGTTTTAACTGCCACTTCTGAAACTTGGTCCTTTACTATTTTACTAGCATTTGAGCTAAGTTCTGCTACTACACCTGAATCCTTTGCTGTAGTAAATAAATCATGTGGTGCTACAAATACATCTGCTCCATTACCTGATGGACCATCTAACATCATTTTATTAACAACATCAAAACCCGCTTCTTGAACTTCAACTTTCACACCATATTTTGCTTCAAATTCTCCTGCTACAGCTTTACCAAATTCAGCATCTCCAGAAAGTACCCAGAAGGATAATTCTGCTCCTTCTTCAGGTTTTAATTCTGCTGCTTCCTCTTTAACATTGTTGTCTTCATCAGTTGGTATTTCCTTTTTAGAACAACCACTTAAAGCTCCAAGTAACATAGATGCAACTAAACATAAATTGATTATCTTTTTAAATTTCATTTTATACCCTCCAAACTAATTTTTATCAGCTCCTGCTGAAATACCTTGAACTAAATATTTTTGAAAAATAATAAATACTATTGTAATTGGTATAGCTATAAGTACAGCACCAGCTGCAAATATAGTGAAATTAATACTTTCTTTTCCATTTATTAATGCAAATAATCCAACTGCCAAAGTTTTAGATTTATCATTTGATAATAATATATTTGGTAAAATAAAGTCCATCCAAGGAAGCATAAATTGGGATACTGCGCAATAAGTAATAATTGGTCTTGACATAGGAAGTATTATTTTGAAGAAGGCTTGGAATCTAGAGCATCCATCTATATATGCAGCTTCATCAATTGCATATGGTACACCATCTAAATAGCCCTTTACTAACCATGTATTATAAGGTATAGCCCCTACAGAGTAGACTATCACCATACTTATAGGCTTTCCTACTAAACCTAATATTAAAAATAAAGTATATATTGCCGTCATTGATAAAAAGGTTGGGAACATTGATAAAATCATTATTGCCATAAGGCTTGTCTTCTTTCCTTTAAACTTAAAACGTGACATAATCCAAGATGTTAACATAATTAAAATTAAAGAGAAGAAAGTACTTGCTATTGCAATCTTTAAAGTATTAAAAAACCATGTAGCATAATTTGTCTCTGAAAATAACCTTCTATAGTTATCTAAAGTTATTTCCCTTAAATTAATACCTGTTGATGGCCCACTTCCTCTTTGAAAAGAAGATAGAATAATCCACATAACTGGAACAATAACAATTAAAGACATAATAATAAGTTCTGTATTTACTAAAAAAGCTGTTATCTTCTTTCTCATAATTATTACCTCCTACAATTCCTTAAAGGATACTGTTCTTTTGAAGTTCCAATAAGAAACACCACCTACAATAATAAATAGTAAAACACTCATTACAGCAGCAATATCATACATTTGTTGATTTAATGTAAGTTTATATATCCATGAAATCAAAATATCTGTATCTCCTGCAAACTGCATTTTTTCATTTATAGGTCCACCTTGAGTTAGGAAGTAAATTGCTCCAAATGAATTAAAATTTGCTGCCATACTCATAATTAAATTTGGAATAGTAGCTTTAAATACTAATGGAAATGTTATTTTCTTAAAGGCTTGAAACTTTCCTGCACCATCAATGTAGGCTGCTTCATAAAGACTTTTATCTAAATTTGCAAATACTCCTAGCATCATAACCATAAACATTGGAAAGCTAAGCCATAAATTAACTACTAGTACAGTAACTTTTGCTATTAGGGGATCAGATAAAAATGGTATATTTTCTGATATTATCCCAATCTTTAATAAAAGGGTATTTAATGGTCCAAATTGTCCATTTAACAGATTTCTAAATACTAATAGAGAAATCATTTGTGGAATTGCCCAAGGTAAAATCAAAATAGTTCTAAATATATTTTTAAATTTTACTGATTTATGATTTACTAATATAGCTTGAAACATCCCTAAGAAATATGATGATAAAGTCCCTATTAATGTCCAAAGTACTGTCCATGTTAATACCTTTAAAAATGTTTGAGACCAAATAGGTACTGTAAGTAATTTTTTAAAGTTATAAAGTCCAACCCAAGATAATAATTTACCAGGTGGAAGATGATCTCTATTGTAATTTAAAAAAGCTGTTAAAACTGAAAATATAATAGGCAAAATTACTACAAATAAAAATGCAATTCCTATAGGTATTAGAACCATATAAGGGAAGTTCTTATTTTTAGTTTTCTTAAAATATTCTAGTGAAGTTACATATTCAGAAGTTTCATCAATTCTCTTACCAGTTAAATATGCATCTCTAAGATTGTATATATATACACCTATAAATAGTATTAAAGTAAATATAGCAATCATTCCATTTATAACAAGCATAGTAGAATGATCTCCGTACTTTCCTCCTGTCTTTTCTCCTAGGGTTATTAACCCCCAAAAACCTTTAGTAAAGAATCCTCCATGGAGCCTAATGGAGAAATCATTTACATAGCCTGCAAAATATTCAATCCAATATCCATTAAATACTTCTAAAGATATCATTAGTAATTGTAATGCAAACATTATAATACCTTTTAATCTTTGCTTACAAATGAAAAACTGACCGCTTCCCCAGAAAAAAATTGATAAAATTAATGATTTTTTTCTTTTCATCAAAACCTTCCTCTCTGACATAATCTAATTAACTACTTCTTTTGTTTAGGATAACTTATATTTTACTTATACGCTTAACCTATTGAAATTATAGTATATTAATAATTTAATATCAACGATTTTATATGCACATTTTGAAATTTAGAATATTAAACAATTTTATATTTGCTAACTTTTTATAAAAACTACTTAATTTATTTTCTTAACTAAAAGTAAAAAGATTAACTATTAGAATTTACATACCTTTCCTAAGGCTTTTATCTTTTTGTTAATTACTTAAATTTTTATACATATAAAAAAAGAAAAATTGTACTTTTGTATATTTGCACAATTTTACTTAATAATTTTATTCATTTTTCTATAGGCTTTATATATGAAACATTATTAATATCTCCATGATTATCAAGTCTTAGTAGCTTTTCCATAACCTCAACTGCTTTTTCAGCTTTTTCTCTATTACTAACAATAATTTTTTTAGTATCTTCTAGTAACATAAGATCTCTTTCTGAATTTACTACTACACAGATATTTTTATTATCTATATATTTTTCCACTTGCATTCCAAGCACTTCACCTATTACTAAAGCTTTTTTATCTTTATGATTATTTATGAATTCCTTTAAATCACTATCATATCTATTAATAAATATATCTTCCATAGTTATTCTCTTAGATATATCTTCTAAAGCTCTTTTGCTTGAATAATCCTCCATAACTACATAGAAGTCCTTACCTAGAATTTTTTCTGCCTTATCTAATACAGAATTGTAATCTGTTATAATTTTACAAAATATATCATCTTCTATATATCCTTCTATAAATATTGCAGGCACAAAAAATTTGCTAGCAATTTCTTTAAATCTTTCCTCATCTAAATCAACAATAAATACTGCCTCAAGGGACCTCTTTTGCCCAATTGTTACATCTTTTTCCATTTCCTTAGTTGTAAGTAGTAATATGTCATAACCTAGAGCATTTAACTTTCGTTGAATTTCCCTTGATAAATCATAATATTGATATATCTTACTCTTTTTGTTCTTAACTTCCATATTAATTATTATCCCAACCATATAGCTTCTTTTACTTGCTAAGGACTTTGCGTTCATGTTAGGAATATAATTTAGTTTATTGGCTACTTCAAAAATACGCATTCTTGTTTCGTGGCTTATATTTTCTTTTTTAGAATAATTTAATACATATGAAACAGTAGCTGTTGAAACTCCAGCTTCTCTAGCAATATCTTTCATTGTTACTCTTTTTGTAGACATATTACCCACCCCATATATGTTCTTATTTTGGCTTTAAGTATAGCATCAGCAATATTTACTGTCAATTTATGCATATTCAATGAAATCCCATAAATTAATTAGTACTTTTAGTAAAAAAAGAAACTTACAGAAATTAAACTTTAATAGTAGTTACATATATTAAATTTAAACTTTTTAATATGTTTCTTAGATAAAAAGGTACCCTTAACCTTAGATAGTGAGGTCTATATTCTTCAAGCTGCTAAAGGTGATATCTTTTCTAGCATTAATCTAGGAATAAATGAAGATAAAGAGTATTTAAAAAGTGTTTTAGAAAGACATGATGAAAATTTTCTTATAAAAATATCTCTTAAAGAAGCTAATATAAATGAATAAATAGTAATTATGTAAACATTAATAATTTTAAAAAAGAAGGGATCAAATTATTTTAATTTGTTCCCTTTCTATAATCCAATATTAACCAACTTTTTCTTTTCTTTCATTGTACATTGTAATTCCTAGTGTTAATACTAATCCGCCCCATAATACAACTGCACCTAATAGAAAAAATCCAAATGCAACTCCAGTCATTTTAATTCCCCCTTATTTTACTCTTTTAATCTAATAAATTATTTTTCCATTTTCTTTTACTAATTATTAATGATAGGATTATTCCAAATCCAATTATGCTCCATCCATAAGCAAATAGTGCTGAAAGTGGATAACCACCATATGGTGTTTTAATTTCTGTTATCAAGCTTTGAACTAACATAAATATTAATATAGCAGGTGTTACAAACTTAACGCATACATTCCACCACTTACCTATTCTAAAGTAAGAAATCTCGTTGGTATGTTCTCTAACAACATCAGGATTAGAAATCCATCCTATTAAGAATACCTCTAATAATCCAACAACTACTATTCCATAATTATTTATAAAGTTGTCTATTATATCTAAGAAATATAATCCTGCTCCCGAAGCATAAATAAGCCCTGTTGAAATTCCTATAATGCAAATAACTGTAACTACCTTATTTCTAGCCCATCCAAACTTATCTATAAATGGCGCTGAAACTGCTTCTATTAATGAAACTGAAGAAGTTAATCCAGCAAATAGTAAACAAAGGAAGAATAATACTCCTAATATATTTCCTAATACACCCATTTCATTAAATACAGCTGGGAAGGCTACAAAAGCAAGTCCAACTCCATTTGAAACTACTTCACTCATAGGAACACCTTGATAATTAGCCATAAAACCTAATATTGAAAATACAGCTATAGCTGCTAAAAATTCAAATCCACAATTTGCAAAGGCAGTCATAAAAGCACTATTATTAATATCAGTTTTTTCAGGTAAGTAACTTGAATAAGTCATCATAATTCCCATTGCTAGACTTAAGGAGAAGAATACTTGTCCATATGCAGCTATCCAAACCTTTGGATCCATAACCTTAGACCAATCTGGTGTAAATAAAGTATTTAGACCCATTGATGCTCCTTCTAAATTCACTGCTCTAATTGCAATTATTATCATTATTACTACAAGAGTAGGTAAAAGAAATTTATTTGCCTTTTCAATTCCACCTTTAATTCCTTTATAGCATATTAACCAATTAATAAGCCAAACTGCTATAATTCCTATAAATATAGGTAAAATATAACCTCCAAACTCAAAAGGTGATGATGTAAGCTTTAAAAAATCAGCATTGAAAAATGCATTGCTATCAGCTCCCCATGACTTTTTAAAACTAAAGCCTAAGTAATTTACTGTCCAACTTAAAATCATTGAATAATATGTTAATATTATAAAAGCATTTATTGTTGGCCACCATCCAAGCCATTCCCACTTTCTTTTTAGCTTCCTTATAGCTAGTGGTGTTGAGCCTTTAAATTTATGTCCTAATCCATATTCTAATATTAATAATGGTATTCCTGCTGTAAAAATAGCAAAGAAATATGGTATTAAAAATGCTCCACCTCCATTAGAATAAGCTATATAAGGAAATCTCCATATGTTCCCAAGACCTACTGCTGATCCTACTGCAGCTATTATAAACCCAATTTTAGAACCCCATTGCTCTCTTTTTTCTTCCATTATTATGCCCCCTATTTATTTATACTTTTGCTTATTAATTATATATATTATATCAAAATGTTAACAAAATCAATATTATATTAATAAAATGTTATAACTTTGCTAATATTTTTTGCTTTTTATTTACAAGATAAAGTTTTTCTTAATATATTAATTTTATAAAATTAAAATATTAACATATCATCCTACAGAACTTATTAAATATTTAAAGTTATTTCACAGATAAATTTTACTATAAAATAAAAGATGCTTCCTCATAATATAAAATTAATAATTAAATGTAAAAAAATAAACTCCTAGAGGAGTTTATAAAAATATATATTTTTAGGAATTTTGAAAAAGTCACTTAACTAAGTCCTAATTTTACATTCTAAATTTTTAATTAGAGGCTACTTAAATAGATTCTATTATTTTCTTTTCTATCTTAAATTCCCTATAAAGCTTCCACGTCTTATCTTCCCACTTGAAAATACTTATATTATCAAAGAAACAATTAAAATTAAAGGAATATTGATTAACGTAATTCCAAAGTTCATTAAAAATAGGTGGAACTTTTTTTGAAGTTAATGTTACATGAAAAACCTTATCTTTTCCATCTTTTTTATTAAAGTTAATATAATCAAATTTATCTAATACATCTATTAGTCTGTCATGAAGGTCTTTTCCCTCCTTAGACATATTAACATCCATATAAATTACTCTGTCATCAAAGTGATTATATTTATCCATGGTAAAAGGAGCCTTGTCTTCTTCATTACAAAATTTATATAATGCTTCTTCTAAATTCTTTATGCTTCCTTCATAGTCAAAGGGAGCTTTTATAGTGAAATGAGCTGGAAGTTTAGATGACTTAGCATTAAACTTTTTAAAAATATCTCTCCTCAGCTCATTATTAAACCTCCCTGCTTCTCCTTTTACTACACATACTATTACATATCTCAAAGTGCATCCCCCTTTAGTACTACTCTTTCTTGATAGATAAATTTTCTATTCTATATCCTATTTCCTTATTTGCCATTCTATAACCTTCATCTATCATTTCTTCTCTGGATTTTTCATTTCCTAATAAAGCATCTATTGTTAATTGTCCTCTATCTGGAAAATATTTATCTAAAAGTCTTTCATCTATATAACTTTGATCCTTTATACTTAAATCATCTAAAATATGCATTACATTAAAGCCTGATTCCTTTAAAGCTCTACCAACTAAAATACTTCTATGACACCTTATAGGGTCTTGCATAGCTCCAAGTAAAGCAATTCTATATCCTTTATTGCAACCATCCTTAAGTCTCTCTATTCCCCTTAAGAAATCTTCTTCTTGTACTACTTTCTCAAAATCAGAATATCCCTCACTATTATATGAAACCTTATTTTCTCTTTTGGCTGCTAACTCCTTAGCCATATAAATATATATAAAACCTGCCTTTGTTAAGGTGTACTTTATTCTTTCCTTATCAAATTGAACATTATATTTAGAATAAGGAGTTCCTCTAATATCTACAACAGTATTAATATTAAAATATCTTAACATCTGTATTAATTTTTCCATTGTATAATTTGAATGACCTATTGTATATATATCCATATTTATTTACTAACTAAAAAGATTTAGTAATTCCTCCTCTGTAATTGAATTTAATTTATCTCCTGTTAACATATTTCCGTCAATTACCTTACTTATTAATTCCTTCTTTTCTTCTTGTAGCCTAATAATTTTTTCTTCTATGGTATCCTTAGAAATTAACTTTATAACTTCTACTATATTTTTTTGACCTATTCTATATGCTCTATCTGTGGCCTGGTCCTCTACAGCTGGATTCCACCATGGATCAAAGTGTACAACTATATTTGCAGAGGTTAAATTAAGACCTACTCCTCCTGCCTTTAAAGAAATTAAAAATATATTTGTACTTCCTTCATTAAATTCTTCTGCTAATGTTAATCTTTCCTTGGCTTTAATGCTACCATCTAAATAAAGATATTCTATATTATTAGTTTTTAGCTTATTTCCTATTTTATTTAATGCTGATGTAAATTGTGAAAATATAATTATTTTCTTATTAGCTTCTAAAGCTTCCTCTACAATTTCTTCAATGGCCTTTATTTTAGAACTTTCTTCTTTAAAATCATCTATTAAAAGGGATGGATCTAAGCATAATTGACGTAGCTTTGTAAGGAAAGAAAATATTAATATCTTATTATCCTTATTTTCTTTTAACTTCTTTTTAACTTCCTTCATATAAGAATTATAAACTTGTCTTTGCTTACTTGCCATTGGAATTATATATTCCTTTTCTATCTTTTCTGGTAATTCATCTAATACTTCTTCTTTCAGCCTTCTTAAAATAAAAGGTGATATAAGTTCCTTTAATTCCTTTAAATCTTCATCATTACCCTTCATAAATTTATCTTTAAACTTTTCCACAGAAAATAAATACATAGGCATTATAAAATCAAAAATTGACCATAATTCTAGCAAAGTATTTTCAATAGGAGTTCCTGTTAAAGCTATTTTAGTATTTGCTTTTATAGATTTAACAGCTTCTGAAACCTTTGAAGTTCTATTTTTAATATTTTGACCTTCATCAATTATACAAAAATCAAAGCTCTTATCTTCATATAATTCTAAATCTCTTCTTAAGGTTCCATAGGTTGTTAGTAAAACATCATAGTCCTTATAGCTGTCTATAATTCTGCTTCTCTCCTTTAGACTTCCATGAATAATTCCTATTTTTAAAGTAGGTGCAAATTTCTCAAACTCATTTTTCCAATTATATAAAACAGAAGTAGGTGTAATAATTAAGCTTATCCTTCCTTCCATAGATAATAATAATGCTATAGTTTGAATAGTCTTACCAAGTCCCATATCATCTGCAAGTATTCCGCCAAAACCTAAATCTTCAATGGTCCTTAGCCAGTTATAGCCTATTTTTTGATATTCCCTAAGATTAGCATTTAAATTATCAGGAAGGCTATATTCCTTATCTTTATTTTTTAACTTTTCTAATAAAATATTTATTTTTTCTTCTCCAGAAATAAAAGGAAGCTTTTTATTCTTTATATTATTTTCTAAATGTAGCAAATTTAATTTATCCACATAGATTTCTTCTTTATACACATTATTAAATAAATTTAACTCCTCTATTCCTCTAAAAAATCCAATTACTTTTTCATCCTTTAAATCTAGAAAGCTATTTTTCTTAGTTCTATAGAAATTACTACCTTTTCTTATTTCATTTAAAACCTCTGGAATTTCTCTATATTCTAATCCCTCTATCTTATATTCAAAATAAAAGCCTTCATTTTCTTCTTTTATAGAACTAAAGATACTATTGGAATCTATTAAATTCATATCTTTGAACTCTTTAGATAAGCTTACTCTTCCTATTTTATTTAAGAATTCTATTCCTTCTTTTAATAAGGTGTAAGTTTCTTCTTCATCACCTATAAATATGAATCTATCATCCTTTTTTATAAATCTATATCTCTCAAGAGCCATTTGAAGCTTTTCCATATCTTTATTATCTTTCATTCCCTCTAAGCTATTAACATAGTCTATTTTTAGAGTACAATAAATATTAGAGCCTTCCTTTGATATATAAAATCTTGGTGTATTAATCTTATTTATTTGCTCTTTTATGGTTTCATCAATAATAATATCCTTTGATACTTCTCCTAGGATAAATAATATCTTTTTTAAGTTATCATCTGTATCTTTATAAAGTAAACTATCTCTTTCCTTTAACTTTTCATAAAGATTCTTATAATATTTCAATTGTTTATCAGTTGGTAAATATATTTTCTTATCATATATCCATATATCTTTATTACTATCTAAAGGGATTATGCTTTTCCTTTGAGGTTTTACTATTATAGCATCAGCTTTTTTCTTAATAGTAAAAATTAAAGGAATATCCTCTTTATAAATTAAAGATGTATAATTCATATAATCATAGTTTAAGTTTATTTCTTTTTTACTATTTATTAATTTTAATAAATCCTTAAGCTCATTATCATAAAGCTTAAAGCTTCTTCCATTAACTATTCTACTTTTATCTTTACTAAATTTTTCTCTTAAAAAATCTATAATTAAATAATCCTTATATTTAAATTTATTATCTTCATGAAACAAAAATTTTCCTAATGCTTCAACTGCTATAGTTGTTTCTTTTCCAGCTCTTAATTCAAGATAATATTCATTTTTATTATTAGCTTTAACTTGTTTTATTTTTATATCAAGGTTTAAAGGTTTATTTATATTATTAATAATTTTATTGCTATTAGTAATGATTTTATTGTTATTAGTACCACCTTTAATCTTAGGATTTGTATTGCTATTAATATTATTATCACTATAAATATTGCTATAAATATTGCTATCAATGTTAATATTACTATAAGTATTAGTATCATTATTGTTAATATCATTACTAATAATATCATTGTTATTAATATTATTAGTATGAGGTTTAGCATGAGTATGAGGATGAGTATTGGAAATAATACTGTTTCTATTATTACTTTCTTGTTTTTTTAGCTTACTAGATGCTTCATAGTAGAATTTATACATAGTTGCAGTTATATGACTACATATATAATTTCTAATCTGTCTACTATTTTCCTCAAATTGATTACAGGTACACTTAACAGATTTCACTTCATCTTGTAAGTTAAATTTTATATGTGTACTATATTCAATATTACTATCTATAACTCTTCCATAAATATGATAGCTATCATCTATTTTTTTACTTATAATCTTCTTAACAAAACCTTCTTTTAATAATTTTTTACCATTATTCTTAGCTATACTAGATCCTAATTTTAATACTGAGCTTAGCATATTTCTCAAATTCATATTATCCCTCCTTTATAAGAGCACATAATATTATACCACAACCCCTAAAATAACCCCAGGGGACCAAAAAACTGGGAAATAATAATTCAATAATATATAATGATATTATTGAAAATATTATATTGAGGTGATTACATGGATTATAGAAAGTTAAGCTATGAAGAATTAAATATAGATTTATTTAGTAACTTTCATCGTTATCAAGAGGTTACGAAATGCTGGAGAAAAGAAAATGGTAGATGGGTAATTAAAGATATTTCTTTTATTGATGATTGGGGGCAGGAAGAATATAAGATTCTTGTAAAGTATCTTAAGAATACATTAAAGACAAAAGGAGTAGTTTATGGTGCCTTTTTTAATAATAAATTAAAGGGCTTTGCCTCTGTTGAATATGGATTTATAGATAAAAATAAGGAGTATTTTGATTTATCTAGCCTTCATGTATCAAATGATATGAGAGGCTGTAGCATAGGAAAGAGTTTATTTGAAATGGCTGCTAAATGGGCAAAAAATTCTGGTGCAAAAAAATTATATATTTCATCTCACTCTGCTGTAGAAACTCAAGAATTTTATAAAGCCATGGGGTGCAAAGAAGCCTTAGTTTACAATGAAAAACATGTGGAAAATGAACCTTGTGACTGCCAATTAGAATATGTACTATAGATGGTGTTGCCTCATTATGGTAACACCCCAGGGGACCAAAAAATTGGAAATAAATATTTTTATATATTAAAAAAGAGTTTTAAGATTAACTTAAAACTCTTGTATAAACAAAAACTATCTTCTATTTTGTTCTTTTTTAGCTCTTCTACAAGCTAAACATCTTGTTGGTTCATTATCGAATCCTTTTTCCTTGTAGAATTCTTGTTCTCCTACTGAAAATATAAATTCGCTTCCGCAATCTCTGCATGTTAAAGTCTTATCTGACATAAATATTCCTCCTAAATTAAAGATTTCAAATTGATAATAATCTCTAATAAACGAGAACTTACTTATCCAAATTAAATCTATTTTTTTGTTAGCTTTTTGCTACCCTCTTAATATAACATATTATTTATTAAATTGCAAGTTTTTTCTTAATTTATTTATATTTTAGAAAATTATCAATTCTTCATACCCCAGGGGACCAAAAAACTGGAAATAAAATTTTGGAAAGTAGCTTTTTTAAAAGGATGCTACTTAAGAACCTTTCTACTGCTGTCTTACAATGTAAAATCAACATATTTTATCAATTTATAATAAATTACATATATAATAATTCTACATCTAAAATTAAATATAATTTCCGTCAGCTACATATTTGTCGCTTCACTTTATTTTCCTCTTTCTGTATTAGTTTCATTTTTATTTATTAATAAAATAAATTAATAAAAATATATTAACTAAATATATTAACTAAATATATTAACTAAATAGTATCTTAATTAAAAATATCTTAATTAAAAGTATATTAACTAATAGTATCTTGAAGTACATCAATTTATTATACTTATTTTTAAATAATAAAAAAGAGTTTTAAGATAAACTTAAAACTCCTGATATAACAAAACTATCTTCTATTTTGTTCTTTTTTAGCTCTTCTACAAGATATACATCTTGTTGGCTCATTATCGAATCCTTTTTCCTTGTAGAATTCTTGTTCTCCTACTGAAAATATGAATTCACTTCCGCAATCTCTGCATGTTATAGTCTTATCTGACATAAATATTCCTCCTAAATTAAAGATTTCAAATTGATAATAATCTCTAATTAATGAGAAATTCTTATCCAAATTAAACCTATTTTTTTGTTAGCTTTTTGCTACTCATTAAATATAACATATTATTTTTTTTATTGCAAGTATTTTTTTAATTTATTTTCATTTCAGAAAATTATTAAATTTCATATATATATTCCATGCTTTTAGCATTAAGTCCTTGAAATTTTATAACTACAATTAATGGCATAATATCTTTTATCATATTGAAATCTTTATAATTGAAAGTATTATCATAATAATTAATTATTGTACTTAAGGCTGTTCCATGGGTTCCTATTAATATATTCTCATTAAGATTTTTATTAAGAAGCTTATGTAATGCTTCTATATTTCTATCTTGAACTTCTCTTAAATTTTCTCCCTCTTCAAGACTATAATTAAAATCCTTCCATTGCTTTTCTGCAAAGCTATTAAAATCTTTTATCCAGCTATTAGATACTTTTCTTTCTCTAAAATCTTCAACTAATTCAATATTCAAATTATTTACATCTGCAAAATTCTTTATAGTATCAACTGATCTTTTGTAAGGGCTTGAATATACTTTGGTTATATTCTTATCATTTAAATATTTTGTTACTTTCTTACTAGCATTAATTCCTTCTTCACTAAGAGGCCTAAGTAAATCATCTTCTACAGTAAAATCTGGCTTTGCATGTCTTACAAAGTAAACCTTATTCATATCTACATCACCCTTTTCATTTCATTTATTTATCTACCCTTGCTCCACCCCATTCAACAACTGTAAAACCTTCTCTATTAAATTGTTCAAGCTTCTGCTCTTTAATTTCAATAGGTTTGTCCAAAGGTTTATAAACCATCATTACTCTTAAAATTGAATCAGGTTTAGGAGTTATATTAAGCTTTGCGTACTCATTATATTCTTCTCCTGCAAAGGATATTAGATTATATTTATTTTCTTGTAAAATAGGAAGCCAATAAACTATAAACTCATTGTATTCCTTTGGAGTTAATCCCATGTATTCTAACTTTTCTTGTAGAAAATCAGCTGTATCCTCTTTTTTTATAACAAAACCTTCTGATACATCATAGCTTAAATCTGATATACCTTCCCAAAATAAATATGAGTATTCTTTATTATCCTCTAAATTTATTAAAGTACCATCTGGATTAGCTTTTACCTTCCAGCCATCCTTATATTCAGGATAAGTAACTGTAAGTTCTCCTTTGTATTCTAAATTTACATCAATAACCTCTTCTTTTGTTGGGTACAAATAAATTACTGGCTTTTTCTCTGTAGCTTCTGAAGAACATGATATTAATAATACTGATATTATAAGTATCATGTTAATAAAAGATACCTTTTTTAATCTCCTCATAAAATACCCCTCTAATTCAATTATTAATAAAACCACATTGTTGGTAAGAAAAATAAATATGGTGCTGTGAAAATTGCTAAAGAAATTGCAAGTTTTTTCTTTGATTTTTCTTCAATAGTCAATTGTTTAAAACTACTTTTATAATTAAATAAATAAATAAAAAATGAAGTGATAATTGTAGCAAATAATATCCAAGCAACTGAATAAATGTTATCAAATGGACTATATGATACTGGCATAGTTAAATTTTTATACCACCATTCTTTAGTAGCTCCTGAAAGAAAATTTTCAATTGTTCCTGGAATAATCATTATTATTGTGCCTATAAGATCTGCTAAAAATCCATATCCCCAAACCTTCAAAATTGTTTTCTTATATATATTTTTCTTTTCATTAATATTCAGCACTTTTAAAGTAATTAAAAGAACTAAAGAATCTATTATAAAATTACTTGGCAAAATTATAATCCATGTAAGTGGGAATAACCAAATCAACCATATTGGAAAAATCATATTATAAAATTCAATACTTGATTTATTTCTCATAAAACACCCCTTATCTTTCATAACTCCTTCTAGTAATCATAAATATACCTTTTATATTTAAATTAATACTTTTAACTATAATATTTATAAGGATTTCTTCTAAAGCAGCAAGAGTTGATACACTACATACTATAGCAATACATATATTCATCCCTACTAATCTATATATTAATGGAGTAAAAAACAATAATATTCCTGCTAATTTATTTGCATAAGTGTGTAAAAATGTTATCTCTTTAAACCTTGAAAATCCAATAATTAATGACAAAACTTTAATTATAAAAATAAAAATAATCCATAAAATCATCCATAATTCTAATCTTAAGCTTGGTAAAACTTTCATAAGTGTTACCATAATGAAAAATGCATCAGCTACACTATCTAATATCGCTCCAAACTTACTACATAATTTAAATTTTCTAGCAATATACCCATCTAAAACATCACTTAATCCACAAATTAAATATAGTATGAAAAATATACTTGAAAATGGTTTTGTAAATATTAATAAACTTGTTCCTATAATTCTAATTAATGTTATGAAATTAGGTATCAATTTATTACCAACTTTCTTTAAAACTTAAGTAAACCATTTTCATCATATTTAAAGTTTGGTCCCCATGCAACTTCCCAGTAGTAGCCATCTAAGTCCGCAAAATACCCATGATATCCACCCCAAAATACATCTTGTGGCTCTTTAACTATTTTTGCACCAGCCTTCCTAGCTAATTCAATAATCTTATTTACATCTTCCTTTTTTTCTACATTATAAGCTAATGTAATTCCAGCAAAACCATTAGATATTTTAGGAGTATTTTCTTCACTAATATCTTTTGCTAATAAATCTAAAGGAAATAGTTCAAACTTAGTTCCAGTTGTATTAAAAAATATTACACTTGGATTATTTTCCTTTTCATCAGTTTGAAATCCAAGCTTATCTCTATAAAATTTAATGGATTCTTCCATATTCCTTACCCCTAGGCAAATACATGTAATTTTATTCATACTAAATCCCTCCCAATTAAATTCCTCTTAATCCTCATAAGTAACGATATACCTTATTTCCAATTTATGTATCAATATAATTATAAGTATATCAAACAGCTTCTCAGTTTACAATATATGGTTACGCCGTTAATTATCTATATAAAAAGAGATGACTATTAACTAGTCACCTCTAAATAATTTATGAATTTCTTTCTTCAATTTCTTTTTCTATTAATACTTTAGAAATATACATTGCTTCTATAAGGGGCGTTAACCTCTTATACTGATTACTATCTTCTCTATATTTACTTCTAGCTTTTTCTGTTTTATTTATAATAGAAATTACTGGTGGCAATGCTTTTTCTAAATCATTATTGCTATATATATCTATATTTCTATCTGCTTCTAATAAGCAATTAGAAATTTTTAATGCTTTAATTCTATTCTTTAAAAGTGAATGCTGTGATGTACCTTCTGCAAACTTAGGTTGCATTTTTTCACAGTTATTTATAGTTGAAGATACAATTTTTATTGCACCTTGTAATTTTTGTTGTGAATAACTTTCCATAAAACTCCTTTGTAAATTCAAAACTACTTTATATATTCTCTGAAGCTAACCTTAAATTATAAAAAATTTCAAGTCATTCTTCTCAATTTTTTAAGACTTAAGTTAAATATATTAACCTAGGAATAATATCAAATATTATAGTAGTTGCCAATAAAATTACACCACTTATAACTTGATATTTGTAGTATTCTGGATACTTATTTTTCATACTTATTCCACCTAAAATAATTAAAATACATGTTATACTAAAGATTAATGTTCTGAAAAAATTACCTTTTTCTAGGTTTTCTATAAAACTTCCATTACTAAAACTTATATAAATTACAATTAATGAGGCTATTATTGAGAAAATCAAAAGAAATCTTCCTAAATTTTTATAAGATTTTTTTATCACGTATTTTCACCTTCTTTTATTTTATTTAAAACTAATAGCACCGAATACAGGAAATACTAATAGAATTAATATTATAATAATTAAAGAAATTATTTTTCCAATTTTAGATATAAAATTATCTTTAGATTTGTACCCAAAAATAAATGAAGGTATAAAAAATATAAGTGAATAAAATGCTGTATAATGTGTCCCGCTATTACCATTAGACCAAGGCTTTAGCCCTATTTTTGTTAAAATAACATCTCCATAACACACCTTATTTCCAAAAGAAAAAGCAAATAAAATACCCATAATAGCCATCAATAATGAAAGATAACCTAACCATACTTTTTTATTATTTGAGCTCAATATTAAGACCTCCTAAAATATTTTTACATTACTACATTTAACATATTATCCCATACATTGAAATCTTCATTAGCTTCATCAATCATATCCTGGGTTTTAGGACTAGCATATTTGTCTTTTAACTATACATTTAACTTACCTTCTAATTAATCTAATTTTTCTAAATATATATTAGCTTATTTATGCTGTATTATTATGTTTTCTTATGTCTTTTAATTCATAATAGTTTAATAAAATTCTTTTGATCTTTTTTATTAATGTATTGACAACCCCTAAATTCCTAGAATCCTTTTTCGCCACAAATCCCATAATGTTTACTAATGAATTAAAATAAAGTGTTTCATATTGTTTTGTTTAATAGTTATATTCTATTTTTATGCCATTAAATATCTCAACTTTTAAACGAGTATAGCTTTCATTTTCTTTTACATTAGTGAAATTAACTTTTAGAGTTTCATTATCTTCCCATTTCCCCTTATATATGAATATAATTATTTATGTTATTAAGGTTCCTTGATGAAATACCATTTTCCACTTACCATCATATAATTTCCATATAGAACTTCTAATTGAACTTTTTATTATATTATCTTTATGATAGATTTTATCTATTTTATATGTTGCTAATATACAATCCTTTGATAATTCCCTTGAATTAAAATCCTTTAACTTAAAGGATACATTATCCTCATAAAAAGTATCATTCACATTATAGTTATAAATAACTCCACTACTACAATATTCAATAAAGTCTTCTGATAATAGTTCCTTTAACTTTTCAGGTGATTTTCTAATCTCTGGTTTTAATAATTCTTTTTCTAAATTTAATATTAATTCACTATTTCCCATACCCTTCACCTTCCTAGTATCTATGACACCTTATTTTCTTTAATTATTTGTAATATTTCATATCCATAACCACTAATCTGTCATGTAAGTATTAACTAATTCATAGCATCTATTCTTAGTTGCTTCATATAAAGATACTTTATCAGCTACAAATTCGAAGGTTCCTCCCTTATATTTTAAAGATTCCTCTTTTGCTGCCTTTTCTTTTTCATCTATCCATTTAATTTCTTCTTGCTCTAAACTTTCCATTACTTCTTTTGATAATTCTTTTTGTAGTAAAGCATAAATATTATTTAATTCCTTATCATACATTTCATAGCCTATACCATAATAGTTTTTCATAGCATTTGTTACCCCTGCATCTGAATCCTTCTTTTCTGGTAAAGCATCAATTTCTTTTTGTATATTATCTAATCTTTCTAAGAATTCTTTTCTTCTTCCTTCTATCTTTGTTACTTTATTTTCAGAAGTATTTTCATTAGAATTCTCATTCTTTGAATCATTATCATCTGTGTTACTATCATTGTCTTTTACTTGTTGGTTTTGATTTGTTTTATCTACAGTATTTTGGTTTTCTTTATTGCCTTTTGTACAAGACACTAACATAATTACTGATAATATCATAGCTAAATTAAGAACAAGCTTTTTATTCTTCATATACATTATCTCCTTTATATTTGTAATTATATTTTTATATCTTAATTATTAATCTTATTTATATTTAAAATTCATATTCAGCCCATGGAAAATTAAAATTATTAATAATAGTTGACCAAGTTATATATATACATACCCAAACCCAGAAACTTGTACTATCATTTTGAGTAAATCTTGTAAAAAAGTTTATAAGTTCATAATAAAATACTCCCCCAAATGTTAATGGAACAAATGTAAGCATTAAATTTATCCTATCTGCTTTTTTGGTTAATTTAAATCTTGTATTACATTTATGACATTTTAATTTATAAAATGGACTTCCAAACATATTTTTAATAAATCTATATTTAAATTTTTCTCTACATTTAGGACAGACTCTAATATAAATCACCTTCCCTTTTTTTAATTATTTTTATAATTATATTCTTCTTAAATAATATTATCCAAATAAACTTTTAATCTTTTACCATGAGCCCCAGCATATTCATCAGAATTCACAAAATCTAAAAACTCATCTTTATCCATCCATTTATATGCGATAGTTTCCCCCTTCTGTAGAATAATTGAATCTTTATCACACTCTACTATACATAAATATCCATGGTAAATTCTTTGATTCTCATCACTAACTATATGATAAATTTCCTCTAAGGAAGTTGCAATAATCCCTGTTTCCTCCTTAAGTTCTCTAAAAGCACATTCTATTGGAGTTTCACCTTTTAATGAACTTCCTCCTGCACTTGCTTCATATTTCCCAGGAAAAGTTTCCTTGTTAAAATCTCTTTGCATTAATAAATAGCTACCATCTATATGTTTCACTAAAACTTCAGAAACAACATGATAAAATCCTTTTGGAATTTCTTCACCTCTTATTAAATCATAATTAGCCTTTGTTTCATCCTTATAATAAGCATCCCATATTTCCATTTACTACCTCCTTATAGAATCTTTTATATTATTATAATTTTACCATTTTTTATATAATATGCGAATTAAATCTATAATATAAAAATAGGCCTTCTAACAATGTAAAATTTAAAATTATTCATTTTACATTATTAAAAAGCCCCTATAAATAACTATTTTTTATTTACTAATAGTTTTTAAAACAAAAACCAACCATTGCAGTTATTAAAGCCACAATTATTCCAATTGCAGTTTCTTCTGCATCTATTGCAGCAATTCCATCCATTCCAATTATTACAGCCGTTCCAATTATTACAACCATTCCAATTGTTGCAGCCATTCCAGTTATTACAGCCATTCCAATTGTTACAGCCATTCCATCCATTCCAATTATTACATCTGTTACATCTATTATTACATCCGAAACACATATAAATTACCTCCTTAGTTGTATACTATAATATATTCACTACATTACAAATTGTTCTATTATGTATAACTCTTAAGTGAAATTTTTTTTTCAAAATAGCAATTAATAATCAAGGATGTAAAAATTAGTGCAATTCAAATACATTAATATATATATTATATAATCATTTAATGTAATATAATTAATAATATCCCATAAATAATACCCTATAAATTTTATATTTTTACCATATGAAGGAGGAAAACAATGCTAACCTTACTACTAATAATAATTTATATATCCTTTATTAGTTTAGGTCTACCTGATGCAATACTTGGATCAGCTTGGCCAATCATTCATCAAGATTTAAATGTTCCTGTTTCCTATGCAGGAGTTATTACCATAATTATATCCTGTGGAACTATTATCTCTAGTTTATTTAGTGAAAAAGTAATACGAAGATTTGGTACTGGTAAAGTTACAGCCATTAGCGTACTTTTAACTGCTATAGGATTATTAGGTATATTCCTTTCACCTAATTTTATATGGATATGTTTCCTTGCAATACCTTTAGGTATAGGAGCAGGTTCTGTAGATTCTGCTTTAAATAACTTTGTAGCACTACATTACAAAGCTATACATATGAATTGGCTTCATTCCTTTTGGGGAGTAGGTGCTACAGCTGGTCCCTTTATAATGTCTATATTTTTATTAAAAGAAAATGGTTGGAGACTTGGTTATGCTACTATAGGAAGTATGCAAGCCTTATTAGTTATCTGCTTATTTTTATCACTACCCCTATGGAAAAAGTTCGAAAATGCTAATTCTGAAAATATTACTACTACTGAAGAAACTAAAATTTCAAAATTAATCAAAGTACCTGGAGTTAAGCCTGCTCTTTTATCTTTCTTTTGCTATTGTTCAGCAGAATTAACTACAGGCTTATGGGTTAGTTCCTACTTAGTTATAATTAACGGTTTTTCCGCTGAAAAAGCTGCAAAATGGGTATCATTTTATTATCTTGGTATAACTATTGGTAGATTCTTATCTGGATTTATATCTATAAAATTAAATAATAAGCAAATGATAAGAGTTGGACTAGCTATATGTATTTTAGGAGGTATTCTATTAAATATTACTTATTCAAGTAATATACAACTAATAGGATTAATAAGTATAGGTCTTGGATTCTCACCTATTTTCCCAGCTATGATTCATGATACACCAAATAAATTTGGAAAAGAGTTATCTCAAGGAGTAATAGGAATACAAATGGCTTCTGCTTATGTTGGAAATACTTTTATGCCACCTTTATTTGGAGCAATTGCAAAATTTATTGGATTTGAAATACTTCCATATTTCCTATTAATTTTAATGATAGCTATGCTTATATCCACAGAAAGAGTTAATAAAATATGCAAATTATAGTTTAAAATAGTGGATAAAATACAAAAACAAAGACTGCTTACACAATGTCAGCAGTCTTTATATATATTCATCATCTTTAATTATTGTTTCCCTTACAAATTACATACTTCTCCATTAATTTAATTACAGATTTATAGGATAAATAATTAGCAAAATTAAAAACAAATATAAGGATAGTTATAATTAATAATCCTTCAATAATATTTGATATTTTATTTATATTAATTGAAGGCATTAGTAATAAAGCTATTAAGATTATAGATATTCCTAAAGAATATATACTTAACTTCTTTTTACGATTACTTATATTAATATATTTTTTTATTTCTCCTATGTAAGTTTCATCACTGCATTCAAATTTATAGTTATTAATTGTACTATCATTCATAATTCTCACCCAAATTTACATTTATTATTGTTATATATGCTTCTTATTTAATAACTAATTTATTTTTTATTTATATATAAATATTTTAAGTTCATCAGACCATAGTAAACTTTCCTATTCATACTTCTAATTCTTATTAAATAATATTTTTAAATCTTTTAATCCTTGTAATACTTCTTCTTTTGAAAAATTATTTTCTAATAAATCTTCATTACTTTTTTCTAATAATTCTTCATAAAAGTCAAGTGCTACTTTATAATTTGCTTCTGACTTATTTTTTTCTATTTCTTCAAAAAGAACATTTTCAGCTTTGTTATATTCTTTTTTAGTAATAAGGCTTTTCAAAATAATTCTAAGTATTTCTGATGACCCTGTATCTTCTAAATTAACCACTAACATATTCTCTTCCTCTTTTCACAATGAAAATATTATCTATCGATTATTTTTACCACATTTTAGTTAAAAAGTATACCCTATTTTTTTAAAATTTTCAGTAATTCAAGTATTTCTTCTCCATATTTTTCATATTTCTTTTCTCCCATTCCTCTTATGCTAAGTAACTCTTCCTTTGTTTGTGGAATTTTATTTGCCAGCTCCATAAGAGTTGAATCTGAAAATATAATATAAGGCTTTATACCTTGAGAATTTGCCTTGTCTTTTCTCCATAATCTTAATTTATTAAATAAATCTTTATTAATTATCTTTTCTTCAGTATCTTCACTAAGCTTACATATAACTCTTTCTTTAGATTTTAATACTCTCATTGACCTAGGATTTAATTTTAACATAGAATAAGTCCCATCTTTTAAACTAACATATTCCAAATCTATTAAGGTTTTAATTAAATCTCTTATAAATTTGCTGCTATAATCCTTCATTATTCCAAAGGTTGTTAGCTTATTTAAATTATTTTGAATTATCTTAGGTCCTGTAAATCCTCTAAGTATATCTATTAATACTGAAGTTCCATACCTTTCCCTGCTTCTATATACACAGGATAATATCATTTGAGCTTCTGTTGTAAAATCTCTAAGTTCTTCATTATTTAAGCAATTACTGCAATTATTACAATAAGGCTTTACATTTTTATCTCCAAAATATTCTAATATGTAGCTTCTATAACACTTATCATATTCACAAAAATCAATCATACCCTGTAGCTTTTTAATTTCAATTTCTTTTCTTGTGCTACCAGCTGTAGTATAAATTAAATATTCTAAGGTTCTTATATCATCTCTATTATATAAAAGATGGCATTCTGTTTTCTCTCCATCTCTTCCACCTCTACCTATTTCTTGATAATAGCTTTCTATATTCTTACACAAAGTAAAGTGTATTATGTATCTTACATTAGATTTATCTATTCCCATTCCAAAGGCGTTTGTAGCTATCATTACATTATAATTATCTTTTAAAAATTCATCTTGATAATAATTTTTTTCTTCGTCTTTAAGTCCACCATGATATTTTGCTATAGATAATCCTCTTTCTTTTAAATAATAATAAAGGGCTTCTACTTCTTTTCTAGTAGCACAATATATTATTCCGCTTTCCTCTTCATGATCTCTTATATAATCTTTTACAAATTCAGCCTTATCTTCTTCTTTATGAATAGAAATATCTAAATTTTCTCTATCAAAACTACCTAAATATGTATAGGGCTTAATTAGTCCAAGTAAATTTAAAATATCAGCTCTAACTTCCTTTGTTGCTGTTGCTGTAAAAGCTGTTACAACAGGTCTTACCCTTAAACTATTAATAAAAGGTGCAATATATCTATAGCTCTTTCTAAAATCATGTCCCCACATAGAAACACAATGTGCTTCATCCACAGCCACTTGACTTATCCAAAGCTTTCTAAGCATCTTATTGAAATATTCACTTTCTAACCTTTCAGGAGCTATATATAAAAGCTTAATCTTTCCTTCATAACAATTATTTAATATTTCTTTAATTTCATCTAAGCTTTGTGTGCTATTTATATAAGCAGCACTTAATCCAATATCATTAATAGAATCTACTTGATCCTTCATTAAAGATATTAAAGGAGAGACAACTAAGGTTATTCCATTAAAAATCAATGCAGGAATTTGATAACAAAGGGATTTTCCTCCTCCTGTTGGCATTATACAAAGGGTATCCACTCCATTTAAAATATTATTTATTATTTCCTGCTGGCCTTCCTTAAAGGAGTTATATCCATAATATTTTTGTAAAATTTCCATTGCTTTATTTAAAATGTTAATCACTCCTTTCTTCTTAAGATTTTACCATATTTTTTACATACTAAACTACTAATGGTATAATTATTTTATTATATGGGGGTACATTATGCTTACTTTTTTATTATTCTTCGGAGTTTTATTTATTTGGTTTATCTGTATTGTTATTCAACATAATATGGAAAAGAATAAATTAAAATTCACATCTACTTTTACTATATTAATTAGTATTGCTATTAATATGTTTGTAGTAAACATAGATACAGCTTTTGCATTTATATTAAAATCTATATCCTTTTTATTTTTAAATTTCGGAATAATTTCAGGTATACAATATCTTATTAGAAAATAACAATGGCAGTAAATATATTTAAATATTTACTGCCATTGTTATTATACAAAAGAAGTTAAACTTTACATAGCTATTGCTCTAAAATATCAATAAGCTTTTTACTTTCTACTTCAGTTAAACCAAGCTTTTTGGTTACTTGTAATAATCTTTCATATAATTCCTCTACTTCAATTGCTCCTCTTAAATAATTGCTTATATCATTACTAATTTCTAATATTATTTGAAGAGCTTCTATTCTGTCCTCATTATTTAATTCATTATTTTCTATTAATCTGTATAATACATATCCACATACAGAACATAGTTCAACATAATCAATAACAATATTGTCAGATATTTTGCTTAACATATATTCTATTTCTACAGATGAATATTTGTTATAGATATCATTATTTATATTAAAGTGAACTGATGCATTTATAAATTCATCCTTAAGATCACTAGTAACTTTTTTATTTAAGTAGTCTAAAATTATATTATATATAATAGTGTCCATCTCTGTCTCCCCCTACTTTAATCCTCTACCTATAATTTATCACAATATTCAAAACTTTTAAATTATATTTGAGAAATAAAAAAATATATTTTTTATTTCTATTTAATGCACTACTAAAATATGAAAAAATTCAGAATTTTTTCTAGATTTTATTTACTTTATAAAATTAAAGGACTATAATTAATATATAAAAGTAATTAATTTAATATCGCGGGATGGAGCAGTTGGTAGCTCGTCGGGCTCATAACCCGAAGGTCGTAGGTTCAAGTCCTTCTCCCGCAACCAAAAAAAAGCCATATTTTTAATATGGCTTTTTTATTATTATACTCTTTTTAAGTATTTCGCTGTAATTGTATTTGAACTCTCCACCATCTCCTTTGGAGTTCCTTCAAATACAACTTCACCTCCATTTGTTCCACCATCTGGTCCTATATCTATAATATAATCTCCTTGTTTCATAACATCTAAATTATGTTCTATTACAATAACGGTATTTCCTTTATTTACAAAACTATCTAATAGCTTCATTATCTTTTTTATATCGGCAGCATGTAACCCTGTAGTTGGTTCATCAAGAATATATATATTTCCTTTTTTATCCATATATTTTGCTAGTTTTAAACGTTGCCTTTCCCCTCCTGATAAGGTTGATAGTGGTTGTCCTAATGATAAATATGATAGTCCAACTTCATTTAAAGCTTTTATATGTTTATAAATTTTTCTATTATCCTTAAAGAAATCCATTGCTTCTTCAGCAGTCATATTTAAAATTTCAATTATATTTTTTCCATTATACTTATATGATATTGATTCTTCATTAAATCTCTTTTCATTACATTTTTCACAGACAGTTGTTACTGGATCCATAAATACTAATTCAGTTACTATTACTCCTTTTCCCTTACATTCATGGCATGCCCCATCACTATTAAAAGAAAATAGTCCTGGTTTTACATTATTTATCTTTGCCATTTCCTTTCTTATTTCGTCAAAGAAGCCTAAAAATGTTGCTGGAGTTGAACGTCCTGTTGCTGTTATTGGAGATTGGTCTACAAGAATAACCCTATCCTCATATTCCTTTGCAAATACATCTCTAATTAATGAGCTTTTACCTGAACCTGCAACACCAGTTATTACTGTTAAAACATTTAATGGAATATTAACTGATACATTTTTTAAATTATGAATACTTGCATTTTTTATCGGTAAATATTCCCTTGGAATCCTTGGATTTTTCTTTATTTCTATGTTTTCCTTCATTGCTTTTCCTGTTAAAGTATTAGAAACTAACAAATCTTCATAGCTTCCTTGGAATAATATTTCTCCACCATTTTTCCCTGCTAATGGTCCTACATCTATTATTTCATCTGCAATGCTAATAATATCTTTATCATGCTCCACAACAAGGACAGTGTTTCCCTTATCTCTAAGGCTTTGTAATAGTTTAATCATACGATATACATCTCTTGGATGCATTCCAGTACTTGGTTCGTCAAAAATATATGTCATTCCAGTTAAAGAACTTCCCATATATCTAACTAGTTTTAATCTTTGTGCCTCACCGCCAGACAATGATGATGACTCTCTGCTCATACTTAAATAAGGAAGTCCTATGTCTATCATTCTTGTTAATGAAGCCTCTAAAGATTCTATTATTGTAGCAACTCTATCATCCTTAATATCTCTTAAAAACTTTCTTAATTGAATAAATTCCATATCACAGACTTCAGCAATATTAACACCATTTATTTTGCACTTTAAAACATCCTCATTTAATCTTTTTCCATTACATATTGGACATTCTTTTTGAGATATTAACTTTTCTAAACGTTTTGTAGAATACTCCCCCATACTAGAAGTATCTCTTTTTAAAACAAGTCTTGATAAATGATTATATAGTCCTTCTACCTTCTTATTTACTCTTTCTCCATCCTTTTCATAGGAACCATAAAGTAATAAATTTCTTTCCTTCTCTGAATAATCTTTTAATTTTTTATCTGGATCAAACAACTTAGATTCTACATATTGTTTAAAGTACCAATTACCTGGATGGAAAGCTGGCAAATCAACCATATCTTCATTCCATGATTTTTCTTCATCTAGTATTTTATAAACATCTAATTCCATTACATTTCCAAGGCCTGAACAATTCATACACATTCCCTTTGGATCATTAAAGGAAAAGTAAGAAGCAGTGCCTACATAGGGTGTTCCAATTCTAGAATATAGCAAACGAACTGCTGAATATAAATCGCTTATTGTTCCAACTGTTGATCTTGCATTTCCTCCTAATCTTGATTGATCAATAATAACTGATGCTGATAAGTTATCTATGTAATCAACCTTTGGTTTCTCATATTTAGGAAGTCTTCCTCTAACAAAAGCATTATAAGTTTCATTCATTTGACGTTGACTTTCTGCAGCAATAGTATCAAAAACTATACTTGATTTTCCAGAACCTGATACCCCTGTAAATACTACTATTTTTTCTTTTGGTATCTCTAGGGATATATTTTTCAAATTGTTTTGATGTAACCCCTTAATTATTATGTTATTTCTCATTTCTCTCTCCTTTTAAAATATTTTACTTATTTATATCAATATAATCTTCTTTTAACATTCCGTATAAATAATAATCACAATAAGTATTTACCATTTTCCCATTACGGATAAGCCCCTCACGTTTAAAACCTACTTTTTCAAGAGTTTTATATGATGGGATATTTAATATATGCACATCTGACCATAATCTCTGTAATTCTGTTTTTTCAAAGCAGAACTCAACAATAGAGGATAATGCTTCTGCCATAAGCCCCTTTCCCTGATATTCAGGTGACAACCTAAAAGCCACCTTTGCCATCTTATCATTTTCAATTAAATATACCCATAGTTCACCAATAACCTTATTATCCTCTTTATGCACAATTCCTAAGTGAAAGCTTTTTGTTTTTCTTTCTTTTTTCTCAAATATAAGTTCAGGATTTAAATCACTTTTACTTGGTCTTTTTCCCCAGTACTTATATATTGATTTATTTGGTAGCCATTCTTTTAAATCATTAACATCAGTAGGCTTTAATACTCTAAGCATAAGCCTTTTTGTTTCAAGAACTGGTTTCTCATTAATATAATCTTTTAACCTCATATTAATTCTCCCCTTATAAATTTAGTATCTTCTATACCTATAATTATACAAGGTGCTTTTTATACTTCAACCTATTCATATATAGCCATTGGACTATATGATATTATTTTAAATACAATATACAATCACTACTTTAATAGTATATATTGGATAATATCCCAAATAGTGATAATATTGTATTAAGGATATTATTTATAAAAAATGAGGTGAATAAATTGAAAACTCTTATTGTTTATTCAAGTAAGTATGGTTGTACTGAAAAATGTGCAGATTTTTTAGCTAAGGAACTTAAGGATAAACCAGATATTATAAATTTAAAAAACTATAAGGATGTAAATTTATCCTTATACAATAAAGTTATTATTGGTGGATCAATATATATTGGTAAAATCCAAAAGGAAGTATCAGATTTTTGTTCAAAATACTTAGGAGAACTAAAAGAAAAAGAGGTTGGTTTATTTATTTGTGGAATGCAAGAAGGTGATTCAATTAATACGGAAATTAATCAAAACTTCCCAAAAGAGTTAATAGAAATGGCAACTGTAATAAAACATTTTGGAGGAGAATTTGATTTTAGTAAAATGAGTTTTTTTGAAAAATTGATAGTTAAAATCGTAGCAAAAACCTCTTCTAATAAATCAAATATATTAAATGATAATATTAAAAGCTTTGCTAAAACAATGAATTCTATTTAAAAGTAATAAGATCATCTGAATTTTTAATAATATAATTCAGATGATCACTTTTTTATTATAATTCATGATAAGTAGGTTTCATATTTTCAAAGGTACAATAATATTGAAATCCTAATTTCTTCAATTCTAATTTAGTTTCTTCTATATATGCACCTAAATCTTCCTTCACGTGACTATCACTACCTATTGTAATAATTTTTCCACCTAATTCCTTATAAATTTTTAATATTTCTCGTGATGGTGTTAGATCATCAAGTCCATATCTATTGGAAGAAGTGTTTACTTCTATACCTTTACCATCCTGAATAATACATTTAAGAATTTGAATTACCTTATCCCTGTTATTAGAAAATTCAAAGCCATCATTTTCATCATATCTTCTCATTAAATCCATATGTCCAATAACACTATAATCATGATAATTTTGTACTAAATTATACATTTCTTCATAGTATAAATCATAATATTCTTTTTCTGTCTTTCCTTTTTGAAATTCTCTAGTCCAGAATTCTTGGTTATTAATTTGATGAATAGATAAAATGACGAAGTCCATAGGATATAAATCAAATGTTCTTTTAAAATCTTTAATTGTATGTATTTGCATGCCAAATTCCAGGCCTTTTTTGATTTTAATTTCATTATAATATTTTTCTTGCAATCTTTCTATTTCCTTAAAATATAAAGGATAATTCACATTAGAAATAGGTCTATTTTCATCATACTTAATATTTTTATAGTTGTCCCAATCTAATTTAATTCCATAATCCACATGGTCAGTAAAACAAATTTCTTTTATCCCTATTTTTATTGCATCTTTGATGACATCTTCCATTACATATTTAGAATCATCACTAAAATTTGTATGAACATGATAATCGCAAATCATAAATATACTCCTTTTCTTTGCTAGTATGTTTTCCTCTTTTTTAGACCTATTTTCTATTTTAAATACTATAAATATTTAATCCAATAATAAATAACATACAACCAACTCATTAATCCATGAACAATAGCCCACGGAATAGACTTCCATGCTGTATAAGAAATAACCATTGCTAAGCAAGACCCAAAAGAAATCCCATTTTTAACTGTGGTTTTTACAGTTTTGTTATAATTATTAGATTCATTATTTTTACAACCCATTATTACGCCCCCTATATAATAAATATTTTTCAGTCTGTTATAAATTTATAATATATTACAATATTATTATATTCTTAAATTATAAATGTTAGAATTTATCTATTTCTTATAAACATCAATAATAACCCTTTTCATATCTCAAGTTCATTATATAAACTTATTTATGAATAATTCTAAGTATTTCTTATATAATCATCAATGTAATATGGCAGCATTTCCTCAATGCTACTTCCATCTAAAGAAAACCAAGTAATTTTATCAATAACATCATATAAACTCTTACCATTAAATACTTTATCATTTAGAATATTTTCTAAGTTATCATATTCATATGTTTGTAAGCCATCTGGTACTAATCCATACCAGTATAATTCCCTACCTATATTATTATCTGGCATTTTTCCAAGCCAACAATCTTTATATTCTATATCATTATCAATACAAAAGTTTATTTCAATACATGAATTACATTTTACTACATCCCTATTTAATATTATTATTAAATCCTGCAAATTAAGTTTGGCCATTGTTGTCCCCCCTTAAAATATATTTTCTGTGTCTATTAGAATATTCTACAATTAGATATAATATCTTTTAAATTTAGAGATATGATTGTAATAACTTCTTCAATTCATTATTTTCTCCATATTTAATTACATAATCAAAAACATTACTTCTATTAACAACTTTTCTTATAAACTCTACATCCATTTTTGGAATAACATCTTTCAGTTCTCTCTTAGTAATAGAATTCATATATTTTAATATTTCAGTATCCTTTTGCTTTCTTTTTGCATCTTCTTTCGGATATCCTACTCCAATGGGATCACTAAATAATTTTTCTAATGTACATTGTAAATTAATTTCAGCAGCCCATCCAAAGTTCAATCCAAGAGGTATTGAAATTGCATTACCATTGTTAATTCTTCCAAATAAATATGCATCAGATGGATTTTCAACATACCCACATATTATTGATGGTAAACTATTGCATGCAAGCATCATACCTTGTCCAGATGAACATCTAGTTACTACAAAATCCACAGCTTTACTTTCTAATAAAATTCTTATTAACATTGCAGTTTCAATATATGAGTACTCAACCTCTTCATCTTGAAATACTCCAAAATTAATAACTTCATAATCTTTATCTTTTAATATATTCATTAATGAATTATAAATTAATTCATTTTTATCCTTTTGTGAAGTTCCTTGAACAACTGCTACCTTCATAAATTTCCCTCTTCACTTTAATCATAACTTTACCCAATCTAACCAATGCTAATTTAAAAATCACATTAAATTTGTTTAAAAAACTTTCCCTTATAAAAATTCTCATTTCCAAGCTTCTTTGCTGTAAGCCTAAATATAACACAACCATCTGGGCATACAATATCCTTGCTATATTTGTCATTACCTCCGATGTTCTCTAAATCTCCGCCACTTCTAACCGCCTCCATAATTGGAAACATAATCATCATTACTTTAGAACAAATCCCTTGTCCATCTTTATTTACAGGGCAGCCATAAGTACAAGTATACTTATCTCCAACTTCCTCACCATTTCTGCAATAATGTTCTGTATGGTCACTTCTCAGAAATCCTATTACCTCAATATTAAATTCATATTCCTCATCATACCATTTTTTCATGATACACCTCCAAATTCTAATTTATAAAAATTCTTGCCTAATACATATTAAAAAAATCATAATTCCAGTTAGTATAAGCCATTTTATCTTTATCTTTTTAATATTCTTCATTATATTCTTCAACTCTTCCTTTAAAAATAGCTTCATCAATATCATTAAACAATATATATTCATTAGCCCTTAAGTTATATCCTGAATTTTTAAATATCCTGTCAAATTTTAATTCTTCATCTATAGTTACGGTTCTATTTTCTTTTGCATCCATTATTATTTCTTTATTTAATGTTATATAGTCTTTTTTTATATCATCCTTTGCTAAATATGGTGTCTTTATTTTTATATAAAACTTTTGTGTAGAATTACTACAATTTTTTATATTTATATTTCCATTTACAGTTACTTTATCTTCATTACCATTAAAACTTACCACGCTATTTTCCCTATCAAAATATATTGAATTTAAATCTTTAGAAAATCCCTTGTAAAATTTAATACAATAACCCCACATTGCTGGAAAAATCACTATTATTAATATTAAAGTTACAACAATTCTTTTGAATCTTGTCTTTATAAAAGATTTTTCTTTAACTTCATTAAGATATTTTAAAGAATAATATATTCCTAATATAATTATTAATCCAGAATAGTATATTGTCCAACTATCTCCTTTAATGGGTTTAAATATTTTATTTATAAATAAGCTGGGATCATTATTACTATTTCCCATTAATAAAAAGATTACTATTAATGCTAAATAACAAATCACTGTTTGCTGTTTCTTAGATAGCTTTTTCATTATTACCTCCCAGTTATATATGTTTCCACTTATATAAGTCACTATTATTTTTAATAATCTCTAGTGAATATTTCAGTATCTCCTAATATAATAATTTCTTCATTATCTGAAATTACTCCACCACTATTTGTAATTGCATATATTTTTTCTTTTTTCTCTTTAAGTACCTTCTTTATGTGTGTATTTTGTACATCTGTTCCTTCATAATGAACTTCAATACCAAAATTATTAATTATATTTAATCCTAAATTGTATGAAAAAGTACTATAATCTCCATCTGGAGTAATATGATACTCTGCTATTTGAATCATAGCTCCTGCACTGCTTCCAATAATAACACCTTTAAAATTTTCAATATCATTAGTTAAATCAAACTCAATTAAACGTGCCATCATTTTCTCTGGAAATCCTCCAGTAAAAAATATAATATTACTATTCTTAATTATCTCTTTAGCATTTTCTTTACTATCTTTAAAATAATTTACCCATTTTATATTTTCCTCTTCAATTCCAAAACTCTTAAAGGGTCTAACAACATCTTCATACCATTTACCCTTTTTACTATATAAATTTTGAAAATCTTCATCATTACTTATTTCATTACCAAAAGAAAAGGGAATTATAACAACCTTATCCTCTGAATTTATATATTTTCCTACTATATCCTTAGCCCAAGCTTCATGAAAATTATATAAACTAAATAACATATTAACCATAAAACTTTCTCCTTTTATTTCCTTGTAATATATAATTATTATAACATTTTTTACCATAAAAATTATATTTAATCTTCATATTCTATATATTTATCTGCCTATTAATAAAAGTAGTAAGATATTATATTGTGATGACTTGAAATGAAGCAACGGAATAAACAACATAAATTTAAAAAGACACCGCCTAAACTTGGCCCTGTCAAGTAGACAATAGGAAAAAGACTCTTTATGCGGCATGAGACTTATATTGAATAGGACTCATGCCATATTTTAGTTGTATTCGTTCATTGTTATAAAACCAAATATATTCATTGATTTCATTTATTATATTTTCCGCTCCTTGTGTTTTACTTAAGTATATTAATTCTGATTTTAAATGACCGAAGAATATTTCAATAGGAGCATTATCCCAACAGTTTCCACGACGAGACATGGACTGAGTAATACAATGCCTTTTTAAATCATCGCAATAAGCTTTTCTTGTATATTGAAATCCTTGATCTGTATGCAATATACATCCTTCTTTCAATTGTAGATCATATAGCTGCTCTAATGTATCATTAACTAGTTTTACATCATTTCGAGTACTCATGTTATAAGCAATAATTTGATTATTATATAAATCTTTTACTGCACTTAAATATAAAAATCGACGACTAGATTTATCTAGAGGAATATATGTTATATCCATGCATAACTTCGTTAACGGTCTAATTGCTGCAAAGTCTCTATTCAATATATTCTTCGCTACTGATGCAGGTTTAAACTTATGCTTATATACTTTTTTACGTATAACAGCTTTTATATTCATTTCATTCATTAGTCTATATACACGCTTATGATTGATTTCAATTCCTAATATATTATTAAGATAAATGCATATTCTCTTTCTTCCATAAGTTCCTCTGTATTTATTATGTATATCTAGTATATGGCTCTTAATTATTCTATCTTGGATATCCTTTTCTGTAACTATATCCTTACGTTTAAGCCACTTATAATAGGAGCTACGCGCTACTTTTGCCAATAGGCAAAGGCGAGAAATACAATATCGCTCTGATAATAAAAATATAATTTTGTAGATATTAATTCGCTTTATTCTTTTATCAGAGCTTGCAATTTTTTTAGGAATTCATTCTCCATTCTTAAATACTCAACTTCTTCTTCTATTGATGAAAATTTAGTCTTTGGTCGCCCTTTCCGTGAGCCATTAGCTTGAATTTTAGATTTTTTACCTCTATTTTCAATATCGAAAGCTTTATCACCTTCAGCTTGATATTTTTTTACCCAATCATAAACCCTCTTTTTTTCACTTAAACCTAATTCCTTTGCAATTGTATTTGCTCCTATATGTTTATTTAAATACATATCAACTGCTTTTAATTTAGTTTCTTTTGTATATTTTTTTTGAACCTTACTCATAAAAAATCCCCTCCATAGTAAACAAATATTTAACCTAATTATAAAGGTCTTTTTATATTTGTCTACCATAAGGGGATTATACTAGCCAGGTGTCTTTTTTCCTTTAGCATGGAATTGGGACATATCCTATTGCGATGACTTGGAGTTTACGACGGAATAAGCAATAGTATATGTCCCAATTCTACCTTGTGAATAAATAATCTATCTTTGATAATTTTATTATTTCATTTCCACTTATATTTTTAATTTCATCTTCTAAGTATTTCATAAAACTTATATCTTCACTATAAATCAAATTCTTTTGTTCAGCTTTTTTTTCACTTACTGCCATAGTCATAATAGCAACTAAGACGCTTATAAACCTTTCTTCAGTACTACTTGCAGATGCAACACCTACAGAAATTAGTCCACTTAGCATAGCTTCAACATCTAATGATTTATTTTCCTCATTTATATTTCTATTTATAAAAAATTCACTAAATCCATCAGTTAAATAATAATCATCACTTTTAATTACTAAAATAGTATTATTCATTTTTGAAAACTTTCTTAAACTAATTCTAAAGGAATTATCTTCTCTTAATTTATTATTAAACTTATTTTCTTCAATTAAAGTTTTATCTTCTAATACTAGAACCTTAAATTCTTCAACCCTTCCTGTAACAACATTGATATTATATCTATTTATAAATCTTAATGCCATTTCCCTTATTGTAAAAGAAATGTTTGCTCCTAGTATATCCAAAACTATAGGTATTCCTTTTCTTCTTGCAATTCTTATTGATTTTTCTATTGCTTCAATTTTATCTTCATTTAAATCCTCAAGATATATTAATAAGGAGTTCGCTTTAGAAGTTAATTCTAAATATTCTTTTAATGAATTAGCAAATATAGGCTTACCATTATAGCTTATAATACCTTTTTTTAACTTTTCTGAAGAACTATTAATACAGTGTATAAGAGGTTGCTTTATTCTCTGCAAGTTTAAGCTCTCGTCTAATGCTCTTATACCAATTTGCATTATTGTTTCCTCTCTTACATCCTGAAATATGAAATATATTGATGTCAATATAAATAGTATTAATACATATTATTCGACAGTATTTTTATATGTGCCTTATTTTTCTCAATAGTCATTTCATAAATATTGGTATATAATGATAATTAAATATTTTAATACAAAGGAGATTATTATGAATTGGATTGATGAAATTAAAGAATACACCCCATATACTGAACAAGAAGCTGCTGATAAAGAAGCTATTTTATATGCTATAAATAATTTTGATAATTTACTTACTAGAGAAAATCCATTAGCTCACATAACTAGCTCTGGATATATAGTAAATAAAGATAAGACTAAAGTTCTTATGATTTACCATAACATATATAATTCTTGGTCATGGACTGGTGGTCATGCAGATGGTGACGAAGATTTATTATATGTAGCCATTAAAGAAGCTAAGGAAGAAACAGGAGTAAAACATATTAAGGCTTTAGATGAGAAAATATTTTCTTTAGATGTACTTCCTGTACCTGCTCATATTAAAAAAGGTAAAAACATAGCTTCACATCTCCACTTGTCAGTAGCTTATCTTTTAGAAGCAGATGAAAATGATGATCTTATTATTAAAGAAGATGAAAATAGCGGAGTAAAATGGATTCCAATAGATGAGGTTTCTAAATACTCCACTGAAGAAGATATGATAGTACTTTACGAAAAATTCAATAAAAAGATAAAAGAAATGTACTAAAAAAGAAGATAAATATTATGTTCCTTGTGACCTCACAAGCTCCAAGTCACCGTCATATAATATTTATCTCCTTCTACACTGAAGGTAATAATTCTTCATTTCATTCAGAATTATGAAATGAATTATAAAATTCAATTTAAGTGGTAATATTTGTATTAATATTACCATTTTTACATTATAATATTTATATTAAATACATTTATCAAGGAGTATTGTGTATGAAATTTAAAGATCTTCTCTTTATCCCAATTTATATAATTATATTTTATATGGCATTTATAAGTAAAAATCATTTATTAACTATTATTGGTATTAGCATCATACTTATAGGTTTCATATATACTCTTATTTCTAGCACATTAAAATGGAGCAAAAACAAAAAAGAAATTAATAGTGAATATACTAAATTAAAAGTTGAAAGCTCTCTAATTGAGCTACTTGCACTATTTAATATATATTTAAAAATGAAAAGACAGTATAAAAGTAGAGCTTTTTATCTAGAATATTTTCATAATGAAAAAGTTATAATAAATAATTTCAAAGATTTTATAAATACTTTTGATATAATTGGAAAAATATTAATTTATCTTATAATTGTATTCTCAATAGTATTTATTATTTCAATTATAAAAAAGATAATATGTAGAGGAAGGATTTCCTGTGATAAAGTTTTACTTAGTGATGGTGAATTAATAAATCTAAAATATATTAAAGATATTAAAATCGAAAATAGCTTTTGGGAATTTTCAAAGAAAATTTCCTTTGAATTAGATAAAGTGAGTAAAATCATTTATATTAAAAATACTCCCTTTACCAAAATTGAAGAAAGCTTAAACGCTCTAGTTAACGATAAATAAAAAAACTCAGGCCCCTGAGTTTTTTATTTCCTTAATTCTTACTTATTTACTATTACTTCTTACTTACTTTCTATAACTTAATAGTGTTTCCACTTCTATTCATCAAATCAATAATTTGATACATATTTCCTATTTCTCCAACCTTAAGCTCATCCTTTAAATTATAAAAATCTAAGCAAGCACCACAGCTTATTATGTTTACTCCCTTTTCCTTCATTGAATTTAAACTATCTAATACATCTGAACCTGTACAAGTTAGTTTAACTCCTCCATTTATAAACATTAGGTTTTCTGGAAGAATTTCTGATTCAGCTAGGGTATTTATATATACCTTCATTAAGGTTTCTCCTAATCTATCATCACCATTTCCTAAAAGATTAGTAGCTACTAATATAGTTGGTGCTGAAGGAACAGAAATATTATCTACTGCTTCTCCAGTTACTTGAGGTACTTGTACACCACTAATATCTCCTTTTGAAAGTTGAATCTTATATAATCCTTCTTCTTCAATAAAGCTGCTATTTAAATTTATTCCTTTTGCAAGTCTTAATATATTGTTTTTAGCTACTTCATTATCTACTATTACTAAAGCTTCTTTTGAATCTTCTAAATCAAAATACTTTTTTGTTTTTATTACTGGCATAGGGCAAGCTAATCCTTTGCAATCAATAATATTCATAATACCACCTCTATTTAAATTCTTTATATTAATTATCCCAAACTCTTTTTACTTCATTTTTATGTTTTAAGGAACCATTGTTTTTTATAAGTAAAATTTCACTAAGTATCCCTAAAGCAATTTCTTCTGGTAAACTAGATGCAATATCTAAGCCCATTGGAGCATATACTTTTCTTAAATCTTCTTCAGGAATTCCCTCTTCAATTAAATCTTTCATTATTCCTTTAACCTTTTTTAAACTTCCTATCATTCCTGTATAGAAAGTATTTGCCTTAATAACTGACCTTAAGGCTTCTTTATCAGTTAAATGTCCCCTAGTTACTATTACAACATAATCTTCTTTATTAAAATTAAAGCTATTAAGATTTTCTTCTATATTTCCTATTATAAGTTCATCTGCTGATTTAAGTCTTTCTTCATCTTTATACTCTAATCTATCATCAAATATAACTGTATAAAAATTTAATAATTTTGCTATATTATTAAGTTTTTCTCCTATATGGCCTCCTCCAACAATAATAAGTCTATTCTTAGGAGTAAAGACCTTTATATATCCCTTTACAGCTCCACCACAGGCCATTCCTAGTCCTGATTCATTCAAGACATAATCAAAGGATATGCTTTCATTCTTAGTTATTGCTTCCTTTGCTTTTTCTATTATAGTTAATTCAACCTTTCCTCCTCCAACTGAACCTAATATTCTTCCATTACTAAAAACAGCCATTGAAGATCCCTTTTTTCTTGGAGATGAACCACTATCATCAGTTAGTATTGCAAGTGCAGCACTTTCCCCATTTTTTATTGCCTCATAAATCTCGAATAAAATTTGCTCATCCATTTTATTTACCCTCTCATAAATTCTTAATATTTTTCATAATCAAAAGAGCCTCTAAAACTCCTCCACCAATATTTCTAGCTTTATCTGATATAGTTGTGTAATTTTCAACTTCTTTAAGTCTAGGATCTACATCTCCTATTTTTAATCCCTTATATACCATTGTCCCATCTTTAATTAATCCTCTTAATAGCCCACTAATAGGTGATTTAACTTCAGTTTCACCAATATAAGCTAGGACATCATTCTTATTTACAATATCTCCGATTTTACTTACATTTTTTATTAATCCATCAGCTTCACTATAAATTACTCTTTCCTTTGAGTAACCTCCAATTTCGCCTGGAACTCCAGTATTAGGCATAGCATATCCTTCAAAAATTAATCGTCCTAAATTATGTCCTCTCATGGTTTCAATAACAATATCTACATCTACCCCTGCATTAAAGCCTGGTCCTAGAGCTATAGTTATTGGTGCCATAGACTTATTTGTTCCTAAATTTTTCTTTGCTAGTATAGCATCTATAACTGCTAAAGGCTTAATTTCATCTATTATTTTTCCTTCTGGATCAATTAATATTGGTATAAAATCATTATTATGAGCTTCTCTTATTTCTTCTATATTATTAACCTTTATAGCTATAATTCCTTCTACTGATGTTTCTCCATTATAAATTGCATCACTAAAAGCTACATTTCTTCTTATAGCTGTTGGCTTATCCACTTCTAGTATTATCAACTTAAAACCACTTCTATATAACTTTTGTATACTTCCAGAGGCTATATCGCCTCCCCCTCTTACAACAACATATTCCATTCTCATATACCTTAACATTTTTATTACAGCTTAATAGAATCTAAATATTTATCTTTTAAACTTCCATATATAATTTTATTTATAAGTCTTAACTCATTATTTTTCTCTATTATTTTATTAATTAATAAATTTAAGACATTTTCATTAACTATATCAGCTGCATTTAAAAACAGTATCCTCTCTCCCTTTGAATTTTTAAATAACCCATTTTCACCAAATATAATACTTATTAATATATCAAAACTAACCTTTTCATTTAATTTGCTATTAGTTAAATATATAAATTCTTTTAGTCTATGAATATTTTCATCATTTATTGTCATCCCAAAAGCATTTAAGCTCAAAACTCCTATAGTTTTATTAGTATTTTCATAAATAACTGGTTCATACTCATTCCAAGCCTTTAAAGATTTATTCTTTGAGCCATCAGATTCTATTAAAATATACTTAAAGCTATCCTTTAAATAATTTAACTCCTCTAAGTCTAACCCTACTAATTTATTTTCATTATTTACATAATTACCATAAACATATATTCCATTTTCATAAGTAGCTTGTAGGTATTCATAACCATCTTTTCTTAATGCTAAATGTTTAATTTCTTCTTCCTTTGGTTTATAGATTTTAGTTGTAGTGGTAACTAAAACCTTATGATTTTTTAATTCATTTGCTAATTGAAACATTAGTGTAGTTTTACCACCTGCACCTACTATTGAAACTATATCCTTTTCTTTAAGCTCTAATAATTCATAAATCAACACAAAATTTCTCCTAAATTATATTTATAGGCTTATTGTCTTCATTTACTTCAATTACTCTTCCAATAATTTCTGCTTTAATTTCACTTCTGCTATTAATATTATTCAATAACTCTTCTGCCTTATTTTCTTCTACTGATATTAATAAACCACCAGAAGTTTGTGGATCAAAAAATGTTAATCGTGTTGCATCATCAATATTATCCATAAATTTTACCCATTTTTCAAAATGCTTTTCATTTGTATATGCACCACTTGGTAAACAATATTCTTTAACTAATTCTTTTACCTTTTTCATAACAGGAATCTTTGTGCTATCTATTTCTAAAGCTACTCCACTTCCTGCTGCCATTTCATAAGAATGTCCAATAAATCCAAAGCCAGTAATATCAGTACAAGAATTTACACCTATCTTTTGCATTTCTTCTGATGCAATTTTATTTAAAGTTGACATTACCTTTTCTGCTTCTTTAAATTCTTCATCTGTAATAAAATCTATTTTTAGTGCTGTAGTTAATACTCCAGAACCTAAAGGCTTTGTTAATATAAGCTTATCTCCTACCTTTGCACCAGAATTAGATATAATCTTATTTGGATTTATTATTCCTGTTACAGATACTCCATACTTTATTTCTTCATCAGTAATAGTATGTCCACCTGCAATAGTGGCTCCAGCTTCTCTAATTTTATCAGCTCCACCCTTTAATATTTCTGATAGTATATCTGCTCCAATAGTTGCTGAAAAACATGATAAGTTTAAAGCAGTTAAAGGTTTTCCACCCATGGCATAAACATCACTTAAAGCATTAGCTGCTGCAATTTGTCCATAAGTATAAGGATCATTAGAAACTGGTGTAAAGAAATCTACAGTTTGCACTAAAGCTAAATCATCTGATATTTTATATACTCCTGCATCATCTGATTTATCAAAGCCTACTAATAAATTAGGATCTCTTTCATCTTCTTTAACTTCTATATGTTTTAATACTTTAGCTAAATCATCTGGAGTAAATTTTCCTGCACATCCACATCTAGTTGATAATTGCATAAGTTTCTTTTTATTATTTTCCATTTTATCACCTAATTTGTATTACCCTTCATTAATTTACTTAACACTTAAATTATAACACTATTCTTAGTAAAATATAGAAAAAATATAATGCAGTTGTTCCGTCGCAAGCTCCAAGTCACACTAGCATTATATTTTTTCCTCTATTAATACTGTTTTACATTAATACTGATGGTAATAATTCCTCTTAAAATCGGAATTATGAAATGTTTTATTCTTAGAAATCAACATTTTTATCCAATACATATATAAACTTTTCACCATTTTCAACTGTTTTTTTCATGTGAGGATTTTCATATCCTATTAATTCTAAAACTAAAATTTTATATTCACCATTCTTATTTATATGATACTTATATACTGCATCTCCGGCCTGTATTTTACTTCCTAATACCTTCATTTCAGAAATACCATTTTTTCCATCACTTCTGAAGGTTTCCATAGTTCCTTTTGAAATTTCTATATAATCATTTGAATTTATTTGTTTTGATATATTGGAATCAGTATTTATATCATTACCAGTATATAAATACCATTTCCCATATAACTTTGTATGTGAAGTGAAAATAACCATACCAAGTATTAAGCAACAAATTAATAATGTAATTCCAATTTTTTTAATTCTATTCATATATCTCTCCTTATATACTCAAATTTTAATTTGCCTTATAATTTAAAATTGTGTAATAAAATCATTTGTTACTTAAACAAATGTTTTTTATTTGTATCATATTCTCTATGTTCATTTGAAACTTCTTTTAACCATTCATCTATTTTCTCTTTATAAAAATATTGTTTTTCATTTACTATAAAATATGGAAACATAATTCCTGAAAAACTACCTGTTGTATCTAACTCAATTTCTTCTGTATCTATTATTCCTTGAACTTCTTCCTCTGTCATTCTAATATATTCAGCCACTTGGGATATAGTAAAAACATTACTATTAATAACAGAGTCTTGTTTTTGTATATTAGTTGATTTTTGTATTGAATATCCTAACCAAATTGAACTTAACATTATACATAATGTTAGTGTAACTATCGATATTAACAGTGATTTATTATCTTGCAAAATACATACCCCTTTTATAATTTATAATATGAGTTGGCTTGATTGCGATGTTGAGTTAAAAAAATAGCATATAAATAAGCATTTACAAGTGGTTTAAACTTGGTTAAAGTTAAATATATGCATCTCAATATCGCAATCAATTACTAGAACGAAGTCGCTAAAAGCTACCGCCCCGTATGGGGATTCAAAAATTCACGACCATGTTTTAAATTTATAATTTATATAATTGACTTAATATTCTGCTGTTCCTATTTGGAAAATTAAGGTTATATCTTATTTTAGTATATAGCATCCCCCTCCCCATAATCAAGTACTTATTTACTTTTACTTTTATTTATGGTGGGGAAGTACTTCTGGGCATGATTTTCTCTATTTTTATTAAATTTCCATTCTCACATTTACTACACTTACCTATATTTATTCCTGTTAATTTAAAAAATAGCTCCGCTGACGATAGATTCTCAAAATCTTTTGGTTTAATCCTAAAGATCTCTATGCAGCGCTTAAATTTTAGTTTTTTATTTCTATTTCCTAGAATACCATAATGTCTTATTTTTATAAATCTATCAGGTAATACATGCATTGAAAATCTTCTAATAAATTCTTCTGGTTTTAAGGTCATTACTTTTTCTTTATTTTTATCTCTATAATCTCTCCACTTAAATATAACTTTTTCTTTATCAACTTTAATAATTCTATTATCCGATATTGCTACTCTATGAGTGTATCTACCTAAATATTGCAATACATATTCTGCACTACTGAAAGGTGCTTTACTATAAACAATCCATTCTTTTTTGTATAAATTGTCTTTAAATACATTAAAGACTTCTTTAAATTGAAATTCCTTAATACTACTTGGAAATTTCAGCTTATTATTTTTATAAAGTTCATTTAGGTAAAATAAATATTTACCTCTAAATTTTCTTGAAAGCACCTTCACAGGAATAAAGAATTTCTTTTTTGATTTTATCCATTTACTGTTGTCAGTGCTTAATCCACCACCAGGAACTATGCAGTGTATATGTGGATGATACATTAAGTTTTGACCCCAAGTGTGCAAAATAGTTGTAAAACCGATATTTGCATTTAAGTATTTTTTATTCTTTGCTAATTCTAGCAAAGTTTCGGAAACAGCAGTAAAAAGAATAGAGTACATTTCTTTTTGATTAAATAAAGTTAAAGAATTTAATTGTTCTGGTATAGTAAAAACAATATGAAAATAGTGAGTTGGCAATAAAGATTTACTTCTTTCATAAATCCATATTTCTTTAGCATAAGCCTGACATTTAGGACAATGACGGTTTCTACATGAATTATATGAAATCTTTTTTTCTCCACACTCATCACACTCATATACATGGCCGCCAAGCGCAGCAGTTCTACAATCTTTAATAGAATATAATGCTTTTAGAATATTAGGTGGTAACTTTTTTGATTTAGTATAGGATTCCCCGTGTAATTCCATAATATGTTGAAGTGAATTCATGAAACTACTCCAATGTATCTAATGGACTCTTTATATTTAATGTTTTATAATCTCTTACATGTAAATATATTGAGGTTGTTTTCATATTTGAATGTCCCATTAATGCTTGAATAGTTACTAAATCAACACCATCATTCATTAGATGGGTAGCGAAAGAATGTCTTAAAGTATGCGGAGTAGCTTTTTTACTTATCCCTGCATTTTCCACAGCTTTTTCAATAGCACTTTGAACTCCACGACTAGTTAACTTTTTCTTTGTTTGTCTTGATATAAATAAGTAATCATCAGGAGAGTAATTTTTATATCCAAACTTCTTCCAATACAGCCTTAATAACTCTAAGTTTTTCTCTGATAATAAAGTATATCTTTCTTTGTTTCTTTTACCATTTCTAACTCTAATTTTCATTTCAGCACTTATAATATCAGAGATTCTTAAGTTTATAACTTCGCTAACGCGTAAGCCGGCAGAATACATAGTTGAAAATATTACTTTATGCTTTAAATAAGTGGTGGATTCCAATAAATGTTTTAACTCTTCCTTAGTTAAATATTGGGGTAAGGTTTTATCATATCTAAGTTTAGGAATTCTTAAATCACTCCATGATCTTTCAAGTGTTACGACATAAAAGAATTTTAGAGTACTATTAATATAATTTACAGTTCCTCTGCATAATTTTCTATCATTAATGCAATAATTTAGATATTGTATAATTTCTGTTTCACCCAATGTTTCGGGTGCTTGATTATAGTATCTAGAAAATCTGTTCATAGCACAAACCATATTTTTGATAGTATCTTTGCTACGACCACGAAGTTCTAGATCCTTAATCATTTTTTCAATTTTTTTATACATTTTATCACTCCTTAAAAAGTGCATAAAATGTGAGAAGTGAAGCTTCCTTGAGAAAGAAACTTCACTTCTTATTTTTTCCATATATAATTAAGTTTAATCACTAACCCCAGCCGTCGCTTTTAGCGATTTAGTTCTAAAATACTATTACTCACTTCCTATAAAATAATTAATTCGTAATAGTTTAAGATTATTCGTTACTTTTCATAGTATAAACACCATTTGGATTATTTAATATACACTTTTCAATTTTATCTATTTCTGTAATTGCATCTTCCATTGTTGGATACATACCTAATAAAACTCTATTGGAGGAAGAAAATATGCTATCTGCCGCAAATCGCCCCCATAAAATTACTTTGTTTTTTTGTCTCCATAAAGAAATGCCATTTCAACTGTAATTTCAAATTTAATTACATCAACCAATTCTTTTTTATTTTGAGTTCTAATCCACATAAAAATATCTCCCCTAATTTTTATCATATATTTGCATATTATAATACAATTGCCTAGTAATTTACATTCTTATTATACATTAATATTGGAATATAATTCCATAATTAATATAAATAATATACCCTGCTTTTAAAAAAATAATTAATTATAAAAATTCAAATAAAAAATATTCTTAACTATAATTTTAAGGTAGTAATCTGGAGCAAATTACTACCTTAATTCTTCATTTTTTCATTCTTTCATTTTTTCATTTAATGTTATCTTTGATAACATTACTTGTTTCCCCTTTCTTCTTCAGTTATATTTCTTATGGATTCTAATTCTGAACAAGTAGCTTCGCAATTATTGTCTTTGTGCAAACTATCCATGCCAAAATTTAAATTTAAGAACATTAATTCCACTTCTTCTTCTTTTAATATCCTTAATATTTCTATATTAATTTCTTCCTTTAAAGCTTCGTATTTTACATATGCTATTTCATTAGTATAAAAATATATAAAAATTCCATAACCATAGGTAGATAATTCATTAAAGCTTACAATTATCAATTCATTATCTATCTTTTCATGATTATTTAGTAATTCCTTTATTTTATCTAAAGAGCTTTTTATTTTTTCAACAGGTGTTTCAAATCTTATTGTAAATTTAAAATGTATTCTTCTTAATTTTCTTTGACTCCAATTTATAATATTTTCATTAGCAAGTTTTGAATTTGGAATTGTTGCAACTGCCATAGAGAAGGTTCTAATTTTTGTACTTCTAAAAGTTATTTCTTCTACTATTCCTTCTATATTAGAGGTTTGTATCCAATCTCCTATTGCAAAGGGCCTATCCAATACTATTATTACCCCTCCAAAAAGATTTGAAAATGCGTCTTGAGCCATTAATGCAAAAGCTATACCACTTATTCCAAGTCCAGTTATAAATCCTGTAAATCCAAATTCTTTTGCAATAATACTTATTCCAATAATAACTATTCCTAATCTTATTATTATGGATATAAATGGAAAAACTATATTGTTTTTTTTCATCCTTTTATAAAGCAAGGAGTTTTCTAAAGTAAGATTATAAAAAAAATAGAATATTACTATTATTATACATATTTTATTTAATTTATCACTTTTAAAAGAATTAATATTTATTCCATCAAAATCTATTATTCTTAATGAAATATATACGCTATAAAAATTTATATATAATTTAATAGGTTTTTCTAAGGCCCTAACAAAACTATCATCAGCATAATTCTTTGTCTTTTTAACTAATCTAATTGAATAGTCAAATATTCTAGTTATTATAAATTTATTAATAATTAAAGCTCCTATAATAACTAGTACTGCCAATATATATTTACTTATACTAACCTTTAATAAAGCTTTAATAATAACCTCTATTTGTTCCATATTTACTCCTAGAGAATTTTTTAGTTTTTTATTATATCTTATCCATTTTATTTAATATTATTATCTATAAAAAAGGATATAGATATTATATTCTTTGCGACCTCGTAGACTCCAAGTCGCCAGAACATAATATCTATATCCTAGAATACTGAAGGAAAGGAATTTATAAAAAATTATTAACGGGGTAATATTTTTATAAATTCCTAAAAAATAAAAAAAGAGCTGTCGCAACAGCTCATAATTAAAAATGTATATTTATTTTATAAACTCCACATAGAATTTATTTCTTAAATTAACTTTATAATTATTAAGTATTATGCGACAGCAATTTTTTGGTTATTTTAATTCAAAAGAATCACAGTCAGTACATTGTACTTGAGTTGGATTTTGTTCATGAGTTCCAACTTGAATCATTTCTAATGTACAGTATTTTTCTTGGTTATTATTATACTTACATTGTTGTACTGAACATTTTATGCTCGGATTTTTATCCATTAAAATCACCACCTTACTAAGTTAGTATTTGTTTTTAAACACATACTATTCATAAGATATTTATTTACTTAATGGTAATTTTATGATTTATTAAAATTCTTGTGCTATACTCTTACATTCACCTATGCAAGTATTAACTATGTTATCAACATCCATTCCTATAACATCAAGATTTTCAGCTGCTATACTCTTAATATCTTTAACTCCAAAGAATGAAAGTATAGTTCTTAAATATCTTTCTCCCATTTCAAATTGTGCTCCCATTTCACTTGAATAGTCTCCGCCTCTAGCAGAAACTATTAAAGCTTTTGTAGCATTACATGTTCCTACTGGACCTTGTGCTGTATATTTAAATGTTATACCTGAAACACTTGCATAATCAAAATATGCCTTAACTATAGCTGGTACACCTAAATTCCACATTGGTGTTGCTATAACAATCTTATCAGCTTCTGCTATTTGATATGCATACTTTAATATTGGATGATTTCTACTTTCTTCTGTTTTTTCACCAAAAACAGAAGCTAAGTCTTCCGCTCTTAAGAAATCTATATTTTCCTTATATAAATCTAAAGTTGTTACTTCATCTTCAGGATTTAATCTCTTATATTCTTCAATGAATCCATCTGCTACTTTAAATGTTCTTGATTGACCTTCTGGCTTTATATTTGCTTTTATATATAATACTTTATTCATTTTATCCTCCATATAAACACTTCTGTAATGTTTACCTATTTGTTATAATATAAGTAAATCATAGTTTACAATTTATCAATTTACAAGTAGACACTTTTTTTATACATAGTATACAAATTGATACTAATTATCAATTACTCTAAATTATTCATAAGGAGATATTATATGGAAAAATTTTCAGATAAACATGAAGATTGCTATTTAAATAATAATAACAATAATAATGATAATGATATACATGAAACTTGCCCAATGATTTTAGTTCATAAACTTATTTCAGGGAAATGGAAAATTCTAATACTTTGGTATCTTGTAAATGGGCCATTAAGATTTGGTGATATAAAAAGAAGCCTACCTAATGTTACACAAAAAATGCTAACAAATCAACTTAGAAGTTTAGAATCAGACAACCTAATTTATAGAAAGGTATATCCAGTAATTCCGCCTAAAGTTGAATATGGATTAACTGAAATAGGTATGAAGATCATGCCTGTTTTAGAAGCTATGCATGCTTATGGTGAAGAATACTTAAAAGAAATGAAGAATGAATAATGTAAAATGTAGAATTTAGGAGATAATTCAGCCTAGCTGAATTAAAAAATGGAAAAATTAGAGAATTAGTGTATTAATAAATCACGGGTGCTGTCCAAATTGTGAGACAGTAGCCTTTTTTTATTATGCTTAAAAATTTACAATAATATAAGTACTTCTATTAAAAAATAATAACCATTTATAATAGTAATTAAAATTTATAATAATCTATAAATTTATGGAAATTATGTTATAATTAAACATATATTATAAATTCCTTAGCAATTGTATTATAAAACGAGTTAGTTTGCTTTTAAACTGCTTGATAAATAGGAATTTATAGAGATGTAAATTCTTATTTTTCAGTGTACGAAAAAATGAAAGGGGGCGATTGGCATGAAGAGAATAAGCCGTGATAAAACAAAAATGATATATGAGGATAACAATACGAAATAAACCGCAGCCATAAGAGCTAGCAGAAAGGTTACCATGCTAAAATTAAAATATTTGTTTGAAAATAATGAACTGGCAAAAGAATGCCTAAAATTCTATTTCTATGATGAGGATAGTGTGGATGAAATGTTAAAGTGGTTTCGAATTTCATCCAACGCAGTTTATCCCTTTTGTACTGAGGATAAGTCCAATGTCTGCTTTTTGAGATTATCTCCCGTAGAAGAAAAAAATCATGTGGATGTTGAATCCGAAATTCGGTTTATTGATTGGCTTTGTATAAACGGATACCCTGCCATGAAACCATACCCGATGAAGGACGGTAGATTATCATCTATCATCAACACAGAATGGGGAACTTATAATGTATCATGCTTCGAGGCGGTTCCCGGAGAAAATCTTGAAGACACCGAAGGAAATCTTGATCTTTCATTTGGATACGGAAAAGCATTAGGGGAGTTGCACCTTCTGTCCGAAAAATATCCTTATGCAAAAGAGCGAAGAAGCTACGAGGAATTACTGGCAGAAATTGAGGATCGGCTAGAAAGGTACCAAGCGCCTGAAACAGTGAAATCACATTTCAGGAAAGTTTCCAACCGTCTGAATAGCTTGGTAAAGGATGATAAAACCTTTGGCTTGATACATTATGATTTTGAACCTGATAATGTATTGTTTGAAGAGAAATCCAGTAAGTTCGGAGTTATTGATTTTGATGATGCCATAAGATGCTGGTACGCTCTTGACGTGGTCAGAGCACTTGACGCTATGGATGATGTGGTTTCTGAAAAAATGGTGGAGGAAGCCGTATGCTCATTTATGAAAGGATATAGAAGTATTAAAAACTTTTCGGATGATCAGTGGTATACTATGTCTCTCATGCGAGAATTAGTGCATCTGCAGGAGTATTCCACAATTTTATATGTCCTGTCAGAAAGTGTTGATGATTAGCCAGACTGGATGATTTCATTAACAGGTAGGTTAAAGGAAAAACTTGTAAGTATTGAGCAAAATATTGAGTGTTATAGATAGAAATGAAAATTGATATTTTATTTACACCATAGAACTGGACAAACTTCCAATTTAATTATTAGAGTTTTAGGAAACAATCTTATTATATTAAGAATTAATATCAGGAGGTTAGATTAGTGTATAAAGAAGGGGTTTTAAATTTAGTTCCTATTTTATATTTTATTCTTCCTATAATTTTAGGGTTAGTTACTGGTTTTTTTATTAAAAAACTTACTTTACCCAAAATAATAATATATTCACTACTGGCATCTATTTCTATAAGCATAGTTTATCTTACAATTATATTTTTTATTTTCAATTCAACTGAATCTGAATTTCAATTACTTACAATTTTATTTATATGGAATTCATTTTTAATTTTCATTTCAAATATAATTTATTTATGTTTTTATAAGCTATATACTTATATCAAAAAAGTTTAAATTAATTTTTAGTGTATCAATAACTAAAGCCTAGCAAATTTTGCTGGGCTTTTCAATTTAGTATATTATACAAGTATGTAACATATTCTTTATAATTTTATGCTCTATGTTTCTGAAGTAGACCTACCTTGCCTATTACTTATTCATTTATTAGCTCTTATCTATTACTTAAAACTAGTTGTCTCCAAAGACTTTTTTTCTAAGTTCTAAGCCAGCTTTTGTTACTGCAACTCCTCCAAGAGCTGTTTCTCTTAATGTAGGTGGTAAGCTTTTTCCTACCTTATACATCGCAGATAAGGCATCATCAAAAGGTATTTTAGATTCCACTCCTGCCATAACTAAATCTGCTGTGCATAATGCACTTATGGCTCCTGATGAATTTCTTTTTGCACATGGAATCTCAACTAAACCAGCTACTGGATCACATACAAGTCCTAATATATTTTTAAATACTATTGCCCCTGCATCTAAAGACATTTTAGGTGTTCCACCCATCATTTCAACAACTGCTGCTGATGCCATTGCTGCTGCAGAACCACATTCTGCTTGACATCCACCTTCTGCTCCTGCAAAGGTAGCATTTCTTCCGATTATCATACCTACTGCTGCTGATGCAAATAAAGCCATTACTAATTCATCATCAGTTTTTTCAAGTTTTTCCCCAGCTGTTAATATTACTGCTGGAAGTATTCCACAGGAGCCAGCTGTTGGACAAGCTACTATTCTCCCCATAGATGCATTAACTTCTGAAGATGATAAAGCCATTGCCATAGCTAAAACCATAGTCTCTCCAGTTAATGTTTTTCCCTTTTTTAAATATTGTTGAAGCTTATATGCATCTCCACCTATAAGCCCACTAACAGAATAAACTTCCTTTTCTCTTGCTTCTGTTGCTCCACTTCTCATGGCTTCTAATGTTTTATGCATTTTCTTTAAAACTTCTTCTCTTGATACTTCTCTATCTTCCATTTCTCTTCTAATAGCATATTCACTTAAAGAAATAGAGTTTTCTTCACATATTTTAATAAGCTCTTCTCCGGATCTTGCTATGTCCAAACTACTCACCATCCTCTATTTTGTTAATAAGTATAACTTTTTCTATTCCTTCTACTTTTTTAATTTCTTCAATTAAATCATTAGATATCTTGCTATCTACTTCAAAAGTCATAGTTGCATTTTTCCCTTTTTGACTTCTGCCTAAAGTTAAGAAGGCTATATTAACATCGCTATCATATAAAATATTAGTAACCTTAGCTACAGTTCCTGGGATATCCTTATGAGAAGTTATTATAGTAGAATATGTTCCAGTAAACTTAACTTCATTTCCGTTAATCTCAACTATTTCTATATTCCCTCCACCAATAGATGAACCTATAACTTCGGATTCCTTTCCATTCTTAAGCTTCATTAAAAATTTAACTGTATTAGGGTGATAATCTCCTAAATCTACATCTTTAAAAGTAATCTTTATTCCTTTTTCCTTTGCAATTTCAAGAGAATCTCTAAGCCTTTCATCTGAAGGCTCCATTCCCATTATTCCAGCAACTAAGGCTCTATCTGTTCCATGACCCTTATAGGTTTTCCCGAAAGATCCATGTAATAAAAATGTAACTTCCACTACTTCATCACCAGCTATAGTTCTGGCTACTTTTCCCAATCTTGCAGCCCCTGCAGTATGTGATGATGAAGGCCCAATCATAATTGGGCCTAATATATCAAAAACACCCATGTTACTCATGATTTTTCTCCTTTAGTATAAATTAATTTTAATACCCCCATTATATAAGGATATTTATAAAATATCTATATTATTTAAAAAGTTTAATTAAGCTTGTATTGTATATTTTAATTAAATAAGGACTTTTTCTAAAATACATATTATATTTTTTTCTATTCTTTTCAAATTCAATAATAGTTATATTATCATTTGACTTTATAAGATTAATTTTATCTATTTCCTCTTTTTTATACTTAATAGTATTTTTATATTTAATAATTTCTAGTTGATTTGTACTAATATTATATACACAACTTGATAATAACCTATTTGCATAAATAAATGATGCTATAATAACTATTGATAAAATTATTAATAAAACTATTTTAGTACTACTTTTTTGCCTTGAAATATTATTAATAATACTAGGTAAAAAACAAACATATAATAAAGTACTAAAATTTCCTCTTGAATTAATATAATCAAACAATATTTCTTCTTTACTAAGTTCTAACCGTAAAGCTTCTAATTTATTTCTTTCACTAAATAATAAAGCTACTATATTCAATGAATAAACTTTCCCACTATAAGTTAAAACTCCAAGTATATATTCATCATAAAAAACGCTTCTTATTTCTTCTCGGTTTATAGTTATTTTTTTAAATTTTCTTTTGTAAACTAATTTTTCTTCATCTAAAAGTATAATATCCTTATGATAATCATCTTTTAAAATCATAAATTCTCCATTTACTATTTTTTAATTATTTTATTTGCACTTTTATTTTAACATATTTGTATTTAATTCCCAATTAGTTATTATTACTAATAAAATAAAAAGCTACTATTTATAAAAATTAATTTCTAAATAGTAGCTTCATTGTTTAAACTTTATTTATTTTTAGTATTTATAAAAATCACTGCCACCAATAAATTCTCTTAAAATACTGTTAGTAGGAACTAAATCCTTATCTATTTCCTTAAAGAATCCTAAAAATGCCTTAAGACGACTTGCTAGTAAATAAACTTTACTATCAGGTTGTATCTTCTCTAATTCTTCTAAAGCATATTTCTTTAATACACATAACTCATAAACTAAAGTTGAATTAAACATAACATCTGCTTCCTCTTGGAAAATAAAAATATTTTTCCCTTCTCCTCTTCTAATGGATGGCCACATTTTTAAAGTTTCTTCTGCACCATATCCTCTTGATAAATAATCTCTTACTATTCTTCTCACTCTTCTTATATCAGTAGTTGCAATTCTATTATGATTATCAAGATTCAATTGTGTTAAAGCTGATATATATATCTTAAACTTTTGCTTATCTAAAATTGATTCTGTTAACATTGGATTTAAACCATGGATTCCTTCAATTAAAATTATTCCATTGTTAGGTAGTTTAAGCTTTTTCCCTAACCATTCTCTTTCTCCTAGTTTAAAATTAAAGCTTGGAATTTCTACTTCTTCACCTTTTAATAAACTACTTAAATGAGAATTAAATAACTCTAAATCTAATGAATAGATACTTTCAAAATCATATTCACCATTTTCATCCTTAGGTGTATGCTCTCTATCTACAAAATAGTCATCTAATGATATAGGAATTGGAATATATCCGTTTACTCTTAATTGTATAGATAATCTATTTGCAAAGGTAGTCTTTCCTGAAGAACTTGGTCCCGCAATTAATACCACCTTAGTTTCTTTTCTTTCATTTATCATATCTGCAATTTGAGCTATTTTTTTTTCATGAAGTGCTTCAGATACCATAATTAAGTCTCTAAGTTCATGATTTTCTACTTTATCATTTAAAGAACCAACTTCACCAACACCAATAATATTTAACCATTTTTCACTTTCCATAAAAATTTGAGAAAGCTTTCTATTTTCTTTAAACTCTGGAACCACCTCTAAATCTTCTCTCTTTGGAGACATTAATATAAAACCTGGATCATAATATATTAAATCAAAAGCTTTTATTACTCCTGTAGAAAATGCCATTTGCCCATAGAAATAATCATATCTACCATCTAATTCATATAAACTTACATTTTCAAAAGAGACATGCTTAAGTAAAGATACCTTATCTTCCATTCCATATCCTTTAAATATTTCTATAGCTTCTTCTCTCTTCTTTTTAATTTTATGAATAGGAATATCTCTATTTATAAGTTCTAACATTCTTTCTTTAATTCTTTTTAAATCCTCTTCATTTAAAGCTTCTTCCTTATGAATTTCTCCAAACACTCCTTCTCCTATGCTATGTTCTATAGTTATAGCTGAATTAGGAAATAAATCTAAAGCTGCTTTAATAAAAATAAAATTTAATGTTCTATTATATATTTTATATCCTATTGAACTTTTTACATCACAAAAATGTACAAGTTCTATGCTTCCATCCTCTGCTATAGGTTTAAAAAGCTCATAGTATTCTCCATTTAATCTACATAAGGCAATATCATAAGGATTAATTTTTAAGATATCATTTAAAAATTCTTTATAGGTAATTCCCTTATCTATTTCATATTGCTTTTCCATATAGTTTATTTTGATTTTGCTCATGTTTACCTCCGTAATACCCTTTTAAGTTGCCATTTTAAAATCTCTTATCTAATATTATATACTCATTAAGTAAAATTACTACATACTTATTTGCAGAAGTATAAAAATTATTATAAAACAAATAATACTTATGCGAGGTGTTAAAATGTTTATTGTATTGTTAAGAACAGTGTTTCTTTATGCCTTAGTTATTCTAGTTATAAGGCTAATGGGAAAAAGACAAATTGGAGAACTACAACCTTATGAATTTGTAATTACTATTATGATTTCAGATCTAGCAGCTCTACCAATGCAAGATACTAGATTACCTTTAATTTTAGGTGTTATACCAATAGTAACTTTATTATTTATAAAAACTATTTTGTCTTTATTACAACTTAAAAGTCAAAAAGCAAGAAAAATCCTTGAAGGAGAACCCTGTATTTTGATTGCTAAAGGTAAGATAAGATATGAAGCATTAAAAAAACAACAAATTAATTTAGATGAACTTATGGAAGAAATTCGCCTTGCAGGGTATTTTGATTTAAGTGAAATAGAGTATGGAATATTAGAAAATAACGGAAAGATGTCTTTTCTTACATCTAATAATAGTTCTTCCTCTAGTAATTCAAGTAGTTCTAACAGTTCAAGTAAGCAAAAGCCAAAATTACCTATAATCTATGTACTAGATGGAGAATTAAATAGAAATTCTTTAACTTCTTCTACTAAAGGCGATGAATGGATAATAAATGAATTAAAAAAACATAAGGTTAATTCAATTAAAGATGTGTTAATTGCAATGACTGATACAAATGGTAAATTTATATATCAACTTCATAAATATAAGGGAGGAAATTAATGAAAAATACTTATATATCTATTTTCCTTTTTATAACCTTAGTTGTAGGATTGTTTTTCTTAAATAATAAGTTCGTAAGTTTATGTAATGAAGTTATTATAAGATGTGATAATATTGAAGAGTTTTTAAATTCTTATGATGAAGATAATGCTTATGATTATTCTGTAGCTTTAATTGACTTAATAATTGATGAAGCTGATGTCCCTGCTATATATTTAAATCATGTGGATTATGATATGTTAAAAAATGATGCTTTGAAGTTATCTCTTTATATTAGAGGGGAAGATAGGGCTGAATCTTTAGCAACTCTTCATTCTCTCCGTTCAACAGCAGAACACTTACGAGATCTACAAACTCCAAATATAAAAAACTTGTTGTAATGAATAAATAACATAGTGCTTGTTCCGTCGCAGGCTCCAAGTCACCGCACTATGTTATTTATTCATTCTAAAAACTGAAGGAAATAATTCTTCGTTCCTCAGAATTATGAACATATCATGTTAACTTAAATATTCATTTACCTTGATATTAAGTTATAAGTATTGTGACCTTGCAAGCTCCAAGTCACCACAATACTATCTCTCTCTTTCATTAGATTTATATAAAGTGAAGGTAATAATTTCTCCTTCCTCGGAATTATGAACTTATCTTGAACTTTTGGTACTATTTATATCTATAAAAACGGTTATTTTGATTATATGTAAATCCAAACTTTTTATAGAAGTTATCGAGTCCACTTGTAGCAATCAACCCAATAATTGCACCTTCTATACAATTATTATTAATATAATTCATTATTTTTTCCATAATTAATGTTCCAATTTTTTGTTTTTGGTATGATGGATTTACCATTATATCCTGTATATAAAAAACTGTACCTCCATCTCCAATAATTCTTCCAAACCCTACTATATTACCTTTCTCTTCTGCACAAACACAATAAATTGAATTATTTAAACCTTTTTTAATTTTCTCATGTTCTAATATATTCCATCCAATAGAATTTCTTAATTTAATGTATTCTTCAACCGTTGGTTCTTTTTCAATTATAACAACCTTACTCATCTTATAACTTCCAACCTTTCACATTATGAATCTATATGTTTTACAAATATTAGCTAACTATTACACATTTTATAAATATAATATTATTTACTCTTAAAAGAGGACATCTTCTTAATTTTAATTCTATATTAATTTTAATATTCTTAAGTATAGGTGGAATACTATAATAATAATTGGATGGTGATTAATTGTGAAAAAGTTATTATTTATTTGTCTACTACTTAGTAATTTAATTATTTCTTTCCCACTCTCTACCTTTGCTATTGAACCAATTAATAATGCTAAACAAGGTCTACATTCAGAATATACTCCTAGTGAAGGTTCTGTTGAAGAGCTATACAAAGATATTATAGTAACACTTCTTGAGCCTGTAATTAGCAATGAAGTTACATCTCACTATGGAAGACCACTTCAATATGATTTATTTAGTATAGATTTTCTAAGCATAGAAAGACCTAATTATAGATCATTCACATTTGTAATAAAACTTCAAATTAGCCCCTTTGTTGGTGCCTATAATACAATAGGTATTGATGAAATCATTATAAGGATAAGTCCAGGAGAAACTAAAGTTGAAGAATTTAAACATATAAAAAGCTTTCCTATTCCCCCTTGGTTAAAAGGCTATTACAAAGACTTAAAATATTATTAATACCACTATTTAGACTATATACTCTTTATAAAAATTATCTCTAAGGGCTCATTAGGTAATAATAAACTTCCAGCGTCCTTATATCCTAATTTCCTATAAAAATGCTGTGCTTCTTCATTAGATAAGGTGGATGTCATAAGAAACTCATAACCCTTTTTCTTCATTTCATTTTCCCAAAATAAAACTAATTCTTTGCCAATGCCCTTATTTCTATAGTTTTCATTTATATAAAGCATATTCATAAAAGGAGTATTGTCCCAAAAATAACTATACCTTAGCCAGCCTATAATTTTGTTATCTTCATCACTTGCTATTATAATTTCTTTTTCCTTTAATTTATTTTCTATTAATTCCTTAGATACATGTCCATCATTATCAAGCATAAATTGAAAGTTTACTTCACTTCCATATTCAATCTTCATTATTAACACTCTCACTTCTTAATAATCAATTTTATAAGTATGTCCCTTTTAATAATTTCATTATTTTAAAAGCATTACTATAATAAATATTAATGCTATCATTACAGGTGGTATAAAGAAAAATAAAAGTATTAGTCTACCAATTTTACTTGCAAAATTAATAGTACTACCCATACCATTTCTTCTCTCAACAGATTCAGATGGATCATCTGGGTTATAATAAAATATCCCTAACTTCCAATACTTAGAATCATTATTTTTATTCATAGACTTCACCTCTATAATAAATACTAACTACCTTTTATTTTTAATATCTCTTATTTCATCTATTTTACTTTCAAGTCTATTTAATCTAGTATACAATTCTTTAATATACAGTGCCTGCTTTTCTTCCTGTTCCTTTAATTTATTAGGTATATAATATACAATGTTAAATATTATAAATATAACTAATAAAATTAATATTATTGCAAAAATATTTATATCCATTTCAACTTTCCTTTCTATTATATCTTTCATTCACATCTTCTTAATTGTAATTTTACCCTAATCTACGAAAGCAGTTATTTCATTAGGAATTTCAAAACCTTCCCGTGCTTTTATTTATTGCCTACATAATCAAGATAACAATACCTATTACTATCAAGATAACTCCTATAACATTTCTTATAAATCCTAAGAAATTATCTAATTCTGAAAAGTTATGTTTTATTATATATTCCTTATGCCAATTAGTTTTTTGCAAAAATATACATATTAATCCTACACTGATAAATAAAAATCCATACCACATATAATTCTCCTAAACAATTAAATTTTATATTTTCTAAATGATAAACATCCTATTGTTACTGCTAAAAAATCAATTACTGTTCTTAAAATTAAATCTAATATGTTAGCATCAAAAACTAAAGGCATGAAAAAATTAAATAATGTTAAATTCAATCCAAATAGCAAACAACCAAGAATTAATGCTCTTTTTATAAAATTTTCTTGCTTAACATATTTATTAATCCAAATTAACGTACAAGCAATTACAAAGCCTGTTAATATACACCAACCTAGTGTTTCTATTTTTTTAGAACTAAATGATGAGTAAATGCCAAAGATAAGGTATTGAATAAGTCTTCCTACAATAAAAGATAATATTATACTTATTAATGGAATGATGTTATATCTACTTTTATTATTCTTAATTGAAGGCTTATTTTCTCCTAACATAAGACCTAACATTATCCCCATAACCACCAAAGCTAAACCATCAGCAGCTGGATAGGTTATTCTGTCAATTGGTGAAACATGTGGCAATGGCTCTAAAAGATAAACAATCCATATAAAACAGCAAAATAATCCATATTTAAGACCTTGTATAACTTTATTACCTGATAACTGATTAACTATTAGTAAAAAAATCATAGATATAAATGAATAAGCGAAAAAACCATATATTGAAAATACCAATGGAAGAGTTCCATTTTCAACAAAAATACTAGGCAACAAAACATTTTGACTTCCTGGCGGAATTAAGACTTGTCCTATAATTCTAAATATAGTAGTGATAGCACCTATTATAAAAATTTTAAATATTGTTTTCATCATACTACCCTCACAATATAATAATTTATTTATGCATAATCTTAATGATAAATTTCTATTTTTTAAATACCAATTAATAATTGTAAATATTAACCACATAATAATTATAGCATAATCACATTTAAAAATTCTTATTTTTATACTTTTTATTCATTATTATTGAATATTATTATACTCTTTTCTGTATAATTTCGTTAATTATATCCTTATTCAAACAAATATACTACATAATTATAAGTATATTTTTATATTTAATAGGATTATTCACTAAATATACATTATTTTTGCATAAATATTAAAATAGTTGTTGCATATTTATACCTTAGAGCGTATAATTATTAACATAGTTTAAAAAGTGGTTTTTACTTACTACTAAAAAGAGGGGGCTATTAAATATGAAAAAATACAATAAAGTTGTGCTAGCTTATTCTGGAGGCCTTGATACTTCAATTATCATTTCTTGGCTTAAAGAAAACTATGGTTGTGAAGTAATTGCTGTAGTTGGAAATGTTGGACAAAAGGATGAGCTTGTTGGCTTAGAAGAAAAGGCAATTAAAACAGGAGCATCTAAATGCTATATTGAAGATTTAACTAGGGAATTCGTAGAAGATTATATCTTCCCTACTATTCAAGCTAATGCAATTTATGAAGGGAAATATTTACTTGGTACTTCTTTTGCAAGACCTATAATCGGAAAAAGACTTGTAGAAATAGCTTTAGCTGAAGGTGCTGATGCTATATGCCATGGTTGTACTGGAAAAGGAAATGATCAAGTTAGATTTGAATTAGCTGTTAAAGCTTTTGCGCCTGATATGGATATTATAGCTCCTTGGAGAATCTGGGATATTAAATCTAGAGAAGAAGAAATTAAATATGCTTTAGATAGAGAAATACCTATATCTATAAGCTATGAAACTAATTATAGCAAGGATAAAAACCTATGGCACTTAAGTCATGAAGGTTTAGATTTAGAAGATCCTGCTAATGAGCCTAATTATGAAAAAATATTAGAACTATCTAATACCTTAGAAAAAGCACCTAACACACCAACTTATATTACTTTAATATTTAATAAAGGTATTCCAGTTGCTTTAGATGGTGAAGAATTAGATGGTGCTACATTAATAGAAAAACTTAATAAAATTGGTGGAGAAAATGCCATAGGAATAATGGATATGGTTGAAAATAGATTGGTTGGAATGAAATCAAGAGGTGTATATGAAACACCTGGTGGAGCTATTCTTTACAAAGCTCATAAAGATTTAGAAGAACTTTGCTTAGATAAAGAAACTTCTCATTATAAAGAAGTTATATCTTTAAAATTTGCAGATTTAGTATATAACGGTCAATGGTTTACTCCACTTAGAGAAGCATTATCTGCTTTTATAGATAAAACTCAAGAAACTGTAACTGGAGAAGTTAAATTAAAATTATATAAAGGTAATATTGTTAATGCTGGTATGACATCCCCTTATTCATTATATAGTGAAGAATATGCTACTTTTGGAGAAGATGCTGTTTATAATCAAAAAGATTCTGCTGGATTTATAAATTTATTTGGACTACCTATTACAGTAAGATCAAAAATGCTTGAATCTTTAAAGAAAGCTGGTAAATAATTATGAAGCTTTGGGGTGGACGTTTTGAAAAGGGAGTTAATTCTTTAGTTAATGATTTTAATTCTTCAATAAGAACTGACTCTAGAATGTATAAAGAAGATATTTTAGGTAGTTTAGCCCATGTAAAAATGCTTGGTAAACAAAATATAATTCCAAAAGAAGATAGCGAAAAAATAGTAGCAGGCTTAGAAACAATATTAAGTAGATTAGAAAACGGAGTAATAAAAATAGATGAGGCTTCAGAAGATATTCATAGTTTTATTGAAGAAACTTTAACTTACTACATTGGTGATGAAGGAAAAAAACTTCATACAGCTAGAAGTAGAAATGATCAAGTTACTTTAGATACAAAATTATATTTAAAGAGAGCTTTGATATCTTTATCAAAAGATATTATTAATCTTCAAGAAGTTATATATAAGAAGGCAAATGACAATATAGATACCATAATGCCAGGATATACTCATATGCAAAAGGCCCAACCAATAACCTTTGCCCATCATCTTTTAGCTTATGCAGAAATGTTTAAAAGAGATATTAGCAGAATTTTTGATTGTTATAAAAGATTAGATGAAATGCCTTTAGGAAGTGGTGCTCTTGCAACCTCTACCTACAATTTAGATAGACATATGATTGCAAAGGACCTAGGTTTTGCTCAAATTACAGTAAATAGCTTAGATTCAGTATCTGATAGAGATTATGCTATTGAAGCACTTTCACTTTTATCTATGATAATGATGCATTTATCAAGATTTTCTGAAGAAATTATTCTTTGGGCTACTAATGAATTTAGCTTTATTGAATTATCAGATGAATATAGTACAGGCAGTAGTATAATGCCTCAAAAGAAAAATCCAGATGTAGCTGAATTAGTTAGAGGAAAAACTGGAAGAGTTTATGGAGATTTAATTACACTTCTTACAGTTATGAAAGGCTTACCCCTAGCCTATAACAAGGATATGCAAGAGGATAAAGAAGCCTTATTTGATGCCTTAGATACAGCAAGTCTTTCACTTAAGACCTTTGCTGGAATGTTAGACACATTACAAGTAAAGAAGGAAAACATGAGAAAGGGAGCCTCTCTAGGCTTCACTAATGCTACTGATGTGGCAGATTATCTAGTAAAAAAAGGATTAGCCTTTAGAACAGCTCATGAAATAGTTGGTGCTATAGTTCTCCATTGTATAAAAGAAAATATATCAATTGATGATCTTAATTTAGAAGAACTTAAAACCTTCTCTCCTATCTTTGAAAATGATATATATGACTCAATAGATTTAGTAAATTGTGTGGAAGAAAGAAAAGTCTTTGGAGGACCTAGTTCTTCTTCAGTAAAAACACAATTAGAATTACTATTAGAATCAATAAATAAAACTAAGGAGGCAGTAAAATGCTTAAAGTAGGAATAATCGGTGCAACAGGATATGTAGGTGCTGAATTATTAAGACTTTTATTAAATCATACAAAAGTGAAAATAGAAGCCATTAGTTCCGTTAGTTATGAAGGAGAAGAATTTTCATCTATATATAAAAACTTTTACGGAGTAACTAATTTAATATGTGAAAAACAAGAAGATGTAATAAATAAATGTGATATTATTTTTGCTGCTCTTCCCCATGGTTTAAGTGAAGAAATAGCAGAATTACTTAATAAAGAAAATAAGATTTTAATAGATCTAGGGGCAGATTTTAGACTAGAAAGTGAAGATGATTATAAAAAATGGTACGGAAAAGATTATAAATATAAAAATCTTCATAAAGAAAGTATATATGCATTACCAGAATTTAATAGAGATAAAATTAAGGAATACAAAATAATAGCTAATCCAGGTTGCTATCCAACATCTATAGAACTTGCCTTAATGCCTCTGCTTAGAAATTCCTTAATTGATGTTAATAATATAATTTGCGACTCAAAATCAGGGGCAACTGGTGCTGGTAGAGGTCTTACTTTAAAATCACACTATCCAGAACTAAATGAGAACTTTTCCCCATATGGTATAGGAGCTCATAGACACACTCCTGAAATAGAACAATGTCTATCAGCAATTGCAGAAGAAAAAGTTCAAGTAACCTTTACTCCTCACCTACTGCCAATTAATAGAGGTATTCTTTCAACAATCTATTGTAGTCCAAATAAAAACCTAAAAGGTAAACTAAACTTAGAAGAAATTCATGAAATATATACAGACTTTTATAAAAATGAATTCTTTGTAAATGTATTGCCACTAGGAGATACAGCTTCTATTAAAGATGTTAAATATACAAATAACTGTAATATTTCACTACATCTAAACCATAGAGGAGATGGTCTAATAATAGTAAGCACAATAGATAATATGGTTAAGGGTGCAGCAGGACAAGCTATTCAAAACATGAACATCATAATGGGATTTAAAGAGAGCGAAGGACTTGCCTTAGTGTCACCAGGACACTAAGGAATGAAACAAATTAATGCATAATGCATAATGCACAATGCATAATTAATGTAAAAACTCCTACAGAGTTTTAAAAAATATTTAAATTCAAAATGAATTTAAATATTTTTCATAATTCAGCTTGCCTGAATTATTTCAATAATTATGCATTATCAATTATATAAAGTGCACAATGCATAATTAAGGAATGAAATAAGAGTAGCTTCTTGGTAAAAAGAAGAATAATCGTAAACTAATGAAGCTTCTACTCTATTTTCATAAAATATAAATTAAACAATTAGGAATTAATTTTCCTATAAATTTTAATACTTAAAAAAGCTAAAATATTTATAAGCTTTTTTTAGATGTTTTTATAAGAGAAAATAATATTTTATTAATTTCAATGCATTGATTTATTAAATTTTCTATATCAGTTGTATTATAACTATTACTTTTTCTTAATAGCTCTAACCAATATTCAGTTTCATTAGCCTCTTTAAGAGCAATATACATTTTGTTTATAAAATCTCTTTTACTTTGAGCATGTTGCGCTTCTCTTACATTGGCACCAATTGAAGTCGCTGATCTTAAAAATTGATTTAGAAGTATATACTCATTGTATTTAATTGATTTTCTATAATAATTAATTGATGAAAGAGAAAACTGAAAACTTTTCTCTAAAATAACATTATTCAAAGAAATCACCCAGTTAAATTCTTAACATCAATTATTAATATTATTCAAATAAACTAATTCATTCACTATACATTTTACATTCTTTCATTTGTTAACGCAAAATTTAAATTAACAAATAAATTCCATTGGAATTTAAGAATTTTCATAACTCAGCTTGTCTGAGTTATAACAACAATTATGCATTATTAATTGTGCATTATGCATTGTCTATGTGCATTATCAATTATGCATTATCTATTAAAAACGGGGGTGTTTTATTTTGAATTTTTTATCTAACTTAGGTATTACTGCACCACAGGGTTTTCTTGCATCAGGGATTCATTGTGGTCTTAAGAAAAATAATTTAAAGCTAGATTTAGCTCTTATATATTCAACAGTTCCAGCTAGTGCTGCTGGAGTTTATACAAAAAATAAGGTTAAAGGAGCTCCACTTTATATAACAAAGGAGCATTTATCTAATAAGAAAGCACAAGCAATAATTATAAATAGTGGAAATGCAAATACTTGTAATGGTGAAAATGGATTAATAACAGCTAAGAGGATGACTGAACTTCAAGGGAAGGCTCTTAAACTAAAAACTAGTGATGTTTTAGTTGCTTCTACTGGAGTTATTGGTGTTCCTTTAAATATAGATGCTATTAAAGATGGAATTCCTATGTTAACTGATAGGTTATCTAAAGAAGGTTTTGATGATGCAGCTACTGCAATTATGACTACAGACACTTATAAAAAACAATTAGCCTTTGAATTTACTATAGATAATAAAATAATAACTATTGGGGCAATGGCTAAGGGCTCTGGAATGATTGAACCAAATATGGGTACTATGCTTTCTTTCATTACTACAGATTTAAATATTTCTGGAGAAATGTTAAATGAAGCTTTAAAAGAAAGTGTTAAGTTAAGCTATAACAGAGTAAGCGTAGATGGTGATACAAGTACAAATGATATGGTATTAGTTTTAGCAAATGGCCTTGCTAATAATGATGAAATTAAAGAAAAGAATAAAAATTACTATGTATTCTTAGAAGTTCTAAATAAATTAAATGTTATTTTAGCTAAGATGATTGCAAAGGATGGCGAAGGTGCTACTAAACTTATAGAGTGTGTTGTTAGTAATTGTAAAACTGAAAAAGATGCTGAAATACTTTCAAAAGCTGTTATAAATTCTCCTTTAGTTAAAACTGCAATCTTTGGAAGTGATGCTAATTGGGGCAGAATTTTATGTGCTCTTGGTTATTCAGGAATAAATATTGATCCTGATAAAGTTAATATATCTTTTAAAAGTTCTATTGGCGAAATAGATATTTGCAAAGATGGTATGGGACTTCCCTTTGATGAAGTTAAAGCAAAGGAAATCTTACTTCAAGATGAGATACAAATTTTAATTAATATGAATAGTGGTAAACATTCATCTATAGCTTGGGGATGTGACTTAAGTTATGAATATGTAAAAATAAATGGAGATTATAGAAGTTAAAGGATGGTATGAAAATGAACTATAAAGAACATGCAAAAGTATTAACTCAAGCTCTTCCATATATACAATCACTAGCAGGAAAAATAGTAATAATCAAATATGGTGGAAATGCAATGACAAGTGATGAACTTAGACAAAGTGTTGCCACAGATATTGTACTTCTTCAATGTGTTGGAATAAAGCCTGTAATAGTACATGGTGGCGGTCCAGATATTTCTAAGTTCTTAAATAAAATAGGACAAGAAAGTAAATTTATAAATGGCCTTAGATATACAGATAAAGATACTATGGAAATAGTTCAAATGGTATTAGGAGGAAAGGTAAATAAAAATATTGTTTCTCTTATTGAAAGTGTTGGTGGAAAAGCCATTGGCCTTTCAGGAATAGATGGGTCATTTATAAAAGCCAAAAAATTAGAAAGTGCTGTTGACTTAGGTTTTGTTGGGGAAATAACATCCATTGATACAAAAATTATAAATAATGCTATAGATTCTGGCTATATTCCTGTTATAGGATCAGTTGCTATTAGTGAAGATTGCTCTCAAACCTATAATATAAATGCTGATATTTGTGCAGCAAAGCTAGCAGCTGCTTTAAAAGCAGAAAAGTTGTTACTTTTAACTAACGTTCCAGGCCTTATGCGAGATACTACAGATCAATCTACCTTAATTTCAACTTTAAGACTACATGAAGTAAAAAAACTTCAAGCCGATAAAATAATTCAAGGTGGAATGATTCCTAAAATAAACTGCTGTGTAGAAGCCATTAGAATGGGAGTAAAAACATCTCATATAATAGACGGAACATTAGCACATTCAATCCTACTAGAACTTCTATCAAAAGAAGGAATAGGAACAATGATATATTAGTGTGCTACCGCACACTAATGAAGAATGAAGAATGTAAAATGTAAAATTAAGGTTAAAACTCCTTCGGAGTTTTATTTCTCTTTTGTATTCACAAAATGGAAATGAAAAAAACCATTAAATTCCTCTGGAATTTATAATTTTCATAATTCAGTTTGCTGAATTATTTCAATAATTCTACATTCTTCATTCTACATTTTACATTTAAATAAGGGGGTTTTAAATTATGACAAACAGTTTACCTTTAATGTCTACTTATTCTTATCTTCCCGTAAATTTAGTTAAGGGTGATGGAGTTTATCTTTTTGATGATAAAGGAAATAAATATATAGATTTTACTAGTGGAATTGGGGTTAACAGTCTTGGTTATGGAAATTCTAATTGGATTAAGGCCATAACTGATACTGCTAGTAATTTACAGCATATCTCTAATATATTTTTAAATGAAAATACTTTAAAGCTTGCTGAAGAATTAACTAATAAAACTAAAATGAGCAAGGTTTTCTTATGTAATTCTGGTGCTGAAGCTAATGAAGGGGCTATAAAGCTTGCTAGAAAGTATAGCTTTGATAAATATGGCTTAAATAGAAATAAAATTTTAACTCTAAATAACTCTTTTCATGGAAGAACATTAGCAGCTTTAACAGCTACAGGTCAAGATAAATTCCATAATTACTACTTCCCTTTTCCTGAAGGCTTTGATTATTTTGAACCTAATAATATTTCAGATTTTAAAGATAAATTATCTAATGATGTTTGTGCCGTTATGATGGAATCTATTCAAGGTGAAGGTGGTGTAAATCCTCTTTCTAATGACTTTGTTAATGAGGTTTATGAAATTTGTAGAGAAAAAGATATTGTATTAATTTTTGATGAAGTACAATGTGGAATTGGAAGAACAGGAAAAATCTTTGGCTATGAATATTTTGAAGTAGAACCTGATATAGTAACTGTTGCAAAGGGGCTTGGGTCTGGTCTTCCTATTGGAGGATTTCTATGTAGTGAAAAACTATCTGAGGTGTTTCATCCAGGAGACCATGGGACAACCTTTGGAGGAAATCCAGTAGCATGTTCAGGTGCCTTAGTTGTTTTAGATACTGTATGCAATAAAGAGAAATTAAAAGAAATCCAAGAAAATGGAGAATACCTAATGGACTTACTTAAAAATATAAAATCTCCATTAATTAAAGATGTACGTGGAAAAGGACTAATGATAGGGATAGAAGTTACTGAATCCCCATCTGAAATACAAAAGAAAGCCTTAGAAAAAGGCTTACTAGTTCTAACTGCTGGTAAAAATGTAATTAGACTTCTTCCACCACTAATAATAACAAAAGCAGATATAGAAAAAGGCGTAGAAATATTAGAAAAAACCATAATATCAATGGATAATGCGTAATGCATAATGCATAATTATGGTGAAAACTCCTTCGGAGTTTTAGAAAATGAAAGAATGAAGATTCTCTTTTGCATTCGCAAAATCAAAATGAAAGAATGAAAGAACGTTTTGCTTACGCAAAATGCATAATGCGTAATACACAATGCATAATTAATGAATAAACTCTTACAGAGTTTATAAAATTTCATAACTCAGCTTGTCTGAGTTATTTCAACAATTATGCATTATTAATTATCAATTATCAATTAAATTAGGGGGTATTTATGAATAAAGATTTATTAAAAATAGAGGACTTATCTAAGGATGAGATTTTAGATATATTGAATTTAGCTGATCAGCTAAAGTATGAATTAAAGCATGGAATTGAACACCCACATCTTAAGGGGAAAACTCTTGGAATGATATTTGAGAAATCTTCTACAAGAACCAGGGTGTCCTTTGAAGTTGGAATGTATCAGTTAGGTGGTTACCCATTATTTTTAAGTTCTAATGATTTACAAATAGGCCGTGGGGAGCCTATTCAAGATACAGCTAGGGTTTTATCAAGATATCTTAATGGTATTATGATTAGAACCTTTGCCCAAGAAGAAGTTAACTCTTTAGCTGAATGTTCTAGCATTCCCATAATTAATGGATTAACTGATGATGAACATCCTTGCCAAGTTTTAGCTGATTTGATGACTATAAGAGAAAGTAAAAATCTTTTTGATGATTTAAAGGTAGCTTATATAGGTGATGGAAATAATATGGCTCAATCTTTATTAATAGCTTGCTTAACTGTAGGAATGAATATTACTTTAGCTATTCCAGATAAATATATGATTAAAGATAGTTATATAAAAAAAGGAATTGAAATTGCTAAAGCAAATAATTTGAATTTTTCTATAGTAAATAATCCAAATGAAGCAGCAATTGATGCAGATATTATTATAACTGATGTATGGGCTAGTATGGGAAAGGAAGAAGAAGCTGAAGAAAGAATGAAGGCCTTTCAGGGATATCAAGTTAATACTGAACTTATGAAGCTTGCAAAGGATGATGCAATAGTACTTCATTGTTTGCCTGCTCATAGAGAAGAAGAAATTACTGAAGAAATATTAGAGCTTCATTCAAATACTATATTTGAAGAAGCAGAAAATAGACTTCATGTTCAAAAAGCTATATTAGTTACATTGCTTAAGTAACCTTACTTAAATATATACGCTATTATCTAAATTTAGAGCTGTGATTTCAGCTCTTTTTCTTTTAATATTTTACTCTTAAATAAATCATTTTTTATACATATAATTCTAAATTAAAAAATATAATATGTTAAATGTATTTTATATTCTTAATAAAATTTCCCTAACTTGCTAATTATAATTATTTATTGTAGTATATAAAATATAATCTAGTATCTTAAAATTTATTGGAGGTGGGATTTTTTGAACAAAAGAAGTTTGATATCTGTTATTGCTACTATTGCTTTTACTTTTAATATTTCAGGGGTGGCACATGCAGAGCCAAATACTTCAGCAGCACAAACAATCCAAGAAACAAAAATTAAATATGAACAATTGGATGCTGATACATTAAAGCTAAATTCTGAAATTGCAAAGCTTAATAATGATATTGAAAGTATTAATTTAAAGTTAGAAAAAAACAATGCTGAAATTAAGGACACTGAAATTCAAATTGAAAATATAAATAAAAAAATAGAAGATGCAAAGATTGAAATTGAAAAAAAAGAAGCAACAATGGATAAAAGATTGCGATCTATGTATAAAAGCAATATTTCTACTGATATGATTGCTTACTTAGTAACATCAGAAAATATATTTGATTTCTTCTATAGAATTGATGCTATGAAAAAGCTTATTTCTATTGATAAAGAAATAATAACTGAAATTAACGATAAAAAGAATGATTTAATTGAAAATGCTGAAATAGTTAAAGAAAAGAAGGAAAATTTAAATAATCTTAAAGTTGCAATTGAAAATGATTTAAATGAAGTTAATAAGAAAAAAGAAGAACAAGAAATTGTTTTAGCAGATCTTAATTCTAAAAAGGATGAATTAATGAAAGTAATTGAAGAAAATGAAGTTAATTTATTATCTCATTCCCTTTCTATTGTAAACTCTGGTTCATCATCTGTTTCTGAACTTAAGAGTGCACTTAATAATTTAAATTATATACTTCCTCAACTTAATAGTGATTATGCAATTAGCTTAGCACAGGAAGGTATTGCATCAGTTAATAATCAAATTGCTGCTATAGAATCTGACAACCTTGAAAAAAATGTAAGTTATGTATCTAGAGGAAATTCAGATGAAAGTTCAAATGGAAGTTCAGCTGGAACTTCTTTATCTACTCTTTCTGTCACTGCCACTGCTTATACAGGTGGTAGCTATACAGCTATGGGGCTAAAGCCTACTAGAGATCCTAATGGATTAAGTACTATTTCTGTAGATCCTAGTGTTATACCTTTAGGATCTAAAGTTTACGTAGAAGGTTATGGATATGCTATTGCCTCAGATACTGGTAGTGCAATTAAGGGTAATAAAATAGACCTTTATATGAACTCTCTTCAAGATTGTTATGCCTTTGGAAGAAGAACTGTTACACTTCATATAGTTGCTTATCCAAATCAATGGTAAATATAATAAAAAATAATTAAAAGAATATAAAATTATAAAGGATGTAGCTAAGGGGGGTTTTATTAATTTCAATAATTAATAAAACAACACTACATCCTTTTATATATAAGTATTGAGAGCTAATTAATTTTTAAAACTTCCATTGTTTCCTTTGCAATCATTAATTCTTCATTGGTTGGAATAGCATATACTTTCACTTTTGAGTTTTTAGTACTTATTTCAACTATCTTTCCTTTTATATTATTCCACTCATCATCAATTTCTATACCTAAAAACTCCATTCCCTCTAAGCATGCTTTTCTTGTTGTACTAGAATTTTCTCCAATACCAGCTGTAAATATAATTGCATCTACTCCACCCATATGTGCTGCATAAGCTGCTATTTGTCCTCTTATTCTATAGTAAAAAACATCTAAGGCTAATTTTGCTCTTTTATTTCCTTCTAAGGCTGCCTTTTCTAAATCTCTAAAATCAGAACTAACTCCTGATATTCCTAATACTCCTGACTTTTTATTAAGAGATTCACTAGCCTCTTCTGGTGTATATCCACATTCTTCAATTAAAAATGTTGAAATAGATGGGTCAATATTACCTGACCTTGTTCCCATAGCTATTCCTGCAAGAGGAGTAAATCCCATAGAAGTATCTATTGATTTCCCATCTTTTATTGCACATATACTAGCACCATTTCCTAAATGACAGCTTATTATTTTCATAGTACTAATATCTTTGTTTAATACTTCTCCAAGTTTTTCAGATACGTATTTATGAGATGTACCATGGAACCCATATTTCCTTATGCCATACTCCTTATATAAACTATATTCTATAGGATATATATAAGCTACCTCTGGCATAGTTTGATGAAATGCAGTATCAAAAACTGCTATCATTGGAGTCTTTGGCATTAATTCCATACATACTTTAATCCCTATTATATTAGGTGGATTATGAATAGGAGCAAGTTTGATATACTCTTCTAAATGACTTAATACTTCATCATCTATAATAACTGAATTGGAATATCTCTCTCCTCCATGAACTACTCTATGGCCCACTGCATAAATTTCATCTATATTATCAATGACTCCGTAGTTTTTATCTAATAATGTATCTATAACTAAATTAATAGCTTCTTTATGATTTTTAAAATTCCCTTCTACTACGTATTTATCTTGTGTAGGGTTTTTATGAATTAATACTGCTCCTTCTAATCCAATTCTTTCAACTAATCCTTGACACATAACATCATAAGTATTCATGTCTATTAGTTGATATTTTAATGAGGAACTTCCACAATTTATTACAAGTACCTTCATTTATGAATCTCCTTATTAATTATTTTGTGCTTGTACAGCTGTTAATGCTACTACGTTTACTATATCATCCACAGAACAACCTCTTGATAAATCATTAATAGGTTTATCAAAGCCTTGGCATATAGGTCCTACTGCTTCTGCATTAGCAAATCTTTGCACAAGTTTATATCCTATGTTACCTGATTGTAAATCTGGGAAAACTAATATATTTGCTTTTCCTGCTACTACACTATTGGGTGCCTTTTGTTTTGCAACACTTTCAACAATTGCTGCATCTAATTGCATTTCTCCATCTATAAGTAAATCAGGTCTTAATTCTTTAGCTAATTCTGTAGCCCTTCTAACTTTTTCTACCATTTCATGATCAGCTGAACCCATAGTAGAAAAACTAAGCATAGCAATTCTAGGTTCAATGTTGCATACTTTTTTTGCTGTATCTGCAGTAGTAATTGCTATTTCTGCTAACTCCTTGTAGTTAGGATTAGGGTTTACAGCACAATCTGCAAATAAAAGCATTCCCTCTTCTCCATAGCAAGTACTTTGTAATCCCATTATAAAAAAGCTTGATACTACAGATGCTCCTTTAGTAGTTTTTATTATTTGAAGTCCTGGTCTTAGTAAATCTCCTGTTGTATGAACTGCTCCAGATACTAATCCATCTGCATCATTGCACTTTACCATTAAAGTTCCAAAATACATTGGATCTTTAGCTATTAATCTTGCCTTTTCTATAGTTACTCCCTTATTTTTTCTTATTTCATAAAATTTATCAATATATCTATCTATATTAGTAAAATTATTTGGATCAATTATCTCAATATCATCACAATTTAATTCTAAATTATTTATCTCTTGTAAAATTCTTTCTTTATCTCCTACTAATATAGGATGAGCCAAATTTAAATCTTTAATTTTTCTAGCTGCTTCTATAGTTCTTCCATCTTCCCCCTCTGGAAGTACTATTCTTTTTATATCATTTCTAGCTAAATCCCAAATTCTATTTAATAGATCCATTGCTCTTTCCCCTTTGCATTAAGTACTATTTTGGTGGCATTACCATTGCTTTACCTTTAACTACAACTTCTCCTCTTTGATTTATACAAATAGTTTCAAGAGTTATTCTATTCTTTTCTTCTATTCTTTCAATAACTTCTACAGTAGCTGTTATTGTATCTCCAAATCTTACTGGAGCTGTAAATTTTAATTCTTGTGAAAGATATATTGTTCCTGGTCCTGGAAGTTGCATTCCTAAAACTGTTGATATATAACTTGCTGATAACATTCCATGAGCTATTCTTCCCTTGAACATTGTATCTTTTGAATACTCTTCATTAAAATGTGCTGGGTTTAAATCCCCACTTACCCCACCAAATAACACTACATCTGCTTCTGATATTGTTCTACTATAGCTTGATTTATCACCTAAATTTATTTCTTTTATAGTTTTACCTATCATATTATATCTCCCCTATATTTATTATTTTCTTTCTATTAGTAAAGAGGTTCCCATACCTCCACCTATACAAAGTGTAGCCAATCCCTTTTTAGCATCTCTTCTATTCATTTCATATAATAATGTAACTAATATTCTTGCTCCTGAAGCCCCAATAGGATGTCCCAATGCAATAGCTCCACCATTAACATTTACTTTCTTTTCATTTAATCCTAAATCTCTTACAACTGAAATAGCTTGAGCTGCAAAAGCTTCATTTGCTTCTATTAAATCTAAATCTTCTACTGTCCAATTTGCTCTCTTTAAAGCATTTTTAGTAGCTGGAACTGGGCCATATCCCATTATGGATGGATCAACACCAGCTGAACCATAAGCCTTAATTGTTGCAAGTGGCTTAAGACCTAATGAATCTGCTTTTTCTTTACTCATAACTATTACCATTGCTGCTCCGTCATTTATTCCAGAAGCATTACCTGCTGTTACTGTTCCATCTTTTTTGAAAGCTGATTTTAACTTACCTAATTTTTCAATATTAATATTTTCTTTTATATATTCATCTTTATCAAAAATTAAAGCTTCACCTTTTCTTTGTGGTATCTCAACCTTTACTATTTCATCAGTAAATTTTCCTGCTCTTTTTGCTTCTGCTGCTTTATTTTGACTATTCAAAGCAAATTTATCTTGCTCTTCTCTAGTTATTCCCCATTGTTCTGCTATATTTTCTGCTGTTATTCCCATGTGATATTTATTAAAGGCATCAGTTAAGCCATCTTCAATCATAGAATCAATTAATTTTCCCTCACCCATTCTTTGTCCAAATCTTGCTGTTTTAATTAAATAAGGTGCATTTGACATACTTTCAGTTCCACCACATAATATTACATCAGCATCTCCAAGGATTATTTCTTGAGCCGCTAAACTAATTGTTCTTAAGCCTGAACCACAAAGTTTGTTTAATGTCATACTTGGAACCTCTACTGGTATTCCTGATTTTATTGAAATTTGTCTTGCTATATTTTGACCAAGTCCACTTCCAAGAACATTTCCAATTAAAACTTCATTAATTTCCTTAGAATCTATATTTGCTCTTCTAATTGCTTCCTTAGCAGCAATTACTCCTAAATCTACAGCTGATAAACTTGATAATCCTCCACCAAAGCTTCCTATTGGAGTTCTTACAGCAGATACTATTACTACTTCTCTCATACTATCCTCCTATAATCTCATTCCACCATTAACTGATAAATTATGTCCTGTTATATATGATGATTCATCACTAGCTAGGAATAATACTGCATTTGCAATTTCCTCTGGCTCTCCAAGTCTTCCAAGCATAGTTTTTGCTCTCATATTATCTAATACCTTTTCAGGTACAGTTTTCATCATATCTGTATTTATATATCCTGGTGCTACAGAATTTACTCTTATATTTGCTCCTTTTCTTGCAAATTCCTTAGCCCATGTTTTTGTCATTCCAATTACACCAGCTTTAGTAGCAGCATAGTTTGTTTGTCCAACATTACCGTATTCACCAACTATAGATGCAATATTAATTATTGAACCTGTTCCTTGTTCCATCATATGAGGCCCAACTAATTGAGCTATATTAAATAAACCTTTTAAATTAACATTTATAACTAAGTCCCACATTTCTTCTGTCATTTTTTGAATTAATGCATCTCTTGTAATTCCTGCATTATTAACTAAAATATCAATTTTACCAAACTTTTCTGTTACCATATCAAAAAATACTTTTATTCCATTTCTATCTGTAACATTTACTTCATATCCATATATATTATTACTTTCATAAGGTAACTTATTCATATCAACTGCTATTACCTTAGCTCCTTCTCTAGCAAAAGTTTCTGCAATACATCTTCCAATTCCTTGAGATGCTCCTGTAACTATAGCAACCTTATTTTCTAATCTTAACATTTTCATTCTCCTCTCAAATTTGTAAGTACTTACTTACATTGGTTTTAAAAAAAATTAATCTTTCCCATTTGGAATAAGATTAATTATTATTCGTTCTATATCTTATATAAAGAAACGAATTGTTTAGTATGTTCTTCAACTAATTCTTCCCACTTTATGTTACTAACTGTATAATCTCCTAGTATTTCTATAGTAAATGCACCTAATAAACTATTTATAAGTGTTACTGCCATTATATAAGGCTCACCTTTTATTTTGTTATTTTCCTTTAATACTTCAAAGTAATCTTTTAAAATACTTATTATTTTTCTAGAAAGCTTAAGCTTTACAAAGTCCTTCTCGTTATCTGATAACTTCATTTGAACCTTATATAATTTTGTATTTTGAATTAATAATTTATATATTCTATTTGTAATTACAAACATAGCCTCTTCAAAATTTAAATCCTCTGTATTTTTTAATATAGAATCTATTTTTGAATCAAGAACATAATATTCAGTAGTAACTTGAAATAAGTTACTTTTAGATCCAAAGTGTCTAAATATTGTTAATTCATTAACATCTGCTTCCTCTGCAATTTGCTTAGTCGTTGTAGGATAATACCCCTGCTCCGAAAATAATTTTAATGCTACCTTCATTATTTTTTTACTTGTGTCATTATTATACTTCATATTATTATCTCCTTTTATTCCCATTTAGAGCAAGTGACTCCTTACATTTTATATTAATAATATTATACTATTTTGGTAAAATTCACAATAGATAAATAACCTTTTAGTATAGATAAAAATTCTATTGGTTTTTCATACATAGATGCATGTCCTGAATCTTTAATCATAATATAAGTTGAGTTTTTTATTTTTTCCTTAATATATTCTTGCTCATTTGCAGGTGTAACAAAGTCATATTCACTGCTTACAACTAAGGTATTTGTGTTTATTTTATCAATCTTACCTCTTATATCATAGCCTTCTGCGCTTTCTATTAACCTTATCATAGCCTTTAAGAAATCTTCATTAAATACTTTGTATAAAAAATCTTTTCTTTTATTCATCCACTCTATATTTTTAGCATAAAAGCTTGGTGAATATATTATAGGTATAGTTACATTATAAAAAGCTTCTTTATTGTTGGCTTCTGCAGCATTAATCCATCCCCTACCTATATCTTGTAACCAAGGATTTGTATAACTTGTTGTATTAAATAATATAAGTTTATTTAAAAGTTCTTCATATTTTAAAGCAAATTGCAAGGCAACTTCGCCACCATAGGAAATACCAAAAAGATTTATTTTCTCTAGCTTTAATTCATCTATAACAGTCTTAACTACTTCTACTTGGATATCTTGTTTATAACTTTCATCCATCTTATCAGATTTTCCTTGATCTAAAAAATCTAAAAGTATAAGCTTATTATTTTTAGAAAGCTCTTCTACAAATGCTTGCCAGCTTCCATGAGACATCATTATTCCATTTAAAATTACTAATGGAGTTCCTTCTCCATAAACTTCATAATAAATTTTTTTATTTTTATAATTTGTATATGGCATATTAACACCTCTATTTCTAATAAATTAAACCAAGTTCTTTTGCTTTAAATAATAATTCTTCTCTAAATTTAGGATGAGCTATGGTAATTAATCTTTCTACTCTTTCCTTAACAGTAGTTCCTCTAAGCTCTGCCACTCCGTATTCTGTAACAACTATATCTACATCATTTCTTGATAAACTAACAGCTGCACCTGGTTTTAAAAATGGAACTATTTTAGAAATTTCTTCTTTTTCACCAGTTTCTTTATTTCTTACCATTGCTGTAGAATATAAAGCTATAAAAGAACGTCCATTTTTTGATATTTGTGCACCAATTGCTGTATCAGCTTGTCCACCAGTTCCACTAAATTGCATTGAGCCTATTGACTCAGAAGCACATTGTCCTGTTAGGTCTATTTCTATGGTAGTATTAATTGATACTTGATTATCATTTTTGCTTATTACATATGGATCATTTGTCCAATGTCCATCCATTATCATAATTGATGGGTTATCATCTAAAAATTCATAAAGTTCCTTTGTCCCAAGGGCAAAAGCTGCAACATGTTTTCCCTTATAAAAATTCTTTTTCTTTCCTGTAACCACCCCAGACTTCACTAACTTCATCATACCAGTAGTAAACATCTCTGTATGAATTCCTAAATCTTTTTTATCAACTAGTGATGCTGCAACTGCATTTGGTATTCCACCTATTCCAAGTTGTATACAATCACCATCATTAATTCTTTCTGCTATGAATTTTCCTATAGTTAAATCTTTTTCATTAGGTTCAACATCTGGTAATTCAGGAACTTCATAATCAGTTTCAATAACATAATCTACATCCCTTATGTGTACTTCTACATCTCCAAAGGTTCTTGGATAATTTTTATTAATTTCCAGTATTACTAAATCAGCTTCTTCCATCATTCTTTTTTCATATACATTACTTATGGATAAAGATAGATATCCATGCTTATCTGGCATAGTAGCTGTTCCCATATAAATATTAGTCTTTTTATGACTCATTCTTTTTATGGCTGCTAAATGAAGATGATTTGGTATAAAAGATATATTACCATTTTTTTGTCCTTTTCTCATAGCTGCTGTATAAAACCAACCATCCATATTAAAGGAATGCCTATACTTCTCATTAGTAAAGTATTCTGCCATTTCCATTGGTAAACAGGTAGTAACTGTAACATCCGTTACTTTATTTGCTATCCTATGAAGATTAGTTAGAATTCTTTTTGGTTCTGCTGAACCTAAGCCAGAAACTATTACATCACCACTATTAATTAAGTTTAAAGCTTCATCAACAGTTATATATTTTGCGTTAATTAATTCTTTTGATTTAACTGTCTCTAACATATTAAACCTCCCATTAATTTTGTGCTGCTGTAAAAATGTAGAATGTAAAATGTAGAATTATTCATGTAATTTGTTCCAAATTACTAAAAATTTATTTATTTTCAAAACTCCTTAAGGAGTTTTCACATTCATTTTACATTCTTTAATTCTTTCATTTTTTAATTTCTTAATTTATTAATTCTTAATTATTCATTTTACATTTTGTAGCAGCACATTAATTTTTATTATTTTCCTAATATAGAATCTATATTCTTAAATCCAATAAAAGGTACCCAACCTGTTGGGCTTGTTAAATCCATTTTAGCTAATGACATTTCTTGAGTTCCAAGTCTCTTTCCATTAGCAAAATCTATCATTCCACCAAATGGATTTTCAATTGGTTCTTTTTCCATAGCAGCTATATATTTTTCCCAAGTTATTTCTCCTTCAACTCTTTCTAAACCTTTTACGAAAAAGTCTGCAGCTATCCAACCTGTCATAGCATAAGCATTTGCTGCGAATTCTGCTGGAACAGTCTTTGCATATTCTGCAACTGCTGGTTTAGTAACATCTACCCAAGCATTTCCATAAATCTCAAATTTATCAGCAACATCAGCTTTAACTAAATCAACCATAGTTTTATCAACATTTACATAAGTAGTAATAGCAGGCTTAGTATTTCCTTGTTTAGCTAATTCTTTAGCTATTTGTGGGAAAGTACCTTGAATTCCAGCAATAATAACAGTATCTACATTTGCATTTTTAATCTTTGTTACTGCTGATGAAACATCTTCTGCACCTGGAGCTACTTGCTCACTTATAACTTCAATTCCGCCAATATTTTTTGCTTCTGTTTCAATACCCTTAACTAAGTCTTTACCAGCATCATCATTAGTGTAGATAACACCAATTTTATTTGCATTAAACTCCCCTTTTGCCCAAGCTGTCATAATACGTCCTTCCATTGGATATACTGGTTGAACTGGGAATATATTATCCCCTTCTCCCTTAGTTGCATTTTCGTTATATAATATTCCTGTTCCAGTTGCAAAATAAACTGCTGGTATTCCTATTTCTTTAAGATCATCTAATGTAGCTCCTACTACTGGAGTACCAAAATGACCAACTATAGCAAATACTTTATCATCATTTACCAACTTATCTAATGCAGCCTTTCCTTTTTCAGGATTGAACTCATCATCAGTATGAACAAATTCAATTTTTCTTCCATTTACTCCGCCCTTTTCATTTACCATTTTAAAATATGCTTCTATACCAGCATTGAATGGAACTCCTATTGGAGCAAAAGCTCCTGATGTAGCAGCACTATTACCTACTTTTATTGTAGTTTCTGTAACTCCTTGTGCTGCCTCTTCTTTTTTCCCACAGCCTGTAAAAGCCATAGCTAATGTAAGTGAAGCTAAAAGTAATGCAGTTTTCTTTCTCATAAATTTTCCCTCCAAATTTTATTTTGTATTAATATGTTAATTTTTTATTGGAAACATTTTTAACCCCCAAGATAAGCTTCTAATAATCTCTTATCTTGAATTAATTCACTTGCCTTACCTTCCATGCTAATTTCTCCTACTTCAAGGACATATGCATAGTCAGCAATTTTTAATGTTTGAAGAGCATTTTGTTCTATTATTAATACTGTTGTTCCTTCTGAGTTAATTTCTTTTACTATTTCAAATATTGCTTTTACTATAAGTGGTGCAAGTCCCAATGATGGTTCATCTAAAAGTAAAACCTTAGGACTTCCCATTAAGGCTCTTGCTATAGCTAACATTTGTTGCTCTCCACCGCTTAAAGTTCCTGCTAATTGCTTTTTTCTTTCAAGTAAAATAGGAAAATACTTGCAAACTCTTTCGAAATTCTTAGCAATTTCTTTTTTACTTTTTACTGTAAAAGCTCCTACTCTTAAGTTTTCTTCCACTGTTATATCAGGGAATATTTGCCTTCCTTCTGGTGATTGAACTATTCCTAAAGATGTTATTTTTTCAGGTGATAAATTTGTTATATTCTTTCCACAAAAATCTATAGTTCCTTTTTCAACAGGCACAATTCCTGAAAGAGTTTTTAATGTGGTAGTTTTACCAGCACCATTGGCACCTAGTAAAGCAACTATTTCTCCTTCTCTAACTTCTATGTCTATCCCCTTTAGTGCTTTTATACTTCCATAAGAAACAGTAAGATTATCTATTTTTAAAATTGTTTTACTCATCTTACTCCGCCTTTCCTAAATAAGCTTCTTGAACTTCTTTATTAGTTTGTATTTCTTTTGGAGTACCTTCTGCAAGTTTCCTTCCAAAAGATATTGCACATATTCTATCGCATATATCCATAACTAATCTCATATCATGCTCAACTAATAAAATATTGCATTTATATTCATCTCTAATACTCTTTATAAGCTTTGATAATTCAAGAGTTTCTGTATCATTAAGACCTGCTGCTGGTTCATCTAAAATAATTAACTTAGGTTTACTCATAAGAGTTCTTCCAAGTTCAATTTTTTTAAGTATTCCATATGGTTGCCCACCTGCAAGCTCATATTTTTTATGCTCAATTCCTAAAAAACTTAGTATTTCTTCTGCTTTTTTCAGATTTTCTTCTTCTTCTGTTCTTGCCTTTTTTGTTCTAAAAGCATTTCCAAAAAGTCCAGTCTTATATGAAATATGAGCTCCTATAAGCAAATTTTCAAGTAAGCTTAGGTCCTTTATTAATTCAACATTCTGGAAGGTTCTAACTAGTCCTAAATTTATAATATTATGAGTTTCTTTTTCTACTAAATTAACCTCTTCACCATTAATACTTCTAAATACAACCTTTCCATTATTAGGCTTATAGAATTGTGTAATACAATTAAATACTGTGGTTTTTCCAGCACCATTAGGACCAATTAAACCATATATTTCTCCTTCATTAATATGAAAGCTTAAATCGTCAACTGCCTTTAATCCACCAAATGCAATGGATAAATTCTCTACTTTAAGGGTTTGTGTTAAGCTCATCTACATTCACCTTCTTCTTCTTAAAATACTTCTTTACATCATGTCCAATATAAATCAATCCATAAGGATAGAATAAAATTACAATTATTATAAGTATTCCTGTAAATATATACGCTAATCCATCTATTGAACCTATTACTGGAAGCTGTTTTAATATAAGATCTGGAACACCAAATACTATTACTGATCCTATTATTGGTCCTGATATAGTTCTAACTCCTCCAATAACTATTACCGCTAATATTTGTAGTGATAAAAGTAAATTCCAGTTAGATGGATATGAAAATCTTATAAAGTGAACATATATAACTCCACCTAAAGCTGCATAACCTGTTGCAAGTGCAAAGGCTGTAAGCTTATATTTAAGTAAGTTAATTCCCATAGCTTGTGCAGCTGCTTCACTTACTCTCATAGTTAATAATGCTCTTCCTGTTGATGAGTTAATAAAATTATCTGTAAGTATCATAACTATTACTAGTAAAATAACTATAAAAATAAAGGTAGTATCTCTGTTAAGTTCAAGTCCAAATAAAGATGGATACCCTGCATTTTTTCCAGAAAATCCTCCTGTAATTGAATCAAATTCAACAAATATCTTCTTTAGTATTTCAGATACAGCTAAGGTTGCTATTGCTAGATACATACCTGATATTCTTAGGGATACTAACCCAACAAGAACTCCAATTATAAGGGGTATTGCTACAGATATAATTAAAGATACTATAAATGGAAGTCCCATATCTTCTGTTAAATAAGCTGACATATAGGCTCCAAGTCCCATAAAACCTGCTGTTCCAAGAGATATTAATCCTGAATATCCTAAAAGTACATTTAATCCAATGGCAACTATGGCATAAAATAAAATAGTTCCAAAGGTAGTTATTGTTGAACTTTTTATAATTCCTATTTCTTGAAGTATAGGAAATAAAGATAGTACTATTCCAAACAAAATATATTTACTGTATCTTTGATTTAAAATCTTTTTCATCTATGTTCCTCCTATACCTTCTTAATTATTTTCTTTCCTATTATTCCATTTGGTCTTAATACAATAAATAATAGAATCAATGTAAACAATAGAGGATCTCCCCATGTAGATGAAACGTAGTATATTAATAAATTTCTACCTAATCCTATTAAATAAGCGCCTATAACTGGTCCATAGAAGGTTTGGAATCCTCCTAAAACACAAGCTATTAAAGCGTTTGTTTGAACATTATCCATCATAGTAACACTTACTGTAATGGCTGGTGCAAGCATTAAAGCTGCTAATGTTCCTAGTGCTGCTGCAATTGCCCAAGCTCCCATAGTTACAAGTGAGGTTGGAACCCCCATAAGTCTTGCTGTTTCTTCATTAGAAGCAGTAACTCTAACAGCTAGTCCCCATTTTGTCTTTTGCAAGAAGTAGAATAATATTCCCATTATTATTAATCCTATAGTTATATTTAGTATTGCATTATAAGAAATTGATGCTCCAACTATATCTACTGCTCCAGTTTCTATAAACTTAGGAAAGTTTAATGGAACTGACCCAAATATCATTGGTGCTACTCCCAAGAAAAGCATTATTACTCCAAAGGTTATAATTTGCTTTGAAACTGGAGATGTCTTTTTAGCTCTTCTAATTATTACTAAGTCAACTAATACTCCACTAAAAAATGCTGCTACCATACCTACTAAAGCTGCTGACCAAGCTGGTAGTCCCAATTTCATTGATGCAAATGTAGCAACAAAGGCATTAAACATTCCTATTGACCCTTGAGCAAAATTTGTGGTTCTAGATGTTCTAAAAATAATTATTATTCCTAAAGCCGCTAAGGCATAAACACTTCCTGTTTCTAAACTGCTAAATAGTATTTGAAAAAATGTATCCATTGATTAACACTCTCCCCATTTTATTACGTTAGCAGACCATACATATCCTATTCCTGCAGCTATCATTAAGACTACAGAACCATCCTTTACCTTTCCTGATTCTAATGCAAGTTTTAGTGAAAGTATTTGGTCTATTTGTCCCATATGACCATAATCTGATAAATAAATTGATTGTTCTTCTGTTAATCCCAATTCCTTTAACATATAATCATGCATAGATTTTTTAAAATGTAATACTGCTAAGTAATCAATATCTCCTCTCTTTAATCCTGATTTATCTAAAGATTTATCAATACACTCAAACCAATTAGGCATGGATATAGAGTTTAATCCATCCTTCATATGTTTGGCATTCATAAGTCTTAATGATTTATATCCTTCTTCAATATTATCTTTATTAAAAGGATTCATAATTCCACCTATTTCAACTCCTGCATCTCTAGCGAAATCTCCGTCTGCCTTTATATGAGATCCTAAAACCAGATTTTTATTTATATTTTTCTTTAAAATTATTGCTCCACCACCAGCAGAAAGGTTGTACATCATTGACATATTAGAATCCTTATAATCTACAAAGTCTCCATTTCTATATCCGCCAACTATCATAATTGTATTAATATCTTCATCTGCCAATAACATGTCCTTTGCCATTTTTATTGCTGATACTGTAGTACAGCATCTATTTTGTACATCTATTCCCCAAGCATTGGTAGCTCCAATTTTCCCTTGAATATACAAAGCTGATGTAGTTAGTGGATATTCCTTCCACTCTTCACCCATACATAGAATTACATCTATTTCTTCTGGTTTCAAATCAGCATCTTTTAATGCCTCTAAAGCTGCACGCACTCCCATTTCTTGAGTTCCGTCATCATCTCCAGGTATTGTCTTTTCTACTATTCCTAATTTCTTTATTACTGCTTCTTGGCTCCAAACTCCATTTGTAGCCTCTGATATTTCTTTTGCTGTCATTTTATTATTAGGAATATATAATCCTAATCCAGCCACTCCAACATTAACCATATGAACTACCTCCTAAATCCTTCAAGTATGTAAGTGTTTACTTTCATTTAGATTGTAATCCTTTTCTGTAAATAATGTCAATACAGCTTTTAGTATTTACTAAAATATTCTGAAAACGATACTTTTCATTAGAATTTTTTAACAAACTACTAAATTTATATATATAACTTTTCTAACCTATAATATTTTTTTATAAATTGAATAATTAATTATTTAATATGCACATAAAGGAATGCTTCAATTTTATCTTTATCATTGTTACATCCCTTTATTATTTCTATAAGAATTTATTTATTTCATCAAGAAGCTTGTCCATACAATCTATCATAGGTGAATGACCAGAGTTTGTAAGTATAACTATTTTTGAGTTCTTTAAGAATCTATTAGTATCCTCTGCCATACTCATAGGAACTACATAATCTCTATCACCTTGCAAAATTAATACTGGAGCTTCTATTAAATCACATCTATTGCTACCATCATTTACTCCATTGCTCTCATTACTCATATTAAAGGTAGCTAAAGCATAATCTACGTCTACTAAATTTCTTTGAGTTAACATATCTTCTAAATATTCTTCATATAAACTCTCTTTAGGTTTATTATGTGTATAAATTGCTGCATTCCATAACATTCTATAAAACTCTTTATTTTTGCTTGCTAAAGCATCTAAAACAGGTTTTACTTGTACTGGATCTTTTGCAATTTCTTCTTTTGTTTTTAATAATTCATTAGTAGGCATTCCATTCTCATCTTTCTTAGGAATAGGATATCCCTTAATTCCTACTGATTCTAATAAAATTACCTTTTCTATTTTCTCCTTAATATTTGCAGCTAATTCTAATGCTACTCCTCCACCAGTAGACCATCCTATAACTGAACATTTATCGATATTTAATTTCCATAGAAACTCTTCTATATCTTTTGCAAAATCATTTAATGAATTAATTGGATTATTGTATGTTGAACCACCAAATCCTCTCATATCCACAGCTATAATTCTATATTTATCACCTAGCCTTTCCACAAGTATGTCCCAATGTTTTGAAGATGACATATTACCATGTATAAGAAGCAATATCTTTTCTCCTACTCCTTCTTCTCTATATGCTAATGTTTCTCCATTAGATAATATAACCTTCTGTAAATTATTAAAATTACTCATATAATCCCTCCACTTGAAAGTAATCGCTTACATTATATAGTATTATATTATTATATCCAGTCAGAATATTCAATCTATTTTTATAAAAAATTAAAATATAATTTATAGTCTATTATTAATTAATAAATTAAAGAGAGACTATAATAAGCCTCTCTTTAAAAATATATAATCTATTTTTTTGTTTAATATATTATTCCAAATTCCTTTGCTTGAATATATAATTCTTCTCTAAACTTTGGATGAGCTATATTAATTAATCTTTCTACTCTTTCTGCAATGGTTGTCCCTCTAAGTTCAGCAACTCCATATTCAGTTACAACCATATCTACATCATTTCTTGATAAGCTTACAGCTGCCCCTTGCTTTAAAAATGGTACAATTTTAGAAATTTCTTCTTTTTCACCAGTTTCTTTATTTCTAACCATAGCAGTTGAATATAGAGCTATAAATGAACGTCCATTCTTAGACATTTGAGCTCCTACAGCAGTATCAGATTGTCCACCTGTGGCACTAAATTGCATTGGCCCAATTGATTCTGATGCACATTGACCTGTTAAATCTACTTCTATAGAAGTATTTATTGAAACCATATTATCATTTTGTGCAATTACATATGGATCATTTGTCCAGAATCCATCCATCATCATTACTGAAGGGTTATCGTCTAGGAAATCATAAAGTTCTCTTGTTCCTAAAGCAAAGCCTGTAACATGTTTTCCGTAATTAAAATTCTTTTTCTTTCCTGTTACAACTCCTGCCTTTATTAACTTCATTATTCCAGTAGTAAACATTTCTGTGTGAACTCCTAAATCCTTTTTATCCATTAATGAAGCTGCAACAGCATTAGGAATACCACCTATTCCAAGTTGAATACAATCTCCATCATTAATTCTTTCTGCTATTAATTTCCCTATTACTAAATCTTTTTCATTAGGTTCAACTTCTGGTAGCATTGGAGGTTGATAATCAGTTTCTATTACATAATCAACATCACTTATATGAATTTCTACATCTCCAAAGGTTCTTGGATAATTCTTATTTATTTCTAGTATTACTAAATCAGCATCTTTTAAAATTCTTTTTTCATAAATATTACTTAAAGATAAAGATAAATATCCATGCTTATCTGGAGGGGTAGCTGTTCCCATGTAAATATTAGTTTTTTTATGGAATTGTCTCTTAAAGGCTGTTAAATGTAAATGGTTTGGTATAAGTGATATATTACCATTCTTTTGTGCTTTTCTCATAGGTCCTGTATAAAACCATCCATCCATTCTAAAAGAGTCCTTATAAGCTGGATTCATAAAATATTCAGCCGGTTCTTGTGGTAAACAAGTTGTCACTGTAACATCTTTCACTCTATCTGCTATCTTATGTAAATTTCTTGAAATTTCTTTTGCTTCTGCTGCACCTAGTCCTGTAACTATTACATCTCCACTTTTAATTAAATTCAAAGCTTCCTCAACTGTAATATATTTCCCTTTAGATACATTTTCTTCTCTCATGTTAATCCTCCTCAATTTTATACGCTCTAAAGCCTTATAAACTATCATTTTTATATAATTTCTACTCTAATAATGTTTAGTAAAAATGTCATTTCTACACATAATATATACTTTCATAGTAAACCTTTCCATTTTGCTTGTCAATAGAAGTTATTAAGTTTTATTAATTTCTAAATAATATTAATTATTATTTAGAGCAATTAATATTTTAAATTTGATTTTGTTAACAATATGAAGTTTATTCATTTATTATTTCTTTTATTATTAATTTAAATTTTAACATCATCATTTTTAGCAAATTAATAATAAAAAGTGTATCTACTATTTTATTATTTTTAGAATAAATCTAAATATAATAAAATTAATAAATACACTTCAAACATATATAGAAATTACTACTATTCTAATCTTTACTTTTCAATATAATTTATAACATGTTTAATTATCATATTTATACTGCCATCACCGTTTCTTTGAATTTCAAATCTAGTTCCATCGTGGTAGGCTTCTTCATTAATATACAAATCAATATCCTTATCTATTTTTAATCTAACTCTTTTTAATTTCTTCTCAACCCATTGTTTATCTATTGCTATTTCTTCTTCGAGACCATGACTTTTTACAAAGGTAGCAAAGTCATTTTTAATTTGAGGTTCTTCTTTAAAAAGTTCATTAGATAAATCCTCTATATTAATCTTATCTTCTTCCTTTAACTTTGCTTTAACTGCTGTTCTTATTCTCTCTGCCTTATCAGCATCTTCAACAATATTGCTTCTGGTCCAATTTTCAGCAGCCTTTAAAAATGTCTTTGTCATATCTCTCTCATTATTTATAATTGAGCATCCAAGGAAATTACTTATAAAATAATTAGCTCCATATTCATCTTCATCTTTACTTTTTCTTTGTTTATCAATAACCATAAGATTATAGTCTTGATTTTCTCTAATAGGCTTTATAAATGCAGCTTTTTGTATTCTTTGACTGCTTGCTGGAAGTCCTGCTGCTTGTGGGACTATATCTATTCCTATTTTATTTTCTATAAACTCAACTTTATGAGTGAAGTTTTTTACATAATCCATCTTTAATATTCCTATCATTGGACCTTGATCAGTAACTAATGATACTATTATTAAGTCACAGGATGGAATATTAGTATTACCCTTCATTATAATAAATAACTGTCTTGCAAGCTCCTTAGATAGTGAAACCAAGTCTTTATCTATTCCATTTAAATAATCTTGAACTACTTCTTTTACTATATTTCTTTCAGGATTAAATATAGCATACTTTAATTCTTCATCCTTAAAGCATTTTTCTAAATGTCTATGTAGGAATGTATATGTATCTTCATTTAACTCAAGACTATACTCATTTAATACAGGCTCATCAGTATTTGAATCTACAATATGAATTACTGCCTCTTGTATATTAATATCACTTATATATTCCATATTTTTTGGACCATTATAAAATAGTTAATAAATTCTTTAACAGTCCAAATTCACCACCTTTACCTTTTGTTCATATTATTATGTCTAATTTATTTTAAATCTTCAATTACATCTATTACTTCTTTTAAATTATTTAATTTTCTATAAGCTAACTCTTCTATTTCCTTTTCCGGTTCCTTCATATCTGGAATTATTATAACTTTGAATTTTCCTCTACTTGCAGCAATAACACCAGCTTCTGAATCTTCAAGAACTATGCAATTTCTTGGATTTACTTCTAATTTTTTAGCAACATTTAAAAAAACTTCTGGATTAGGTTTTGATTTTTTAACTTCATCGCCACATAATACATAATCAAAATATTGTAATATATTTGCTTTTTCTAAGTGGCCTAATGCAATTTCTCTGTTTGATGATGTTGCAACTGCTTTCTTAATATTGTTATTAGTTAAATATTCTAATAATTCATCTAATCCTTGTTTTTTTTCTGCTCCATCTATTAATAAATCAAGATTAATTTTTCTTTTTTCCATCATATATTCATCTACATCTACTCTATCTCCATACTCTGAAATTAATGTATTTCTACAACTTTCATAATTAGTTCCAAGTAATTTATGAAATGTCTTTAATTCAAAATTAATATTAAATTTCTTTCCAGCTTCTATCCATGATGAATAAGATAGCTTTTCTGTATCAAATATTAGTCCATCCATATCAAATATAACTAATTCAACTTTATCCATTTTTCCTCCTATGTAACTTTTCTATTTATATATTATAATATAAATTTATAAAAAAAATAAGATTTATATCTCTTTTTGATATAAATCCTATTATATTAATTTAATTATGCATTCTTAACATCTACGTCCTTAATTACAAAGTAAGTAATAATAAATCCAGCTATATAAGAAACTAATAGACCTATAAAGTAATTAACCATACTTCCTGGTTGCATTATTGGAATAGCTACTAATCCAGATGGACCCCAAGCTGTAGCTAGTACATGTGTAAGCATTACATAAGCTCCACCAAATCCTGCTCCAAGTCCAGCAGTAATGAATGGTTTAAACATTGGAAGAGTAACTCCATATATTAATGGCTCTCCAACTCCTAAGAATCCTGCAGGTAATGCACCTGTAATAACCTTTTGTAATCTGATATTCTTAACTTTTCTAGCTATAAAGTAAATTGCTATTGCAGCACCAACTTGTCCAGCTCCAGCCATTGCAAGTACTGGGAATAATGAAACTCCACCCATAGCTTCTAATTGAACAGCATAAATTGGAATTAATCCATGATGTAATCCAAATAAAACCATTGGTAAGAATAATGCTGATAAAAGGAATCCGCTTATTACACTAACAACTGGATTTGAAGAATTAATAATTACGCTTAAAGCAGCTACTAATTTATCAGATATAAATCCAGCTAAAGGCATTATTACAAATACGAATAATATTCCTGTTATTAATAATGTTAGTAATGGAGTTAATATTAAGTCTAAAACATCTGGCACTCTCTTACGAATTGCTTTTTCAATCTTAGCAAGTATATATACGCCAAAAATTACACCTATAATACCACCTTTTCCTGTTGTTAAAATAGATTTTAGTGGAAATTCTTCATTATATAATCCCATCATAGTAGATAAAGCTACTATATTAGCACTAATTGAAATAGCTCCAACCATACCACCTAGTGCTTCTGTTGCACCAAATTGTTTTGCTGAGTTAATACCAGTATAAATAGCAAAGTATGATAAGAATCCACCACCTATTAATGCAAACATTAATTGTGTAGCTTTCCAGAATCCTTCTGCTGGTAATGTTCCTTGTCCTTGTAATGTAGAAATTAAACTTCCTAATCCATTAAATATACCAGCTGCAATAATTGCAGGTATTAAAGGAATAAATATATTAGCAATTGTATTTACTAACTTTTTAAAATTATTTTGTTTTTGATTTTCTTTTATTGCTTGTTTATTATCTTTCCAGTTTTCAGTTGCTACTCCATCACTAGGTAGTCCTAATTCTTGAACACATATATCTGTAACTTTTTTAGCCTTACCAGGTCCTAATACTACTTGCAAGTAGTTGTTAGATTCAACAACACCTAGTACACCATCAGTATTTTTTATTTCTTCAACTTTTACTAAACTATTATCCTTTATAGTAAGTCTAAGTCTAGTCATACAGTTAGCAGCCTTAACAACATTCTCTTTACCACCAACTAAATTAACAATAATCTTAGCTAATTCTAAATTTGTCATAAAATCTCCTACTTTCCTTTATTATTTTGAAATGAATTTAATTTTATTCCTATTACCCATTTCCTATTGTGAAGTATCTTTAAAACCCTTTTCACAATTCCTTGAAAATACTAATATGATAGCTATAATTTATTTATAATACACTTTTTTTCTTATTATCATATCTACTTAGCTGTAAATATAATTAATATCTGTTGTATCATTATTAACATTATTATTTAAATATTGTAAATAGTAATAATGTTATTTTTACTTTAGAATTATAATTTTTATTTTCACACCTCCTTTATTATATATTGCTCTATAAGCTATATAAATTTAGGCAATGCTCCTAAAGTGTAATTTATATAAGTGATTCCCTACCTGAAATTTATATTATTTTATATATTTATATATAATTATTTAGATATAGAAAATATATTCCCTATCTCTAGTAATAAAATAAATATATAAATGCCTTTTTCATTATAATAACATATTATTGAAATATCATTTCACTTTTTAGCTAAATTTATTACTTTTGTATTAAAGCACAAAATTTTCATTATATTTTATATATTTTATATATTTGTATTGATTTTATTTATAAATTGTTATTTGAATTTATATTTTATTATATAAATATAGTAAATATCACATAATTTTTATATATTGGCAACTAATTTCTAATTTTATTGTTTAAATTAAAGTTATTTTGAGTTATAATATTAACGATGAGTTCAACTTTTTAGTTGTAACTTTTTATACAGTTAGCTACATAGCTTAATTGTAATAAAATATATAGTATGGAGGTTTTATACCATGTTAGTTTCAGCAAAAGAAATGTTAAACAAGGCTAAAGCGGGAAAATACGCTGTAGGTCAATTCAATATCAACAACTTAGAATGGACTAAGGCAATATTATTAACTGCTCAAGAAAATAATTCACCAGTTATATTAGGAGTTTCAGAAGGAGCTGCTAAATATATGTGTGGTTTCAAGACAGTAGTTGGAATGGTAAACGGAATGATGGAAGAATTAAACATCACTGTACCAGTTGCAATTCACTTAGACCACGGTAGCTATGAAGGTGCTTTAAAAGCTATGGAAGCTGGTTTCTCATCAATAATGTTTGATGGATCTCACTATCCAATAGATGAAAATATAGCTAAAACTAAGGAAATGGTTAGATTAACTTCAGAAAAAGGATTATCTTTAGAAGCTGAAGTTGGTTCAATCGGTGGAGAAGAAGACGGAGTTGTTGGTGCTGGAGAAATCGCAGATGCAGCTGAATGTAAAGCAATTGCTGACTTAGGAGTTACTATGTTAGCTGCTGGTATTGGTAACATCCACGGAGTATATCCATCAAACTGGAAGGGTTTAAGCTTTGATGCTTTAGAAGCTATAAGCAAAGTAACTAACAATGTTCCACTAGTATTACACGGTGGTACTGGAATTCCAGAAGATATGATAAAGAAAGCTATTTCTTTAGGAGTTTCTAAAATCAATGTTAACACTGAATGTCAATTAGCATTTGCTGAAGGTACTAGAAAGTACATCGAAGCAGGAAAAGACTTACAAGGAAAAGGCTTTGACCCAAGAAAGCTTTTAGCTCCAGGATTTGAAGCTATTAAAGCTACAGTTAAAGAAAAAATGGAATTATTCGGATCAATCAATAAAGCATAATTCCATTAATATAAAGGAGTGCCACAGAAATGTGGTACTCCTTTATTTTTTAATTTAAACTAAAAGTTTTAGCTTAAACTAATATTTAAATTATTTATCCTAAAGCTACATCTAAAGCCATCATAACAATAAATCCTAAGATAAGTCCTAATGTAGTTAACTTCTTATTTTGTATTGAAGCCTCTGGCAATAGTTCTGCACCTACTACAGCTATCATTGCTCCTGCTGAAAATGATAATAAAAATGGAAGTAAACTTCTTACGGATAAAGCTGCAATAACTCCTATAACTCCTGAAATAGGCTCTACAAGTCCTGAGGCTTGCCCATAAAGAAAACTTTTTGTTCTTGATAATCCTTCACTTCTTAAGGGTAATGAAACTGCTGCTCCTTCAGGGAAGTTTTGAAGGCCTATTCCTAAAGCAAGTGTAAGAGCTGCTGCAATACTAGTTCCTGGTATTCCTGCTGCTACTCCCCCAAAAGCCACACCTACAGCTAATCCTTCTGGGATATTATGAAGAGTTACAGCTAAAACCAAAAGAATGCTTTTTCTATATTTAGCTGCTTTTGAAATATTCTCATCCTCTTTATTTAATATAACTCCATAAGAATAAGTATCCATTAACTTATCCGCAAAAATTAAAAATGCACCTCCTAAAAAAAATCCTATTGAAGGAATAACAAATCCCGAATATCCAAGTTCTTCCGAAAGTTCAATGGCTGGACTTAAAAGAGACCAAAAGCTAGCTGCAACCATTACTCCAGCACCAAAACCTAACATTGTGTTTAAAATTCTCTTATCAAATTTCTTAAAGAAAAATACTACTCCAGCTCCTAAAGCAGTTACTGACCAAGTAAATAAAGTTGCAAGTAACCCTTGAAAAATTGGGTTTAACCCTATAAACCATTCCATATTATATCCTCCTTAGTATTTATATAAAATCCTTAATTATAATTTACTAAGAAGAATATATTTTTGTTACAACTAATACTACTAATGTAAAAAATTTGCCGAATTTTAATTTAAATATTTTATAGTCCCTTGCCTTCTCCCTTAGATAATCCTCTTTCCTCTAACAATTCATAAATGGTCTTTGATGTAGTATCCTCTATTGTATATCCTAATATACTTAATATTTCTTTAAGTCTCTCTTCTGAATAAGTTTCAATTTCTAAATAAGGAAAAGGACAAAAGCTCTTATCATTAATATCTATTTCAACTAAAGAATCCTTTATTTTATAGCTTTCTCTATATTTTTTTATTGATTGCTTTAAAGATAAGCCTAAAGAAGTAAATATTTTACTTGCAGCTTCCTTATCTTCCACTATGGTTTCATTTTCCTCCATTTCCTTGAAGGTACCTTGACTTAACATTTTCTTTGTAGTCATATACACTACTTCTTTATTATTAAGTTTATCATCTGTAATTCTTATTCTTGCATATCCTTTTGCATTTAAAAGTCTATTATCTTCAAAATCATATATATTATTTATTTGATATTCTTCCTTTACCTTTTCTGCTCCAATATTATTTAAAATTCCTCTAATTTTATCAACATCTATATCAACTACTCTTGTTTCTAATTCTTTCATAATATCACTCCTTAAAATTTATATGAATTATTATAACACATATACTATTTTAATATATCTTACTAATATAATTTAGATCTCTCTATTTTTTACCTAAATACATTATTTTACTAAAAACCTAAAATTTATAAACCTTTCTTCGATATAATAATTAAGGAGTTTAATAAAGAATTTGTTTTCTTACTTAATATAAATATATTTAGGGGTAAATTTTATGAATAATAAAAAAGAAATTATAGATATAATAAATTTAAAAGCTGGTATGATAACTTCTAATGATATTGTTTTTAATGGAACTGTATTAGTTGGAAAGGGTATTAAATTAACAGAGCAGATGTTAGATAAACTTAAATCTCTTTATGCCTTTGATAAAGTTGAGGTACTTAGTAATGAAGAAGTTTCTAAAGAAGTTATTGCTATAGAAGAAGCTAAGACTACTTTAATAAATGTATCAAATAGTGTTGAATATATATTTACTAACTCTACTAATCTTAAATCATCAAATACAAATGAAATAAATGAATATGCTAAAAAGCTTCTAAGCCAAATTAAAGTAAATAATAATATAATAAAAAGTATAATTCTTAATGGTAGTGGAGAAGATTCCATTTATATGCATTCAGTAAATGTGGCTGTTTTAAGCTATTTACTCGGCAAATGGGCTAACATATCAGAAAGTAAATTACATGCTTTAATATATGCCTCTCTTCTTCATGACTTTGGTAAAACCAAAATTGATAAAAAAATAATTGATAAACCTACAAAGCTTACTAAAGCAGAATACGAAATAATAAAAACTCATCCTATTCTTGCTTATAATGATATAAAAGATATTCCCTTTATAAGTCAATCTGTTTTATATGGGGTATTAATGCATCATGAAAGATGTGATGGTAGCGGTTACCCCCTAAAGTTAACTGGTGATCAAATCCATAAATTTGCTAAGATAATAGCAATTGCAGATACCTTTGATGCCATTAATTCTAATAGAGCTTATAAGAAAAGGAAAAAACCTCTTCAATCTTTAAAAACAATAAAAGAAGAAAGCCTAACAAAATTAGATTATTCCTTATGTAATACCTTCTTAAAGGGTTTAGAAAGTTATTATATTGGCCAAAATGCCTTATTAAGCAATAATGCACAGTGTAAAATCATACAAATGAATCTTAATGACTTAGAATCACCTTTAGTATTTTCTAATAATGAATTTATAGATTTAAGTAAATCTAGAGATTTATCTATAATTGAGTTATTAAATAATTGATAAATAAAAAAGGACATAGATATTATATTCTTTGTGACCTTTTAGGCTACAAGTGACCAGAATATAATATCTATCTCCTCATATACTGAAGGAAAGAAGTTTCTTCCTTAATTCTACATTTTACATTATTCATTTTTCATTATGCGAAATCGCCTATAGTTTTTCTCTTCTTTTACTTGATTTAATAAATAAGTTCTTTAATTCCTCTTCATCTTCATTTACTATAGAACTTTTTATTTTATTTAGTTCCAATAAGAAGTTATCTATTGATTCTAATAAATTCTTCTTATTTCCAAAGAACAGTTCACTCCATAAATCTTCATTAATATTAGCAATTCTAGTTAAGTCTCTATAGCTATCTCCTATAAAACTTCCAGTGTCTCTTCCCTCTTCATCGCTATTAATTAATGCCACAGCAATAGCATGAGGTAACTGACTTGTAAATGCAATCATCTTATCATGATATTCTGGATTTATTCTCTTTATCTTTTTAAAACCCATATCATAAATAATATTTTCTAAGAGCTTTATATTTTCTTCCTTATTTCTATCCGTTACAGTTATTAAATAATTTGCGCCTTTAAAAACCTCTTTTGATGCATAATCTATTCCTTTTTTCTCCCTACCAGCCATAGGATGACCAAAAATAAAATCTATTCCTTCTGGCAATATAGCTAGTATATCATCAACAAAATGCTCCTTTATTCCTGTAGCATCAGTTATTATAGTACCTTTTTTTAAATAATTCCTATTCTCATGAATGAAGTTTTTAACTAACCTGGGGTAAAGAGAAATAATAATTAAATCAGCTTCTCCTATTATTTCCTTACTATCTACATAACCTTCTTTAATCAGCCCAAGTTCCTTAGCTTTTCTTAAAGTTTCTAAATTACTATCTATTCCATAGACATCCTCATAACCTGCTGCTTTAAGCGCCATAGCATAACTACCACCAATGACACCAAGCCCTACTATTAAAATATTCATAAATACCCCCAAACTTGAAATTTGAAAAATGAAAGAATTAATAATGAAATAATTATGGAGATAATTCAGACAAGCTGAATTATAAAACTTTTAAATTACGAAGTAATTTACTCATTCATTTTTTCATTCTTTCATTCTTTAATTACTATAGTTTCTTTCCTTCCATTTCAGCTAAAATCCTTACTTTATCCATGATTTTCTTAAAGGATTCTGGTTTTATTGATTGTTGTCCATCGCTTAATGCGCATTGTGGATTGTTGTGAACTTCTATCATAAGTCCATCTGCTCCTGCACTTATTGCTGCCTTTGCAAGTGGTTCAACAAGGTACCAGTATCCTGCTGCATGACTTGGATCTACTATTACCGGTAAATGTGATCTTCTCTTTATAACTGGTATTGCACTTAAATCTAATGTATTTCTTGTGTAGGTTTCAAAGGTTCTTATACCTCTTTCACAAAGTATTACATTATCATTTCCTGCAGCCATTATATATTCTGCTGACATAAGCCATTCTTCAATGGTTGCTGATAAACCTCTCTTTAATAATATAGTCTTATTAGTTTTACCTAATTGTTTTAATAAATCAAAGTTTTGCATATTTCTAGCACCAACTTGAATTACATCAACATCTCTTTCAAAAACATCTATATAATCAGTTGACATTATTTCCGTTACTATTGGCAATCCTGTTGCTTCCCTTGCCTTTTTAAGAAGCTCTAATCCCTCTAATTCTAGACCTTGGAAACTATATGGAGAAGTTCTTGGCTTAAATGCACCACCTCTTAAAAAATTAGCACCTGATTCCTTAACGCTTTTAGCTATTTCTATTATTTGATCCTCACTTTCAACAGAGCAAGGTCCAGCTATAACAGCTAAATTATCTCCTCCAATTAAACTACCTCTTACATCAATCACTGTATCCTCCGGTTTAAATAACCTATTAGCCTTCTTATAAGGCTCTTCAACTTTTAAAACTTTATCTACCCCAGAAAATCTTAAAAGCTTATCTGAATCTATTGCTCTAGTTTCACCAACTACGCCTATTATACAAAAGGTTTCACCTTGAGATAAGTGAATACCTAATCCTTTACTCTCTAATTCTCCCTTAACCTTCAATACTTCATCTTCACTACAATTTGGATTCATTACAATAATCATTTTTTCTATCCCTCCATACTACATTTAAATTAAGAATGAAGAATGAATAATGAATAATTATTGATATAACTCAGCATAGCTGAGTTATGAAATTTATAAATTCCCATGGAATTTAACATTCACTTTTACTTCTTCACTATTAATTTTCTTCATTTTTTTCATTCTTTCATTTTTCTAAACTCCGAAGGAGTTTATTCCTTAATTCTTCATTCTAAATTCTTCATTTTTCATTTTTAAGGCTTCCATAGCCATTACATAACCAAATTCTTTAAACCCACAAATTTGACCAATACATGCTGGTGCTATAACTGATTTATGCCTAAATTCTTCTCTTCCGTGTATATTTGATAAATGGACTTCTACTGTATTAATATTTACAGCTTTAATTGCATCTAATATAGCATAGCTATAATGAGTAAATGCTCCTGGATTTATTATTATTCCATCATACTTTTCATAATAAGCATTATGAATTTCATTAATTATTTCACCTTCAATATTGCTTTGAAATAATTTTATGTCTATGTTTCTTTTTTGTCCTTCTTCCTTAATATAATTGCAAATGTCTTTAAAATCTCTAGTTCCGTATATTCCTTTTTCTCTTATTCCAACCATATTTAAATTAGGACCGTTAATAACTAATATCTTCATATATTCCCCCCTTTACTTATTACTATTTATTGCTAGTATTATATAATCTATTACTGTTTCTATATCTTTATTATTACTAATTCTATATTGAGAATAATCCTTATATAAATTATATCTTTCTGAATATAGGTTGTAAAGTTTACTTCTGCCATCCTTTAATAATGGTCTTGAGTTAGTATCTACATCTTTTATAATATCTTCTATAGGTCTATCTATAAAAATAATAATTCCATTTTCTTTAAAATAATCTATATTTTCTTTTCTTTTAACTACTCCACCACCACTAGATATAACTATATTTTCCTTTATAATGCTTAATTCTTTGCAAGCCCTTGTTTCAAAATCCCTAAAGTAATCCTCACTTTTTTCAAATAATTCTTTAACTGTGCTTTTAGATATATCTTCGATATAGCTATCCATATCGCAAAACTTATATCCAAGTTCCTTTGAAAGTCTTTTCCCTATAGTAGTTTTCCCACATCCGGGCATTCCAATTAATAAAATTATATTCCTCTTCATACTAATCACCTAAAATCAAAGGAATTTTCTATTTATCTTATTATATATTTCTTCAATAACATATTCATTTATATCAGTATCTTGCCATATTTCTTGTGCTTTAGCTGCCTGCCCAATAAGCATGTAAAGGCCTCCAACATTTATTTTATTTAATTCTTTTCCATAAGATAAAAACTTAGTTTCCATAGGATTGTATATTAGATCCACTAAAACATCAAAATTATTAATTACTTCTTTAGATACTGGTGATTCTCCTATATTAGGGTACATTCCTACTGGTGTAGAATTAATTAAAATATCTCCTTTTAGTGATTTCAGTTCTTCATAGCTAATTAACTTTACATTTTCAAGTAAAAAGTCATCTTTTTTTGGATTTCTACTTACTATGTAAACCTCTTTTGCATTATTATCTATTAAATAATGTAATACAGCTCTTGAAGCCCCTCCATTACCTAGTATTACCACTACTTTATCATTAACTTCTATATTGTTAACCTTTAGCATATATCCAAATCCAAAATAATCCGTATTATATCCATATAATTTTCCTTCATTTAAATATATAGTATTAATTGCCCCTATTTTTTTAGCTTCATCAGATATGAAGTCAACATATTTTATTATATCCTTTTTATAAGGAATAGTTACATTACAGCCCTTTATTTTCAAAAGCTTTAAAGCTTCTATAAAGTCCTTTAGCCTATCTTTATTAACTTCAAATAACTTATATCCACCAGCTATATTTATTTGTCTTAATATTTCACTATGAATTTCTGGTGATATGCTATGAGAAAGTTTTTCTCCTAAAAGTCCATAAAACTCCATATATTACTTGCCCCCTTAAAAATATTACATATATTATATCACAAATGTTATATATTATTATCTTTTATTATTTGTGGCTTCTCAAGCTAGAAGTATTCATAATATGACATTTCTTTATTTCTATGTTAATATTAATTAAAATGTATAGCTTGAAAAATAATATATTTATTATGGAGGTAATAATGGCTAAAGATCAAAAAACTAAAGTTAATTTTAATTATGAAAATGTAGAAAAGAAAGATAAAAACTTTATGTATCAAAACCTTGAAAGAAGTAATTGCTATAATTGCAATTTTTCTGGTTCAAATTTTGACTATGTAAATTTTAGAGGTGCACATTTTAAATCCTGTAGCTTTTTAAAGTGTAGTTTTAAATTTGCAGAATTTATAGGTAGTAACTTTAAGAAAAGTAATTTTAAAAATGCTAAATTTGAAAATACTATTTTTGATTCAGTAAGATTAGATAATGTAGACTTTAAAGGTGCTAACTTTGTAAACACTATTTTTGTTGCAACTGATTTAACTAATGTTAAAAATTTAAATATAAATGATAAAGAAATAAGAATCTACCATGAAATGCCAAAGCTAGATATAAGTGAAGAACTTAAAAATGCTACTTTAAATGCCTTAAATAATAAATATGTAAAAAGTTCAAGAGTTTTAGATACCAGAGATGGAAGCATAAACCTATTAAGCATTATGATCCTTTTAGAAAATTTCAATGAAGAGGATTTAATTAAAGGATTAAACTTATTAGCTAATGAATTAGACAAAGATTTTTATACTTTAAGCTACTTAATAAAATATATTAAAACTAGTTTAGTATCTTAATCTTATATAATTAAATGAAGGTAGCAAAAGCAATTATTATATAATTAACTTAAGCTACCTTCTATCTATTAAATTTGGGATTTGCCTTCTTGCCTCCTTCCCTGTAGTTGAACGTGGTAATCCTAACTTATCTCCTCCTTTCATTTTATTGAATTTAGGATAGTTTCTCATACCTCCTTTCGTCATTCAATCTAAAGCCTTCTTTATTATAAAAATACACCTCCTCTTCCTTATAATTATTATAAATTGCAACTATAGAAGCTGCATTATAATCTGCTGCATACTTTTTAGCTTCAATCATTAGCTGATGGCCTACGCCAAGTCCCCTATACTTTTCCTCAACCATGATTTCTTTAATAGCTAAATTACTTTTGTAGCTTGTATCATTTAAAATTGTGAAATTTATATATCCTATAATTTCATCATTTAATTGAGCTACAATAATCTTAGAATTTTCATCTTCTATTATGGATTTAATGCTCGAATAATCTAAGTCCTCACTTAGCCTAACTATATCATTATAATCCTTAGAGTTCACATTCCTAACATCAAAACCAACCATAAGTATACCTCCCCTAAGTAAACCTTTTCAAGACCCCCATCTTTTATCAAAGATTCACTTTCTTCAAATTGACTATTTTCAGAAAATTCACAATATTTATTTATATTTTTATTATACACCTACTTTTTTATAATTTCCACTATTTTTATAAAAAAAAGCCGAAAAATATATAATGCTAGCTGTTCCGTCGCATACGCTCCAAGTCACACTAGCATTATATATTTTTCTTTCTAAAAGTTAATATATAAGGTAAAAAAGTAACAATCATATGATTGTTACCTTAATATCATTATATTACCAAGTACGAGATTTCATTTCTTTGAATTGTCCTACAGTAGACACATGAGAATTCAATCCACCATCTACTGTAACAACTTGTCCTGTAAAGTATTCACTTTCATCAGATGCTAAGTACAAGCAAATATTAGCAATATCTTCAGGGCTACCATAACGGTTAATCATAATGTTGTTTAAGAAGATATCTTTTAAAACTTTTGTTACATAGTCAGCATTTTCTGGTGTTACTATTAACCCTGGACGAACACAGTTACAACGAATATTTTCTTTACCATATTGTAATGCAGTTGATTTAGTCAACATATCTACACCAGCTTTAGCAGAAGCATAAGCAGTTGATCCAAGGTCTCCACCACATGAAGCCATTGAACCAATATTAATGATAGAACCTCCTTTATTTTCCTTCATATATGGTAAAACACATTTTGTTGCATAGAAAGTTCCTCGAATATCACTTTGGAAAATATTATCCCACATTTCCAATGTTAATTCATCCACACGTCCATCCTTTAAACAAACATTAGCAGCATTATTAACTAAAACATCAATCTTTCCATATTTTTCGAAAGTATATTTAAATAAAGCATCAATACTTTCAGTTTTTGTAATATCCATAAAATAATAAGATGCTTCTCCACCATCTTGAACAATACTATCAACTACAGCTTGACCTTTAGATTCACGACGTCCACAGATAACAACTTTAGCTCCTTCTTTTGCAAATAATTTAGCAATTCCAACTCCAATTCCACTAGTAGAACCTGTTACAATTGCCACTTTTCCTTTTAATCTTTCCATTATATATTCCTCCTTGTATAATCTAGTTGTAATATTTGATAGCAAACCATTTGTAATTCTAACGAACATTACACCTCTAATTAATCTTAATTTTCTTATTTATTATTCTACCTACGCCCCCTTGGGAATATGCATTTCATACTTAAAATAGTTTTTTATTTAAATTCCAAAAGGTATCTAAGAAAATTTAATATAGTTAAGTTTTCTCAGAAAAAAGTTCTTAATATTTTTATTTTGAAAAATCTCATTAGAGAATACTATAAACTTACAGATACATGCTCTACTTTTAAAAAGAAAATGATATTATCCTCCTTCCTCTAGGCAGTTTGTTTGTTAAAATATCTACTTATTTAGCGTTAATAAAGGCTTTTTAATTAGAAATAAATAACTTATTAAATAAAATCAACACCTGAATCTAATCATCTGAGTTTTCTGAATCTATTAAAAAAATATTAAAAAATATTGAATTAATAGATTCAATTCTAGTATATGAGGTATACCATCTATTGATTTAATAGTTGAAATAGGTGCTATTAATGGCTCTGTTACTCAGTCTGGTAACATGCTCTTTTTAAAAATTAATATTTTTAGAAATTTATTTAACTATTATTAGCTAGTCTTAATGGATATTTATTCCTGTAAGAATATGTTAATACAAATTGGTAAAATTATCAATAGATATAACCATTACTTTTATAAAATTTGTGAATTTTTTCTCAACTCTTATGGTTATATAATACTATTTTTCCCAAAGGCTTGATAAAGCATTTTTTTGTGGATTTTCTTTGAATTTTATATTTATAAATCATTGGAGTCTGAAATCAAGGACATGTATCTTATATAATAAAAATACTAGTTACTTAGGAGGATTTACTTATTAATGAAAATGTGAAAGAATATATAGATAAATATTCTAATGATATTAAAGAACTATATATTAAATTAAGAGCAATAATTTATGATAGTGTTAATCTAGAAATTAAAGAAAAACTATAGGCAAAATTGCCGAGCTATTATGTTGGAAATAATTTTGTGCGTTTAATTCCTTTTAAAGATCATATTAAGGTAAATAATAAAAATCCAGCAATTAATTTATGATATGCTCCCTTTATAGTAGACAGTTAAAATAATAAAACTGTTATTACTATGAAGGGAGTATTTTTTATGGGAAGAAAATCAAAAATATCAGTTGAAATTAAATTAGAAACTCTTGATGATTATATTAATGGTAATAAAACTATGTCACAAATATGCGCTGCTCTACAAATAAATCCAAGCTCAGTTGAAGATTGGTTACGTAAATACAAAACATTTGGGAAAGAAGGATTGATTACCGAATCTCATAACACAAAGTATTCATCTAAAATTAAAGTACAAGCGGTAAATGATTACCTTAACGGTAAGGGTTCTTTAAGCGATATATGTGTACTATACAAAATATCAAGTCGTAGTATTCTTAGAAGATGGATTAAGCAGTATAATGATCATAATATAGTTAAATTTAAAAAGACTAAAGGAGCTACTATTATGACAAAAGGAAGAAAAACTACTTATGAAGAAAGAGTTGATATTGTTTCATTTTGTATTGCTAACGCTAACGACTATAACTTAACTTCTAATAAATATGATGTTTCCTATCAGCAAGTTTATACTTGGATGAAGAAGTATAAAAAAGATGGATATAACGCCCTAGTCGATAGACGGGGTAGACATAAAAGAATTGAAGAGTTAAGTGAATCTGATAAAACTACTGCACATTTAAAACTTCTAAAAGCAGAAAATAAGCGTTTAAAAATGGAAAATGATTTCTTAAAAAAATTGAAGGAGATAGAAAGGAGGTAGATAAATACACTATTTCGTCAAAAAATAAGTATCTAGCAATAAAAGAGTTACATGAATTAGGATACTCAATATCAGGCTTATGTAAATGTGCGAAAATCGGACGAGCATCTTATTATAAATGGTTAAATCATTCAGAAACTTTTAGAGATAAAGAAAATAAAATTATCTTAGATGAAGTTTCTAAACTTTATTCAGAAGTAAATGGAATTTATGGCTATCGCCGTATAACGTTAAATATTAATCGAATATTAAATTCACAATATAATCATAAACGTATATATAGGCTTATGAGATCTATAAATCTTACGGCTGTTATTAGAAAGAAAAAGAAAAAATATATTAAAAGCACTCCTCAAATTACAGCTGAAAATATATTAAATAGAGAGTTTACATCAAATAAGCCAAATGAAAAATGGTTAACTGATGTTACCGAATTTAAATTAACTAATGGAAACAAGGCTTATTTAAGTGCAATACTGGATCTCGGTGATAACAGTATTATTTCTTATGTATTAGGTAAGTCTAACAATAATAAGTTAGTATTCGATACCTTAGATAAAGCTATTATTAGTAATCCGAACGCAACGCCACTATTCCATAGTGATCGAGGTTTTCAATATACAAGTAAAATCTTTAAAAATAAACTCAATGCTATTAATGCAATACAAAGTATGTCTAGAGTAGGTCGTTGTATAGACAACGGGCCGATGGAAAGCTTTTGGGGTACACTGAAGTCTGAAATGTATTACCTAAGGAAGTTTAATACCTATGAAGAACTTAATCAAGCTATTGATGAATACATGGAATTTTATAATACAAAAAGGTTGCAGAAAAAACTAAAAGGTATGGCTCCTATTGAATATAGAAGCCACACCTTAGCAGCATAATTTTTTATTATTTACCCTGTCTACTTGACAGGGGGCAGTTCATTATTACCGGATTTTTGTTATTAATTATTTGAATTTATATAGTTTCCTATTATTTTAAAGTAGCCACTATTTTTTTCTATAAGCTCTAGAGCATTTTTAACTAAGCTATCATTTAAGTTTCCTTCAAAATCTACATAAAGTAAATACTTCCAGGACTCATGTTTATTAGGTCTTGATTCTATCTTAATCATATTAATGTTATTTTCTGCGAAGTGTCTTAATAACTTGTATAATGTACCTGCCTTATCTTCTAGAGAAAATACCACACTAATTTTATTGCTAGTATCATCATATTTTAATTCTTTACCTATAATTATGAACTTAGTGTGATTATCTTTTTTATCATTGACATTATCTTTTAATATGCTTAAGCCATAAATTTTAGCTGCTCTTTTACTTCCAATAGCTGCTTTTTTCTTATCCTTTAAATCTGAAACTAACTTAGCACTTATTGCTGTATTATGATAGGGAATTAATTTAATATTATGGTATCTACTTAAAAATCCCTTACTTTGTTCAAAGCCTTGGGGATGAGAATATATTTCTTCAATATCATCTAAGTTAGCACCTTCTATTCCCATAAGATTTTGATCTATTTTTATACACTCTTCACCAACTATATAAAAATTATATTTAACTAAAAGATCATATACTTCAGTAATTGCTCCAGTATATGAATTTTCAATAGGAAGTATTGCATATTGTATTTCATTTTTTTCTAATGCATTAAAAACATCCTTAAAGCTCTCATAATTTTTAATGCTATCATAGGAATTAAAATATTTTCTTAATGCCTCTTCACTAAAGGAACCTTCAACACCTTGATAGCCTATTTTAACATTATCTTCAATTGTATTTACTTTTAAGTTATCCTTATTCTTTTCCATTAAATCTGCTTGCAAGGACCTACTAAGTTCCATAATTTTTTCAAAATAGATTCTAGTGATTTCACTATATTCTTTATTACTTAGAAGATTAATATTCTTTTCTATTACTTCCTCTTCCCTTTTAGCATTGAATATTGGAAGATTTCTTTCCTTTTTATATTCTCCTACCTTAATGGCAACATTCATTCTTTTTTCAAATAAAGCTATTAATTCTTTATCTATAGAATCAATTTCTCTTCTATAGTCTTCTAAGTTCCCCATTAGTATCTCCCCTTTATTAAATCTAGTATACCTATTGCAGCAACTGCTTCTATTACAGGTACTGCCCTTTGTACTATACAAGGGTCATGTCTTCCTTCTATTCTAAATTTAACATCCTTTTTATTATTTATATCAACAGTATTTTGCTCTTTTAATATAGATGCAGTTGGTTTTACTGCTACTTTAAATAATATAGGCATTCCATTGCTTATTCCACCTAAGATACCACCATTATTATTAGTTCTAGTTTTCACTAAATCTCCATCATAATAATACTCGTCATTTGCTTCTGAACCAAAGAGTTTAGTCATATCAAAGCCTCTTCCAAACTCTATTCCTTTTATTGCTGGTACAGAAAACATAAGATGAGCTAATGTTGATTCTATTGAATCAAAAAATGGATTACCTACCCCAGCTTTTATTCCAACTACAGCACATTCTATAGTTCCCCCTACTGAATCTCCATCATACTTTGCTTGCATAATCCTATGTTTAATCTTTTCTTCTAAGGAATCATTTATTAATGGTAATTCCTTATTTCTTAAATTTAATAACTCCATAGGAGAAATATTTGTAGGGTTAAAGCTATCATCTTCTATTTCCTTTATAGATGCTATATGAGCACCTATAACTATTCCTTTATCTTCTAAAATTTGCTTACATATAGCCCCTGCAAATACTAAAGGTGCAGTTAGTCTTCCTGAAAAATGACCACCACCTCTATAGTCATTAAAGCCTGAATATCTTTCAAAACCACTATAATCTGCATGACCAGGTCTTAAGAAATCCTTAGTTTTTGAATAATCCTTTGATCTAGTATCTCCATTTCTTATAATGGCACAAAGTGGTGTCCCAGTAGTTTTTCCTTCAAAATATCCACTTAATATTTCTGGTAAATCGGCTTCCTTTCTTGATGTAGATAATTGGTTTTTCCCTGGTGCTCTTCTTCCCATTTCAAATAGCACCTTATCCATATCAATTTCAAAGCCTGATGGAAGTCCATCTATATTAACTCCAATTGCAGCTCCATGAGACTCACCAAAAATAGATATTTTTATATCATTTCCAAAGACTCCACTCATTTATAGCCCCTCCTAACATTTTGTAATCCTCAAAAAATCTTGGGTAAGATTTTGCTACACAATCGTAGTCTGTCATAATTATAGGCTTTTTACACCTAGTTGCTGCTATTGCTAAAGTCATGGCTATTCTATGATCCTTCCAGCTCCATACTTCTACTCCGCCTTCTAGTTCTTCAACACCATATATTACTAGCCCCTCTTCTTTTTCTTCGATTCTAGCACCAAGCTTATTAAGCTCAGTTGCTACGGCCTTTAATCTGTCACATTCTTTAATTCTTAGCCTTCCAGCATTAATAATTTCTGTTTTCCCTTTTGATAATGCCGCTACTAAAGAAATTACAGGTATTATATCAGGACATTGTGACCCATCTATTATTGTAGAAACTAAATCTCCATCTACATGACAACTTAAATTATCACTAAAATTAAATTTAGCTCCCATTCTTTCTAAAATTTCTATTACCTCTTTATCTCCTTGAAGTGAGTCCTTTCTTAAATCTTGAACTTCAACTTCAGAGCCTAAGGCATCTGCACATAAATAAAATGCTCCTTGAGAATAATCTCCTTCAACTTTATAATTTCTAGAAACATAGCCCTGATTTCCTTTAATTACAAATTCTCTGTAATTATTATTCTCAATAGAAATACCAAAGTCTCTCATACAATCTAATGTTAAATCTATATAGCCCTTAGACTCTAGCTCTGTAGAAAGTATTATCTTTGAATCTTCCTTTAATAAAGGTAAAGTAAATAAAAGCCCTGTTATAAATTGAGAACTAATATTTCCTGGTAAAGTAAATTCGCCACTAACTAATTTTCCCTTAACCATTAAACTTAATCTACCATCAACTGTATTATAACTAATTCCTTGTTCCTTAAATATATCATAATAAGTATCTAATGGCCTTTTACCCAAATTGCCTCTTCCAACAAATTTAGTAATACCATCAAATAAAAGAGATACAGGAACTAAAAATCTAAGTGTAGAACCTGATTCATTACAATCTATAGTTCTAACTGAATTTCTCTTAACATCTTTATTAAAGGCCCCTGTAATAGTTAATTTATCCCCATCTTTTTCAATAACTGCCCCTAAAGATATCATTCCATCTATAGTTGCATTAATATCATCAGAGTAATCTATATTTTCTATTATAGAAACTCCACTGGCTAAAGCAGCACAAATTATAGCCCTATGAGCCATGCTTTTAGAAGGTGGAACCTTAACTAATCCCTTTAACTTACTATTATTAAGCTTTATTTCTTGCATAAAAACCCCCTTATTAAAATGTAGAATGTAGAATTATTGATGTAATTTGTTCCAAATTACTATTTTTTTATTATAATGAAAAAATTAAGGAATGAAGAAATACTTCTTCACTCTTACTTCTTACTTATAAACTATCTCTTTGTACTATTTTGCTTTCTCCAATTTTGTTTAGAAATATTAAATTTAGTTTGTTATTTATATTCTTTTTATCTAATGAAATTGTTTCTTTTATTTCATTAAGATTAATCTCTAGTTTATAAGGAAGATTATACTTAATTAATATATTCTTAATTATATCTGCTGTTCCTTTTTCTGTTTCAAAAGATGCTTCACTTATTTTTGTAATTTCATACATTCCTATAGCTACAGCTTCTCCATGAGTATATTTATTATATTTATAATATTTCTCAATGGCATGCCCTATTGTATGACCAAAGTTTAAAAGCATTCTTTCGCCAGTATCTTTTTCATCTTTTTCCACAACTTCTTTTTTTATTTTGCAACAGTTGTGAATAATATACTCAATATTGTTCATAACTTCTTCTTTATCTTTATATTTCATTAACTTATCAAAGAATTCTTTATCTTTTATGCATCCATATTTTATTACTTCTGCCATACCATCATTAAATACTCTGTCACTTAGAGATTTTAAAACCTCTGGATCTATTATGACTTTTTTAGGATGATAAAAACTACCTACAAGATTTTTACCTCTATCTAAATCTATACCTACTTTTCCACCTACACTACTATCTACTTGTGCCAATAATGTTGTAGGAACCTGTATAAATGAAATTCCTCTAAGATATGTAGATGCCACAAAACCACCTAAATCTCCAATTACTCCACCACCTAAAGTTATAATTAAATCACTTCTTGTAAGCTTAAAATTTAAAAGCTCATCATAAATCTTTGGTAAAGTAAAAAAACTCTTAGTTTCCTCTCCAGCTTCAAGAACTAGCTTCTTAGTATCATATCCAAAATCAGATAATTCCTTAAAAACCCTGTCTCCATAAAACTTATCAACATTTTTATCCGTTAATACAAATATCTTTTTACCCTTAAATACTTCAGATATTTCCTTACTTAAATTATTAAGCAAACCCTTTTGTATAATTATATCATAACTACTGTGAGATAAATCTACAGTTAACTTCATGTAAACACAGCCTCCTTTTAATGCATAATTAATAATGCATAATGCATAATTGTGGAAATAATTCAGACAAGCTGAATTATGAAATATTATAAATTCCTAAAGAATTTATTCCTTAATTATTTCATTCTTTCATTTCGATTTTGCGGATGCAAAAGAGAAACTTCATTCTTTCATTTTCCAAAACTCTATAAGAGTTTTCACCTTAATTATGCATTGTGCATTACGCATTATGCATTATTAAAGTTCTTTTCCTACTGCTGCCGCAATTGCTTTTAGTTCTTGAACTAGTGATTCATAATGGTCTGGTCTAATAGATTGTGGTCCATCGCAAAGTGCTTTTTCTGGATTGTTATGAACTTCTATTATTAATCCATCTGCTCCTACTGCTATTGCTGCTTTTGCTAGTGGAGATATCATAAATCTCTTTCCTGTAGCATGGCTAGGATCTACTATTATAGGTAAATGACTTAATTTCTTAACAGCTGGTATTGCACTTAAATCAAGGGTATTTCTTGTGTAAGTCTCAAAGGTTCTTATTCCTCTCTCACAAAGAATTACATTTTCATTTCCACCTGCCATTATATATTCTGCTGACATAAGCCATTCTTCTATTGTAGCTGATAATCCTCTTTTTAATAGTATAGGCTTTCTTGTTCTTCCTAGTTCATTTAATAAGTCAAAGTTTTGCATATTTCTTGCACCAACTTGAATAACATCAACATCTCTTTCAAATATTTCAACATCATATGGTGACATTATTTCTGTCACTATAGGTAATCCTGTTTTTTCTCTAGCTATTTTTAAAAGCTCAAGTCCATCATGCTTTAAGCCTTGGAAACTATATGGTGAAGTTCTTGGCTTAAATGCACCACCTCTTAAGAAATTTGCCCCTAATTTCTTAACTGATTCTGCTATATAAGTTAATTGCTCTTCACTTTCAACTGAACACGGTCCAGCTATCATAGCTATTTTATTTCCACCAATTTCACTATCCCCAACTTTTATTATACTATCATCTGGATGGAATAATCTATTTGCTTTTTTAAAAGGTTCTTGAACATGCATAACCTTTTCTACTATATCATTAGCTTCTATTTTTAATGGATCTATTTTACTTGTATCTCCTACAAGTCCTAATATAATTAAATCAGATCCAATTACAGGATTAACCTTTACCCCCTCTTTCTCTAATTCTTCTGTTAGCTTTTTAATTTCTAATTCATTTGTTTTTGGTTTTAAAATTATTACCATGAATAATGCCCCCTTTTATTATTAAATATTTTTTATTTTATTTGTATAAAAAAGAGAACTCCTAGGAGTTCTCTTGTAATAACCATATATTCATAAAACAAAATATATAAATTTATGTTAAAAACTCACTTTGAAAAGAATTATTTTTTTGTAAACAAAATAGCCAGCGCTAAAGAAAAAGCCCCAGAACATAAAGTAAAAAAAGTTATTAAAATTTACTATTTTGTTTATAATTCCTTTCATAAAGTCCTCCATAAATCTAAATTTCTTTACCTAATTATACCAAAGCAAAATAGATTGTCAATATAATTGTGAATATTTTCATTTTTTAATAACATATATTAGAAAAAATTAATAATTCGTGAATATGCTGATAATATTATAGTATTGGAGCTATAAGTCTAATTAATGCCTCTTTAATTCTTATATATCTTCCTCTAGTATCATACTCTTCAAGAATAACTTGTTTACTATCCTTAATATCATTTGCAAATATTTCTTCCTGTTCTTTGGTAAAATCGCTATCAAAAATTATTGCATTAATCTCAAAATTAAGTTGAAAACTTCTAATATCTAAATTTGCAGTTCCAATACTAGCAACCTTTCCATCTGCAGTAATAGTTTTAGAATGAATAAATCCCTTTTGATACTTATAAATCCTAACACCAGATTCCATAAGTTCTCCCATATTAGCACTTAATATCCATTCCATAAAGAAGTGATCTGGTTTACCTGGAACCATAATTCTTACATCTACTCCTGATAAAGCTGCTATTTTTAATGCTTCTTTAATTGGCTCGTCAGGAACTAGATATGGTGTTTGTATGTAAATTCTTTCCTTTGCATTATTAATTATTTTCATATATGCATTCTTTATAAATTCCTCTTTATGGTCAGGCCCAGAAGAAATTATTTGAATTCCTATATTTCCATACTCTTCTTGATCTATGAAATAGTCATCATAATTTTTCAGCTCACCTTCTGATGCATAATCCCAATCTAAAATAAACCTTTTATTTAATTCGTTAACTGCCTCTCCTTGAATTCTAATATGAGTGTCTCTCCAATACTCAAATTGCTTTCCTTTATTTATGTACTCATCTCCAACATTAAATCCACCAACATATCCAACTTTTCCATCTATAACAACTATTTTTCTATGATTTCTAAAATTCACACGTGTATTAATATAAGGTAGAAATCCTGGGAAAAACAAATAAAATTTAATGCCAAGGCTTCTTATATATTTTACTTTATTACCTCTTAAACTTTTAGATCCCATTCCATCTACTAAAAGTCTAACTTCAACACCTTCTTCAACCTTTTTCTTAAGTTCATTAATTATAGTTTTACCTAAACCATCCATTCTAAATATGTAATATTCTATATGTATAAACTTTTCTGCAGATCTAATATCTTTTATTAAAGCTTTGAATTTTTCTTCACCATCTATAAAAGTATCAACCTTATTTCCACAGGTATATAATACCCCAGAATTATTATAATTCATTCTAATAAGGTCCATAAATTCTTCAGCTATATTACTATTTTCTTTTTCTTTTTTAAATTTTTCTAATAATTCCTTTACCTTTCTTTCATCTGTTACTTTCTTTTCCCTAAATATTTTTTGTCTACTTAAATTTTGGCCAAATAATAAATATATTATAAATCCAATACCAGGAAGAACTAAAAGAATTATTAACCATGCCCATGTGGTATTTGGCTCTTTTCTTTCAATAAATATTAGTGAAAGTGCAAATAAAATGTTAATTAAATAGGATACAAATAATATAATAGATACATTCATTAACCTCACCTCAATTCTTCATAGAAATATTATTTTTCATTTCATTAAATTATAATCTATTTTTATAAATATTTAAACTTAGTTGCCTGTTTTAATATACATTTATTTAAGAAATCTTTTTATATAATTATTTTACACATTAAGATACTACATTGAAAAGCTAATCTATAAATGGTAAAATAAATCTATAAATATGTAGAAATATTACTTATGGGGGGGTATTGATATGTCTAAAGATGGTGGCAATGGATTATCTTTTTGGGGAATGGTAGGTGCAGTATTAGTTGCACTTATAATCTTTTCTTTTTTCTAAGAAAAAAAATTTAATAATAATATTCATTACTATTTTACTATATTTGATTAATGAAGAATTTAAAGGGCAAATACCAAATGAAGCTATTAAATGGTTTATGTCTTCTTATTTTAATGACATAATAGGCGGTATGACATTTACCGCATATACTAATATCATCTTAAGTTTTCGTAATATTGTACTGTCTAAATTATGGCAGATAGAATTATTAATGCTTTCTTGCGGAATCTTCTGGGAATTTATCACACCTTTATATCGAATAGATACCGTATCAGATATATGGGACATTTTTGCATATATGTTAGGTGGTCTATTATATTGGGTACTTATCATAAAAGATGAATATTAAGAATTCTAAATAAAGGATTATATGATTTTAGATACAAAAAAAGAAACTACAATTGAGTTTTTAAACCTAAGTAGTTTCTTTTGTTTATATATTTATGCTTTATAAATTTCTATCTTATTGGAAATATCTATCTAATAATCCTTTGAATGCTTGACCGTGTCTAGCTTCATCTTTACACATTTCATGAACTGTGTCATGAATAGCATCTAAGTTTAATTCCTTAGCTAATTTAGCTAAATCCATTTTTCCTTGGCAAGCACCATGTTCTGCATCAACTCTTGCTTGTAGGTTAGCCTTTGTATCAGCTACTACTACTTCTCCTATAAGTTCAGCGAATTTTGCAGCATGTTCTGCTTCTTCGAAAGCTATTCTCTTATATGCTTCTGCAACTTCTGGGAATCCTTCTCTATCAGCTTGTCTTGACATTGCTAAGTACATTCCTACTTCTGTACATTCTCCCATGAAGTTAGCTTGTAATCCTTCCATAATTCTTGGATCTACATCCTTTGCAACTCCAACTCTGTGTTCATCAGCCCATTTTAAATCTCCAGTTTGTTCTATGAACTTATCTGCTCCTGCTTTACATATTGGGCATTCTGCTGGTGCAGCTTCACCTTCATATACATATCCACATATTGTACAAACAAATTTTTTCATAATTAAACTCCTCCTATATTATAATTTCCACATTTAATTTATTTCTGCTTTCATCTCTCGACATAGATTATTATATAATAATTATTATTAGTTGTAAATAGTAAAATTAAATATTTTTTTATAAATTTTAATTTCTTTTACTTATTATAAATAAAAAAAGGAAATTCATTAGTTTTTTGAATTTCCTTTTATTATATTTAATTATTCTCTATTTAATTACTTAATATTTAAGGCAGTTTCCATATCTGAAATAATAGTATCTATTGCCATTATTCCACTTCCACCAACATACCAAGCTTGTGGATTTACATATATAATATGTCCATTTTCATATGCTTTAGTTGTCTTTATTAATTCATTTTCTACAGTTTCTTTAACTGATGCTTGTGCTCCAGTTATAGCTCCTCTATCTAAAACAAATAAATAATCTGGGTTCTTTTCTTTTAAGTATTCAAATGAAATATTTTGTCCATGAGTTGATGCTTCTATTTGTGTATCAGCTGGAGTAAATCCAAACTTGCTATAAACCATATCATATCTTGAACCTTCACCATAAACTGATAAAGAACCTTCATTAAACATTGTCATTAATGCTGTTGCATTGTTTTCTTTAACCTTTGCATTTACTGCTTCTAATCTCTTGTTTATGCTTTCTAATTCTTTAGTTACGCCTTCTTCATTATTAAATACTTTTCCTAATGCCTTAGCATTATTTTCAACTGAAGTAAATATATCGCTATTAGCTGTACCTAAGTATAATACTGGAGCGATTTTCTTTAAATCTTCATAAAATGATTCTTGTCTTCCTTCTATTATAATTAAATCTGGTTCAACTTCATTTATTTTTTCTAAATCAAATTCCTTTAAAGATCCTAAATCAACATATTTATCATCTTTATACTTTTCTAAATATGATGGTAAAGAAGATTTTGGTAGCGCTACTGGCTCAACACCTAATTTTGTCATTATATCTAATGAACCTAAGTCTAATACTACAACATTTTTAGGATTAACTGGTACTTCAACTTCACCCTTTTGATCTGTAACAACTACTGTTTTATTTTCTTCCTTTGCTGCTTCTTCTGTATTTGCTGTACTACATCCTACTACTCCAACTAGTAATAGCATAACCATACTCAATAGACCTAAAAATCTTTTTTTCATTTATAATTCCTCCATTTTATATAAATATTATTTTTCAACTTCTTATACTATTTAAAAATAAATACATATTTTTTGGTTGTTAACTTCTCTAATATTGAAATTCATATCATAAAGACAACTTAAATTATTTTCCGTTATCATATCTTCAGTTGTTGTATGTTTTACTAATTTTCCATCCTTTAATGCTACTATATTATCTGAATAGCAGGATGCAAAATTAATATCGTGAATTACTATAATTATTGTTTTCCCAAAATCATTAACCATTTGCCTTAGCATCCTCATCATTTCTGCTGAATGCTTCATATCTAAATTATTTAATGGCTCATCTAAAAGTATATAATCTGTATCTTGGGCTAATATCATTGCTATATATGCTCTTTGTTTTTGTCCACCAGATAATTCATCAAGATATTTATCTTGAATATCCGTAAGCTGCATATAATTTAAAGCATCCTCTACAAATTTCTCATCTTCTTTTTTTAATTTACCTTCACAATATGGGAATCTTCCAAAGGAAACTAATTCCCTTATAGTTAATCTTATATTTAAAGTATTACTTTGCTTTAATATTGAAAGCTTTTTAGATAGCTCTTTTGAATTCCATTCTTTTATTTCTTTACCATCCACAAAAACTTCTCCTGAATCAGCATCTAAAAGCCTTGATATTATAGATAATACTGTACTTTTACCTGCTCCATTTGGGCCTATAAAAGAAGTAATTTTTCCTTCTTCTATATTAAAAGATACATCATCTACAACTTTTTTACTTCCATAGCTTTTATTAATATTTTTTACTTCTATCATAGCTTACTCTCCTTTAATAATAGATTTATAAAGTAAATTCCACCAATAAAGTTAATTATTATACTTATAGTTGTTGTAAAATTAAATACTCTTTCCACTAAGAATTGTCCTCCAACTAAAGCAATAATACTTATAAGAGTTCCAACTATAAGAAGTTCTGAATGTTTATAGGTTTTTGTTATTTCATAAGTTAAGTTAACAACTATTATTCCTAAGAAGGTTATTGGACCTACTAAAGCTGTTGACAAAGAAACTAGTATTGCAACAAAAACAAGTATTTTTTTACTAAATTTATCGTAATTTACCCCTAGGTTGATAGCTTGTTCTCTTCCTAATGACATAACATCTAATTTATGAAAATCCTTATATAATATAATTGCCATTATAATTAATATAATTACTGAAACTAATAATATCTTTGTATTAACTAAACTAAAGGAAGCAAATAACTTTGCTTGAAGAGCATCAAATTCATTTGGATCTATAATTACTTGCATAAAAGATGATAAACTTCTAAATAAAATACCAACTACTGTTCCTACTAATAATAAAAAGAATATGTTGTTTTTGCTCTTTTTTAAAACAACTTTAAAAAGTATCATTGCTAAAATAACCATTAAGGTTCCTGATAATAAAAAGTTTATGGTTTTGTTTACCATAATTATTGAAGTTGATCCAAATAGAAATACTACTATGGTTTGTACTAAACCATATAAAGAATCTAAACCTATAATACTTGGTGTAATAATTCTATTGTTAGTTATAGTTTGGAATAATATTGATGCTACAGATATTGTGGCACCTGCTATTAATATTCCAAGAACCTTAGGAATTCTAATAGATAAATTAAATCTATAATTTTTAGCTGTTAATCCCCATACAACAAATAAAACTAAAAATGTTATTGCAACTATAGATAATATAATTATTTTTTTCTTATTATTTTGCATTATTTATTCCTCCTAAATATTAAATAAAGGAATATTACAGCTCCAATAACTCCAATAGTTAAATCTATAGGTATTTCATAAGGGGCAATTATTAGACGACTTATAATATCGCATCCCAATACAAAACTTGCTCCAAGAAGTGCAACTATTGGCATATTGTTCTTTAAGTTGTCCCCTTTCCATATAGAAACTATATTAGGTATTATTAGTCCTACAAAAGGAATGCTACCTACAGTAATTACAACTAATGATGAAATTATAGCTACTATTACAACTCCTAGATTAGTTACTCTCTTATAATTTAGTCCAAGGCTTACTGACATTTCTTCTCCCATACCAGCTAAGGTAAATTTATGTACATATGAAAATGCTATAATTAATAGCGGAATGCTTAAATATAGTATTTCATAATTTCCCTTTAATACCGTTGAAAAATTTCCTTGCAAAAATGCACCCATACTTTGATTTAAATTGTACTTATATGCAAAAAAATCTGTTATTGATCCTATTACATTTCCTAACATAATACCAACTAATGGTATAAAAATAACATTTTTTATTTTTATCTTCTTCAAAATAGTCATGAAAATAAATGTTCCTGCTAATGAAAATACAAAAGACAGCATCATTTTTTGAAATATATTAGCTGATGAAAATATAATTAAAGAAAATAAAACTCCTAATTTTGCTGAGTCTACAGTTGCCGCTGTACTAGGTGAAATAAATTTGTTATTACTTATTTGTTGCATAATAACACCACTTATACTCATTCCCATACCTGCAACTAATATACTTAGCAACCGAGGAAACCTACTTATCATAAGAACTTCTATATCTGAAGAACTTAAATTCAATATGTTTATATTAGACACTCCAATAAAGATGGATATTACTGATAAGATAATAGTAATAGCCAATAAAGATTTTTTAGTCATATACTCACTCCCGTTATTTGATAATCTATATCAACTGAATCTAATTATAGTTGATAAAGATTATCATTGTCAATATTTTTATATATAATTTCTTTATAAATATGTATTTATTAATTTACTCTTGTTAAAACCTCTTAAAATAGTTTTTAACTCTTAGTTCTTACTTCATCTTTTTACCAATAAATTCATTTATACAGTTAAGTATCTTATGTGGTAAAGAAAACGAAATTCCTATATTAATTTCTAGTTTAAACTTTAATGGTAGAATAAATTGGTAAAATACTCACACTTATGATAAAATGTTTATATAAAATACATAAAAATATAAAAGGGGTGTTTGTATGAATAAAACTAAATTAAAAAGAACTAGTAACTTAGCTGTAGTTTTAAGAAATAAGGGTGTTATGCTCCACTTATTTGAAGATAGTGACTATTTAATGGAAGAAAATTCTAACTTACCTCTAACTAATTATAATTCAGATTTAACTCATCTAGAAGATAGTGACTATGATATTGTTAAAATTTATAAAATAAATACAGATAAGTTATCCGTATTAAATGATTTGTACTTCTCTAGAATTGATGAAGAGGATGGCTCTTTAATATGGGAAAGAGAAGATAATTAAAAGTTAATTTTAAAGCTAAGATTATTTTATAATCTTAGCCTTTTTTTATATTTTTAATTTAGTTATATTAATTTAATCTCTATATTTTTTAACTTCTCTCTTTACTAAAACTAGAAGGTTATTTAATTCATTTATTTCTCCATCTTCAACTAACTTATTTAATGAACTTTCAAATCTATTTGCTTCTTGAGTTTTTCCAAAGGATTTTAAAGTTAAAATATTATTCATTATATTAGTAATGATATCTGATTTAATTTCAAATAATCTTTGAGCATCCTTTATTTCATCTTTAATATCTAACATAAGTTCATCCAATTCAAAGGCTGCATCTGCTGCTCTTTTCAATTTATCTCTTACTACATCTGGCAACTGCTTTTTATATTTATAATTTAAGGAGTGTTCAATTGTAGCCCAGAAATTCATTGCTAAAGTTCTTATTTGAAACTCAGCTAGTATTTCCTTTTGTCCATCTGCCATATTAACTGGGTATTTTATTACCATGTGGTAACTTCTATAACCACTTTCTTTTACGCCTCTAACATAGTCCTTTTCATAAAGGATTTGCATATCCTTTCTTCTTCTTATTATTTCAACTACATTATCTATATCATCTACAAATTGACACATTATTCTTATTCCAGCTATATCTTCAATTTCATATTGAAGTCTATCTACTGGAATTTCAAATTTATTAGCTTTCTCCAATAAACTTGAAAGTTCTTTCACTCTTCCAGTTACAAACTCAATTGGTGAGTACTCACTTCTTTTTCTATATTCTTTTCTTATACTCTTGAGCTTAACTTTTAATTCTTCAACTGCCTGCTCATAAGGCATGAAAAAACTCTTCCAATCATTTATCGCCATATTTTATCACCCTTTTCAAACTTCACCTTAATTATTATATCAAAAAACTTAATATGTGTAATCAAAATCTTATTTCTCTAAATTAATTATTTCATCTACACTTTTTACTAAATTATGCTATAATTAGATAGTATTAGTAACAAGAGGTGATAACCTATGACAACGCTATTAGAAAATACTAATGTTAAAGATTTACCTGTTGAAACCGAAAGAAATAATATACATATAAATAACTTATTTTTTAAAGATATAGTATGCCCAGTATGCGAAAAAAAATTTAAAACCTTATCTGTTAAGGTAACTGCTCCTAGAGTAAAGTCTAGAGATTCAGATCTATTTATCCGATACTTAGTTGAGAATCCTTATTTCTATGAAGTATGGATATGCCCTACCTGTGGGTACTCTTCTTTAAAAGTAGATTTTCATAATATTAGAAAATACCAAATAGAATTAGTAAAATCAAAAATTACATCTAAATGGGTTAATAGAGATTATCCAATTCCATTTAATGAAAAGGTAGCCATAGAAAGATATAAACTAGCTTTATTAAATGCTGTAGTAATTGAAGGGAAAGAAAGTACTAAAGCAATGATATGCTTAAAAATAGCTTGGATGTATAGATTATTATCAGATGAAACTAATGAAAAAGTTTATTTAAATCAAGCTTTACTTTCTTTTAACGATACATATATAAACGAAAAGCTACCTGTTTATGGATTAGATAGATTTTCTATTATGTTTCTAATAGGAGAAATAAATAGAAGAATAAATGAGGAAAAAACAGCCTTTAGATGGTTTTCAGAAGTCATTACATCTATAGGTGCACCACAAAAAATTAAAGAAATGGCTCGAGATGGAAAGGATAAAATTAGGAGGTTGTAAAATGGGGTTATTTTCTAAGAAAAAAGCTACTAAATTAGTGAAAGACAACAATGAAATCAATGATTCAATGGTAACTGAGGAGATTAAAGAAAGAGAAGATGTCGCTGAAAAATTTAGAAGAGAAATGTTTAATTTAGGGGAAAATAGTTCTAGAATATCTGGTGCTATTACTGATGTTAATAATTCATTATCATCATTAACTAATGCTTCATTAACTCAAGCTGAAGAAATAAATAATGCAAGAACTATTTTAGAAAGCTTTAATACACGTATGGAACAATTAGCTTATAATATAACTAATGTTCAAATAACAGTTCTAGATACAGATAAGGTGGCTGATGAAGGTTTAAATACTTTTACTGATTTAGATAGTTCATTAAATTCCTTACAAGAAGCTTTTAAAACTGTTAGTTCTACTGTAAATTCTCTAGTTTCAAAATTAGAATCTGTAAATACTATTACTGATTCTATTAGCCAAATTGCATCTCAAACAAACTTGCTATCTTTAAATGCAGCAATTGAAGCAGCAAGAGCTGGAGAAGCTGGAAAAGGTTTTTCTGTAGTTGCTGGAGAAGTTAGAAAGCTTGCTGAGAATTCTAAACAAGCTGTAGAAAGTATAACTAATATATTAGATGATATTAAGAGTGATATTATAAATGCATCTAAAGCTATGGAAAATGGCGGAATTGCCGTTGATAATCAACAAAAAACTTTACAAAGTACTAAAGGTAGTTTTACTAATATAAAATCTTCAATTAGTGAATCTGTTAAGGAAATTGATAGCTGTATAGAAAATCTAACTGCTGCTTCCACAGAAAAAGATAATGTTTTATCTATAATGGATAATGTTAGTACTATTTCTCAAGAGCATTCAGCCCTTTCAGAAGAAATTGCTGCTAATATGGACTTACAAACTAGAAGCCTTGAAGAATTAGATAACAATATTTCAGCTATTAATAATGAATATGTTAAATATGAACAAACTAAAATGCAAAATTAAGTAAATTACTTTCATCTTAATAAAAAGCTATTATTAAATATAAAATTAATACTTAAAAATATAGAATCAATGAATAAAGAGGTTGCCTTGGGACAACCTCTTTATTCATTATTATCTATTCTCTTTACTCTTCCCTATTATCTATTGCTTAGATAAATAGGTTTATATTTGAATCATCTGCTTGACCTAGGTAATATCCAACGCCAGCATAAGTTATTCCATCTATTAATTCTTCTTTTTTAATTCCCATTACATCCATTGACATTGTGCAGGCTACTATTTCTACTCCACTTGCAATAGCCGCTTCAATAAGCTCTTCTAAAGATTGAATATTTTTATTCTTCATGACACCTCTAATCATTTTAGCACCCATGCCACCCATATTCATTCTTGAAAGGCCTAACTTCTTGCTTCCTCTTGGCATCATCATTCCAAAGGCTTTTTCTATTATATTCTTAGGGGTTTTAACTTTTTCTGGTTTTCTAAGTACATTTAATCCCCAGAAGGTAAAGAACATTGTAACATGTTTACCCATAGTAGCTGCTCCATTTGCAATAATAAATGATGCTATAGCTTTATCTAAATCACCACTAAATACTACCATAGTTTGGCCATCTTTAACTGGTGCTAAGGTTGCTCCCTTTCCAAGATCTTTAGATATTTTATTTTGTAATTCATTTTCATTTAATAATTGATTTGAACACTTCATAAGTGTAGCTTCAATTATACCTTTATTTTTTTCTATATTTACTAATCTATTATTTGTTTTGTCTGCCCATGCTTGTATATCTCTATAGAATCCTGGATCTGAAGCTTTAACTTTTAATACTTCTCCATCAAACATAGTGTCCATTGTCATTTTAACTTGCATTAATGGTCCTGGACATGAAAGGCCTGTTGCATTTAATTCTCTAACTTTATCTAAAGCAACTTCTTGCATTACTAAATCTTCTTCTCTTTCATTAAACTCTATAGTCTTCGCTTTATAATCAAAGTTTGAATAAGTTTTGTATCCACCATTTAAGTTTCTAACATTAAATCCATGGGATGTTAATAATCTTGATGCAATATATCCTCTAAGACCAACAGCACAATATACTAATATTTCTTTATTTTTATCTAACTTATCTAAATTACTTCTTAAATCATTAAGTGGTATATTTATAGAATTCTTTATATTTCCAAGTTCCACTTCTTCCTTATCTCTAACATCTAATAATATTTGTTTATTACTATCAAAATTATTTAATTCATCTATGTTTATCAACTTAACTAAGCCTTGTCTTTGGTTTTCTGCCATAAATCCAGCCATATTTGCTGGTGATTTTGCTGATAAAAATGGTGGTGCATAAGCTAAATCTAATTCTGCTAAATCTTCCATTCTTCCACCAAACTTTATAGAAGTAGCAATTACATCTATAAATTTGTCTACGCCTTCGTATCCTAATACTTGTGCTCCTAATATTTTTCCTTCTTTATCGTAAATAACTTTAATAGTTAGTGGAATTGCATTAGGATAATATCCTGCATGGCTCATAGGATGTAAATAAACTTTATCATATTCTATTCCATATCTATTTAAGGTTCTTTCATTATTACCTGTTGAAGCAGCTGCCATATCAAATACTTTAATTATTGAAGTTCCAAGAGTTCCTTTGTAAACACTATCTAGACCTGCAATATTATCTGCAATAATTCTTCCATGCTTATTAGCTGGTCCTGCAAGGGGAATAAATGTTTCTTTCCCATTTACATAGTCTTTAACAACTACAGCATCTCCTCCTGCATATATTCCTTCTATACTAGTTTCCATATGATCATTTACTACTATATGTCCTCTTTCACCAAGTTTTATTCCAGTATCCTTTATAAATCTTGTGTCAGGCATTACCCCTATAGCTGAAATAACCATATCAACTTTAATAACTCTTTTATCATCTAAAACTACATTTATTGAATTTCCTTCTTCTGAAAAAGCTACAACTTTATTATTTAAAATAATACTTACTTCATTGTCATTTAACTCTTTTTCAATTATATTAGAAAAATCTGAATCAAAAGGTGCTAAAATGTGTGGAGCAGCTTCGATTAAAGTTACATTAATATCTTTTTCCTTTAAATTTTCTGCCATTTCAATACCTATAAATCCACCACCTATAACCACTGCTGATTTTGTAGTGTTTTGATCTACATATGATTTTATCTTATCTATATCTGAAACATTTCTAACAGTAAATATTTTATTACTATCTATTCCTGGTAAATTTGGTGATATTGGTTTTGCACCAGGTGCTAATACTAAATAATCATAGCTTTCATCGTATATACTATTTTTATTTTTTACTTTTACTGATTTATTTTGGGGATTTACTTCTATTACTTCACTATTTATTCTTACATCTATATTAAATCTATCCTTCATTTTTTCAGGTGTTTGAAGTAAAAGTGCTTCTCTATCTTGGATTACATCCCCTACATAATAAGGTAATCCACAGTTTGCAAAGGAAATATATTCTCCTCTTTCAAAGATTACTATATCTATATCTTCTCTTAACCTTCTAAGCCTAGCTGCAGCTGAAGCACCAGCAGCAACTCCTCCAACTATCAATACTTTTTGTTTCATTATTAATCCTCCTGGCATTTATTTATTTATTAATTATCATCTATCAATATATTACTATATTATAATTTATAGATATATATGTGATAAAAAATACTCCGAAAAGGAGTGTTTTTTTATTTTATTCTTTATCTAATAAGGCCTGTATTATCTTTTCAACTCTTTTATCTACAACTTCATATACTATTTCTAAGCCGTTTCTTTCACCCTTAATAATTCCTATGCTCTTAAGCTTTTGTAAGTGTTGAGAAATGGTTGATTGAGGCATTCCTAAGCAATTATGCATATTAGTCACATTACAACTTCCCTTTTCTAAAAGATTTCTCACTATACAAAGTCTTACTGGATGGGCCAAAACCTTCAAAAATTCTGCAACATCCTCATATTGCTTATAATTGTTATCCACAATACCACCCCATTAATTTATTTCCAATTTTTCTTAGATTGTTATTTTAATATCAATAATATCACTATATTCAAATTTTAAGATATTGTTACGGATTTGTCAAGCTAAATTAATAAATCCAGTTTTTTATTTTTATTTTACCTCTTCCAAGTTCTAAGACTCCTCTTTTTTCAAGTCCTTTTAAGCTTCTACTTACTACTTCTCTTGATGAGCCAATATCAGCTGCTATTTTTTCATGAGTTGTATATATAATTTTAGCACCATGATTATCTAGAAGTTTTAAATTAAAATAGTCTATAATTCTATTTTCAATACTAGTAAAAGTTACTTTTTCAAAGCCTTCTACTACATTTTCAAATTTATTATATAAATTTCTAAACATGTACTTTAAAAAACTATTATTATTTATTAAATATCTTTTAAATAAGTCCATTGGCAAAATCGCTATAACTGCATTTTCTTCAACATCTGCAAAAGAAACTTCATCTGAATCAGTTAGTGCACATAAAACTGTATTAAAGCAACTATCTCCTTTTCCTATTCTATAAAGAGTTACTTCTTTTCCATCATCACCTATTTTATATATTCTAAGTCGTCCTTCTAAAATAAATGAAAATCCTATGCAGCTAACTTTATTACTAAATACATTTTCCCCTACTTCATAATTACTTACTAAAACTCTCTTTAATATAATGTCTAAAACTTCACTATCTAAATCCATTAAAAAAGGATAGTATTTTAATAATTCATCTTTTAAATCCATTTTTCCCCCTTATAAACAAAAAAAAATAAAGCTACTATAATTGTAGCTTTACTTCTTATTTTATTCAACTTATTAAATAATTTTGATAAAATCAATTATAAATTTAACAATGAATCTATTCTAATCTTATCAAATCCAACTACTATACTACCATTGATATCTATAACTGGTACTCCCATTTGACCACTTTTATTTACCATTTCTATAGCTGCAGCTCTATTTAATCCTACGTTTACTTCTTCATAATTAACATTCTTACTTGTTAAGTAATTTTTTACCTTTGTACACCATGGACATGTGTTTGTTGTATATACTTTTATATTATTCATTTTAATTCCCCCGATTCATAAATTCTTTTTTATGATATAAGTATATTCCAACAATAATATTTTGAATGTAACAAAGTCACAAAAGATTATTTATTTAATAATTGCTCTTCTTCAAGTCTTCTTATTATTTTTTCATCTTTTTTTATTGTTTTAATTCTAAATATAAAGTAATAGAACTTAAATAATATAACTACTATTATAACTGCCTTCATAAATAGGCTATCTATCAAAATTAATGGAAACATAAGCATAAAATCTGCAAAGGCTAGAATACACACCTTTTCTTTTAGTGTCATTGCTCTTTCCTTCACAAAAGAATCTAAATGCTTCTTATATAGCTTTGTATTAATAAACCAATTATTAAATCTTTCAGATCCTCTTGCAAAACAATATGAAGCTAAAAGTAAGAATGGAGTAGTTGGTAATATAGGAAGTATAACACCTATTGCTCCTAAAATTACTGAAATAAGACCTATTGTTATATACAAATATTTTTTTATAGATTTCATTTTAAATCTCCTTTTTATTCAAAATTATTTTGCTAATTTTCTCCACATATTATTGAAATCATTTCTAGTATTAATAAGTCATATGTCTAAATAACTCTATTGGATTATATATAAGTAATCTTGGTCCAGAAAACCTCATAACCTTCTTAATTTTTTCTCTCATGTCTTTTTTATAGCAATGTATTGGACACTTTCCACAAGTTGTTTTTTCCTCTCCAAACTTGCAAAAGCTTAGTCTTTTATGAGCATACTCTAATAGTTCAGTACACTCTTCACATAACTCCTTGTCCTTATTCTTATGCTTTTTCTTACAATAAATCCTTATCATAAGTTCAATAGTTCTTTTTTCCCTATCTATTTTAGACATATAAAAACCTCCCCAGATTTTGATAATCATTATCATTAAATTTTCTAAATAAAGAGGATTTTCATCCTCCTTATCTTCTTATACTATTTTCTTATTTTCTAATTTATAAACTTTATCACATATTGCAGTTGTAGATTTTCTATGTGAAATAAGAATTATAGTTTTATCCTTACAATTTTCATTTATTGACTTTAATATTTCCCCTTCATTTAAAGCATCTAAATTACTTGTAGGTTCATCTAAAATAAGAACATCACTATCCTTTAAAAATGCTCTAGCCAGTCCAATTCTTTGCTTCTCCCCAGAAGAAAGATTTCCACCAAGTTCCCCAACTTTAGTATCATATCCCTTAGGAAGTGTTAATATAAAGTCATGAATAGATGCCTTTTTAGATGCTTCTATAACATCTTCTTCACTTGCATCCTTATTACCTATCTTTATATTATCTCTTATTGATTCATTAAATAAATAAGTTTCTTGGCTTACTAGTCTTTGTGAATTTCTTAATGATTTTGTATTTACGTCTTTAATATCTATATTGTCTAATTTAATATCCCCTGAATTAACATCCCAAAATCTCATTATTAGCTTAATAAATGTACTCTTACCTATTCCACTTTCTCCTATTAAGGCTATTTTTTCGCCTTTTTTAATATTTAAGCTTGTATTCTTAAATATTTTTTCTTTTCTTGTTGGATAAGTGAAGGTTACATCATTATAAGCTATCTCATTGCAAACTATATTATTTTTACCTACTACCTCTTCTACATGTGGAACTTCATCTATTAATTCAAATATTCTTTCTGCACAAGCAAAGGTTTGTAATAATGTATTTGAAAGATTACTTAAAGCAACTACTGGCCCAAAGGAAGATGCCACTACTACTATGGCAACTATAGCAGCTGTAAAAGTAATTTCTCCTGATAAAAATTTACTCATTCCTAATAGGACAAATGTTAAAATTGCTATCATTATTGTAATATCAGTTGTAGCTCTAATAATTCCTTCATGTTCCTTTATCTTATCTAAACTCTTATTAAGTCTAATGGAATTCTTATTGATATTATTTAATCTTTCTTCTCCATTTTTGTATAATAATACTTCTTTTAATCCTCTTAATGAATCTAAAACATAGTTATTACTTTCCCCGAAGATATTTCTATAGTTTACTCCCGCTTCTTTTGCAAAGCTTGAAGATACATAAGGGATTACGAAACCTACTACTATGAAGAAGGCTGCAGCTATAACCCCAAAGGCTGGATTAATTAAGTATAATATTATTGATATTATACTATTTGTAATAATTGCTATAGATATTGGTGCTATTGTATGAGCATAAAATACTTCTAACAGTTCAATATCTGATGTAATTAAAGCAATTAAATTTCCTTTTTCCTTACCCTCTAATTTCGCTGGTGCAAGTTTTCTTAAAACAGTAAATATCTTATCTCTTAAGATATATAAAATCTTAAAAGCTATATAATGCCCTGATAACTGTTCGCCATATCTTAAAAATCCTCTTAATACTGCCGATACAACCATTACTATTAAAGCACCTTTAAAAGTTATAAATGTTATATCATCAATATAAGTTCCTAATGCAATTGCTCCAAAGGCTGCTATTGAAATGGCAGCTAAAAAACCTAATACTCCCATAAAAATTGTAATTAACATTATAGGTGCAAGTGGCTTTAATTCCACTATTAATCTCTTCATTATTTGGAAGCCTGATCTTCTTTTCATATTAACAAACCTCCCTAATTTCTTCTAATTCATTTTGCTTATTTACCATGTTATTATAATATCCCTTAAGATTCATTAACTCATTATGAGTTCCTTCTTCTACAAGTTCTCCCTTATTCATAACATATATTTTTTTAGCTTCTTTAACATTAGCTAATCTATGAGATATTACTAATATAGTTTTATCCTTAGAAAGATCATATATTGCTTCCCAAATAGCTTCTTCACTTTCAACATCAATATTTGAAGTAGCTTCATCAAATATTATCATCTTTCTATCTGCAAGTATTGCCCTAGCTAAAGCTAATCTTTGTTTTTGTCCACCAGATAAAGCACTACCACCTTCACCAACATTAGTGTTTAGCTTATCCTTAAGTCCTTCTACAAACTCATATAATCTTGCTGTCTTTAAGGCTTTTTCTATTTCTTCTTCTGTAGCATCATTTTTTCCTACTAAAAGATTGTCTAATATACTTCCATTAAAGATATAACTATTTGTTGAAATCAATCCTATATTTTCATAAATAAGATTAGTGTCAATCTTTTCAATATCAAAAGAATTTAATAAAACCTGTCCCTTATTAACTTTATAGTTATTTAAAATTACTGAAGCTACAGTACTTTTACCTGAACCACTTTCCCCTACTATTGCTACTATTCCCTGTGGTGTAATATCCATATTAATATTCTTTAATACATTTCTATCTCCATCGTAACTAAAAGTAACATCCTTAAGTCTTACATTTATATCTTCTTTAATTTCTTTTACTTTATTATCAACATCTTTTTCTCTTTCTTCAGCATCTAAAATACCAAATATTCTATCTGAAGCTGCTATTCCATTCATTGCTATATGGAAGTAAGAACCTAGAAGCCTTAAAGGTATAAAGAATTCTGAAGATAAAAGTATTATTATAAGTAGGCTTCCTGGTAATAGCTCTCCGTTCTTAAATTGCATTAAGGCTACTATTGTTCCTGCTGCTGCTCCACCAAAAGCAACTAAATCCATGATTGTAATAGAATTTAACTGCATGCTTAGAACCTTCATAGTTATTTTTCTAAACTTCTCTGCTTCTACATTCATTTTTTCATGTCTTTCTTCGTCCATATCAAAAACTTTTAAAGTTGTAAGTCCTTGAAGATTTTCTAAAAAGCTTCCACCTAAATCTGAATAGCTCTTCCAATAATCCTTTAAGATTCTTTTAGCAATTTTCATTATTGCAATTATGGATATTGGAATAAGAGGTACACAAAGTATAAATACTAAGGCTGCCTTAAATGATATAAAGCTCATAAAAACAAACAAAGTAACTGGTACTAATAAAGAATAAAAGAATTGTGGTAAATATTTTCCGAAGTATATTTCCAATTGTTCGACACCTTCTACCATTACTTGAACTATTGAAGATGTACTTTCAACTCCACTATATCCCGTTCCTAATTTAAGTAATTTCTTATATACAAGCTCCCTTAAAGTAGTTCTCGCTTCTGATGAAGCTAAATTAGAAAACTTAGCATATAATATATTAGAAATAAATCTTGTAATTAAAAGTAATAAAATTATTATTCCTGGTTTTAAGATAGATTCCATAGTTATCTGACTTAGTCCACCTATGTAAATCTTATTAACAAATCCTCCAATCAGTATAATAGTTACAATATTACATATGATTGCTATCCAATTTGCAAGTATGGTAAGTCCTATGTATTTTTTTGATTCACTACATAAACTTATAAGCCTTTTATTAATCATCATAATTGTTTCCCCCAGCCTATTTTCTATTGATATTAATTTTCATATGATAAATGATAGTGATAGTATACATTAATTGATAATCCATTTCAATACATTAAATTAAATTAATTAAATTATTAACAAAAAATTTAACTATATATGTCTATTATTTAATTCTTATTATTTAAAATTTATATATCCATATATTAAAACTATTTTTATTCTTATATTTAACTTACCTACTCATATCTCTCAAACTATAAGTATCTGTTTTAGAAAAATGTTGTTATTCACTATATAATTGAATAAAATAATTTACTGTTGTCAAAAATTCAAAAGAAATATATCAATTTTTTATTGAAAGGACTCTACTTATGTATTTTAATGAATTACAAGAACTTGATAGTAATCCAGTAGAAGAAAAATTAAATATAGTAAATAAATACAACAGCAAATTAGCAGTTATTGACCTTTTAAAGAATCGAGAAATTTTATGTTGTCCTCATTGTAGCTGCAAAAAAATTATAAAGTTTGGTAAATATAATGGGCTTCAAAGATATAAATGTTCAAATTATAACTGTAAAAAAACTTTTTCTCCAAAAACTAAAACATTATTTAGTTATTCAAAAAAATCTGCTGATCTATGGATTAAATATTTTATTTTATTAAATAATGGAAAATCCCTTAGAGAATGCTCTGCTATTCTTAATATAAATTTAGCAACCTCTTTTTTCTGGCGTCATAAAATACTAATTACTCAAAATAAAAATTACTATAATATTTTAAAAAATTATGTAGAAGTAAGTAAAGTTATGATGTTAGAAAATTTTAAAGGTGATAGAAATGCTGAAAATTATAGAAGAGGAAAAGTTTTTATAGCTTGTGCAATGGATAGTAATAAAACTTTATTATCAAAGGTTATTAGTAGATATAGTATTTCTCTTAATTCTATAAGCAGTAACTTTTCTTATAATATTGATGAAAATGCTATTTTATCATCTTACAATGATAGATATTTTGATATATATACTAAAAGACATAACTCAAAACTTCTACCTGCTAAAGATAAAAGACTATCTCTTATTATTAAGGAATTAGAGTCAAATGATCTTTCTGATAAGAATAATGTATATAGAAAAGATATAGAAAATTTAAACTCTTCTTTGCCTAAAAATTGCTTGTTTATTCATAGTTTTTCATTAAATATAAGAAGATGGCTATTTAGATTTAGGGGAGTTGCAACTAAATATCTAGAAAATTATTTAAATTGGCACATTCTTGATTTTAGTAATAAATATAAAACTTTTACTTTAAACCAAATAAATTTATTCAAAAACTTCTTAAAAGAATCTTCATATATTAGAATAAAGGATTTTCAAACTTACAAATTAATGTTTCTTCATACAACTTAGCATAAAGATATTTCCATATATAAACATCTTTATAATCAATAAAGTTATTATATGGAAAAAATTAAGTTATCTTATACTTTTATGCCTTTAATATATTAACAACATTTTTCTAAAACACAGTCATATAGGTTTACAACATATATGTGTATAGTTATAAAGCTTTTTTATATAAATAAAAAACTCAGCTAATGCTGAGTTTTAAAAGAATTCCTAATTAAAATTAATTTATTGCTGTACTGCTTCTTTAGCCCCTTCCTTATTAAAATACTTAACTAAAAGTAATATTCCTAAGGATAGTATTGCTAAGAATATTAAAAATTGTATTGTATATGAAAGAGTCATACCACCAGTTACTAGAGTTGCTATGAACTTAAATAAGTATGCAACAACCCAAGCTAGTACAAATTGGTATATAACTGATATATACATCATCTTGCTTCCATATTCTTTCTTCATAACGCTTATTACTGCAAAGCATGGTGTATATAATGAAACAAATACTAGAAAACTTAAGGCTGTTATTGAAGTAAACATAGTTGGTAAAACTACTGCTAAATCTCCATATACTATTTCCATTGTTCCAATTATTACTTCCTTTGCTGCAAGGCCAGTAAGGATTGATACTCCCGCTTCCCAGCCACCAAAACCTAATGGCTTAAATATAGGTGATAAAAGTCCTCCGAATTTTGCTAAGAAACTAGTATTTATTTCTTCTGTAAATCCATTCATATTGAAATATGTTAAGAACCAAACTACTATTGATACTGCAAATATTAGTGTTCCTGCTCTTATTATAAATCCTTTAGATTTATCCCAAGCATTAATAATTATATTCTTAAAGCTTGGTAATTTATATTCTGGAAGTTCCAATATAAATGGTTGTTCATCTTTTTTAAATAATGTATTTTTAAATAATAATCCAACTAAAATAGCTACAACAATTCCTAATAGATAAAGTCCCATTACTACAAGTTCTTGATTGGATACGAAAAATATTGAGGCAAATAAAGCATACACTGGTAATCTAGCCCCACAAGTTACAAGTGGTGCTAATAATGCTGTCATCTTTCTATCTTTTTCACTTTCTAAAGTTCTAGTTGCCATTATTGCTGGTGCTGAACATCCAAATCCCATTATCATTGGGATAAATGCCTTACCAGATAAACCGATTCTTCTCATTATCCTATCCATAAGGAAGGCTATTCTTGACATATATCCACAATCTTCAAGGAATGATATTCCTATGAAAAGTGAAAATACTATTGGGAAGAAAACTATAACTCCTCCAACTCCAGCTACTATTCCATCAACTATTAGAGATTTAAACCATGGTGATGAATTTACAACTAAACCTTCCACAATTGGTGTAAAGGTATCTGCCACAAAAGCATCTAAAGCATCTGCTAGAGGTTGTCCGAACCAATTGAAGGTGAATTTAAATATTATAAAAAGTGCAATTAAAAATACTGGATATGCCAATATTGGGTTTAATACTACCTTATCTATTTTTTCTCCTATGTAATTTGTTTTTCCATCACCTTTAGAAGCTTCTTTTATTAAATTAGCTATATAAGAATAAGCTTCATTCTCATCATTGAAATTCATATTATAATTTGGAGCAATTTTTATTGATTTATCTATGTCTTCTACTATATTCTCTAATCCTTTTTTATTTTTAGCTGATATTGCTAAAATTGATACTCCTAGTTTTTTTCCTAGAATTTCTGTATCTATGTTAAGACCTCTTTTAGTAGCTATATCCATCATATTTAATAGTACTAAAATAGGTTTATTAAATTGCATTAATTGTGTTGTAAGATATAAGTTTCTTTCTAAGTTTGTAGCGTCTACTACATTTATTATTAAATCAACTTCTTCATTTTCTAAATATGATCTTGATACTTTTTCTTCATTTGAATATGTGTCCATTGCATAAATGCCAGGTAAATCTACAACTTTTATATCTTTATTTATAAATCCGTACTTTTTGTCTATAGTTACTCCTGGCCAATTTCCAACATATTGCTTTGATCCAGTTAATGCATTAAATACTGTGGTTTTTCCTGTATTAGGGTTACCTACTAATGCTACATTTATCATATTCCCACTCCTTAAACATTTAAATATATGTTTTTTGCATCATTTTTTCTAATAGCTAAATCAAAACCTCTAAATGATATTAATATCGGATCACCTAATGGTGCTATTAATTTGACCTTTACTTGTGTCCCCTTTACACACCCCAGTGCCTTAAGTCTTTTAGCTAATTTAGGGTCTCCTTCTATATCTCTTACAGTTCCAGTTTGACCTACCTTCATATTGAATATTGTCATACATCTTCCCCCTATATGTTCTTTCTATTTACAATTATAGTTAATTGAAATTGATTGTCAATAACTCTCGATAAATTTTTTCGTTGTTTTGTGAATTTTTTAGCAATCATAAAGGAACTGTTAAAAAAACAGTTCCTTTAATTAATATTTATATTCCAAGAATCTCACAAATTACTGATAAAACAGATGAATTTATAATCCAAAAAATAAAAATTAGGAATGTAGGTACATTATCAATATTTACATCAAATATGGTAAATATTACAGCTATAAGCACAAGCCCTAAAATAGTACTTAGAATAGCCCCAAATGTTGATATTCCTTTCTTTATTGGTGCTTTGGGGTAATTATTATTACTATCTTTAGTAATATTATTATATATTGAGTACTCAATGAAGTCGTCTTTGATGTCCTTTTTTCCATCTTTATTCCAATCATGTAGTGCCATAAAATCCCCTCCAATCCAACTTATATAAAAATTATTTATTAATTTTAGTGTAATCACCTAGTTTTTTAGTGTCAATTTTCATAAATGCAAAAAAATTAAGTTTGCACCTTATATTTAGATGCAAACTTAATTTATATTTTATTCTTACAATAATATTATAATATTCTTATTGGATCAAAATTTAAGTAATCACAGGATGTAATAATATAATTTACCCCTTCATATTCTCCATTAAATGCAGATCCTAAAGCTGGACCATGAAGATGTCCATAAATCACTTTTTCTACACCATATTCCTTAAATATTTCAGTAAAGGCTGAAGCTTCTATTTTTTCATTAATAGGAGGATAATGAATCATTACTATGAATTTTTCAAATCCTGCTTCTTTTGCCTTATCTAAAGATAATCTAAGCCTAATTATTTCTCTATTAAATATCTTTCTATCTTTTTCTGTAAATCTATCGCTACCTTCTAGTATCCATCCTCTAGATCCACAAATAGCATAATCTTCATATGTATAAAAATTATTTTGAAGAAATTTAGTATTATCATACATACTATTTAGCTTGGAAATTCCGCTCCACCAATAATCATGATTTCCCTTTGATATTATTTTTTTTCCTGGTAAATCATTTATCCAATCTAAATCTGCTTTACTATCACTAGACTTCATAGACCAAGATATATCTCCTGCTATAAGAACAGTATCTTCTTCTTTTATTTTACTAATCCAGTTTTCCTTGATCTTTTCATCATGCTTAATCCATTTCTCTCCAAATATGTCCATTGGTTTATCTGTTGTAAAAGCAAGATGAAGATCTGAAATAGCGTATAAAGCCATTTAATCTACTCACCTTTCTACTATTCTATCTAAATCTGTTACATAAGCAATTATATGTGCTACTGCTTCATAAAGGTCTGTTGGTATATTTTCTCCAATATCAACATTACAAAGCAACTCTGTCAATTCCTTATTATACACTATTGGGACATCATTTTCTTCTGCTTTTTCTATTATTTTATCTGCTATATAACCCATACCACTAGCAGTTACAATAGGTGCTACTATATTTTCTTCATATTTTAAGGCTGCGGCTTTTTTCCTTCCATTCATATACCTTTTCCTCCTGGTATAAACTTATACCCTCCTATCTATAGCAGTTCCAGAATCAGGATTGAAGAATGCTCTACATGTAGCTAGAGATACTTCCTCTTCCTTTTTAGATACATTAATATCAACTAAAAATCCCATAGATTCAATATTATAAACTAATTTATTTTTCGCCATATCTATTATTTTAACATATCTGTCTTCACATTTTAAATCAACATTTATTTTTTTATCTAAAACCTTCATATATCCATCTACTATACCTAAGTTTTTAGTATCTATAGTAATTACCATCTTTATATTAGTACTATCAATTTTCTTGCTATCTTTTCTCTTATCCTTTACTATTATTTTGCATGGATATTCTGTTTCTCTTATGTTAATTGGAACATCTGCATAATAATATTCAGAGCTTATCTTATTAAATACCTTTATTTCATTTATATTATTTTTTATTATATCTAATATTTTTTCTGGAACACTTCCTTCATTTTTTAATGCTGTAATTAAATCCTTAATTATTTCTTTGCTTGTTTCTCCTGCTTTATTAATAGAATTTTTTACAATATCCTTTGTAGATAAATTTATATCATTATTAGCTTTAGTTTCTATATTATTAATATTATCACTATTCTTTATCTTTTCAGATTCTAAAGAGGTTGATATTACATTTCCTTGCATTGGTTTTTCTTTATCAATAATTTCTTGATATTTTAAGTTTATCCCGTCTTTTAATTTTGTAAACTCTTCTTCAGTTAATGTTATACCTTTTCCCATAGTTCTTGATAATAAAGTTTCTACTTCTTCCTTAGTAAATTCTAAGGATTCTGTAATACCAAGCTCTAAATTACTACTTTTATTTATATAATCACTAAAATTATCCTGTGGAGAAGCTTCTCCTATATCTCTATATTCTAATATTACTGATTTTAAATTATCTATAAATTCCTCTGGCTTTAAAGTATTAATAAAATTAAAGCTTTTATCAAATTCACTACTAGTAAATTCTTGTCTTCTATTTATTAATATATCTTTTAAAGCAACGTTAATATAATCCTCTGTTTGCCCAGATATAGATTTCAATAAAGAAAGTAAACTTATTTTTGGATTAGAGCCTTCTGTTTTTTGATAAGCATCATTACCTATTTTATTATTAATATTATTATCTTGAGTTCTTTTGACATCTTGATTTTCAGTATTTCTTTCAATAACTATTTCTTTATTAGCAATCTTAGTATCTATATTTCCCTTTAAGGAACTATTATCTTTAGAAACATTATTTATAGTATTATTTTCTACTCCCTCTTTAACTTCTGGTAAAGATACACTAATATTATCTAATATTCTTGAAATATTATTTTCATTTTTAAATATAGCCTTATATCCACTTATATTTTCTTTATTTAAATCTATATTATTCTCAAATAACAACAAAATATCTGACTTTGATAATGATTTTAGTTCATTAAAAAATTCCATTAATGTAGTTTTTATTTTATTTCCCTCTACACTATTTTCATCTATATTATTACTTAGTAAATATTTAGATATAAATTCATTACCTTCCTTTGGATTTTCTTGTAACTTTTCTAAAAACTGAATTAATCCTTTTACTTCTTTAATATTTTCCTTTGTAAGAGGAATATTAAATTTCATCATATCCTTAAGTAAATTAATATCTTCATTACTTAAGCCTTCCTTAAGGATTATTTCATTAAATTCTCCTTGTGAAAGTTTAGCTTCCTTTCCACTTGAAGCTACAATCTTAAGCTTTAATTTACCATCTTCAAAGCCATCTACTTGGAATCTATGAAAGCCATTCCCTAAAGAATCTAAATCTCCTTCTATTTCAGCCTGAAATTCCCAACCATCTATTAATTTTATAGTAGCTTCATCACTACCTTCTTTTTTTATTATTTTTCCAGAAAACTTTTCACCAATGTCGAAGGTAAGTTTACTGGATATTTTTTTATTATTTACATTGTAGCTATTCCCTATATTAAATATCCCTGGCATATTACCACCCCGTATACCTTTCTAATTATTTATAATATCGAGTACATTCAAAGTTTTCTTGATAGAAAGGACTTTGGAAATAACTTGGAAACATCATTATTATCTTTAGAAATTTCTTCAGAGTATTATTAAATTATAGAAATAAGGGAGGATCTGAAAATGAAAAAAGGACTTATTCATAATTTATTATTTATATTTATTATTTCTACTTCATTAACACTTATATCCTGTAATAATAGTTCTAAAAAAATTACTTTAAGTGAAAATACTGAAGGAGAAATTTCTTTAGAAGAAAGTGAAATTATAAAAGCTATAACTACTGGTGAAAAACTTTTAGATGAAAATAATTTTCTAGAAAGCAAGGAATATTTTAACAAAGCCATTTCCTTAGAAAAAGAAAATAAAGACACCTATTTAAGAATAAAGGATAAATACCTTTCTATAAACAAGGCTGATGAAGCTTATACCATTATTAAAACTGCAATTTCAAATAATGTTGATATTGAAAATATGAAATTACTACTAAAGGAAATATCATCTAAATTTGAAGTTATTAAAATATTAAATTCTGTTTATCAAAATAGCAGTTATACCTTACCAAAAGAAGTAAATATAAATGTTTATGATACTTCACTATCTATTCCTGTTACTTGGAATAATGAAAATGTAGATACTAATAATATAGGTACTTTTACCTACGAAGGGTATAACGATGAATACGGAAGAAAAATAATAGTAGAATTAACTGTTATGGAAAATCTTTATGATAAGGAGGCAGGTTGTATAAAAAAAGTATATTCTTCAAATGGTAAAACCTATATAGATGTTGATTTAATTGAACTTTATATAGGATTTAAAGAAGCTGTTGCAGAAGCAATTAAAGATAATAAAGCTGCCGTTAATGAAAAAGGAGAATACTTTCTTCCAGATCCTATATATATAAGAAATAACTATACTAAATTAACAACTTACGAAGTTTCCAATAACTGTATTATACAATTATTACCTAGAGATTTCTCAAAATTAGGATATGATCCAGAATCAAGCCTTAATTTTTCTCCACCTAATCCTGTTTCATTTCATGACTTTGAAAAATTTATTACTGAAAGCAATAAAATCTTTTTAGAAGCAAATTCAGAAAATGAAGTTAAAACAATAACTGATAGAGAAACAATGTGCTGGATTGAATTAAAAAATGGTGTAGTAACTTCAATTTATAGGCAACATACACCTTAAATTATAATAATTAATAACTTTATTAAAAGGAGAGACAATAATGAAAAAAACAATTAAATTAGAACTTATATTTTTTATTTTTATTATAACAATATCACTAATCTCCTGTGTTGACTCAACAAAGAAGGTTACAGTATCAAATAATACTAAAGAGGAAATCTTAGTAGAAGAAAATATATCTAAAGAGCTTATTATTAATGGAAAAAAACTTCTTGCAGATGGAAAATATGATGAAGCTATGGCTAACTATAATAAGGCAATAGAATTAGATAAAGCAAACAAAGATCTATATTTAGAAATCAAAGATATTTTTTTAGAAGCTAATAGACTTGATGATGCTTACTTTGTCACCAAAGAAGCTATCTCTAATAATGTAGATGTTGATACTATGAAACAAATAGCAAAGGATATATCTGAAAAACTTGAAGTTATAAAAATTAATGATAAAGTTGAACAAGATTTAGAATACTACCTTCCTAAAAACGTAAATACAACTATAAATGGAAAACCTATTTCTCTACCAATAAACTGGGACAATTCTAAAGTAGACACAAGTACACCAGGAACCTTTGAATATTATGGATATAACGAAGAATATGGTAGAAAAGTTCAAGTTAATTTGACAGTAACAGAAGTTATTTATGATAAACAAATAGGATCAATTAAAGATATCTATACTATTGATGGTAAAACTTATATAGATGTTGATTTAGTTGAATGGTATTTTGGACGTGAGGAAGCTCTCGCTGAAGCTATTAAAGATAATAATGCTGGTATAAATGAAAAAGGAAAATACTTTCTTCCAAATCCTTATTATATAAGAAATAACTTTAGTAAGATAACAACCTATGAAGTGTCAAATGACTGTAGTTTCCAATTATTATATCATGACTTTGTTGAGGTTTTAGGCTTAAATCCTAATTATCCAGGTAATTCTGCTATAAATATAATGGCTTCATTTGATGACTTTAGAAATTATATTGATTTAAGAAATCCTATGGATATAGGTGATTTAAGTATTAACAATGATAAGCCAATAACTCATAGAGAAACCTTATGTTGGATTGAATTAAAAAATAATGTAGCCTATTCTATCTATAGACAATATACTCCTTAAATTTTAAATAGTAACATTAAAGAAAACATTTTCTTTAATGTTACTATAATTTATTTATTTTTTGTATGTAATTAGTAAATTTTTCTTATAATTAATATATACTAATTTGAAGGGATGATTATATGAGTAATGAAATACTTATTGTTGAAGATGATAAATCTATTAATGACATATTATTTTATGCCTTAAAATCAGAAGGATATAAACCTTATAGTAGCTTTTCTTTAAAGGAAGCAAGAGATTCTATTAATATAAATTTACCTAATTTGATTTTATTAGATTTAAATTTACCAGATGGAAATGGCTTTGATTTATGTAAGGAAATTAATTCTAAGTATTCTATTCCTATAATTATCCTTACTGCTAAAAATGATGTTGTAGATAAGGTTTTAGGCTTAGAATTAGGCGCTGACGATTATATAACTAAGCCCTTTCATATTAAGGAAGTATTAAGTAGAGTTAAGGCTGTACTTAGAAGAATAGAAAAATCCTCTTCCAATTATAATGCCGACTTTGTAGAAATAAATTCAAATATTAAAATTAACTTTAAAAACAGGACAGTTTTAAAAAATGATACTATGGTGCAACTAAAGCCTAAAGAATATGAGCTTTTAGAATTCTTTGTCCAAAATAAAAATAAGGTCTTTTCAAGAGAACAATTAATAGATAACATTTGGGAATTTTCTTATGATGGTGATATTAGAACTATAGATATTCATATTAGGCGACTTAGAAGTAAATTGGACATCCCTAATGAACCTTCTATAATAGAAACTGTCTTTTCTGTTGGATATGTTATGAGGTAAAATATGAAGATTAAGTATAAATTTACTTTAATTATAACTATCACTATGATACTTCTAGGAGTCTCTTTAAATATTGCTGTTAGAAAAATATTAAAATCAAATATGGAAACTTCAATTACAAACTCTCTAAAAGAAGTTATGAAAAGTAGTAGAGAATCAATAAAATATACTTTGTCTGTAAGGGATTATATTTTTAAGGACAAAGCCTTGCTTCAAGAAGGAAATTATCTAATTGAATATATATCTTTAAATTATGAAAGCAAACTTGAAATTTCAGATGTAAATGGTGAATTAATTGCTACAAATATAGAGGAAAAACCAGTTGAATTTACAAATAACCTGCCTGAAGTTAAAGATGGTAAAACTATAGTTAATATAAAATATGATAACAATACTCTTACTGGGATTCTTTCTTATCCAATAATAATCAACAAATCATACATTGGAATAATGAACTTAACTAAAGATTACACAAATTTACTAATTGACTATGAAAAAGCTACTAATATTTTAACTTTAATTGAAACTGCTCTAATAATCTTTATATTCGGTATTTCCTATAGACTAACTAATAAAATTGTAACCCCAATTGAAAAGTTAACTTCTGCTTCAAAAAAACTAGGTGAAGGTAATTATGATATTGATATAAATATAGAAGGAAATGACGAAATATCTATTCTTTCAAATGAGTTTATTAATATGAAATCAAAAATACAAGAACAAATCTTAGATATAGAAAACGAAAAGGACAAGGTTGAAAAACTCGCCTTAAGTAGAAAGATATTTTTTGATACTGTTACCCACGAACTAAAAACCCCACTAACTTCAATTATAGGGTATTCAGAAATGATTTTAGAAAATGTTGTCGATGATGAAGAATTTAAATTACGCGCCATAGGTAGAATTCATTCAGAAAGTGAAAGATTAAATACCTTAGTTCTAGAAATAATAAAAATTTCAAAGGGCTTATCCTCTATAAATGATATATATGAAGATGTGGAAATTTCTGAAGTAATAAATCAAACAATTTCTGACCTTTCTATAAAAGCAGAAAAATATAACCTTTCTATATCTTCAAATATAGAAAAGGCAATTTTAAATATTAAATTAAATAAAATAAAGGAAGTCTTAATTAACGTTATAGATAATGCTATAAAATACTCTGCACAGGAATCTATAATTCATATAAATTCTTATAAAAGCAATGATACTTATAATATAGAAGTTATTAATTTTAGTGAAACACCTATACAAAAAGATATTTATACCCATATATTTCAACCATTTATAAAATCAAATAATCCTAATGATGAATACAGTACAGGCCTAGGCTTATTCCTATGTAATGAAATAATAAAAGATCATAATGGAACCATAACCATAGAAAATGGACCTGAAATAAAAGTAAAAATCACATTACCAAAAAGGAGCTGCTGAATAGAGCAGTTCCTTTTTGGTAATGTAGAATTTAGAATGTAAAATGTAGAATTAATGAAGTGATTTGTTCCAAATCACAATAAATATATAATTTTTAGAAACTCCCTCGGAGTTTCCTCCTTAATTCTACATTCTTCATTTTACATTTTTCATTGTGCCATAGCACACTAATGCTATTCTACTACTATCTTATTATAGTTTTTCTTTCCTCTTTTTAATAATGCTGAGCCATCTTCTAAATCTGATTCTTCTAAAGTTCTTGTAACTTCAGTAACTTTTTCTCCATTTAAGGATAATCCACCTTGTTGAATTAATCTTCTTCCTTCAGCCTTAGATGGAACTATTTTATTTTCAGCCATTATATCTAAAAGAGTAGCTCCTAATTTTTCTTTAGAAATAGTTACAGTTGGAACATTGCTCATATCAACTCCACCTGAGAATAAGGCTTCTGCAGCAGTTTTTGCTTTCATTGCTTCTTCTTCTCCGTGGACAAGCTTAGTAACTTCAAAAGCTAATCTCTTCTTAGCTTCGTTAATTGCTGCTCCTTCAACTGCACATATATCTCTTATTTCATCCATAGGTACAAATGTTAATAACGCTAGGCACTTTTCTACATCTGCATCGTCAACATTTCTCCAGTATTGATAGAAATCAAATGGTGAAGTCTTTTCTGCATCAAGCCATAATGCTCCTCCAACAGTTTTCCCCATCTTTTGACCTTGGCTATTAGTTAAAAGTGTGCAAGTCATAGCCATAGCTTGACCTTGAGCCTTTCTTCTAACTAATTCAACACCTGCAATCATATTTGACCATTGGTCATCTCCACCTAGTTCCATTTTACAACCGTATTTTTGATTTAATACGTAGAAATCATATCCTTGCATTAACATATAGTTAAATTCTAAGAAAGAAAGTCCCTTTTCTAATCTTTGCTTGAAGCATTCTGCAGTTAACATTCTATTTACTGAGAAATGTACTCCTACTTCTCTAAGAAAATCTACATAATTTAAATTTAGTAGCCAATCTGCATTGTTTACTAAAATTGCCTTATCATCTGAAAAGTCTATAAATCTTTCCATTTGCTTCTTTATTGAATTAACATTATGTTCTATTTGCTCCTTAGTAAGCATTGTTCTCATATCAGTTTTTCCAGATGGGTCTCCTACCATTGCAGTTCCACCACCAAGAAGAGCAATTGGTCTATGTCCTGCCTTTTGCATATGAGCCATAAACATCATTGCAATAAAATGTCCAACATGTAAACTATCTGCTGTTGGATCAAATCCTATATAAAAAGTTATTTTCTCCTTTTCTAGCAATTCTCTTGTTTCATCTTCATGAGTAAATTGCTTTATGTATCCACGATCTAATAACTCGTCTAAAACATTAGCCATTCTACGTATCCTCCTCTTATTTTTACTTATTATAGTATATCTTTTTATTATAATAATATCAATTAGTGAAAGCATTTTTTAAGCTAAAAAAGAAAAGCCCTTGTTAATGCTATCGCCAAAAGCTTTTCTTTTTTTAATATTTTCCTTAGGGAAATTTCACAATTAACTATCTCATTTTATTATTTTATTATTAACTTACTTTTTATCTATAAATTTATAAATTATTTACGCTCCGTAAGGTTACGTTTAATTATTTTCTCACCTAATTAACATTAATACTTTGTATACAAAGTATCTTTATGCTACATATTCCTTAATAAAGTCTGGAAGTTCTTCTAAGCATTCGCAATTTAAGTTTATAAAAATATTCAAGTTGTACTTTTGAGAGAATTCCTTTAGCTTTTTAAACAAATTAATTGATTCAGATATATTCTTGTTAACAATATTTGATAAAGCATCAACATAAACGTTTTCAACATCATAATTTTGGGATACCACACCACAAATAAGACCATAAAAACTTTCGCAATCTAACACACCTAACTCATTAGTATCTACAAACCTAATCTTTCCCTTTAACTGTAACATTCTTCTTGCGTCATCATCGATATAAACAGAATCTCCTTTGGCCATTAATGAACGTTCATTTGCAAGCTCAATTAATTTTTTTGATTTACCTGCACCTCTTTTTGAACAAAAAATTTGAATCATTGGAATCCACTCCTTTAATAGATTTTTTATATCTTATTTTATATATATTCTTTATTAATGGTTTTATTTACACTAAAATCATTAATAAAATAAAAAGATAGAGAAACATTTTGCTCCCTATCTCTATTACCAAAAAAAATGTGAACTCATAACTTTATTCTTACCTGCATGCTTAGCTTTGTAAAGAAATTTATCTGCACAATTTATTACAGCCTCTAGAGTATCACCGTCATAGGGATAAAAGCCTAGGCCAAAACTTGCTGTTATATTCTTCTTTATTTTTCCTTCTGAAATATAATTTTTAGATAGAGCTGCTCTAATAGAGTTTATCCTAGAATATATATCATTAATATCATCAGTACAGTCTATATATAAGATTATTTCCTCTCCACCATATCTAGCTATTATATCTTTTTCTTTTAACATGCCTTTTATTAAATTCGTAGTATCTACTAAAACTTTATCACCAAATTGATGACCTAAAGTATCATTGATTTTCTTAAAATCATCAAAATCTATCATTACTATTGCATATTCTTTTACATCTTTATTATTTACTCTCTCATTTACGATTTGATAAAAAGTTTTTCTATTATATATTCCAATTAAAGCATCGCACTTAGCTGATTTTTCAATCTTTCTATATAAAATTGAATTTTCTATTGCTATAGCTATTTGACTTGCTATAGAGTTTAAGAAAATTTCATGAAATTCAGTAAAGAAATTATAATGAGTATGATCAACTACAATATAACCTATAACTTTTTCTTCCACTTTAATTGGTATTCCAATTCTTGAATGAATATAAGTCCCATTATTATCATCCCAAGTTATTGCTATCTTAGAATTTAAAATAAAAGTTTTATGGTTATTCATATATTTTATACATTCTTCACTAAGTTTTATACTTTCTTCTGTTCCATTAGTAGCCTTTATAATAAACTCTTCATTTTCATTTAGATAAATACTACATTGAGTAACTCCTATAATCCCTATTATCATATCATTAATCATAGGTATTATAGCTTTATTACTTAAATTTGAATTTATATAATTACTTATTAATATTACATTTGAAAGCATATCTAAATTTTTTTCGTATTGTACATTTATAGTGCTTAACTCTTGTATCTTATCTTCAGCGATTTTCTGATAGCTTTCGTAATCTGACTTGATTTGCTGATACTTGACTTTATAATCGTCCATACTCCCTCCCCATTTTTACGTATAGTATGAATCGAATTCAGAGAACCTATATAAATTAATCTTACTTTATTTTCCTTTTAATATCAATAGATTTTTACTTTATTTGTTAATCATATAAATTATTATGTATATTTTACAAACTATCTTTTACTATTCCAGTTCCTTCAATAATTAACTCAACATTTACTTCTAAATCTGTTATACTAATAGGATTCTCAATGGTTTCCTTTGGATAATTAATATTTAAAAGCCTTGCTATATCAAAGACATCTATTCCTTGTTCTTTATACTTTTTAAAGGAATTTTTAAGATAGGCCTCAATTTCCTTTTCCTTTGATGCTTTTATATAATCTAATAGTTCTTTATCCACTATAGCTCTTCCTTGAATTTCTGCAATGGAAGCTCTAAGCTTTAAATTCTTAATTAATTTTATTCTTGAATTATCATAAGTTAAGCTACTATTAGTAGTATTGCCCAAAATTTCTAAAGTTATAAACCCTTTTTCATCTTGTGGATTAGAAATTTCTAAAGTTCCCTTATTAACCTTATTAGTTAAAAGATTGTAACTCATAGCTTCCCTAGAATCTATTTTATCTACTAATTTTCCATCCTTTATTACAGCTCCACCACCAATTTCTATTTTCTTATCTAAAGCATCTTCTTTAATTTCAACACTTCCTATTACATAAGTGTTATTAGATTCTTTTTGATTGCTAAGATAATCATTGATATTAGCTCTCATAGCCCTTGGATTTCTAGTATTCTTATGAACTAATTCTTCAAGATAAAGTCCTAAATACTCTTCATCACTAGAGGTTATTTTTAATAAATCATCTACTTCACCAAAGTATACAAATAAATCTGGTTTTATTTGAAATTCCTGATTATTATTTATTAAATCTGTGTATTTATTTATTCCTTCTTTAGCTGCTCTTTCTGTAAATATATAGGCTCTATTTTGAGAGTAATTCAGTTCATAACTAGAGGCTAAATTAACGTCTCTTAATGCTTCTAATGTTGTTTTCCCCATTCCCTTATATATTATTCTTTTTCCCTTATCTGAACTTTCATTTGTACTTCTATATGGTTTAACACAATCTACATAAACCACTGATCTTCCAAAATCATCTGTATCAAAAATAATACTGGTGGAAAAACTCACTTTGTTTATATCTTTATAATCAAAACATCCTACTAATATTAAAGGAAGAAATGCTACTGAAAGAAATTTAATAAAAATCTTAGCCTTCATTTTTTATCTCCCCTTTTTATAAAGTCTTTTGATATTCTCCTTAATGAACCTCTTAATATTACATCCTTAAATTTATATTCACTTATACTTCCAATTGGAAATAAGAATTGATATCCTACTGAATCTAATTCTGATAATTGTATTACAAGCAGTATAGATCCTGATAAAAATCCTGGAATTCCAAAGGCAGCTGCAAAACACACTAATACTAATGCCCAAAAGGATAATGCTCCATAAAGCTTTGGTATTAAGAAATATGATAATGTGCTTAAAGCTACTACTATAATAGTAATTCTTGAAGCTATTCCTGCACTTACAGCAGCATCCCCTAATATAAGGGCTGAAACTATACTCATTGCGCCACCTATGGGCTGTGGTAATCTTAGTCCCGCTTCTTTTATAAATTGGAAGGCAAGCATCATTAAAATTACTTCTATAACGGTTGGAAATGGTACACCAGCTCTAGAAACTGCTAACCTAAACATAAATAAAGATGGTATCATTGAAAAATGATATGTTATTATTGCTACATATAATGCAGGTACCATAGTTGCAGTAAAAAAAGCTATCCATCTTAATATCCTATTAAAGTTACTATAATATTTATTAAGATAATAATCGTCTGGCATTTGGAAATTTTCCAAGAAAAAATAAGGTACTGTAATTACAAAGGGAGTTCCATCTACTATTACTCCAACTCTTCCTTCTAATAGCTTTGCACAAATTTCATCTGGCTTTTCAGTATATCCTACTGTATCAAAAAAACTATTTTTACTTTTAAGAGCATCTTCTATGTAATTAGTATCTAATATAAATCGTAAATCTAAATTATTCACTTGATTTTTTACTTTGTCTATTAAGTCCTTAGGAGCTATTCCATCTAAATAACATACAGCAATAGCTGTTTGAGACTTTTCTCCCACTACTAGAGCTTCAAATTTTAAGTCTGGATTTTTTATTCGCCTTCTTATTAATGCTACATTATTAACTATTAATTCATTAAAACCTTCTCTAGGTCCTTTAAGAACTGATTCTGTTTCAGGAGTACCAACTCCCCTTACTGGAAAGCCTTTAGCTTCTACATACATTATTTCTTTGTATTTTTCAAAAACAACTGCTGGATCCCCTGATAATACATGCATTATAGCATCATCTGCATCCTTAGCTATTCCTGCAGCATTTATATCTAAAGCATTCTCAATAACTTGCTGTAATGATATAAATTCACCACTTTTAGGCGGCAAATCTCCAAAGCCTCTAAGTGGGGATACAACATACTCACTTATCATTTCAGCATTACATAAGTCATCAATAAATACTATAGTTGCCTTGCCTAATACAGTCTTTACTGGTCTATATTTAACATCAAAGGAGTTTTTTAATTTCTCCTTTATATATTCTAAATTATTCATATACATCACCTATTTGTATTATTTGTTCTAAAGAATTTTAATATACACCAAGGGAGGAATTACTTTAAACTTTTAAATTATTTTTCATATTTATTCATATATTTAGAAGTTTTAGCTAATACTTTCTATAGGAAGATAAATATTATATTTCTTGTTCCGTCGCTTCGCTCCAAGTCACCGAAATATAATATTTATCTTCCTACAAACTAAAGGAAATAATTCCTCATTTTATTCGGAATTATAAAAAAGTGTGTTTGTTAATTTTTTAGTTTTTAATTACTATAATTGAAAGGGTTTTATTATGAACAAAATTTCTAGTAAACATTTTATATTATTTATCATTGGGGTATCTATAATTTCTATTAAGACTTATATGTCAGTATTTATAGATATAGGGGGAAGAGATACATGGCTGGCTTCCTTAATAGCTGGAATAATTTTTATCGCATTGTTACTTTTCATAGTTAATATTTATAAAAATACGGATTCTTCTGATATAAATGAGATTTTTCTTAAAGCACTTCCAAAGCCTTTAGGAGTATTCTTTCTATTTATATTTATATTAGCGTTATTTATAAATTCTATTGAATCAGCAGCTGTTGAAGCTAATGTACTTCATACAACTTTATTTATTGATACCCCAGTTTGGTATGCATTAATATTTTTTATAGTACCTTCACTATTTATTTTTAATAAAAAGGTTCGTACAATACTAATTTTTATATTAATAAATGTTTTTGTACTTATATTAAATGGAGTTGCATTTTTTATACTTTCACAAATGTATAAGGATATAAACCACTTACTACCAGTCCTTGGCAATGGATTATCTACCAAGTTCTTTACTACGATTTTGTTAATTTTAGGAAGCTTATCTTCCTTTATGATAGTAACTCCTTTTATAAAATTTATTGATAAAGGTGAGCATATTGTTAAACATAGCTTTTATTCTGGGCTAATTGTTATTGCCTTTGTAGTAATTTCTTTTGTAGGTGCAATAACTGCTTTTGGTCCATATAGAGCTGCAAATATTTTTTATCCTGAATTTGTATTAAGCCAAAGAATAGAAGTAGCTGGATTTTTAGAATTTGGAGAATTATTTTTTATAGTTCAAACAGTTATTGGATTTTTCCTGAAATATCTTTTATCTAGTTATAGCATATTATTAATATTAGAAAGAGTATTTAAAAATAAGCCGTTAATTATAGGAATTTATACTTTCCTAACTTATGTTTTATCAAATTTCTTAGGTATGAATAATTTTTACCTATATAAAATATTAAAATACATACAGGTTGTAAATTTAATAGCCTTTGTACTACTTCCTATAATAGTATTTACAGTGTATTATTTAAGATTTAATAAGAAAAAAATCCATAATAATTCATCAAGATAATATTTAAGGATTATTTAGAATATTTTAAATATTTAAAAATATTCTTTATATTTTTTGAAATATTCCTTGCAATATTTTCCCATTATGCTATAATATAGTTGAATATTTAAATGATTAGGAAAAATTCGATACATCTGTCCCCTTAAAGTTCATATATGTCCTTAAGGAAGATATTATCAATTTATACCTATGAATTTTAAGGAGGAAATTATAAATGGAAGATAAGAAAATAATATGTAAAGATTGTGGAAAGGAATTTGTTTTCACAGTTGGAGAACAAGAATTCTACAAGGAAAAAGGATTCGATAACGAACCTGTAAGATGCCCAGATTGTAGAAGAGCTAGAAAAGCACAAAACAACAGAAGATAGTTTCTGTTTTTAAGTAAAGGTTATATCAAGATTTCTTGATATAACCTTTATTGCTTTTATGTATTATTCTTTAAAATTAGGACAAAATACTCTAAAGAAGAATTATACATAGGAGAAATTAAAATGCAATTTACAAAATTATTTTTTACATTAATGGTTTTACTATCAATAATTTTTTTAATATTTAAATTTTCATTTTGGGCAATAAGTCTAATAATACTATTATCCACTATATTTCTAGTAATAGATTTTTTTCACCTTAAAGTCTAAGGTGAAATTTAAGTATATAAATACAATCATTATTTATTTTGTATTAATTCTTCTCCATTATATAGCTTCTTAATTTCTCCCTCTCTATACATCCACTCTTGGCATAAATCAAAATCTTCTTTTTTATATTCTCCATTGATTTCAAAAGTAAAGCTTCTAAAGCCTTCTGCTATTGCCTTAGGAAATCCACAGTAGCCCATAAAATAATTAACCTTTTCTTCTCCAGTAGAATTATTAAATATTTCTGCTGCTTCATTTAATGCTCTATGAAAATTTCTAACTCCTTCAGGATTCTCATTATAAAAATCTTCATCAAAGCACCACATAACTAGATTTTTATCACTATTTCTTGAATTCCAAATTACTTTTCCACCATTATTAACTACTTTAGAAACAAAGGGTTCTATTGCAACTAAAGCATCAATTTCTCCCTTATTTAAGGCTTCAATCCTCTCATTTGTATTGTTAATCCAAAGAATTTTAGGATTTCTTATAATGTCCTTCAAATCATTTTCTAAAAACAATCTAAAAAGTCCACTTCTATTAACACCAACCCTTATTCCTTCTAAACTTTTAGGTAAATCTCTGCCACCAACTAAGTTTATAGTTCTTGTTAAATTTGATGTAATAACAGCTCTTTTACCCTTTTCAAGCATATAAAAGAAGAAGGTTGTATCTCCCATCATAGCATCCGATCTACCTTCTAAAAATTCTATATTTCCATTAAATAAGAAGTCTTCATCTAAATATAAATTCATATCTATATTATATTTTTTAAATACTCCTAGTTTATCAGCTAATATTGAAGTTAAACTTAATGGGTTTTTCTTTATTAAATTCAAATTTATCCTTACCATAAATCATCCTCCTGCATACTTACAGTCATTAAATTATATTGTTCTTAAAGGTTGTAACATATTATGCGTAAGACGACTTGGATCTTGCGAGGTCGGCTTAGCATAATATGTTACAACCTGCTCTATACAATATATATTAAAAATTCTAAAGACATAATAAAGTGAAAGCTATATATAAGAAGTAATGGTCTAGGTCCCCACTCTTTCCCCATTTCCTTGTATACTTCCTTTATTTTATAATAATCCTTATACCATTTAAGGTATCCATAATAATAAAATATAAGTAACCCTGATATAAATATTATTAAGGTTATTTTTGAAGTTAAAAATAATATTATCCAAGCTAATACCATAATTATTCCTTCTGGTATTATTAGCTTTATAGAATTTCTAAAGCCTATAACATGTGGCAAGGTAACTCTTATACCCTTGTCCTTTTCATAATCAGAAGTATTATTTGTAGACATTAAAAATACTGTCATTATCATAGCTATAAGAGAATATAAAAATATTTCAATACTTACTTTACCTTGCTGTACATAAGCAGATACAAAGGAGCTTATACCCCCTGCAAATATTCCAGATACTAATTCCCCTACTGGATAAATTATATAAGGTTTTGGTCCTAGAGAATAAGTTATTGCAGCTAAGGCACTTATTATTCCTATAATTAAAATATTAATATTCTTAGTTATTAAAACTACTAAAAGCCCAGAACCTCCGCCTAAGGCTAACATAAAGATTAAGGCTATTACTGCATCTAAAAATTTTGCATCTCCCCTAACTAAACCTTCACTTCCTAGGTGTCCTGTAAAGGTATCTTCATTTTCTTCATTCTTTAAAAATGCTCTTATTTCATTTGCTATATTAGCAACTATATTTAAGCTAAAGCCAGCAATAAACATTAAAATTAAAGGTATTATCTTTATATCCTTTGCTAAATAAGCTCCAAACAATCCACCACTTAAAGCTGGAAGTCCTGTGGCAAAGCCAGTTCTAATCTCCATAACTGTATAAATACGTTTAAAAAAATTATTTTTCATTACCTAATGCTCCCTGATGTAATTCCTTGATAAATATGTTTTTGTAAAAATATAAAAAATAATATCATTGGTATTATGCTTATTACGATTCCAGCACAAATTACCTGCCACTGTGTAGATGCTGGTCCTATGAAATTAAATAAACTAGTTGAAATAGTATTTAACCCTTCACCAGGCATATATAAAAATGGCACATAAAAGTCATTGTATATTGAAATTATTTTAAGCATAATAGCAGTTGCCGTTGCAGGCTTAAGTAAAGGAAATATAACCTTTCTATATATTTGGAAATATCCTGCTCCTTCTAACATTGCTGCCTTGTCTAAGTCTCTTGGAACCTTTTCTAAAGCTTGTATATAAATATAAACCATTAAAACATCTGCACCTAAATATATAATTATTGGAGCAAGTCTAGTATTATATATACCTATAGCGTCTACTATTTTAAAGGTTGCAACTTGAGACATTTCCATAGGTACTATTGATACAAGTAAATACATAAATAAAATTACTTTTTTAAACTTAAATTCAAATCTACTTATAACAAAAGCCACCATTGAGCCTAAAATTACACTACCTATTGCTCCAAAGAATATTAATATAAAGGTATTAATAAATCCCATAAGCATTTTCCCATTTACAAAAGCCTTTATATAATTTTCAAAATAAGTAAAACTATTTGGAGGAGTAATTCCACTAGTTCTTGTAAATTCATCGTAAGTTTTAAAGGATCCAAAAATAACAGTTATTAAAGGTAAAAATACTACTATTGTCCAACCTATTAAAGCAGTATATTTTAATATTTTTGCTATTATAGACTTAATATTCATCTTCATCATTACTATATACCTTCTTTTGAATAATTGTAGCTATTATAATTACTATTGAAATTATTACTGCCATAGCAGCTGCAAGTCCTATTTTCTTTTGCTCAAAGGCTGTTTTAAGGGTTTGTAATAAAAATGTGCTAGTTCCATTAGAACCATTAGTCATTATCATAGGTATTTCAAAAACAGATATAGCACCTATAATAAGCAGAAGAAAATTTATTTTAATTATTGTGTGTATATTAGGTAATATTACATATCTAACCTTTTGGATAACAGAGGCTCCTTCTATTTCTGCAGCCTTTATATATTCCCTAGGTATAGATTGAATTGCTCCAAAATACATAATAAAGCTTCTGCCTGTAAACCTCCAAAGAGATATACTTGCTAAAGTGTAATTAACAATTCTAGGATCCCCTAACCAATAATGTACAAACTCTCCAAAACCTAAGGCTCCAAGTGCTGCATCAAAGGTTCCCCCTGGCTCAAAAAACACTCTAAACATCATTGATATAGCAACTCCGCTTATAAGAGTTGGAAAAACAAAGCTTGCTTTAAAAAACCCTTTAAATTTTACCTTTGATGATAGCATAATAGCAAAAATCATAGCTATTATTATTTGAAGTATTCCAGATAAAAAGTAATATAAACTATTTTTAAATACTTGAAAATAAGTTGGGTTTGTTAGTACCTTTATATAATTATCAAAGCCAATAAACTCTTTAGTGCTTGATATTCCATTCCAAGATGTAAAACTATATATAACTATTTCAATTATAGGTAAAAATCCAAATAAAAATAATAATAAAATAGGAAAAAAAAGAAAGAGAAAAATAATTTGTCTTTCTTTTTTTATGAAATTTACATTATTCATTTGCCTTTACTGCAGTTTCCCACTTAGATTCTAAAGAATTTACATAATCAGTATAACTTTCATTTTGATTTGGATATAAACCTATATTAATAACCTTTTGAAGTACATCAGTTAATCTTCCAACACCTACTTCATTAGCAATTGCAGCATACTTAGCATCAATTTCTGGAGTTTCTGTAGCTGATGTTAAAACTATATTATTCTTTTCAAAAATCTCTTTTTGTTCAGCATTTAAATCTTCTTTACTTGGTGACATTCCACCTAAGTCCTCTGCATATCCACTTTGAGCTGAAATAAAGAATTCTAAAAATGCCTTAGCTGTTGCTTTATTTTCACTATTTTTATTTATTCCAATTACTGATGGTGCACCAAAGGCAATACTTGTTTGACCATTAAACTTAACAGGTAATGAAGCAATGCTTATTTTACTATCATTTGAAGTAAGACCTTGAATCATCTTTGCATCTTGAGAGCCCTTCATTATCATAGCTACTTGTCCATCTGCAAGCATTTGTAATGACTTATTAAAGTCTCCTGTTATAGGATCTGGTTCAGTAAGCCCATTTGAAGATAACTCATAGAATAAATCCATTATTTCACGTATTGGTTGACCTTCTTTAAATGCAGTTCCTGCCTTTAACATTTCTGATCTATATTGTTCTCCACCATAAGAAGTTAATGTTCCTCCCCAAGTTCCTAATGTCTTATTGTAATTTGTATAGAAAGGAATAGCATCAGTATTTTCTTTTATCTTCTTGCAAGCCTCTACAAACTCTTCTGTAGAAGTTGGAATTTCTTCTACTCCAGCTTTCTTTAAAACTTCTTCATTATAAATAATTCCTAAGCTATTTAAAGCAACTGGTAATCCATATGCAATATCATTATAATCTGCTTCTGTAACATCAATATACTTTTCTTCAAGTTCAGAAACACTTCCTAAGGCTTCAAAATAATTTTCATATTCTTCAGGAGTTCCATTCATAGTAAATGGTATAAATAAAACATCACCATAATCCTTAGTATTCATTCTAGTTGATATATACTTGTCATAATCTGAAGATGATTCCCATACTATATCTTCAACATTTGGATATAGCTTTTTAAAATCTTCCTCTATTTTTGCAAATAATTCATCTGCATCTGTTCTAGATGTAACAACTTTTATTGTTCCCCCAATTTCATCAGTTTTCTTTTCTTCTTTACTTTTACATCCAACCATAAGGATTGGTAACATTAATAAGCTTGCTATTATCTTCTTTGCCTTCATTTTAATTGCTCCTTATATTTTGTTTTGTTAATATATCAAAAACATTAGCTTTACTAAAATTAAAACCAATATTAATTCTATCCCCTATTTTTATATTATTTACCTTATAATCCTTTAAAGTAACCTTAATATCATTATGTCTAAGATAATAAATTGTTTCACTTCCAAGATACTCGATTTTTTCTACAGTTCCTTGAAAATATTCTTCATTAGGATTATCTACCTTAATAGTATCTTCAGATCTTATGCCAATTATATATTTTCCTTTATTTAAATCATTGAACTCCTTAGGTTTACTAAATTTAATTGAGTCTCCTATAATTATATGATCTTCATCTATAATTACATCTATTAAATTAATTTGAGGTCTACCAATAAAAGTTGCTACAAATATATTACTAGGGTTATTATATATTTCGAAAGGACTTCCTATTTGCTGAACTTCTCCATTATTTAATATAACTATCTTATCAGCCATAGATAAGGCCTCCACTTGATCATGAGTAACATATATAGTGGTTGCATTTAATTCATTATGCAAATTTCTAATTTCATTTGAAGTAGAATTCCTAAGCTTAGCATCTAAATTAGATAAAGGTTCGTCCATTAAAAAGCACTTAGGATTCCTAACCATAGCCCTAGCTAAAGCTATTCTTTGCCTTTGTCCACCTGATAAATTCTTAGGCTTAGACTTTAAGCACTCCTGAAGCTTTAATATATTAGCGGCCCACATTACTTTTCTATGAATTTCCTTTTTATTTTCCTTCCTTATCTTCATTCCAAAAGCAATATTTTCATAAGCAGTTAAGTGTGGATACAAAGCATAGTTTTGAAAAACCATAGAAACATCCCTATTCTTAGGCTCTATATCATTAATTACTTTACCATCTACTATTATTTTCCCTTCAGTTATATCCTCAAAGCCACAGATTAAATCCAAAAGAGTTGATTTACCACTTCCACTAGGCCCAAGTATTACTACAAATTCACCCTTTTCAATTTTAAAATCTGTATTTTTAAGTGCATACTTATCAGCATTCTTATACTTCTTAGATAAATTATGGAACTCTATATAACTAATATTAATCACCTCCATATAAGTCAATAAATATAAATATTTACAATTGCTATATTAGTATATATCTATTTAGATTGATAAATCAATAACAAAGTTGGATTTTACTATGCAAAATTTAAAATGAAAAAATGAAGAAATTAAAGAATGAAATAATTGTAGAGATAATTCAGACAAGCTGAATTATGAAAATTATAAATTCTCAAGGAATTTAATCCTTAATTCTTTCATTTTCTCATGCCAATTTTGCTTCAGCAAAAAGGCTCTTCATTATTTCATTTTTGTTTTGTATTACGCATTTTGCGTAAGCAATAAGCTATTTCATTTTTTCATCTCGATTTTGCGAATGCAAAAGAGAAGCTTCATTCTTTCATTTTAAAAAACTCTGAAGGAGTTTTCACCTAAATTCTACATTTTACATTCTACATTCTTCATTATATAAGATTGCTTTGCAATCTTATAATTGACATGGTCTTTTCCCATCCCTATAATTAATATATAGTTAATGGTTACGTTATGTAGTAATTAATGTGCACAAATGAAAGGAGTGCTTTAATTGGAAAATAATATAGAGAAAAAGAAGGTTATTTTTAGTGGAATTCAACCTTCTGGTCAATTAACTTTAGGAAATTACCTAGGGGCTATTAAAAATTGGGTTAAACTACAAGATGAATTTGATTGTTATTTTTGTGTAGTTGATTTACATGCAATTACAGTTAGACAGGAACCAAAGGATTTAAGACAAAGAACTTTAGAAGTTCTTGCAATATATATTGCTGCAGGCATTGATCCTAAGAAGAATACTTTATTTATACAATCTCATGTACCAGCTCATAGTGAAGCAGCTTGGCTTTTAACTTGTAACACTTACATGGGTGAATTAGGAAGAATGACTCAATACAAAGATAAATCTCAAAAGTATGGTGATTCCATAGGGGCCGGACTATTTACTTATCCAGTTTTAATGGCAGCTGATATCCTTTTATATAATGCAGATTTAGTACCTGTTGGTCAAGATCAAAAGCAGCATTTAGAATTAGCTAGAGATATAGCAAATAGATTTAATAATGTATATAGCCCAACATTTAAGATACCTGATCCATATATTCCAAAGATAGGGGCAAAGGTTATGAGCCTTCAAGAACCTACTAAGAAGATGTCTAAGTCAGATGATAATCCAAATGCTTATATATTAATTATGGATCCACCTGAAGTAATTAGAAAAAAGGTAGCTCGTGCTGTAACTGATAGCATTGGAGTTGTTAATTATACTGATGAGCAACCAGGAGTTAAAAACCTATTAGATATATTAATTGCAATTAAGAAAACTACTGCTGAAGAGCTAGTTGAATATTATAAAGGAAAAGGATATGCTGATTTAAAGAAAGATGTAGCTGATGCTATTGTTTCTGAATTGGAGCCAATTCAAAATAAGGTTAATGAAATCCTTAAGGATAAGAAAGCTTTAGAGGAAATATATAAGCTAGGTGCTGAAAAGGCTAGCTATGTTTCAATGAAGACTCTTAGAAAAATGCAAAAGAAAATTGGATTTATTCCAAGGTAATAAAGACTCCTTTTAAAAGGAGTTCTTTATTTTTCATAAATTAATATTAAGAAAATGAGGTTAAAAGTTATGAAAGCATATAAAGTAGTATTAAATAGTCTGATTTTATTATTTATAGTTTTGTATCCACTATTACCTAGTTATGGTTCTATAAATTCCGATTTAATTTTATACTTACTATTTATTGTTCAAGTATTTGGACTACTCCTTTTTAAAAATGAAAGAAAAAATTTTATACAAACCTTATATTTATTATTTAAAGATAAAATTTTTATATCCTTAGCTTTGTTAAATCTAGTTATGTATATGTCAACTATAGTAGCCGAAGATAAAAGAATTGCCTTAATTGGAAGTATTAGATTTTCTATGTATATTTTTATTTATTATTCCATAGCTTACAAATTAAAAATTAAAGAAAAGTTTAATGCAATTATGATTTCCTTTCTAGGTGTTGCATCTCTTTCAGGAGTTATAAGTATTATTCAATTAATTAATTTAAAATTATCACATATTCAATTAAGCGATGAACATAGAATATCATCTTTTCTAGAAAACCCAAATAATTTAGGTGCTTATACAGTTTTATCAATTTTTATAGCATTACTATTATTCTTTAACGAAAATGAAAAGAAAAAGAAAATAATACTTTTATCTTCATTAATACTACTTACTATAAATATTGTCTTATCTCAATCAAGAAATGCATTATTAGCTTTATTTATAGGTGCTTTATTAATCGCAGTAATATATGATAAAAGAGCTTTAATTCTTTCTATAGTCCTTCCTATAATAATGTTTATTATTCCAGAAAGTCGTTATAGAATATTAGATATATTAAATCCTGATCAAAATAGTAGTAGGATTAAAATTTGGAAATCTGCTGAACTTATGATTAAAGACAATCCTTTATTTGGTATAGGTTATGATAATTTTGCTGTGAAATATCCTAACTATGTATATCATAATCCAGATATAGTAATCCATGGTAGCTATAAAGCAGAACATCCTCATAATATTTTTTTAAAGATGCAAAGTGAGTTAGGTATATTAGGAACAATCCTCTTTGTGTTATTTCTTTTATTCACTTTATTTACATTATATAAATATGTCAAATCTACTACTGATTTAAAAACTAAAGCTTTGTTAATTGGGATAACAATCTCATTTATTACTTTTCAATTTATGAATTTAGTAGATTGCTATTATTCTTCATTAAAAATAATAATAACTATGATAGTAATACTTTCTATATCAACTCTGGTATCTAAAAAATATTAAAAAATGGAGCTGTCACATTAGCGGGTAATAAAATCTGCTAGCGATAGCTCTTCTTCTATATTTAAAAGAGATTCTTTCAATTTCTCAGAATAAAATTATCACATATCTAAAAAAAGCATTTTAATACTCCTAAGAAAAAAGGTTTTTAAAAGCTTAATTATGAAGTTTTCTTTAGCACATAAATCTTCTGAAATTCATGTTTTGTTTCACTTGCGCAAAGGAACCTTCTACTTGAATATTTCTATTTATTCAATATGAAAAGAAAGTTTTAGCTGATAAACCTTTTGTTTTAAAGTGTAATTTTTTCGTAATATTTTTTATAGGCACAAAAAATATTTTCTCATAAATCCTAGACTTTTAAAGTCTGGGATTTATTTGTTTTCCCCCAAAAAGGAGCTGTGCACTAATTTTTAATACGACAGCTCCATTTTTTATTTATTTTTCCAATTCCTATTTGTTAAGTATTCCATAAATGGTTCTCTTAAATCATCTCTTTTTAGTGCAAATTCTACAGTTGCTTGTAAGAAACCTAGTTTATCTCCTACATCATATCTTCTCCCCTCAAAGTTGTATGCATACATAGCTTCATTTTCTATTAAAGTTTGAAGAGCATCAGTAAGCTGTATTTCTCCACCTTTACCTGGTTCTGTATTTTGTAATATATCAAATATTTGAGGAGTAATTATATATCTACCTAATATAGCAACATTACTTGGTGCCTCTTCTACTGATGGTTTTTCAACTAATTTTTTAACCTTATAAACTCTATCTTCAATATGAATTCCATCTACTATTCCATATTTATTTACATCTTCATGCTTAACAGTTTGAACGCCTAAGATTGTTGTCTTATATTCCTTATAACAATCCATTAATTGTTTAAGGCAAGGAACTTCTGAATCAACAACATCATCTCCAAGTAAAACAGCAAATGGTTCATTTCCAACAAAGGCTCTAGCACATAATATAGCATGCCCTAATCCTTTAGGCTCCTTTTGTCTTATATAATGAATATCAACCATATCTGATATATTTCTTACCATTTCTAAAAGATCATCTTTATGATTCTTCTCAAGTTCCATTTCAAGCTCTACAGATTTATCAAAATGATCCTCTATACATTTTTTATTTCTTCCTGTGATTATTAATATTTCTTCAATTCCTGAAGCAACTGCTTCTTCAATTATATATTGAATTGTAGGCTTATCAACTATAGGAAGCATTTCCTTTGGTTGAGCCTTTGTTGCTGGTAAAAATCTAGTACCAAGGCCAGCTGCTGGTATAATGGCTTTTCTGACTTTCATATCTATCCCTCACATCTATATATATATATTTTACATAATATAACATATCTATATTATCATATTAAAATAAATAGTTCAATTCACCTTTAGTAAATTGAACTATTTTATAAATTTTGAACATTTATCTATCTAATGCTTTTTATAAATTCAATAAATTTATCATGGTTTATTGCAAAATTTCCAGAAACCTTATCTCCATCATTTAAATTCTTAGTTACAACTGAGCCTAGACTTATACTAACATTATTACCTAAAATAAGTGCATTAGATATAGTTGCACCTAATCCTACCCAAGAATCATCACCTAATACTGTTCTTCCTCCAAAGGTAGATCTTGAAGCAATTAAACATCTATTACCTATTTTTACTCCATGCTCTATGTGCACCAAATTATCTAGCTTAGAGTAATCTCCTATAATGGTATTATCCCAAGTATAAAGGGCTTTATCTATACAAGAATTATATTGGATTTCAACATTATTTCCAATAATTACTCCACCACAATGATTTACATTCATTATTATTCCATCAACTCTCTTATATTCAAAGCCTTCTCCACCTAATATAACACCAGCTCTTATAATACTGTTATCTCCAATTACAGTATTTTCTCTAATTACTGCAAAATCTTCTATAATAACATTATTACCAATTACAACATTGCTTTCACTTATTGATGATAACTTGCTTATCTTACATCCTTCACCAATTATAGTATTAAAGTCTTTTCTCTTATATCCTTCTTTAGTAGATAATATATTATGTAACTTAAAATAATCCATCCTTGGGTTATCTGAAATAATAATACCATATCTACTTTTAAGCTTTTCACCTAACTCTTTAGTTGTAATTAAAGCACTTATCTTATTACTTAAACTTTTAATATATTTTTCACTTTCAATAAAGGTGAGAATTTTTTCATCACAATCTGCAACTGCAAGACCTAAACTAGTAAATTCTCCATCTTTTAATAAAGATAATCCATTTAATAAACTTACAACTTCCTTTAATAACATAAGAGGCCTCCTAAAATAATTAATAAATATATTATATCAGCTTTTCCAAATATTTTTTAATATATTATTCCATTGAAGGTTTTCTAACATTATGATAATATATTTCAGTATTATTAAATATTTAAATAAAAATTTATATATTTTTTTACTAAATTTTAAATAATCTTGTAAATTACGGAGGATAAAGAATGAATAAAAGCACAAAAGATTCTATCATAGTAGGTTTTGCTCTATTTTCAATGTTTTTTGGAGCTGGAAATCTAATTTTCCCTGCATTCTTAGGAAATACAATAGGAGATCAATACCTTTTAGGTATTATAGGATTTATCTTAACTGGAGTAGGATTACCACTTTTAGCAATAATGGCTTGTTCTAAAGGAGATGGAAGCTTTAAGTCTATTGCAAATAATGTAAGTCCAAAGTTTGCTATTATTTTTACAGCTATATTATTTATAGCAATTGGACCTATGCTTGCAATTCCTAGAACTGCTGCAACTACTTTTGAATTAACAATAAACCCATTTTTCAGTAATGTATCTCCTTTTATTGCAATGACTATATATTTCCTAATTAATTTATATTTTGTTTTAGGAAAAACTTCAATAATTGATACTATTGGAAAATACTTAACACCTTCACTAATGATACTATTATTTATTTTAATAGTTAAAGGCTTAGTTATGCCTATTGGTAATGTTGTAGAAACTAATGCAATTAATGTTTTCCCTAATTCTTTACTAGAGGGATATCAAACAATGGATGCTATAGCTGCCCTTTTATTTGCTGGAATGATAACAAGCTCTTTAAAATCTAAGGGCTATAAAGATAAGGAAATGCCTACAATGATTATGAAATCAAGTTTAGTTGCTATATTAGGACTTGCTTTTGTATATGGTGGATTAACTTACATAGGTGCGCAAACAATTGGACTAGCTTCACCTGAAATAAGTAAAACTAGTTTATTAATATTAATTTCTAAAAGTATTTTAGGAAATATGGGACCAGTTATTATAGGTATAGCAATGGGACTAGCTTGCTTAACTACTTCTATAGGCTTAATAACTTCAGGTGCAAATTTCTTTGAGAGAATATCAAAGGGTAAATTATCCTTTAAGCTTAATGCAATATTAATATCAATTGTAAGCTTAGGAATTGCTACTCTTGGTGTTGACAATATAGTGGTTTTATCAGTTCCAATTTTGAATATACTTTATCCTGTTTCAATTACTCTTATAGGAACTGCACTTTTATCTAAATATATTAACAACAATAAAGCAGTTAAAGTTGGTGTTTATACATCATTAGTATTTGGTATTTTATTTGCTATTCCTGGAATAAACTTAAACTTTATTCCTTTAGCTGAATTTGGTTTTGGTTGGTTTATTCCAACAGTACTTGCTATAGTATTTAGCTATATTATATTTACAATTACAGATAAGGAAGAGCAAGAACCAGAATTTGAGTAACAAGTAATAGAGGTTTAAGTGCAAGTTTAAATTATATATTATGTATTGACTCTTATATTCCTCTTTTAATTACTATTCTAACTTAAAATTACATATAGATAACCAAAGTGGCTGTCGCACAATGTAAAATGAATAATGAAAAATGTAAAATTAAAGAAGAAACTCCCTTAGGAGTTTCTAAAATATATATCTTTTTAGTAATTCCTTTGGAATTACATCAATAATTCTACATTTTACATTCTACATTTTTAATTTAGGAGCTGCTGCGACAGCTCCTTTAATATTATTTATATTAATGAAGATTAGAAGCTTAACATAAAGTGCTAAGGAAAACTAAGAACTCTTTAATTAATACATTTAGTCTTGTCCTTAAGTTTATTTGATGTTGTGTTATATATTACTTTCCTACTTATCTATTACTTCTTAGCTATTAATTCTTCACTTCTAATAGTATACATCCTTCTTTACTTTTTTAAAGTTTCTAAATATATAATATGTTGCTATACTTACTGCAATTATTATTATCACTTTTAAAATGGCTATCTCATAAACTCCTAAGTTATTTTTAAAATATATCTCATCTATGAGAGCACTTATATATGGTGCACTTAACACTCCACCTAAAGTCATCATAATAAATTTTGCCATTTTTTTAGGAAAGCTTAAAATTATTCCTTCATTCATATTTTCCACTAGCATTTTATTTGTTAATATTTTAGAGATAAAAATTAGTAGAATCCCAATTATTATAAAAATAATTGACATAAATATAATCTGTAAAGCTGTTACAGTATTTCCTATGCTTATACCACCTATATATTCAATTAATCCATTATAAACATATCTTAACCCTCTCCATTGGCCATAAGAATAATAGCTAAGCAGTGGATCAAAGTTAATTAATAAGAAAATTAAATATATAAAAGAAATAACTCCTGCTGCAATTAAATAATAAAGATTTGAAAAAATACTATCTAATACCGCTATAACTCCTATGATTATAGATGATAAACTAATTATTCTTATAACATCTAACAACACCATTATATAAAAATCATTTATATATATTAAAATATCTTGATACTGAATATAATTTTTAATAATTATAGATAAATACATTCCAATAAATATTAGAACTGAAATTACCATTATAATAAGCTCTCTTTTTCTAATATCTATTCTTGAAAATGGTCCTGCTAAAAAAGTACACCACTTTTTTCTTTTGAAAATACCAACTGTTATCATATATACAATTCCAATATAAGCAATTAATAGCAGTACTCCTTCAACAGAAAAAATAAATTTACTATCTGTTTGGTTGTACAAATAGCTACTTATTTGAAAACTAAAGTAATTATTACTTAATATTAAAAACAATATAAAAGTTGATATATACACCATACATAATGGAAGAAAGATATTAGCATCTCCTTGATAAAATAAATTATTATTTAAATATTTCTTCATTGCTAACCTTCCCTTCTATCCTATTTATAAACACCTCTTCTAAACTTAAATCTATTTCTTCTATAAATAAAGGGTTAAACTTCTTAACATAATCTATAAACTTCTCTTCATTATCTTCTATTACTATTGTAAATACCCTTCCAACTTGAGAAATATTAAATATTCCCGGGAAATATAAATCTTCTTCATATACAGGCATATCAAAGGCAATTTGTATCTTCTTAATATTTTTCTTTATATTATCTAAGGTATTATGATACTCAACCTTTCCCTCATTTAATATTAATACATCATCACAAACTCTTTCTAACTCTGTTAAGTTATGTGAACTAATAATAACAGATTTATTACCACTTGATACTTCCTCCATTATTATCTTCAGAACCTTTTCTTTTAATATTGGATCTAAACCTGAAGTTGGTTCATCTAAAACTAATAATTCAGCATTTAAAGAAAAAGCTATCATCAAATTTACCCTCATCTTCATACCCTTAGATAACTGTAAAAATCTTTTATTAAGAGGAATCTTAAATATCTTATTTATACTATAAAATCTTTCTTCATTAAAATCAGGATATAATCCCTTATAAAACTTAACTATTTCTCTTAATGTAATTAAATAAAAGCTACTATGTTCATCTGGCACAAAGGCTATTTTCTTCTTAACATTTGGATTATCATATATTTCTTCACCATCATAAAGTGCTATTCCTGATGTTCCTTTATAAATTCCAACAATACCTTTTATTAAAGAAGTTTTACCTACTCCACTAGGCCCTACTATACCTAATACCTTTCCCTTATCTAAAGAAAAGTTTATATTATCTAATATATTAAACTCTCCATAACTAAAAGAGTAATCTTTTAACTCCAACATTATATTTCACCCCTTATATGCCTATATTCCTTACTTAATAATGAAATTAAGTCCTTTTCTCCTAAGCCTAAGTAATTTGCTTCTAAAATAATTTTCTTAAAATCAGCAACTATATTATCTAACTTTTCCTTGGAAATACTTGCACTATAATCCCTAGCTATAAAAGTACCTTTTCCTCTTATAACTTCAACTATATTCTCTTTTTCAAGCTCAATATAAGCCTTACTAACAGTATTGGGATTTATAGTTAAAACTGTAGATAACTCCCTAACTGAAGGTAATTTATCTCCTGCTTTAAAGACTCCTTTAAGTATAAGTTCCTTAATTTCAAATATGACTTGCTCATAAATTGGAGTACTAAGCCTGGCATCTATTTTTAACATAACCTCACCTCAACTTTAGGCTACTGATAACTTACTGAATAATAATCAACTACAAATCCTTCACCTTCGTTTATAACTATTAAATATATACTTAATGGCTCTCCTTCTAAACCATCAGTATTCTTAATAGTCCCGTCTTCATTAATAGAACTTTTATCAATATGACTATTGTATACACCATAGCCATCTAATCTATATACCCTTGGATTCTCATCTCTTTTATAATTAGATATCTGCTTAAAGGAATATTCATAATTCTCCTTTAAATATGTAAGAGAATTATAATCTACTTCCTGCATTTCATAACTATATAGCACAGGTACTTGTCCTAATATAGATTTATATGACATAAAAGTTCCAGTATATAATCTGTATCTCTTAGATATACTTTCTAAGAATTCTCTTGGTAGAATTTCATAATAACCATTCTTTTCCTTTACAGTTTCATAACTATTTATATATCCTATAAAATTAACTATTGCCTCTTCAGGCTTTTTAAAGTTTTCTTTTTTTTCATATAACTTTTCCCTCTTGCCAAAGGCTGATACTATAAAAAAAGCTAAAATAACAGCACCAACAGCTAAAAATGTTGATTTCTTCATACCTATTCCTCCTGAAGAATAAAATAAAAAATACTAAGTGTACTAATATAAGTAGTACACTTAGTATTATATGGAATTAATTGTATTTATTCAATTAATATTTTCTTAATAAATATTTAGTTAATCTTAAATTTTCTTAACTTATTTCTTCATATCTGAGCTTGAAAAATTATTAAATGGGAAATTTACTGGCATTCCAGTTTTTCTTGACTTATATGCTGCTAAAATAATAGATAAAGGAACAATTGCATCTTCACCGCTTACATATGGCTTTCTATCATCATTTATAGCTTCTATAACATCTCTAAATAAAGGAGTATGTCCTTTTCCATAAACACTATCTATTTCGACTTGTAAATCCTTCTTAACAGCTTCTTCGTCTGCTCCTTCAAATCTCCAAGTCTTAAGTTCATTAACAGCAAGACCACCTATTACTACAGTTCCATCAGTTCCAAATATACTTAAAGTTTCCTCTAAGTTCTTTGGATATACTACTGCACTTCCTTCAACTATACCAATAGCTCCATTTTTAAATCTAATTACTATGGCTCCAAAGTCTTCTCCTTCAATTGGATTTCTAAAAGTATCAGCCTCTGCATATACTCTTTCAACTTCAGAACCTATCATCCATTGTAATAAGTCTATATTATGAATACATTGATTCATTAAGGTACCACCATCTAAATCCCAAGTACCTCTCCATGGAGCTTGCTTATAATAATTATCGTCTCTTCTCCATAGAATTCTAGCAGTTCCATTCATTATTCTTCCGAACTTATCAGCTTCAACTGCTTCTCTTAGCTTTTGAACTGGTTTATTAAATCTATTTTGATGTGCTACAGATAATTTAACATTATTTTCTTTTGCAACTTTAATCATTTCATTAGCATCATCAATTGACATAGCCATAGGTTTTTCAACTATTACATGTTTTCCTTTGTTCATACAATAAATTGCAATTTCAGCATGATATCCACTTTCAGTGGCAATGGTTACAACATCTATATCTTCCTTTTCAAGCATTTCCTTATAGTCTTCATAGACTCCAACCTTTATAGAAGAATCATTCATTTTTTCAACATATTCTTTAGCCTTAGCTTCCGCTAATTCTAATTTCACATCACATGTAGCCACTAAATTAGCTAAATCCTTATTTTCACATAATCCTTCTACATGTTTGTATGATATTCTTCCACAACCAATAATTGCAAAATTGAGTTTTTTCATATTAATCACCTTCAATTATTTATTTAAAACATTTTAATAATGTTTTAAATATTATTTTTATATCTAAAAATATATTGTTTTTATTTATATACTTCAAATTTAATTGAAGTTTATGTTTCATAATTGTATTAATATAGTAGTCTTCAGGATTTTCTACTGTCCCTAGTATTTCATTTTCATCGCTGTATTCTATTGAAGCGAAATCCGTTATTCCTGGCTTTACATTAAGTACTTTTCTTTCATTTTCATCATAAAGACCAACATACCTTGGGACTTCAGGTCTAGGTCCTACTAAACTCATATCACCTTTTAAAACATTAAATAACTGTGGTAATTCATCCAATTTATACTTTCTTAAAGTTCCACCAACTTTAGTTATTCTAGAATCTTTACCTACAGTAATCTGTTTTCCTAACTTTTCCGCATCTACTACCATTGTTCTATATTTAAGAATTTCAAACTCTTTTCCATACTTCCCCACTCTTTTTTGCTTAAAAAAAACAGGTCCTCTAGAATCTAGTTTAATTAATATAGAAATGATAATAAAAACTGGAGTCAATATTATACAACCTATTAAGGACGCTGTAAAATCAAATATCCTCTTAATAATTTCATTAAACATCTTAATCTTCCTTTAAAACTTATTAACTAAAAATATATAATTTAAGTCAAGCTATCAAATACATCTGCTAATTGCTTAGTTAAGTTTCTTCTATCAAACTGTGAACATTTTTTAATACTGTCAGTATTTACATCAATAGAATTTTTATATTTTTTATATTCTTTTACTATAAAATATTCTATTTTGTCTATATCATTATGATTAACAGCCAAACCAATATTATTTTCATTTATTAATTTTGCAGCAACACCATCCTCAGGCATTATTCCCAAAATTGGTCTTTCAGCTAATATGTAATCAAAAATTTTACCTGTAAAAACCCCTTTACTCTCCTCAATATCAGGCAATATAATTAAATTAATATTTGAATTAGCCATAATATTTAGTATATCTTTATGTTCTACATAAGAGTTAATATTTATATTATTAGCAACTTTTGAACTACCTATCATTGATTTTAAATCATCTGATACATATCCTGTAAATTCTACAAGTAAATCTTCACATATTTCAGGATTTTTATTTGAAATATTTTCCAAAGCTAATATTAAACTCTTTGGTGTTCTAGATGAATCCAACAGACCTGCATAGCTAATTTTAAATTTTTTATTATTACTTATTGTAATAGAATCCTTATCCCCACCATCAAATCCATTAGTAATTGTAATGAATTTTTCTTTAAATTGTGGATATCTTTTCTGATACATATTGGTAATTGGCTCTGTAACATTTATAACTACGTCTGCTAATGTAACAACCTCTAGCTCCATCTCTTTTTCTTTTTGAATTCTTTCATTGCTATATCTACTCATTATAGAATCATTACCAATCCATGGATCTCTAAAATCAGCAACCCATGGTTTGTTAGTTCTTTTCTTTATTTCCATAGCAATTAAATGATCCGTATATGGAGCAGAAGTAGAATAAATAACATCTATAGTATTTTCTTTTAATATTCTACTCTTTATGTCTTTAATTGCATGTTTATACCATCTAATTTTAGTGTCAGGAATATAATAATTAAATTCTAGATATCTAAAAACTTTATCTTTTATAGTTTCATAATCTTCATATTTAACATTAATCTTTTCTTTATTATCATCAGAATGTCCATCATTTTTAATAAATGGAGTTTTTAACTTAACAAGTAAATTATTTGCTTTCTCAACAATATCTCTTAACCAAAGCATTTCTCCTGAATTAGATCTATATACCTTTACTTCCTTAGGAATTTCTTTCAACATACCATAATCATATGCAAAATTATGACCATCTTTTACTGTAGCTACTATAGGGTTATATCCATTTATAGGTAAATATTTTACATACTTCAAACTTCTTTGTACTCCACTACCACCTATAGGTGGAAAGTGATAGGCAATAAATAATACATTTTTCTTCATATAAATACCTCGCAATTTATATAAAAATATTTTTTCTAATATTAAAACTAAATTAAATTATACTACAAATAAATGTTTATTGTCTATATAAACTAAGTATTCTATCTTTATATTAACTGTGTTAATATAATATTAGTTCAAATATATGCTAATTCAATTAGGAGGATTAAAATGAAAATCTTAACAATTATTGGTGCTAGACCTCAGTTTATTAAAGCTGCTGCCGTTTCAAATAAGCTTAGAAAAAAACATAATGAAATATTAGTACATACTGGACAGCACTATGATTCAAATATGTCTGATATATTTTTTGAGGAATTAGAAATTCCTAAACCTGATTATAATCTTGAAATTGGCTCTGGTAACCATGGATATCAAACTGGTAAAATGCTAATTTCTATTGAAGAAATTTGTCTTAAGGAAAAACCAGATATGATATTAGTATATGGAGATACTAATTCCACTTTGGCTGGTGCTTTAGTAGGAAGCAAATTATTAATACCAGTTGCCCATATTGAAGCGGGACTTAGAAGCTTTAACAAAAATATGCCTGAAGAACAAAATAGAATATTGACTGATCATATATCTAAATATTTATTTGTTCCATCAAATACTGCTGTAGATAACTTGAAAAATGAAGGTATTATTAATGGTGTATATAATACAGGTGATGTTATGTTTGATGCAATTAACCTATTCAAAGAAAAAGCAGAAACTAAATCTAATATACTTTCTGAATTAGGATTAAATTCTAAAAATTATATTTTATCAACAATTCATAGAGCCGAAAATACAAATGATGTTAATAGACTTTCAAATATAATAAAAGCATTAAATGAATCTAATGAAAATATTATTCTTCCATTACATCCAAGGACAAAGAAATTTATACAAGATTACAACCTTAAAATATCTGATAAAATTATGATTATTGAACCTGTAGGCTATTTAGATATGATAAAACTAATGAATAATGCTAAAAAAATAGTTACAGATAGTGGTGGAATTCAAAAAGAAGCCTATTTCTTAGAAATTCCTTGCATAACTATGAGAGATGAAACTGAATGGATTGAAACCGTTGAAAATGGTTGGAATATATTGGTTGGTAGCGATATTGAAAAAATTAAGGATGCTATAAATAATTTTTCTCCTAAAAATAAACCAATAATGGTCTTTGGTAGTGGAAATGCCGCTGATATAATAACTAATATAATATCAAAATAAAAACACAGCTGTATCTAAAAACATTTTTAGATACAGCCTACTTCTATTTTAATATCTTATTGTAGGAATTCATAACCATATTCATATTATCTTCCCATATAGCTCTTTCCTCAATAATTTTTTTATTAATCTTTCTTGAAGACTTTATAAGTTCTTTATCCTCAATAGTTCTTATCATAAGCTCACTTAATTCTTTAACATCAAATTTGCGTAATATAAGACCATTTACTCCATCTTCTATCCACTCTCTGTTAGCGGGCAAATCAGACACTATAGGAAAACTTCCACAAATCATGCTTTCTAAAAGAGTTACAGATGTAGAATCTGAAGTAGGTATTGATACAAATGTTAATCCATCATTCAATAAGGAAAAAAGCTGTTCTCTATTAATAAACCCTTGAAAATCAACATTCTTTTCTATTCCTAATTTTTTAATATAATTTAAAACTTCCTGTTCAGTACTTCCTGAATTAGTAATTATAAGCTTAGAATCACTATACTTTTCTAAAACTATCTTAAATGCATCTAAAATACATTCTATATTAGAATTTTCACATAATGTTCTCATACTTAAAAACACTTTATCTCTATCCTCTTTAATATTATTTATATTAATATCAGATAAACTAACTCCCATTGGTACTGTAAGTACTTTATCTTTATCAGCTTTTAAATTTATTATCTCTTTGCTCATATAATCTGAATCAGACGTTACCAAATCACATTTCTTTAAAACATACTCTGTTAGTAATCTATACGCTATATTCTTCTTCGGTGTTACTAAAATATCAGTCCCCCAAGTTGATACAACGAAAGGTATATTCCCCTTAACTAAACTTCCAATAAATCCATAACTAGTTAAATAATGTGCATTTATTAAATCAGGATTGATTTTTTTTATTATCTTTTTAATGACAAAAATTTTTTTAAGATAAGCTTTATTACCTCCCTCACTATCAATATTAATTGAATCTCCCATATAATAAAGCTTGACTCCATCAATATCAGCATGCCTAAATGATATTAGATGAACATCGTTTCCTGTATCTCTAAAAAATTCTATCCATCGTCTTGTATGTATGCTTCCCGCATCTCCTAGAAAACAAATCTTCATAATTTACACCTCTAAACAAATTCATTAATATAGTCCATGTAAAACAATATAAATAACATCATAAATGTACTAGAAAAACTATATATTTCCCCTGTAAAATTGAATGCAATCCCTGTCAGGTTACCATATATAAAGAATATAGCTACAACTATCCCTAGTGATAAGTATGTTAAACGTACTTTACCTCTTTCTTTAAAATAACCAATTAAAGCATCTATACCCATTTTTATTATTAATGCTAAAGCTAAAATCATAAAAGGAAGTCCTAATTCTGCTGAGAAGTTCATCAATAAATTATGAGCATCAATATAAGATTTACTTGTTCCAGAATATTCATTAAAGAAGTATTTAAAATTTCCTAAACCTACACCTGTATATTTATAATCATTAGTAATTTCCAATGCAGATTTCCATATAATCTGTCTTGTTCTGCTTTGAGTATCAATTATTTTAACAATTACTTCTTTTATTTTTCCAGTTCCTACATTAGCTTCATCACTAGGTTTATCAATTATTGTATGAATTTCATTAATAGTATCCTCATCTGAAACATCAGCTCTTGAAGCTACGTTAGCTGTAACCATAATTCCAACTATTAAGAATACTACACCATACTTTTTCCAATTTTTAATATTAAAAATCAAATATAAAATGAAGATTGAAAAAATAGCAATTAATGCTCCTCTTGATCTTTGAATCCCTATAGATAAACTAAACCCAATTACATAAAGTGTCCATCTATTTTTTATTCCATCTACCTTAGCCCATTTCCCTAATACTATAACAAACATTAATAATGAATATGCTAAAATAGCATTAGACCCTAAAGGTCCATATAATTTTTCAGTGCTTCCTTTAATTAATGATAGCATATAATAAATAAAATCTGGTGCAACTGATACTAATGATCCAATAATAGTTGCTTCTAATATTTTATTATAAAATTCCTTCTTATCATCAAAATATGAGGTTCTTACCACATAGAATAAAAATATAAATGGTAAAAATGATAATAATATTATCATTAAGGAAACTTGTCTGTTATAAGCAAAAAATAAATTTAAAATAATCATTACAATAATAATTAATCTTATATATTTATTTTTAATTATATTTTTATCACTATTTATTCTCTTAAACATTCCATTTTTTATAAGAAAAAATAAAATTCCTATGTAATAGATTGAATAGAATATCCATTGACTATCTAATAATCCAAGCCTTAAAAAAATATACCCCCCCAAAGGCAATAAAAATATGCTAAAAAAGGACGCTAAAATTGTATTTTCATAAGATTTACTCATATACCATATTATAAAAAGAGTAAATGGAATTCCAATTACTGCTGCTACCAAAGTTAGCTTAGCTTCTGAACCCCATAATGTATATATTGCTAATACTTCTAATAATACTCCTATAATAATATAGTAATAGTCTTTTTTTAATGTCTTCATGTGTTTGCCTTCAACTCCCTTTACAACTTTGTACTCATCTACTCATATATTTTTACAATCTTTTCTCCAGAAATTGCTAATGCATTATTTGAAATACAATAACTTATTATTTCTTCATACACATCTTTCCACTCTTTCCATATAGAAGTTTCATCTAAACTTGAATTATGCCATAAAAAGGAAAATACGCCATTAACATCTATAATTTTTTTTATTAGTTCTCTAACATATTCTATAGCACCTTCAGGACTTAATCCCATATATTGTGCTTCTGACAAAGTCCCATCCATAACTATCAATGGTATTTCCCAAATATTAATTACAGTCTTATTTAGAACATTAAAGGGTTTATACGGTGTGCAAATTCCTGCTCTAAATCCAGCAAATTTAGCATATCCTAACGTAGTATCATATTTTAAATTACACTTTTCTTGTACATTCCATGTATTAGGCACTTCAAATCTTAAATAATGTTGTCTAATTCCTACTACATCTGCATATTTACTTAATCTTATTTTTTCTGAATTTAATAAATTAAAATCATTATAGCTATTATAACTTCCATGAATACCAATTTCGCTGCAATTTTTATTTATTCTATTAAAAACCTCTCTTAATAATTTATTATCTATATTATAGTAATTATCTTTTCCTGTAACTCCACCAGACATAAAGTAGTAAGAAGCTGATATACCATATTTTTCTTCAATAGATGCTAGATAGTCGAATTTCCAAAATGGATCTTTTTCAATACTTCTCAAAGATTTGAAATAATTACTTAAAGTTTCAAATGAAGCTTTAATATTTTTTTCTCTTAATATTTTATTTCCTATAGTTCTAACAAATTTATCTCTATATTTTAATATTGAATCTATATCATGGCTTAAGAAAAATACAAAATCCTTATTACCTAGCTTATTTTCTTTTTCCATTTTTTCATCTAATTTTTTAATTAAGCTCATAACAAATTCCATTTGCTCATTTACAATTGGTCTATTTAAAAATTTGAATTTATATGCAATTGAACTTTCTAGCAAAAATCTTTCGTGATTATCTTTTTGTTGCACAATAATTTCCTCATATCTTGAAACCATAAAGAATATATCTGAAATTATATCTGCATAAACATAAAATCCATTATCTTTTTTATCAAATAATTTATCTTCATTAGAAAATATAGATATGATATCACTAATAGATTTTATTTTATAATCTAAGTTAAATAATTTTACATTATATTTTGGAGGGCATTTTAAATAATCCTTTGAAAATAAATTATTACTTTCTTTAATCCATATAAATTTATTATGCATTTTTTTTTCTAATATAGGAGAATAACATATTAATATATCATCTTCCATTACTAAATTATCATTTTTATAAAAGTCATAACTTAATCCTAAAGTAGAAAATATTAGATCAAATGTATATTTCTTTTCAATGATAAACTCATCTTTTTTTATATCTATCCAAATCATAAAATACCTCTTTTATCTTATAATTTTTTTAATCATTTTTTTCAATTTAGGTGCACCCATTATAAATGTTACTATTGATTTTTTTAAATCAAATTTAAATTCTTTAGCTATTGTAAAGTATTGTTTTTGTACTCCTCCAAAAGTGCTAAAAAATTTCTCTATATCCTTATTCATTGAGCCCTCAAAATCAAACTTTAATCCCATATTAGATGCTAGTTTTATTGCTTCCAATAATAATAATGATGTAGCATTAGAACTTTTGAAATCTGGATTTATTCCTCCTAATAAATAATACATGCTTTCTTTATCCCATACTAAATATATTGCTGCATGTATATTATTGTATTCATCTATGGCATATAAAACTTCTTTACAATTTCTATTTCCACATTCTTTATCTATTCTTTTTAATAAATTAATATCATATGGGATAGTCATATTCTTTCTTTCAAAAGTCATTGTATTAATTTTGTAAAATTCTTCGATATCTAAGTTACTCTTGACTTCAACAATTTTTTCAGCTTTTCTTATAAGATTCTTTGTAGTAGAATCTATTTCACTATATATATTATCAAAATCAGTTGTATCCTCTATTACATAGGTATATCTAGTTGTCTGAGTATATCCCTTCCAATAAAATGGTAGCCAATTAGTGAACGAATAATCAAAATTTTGAGAATAACTCTTTATGTCATTTTTCTCAATACCCTCTATTAAATTATTGATTATTTTTCTTTCAAAAGCCAACCTAGAAGTATACTTTTGATTCTTAGGATAATTTATATATATACCACTTTTTTGAGTTAATTTCCCTTCATTTATTATTAATCCATGTTTAGATTTATTATATGAATATGGTAAAGCACCTAAAATCTTTCCACCTTTATCATTCAATACAACATTCCAATTATCTTCACCTACAACAGCATCTAACCACCATGGTTGACAAAATATATTAATATTAAACTCTTCACAAAAAATTGAATACTTTTCTTTATTGTTCATATAAACTCCTTTAATACATATTAATTACTGTTTTAATCCTCTCTGAAACTAATCCATCAATATTATAAAAATTTCTCTTAATATACTCTTCATCTACAGTCCAATCTATATTGTTAAGTAAACAAAGAAGTTCTTTCTCATTTTCAGCACCTTTAGATATATTATTTTTAACAAAATTTCCTTGATCCCAATAATTGCTTAAAAGTAAGCATATAGAAGGTTTATCTAATATTGCTGATTCTAAATTTATAGTTGAATGTACACTTACAACTACATCAGACCAAATAATAGCATCATATATATCCATATCTTTAGTTATATTAATATTTTTTATATTATATTTGTTAGCCATTTCCTGGTACATTCTATAAAAAGAATCATTCGGATGTAATTTTATAATAATCTCATATTCTCTTTCATAATTAGATAAGGTACTAAATAAAAATTCTGTTGCTTCTCTTGCTAATTCCTCAATATATTGTGTAGCATATAATATCCTTAATTTATTATTACTACTTTTATCTAAATTTAATTTATTTATTTTTTTATATAGATAATCTGTTCTAACCTGTCCTACAACTAGAGTATTATTGTTATTATAAACTTTTGTTCTTTGTATTAATTTATCCTTAAATTCTTCTCCCCATACAAAAGTATTCATAGGAATATAAATTCTATCCTCCGATGGAATAAAATATGAAACTGATGCATCTGTAATTATACCATGTTGCACTGCAAAAGTAGGTATTTTTAATTTATTACCAGAATAAATAAAGCATCTTGCCCTATCTGCTTCGTCAGTACATATAATTTTATCAACTTTTAAAAACTTAATAAATTTTTCAGATGCATAAATTTCATATATATAGCTATTATATATTTCTATCAAATTACTAAATAAAAATTCATTAAAAAGATTATATAGGTTATATCCAGCTACATAAAAGTCAAGTTCTTTTAATAAATTCAATTTATTAATAATCTTATTATTATCTATTTTATTTTTATATAAAGTTTTCTTTAAAATCAAAAAGTTCTCAAAGGGCAAAAAATCCCTTCCAATTTTCGTAGATTTATCTAATACTGAATCATTATTTAAATATTGAATTCTAAAGGCCTTATTTTCTGATTTTAATGATTCTAATACATTTCCAAATTGACAGTCATAATTTATTATTTCATTGTCTATTTTTATACTATTAATATCACTTGCATGAGTCATAAATAGAACTTTTTCTTTTGTCCTATTTGTTAATTTAAATTTAAATAAATATAAAAATCCATTTATTATTCTAAAAATTCTAGCTATTATTTTCCTCTTATCTGTTTTTTTTACATAATCTTCAGTTATCTCTTCGCAATTTAAATTAAATATTTTTTCACATATATATTTATATATGGAGTCATTTGTATACACTTTTATGTTATTGCCTTCATATTTCTTAACTATATCTTCAATCAACAAAAATTTATTCAAAATATTTCTTATTCTATTACAAATAGTTCCTCGAGCAAAATTATAAATTTCTATATCGTCATAGATATACATATTTTCTATTCCTATTCCAGATATTTTTCTAGACTCTAGTTTACTAATTAACTTTTCAAACTCTTCACTAATGTTATAGTCTATATTTTTTTTATCTATAATTTTTTCTTCGCCCTTTTCAATAATATTGATTTCATTTTCATTAATTAAAATCTCTATCATAGTTTCTCCATTCTACCTAATTAATTTATAAGGAACTATATTTCTATAGTTCCTTATAATTATAAATATTTATTTATATTTATCAATTGCAACTTCATTTTTATCTACTCTATGATATGTTGACACTATTTCTTCCATCATATCTTTTATCTTATCATTCGCATTTTCTTTTAATAAATCTTCTAACATATTAAGTTTTATTTGTAATTCACCCATGCTTTCAAATGTTGGTTTACCAATATATATTTTATTATGAGTTGTATTACCTAAACCTTCTTCGCTCATTAATAGTTCTTCATAAAGCTTTTCGCCAGGTCTAAGTCCAGTAAATTTAATCTTAATATCCTTATTAGGTTCAAATCCTGATAATCTTATTAAATCACATGCTAAATCATATATTTTTACTGGTTTCCCCATATCTAGAACAAATATTTCACCGCCCTTAGCAAAAGCCCCTGCTTGAAGTACTAATTGAGCTGCTTCAGGAATTAACATAAAGTATCTTGTAATATCTTTATGAGTAACAGTCACAGGACCACCTTCAGCAATTTGTTTTTTAAATAAAGGAACTACAGATCCATTGCTACCAAGTACATTTCCAAATCTAACAGAAACAAAATCTGTTTTACTCTCTTTATTCATTGCTTGAACTATCATTTCACATAATCTTTTTGTAGCTCCCATTATATTAGTAGGATTAACAGCCTTATCTGTTGATATCATAACAAATTTTTTCACGCTATGTTTATCAGCCTCTTTTGCTAAATTTAATGTTCCGAAAACATTATTTTTTATAGCCTCTTTAGGGCTATCTTCCATTAATGGTACGTGTTTATGTGCTGCAGCATGAAAAACTACATCTATTTTATATTCATCGAATATTTCTTTTAATCTCTTTTCGTCTCTTATAGAACCTATTAAAGTCTTAACATACAAATTAGGGTATTTAGACCATAACTCATTCTGTATATCATATGCACTATTCTCATATATATCAAATATAATTAATTTACTAGGATTAAATGTTGCAATTTGTCTACACAACTCCGAACCTATTGAACCACCACCACCAGTCACTAAAACTGTTTTTCCAGTTAAGTAGTCAGAAATTCCTTCATTATCAAGGACAATTGGATCTCTTCCTAACAAATCCTCTAATTCAACATCTTTTATTTTACTAACACTTGCTTTTCCTGATATAATTTCATATATACCTGGTATTATTTTTAATTTACACTTAGTTTGTTTACAAATATCAATTAATTGAGATTTTTCTTCATACTTCAGCGAAGGGATAGCTATTATTATTAAGTCAATTCTTTTATCTTCTGCAATTCTAGGTATATCTTCTATTTTCCCTAATACCTTTATACCAGATATTCTCTTTCTTTTTTTATAAGGATTATCATCTATAAGGGCTACAGGATTTAATTTTAAATCTCTTCTTGAAAGTATTTCATTAATTATCATTGTTCCTGCTGACCCGGCACCAACTATCATTACTCTTTTTTGATCTGGTGCATACTTGTAAGGCATATATATTAACATTCTCCTATATACTCTATATAATATTCTTATTCCTAATACAAAGAACATAACTAATATTACTGCAAGAACACTAACATTTAAAGGAATAACATGCCCAATAAATCTTGTATATACTATAGATATGGCGCCAGCTAAAACGCTTCCTCCAACTCCTAATAAGAATTCATCTGTACCTGTTAAATGCCAAAGAGAGTTATACATTCTAAAAATGAAAAAGCTTATTAAATAAATTAAGCTAACTATAATGAAATCATCTTTATATATTGTGACTATTTTTCTAAATTCATCTGAATATATCATATTTATTGCTATTAAATAAGCCATATTTACTAGAAATACATCTATACACGCTAATATTAGCATTCTCCATTTTTTCATTTGGATAACCTCCATATTTTACCATTTATGTAATCAAATTCAAGTTTTCTTTCAAATTTCTTTATAATTATACTACTTATTATCTATATTGTCTATAAATCTTCCAATTTCCGATTTTATTGCTTTATCTATTTTTTTAAACGACCTTTTATTAGTTTTATATATTTATCAAAATCCTTTCTATATATAAACACTAAAATCAGGAAAATAATTAATACTATTATAGTCTTTATTAAAATTGATTTCCAAAAACTAAATCCAATTATAATAAACGAAAGCATTGATACAGCTAAAAATACACCAGAAATAAAAAATAATTTTACTATATTAAATCTTATTGGTTCAATTCTTTTAGATATTAAATAAACTAATATACATGATAATATCATTGCTATTAAACTTGCCAAAGCAGCTCCCATCATTGAAAACTTTGGTATTAAAACAATATTTAGTAATGAATTTAATATTGCTCCCGTAAAAGTTCCTATAGCAATATACTTAACCCCCTTTTTATTATAAAACAAAGGATTTACATAAAAGTAGTATATTCCATTGAATACAAAAGAAAAGCTTAATAAAGGTATTACCTTCCATCCTTCACTATAGGCATCAGCTACCATAATTTTAAATATTTCTGGTCCAAAAAGTGACATTCCCATAGCTAAAAAACAATAGATTATTGTTGTGTATTCAGATACTTTTACAATTTCCAATTCATTTTTTTCCTTGTCCTTCATTTTTTCAAAAAACCACGGAACATATGCTTGATTTACGGCAACAGTAATAACATTTATTATATTTGCAAACTGTGAACCAGTTGAATAAATAGCTGGTACTGCTAATCCTTCATAACCATTTAAAAATAGCCTATCTATCATAGATACAGCCCAGCCAGATAAAGAATGTGGCAATAATGGCAAAGAATACTTTAAAGCTTGAATCAAATAACTCTTTTTAATTTTCATTGTTATTGTGGGAATAAACTTTATTAATGTATAAATAAAGAATATTGTATCTGTTATTGCTAAAGCCAATAACACTCCTAAAGCTCCTACCCTTAAAACCACTACAAAAAATATGTTTAAAGATAGGTTAACTATAAAATAAAGTAAATTATTTAATCCATATAGTGCACTCTGTTCTTTTGCCTGTAAAGTACTTTGAAATATTGTATAAATAGGATTAAATGTAATTGATATTAAGCCTAATATAATATATGGATAAAAATTAATTCCTTTTGCTATTGGTAATAATATTACATCTTTAAAAATTATTAATATTATTGTCAATATAAAACTGTTCATAATAACAAAAGAAATACAAGTACCCCAAAACTCTTTAAGTTTTTTATTATTCTCCTTATAATCAACATAAAATCTAACCACAGCAGAATTTAATGATAGTGTATAGAAAATGGATAAAAATGCCACTAGTGGTTGAACTACATCAGTAATCCCCTTATCACTTGGAGATAATAAAGCTGTATATACAGGTAATAAAAATAGTCCTATAGCCTTTTGAAGAATTTGAACTAAACTATAAATTCCCGAGTTTTTTAATAACCTTTTTTTACTACTCATCTAACATTCTCCTATTTTCCTTCATTATCAATAAGTTCTTTCATTACTAATTCAGCTATTTTAAAATCTAATTCAGTATCTATATCTATTGAATGATATTCATCCATAATATATCCAGTTAAACTACTTGGTTGGAAAGTTTTTTCTCTTAATAAGAGTTCTGTTTCAATTAAATATATTGCTCCATTAACTCTATAAACTTTAGGCAAATCTTGTCTTCTAGTTATTTTATATCCATCCTTTATAAATGGTTTTAGTTCATCACCTTCAAATACATTTGTCCAATAAGGATTTATTTCACTTTCACATACTGATATTAAAGCTTTTTGAGAACTATTTTTTAATTTCTCAACAGCTTCATTAATATGATTAAAATTTCTTAATGGTGAAGTACATTGTAACAACATAATGTGTGATGGAATATAACCTTCACTTTCCTTAAGATAATTTATCATATGAAATACAGCATCTACTGTTGGAGATATATCTCCAGCTAGCAATTCTGGTCTTAAGCAAGGAATTTCAGCCCCATATTTCTTAGATATTTGTGCTATTTCAATATCATCAGTTGATACCACTAATCTATTAACATATTTACTCTTTTGAGCTGCTTCAATTGTATAACTAATTAAAGGTTTTCCATTTATATTTTTTAAGTTTTTTCTATGAACTCCTTTTGATCCACCTCTTGCAGGTATAATGGCTAATATATTCATATTTTTTCTCCTTAATAATTATTGTTTGTAATATTACTAATTATATCATATATATTCTATAATAAAAAAATTAAAAGAGTAACAGCAAACTGTTACTCTTTTATTAATATTTTCTTAATATTGCTTTTGAATTTGATCAGCAAGAATTTTAGCTAGCTTTAATTGATTGTTCTGATCTGCTAATTTTTTTGCTTCACTAGGATTGGATATAAATCCACATTCAACTAATACTGAAGGCATAAGAGTATTTTTAACAACATAAAATTCTTCATCTTTAGCGCCTCTATTATAATAACCTAGTTGTGTTGCTATATTATTTACCATATTTTCAGCAAGAAGCTTACTTGATTTTATCTTGCTATTAAGCCCATTTTGTATATTACTTGTTCCATCTAATGGAGTTGCACTACTATAGTATACTTCTACACCATTTGCTGATGAATTAGGATTAGAATTATGATGTATACTAACAAATAGATCAGCATTGTAACTATTTGCTAATTTAACTCTTTTTTCCAAACTTTCTCTAACAGGTATTGTTTCCCTATCACTTTCTTCTCTTGTCATTATTACTTCAAAACCTCTAGAAATCAATTCTTGTTTAAGTTTTAACGCCACTTGCATATTTAAACTAGTTTCATTATAAGTTATTCCATTATGAGTATACTCTGCTCCAGAATCTCCACCATAATTATGTCCTGCATCTATTACAATTAGTGTTTTATCAGGTTTAACTGAAATATCTTTAGAAATATAGTCATCTCTTTCAGACTTACTATTTTTATGTTTAACATGTACAACTACACTATAAGTTCCTGATGTTTTTGGAGTAAAGCTTGCTGTTCTATTAGTACCCCAATCACTTAATACTGTCCATGTTTCTGTACTTCTATCACATATCCAAATTTTATAATACGCATCATTTTGTGGTTCTGCCAAGGCATTTATTGAAATTTTATTATTAACTTTGTATGTTCCAGTAACATCTAACGATACAGCTGTTGCTTTATCTTTCTCATATGCATAAATATCTTTAGACATATAATCCTCTTGAATATTAGAATTTGAATACTTATTCTTTACATGAACTACAAAAGAATAATATCCTTTTTTTGTAGGAGTAAATGAAGCAGTATTTTTCGTACTCCAATCACTTAATACTGTCCATGTATCTGTACTTCTATCACAAACCCATAGCTTATATAAAGTACTTGATGATGGATCAGCTGTTGCTGTCATTGTTATAGGTTGTCCAATTTGGTTATTACCTGATAAGTTTAAACTCTTAACTGTTGATTTCTTATATTGAATATTTATATCAACTGATTTATAACTATCCTGATTAGTTGTACTACTATTTTTATGCTTAACATGTACTACAAATGAGTATATTCCTGCCTTTGTTGGTACAAAAGTTGCAGTATTTTTTGTACTCCAATCACTTAACACCGTCCATGTATCTGTACTTCTATCACAAACCCATAACTTATATAAAGTACTTGATGATGGATCAGCTGTTGCTGTCATCGTTACTGTACTTCCTACATATTTATCTCCTGTTACACTAACTGTCTTAGCAGTAGACTTCAATTCGCTAACTTGTACATCTATTGATTTATATGCATCTTGAGTGTTTGTTCCACTATTTTTATGTTTTACATGTACTACAAAACTATATGTTCCTGATTTCTTAGGCATAAATGTTGCAGTGTTTTTTGTACTCCAATCACTTAATACTGTCCATGTATCTGTACTTCTGTCACATACCCATAACTTATATAGTGTATCTGCTGATGGTGTTCCGCTTGCTGTCATTGTTAGTGTTTCATTTACCATCTTATTTCCTGTTACAGTTAATGATGATACTGTGGACTTTGGTGCTGTTATATTTACATCTAAAGACTTATATGCATCTTGACTGCTTGTTCCACTATTTTTATGTTTTACATGTACTACAAAACTATATGTTCCTGATTTCTTAGGCATAAATGTTGCAGTGTTTTTTGTACTCCAATCACTTAATACTGTCCATGTATCTGTACTTCTGTCACATACCCATAACTTATATAGTGTATCTGCTGATGGTGTTCCACTTGCTGTCATTGTTAGTGTTTCATTTACCATCTTATTTCCCGTTACAGTTAATGATGATACTGTGGACTTTGGTGCTGTTATATTTACATCTAAAGACTTATATGCATCTTGACTGCTTGTTCCACTATTTTTATGTTTTACATGTACTACAAAACTATATGTTCCTGATTTCTTAGGCATAAATGTTGCAGTGTTTTTTGTACTCCAATCACTTAATACTGTCCATGTATCTGTACTTCTATCACATACCCATAACTTATATAGTGTATCTGCTGATGGCGTTCCACTTGCTGTCATTGTTAGTGTTTCATTTACCATCTTATTTCCCGTTACAGTTAATGATGATACTGTGGACTTTGGTGCTGTTATATTTACATCTAAAGACTTATATGCATCTTGACTGCTTGTTCCACTATTTTTATGTTTTACATGTACTACAAAACTATATGTTCCTGGTTTCTTAGGCATAAATGTTGCAGTGTTTTTTGTACTCCAATCACTTAATACTGTCCATGTATCTGTACTTCTGTCACATACCCATAACTTATATAGTGTATCTGCTGATGGTGTTCCACTTGCTGTCATTGTTAGTGTTTCATTTACCATCTTATTTCCCGTTACAGTTAATGATGATACTGTGGATTTTGCATCTACTACATTTATATCTAAAGACTTATATGCATCTTGAGTGCTTGTTCCACTATTTTTATGTTTTACATGTACTACAAAACTATATGTTCCTGATTTCTTAGGCATAAATGTTGCAGTGTTTTTTGTACTCCAATCACTTAATACTGTCCATGTATCTGTACTTCTATCACATACCCATAACTTATATAGTGTATCTGCTGATGGATCTGCTGATGCTGTCATTGTTAATGTCTGATTCACATATTTATTACCACTAACATTTAAAGAAGTAACTTTTGAATATGGATTAGTTATTGCTAAGTCAATAACTTTTGAATCATCACTAATTTTACTGCTATCCTTATGCTTTACATAAGCATACACTTTATAATTTCCAGCTTTCTCCGGAGTAAATACAGCTGTATTTTTACTACTATAATCTTGAATAGTTGTCCATTTATTAGCTGCTACATCATATACCTTAAATTGATATAGACTACTAGATTCTGGATTAGCCTTTGCAGTTAATGTAATATTTGATTTTGCAAATTTATATCCACTAAAGCTAAATGAAGTTAAAGTTGAATTTCCAATATCAACTTTAAAATCTTTATTAATATAGTGATCTTGAGTAGTTGTTTTAGAATTTTTATGCTTTACGTGTATTACAAAACTATAGTTTCCTGACTTATCTGGATAGAAATCAGAAGTATTTTTAGTACTCCAATCACTTAATAGAGTCCATTTATCAGTATCTCTATTAGCAACCCAAATTCTATATAAAGTTTCTTCTGCTGGTATAGCATTTCCTGTTACAGTTATCTTAGAACCAGTAGATTGCTTCCCTGATATTGTAACATTATTCAATACAGAAAAATCTAGAATTTTTGATTGATTCTTAATTTCAGAAATTATATTTAAAATATTATATCCATAACCTCTTGCTGTTGCCCAACCATATCCTTCAGGGTTTTCTGGTATTCCTAGATGTTCAAGATAAATTGCAGTTCCTCTTGTAACATATTTAAATCTAGGGTCTACAACATCTTGTTTTAACGGTTCTGTTGATGCATATGCTTTTAGATGCTGAACTACCGCTCTAATTCCAATCTCAACGCTTTCAAAAGTATATCCTGGATTCCCATTGCCAGTAGCACCAATTCCTGCAAAGTTATTTTGCTCTGGCTTAACATCACCGCCAAATTTCAAATATCCTGTTTCATGCATCATTTGTGAAAATAAGATATCATGATTAATACCTTCAACTTTAGCTTCTTTAATGGCTATATCAACAAAATCTACAATGTACTTTAAATCAAGTTTAGTATTCTTACTTCTTAAGATATTTATCATTTGAACTCTATCTAAGGAGCCTGTACCCATTATTTTAGTTTTACTATTATTTACATTAATACTAATTACAGTATCTGCTGTATTGTTTTTAGAATCTATAACCCTTATTTTTATTTCATGTTTACCATTTGATACATTAGTAAAGTTATATTTAAATCCACTATTTTTTGAGTTGGGATAATCTGGGAATGCGCTTGCTACATCATCTCTTTGAATACCATAAGTTGCTGTTGCAATTTTATTATTATCAAGGAAAATCTCAACTTTGCTTATTCCATCTTTACTAATTGCGTATCCTTTTACTTGAAATGAATCTGTTAAATTATGATTCATAACAGGATTTTCAACTTTTGAAATTATTGTTGATTGAGTATCAGCAGTTGAAGATAATTCATAGCTAGATTTTTCTTCTAATTTTATTATTTCAGAAGAATCTTTATTTAGAATAGCATTATTTTCTTCCTGATTTTCTGTAATATCCAGTAAATTTGCGTTTTCCTCTCCTTTCTCTTCTTTTTCTAGTGTTTCATTAATATCATCATTTAATGATTCATTATCTACATTTATATTTTCTTCTAAATTACCTTCTTCTAACACTGTTTTATCATTATCTAATATTACAGTATTATTATCATTAATTTCTGCAAATGAAATTATATTTGGAGAAACTATGTTGAACATAAACATACAAAATACAAATATAGATATTCGTTTTAGTTTTTTCATTTATTATCCTCCCATTTTTATGGGCTAAAAATAAATAAAATAGCATTTTCTAAGTTACTACTAAATTATACCTTCTAAATTATAGTAATTCAACTTTTTTAGATAATATAATTATTAAAATAAAATAAGCGCTATAAAAAATAGCACTTATTTACTATAAATTAGCCTTTTATGATTTTACAAACCTTTTTTACTTCTTCTTCAGTTAAGGAAACTGAACTTGGAAGATTTATTCCCCTATTACTTATATCTATTGTTACTTCCATTGAACCACATTTACTTCCAACATAAGGTTTCATATCATGAACTGGCAAAAAGAAAGGTCTTGCCTGTATTTCATTTTCTTTAAGCAGCTTTAACAACTCATCTCTAGACATTCTAAAGTTATCTTCCACAAGTATTGAATATAACCAATAGCAATTATCTATATAATCCACTTGCTTAACTAAAGTAATACCTTCCACATCTTTTAAAAGTTCATTATATAAATCTGCATTTTTCCTTTTTGCTTCTAAATATTCATGTATATTTTCTAATTGTGCTAACCCCATAGCTGCTAAAATATTTGGCATTCTAAAATTATATCCAATTTCTTCATGATACATAGCACCATTTTCTGTTATTGTCTTTGTTTGATTTGATAAATATTTTGCCCTTTTACTCAATGCTTCATTATCAGTTATTAACATTCCACCAGCACCAGTTGTAATTAATTTATTACCATTAAAGCTAAAGCATCCAATATCACCTAATGTTCCTGCTAATTTACCTTTGTAAGTAGTACCTAAAGCCTCAGTTGCATCTTCTATAACATATAAATTATGCTTTTTAGCTATTTTATTTAGTTCATCCATCTCAACTGGGTATCCATAAATATGAACTGGCATTATTGCTTTAGTCTTTTCAGTAATTAACTCTTCCACTTTGTTAACATCCATTACAAAAGTTTCTCTATCAACATCTACAAATACAGGTATGGCTCCAACATATTTTATAGAATTTACTGATGATATAAATGTCATTGAAGGTACAATAACCTCATCACCTTCTCCTATTCCTAGAGTAACTAGTGCAAGTTGAAGTGCTGCGGTTCCATTCATAGTAACTACAGCTGACTTAGCATTATTATATTTTGCAAATTCCTCTTCAAATTTATCAACAAACTTCCCTACTGAAGAAACCCAGTTAGTATCTAAACACTCCTTTATGTACTTCCATTCATTTCCTCTAACTTCTGGTACACATAATGGTATCATTTTTATCCCACCTTCTATATATATAATTTAGAGACTATCTTTTTGCTTAAGATAATCTCTATATTACTTCTTTAATTAAACATTATAAATATCTGGTTTATAATATTGCATATTTTCTTTTATCCAATTAACAGTTTCAAGTAAGCCTTCATCGATTGAATAATTAGGAGTCCAGTTTGTAAGTTCTTTAATTTTAGCATTATCTGCCCATAATCTGTTAACTTCACTTTTTTCTGGCCTAATTCTTTCATCATCACATATTATTTTAACATCTTTACCTATAATGTCTATTATCTTCTTAACTGTATCTCCAATAGATATTTCATAATTTGAACCAGCATTAATTACTTCACCTATAGTTTTATCTGATTCCGCAACTTTAACAAAGGCTTCAGCAGTATCCTTTACAAAGTTAAAATCTCTAGTTGGAGTTAAACTACCAAGTTTTATTTCATTTTTACCTGCTAAAATTTGTGATATTATCGTTGGTATAACTGCTCTTGCAGATTGTCTAGGTCCATAAGTATTAAATGGTCTTAAAGTTGCAATTGGCATATTAAATGATCTATAAAAACTTTCTGCCATCTTATCTGCTCCAATTTTTGAAGCTGAATAAGGTGATTGCCCTTGCATTGGATGCTTCTCATCTATAGGCACATATAATGCTGTTCCATATGTTTCAGAAGTAGAAGTATGTATTATTTTTTGTACATCATGAGTTCTACAAGCCTCTAAAACATTTGTAGTTCCTTCAACATTAGTTCTTACATAAGCCATTGGAGATAGATAAGAATAAGGAATTGCTATTAAAGCAGCAAGATGAAATACTACTTCTTGACCCTTAATTATTCTATTCATTCCATCTAATTCTCTTATGTCTCCAGTTTCAACTCTTATACTATTTAAAACCTCTTTATCAAAAGTATCAATCCATCCCCAATTATTAAAAGAATTATATTGTACTAAAGCAGTTACATCCGCTCCTAACTTCACTAACCTTTCTGTTAAGTGACTTCCTATAAAACCTTCCGCTCCTGTTACAAGAACCTTTTTCCCTTTTAAGTTCATTTCACACACTCCTAGCTATTATTTTTTTCCTTTTCTTCTATTCTTTCCACCATTTCCTTCATTTCACTAATCTGCCCCATATCCATCCATGATTGTTCACTTATAGGATATACACCTACCGGAATTCCACTATTCATATATTCTTCTACAATATCAGGTAGATTGTAAAATTCACCTTCTGGAATATCATTTAAAACATCTGGTTCTATTACATACATTCCAGTATTTATTAGAAATGTATATACCGGCTTTTCAACTATTTCATTAATATTGCCTTTTTCATTAAGTTTGAAAACTCCATAAGGTATCTGGAAACTCTTAACAGATGATATTACAGTTATTTTGTTTCTTTTTTCTTTATGGTATTTTAAAATAGAATCATAATCCGCTTCTACTAATATATCACAATTTGATACAAAAAAAGTTTTATTAATTTTATTTTTTAATAAACTTAAACTTCCTCCAGTTCCTAATGGTTTATCTTCTTCTACATAATTAATAGAATAATTTTTGTTTAATTCATTAAAATAAGATTTTATCATATTTTTCTTATAATTTACAGTCAAATAGAACTTTTCGCTTCCATATAAGCTAAACTTATCCATGATTCTTTCAATTATAGGCGTATCTCCTATTGGTATTAGTGGCTTAGGTAATATTTTTGTATAAGGATATAATCTGCTTCCCAATCCACCAGCCATAATTACTATAGGAACATCTTTTAATGACTTATTCTTATTTTCTATAAAAACATTTTTATTTACGAACTTTACATCTATAATATTTCTATTTAAATTAATAATTGGGATTGCTGTTATAGATTTCTCTATCATTATTTCGTCAGCTGAATCTCCATCTCCCTCCATTAAATAAATTGGATTTTCATTCATAGCATTTTTAACTTCCTTATCCATACTTCCATTTTTTAAAATCCATCTTCTAATATCACCATCTGTTACAGTTCCTATTAATTCATCTTTTTCAGAAACTACAAAAAGTATACCCTTTGCAACCGTATCTAATTTCTGCATAGCTTCTCTTATATTAACTTCTTTTTTTATTTTTAAGTTATCTAAATTCACTATATCACCACATTATCTATTATATTATGTTACTCAAACGCTATATACTATTATAATTTAAAATTCTATATTATAAAAGGATTTCTTGATATCTATAGAATTATTTAATATTTTTTTAATTTCATACATAATCCTTTCAGAAGTTTTACCATTTTCATAAGGATTTTTTGTTGATTCTAAAACCATTTTAAATTCATCACTTCTAGCAATATTAATGCTTTTTATTATTTCATCTTTTATAGGCTTACAATTAATTATTGATTTAGCCTGTGTTCTTCCCTTCTGCCTATCACCAATATTAATAGTTGCCTTTTTAAATGATGGCGCCTCAATTATTCCACTAGATGAATTTCCTATCACCATATCACAATATTTCATTGCACTTAGATATCTCTTATATCCCATAGAAGTAAAGCTTATATATTTACTCTTATCCTTATCACAATAATCATCTATTACTTTATTAATTATTCTTCCATCACTATCTGAATTTGCTTTAGTAATTATAAACTTCATATCTTCTATACTGTCTAAAGCATTAAGTACTTCTTTTATTTGGCCTTCCGAAGTACTATTTTCAAGAGTTACTGGATGAAAAGTAACCAATGAAAATGAATTTCCTAAATTGAAGCCTATACTTTTTTCTAACTCTTCTTTAGACATATGGTCTATTTCCATTATATTTTCTACTCCAATAGCTCCAACATTAAATACCCTTGTAGGATCTTCCCCTAATTGAATTACTCTTTTTCTGTACTCTTCTGTACTAGTGAAATGTAAATAACTCATTTTGGTTATGCTATGTCTAAATGCTTCATCAAAAGCTCCCTCTGTAGTTTCACCACCATGTAAGTGTGCTATTGGTATTTTAGCTACAACTGCTGCACTACATACAGCAAAGATCTCAAATCTATCCCCTAAAACTATAATCATATCAGGCTTTAATCTTTCAAAAGCTTCTGAAAAGCTTATAGTAGCTAATCCCATAGACTTAGATATTCCAACAGAAGTATCTGAACTTAATAATATTTCTATTTTTTCATTGATATTATATCCATCCTCTACAATATTATTATATGTCATACCGAATTCAGGAGATAAATGCATTCCTGTAGCAATCAACTGTAACTCTAGGTCGCAATCTTTACTAATTTTATCAATTAAAGGCTTTAATAATCCATATTCTGCTCTAGTTCCTGTTACTACACAAATCTTTTTCATTATAGCTCCACCATCTCATCTATATAATAATCTCTTTGCGCCTTTTTACCAATTATATTATCCCACATCTTAGGTGATAGACCAGTTCCTGGTCTCTTTATAGTTAAGTTATCTTCAGTAAAAATATCTCCCATTTTTATATTTCTACTACAGACTATACTTTTTCTTGCAATCTTAATATTTTTCTTTTCAGATTCAGTTAAATTCTTAATACCATTTCCCAATGCAAGCTCTATATTTCTTATAGAATTTACCATATTTTTTAATTCATAAGGCTCAAGACTTGCTTTATGATCTGGTCCTTCCATATTTCTATCTAAAGTAAAATGTTTTTCTATTATTTTTGCACCTAGAGCAACAGCTGCTATAGGAACTTCTATCCCCTTTGTATGATCAGAATATCCTATTTCAACTGAAAAAGCATTCTTTATAGTATTCATAGCATTTAAGTTAACTTCTTCCATCTTAGTTGGATAATCAGTATTACAATGTAAAACTGATATATCATTGGCTCCTGAGTCTCTTAAAACTTCTAAAGCAAATTCTATATCCGATAAATTACTCATTCCAGTTGACAAAATTATCTTCTTTCCTGTCTTTCCTATACATCTTAAATATGGTACATTCTCTATTTCCCCTGAAGGCACTTTAAAAATTTCCATTCCAAGTTCATTTAACATTTTTATACTTTCCAAATCAAAGGGAGATGATAAAAACATTATACCTTTTTCTTTCGAATACTTTATTAATTCAAGATGATCTTTATAGCTAAGTTCTAAAGATTTTAACATTTCATATTGAGATAACTCTTTTCCCATATTATTTTTCTGATATTCTGCTTGCTTTGCAGATTTTGTCACCAAATTTTTTGCTTTAAAACTTTGAAACTTAACAGCATCTACTCCACAGTTTACTGCTTCATCTATAAGCCTTTTAGCAATTTCAATACTACCATTATGATTTACACCTGCTTCTGCTATTATAAAAACTTTATTCACAGTCTATCTTCCTCCCTGGATTTCCATAAACTTTGCAGTAATCCCCGATATTTTTAATTATTACACTTCCGGCTCCTATAATAGAATTCCTTCCAATTGTAATTCCTTGTATTATACTTGCTCCTGTTCCGATATGAGTATCACTTCCTATAGCTACACTTCCACTCATAGTTACCCCTGGTGCTACATGAACAAAATCTCCTATCTTACAATCATGCTCTACAATAGCTCCAGAATTAACTATAGAATTCATTCCAATAGTTGCATTAGAGTTAACAATAGCACCTTTTCCTATAAAAACTCCTTCCTCTATTGTAGAGTTCTTTGAAACAATTGCAGTTTTATCTATTATACTTGGAAATTTAAAACCTATACTCTTTAAATTTTCATAAATTTTCCTTCTAACACTAGTATCTCCTATTGAGCCTAATGATATAAAAGCATTCTTAACACCTGAAAGAAATAAACTTTCTAAAATATCATCTGATCCTATGACTTTGACTCCAATAATATCAAAATCTTTTTTAACATCAGTAATTCCAACAATATCATAAAGTTTCAGCTCTATCAATGAATCTAAAACACTTTTACAATGCCCACCAGCACCTACCAAAACAATTTTTTCCATAAAAGCACCTCTAGAATATATTAGAAACGGTTAATAACTAAATCTATTCTAGTTATTAACCGTCCCCCTTAATCTCTACTAAATAAATCTCTAGTATATACCTTATCTAAAACATCTGATATATCATCAGTTATTCTATTTGCTACTATTACATCAGAAATAGATTTAAATTCATCTAAGTTTTCAATCACTTTAGAATTATAGAATTTTTCTTCTTTTAAAGCTGGTTCATAAACTACAACCTCTATGCCCTTTGCTTTTATTCTTTTCATAACTCCTTGAATAGCAGATTGTCTAAAGTTATCAGAGTCCATTTTCATAGTTAATCTATAAATCCCAACAACCTTAGGATTTCTATTTAGAATCATTTCTGCAATGTGATCTTTTCTAGTTTTATTTGCTTCAACTATTGCAGACATTATATTTTGAGGAACATCAGCATAATTAGCCAATAGTTGTTTTGTATCCTTCGGAAGACAATATCCCCCATATCCGAAAGATGGATTATTATAGTGATTTCCTATTCTAGGGTCTAAACAAACTCCATCTATAATTTGTTTAGTATCAAGTCCTCTAATTTCTGCATAAGAATCTAATTCATTAAAGAATGCTACCCTCATTGCTAAAAATGTATTAGCAAATAGCTTTATAGATTCCGCTTCAGTTGAGTTAGTATAAAGAATAGGAACATCTTTTTTAATTGCTCCCTCTAATAATAGCTCTGCAAATAGCTTTGCCCTATCTGATTGTTCTCCAACAACTATTCTTGAAGGATATAGATTATCATATAGTGCTCTTCCTTCCCTTAAAAACTCAGGAGAGAAAATAATATTGTCAGTATCAAATTTTTCTTTTATCTTTTCTGTATATCCAACTGGAATAGTTGATTTTATAACCATGATTGCCTCAGGATTAATAGACAAAACATTAGCTATTACTGCTTCCACAGTTCTTGTATTAAAGTAATTTTTTTCAGGATCATAATTTGTAGGTGTTGATATAATAACATACTCAGCATCCCTATAAGCTAAATAATTATCTGTTGTAGCTTTTAAATTTAACTTTTTATTAATTAAATAATCTTGAATTTCGTTATCTATTATTGGTGATTTTTTATTATTTATCATATCAACTTTTTCTTGTATTATATCTAACGCAATAACTTCATTATTTTGAGCTAGTAAAACCGCATTAGAAAGTCCAACATAACCAATTCCGGCAACTGTTATCTTCATTATAAATTCCTCCTATTTAACCCTTAAAATCTTTAACACTCCCCAGTAACATATATGAAATGTGGATCTTATAATAGATAAATGTTCAATTTCCCTATAAAGTTTCCAATGATATTTTACTAATTGAATCTTATTACTAGATATAGAATTATTTCTAATTCTATATTGCATAAGTATATCTTTCATTCCATAAATATATCTTTCTTTCTTAAGCATCTGCAACCATAAAGCATCGTCATTTCTTTTCCTAATATTAGGAACTGTAAACTTTCCAAGCTTATCTACATTATACATTACTGTTGAGTTACCAACTGGACAGCTTAATAAAATACCATTATAATCTGTTTTTTCTTTAGTTTTAATTACCTTATTTAATGAATTACCTATTTCATCAATTTGTTCATAAGCAGTACAAGTAAAAGCGTAATTATTATTTTTCATAAAATCTAATTGACGTTTTAATTTATCTTCCATCCATAAATCATCACTATCTAAAAATGCTATATAATTTCCATTAGCTAATTCCATGGCTTTTGTTCTAGTAACAGCTGCCCCTGAATTCTGATCTAATATATAATACTTAATTCTAGGGTCTTTTTTTGTATATTTTTCTACAACTTCCTTTGTATTATCTGTAGAACAATCATCTACAATAATCATTTCCCAATTTTCATAACTTTGCTTAAGAACAGATTTTATAGTCTCTTCAATAAATCTACCACAATTATATGTAGGAGTAATTATTGATACTAAATCACTCATTATATAGTGACCTCACTTTCATAAAACTTATCTTCTATAACTTATATATCTTTTCTCTATTATTAACAACATTCTTAGTTGCATTTCTTGTATCGTAAACTACTTTTGATCTACTTACTATTTCTTCGTAGTCGTAAACTGTATGTCCTGTAGTTATAACTACTATGTCTGATTCGTCTATTACTTCTTTCCAGTCTACTGAGTAGTAAGTTTTACCTTTGTACTTACCTGTAGCACAGAAAGGATCGTTAACTATAACTTCTGCACCGTTTTCTTCTAGTAATTCTATTACTTTAAAGGATGGTGATTCTCTATAGTCATCTATATCATTCTTGTAAGCTAATCCCATAACTAATACTTTTGCACCGTTTAATGCCTTCTTTTGCTTGTTTAATATCTTCATGATATTTTCTAAAACAAATTGTGGCATTGAGTCATTTATCATACCTGATGTCTCAATAAGTTGTGTATGGTAATCATATTCTTTAGCCTTCCATTCTAAGTAGAAAGGATCTAGTGGTATACAGTGACCGCCTAAACCTGGGCCTGGATAAAATGGCATAAATCCATATGGCTTAGTTTTAGCTGCATCTATAACTTCCCATACATCTATTCCCATTCTGTTACAAAGAATAGCCATTTCATTTGCTAAACCTATGTTTATATTTCTAAAAGTATTTTCTAATATTTTTTCCATTTCAGCTACTGCTGGTGAAGAAACTTTGTGAATTTCTCCTTCTAATACATTTTCATATAAAGCAGCTGCGATTTCTGTACATTCTTCAGTACATCCACCTACTACTTTTGGAGTGTTTTTAGTATTGTAGTGTTTATTACCTGGATCTACTCTTTCTGGTGAGAATGCTAGGAAGAAATCTTCTCCGCATTTTAATCCATTTCTTTCTAGGATTGGTTTTAAAACTTCTTCAGTAGTTCCTGGATAAGTAGTACTTTCAAGTATTACTATCATACCTTTATGAAGGTATTTAGCAACATTTTCTGTTGATTTTACAACATAAGATAAATCTGGTTGCTTATATAAATCAAGTGGTGTTGGAACGCAAATACATACTGTATCTACTTCACTTATAAAGCTAAAATCTGTAGTAGCTTTTAAAAGTCCCTTTTTAGTTAATTCAGCTAATTCTGAATCAACAACATCACCAATGTAGTTTTCTCCATTATTAACCATTTCTACTTTTTTGTCTTGTACATCAAAACCAATAGTTTCGTATCCAGCCTTTGCCTTTTCTACTGCTAAAGGTAATCCAACATAACCTAAGCCTACTACGCCAACTTTTGCCGTTTTATTCTTAATTTTTTGTAATAATTCCTTCTTTAAAACTGACATTACTTTTCCTCCTAAACTTAATGGAATCAATTATTTTATTTTACTTATAATATATTGAACTTGTTCTTCATTTAATTCTGGATATACAGGTATAGCAAAAGTTCTATGTGATAGATATTCTGCTACTGGCATATCTCCTTCTTTATAACCTAAGTTCTTATAAACTTTTTGAAGATGTAATGGTACTGGATAATAAACACCAGTTGCAATTCCAGCTTCCTTTAATTTTTGTAGTACTTCTTCTCTATTTTCTGATTGTAATATATACATGTGGTAAACATGCTCATTATAATCTTTAGCTACTGGCGTTACTAAATCATTATTTTGTAAAGCTTCATTATAAACTTTAACTATTTCTCTTCTCTTAGCATTCCACTTATCAATTTCTTTTATTTTAACATCTAATATTGCTGCTTGAATAGCATCTAATCTAGTATTGTATCCTATTAAATAATTGTAATATTTAAGTGGATTATATACTGTATCGTTAGCACCTTCATCTGCTTTTTGAACTTCTTCTTCTATATTGTTAAGTAAGTTATAAGCCTTTTGGCCATTTTCTCCACTTCCATGTGTTCTAAGTGCTCTAGCAATAGTTGCAATTTCATCGTTATCTGTAACTATCATTCCACCATCACCAGCACAGCCTAAATTCTTAGTTGGGAAGAATGAAAAACATGCTACATCTCCAAGTGTACCTATTTTTCTTCCTTTATACTTTCCACCTATAGCTTGGCAAGCATCTTCTATAACCATTAGGTTATGCTTTTTAGCTATTTCATTTATTTCATCCATATCTGCACTTTGTCCAAATATATGTACAGGCATTATGGCTTTAGTTTTTGAAGTTATTTTTTCTTCAATTTTTGTTGTGTCTATATTAAAAGTATCTTTATTTACATCTACAAATACTGGAGTTCCTCCAACTGCTGATATTGCTTCAGCTGTTGCAAAGAAAGTGAATGGAGTCGTTATAACTTCATCTCCTTGGCCTATTCCAATAGACTTTAAAGCAAGTACTAAGGCATCTGTTCCATTACCTACTGATATAGCATGCTTTACTCCAATGTAATTTGCAAATTCCTTTTCAAAGTCTAACACTGTTTTACCCATTATGTAATTAGCTGATGATAATATTCCTAAAGTAGCTTCATTTAATTTGTCAGCTAATGATTCATATTGAGCTTTTAAATCTATTAAAGGTATATTCATAGTTATACGCTCCTTTATATTCTAAATTCTAGAAAATTAACATTAATATTTTATCACAATTCTAAATATATATAAACTTATTAATATAAATTTATATATGTTTACATTTTGAAAGTATTATTATTTTGAAATATTAATATTTATTTAATATTGCTAACCATAAAAAATATAGATTAACCTGAATAAAGTTAATCCATATTTTTACATATTACTTTTTTAAGATATTGTTTACTTCATAAACTAATTCTTCTGCTATATATTCCACATCATTTAAATTTAAAGTGCTATAAACTGGAAGAGTAATTTCATTTTCATATTGTGCATAGGCATTTGGATAGTCTTCCATCTTATATCCTAATTTTTTATATAATGTAAACATTGGTAATGGCTTATAATGTACGTTTGTAGATATTCCTTTTTCCGCTAATCTTTCAATAAGTAAATTTCTCTTTTCTTCATTAAAGCCTTTGATTCTTAATGTATATAAATGATAAGAAGTTTCTGTTCCTTCTCCATATTCAGTAATTGGTATTATAGCAAAGTCTTCTTTTTCTAATATTCTAGTATAAGTTTCAAAAATTTTCTTTCTATGTTTTAGCATACCTTCATATCTTGTTAATTGTGCTCTACCAATAGCTGCATTTATATCTGTCATATTACATTTAAATCCATCTGTAACTATATCATACTCCCATGCTCCTGCTTTCATTTTTGATAAAGCATCCTTTGATTGACCATGTAGGGAAGTGAATTTAAAGTCTTGATATAAATTTTCTCTATCTTCAAAGTTATTATTATTAAAAGTTAAAGCTCCACCTTCTGCAGTTGTAAAGTTCTTAACTGCATGAAATGAAAAGCTATGAAAATCACATTGTGCTCCTACTCTATGGCCCTTGTATTTTGCTCCAAAGGAATGAGCTGAGTCTACTAAAATAATTATATCTTCTCTATTTTTTTCTTTTAATATTTCTTTAATTCTATCATAATCACAAGGTAACCCTGCATAATCTACTGGCATTATTACCTTAGTTTTTTCTGTTATTAATTCACCCATCTTATCATAATCCATAAAGAATGAATCTTTAGCTACATCACAAAAAATAGGCTTTATACCTCTATGTATTGCTACACTTGAAGTTGCAGTATATGTGTAAGGAGTAGTTATTATTTCATCTCCTTCTTTAATATCAAGAACTTTAAGAACAAGCTCCATTGCTGCTGTTGCACTATTTAGCGCTACAGCCTTATTAGCTTCACAATATTCAGCTATTTCTTCTTCAAATTTAGCTAAAGTAGGTCCTGATGTAATCCATCCTGATTTTAATACTTCTACTACAGCGTTAATTTCTGCTTCAGATATATCTGGAGGAGAAAAAGGTATTTTTTTCATTTCTATCATCCTTTCATTCATATACTTTTATATACAATATTAAATAAAAGTCTATTTTTAAAAATATTTTATAAATTCTTTTTAATATTACCTTTAATCATTATATAACTCAATCCTATTAATTACAATTTTAATATTACATAATTATTTATTACAATTTCATTTAAAATTGTAATAAATAATATCTTTATGATAAAATTATTTAGAAAGGGAGTGTAATTATGACAAGTGCAGAAAATAATAAGAGAAAAAAGAAGAAAAAAAAGTCTATTGGTTTTAAAATATTTATAAGTTTTATATGCATACTACTTGCAATAGCAGTAATAGGTGGGGGATATGTTATAGGTCTTTTAAATAAAATGGATAATGTAGATTTAAATAAAGATAATTTAGGAATTATAGAAGATGACTTAAAAGAATATGATAATGTAAATAAAATAAAGAATATAGCTCTATTTGGATTAGATTCCACTGATGGTGAGACAGGGCGTTCAGACTCCATTATGATTGCAACTGTAGATCCTGTTCATAATAAAGTTAAGTTAACATCTATAATGAGAGATTCTTACGTTTATATTGAAGGATATGGAAATGACAAGATTAACCATGCTTATGCCTATGGTGGGCCTGAACTATCAATTAGAACAATAAATGAAAACTTTGGATTAAATATTGAAGATTTTGTATCAGTTAACTTTTCTTCATTACCTAAAATTATAGATATTCTTGGTGGAGTAGATATTGAAATTACTGAAGAAGAATTGCAATACATAAACAGTTATATAAACGATATTAATAATAAAGATGGTTCAAATTCTCCTCATATTGCTTATGCTGGACTTCAACACTTAGATGGAACTCAAGCTCTTGCTTATTCAAGAATAAGATATACAGCTGGTGGAGATTATAAGAGAACTGAAAGACAAAGAACAGTTCTTGAAGCCTTATTTAAAAAGTTAACGTCTGCATCTATTGGGTCATATAATTCATTATTGAATGAAGTTTTACCTTATGTACAAACAAACTTAAATGCAGGAGATATTCTTTCTTTAGGTACTAAAGTACTAGGAATAGGTAACAATCTAGAGCAAGATAGATTCCCAAGAGATGGATATGGTGAAGGGGCTATGATTGATGGAGTTTACTATCTAACTTTTGATATAGAAACTGCTAAGCAACAAATGAGAGATTATATATTTAATGATATAAGATAAAGATATCCCAGTAATTATTTTTATAATCTTTACTGGGATTAAATTATTCATTATATCTAATTTTATATTATTTATAATTACTAAAATTTTTTTAATATAAATATTTACCTTACCTAGTCTTCAAAATAGAAATATTATTAACTCTATACCACTAAAGAATTCAAATATTTTTCAAATTTCTCTTTTAAATCATCATTTCTTAAAGCATATTCAATATTTGCTTCCAAAAATCCTTGTTTATCTCCAACATCATATCTTCTACCTTCAAAGTTATAAGCATACATCTCTTCTTCCTCCAAAAGCTTCAATAGTGCATCAGTTAATTGAATTTCTCCACCCTTACCAGGTTTTGCTTTCTCTAAAATTCCGAATATTTTAGGAGTTACAATATATCTACCTAATATTGCAATATTGGATGGTGCATTCTCTATACTTGGCTTTTCTATTAATTCCTTAACTTTATAAATTCTATCTTCTATTTTTATTCCATCAACTATTCCATACTTTGATACATTTTCTTCATTAACTTCTTGAACACCTAATATAGAGGTTTTATATTCATTATAGCAATTAATAAGTTGACTTAAACAAGGTGTATTATTATAAACTATGTCATCAGCTAATAAAACTGCAAAAGGCTCATTGTCTACAAAACTCTCGGCATAACGAATAGCATCTCCCAATCCTCTTGGTTCCTTTTGTCTTATAAAATGTATATCTACCATATCAGAAATTTCTCTAACCATTTCAAGCATTTCTTGTTTCCCATTATTCTCTAGTTCTAATTCAAGTTCTACAGATTTATCAAAGTGATCCTCTATAGTTTTTTTATTTCTTCCTGTTACAATTAAAATTTCTTCTATACCAGATTGTACACATTCCTCAATTATATACTGAATAGTTGGCTTATCAACTATAGGTAGCATCTCTTTAGGTTGTGCCTTAGTTGCAGGTAAAAATCTAGTTCCTAAACCTGCTGCTGGTATTACTGCTTTTTTTATTATTTTTTTCATTTTTATCCTCTTAAATTAATTTTTTATCATATTTTTTATATATACTATAAAATTTTCTTTATAAATAACTTTATATAATGCAAATAAAGTTAATAAATAAAGTATTCCTCCCACTACAACTTGAACTAGAGAAGTTAATATTTTAGCTCCCATTACTACGCCAATTATTCTCACTACTATAAACATAATTATAGCTGCTGGGAAAAATATTAAGATTGACTTTATCATTTCTTTTAGATTTAAAAACTTTCTTAAAATATACATTTGAGTTACAGTAACAGTTATCTCTGCTAAAACTGTAGTTATACAAGCTCCTATACTTCCCATAAATTTCAATACTATAAGATTTAAAAGCAAATTAACAATAGCACCAGCAGTAACTGAAAAGGTAAATTCTTTTGTCTTATTTAAAGGTACTAATAATTGAGTTCCAAAAACATTGGACCAGCTTATAGCTAGAATTATTATGCAACTAATAATTATTAATGTTTCTATTCCTTCAAATTCCTTTCCAAAAAACCATGGGGATAACTCCTTAGCTACCCCTAACAATCCGAATGTAAGTGGCACTGAAATACAATTCATAAAGAAAAAAGAATTTTTAATATAATATTTAACCTTATCCATATCTCCTAATGCCACTGTATTAGCTATTTTAGGCATCATAACTGTTCCTATAGCTGTAGCAACAGTAAGAGCTATTTTAACAAGTTTTTGAGAATTATCATAATATCCTACTTGAATAGTGTCAGTAAAAACTCCTAGTAATGTTCTACTTAACAATACATAAACTTGTATTGCAATTTGTGGTATAAATAACGCTATAGAGGCTCTTAAATGTGTTGATAATTTTCCTAATTTTACATCTTTAACTCCAACCATACCTGGAACATATAACCAAAAAGTTAAATTTCCTAAAAAATTAGCTAATGCTAATATTAAAGTATATTTTATTAAATCATCTATACTTTTCACAAAGATAAATATGCTTGCGAAAGATATTAATTTTACTAATGTATTTCTTACTACAGTTTTCTTAAATTGTTCAAGTCCCATAAATAACCATGAAATATCAATTAATGATGCTAATATATTAATCCCCTGTACTAAATATAATGATCTATACAATCCTTCATTAAAAGTAAAAGCAAAAATTAAAAATAATACACTTGATATTGCCATTGTTACTATTTGAACTAAATATATAGAATAAAATGTATTTTTTAACTTTTCCTTATTATCCCTTACATAAGCTATTTGCCTATTTCCATATAAAGTCACTCCAACCATACCAAACAAAATAAAATATTGGGTATTAGCAAAAGTAAAGGCGTAGTCTCCTACACCTTTTGCTCCTAATACATTTGATACATATGGTACTGTTATTAAAGGTAAAATTAATACTAGTATTTGGTATGATAAATTATATAAGAAATTCTTTAAAACTTGCATCTTATTCTACCTTTCCAAACACTTCATCAACTACATTTAGAGCTCTTTCCACAACGTTATGCATATCATAATATTTATATTCAGCTAATCTTCCACCAAAAATTATATTAGTCTCTTTATCAGCTAATTCCTTATATTTACTATAAACCTCATTATTCTTCTTATCGTTAATTGGATAATAAGGCTCATCTCCCCTTTTCCAATCTGCAGAGTATTCTTTAGTTACAACGGTTTTTTCTTGAGTTCCATATTCAAAATGTTTATGTTCAATTATTCTAGTATATGGCACTTCATACTCTGTATAATTAACTACTGCATTTCCTTGGAAATTTTCTTCATCTAAAACTTCTGTTTCAAATCTTAAACTTCTATAATCTAAAGATCCAAATTTGTAATCATAGAATTCATCTATCATTCCTGTAAAAACAACTTTTTCTGCTATACTTTCAAAGTACTCTCTGTCTTTAAAGAAATCAGTACTTAACTTAACTTCTATTCCATCAAGCATCTTTTCTATGATTTTATTGTATCCTCCTATTGGAATACCTTGATATTTATCATTAAAATAATTATTATCGAAAGTAAGTCTAACTGGCAACCTCTTAATTATAAATGCAGGTAATTCAGTTGCCTTTGTACCCCATTGCTTTTCAGTATATCCCTTAATTAATTTTTCATATATATCTTTACCAACTAATTTTATAGCTTGTTCCTCTAAATTTTGAGGTTCATCTATATTAGCCTCTTTAACTTGCTCTTCAATCTTTGCTAAAGCTTCTTTAGGTGTTTTCACTTTCCATAATTGATAAAATGTATTCATATTAAATGGTAGATTATATAATTCGCCCTTATAATTTGCTATTGGTGAATTAGTATATCTATTAAATTCGACAAAACTATTGACATAATCCCAAACTTTCTTATTGCTTGTATGAAATATATGTGCACCATATTTATGAACGTTAATTCCTTCTATATTCTCACAATATATGTTTCCACCTAAATGATTTCTCTTATCTATAACTAAACATTTCTTTCCTCTTTTATTAGCCTCATATGCAAATATAGATCCAAATAGTCCAGATCCTACAATTAAATAATCATATTTCATATAAATTCTCCTTTTTAATTTTTCTTTAAAACTAGTTTATTCTCAAAAAATATATAATAATTTCCTATTCTTATTGTTAATCCCTTTTTAAGAGTAATATGGAACTTAAAAATAAACATATAGATTAATATAAATAATACAAAAGTAGATACAAATGCTAATCTTACTGTTTGTAAATAAAAATATGAATCTATAGGATGTAAGAATACAGAATAAATCATGTAACTAAATATAATTATATAAAAATCTAAATATTTACTTGCTGAATACTTTATTTTATTATAAAAAACATTAAAAAATAAAGCCATTATTCCTTGTAAAATTATCATTCCAACAATTCCAAAATCATATATCCATCTTCGATAAGCTGTATAAACATTACCAATCATTATACTATCATAGTATCTGAATTCTAAGTGAATTGGATACATTTGACTTAAAGGCATAATACCATAGTCATGTAAATTTTTAATTAAATAATAAAACGACTCTTTTCCCCATATGCTTGAAGCTTCAGGAGGAGATTTAATAAATAAATTTAAATTTTCTATTGAGCCACCACAATATAATGTAATATAATCAATAAGATTTTTATTGTTAATTCTTCCTACCCATGAAGCACTTAAATAAAAAATAACTAAAACTAGAATACCTATAATCCCTATGGTAATTATAGATTTCATTTTAATAGGCTTCTTCCAATTATTTTTTATATTATACAGTATTAATGTAATTGTAAATGTAGCAAAACCTAAAGATAAAATAGTTAATCTATTAGAATTGATAAATTCATGAATAATATAACCTACAACTGGAATTAAATAATACCATTTTGAAAAAATATTATATAAAATGCTATTTTCTTCATCAAATATTATATTTTTTATATACAAATACATAAAAATATACGCAAAAACAATAATTGGTTTTTGTGCGAACAACAATAAATGAGGTAATTCAGCATCTTTAGCATAAGAAGTATGTTGCTTAAATAAAGTTAAAGCTTCAGAAAGAGAATTAAACTCTCCAAATTGACTAGCGATATTTAATACATAATATAATAATAATCCTATCATTATTACGTTATAAACAGTAATAATAAAGACTTTATATTTTTCTATTTCTATATTAAAACTTCTATTCTTTCCTATAACTTCACAACTTTTACTATTCTTTTCGAAATGCTTATTTACTAATAAAGAAATAATTATAAACTCAACTGCTCCTAAAAACAGAATCAAAAATGTCTTCATTTCTAATTGTATATTCCATTTAGATACATTTAATATGGCACAAAATATACTTACACAATAAACTAAGCAAAAAATAACTGATGGTTGAATTAAATCTCTATTAAACCTCAAATATAAATAAATTAACATTAAAAAAAACAACCCAAATAAAATATATATCAAAACAATTAATCCTCCTTACATAAATAACTTTTTAACAAATTAATAATTATTAAAGTTTTCTTAAAAATTTTCTTCCTTCAATATAAATAGGCTTCATTAACAAATGATTTTTTATACCTAAATGATTAATAATAAATACTTCTAATTTTATAAATTTATTTGTATATTTACTTTTTAACTGTAATCTTAAAAGGTTTTTATCTGCTAATACTTCCAAAAAGTTAATTATTTCTTTTTTATTTTCTTTATTATATAACATAGTCAAAGAATGAATTCCTCTCATAATCATTGCACTTTTAAAATAATTAAACTCTTCCTCAAACATTGTTTCAAAATAATTTAATTTCTCTTCATTAATATTCAATACAATATTCTTAAATTGCAATAACTTTGGTGAAACTACATGCATAACTGATGTCTCTTGTTGTATATAATAATAGTTAACCGCATTCAATGTATATATTTTATTAGCACGATAAAAGAAATCTAAACAAAATAAAATATCTTCTCCTACTTTTAATTTAGTATTAAATTTAACATTTTCTTTCAAAATATCAGCTTTAAAAATTTTATCCCATACAGCTGGAGAAATATTATCAATCAAGTATTCTTTTATACATTCTTCTCTTACTAATAACCTATTACTGTAAGAGTACTTTGATTTTTGAACATTTCCATCAGGATATATTTCTAAATAATCACATATACAACAATCTAAATCATATTTTTCAATATAATTCATCATAGATGCATACATTTTTTCATTTATATAATCATCAGAATCTACAAATGTTATATACTCTCCTTGTGCAATTTCAATTCCTAAATTTCTACAAAAGCTGACCCCTTCATTTTTGTTTAAATTTATTATTTTAACATTATCATTATTTAAATATCGAGACTCTATGATATTTCTACTATTATCTGTAGATGAATCATTAATTATTAAAATCTCAAAATTCTTAAATTCAGATTTTAATATACTGTCAATACATTTTTCTATGGTAGCTTCACAATTGTATATAGGAACTATTATTGATAATGCTTTATCTTTCAAACAAATCCTCCTTCTTTAAAGTATCTTTAAGAATATAATCTCAGTTTTTTCATTTTCAAATTAAGATTCAAATAATTCTCATTAAATTTATTTTTGAAAATAAACTTAAAATTTTATATTCTTAAGTAAAAACTATTTTAGAATTTAAATATTATCAAACATAGCAAATATTCAGACGTTAAAAATACATCTAAAGATTAATATTAATTTATATATTTTTTCTTTTTACATATTCCAAATATTGTTGGTTCGATTAATGCTTTTGTAACTGATTATTATTAAACTCTAAAATTAAATTTTTTAAATACATTTCCTAAATATTTTCTAAATACTCTAAAATATTCTTAACAATCCTTTTAGTATAATATCCATCTCTTACCTTTTTCCCTAATTCCCAAGCATTTTTAGCTTTTTCACTATAATCTGAAAAATCTATATCATTAATTTCATATAAATTATTAATTACATATCCAATATTATTTTTTTTAATAAAATTAGAAATAGCCGACTTTTGCCACACGATAACTGGAAGTCCAATAGATAAATAAAAAGATAATTTATGAGGATTATTATATTTAGTATAATTTTTTAATGATATATTTTCATCAGATTCATCTAAATTACCATCCCAAACTAATCCTAAATCTCCTTCTATATGTTTATATAATTCATTAGGATCAAAAGCACCCTTATAATTTATCTTAGAATTTTTTATTTCTTTTGATTTTATTCCATAGACATTAAGATTAAATCTCATTTTTTGTTCATCTAATTGAAATAAAAATGGTGCCTTATCTAAGTTTCCAGTATAAACCAAAGAAATATTTTCTTTTAAACTTCTTCTTTGAAATACAACTTCTTTTAAATCATTTAAATAATCAAATACTTCTAAAACAAATATTTTTTCTTCTTTTACACCATGTTCTACCAAATATTTTTTCATATTTAAATTATGAGCTATAAGAATATCACATTGTTTTAAAAAAGCTAATTCTAAATTTAAGAAATTTTCATCTTGTCTTCTTAATCCATCTATATCATGTATAAAACAAATCACATGTTCAGCATTAGAAAGTAACTTATATTGATTAGTAAAAGGATGTTGAATAAAGACAATGTTATTCTTTTTAGCATACTTTTTAATAATAAACATTTTCTTTAAAAAAAACAAATATCTACTTAATAAATTCACTGAAATATTCTTTGGTGTATCCAAAGTTATAACATCAGTATTAAAATATTGAGATATTATTTTTTCTATATCAGTTTTAGCTTTAGGTCCAGCATTCCATTTATCTTTAGAGTACTGTGATAAAATAATTTTATTCATTTTCTACCTCTTCCCAAATTAATTGTATTTTTCAAAAGTTGAAGGACTTGGAAACAATTCCTCAAACAATAGTATAGTTTCTTTCTTTACTGAATTAAAATCTATATCTTCTTCTGAATCATTTAAGCAAATAACTTTATATTTTTTATTTTTTATTTTTCCAAAAAAATCACTATTATCATTTTGTAAGTTATAATAATATGTATAATTCATTGAAGTAGGAACAAAATTTCCAGACATTAAGCTCCAATATCTATAAAGCCAATGACTATAATCATTTTTCGTTCTAAATTTATTGTTCATGGTATTTTCTAAATTATGTCCTTCTAATTCCCATATTTCTTCTATTAATTTTCTATTATAAGAAATACAAGTATGAAAATTATAAACTCCAGTATATCTCTTCCATGGAAATAATAAAAGATTTCTTATGTTATTTTTTCCATATCTAAAATTAAATATTTTATTCAATTTATTATCTGCTTTATCAAAATACTTAGAAACAATCTCTAAATTATTAAGAATAGTATGTTCAATAATATTATTTTCTTTTCCTACACTTACTGCATTAAATATAAGAGAATCTAAAGGCAGATCATTTTTAAAAAAATTATCTGGGGTCACTTTGTCAATTATAAACATATCATCATTAAAATAAATGAACTTATCTGAAAGATTTTTTATACGATGCATGTATAATTCAATGACATTTGAATTAAAAGTAGGTAAATATTTTTCTGGTATAAAATCTGAATGTTTAATTAAGGTTAGCTTAGGATTATCTAAATTTAACCAAGAAGGATAATGACCACATGTAATTAAATAAATATGATTAATCCAAGGTGCATTCTCTTCAATTGAACGAAACCAATATTTTAATAATCCCCAATCTCTATATCTGATACTACTATTTGAATCATCTTTGTTTTTAGTATCATATTTAGCTTTTTCAGATAACCATTTTTCATCACTTCCGTCAACCCAAGTGATTACAATATCAATCTTATTTATCATCTTTAACTCCTTAGTTTTATAAATAAATATTTTCTTAGAAAATATTTATTATTATTTTATGACATTATAAAATATTATAAAATTTATATTTCAAAAATACTTTGTTAAAAAAAACTCGTTAACTTTTATAATTATCTCATTATTTGCATTTTACAACATAGAAAATATTGTAAAAATTCTTTACCTATTTTCTATTGAAGATTATTAAAATAATCTTAATAAATTTTAAGAATTAAACAATGTAAATTCCCTTAATTTTTTTTAAAAACTCCCCTTATATTTTTCTTTAAGAAATTTAGCTTTTAAGAAACTAATTACTTTTTTCAGCATGTTTAATTTTTCCATATGCATACATGATACTTCTTTATATTTTAATTGATTATTTTCAATCCATACATCTAGCAACAATTCACTTACCCTTCCAAACAGTCTTGCTTGAAACGCATTATATTGCTTGAAATCTATCTTTTCTTCTAATTCTGATAATATTGAAAATAACCACTCACAATAATTATCTGCCAATTCCTTTTTCATTATAAACATATTAAACATATGTGCACTTGTACGCTTCATAACTTTATCAAAGTCACCAACATATTCAGGGTATAACCTTTCAAGTATTGCCCTAGTTTCATCTAAATGCTCAGAATAATGGGTATTCCCATAGTGAGAATATAGCGTTTCAATATAATATTTTCTTTTTTTAGGAAGAATAATATCATAGTCTTTTAATATTATTTCCATCTCATCCTGTGATAATATTCTATCAAATTTATCTCTAAATAAATTTGATAGAAATCCCTTTTTAGAAAAATGACGTCTATAGTGTACTAATCCAATATAATCACATTCTAAATTTTTTACTCCCCAATATAATCCTGTTAATTCACAATAATACGGGTTCTTATTTGATATATTATCCCCTGTATTATCTCCCACATATCCAATATCACTTTTGCCTTCTTTTCCAACATGGACAGGTAAATAACATCTATCATTTGGCATTTTATAAGCCTTATGTGTCGCTACTAATATTTTTATATCCATATACTTCTCCTAAGTAATAATTTAATTTACAATAATTTTTTTAACATCATCTAAACAAATCTTATAAATAACCTTTTCTTCTACATTAAGCATTCTCCTTCTAAACTATTAGAAACTATATATTCAAATTACTTTTATATTTTTCTTTATTAATATTGATTCATAATTATAAAATTTATTAAAATATGTAATTATTAATTCTAAATAATTATTTATATTACTTTTGGCCATTAAATTAAATTCAATATTATTTAAATAGTATTGAATTTAATTATCTATATATAGTTCTTATTATTTTTCATTTTATTTTTCTTAAGCGCTATCAATAGCTACAACTTAATTATGTTGCACTAATAATATTGCATTGAATAATCTTAAGTCCCCTATTCCCTATACCACTATTTTCATTTTACCTCATTTAATAATATTAACTCTTATTAATTGCTAGTATCATATATTAAGAAGCATTTTTATCACCAAATAAAACAAAAAATGTTTTTACAATTAGTTTTAAATCTAACCAAAAACTTCTTTCATTTACATACTTAACATCTAGTTTCATCCATTCTTCAAAACCTATGCTATTTCTTCCCATAACCTGCCAATAACAAGTAAGTCCTGGTTTTACTTCTAGACGCTTTAACATCCATATATCGAATTTTTTTACTTCATTAGGTAGACTAGGCCTTGGACCAACAAGACTCATATCTCCTTTTAATACGTTTATTAATTGAGGTAACTCATCAATGCTTGTCTTTCTTATAAATTTTCCAATCTTAGTTATTCTAGGATCATCCTTAATTTTAAACATAGGCCCAGACATTTCATTTTGTCCTTCTAATTTCCCCTTTAACTCTTCAGCATTGGATACCATAGATCTAAGTTTGTACATATTAAACTCTTTTCCATTTAATCCAACTCTTTTTTGGGAAAAAATAATATTTCCTTTTGATTCTAATTTTATTAAAATTCCTACAATAATTAGTATAGGACTCAATAATATTAGTCCTAATAAAGAACCTATAATATCAATTAGCCTTTTTGATAATCTGTATAGAAATCTATTATATTTCTTCTCAACTATTGAATTAATATTAGTATTAATATTATCCATATGTATCCCCCTAATTAAATACAATGTATTCAGAATAATTTTATATTGTAAAATATGAGAATAGTCATATTTTTGCACGTATAATTATATCATATAAAACTATTAAAACAAATTATGAAAAATAATCTTCAAATTATTAATGAGATTATTTAGATTTTATTTTTTTAAATTTATTATTAAATATATACTTTCCTTTTAAAATATTAACTAAATATTTACCACTATTATACTTAAGTTTATTTATTTTTTGTCGAATTTAGAATTATTTCCACATATATTGATTTTAATATATTTTTCAAATAATCAATTGAATCTTTAGGAATTAATCAACCTACTTCAATTATATAATTTATACTTTTTTAAGTTAAAACATTTTTTAATATGCATTTAATACCATATCAGTTATTAATACATTACTATAAAAGTTTCTGTTATAAAATATAGGAAATCCTCCACAGCATCATATTATCTTACTAGATTTCTTCTATACTGATCTTTATATGTAATTATATATTTAATCATTACTTAAATTATAATACTCTAAATGTTTTACTAATGGAATAATAAATAATATTGATAAAAACTTCTTAATTTCCTTTCCCTTATTTTAGTATATATACTCCTTATTTTATTATCTTTTATATTTAATTTTGCATTCTTAAAAATAATTATAGTTTTCTTTATTTCCAAAATTATCTTATTCTGATATAATATATCAATATTTAAAATCACTATTATTACCACTGGAGGAAACCCTATGAAAAATTTTTCAAAAAATAAGAAAATCCTTTTATCCATTTTAACTATTATTATAATAATAGTAGGTTCAATATCAGCATACACATATTATCTTTCTAATAAGATAGAGAGAGTTAAAGTTGATAGAGAAGATGTTATAAATACTGGTAAAGAAGTACCTAAAGAAGTGGATGATGTTATAACAATAGCTTTGTTTGGAAGTGATTTTTCTGATATTTATGATGTCAGTGCAGCTGATGCCACTATGCTTTTAGCTATTGATACTAAAAATAATGAAATAAAACTTGGTTCACTAATGCGTGATATCTATTTAGATTTACCTAATGGTGGAAAAATGAATTTAAATTACACAATTTTGGATGGTGGTCCAAGCTCTATTTTAAAGGCTATAAATTATAATTTTAATTTGAAAGTTGATAAATTTGTACAAGTTGATTTAGAAAGACTGCCTAAAATAATAGATGCCCTAGGTGGAGTTGAAATGGAAATAACTGAAGATGAATTACAATATATTAATGTATATATTGATCATATTGATAAAAAAAATGGAACAACAACAGAACACATTTATTCTGCTGGTACACAACTGCTAAATGGTACACAAGCATCTGCTTATTGTAGAATAAGATATACAGCTGGAAGAGATTTTAAGAGAACTGAAAGACAAAGGGATGTATTAAATGCATTATTTGTTAAATTTAAAGATATAAGCTTAACTGAAGTTCCTGGAATGATAAATAATATTCTTCCTTTAGTTACTACTAATTTAAGTAATAGTGAAATAATATCAATTTCAACTAAAGCTTTAGGAATGGGTTTAAGTAATATAGAACAAGGAAGATTCCCTTCAGATAGAAATATTATTAGTGCAGGTTTCACAGATATGTACCACACTAACATAGATATAGAAGGAACAACAAAAGAATTACACCAATTTCTTTTTTCAATAGAATAAAATGAGATAAAAATATAATGTTGACTGTGACCTCGCAAACTCTAAGTCACACTAACATCATATTTTTATATCTTACTACTGAAGGAAATAATTTCTTGTGACCTCTCAGGCTCCAAGTCACCAGAATATAAAATCTACCTCCTTCATGCTGATTGTTGAAACTCCCTAAGGAGTTTCTCATTTCATTCTTTCATTTTTTCATTCATTAACTCTATATTGGTATTTCTGATTTTTGATGTCTAGCTTCATCCTTAGATACAAAGTGCAATTCAATATTTTCTAAATTATCTAATTCTGAAGTTATTACAGAAAACTCCATATATTGCTTATCTTCATTAATATTTATTTTGCAATCCAATATTCTATCATTTATTTTTGCATAAGCATACAACAAATCATTGCTTTCTATAGGAACTTTGAAATTAGTTATTTTATCTCCTGATTTCTCAAGTTTATTAAATTCTATAGATACAAAATTATCTTTAATTAAATTCTTATAATTAGTTAAATTCTTATTTACTATTTTATTCTCCATTTGATTTACTGGGAAATAATAGTTCATATGAGTATATTCTGTAGATTCAAATAAAACAATATCTGGTTTAAATATATTAATATAGTACTCATAATTTACTACATTTCTATAATTATGAACTTTAATTATTTCTGAGAAGTTATCAATTAAAAATTTTTCTTTATCATTAAAATAACTTCCCGCAAAAATTAAAATTCTAGGTCCTTCTTTATTATCATAATTTTTATAGTGATAAAAATTATGATAATTACTGTCCATCTTAATCTCATTATTAAAATCACTTATAATTTGAGAATTATCATTTATCAAATTATAAGTAACTGTTTTTTCATCTATGCTAAAATTAGAATTTGGCAAAACAGTATTGAATTTTTCTCCAATATAATATTTACTTATATCAAAGGTACCCACTCTATTATCTAGATTATTCAAGTCCTTTAGTATCTCTGAAATACCTATAATTGCACCAGTTTCATTCCAGTGCCTTGCATCATATTCCTTGTCATATAATAAAGCTTGATTTTTATATTTTAATAAATTATCTATATTATTTGTGAAATTCACATCATTGTCTTCAAGTAATCTTAAAAAATAATCTATATTTTCCGTTGAATATTCATATCCCTTTGGTAAATACTCAGAGTATATAATCTCCTTACTAGGTTCTACAGCATATAAAAATTTTATTTCTCTTTTTTCGCAGTAATTTTGGAAGTTTTTAATAAAATTAGCAAATACCTCTTGGAATCTAGGTTCAAAATCCACTCCTTGTACCTTTGAGAAAACATATCCTTCTTCACCATATTGATAACTAGGATGAATCATTTCATTAAATAATAAATCCATAGATTTATTATATGCACTCACCATACTAGTTCTTAATCCGATTCTATCATTTACAAAACTTTCTATTCCATTAGTTAAATCTCCAGAATTAAATATATCTTCTATATTCATTAGTTTTTTATTATCAATTTCAGATATTACATCTCTTTTTATATTAAAAGTTATTATTGGTACTAATATAATAAAAGTAAAAATTATTATCTTAGATATATTAATTTTCTTCATAATAATTACCTCCTTTAAAATTGGAAGTAAATAAATGGACTATAAGTAGAATTCACTACAAAAATAATTGATATAACAAATAATATTGAAATACCTATTGTAGCTAATATTTCAAAACTCTTTCTTCCATTATACTTCTTAAGTTTATTAGCAATAAAAGGCATAGATCCAAGATTGGCCATTACAATCCAGAATATTAATTTTTTATTAATAAAGTAGATATACTCAAAAGTCAATGCTGATACATTATTAAATCCAAACATAGTTTTTATAAAACCTACTGCTTGTTCCAAGTTGTCAGCTCTAAATAAAACCCATCCTAATATTACTATTAACATAGTAACAATGTACTTTATTATATTGGGAATATTAATGTAAAATTTCTTATTTCTTATAAATCTTTCAATTAAAATAAATAATCCATGCCATAATCCCCATAACACAAATGACCAATCTGCACCATGCCAAATTCCTGTAACTAAAAATACTATAAATAAGTTTAAATACACATTTCCTCTTCTATTTCCACCAAGAGGTATATAAAGATATTCTTTAAACCAAGTAGATAATGAAATATGCCATCTTCTCCAGAATTCTGTTATAGACTTTGATATATATGGGTAATTAAAATTCTCCATAAATTTAAATCCAAACATATATCCAAGTCCTATAGCCATATCAGAGTACCCTGAAAAATCATAATATATTTGGAAGGTATAACAAATCGCCCCTATCCATGCAGTTGGAGTATCAATTCCACTATAATATTGAGTAAATATATTATCTGCTATAGCTGCTAATACATCAGCTATTATAACCTTCTTAGCTAGTCCAATAACAAATCTATTTATTCCATAACTAAAATATTCAATAGATTCTTTTCTATTTCTAATTTGATCATCTACTGTCTTATATTTTACAATTGGTCCTGCAACTAATTGTGGAAAGAAGGAAATATAAAGTGCCACTGAAAAAGGATTTTTATTAACCTTCCCATCTTTTCTATAAATATCTATAATATAAGACATTCCCTGAAAAGTAAAAAATGAAATACCTATTGGTAAAACTATATACTTTAATTGGAAATCCGTATTAAATGTTAAGTTAACATTTTTTATAAAAAAGTCATAATATTTGTAATAAAAAAGTAAAGCTAAATTAAGAAAAACACCAATGCCTAAAAATACTTTTTTTAGTATTATATCATCTCTTAATTTATCTATTAATATTCCAAAAATATAATTAATTATAATAGATACTATTAGTATCTTTAAATATTCTACTCCACCCCAAGCATAGAAAAAAAGGCTTGCTAGAAGTAAAACATAGTTTCTTACTTTCTTTCCTAGTATGTAGTAAGACAACAAAACTATAGGTAAAAAAGCAAAAATAAATATTGTCGAACTAAATACCATAAATTTATCCCTCGCTAATTTCTAATTTTATCTTTTGATATTGTTTTTCATCCTGTGAAACAAAATATAAATCTAAGCTGTTTTCATTTTCTAATTCCTTTGATATTAATGAAAATTCTATATATAAGTTATCTTCATCTCTCTTAATTTTACTATCTAATATCCTATTATTGATATTTGCATAAGCATATAATAAATTATCACTTTCTATTGGGATTATAAAGTTAGTTATTTTATTTCCTGAGATTTCAATATTATGGGTATCTATAGTTACAAAATTAGCTTCTACTAAATCATTGTAACTATCTAAGCTCTTAATATATGTTTTCTCTTCCATCATTATTGTTGGATAGTGATAGCCTGTATTTGTATACTCTGTTGATTCAAATAATACTATGTCTGGATTATAAATATTAATATAGTATTCATAATCTATTACATTAGTGTAATTATGTATCTTCATAACCTCTGAAAAGTTCCCAGTTATGAATTTTTCTTTATTATTAAAATAGCTTCCAGCAAAAATTAATAGTCTTGGTGCTTCAGTATTAGTTAAATTTTTATAATGAGTAAAGTATCTAAAGTTCTCATGTCTATATATTTCATCTTCATACTCTTCAACATACTCTAAATTATATTCTTTTAAATTGTAGTTAGTAGTTTCTTCATTAATTTTAAAATTAGATGAAAGTAATGTTTCATTAATAACTTGCTCTGCTTCATATTTATTAATATCAAAGCTTCCAACTCTACTATCTAATTCATTAAGCCTATCTATTATTGCTGAAATACCAACTATAGCTCCTGTTTCATTCCAATGCCCTGCATCATACTTTTTATCATATAGCAATACATCTTCAAATAAAGGATTTTCCTTTGCTTCTAATAAAGTATCAGAATTATTTAAATAGTTAACACCTTTTTCATTTAAAAGTTTTATAAAATAGTCTCTATTTTCACTGCTAGAATTATATCCTTCTGGTAAATACTCTGGATAAATGCTTGATTTACTTGGTTCTAAAGTATATAGAAATTTTATATTTCTCTCATTACAGTACTCCTGAAAGTCCTTTATAAAGCTTGAAAAAACCTCTTGAAATCTTAAGTTAACCTTAGTTTCTGGTAGCTTCAAATATATATATCCATCTTTTCCATATTGATAAGTGGGATGAACCATATCATTAAATAGCTTATCCATAGAATATGTGTATAGATTAACCATATTTTCTCTAAAACCTATTCTATCATTTGTATAAACTCCTATATTAGTAAAAACATCATTAATATCTTTACTGTCATTTATTATATCTTTATAATTCAATAGCATTCTGTTATCTATCATAGATATTTCATTTTCTTTAAAATTCATAAATAAAATTGGAATAACTATTATTAGACAAAATAATATTATCTTAATACCATAAATAAACTTTATATTTTTTTTCAAATTTGCTACTCTTTCTAATTTATTTGTAAATAATTAAAGCAATATTAATCTCTAAATAATAAACATTTTCATTATATTATATTATACAGATATATAGAATTAATTATAATACATCAAACTATTCCTTAAGCAAGCTTACCTTATATTATGTAGTTAATACTCTATTTTTCTTAAAATAACTTTAATATATTATTAATTTGTTCTTAATATTCTTCCAAATATTGTTCCCCTAGGGAACAATATTTGGAAATTACTTTTTCTTGAATAAAAAACCCTAAATGAGTATTTTCATTTAGGGCTTAAAATCCTATATATTTATGGGTTCAATAAACTTTTCTCTTTCTATAAAATATCTTTGGAACATTTCATTTTTATCTATTACTGAATCTAATTCTTTTGCTAACTCAAATGATTTAATCATTCCTTCTTTTCCTTGCTTTCCACATATTACAAATCCACTTGCTAACTTTTCTCCTGGAATTGTAATTCCTGTACATTTGCACATATTTATAGCTTTAACTAAGGCTTTACCACCATTAGATGTAATTTCTTTTTCTGCTTTTCCTTTAAAGCTTCTTTGTATGGTTTCATCATAACCATAAAGATCTATTGGGCCTTCGTAAGTTAATATAATATCTGCTAAATCACCTTCAAATATGTTATTTATTTCTCTTATTGCTACAGTTCTTTCATATATATTATCAAAGTTATATTCTATAAATTGAAGTCTTTTATTTTTCAAGAATTTAATAGATTTATCTATTTCTTCTCTCATATCAACTCCATCAGGTAATTTAATATTATTTTCTTTTGGAATTAAAATTCTAATAACATCCTCTTTACTTTCTATTTTTTCCTCTAGCATATCCTCTGTTGCTTTCTTTAGAATAGTAAAATTCTTAGCTATTATTCCAATTCCTCCACTAAAGGATATGCTATCTGTGGATAAACTTTTCTTTCCTGTAACTAAATTAATTCCAGAGCCAATAAAGGAGTATAAATTTGTACTAAGAGCAGGGGCTAATACTGAGCCCCCACCATCTGTTCCTATACCAAAGTCATTAATTCCTTTAATTATATTTATAGCTGTTCCACTACTTGAACCTGTCATACATCTATAAGTTAATGGATTTATTAAGTCTGTATCTACACTTCTCCCCAAATGGGACATCTTATCAACAGTTAAAAATAAATATTCTGAATTTTTCCTAAACTTATCCACTATAGCCATAGGAATATCCACAGTATTCTTCACACCAAAGGTTAAAACTTCTTCATTTTTATCTATAATTTCTTCATTTAAATTGTTATTTATTGAAACTACTGATTTATATAAATTTTGCTTAGCTAGTATATTTGCTCTATAAACTTTGGTATCTTTCTTCATATATTACTCCTTATTATTAAAGATATCCTTCAAAAAGCTTGTTCCATTTTCTGGACTATTAACTTTAAAGTAATCCGCTACAGTTGCCCCTACATCCGAAAGGGTTTCTCTTACTCCAATAAAGCCTTCTTTTAAGTTTTCTCCATAAATCATTATAGGAACCATTTCTCTTGTATGCTTACTATGTCCTATAGTTGGGTCATTTCCATGGTCTGCCATAACTAATAAAATATCATCATCATGGATAGTTTCTATTAATTCTCCTATTAACCCATCTGCAATTTGCAACTTTTCTGCATATCTATCTACATTTTCAGCATGTCCTGATAAATCAGTTTCTTGTACATTACAGCAAATAAAACCCTTATCTACTTCTTTTGATATTTCTATAGTTCTTTTTAAAACTTTTTCTGTATCTACCATAGAAATACTTGTACCTTTTTCATTTATAACTACATCTGCTACCTTTCCTAATAAATAAACTGGTACATTTTCCTCAGATAAAATAGTAGAAACTTGAGTTTTAGGATTAACACCATATCCTAAATGAATACATTCATATCCAGTATTATAAACACCAGATTTAGGTGCATTTATTCCAATATAATCATTACCTTTTTCTTCTTCTGCATTTAATATATCCTCTAAAGTAATTTCTCTTCCTCCAAAGGTAATTACCCTTGGTACTCTCGCTATAGACCTTACTATATGTCCAATTTCTAATACCTTCTTAAATGGAATTATATCTAAAGCAGATGTAATATTGAAAGCTTGTCCTAAGTCGCACTCTATATTATCTGCTACAGTAAGTGCATCTTCTACAACTAAATATTTTTCCTTTTTCCCATGTTTATAATCTACTTTATATCCTGCTTCTTTTATTGCTTGATATATTTCATCTATCTTGTTCTTTATAGGTTCTCTAAAAGGTACCTTTGGCTTAGTTCCCATTATTTCTTGATGTCCAAAGAAGGTATCAGCTCCAAAGTGAGTTAATTTAGCCTTCCCATAAGTAGCCTTAGGATTTTTCTTCATTCCATTTATTTCTTTATCTATGATATTTATTAACCCTAACCTTTCTAAATTAGGTAGCTTTAAATCTCCTCTTCTTTCCAATATATGAAGACAAGTATTAGAATTAATGTCCTGTGGTCTTGTTTCTGGCACATCATCCATTGCTCCTATTCCAAAACCATCAAGCACTATAACTATAAATTTACTCATTTAAAACCCTCCTTACAATTTTAGGTCCCCAGGGGACCAATTTTTTGGAAATAAATAAAAAGAAATTTCATCAGAGTTGTAGCCTAAGCCCTCCTCTATCATCCATTTCTTTTTATACTAATTATCTATTTCTTTTTATAACCATTATTTATTTCTTTTTATAACTATTAATGCAATTGTTATTAAAAATATAGGTAAAAATTTGAAGAGACAAATATACTTTATACTCAAATTAAAAGTAAATTTTTAGAATTTATATTTATCTATAGGTAGTAAAAATAACTAAATTTTTATTATCATATTAATCACATTTTAAATAACTTTAATTAGTCTTATAATTGATATTATTTAAAGATTACGCTCTCCAACTTCATTCAAATCTCTTACTTATTACTTTTTCTATTACATATTATTTTACTATTGGCCATTATTTTTTACTTATCTCTTAAAGTTTATAAGCATTTTCCCTTGTGCATCATAAATCCCAACTATTTCTGGATTTCCGTCTTTTATCCCCTTAACCAAAGCAACATTGCTTCTTGTTACAAAAATTTGAGTTCTAAATGCCATTACTACAGTATCTGATACCTTGCATCTTTCTGATAGTTCAAAATGATAATCAATGCTTTCATCTGTTGGAGGAATAACCTTTATTATCTTTGAATTACCTAAACTATCTCCAACTAAAGCATTTTCCATATGAGATCTTCTATAGTGACCTCCCCCATAGCAATACCCTTTATCTAATAAATTGTGTGAAACTTCAGTTACATAAACCATAGCTGGAAGCTCTACACCATTATTATACTTATGATATGGTGTACTTCCTGTTAAACCATGCCCTGGTTCTCCATGAGTACCACCTTCTTTATATATCTTCTCAATTGTATTTACACAAGTTGCAGAAGGCATATTTAATTGTTCTATCTTTATATCAAATTCTCTTTCAAGAATTTCTTTGGCCTCCTTAATAGTGTCAATATTATTTGTTCTCTTAACTTCATTACTTTCAACATCATATAAGAAACATGGAAAGGATGCTACTCCAGCAATATTAAGACTCTTAAGCTTAATTAATTCTTTTCCAACTTCCTTAAGTTCTTCTAATTTAAATCCACCATATTGACCTGAATATAAATTATCCTTTTCCCCTAATACTCTAAGCATAATATTTTGCTTAAGACCAAACTTCTCACATGCCTCATTTATTTCCTTAGCCTTGTCTAAAGTATAAACTGTTATGTAATCTGGCTTAGATTTAATTATTTTTTGAACTAAAGCCTTGGGTATTTGTACTAAGTGTCCAACATGTCCAATCTTAATTCCATTATTTATCATTACCTCGGCTTCTCTAAAATCCACTACTACAGCACCTTCGTATCCAAGCTTCATAAATTCTTTAGCTATAATAGGATTTCTTCCTATTTGTTTAGTCATAAAGTAAAGCTTAATACCATACTTATCAGCTTCTTCCTTTATTTTTCTAGCATTTTCAATTATAGTATCTAAGTCTATAACATAAGTATCAGGTAAAATTTCTCCTCTTTTATGGAGATCAAACGCAGCTTCAACTAATTCTCTATTTCTTTCTACGGTTTTTTCAAGAAACACCTTTGCTCCCCCTTACTTATTTTTTATTTCCCCTATTGCAGTTCTTAAAATTCTAATTATAGTATCTGCACCACTTCTCATTGGATTAATTCTAATCATTCTCTTTTCAAGAGTTGGATCTGCTGCTCTAAAGGTTCCTGAAACTCTATACATCATTGGAACAAATTCATATATAGATTCAGATCCAATTGGGTGAGAGGCAGCTCCATATTTAGTTGTTAAATCTAAAATATCTTCAGCAATTTCTTCGTTAAATTCTACTAAAAGAACTTTAGATTGAGCATTTGCAAGGAATGCATCTTTAACTTCTGGAATTTCTCCATTTCTTAATCTACTTACTAATTCTTCATTAACTTCAGATTGAATTGCTAAAGAAACTGGGGCATATACTAAGCCTCTTAAGGCTTCCATAGCTTCATGTCCTTGTACTTGGCTTCCACCTGAATAATTTAATGAATATACTTTATCTACTAATTCCTTCTTACCTATTAAAACTCCAACACCTTCTGGTCCTAAAACTTTGAAACAAGAAAAGCTTCCAAGATCAGCTCCACATTGATTTCCTATCTTTTTAACCTTTAAAGCTGCGTAGTTATCATCAGTAACTATTTTTATATTTTCATTACAATCCTTAATTGTAGTTATTACTTCTTCTAAATCATAAGAATCATCTATTTTTTGTCTAGTATTTTGAACTAAAGCACCTTTAATTTCTGGATGATTTACTACAACCTTTTTAATATCTTCTAAATCATTAAAATTAGCAGTAACAATATTAAGTCCCATTGTTTCAATAGTAACCTTAGAAGTGGGATATATAGGTGCATCATGTACTAAAATAGTATCTCCGCTTTTCATGAAACTTATAAGCCCCCATCTTATAGCCCCTGTTCCTGCTCCTCTTACTAATATTGCAGCTTCTGCATCAAATACTTCAGCAAAAACATTTTCTACCTTCTTAGTGTATGTTGGTTTATTTAACCCCTTTACAACACCTAAATCACCTAGGGATAATACTTCTCTACCATCAAAATGTTTTGTTATAGTATCAATTATTTTAAATTGTAATTTTTTTGCTTCATCTAAACTTATCGAATGTAGTGGGTAAGTTTTCATAAATTCCTCCTATTTAAGGCCATAAATATTTTTTATATTATTAACTAACATATTTTCAATATGCTTGTTAGAAATTTCTTTTTCATATAATCTTGGTAAGAAATCATCTATTAAATAACTATAACCAAGACCTCCATTTTCTTTAAAGTGAGATTTTCTTGTAATATCCATAGACATAACTATTTGATTACTATAACCTCTATTACAAAGCTCTTTTAGCCAATTTGCTCTTTCTTCATCTGGTTGGTAATTATTCTTTCCAATTGTATCAAAGGCAATATTAACACCTGTATCTAATACTCTAAACATATATTCTAAATCACCACTTAAATCTATATGACTTAAAGTTACCTTAGATAAATCAACATTAAATTTTTTAAATATTTCAATTTGTTCAAGACCTAATTTTCCTAAAGTGGTATGAGTAATTATAGGTTTTCCTGTTTCAACATGAGCTCTTGAAGCAGCTTCAAAAACCTTTAGCTCCATATCTTCGATCTTATTTAAGCTAGTTCCAATTTCACCTATAACATCAGCTTTAGTAGATGTGCCATCAATTCCATTTACAATTTCATCAATTAGGATTTTAGCCATTTCTCTTTCATTTATTCTATAAACTTCTTCAGGTAAGAAAGGCTCCTTATAATATCCAGTAGCTTGAAGGATATTTAGCCCAGTTTCTCTAATAACTTCTGATACATAATCCGTATTTCTACCCATACCTCTATTAGTAACATCTATAATGGTAGAAACACCTTTATTCTTTAATTCTTTAAACTCTTCTATAGTTTGATCTTTATTATTTAAAAAACAATCCTTATCTTTCTTAACCCCTGATAAATCTATTGTTATATGCTCATGAGCATATATTATTTCCTTTTCCATCTCAAATCACCTCTCTTTGAATATAGAATGTAGAATGTAAAATATAGAATTGTAGCAATAATTCAGACAAGCTGAATTATGAAATTTTCTAAACTCCTATGGGGTTTAAATATTAATTTTTCATTCTTCATTATAAAGCAGTGCTGTTTAATATACAAAATTTTGTATATTATGTATTAAATTTGTTTAATTGTTAAATAAATATAGTTAAACAAATCTTTATCATATATCAATTCAATAATTAAACTCTAATTCTTTTTATGTAATAACTCAGCCGAAGCTGAGTCACTACATTAATTAATTATTTATTATTTTATAAGTTATTACCTTATTATTTACTTAATTATCTATTACTCATTAAGGATTAAGCATAGATTATTACGCTACTACAAATAATCCAACTAAGTATAATATGTTTATTAAAATTCCTACTCCAATTGCTCCAACTGGACCTACTGCCATATCTACTATTGGTTTCTTTGAAGTCTTGTTTAATACATATAAACCAATTACTGCATATAATCCAAATCCTGGTGCCATAGCTTGTGCAGCCATCATACCACCTATTAATAAAGCAACTTCTAGAACTTTACTCATAGCTGTTCTTATGTTATCTCCACACTTTCTAACTCCTGGGAACTTGTCCATTAATCTAGCTAGTCCATCTAAGAAGAAGACTTCTAAAGCCATCACTAGTGCTCCAGCTACGAATGCTAATATTGGGTTTCCAATTAAGAATCCAACCACGAATACAAATGTCATACCTGCTGGTGCATAAACCCCAGTAGAAATTGCTGTTGTAGCTACTAGTGGAATAAATCCTATACCTCTTGCAAATGCAGTCATTGCTGCTTCAGTGTTCTTTCCTTCTGCTAAAAGATTTAAACTGATTGGGTCTCCAGCTAATAAGCTAAGGCTAGTTGCTGCAGAAATTAATCCACCCATTAATGCTAATAAAGGTAAGTTCTTTTTAATTTTCTTAACTCTTTCTGAGAATATTGATACTAAGTCAACTTTTGGTGCATTTGGATCTGGTTTTTCTTGAACTGCAAATACGATCATAATTATCATACCAGCAAGTAAAGCCATACCTTCTTTATCTAAAGTTATTTTTGCTCCATTTATAGTGAATACTCCATATATAGCTGTTATTTGTCTAACTAATAGAGAAACTATTCCTGTTAAGAAACCTTTTTTAGTTCCAAATTGATATGCAACAACTAAAGCTGGGAATACAGCAAATGCTACTGTAATTGGTGTTCCTACTTGTTTTAAAGCATCTAAGAAATTAATTGGTAAAAGTGCAAATAAATCAACTACAAATTGTAATCCATAAACTATACCTATTCCATAAACAGCTCCCACTGCTCCTGAAACAATCATACCTTTCTTTCCAGCTGGACAGAAAGAACCTATAATATCTGTACCTAATAAGATACTGTGTACTAATATAATTGATGCAGCTATTGAAACTGGAATACCAAAACCAATAACTAATCCAAAACTAAGTGCAAATGATGTTGCTGCTAATGCTTTTTTATCCATTCTTCCATCTAAATACTCAGGAACGATTGGTCTTAATCCATCGTTAAATACGGCAACCCCTGTATTTGATAAAATTGCTGCTAATGCTCCTAAAAGTGCTATTACTACATATTGAAGATAATGCATGTATAATTCCTCCTAAATTTTCACATTTTTTATATTAATTAATAATTAATAAACTTTTTATACCACTTTATATAATTTATCTTTTGCAAAATATTTTTTATCTATTTTATATTAAAGGATGTATTTAAGAATTACTGGAATAACTTCTTCTGCGTGTTGAGCTGTAAATCCATATGCTTTCTTTCCAGCTTCTACTTCAGCCTTAATTTCAGCTTCTGACTTAATGATACCTGGCATTGAAACTGTTGCACAACTTCCCATTCCAAGTAATGCTATTGCCATTGCTAAAGCACCACCACCACCAGTGTTGCAAGCTCCTAGATAATAATCTGCTGTTCCAGTTTTAATGGCCATAGCTGCTTCAATATCACTTTTTATTTCTATAGTAACTTTATCACCAGCAACTTTTGCTATAATATCAGCAACTTTTTGCTTGTCTATTTGTCCACCAACAACTATTCTTTTCATTTTAATTCCTCCATATTTATTTATTTGTTTATGTATGATTAATATATTTTTATGCTTGTGCTAATAATGTGCAAACATGCATTACAATAAAATTAACTTCCTCTTTTGGAATCTCCCCTAAAAATTCCTTTAAATCCTTTACAAGAAGCATAGATTCATTGTATTTTTCTTCTAATTTAAGAGCCTCAAGTATATCTGCGTCTATATCATTTACAGTTTCATTTTTATCTATTCTTTCTAATGCTGAACATAAATGAGTTATAAACATAGAAGCATTATCTTCAACAAGTTTTATATTTTTTACATTCTTAAAATACTCTATAACCTTTATTACCTTATTATAATTGCTTTCTGATAACATTCCTGAGTTCTTTAAAATTTCTAATCTGATAGTTAGATCCATAATACCCCTCCAATATACATTATTTTGTACTTTCATATAATAAATACCTCTTAATATTGAGGCATTATTTTCTTTTCCATAACTAATTCTTGATATTCCTTAACTTCTTTTACATCTAAAATTCTTGTGAAAAGTACTGGGACAATTGAATTTTTCTTATTTGCAATAATCACAGCTTCAGTATCTTTGATATTATTCTTTTCACCATCTATTGGAATAAACTTAATTTCCTCTGCTCTCTCTTGAAGATCATCTAAATTCCAAATAGCTGCATCAATTTTATTGTCCTTAATTGAAGTTAGAAATTGACTGTAATTTAACGGAACGTATTGAACATCTAAACCTTCAAAATACTTTTTAGTCAACATAAATTGATCTATTGAAGATGTATCTATTCCAACTCTAGTCCCCTTTTTAAATTCTCCCTTAAAATCTTCTGCTACTACTATAATATGCTCGTTAACATAGCTAAAATTCCCAAAAGCTTTCACTATCTGAATATCTTTATTATTTTCCAAATAGAAATCTGCTGTTAGTCTTGAAGTTACTGCAAAATCATATCTTCCATCTTCTAATGCTTTTAATCTATGATTAGAACCTCTCATGAAAGCAAGGTTAGTATTAACTCCATTATCATTAAGACACCTGTAAATACCTGTTGCTAAACCTTCATATCTTTTTGAATAAGGTAGTGGCATTACACCTACCAAGGATTTTATACCAGTTAATTCTAAAAGCCTAATATAATCTATTTCCTTTATAAAGGTTCCAAGATGCCCTCTAGACTCTAAAGTTATAGCCTCTTCTTCTTTTAGAAACTTTATAGCAGATTGAATAGTTCCTCTAGCGGTTTCGTATATTTCAGCAAGCTCTGCAACTGTCTTTATTCTATCACCTTTATTTAAAGGTAAAAACTCTACTGCTAAAGAAGTAATTGCTATTCCAAGCTTCTGCATAAGCTTACTTTGAACATCCATTTTCTCACTCCTAAGTTAATGTACAATATTTTGTATATTTATAATAACACCTTATGAATACATTTGCAATAGTTTTTTCCCAATATTGTTCCCCTGGGGAACAATATTGGGAAATTATATGTTTATATTAGTATTATTTATAATTTTTAATATACTTATTATCCTTTGAAAAATATTAATTATTAAAAGTTAATAAATTCACTAGCAAGTAAAATTTCATTTAATGGTCCCATTATTTCAGGTTTTATATTCATAGATTGTAATTCTCCTAAAATATAAATAATACTTTTACTTTCCTTTATTTTACTAACAATATTAAAAATATCATTTTTTAAATCAAACTCAATTTCTGATTCATTTAAAAAATCAAAAATCCTTTTATTTATTTGATTAGTACTTTTATTTACATTCTCTAATTGTACAGTAATTTTACTTTTTATATTAGTTAAAGGAATATATACAATTTTTGCTGATATATCATGGTTATAACTTAATTGGATATCTTTAAGTTCATCTAATCCGCTATAAACTTTTACTACAACATCATTATTTATTCCTCTAAATACTAATTTATATCTTCTTTCTTCTGGTAAAATACTTATATTACCTGTAGGCTCATTAATTATAAATTCAGCTTTTTCTTCATAATTAAAACTATATAAGGTTTCACTCCACTCTTCTGAAATATTAACACCTTCATCTTCTTTTAACACAAACTCTCCAGACTTTCCTGAAATTATATGAATTTCTAAGAATTCAGGGTTATCAATGTTATTTCCTTCTTTTCTTCCATCAAGTGGAATAATGCTTCCTTCCTTAGCTAAAACTGGTATATTATCTATCTTTCTATAAAAATCAATTTTTCTTCCACCTACATATGTTAATCCTGTAAATAAATCCATCCAATTTCCATCTGGAAGCCATCCAGAAAACTTTGCCATACCTGTTGCTTTATTAGTAGGACTAGTAATAGGACATACTATCATTTCTGATCCAAAATAATATTCATTTGGTACTTGATATGATTCATATTTTGATGGATTATGGTAATACATAGGCTGTATCAATGGAATACCTTCTAAAGATGCTCTATAATTCATGCTATTTAAATAAGGAATCATGCGATGTCTTAAACGTAAAAAGTATTTCATTACTTTTTCTGCAATTAAGTTATATCTCCAAGGTTCTTTTCCATTAAATTCACTACTACTACTATGAAAACGCATAATTGGAGAAAACACCCCAAACTGAAGCCATCTTACTGCTAACTCATCATCTTTAACTCCATGCATATGTCCACCAATGTCATGACTCCACCATCCATATCCAATATTAGATGCATTTGCTGTAAAGTACGGTTGATATTCTAAGCTCTTCCATGAAATAATAGAATCACCTGAAAATCCTACTGGATATCTATGACTTCCTGGTCCTGAATACCTAGAAAAAATTAAACCTCGTCTAGAATTTCTTTGATTATCTAAATAATGATAATGATTTAACATCCATAATGGATCTACTCCTTCTACTCCTGAGTTATTACCCTGTTGCCAGTCAATCCACCAAAAATCAACACCTTGTTCTTCTAATGGGTGATGTACATAATTAAAATAACCATTTAAAAACTTTTGATTCCCAATTTGAAATTTAATAGGATCCTCATTACTTACATCAATGCCCATATACTCAGCAAAGGGTTTATAACAATCTTCAAAGGCCCTTACCCCATCTGCTGGATGTACATTTAAAGTAACTTTCATCCCCTTATCATGAAGCTCTTTCATAAATCTTTCTGGATTAGGAAACAAGTCTTTATTCCATGTATATCCTGTCCATCCTGTGCCATACTTTGGATCTACCTCTGTTATATGCCAATCCATATCAATAACAGACACAGTAAAAGGTATATTTTCTTTTTCAAATCTATTCATTAATTCTAGATATGATTTTTCTGTATATCTATAGTATCTACTCCACCAATTACCCAAGGCATATTTAGGTAGTAAAGGTACTTCTCCTGTTAAATGATAAAAATCTTTTAAACATTCTATGTAGTTTCTACCATATCCAAAGAAGTATATATCATCAGCTTCTGTATCTTTCCTAGAATTAACCCAACCATTTTCCTCTAAAATCAAAGAACCTTTATCATTTAATAAAGACCATCCTTCCATAGAAAGAATTCCTCTTTCTAATGGAACTTCCCCATCTGCCTCATCTAAGGTTTTAGCTGTTCCCTTTAAATCCCTTGGCTCATCACCATAATGCCATATAGAAGAATAACAAGCATAATTTCCATTAATATCTATCTTTAGCCCTTCTGCTGAAAATTCCTTTTTATTGTATTCTAATCTTAAATTACTTGTAATGATTTGCAGTCCATTTTCATTATCAATTATTCTAAAATCAGTTAAATCAAAATTTCTGTTAACCACCATTTGAGTGGCTTTATCTACAAATTCACCTTTCTTACTATATTCCATTCTAATTAAAGATGGAGTTAATACTGTAAACCTATAGTTCCTTCCTTGAATAATAGCTTCCTCTGAAACCTTTAAATTTATCATGTAAATTCCTCCTGATATAATTAGTCAGATGCAATTGACATCTGACTAATTACTTTAAATTTATAACAACTTATTACTTACCAATATAACGATTATAGGCTGAAGTTCTTATTTCAATTAACCTTTCTAATCCCATTGTATTTAATTGCTTAACATATGAATCCCATTGAGCATCAATATCTATGCTACTATCACTAACCCATAACGCTAACATTTCTTGTACATATTTATCAATGTCTGTAGTAATTGTTGCAAGCTCTTCTGATTCCTCTAAAGTATACATAACTGTAGGGTATGGAGTTCCAATATATTCTTCTGCCATTTTACTAATTTCTAATTTCAGACCATCTCCACTTTCAGAAGAAAGTGTAAGTTTATCATTAAGTGTATCAGAAGCATACTTAGGTCCAAAATCTCTAGTACTTTGTTCCCAATACCATGCATCTGCACTTGTTCCTGTTGGAGGATTTAACAATGAATAATTTCCACTTGAATCCTTTTCAATAACAGTTCCAATTGGTCCCCAGAAATTTTGAATACTTGCTTCATCTGTATAGAATTCATCTATCCAACGAGCAACTACTTCTGGATACTTGCAGAACTTAGTAATAAGTACTTCATTTCTTCCTAATGCACCTACACCATTTTCATTACCATATGCATATCTATTACCATCTGGTCCAGCTATTGGTGCAATTGCAACATATTCATCACTCCATTTTCCAAAAACAGCATCTGGTACCCATTCATAAGACATTCCCACCCTAGGAATATTCGGATCTTGATTCTTAGCAGTTAACATTGTATTATCTTGAGTAAATACTTCAGAATCAATAATTCCTTCTTTGTACATTTTTTGAGCCCATTTTAATCCTTCCTTATAGGCTTCTGAAGTTTTAGCATAATATAACTTTCCATCCTTTAGCATCATATCACTATCAATTGCATCATATCCAAATGGAGTAAAGTAATATTGGTTAAGACTACCTGATCCTGATATAGGAATTTCATCATTTGGATCTCCATTTCCATTTGCATCCTTTTCCTTAAAAGCACGAAGAACATTATTTAATTCTTCAATTGTTGTAGGTTCCTTAAGATTAAGATTATCAAGCCATTTCTTATTTATCATTAATTGGCCTGATACCTTTGGCCTAGCTGGTAGCCTTTTACCCAATGAATAAATCTTTCCATCTGGATAAGTTGTTAATTTCTTTAACTCTGGATCATTCTCAAGAATTTTTTTATAGTTTGGCATATATTTATCAATTAAGTCATCTAAAGGCATAAAATAATCAAGGTTGGAAAGGATATCTGTATCGCTCATTGTAGCACTACCGAAAATAACACTTGGTAATTCTCCACTTGCTAATAAAATAGATTTTTGTTCTCCCCAGTCATTTAGAGATTGTACTTGCCAATTAATCTTTACATTAGATTCCGTTTCTAAATCAACTAAAAATTTGTTTTTTGTAAATGTATCCCCCATATTACCCCATCTAGTTGTGAGGACATCAATTCTGATTTCTTCCTTAACAATTGGCATTCCTTTTTCATTAAAAGAATCCCCTAAGTCAACTTTTTCTACAGTTTTTGTGTCTTTTCCAGCACATCCTGCTAGTACCCCTGTTGCCATTACAGAAATAAGAATTGCACTACATAAACTTTTTATATTTTTTCTCATTTTCTCTCTCCTTTTATATAAAATTATTTTTATTAACCCTTAATTGAACCAACCATAACACCCTTGTTAAAGTGTTTTTGAACAAATGGATATACACACATAATTGGAGCTGTGGAAATAATAATAACTGCATATCTCATTAAATTTGCGTTTCTTATTGCTATTTGAGCAGCTTCACCTGTTCCCATAGCTGATTGCATTTGATTTGTAATTAATATATTTCTTAAAATCAATTGCAATGGATATAATGATTCATCTCTTAAGTAAATTAAAGCATTAAAATATGAATTCCACATTCCAACTGCTGTCCATAATCCAATTACAGCTAAAATAGCTTTTGAAAGAGGCAATACAATCTGTATAAAATATCTTATATTTGAGCATCCATCTATTTTAGCAGCTTCCCATAATTCTTCTGGTAAACTTGATTGGAAGAAAGCTTTTGCTACTATAATGTTATAAACGCTTACTGAAAAAGGAAGTACCATTACCCAAAAATTATCATAAAATCCTAATTCTTTAACAGTTAAAAAAGTTGGAATTAAACCACCACTAAAAAACATAGTGAACATATAAAACCATGTTATTATTTTTCTTCCTACTAAATCTTTTCTAGATAGAGCATATCCAACTGGAATATTAACTGCTAGTCCAATGAATGTGCCTAAAACAGTATAGATAATAGTATTTCTGTATCCTATCCATATCTGGGATGTTTTAAAAAGTTCCCTATATCCATCTAAGGTAATACTTTTAGGTAACAATAAAGTTTGTCCATTTCCTACTGCTGATGGATCACTTATTGATGCTATAATAATAAAATATAAAGGATAAGCCACAATAACAATTCCAATTATCGCTATTATTATAAGTGAAACATCAAAAACCTTATCGTTAGTAGAGCTCTTAATCTGTGCAACTGTATTCTTTTTCATTTATTTACCCCCTCCTACCAAAGACTGTTATCGCTAACTTTTTTAGAAATTTGATTTACTGTAATTAAAAGAATAACATTTATAATAGTATTAAATAATCCAACTGCTGCTGAATAGCTATATTGGTTACTTAGCAATCCTGTTTTATACACAAGAGTTGAAATAACTTCACTTGATGTTGAGTTTAAAGAGTTTTGCATTAAATATACCTTCTCAAATCCAACATTCATTATTCCTCCAACTCTCATAATCATAAGAATAACTGCTGTTGGTAAAATCATCTGTAGGTCAATATATTTTATTTTTTGCCATCTTGTTGCACCATCTACTGTTGCAGCTTCATATAAACTAGGATCAACTGCTGAAAGAGCTGCTAAATACACAATGCTATCCCATCCTGTATGTTGCCAGACATCAGACCATACATAAACATCATTAAAGGCACTTGCACTTCCCATTAAATTTGGTGCTTCAGCTCCAAAAATGTTATAAATAACTCCAATAAGTCCACTACCAGGAGATAGGAAAATTAATAATATTCCAACCATTACTACAGTAGAAATAAAATGAGGTAAATAAGTTACTGTTTGAAACACTTTTTTTAATGTCTTATTTCTCATATGATTTAATAAAAGTGCCATTATAATGGGTAAAGGAAAACTTGCAATTAAACTATATAAACTAATTGATAATGTATTAGTTATAGAGGTTTTAAATTGATAAGATTTAAAAAATTTTATAAAGTGTTGAAGTCCAACCCATTCACTTCCGAAAATACCTTCTATGGGTTTATAATCCTTAAAGGCTATGATTATCCCATACATCGGCTTATAAGAAAATAGTATAAGCAAAATAATAGAAGGTAACATTAATGCATATAGTCCTCTATTTTCCCATATGGAATTCCATGTTTTATTTCTTTTTTTATTCACTTTATTGCCTCCTAGCCTTAATTTAATTTAGTATCAATATATCTATTAATAAAGCACTTTTTTTCTTAAATTAAAATGCAAATACCTTCTTATTCTCCAAATGCATAATTTATAGCATATGCCAAAAAACCTGCACAGGTTGCAAATGCCTCACCAGTAGCACATTCACCTGTATATTCATCTACACTTTCACAAGCAATTCCATTGTCCATAATACATTTACTTAGATTCTCTTTTGCCTTTTCTTTATCTCCACACAAAAGACTATTTGCAATACTTAAAATCCATGGATGTGGTGCATGTTTGCATCCAATATCAGAAATTGGACATTCGGCAAAGGAGTATGGATAGTCTTTTCTTTTAATTATATCTACAGTATTTTTCCATATCTCATCATTCATATTGCAAAATCCATAATAAGGTAATAACAATAAACTTCCTGGTGGTTCATCATAAATATCCCAATTATCATTTTCATCAATGGACCAGGCAAATATATCTTTCCCATCCTTTTCTTTTACACAATGAGTAAAAATAGAGTTTTTTACTTTACTTGATTCTAATTTTAATTTGTTTATTTCTTTTTCTGACCATATGTCTTTATACATATGGGATATATCATTTAGTATCTTCCATACGAGAGCATTATTATAAGTTAAATATGGATATACTATCATATCATCTGTTGGCTGTAGCATTGTTTCATATAATCCAATAGTTTCATTCTTTTTCTCTTCTAGTATTTCAAGAATCCTTTTTACTCCCTTTTCTACACAACTTTCATGAAGAATTGTATTGTCTGATGTTTTTTCAAAATAGTTATATAGTGCAATAATTGGTGCACATAATTCATCTAACTCAAATCCAGGTTCAAGAACAGTTCCATCAATATAACGACTATGTATACCTACATTTCTAATTTGCTTTTCGAATACATAAATCAACATTTTTCTAGCCTGCTTAACATCAGCCATTAATATAGCAGGAAAACTCCATAACAAACTATCCCTATCCCAATAAGCTGCACTTACATAATATCTTGGACTTCTAGATGTCATTAATGTAAGATCCTCAGTGTCAATTGTTATACCTGATGCAAAGAAGTAACTAAAAAACATATTTAAATTTAATAAATAATCTAATTTTTCATTCTTTGTTGTTTTTATACGCTTTTTTAACCAATTCTTTGTTTTTTCATATTCGTAATTATATCCTTGCCTTAACATTTCCTTTGCAGATGTAGTAGCTGAAACTTCCTCAAATCCAATTCCAAACCAAAAATCTTGCTCTATTTTCCCACCAGCACTTATAATATCCTCTTTAATAATTTCATATATTATTTCATTATTTTTTTCCTTATACTCATAACTTATATCTGATTGTTCTTGTAGTTCAGTTAATATTGGAGCAAAGGCAAATAAGGAATATCCATTTCTCATATCTAATACAAAGGAATTATTCCATCCACTTTCATAAACAAACTTCTTTAAATCAATTTCTTTACTCTCATTTATTGAATGATATGCTTTGCTCCAACATCCCTTTAACCCAATCTTGATTTCTGCATTATTTGGTGTTTTATTTTGCAAAGCAAGATGATAGCAAAATCCTCTTTCATTTATTGGTGCTAATAATGTCCCTTCTACTATTAATTCATCTGTTTCCATCTTAAAACAAGGAATCCAATAATTAATATATTCCCAAGTTAGACCTTCTATTGGAACTGGTATACCATTTATACTAATAGTAGGTTCCAATAGAGATAACTCTTTATTTCCCATTATCTCCAGCATTCCCTTAGCTCCCATATGCAGAAAGCTTATTCCTTCAATTCCTCCATTACTTTCCTTAATTGTTGGAAGTGAAATAAATTCATTTCCAGTTACTCTATATTTCTCCATAAAAACCTCCCTTTTCAACCTTAACTTCTAATCCAAAAATTTTAGCTTTTTCTTTATTTTCTTCATTATCAAGGTTAGATTCATTTGACATATTTCCATACCAATAACCATTGGCTTTTATTTTTTCTCTCTGAACTTTCATTTCCTTTAAAAAAGCATCCCTATGTATATTTCCATATCCAAGTAAAAGTAAATTCTCAAACTCATCAATAGTATTTTTCATTGCTCCAGACTTTGTTTTATCACCAATTATTAAATTTTCATTAGTTACAAAAGGTAATATTGTTCCAGCTTTAATAAATACAGGGATTTCTTCTATGCTACAGGTATAATCTATCCATGAATTTCCACTGTACTCTTTTCCAGTCCATAAGTCATACCATACTCCATCTGGAATATAAATTTTTCTCCTATATTCACCTTCATTAATAAGTGGAGCTACTAATATATCTCTACCGAACATATATTGATCTTCAATATTACAACATTCTTTATCTGTATAATCATAAATTAGATGTGCCATAAGTGGTCTTGATGTTTTAACACAATATTCTGATTCCCTCCAAATGTATGGAAGTAAATTCATTCGTAAATTTGCAAATTTCCTATAAATATCTATAATAGAATCATCATTCCAAATCCTTGCTAGATTCCATGGGGTTCTATCATTATTCCATTCTTCTCTCTCAGTCATGAAAAATTGCCCATTTCTTGGTTCTGAATGGAATTGCATAATTGGAGAGAATAATGCCATTGCTGATGCTTTTAAATACAATTCTTTATTAGGAACCTTTCCAGCAAATCCACCTATATCAAAGCCCCAAAAACAAATTCCTGATAACCCTGCTGAAATTCCAGCTTTAAGTTGTGATTTTAATTCTTCAAAGGTTGACATTTGATCTCCTGCCCAATGTGCTGGAAACTTCTGTGCTCCTGCATATCCAGCTCTACTAAAGGTAATTCCTTCTATACCACTCTTATTGAAAAAATTATGGTAGGCCTCTACATACATATTGGGATACATATTATGCATTTCTTTTACACTTTTTTGGTTATCTAACACACAAGATTTATCAAATAAAAATTCTCCACCATCTGTTTTAAATCCAGCCACCCCTAATTCTGTTACCAAATATCCTCTTTTATCAAACCACCACTTTATTGTTTCAGGCTTCGAAAAATCAGGAACATAAGATCCAGCAAACCATAAATCAGGTATTATATAAGGCGTGCCATCAACATTATTTATGCATAAATTATTTCTAACAGCATATTCCCTATCATAATCAAGCTGTACACCATTATATTCAGCATCTTGCTTTATAACTGGGATTTGCCATAATATCAATTTTAATCCGTTATTATCCAAGGTCTGTACAAATTCCTTAGGGTTTGTCCACTTTCCATTATCATCAAATTCAAAATCACTATATGATACCGGTTCACCATTTTCTTTTGGAGTATATTTGGCATCGTTCCATATATAAAATGTTTTTTCATCACTCCAAGCTTCTAATACCATAACAGTTGCTGGAATTTGTAATTCTGACATTTTATCAACTTGCTCTAATGCTTCCTTTTGTGTATTCCAACCATTAGATGACATCCATGGTCCAAACATCCATAATGGTGGCATTTTTATTTTTCCAGTTTCACATGTATAATCATTTATAATCTTTTTTATATCTCCAAAATAAATATCTTCTTCTATAATTTCTAAATTACTTGCAACATCAGAATAAATTTCAATTTCTGAATAAATTCCCTTTTCTGTAATCTTATAATTATGTTGAACAGTATTTTTCTGATATAATCCAACTCCATAATTTGTGAAGAAGAATGGGCTTGGTAGATAAGAATATTCTCCCTGCTCACAAAACTTTTCTATAACATAAGATTTTGGATTCTTACCTATTTGATTTATAGAATCAAATTTTTCTCCAAATCCATATATGCCATCTGCTTTAACAGTAATTTTCTTAAGAATATTATATATCTTTCCATAATGGTCATATCTAATTGTAATGTTAGAAGGCATATGGTATAAGATATCTAGGCTTTCATTCTTAACCATCATCCCCTGATTATTTACTAAAACCTCAAATCCATCAAATTCTTTTTTATATTCAAATATCTCTAGTGCTTCTGTGAAAGAGTTAGCATCAACTAATTCCTTAAAATTTATTTTTATTTGTTTATTATTTTCTAGTTTAGCTGAAAAACAATAAATCTTATTATTATTTTCATAATGCATTTCTATTACGTTATCTTTAATTTTATATATTATAGGATCTTTAAGTACCTCTTCTTTAAGAATTGGAACTGTAAAAACTTCTGTTAACTTATTACCATAATTATCTTGAAAAAAGTATTCTATTTCTCTTGTATCTAGCTTTGGAATAATTTCAAATTCTATACTTCTCTCACTTGCCTTTAATAATTTAGCTGAACAATCTTCCTCTCCATCTTCACTATAAATTAGTTCTACACTATTATTTTCATCTAATTCTTCAATAGTGCATCTTATTATTATAGAACTAAATCGCTAAAAGCGACGGCTGGGGTTAGTGATTAAACTTAATTATATATGGAAAAAATAAGAAGTGAAGTTTCTTTCTCAAGGAAGCTTCACTTCTCACATTTTATGCACTTTTTAAGGAGTGATAAAATGTATAAAAAAATTGAAAAAATGATTAAGGATCTAGAACTTCGTGGTCGTAGCAAAGATACTATCAAAAATATGGTTTGTGCTATGAACAGATTTTCTAGATACTATAATCAAGCACCCGAAACATTGGGTGAAACAGAAATTATACAATATCTAAATTATTGCATTAATGATAGAAAATTATGCAGAGGAACTGTAAATTATATTAATAGTACTCTAAAATTCTTTTATGTCGTAACACTTGAAAGATCATGGAGTGATTTAAGAATTCCTAAACTTAGATATGATAAAACCTTACCCCAATATTTAACTAAGGAAGAGTTAAAACATTTATTGGAATCCACCACTTATTTAAAGCATAAAGTAATATTTTCAACTATGTATTCTGCCGGCTTACGCGTTAGCGAAGTTATAAACTTAAGAATCTCTGATATTATAAGTGCTGAAATGAAAATTAGAGTTAGAAATGGTAAAAGAAACAAAGAAAGATATACTTTATTATCAGAGAAAAACTTAGAGTTATTAAGGCTGTATTGGAAGAAGTTTGGATATAAAAATTACTCTCCTGATGATTACTTATTTATATCAAGACAAACAAAGAAAAAGTTAACTAGTCGTGGAGTTCAAAGTGCTATTGAAAAAGCTGTGGAAAATGCAGGGATAAGTAAAAAAGCTACTCCGCATACTTTAAGACATTCTTTCGCTACCCATCTAATGAATGATGGTGTTGATTTAGTAACTATTCAAGCATTAATGGGACATTCAAATATGAAAACAACCTCAATATATTTACATGTAAGAGATTATAAAACATTAAATATAAAGAGTCCATTAGATACATTGGAGTAGTTTCATGAATTCACTTCAACATATTATGGAATTACACGGGGAATCCTATACTAAATCAAAAAAGTTACCACCTAATATTCTAAAAGCATTATATTCTATTAAAGATTGTAGAACTGCTGCGCTTGGCGGCCATGTATATGAGTGTGATGAGTGTGGAGAAAAAAAGATTTCATATAATTCATGTAGAAACCGTCATTGTCCTAAATGTCAGGCTTATGCTAAAGAAATATGGATTTATGAAAGAAGTAAATCTTTATTGCCAACTCACTATTTTCATATTGTTTTTACTATACCAGAACAATTAAATTCTTTAACTTTATTTAATCAAAAAGAAATGTACTCTATTCTTTTTACTGCTGTTTCCGAAACTTTGCTAGAATTAGCAAAGAATAAAAAATACTTAAATGCAAATATCGGTTTTACAACTATTTTGCACACTTGGGGTCAAAACTTAATGTATCATCCACATATACACTGCATAGTTCCTGGTGGTGGATTAAGCACTGACAACAGTAAATGGATAAAATCAAAAAAGAAATTCTTTATTCCTGTGAAGGTGCTTTCAAGAAAATTTAGAGGTAAATATTTATTTTACCTAAATGAACTTTATAAAAATAATAAGCTGAAATTTCCAAGTAGTATTAAGGAATTTCAATTTAAAGAAGTCTTTAATGTATTTAAAGACAATTTATACAAAAAAGAATGGATTGTTTATAGTAAAGCACCTTTCAGTAGTGCAGAATATGTATTGCAATATTTAGGTAGATACACTCATAGAGTAGCAATATCGGATAATAGAATTATTAAAGTTGATAAAGAAAAAGTTATATTTAAGTGGAGAGATTATAGAGATAAAAATAAAGAAAAAGTAATGACCTTAAAACCAGAAGAATTTATTAGAAGATTTTCAATGCATGTATTACCTGATAGATTTATAAAAATAAGACATTATGGTATTCTAGGAAATAGAAATAAAAAACTAAAATTTAAGCGCTGCATAGAGATCTTTAGGATTAAACCAAAAGATTTTGAGAATCTATCGTCAGCGGAGCTATTTTTTAAATTAACAGGAATAAATATAGGTAAGTGTAGTAAATGTGAGAATGGAAATTTAATAAAAATAGAGAAAATCATGCCCAGAAGTACTTCCCCACCATAAATAAAAGTAAAAGTAAATAAGTACTTGATTATGGGGAGGGGGATGCTATATACTAAAATAAGATATAACCTTAATTTTCCAAATAGGAACAGCAGAATATTAAGTCAATTATATAAATTATAAATTTAAAACATGGTCGTGAATTTTTGAATCCCCATACGGGGCGGTAGCTTTTAGCGACTTCGTTCTAGTAATTGATTGCGATATTGAGATGCATATATTTAACTTTAACCAAGTTTAAACCACTTGTAAATGCTTATTTATATGCTATTTTTTTAACTCAACATCGCAATCAAGCCAACTCAAATGTTCTCCTTCTGTGGGATATACAGGCTCTCTATTAAATTCGCACTTATTATGAGGAAATAGTCCATCTGGTATATGTTTTATATTCATATTTACCTCCTATTAATTCATCATTCTGTTAACGTTAACAATGTCATTTAAAAATTTTTATCCTTATTTCTGTTAACGTTAACAATATTTTAACATTTCCTCTTTTCAAATGTCAATATATTCAAGTAATTTTTTTCCAAAATATCTTGTCTTTTTTTAGTATTGTTATATAATTTTGTTATAATTAACATAGAAAGGATACATATTATGGTTACTATGAAAGATATTGCTCAAGAAGCAGGAGTTAGTGTAATGATGGTATCTCGTGTTATAAACAAACGCTACGATTTAGTTTCTGATAAGAATATTGAAAAGATAGAAAAAATAATAAAAAAATACAATTATGTTCCTAATTCATCTGCTCAAAGTTTATCTTCTAAATCATCTAAAATCATAGCTGTTTTTATACCAGGAGAGGCCTATTCATTATCAAATCAATACAATTCAGTAATGTTAGGAAATATTATTCAAAGAGTACAATCTTATGGATACAATACTATGGTGCATTTCGTATTAGAGTATTCTGATATAATTGATAATTTAAAAGCTTGGAAGGCTTCAGGAGCAATTTTTTTTGGATCCTTTGTGGATAATATTAATAAAATAAAAGAAAATATCACTATACCTCTTATTTTTACAGATAGTTATAGCCCTACAAAAAAAGTTACTAATATAGGAATAGATGATTATAAAGGGGGAGCTCTTGCTGCTAATTATTTTATAAAACATAGTCATAAGAATCTTGCCTATGTTGGTGAGTATATAAATGATAGTCTTGTTGTACAAGAAAGATTTAAAGGATTTTCTGAAACCTTGTTATCTGCAGGAATCACCCTTCCAGGAAGTCACATTATTAATTTTACTTCCATAGAAAATACTATTAATGAATTAATATCAATCAGAAATAATCATTTGGGAATTTTTGCTTTTTCTGACATATTAGCATTAAAAATTATAAATGAATTATCTAATAAAGGCTTTTCAGTTCCAGATGATTTTTCTATTATAGGCTTTGATAATCTAGAAATATGTTCTTTTTCACAACCTGGATTAACTACAATAAAACAAGATATTGTACATAAAGCAATTATAGCAGTAGATTTGCTTTTTAAATATATTAAATCTCCTGATATGTCAGCACAAAATATAGTTTTAGATGTAGAATTAATTGAAAGAAATTCAGTAAAAAAACTGCTTTAATTAAAACAGTTTGAAATGTTATTCTCCCAAATATTGTTCCCCTGGGGAACAATATTTGGAAATTATATATTATATATTTCTTGTCCATTCATTTATATCAAATTCTTTTACTCCAGGTACATGCTCCACAAACTCTCTGTATCTTCTTCTATTTACAAAAAAGTCTAATATTACTTCAGGACTTATTAATTTACTTTCTTTATTAATTATGTAATTGTGATAACTAGACCATATATAATCTTTGGGATTATTACATATTTTAGATCTTACTGGATTTAAATGAATATACAAACTTCTATTCTTCATATTCTCACCTTTTTTTACATAAATACTATATTTTATAGTAAAGTTTTTCAATTAAATTGTATTTTATATATATTTTCATAATTTTATCCATATTAAAAACCTCCATTGTAAAGTTCTAGTTATGAAATCTACTAGAACTTTACAATGGAGGCTTTATATTTTAATAACAGCTAAAAATTTTATTTATTTATTAAACGCCTATTAAGGCATAAAAAAATATATATTACAAATGTTAAAACTATAAAAATTCCTACTGTTTCAGCAAGTCCATTATAGGTAAATGGGATTATCAACACACACAGATAGCTTACTGCTAATAAATAATTTTTCTTATTTATGAAATTTATAGTTGGCTTTATGAATATAAATAAAATTAAAAGTAATGAGGTTAGAATTCCATAATCATAAGAAAACATTAATAGTGGATTTTCAAAATTAACTACTCCAAAAATATACTGACTTACGTAATTTGAATATCCAATTCCTCTTCCAATTAAAAATCTAGGATATTTATTAAAAAATATCATTTTTCTAATTCCTGCTAGCCTACCATTAGTTACATCCCCTCCAGAAGCTGTTTCTCTAAATTTTGACCAAATGAATTCATCTACCATTGAAGTAGATAAAAATATTATCATAATGAGTGGTAAAATCAAGTAGGGGATGCTCCTTCTTTTACAGCAAGAAAATGAATAAACTATACTTAGAAAAATTACTGTAATCATAGATATTCTTCCTGAAGCTAGTACAGTTCCAGTTAAAGCTATAATGATATCAATAATAATTGATGTATCAATTTTTTCTTTAAAATACTTATAATAAATAATATTAAAGCTTATAAATATAGCATAATACCAAGCTGATGTTAGTGGATGTCCTACTATTCCACCACTTCTTCCTTCTTTAATTGACATAATTACTTGAATAATAAAGGTAATATAAATATATATATTAAAGGATTTAACTATCTTAGGAAAAATATAATCTACATCTATATCTTCATAATCAATTAATAATATTAGTAGTGGAAGTATAAATCCAACTATTGTTCTTATAAAATCAGAAATACCATATCTATTAGCTAAATATCCAATAATAATAAGTCCACTTATAGACAAAAAAATAATGAAGCTACTTTTAGTAAATTTATTTTTCTTTTGTAAAAACATTAAAGTTATTAGTGCTATTGGAATCACATGATAATTAAAAATGCTACTTCCAATTAAGTTATTTAAGTAACTCCTTATTCCTTGACTCATAATAACTATAATAAAAAATAAGATTATAATCAGATTTTCCTTAAGATATTTTTTTTGAAACATATGCCTCCCTCTATTATTTTCCTTTAAGAATTTTTTTATAAAATTTTAAATGAGAAGAAATATACCTTTCAGATGTAAAGTTTTGAATAAATCTTCTATATGCACCTCTCTTTAAAATCTTATATAATTCTGGATCATAATATATTTCACATATTCTTTTTGCGAAAGCTTTAATATCCTTTGTAGGCACTAAATATCCATTAATACCATTAACAATTTCCTCACAAGTACCAGGAATATTAGTTGCAATAACAGGTACCCTTTGAGAAAATGCTTCTATTGGAACTAACGGGAGTCCTTCAACATAAGAGCATAATAAAACTAAATCTATATATTTTAAATGTTCAATCACATTGTCTTTACTTCCTAACATAGTAACGTAGACTTCTAAGTTATTATCCTTTATATATTTTTTTAACTTTTCACTTTCCTCTCCATCTCCAATTAAAAAGAATTTAACATTTTCAATTTTTGAAATAACTTCCTTTGCTATATCTACAAAATCATAAATCCCCTTATAATCTATAATTCTACTTATATGAGCTATAGTAAAATATCCCATATTCTTAGATTCTATTAAAATTTTATCTATGTTTTTATTCTTATTATATATTTCCACAGTATTATAAATTGTTGTTATTTTTTCTTTATTTAATTTGCACTTTTTTATTAATATATCTCTTGCGGAATTACTTACAGAAATTATATTAGTATTTTTTAAAAATACTCTTGTTAATAAAAATTTATTTTCTAAACAAACATGCTGAGTATGGATTACCTTTACTTTTGTAAAAATAGCAACTATTTTTGAAATAACAGAAGTCATTCTATGATGGCTATGAATTAATTGAATATTTTCTTTATTAACTATTCTTATAAGCTTAAATATGTTCACTATTATAAAAAGTATATTAAATATATTTGCTCTCTTTATGGTATAATGCTTAATTCCCATACTTTCAAATTCTGAAAGCAGCTCTCCTCCAGAACTTGCAACAATAATCTTATTTCTATCCTTAAGCTCCTTGCAAAGCTTTAAAATGCACTTAGTATCTCCACCTAAATGTACTGAATTATTAATATATAAAATATTCAAACTTCAAATCTCCTTTATAAAATTTAATATCAACTAGTCTGCGAATTTGAAATGTTTTCTCGTACTTTATGATATATCCTAAACATAAAATCTCTTATAGGATTTTTTATTATAAGCATTAATACTCCATAACATAAGAAACATAGTCCGCAACTTAACAAAAATGAAAATATACTAGTCTTTAATACATGTGTAATAAAATTTATAGCTATAAAATTAATTACTCCAAATAATAAATAAATATAACTACCTTTAAAAAGTACTTTTATATTTAGATATTTTCTTACTAACACAATTTTTAAAATTGTAACAGTTAATTCTGTTAATACAACTGTTAATACCGCTCCAATTATTCCCACAATAGGTATTAGTATAAAATTAGAAATTAAACTTACTATACTTCCAGATAACATTGGAATAACATACTCTCTATTCTTACTAGTAGGTATTATGAATTGATTAGTAAATACTAATCCAATAGGAATTATTACAGCAATTAAACTTGCTAACATCATAAATGGAATTATTAATCTGAATTCTTCTCCAAAATATAAAGGTACAAATATTCTAGATACTGCTGCCATAGAACTTGCAGCAAAGCTAGATATTAAAATGGTAATTATTAATGATCTTTTTAAATACTTTTGTATTTTCCTTGTATCCTTTTTTTCATAAAGATTAGCTATAGTTGGCATAAGAACAGTACTTAATGAATTTATAATAGCTAGTGATATGCCCGGAATCTTTAAACTTTGAGAATAATAACCTACTTCAGTTAAGTTAGTTAAATATCCTAATATAATATGATCTGCAACAGTATAAAGTTGGATGCAAATTTGTGGTAGAAAATATACTATAGATTCCTTTAAATAAGGCTTTATATTTACTTCTGAAATATTCATTTTATTTACATATTTAAATAATGAAAACCAATAAGTGAAGCAACCTAAAAAAACAGCTAAAGAATTGATTAATATATATATATATAAGTCATCATAGCTCTTAACAAATAGAAAAATAGAAATTGCACATGCTATCCTTATTACAGTATTTCTAACTACTATTTTCTTAAAATTTTCTAATCCTCTATAAAACCAGCTAATATCTAAAAAGGCTGCAAGTACTATTGGTAATTGAAGCACAAATAGAAATTTCAAAGATTTACCTAATACTATAAAAAATATTATATATATTAAGATTGATATAGATGTAGAAATCCCTTGTAAACACCATATATTCCAAAAGGTTTTACTTCTACTATCCTTGGAGTCTCTTTTATATGCTATGTGCTTACTACCATATCTATCTATACCTAATTTCCCAAAAACAGAAAAAATAGCAGCAAATGAAGAAGTATAATCACTTTCACCTATTCCACCAGCTCCTAACACTCTAGATATATATGCAGCTGTTAAAAAGGGTACTATTAAAATCAAAACCTCATATGCAGTATTATATAAATAATTTTTAAAAATTCTTTTAGTGCTCATATTTTTTCACTTTTAAATTTTCTAATAAAATTTAATAATCTTTCTTTAAACTTCGATCTTAATATCTGGTGTGGTTTCCTCCAAGTTCCCTCATAATGATGAATTGTATAAGTGTTATCTGTAATTATTGGCTCTTGCCAAGAATGCCTTTTAGGATAAAAATATTCTTTAGGATAAATTGCAACTTGATTTAAGAAATAAGAAACATCATTATAACTTTCTTTATAGCCCTTTTCTTTTGCTATTTCTGTAATATGGATTGGTATTGCTAGCTCTGGAAGCCTGTCTTTATAATCATCATAATTTAAATCATTATAGTAATTTAAAACTTCACCTATAAACTTATCTTCTTTTTTGCAACCCCATATTCCAAAAGCAATTAAATTATCTTCTAACCCTCCAAAGGAATTATTCTTTAGTAAATCATCTAAAGATTTTAGAACTTCCATATCAGTATCTAAATAAATTCCGCCATAATTATAAAGAACCCAAAGCCTACAATAATCCGATACAAAGGCCCATTTCTTATTTTTATAAGCCTTTTTAGTAAAATCAAAGCCTTCTATATTAAAATTTTTTTCATTCCATTCTACTATTTCATAACCTTTTAAATAATGCTTCCATGAATTAATACACTTTTCAACTATTTTGGGTTTCTCTTTTCCACCAACCCAACAGTAATGTATTATTTTTGGAATATCCTCCATTAATTTTCCCTCCCTATTTCTTAAAGATATATTCTAAATAGGATTATTATATTTTTCTAAATTTATTAATTTAGCTAATTCTAAATCAACCTCTAAAGGATTATATCTATCTGTTCCATTATCAGGTGTAAAAGTTAATTCACTAAAATATAAATTTTCATCAACTCCATTAAAATCAACTCTTATATATTCAAAGCCTTCTGCTAACTTTTCTGCAAGCTCAATTAATTTTTCTAAATAAATTGGCTTCTCTATATCTCCTGAAGAGTTCTTTACCTTTCCTCTTGTATATACCCTTGTCCAATCAGTAAGGAAATAATCTTCTCTATATATTTTGAATCTACCTGTATGAACCTCTATAAGTTTTACCTTTCCAGAAAAGCAATGTAAGTCATATTCTATTAAAGATCCATTTTTACACTCTAGATATTCCTCACATATAATTTTCTTATTAATATTTCTATATTGAGGTTCTTTAGTATATTTATAGTAATCTTCCTTAAATAATTTTTTGAGACGTTTATTAGTCTTTTTTATATCTAACAAAGTCTTATCTCTACAAATTATATTTTTATCAGAACCATCGTTTAACTTTAAAACAAACTTTTCAGGCAATAAATCATAATTAATTTCACTTACATCGTCATATACCCCTATTAGTTTAGGTAAATACATCTCCCCTATTTTATTTTTTATAAATTCTCTAACCTTATATTTATCTACTAAATTATTATATCTTTCTAGATTTCCATATACCTTTATCCACTGTAACTTTTCTCCATAAAAAACAGGATTATTTAAATCTAAAAATCGTCCATAAGTCCTTAAGTTATCAATTTGCATTACTAGTTTATCAGGCAAATATACACATATCCGCCTAAAGAATCGTCTCAATATATTACCCCCTTGTAATTTATAATCATAGCACTATAATCCCCTCTAATTTAGAGTTTACTTTCCCCATATTTATATGAATATTTACTTTCAAGCTTTACTCCATTTAAAACTGTTCCTATAACATTAGCATTAACACTTTTAAGCCTTAAATAAGCTTCTTTTATTTCATTTTTCTTAGTCTTATTAATTTTAGCTACTAATATAGTTCCATCAGCTTTAACAGACAAAACTTGTGCATCACTTACAAATAGTACTGGTGGAGTATCTAAAATAACATAATCATAGTCCTTCTTTAATTCTTCTAAGAAATTACACATTTTATCTGAAGCCAAAGCTTCTACTGGATTAGGTGGCATATGACCTGAAGTTGTAATATCCAAATTTTCATTATAATTTTTAATTGCTGAAGGATCTACTTCTTCACTTACTAGTATTTCTGATAATCCAATACTATTAGATAATCTAAACCTTCTATGAATATTAGGCTTTCTAAAATCACAGTCTATTAACATAACCTTTTTATCGCCTTGAGCTAAGGTAAGTGCTAGATTTGAAGATACAAAGGTCTTCCCTTCCCCTGGATTTGCACTAGTTACTACTATAACCTTATATTTTTTATCTGGAGAAGAATATTGAATGTTAGTTTTTAAGGTTCTAAAACTTTCAGAAAGAATAGATGTAGATAATTTGTCCATTTCTAGCATTAATTTTCCTCCTATTTCTATTTATCAACTAAAGGAAGTAGTCCTATTACAGGAATATCGATTTCCTTTTCTAGTTCCTCTTTACTACCAATAGTTTTATCAAAAATCTCCATAATAAAAGCTAGAATAATTCCTAAAACAATACCTGAAAATCCTCCAATTAATATATTTATTTTCTTATTTGGACTAACTGGGTTTTCAGGCAATCTTACCTTTTGTAACACCTTAACATTTCCATTAGGAACTAATTCCTTTGATACTTTAATAAATTCACTTGTAATATTATAAATAAAGCTCCTAGCTTGATTAGGATCCATACTTCTATACTTAATTTCTAAAATTTGAGTGTCATCAATAGCAGTAACACTAAGTTTACTTGATACATCCTCTACACTTGCATCTATATTAGTCTTCTCTAAAGCACTTAATAGAATGTCAGGTGTTCTTATTATTTCTGAATAAGTCTTCATTAAATTTTGATACATTATTACATCATTTTGACTATAATTTTGTTCTTCTCCAATAGCTTCTTTTCCTATAAAGAATTTAGTAGTTGCCTCATACTTTGGCTTTATAATAAAGAAACTTAAAACTATTGATAGCAATAAAAATATAAATAAAGAAATGGCTATTATTTTCCATCTTTTTTTCAAGATTCCTATGAGCTCTTCTATACTTATCAATTGTCCATCCATTTCTCTTCCCCCTTTACATATTATTTCTGAAGGATAACATTATCCCATTAAAAATAATTTATCCTATAGAGTATATGATTCTTATTAATTTTTATTTACAATTAAGGATTAATTTCTATATAGTCTCCTACTAGTTTATTTACTTCTTCAGGCATAAAAATTAATAATCCTGCACCTGGAGTGAAGGTTAACTCTCCAAAGTAAATATTATTATCTACTGAATATAAATCCACTCGTACAAATTGAAATTTTCCACTTAACCTTCTTGCTATTTCAATCATCTCATCTATATTTTCAGGTTTTTCTATATCCTCTGTATATTTATCAAATCCATAACTCCAGTTTAATTCATTCCATTCTAAGTCATAATATTTTTGCTTGTGCTTACCATATCTATCTACATCTATTTGAATATACTTAGGTTCTCCATTGGAGCAAGTAAATTTATAATCCATTAATCCCCCTGATTTATCTTCAAGATATTCTTCACAAATAATTAAAGGCCTAATATCTTTATATTGAATTTCCCTAAATCTATAATAAAAATTTTCATTTAACCATTTTGTTAAATCCTTTTTTATTTTATTTTTATTAATATTACTTTTACTCTTGCAAATTATATTTCTCCCACAACTATGATTAGTTTTTAAAACAAATTTCTCTGGTAATGCTTCAAAATCTATTTCATCAAAATTATTATAAACACCAAGTAATGGAACTAAATATTTTTCGCCTACAACACTTGCTACATATCCTCTAACTCTATATTTATCTACATATTCACCGTATTCCTTAAAGCAATTATTTATTTTCAAATACTGCATCTTATCATAGAAGGTTGTTGGATTCTTTAGATTTGGTATTCTCTTAGTTTTTATATAACCAGTTATTAAAATATATGCCTGGTTACTAAAAAAATATTTTGATGATTCTATTATTCTATATTCCATATACCCCTCCCATTACTGATCTCTATTTATAATTTCTTCTCTTCCTATTGAATAATACTCTACTTTAGCCTTTTTAACCTCTTCTAACTTATAGCAGTTTCTGCCATCAAATATTATTGGTGTTTTCATTAATTCTATATATTTCTCTAATTTTATTAATTTTATTTCTTTCCATTCAGTAAATATAAATACCATATCAGCATATTTTAATGCTTCTTCTGGGCTAGCTGCATAACTTATTTCCATACTATTCTTTTCTTTGAATTTATTTATTCCTATTGGGTCATAAGCTACTATTTCAGCACCTTCTTCTAATAATCTCCTTATATTAGGAATAGATGGAGCTTCTCTTAAATCATCTGTTTCAGGTTTAAAAGTTAATCCAAGTACTGCTACTCTTTTCCCCTTTAAAGTTCCAAATTTTTGCTTTGCCTTTCTAAATAATTTAAATTTTTGATTTTCATTTACTTCTATGGCTGCTTTTATAGTTTTAATTTCATATCCATGGTCGTTTGCAAGCCAATGAAGAGCTTTTGTATCCTTAGGAAAGCATGATCCTCCATACCCAAGGCCAGCATTTAAAAACTTATCTCCAATTCTTTTATCATAGCTCATACCTTTGGTTACACATTCAATATCTGCTCCAACTATTTCACAAACATTTGCCATCTCATTAATAAAACTTATTTTTAAGGCTAAAAAATCATTAGAAGCATACTTTATCATTTCTGCACTTCTTCTGTTAGTGCAAACTATAGGTTTATTAAATCTTTCATATATCTCTTTTAAAATATTTTCTGAATTCTTTGATTCCACCCCAATAACTATTCTACTGGCTTCCATTGTATCTACAATGGCTGTACCTTGTGATAAAAATTCTGGATTAGATGCAACTTCAATCTTTACATCATTAACTAAGTTTTCCCTTAAAAATTCTTCAATTTTATCATTAGTACCTATTGGTACTGTAGACTTAACTACTATTACAGAATTATTTTCTACATTCTTAGCAATTTCACTACATACATTAAATACATAATCTAAGTTTGCCGAACCATCTTCTCTCTCTGGAGTTCCAACCCCAATAAAAATTACTTTTGCATTTTTATATGCACTTTTAAAATCAGTAGTGAACTCTAACCTTCCATCTTCTAAATTTTTTCTAATCATTTCATCTAATCCAGGTTCATATATTGGTGATTTTCCTTTTTTCAAAAGAATAATTTTTTCCTCATCTATATCAACACAGGTTACTATATGTCCAACTTCAGCAAAGCATACTCCTGTTACTAAGCCAACATATCCTGTTCCCGCTACTACAATTTCCATATTTACCCCCATTATTTTCTTATCTGTATTGCTAAAAAGCATTTTTATCTCCAAATAATAATAAAATTGTTTTTAAAATTAGTTTTATATCTACCCAAATGCTCATTTCATTTACATATTTAATATCAAGCTCCATCCATTCTTGAAAACCAATATTACTTCTTCCTGATACTTGCCAGTAACAGGTAAGTCCTGGTTTTACTTCTAATCGCTTTAGCATCCAAGGTTCAAATTTAGCTACTTCACTTGGAAGACTTGGTCTAGGACCTACTAAACTCATATCTCCTTTTAAAACATTTATTAATTGTGGTAATTCATCTACGCTTGTGTTTCTTATAAATCTTCCGACCTTAGTTACTCTAGGATCCTTCTTTATCTTAAACATTGGTCCAGATACTTCATTTTTATCTTCTAATTTTTTTCTAAGGTCTTCAGCATTTTCTACCATAGACCTAAATTTATAAATCTTAAATTCTTTTCTATTTAATCCAACTCTCATTTGAGAAAAAATCACTTTCCCTTTAGATTCTAACCTTATTAGAATTGCTATCACTAATAGTAATGGACTTAACAAAACAATACCTATCATTGAGCCCAATATATCTATAACTCTTTTAAAGATTGAATAACTAACATTCCCCATTATTACACCCCTACTCTTTAGTTAATTTATCTAACTTTATAATACTTAACATACCATTCAACAAATTTTTGAAGTCCTTCTTGTATTGTTGTAGTGGGCATATATCCCGTTACTTTCTTGATTTTATCTGTTGAAGCATAAGTTATTGGAACGTCCTCTGACTTTAAAGGTTCAAATTTTTTTTTAAATTCAACCTTTCTTCCCAAAGAATTACTTAAAGCCTCTTCTAATGTTGCAATAAAATCCATTAGTTTTTCCGGCTTATTATTTCCAATATTAAATATTCTATGGTAAGTATTAATTTCATCATTATTAGGAGGAAAATTAATTAGTTTCTCTATTCCCTTAACCACGTCATCTATATAAGTAAAATCCCTATATAAATCTTTATTAAAATCACCATTGTTAAATATTTTAATGGCTTCTCCTTTAAAGTATTTATCTATAAAACTAAAATATGCCATATCTGGTCTTCCCATTGGACCATAGACTGTAAAAAATCTAAGTCCTGTAGTTGGAATATTATAAAGATGACTATAAGTATGAGCCATTAGCTCATTGGATTTCTTTGTTGCTGCATAAAGAGAAACTGGATTATCCACAAAATCTGTTTCTTCAAATGGAACCTTTTTATTTGTTCCATAAACTGAACTTGAAGATGCATATATAAGGTGATCTACAGGATTATATCTACATCCTTCTAATATATTAAAAAATCCAATGATATTACTTTGAATATATACATCTGGATTTTCAATAGAATATCTAACTCCAGCTTGTGCTGCTAAATTTACCACAATATTAGGCTTGTACCTCTCAAAGACTTCTATAACCTTCTCTTTATGGCATATATCTAATCTAATAAAAATAAACTTTTCAAAAGCTCTAAGCTCCTTTAGCCTTTCATATTTAAGATTTACATCATAATAATTATTTATATTATCAATTCCAATTACTCTATAGCCTTTGTTAAGAAGCCTTTTAGCTAAATGAAATCCAATAAATCCTATTGATCCAGTAATTAAATATAATTTCTCTTTATCTGTAAGTTGACTCTCCATAAATGCCCTCCTAAAAATATCTTTATATGTTAATGTATAATAAGATATTTCAAAGCCTTATTTATTATTCCAATTTTCTTTAATAAACTCATCAATAATTTTTACTATTGACATTGGATCATTATTTTTCCAAGGTATAATATCACAAGTTCCATTATTATATTGTTTAATTGCATCTTCTAAATCTTCCATCTCATATACAGCTAAAACATATTTATTTGAAGCAAATGCTTCATTATTTTGTATTTGATGATCATTAATGTGTTCTCCATACTTTTTAAGCCGTGTTACTGCAATTACTTTTTTACCTAAATTTAAAGCCTTCATAATTGATCCAGATGCTCCATGACTTATTACTATATCTGCATTTTTTATTTTTTCTTCAAACTCTTCAGGTGATATAAAGTCCTTATATTGAAAATATTTTGGTTTATAAGTAGATGTTCCGATTTGAGCAAAAACTTCCTCTTTAATTACTCCCTCTTCACATAATTTATCTAGTTCAATAAATAGACGATTGAATTGATAATTCCTTGAACCAACACATACAAAAATCAATATAAGCACCCCCCATATATAGCTTTTTTATAAAACTTCTTTTGACTTTCCCATTGAACAATAAAAAGGTCTGAATGTTTCTCCATCATTCTACCTGCAACAGTGGGCATATTTGCTCTTCCAAATGTTTCAATAAAAATAAACTTTTTATGAAAAATAACTGCTAAAATATAAAATGGATATGCCACTATTGTTCCTGTTGTAATAATAAAATCAGGCCTTTCTCTTATCCAAATAAAAATTGCATATAAGGTGTTATATATCATTTTTAATATCATTAGCTTATCCTTTAAGTCTGTTTGTAAAAATAAATATTTAGCTTTATCAGCTTTAAACTTTGTTTTTTCTGTAACAAAAAAGCCTTCATATTTATTTACTACTGGCTGTAATTTTTGAAGTTGCTCCCAATGTCCACCAGATGATGACACTAAACATATTTTAGCTTTACTCCTTTTTTGCATTATTTCACCTCATAATTTATATATAATTCCTATAATATTATTTATTTAAAATCTTACTGTTTCATATAACATTGATTTTCCCAATATATTATATGTCCTAAATAATCTTCTGTTACTATAAAATCTTATTATTATATATTTCTAAAATCTGCTCTATATTCCTATTTTGATAATAATAATTAATTAATAAAAATTGTTATTATTAAACTTAATAGTATTATTTCTTGTTTTTTAGCAACAAAAAATGAGCCTACATACAGTAAGCTCACTAAATTTATCTTCTTATTTAGTTTAATTTAATTTTAGAACTATCCTTTTAATTTTTTCCTTTTTAAATATAAGTATAATGCTATTGGAATTATTATAATTTTAAAAGATTTAAATTCTTGAAAAATTAATTTATATTTATATTTAGCTAAAAAACCATATGACACTGCATTAGCTGCATTTTTTAGATTACTTAATATTTTTTCTTCACCTTTTATCAATTCCGTATAGTAATGAAAGGCCCCTTTTGGATTATTCGCCATTATCTTACGAATGTTATTAGTATAACCATCTCTTTGATATTCAAAAATTGTTATATTTTCTGGCAAAAAAATATATTTACCTATTTCATCAAGTAAATCGTATACTGTTTTTTCTTGTATAAAATTTTCCCCTTCATAAATAATAAATGGATACTTTTTAATTATTTCTGTCTTAAAAACTAAAGTTGTTTCTCCAGAATAATTATTCTTATAAAGCTCTTGTAAAGTCAATTGATTCAAGTTTTCAAATTGTATATTTCTCTCTTCCATTAGTCTTTTTTTATTTGTGCTTTTATAAGCTATTATTCCTATTATTTTTTTATCATCAATTCTTTTCTTACTCATAACTTTTAATATAATTTCTACTGCATTTTCTACTAAATAATCATCTGAGTCTACACATAGAAATAATGGAGTCCCACATATTTCAACCCCTTTATTATGTGCCTTCATTTTTCCACTATTCTTTTGAAAATGATATTCTATTAATATATTACCTTTTTCAATAAATGAATCTATTAATTTCTTAGTACCATCTGTTGAGCCATCATCTATTATTAGCCACTTAAATTCTTTATTTATTTGATTACATAAGCTATTGTATAACCTAGTAAGTTTATCTTTTCTATTGTATGTTGGTGTAAATATAGTTAGTAATACACTCAATAATTTTACCTCCAAATAAATTAATTTATACTAATTGTTAACATGATGTCTATCTTTAATTTCATTTAATTATTTTTCTTTTTATTGATCTACAAAAATCATATATAAAACTTAATATAGTTTTTATAGGATGAATTACAAATAATATTCTCATTTCTTCTATAGCATTCTTAGTTAATTTTCTTTCAAAATAATATTTCATTAATCTACTTGAAAATGCATATTCAACTTCTAATATATTTTTAGTTGATAATCTATCATATAATTTTCTTCCAGATCTTCTTAAAACTATTTCTCCATCCAAGGCTTTACCACTATTACTTATTTTAATTCCATCATGTATATAATACCTAGATAAAGGCTTATCAATAAAATCAATTTCATAATTAAATTCAAATAGCTTTAACATTAACATTGAATCTTGCTTTGCAGGAATATTTGAAAACATCCCTATATTTATCAATGCATCTTTTTTACATGCCCATTGACTAGTTGCAGAAATACAATCTATTATTAACAGCTCATATAGACAATTTCCTCTAAATTTATTACCAAATAATATTTTTTTATCATTTGGCATTACCATTTCACACATACCATAAACAAGTGCTAATTTATCATTATTACTTTCAGAAAAGAACTTTACCTTTTCTTCTATACAGTTATATAAATATTCATCATCATCATCTAGAAAGCATATTATTTCTCCCCTTGCTGCTAAAATCCCTTCATTTCTTGCTAATGCTCCACCTAAATTATCCTTATTTCTAATATATCTTATATTTGAATATCTACTGTATTTTTTCATTATATTTTCTGTACTTATTCTATATTCTGATTTAGGATAATTATCATCAATTACTATAATTTCTATATTCTCATAACTCTGGTTTAATACACTATTAATTGCTCTTTCAAGCATTTCATTTCTAGAGAATGTTGGAATAACTACACTAACTAATGTAGAATATTCTACTTGTTTCATTTATATTAACCTCCTTATCACTTGATTTTATAAATAAAAGAAATATATATTATCTTCCTCTAAATGGAACTCTTTCTATAAAATCTTAATTAATTATATTAATTACTATTAATATGTATTCATCTCTCACTGATTCATTTATTATTATTCATTATTTTTTAATTTTGTTCTTATAAATAAGCAAATCTATGCTTTACTGAAAATTAGAAAATAAAAAAAGTAGCATATTAGCTACTTTTTCTTATTTTAACATTCTAATTATATCTACTTTACTTATATCTTTTCTATTTAACATATCTATAAAACTTTCATTTTCAATTAGCTTCATTATTTGAGTTATAAGTTCAATATGATCTTCATTATTTGTACTTGCTATAGTTATAAATATCCTTATATTATTATGGCTACCTATTGTAATATGTTTACTAAAAGTATTAATAGTAATTCCAAAGTTTTTTACATAATTATCTGGTCTTGCATGAGGTATTGCTATTCCATCATCTACTACTATATAAGCTCCTAAATTATTTATATTCTCTATCATTGCATCTACATATTCTTCTGTTATATCATTATTTTTTAATAGAGGCATGGCACTAAGTCTTATTGCCTCTTCCCAATTATCTGCTACTAAGTTTAATTGAATATTATCTTCAAAAATATATTTACTTAGTTCAATAGTCTTATTATCATTAATTTTATTAAAATAAGATTCTAAATCACTTTTCAATTTATCTTTCTCTAAAATATTTGAACTTTTTTCTATAATTGATAATACTTCGTCTATATTAACTTCCTTATTATTATTATTTTTTAGCTTGTCTATATTTTCATTATTCTTTTGAATATTTAAGCCATCATCCTTTAGGATTTTTGAAGATAAATATTTCCCTAATTCCCTTATATCTGTATCACTTAAAATTGAAGATACCTTAATAATGGGAATATTATAATTTTCATTTATATCAACTGGTGAAATTATATAATCTATTTTTTCTTTTCCTTCTAACAAGCTACTTATATTGTGTATGGAAGTAACTCCAACTAAATTTACTTCAAAACTTCCCTTTATCTTAGCCTCTAATAATCTTCCTGTGGCAAAACCAGCTGAACAAGCTATTATTATATTTTTACTTTTTATTATTTCATCCTTTTTATTTTTTTCTATAGTTGCTTCAATATACATAACTATATATCCAATTTCATCATCACTTAATATATAGTTAAATTTATCTTTAATAAAATTAGTTGCTTCCTTTATTAATTTAAATTCATTTTTATAATTACTTATAATAGTATCTAAAATTGGGTTTTTACTTATAACATTATACTTTAATCTAAATATTAAACTTTTTAGATGATTAATAAAGCTTTCAAATAAGGCATTATCCATTCTAAAATTATTCCCAAAGGTTAATCTTAGGTTATCCATTATCTTACCAGCTATATAACAAGCATCAAAATAATCCTTTGATTCAAATAAATCCCCTTCATTTTTACTTCCAGATAGAATCTTGCTAGCAATAATATTAACTTCTTCTTTTCCTAAGGTAATATTAAACCTATCTTTAATCTTATTGGAAATTTCTAAAGCTGCTTCATATTCCTTTTTATAATTTACACTTAAGCTTTTATTTTCCTTATTAATTGGTAGATTACCAGCTCTATTTATAATTACAAATAATGCAATTACTAAATTAAAAAAGTCTTCTTCAGAAAATACTCCAAAATCTTTTTCTAAATCTCTAACTAATTCCTTTATATATCCCATATTCTTTTTATTAATATCTAGCTTTTTAATATTCCCTAAAATGCTGTTATTTTCATTATTATAAATTTTCTCTAAGGTCTCAATAATATTGTAATTACTTTTATCAATAAGTAAGCTTATCATGGCTTTTCTAATATTATTTTCATCCCCACTAATTTTAAAACCTTTATTCGAAACCTTTATTATTTGAATATTGTATTCCCTAAGCCATTCCTTAACTTTTTTAATATCATTAACTAAGGTAGTTTTACTTATTGACAATTTTTCTTGAAACTCATTATAGTTATTAACTTTATTTGAACTTAACAATTCATATAATAATATCCCAACTCTTTCTTCTGTAGAAAAAATATAGCTTTTCATATTTATATTACTTATAAGCTTTCCTACTTTTTCTTCTTCTTCCTTAGATAAGTTAAATCTCAATGGAGAGTTAGGCCTTTTATCTATTTCAGAAATATTATTTTCCCTTAGATATCTATTAATTTCATCAATGTCATATCTAATCATTCTTTTTGAAATTCCAAACTTATTGGCTAAATCTTCAACACTTAAATCTGTTCTATAATTAATTAATAAATTTAATATTTCAATATATCTTATATTCAAATTTTCCCCTCCTATCTAATTTATAATTACTAATCTATAATTACTAATCTATAATTACTAATCTATTATTTATAATTTGTATTTAAATTAATTTTATATTTAAATTAATTTTGTATTTATTATACACCTTAATGTATTTCTATGTGTTTCTCTTCAAAAATAAAGGCTAGATAAGAATATCTAGCCTAATTGGAAATTAATTGGTCCCCTGGGGACCAATTTTCTGTTTCCCAGGGGAGCTTTTATTTTACATTGCTTCTCCATCGTCATAGTTATTATTAATAACCTTTGACTTTGTCTTCATAAAGCTTGGAACTAATACTGCAATTACTAGTAAAGCTAATAATATAATTACTCCCATAGATCCTAAGAATTCATAAAGTTTTCCTATTGCTAGGCCTATAATACCAAAGTCAAAATCACCAAAGGTTGTATTTTGGAAACCTAAGTTACCAAGTACAGGAAGTAATAATGCAGGAACAAAGGTAATTAATAATCCATTTACAAAAGCTCCAATTGCAGCTCCCTTCTTACCACCTGTTGCATTTCCATATATACCTGCTGTTGCTCCACAGAAGAAATGTGGTACAAGTCCTGGTATAATTAAAACTCCACCAGCTACTCCAAGTAATAACATTCCAATAACTCCACCTATAAAGCTAGCAACAAAACCTATAACAACTGCTGTTGGTGCATATGTGAAGAATACTGCACAGTCTACTGCTGGAATTGCATCTGGTATAACCTTTGTAGCAATACCTTGGAAGGCTGGAAGTAAGTCACCTAAAATCATTCTAACACCAGCATAAACTATAGTAACACCTACAGCAAATTTCATGGCTGCCATTAAAGCAAATAACACCATATTTTGTCCACCAGATAATTCAGTAACAAATTCATTTCCTGCAGCTATAGCAGCTATTAAGTAAAATACCATCATTGTTAAAGCTGTTGAAATTGTTGTATCTCTTAAGAAACTCCATTGTTCTGGTATTTCCATCTTTTCTGTACTATCCTCTGCCTTACCTACCTTTCCACCTATCCATGCTGATGCATAATAAGCTAAGCTACCAAAGTGTCCCATAGCAACTTCATCCCCATCAGTAACCTTTAAAGTATACTTTTGTCCAACTGCTGGTAAAATTGCACTTACTAATCCTAAGAAAGCTCCACCTATTCCAATTAATGCTGCACCTTCAAAACCTGCTGTTTGTAAAACTGCTGATAATAAACATGCCATAAAGAAACTATGATGTCCTGTTAAGAATATATATTTATATTTAGTGAATCTTGCTATAGCAAGGTTTACTACATAACCAATTATTAATATAGACATTGTTTCTACACCAAGAACCCTTTGTGCAACAGAAACTATTGCCTCATTATTAGGAATAACTCCATTAATATTAAATCCCTCTTGAATCATTTCTCCTAAAGGATTTAAATTAGAAACGATAAAATCTGCACCTGCACCAAGCATTAAATAACCAAGTATAGGTTTTAAAGTTCCTGTAAAGACCTTATGAGTTGGTTTTCTTAAAGCAATTAATCCTATAAAAGCCATTAAACCCATTAATAATGCAGGTTCTTTTAAGAAATCTCTAAAAAACGCTAAAATCCCTTCCATAATACCATTCTCCTTTATAAATAATAATTTTTAAAATAATAACTAAAATAAATACTAATTTAATTCTGCACTTTTCTCTTTAAGTTTTTCTAAAATATCTTCTTTTATTTTCTTTTTGTTTATATAGCTTCTAACAATTAAAGTTTTATCCTTATTAAAGTTTGGAGCTAATTCTTTTACAGTTACAAAAAGATCGCAGCCTTTTCCAACTGCTGCACTAACATCACAAGATTCTACATCTGCCTTTATCCCCTCCTCATCACATATTTCTTGTATTTTCATAGCTAGCATTAAACTGCTTCCTATTCCATTTCCGCATACAGTTATAATTTTCATAAATAATCCCACCCTTAATTTGTTTTATTTCTTTTATAAACTTCTAAAATAACCTTTAATAAATCTTCCTTTGAATTACAACCTTCAACTTCCTTTAATATATTTTCATCATCCAAGATATAAGATAAATCTTGAAGTAACTCAATATGTGATTTATTCTCCTTAGCACAAATTGCAAATATAAGTTTAACAGGATCAAATTCACTACTTCCAAAATTTAAGCCTTTTTCTAAAGATATTACTGAAACTCCTAGTTCTATAACCCCAGAATCAGGCCTTCCATGAGGCATTGCTATTCCTGGAGCCATTACTATATATGGCCCCATTTCCTTAACTGTTTCTATCATAGCTTCTATATATTTTTCCTCAATCTTTTCATTTATTAATAGTAATTCTCCTGCTATAGTTACTGCTTCTTCCCAATTCTCAGCCTTTATATTTACATCAATGGCTTCCTCAGTTAATAATTTTTCTATCATAGTTTTACCTCTCTTAAATTAAACCCTATTCCATAATTGAAAACCCTAAACTATTTGCATCCCTAAAGAAATCATTTACTGTTTCTATAGAATACTCATTTAAGTCTTTACCTAATAAATCAATTTTCTTTAATATGCTATTTTGAACTGTAATAATATCACAGCCTATATTGTTAGCTTCAATAATACTATAAAGTTCTCTACAGCTTGCCCATAAAATCTCTACCTTAGGATACTCTCTTGAAAGTTCAATAGCTTCCTTCATTATTCCTATTGGATCAACTCCTGCATCTGCTATTCTTCCTGCAAAAATTGAAATGATAGCTTCACTATCTTTATTTAATAAACTCATAACATCCTTTACTTGTTTATAAGTAAATATTGCAGTTATATTAAGCTTAACATTTTCCTCTACTAAGGTTTTAATTATATTCTCATTAAATTCTCCCTTAGTATTTACTACTGGTATTTTTACATAAACGTTTTCACCCCAAGTAAAAAGTTCTCTTGCCTCCTTAATTATTGTTTCTTCATCATCTCCAAAAACCTCAAAGGAAATTGGCATGTCCTTTATTTCCTTTAGTATTTTCTTACCAAAGTCTCTATAGCTCTTTATTCCAGCAACCTTCATTAATGAAGGGTTTGTAGTAAATCCACTAACAATTCCTTTATTGTATTCTTCAAGCATTGATTTTAAATCAGCACCATCTGCATATATTTTTATCTTTAAATCTTTGACCATTCTTACTTCCCCCTTAGTTTTATTGTCAATATTATAATATAATAATAATATCCATTTAAGAATATCATTTTATTTCCCTTTTAAAAGGAAGTAAAAAAAATAGAAATAACTGGACCCCAGGGGAAGTAGTGAACTACTTCCCCCGGGGTCCATTTATTTCCATTAGATTTCCTTTGATTTCATTATTATAAACACTCTTTGTAATATTATAAATATACAAAGCAATGCTGCTACCACAATCTTTGTCCACCAAGAGCTTAAAGTTCCTTGAAAGATTATTATTGTTTGAATGACACCTTGTGTTAACACACCAAATAAGGTTCCTATAACATATCCAACTCCCCCTGTTAGCATGATTCCACCTATTACAGCAGATGCTATGGCATCCATTTCTAATCCTACAGTATGTTGCCCATAGCCTGATAACATATAAAAACTAAATACAACACCTGCTAAGGATGAGCAAAATCCACTAATTGTGTAAACTAAAATCTTTACTCTATCAACAGGCAATCCCATAAGTCTTGCAGATTGTTCATTTCCTCCTATTGCATATACTGCTCTACCAAACTTTGTGTATTGCAGCACATATATAGCTAAAATTAAAACTACTATTGCAATTACTACACTCCAAGAAATAAAGCTACCACCAATTTTTATTCTAGCTTGACTTATTTTAGTATAAGTTTCATTTGTAATAGTTATTGTATCTATACTTACAAGGTAACATAGACCTCTAGCTAAAAACATTCCTGCAAGTGTAGCTATAAATGGTTGAATCTTAAACTTTGTTACTAAGACACCCATAATAGTTCCAAAAATACACCCAATTATAAGCATAAATAAAATTACAACCCAAGGATTCCACCCCTTATTTTCAAGTAGATAGGCAGATAACATACATACAAAGGCAATTACTGCTCCAACAGATATATCTATTCCCCCAGTAATAAGTACAAAGGTAACCCCAATAGCTGTTATAAGCAAAAATGCATTATCTATTATCAAATTTAAAAATGTTTGTAATCTAAAAAATCCTGTATATTTAAAAGTTCCAAAAGCACATAAGGCTAAAAATAAAATTATTGTTACAAATATAGGTAAGTATTTAGTTTGTAATATTTTGTTTTTCAACAGTAGCAAGCTTTTCACTATTAACCCCCCTCTTCTTATTAAAGAAATTCCTAAAGATAACTCTAAAATTTTCAGATTGCAATAAGCAAATAACTATTACAACTAAAGCCTTTACAACTAAAGTTACTTCAGGTGGAACACCAAAAGAGTATATAGTAGTAGTTAAACTTTGAATAATCAAGGCTCCAACCATACTACAAGGGATGGAAAACTTACCACCAGACATAGGGTTTCCACCAATGGCAACAGCTAAAATTGCATCAAGCTCTATATATAATCCTAAATTATTTGCATCAGCACACTTAATATTAGAGCTTAATAATATTGCTGCTATCCCTGCACATAAACCTGAAATTGTATAAACACAAACCTTAATCCAATGAACCTTTATCCCAACATATTTACTTGCTTCAGAGTTACATCCTGAAGATTCTACAAATAATCCAAAGGCTGTTTTCTTAACAAGAAGCATTATAACTAAAAGGCAAAGAGCCACTATATAAATAGAAAATGGTAATCCAAATAGATATCCTCCTCCAAAGAAAAAATATGGCTTATAATAAATTGTAATAATTTGAGCCTTTGTTATAAGCTGAGCTATCCCTCTACCTGCAACCATTAATATCATAGTTGCTATAATTGGCTGAATTCCTATTTTCCCTATTAATACACCATTCCAAAAACCAAGAATACATGCTACTAATAATCCAACAATAATAGCTATAGGCATTGGAATTAAACTAACATATTCTTGAACACCATCTACAAAGCTCATTTCTCCACCAATTAAACTTGCAACTATAGCAGCAGTAATTGCAATTACAGATCCAACTGAAATATCTGTACCAGAGGTGGCTATTACAAGAGTTAAGCCTATAGATAAAATCATTAAAGGTGCCCCTCTATTAATAATATCAATTAAACTACCAAATAAATGTCCATCCTTCATTTCTATTTTGAAGAAGCCTGGAGTAAAAAATAAATTAAATAATAAAACTAATAATAATGCAACAAGAGGCCAAAAAATCTGCTGTTTTCTTATATCCTTTAATAAATTCATACTAATTACCTCCTGCTATAGTATTCATAATAATATTAGTTTCCAAATCCTTGTCCACAAGTTCCTTAATCTTAAGCCTATCCCTTAAAACTATTAATCTACTGCAAGTTCTTAGCATTTCATCTAACTCTGAAGAAATAAATATTACTGAAATACCCTTAGCTGCAAAATCCAATACTAACTTTTGAATTTCAGCCTTTGTTCCAATATCTATCCCCCTTGTAGGCTCATCTAAAATCAATAACTTTGGTCTTGTTAAAAGCCACCTTGCTAAAATAACCTTTTGTTGATTTCCTCCACTTAATTCATTTACAATCTTTTCTTGTGATGGTGTCTTAATATCTAAAATCTCAATATATTCCTTTGTAATTTTCTCTTGCTCTTTAAGAGGAATATATTTAATCCATCCCCTTTTAACTTGAAGAGCTAAAATAATATTTTCCCTTACAGATAAATTAGGTATTATCCCTTCCCTTTTTCTGTCCTCTGGACAATATGCAATTTCATTTTTCATTGCTGCTAATGGATTATTTATTTTACTCTTTTTATTATTTATACGAATTTCTCCTGTATCCGACTTTTCTATTCCAAATAATAAATTAACAAGTTCAGTTCTGCCAGAACCTAAAAGTCCAGCTAATCCAAGGACTTCCCCCTTATAAATTACAGTATCAAAAGGCTCTATAAGATTCTTCTTACCTAAATTCAATGCTTCTAAAAATACTTCTCTAGTACTTTCACTATTTATATTTTCAACTGGTTTAATACCAGAATTTATCTCACCATAATCTTTTCCAATCATTTTTGCCACTAATTGAACCTTTGATAATTCACTAGTTTTATACTCTCCAACTAATTTCCCATTTCTTAAAACTGTAATTTTATCTGAAACTTCATATACTTGATCTAAAAAATGAGTAATAAATATTATTCCTATACCTTGAGACTTTAAATTTCTCATTATTTCAAATAACTTTACAACTTCCTTTTCATCCAAACTAGCTGTTGGCTCATCTAAAATTAATATTTTTGCTTCAATATCAACTGCTCTTGCAATTGCAACCATCTGCTTTATAGCAATAGAATAACTATCTAAGCTCTTTGTTACATCAATATCTATATTTAATTTCTTCATAGCTAAAGTAGCTCTTTTATTCATTTCCTTCCAATTAATTTTTCCAAACTTGGTAGGCTCTCTTCCAATAAAGATATTTTCTGCCACAGATATGTTATTGCATAAGTTTACCTCTTGATATACTGTGCTAATACCAAGTACTTGAGCTTCATATGTTGATTTTGGATTTATTTTATTTCCTAAGAAAATAATTTCTCCACTATCTAGCTTTTCTACTCCTGTTAATACCTTAATTAATGTAGATTTTCCTGCTCCATTTTCCCCCATTAATGCATGAATTTCTCCACTTTCTAAAGTAAAATCCACCTTATCTAACGCCTTAACTCCTGGAAATTCTATGCTTATATCTTTCATTTTAAGTAATACATCTTTATCTTTCATTGCTACATCTCCTTTTTTTAGATTTAACATAAGCTGTTGCAAATATAATTAGATGCAACAGCTTACATTAAATTAAAGAAAATAAATATAAATTAATACTTTCTATTTGGTAAATCTTTAGCTGCTGTATCTTGTCTATATACACCTTCTTCTGATGGTATAGTCTTAGGAACTTCTTTACCTGCAACTATGTCTTCACAAACATCAAAGAATTGTGGTCCAAGCAATGGATTACATTCAACAGTAACATTTAGCTTTCCAGCTATCATAGCTTCAAAAGCACCTTTAACTGCATCAACAGAAACTATTTTTATATCTTCACCAGGTTTCTTGCCATACTCTTCAATAGCTTGTATAGCACCTATTGCCATATCATCATTATGTGCAAATAAAGCAGTAATATTTTCTCCATCAGATTTTAAGAAAGCTTCCATAACTTCTTTACCCTTAGCTCTTGTAAAATCCCCAGTTTGAGATTTAATTATTTTTATATCAGGATATTTTTCCTTTAAAGTATCTAAGAAGCCTTGTTGTCTTCCAACTGCTGCTGAAGATCCAACAGTTCCTTGAAGTTCAACAATATTGCCCTTTGAATTTATTAATTTAGCAAGCTCATCTGCTGCCTTCTTACCTTCTTCTACGAAATCAGAACCTAAATAGCAAGCATAAAGATCTTCTGGAACATCAGCTTTTCTATCAACTAATACTAATGGAATACCAGCATCTTTAACTTCTTTAAATACAGTTTCCCATCCAGATTCAACAACTGGAGATACACCTATAACATCTACTTTTTGAGCTATAAATGAACGAATTGCCTTAATTTGATTTTCTTGTTTTTGTTGTGCATCAGAGAATTTTAAATCTATTCCCCTTTTTTCAGCTTCCTCCTTAACAGAGTTTGTACAAGCAGTTCTCCACTCACTTTCAGCTCCTAATTGTGCATAACCTACAACTAATTTCTTAGTTCCCCCAGTTTCTCCCTTGCCTTCCTCTTTAACCTTATCTCCTCCGCCAGAACATCCAATAGAAAAAGCCATAGCTCCAGCAAGTACTAAAGATAACAATTTTTTAACTTTCATTTACTAATCCCCCTCACAAAACTTTTTGATTACCATTACAATTAAATTCTAATTTTATTCCCATAAAATGTATTTACAATAAACAAGTATAATTTATAAAATTCTGCACTTCTTTTCATATATAAGAAATATATAAAGAACTAAATATATAATTTTTAATATGAAAACTGCAATATAGAGAAGAATTTCTGGAATAATTTGTAGATAATATCAATATATTATTAGATAAGTGATGAAAAAAACTATAATTTATGTAGCTTATTAATTCATAATTAGTACATAAATTATAGTTTTAAAATCATGTGAATTGAATGAAGGAAGTGAAAGTGATGAGATTGACAAAGGATGTAAGGCAAAGAATCTTAGAACAAAATGAAGGCTTCACTAAAAGAACAAATTATGAGGAAAGAAATTCTAGCGAACAAAGAATATATACAATTTCAGGTGGAGAGCTACACATACGAGCTATAGGAAAGACATCTTGGGCTGATAGTAGATATGACGATGAATGGGTTGCTAGTGATGATGAAACTCATAGATTTTTATATGATCATAAATGGGAATTAAATCTTGATGGAATAGAGTAAGAAATTTTTCTTACTCCATTTTTACATATTTTATTATGGTAGTTATATTTGAGATTTTAGGTATAATTTAATATATGATTACACTCATTTACACCTAAAATTTGAATTCATTGGCTGATGCACCCTTATTAATTACTATTAAATTAATATTATTTATATGGACTTTTACCAGGTTTTTCTTCAACCCTCCATGGAAAAGTATCTTCAAAGCTATAAATATAATCCCCATCACCACTATATCCAAGGACTTCAAATTCATTGCCTTTAAAACCATCCATATACACAAGCCAAATTCTCTTGTCACCAGCTTCAATTATTTTTGCCTCTTTCATTTCAGAGCTATTACTATCTTTTACATTAACTTCCTTGATTTCATCATTTAATATTACCCCAAAATATATTGGTAATGGACTTTCCTTAATAGCAGGAAAATATTGAGCTGTTAAATCTCTTTTGTAAATTCCATCAATTGAAGAAGTTCCACTATATAGCTCCCTATATCCAAATAAGTTTTTATTAACAAAAGCTGTACTAAGATATTCTTTAGAATTATTGGTACTAATACAAAAAACAATACTTCCTTTATCAGTTATCTCTTCATGAATTATTTTAAGATTACTAGCTTCATTAATATTCAGAGCCTCTTCTATTGTTCCTTTTCTCCCCTTACTATTAATGATTATAAATATTAAAATTATTATTCCAGCTATTATTAATGTAGTAATTAATTTATTATTATTCTTCATACTACCCCCACCCTTCACTAATATAATGACTTTACCATATGCGTGTCCTTTTATTAATTGTAATTTAAAGCTCTATTTTAAAATAATACTAACCTAATCCACTGGTTTTAAGTTCCCATTTCTTATTAAGTTTATTACGAACTAAAATCCATTTCCATTGTTTATATGTTGTATTAGGATTTAGTGCCCCAGAGGAACCACCTGAAGAATCCACATCAAAATTTGATAATAAAACTATTGCTTCTTCTGCATTATATTGCTTTGCCCATCCTTCTTCTTCATTTCTAGTTATACTTTCAGCATACCATAAATCTGTTAACGTACATCCCTTAAAATCTTTTTTAAAATTTTTCTTAACAATATTCATTGCTTCTTTAATTTCTTCTTCACTATAAACTTCTGATTTCACAAGGCTTTCATTAACATTATCTATATTGCCAACCATGTAAGTATTAAGGAAATAAAATATTATCCCTATTATACATACCGAAATAGCTACCATAATAAATTTATTTTTCTTTCCCACCTTTTTCTCTCCCCTTTGTTTATATTTAATGAATGAGTATATACCTTTTCCCTTACAAGTGATATCTACTCATTAATTAACAATATTGCATAAACCTTACGTATTTGAGCAGGATAACTTTCTAATATATTTCCATCATAAAATATCCTTACTTTATCCCCAACCTTAAAGCTTGTCCTGCTATCCTTTAATTCAGCATTAATGGAAACAACTATTTTATCACTACTATTATATTCAGCCTGATCTTTATCAACAGTAACTAAAATTTCTTTATCATATACTTCTGTTACTACTGCTGTAAAATTAGGTTTCCTATAAAGCTCATCCATGGTCATTGGTTTAAACAAATAAATTAATACACCACCTAAAATAAGTATAATAGCTACAATAGAACAAAGAATTTTTCTATTCTTCACCTTTACCTCTTCCCCCTTAGCTATTTTTATTTTTCCATCTCTTTTAAACTGATTTTGATAATGGAAAGTTACAACTTTATAAGAAATTTATATAATTTAAATTATCAATAAAATAAATTCTTCCTTATAGCTAATGAATAAATTGAAAGATTATTCAATGGACATAATATAAATTTGACAAGGATTCCATTCATCCCAAAGTGTAGGAAAACATTCTAATTCCTTAAATCCAACTTTTTTATAGAAGGCACTTGTTTTATCATACTCTTCATAGCACCCTTCTTTTACTGTTTTAACTTGCATATATAAATATCCTTGTCCCTTGGCATAATCATAGCAAGCTTTAAATAAATTATACCCTATTTTATTTCTATGAAATTTCTTCAACACTCCCATAACGTAGATTTCAACAGTATAGGGACTTGTTTCTTTTAATGAAATAAATCCTCTTATTTCTTTATCTTCTATATCAGCCCAAAAAGGCATTTCTTTACTATAGTTAATATATGTCTTTGTACTTTCAGGCAAACCAAACCACTCTGGCAAATTAGATAATACCTTCTCTGCAATCTGCTCTTTTTTACACTTATCCTCAATGGCAATAACCATGCTTGTCCTCCTTTTATAATTCATATTTATCATCACTTTAAAAATAAAACTAACTGATATCATAATACAATTATTTAGTTCCGATAAATTACCTAGTATAATTTAAAATTTCTCATCTATATATAATTGTCAAATTGAAATTTAAACTAATACATTTCTTTTTGTGAGTACCACAGATAAATAGATAACATCAACATAATAATAAGACCCATTACAAGAATTAAGTTCACTTTTATTATAAACAATGACAAAAGTGTATTACTAAGACCATGCAGAATACTACAAAAGAATACACATTCAGTTCTTTTATACACTGTGGCTAAGAAAAAGCTTAAAAGAATACCTAAAAGAGTAAATAATAAAAAAGGTATATCCTGTTGTGAAGCCCCATCTATTAACCATAATGGGATATGCCATATGGACCATACTACTCCAGTAATTAATGTTGCAACTGGGAAGGGTGCTTTGTTTTCCATAATTGGTTGCATTATTCCACGCCAACCTAATTCTTCGTTTCCACCATAAATTAAAACTGCTTGAAGAAATATAAGTGGAATAAAATATAAAGGAAAAGCAGAATTAATTTCCCTAGAAGATAATCCTATTACTAAAATCTCCATAAAAGAAAAGAGCAATAAATATCTTAATGTTTTTTTCTTATATTTAAAGATAAAATTTAATACTCAAAACTATTTTCTCATAAGAAGTTCTTCTTCATAACTCTTTTTCATCACTTGTAATTGTTAGGTTTGAAAATTCAATTCTTTTAGTTAAATCTATTGGAAGATCATTAAAGGGATTTACTACTTGCTTATCTTCTACTTTATTACACCCAATTAATATGAATACTAAGCTAAATATTGTGATAGCAAAAATAAATCTTTTCATCAAAGTATCCCTCCTTAATATTTTATATAAAGCAATAATAAATATTTTAATTGCACATTTACTTATAATATATCACCATAATAAATAGAATAAATTTAATTACTAATATAATTGGATTATTTAATAATATTAATTTCTTTTTCAAGCACATCGTAAAGTTTTGTCTTATTATGTGAATCCACCTTATAAACTTTATAATTAGGTATTCTTATATACCCACTTTCCCAAATACTTTTCCAAGCCCAGATAGAAATGAAATCAATGCTCCAACTATCATAAATGAAATTATTTTTATATTTGCTTCATAAGCAGACAAAGACCATCCTGTACTATCATACTGTCCTGCAAAAAAGTTACCTAAACTGAATGAATTTATAACAATTGATAATCCACATATAAAGATAATAACCAAAATTATTATTTCAATCTGTATTTTCTCCTTTTTCATATCTCAATCCCTCCACATTTTTGACTATGTTTTAAACTGATATTTATAATAGAAAGATTCCTTTATTTTTCTAATTTTAGGTCTTTTCTCATAACCACAAATCCATCCTGTTCTGCTACTTTTACGAATCCTACTTTCTCATACAGTCTAATTGGACCGGTGCAATCCCATTCGTATCGTTCATCACGCAGGACGGCGAAACCTTCAACAGCAATACAGCCTTCAATTTTAGCCTCCTCACACACATAAGTGAGGAGTGCGGTGGCGATTCCCTTTCCACGAAATTCAGGTGCTACTTCGAAGCAGACCACAGCTTTTTCCTGCTTCTCAACAGGTGCATAAAAGCATGTGCCGGTACAGGATTCCACGGGATAATTCCATTTGTTGTTCGCATTGCACCAACCAATGGCAACCCCCTCTACGAAGGCCAGATAACCCTTCAAATCACCTGAATTAATCTGCTGCTCGGCAACTTTTCTGGCAACGTGCCCTACATCAGCCCCCTCTACTTTGTCAAACACTGCCTTCTTCTGCTCTTTGGTCATTTGATAAAGGTGGCAATAACACCTATATGGGGTATCATCTGTAAATGCCCTATTTTCAAAGAAGTCAAAATAATCGGCGCAAAGTTCTGGTGTCAGTGGTTTGATAATGATATTCATATTTACCCTCCATTCAAAGTATAAATAGCTCTACTGACCATATATTCTCAAATTCCTTTGATTTAATCACTGGTATCAGCCGTCGCTTTTAGCTATTTAGTTCTAAAAAATAATTACACACTTCCTATAAATTATTTAATCATTAATATATTAGAATTACTGATAAAATCTAAGTTATAAATTTTATCTATTTATCAAATATATTTCCAATCATATAATTACTAAAATCTAATAAAAGTTCTCTATCAAAAACTTCTTCAATTTCTGATTTATAATTTTTTAATGCTTTAGATAATAATAATCTAAACTCTTCTGGTAATTTTTCTTTTCCCCATAATCCACCTTGCTCTTTTGATAAAATTAAGCCTTCATTTTTATATGCAAGTACACGACATAGATTCAAAATAAAATAAATGCTATTACCACTAATCTCCTCTGTTGCATTACCTATATCTTCTTTAATACTATCTAAGTAATTCTCCTTAGGAACATCTCCAAATACTTCAGTTATTGGCTTTCCCCAAATAGTATATCCAACCTTTTTTATAACTGTAAAATGTGCTGCCAAATCTTTATCCATACCATTCATTGATATGCAATATTCTCTCAAATTATCTTTGCATCTATGTAAATGAGCAATTGAATAGTGTAATTCAAAAGGAGTTGGATAAATAAATTCTTTGCAAAATCTTGATAAAACAACGCTCATCTCATAGCCCTTATCAGGTACTTCCTCATTTAAACATAACAACGTCTGCACTAATGCTTCCTTTTCCTCCAAACTAGGTATATTATTTACAACTACAATAAAATCAATGTCACTTTTATTAGGATTAAAACATCCAAAAGCAATAGAGCCATGCACATATATACCAATTAAATTATTCCCTAAAATCTTATAATACTCATTAGCAATTTTAATAAGAATTTCCTTACACTCCATATTCCTTCCCCCATTCTAGCTTCAACAAAGAAGCCCTTAACCAATTAATTACGCATAATTGTGGATATAATTCAGACAAGCTGAATTATGAACATTTATAAATTCCTGTGGAATTTACTTCATCATTCTTTCATTTTAATTTTGCGAATGCAAAAGATAAGCTTCATTCTTTAATTATTTCTAAATTCCGAAGTTATTTACACCTTAATTACGCATTATCTATTATTTTTAATTTATAGATATAATATCCAATATAATATCCTAAAAAGCTTATTAAAAAGCCTGTATAAGGGCCCAAATTGAAGACAGAAAGTCCCTTATTTAAGTACATTAATCCATATATAGGAGAGTAGTACCAAATTGCTAGAGGGGCAAGGATCATCCCATCAAAATTAATAATTGAACTAAGTGCTACAAGTAAATAAGTAATAATGCTTATCCCCCAATATATTAAAATAAATTTCTTGTATGATTTTTCATTCTTCCAGCCACAATAAACGCTTAGTAAAAACCAAAGAATTAAAAATATAATGGATACTTTTAAATTTGAAATGGTTGCATCATTCCCCATAAGGTGGTTTGCAAAATTCAATATTATAGCTGGTATGGTTGTTATAATAATAAAAAAACTTAATGCATATTTCTTATTTATTTTCACTAAATCCCCCCTTTTTTTATATGTAATACATATTTTAATACCATTACTTACTACCTATAAATTAATTTAGTAATATATTAAGATTTGCCTAAGAGATTAATTAAAAGTACATTAGTCTAATCTTTTCTTATTTTTAAAAGATACAATAATCCCAATGCTCATAAGAAGCATACTTAAAGCCCAACTTATAGCAATAAGCCCAATGAACAAACTATTTTCCTCTGAAAGCATAGCAGGAGATATCGTTCTTTGATTATTTATTAATCTAATAAATAAAATTAAACATAGAGATAGCATTACTAATTGAGGTATAAACCACAATAAACCATTATTTTTCGTTTTTTTCCACAATAAACAAATGCATAAGGCAACAATAACCACCACAATAATAAAACCAAATACAAGCAAACTTTTAGTTCCTTGCTCTATTGCCATATTAACACTCCCTTCATTTTTTATTTTACAATATAATACAATTACTTATCTTGCTCCTCAACTTCTTTGAAATTATAGAGTAGCCCTATTAAAACAATTGCTAATCCAAAAATTGCATCTAAAAGCAAATTTTTAATATCACTACTCATTAGAAAATAATTTCTAATGTTTTCTGAAAAACGAATAATTATCAATCCAGATATTATTAATAAAATATCTTTATGTTTTAAAATAAATTTAACCATAGTCCTCCCATTAAATTCTCATTTTCATAGGATTTCAAATTAAAATCATAATTACTCATGATAAAATGTACTATTTTTATTCAATAACTTATAATATTTTTCTTCATTTATATTCCATCTAAATTGTAAGCCAATTACATTACCTATTAATAACCCCCAAAATATACCTGACTTAAATTCATTTCCTGTGAACATTGAATATATTTTTAAAATTATAAAGATTACTATACTATTAATTATAAAATTATATAAAACATACTTTAATTTATGTTTTTTTCTATTCTTTTCCCAATCTTTAATAAACTTTTCATCATCTGTATAAAATATTCTTGATACTTTACTTACTTCTATCTTATTAGCCTTAATTAAATACCTAAATAGGAGGATTGTAGCAAAATATACTATAATAAAAATAACCAATATTTGTATTATATCTATATTAAAATATACACTTTTTCCATTGATCACGACAACACCTCCCAAACTTTATTTATATTAAAATAGTAAAACTATCCTTCTACATCTCTTCCAATGTGAAACTATATAATACGCTTATAAAATGCTTATTTAAGTCTATACTAACATAATTTGTAAATAAATTCTATTTGTATCCTGATAAGCTTATTTTCACATAAAGAAGAATGCAAAAATGCAGCTTAATCTTTTCATTTTTTCATTATTTAATTTCAAAAACTCCGATAGGAGTTTTATCCTTAATTATGCATTGTGCATTACGCATTTTGCGCTAGCAATAAGTTTTTTCATTTTTAATAAGTTCCGACACAGGAGGAATTTACACCATAATTCTACATTTTACATTCTACATTCTTCATTTAGGAGCTCTGCTCCTAGTAGGCTCTGTTTAGCCATTCAATATCGAAGTTTTTTCCTTCAAATATTTTTTCATCTGTAATTATCATACTAGTGGTGTCCTTTCCACTTAATATATCCTTTGAAATTTTCATAATTTCTGGACCAATTAGTGGGTTACATTCTATTATGCAATTTATTTTCCCTGATTTCATAGCAAGAATTCCCTGCTTTATTGCATCTATTGAAACTATCTTTATATCTACTCCTGGTTTAAGTCCATATTCTTCAATGGCTTCTATTGCTCCAATTGCCATATCATCATTATGAGAATAAACCAAAACCTTAGAATTTCTGTACTTCTTATAGCTTTTATCAAGGAATTTTTTCATTGCCTTTTTACCACCTTCAAAGGTATAATCTCCACTAATAGATTCAACTATTTTTATATTATTAGAGGGACTTATTACTTCTTCAAAGCCTTTTCTTCTTTCTGTAGTTGGTGTAGAACCTAAGATACCTTGAATTTCAAAAACATTAGTAGTCTCCTCTAAATTTTCCATACACCACCTGGCTGCTCGTCTTCCCTCTTCTCTAAAGTCTGATCCAACAAAGGTATTATACAAGGTCTTATCTTCTATATTTATAGTTCTATCTGCCAATATTACTGGTATGTTAGCCTCCTTTGCTCTTTTTAAAACTTCCTCATAGCCTTCTTCTTTAACAGGTGAAAAAGATATTATATCTACATCCATTTCTATGAATTTATTTAATATATCAATTTGCTTTTCATAATTTAAATCTGCTTCTGAATAAATTAAATTAATTCCAAAATCACCAGCTGCATTCTTTATAGATTTTTCATTAGCTTCTCTCCATCCACCTTCATTACCAACATTACAAAAGCCTAAGGTTATTTCATCACTTTCCTTAGTTATTTCTTTTTTCAATTTATACTCATCAATATTATCCTTAGTAATTAAACTACTTCTTAATATAACCTTTTTAGGGATTCCCTTTTCCTTATTCAATATATCAACTGCATATTGAATTGCCTCTTTTCCACCTGTTGGACAAGTAAAAGTTCCATAAAAAATCCCCTTATCAACTAGGTTTAATCCTCCCATTTCCCCTGTTAATCCATCTATTCCAATAAACTTTACATCCTTTTTATAATTAGAATTCCTATAGGCCTTATATGCTCCAAGTGCCATTGCATCATTATGGGCAAAAACCAAATCAATATCATCATTACTCTCAAAAATTTCCCTCATTTTATCTTCAGCTTCATCACGATTCCAATTTACACTAATATAGTTAGATATTTTTATCTTATTACATTGATTAATCTTGTTACTAAAACCACTACTTCTTTCTATAGTTGCATTAGAATTTAAATCTCCTTTTATCTCAACTATATTTCCCCCTTGCTCCTCTAGTAAATTTAAAGCACAGTCTCCAACTTGCTTTCCTAAAGTGCTATTATCAGGTCCTATATATAAGGTATAATCATAACCTTCCACACCTCTATCTAAAACTATAACAGGTATATGGCTATAAACCTCCGAAACCTTCTTTGTAACATCTTTAGAATTAGAGGGAGAAATAATTAATAAATCAATATTATATTTCATCAGCTTATCAATATCCTCCATTTGTTTATTGGGACTACCAACAGCATCTAAATATATAACTTGAATATTATTATAATTACTAGCTTCCTTTTTTATTTCTTCATTAATTTTAATTTGCCAAGGCTCCATTAATTGAGATTGAGAAACCCCTATAACAAAGGTCTTTTCCTCTTTCCCCTCATCAACAGATACCTTATTAAAAATTAGTACCCCTATAGTAAATACAGAGAAAATTCCAAGTAGTATAATAGCAATAAAATAAACAAAGTCTTCATATTTAATTCTCATTATTAATTCTCATCCTATAATCATTTGGAGACATACCCATGTGCTTTTTAAATACACTGCTAAAATAATGTTGAGTGCTATAACCTACCAGCCTTGAAATTTCATATATCTTAATGGAAGGCTCCTTCATTAGCTCTATAGAATTTTGAATTCTAATATAAGTTAAATAATCAATAAAATTCATTCCAAGCTCCTTCTTTAATAACCTAGTTAAATAAGTTTGGCTAATTCCAAGTTTATTAGATACTTTCTCAATGGATAAGTCCTCATCTCCATAATACTTTTCTATATACTTTTCTACTTCTAAAACAATAGGTGTCTTTTTACTTTTTTCTAAAACATTACTCTTTAATTTATTGAAGGTTTCCTTAATCTTCATAGGATCATTACTTAATAAAGAACTTTCAATAATAATATCAATTTTAAATAAAGAAGTTATTTTTTCCTCTAAATCTACTAATATTTCCTTCCATAATATTATTGATTCTACATTACATAGTATTACTACCCTTGATGATGAATATGGAAAAACATATAAATTTTTAAAGTTACTCATAACTTCCTTTGAAAGATTAATAATTCCATAAGAAATTAACTCTCTCTCATTTTTATTAACCATGCCCACAAAATTCTTTTCTAGTATTTTTATAAGTGAGAGCCCCATATTGTTAGAGTAATTTATATTAAAATTCTCCATTTTTATTTTTAACTCATCACTATTTAACTTTCCACTTATCCAAGCTTTAAAAAAGTTATCCTTTAAATAAGAAATATTATTTTCAAGAATCATATTATTAAAGCTTTCCTTTTCATTTTTCTTTTTTCTTAAAATAACCTCTTCCTTTGCCTTAAAAATCAAGGCTCTAAAATTATCCCTATCTATTGGCTTTAAGATGTAATCAAAAACCTTAAGTCTTAGGGCAGCTTGTGTATAACTAAATTCATCATGTCCTGATATTATTATTACAACTGGATTACATAAAACCTTATTTAATTCCTCTATTAATTGGATTCCATTTAAGAAAGGCATGCAAATATCTAAAAGTAATATATCTGGCTTCTTTTCCTTAGCCATATTAAGAGCTTCTTCTCCATCCTCTGCTTCACCAATTAACTCAAAGCCCTCTTCTTCCCAATTTATAGTATTCTTTATTCCCCTTCTAATTCTGGGCTCATCATCAGCAATTAAAACTTTAATCAAAGATAATTCCCCTCCTACCCTTTATAATCATTATTAAATGGTAATCTTATTTCTACTTTTGTCCCTACTCCAAGCTTGCTATAATATCGCAATCCATAATTCTGCCCATAACTAAGTTTAATCCTAGTATTAACATTAGATATTCCATAACCAGAGCCACTTCCTGAATCTATATAAAAGCTATTGCTTGTCTCTAACATAGAATTTATATTTTGAAGCTTTTCCTCTGATATTCCAGCTCCATTATCTTCCACAGTAATAATTATTTCATCCACAACTTTAGTAAAGTTAATGCTTATTTCTCCTTTGCCTCTCTTTTCCTTTATTCCATGATAAATAGCATTTTCAACTATAGGCTGAGTAATAAGTTTTAAAATTAAAATATCTAATATATCCTTGTGAAAATTTATCTCATAGCTTAACTTATCTTCATATCTATATTTTTGTATAATTAAATAGCTATTAATATGTTCAATTTCATCCCTTAGTTTAATTACTTCTTTTCCCTTATTTAAACCAATTCTAAATACCTTTGTTAATGCAGAAACTAACTTAACAATATCCTTTGCATTATAATCCTCTGCCATCCAAGCTATAGTATCTAAGGTATTATATAAAAAATGAGGTTTTATTTGAGCTTGCAAAGTTTCTATTTCTGCCTTTCTTTTACTTCTCTGCTCCTCATACACCATATTAATAAGCTGCTTTATTTCACTTACCATATGATTAAAACTATGGCCTAGTTCTCCAAATTCATTGCTATACTTATGCTCTTCAAACTTTAAATCTAAATCCCCAGATTCTACCCCCTTCATTAAAGTTCTTAATTCCCTTATAGGCGTCACAATACTATTTGTAAATAAAAGTGAGAAGAATACAGCTAATAGAGATGTAATTATTGCTATTATTAAAGTAAACCTTTCCATTCCAGTTATGTCTTTAGTTATATCCTTAAAAGAAAATACCCCTATGGTTTTCCAACCAGTTACACTACTAGTAGTGTACATTATCTTAAAGGTTTCATTATTTATAGAATATATAAAACTATCCTTCTTATTATTAAACTTATTACTATTTATTCTATATATTGTTGGATTAACTGGAGAATAAACTATGTTATTGTTATTATCTAAAAGATAAAAGAATCCCTTTTCTCCAATGTTATTGTCACTTATTATATCATCAAACTTTTTCAAATTAATATCAGCCATAACAACACCTATGCTCTCATTAGTATTTTTATCTATAACAGCCTTGCTAATAGAAATTATGTCCTCTGCACTATAGCTTTTATAAGGCTTTAGATTTCTTCCAATGGGATTACTAAAAAAGTAGGACTTTTCACTTTCATTAATAGCTCCTGTGTACCATATTTCCTTCATTAAAGAATCCCTTGTTTTCTTTTCTAGCTCATTACTTATGTATTTATCATTATTATTAACAACTAGTAATCCAAAAATCTCAGAATTCACATCAGTATATACCTTTAGGTTTCTTCTTATTCTTGCCTCTAAATCATAGATTTCCTTAGAATTATCGTCTTTGGATTGCTGTAAAAAACTTATAATATCCTCTGAACTAGATATATACATAAGAATATTTTCTACTGATTTTATATGGTTATCTATATTTACTTCTATTTGTTTTATCATTTGATCAGTATGCTGATTAACCTTATTCTCAAGAATCTTAGTATAAATTAGATTTGCAAAGATTCCTAAAGTTGTTATAGGCAAAAAGGTAATAACTAAAAAGAATATTAAAAGCCTATTTCTTATCTTCCCTCTATACATATTTTACCAATTATCCTCCTAATAAAATTATACCCTTAAATCCATAAAATAGAATATAAAAACCTTCCCCAGAGGACCATTTTTTTCCTTTTAATTTCTTGCTAAGTTAAAATCATTCAAATATCTTCGTTTTTATATTCAATAAAAAGAGATTGCCTAAGCAACCTCTTTTTTAAAATATATTTATTTCATAAACTCCAAAAGGAGTTTATTCCTTAATTCTTGATTCTTCATTCTTCATTATTATTTTTCCTCTTCCCCAGGGGACCAATTTTTTCCTGTTAGATCCTTGCTATATTGATGCAATAATTGAACGCATCCAACTATATCATCTATAGATGCCACTTCATAACTATGAACATATCTTGTTGCATAACATATTCCCCCTGATGCAATGCCACCTCTTTCTGGTTGAATTGTTGATGCATCTGTAGAGCCTGCAGCATAAACCTCTAATTGATATTCTAGTCCTGAATTTATAGATGCTTTCTTTAAGCCCTCTACCACCTTTGGAGTTGCAATAATTCCAAGATAGTTTGTTTTAAGCTTGTCCATAATCTTAATAACTGGTCCCTTATCTAATTCTGTAATTATCTTTCTTTCTGGAACATCAGGTATATCATTGGCTAAAGATATATCTATAGCTATTGCTACATCTGGATGTATGTTATAAGCTGCTGTTTTTGCTCCCCTACATCCTATTTCCTCTTGGGAAGTAAATACAGCATAAATATCAGGAATATCCTCTTCATCCTTAAGAGTCTTTAATAATTCAATTAATATAAATACAGCTACTCTATCATCTAAAGCCTTTCCTGCAACACGATTATTTCCTAGGAAATAAACACCGTAATCTAAGGATACTGGGCTTCCAACTTCTACACCCATTTCTCTTGCTTCTTCCTTACTTGTTGCTCCAATTTCAATAAAGAAATCTTGGAGTTTAGGAAGTTCAGATATTCCTTCTGGACGCCCTGGATTTATATGATTTATTATTCCATCTAAATACCCTTTTTCAGTTTTTATAATAACATGTCTTCCAAATAAAGTTTGTGGGAATACCCCTCCTATTGGCTCCACCCATAAAAATCCTTTAGCATCAATTCTTTTTACAAGTAGCCCAATTTCATCTGTATGAGCAGTAATCATTAGCTTCTTTTTCCCATTTCCCTTTTTATATGCAATTAAGTTCCCCAAAACATCAGTTTCTAAAGAATCTACATAATCTTTAACTTTCTCTTTTACAATTTTAACTACATCATCTTCAAAGCCTGATATTCCATGAGCTTCACTTAAGACTTTTATATCTCTAATAAAATCTTCTCTTATCTCTTCTTTTTTATAAGTCATTCCTCTTCCCCTTACTATATTTTTTAATCAAACTATCTATTTCAACTATACTATTTTTCAACCATACTATCTTTCTTAAAGGACACTATATTTTCCACTAATAATCTTAATCTGTAAAATGGCAGGCACATAAATGATCATTTCTAACCTTTTTTAATTCTGGTTCTTCTTTAAAACAAATATCAGAAGCAATAGGACATCTTGTATTAAATCTACATCCTAATGGTGGATTTGCTGGGCTAGGTAGGTCCCCTTCTAAAATCATATTTCCCTCATTATTTAAATTCTCATCTAAAGCTATACTATTTAATTTTTTATCTAAATCTACACTAATTAAACTTACACTACTTAAATCTTCATCTAACTCCACATCTATTCTTGGAATTGCAGAAAGTAAAGCCTTAGTGTAGGGATGTTTAGGATTCCTATATAAATCCTTTTTATCAGAAATCTCTACAATTTTGCCTAGATACATTACAGCCACTCTATCTGCAATATGTTCTACAACACTTAAATCATGAGAAATGAAAATATAAGCTACTCCCTTTTCCCTTTGAAGCTTTCTTAGTAAATTAATAATTTTTGCTTGAACTGATACATCTAAAGCAGATACAGGTTCATCACATATAACTAATTTAGGATTCAAAATCATAGCTCTTGCAATTCCTATTCTCTGTCTTTGCCCACCTGAAAATTCATGAGGATATCTATTCATATACTTTTTATTTAAGCCAACCATATCCATTACTTCTTCAATTTTGGCATCTCTTTCTTTACTAGTTTTATAAAGCTTTTGAATATCTAAAGGTTCAGCAATAATATCTTTAACTGTCATCCTAGGATTTAAAGAAGCATAAGGGTCTTGAAATATAAACTTCATATTATTTCTAGCAAGTTTTAATTCCTTTTTATTTAAAGTAGTCATATCCTTTCCAGAAAATAATACCCTTCCTGAAGTTGCCTCAATAGCCCTTATTAAAGTTCTTCCTAGTGTAGACTTCCCACATCCAGACTCACCTACTATTCCAAAGGTTTCACCAGGTTTTATATTAAAGGATACTCCATCTACAGCCTTTATATTGCCCTTTACCTTTGAAAAAACCCCTTCCTTAATTGGATACCATTTTTTCAAATCCTGTACTTCAAGAATATAATCATCCATATTTTCTTGCCCCATCTATTTTACCCCCTCTTTATCCCATTCCTCTGTATACTTCCAACACCTAACCTTATGATTTTCTTTAAATTCAATTAAATCAGGTCTTTTTTCTCTACAAATATCCTTAGTATATTTACATCTTGTATTAAATAAACATCCCTTAGGTAATTCACTAAGAAGTGGAACCATTCCCTCTATAACTTCTAACTCTTCCACTTCTTCATTTAATCTTGGAATAGAATTAATAAGTCCTGTGGTATAGGGATGCAGTTGATTTCTAAATAATTCCCTAACACTTGTATATTCAACAGCTTCACCAGCATACATAACTACAACATTATCAGCCATTTGTGAAATAACTCCCATATCATGAGTTATCATAATTACTGAGGAGTTTGTCTTTTTCTTAAGAGTATTTATTAATTTTAATATTTGTGATTGAATTGTTACATCAAGAGCTGTAGTTGGCTCATCACAAATTAATAGCTCTGGATTACAAGCTAAGGCAATGGCTATCATTATCCTTTGCCTCATACCCCCAGATAACTGATGAGGGTATTCATTAACTCTCTTTTCAGCCATGGGTATCTTAACTAATTTAAGCATTTCTATTGCTTTTTCCTTAGCTTCCTTTTTAGAAATATTCTTATTATGAGTAGTTATTACTTCAATTATCTGCTTTCCAATTGTAATAACTGGATTTAAAGAAGTCATAGGTTCTTGAAATATCATAGCAATATCATTTCCCCTTACCTTACGAATTTCATCCTCCCTTAGCTTAACTAAATCCTGACCCTTAAATAAAATTTCTCCATTTGTTATCTTTCCAGGAGAAGATAAAAGCCTCATAATAGCTAATGCAGTAATACTTTTTCCACATCCGGATTCACCAACAACTCCTAAAGTTTCACCTTCATTAATAGAAATACTTAAATTATCTATTGCAGGAAGCCTTCCTTCTTCAGTAAAAAACTCAACCTTTAAATCTTTTACCTCTAATAATTTCTTATTATTAATATCCATAACATTAAACCTCCCTTAATAAATTAAGACTTCATCTTAGGATCTAGAGCATCCCTTAATCCATCACCTACAATATTAAAGGATAATACAACTATAATAATTGCTATTCCTGGAATAATACTATAGCTTGGATTAGAACGAATATAGGGCTGTGATAAACTAATCATTGAGCCCCAACTAGAGGCTGGTGCCTGAACACCAAGTCCTAAAAAGCTAAGAGCTGCTTCATTTATAATGGCACTTGGAATACCTAAAGTTATAAGTACTATCATAGTGGAAATACAATTAGGCAATAAATGCTTCATAATTACCCTAAGACCACTTCCCCCATTAATAATACAAGCTTCTATATATTCCTTCTTTTTTAGCTGCATAACTTGACCTCTAATCATCCTTGCTATATTAGCCCAAGAAAGTAAACCTAAAGCTATAAATAAATTTAATATTCCTGGTCCTAAAACAAATATTAATGCTATGGCAAATAAAATATATGGGAAGGAGGAAAATACCTGTATTAAAAATGATATTATCCTATCTACCCATCCTCCAAAGTATCCTGCCATTACTCCCATAAAAAATCCAATAACAGATGCTATACCTTGAGATATAACTCCAACACTTAAAGATATTCTTGCTCCATAAATAATTCTTGATAAAATATCTCTACCATATTCATCAGTTCCAAATAAATGTTTAGCTGATGGTTTTTGAAGCATATCTGCTAAGGATTGAGCATTAGGATCATAGGGTGCAAAAAATGGTGCAAATATAGCTACAACACTTATTGCAACTATAATAAAAAGACACAGCATAGCTTCTTTATTTTTCCTAAATATCCTAAAGCTTTTAGAATAATATCCTTTATAATTATTTTCTTTAATTTCTATATTTTCATAATCATACTTTTTACTTTTACCAAAACTTAAAATATCCATCCTATTGCTCATCTCCTAATCTTATCCTTGGATCTATATATGCATAAGATATATCAACTAAGAGATATATAATTACACAAACAGTTGCAATATAAATAATAGCCCCTTGAAGTACTGGCATATCCCTACTTAATATGCTATCTACTGTAAGTTTTCCAATGCCAGATATTGAAAATACTTTTTCAATAAGCATAGAGCCAGTTAAAACTCCACCTAACTCTGCTCCTATTAACGTTATAATAGGAAGAAGTGCATTTCTTAATGCATGTCCAATAGTAACCCTCCACTTTGAAACCCCTTTAGCCTCTGCAGTTCTTACATAATCTTGACCTATTATTTCTAACATGCTTGTTCTAGTAATTCTTGCAATAGATGCAATATACCTTGTCCCTAATGCAAAGGCTGGTAAAATAAAAGCTGATACCGACTCTCCACCAGATATAGGTAGTAAATTAAGCTTAAGTCCAAATATAATTTGAAGAATTATAGCAACCCAAAAGGAGGGAGCTGATATTCCTATAATTGATGTACTCATTAAAAATTTATCTATAAACTTACCTCTTTTAACTGATGCTATTACTCCAAAAGTAATTCCAAAAACAAGTGCAAAAGCATAGGCAGAAAGTGCAAGCTTTATAGTAAGGGTAAAAGCTCTTGATAAAGATTGAAATACTGCCTCACGAGTAAAATAAGAAACTCCTAAATCTAAATGAAGTAACTTCCCTAAATAATTAAAAAACTGTATCTGTAAAGGCTTATCAAATCCCATTTGATGTCTTACCATCTCAATAGTATTTGCATCTGCCCTATCTCCAAGTATTAATAAGACTGGATCTCCTGGAATAACATTTAAAATAATAAATGTTATAACTGTAATTGCAAAAACCACTAAAATAGCTTCTATTACTCTTTTTATAATGTACTTTCTCAAATATATTCACATCCTATATTCTATAATTAAATACTATTTTTTATTTTGTAGTTCAGTATTTATATCTACATTAAAGAAATGATAGATTAAATTTCCAATCTTCATATTTTCCACATAAGGTTTTGCTAAGAAGAATGAAGATTGATTATAAAGAGGAATTACTGCATAATCTTCTCTTGTAGCAATTGCATCTGCTTCCTTATAAAGTTTTGCTCTTTCTTCTTTATTACTAGATACTCTTGCCTTTGACATAATTTCATCGAATTTAGAATTATTATAGTTTACTGATTTTGTTCTTGAATTTGCAGAATATAAATATGCATTCATAAAGTGGTCTCCATCAGGATAAAGTCCATTCCAAGTTGCTAGATAAAGTTGTAATTCTCCATCCTTTTTCTTTTGATTAAAGGCTGCTGCATCTAAACTTTCTATTGTTAAATCAATTCCTGCCTCTTTTACTTGAGCTTGAATTGCAGTAAATACCTTAGATGCATTTCCATCTGCTGATGACACTGTTGCCTTAATTTGCACCCCATTTTTGTATCCAGCTTCATCAAGTAAAGACTTTGCTTTTTCTATACTATATTCATAGTCCTTTGCTTCTTCGTTATATCCTGGTATATTAGGATTTAAAAATGCCTTTGCAGGTGTAACTGTGCCATTTAATAAATAATTAGCTATTTCTTCTCTATTTACAGCATAAGATAAAGCTTCTCTTACCCTTGCATTTCCTAAAACTTCATCCTCATTATTAATATTTAAGAAAGTAGTGCCTAAAGGATGATATTCATTAACTTCATCTTTAAAATTATCATTTTCTGCATAATTTTTATATAATGTTGCATCTAAAGCAACTACATCAATATTTCCCTTTTCATATTCTAATAATTGAGTATTTATATCATCTATGTACTTAACTTGTATTTCATCAAGATTTGGTATTCCATCATGATAATTTTCATTTTTAACTAAGGTAACTCCAGTATCTTGATTATTTGATTCTAATTTATATGGACCAGTACCTATTAAGGTAGTTATTCCCCAATTCTCCCCAGCTTCCTTTGTAGCCTTTTCTGGGAATATTTCTGCATAGGATATGGCTAAATTACTTATAAATGGAGCATAAGGCTCTACTAAAGTAATTTCAAATTTAGTATCATCAATAACTTTAAAACCTTCTAAGCTTTCTCTAGTACCTGCTAACATTTCCTTTGCACCTACTATCATGTCATAATTATAAGTACTTAAAGCCCCAGTTGCAGGTGTAAACATTCTTTCAAAGGTAAATTTAACGTCACTACTCTTTAAGGTTTCACCATTATGGAATTTTATTCCCTCCTTTAATTCAAAGGAATATGTTAAACCATCTTCTGAAACTTTTGGCATATCATTTATTAAAATAGGAATTAAATTAAGGTCTTCATCATATCTAAGTAAGGATTCAGTTATATGGTCACTAATTACAGCTACCTTACTATTTGTATTAGTTTGCATATCCAATGAATTTTTAGGATTAGCTTCTGCAAAACGTAATATCTTCTTTTCCTTGCCCCCATTGTCTGCATTTGTAGTTCCTTCACCACAGCTTACTGCTCCAATAGCTAGTGATAATGCTAAGATTGTTGCTAATAGTTTTCTTGTGTTTTTCATTTAATTGCCCCCTTATTTTTGCTGTTAGTGTAAAGTTTTTTACACTATTTTTCTTTTAATTTCTTTATATATCAAGGTTTCGAAAGTTTTTTTGCATAAAAAAACAACGACCCCCTAATTTCATGTTAAAATTGAATCGCTAAACCACAAAATCAACACGAAAGGTTGTCGTTATTATGGATTCAATTATAACTTATTTACTTGCATATAATCAATATTTAATTAAAATTATTTATCAACTTCTTTTATTTATTTCAAAGCATATTCCACTTAAACAAATGGCCTTTGATGACTCAAATAGCCCGGAATATCAAAAATTTAAAGTAGACAAGCTGCCTAAAATTCTTAAATTCGAAAAAGTAGATTATAAATTACTTTTAGCTTATTACAAGCATAGATATAATAAAACTGTAAAACCAGTCCAAAGGCGAAACGGTAAGTCTATTCCCGAAAAAACTATATGTCCTAAATGTGGTGCCCCTCACGAATATATTTATGATAACAATGGTAGTAAAGGACAGTTTCAATGTAAAGTTTGTGGTCTTACATTTAAAGAAACTAATTATGCTACTAAGCCATTAGTATTTATCTGTCCATATTGTGGAGCTACGCTTACGGAACAAAAACAACGTAAGCACTTTAGGATACATAAATGCACTAATCCTAAATGTTCCTATTATCAAAAGAATCTTAAAAAGATTCCTAAAGATATTGATCCATCTGAAAAGTATAAATATAAGCTTCATTACATATATCGTGAGTTTACTATTAACTTTTTCAAAATGGATTTAAATCGAATATCTAAGTATGCTACAGGCTTTAGTTTTAAAAAGTTTAATCCGCATATAATGGGGCTTTGCTTAACTTATCATGTTAATTTAAAGCTTTCTACAAGACAAACTGCCAATGCACTAAAAGAAGTTCATGGAATAGATATTTCACATACAATGGTAGCTAAATACGCATTAACAGCAGCTACTGTTATTAAGCCATTTGTAGATACATTTAATTACAAACCATCTAAAATACTCTCTGCTGATGAAACCTATATTAAAGTTAAAGGTATCAAGCATTATGTTTGGTTTGTAATGGATGCTTGTAAAAAATCAATTCTTGGCTATCAAGTATCTGATACAAGATCTGTAGGCCCTTGTATTCTAGCTATGCGTATGGCTTTTTATAAGTTTAAAAACTTCCCTGGTAAAGCTCTAAAATTCATTGCTGATGGCTATACAGCCTATCCGTTAGCGAAGCAACAATTTGAACTTGAAGAAAATAAAGACTTTGATTTAATTCAAGTTATTGGGCTTACTAATGATGACGCTGTATCATCTGAACATCGTTGGATTAAACAAATAGTTGAACGTCTTAATAGAACCTTTAAATCCTCTTATCGCATAACCTGTGGTTATGGTAGCGAAGATGGAGCTCTTTATGGGGTTAGTCTTTGGGTTGCATATTATAACTTTCTAAGACCTCACCCATATAATTATTGGAAGCCATTAAACGAAATTCCTGCGCTAGATGGTATTGATAATATGCCAGCTAAATGGCAAATACTTATCTCACTTGGTCAACAAACTATTTTACATATGCAAGAATCTAAAACTTCTTGATAAATAACAAAATCGCATATCGATTAAATTTTTGCCTCCGCCATCGAAGGTCTTTTCGTCATACTTAAATTTGGTGTAAATTTTAAATTTTAAAGAATAAATTGAAATTTATTCCTCTAATTTAATTAACTCTACTTTTCATACGAAACTTTACACTATCTTTTTGCTTATTGCTTATTTTTATTATTATTTTTTATTAAACATAAAAAAACTGCCTTCAAAAAGAAAGCAGTTTAATTTAAACTCATATAAAATTACGCACTACCTTCTTATCTCTCAAAGCATTTGCTTTGTAGGAATTAACACCGTATACTAAGTACCGGTTGTCGGGTTTCATAGGGCCAGTCCCTCCACCACTCTTGATAAGAACTTTAAATTCTAATATTCACTTTTCCGAAAATTAAATTTGTATTTATAATAAACTTTATTTTCGTATTTGTCAATAATTTTTATTAATTAATAACAATCTTCTAATTTATTTCCCCTGGGGACCAATTATTTACCAATTTCTTTTCTGAATTCTTTTTTCAGCAATCTTTTCTCCTGATATTTCTGTTACAATAGTACGTTCCTTACCTGCTTCTTCTCCTGATTCCATATTATTAAAAATAACTTTATATTTTTTATTTTTATTAATTACTTGCTTTTCATCCTGCCATTTCCATCCATCAGGTAATTTAACAGAAGATAATCTATCACCTATCTTACCCTTTATTTCATTTTCACCACTAGGTAAAACTGTTAATAAAACTGTTTCTCTTTTTACTTTATATACTGGTGTTACCCATCCATTTAAAGTAGCATCTTTAGGGAATGCACTATAATGAATATTATATACACCTGGTTCTAAAGCTTGTAACCCTTCTAAATCTTCAGAATCACTAACTTTTAAAGTAACATTTGTATTTCCACCAGAATTTGAAAACATATATTCATCATCAATTGAGTAATCAACTACATAATTTTCTTTATCTACTGTAATACCTTCAAGTAAATCAGGAGTTTCCCCTTGTATCATAGTAACATTTCTAACTCCTTTAATATTCGGATTATCTGCATAATATTCATCAGCTGCAGCCTTTTGCTCTTCATTTTGAGTCCAACGAACCCAATCTATTTCAAATGTAGTATTATCTTCTGCTAAATATAATCCTGCATCACCAGCCCAGTTACCACCAGTAGCTAAGTTTAATTGAATATATTGTGGTCTATTAAGTGTAGCAGCTGCTGCTTCTGCACGTTCATCTCCAGTTAGATACATTGTATTATATACAACACCATCAACATACCATTCAATCTTATCTGGAGACCAATTGATTCCAAATACATGATAATCATCATTAAAATCTTCATCTATTGTAAGATTCCCACCTAATGCATATGGTGCATAGCTACCATCTTTATCAGGATCAGTTGCATTTCCATAATAGAAGTGAGGTGTTCCATATGCTATTTTATTACTTTGTCTTTTATCGTTAGTAGTATCTTGTTCCCCTTGAGCCAATCTTTCATCAGTTGGTGCTCCGATAATTTCCATAATATCTATTTCACCAGTACTTGGCCATCCATATCCTTGTTCTGGATTTATATCACCATCTAACATAAAATCTGAACCTAGTGTCCAGAAAGCTGGGAAAGCGCCTTTTCCCTTAGGAAGCTTAGCTTTCATTTCAATACGTCCATATAAGAATTCTTGTTTTCCATGAGTTCTAACACTTCCAGAGTTATATATAATTTGCCTTTTCACACTATGATTTCTTGGATTTTTATATTGATCTTCTTCTGCTCTTTCAGTTACTTTCAATACTAAATTCCCATCTTCTAAGAATACATTGTCTTTGCTATCTACATAATGTTGTTGTTCATTACCACGAATACTACCTAATTCATATCCCCATTTACTTTGATCTAATATATTTCCAGTGAACTCATCTGCTCAAACAACTGTAGCTTTATCCTCTTCTATAACCTTTACATTATCTATACTAATTTCTGTTTTTGTAACATCTCCATTAGCATCACTTTCTGCCCATTTTACTATTCCAACGTAAGCTTCTTTGATATCTTCTGCTGCTGTAAATGTAAATTCTTGTTTTGTCCATTCATTTAATGATTCTTTAAATTCAATTTGTTCATAAACCTTTCCTTGTTGTCCATTTTCAGTTCTTTGTTTTACAGTAAAATAAACGCCTCCTGGAGTTCTTCCTTCTTACGTCGTAACCTTAATATCAGCTGATACTCTATACTTCTTACCAGGTGTTGTAGATATTATCTGTAAGATGTAATCATCAATATTGCCTTCTTCAATAATCCCATAAGAATTATCATTTTCTTCTATCAGTTTTGCTAATCCATTCTTTTTATAGTCCCATTTTCCTTTATTAGATGCATAATTATTTTCAAATTCACCATTTGCAATTTTATTAAGTTCTTGTAATGGCTCAGTTATTGAAGGAACTTTATTTTTAGCTTTATTTTCTGCTGCAAGTGCATTATTAGATCCAACTAATAATGACACTAAGTTTGTTCCAATTAAAGCTGATGCTAGTACTACAGTAAATTTTTTAGACAGATGTCTAATAGATTTTTTATTAGATCCATTTTGATAATTTTGTTTATTATTTTTTAAAGACATAGTATTCACTCCTTATATTATATTAATTTTATTCTTGCGAACTTTTAAGATAAGATATAATAGTGTTTTCCAAAATGCATGTATATAGGTCAAAATCTACTTTACTTAATCTGTAAGTAAATTAATGTCCTTAAGTAATCTTGACCTATGCTATTAATAATGAAACTTTATTTTTATCAGTATGACCCCTATAGTAACCCTATTTACTTGAACCTTCTTACATATTCTTAGTACAGACTCTAATCCAAAATATAATAACACCTTCAGTTCTTTAGAGATTACTTACAATGTCAAATAAGCAAATTATACAAATTTTACTTACTTTTTATATATTTAATTATCTTTAATTTATATAATATTACTTTCCAGAAATACGATTATAAACTTCAATTATTTCCTTTGCTAAATCTGTAAAAGCAATTGAAGTCATTAAGTGATCTTGACCATGTACCATTAATAATGAAAGTTCAGTTCTGTCTCCTTGTGCCTCTTTAGTTAACATTTCTGTTTGAGAGTGATGCGCCTGTCTTAATGAGGCATCTGCATCTGCAATCTTAGTTTTAGCTAATTCAAAATCTCCAGCTTTTGCTGCTTGAATAGCCTCCATTGCATTACTCTTGGCATCTCCACCAAACATTATTAACTGCATAATTACATCTAAATTCATTTGTTCTTCCATAATAAACACCCCTTTTTAAGTGAACATCTATACAACTAGTTATTAATTAATTTTATAGCTTGTTCTAACACCTTCCCACCATTCATTGTTCCATAATCAACCATATTAATAATATCTAATGGAATCCCCAATGGTGTAGTTTTTCTTTCGAATTGTGATTTCATAAAACGTACTTGTGGTCCTAAAAGTAATACATCAATTTTTTTATTAATTAAATGATCCTCTGCTTCACTAGCTGATACAGCAAATATATCTGCTTCAAGACCTTTATCTTCAGCTGCTTTTTGCATTTTTGTTACTAATAGACTAGTACTCATTCCAGCTGAACATACTAACATAATTGTCTTTTTCATAATATAAATTCCTCCTTAAGACTTATTTAATAACCTTTATTCTTCCCCAGGGGAACAAATTTTTCCAATAACCATATGCATTCCCCAGGGGAACAAATTTTCCCAGTTTATCTATTAATTGATCTTGCTATCATTGAAACAGTATGACGAACACCACGAATGGCTTTACTCATAGCAAAAATATTTTCAAAAGGTGCAACTCCACCATAGCCTGCATCACCTATATGCTGAATATCTGCTCCACAAATTTTATTGCGTATTGCAATTTGTTTAATTGTGTCTTCATCAGAACTTTCTTGGCTAGTTCCAATGGCTGTTAGTACAAGTGCACCTTTACTATGTGCTGCTTTCACAACTTCCTTTAAATCCATATCATCAAAGCCTGGTACTGTTCCTACTGCTGGAACTAAAATAACATCAGCTCCTGCTTTAATAAAAGCTTCTATTGCTTTTATATCTGCAACCGGCTCATCAACTCCAGCTCCATGCATTTTTCCCGCAATAATTAATCCTGAAAAGTTTTCTTTTGCTAAGCTAATTGTCTTTTCAATTTGTGAATTTGTTACTCCAGTTCCTGGATTACCTGTGAAACAAACAAAATCCATACCAAGCTTTTCAATTTCCTTAATTGTTTCAAGATTAGCTTGTCTACCTTTGCTTATTGTTAATCGATCCTCTGACATATTTGCCTCTAAATCTACAGGTTCTAAATTTACTCCTATTGGTCGTCCTACTAAAGAGTGTAATTTATCTACAAAGTTTCCTCTTGCAGCATCTATTCCAAATATCTCTGGATTTAAAACATCTACACCATTAAGTAAAATTAAATCTGCTCCAAAAGCTCTAGCAATTTCAGAGTTTGTAATATCACCGATAAAGGATTCTCTAGGTGCCACATTCTCTGAAAGAATGGTTCTCCCTTCACTTGCTTTAATACTTTGTTTTAATTCTGCTGCGGTCATTTGCAATATCTCCGAAGCGTTTGCACTAATTAATCTTTTACCCATAATTACTCCTCCAAATTTTATCTTTTCATTTCTTTATCTTATTATTTTTTCATTTCTTTATATTAATATTTCTTTATATATTTCTTTATATATTTTTTGTATTTCTTTTTTATAAACTCCTTAATGAGTTTAATATTTTATTTTACATTTTTTATTATTAATTTTACATTGTGCAATAGCCTCTTACTATTAGTAGCATGCTATTATACTAATTCTTCAACTTCTTGTGATTCTAAAGCTAAGTTTTGCTTTTCTACTGATTTATAGAATAACCAATATATTAAAATATCAACAGCTATGCATACTACTTGAAGAACTGCTCCACTTATATGGCCTCCAGTTGTAAGGAATCCACTAATAATTGCTGGCATTGTCCATGAAACTGCAATTCCTGTTGTTTTAGCAACTAAACCTGTTGCCATAGCTGCATAGGATATTATAGCGTTAGCCATTGGTGCTAAAATAAATGGAATTAATAATGAAACATTCATAACTATTGGTAAACCAAACATTGCAGGCTCATTAATATTAAATAAACCTGGTGTTAAAGTTAAAGGTGCCATAGTTTTACTAATTTTACTTGCATTTTTCTTTCTAGCAATAATAGCAATTACTATTACTAAACCAAGTGTAGCTCCACCGCCACCCATATATACAAAGTTGTCCATAAATTGTGCTGTGATAATATTTGGTAAATGAGCTGCACTATCAGCTTGGAATATTAAACGGTTTGCATCTGAATTCATAAGCCATATTGGATTAAGAATACTATTTACAACGTTTCCACCATGAATACCAACAAACCAGAACATACTATTTAATAAAATTGCAATAATTGTTCCAAAAATATTATTTCCAATCAATCCTAATGGTACACCTAAGATTTTTCCTAATAAATCATGAATATTAGCAATACTCATCTTATCAAGTACTCCAAAAACAACTAACCATAAAGTAATAATTGCAGCTCCAGGAATTAAAGCACTAAAGCTTCTTGCAACTGCTGGTGGTACAGCATCTGGTAATTTAATTTGAATATTGTGCTTAATAAACCATTGGAATATTAAAGCAGAAATTATACCAAGAACCATAGCTACGAATAAACCTTTACTTCCCATGTAACCAACTGGAATTCCAGCACCATTTTCACCAGTTACAAAAGGTGTTACTACTATAAAAGAAGATAATGCAATAATACCTGCTGAGACACCATCAACTTTATGTTGACGTGCATAACTATAAGCAACACCAAAACTTGCAACTAATCCCATTAATCCAAAGCTACTATCAACACCCTTCCATAAATAAGAATCAACTCCTATGGTAGTTAACCAAGTAGTCTATGCCTCAATTGGAAAGCTTGCTATTACAAGGAATAAAGAGCCTATAATTATTAATGGCATACTTAATGTGATTCCATCACGTATTGCTATTAATACTTTGTTTGCACCTAATTTAGATGCAATTGGAAGCATTTTTTCTTCAAGAATTTGATTTAGATTTTTCATATTAACCTCTCCTCATTAAATAATTTTAAAAATAATCTCTATATCATTTAACTACAAAAACAAATATTCTGTGATTATTTATTATAAAACTTAAAATCTCTACTTAATTACAAGTCAGTAAAAATAGGTTTGTCACTAAATTCAAGTTCATTTATTAAGATGTTTTCAGTTTCAAATATGATAATCTCATTCTTTTCTTTAAGAAAACCAGATGGAAGATATAAATATTGTATAGGCCCCATAGACCAATACCTTCCAACATTAAAACCATTCACAAATATACAGCCCTTCCCGTATTTAGAACAGTCTATAAAAGTATCATGAATACTATCTAATTCAACAGTAAAATGATAAAACATTGGAGTTTCTACCTTATTTACAATATTTTCTTCAAATTTAATCTTAGCTACCATTTCCTCATTAAAGGATAATGGATATTGAGTCCATCCACTGTGGAAATGATTATTTATCATTACCCCACCTTTTATCCCTTTTCTTTGAGTAGGTGCATTTAGTTTATGTCCATAATTTACTCTTCCTAGATTTTCTACCAATATATCAATATTTATTATTGGGTTTTCACTGTTAAACTCAACTTCTGTACCTATTTCTTCTTTATATTGATTTGCTACAAACTTTTCATCAATATAAATACTACATCTATCAGCAGCATCAATAACTTTTAATTTCTCATTATGATTATAATTTTTGATATTAGATTTATATAACATATATCCGTAATTACAATTTAAATCTTCCATAGCCTGAGGATATACAGTATGGTTTTCCTCTGATATTTCAGAAACAATTTTCATTAAACTTACTGCCCCATCAACTTTGTACTTACCAAGATTCTTTTGTATTCTTATTCTTGGCTCTAATTGCTCTATATTAGGATAAAGTGATTTTATAACCTTTTTTAATTCATAATATTTATCTGTTGGATTACCCCATTCAGTTAATACAGCCTCATAATCATAAGAGGTAACCTGTGGTAAGTCATTATTTCCCCTTGCTGAACATCCATTCATAAATCCAAAATTTGTTCCACCTCTAAACATATAAAGATTTATACTTCCAATCTCCAGCATTTCCTTTACATCTTCTGCTAAATCAATTGCATCTCTACGAATAATCTCTTGACCCCATCTATTAAACCATCCATCCCAATATTCCATACACATAACAGGCCAATCCTTACCATTCTCTTTAAAGAAACCCTTAAGAATATCAGTATTTTCTTTTGACTTTGATCCAAAATTTCCAGCTACAAAAATATTATCTTCAATTAAAGCTCCTGAATCTAATGCCTCAAGCCATGTTCCATCTGAGGTGAAAAGGGGAACATCTACCCCATTTTCCCTCATTATTGATGCTACAATTTTTAAATATTCCTTCTCATTTCCATAAGAACCATATTCATTTTCAACTTGCATCATCAAAACTGGTCCACCATGAGTTATTTGATATTTAACTAATCTAGGTATCAATTCTTTATAATAATTTCTTAATTTGTCTATAAAGTTACTATCTGAACTTCTAAGTTTTATTCCTTTATCCTTTAAAAGCCATGCTGGAAGTCCACCAAATTCCCATTCAGCACATATATAAGGAGTTGGTCTTAAAATAACATATAACCCTATACTTTCAGCTATTTCTATAAACTTCTCTACATCATTAATTCCATGAAAATCAAAGTTTCCTTCATAAGGCTCATGGATATTCCAAGGAATATAAGTTTCTACTGTATTAAATCCTAGTGATTTTAAATTAAATAGTGTATCTTCCCATTGAGAAGGATGTATTCTAAAATAATGAATAGCTCCAGATAGAATTTTAAATTTATTATCATCTATATAAAACTCTTCTCTTATTTCAAACTTAGGCATTAAGCTCCTCCTTATCCGCCATCTTAACAAAAGGTAAATAAACTAAAATTGAAATTGCTAAATTCACTAATGATAATACAATTGCTCTCCAATCAAATCCTGTAGCGAAGAATCCATATAATACTGGTGGCATAACCCAAGTAACATTTTGAGTAACTGGTGCTACCCAGCCTAAGCTTGTTGCTAAATATGAAACTGTAGCCATTAAAGTAGGTGATAATAAAAATGGTATAAATAAAAGTGGATTCATTACTGTAGGAAGTCCAAACATAACAGGTTCTCCTATATTAAACAGAACTGGAGCTATACCTAATTTTGCAACTTCCTTATAATGACTATTTCTAGACTTCCAGAATATTACTATTAATAAACCTAAGGTTCCATACCATACAAAAGCCCCATAAGATACGCTTGTCCATAAATATGGAATTGGTTGATTATTTTGAAAAGCTTCCATATTAGCTAATAAGGTAACTCCAAATAATCCTTCCATAATTGGCGCCATAACGTTTCCACCATGAATACCAAAGAACCAGAATAATTGAGTTAAGAATGCAATAAATACAACTGCAAAGAAGCTTTGGGATAATCCTAATAATGGAGTTTGAAGAACTTTATATATCCAGTCAATTAATAATTGTCCAGTAATTTTATTAAATGCATATACAAATATACTTACAGTATATAAAGCAATAAAACCAGGAATTATTGACATAAAAGGTTTTGCAATGGCTGGTGGTACTGAATCTGGTAATTTTATAGTCCAATTTTTATTCATTAATTTACTAAAAATAATACAAGCTACAAAGCCAATAATTATTGCAGTAAAATATCCATTTGAATTAATTTGAGATCCTGGAATAATACCACTAACTGTAAAGGAGAGATTATTTCCCTCAACAGCTATATCTTTAATACCTTTAAAAAGTTCTGAAAGAGCTTGTCCATCTGCATTAGGTAATTGAATAGTTTTAGTAATAGAATTACTAATAGCTATTATAAAAGCTGAAAGAGCAACTATACCTGATGATAATGTATCTGTGTTATAGATTTTAGCTACGTTTACACCTAAAGAAAAAATAAATAATAACGATACTATAGCTAAACTTCCTCTAAATATTAAATTGTTTACATCTACGAACCAACTAAATGTTTGTGGAATTGAAGTATTTCCAAATTGTCCAGGTACATCTACTAAAAATGCATTTAATAATAATGCAATGGAACCAGTCATAACAACAGGCATAGTACCAATAAAAGAATCTCTAAGAGCTACTAATAATTTTTGATTACTTATTTTCGCAGCAATTGGTAGTAAATATTTTTCGATCATTTCCATCAACTTGTTCATGTTTTATCTCCTTTTCATTAAAACTACAAACTAAATACACATTACTTGTTATTAAACTTTATAAATTTTAAATTATTACTTCATCCTTAAGCTTAAATTATTTTTAATATATCCATTTAATCGTTTTCTTAAATTTCATGAATATCTTAATATAAATAAAAAAATTAATTATTTATCTATTTTTGAATAATTAACTTATTTAACAAATTAAGACTACATTTTACTCAAAAACCCTCCTTTTCTTATAATTTATAATTTATTTTGTACATATTTCTTTTTTTTATTCCATAATTAATAATAATTTATAATTTATTATGGTTAAAGTATAATTTATGAAAAATAATTTGTCAACAAATATATTGTATATTATTGAACTTTTTAATTATAATTTATAATCAATTCTTTTTTTAATATATTCTTACCTTAGCTATAATTCCCATATATTTATATAGTTACTAATCAATAATAATTTAAATTTTATCTTATTTGATATAATTAAATTTTTTATAATAAAATAATCTTATTTATTTTTAAATTATTATTAATGTTATATAATATTATTGTTGAAGGGAGAGTAATTATGAAACTTACAAAAAACCAGCAAAAGTTAAGATTTAAAATTTTAGATAAAATATACTCTAAGGGTCCTATTTCTAGAATTGATATTTCCAAAGAAACTGGAATTACACCTGCTACAGTTAGCGAAATTACTGGTAATATGATTCAAGAAAATATTATACATGAGCTTGGTGAAGTAGTACCTGAAGAAAGTAAATCTGGACGCAAAAAAATACTATTAGGCGTATCCCCTGAACATAGTTTTTACATAGGTACAGAGTTATCTCCAAAATATATATCCTTTTGTCTAGCTGATAATACAGGTAAAATCTTTAAGAAAAATATTATCTCATTAGATAATTCTAATTTTGAAGAAATAATAAGTGAAGATTTTTATATTAATGAATTAAAGAAATTTATAAACTCTTGTGAAGATTATAATCCAAAAGGAATTGGCATAGCCCTTCCTGGACATTTTGATGAAGTAAACAAATCAATTATAAGTAATAATTTATTTTGGAAGAATTTTAATCTTAAAGACTTATTGGATAAAATAGATCTACCAATTTGCTTTGAAAATAATGTTAAGTGTATGACACTAGCAGAAAGATTATTTACTTTTAATGGCACCGATGATAACTTTATCTTCTTCCATGTTGGTAGAGGAATGTTTTGTTCATATATGTACAATGGTGAACTCTATGCAAAAGATAATTTTCTTGTTGGAGAAATAGGACATATAATTGTACATCCTAATGGTGAACTATGTGAATGTGGAAAAAGAGGTTGTCTTCAAACCTATGGAAGTGAAGCTTGGATTATAAAAAAATCTCAAATACTATTTGATAATTCAGAAACTACATATTTAAAACAATTAGTATCTGAAAGAAATAAAATCAATATAGAAACTATATTAAAAGCTTATAAATTAGGTGACGAAGGAATTATAAAAATACTTCATTCTGCAATTAATTATCTTTCTATAACAATTAATAATTTATCTATGATGATTGATTCAAGTAAAATTATAATTCATGGGGAATTATTTAATGAAGATTTATTAAGAAACCTATTGGAAGAATTATTAAACCAAAATATTAACTTGCTTTCAAAAAATAAAAAGCAAGATATTATAATTAAAAGCTACAATAACTATAATGGTGCTTTAGCAGCTTCTGCTCTTTGTGTATCAAAGCTTTTAATTGATGGAATATAAATTGGAAAATAACTGGGCCCCAGGGGCATTATTATGCCCCTGGGGCCCAGTTATTTTCCAATTATGATATTTTCTTTTCAATATCCATTAAAAATTCCTTTATATCTTTATCTTCCTTAAAGGCACGATAAGGTAATAAAATTACTCCGTTACCCTTATATAAAATAACAAACATATTATTTATAGGAATTATCTTTGATACATCCTTGTAATTTATCTCTATATTATTACCTCTATCCTTAATAACAATATTCTTATCTCTAAATTCAGCTGTAATATTTTCAAAGGCCTTTATATTAACCCTTTCAAAAATACTTTCATTAAATTGTTTTCCTAGAATCCATTTCCAAATCCTTGGTACAGCAACAAATATCCAAAGAGTAATTAATAAAACTGATAGCAAAATATATTGCCATCTATTATATAATTTAAAGAAAATATCACTTACAATTATTAATGTTGGTATAGAAGTAGTTATCCATAGCTTTCTATTTTTACTTTCCTTAGAAAGTCCATATCTAAACCTTAAAAATTCTAAATACTCCTCTTTATTTATTGCAAACTGAAATACCCTGTTCTGAAATACACCGTCCATACTATTCACCTTTATAAACCTCTCTGCCCTTACAATATGTCCACATAACTTTAAAATCTGAATTTGTTATTACTAAGTCTGCATCTTTATTTACCTCAATAGACCCTTTATTATTATTTATACCTAACATTTTAGCTGGATTAATAGTTGCAGAATTAATTGCTGTTACTAAAGGAAGCTTAGCTTTTTTAATTAAATTATATATCCCCTCATTTATCTTTAATGATGATCCACAAAGATTACCTTCACTATTTACAAATTGACCATCATCAGTTCTTGTAATTCCTAGAGGTAATTCTCCCTTATACCCCTTTAATGGAAAAGCATCACTAACTAATATAAGCTTGTCCTTCCCCTTAAGCCTACCTAGTACTCTAACAGCTTCCCAGGAAACATGCCTACCATCTCCAATAATTTCGGCGTATAGATCATCTATATCCATAGCTGCACCTATTACCCCAACTTCTCTATGATGAAATCTAGGACAACCATTATAAGTATGAGTTATAGATACAGCTCCATGATTCATAGCATCTTTTACAGTCTTATAAGTAGAATTACTATGTCCAACACTTACCCTTATACCTTTGCTACTTGCATATTCACAAACTTTAAAACCTTCATCCTCTTCTGGTGCAATACATATAAGCTTTAAATTATTATTAGAAGCCTCAATATATCTTTTAAGAACATCTATAGAAGGCTTTACTATAAAATCCTTACACTGAGCCCCTCTAGTCTTTTCCGAAATAAAATTCCCCTCCATATATGTTCCTAAAATCTCTGCCCCCTCACTATTACTCATAGCAGTAACTATATTTTTATATGCTTTTATATTATCAGCTTCAGATTGAGTTTCAACTGCTGGTAAAAATGAAGTAACTCCTTCCTCTGGTAAATATCTTTTCCACTTAACTAATTCCTCTGATGATGATTTTGATGCACTTATTCCTCCATAACCATGACTATGTATATCAATAAAGCCTGGAAGAATATAATTTTCTCCATAATCAACATCCGGAGCTTCTTTATTATATTCTTGAATCTTAATAATTTTATCTCCTTCAATTGTTAATTGAGCTGCTACAAAATCCTCATGTAGCCATACATTTTCACTTTGTATTATCATAGATTTCACCCCAATATTAATAATGTAAAATGTAGAATGTAGAATTGAGGTGGAAACTCCTTTCGGAGTTTCATTTTTAATTATTAATTAATAAATTAATTAATAATTGCCTCAATATCTTATACTCTGCATTCTACTTTAAATCTCTACATTAATACTTTTAATAGTCTTATTTGTTAATTTGCCCTTTTAATAATTTCATTTCTTTATTTATGTTTTTGATATTCTAAATTGAAATTAACGAACCTATTAGTTATTAGGTGTGGCCTTGTTACTGCTGTTCCTATTGTTACCATATCTGCTCCTGAATCAAGAGCACTTTTTAAATCCGCAAGCTCCCATATTCTTCCTTCACAGTTAATAGGTAAATCCACTTTTTTCTTTAATTCTTCCAAAAGTTCTAGGTCTGGACCATCCTTATGATTTCCTAAAGATTCTAAAGTGTAACCTGATAAAGTTGTAGATATTATATCTACAAGTCCTGTTTCAGCTACTTTAATACCTTCATTTAAAGTAGCTAAATCAGCCATTATTGCAATTTCAGGATATCTATCTCTAATTTTATTTAGCAAATTACAAAGTTCATCAAAGCCACGACTTTCACGAATTGTGCAATCTATACCTAGTATATCTGCTCCCGCTTCTATTACTTCAGCAGCAGACTCAAAAGTTGGAGTGATAAACACATTAGTTAATGGATCTTTATCACTTATAACTTTATTTATACCAACTATAGGTAAATCCGTTATGCTTCTTATTGCTTTAATATCTTGTGGCCAACATGCTCTTATCCCATTTGCTCCTCCCACAATTGCAGATTCAGCCATTTTCTTCATATAATCCGCACCATAAAGAGGCGTGTCCTCATAAGCCTGACAAGAAATAATAATTCCATTTTGTAACTTTCTTACTGATTCCTTCATTTTAGACTCCTCTCACAATTACCCAATGTTTATAATCCTTACTTTTATAAGATAAGTATCTTAGTAAAGTAACCAACTATAGATATAATTAAGAATAATAGCATCATTTTACCAACTGACCATTTCTTATTAACCATTAGATGATAAGTTATAAATGCCATAATCAAAACTGGAAGTTTAGGGAATAAGCCTTCAAGAATTTCCCCAACATTTACTGTCATTTCACCTGAACTATAAACCAATCCAACTTTAACACTTGCATAAGATGCTGTAATAGCACCAACAGTAACTAATCCAACAATTTCTGCTGCATTTGTTACTTTGTCTTTAATACCACTTTCTAATACTGTTTGAGCTGCATTTGCACCTGCTTTAGCCCCATAAGAGAACAAGAACCAAGTAAGAGGGAACATAATTCCTAAAAATGCTATAACATAGAACAATGGTCCTATAATTTCGCCATTTTTACATAATCCCATTCCTATGGAAAGTAATATTGGTATTAATGTACCTGGAAGAAGTGAGTCTCCAATTCCAGCGAAAGGTCCCATAAGAGCTGTTTTAATAGAGTTAATAAATTCTTCATCTACATCTCCACCAGAAGCCTTTTCAGCTTCCATACCAAGAACTATACCTGGTACTATACAACCAAGATATGGTTCTGTATTAAAGAATATTGTATGTCTTTGCAACATTTCTTGTTGAGCCTTTTTGTCATTAGGATATAGCTCGTCCTTAACTTGTCCTAACATTCTAATTATTCCTGGACCTTCCATTCTTTCAAAGTTTTGAACTGAAAGATTAAAGAACATCCAATCCCAATAAGCCTTCTTTATTACTTTTTTTGATAATTTATTTTTTTCTTCAGCCATTATAAGGACACCTCCTTATTATTATTTGCTTTATATAATACATAAGCTAATAATGCTCCTAAAATAACAATTGATATCATATCTAAATTCATAACTGCTACTAAGAAGAAACCAAATACGAAGTAGATTAAATCGAATTTCTTCTTTACTATCATCTTTAATAGAAGAGTGAAACCTATTAAAGGTAGCATTGGTGCAAACATTTGAAGTATATTTGTTAACCACTCTGGCATTATGTTAATCATTTTAGTAGCAAAATCTGCTCCAAAATAATTAATAAGGAAGATTGGGAAAAATCTAATAACAAAGTTTGTAATTTGTCCAACTACAGGTATGTTTATTGCTTTATCCAGCTTTCCAGCATCTATTAATGCATCCTGCCTGTGAACAAAATATAAGTTAATAGCAACAGTTGTATATACTGCAGCTACTCCTAAAAGACTTAGTGGTACTGAAATTGCAAGAGCATATTCTGTTCCTGCTCCAGCCACTAATGCTAATGGAATTCCTATCCATGCAGCAAAGTTAACATCTGATGGCATTGATCCACCTGGAGTAACAAGTCCAATATATAAAGATTGTATTGCTGCTCCTAAAATAATACCAGTTTTAACATCACCTAAAATAAGTCCTATAACCATACCAGAAACTAAAGGTCTTCCTAGTGTATACCATCCACCTAGTCCTCCAACAAGAACAGGGGAATATATAGAACTCATCCATCCTAATAATCCAATTATTAAAGCTTGAAGTAAGGTCATTTTTATTCCTCCCTTTTTGTTTAAAATTTAATTTAAAATTTATCTTTAACTTCATCCCATTCAACGGTTTTTTGTGAAGGTACTTGTCTAAAATAAACATGGACACCTTCTTCTGTCAATTCCTTAATTGCATCCGCCTCTTGAGGAAGCAAATGGGCTGTTGGCGTAGCAGAAGTTGTTCCTCTTCTATTACTCATAGGTCCAATATTAAGTTCCAATGGAAGATTAGCAACTTCCTTTCTTAAATCCCTATAAACTATAGGGCTCTTCATAAGTAATAAAGTTCTTTCATTATTATTCATTGCCTCTGTAATTTCTTGAACTGAATCCTTTATAGTATAAACATTGCCCTTTATTTCTGGTGGCATTGCTTTTTGAAATACTGTTTTTAAAATTGAATTTTTAGCAGTAAAATCATCAACAACTAATATTCTTTCAATATCGTACTCCTTAATAATTACTGTCATACATTGTCCATGAATTAATCTATCATCACAACGAACTAGTGTTAACATATGTCTCTCCCCCTATTCAAACATTTCTCTCATTCCAACGATTTTCATATTATCTTTAGATTTTTCAAGACTTTCTTTTAAAAGCAAGTCATAATCTTCTGAAAAATCTCTTGCTACTACTAGTTCTAATAATAGCCCTAAATTTACACCTGCTATAACTTTTGTATCAAAATTTGCTAAAGCCGCTGCCGATGCATTAAATGGAGTAGCCCCATATAGGTCTACAAGAAAAACATATTTTTCTCCCTTTTCCTCGTACTCTTCAGCAATCTTTTTTAATTTATTGCTATATTCCATCATGTCATCTCCTTCAAGAAATGGCATAACATAAAGATCCTTTGGCTCATTCCCTAAAATCATTGTAACGGAATCCTTTAACCCCATAGCCAAATTAGAATGAGTACAGATAATAATTTTAAGCAAATTCTCACGTCCCTTCTTGTAACAATCTAAATTGTAAATTTATATTTTAAATTTCTGAGAATATATTTACACCTCCTTAAAAACAAAATTATTGTAAAAAGATACTTTTTTGTACTGTTTTTACAATTAATTCAATATTTATACTATTATGTACTCCTATTTTTTATAATATTCAAACTTTTTCTTTACTTTTTTTAAATATATTATAATCATTTTTTATACTGATTTTAAGCTAAGCAAATAATATAAGGAGCTTTAATAAAAAAGCTCCTTATATTATTTAATCTATTAATCTTTTATTATAATGTCTTCATCCAATCAGCTATATATGGAGAGATAACATCATAGCCCTTTCCCCCTATATGGACTTCCCCTAAATCACAATCATATAAACATTCAGATGTATCCATTTTTAAAATATCGTAACTATAAGATAAAAGCTTTCCATTTACCTCTACTTTACCCTCAAATAAATCTATATATGGGATACTCCACTTTTCACAGATTTTTTTTGCCATATTAAAATAATAACTCATATCCTTTGTTTCTCCCCCCCAATTAGAATTTGGAGTGGCATAATTTACAATATATCCAATCTTTGCTCCATAGAAGCATTTATATGTATAACAAAACAATTCCTCTAGACCCCCTGCAAAGGTACTATTATTAAATTTTCTCACATTAAATGAACTAGTAATATTCCCAATTGGTGCACTATCCATAGCATCATTTACTCCACCATGTAAGATAACATAATCATATTTATGACTTCTGCTATTAATAATTTGAGTTACAATTTGATTACTTCCTCTTATATTTGATACTGAGGCAGCATTAATACCTGCGTTTTTCCATATCATTTTATTTTCTCTTCCTATTCGTCCTGCCCATCCAGACTTTTTATAATTATCCTTAGCAGCATTTGTTATGCTATCACCAACAAATAAAGCATGTTGTCCTTTTAAAGGATTTTTTAATTCTATAGATTCATCTTCATATAACCTCATTATATAACCTCCTTTCTATGAGAAAAAAGACCAAAGCCAATTGGGCCTTGATCTTTTAGGGGATTTTATGGGTGCACATAACGTTCTACAAAAATAATATCATAAATAATCAGAATTTTCAATATTTTTATACAATTTTATATTTATTTCAAATCAAAAACCCTTAGCAAAATTAATAATAATTTAACTAAGGGCATATATTAAGTGTAGATTTATATATTATTTAAATACTAAAATTTAAATTCTGTTGTATCTTTAATAACTATTTTAGCTCCTTGCTTTTCAGATAAATCACCAGACTTAGTTCTAATAAGCTTTTTATCTATTACAGCATCCATAATATTTACTATAGCTGCATTATCAACATTTTCCTTTATATCTTTAACAGCCAATGTATGCTTATTACCAGCTTCATCCTTAAAACTCATACTTGCAGTTCTTTGAATCATTGCATGTCCTCCTTCCTACAATAGTAATTTTTAATTGCTTTACTAAGGTTACTTACTAAAATTAAGTTTCCTATAATTACCTTACTAAAGATTTCTTAATAAAATTTCTTTACTAATAACCTAAAGATAATACTATCCTCTAGTTACTACATAAGTTTGTTCCTTCTTTATAGAAGTAATGTCATACTCTAGAATTCCTCCTATAGCATCAGCTAATACAACTAAATCTTCATCTGTTGCCTTTGCTGAAATGTTCTTAAAGTTTTGTCCTTTAAAAACGTCATTTCCTTTAGAGTCAACTCCTATTTGGTAGCTTACTGCTAAAGAATTTCCAACTAATACTGAACTTGCTGCCATCTTTATCACCTCCTCATATCTTATATACGCAGGTGATTCTTAATTTTTAAAAAATTGTAAAAAAATTGGTCCCCAGGGGCGGCAATGCCACCCCTGGGGACCAGTTTTTTACAAATCATTTTCTTTTTATAGTTAAAATACCTCCAATACCTAGTAATGAAAGTCCAGCAATTAAACTAAACATTGGGTTATTTCCACCTGTTTCAGGTAGATTATTATACCCGTTTTCATTATTGCTTCCTTCTTGGCTAGTATTATTTGGAGCTTGTCCATCGCTACTTCCTATATTTTCTCCATCACTATTTCCTGGAGTTTCTCCTTCATTGTTATCTACTTCTTCTGTACCCAGTAAATTTGAATTTACTGATAAGAAGTAATCACTACAATGATCTATTTCTAGGATAGCATATCCATCTCTATCTACAAAAATATTATTACTAATCTTTTCTACTTCCTTAGTCTCAGGATTGTAATAATATAAGGTTAATTTCTTACCTATAAGTTCTTCATTATTGACCTTTACCTTTACTAAAGCTTTTCCTGGTAAATGTCCATGATGATCAAATTTTATAAATATAGCATCCTTAGTTAGACTTTCAATAGCATTTTTTGCCTCTTCTGTTGGACTATTACTTACTGATAATTTAATTGAAGCTATATTTTCATTAATTATATCCTTGCCCTTAAAGGTCCATATTGCTCCATCCCTTAACACAAAGGTTATTATTTTATCAGTTCCAGCAATAGCATTAAAAATCTCCTTATCAACTACTTTATCATTATTATTTAAAAGTAAAGTTATATTATTTTCCTCTGAAGCTTTAATTCCTTCAATAACATCATTTATATCCGTATAATCATCAATTACTCTATCTTCATTTGAAACGTGAATATGCTTATTAACATCTATTCTATTTTTATTTCCTGCATAATCAATTGCTTCTATATATTCAATATTTAAATCCTTAAAATACATATACTCTTCTGTTTTAATTACTAAAATATATTTATCACTGCTTCCATCATATTTAGAAAAGCTATAGGTAAAACTCTTTTCTCCTGAATTTATTTTAGCAGTTATTTCGTCTATACCTGATATATTATCTGTTGCATTTAAAGTAATTTGTAATTTATCCTGCAAATTAAGCTTATCTTTACTATATTCTATATTTGATATCACTGGTGCTTCCATATCAACTCGTCCATCATTGGTTAAAACATAAGCTGATACTTCTTGATTAAAATCAGCATAATTATATGCATTATCAGCTACTCTTAAATTAGATAAGGTAATTTTGCTTCCTTCCATATCTTCACTTATGTATATTTCATTAGTATATTTTTTTAGTTCTTCATTATATTGTAATAATAAAGATTTTGTATATATACCTATTTTTACATAGGCTTCAATGAACTGTATTCCAGATTCATTGTCGTATGCATCTACATATAGCTTAAGAGTATCACCAGTTTTATAATATTCCTTATCAAACTTAATGGAATTGATTACAGGCTTTATATCATCCTTATTTCCATTTCCATCAACTACACTAACATTTATTAATTCTTGTGAATAGCTGCTTTTATCAGATTTATCAATAACAGCAATATTAGTTATACCTATTGTCTTATTTATTAAATCCTCTGTTATTTCAAAGTAGCCCATATATAACTTCTTAGCTTCATCATATGAAAACTTCAGTTCATTATATTTTCCATTTATAAATACTGAACCTGACACTTGTGAAATTCCTGAAACATCATCAGTTGCATCTACTGAAACCTCTAAGGTTTCCCCTACTTGAATTTCAGTCTTATTAACATTTATTGAATTAATTACAGGTGCCACTTTATCTGTTATTCCATTTTCATCTGCTACTATAACAGATAGTTTTGGATGATATTGCATACTACTCTCATTCTCATTACGAATTTCTATTGCAAGTAAGTTAAGAGTTTTATATCTAAAGCTTTCTTCAATCTTTATTTCTGCAGTATATAACTTTAATTCTTCACTATATTTTAACTCATATTCTAAGTTATTTTGTGGAAACCATAGTTGTGCATATACTCTACTTCCTTCATGTAGATTTTCTATATTTGCAAGTAGCTCTAAGGTATCTCCAACATTCACTTCACTCTTATTGAAACGAACATTTTCTACCTTTGTTTCATCTTCCACTATAACTTCATCATTATTATCTGTTACTATAACCTCGTTACTAACATCTGCATATGTAATGATAGGACTAATACATAATTGCATTACCAAGAGCATTGATGTTAATAAAGAAATAATTGATTTTTTATTTTTCATCATAATACCTCCTAATACCATATGTTTTTTTATATAATTTTTAAAGTTATACACAATAATGTTACTTTTATTTACATCTATTATATTGTACCATATTTAACCTTAATTAGTAAAATTATAATTTTAATTTTATTTAAAATTAAATTTAAATTTATCTAATAACTATTCAATATAAGTTTTAATAAAAAAATCAAAAATTTATTAATAATTAAATTATATAAAATATTTAAGCCCCAGAAAATTTTCTGAGGCTATAAATTTAATTTATTTTTTTCTTATTTAATAATATTCCACCTGCAACCATTAAAGTTCCTATTAAAGTAACTCCTAAAGAAGATATTGGACTTCCTGTTAAAGGTAAGCCATTATTATTTTTATTTTCTTCTGGTTTTGTATTTTCTGGAGCTGTTGGATTAGCTGGTGTACTTGGAGTACCTGGATTTTCAGGATTAGTTGGTGTCTCTGGTGTACTTGGTGTTCCAGGATTTTCTGGTGTTTCTGGTGTTGTTGGATTCTCTGGTGTTGTTGGATTTTCTGGATTCTCTGGATTTTCCCCTGGGGTTTCTGGATTTTCTTCATTTGTAACAAGTCTTATATTTCCAAAGCCTGAAGTGTTAGCATAGGAAGCACCTGATGGATCACACCATGTTGCTACACTTGTTCTTTGTCCTGATTCATCAGCATTATTTACTTGAAGATCAAATCCAACTATATATCCATTCTTTGCTTCTATTTTATTTAGTGGTATAACTGCTTCAACTATATATCCCTTATCAGTTATTTTAGCTGAAGTTTTTAATCCCTCTGGCTTATAACCTGAAACAGAAACTTCATTATCAAAATTAATTCTAATTTGACTGTCATCTTCTTGGTAGCTTGAACTCTTATTATTATTTTGATCTAAGAATATTTCTACTGAATCTTGCTCCCAAGCATTTGCATTAGCTTTATTTAAAACTGAATCTGTTACATCAGCAATTACATATAAATTGTTCTTGTCCCACATAGTTCTAACCTTTGCTATTGCACCATCTTTGCCTTCCACCCATACATCTGTACTAAATTCTTTAGCATTATTCCATAATTCATCAAGGTCCCCATCTATAACTGGAGTTCCATAAATAGCGTCTTCAATTTTAGATTCATTACCTAGTTTTAAGTCCGCAAAATATTTTTTGTTAGTATCTTGAGAATTAGAATAATCATTTAGTACAACAATTGAATTTTTATCTCCAGAAGTATTATAATCACTTACTCTAAAATCAATACCAATAACCTTGTCATAAGCTAAATCAGCAGCTAAAGGAATTTTCTTATAAACTAAATATCCATTATCCTCTTTAATTGCTTCACTAGACTTAATTGTAAGATGAATATCATCTTCTAAATAGTTTCCATTATCATTATTTAAATCAATAAATAATTCAAGACTATCCTTATCATTTAAAGTACTATCATTGATATGAGCTTTAATATATAAATTATTGTTGTCCCACATTATTTGAGCTTTTCCTGTGGCACCCTTTATTCCTTCAAAGAATGTATTTATATCTATTGATCTAACTGTTGACCAAATCACATCATCCTTATCCTTTGGTGTTCCTTGTACAGCTTGTATTTTTTCTATATTAATTTCTGCATTTTTAGGATCTACTATAGAATAAAATGCAGGTTTTGCTTGATACTTTCCATTAAATAATAAAGGTTTAGAGGATTTATACCATGATGTATCATCAATAACTCCCCAAAGCACAACTGCACTTATTGACTCCTTGTGTGCTCTAAGAACATCAAATACTTGTTTATAATATCTTCCTTGTTTTAATAAAACATCTTTAGTTACAGCTTCATTTTCTGCACCCATTCTTACATCTAATTCTGTAACTTGAAGCTCTATTCCAGGTATAGATTCATACTTTTCTATAGATGCACTAATATCTGACATAGAAATATCTGAAGTTAAATGCATTTGAAGGCCTACTCCATCTATTGGTACTCCTTCTGATTTTAAAGTTTTAACTAATTCATATAATTTATTAGTCTTTGAATTATTTCTTTCTATATTATAATCATTTATAAATAATTTTAATGATGGATCAACTTCTCTAGCAGTTTCAAAGGCTACTCTTATATAATCTAATCCAGCTATTTGATACCACTTTGAATTTCTATATTCTCCATTATCATCAATAACTTCATTAACTACATCCCAGTATTTAATTGGACTACCTGAAGCTGCAGTACCATACTTATCTTTATAATGATTTAATATTGTTCTTATATGAGTTCTTTCTCTTTCTAATAAAAGCTCCTTACTTGCTAATTTGTCAGGATTATCTTTATCTTGGAAGAACCAATCTGGAATTTGGCTATGCCATACTAAAGTATGTCCTCTCATTATAAGATTATTAGCCTTTGCATAATCCACTAGCTTGTCAGCTTGTTCAAAAGTAAATACTCCTTCTTCTCTTTGTAAGCTTTCTGGCTTCATATCATTTTCTGCAGTAATTATATTATAGTGTTTATCTACAAGTTGTTCAGTAAGACTATTATTTCCAAAATCCCATGGATTCACAGCTCCACCTATTAAAAAGTCATCTTTAAAACTTTCATATAAGCTTGGAATACCTTGCTCTATTTCCATAGGTACAGCTGGTAATTCCCCTTCAATCTTAACATTATCAATATAATAAGAAGGTAAATCTGCATTTGGTGCTTCAAAATATATACTAGGTGCTTCTGATAATTCTTCTGGTATATTCATAGTTCCCTTTATTTCTGTCCATTCACCCTTTTTAGCCTTAACTTCACCAACTGTTTCATAGCCTGGCTTAAAGGTAGCCTTTATAGTTTCTTCTTCATTTTCACCTTCATTATACATAACCCAAAGGCTTACATCATAGCTTTTTCCTGGTAGCACCTTGTCTGTTAAATTATAACTAGGTGCAGCCCATGCAGCTCCTCTTTCAGAAACTTTTAAACTATGACTTCCTTCATAATAGAATTCACTAGAGCTTTCAAGGTTTACTGTTCCTTGCTTATCCCATCCAGTAATTCCATTTTCAAAAGTTCCATTAGAAACTATATTTCCCTTATCTACAGGTGTAACATCTGTAATTATTAAATCATCTATATAGAATTCTAAATCTACAGTACTTGATTCCACATAAATATCAAGTTTAGTTAGTTCTCCTGTATAATCTAAGGTATAACTTCCTCCAACTGTAGTCCATGTATCTTCATTAATATCAGCTGAAGATATATTTGAGTAAGATGAAGAGTTATCTATTCCTTTTTCCATAGATAAAATAACATTCTCTGCTTTTCCTAAAGCTTTTTGTCCAGCAACAGCCTTAACTTTTACAGAAATGTTGTAAGTTTTGCCCTTTTCTAGTATATCTTTCACACTATAGGCTGGACCATTCCAATTTTGAGTTCTTCCTGTAACTTTTAAGCTATACTCTCCATCTGCTGCTTTGGTTTCCTTAGTTACTTCAAGCTTTACATCCCCCCTAGGATTCCACTTGCCTTGTTGTCCGTCTTCAAATGAGCCATTTCCAATTAGATTTTTAGTACTTTCTGCAAATGCTTTTGTTTGCACATTTGAGAAAATACCTAAGATCATAAATAAAGCTGTAAGCATATTTAAGACCTTAAACTTTTTACTTTTCCTCATAAAATCACTCCTTTATACGTTTACAAGAAAATTATATCTTTCCTATTAACATTATCCATATATTGTAAATAAATAGATATAAATTCAGTATTTTTAATAATTTTATTGTGATTTTATGGTAGTTTTAACTAATTGTAAATTTATACCATATATTATATATTTTTTGTGACTTTTTCCAAAACTCATATAAAAATTAGTATTTTTCTTAATCCCATCCTAATAATTGTTTTTCTAACTCTTCATAGCCATATCTCCTTACATTCCACTTACTATTAACAAGATAACTAGCTCTATTAAGCACATCCTATAGCTATTAAGAATAAAGTGATTATATAGATGATTCTCTTAGGAGGTATAATGATTAACTTCTTCTCAATTACTGGTACTATAACAACCATAGAGGACTTTTGGATCAATGAATCACAGGAAAACTTGGGCTGCTATAAACTAATATCCCTTCAGGATGATAATGGGAATCCAACTAATTTTGTGGTGTCTCCCGAAACCTATATTTTGAATAATGAAATACTTCTTCCAGGTGATAGGGTAACAGGCTATTATGATGGCAATGCTCCTGTTCCACTAATTTATCCTCCACAGTACAGAGCTCTTGTTATGCACAAAACCAGCTCCTTTCCCAATATCAAGGTAAGTTATTTCAATTCTAATCTCACTAGCAGTGATAATCAGCTTAAACTCAATTTATCTTCTTCTACACTGATAGTTATTAGAAATGAACAGATATTTTCTCAGGATCTAGCTAATCACAATCTTATTGTTATTTATGGAGCAACTACAAGAAGTATACCGGCTCAGACTACACCTTTTAAAGTTATTGTACTATGTTAGCACAATAGGCGATGGAATTTTGACTATCGCCTATTATATTTTCTTTATATATATTTCTATTAATTATTATTGGTCATCCCATCCTAATAATTTCTTTTCTAGCTCATCATAATCATATTCTCGACCTTTAAAATTATCGAACTTCAATTTTTTATTACCAGAATAACTTATTTTATTTCCATAAGAGTTATTATTTTTACTTTCATCTGACTTTACTATTTTTTGATTTAAATAAACTTCAAACTTCTCTCCAAATAAGGTAAATGGAGTTAAGTATTGCTCAAAGATCGTTCCCTTCCAAGCTTTAACCTTTTTATCTATAACAGTTTTAAAATCCTCAATGGTAAATCCATCTTTTAATCTAGCCTTCACTAAATTAACAGTCTTAGTATTACTTGCCTTATACATAACACCAACCTTAGAATTTAAATAATTAATTATACTACTTACCTTATCTTTTATATTATTATATATATTAGTTAATATAGTAGATGAATTATTTAATAGATGAGTATTTGTTGAACATTTCTCTGTATAGCCCCTATGATTATTTGAGTACACCCTCTCTTCTTTTTTATAATTAGAGTCTTCAAAATCCTTCAAATAATCTATTCCTTGTATATTATTTTGAATATCCTCTTCATTATTATCTACAACCTTATTAGAATCTTCTTTGTTATCTTCTCCATTATAAAATTTATTTTCTTCATTATAGTAAAGAGTAGCTTGTCCCATAGTTGAAGTATAATCATTGGAAAAACTATCAGCAGATTCTTTACTATTAAATTTAGTGGTAAGGTAATTGGTAGATTCTCCATCATTATAATTGCTAATAGTATTATGCTGGTATATATCTTGTCCTATTCTTGAAACATTAGTAGCATCGTAATAACCAATAGCTTGTCCGCCCGTAGAATCACTGTCATTACTAGCGTTACTATCATTATTATTACTATCATTATTATTCTTAATATATAATAGCTCCCTATATTTTTCCCCTAAAGCATAATAAGAAAAGGTTCCACCTTCCTTTTTAGTATAATGAGATAACACACCTAAATCCCTTAGCTTTAACATTCTCATCATAATGGATCTCTTTCCTAAACCTAAGAAAGGTAATTCATTTTCTATATTTTGATAACTTATCCAATAGTAATTAACTCCTTCTATTACTTCATAGTTCATTCTTCCACTTTGCCTAAAATCATCAAAGAACCTAAGTATAGTAACATCCTTAACATCTAAATCTAACTCCATAATCTTTTTAACTGAATACCCTAAAAATGAAAATTGCATATTTAATAACCTCCATAATTCTTAATCTTGAATAACCTGTCATTAAATAAGTACCCAGTTTATAAGAAAATTGAGAAAAATTTTTATAAAAAATAAAAAAATATTGTAAAAGCAAAAAGAAGTTAGAATCAAACTAACTTCTTAAAAATTTTTAACCTAATGGTAAAACCTCAACTATTTCCATAAATACAGCAGTTGAAGCATCCTTTAATTGTGCTTCTTTTACTAATTCATTTATTTTATTTTCATCTGTAACAGTCTTCAATAATACTCTTGCACCTTGATTTCTTAAAGCTTTATCTTCAGCTTCAGGATTATGAGCAAATAATGTTAGAACAGCTATTTGTCTTTCTAACATATTCTTCTTAGTATTACCTTCTGTAGCTATGTTAAATACTAAAGTGTTATCATTAACTAATCCTGGAATTATAGTTGCTGCATTTGGAGTTCCATCTTCATTAGTTGTAGAAACAACAACTGCTGCTGCTTTACTTGCATTATTTTTTAAAATTTCTTTTACCTTTGCTTCATCCCATGAACTTTGTTGATAATAGAATTCTGTAGATGCTTTAGAAATAGTATCTACATTAGCTGTAACAGCTTCAGTTTCTTTCTTTTGTGAACAAGCCATCATTGATAATGCCATTGTTCCCCCTAGTAGTAATGCAATCAATTTCTTTTTCATTTTTAACCACCCCTGTAAATTTTATGTAATCCTAATCATTATACAAACTTCCTCCTCTTTTTACAACAAAATATTCATTTTATTTGTATTTTATTTAACAATTTTTTAGATGCTAAATAAATTTATAGTATAGATTTCTTGTAATGTGCAAAGGAATCCCACTTGCTAAGCAATATAATAGTAAGTTCCTTTTTTAGATACTTTTCCCTTTAATTCTAATATCATTACATTATTAATTAATTCATCTGAATTTAAATTAATTACACTAATTAAATTCTCTAAAGTCATTGGATTACTGGCTAATAAATTTAATATTTTTTTCTCTATTTTAGATGACTTGGTATACTTTATTTCTGAATCAATATTTTCTTTTTCTATATGGCATATACTCTTTATTAAAAGTTGCTTCTTACTTAAGTACACCTTTTCTCCATCTAATATAAGTTTATTACTTCCCTTACTTTCCATACTATAAATGTTATTAGGTACTACTAATATTTCTTTACTTTGCTCTTTCGCATATTTAGCTGTAATTAATGCTCCACTTTTTTCTCCTGCTTCTACTATTAATATCTTTTCAGAAATAGCACTTATTAATCTATTTCTTTTAGGAAAATTATGATTTATAGGAGCTGTTCCTGGTGGATACTCAGAAATAACTAATCCATCCTCTATTATCATATCCATCAGTAAACTGTGTTCTCTTGGATAACATATATCTAGACCACAACCTAAAACTGCAACTGTATATCCATTTTCTCTTATTGCAGTTGTATGTGCATAACTATCTATTCCTTTTGCCATACCACTTATTACAGGAATATTATTTTTAACTAAAAACTTAGCTGCTTCTACTGTTACCTTCTTTCCATAGTCACTACATCTTCTTGTTCCAATTATTGAAACCCCATTTAAAGAGCTATTAATCTTTCCTTTATAGTAAATTAATATTGGCATATTATTATGTTTTTTAATGTTTTCAGGAAATTTATCATTATACATACTTATTATTTCTATATTCTTTTTATAACAGTTTTCTATTATTACCTTGCTTCCCTCTAGATCTTTATTACTAACAATATTACTTGATATAGCTTCTCCAACTCCTTCAATATATTTTAAATTTTCTTTTGAAGCTTTATAAATATTTTCCGGTGTCTTAAATTTACTTAATAATCTTTTAGATGTTACAGGTCCTATTCCATTTATTTGACTCAACCAAATCCAATATAAGTTTTCATCTATCATATAACCTCTTCTTTATACAACTATCATTTTAGATTCTTCATTATCTAAATCTCTACTCATAAGAGCTTTTAATATATCCTGTTTTCTTATATTTTTAGCTCCCTCAATATCAGCAAAAGTTCTAGCTACCTTTAAATACTTATAATAAGATCTTGCACTAAATTGAAATCTGTCATAAGCCATTTGAATAATATTTTTACATTCATTATCCAAAGTACAGAATTCTCTTATCATGGCTGGAGTCATTTCTGAATTAGAATTTATCTTTTCAATACTTTTATATCTTTCTCTTTGTACACGTCTAGCTTTTTCAACGATTTCTCTTAAATCACTAGAATTCTTCCCCTTTTTATATAGTGATAAATCCATAAAATCTACGGATTGTGCATATTTTTGAATATCTATCCTATCTAATATTGGCCCAGATAATTTTTGTCTATATTTCAAAACTTCGTAATCTGTACATCTACACTTACTTTCTCCATAATATCCACAAGGACAAGGATTCATAGCTGCAACAACCATAAAATTTGCTGGATATGTATTAGTACTCTTAACCCTAGATACAGTAACAATATTATCTTCCATAGGCTGCCTCAAAGCATCTAAAGTTCTTTTATTAAATTCTGCTATTTCATCAAGAAATAAAACTCCATTATGTGCTAGTGATATTTCCCCAGGCATAGCATTATTACCTCCACCTATTAAAGCATTCATTGATGCATTATGATGTGGAGCTCTAAATGGTCTTTGAGTTATTAAACTTCCTTTATTTTTTAGCAATCCTGCAACACTATAAATTTTTGTAACCTCTAAAGCTTCTTTCTCTGTCATATTAGGTAAAATTGTAGGTATTCTCTTTGCAATCATTGATTTTCCACATCCCGGTGAACCTGACATTATGATGTTATGCCCTCCAGCTGAAGCTATAACCATATACTCTATTACCGAATCTTGTCCTTGTACATCTTCAAAATCCAATAAATATTCTCTTGTTATTTTATGTTCTTCCTTATAATCATCTAATTTTATATTATACTTACTTTTATCTTCTAAAAAGTTTAATACATCTTTCAAATTATCAAAGGCAAAAACATTTATTCCACTTACTAATGCAGCTTCTAACAAATTATCCTTAGGCACAATTATATTGTTTATTCCATTTCTTTTTGCTTCTATAACCATTGGTAGCACCCCTGAACATGGCCTTAATTCTCCATTTAAAGATAACTCTCCTATAAATCCAAAGCTATTTACTTCATCAACCTGTATTTGTAATGTTTGAATTAAGATTCCTATAGCCATTCCTAAATCAAAGTGAGATCCACTCTTTTTAATATCTCCAGGTGCTAAATTAATAACTACCTTCATTTTAGGAAAATCATATTTTTCGTGATTTATCGCTGCTTCTAATCTTTGCCTAGCCTCTTTTACCGCTGCATCTCCAAGGCCTACTATAGTAACAGAAGGCTGACCATATATAGTATCACTTTCAATATTTACTACATAAGCATCAATTCCTGATATAGCAAAACTTTTAACTACTGATGCCAACTTCATTTTCCTCCTCAGATAAATTATTTTTTATTAAACTTTCTACAAAAGTTCTATATAATAATCTAGATTCTTCGCCCTTAAAATAATTTAATATTTTTTCATACTTTAGCGCTTTTTCTTCTTTTACTCCTATAGTAATACTATAGCTACTCCACTGATAATCTTCTGGTTTTTTAACCATCTTTGCTTTTATTGGATTTAAATGTATGTATCTACAGGTTTCTAAGAATTGTGAATCATTTTCAATCACTTCTGTATAATATCTATTTTGAAAAAGATATCCTATATATCTATATTTCTTATTAAATATCTTTGCATATAAGCTATGAATCCTTGATATAAATAAAGATATATGTTTTTCATTACATTTTATAAGTAAATGAACGTGATTATCCATTAAACAATATGCATAAACTTCAAAATCTCCATTATAAAATTCTATAGCTTCTTTTATTAAACCTAAATATATTTGAAAATCTTCTTCATCTCTAAAAATATCATTTCTATGATTTCCTCTAGCAGTTATATGTAAGACTATTCCTGGCCACCATTCTCTTTTTTTATAAGTCATACCTTAACTCCACTTAGTACTTAAATGACTTCTTCTTTTTTACTATCTAAAAACTGAAATTCATCTAAAATTACATTTAAACTATGTTTCTTTTCACCTTTACTATTTACATAATTTACATTATTCAATTTTCCTTCTACTGCTATTCTTCTTCCTTTAGATAAATACTTTGCTAGTATTTCTGCTTGCTTTCCAAAAGAAACCACATTTATAAAAATAGCTTCTTTCTCTTTATTTCTATAATCATTTATTGCTAAAGTAAACTGTACATAGCTTCCTTTTTCATCTAAATTACTATAGTTTTTCAATTCCAACTCCCTAACAACATTTCCAATTAAAGTTACTCTATTCATTATTTTTACCTCCAATTAATAATCTATCTAGATTATTAACAAGAACATACATTCTTATTCAATGATAAAATAAAAAAGGAGATAAATATTATATTCTTTGCGACCTCGCAGGCTCCAAGTCGCCAGAATATAATATCTATCTCCTCATATACTGAAGGAAAGGAATTTACAAAAAATTATTTACAGGGTAATATTTTTATAAATTCCTCGTATAATAAAAAACAGGTGACTTTTTACTTTCACCTGCTAAAACAATTTTTCATTCTCTTTTATAAAATCCTTTTGCATTTCTATATAATCAACTAATGGTTTTATATTATCAAATGTTGATTCTTCTAAGGCCCTTTTATATTCATCTGAAGATTCACCATTCATATATTTTAAATCTAACCTATTATCTAATAATTGTTTTAAATATATAAATCTGCCTATTCTACCATTCCCATCTTGAAATGGATGTATACATTCAAATTCAAAATGGAATTTTGCTATATCGTAAATTGTAACTTCCTTTAAACTATAAAAATTTTCTATAAGCGCATTTAACTTATCTTCAACTTCCCAAGGATTCGCAGTATCAAATTTAGCTCCAAGTATTCTATTTTGATATTTTTTAAATACTCCTGCTAATCCCATATCATACAATCTTGTTCTATACATTAAACTAGCATGCCATTCTTTTATCATTTCTAAAGTGAGATTTTCATCTATTTTATCTAATACCATATCAAAAGTATAGAAAGAATTAACAGTTTCTTGAACATCATCTAAAGTATGAACTCCCATTACTATATTTTTTTCAAATAAAAGTTGAAGTGCTTCTATTGTAAATGTACTTCCCTCTATTTTATTTGAATTATATATAAAATCGTATTTCAAAATTTCATTTAAAGAATTGTGAATTCCTTTTGTCTCCCTTAATACCCTTAAAAATCTATCATACTGTTCGCTCTCCATTTTTCTATATACACCTCATTACCTAATATATTTTCTTATATCTTCTATATTAAATTCCATTATATTTCTCACATTAAATATTAAGTTCTCTATTTATTATATCCTCTTTAAATTTTTTATAAAATAAAAACAGATGAATTTTTGCCTTCATCTGCTCTATTCTTGTTATGCAAAATATAATAAATACAAATTTAACTAAGAACTGATTTTTCCCGTGGTGCTTGTGAGGTGCTTTATATTCTTACTATTGAATTTAAATCAAAGTACACGTTTCTTAATCTAAAAGGACTTGGGTTAGTAAATAATAATTTTACTTTTTCAAAGTCACTTAATCTCCTATTATAGTAATATGGGAAGGTAAAACTTAATCTTTCATCCCTTATCCAATTTGGCACATCTAAATTATATATTTGTAGAAAATGATCAATTAAACTTACTGATATAATCACAAATTCTTTTTCTTTTTCATTTAATAAATCTATATTTACTTCTTCTTCATATAAACTATTAATGAAATCTTTATCTTTAAATTTTAAAATTTCCAACAATTGATTTATACTTGTATCTCTATCATTATAATTATAAAGTTCTTTTAAATACTTATTTCCAATCATAACCTAAATCCTCTCCTAAATACATAATGAATGTTCTTTGTCTTTCTCCTATTAATGATAAAGGTATATACTGAGAGACTATATTTATTAATTCCTCTTTTGTTTTAATATTTAAATCTTTACAAAGTATATAACAATCAACAAAATCTTTTGCAGGCTCTGGTCTTGCAGCTAATACTTTCATTGCTAATAATTGTTTAGCATTAGGCTTTAGAATTTGTAAATTTGAATATTGTTTAAATATCTCTTTTTCTTCTTTTATTATATACTTTAGAGGTTCTTTAATCTCTTCGTTAATCCAGTTATCTGATAAATTAAATACAAATTTTGTATCATCTAATATATTATTTAAAATACTTATGTTTATTTCACTAAATACACAGTCTATATCTCTTGTTGCTGGTCTATTATCATAAACCATTGTCATTACTGTTCCACCATAAATTGTTATTTCTAATTGTAATTGATTATCTCTTAACCTGCTATTTAAGTATTCAAAAATATCATTCAACTTTTCTTTATTAAGCAAACTAATATTAGAGAATAAATTTAAACTATCCAAACTTTTTTTCCTCCTACTAAATAACTCTATATCTATATTATACCCTAAAATATTAATCTTTTTATATTAACTTTTACCAAATAAAAAAACAGATGATTTTCCCTTTCATCTGCTTACACTATCTTATTCGCTAAACACAAATTTAACGAAGAATTTTTTTTGCCCGGGGGTGCTTGTGGGGTGCCTTGCATCCCACTTGGTTTTAAAACGTGATTTTAAGGTGGATAAGCCAAATTTAAAATGGGTAACGGATATTACAGAATTCAATCTGTTCGGTCAAAAAGTATATTTATCCCCTATTTTAGATTTGTTTAATGGAGAAATAGTAAGTTACAATATTGGATATAGACCAACTTTTGATTTAGTATCTAGTATGCTAACAAAAGCATTTGAAAATTTACCAAATAACACAAAACTAATACTTCATTCAGATCAAGGTTGGCATTATCAAATTAAGCCATATCAAAGGATGCTGAAGAAAAAAGGTATTACTCAAAGTATGTCAGGAAAAGGTAATTGCTTGGATAATGCTGTTATAGAAAATTTCTTTGGTCATTTGAAATCTGAGTTGCTATATTTACAAAAATTTCAGAGCTTAGAGCATTTTATTGAAGAACTTCATGAATATATTTATTATTACAATAATAATAGAATCAAAGCAAAGTTAAAAGGACTTAGTCCTGTAGAGTACAGAAATCAAGTCCTTCTAAATTATTAAACTTAATAATGTCTAACTTTTTGGGAGCAGTTCACTTGCATCCCACTTGCTACTTGCTCCTACTTTCTTAAAATTCTTCTATTTATTATGCTTAATACCATCTTTAACATTTCATTTTGCACCCTATCTTTTGTCATTGCAATTATACCAATATAAATTATCATACCAATTATAACTTGAATCAAGTTTGCTAATACCTTATTTTCAATTATATTCCCAATAGGCATTATTATCATTATCATTATTAATCCTGCTATAATATATTTAACTGTACTTAAGAGCATATTAGTAATCTTTAATTGTTTTCTTACTAAAATCAATTGAATTATACTTCCACTAAATTCAGCTACAATAAGTGATATAACTGCTCCTAACGCACCTAATTTAGGAATAACAATTATATTTGTTAATATACTTAGTACAGAGGATATTATAACTGATAAAGTATATTTATTTTCCTGCCTTGTAGCAACCAAATATTGAATTCCTATTATATTTGCCCAACTCACTGCAATTATTATTATAGAACTTATTGAAGCTAATTTTCCAACCTCAAAATATTCTTTTCCCAAAAACCAAGAAATTAAATTTTCAGAAACTCCCATTAACCCGAAAGCCATTGGTACTGAGATATATGAAATAAAAATGAATGCTTTTGATACAAAATTATTAATTTCTTCTTTTTTCCCATTTGAATTTAAATTAGATACTCTAGGCATCAATACTGTTCCTACTGAAGTTATTAATGCCAATACTATTCTCACTATTTTTTGTGAATAATCATAGAAAGAAACTTGATCTGTAGTTGAAAAAATTCCAATTAATGTTCTGGATAACACTGTATAAACCTGAGAAGATATTTGAGGTAAAAATAAAACTAATAATGGTATTAATGTTTTTTTCATTAATTTTATATCAATTTTAATATTATAAACATATTTAGGAACATATCTCCACATAACTAGCATTCCTAAAATACTAACTAAATTATTAATAAAAATATATAGCACTAAATCCTCTGAAGTTCTTACAAATAAAAATATTCCAATTAATCCACTTAATTTCACAATCATATTTCTTATAGACACTTTTTTAAAATCCTCGAGCCCCATAAAAAACCATGAAATATCCATTACGCTACTTATTAAAGCTAAACCTTGAACTAAATATATATTTCTATATTCTTTTATAAATATGAATGAAAAAAGTAAATATGCAACAACAGATAGTATTGTTGTTGTTAATTGAATTAAATATAAACTCCAAAAAGTCTCAGTTAATTTTTCTTTGCTATCTCTTACATAAGCAATTTGCCTATTTCCATACATTTGTATTCCTAATAAACCAAATAACATAAAATAAGTTACTATTGATGAAGTATATGCATTTAATCCTGTTTGATTTGGAGAAAATATTCTTGTTAAATATGGCATCGTAATTAACGGAACTATTAATAGCATTATTTGATATATAGTATTATATATATAATTTTTCAATATACTCATATTTAACTCCTTCTATCGACTAGCTATTTATTAATCTATAAATCCGACATTTAATAAATTATAAGATATAAAATATATTTATATAAAATTTTATAAAGACCAATATTTAATATCTTTCTCTACTAATTCAATCTTATTAAATATGCCCTTAATATCCACAAAAAGTTTCCCTTTATCTTGTGAATATAACTCAATCAAGTTTTCTAATTTTATACTTCTATATTCTGAATGAGAAACTGCTACTACTATTGCATCTAAATCGCTTAATTTATTTAATTTTACTAATTCTATTCCATACTCATTATAAACCTCGTCCCTGTCTGCAACTGGATCTGAAACTAGGCATTCTATATCATACTCTTTAAGATTATTTATAATATCTATAACTTTAGTATTTCTTACGTCAGGGCAATCTTCCTTAAAAGTTATACCTAAGATAGCAACCTTTGAACCTTTGACTTTTTTATCTAATTTGATCAAATTCTTTACTATATTATCAGCTACAAACTCTCCCATTCTATCATTAATTTTTCTTCCAGATAATATTACTTTAGAATCATATCCTACTTGAGATGCTTTATATGTTAAATAATATGGATCTACACCTATACAATGGCCTCCCACTAATCCTGGATTAAATTTAAGAAAATTCCACTTTGTTCCTGCTGCTTTAAGTACAGCTTGCGTATTAATTCCTAACTTATTAAAAATTATAGAAATCTCATTTACAAATGCTATATTTATATCTCTTTGTGAATTTTCAATAACTTTAGCTGCTTCAGCAACTTTTATACTTTCAGCTCTATAAACACCTGCTTCTATGATTAATTCATAGGTAGCTGCTATTATATCTAAACTTTCCTTATCCATCCCCGATACAATTTTAGTAATAGTAGTTAATCTATGAATTTTATCACCTGGATTTATTCTTTCTGGAGAGTAGCCTACTTTAAAATCTTGTCCACATTTTAATCCTGAAAATTTCTCTAATATAGCTACGCATACCTCTTCTGTTACACCTGGATAAACAGTTGATTCATAAACAACTATAGATCCCTTACTTAAATTTCTTCCAACAATTTCACTTGCTCCAATAACTGGTGATAAATCTGGCGTACAATCTTCTTTAACTGGAGTCGGTACTGCAATAATATGAAAATTACAATTTTTCAATTTACTTTCATCTCTTGTAAAATAAACTTTTGTATTTTTTATTGCTTCATCACCAACTTCATTAGTAACATCAATACCATTTTTATATTTTTCTATTTTTGACTCATTTACATCAAACCCAACAACTGGTATTTTTTTAGCAAACTCTATTGCTAATGGCATTCCTACATATCCTAATCCTACTACTGAAACTTTTATATCATTCATTTTATTACTCCTTTATTCAAATTCACGCCTGATATTATATTAAATTAGTCCCATTATAATAACTTATATTTCTTTATCCTTATAAAATTCATTGTTAAAAATTGCTAATATAAACGGTAAAAGTATTATCCTTTGTTTATCCATAACTATTAGTGTTCCAGAACTAAATACTAGAAAAATAAACATTCCAATTAACTCTATACAATAATTAATTCTTTTAGTTACTATTAATTTCTTTATTATCTTCATTAATTTCAAAATTAATGATATATATAATAATAATCCTAGTATTCCAAAAGAGGAATAATAACCAATTATTCCAACATCTGTAGTGCTATAAATACCATATTCACCTCTAGCAATATAAAATAGTTCACTATCTTGATTAGAACCTATAAACCCACTCCCAAAAACAATATTTTCACTACCTTTTTTTATAAAATACTCTATTGCTCCTTTTCTAGCAATTGTACTTATACTGTTATCTGTATCATTAAAAGTATTAATATATTCTTTTGTTATACTTAAATTTAAAATTACAATAATTACTGATACTAATAATAAAAAACTAATTAGCAATCTTTTTATATTTCGTCCATTTCTAAATATAAACATAATTATAATGCTAATAAAAATATAAACTATTAATGCACGTGTTTGAGAAACATATACTATATATATACATCCCAAAATTACATTTAGAATATCAATTATTTTATATAAATCTTTCTTTTCTTCTCTCTTATTCAATATCCTACCAGCAGATAAAATTATAGAAAAGCTTATTATTGTTGAAGGATAAGTTAACCTAATTCTTCCCAATCTACTTTCAATTCCATTAAGTGATAATTCAGATATTTTAACTATTAATAATCCATCACTATTATATAAAATTGATTGAACTATGAAAATTATTGATAATATAAGTGAGAATATTGTTATAATTCTTTTATAACTATCATCATTAAACTTTATGTCTAAATATACTAATATATAATATAACAAAATTATATAAAAGTAATAACTCATCCATATTGTATCCATAACCGTTTGTCCATACTGTGAATAATTAATATAGCTAAGAATAGTTTCAAAAAATACTAAAATTAAAAATAGAATTATATTATTTGAAAATAAAGTTTTATCTTTTATATACTTATATCTTCTTGTTATTAAAAAGAATATTATAGTAACTATAGTGATTATAAATATAATTATTTTCACATGATATGTATTATATTTATCTATAATATCTGGAAACTTAAATAAATAAAAAAATCTAGCTTCAAGTAATAAAATAAGTAATATAATCAGTTTATAAATTCTCTTCATTATTACTCCTCAATTTATTGGTTAACATTATTCTTTTTAATATAACCATAGATTCTTTTCCATTTTTCATAACAAATAATCTTTTTTTTATTTCATTATTTAGTACATAGTTAGTACTTACATCTTCTTTATGAAAAATTTTTATTTTAGGATCAAATATTATTTTATAGTTATTAATTTTGCATAAATAGAAAAGTATGTCTTCTTCTCCATACATATAAGTTTCTGGATAAAATGCATAATCAAGATTCATAATATATAATGGAGAAAATATAATACATGAACCATGTAATTGAACATTATCCATAACTTTATTTTCATATATAACATTTTCTTTTGTTTGAATATTGTTATTTTTACCCATTGTTTTTTTTATTCTTACTCCTAAGCTATGAATCTTAAAAATATCAATAATCTTATTTTTCAAATATTGCTTAGTATAAAATTGTATTAAATTTTCTACTTCTTCTAACTTCATTCCTTCAAGTCGTTGTGGATTTTGATGAATTCCGTCAGCAGATAATATATCTGGTCCTAATAAATAAAATCTACTTTCTTTATATTGTTCTATTATTAGATTTAAAAATTCCTTTTGTTCAATTATAGTGTCATTGTTTATAGCTACTATAAATTCTGCATTATATTTTTCTTTTGCAATCTTATACCCTATATTATTGCCTTTTGCAAATCCTAAATTTTTATTATTTATTATTATTTCTACTAAATCATTCAAAGTATATCTATTAATAAGCTTCTTTCCTGAGTCATTACTCGAATTATTATCAACTACTATAATATTATAATTATTATAATTAACATTATTTAATATTGATTCAACACATTCAACAGTATCTTTATAAGACATGTAATGTAATATAACAAAACATATTTTTTCCATATAACTTATTCCCTTTTCTTATTAAATATTTGAATATAAAAATTTACTTTTTATACTATAATTACAAATTAAAATCTATTATTAAAATCTTGTATGAATTTCACTAATTATGTATCCTTTTTAACAATGATTTGAAGTGAAATAATGATAATATATAATCTATTATAGACTTAATGCTTTTATTAGCTTTTATAGCTTCATAAAAATATTTATGATAGTCATTTGTTTCTAAGGAATATACCCCTATCCTACGATAATAACTTTCTAGAAGAACCTTATTACAAGAGATTTCCTCCATATTTTTCTTCAAAATAATTTTTAATGCTTGTGCTCCATCTAAAACCTTTTTAGATATACTATTTTCTTGAACATAAGCATTAACTAGAGGCTCATTCAAAAAATATACTTTGTATTTCTTTGATAACCTAATCATCAATTCCCAATCTTGAAATCTTGGCATACTAGAATCAAACATATTACTTTTAAAACATTCTTTTTTACCAAATATAGTTGGAGTTCCTATAAAGTTTTCTTTTAGCAACTCTTTATAAATATCTTCAGACTCAATATCTCGTCCTATATAAGTTACATTATCATTATAATATTTATTAAATCCTGAGCAAACTATATCTACTTTTTTATTCTTTAATATATTAATTTGCTTTTCTATCTTACCTTGGCACCAAATATCATCACTATCATGAAACGCAATATAATCATAACTACTTAAATTTATGCCAATATTTCTTGCATTGCATGCTCCAACAGATTTATTTAGTTTTTTATAAATTATTCTAGAATCATTTAATGATTTTACTATTTTCTCAGTACAATCACTGGAGTTATCATCAATTATTATTATTTCATTTATATAATCCCCTTGATTTATTACACTTACTATAGATTCTTTTAACGTATCTGCTCTGTTATATGTTGGAATAATTACACTTACCATAAAACTACACCTCTTAAAATAATTAATCACTTAATTATTTTTTCTATATCTGTTTTGAAATTTTGACTTTTTGATATCCTTATAAATTCTTCTCTTTTCCTAATAATTTTAAATTTTAACTTTCTCGCCTGGATATAATATTTAATATTAAATCTTTCATATATAAGCATATAAACTATTAATAAAATTTGTCTTTTTAAAATATACAATTTATATTTATTCAGAAAATCATTCACATTGTTTTTCCATAGCATCATTATATGATTTCTATTTGATATACCTCTTAGAAATTCTGATTGACTTTTTCTATTCCTTATAAAATTTAATATTCCGCCATTACTACTTCCTAATCCTCTACCATGATACGCTATTGCTTTAGGATAATACATATTTTTATATCCCGCTAAATTTAATCTCCAAGATAGGTCTATATCTTCCTTATATGCAAAAAAATCCTCATCAAAATATTCATCAAAAATCTTTACTTTTTCTAATGCACTTCTTCTATACATTGGTGCTGCACCACAGACACCGAAAACTTGTTCTATCTTATCATATTGACCTAAATCCTCTTCATTTTGTCCTCTGTCTACACATCTAGTACTTTTAAACATTATTATTCCTGTACTATCTATATAATTAAGTTTTTTATCATTTTTAAAATCATACTTTAGTAATTTTCCTGACAATGCTCCAATTCTTTCATCAGATTCTATAAATCCATACATTTTTTCTATAAAATCCTCTTCCATAATAATATCTGGATTTAAAATCATAACATATTTACCTTTTGATAATTTTATTCCTTGATTTGCTGCACCTGAATATCCATTATTAATACTATTACTAATTAGAATAATATTTTCATTAGAATATTCTTCTTGCATAAAATCATATGACCCATCTTTTGATTCATTATCAATAAAAATTATCTCTAGATTTTTATAAGTTTGATTTAAAATTGAGTTTAAACATCTTCTTAAATAAGATTTATTGTTATAATTTATTATTACTAAACTTATTAAATCCATATCGTAATTCCTTATTTATTTTCATACATTTTTTCATAATAATTTTTGTAACTACCTGATGTTACGTTATTTATCCATTTTTTATTATCTAAATACCACTTAATGGTTTTAACTATTCCAACTTCAAAAGTAGTTTCTGGATACCATCCAAGTTCTTCTTTTATCTTACTTGGGTCTATTCCATATCTTCTATCATGACCTTTTCTATCTTCAACAAATTTCTTTAAGTTCTCAGTTACTTTACTATCTACATTCTCATTTATATAATTAATAACTGTATCTACTATTTGGATATTAGTTCTTTCATTATGTCCACCAACATTATAAACTTCACCAAGTCTTCCATTATTAATAACCATATCTATTGCTTTAGCATGATCTTCAACATATAACCAGTCTCTTATATTAAGTCCATCACCATATATAGGTAGGTCCTTTAATTGAAGACAATTATTAATAAGAAGTGGTATTAATTTTTCTGGGAATTGGAATGGTCCGTAGTTATTAGAACATCTTGTTATATTAACTGGCATTTTATAAGTATCTCCATATGCCTTAACCATCATATCTGATCCAGCTTTACTTGCTGAATATGGGCTATGAGGATCTAATGGAGTAGTTTCCATAAAGTATCCTGTTTCTCCAAGTGAACCATATACTTCATCCGTTGAAACATGTAAGAACTTAACTCCTTCTTTCCATCCATCTTCAGTTTCCCATGCATTTTTCGCGCAGTTTAATAAGTTTACTGTACCTAAAACATTAGTCTTCGCAAATATTTCTGGTTCCTTTATACTTCTATCAACATGAGATTCAGCTGCAAAGTGAGCTACATAATCAATTTCATATTTTTCAAATAGTGAAGATACTAATTCTGCATCACATATATCTCCTTGAACAAATATATGTCTTGAATCTCCTTCAATACTCTTTAAATTCTCTAGATTACCTGCATAAGTTAATTTATCTAAGTTTATAATTCTTATATCTTTATATTTCTTAAGCATATATAAAACAAAGTTTGAGCCTATAAAACCGGCTCCACCAGTTACTAAATAAGTTTTCATACTTCTATCTCCATTTCAAATAAGTTATAATATTATTTTTCTATATTATTCATAAAAGTTATTAAGGCATCTCGCCAATCTCTCATCTCATCACCAACAGTGCATCTTAACATCATATTATCTAAAGATGAATACTCTGGTCTCTTAGCTGAATTTGGATACATATTCTTATATTCTTCTGAAGTACATGAATTTACTTTGCAATCTCTTCCAGAAAGATTCATTATTTCTGATGCAAAGTCATACCAACTACACTCGCCTTTTCCTGTACAGTGATATACTCCATACTCTTCAGTTTCTATAAGTTTTAATATGTGATATGCTAAATCATTAGCATTTGTTGGATTTCCAAGTTGATCATTTACTACGCTTAAAGACTCTTTTTGAGCTCCTAAGTTCATCATAGTATATACAAAGTTCTTTCCTACATAGCCATAAAGCCATGCTGTTCTTACTATATAATACTTTGAAGAAAACTCTCTAACATACTCTTCACCCTTAAGCTTAGTTTTTCCATAAACACTATATGGTGCTGTTAAATCAAATTCAGTTAAAGGTGTTTCACCAACTCCACTAAATACATAATCTGTTGAAACCTGAACTAATTTTGATCCTATTTCTTCAGAAGCAATTGCTAAATTTCTAGGTCCAATAGCATTTATTTTAAAAGCTAAATCTTGATTGCTTTCACAACCATCTACATTAGTTGCTGCTGCACAGTTTATAACTACATTTGGCTTAATTTCATTTAAAACTCTTTTAACATCTTCTAATTTAGTTATATCTAATTCTTCTACATCTAAAGCAAAAACTTCAGAGTTTTTTATATTTTCATTAACTTTTCCTATTTCAGCATCACCAGTTTTAATTATCCTTTGAAGCTCATTTCCTAATTGTCCCTTAGATCCTGTTATTAATATCTTCATAGAAATTCTCCTTACTTATATTCAAAAGGTAAATCTAATTCTTTTAAAGTTTTTTGTTTTTTATCTTTTTCTGATAAAAGAATTTCTTCAATTCCTTCTAATGGCCACTCTATTCCTACCTCTGGATCATTCCAAAGGAGCCCGCTATCATATTTTGGTGCATAAAAATCGGTGCATTTATAATTAAAAGTAGCTGTTTCTGAAACAACTAAAAAACCATGAGCAAAGCCTTCTGGAACATAAAATTGCTTTTTATTTTCAGAAGTTAATAAAACTCCTTCCCACATTCCGAAGGTAGGAGAGCCTTTTCTTAAGTCTACAGCAAAATCATAAACAGCTCCTTCAGTTACCCTAACAAGTTTTCCTTGAGTATGCTTAGTTTGGAAATGCATTCCTCTAAGCACTCCTTTTTTAGACTTAGATTCATTATCTTGTACAAAATCCATTGTTAAACCAGCTTCTTCAAAAGCTTTTTTATTATAACTTTCCATAAAATAGCCCCTATTATCTCCAAATACCTTAGGTTCTATTATGTATAAGTCTTTTATTTTTGTTTCTATGAAATTAAAATTACTCATTTACCTATACTCCCTTGTAGCTGCAACCTCTGATTTTATTTTTTCTAATTCATCAACAATATCAACTAGATACTTTCCATATCCAGTTTTCATTAATGGTTTTGCAAGTTGTATTACTTCTTCCGTGCTTATCCATTTTTGTCTATAAGCTATTTCTTCTAAGCAAGCTATATAAGTTCCTTGAGTATTTTGAACCGCTTCTACAAAATTAGATGCCTGTAACATTGATGCATGAGTTCCTGTATCAAGCCAAGCCATTCCACGCCCTAACAAATTAACTTTTAAATTTCCTTCTTCCATATACACTTTATTTAAATCAGTTATTTCAAGTTCTCCTCTATCTGATGGTGCTAATTCCTTAGCTTTTTTAACTACAGAATTATCATAGAAATAAAGTCCTGGAACTGCATATTTAGATTTTGGTTTTTCAGGTTTTTCCTCTAAAGAAAGCACATTATTATTTTCATCAAATTCAACTACTCCAAAGGATCTTGGATCTTGAACATAATATCCAAATATCATTGCCCCTTTTTCCAAAGATGCTGCTTCTTTTAAATGATTAGAAAAGCTTTGTCCATAAAATATATTATCTCCTAAAATCATAGCAACATTATCATCACCAATAAAATCTTCACCGATAATAAATGCTTCTGCTAAACCATTTGGTTGTTCTTGAATTGCATATTCAATTTTAATTCCTAATTCTGACCCATCCTTAAATAATTCTTTGAAATTAACTATATCTCTAGGTGTCGAAATAATCAGTATTTCTCTAATTCCAGCCAACATCAATATAGACATTGGATAATATATCATTGGCTTATCATATAATGGTACCATTTGCTTTGACATTGCCTTTGTTACTGGATATAACCTTGTTCCAGAACCACCAGCTAAAATAATTCCCTTCAAACTAAACTCTCCTCTCCACGTCCTTTATATTTACCAATTTTCATCCCTATAAATCTAGCAAAAAAGTTTAAAAATATCTTTGGTATTAAGAATACTCTCTTCTCTTCAACTATTCTTCTTAGAATATAAAATAATACATCAAACCCTCGCTCATTAGTCCCAAATTGATTTAAATAATCATTTTCTCTAAAGAATATTCCTATATCTTTATATCTACAAAAGGTTTCTTTAAAAGTTAACTCATGAGAATGTATAACTTCAGAATCTGATGCATATTTAATCTTATAATTATTCATGATTAATTTGTAAGCAAAATACATATCCTCATTTGTAGATAAGTTCTTACCATCATATCCATTTAAATCAATAAATGTTTTCTTTAATATTGCTGATGAAGCATCTGAGAAGAAAAATGCCATTAATCCTAATCTTTCTACATCTTTCTTTGCTACTACTCTCGATTCTTTAGGATAGTTAATCTCTCTTGTATATTTTTCAATGGTATGATTACCATATGCTATTTGCCTACTGAAACTTGCTTCACATTCTCCATTTTCTATTCCTTCAACTAAATTATATAGCCAAAGTTTATTGGATATTTTAATGTCTTGTGTAATAAATACTATAATTTCTCCAATGGCTTCTAAAGCTTCTCTCTCTCTAATAATGCTGTGGGAAAAACTACTCTTATCTATTTTTTTATAATTTATATTATTATTTATTAACTTTTTCTCTGTATTATCAGAACTATCTGTAAGAATAAACTTTATCTCTACTATATTTACATTTTCTTGTTGCTGTATTTTCTCATATAAATCTTCTATATAAGCTTCTGCATTATACAAAGGACATATTATAGAAATATTCATATTTACATTGCTCCTTCTTTTCTTATAACTGAAACCACAGTATCAAGTACAATTTTAAAATCCATAATTAATGATCTATTGTCTATATAATACATATCCATTTGAACTCTTTCATCATAAGTAGTATCACTTCTTCCATTGGCCTGCCAGTATCCAGTAACACCAGGTATTACAGAGAAAAATTTATCTGCATATTGTCCATATTTTATGACTTCATCTTCAACTATTGGTCTAGGTCCAACTAAGCTCATATCACCCTTAATAACATTTATTAATTGTGGTAATTCATCTATACTAGTTTTTCTTATAAAATTTCCTATTTTAGTTACCCTAGGATCATTTTCAAGTTTAAAATTTTCATAGTACTCTTTCTTTTGTTCTTCAGTAAATGTTTCAAAAATCTCTTTAGAATTTTCATGCATTGATCTAAATTTGTATAGATTAATATACTCTCTATTTTTTCCTAATCTTTTATGAGAATAAAAAGCTGGTCCCTTAGATTCTAATTTTATTAAAATAGCCACAATTAATAATACTGGGCTTAAAATTACTAATCCTATTGAAGACAAAACTATGTCTAAAAACCTTTTTAATAATCTATATATTGCACTGTCATCTTTAGATATGATCTCAATATTGCTTTCATCATCTAACTGAAGTCTTTCCATACTCATTCCCCCTTAACTCTCATAATTATTATTTAAATATTCCTAATAATCCCTTTTTCTCTTTTATTAAATTCCCCACAAATTTAATTTCTTTATTATCTAAAAGTTCTTCTCCTGATATTCTTAAGTAATTAAAATACTTTTTATTTATAGCTTTTAAAATTTCAATTCCCTCTACCATATTAGGATTTCTCTTTTCATCCCTATGGGCATCAGAACCAAAAAAGCTATAAATTCTATTCTTCAAGAAAAGCTCTGCTGTTTTCTTAACCTCTTTTCCAAACTCTCCAGTTATACTTCCTATATTCAATTGAAAAAGAAAACCTTCCCTAACAAACTCATTTATTAAAGAAGGATTTTTTATAAACTTAATATATCTTTCTGGATGTGCAATAACAGGCACAATTCCTTTTATCTGTAGCTCATATAAAATCTCAGTAACTTCTTTAATAGAAAAGCTTCTCATATTAAACTCAATTAGCATATATCTAGAATCATTAATTGTGCCAATAAGCTTATCTTCAAAGTTATCTAAAATTTTTTCATTAAAATAAACTTCTTGTCCACAATAAATCTCTAGGTCTAAATCAAGCTCTTTAACTAAAAGCTCTATATCTTTCTTTCTTTCCTTTACTTTAATATTAGGTACTTCATAATGTCCTGGCATGTAATGTGGTGTCAGCACTAATTTCTTAGTGCCACCCTCTACTGCCTGCCTTAACATATTAATTGTCATCTCCCTAGACTTAGAACCATCATCAATGGCCCAAATCAAATGAGAATGCAGATCTACCATAGCACCACCCACTCTTTCGTTTAATTTATATTTAATTTACACATTTTAAATTCTATTATTACCTAAATTTGATATATTTTTACTGTTAATACTTAAAACTATCCTTTAATCAATGAATAATTCATAATTGATAATGCACTTTAATTAATGCATAATTGATAATTGATAATGCATAATTGTTGAAATAATTCAGGCAAGCTGAATTATGAAAATTTCTAAATTCCAAAGGAATTTAATCCTTCATTCTTTCATGCTGATTTTGCTTCAGCAAAGAAGCTCTTCATTCTTTAATTTTACAAAACTCTGTAAGAGTTTTAACCTTAATTATGCATTGTGCATTGATGTTACTTTTCCCCGTAATAGTAGTAGTATTTATTTCTACTTACGTCTATTCCATTTAAAACTGTTCCTATAATATTTGCATTTACCTTTTTTAAGAGATTAACTGCATTTTCAACTGAATCTTTTTTTGTTCTTTCTGCTCTAACTACTAATATAGTTCCATCTGATTTAGTAGATAAAATTTGTGAATCTGTAACTGCTTGTACTGGTGGAGTATCTAAAATAATATAATCAAAGGTATCTTTTAAAGATTCTAATAGATTTTCCATTGCCTTTGATGAAAGCATTTCAGATGGATTTGGAGGTATTTTACCTGATGTAAGTAAAACTAAATTTTTATTATACCTATGCATAGCAGTTGCTAAATCCGATTTACCTATAATTACATCTGATAACCCAACTAGATTTGAAACCTTAAACTTTTTATGTAAGCTTGGCTTTCTTAAATCACAATCTATTAAAATAACTTTTTTATCTCCTTGAGCCATACATAAAGCTAAATTTCCTGATGTAGTAGATTTACCTTCTCCTGGCTCTGAGCTTGTTACAACTATTACTCTATATTCTTTATCAAAAGATGAGTACTGTATATTTGTTCTTAATGTTCTATAGCTTTCTGCTGCTATAGACTTAGGTTCCTTTTCAACTATAAACATAATTTCTCCTAAGACTCCTTTACTGTAGGTATTGATCCTATTACAGGAATTTGGAATTCTCTTTCTAATTGGTCCTTATTTTTAAAGGTATTATCTAAGAATTCTAATAAAAATGCTAATCCAACTCCAACCATTAATCCTAATAAAAAGGCTATTGCAATATTCATCTTTTTATTTGGACTAACTGGATTTTGGGGAAGTTCTACTTTTTCTATTACTTTTATATTCCCATTAGGAACTAATTCCTTAGAGGTTTTTATAAATTCATCTGAAACCCCTTCTATAATAGCCTTAGCTTCTTGCGGATTCCTACTCTTATATTTAATTTGTAATATTTGAGTATCTGCTACTGTTACTACTGTTAAATTATTTAAAACTTCATTAGCTTCTAAATTAATACTAGTCCCTCTTAATCCCCTAGAAATTAAATCTTTTGTTTTTATTGCTTCAGAATATGTCTTCATAAGTTTTTGATACATAAGTACATCATTTTGACTATAAGCTTGACTATCACTTTCATCCTTACCAATAAAAACTTTTGTACTTGCTTCATATTGAGGCTTGATTACAAAAAAACTTAATGCTGCTGATAATATTGTTGCTATTAATGTAATTGAAAGTATCATTAGCCACCTTTTTTTGAGAGCTTCAAATAACTCATCTAACCTTATCACTTGCTCTTCCAACTTTTTTCCTCCTATCAAATACTAATAATGTCCAATAAGCCTTAGTTAAAAAATTAAATATATAGTTTCATAGTTATATATATTTAATATGAACATTTTGTTCTATAATAATTACTATTGCTTTTAATTATATAAAACATTATATCACAATATTTTAATAATTTTTCAAAATTTATCGGCATAATGTGACAATTTAGCATTGTGTAACAATTAAAATTACTACTATTTCTATAAACAAGGTGATATTTAAATATAAATTTTAATTGAATTAACATTTGTATAATATTAACTAAATAAAAAATTTATTTTTTTTAATATATATATATTCTGATACTATAATTTTTTAGTTTTAGGCTAAAATCTTCCAAATATCTTCTTTTTAACCTTTATTCTTTTGCTAACTTCCCCATTTTTAGTTAATGCGAATAGTCCCTTTTTACTAATCCATTCAACCTCTTTGTTAATATACTCTTTCTTTACATCATCTTCAAAACCTATAAAGCTATAAACATCTTTTTTCTTTAAATCTTTAGCTGTTTTTAATACCTTTTTCCCATACTCCCCATTTATACTTCCTAAATCTAACTGTAATAAGCAATTTTCCTTTAATAATTTATTTATGTTTTTGCTATCATCTGTTATTTCTTTAATTTTTTCTGGTCCAAATATAATTGGAGTATAATCTCTTAGGTTAAATTCATATATGATTTCTACTAATTCTTTTATTGTATTGCTTTCATCTGGGCTTAATAAAACGTATTTATTATCATTTATACTGCCTATTTTCCCCTCAACAAAATCTTTAATATTATCAAAGTTGTCCCTTATTATATTTGCAGGATAAAGCTTTAAATTTAAGGCTTTTTCACTTAAATATAAATTTAAATCTTCTACTACTAATTTAACTTCCTCTATAGAACTTTTAGATTCTTCATCATAATAAAATGGAGCAATTATTAATCGTGTAATTCCATATTTACTTAGTCTTTCAACTTTTTCTAATAAATTAATTACATTAAATTCATTCTCCACGATTAATTCCTTTAAAATTAGGCTAGCAAACATAATATTTTCACCCCTGACTTTAATTTTTTCGGCAAAATTAATTATAGGACTTTTTTCCTAATTTGGCTAATATTTTCGTGCTACATTATTTTACATAAAAAATTCATATTTTACCATTTGTGAAAATTCTGTAAAGAAATAAAGACACACTTTGAAATATTAAGTTAATTTTAAGCATTTTTAATGAAGCTTTAATTCAAAATATATTCACTTTAAATTTTTACTTTGAAAAAGCCAGTAAAAATTTTTATTATGTCTAACTTTTTTTCATATAAATTCTCAATTCTAATTATAAATAGGTACTTACTTTATGAATAATATGTTAGGAGTGATAGCTTATGGAAGATCTAATAAGAAAAGCAAAAAATAATGATAATGCTGCAAAAGAAGAAATAATTAAGATGTACTATCCTTTAATAATTAAAGAAAGTAAAAAAGTATTTTTAAAAAATAGGACTTTTGAAGATTTAATTCAAATAGGAATTATCCATTTAATAAAAGCTATAAATCTATTTGATTTATCTAGACCTAGTAGTGGTTTTAGTTCATATGCCCTTTGGAGTATAAAAAATGGATATGTAAGTCTTATAAGAAGTGAAGCAAAGTATAATGATGAAATGAGTTTGAATTTACCTCTTTATAATGCTCCTGATATTGAGGTAGCTGATAGTATAATTGATGAATGTATAGATATAGAACAGGATGTTACTAATTCTATTGTTTATAGTGAAATTAATGCTGCCTTAGATAAACTTGACTATGAGGAAAGGGATATTATTAATTTTTTATATATTGAAAATGAAACTTCAAACCTTTCTCGGTATTCAAAGCTTAGGAATAAGGATTATTATTATTGTTCTTGTTTAAAGAAAAGGGCTTTAACTAAGCTTAAGATTATTTTAAAGGAGTATAATTAAGATTTAATATTTTAATTTGGGGTAAAAATATAAAGAGTAAAATTTCAGCTTCATGCTTAACTTTTACTCTTTATAAAATAAGGTTTAATTTAAAATATATTATTATTTTATGTCTATACTTTTTTCTTTAAAAGTTCCTCAATTTCATCTTTATTATATCTAGCATATTCTCTAATTACTTGTAAATTAACATAAAGTGGTACTGATATATTATCTTTTTTTAATAAATCCTCTATCTTGTTTATTAAATCATCAGCGCTATTTATTAAGTATTCTTCTCTATCGAAAACTTCTTTTTTATTTTGAGCAAAGGATATTAAATCTCTATTAACCTTAGTAAGTCCAACGAACTCTGATTTCCCACCTTTATTAATCCATCTGAAGGTTCCTAAAATCTTAGTTTCTCCAATTTCTTCTGGAGATTTGCATAATAATTTCCCTCCATTTTCTTCCCAAAGTTCCCTATTCATTGCATAAACTATAGTATCAGTAAAACTTTTTCCTCTAATATCTGACCAATCACATGAGCCACTTCCTGTTGGTACTAAAAGTCCAGCACTAGATTGAGCCACTCTATTTTGTGTCCAAATCACTAAATAATTATCACTAGTAATAGCTACTGTACTTATACCAATTTCGTTATTCATAACAGATGATGTAATATCCTTTAAATAATATTCATCATTCTTTTTTATTACTGGCATAAAATCTTCAGCTGATGCAATTAATTTATTATCTTCATTAGATCTTAATTCTTTTCCTGAAATTATATTAGTTAAATATGTATCGTAATACGTGCCTTTGTGACAATAAACCTTTTTCTCATTAGGATTTATCACTATATCTTTGGAAATACATAATTTTTTCTCATTAAAAAACATCTTTCCATAGAAATTAGAAAGCCTATAATTGAATTTTAAAAATGGAAGTAAATCCTCCTTATTTTCTTTTATAAACTTATTTATATTCCTCTCCATATTTCGAGATTCTAATAGTTCAAAATTTCCTTCTCTTATATAGTTATCTAAACTCTTGCTTCGAAGTACTCTTTCTTTTTTACCTGAAGGAAGATAGATATCTTCTATTATGTAATCACTAGTTAAGCTATTTTCTATTTTCACTTCATTATATATTTTTTCCTGAATATCTGACTTTATATATCCGTATCTTAAATCCATACTGTCTCTTATTTCTGAAATAATATTATATAAATCATATATAAATTTTATTATAGTTCCTAAGAGAACAAATATTATTGCTTTACCGTTGTTATTTTCAATAAATAACTCATCCCAACTGCTTATTAATGTATAAGTTGATGTAATGAATAGTAATAAATCTATTATAACTATTATTACTTCTATTCTCTTTATTTTAAATAAATATAAATTATAGTCTATAAAATTTTTCAGCATATTGTTCCCCCATTATTAAAATATTATTATTCTCCTTTTATTATAATTTCTTTCATTAACTTTCTCAATTTTTATTGATGAAAATGTAGATATTAAAAGGAAATTACTAACTCTATTTTTCATGATGAGCTCTTATATGCTTTAAATAAGCGTCATTAAAAAGATAAATATATTATAAGCTTTTCTAATTTATATTTAGAGCTGCATAAGCAGCTCTTTAATTACAAATTAGTTGTTACGTAAAGTATTTTTCAATTTTTTAATAATCTTTTCTTTAGCATATCTAGCATTATGATATTCTATATTCTTTTCTTCAGCGTATTCCTTTAGGGTTTTATTTTCAACATAAAGTTCCTTAAGTAAAAATCTCTCTTCTTCTTTTAATAAGCTTATAGCTATTTCTAAATCTTCTCTTCCTTCTTTTTTAATATAGTCTTCTTGTATATTGGTGTTCTCATCTACTATATCTTTAATGTCTATAAAGGTTGCAATCTCCTTGGATATTTTACCTTTAAAATACACTTTTTCAGCCTTATCTATTTCTTTATAAATAGTATTTCTTACTGTCTCTTTCACATAACTTGGAAATGAATTACTTAAAGATATATCAAACTTTTCTATAGCTTTAATTATTGCCAGCACAGCTAATTGTTTTATATCTTCATTTTCATAACCATAAATATAGAATCTCATAGCTGTATTATTAATAAGAGGTTGAAACTTTCTTAATATTTCTTCCAAGGCACCTTTGTCTCCTTGTTTTGCTTTAATGATTAAGTTTTCCATAATAATTGGGCAACAGCCCTTCCCCCTTTCTATATTTTCAATTTAATTATACCAAACATATGTTCTGCTATCTATTCTTTTTTATCGCAATTTTTGACATTAAATTAATATTTAAGGTTAGATTGGTTTTTATTTTTGTGTTTTTGGATTATACTAGTTGTAATGATAATTATTTTCTTTTGGAGGTATAGATTTGGAAAATAAAATTAAATTAATATGTATAGATATGGATGGGACATTATTAGATAGTAATCATGTAGTAAGTGAAAGAAATAAAGAAGCCCTAAGAAAAGCAAAGGACCTTGGTGTTACAATAGCAATCTCTACTGGGAGATTATTTTGTTCTGCTAAATACTATTCTGAGTTAATTGGTATAGATACTGCTGTGCTTGCTTCTAATGGAGCTTATATAAAGACTAATTATAAAGATGATACTGTAATAGAAACTCCTTTACCTATTGAAACTGCCCTTGAAATATATAATATAGTGAAAAAATATGGATTATCAGCAAATTTTAATAGTTGGGATACTCTTATTAGAGAAAATCAAATTCCTGAGACTCATGCTTATAGCATTATGAATAAAGATTTGCCAGAGGAAAAGAGAGTTAAATTCTTAATAGATGAACTTGACCTTCCTACTACTCTTAAAAACTTTAAAGGTACTATATTAAAAAGTATAGTTATTGAAGAAGATGAAAATAAGGATAATCTCTGGGCAGCTAAAAAGGAATTAAAGGAAACCTTTGGTGATAAGCTTCATATAGTTAGTTCTGGAAATGATAACTTTGAAGTTATTAATGGAACAATATCTAAGGGTAAAGCAGTTAAATACTTAGCAGAAACATTAAATTTGAAACCTAGTGAAGTTATGTGCTTAGGCGATTCAGAAAATGACCTATCTATGATTAAATACGCAGGCATTGGTGTTGCTATGGGCAATGGACTAGACATAGTTAAAGAACAAGCTGACTATGTAACAGACAGTAATAATAATTCTGGCGTTGCTAAAGCAATTGAGCACTTCGTGCTAATGAAGAATGAAGGATGTAAAATGTAAAATTATGGTGAAAACTCATTCTGAGTTTTTTTTAATGAAAGAATGAAGATTCTCTTTTGCTTACGCAAAATTGAAATGAAAGAATGAAAAAATTAAGGATTAAATTCCTTCGGAATTTATAATTTTTAACTCAGCTTGCCTGAGTTATTTCCTTAATTATGCATTATGCATTAATTGAAGTGCATAAAAAAACTCCCTTTCGGGAGTTTTCTCATTCATTCTTTAATTTTTTCATTCCAAAATTAAAGTTTATATATCTTTTCTCTATTACTTCTTATCTATTTTTCATTTTTTAATTTTATCTTTATTACTCTCCTTTATTATGTAATTTGGCCTTCCTTTTACTTGAATATATGTTCTTGCTAAGTACTCACCAATTATACCAAGAGCAACTAATTGGATTCCTCCTATAAATGTAATTAAACAAATAGTTGATGCATAGCCTGGAAGATCCTTTCCCAATATTAATGTCTGTAAAAATGTTACTAAAAAGTATAGAAAGCTTAGTAATGATATTCCTCCTCCAATTATTGATGATAATCTTAAAGGAGTTGTTGAAAATGATACTATTCCTTCTATTGCATATTTAAATAATCCAAAATATGACCACTTAGTTTCTCCTAAAGCCCTATCTTCACTTATATATTCTAACCAATATGTATCATATCCTACCCATTCAAATATCCCCTTGCTAAACCTATGATATTCACTTAATTCTAGAACTGAATCTACCATTTGTCTTGTCATAATTCTAAAGTCAGTTGAACCTTCAACTATAGGGATATCTGAAATCTTATTTAAAAATTTGAAAAATAGTTTTGAAAATAGGCCTCTAAATTTAGATTCACCATCTCTATCAATTCTTTTAGTTGCTACTGAGTCATAGCCTTCCTCTATTTTATTTATCATATCAATAATAAGTCTTGGTGGATGTTGAAGATCTGCATCCATTATTATGGCGTAGTCACCATCTGCATTTTTAAGACCTGCAAGTATGGCTGCTTCCTTCCCAAAATTTCTTGAAAATGAGATATATTTTATATCTTTGTATTTTATTGATAATTCTCTAAGAGTTTTTAGGGTATTGTCTTTACTTCCATCATTTATAAGAATATATTCAAATTCATAGTTTAATATCTTATTTGTTACCTTAGATGCTTCTATATAGAATAATTCAATCATTTCTTCTTCGTTGTAACAAGGAACTATTATACTAACCTTATTCAATTTATCACCTCTTTGTATTATTAAAAGTCTTATTAAATTTGAATTTGTATATAATTATTGAAATCAATGTTAAAAGAGATATTATAATTCCTATTGTTTTGTAATAAAAGTTGTAATTCATCTCTAAGATATGATTCCCAGCTTCAGTGGATATAGCCATAAATCCACCATTTACAATAATAGGATTAACCTTTTCCCCATCAACCTTTATCTTCCAATACTTATCATATACTACTGGAATTACTACATATCCATTATCCTTTGTATTAAAAGTTGATTGTAATCCATTTTTATCCTTTATAATATTATCTATATCTATAGAGTTCATATTATTAATGGATTTTTCTATATAACTTTCTTTAATACAAATTAATTCTAGCTTGTCTATATACTCTTTATCTATAGTTAGAATATCTCCATAATTAAGTCTTCCTATATAAAGTTCATTATAATCTAAATCATTTATATTAATATTAGGGAAATTTGAATCTTCTCCTATATGATTTCCATTTACTTTGAAAGGAATATATTCTATTTTAAATTCTTTTTTGCTTCTTACATAGTACTCCCCATACTCTTGTATAACAGTATCTGTATTTTCAAGAGGATAAATTGAATAATTATTGCTTAAAGCTTCATCTAATTGAATGTTTTCAGTATCTTCTTCTATTAGTAAATTACTATATAAAAGTATATCTTTTTCTATCATAGATGCTGGTAATTTTCCTTTTATTATTGAGTCTTCAGCAAAAAACTTTAACTGATTGTTATGTTCTACTTCAAAAATATAAAAGTCATATGCTTTATCTATTAATTTAGAATTATAATAAGGGCAATAATTATACGAGGAAACATAATATTTAGTTCCTACATATTGTGATATTATGTTTCTTCCCTTAAATTCTACTCTTACTTTATCCTTTACTGTATTACTAAATACATTACTAGTATTTAGGTAATTACCATTAATAAGAGAATGATATGCAGATACTCCATTTACTTCATTTGCAATATAAATGTTTTTTGACATTTCTCTTCCTCTTATTTCAATTCTAGCCTCTTTATCATATTTATTACTTATATAATTTAATACATTTGAATAGTTTTCTCTTGTTTCATTTTTTACTTTTGTTGTGTTTTTTAATACAATTGAATATTGCTGATTTACTTCTAATAATAAAAGTAAAGTTAATATAATAGTTAAAAACTTAAATTTTCTTTTAATGAATAGAATAGAAGATAAATAAGCAGCAATAAATAATAAATTTAACAGCTTTAAACCAATACTTATTTCTTTACTAAAGAATATAAATAATAAACTTAATATCAAAATAACACTAAAGCTAAATGTCATTTTACTATTCTTAATTTTTTCTTTTAAGAATAAGAATGTAAATATTGCTATATAAATATTTAAAAATATATTATACCTAAAATCTCCTCCAACTGGCATATAAGCAAAATTTAATAGGTAATTAAATCTTTCTATAATAATTGCAAGTATTAATATTCCAATATGAATAAAATATAACTTATTCTTTTTATTTTTACTAAAAATCAAAAATGAAATTAGGATTGGAATTCCTAGTAAGGTTACATAGGTATTACTACTTTGTTTGGTAGCACCAATATAATTTTGAGTTAACATTGAAAATATATTATATATATTGATACCAAAATTATTATTAACACCTGTTTCTTTTGCAGAAGATAGCATTATAACTGCTGCTGGAATTAAAACAAAGCTTGATAGTAGTACCCCTAAGATTGACTTCTTTATCATTATCCAGATAAATGATGGCAATCCCTTATTTTTACCATGAATAATAATGTATCTTATTACTGCATATATAGCTATATGTGGAACTAGTAAGGCTGCTAGATAATAATCAGTAACCAAAAATAAGAATAGGCTAATTATATATATTTTGCTGCCTTCATTTTTAATGATTTTTTCAATGCCCAATAAAACTAATGGTAAGAAAATAAAAGTATCTAGCCACATAATCTGTATAGCTCCATAGTTTAAAACATAGTAACTAGCAGCATAAATAATAGCTCCATACCATTTAAATTTATTTGAAGTAATCTTTTTAAAATAAATAGATGCAAAATAAATTAAAAATATAAATTTAATTGATATAAAAATTGGAAGAGCTATTTCTATCTTTATTGATCTTAATAAAAGCAATATAATATTAAATGGACTCATAAGATAGTATATAGCTAAGGCATACATATTATCTCCTAAGGCAATGCTCCAATTATAATTATATCCAATACCAAATAGACTTATATTACTACCATAGTACTGTAAAAAGTCTATTCCTTGATTGTATAAATCTCCATATAAAATTCCACCTTGAAGTAAATAGACTATATAGCTAAAACTAATTCCTATTATTATAGAAAGCATTATATCCTTAAGGTATTTCTTCAAAAATATCACCCTCCCAATTTTTCTTTATTTTGATAAAGCCTTTTTAACTAATAAAAAGTTTATCGGAATGCTTATACTGTAAACTAAAAATGGCGAAATTGCTTTATGGATACCCATGTAATTAAATATATTTAATAATATCATTTGTAATCCATAATTGAATCCATGAGCCAATAAGAACTTTACTCCCTTTTCTTTATTCGGATTAGTTTTGAATGTAAAGTAATTTGATAATATAAAGTTAAACATTAAGCTAACTATATATCCAAGTGTAAAGGCTATATTAGTTCCAATAAAATTATATCCAATAATATAAACTAAATATTGTATAGCTGTTGCTAATACACCTACTATTCCAAATCTAATTATTTCTCCAATTTGTTTTTTATTTAAGATTTTCAATTAAAATCCTCCATTTTCTTAATATATTCTTATACTGGTAAATACTATTTTATTATACATTACTTTTAAATAATTTTTAACAATAATAAAGAGATGACATATTATTTCCATGCCATCTCTTTAAATTTATTATTCGTCGCTTTTACCTACTCCTGAAAGTATTAATCCCTTGTTGTGGTCTAATGCCCAGTTAATACCCCAGTCGTTTTGGAATATAAGGATATTTCTATCTTTAAAGTCCTTAACTCTCTTTGCATCAGAAGTTAAGTTTAATTTGTCCATATCAACATCTTTATTTTCTATCCATCTTACATATCTAAATGGAAGTCTATCCATCTTTATATCAACATTGTATTCATTTTTTAGTCTGTATTCTAGAACTTCAAATTGAAGTACACCAACTACTCCAACTATTATTTCTTCCATACCTACGAAGGATTCTCTGAATACTTGAATTGCTCCCTCTTGTGCTATTTGAGTAACACCCTTTACGAATTGTTTTCTCTTCATAGTGTCTACTGGTCTAACTCTTGCAAAGTGTTCTGGTGCAAATGTAGGAATTCCTTCAAATTTGAATTTCTTTGATGGTGCACATAATGTATCTCCAATGGAGAATATACCTGGATCGAACACCCCAATTATATCTCCTGCATATGCCTCTTCTACTATTTCTCTATCTTGAGCCATAAATTGTTGTGGTTGAGAAAGCTTAATTTTCTTACCACCTTGCATATGATAAACATCTTCACCTTTTTGGAATTTTCCTGAGCAAATTCTCATAAAGGCAATTCTATCTCTATGTGCCTTATTCATATTTGCTTGGATTTTAAATACAAAGGCAGAGAAGTTCTTATCAAAGGGATCTATTTCTCCTATGCTTGAATTTCTTGGAAGTGGTGCTGTAGTCATATCTAAGAAATGTTCTAGGAATGGCTCTACACCAAAGTTAGTTAAAGCAGATCCAAAGAATACTGGTGTTAATTCTCCAGTTCTAACCTTTTCTAAGTCTAACTCATCTCCAGCTATATCTAAAAGCTCTATATCTTCCATTAATTTATCGTGAAGGGCATCCCCTAATATTTCTCTAAATCTTGGATCATCTACTGAACCTTCCACAGCATCTACTGCACTTTGTCCGTGATTTCCTGCTGAGAATGCAATAATTCTATTATTATCCCTTTCATAAACTCCTTTAAATTCCTTACCAGAACCTATTGGCCAGTTCATTGGGTATGTCTTTATTCCAAGTTCGTTTTCTATTTCTTCTAATAATTCAAATGGATCCTTAGCTTCTCTATCCATCTTATTTACAAATGTAAATATAGGCATTTCTCTAAGTGATGCAACATGGAATAGCTTTCTTGTTTGATCTTCTATACCCTTTGCTCCATCCACTACCATAACTGCACTATCTGCAGCCATAAGAGTTCTATATGTATCTTCTGAGAAGTCTTGGTGACCTGGTGTATCTAATATGTTAATACAGTGTCCTCTATAATTAAATTGCATTACTGATGAAGTAACTGAAATACCTCTTTGCTTTTCTATTTCCATCCAGTCAGATACTGCATGAGTTGAAGCCTTTCTAGCCTTTACTGAACCTGCAAGTCTTATAGCTCCTCCATATAATAAGAACTTTTCTGTTAATGTAGTTTTACCAGCATCTGGGTGGGATATAATAGCAAAGGTTCTTCTCTTTTCTATTTCACTTATATAATCTGCCAATGGCTTTTCCTCCTTGAATTTCAAATTAAATTTGCTTTAGTTAAATCTCTTTTCTCTAGTTATTCATTATACCCTAAACTAAGAAAATTTAAAATGAAAATTTATTCCCCTGGGGAATTCATTCCCCAGGGGTCCAATAATTTCCAACTACTCACTATAAACCCAATATTCAATAGCTTCTTCTAAAAATACACTTGATTTTACTTTTATAAACCCATCCCTTGGAGTATTATAAATTATATTTTCATTATCCTTGTAGTTATCATTATCCTTATTGCTATCTAAAACATTAAAATAGTTTACTCCATCTATAGTGTCTATTCCATATATAACCAAATAATGTCCTTCTGTTGTAAAACTTCCTGGTCTCATTAAAGCAATTGCCATATGTTTCCCATCACTTACTAACCTTTTTATTTTTGTTAATTCATTTCCTTCAAATTTTTGAACATCTAATTTGTAAGGTGACTCTTTCACAACTTCATCAAAAAATTCTACTTCTGTATTGTTATTGCAATATCCATTTTCAATAGAGTACTTTGCCATTTCTACTGGATTTATATCTTCCTCTTTAATTGTGGATTGAATCATTGCCATAGCTGTAACTCCACACCCTGTTTTTCCTAAAGGATTATCTAATGTTTTATAGGGATAGTTTGTCCATCTTTCATCATCTTGATTAAAATATTTAATTTCCTTTTGATATTTTCCATTTAATAATAAATTATAATCTATATTTTTACTTCTAATATCATCAATATTTTCTTGAAGCTGATTATTCATATATTTAGCTCTTTTATTTAGCTCCTCATAGTTAACATGATAAGTAATTTCTAAATTTTTAAGTTTGTATTCAGTATTTCTATCCCCAGTTTCACCATAAAGTTTCATTAAATAATCATAGAGTTTTATATATGCACCTGGATAAAATCTTTCTCTATCTACTACATTTTCAGCATATTTTAGAGCTGCTGCATTTTGCCCTAATGATTCATGTAAATAAGATAAATTCCATTCCACCATTGGATCATAAGGATTTATTTTTTTACTAGTTTCAAGTAGTTTTATTCCTTCCTTTAAGTAGTTCTCATCATTAGTTTTGTCATATAGATTCTTCTTAGCTTGAGCTCCATTAAAGTACCCCCTATAATCTCTATTAAAGGATATACTATTTGAAAAGCTAAAAATTTTATCTGCTAAATTTGTATTAACATCAATTAAGTAATTTCCTATTACTATACTTGACTCAAAAATTATAAAATAAATAGAAAGAGCTGACATACCTATATATAAATACTTACTTAAATTTATTCCTTCATTTTTATTAATTTCTTTAGATTCCTTACTTTTCTTTTTATCTAGCACTTCTATATCACCTAAAACTACTAACATAGCAAGAATTATTGGGAAGGTACTAAAGGATAAATCAAAATCTAATACTGAATGTAATAATATAGTTAAGTAAGCTAATATTAAATAATTTTTATCTTCATTTTTACTTTTAATTAATTTAAATAATCCTATCAGAATAACAGCTAAAAAGATTATTAAATTAATTATTCCAGTATCATAAGCTACTTGTAAATATGAATTATGTATATACTTAACATCATAAAAGGCTGTGGCATTATCAAATAGCTTATATTGAAACATATTTATTCCATTGCCAAATGGCTGCTTTATAATACTATTAATTGAATCTTCATAATAAACAAATCTTTCTTGAAGAGTTCCATTATTTAATGTAATATTTTTAAGTCTATTGAAGGTATTACTATGAAATAAAAGTCCTCCTATTATTATTAACACTGCTAAAGCATAATAAAGTTTGTCTTTAAACTTTAAATTTTTAATTAATATATAAAATATCAATACTAATGGTACTATGAATATTGCTATTAACTTTAAATTATCAAGAATTATATAAAGTATAGTTCCTAATGCAATTGGTTCTAAGGATAGTATTATCTTTTTATTGTTGTATTTCTTATCTCTATATACCTTATAAATTATATAAATGATAGATAGAATAAGTGTTGTTCTTGAACCTGTAAATAATAAACCTATAAATAAAATGGTTTCTATAATGTCTGTAAACTTATCTTCTTCTCTAAATTTATTTAAATAAAGACCAATTAATAGTAGTACTGCATAACTATTTGCATATCCAATATTTCCAAAAACTCTATATCCCTTATATAATCCATGATAACAAATATAAAATACACATATTCCAGACATTGATAAAAGTATATATTTTAGTATTTCATCTTTGTTTTTATCTTTTAAAATATATCCATAAATTAAATAGTAGATAGCCATATCTAAATATAAAAAGCTTCCTGAAATACTTTCAATATAAGGTGAAACAATTATTTGGGATATAAGTATTGAAATCCACATTATTATTAGGATTAAAAAGTACTTACTCTCTTTAATTTTATCTTTATTTTTAATAATGAAGCTACTTCCTACTAAAAACAAAATTAAGGATCCTAAGTTTTCTTTAAAAACTGAAGATAGTACTATAAAGGGTAATATTCCTATTATTATTTCAAACATAAACTGTCTCCTTATTTAAAAATCCATGCAATAGATTTATCTAAAGCATGGATTTATAATTATTCTACTTTAAATTAAGCATGTTTTCTTTTTCTAAAGAACATAGCTCCACCAATAGCTAACATTCCTACCGCTAAAACTAATATTGTAGTATTTGATACTCTTGCTCCTGTTTCAGGTAATTGTCCCTTTCCAGCTTCAGTTTTCTTATCTGTAGAAGTATTACTTCCATTAGTTCCTCCATTTGCTGGAGTTTCTCCATTCTTTGTTTCTGTCTTTTCTGCTATTACATACTTAGAGAAATGTGGAGTTTTGAAAGTTACTTCATTTCCATTAACTGAAGTTTCCATTTCTTCAAAAGCTTTAGTTGAGTCATTATAATAGTAAACTACTATTTTATCTTTATTTAATCCTTCTAAATCCTTATCTGTTAAATTAAGCTTAACTTCAACTAATCCTTCTTTAAAGTTATGGACATTTGTAGTTCCATCTTCCTTATTAATTATTAAATTGAAATCAAATACCTTATTAACTCCTTTGATATTTTTAACTATATCTGAATTCTCTATAATATCTAACTTAATAGTAACATCCTTAGCCCCTTCTAAAAGGCTCTTATCTATTGCTGATAATGGTAAATTAATTTTAACTCTATTATCTGTAACTATATTTAATGATCCATTTCCATTTTTAATAGCTTCTATGTCTTTAACTACAACTTCTATACTTTTAGTTCCTTCTGTAGTTTTTACAGCTATATCATTTTTATCATTCGGCTTAATTTTTGATACTTCTGTAACTACTTTGTCTTCTGAAGGCTTTGTACCACCATTATCATTCCCTGGATTTGTTGGAGTTACTGGAGTAGATGGTTCTTGTGGCTTTGGTGTTTCAGGATTAGTTTGTTCTTCATTTGTACTTTTTCTTATTATCATAAAACCTTGCATGGTACTAATAAAATAAGTATCTTGAGCAACTTCTTCTATAGATAAATCAACATCCTTACTTATATCGTAGAATTTACTTAATTCATTAGTAACATTTGTTACTCTTTTAATTCCTTCATTAGTAATTCTACTAATATATACTTTATCATTTTCTTTTTCCAATATCATTGGTACATTTGACTTTTTTAAAAATGATAATGAAGCTGCTAAACTATATAATTCTCCTGAAATTTTGTATTCCATACCTTCATGTTTGTATATTTTTAACTTTTTATTTGTAACATCATACACATAAAAAAGATCATCTATTTTTGTAGAACTCCAAGTTGGAAAGTCTATGATTTGATTAGTTATAATTTCATTATCTTTTACTTCTATTAATTTTTTATTCCCATTTTTTAAATATTGAAATAAAAACAATGATTCTTTACCTTTATAATCCATTTCAAAATATCTATTATCAAACTCTTGTGAATTTAAATATTCCTCAGTATAAACATTCTTATCAGTTATAAATCCTGCATAATACTTATAGCTATTAGTCATACTATCATATTCTTTAATCTTAAAGTCAAGTATATCATTTTTTATATTTAAATCCTTATTATATACTCCTCTTTCATACATTAAAATTTCTAGGTATCCTTTTTCATTAAAATATTTCACCCCATATGAAGCTGAATCATAATTTTTATCTGCTATTGTAAAATTATACTTGTCATTACTTTTATTAATTTTATCTAATGCGTTTCCAATTATCTCATCTCTATTTTCTTGAGAACCTTGTATTAATGTTGAGTATGTTCCATAATTATAAAAATCATCAAGATTATTATTTTCATAATTATTAAATTCCTTTTCAGTTATACTTTTAAACTTTAATGTTTCAAAATCAAACTCTTCATAATAACTATATCTTTCATTTGAGAAATATTGTATAGCAGCCTTTGATTTTTTATCAGATACAATTCTTACATAATTGACTCCCTTTTCAACTTTTAATGGTAACTCTTTTTCTCCCTCAACTAAAGATAAATTTATTTCTTCAGCATTAAAGCCTGGTTTTGTATATGCAACTAATACCTTATCCTTGTATAGTGCATTAGATCTTAAATAATAATCACTCTTTATAAAAGTAGAATATTCATTTTCTGCCGCATTAGCTACTATTTCTACTAAACCTGTTGGTAGTATCGATATAGCCATAAAGTAAGTTAAAACACTAGCCATAAATAATTTAAATTTTCTCATTTTACCCCTCCATAATATGTATTTTACATGGATAATTATATTATACATATTTTACAATTTCAACCATAAAATGAATTTATTTTACATATTATTCAAAGTTTTATAAATTAATTATATTTTCTTTAATAAACTTACATTATTTTAGCTAGTATATAAAAAAGCTCTGAGTAAACATAATTAACTAGAATTACGTTCAATCAGAGCTATAATATATTTACCCTAACTATTCTTCTTGCTTATTACTTTGATTCATTCTTTCATTTCGATTTTGCGAATGCAAAAGAGAATCTTCATTCTTTCATTTTCCAAAACTCCCTAAGGAGTTTTAACCATAATTATGCATTATGCACTACGCATTATCCATTGATTTTGCATTGTGCATTACGCATTATCCATTGAGCCTATTCCTCTAACGTTCCATTTAACAAAGAATAAAAGTCCAATGTTTGCTAGTACTGTCATAAACAATATTAGTCCTATTGGTACTCCAAGTTCTATAATTTGTCCAAATAATAATTGACCTGGAGCTACACTTATAGTTGCAACTGCTACTGAAAAGGCAGATACCCTCCCTAACATATCTTGTGGCACTTCCTTTTGTATAAAGGTTAGTGTTAAAACATTTGATAAGGATAATGAAAGCATAATTGCCATACCACCAAGGGCAAAAAGGGCAGCTAAGGCATAGTTACTAGCTTTAATGCTTGTTAAAGTGGACATTACTGTTATCCCTATTATCATTGGGAAGTATGTATAGTGGACTTTTTTCATGGAGAACATCTTTGGTTTTACTGTTATCCATAGTCCACCTAGTATCATTCCTAATACGCATATTCCTTCTACTATTCCATAAACTTGTGAAGGTAGTCCTAGGAATATATTTATAAAGTAAGGTGCAATTATTGACAGTATTGGCACCAAGAAAATATTACATAAGGCATAAGATGCTATAATTCCAAGTATAATTTTCTTTTCTTCCTTTAAATATATAAAGCTATGTTTCATATCTACAAAGGAGTTTTTTATAAAGCCTATAGATAAAACCTTTTGCTCCTTTGAATTGTTTTCCCTTTTAACATCTGGTATTTCTAAGAATAATTCCATTATTGCTGATAATAGGAAGCTTATAGCATTTATTATAACAATGGCTTTAATTCCTACTAATCCATATAATACTCCAGCAAATATTGGTCCAACAAAGTTTACTATTGACCCTACTTGATTTATTATTCCATTGGCAGAAGTAAGTTTATCTTTTTCTACAACTTGTGGTATTGATGCTGTTACCGCTGGTCCATATAAGGTATAGCAAATTGATAATATAAACATAACTGTAGCTACTATTAATTCATGGTCTCTACCTTGTAATAATATAAAGGCATAGCCTCCTATTAATATTGAGCAAAAGAAATCTAAATAAACCATTATCTTTTTTCTATTTATCTTATCTGATAGCATTCCTGCTATAGGTGCAAATAAAATATAAGGTATGGTTGATATTGCTAATATATTTGCAAAGGTAGCAGCACTACCTGTAAATTCTAATAAGTATAAGGACATACTAAATCTTTGTATTGCATTTCCAAATAGGGATATAATTTGCCCTATGACTATTATTATAAAGTTTTTATTTTTCATGCTTCCTCCCTAAGAAGTTCATAATCCATACATATTGGATATAGTCCATTTTCACTTTTTTGAAGGTTGGCTTCTATTCCGTAGATTTCTTTTAAATTTTCCTTATTAATTACCTCTAGTGGCATTCCTTCACAAATAATCTTACCCTTTTTAAGACCAATTATATTGTCTGCAAATCTGCAAGCATTATTAAGCTCATGTAAAACTATAACTACTGTAATATTTTTTTCTCTATTTAATTTTTGAAGTACTTCTAAAACTTCAAGTTGATAAGACATATCTAAATAAGTAGTTGGTTCATCAAGCATTATTATTTCTGTTTCTTGAGCTAAGGTCATGGCAATCCAAGCTCTTTGTCTTTGCCCACCTGATAAATTTTCAACTTCTCTATCTGCGAATTCAGAAAGTCCAGTTTCTTTTATTGCCCAGTCAATAATATCTTTGTCATGACTATTAAGTCCACCTATGATCTTTTGATGTGGGAATCTTCCATAGGCCACTAATTCTCTTACTGTAAGGCCACTTGGGCAAACTGGCCCCTGGGGAAGAAAAGCAACTTCTTTAGCTATGTTTTTTTCTTTTACCTTTTTTATATTTTTATTATTTATAAATATATCTCCACTTTTAGGCTTATTAATTCTAGCTATAGTCTTAAGTAAAGTTGATTTCCCGCATCCATTAGCTCCAATTATTATGCTGATTTTGCCCTTTGGAATTTTTAAATTCATATCTTCAATTATAATGTTGTTTTCATAAGCAACACTTAAATTATTTACACTAATAGCTTCCATAATTATTTCTCCTTCATCATTAAATAAATAAAATATGGTACTCCAAATATTGATACTGTTATCCCTACAGGAATTTCAATTGGTGAAAATAAGTTTCTTGAAACTGCATCTGCAAGAAGTACAATAATAACACTTATAATTGCTGAAATAGCAATAAAATTCTTATGGTAGGGACCTACTAATTTCCTTGCAATATGAGGGGAAATTAGTCCAAGAAAACCTATATTTCCTGCAAAAGCTGTAGCAGTTCCTGCTAAAATTACTGCAAAGCTTAAAAACTTTTTTCTTTCTCTTTCTATATTTAAACCTAGGGAGATAGCTAATTCATCTGAAAGGTTTAATACATCTAATTTTTTGTAATTTAATAAAACTAAGATAAACATGAAAGTTACTATTGGTATTATTACCTTTGCATAACTCCAGCCTGATCCCCAAAGACTTCCTGATGTCCAAACCAAAACTCTATTGTAATCTCCAACTCCACCTCTAAAAGTAAAGAAGGTAATAAAGGCATTTAGTCCAGCATTTAATCCTATACCTATAAGTAAAAGCCTCTTTGGTCTTATTCCATTTCTGCTTGATAGCATATATATTATAAATGAAGAAACTGCTGCTCCAATAATCGCCATAAGAGGTAATACAAATATAGAAAGCTGTCCAAGCTCTGAATAATAATTTCCTGTTTGATAAGTAATAAATATTACTGCTGCCACTGCTGCCCCAGCATTTATACCTATTATTCCTGTATCTGCTAAATCATTTTTAGTTATAGTTTGAAGTATTGCTCCTGCAGTTGATAATGCAATTGCAACAAAGGTACCAACTAATAATCTTGGAAGTCTAATACTTAAAATTGCTGTATTTTGAAGTCTTGTTCCATTTCCAAGAAGAGTTTTAATAACATCTAAAACTGATACCTTATATGTTCCCCAGCATAATGTAACTGCAAAAGAGATAACTAATAAAATTAATAAAATTATTAATGCTATTTTAAATTTCTTTTTTTTCATTATCCCCTCTCCCTTCTTGCAACTGCTATGAAAAATGGTATTCCAATTAAGGCTGTAAATACTCCAATTGGAGTTTCATATGGATCAAATAACATTCTTGCTGCAATATCTGCATAAGTTAATAAAACTGCACCAAGTAAAAAGGAACAAGGTATATTTCTTCTATAATCTTCTCCTAAGATTTTTCTAACTATTTGTGGCACAATAAGGCCTACAAAGGCAATGTTTTTACCTACTGCTACTGCTGCTGCAGACATAGGTATCATAACCATAAGAGTTGTAAATCTTATTTTTTCTGGCTTTTCACCAAGTCCAATGGCTACATCATCTCCAAGATTTAATATATTTATTTTAGGTGATAATAAAATTGCTATAATAAGTCCTATAATTCCTACAAAAAATACTAGTTTAAAATCTGCCCAACTAGCATTTCTAAATCCACCTGACACCCAAAATCCTATCATTTGAGATTGATTTGATAAAAGTCCAATTATTGTTGTTAAAGAAATAAAAAATGTACTCATAGCTGTACCAGCTAAAAGAATCTTTGCAATAGAATTATTATTTGCTTTTTTAGATATAAATCCTAAAACAATAATTCCTGTTATTAATGCTCCTATAAATGAAGCTATCATTACATTTTGTGTATTTATTGCAATTCCTGTTGCGTAAAATATTGCTATTACTAAAGTAGCTCCTTGGCTTACTCCTAAAATAGAAGGTTCAGCTATTGGATTTCTAGTAACTCCTTGAATCATTGCACCTGTTACTCCTAAAATTCCTCCTGTTAATAATACAGAAAGGGCTCTTGGTATTCTAACATCTCTAACTAGCATAAGTTCTAAGGTTTCACTATAATTAAAAATACTGTCAAAAATGTCTGAAAAACCAATATGAACTGATCCTAGCCTTACAGCTAGAACCAGTCCTCCTATTAAAAGTAACAAACTACATATTACAAATATTGCTGTATGTTTCTTACTTTGTTTCATTTAACATGTCACCTATTTCATCTACTAATAATTCTCTTCCAATTGAGCTATATCCTTGGTTAAAGTATGGTGATGATTCTAATATTACAACTTTTCCTTCTTTAACCGCAGGTAGGTTATTCCATATTGCATTGCTTTCTAATTGTGCTAAATCTTCTGCTGTTGCAATTGCAAATATATAATCTGCTTTAATTGATGCTAATCCTTCATAAGTTACTACTGGAAGGCTAATATCACTTTGTTCTGGCATTCCTTCTGGTTTCTTAAGTCCCATATCTTCATATAAAACACTACCAAATCCTGCTCCATCAAATACGAAGAATTGGCCACCACTTGCTAAGAATGAAAGATATGTAGTATCTTCACCATATTCTGATTTAATCTTTTCTCCAGCTGCCTTTGCCTTAGCTTCATAATCTGCTAACCATTTGTTTGCTGCATCTTCTTTATTAAATACTTTTGCAAAAGCCTTTACATCATCTTTCCAATTTAATGCTTCTAATTGAATCATAACTGTTGGAGCAATTTCACTTAATTGGTCATACATTTTTTCTTGAACTGTTGATATAACTATTAAGTCTGGGTTTAAGTTCATAACTGCTTCTACATCCATAGTATCTTGCATGCTATATCCTAATATTTCAGCGCCCTTTAATGTTTCTTCTAAATATGAAGGGAACTTAGTGTAATCATAAGCATCACTATTTGCTGTTCCTATAACTTTATATCCTAAAATTGATAAAATATCACTATTTCCACTTAAATCTACTATTCTTTGAGGCTCTGCTGGTATTTCCACTTCTCCTCTAACGTCTGTAACTGTTACTGTCTTTTCTGAAGTTTTCTCATTACTTGTACCACCATTAACTCCGCAACCAACTAGCATTACTGCTGTCATGCATGTAGCTACTAAAGTTTTTAATATATTTCTTTTCATATTATACCTCCATTAATTTTTATAATTATTTTCAACATTTCTCTTTGTCGTAATGAATTGTATATGATATTCATTCTCAATACAATATTTGCACCTAATTTAATAATTTTATCATCCACTATAATAAAAATATGTTATAATACTACATATTTTATTAATAATATTATTACCAACCTATATGTGAAAAATGTAAATTTAAAATTAGAATTTTATAGGCTTATTTTATAGAAAGGGTGCTACTATGATTTGTAAAACTACAAGGGAATTTCAAAATCAAGTTCTAGAAAAAATGACTTTTTCTCCATACCCCAGGGGAAGTTACACTATTTATAAGAATTTAAAAAGACCTGATTTAGGTTATTTTATTAAATATTCAAGGGAGGGCTACTATGACTTTGGTATTGGAGATTATACAATTCCAGAGAATTTCTCTCTTTCCTTTGATCATAAAGAAGAATTCATTAGGTTTGGAACTGTTTATACTGGGGAAACTAAATTTAAAATAGAAAATAATCCTGTTTCCTCCTTTACTCCTTCTTCCTTCTTTGTTGTAGAAAAAGGAATTAAAGGAAAGCAAGCATGGAAAAAAGGTCAACACCTTCACGGTGCAGAAATAACAATTTACAAGAAATATTTTGATGAAGTAATTAATCCAAACTTTAAGAACACTTTGGATTTTAATAATTTTATTGAAAATTATACTTATAGATATTTGCCTCTTGAAATAGCATCAATTATTCAAAATATAAGGAATCTAGCTCAATTTGATGAATTAACTCCTTTATATTTAGAGAGTAAAATTTTAGAATGTATTCATATAATCTCTAAAGAAGTACATTCCTCTCCAGAAAACACCTTCACCAATCAATTAAATTATGGTGATATAAAAATAGGAAAAAATAGATTTGTAAAATTAACAGCTTCTGATGCTAACGCCATCCAAAAAGCTTATGAAATATTAACTAAGGAGGCTTGTAACCCTCCTACTATATCAACCTTAAGTAAAATGGTTTTTCTTAACGAGCAAAAGTTAAAGGCAGGCTTTTCTGCAAAATATCATATGTCCATTAGTGAATATACTAATTCCATTAGAATGACCATAGCAGAAAATTTACTTTCTACAACAGAATTAAGTGTAGATGAAATTTCTAAGATGGTTGGCTACAATTATAGTGGAAACTTTGTAAAGATGTTTAAAAAGCTTCATGGGAAAACTCCCCTTGCCTTTAGAAAAGGAAAAAATTAGTTGAGATTTTTGTTTTTTAGAGTTAAAATAACATTAGATATATAACACTTGTTATATTATGAAAGGAGACTGTAGTATGCCACCTAAAATACAGGTAACAAAAGAAAAAATTATTCAAGCTTCTATAGATATTGTCCGTAAAAGTGGTATAAATTCATTAAATGCAAGGGCAATAGCTAAGGAATTAAAATGTTCTACTCAACCAATTTTCAGCAATTATTCTTCTATGGAGGAACTGAAAAAAGATGTGATTAATTCAGCTAAATCACTCTATAGCAAATATATAAAAGAAGGCTTTAATGACCCAAATTATCCAAAATACAAATCAAGTGGAATTTCATATATTAAATTTGCAAAAGAAGAAAAAGAACTCTTTAAGCTACTTTTTATGAGGGACCGTTCTAATGAAAAAATTGAAGATGAAAAAGAATCACTAGAAAAAATCATTAGTATTATTTCTTCAAATCTAAATATTAGCTATGATGATGCCTTTAACTTTCATATTAAAATGTGGCTATATTCCCACGGCATTGCCACTACGATTGCAACATCTTATCTAGATTGGGATTGGGATACTATTGATAAAATGCTTACAGAAGCTTATGTAGCAATGAAACATACATATCAAAAATAACACTATTTTATAGGGAGGATTATAAATGGAAAAGATATTAGTAGTAGAGAATCTCTGCAAAGAATATCCAAAGTTTAAGCTTAATAATGTATCTTTTTCTATGGATAAAGGATCAATTATGGGCTTTATAGGTAGAAATGGTGCTGGTAAAACAACAACTTTAAAATGCCTTTTAAATTTGGTTCATGAAGATTCTGGGAAAATACAATTCTTTGGTTTAAATTTTAATAATAGCGAAAAGGAAATTAAACAGCGTATTGGATATGCAGCAGGTGGGATTAATTATTATCAACGTAAAAAAATTAAAGATATTATTGCTATAACAAAATCCTTCTATCCTAATTGGGATGATAACTTATACCATAGTTACTTAAAAAGATTTTCCTTAGATGAAGAAAAAAAGCTAATAGAATTATCTGAAGGTATGAAGGTAAAATTTAATTTAGCAATTGCTCTTTCACATCATGCAGAACTTCTTATTTTGGACGAGCCTACTAGTGGTCTGGATCCTGTTTCTCGTGATGATTTATTAGAAGTATTTTTAGATTTAGCAGATGATGGGGTATCAATTTTATTTTCTACTCATATCACATCAGATTTAGATAAATGTGCAGATTCAATTACCTACATTCAAAATGGTGAAATAATTGCCTCTGATAAAATTACAAACTTTGTAAATAGTTATCGCTTATTGAATGTAACTAGTACAATTAGTGAAGAACAAAGGAAGGCTTTTATTGGTGTAAGTCGTAATAAAGATGGCTCTACTGCTTTAATAAAGGAATCTGATTCTAATAAATTTAAGGAATTCTCTCTTGCTATTCCTGATTTACAAACTATTATGATACATTTTGAAAAGGAGGTAAATTAATGAAAGAACTTTTATTTAAAGAAATGAAACTAACAGCATCACCTCTTTCTTATTTTTTTATTGCTTTTTCATTTATGACCTTTATACCAGGATATCCAATTCTTGTTGGAGCTTTCTTTGTATGTATGGGGATTTTTTATACCTTTCAATTTTCTCGTGAATATAATGATACCTTATATACAGCTCTTCTTCCTGTTCGTAAAAGTGATGTAGTAAAGGCAAAATATTTATTTTGTATAGGTATCCAAATTATTAGTTTTATTATAAATATTATAATAACAGCTATTCGTTTAACAGCTTTTAAAAACTCAACTGTTTATATAGAAAATCCTTTAATGAATGCAAACTTCGCATATCTTGGATATGTCTTAATTATATTTACTTTATTTAATTTTGTTTTCTTAACTGGATTTTTCAAAACAGCATATTATATTGGTAAGCCCTTTGTAATATATTGCATAGTTACTTTTATTGTAGTAGGCATAGGAGAAATTCTACATCATATACCTGGATTAGAACTTTTAAATTCAACAACTTCAGATGGATTCTCTATACAAATAATTGTATTTATCATAGGAATCCTTACTTATATAGTAGGAACTTATTTATCTTTTATTAAATCTAAAAAACTCTTCAATATTATTGATTTATAAAAAGCACTATACTAGTTATCTATTTAAAAGTTATATTGTTTTATTAAAAAAGATGACTTCTTGTAAATTCAGAAATCATCTTTTTTATTCTTCTTTTAAGTTCTAACCTTTCAATTATGTGATATTTCCATAACCTCACTATTGTATACCCTTCTGTTTTAAAATGTTGTTGGTATTTCATATCAATGTATCTATTAACAGCTTTATAATTAATAACAACAATTTTCTAAAACAGACTTATATACTCTTAAAGATTATATCTCTCATTTCATAACCATCTCATTATCATCACGGTCACCTGTATCTTTAAAGCCAACCTTTTCATAAATGTGAATTCCATGAGAAGTATCTATATCACAGGTTAAAATAACTTCCCCATTTTTTGAAATTCAGCTTACCTGAATTTCTTCATTCAATTTTAATATACTAAGATATAAATTATTTCTGTTTCGGCGACTTGGAGCGAAGCGACGGAGCAAGAAACAGATATAATTTATATTTTACTCACCCTCGTTATATTCTTTCTTAGAATACTTATGATGCTCCATACAAGCCACTAGTGGAATTTCATATCCATCCTCTGTAAAGTTTATTTCTGTAAGGCTTGTCTGTTTTATAAATGGAGGATCCCACAAAGTATCTATGTCCCTATTTTCTAATGCAGTTAAATATGATTTTAAAGTAATAGTATGAGTTACTATTAGAATTGTCTTTCCCTTTTCTTTTTCTAAAATCTCATTTATAGTCTTAAAGGACCTCTCTTTAACTTCATTAAAGGTTTCTCCCTTTCCTGTAGGGATATATTTTGATGGTACATTCCAAAAATTAAAGTGATTTTCTTTTGCCATAGATTTAATAGTTTCTTGATCCTGACCTTCCCAATCCCCAAAACTCATTTCCTTCAATCCATCATGACAAATTAAAGGAATATCTCTATCCCCTCTAATAATTTTAGCAGTATTAAAAGCCCTTCCTATAGGACTTGAATATATAACATCAATATGTAAATCCTTCATTCTTTCTTTTAGCCATATTGCTTGATTTTCTCCTAATTCAGTTAAAGGAGAATCTCCAAAGCCTTGCATTCTACCCTCTTCATTCCACTCTGTTTCACCATGTCTGGTTAAATATAATTTTGTCATATAGCCCTCCATAAATTCTTATTTCTTCTTATATTATACACGCTATAAGAAATACTTAATATTAAAATTTAAACTGCTTATTTAATTAATTATGTATATAATATTATATAAAAGTAGTATTTTTGTTAATAATATAGGAGGTGAAATTTTGCTTACTAATGTTGAATTTAAATATATGAATTTAAAGAAAGCATATACTAAGCTTAAAGAAGTTAGTGATATATATGATGGAAATAACGATATAATTAGAGATTCATTAATTCAAAGATTTGAATTTACTTATGAGCTAACCCATAAGACTTTAAAGGAATTTATGAAGTATTTAGGTGTTACTTTAGAAAACTCTTTTCCAAGAACAATATTTAAAAAAGCATATGTAAATAATTTAATCTCTGATGATAAAGTTTGGATTAATCTTTTAGAAGACAGAATCTCAACTTCTCACATGTATAATGAAAGTATAGCTGAAGAAATTGCAGATAGAATAAAAAATCAATATGTTGCTGCTATTAGGGAATTAATAGATAATTTAGAAAAACTATTATAATAAAGGTGTTATTAATATAGCACCTTTATTTATTATTATGTATTCATAATATTTTTGAAAAAGTCAGAAAATTATCAACAATAATTATTTTTTTATTCACAATTTTCTGTTAATAAAATTTGTTTTGTTGTTGATAAATTTCAAAAATTAAAAGGATTCCTATAATAGGAACCCCTTATTTAGCCATATCTAAATTAACATCTCTTTCGTCATCTTCATCTGTTAATTCAAGTATTTCTAAGATTTTTTCTGATCTTTCTTTAGTTGATCCTGTAATTAATTGATAATTAACATTTTCAGCTTCTAAGAAACTTAAGATAGCGTTGTCCACTGCTTGAGCAACTTCTTCATCTTGCCATCTTACTCCATCCTTAGTATAACCAAATTCTCTTGGTACAAAGAATATGTGATCGTATTTAGGTAAATCTCTTAATGCTAATATGTATAAATCCTTTAATATTTCAATTTCCTTTGGTGTTCTCTTTTTATCTCCAAGCATAAATCTTCCATATATATATGGAACAAAAGTTGCATAATCTGTAATTGCATAATCAAAGTCATTTAAGCTATCTTCAATGTGAAGTTGTCCTAAATATATTCCATATTGCTCTGCTATATTTTCAATCATTCCTTTATCTCTTAAATAGTCAGTGCTATATTCAGTTGCTACCCCAACATTTAAGTCTCTAATTTTCATTTCAACATAAAGTTGTTGTATTAATGTAGTCTTTCCACATCTTGGCCCACCTAAAATGGCAATTCTCTTTGGCATAGTAAACCCTCCAAAAAATTCTATCTAAAAAGTGAATTATTTTTCAAAACAGATATTAATTATATCAGTTATTGTAGATAAATTCAATGTATATTGTAGGCAATAAATAATAAGTAAGAGTGAATAAGTAAAAGTGAAGATATTGGGGCAAAGAAAAAGCTCCACTAATAAGCGGAACTTTTTCAATACACTTCAATTAATGAATAATGCATAATTGATAATGCATAATTGTTGAAATAATTCAGGCCAATTTTGCTTTAGCAAAGAGGCTTTTATTCTTTCATTTTTTCATTTCGATTTTGCTTTAGCAAAAGAGAATCTTCATTTTTTCATTTTCCAAAACTCTGTAAGAGTTTTCACCTTAATTTTACATTCTACATTCTTCATTTCCTTAAACTCCGAAGGAGTTTTCACCTTAATTATGCATTGTGCATTACGCATTATCCATTAATCTATAAGTCCTTCTGCTTTTAAGAATTCTACAACTACTGATTTTACGTCTCTTTTATTTATGTCTACTTCGTAGTTTAACTTTCTCATTTTTTCTTCTGTTAATCTATTATCTAAAAGTCCTATTGCTTCCCTTAATTCTGGGTATTTTTCTAAGGTATCTTCTCTTACTACTGTTACTGCATCGTATGGTGGAAAGAAACTTTTATCATCTTCTAGAACTTCTAAGTTGAACTTATCTATAAGTCCATCAGTAGTAAATGCATCAATAACTTGTGTTTCATTATTGGCAAGAGCTGAATATCTTAGCCCACCATCTATAGGTTTAACAGCTTTAAATTTCATATTATAGGCTTTTTCTAATCCTATTAATCCATCATCTCTGTTTGGGAATTCTATAGTTGGCCCAATTATTAATTGATCTGCTACTTTTGCTAAATCTGAAACTGTTTTTAAGTTATATTTTTCAGCTGTTTCTTTAGTTACAGCCATAGCATAAGTATTGTTAAAACCTAAGGGATTTAATACTTCTAATTTATAATCTTCTTTAAATCTTTCTTTTACTGTATTGTAAACTTCTTCTCTATTTGAATTAGGTTCTGTAATATTTAATATACTTACATATCCAGTTCCTAGGTATTCTGCATATAAATCTATTGCTCCTGATTTTATTGCATTAAAAGTAACTTGGCTACCACCTAAATTAAATTTTTCTTCTACATTTAAATCAGTATTAGCTTTAATTACTTCTGATAAAATATTTCCTAATATTAATTGCTCTGTATAATTCTTTGAAGCTACTACTACTGTTTTTTTATTATCAGTTATAAATTTCGGCACAATAATTACACCTAGTACTACTATAACTGCTATTGTTGATATAGCTGTTATAAATCTCTTTCTTTTTGGGGAACTTTTCTTTCTTTTTACTTTCATAGTTCCATCTGCCTTTTTAATTCCATTAGGCATAGTTGCATCTTCTATTTTTCCTGTTATAAAGTCTATTAATAATGCTAGTATAGCGGCTGGAATTGCACCAAATAATACTAAGTTATTATCTACAGTTTGGATTCCTGAATATACTAGATATCCTAGTCCACCTGCCCCTACAAAGGCTGCTATTGTCATAAGTCCTACAGCTGTAACTGCTGCCATTCTTATACCTGCCATAATTACTGGCATTGCTAAAGGTATTTTTATTAATCTTAGTGTTTGTCCATTTGTCATCCCCAAGCCCTTAGCTGCTTCTAAGGTATCTGGATTTATATTTGTTATTCCAGTATAAGTATTTTTAATTATTGGTAACATAGAATATAACACAACCATTGTGATAGCTGGTGTTGATCCTATTCCAATGAAGGGAATTAAAAATCCTAAGATAGCTAAACTTGGAATTGCTTGAGTTAAATTGGCAAATCCAATTACTGCATTAGCTATTTTTTTATTTCTTGTTATCATTATTCCTAAAGGAACTCCTATTACAACTGATATTAAAACTGCTATTACTGTTAATTCTATATGTTCTAATAAAAGAGAAATGATTTCTGATTTTTTTATCATTAATTGTTCAAAAAAGTTATTCATTAGTTATTTCCCTCCTTTTCAATGTATTGACTACTTAAAACTGAAATTAAACTACTTCTTGTAACAAGTCCTAATAATTTCCCTTGGTCATTACATACTGGTAAATATCCTCTCTTTAAGTTATTAAATACTTCTAATAATTCTGGTAATGCTATGTCTCCATTAATACATGTAGGATTTTTACTCATAATTTCTTCTACTAAAATATTTTTATTTTCTACTCTTTGAATATTTTCTAATGTTACATATCCTAATAATATTCCTTCTCTATTTATAGCAAGCAAGCTATCTACCTTATTTTCTCTCATAATTTGAGCTGCTTGAATAAGATTTCTCTTTGGATTAACAGTAATTGGTCTTGAAATCATAACATCTATTGCCTTTATCATTTCAGGTTTAGTCCAAATCTTGTTTTTACCAACAAATTCTTCAACATACTCACCAGAAGGATTTTTTAATATATTTTCTGGTGTATCATATTGAAGAATTTTACCATCCTTTAATATACAAATTTTATCTGCTAAGTTTAATGCCTCATCCATATCGTGAGTAACAAATACTATAGTCTTTTTATATTCCTTTTGAATATTAAATAATTCTTCCTGAAGTTCTGCTCTTGTTATTGGATCTAAAGCACTAAAAGGCTCGTCCATTAATATTATTTCTGCATCTGCTGCAAAGGCTCTGGCAACTCCTACTCTTTGTTGCTGTCCTCCACTTAATTCTGCTGGATATCTATCACTATATTTTTCTGGTTCTAATCCAACCATATTTAATAATTCCACTGTTTTTTTATCTATTTCCTCTTCTGATTTACCCATTAGCTTAGGAATTATTTCTATATTTTCTTTTACTGTCATATGAGGAAATAATCCTGTTTGTTGTATAACATATCCTATACTTCTTCTTAATTTAATTGGATCAATATCTTTAATGTTTTTACCATCTATTAAGATTTCTCCCGATGTAGTTTCTATTAACCTGTTTATCATTTTTAATAATGTTGTTTTACCACATCCACTGGAACCTATTAGAACAACTAAGTTTCCTTTATCAATTTTCAAATTAAAGTCCTCAAGAATTACACTATTCTTATAACTTTTCTTTACATTTATAAACTCTATCATATTAAACCTCCTTTTAAATACATAAAATCCCCTTTTTTTGTCAACAACTTTATTATATATTAAAGTTGTCAGTTAGTCAAAATTTTTTGAATTTTTTAAATTTAATTCTACTTAAAAAGAATAAATTTAGTAGTAATCTAGTTCTAATGTAGTATATTAAAAGTTTAAAATTAAAGAAAAAAACTCCCGTAGGAGTTTCTGAAATAAATGTATTTTTAGTATGTTATTTCAAAGTTGATAATTTTTTATTAACTAGTGAAGAACTATATTTCTGTGATGGAATCTTTGCCTGATTCTAATGCTAATGATACAAGTTTATTCAAGTCATTTTCAAATTCTAATGCTAATGATACTTCAATTAACATTGGCAAATTCATTCCAGTTATAATTTTTATATTTGTCTTTTTATTTTCATGAATATATTTATAACTTTCATTAAATGGAGTTCCGCTCCTAATATCTGTAAATATTAGTATTCCATCATAGTTATATTCATCATTCATTTTATCTAATTGCTTATGCAGTTCATTAATATAATCATTATCTTCTTGAAATTTTAAAACAAATATATTAGAATTATCTCCTGCTATCATCTTCATGCTATCTAATATTCCTTCACACATCTTGCCATGGGATGTTAATAATATTCCTATCAAACTTATCACTCCAAACATATGCTTTTGAATATTTTTAATAATAAAATTATTTTTACTCATGTATTCTTTTATTTCTTAAAATATCTTATATACTTATCCATGACATGCAATTATGTCCATCTTTCCTTCTAGGGTGAATTCATCACAATGTCTTGTTATCATAAAGCTTTCTCCCGCTTTTATCTTTATTCCATTAATAGTACCTTCTCCTGTAATAACAAAGCATCCACAAAAAGGTTTTTTCCTTGGAATTTTTCCCCTTCCCTCTACCTTATAAAGCCAAGCAGAATAATCTTCATTGTCTGCCATAAATCGTTCCTTAATAGATTCATATTGAGTAACTTTTTCTTGGAACTCTATATATTCATCTGGTATTAATATATTTTTCTTTGCTTTTTCAATATCTAATTTTCTTTTATTGCCATTACTATCTAAACGATCATAATCATAAATTCTGTATGTTATAGGACATGGATTAGAAATTTCTATAAAAAAGCTACCTTTTTGAATTGAATGAATAGTTCCTGCTTTTATAGCATAAAAAGATCCTGCTTCAATTGGATGTCTTATTAATAATTCTTCCCACAATTCTTTTTTTATGTAATCATCTAATTCCTCTAATGACTTAGCATTACATCCAAAAATAACAGTGTTGTTTGGAGTAGTTTCTTGAAAATACCAGCATTCTGATTTTCCATGTATTCCAAGATTTTTCATAGCCCAATCTTCACGAGGATGAACCTGAACACTTAAATTTTCTGATGCAAAACAGGCATTTAGTGATATAGACATCATATCATGGTATTTTCTTTCTTCTTTCTTTCCAAAATATAAAGGATCATTTTCATAGAGCCACTTCAAATTTTTCCCTGAATATTTGCCATTAGTTATTATACAGTCACTTCCAAATCCTCCTCCTAATGGGCATTTATTAATATCTAAATCTGGAGAAACATCAAGATTATATCGTCTAACTAATGTACCATCCCCCCAAATTGCTTCCATATTTAATGGAGGCTTTTTTAAAATTAATATTTCTTCCATTATACTCACCCATCTTCCAGATTAACTATTTAACTTTCATTAATTAATGAATTTGTATATCCAAAACTGAGTTCTAAATATTATTAAAATATCTTAGTATAATTTTTTTATAATTATTATTTTAATTTAGCTAATAATGATTGATATTGTTCTAAAAGTTCCTCTACTGAGTCTGTCTGCTTTTTTGCTAAACCAAGAAATAATATATCTATTATAAATAGTTGCCCATACCTTGAAAAAATTGGTGATAATCTTGTTGCATTAAGCTCTGTACTTGGAACTGCAAGTATTAAATCAGCCAATTCAGCAAGTTCACTATTTGAATTTCTAGTTATAGCAATACACTTTGCACCACTTTTTTTAGCTTCCCTAACTGCTAAATTTACTTCTTTAGTTTTTCCACTAAAGGAAACTGCAATTACAACATCATTAGAAGTTGCAATTCGAGAATTTAAAACTCCATAATTACTATCTGTATTATAGACACACAGTTTTTTTATACGCATTAGCTTTTGTATAAAATCAGAAATTATTATAGTAGAGGAGCCTATACCAAAGAAATATATAGCATGAGCATTATTAATTAATTCAATTGCATTTCTAAATTGATCTATTCCATTCACTTTATATACATCATTACAAATTTTCGAAATACTGTTCATTATGTTATTTGGCATCTCTTCAAATGAATTAGCCCAATTAAAGATTTCATTTGTCCTAGAATAAGCTTCCTTCTCAATATTAGCTGCTAATTCTATTTTTAATTGAGCAAAGGTTTTATCGCAGTATTTCTTTACAAATTTTGAAATTGATGCTGATGAAATATTCAATTCTTCTGCCATATCATGTATATTAGATTTTACAAACTCATCATTATTCTTCAATATATAGTCTGCAATAATTTTTTCTGTATTGGTCATTAAATCATAATTCTTCTTAATTAAAATTAGACTATTCACAAGACTCCTCTTTTCTTTTTTATACTATATTTTTAAAACTAAATGATTTTACTTTAACATAACCTTATGAACAACTATAGGCTGATATCCTTTATTTTCTATAACATATTCATGGATTGATGCTGGGACAATAATAATATCTAAGTATTTTTGATTATATTTGAAATCTGGATTTTCTTTAGAATAAATACTTGCTTTTTCCCCATCAACTAAAGTTAAAATAGTAAATTGATTATTATTTTTAAAGCTTACTTTATGACCTGTTTCTATCTCAACACGCTTTGTTTGATAATACATTAAATCTGTATTTCCCACAAGATATTCTTTATATCCAGTTCCTTCTTCAGTTAAAATAGGTTCAATTGCTATATTATTATTTACCCAGTTAGACCTTCTATTTCTATCTACTACTTTCTTACCATTAATCAAATGTATTGGTCTCTTATTTCCATCACTATCTAACCTATTATAATCATAAATTTTAAAAGTATATGATCCTATTGTTAGGCTACCTAGCTCTAGAATAAATTGATTTTGTCCTGATGAGTGTATAGTTCCTGCTGGAATCATTATTTGTCTACCTGGTGTAGATGGTATATTATTAATGTATTTCTTGTAATCAACATCCTTACCACTTATCTCTGATTCATGTGCCTTATTAAAGAACTCATCAATATTCGCATCTTCTTTGAATCCAACATAGGTCTTAGCATCATGACCAGTAGCAATTACATAATAGGCTTCATCCTGACTACCCTTATCATTATAATTAGCTTTAACAAATTCACCATTTGGATGTACTTGTATTGACATATTTCCATTACTATGAAATGTATCATCATAATTACATCTTATTGGGAAATATCCACCAAATCTTTCTGTACATTCTTTACCCATTATATCATAAGGATATTTGTTAAAAAATGTTGCAAAAGGGAATTCAAAGATATTATCCTTATATTCTACTAAAACACTTACTTCCATTGGAATCATATCAAAAATCCATGCTATATTATTGGCTTTAACATCTAAATTTCTAACTTTACGTATATATTCTCCTCCCCATACCCCTTCTAAATATACAGGTTTACATCTAAAAGGATATTTGCTAAGCTCTTTCAAAATTTCATTAAAAGCATCTTTTTCCAATAGCATTAATTTATTATCATGATCTCCACAAATATATTCGTCAATTTTATCTTCTTGTAATAGTTGTTTACGTAAATTAACTTCAAGTTCAAAATCTATATAGTAATTTCTTCTCATTAGTTCACTAAATGGCCTAGCATAATCATCTCCAATATTGGAATAATTACCTTCTCTAGCTCTTATTGCTGCTGTTTTGGGTGTTATATCTATATAAACTATCAAATCTGATACATCTTTGAAGGTATCAGATGCAGCTCCGTGTCCATATAATATTAGCACCTCATCTTTATTCATATTTATATAGTTTAAAGTATCTTTAACTTTTTCCTTTATAAATATATCATCAAAGGTTCCATCAAAAACTTTTCCGAACAAACATACTGGATCTTCATCTGACTTATTAGGCAAGTTTTCTTTAAACATATCCTCTAATTCTTCTTTATGTTTATATAGATTCTTCATATTGATTGGCTTATATTTATAACTGCCTTTAGCTAATATTTGTGTAATTAAATTAATACATAAATCAAAATTAGCACTAATATATCCATCAATCAAAACAAGGGCTTTATGTTTTTTATCCACTATACTATCTATAGAATTAACAATTTTTCTAGCTACCTCTATATTTCCATATCCAATACTTGAAGAATAATCGTTTATTATCTTAGGTCTATTAATGGCTGAATAATCATCATAATCTAAGGGCTTAAACATAAAACTCATTTTTCTTAATCACCTCATATTAAATATTTATAAAATATTAAAGAATGCGCCTAAAATACCTATGGCAAATGTTAATATTAAAGTTATATATAGTCCTTTCTTAGACCACTTTTTAATAATATAGTAGTATAAAAATACCATTGCATAAGGTAATAATTTAGGTAATAGTGAGTTTACTAAATCATCTAAAATTATTTCTTTTCCGCCAAAATTTAGTACTGTTGTTAAAGACATCTTTACATAATTTGTTACTAAACCAGCAGCAACCATTAATCCAACTATTGTTGAAGCATCAATAAGTTTTTGAATAACATTAGTTTGTTTAAGTTTCATAATAACATTTGTACCGAATTTATATCCATACATTGTTCCATAGTACTTAGTTAATATACATATTATTAAATTTGGTATGATAAAAACAAATGGTGCAATAGGATTACCATCAATAGCTAAAGAAGCTGCAAATGCTCCAGTAATTGTTACTACAACACCTTTGAAGAATGAATCTCCTAATCCTGCTAAAGGTCCCATTAATCCTGCTTTAGTAGCTGAAATAACTTGACCAGATATAGGTTGTCCTAATGCTCTTTGTTCTTCAAGAGCAATACTAACACCTACAACAAGGTTATTAGCCCATAAGTGAGAATTATAGAATTCAGTATTCCTAGCAACTGCTTCCTTTAAGTCATCACCTTTATATAATTTCTTTAAAGCTGGTAAAATTGTATAACAATAACCTAATCCTTGATACCTTTCATAATTTAAACATGCAGATAAAAGATATGAACGTCTATTTATTCTATTTAAATCTTTTTTAGTTAGTATAGTAGTTTGTTGTGGTGCTTGTTGTTTTTCTAAGGCTTCCTCTTCTACTGTTTCTTCTACTGTTTCTTCATTGTTCTTTCCTAAAATATTAATAGCTACAACTACAGCTATACTTAATATAGCTATTGCTAATATACTTAATCCTAAATATGCTGATAATACATATCCAATTGCAAAGAAACACCATAATTTTTTGAAATCCATCATCTTTAAAAGCATTGCCATTCCCATTGCTGGCATTATGCCTCCTGCAACACTAAGACCTCTCCTAATGAATTCTGGTAAAGCATTATATAAGCTTTCTACCCATGTTGCTCCAAAATAAGTTCCTAAAAATGCTGAAAATGTCCAAGTTAAGAATATACCTAAAATACACATATACAAATGAGAATTTACTGAGTCAATATTTCCCTCTTTAATTTTTCTATCAGCTCCATGAATGAATACTAAATTTAGATTATAGTCAAGAAGCAATACGAATTGAGCAAATACTCCTATCGGATATGCTAATGCAATACCTACTTCTGGTTTGCTACCACTAGCTATAGCCAACACTGTTGACATCATCCCTGCAAATTGTGCATTTGGTGGTACACTACCTCCAACTGGGAAAACTCCCATAAACATTAATTCAACAGTTCCTCCAACTATTAATCCTGTTCTTAAATCTCCCATCAACAATCCAATAAGAGGCCCTGCAAATACTGGACGGCTAATTTGAATATGACCATATCCTAAATTTTCAGTAAGTAAAAGTCCCATTACGATGGCTATTAACAAAGCTTGTACCAATGACATAATGAAATCCCCCTTTTATAATAAACTTAAAATATTTTTTTTAGATTCAGTTGGCAGCTTTTGTATTTCACATGTAATACCTCTATCAGTAATTTCTTTCAAGGCATTTACTTCTTCTTCTGAAAGGTAGACAGTTTTATATATTTCTTTTTTATCTGGCTTAAAATGAACGCTTCCAATATTTACTCTGTCTATTATCAATCCATTATTTAATAGAGATAGGATTGTAGTTGGACTTTTTACAATTAAAAATATCTTTCCTTTTATAGCATTAATTTTCTCTACTGCTGTTTTTTCATCAAAAACGTATAATTTTTTTCCTTTAGGGCATGCCATTTCTAGTAAGCTTTTTAGAATGCCATTACTTGCAGATTCATCATCAACTACTACAAATGTATCAAAATTAATTGATTTAGCCCAAGCAGTAATAACTTGTCCATGTAGCAATCTTTCCTCTACTCTAGTAAAGACAATACTCATATTTACCTCCTTTCTTGAAGATTGGCAATAAACATATAAATATTTATTGGCTCCCCTCATTTTTTAAATATATATAAAACTAGTTAAATAAGTAATTAACTAGTTTAGTATCTACTTATAAATGGTACTAAAAATTACGTTTTTGAAATCGTTTAACTTAATTATATTATATAATAAATTAAATTTATTTTCAATATTGTATTTGTAAACTTTATTTAATTAATATTCAGATGACTTAATCATTTTAAGTGCCAATTTAATGATAATATACCTCTTAATTAGTACTTCTGGAACTTATAATATCTATATCCTCATATACGTAAGGAAAGGAATTTATAAAATAAAAAAAGTAGCTAGTAATGATTTTATTCAAAACTAACTACTTGTTAATTAATTATATTTTTCTTTACTAGCTTTACTTAATTAATTAAAACTATTCTAGCCAAATTAACTAATTATTATTTATTTGGTTTACTATATATTCACATAATTTATGAGTTATTATTGAATCTTCAATTGATGGATTTGGTTCCTTACCCTCTTTTACTGAATCTAGGAAATGAGTAATTAAATCCTCAAAGCCCCTTTTGTAAAGAGTATTTTCCCAACCACCATAAGTTGTTTTCACTTTTCCTTTATTATTAATTTTAAAGAAATCTACTAAATCTTCCACTAAATATTTATTACCTTTTACCATGTATTCGATATTTTCTTCTGTTATACCAGCAGTTCTATTCATTACTCCAATAGCAGTTGTTTTATCTCCCTTAAATGTAACAACTACATTTTTTAGATTATTATTTTCCTTAGAGAAATTAACATCCATTTTCTTCACTTCATCATCCATTAAAAATCTTAAAGTATCAACAACATGTATAAAATCTTCTACAATAAATTTTCTGATATCACCAGGTGGATACTCTCTATTTTTCTCCATAATAATAATATCAGCCTTGCCCTTATTCTTAAGCTCCCTAACCTTTGGACAAAATCTCCTATTAAAACCAACCATAGCAATTAAATTATTTTTCTTAGCCAGCTCAGCTATTTCAACACTTGTCTTAAGATTATAGGTTAATGGCTTATCTATATATACATTAACACCCTTATTCAACAACTTTTTAGCTATTTCATAATGCCCATCAGCATGAGTGGAAATTATAGCAGCATCAAAATCTTCTTTTAATAAGTTATCTAATACATTATAAGCTCTGTCTATTTTATATTTATTAGATACCTCTTCTAAAACCTTTTTATTCCTAGTTGATATCAAAAGCTCAATATCCTCCATAGAAGATAAAATTGGTAAATAAGCTTTTTTAGCAATGGCGCCAAGGCCAATTATTGCAACTCTCATTTTAACCCCCCTCAAACTGCCTTACGGCAGTAATTAATAATGTAAAATGTAAAATTATTAATGAAAGAATTAAAGAATGAAGACTTCTTACTTTTTTAATCTTTTCATTATTTCATGCCAATTTTGCTTCAGCAAAGAGGCTCTTCATTTTTTCATTCACTAAAACTCCGCAGGAGTTTTTTCCTTAATTCTACATTCTTCATTCTTCATTGATTAAATTAAATTTAATCTTCTCAGTCCTTTTTCTATTCCTTCATTTTCTACATTTTCTGTGAAATCATAAGCATACTTTTTTAATCTCTCATGGTGGTCACCCATTGCAATTCCGTACTTTACAGCTTGGAACATCTCTATGTCGTTTTCACCATCACCAAAGGCATAGGCTTTATCTTTACTTATGTCTAATAAATTTAATAGGTGTTCAACTCCATATCCCTTTGAATATTTAGCTTTATATATTTCGAAAACTCCACCATTGCTTAAGTTTGACATAAAAGCATAATCTTTTTCTCTGAATTTTTCGAAAACTAAATTGAAGGAATTTTCATCATAGGATATAGCTATTATTTTGCTAACTTTAACAGTTTCTTTATCCCAATCTTCTTTGAAATTATTTTTATCTAAATTAGCTGCTTCTACAAAGCTTGATAGCTTTTCATCTTTCATATCTAAAACATAATTGCATTCTTGTCCCTCAAGCATATAAACTACATTATTTTCTTCTAGGAAATCTAATAATTCTTTAAGCTCCTTATTATCTAAAGTTTCATTAAATAAAATTTTATTATTTATTTCTAAATAGGCACCATTTGAAGCAACATATCCATTTAAACCTAAATCTAATATTGCTTTATGTACACAATTCATTGGTCTTCCTGTTGCTAATACAGTTAAATAGCCATTTTCTCTTAGCTTTTCTATAGCTAACTTTGTTGCTTTTGTTGGATCATATATCTTTTTTGTCCAATCTATTAGGGTTCCATCTACATCAAAAAATACTATTCCCTTATTATCCATCTTTTTCTCCTTTGCTATAATTTTACTTACTATTATTATATAATAGAAAAGAAAAAATAAAAGACCTTAAAATACCATTAGGTGGTAATTTAAAATATTAAATTTTCCTTGTATTTAAAGTGTATTTTTCACGCTTTTTTAACTTTTCAATTCACCATATAATTATCTTAATAATTTCATAAAGGATAATATTAAATATAAAAATTATTAAGATATACTAAGTAAAACTTTAAGAGGTGAAAATATGAATAAAGAAAAAAGGACTTTTAATAATCCTATTCTTCCTGGATTTTATCCAGATCCTTCAATATGTAGAGTTAATGATGACTATTACTTAATCACATCCTCTTTTGCATATTTCCCTGGTGTTCCAATATTCCATAGTAAAGATCTTGTTAATTGGGAACAAATTGGACACGTTCTAGATAGACCATCTCAACTTAAATTAGATGGAATTGGTATTTCTGGCGGAATATATGCTCCTACAATTAGATATCATCAAGGAGTATTCTATGTTATTACTACTAATATAGGTAATGGTGGTAATTTCATTGTAACTGCTACAGATCCTAAAGGCCCTTGGTCAGACCCCCATTGGATTAATGATACCCCTGGAATTGATCCTTCATTATTCTTTGATGATGATGGAAAGGTTTATTATACAGGTACAGCACAGGCTGTAGATGCTGTGGAATTTCATGAAAGTGAAATATATTGTCAAGAATTAGATTTAAAAACTATGCAGTTAGTTGGAGAAAGGTTTGGCCTTTGGAGAGGTGCCTTAAAAAATGCTAAATATCCAGAAGGACCACATATATATAAAATAGATAATTATTACTATCTTATGATTGCAGAAGGTGGCACAGAACATTTTCATGCTGTAACAATTGCTAGAAGTAAAAATGTTTTTGGACCTTATGAAGGTTATGAAGGAAATCCTATTTTAACTCATCGCCATCTTGGGAAAAAGTATCCTATTTCTAATCCTGGACATGCAGATTTAATTGAAACTCAAAATGGTGAATGGTGGATGGTGGCTCTTGCTTCTCGTCCTTATGGTGGATATTATAAAAATCTTGGCAGAGAAACCTTTCTAATTCCTGTAGAATGGGAGGATGGATGGCCTATTGTTAGTGCTGGAACTGGGAAAATAGAAAACACCTATGTTAGTCCTAATTTACCCTATTCCCCAGTAGAGAATTTATCTCTTAGAGATGATTTTGATAATGAAACTTTAAATTTCACTTGGAATTCTATTCGTACACCAAAGGATAAATTTTATAGTCTTAGTGAAAGACCTGGTTTTTTAAGATTAAAATTGAAACCTAAAAGATTAGTAGATATATTAGATTATGATACTTCTAATAGTTTATATGATCTTAATGAGCCACCAAGTTTTATTGGAAGGCGTCAACAACACATTAATTTTGAAGTAAATACTTTAATGGAATTTAATCCACAAAAGGATTTTGAAGTAGCTGGTCTTGCTTTAATACAAAATAATAATTTTCAATATAGACTTGAGTATTCCATTATTAATTCTGAAAAGGTAATAAGATTAGTAAAATCTATTTCTGAAAGCTATGAAGATAAAAATGGAGATTATAAAATTAAAAATATAGAAAGTACTGTAATAGAAAAAATCTTTGATTCAGATAGGATTTACTTAAAAATAAATGCCATTAACCAAAATTATAGTTTCTATTATGGTAACTCCATAAATAATATGAAGCTTTTAATTGATAATATTGATGGGCGCATATTAAGTTCAGATATAGCTGGAGGCTTTGTAGGAACATATATAGGAATCTTTGCTAGTAGTAATGGACATGCAACAAATAATATAGCTGATTTTGATTTGTTTGATTATAAAGTACTTTAAATTTAAAAAGAGGCTGTCTCAACAGCCTCAGATTAAAAATTTTATATTTTTAATTGTGCGTAAGCACACTACTTATTCCATAATTCTAATCTATCTTTAATTAATGCTGTCATTTGAGTATTTAATTTATCTATATCATAACTCTTTAGTGTATTAACTATTTCATCATAAGCTTTATCAAAATCTTCTGGTTTTCCTAATATAGCTTGAGTTATTGCTTGTTGAGTATAATCATCAGCTTTCTTTTGAATTATAGCTATATCACTATCACTTGGTATATTTAATTGCCATACTTGTCCATGGTTAGATATACCTAGTTCTTCAGCTGATGGGAATAAATCTGGCCAAGATTTTACACCATAAGCTGCTAATGTTTCTTTTTCAGCTTCTGTGTAATTTGCTATTTTATTTTCTAATGTATCTGGTGAATATGAGTCTCCATTTGCATCTAAAGCTCCAACACCTCTTTGTGGGAATGGATATACATACTTTCCTACTCCTGTTTTCTTAGAAAAATCAGCATCTGTATTTCTTTGTTCTTGAATTTCTGGTAGGAATTCTCTCTTTCCTTCTGCATTAACTTTATAGTGAGTTCCTTCTACTCCCCAGTTTAATAAAATTTGTGCTTCATCTGAAGCTAACCAATCTAAGAATTCAAAGGCTCTTTCTGGATCTTTATTGCTTGATGTAATTGCAACTCCCCAACCACCACTAAATCCATAATCTTTTAAGCTTTGAGCTTTATGCTTAGCTGGATCCATTACAACTGGAAGCTTAGCATATGTTAATTCATCTTTACCTTCTGCAATTAGACTTGTTACTGATGCTTGATAATCCCAATCTTCATCAGATAATCCAACTACTCTACCTGCAGCAATTTTAGCCTTATAAGTATCTTCCTTTTGAGTGAAGGATTCTGGATCTAGTAGTCCTTGAGCATTCATGCCATTTAACCATCTAAAATATTCTCTTGACTCATCAAGTGAGAATTTATATGTTGCTTCTCCAGTTTTATCATCTACAACAAATTGTCCATCATCAGGATAACCTGCAGTAAGGGTAGCCTTATTACCTACAGTTAGTAACCATCTCCAGTCACTAGCCATTAATGATAAGCCTATTCTTTTTTCTCCTGATTCTGTTGTAGGACTCTTTGCTAAATAATCTTTTAAAGCTTTTTCATAATCAGCTAAACTCTTTATTTCTGGATATCCAAGTTCTTTTAAAGCTTGGTGTTGAATTTGCATATTACCTGATGGTGCAAATACTTTATTTACAACTCCATAAGTACCTACTGTATATATTGATGGATTTTCATTACTATATCTTAATCTATTTAATTGATCTCCATATAATGCCTTTAAATTAGTTCCTTTTTCTTCGATATAATCATTTAAATCAATTACAGCTCCTGCATCAATTAACTTAGATGTATCTCCTTTTGCATAAATTAAATCTGGATACTCTCCTCCTGCTATCATAAGTGGAACTGCTTGTGTATCTCCTGCTACTGGATGTTCAAATTTCAATGTAACACCAGTTAACTCCGTAATCTTCTTAGCTACATCATCTGTAAAGGCAATATCCTCTGTTAAATCTGCTGAGAAAATAGTAAATGTTATAGGTTCCTTACTTCCTCCAGCTGTAGTTGAGCCATTGTCCTTTTTACCACAACCAACAAAAACTGATGTGGTAACTAAACCTGCCAATAATAAAGAAAATATTTTTTTCTTTTTCATATTTACCCTCCTAAAATTTAATTTACCCCAGGGGACCATATTTTTAGTCCCCAGGGGACCATATTTTTACAATTTATATAAACAAGGTTTCATAATATAACCCCAGAAACCTTATGTTTAACATATTATTTCAATTATTAATTTACCTTATCAAAAAAACCTTTATACTGTCTACATATTTTCAAATCATACGATACTTAATCAGCATATTCCCTAGCTATTCACTCTTCTCTATTCACTTTTCTCTATTCACTCTTCTCTATTTACTCTGCCCTATTCAATTTTACTTAGCTCTTAACTGCTCCTAATGTCATTCCTGAAACAAAATACTTTTGTACAAATGGATATACTAATAAAATTGGAATTGTTGCAACCATTGTTATTGCCATCTTTATTGATTCTGGATTTGACCTAGCTGTATTTTGTAAATTTGGATTATGAATATCTACTGTTGCTGCTGCATTATCCATTATTTTCATAAGTTCATATTGCAGAGTTGTTAAGCTATCATTTGTTCTTGCATATATATAAGTATCAAACCAGCTATTCCATTGACTAACAGCTATAAATAATGCAATAGTTGCTATAACTGGAAGACATAGCGGGAATACTATTTTTGTAAATACAGTCCAATCATTAGCACCATCTATTGATGCTGATTCATATAATGCTTCTGGAAGTCCATCCATAAAGGATCTTATAACGATAACATTAAATGCAGAAATTAATCCTGGTAAAATATAAACTGCAAAGTTATTTACTAGTCCTAATTGTCTTACTACTAGGTATTCTGGTATTAACCCTCCACCAACATACATTGTTATTACAAATAGCATAGTTACTAATTTATTAAAAATAAAGTCTCTTCTACTTAATGTGAAAGCTACCATTGTAGTTGCAATAACACCAGTTATTGTTCCAATTACAGTTCTTAACACTGAATTTACAAAGGCTCTTGGCAATTTAGTGCTACCGTTAAAAATTTCTTTATAGTTTTGAAGTGTAAATTCTCTTGGCCAAATATGAATTCCGCCCTTTACTGTATCTGTTGCGTCATTTAAAGAAATTGCTAACACATTTAAGAATGGATATAAGGTAATAACTACAATAAATAACATTATAAAGATTAATACTATATCAAAAGCTTCAGTTTCATTTTTCTTCTTTTTTAATTTCATACAAGTACCTCCTACATAGCCTTACTATTATTTTAGTAAGCCTCCCTCTCCATCATTAAATTTCTTTGAAATATTATTAGCTATAAATATAAGTACAATTCCTACAACTGATTTGAAGATACCAATTGCTGTACCAAAGGAATATCTAAACATTCCAATACCATAATCTAATGCATATTTATCAATTACTAAAGCCTTACTTGCTACTGTAGGATTGCTAAGTAAAATTTGCTTTTCAAATCCAATATTTAATAGATTTCCTATACTCATTATTAATAAAACTAATATTGTACTCTTTATTAATGGTAAGGTAATACTATACATTCTTCTAAATCTTCCTGCTCCGTCAACTTTAGCTGCATCATAAAGTTCTGGATCTATTGCTGTCATTGCTGCTAAGTATATAATGGCATTCCATCCCATTTCCTTCCACACATCTGAAACTGTAACTATTCCCCAAAACATATTTTGATTTTGTAAAAATTTAATTGGCTCTGAAATTATATTTAAATTCATTAATATCTCATTTACTACTCCTGTTTGAGATAAAATATTTGTTACTAAAGCAGCTGCAACAACCCAAGATATAAAATGAGGTAAATATGAAATAGTTTGTACCATCTTTTTGAATCTTGTATATCTAAGTTCATTTAATAATAATGCAAACAAAATTGCAGATGTTGTTCCAAATACTAATCCTAAAATACTCATTCCTAGAGTATTTTTTAAGGATTCATAAAATAGTGGTTCATTAAATAAATCTATAAAGTGCTTAAAACCTACCCAATCCTGTTCAAAAAAGGATAATTGTGGTTTATAGTTCTGAAAAGCCATACTCCATCCAAATAAAGGTAAGTACTTAAAAATAATTACCCAAACTACAAAGGGGAAGGACATTGCTATTAATACCCATTGCTTCTTTAAATTTTTCCACGTTAATTTCTTCTTTTTAATATTAATTTCTTTTTCTGTTATTAAGTCTGCATTCTTCATCAGCTGCATATTTATCCCTCCATTTTCTTAACCTTTACTTCAACTGTTAATAAAATAATAATATTTTCTATGGCCTCTTCATACCTATAAAAATGTATATGTTTTCATATAAAAATTAGAGAAAAATAAATTGAACATATGTAAGCTTGCTTATTCCGTCGTACCTCCAAGTCATGGCAAACTTACATATGTTCAATTACAAGCCAAAAAAGATAATGAAAAAACTCCCTTAGGAGTTTTCACAATAAATCTTTAATTTTTCCAATTCTTAATTGCTTAATTTTCTAATCCCTTCATTTTTTCATTTTTTAATTCTTTCATTTTTTCATTTTCCAAAGGTTCTATTTCTTCTATTACTTCAATTTCTTCTATTTCTATTACTTCTATTTCTTGGATTTCTTCTAGTTCTTCATTTTCTATATCTTCTGTTTCTAACTCTTCTGTTTCTATTTTTTTATTTTCTGTTAGATATTTATATTTCTCTTTTAAGTATTCTTCTGCTTCTATTAGTATATTTTTTTCTAAAAATAATATTAAATAAGCTAAGGCTATTGGTCCAAACAATACTCCAACTAAGGCTATTTTTAAGAATTTTATTGTAAATAAAGCTATTATTGTTACTGATAAAACAGTAAGTGGTATATAAAATTTCTTAAGAGTTAGCTTAATTGAAAGCCTAAATACATCCATGGTTTTAGCACTTATTCTAGCTATAATAGGAAAGACGTATATACTTATTGCTAGTGTAAATATAGCTATTCCTATAAAAATATATGAAACTATATTAATTCCAACCTTGAAAAAATATTCTATATCTAAATAACTCATTAAAAGTATGATACTAATTATGGTACTAGCAAAAATCCCTTGTAAAAAGTTTAATTTATAAAAATATAAAAAATCCTTATGGAACTCTGTTTCTTTACCTTTAATCAATCTGCCTAAAACTGAAAACACAGTGGAAATAGCTGGTCCAATTAATACTCCTAAAAATGATAATATGTAAATTGAAAGATTGCTACCAGCTAAAATGAAATAAAGTATAAATGGAGATATTGCTAGTAAAAAATATATATTAGTCATAAATATATATATAAGCTTCGTAGTTAAATAATATGTTCTATTGCTTTTTATACCTGAATTGTTACCCATATAAATAATCCCCCTACTTTGTTACTTCTTTTTGTTTTTTATAGTTTAATGGACTTACTCCCACATACTTTTTAAATTTACTATGAAAATAATCTATATTTTTATATCCAATTAGCTCACAAACTTCATAAACCTTTAAATTCTTTTCTAATAAAAGCTTTTTACCTTCATCTATTCTACGCTTGTCTAAATAAGTATTAAAGGATACCCCTGTATAATTTTTGAAAATCTTTCCTAAGTAAGCACTATTATAATTAAATATTTCTGCTAAGGTTTCTAGCTTTAAATCCTTATAATAGTTAGTATCTACATATTTAACTATTCTCTTAATAGAAGAATTATTGGAATTTATACTTATTTCCTTTGATATTTCCATTAAACCTTTTTTAAGTACATTTATTACATCTTCTAAGCTATCCCTCTTATATATTTCATCTATTATTTCTTCACATATATTTTTATTTTTAAATAAAAGGCTATAATCCTTTTTTAATTTATCGCTAAAATCCAAAAGACTTTTAGTGATAAGGACCTTTGATTCATTTTCCTTGTACCAATTATCTCTAATAAACTTTTTTAGTAAGCTAACATATTCATTAAAGCTTTCTAACTGGCCAATTTCTAAATAGGTATATATAGAATTTAAAATCTCCTTTTTATCTAGGTTGATATTTGCATTTTTATTATCCATTTGTGAATTTGATGCAACATCTAAAGTATTAAATAAAAATTTATGATTAGTTAGCTTTTTTGCACTTCTATAAGATGAATATATCTCCTCTATATCACTAACTTCTTCTCCTAAAGCAATGAAATTATTACTTTCTAATTCCTGATCTAATTTATTCTTTATTTTATTTAATAATTTATTTGCATAGTTTGAATTTATATTTCTAATAACTAAGGCTATTTTATCTTCTAGCTTTATAACATCAATATTTTCTTTTTCATCTAAATTATTAATTAATACTTCCTCAATTTTTAATATATTATCAAAATTATATTGATTTGAAGAATTACTAATTAGGGCAACTTGGACGGTTCCTTTGTGATTTAATACCTTATTCACATCTTCATATTCTTTAATTTCTTTATTTAATATAAGTTGTCCCAATAAATAATGTCTTAGTGCAGTCTTATTTTGCTCTAGATAGCTTTGACTTTTTTTCTCTTCTTCTATTTCTTTTTTTAGTTTAAGTACTATTTCTAGAAGCTCTTCTTCTTCAATAGGCTTTAATAAATAATCCTTAACCCCATACCTTATGGCTTTCTTTGCATAATCGAAATTTGAATAACCACTTATTATAATGAATTTTCCATTGACACCTTTGTTTCTTATATCCTTTAATATATCCAGTCCTTGCCTTCCTGGCATTTGAATATCTAATAATATAACATCTGGTTTTAATTCTAAAATTCTATCATAACCTTCATCTCCATTAGAAGCTTCACCACAAACTTCAAACCCATTTGCCTTCCAATCTATAATGTATTTTAATCCTTCTCTTACATAAGGCTCGTCATCAATTATCAATACCTTAAGCACTATTAATTTCTCCTTTCTTACTTGGTAATAAAATAATTACCTTAGTACCAATATCAAGTGAACTTAATATATATAACCCATATTCTTCTCCATAGAACATTTTTATTCTTTCATTAACATTGCTAATACCTATACTCTTTTTGTTATTATTCTGATAATTGTCTAGTTTTCCGTTTATATAATCTAATTTTTCTTTAGTAATCCCTACTCCATTATCTGAAATCTCAACTATTAGATAGCCAACTTCATCATAAATTGATACTTCTATTTTCCCTAATTTAGTACTAGACTCAAGGCCATGAACAAAAGCATTTTCTACTATTGGCTGAAGCAATAAAGGTAAAATTAAATATTCTTCTGGGTCTACTTCTAATCTAAAGTCATATTCAACCTTTCCCTTAAATCTTAAGCTTTGAATTTCTAAATAATTTTGAATCATATCTAGCTCTGACTTTAATGTAACTACTTCATTTGTCACCTCTAAATTTCTTCTCATTATCTTTCCTAACTTTTTAACTATATCTGCAAGCTCTCTATCTCCATTACAAAAAGCTCTCATTCTAATAGTTTCTAAGGTATTATATAAAAAGTGTGGATTTATTTGGCTTGCAAGCATTTTAAATTCTGCATCCTTTTGTTTAACAATAAGTTTCTTTTGCTCTATTTCTTTAACATAAACCTCATTAATAAGATTTTTAATGCTATCTACCATGGTATATAAATTTTTGTAAAGTCCAGCAATTTCATCATTTCCATCTATACTTTCCTTAATTTCAAAATTACCTTCTACCACCTTTGACATTTCTTCATTTAAAATTCCAAACCTTTTGGAAAATTGTTTTGAGAAGTAAAGTATAATTACTAATGATATTGTTATAGTTATAGAAATTATAGCTATACTTTTATTTACAGCATCTCTGGATTGAGCCATTATTTTATAAATAGGTACACTTACAATTACTTCAAAAATATTGTTAAAGGATTTATCCACCTTGAATTTATCTGAAATTGCATAACTATTTTTTGTGCTTACCTCTTCCTTTTTACTATTGTAATAGTCTACTTCATCTTGATTATATACAATTATAACCTTGCTACCTTCTTCATATTCTCCTGAAACTACTACAGTTCCATCTATTAAAATAGTAATTGGATAAGGTTGTTCAGAAATTAATTTTCTAAATTTTGATGTTTGAATACTTATTACTAATACTCCAATATGGCCATCAACATCTGAAGAAATATCTCTAATAAGTGATAGACTATAATCTTTAGATATTTCATCATATCTATATAGCCATGTTATTACTCCTTTATCTTCTCTTGCCTTTTTATACCAGGAGCTATTTCTTACCTCATTATTTACTTTTACTATATTAGAATTATCTAAAATGGAATCATTATCAACATAAAGCCTAATATTAGATAAATCATTATAATACCTTAAATAATTGCTTAGGATTGGATACTCATTATAAACCTTCACATTTTCTCCATAGCTTTCATACTTAGTTTTAACTATTTTATGTAAATTTTCATCTTGATATATCATATCTGATGTAGATGTTGCTAATCTTAAAGTTTCAATTAATCTTTGCTTTATTTGATTGGAATTAGCCCTTGCATCCTTCTTAGAATTTTCTATTACTATATCCCTCATATTAGTAGTTAAATAAACTCCAACTGTAAGAACAGTTACTGCAACTATTGTAAAATATACAATTAAAAGCTTAGTTCTTATTTTTAAATTATTTACTATAGCTCTAGTTATATTATTCTTATTAAAATTAAACATATCTTTATCTCCAAAAAGTATATATTATATTCATTTTAATTCAAGAAGCTAATTATGTAAATAATATCATCTTTTTAAATCACTAATTATATCTATATATTAAATGTAATTAATAGTGTATTTTAAAAAATTTTTTACCATTAAAATTTAATTATCTATATTGTATAAGGAGGTCTATTATGATTAGTAAAAAAACACCTTTTATTCTTTATGGTGGAGATTATAATCCAGATCAATGGCCAAAGGAAACTATAATAGAGGATATTGAATTTTTTAAGCTTGCTAATATAAATACTGTTACCCTACCTGTATTTAGTTGGGCTCTTTTACAGCCTGATGAAGATACCTATGACTTTCAATGGCTTGATGATATTCTAGATGTTTTAAAAGAAAATAATATTTATGTTTGTTTAGCTACATCAACAGTAGTTCAACCAACTTGGATGGCAAAAAAATATCCTGAAATATTACCAACGGATTTTCAAGGAAGAAAAAGAAAATTTGGAGGAAGAGCTAACTTCTGCCCAAATAGTGAAAAATATCGTGAGTTTTCTGTAAACCTTGCCACAAAGCTTGCTGAAAGATATAAAGATTACCCAAATATAATTGCTTGGCATATAAGTAATGAATATGCTAACTATTGTTATTGTGATCATTGTGAAAATAAATTTAAGGAATGGGTTGAAAATAAATATAAAACTATTGAAGAAGTTAATAAAGCTTGGAATATGAATTTCTGGGGACATACTCTTTATAGCTTTGATGAAATAGTTGCGCCTTCAGATTTAAGTGAAATGTGGAATGGATATGATAAGCAATGTACTACCTTCCAAGGTATGGCTATAGATTACAATAGATTTATGTCTGACTCAATTCTTCAATGTTACTTAGGAGAATATGAAGCTATAAAAGCTATAACTCCAGACATAAAGATTACAACTAACTTAATGGGAACTTTTAAGCCTTTAGATTATTTCAAATGGGCTAAGTATATGGATATAGTTTCTTGGGATAACTATCCTGGATTAAATGCAACTCCAAGTGATATTTCCTTCCGTCACGACTTAATGAGAAGTTTAAAAAAGGATGAGCCTTTTATGTTAATAGAGCAAACACCTAATCAACAAAATTGGCAGCCTTATAATAGTTCAAAACGCCCTGGTGTTATGAGACTTTGGAGTTATCAAGCCCTTGCTCATGGTGCTGATACAGTTATGTTCTTCCAAATGAGACAATCCATTGGTGCTTGTGAAAAATACCATGGTGCTGTTATTTCTCATGCAGGCCATGAAAATACTAGAATTTTTAAGGAATGTGCAGAACTTGGCGAAGAGCTTCAATCTCTAGGAGATACTATAATTGATTCAAAATATGATGCAAAGGTAGCAATAGTTTTTGATTGGGATAACTGGTGGGCAGTAGAATTCTCAAGTGGCCCATCTATTAGCCTTAGATATGTAGAACAAATAGAAAAGTATTATAAGGCATTCCATAACTTAAATATTGCAGTAGACTTTGTAGAGCCTAATGAAGATTTATCAAAGTACTCTGTTGTACTAGCTCCTGTTTTATATATGTTAAAAGAAGGTGTAGCTGATAATATTAAGAACTTTGTTTCAAAGGGTGGAACCTTTATCACTACTTACTTTAGTGGATATGTAAATGAAAGTGATTTAGTTCAACTTGGTGGATATCCAGCAGAATTAAGAGATATGCTTGGCCTATGGGTAGAAGAAATAGATGCTCTTCCACCAGAAGTTAACAATTCAATTAATTTTGTATCAAAATTAGATTCCATGAAGGATACTTATAATTGCAATATGGTTTTCGATATTATTAATATAGAAAGTGCTGAAATTCTTGCAGTTTATGGCTCTGATTTCTATAAGGATACGCCAGTCTTTACTTATAATAAGTATGGTGATGGATTAGCTTACTATATTTGCTCTAATCCTGAACAAGAATTTTTAAATGACTTTGCACTAAATCTAGCAAAGAAGAATAACTTATTATCAGGAATAAAACCTATAGATGGAATAGAAATTACAACAAGACATAAAGATAATTATTCATTAACATTTATTTTAAACCACAATGATAGTGAAGTTACTATAATGCTTGATGATAATAAAGAATATATTAATCTTTTAAGTGGTGTTAGTAATAGTAATGGTAATGATAATGATAATGGCACTGGTAATGAAATTATAAAGAATAAATTAGTGTTAAAAGCTAAGGATGTAGCAATACTAAAATTGTAAATTTTTGGTCCCCTGGGGATGATTTTTAAACTGTAAATTTTTGGTCCCCTGGGGTAGATTATTTTAGCTAATAACTTTTTTCATATACATCTCTTTAAATAGATAAAGGAGCTATCTTAAAATTAGTTTAAGTATGGCTCCTTTGGATTTTTTATTTATTGATTTTTTATTTATTGATTTTTTATTTATTGATTTTTTATTTATTGATTTTTTATTTATTGAAATTTCATTTTATATAGTAATGGATTCAAAGTTTTAATTGAATGTTCATTCATAAATTTGATGTTTATTTTTCATAAAAATTTGATATAATATAAGTAAGATTCTAAATCTTTGATTTAGTAAATCTAACTTATGCAAAGCTAAATAAGAACTTACTTATATTAGCTAAAGAATAAAGGATTCTATAGTAACAAGTTTCTAAGAATTTTAATAAGAAAAGCTTAGTGCTCTTAACACTAAGCAATCCTTAGAACGTTTTAGTTTTAGGGCTATTGGATTGATTTATTTAAATAAAAATATAATCAACTGAAAAAGCACAACTATTCTTGGTCGGATGGAGTGCTTTTTTCATTTGTCTTAAAATATAATTTAAAACATTTAATACCCACATTAAGTTCAAATTCTAAAAGTTTAGTTTTTAAACTTAAAGCTTTTAATATAATTATAAATAAAAATATTAATATAATTATTAAAGTAAGTATCATATCCAATACCACCCCCTTAAGCTATGATGAAAGTCAACAATAACCCAAGGCGGAAAACGTACAACCACCGTAGCCATCCTACTACGGCATTCAAAATATCACTTTAGAATTATACCATATTTAGGTATGACATACATATAAGAAATTAGTCGAAATTAATTTCTTATAACTTGAAATAATTATAGTTCTTAAATTGTTAGATATATTTTATATTCTAATTATCTAAATAACAATGTTATGAATTATACTAACTAAAATAAAAAAGATACTAATTACCCATTGATTTATAATTAGTATCTCTCTTCTTTAATATATTAATTAAATATTTATATTATTTACTTCTCCTACCTCTAATAAAAAACTTAACTCTTCTACCTCACTAGAATCTTCTAAATTTCTTCTATACTTAATATTGCAAGTGCCAGTAGCTATTGCTTTTATTTTAAGTTTGCTTAGCTTATTATCTTCCCAAGCTATATCTACTATAAAGCCACCTCTTGCCTTTAAGCCCTTAACTTCTCCAGTTTTCCATTCCTTTGGGATTGCTGGTAGGATTTCTATATATTCTGTATGGCTTTGAATTAGCATTTCTGCTATTCCTGCTGTTCCTCCAAAGTTTCCATCTATTTGAAATGGTGGATGAACACAAAATAAGTTTGGATATGTTAATTTACTTAATAAGGTTTTTAAATACTTATAAGCTAGCTCCGAATCCTTTAATCTTGCATAAAAGTTAATTATCCAAGCACAACTCCAGCCTGTATGTCCTCCCCCTTGTGTTAATCTTCTTGATAAAGTATTTTTACAGCCTTCTATTAAAGCTTCATTTTTATATTCTGTAATTTCTTTACCTGGATATAATCCAAAAAGATGAGAAATATGTCTATGTCCTGGTTCCTTTTCTTCAAAGTCTTTAAACCACTCTTGAATTCCACCGAATTTATTTATTTTATATTTTGGTAGTTTGTCCATAGCAGTTTTTATTTTTTCTCTAAAGTCTGCCTCTATATTTAATTCCTCACTTGCTTTTATTACATTAGTAAATAACTCTCTAATTATAGCTATATCCATAGTTGATGATTTACTAGCTGCACAAGGTCTTTTTTCATTATCTAAGAAATTATTTTCAGGGGATGTTGATGGACATGTATTTAAAATTCCATTCTCATCTTCCTTTAACCAGCTTAATAAAAATTCTGCTGATCCCTTTAACACAGGATAATATTCCTTTAAAAATTCCTTATCTCTAGTAAAATCATAGTGTTCAAAAATATGTTGGCATAGCCATGGTCCTCCCATTGGCCAATATCCCCATTCACAGTTTCCTAAAACTTTATTGGAATATCTCCAAATATCAGAATTATGATTAGCTGTCCAACCATTACAATTAAATTCTTCTCTTGCAGTTCTAATTCCTGAAGCACTAAGATCTTTAATCATATTTAGTAAGGGCTCATGACATTCTGGAAGATTACAAACCTCTGCTGGCCAATAATTCATTTCTGTATTTATATTTATAGTATAGTTACTACTCCAAGCTGGTTTTAAATCCTCATTCCATATTCCTTGAAGATTTGCTGGTTCACTACCACTTCTTGAGGAGGTAATTAAAAGATATCTTCCATAGTGAAAATATAAAGTTATTAATGATAAATCCTCTTCTCCACTTTTTAATCTTTCAAGTCTTTCATCAGTGGTAAGTAGTTCTTTATTTATCTTTATAGCTTGTCCATCGATATCTTTATATCCATTATTTGAGGCTTGTCCCTCGCTATCATTGTCTTTTTTATCTATAGCTTGTCCATCGCCATTATTATATTTCTCATCTATAGATTTTCCATCAATATATCTATATCCATTATCTGATGCTTTTCCCTCGCTATATTTATTTTCCTTACTTATAGCTTGTCCACTGCTATTCTCATATTTATTATCTACAGCAACCTCTTCTCCTAACTTAAAATCTACTCTAGAAAACAATTCAGTATATTCCCTTAAATGATTAGTAAATAATTCATTATAAGATAATTTACTTGCCTTATTTATAATTATTTTACTTAAGGCTTCTTCATTTCTTCCAAGGGAGCCTTGCATTACATTAAATTCTTCAAAATTAGTGCTAGCTGATAAAATTAAAACTACTTCAGTGGCATTCCTAACCTCTAATATTTCTTCATTTATATTAATATCACCATTAGTATTTTTAACTCTTAACCTTCCACAAAATTTTGTTCCTAACTTACCTTCTTCATCATAAATAATAGTTTTATTATCTGTATAACTAGGTAAATTATCTATTGGTGTTATACCTGTTAATTTAAGTCCTGCTTCTCCATCCTTATAAGATTTACTTTTTAATAAACTCTTTAGTCTTATATCAAAGTTAAGAGCTAACTCTTCCCTTGATGTTATCTTCATAACTAAAACCTTATCTTCTGCTGAAACAAAGGCTTCTCTTTTAATTTCTATATTTCCCACATTATATTTTACTGTTACTAAGGCCTTTTCTAAATCTAACTCCCTAGAATAATTACTAAAACTATTATCTTTATAATAAAAGTCTAATAATAAATCTCCTAGTGGTGCATAGGATTCTGTGTAGGAAGATAACATCTTTTCATTTATTATTTCTTGAGCTTCATAATATTTTTCATTATCTATTAAATTTCTTACTTCTTCTAAATAATTCTTACTACTATAATTAGTTTTATCCTTTGGAAAGCCTGTCCATAAAGTATCCTCATTTAAAGCTATTCTTTCATTAAATACTCTTCCTAATACCATAGCTCCTAAGGTTCCATTGCCAAGAGGAAGTCCATCTACCCATTTATCTGCTGGTTTTTTGTACCAAAGCTTCTTACTCATATTATCTTAAAATTCATAATCCCTTTCTAAATTTATTTCTTCCTTTAATAATATATTGTCTGAAGATGATCCAACTAAAATATTGAATCTTCCACTTTCTACAGTCCAAACTTTCTTTTCTTCATTATAAAAAGCGAAATCCTTCTTATTTAAATGTATTTTTACCCTCTTACTTTCATTCACTTCTAAATTAATTTTTTCAAAGCCCTTTAATTCTATATTAGGTCTCTTTAAAGTAGATTCTACATCATTTATATAAAGCTCTACCACTTCTGAGCCCTTCATTTTTCCTACATTAGTTAAGTCTAATGAAACTGTAACATCAATATCATTTTCTAATTCATTAACTTCTACTTTTAAATTATCATATTTAAAGTCTGTATAAGATAACCCATGTCCAAAAGCAAATAATGGTTTAACATCATAGGTTGAAAAATATCTATATCCTACAAATATATCTTCATCATATCTAACCTTTTCTCCACCTGGGAATTCCCCAAGACTATGAGCTGGTGAATCCTCTAATCTAACTGGAACAGTATAGGATAATTTTCCTGATGGATTAACATCTCCAAATATTACTTCTGCAAGAGCTTTTCCACCCTCCATTCCATTATAGGAAGTTTGGATAATTGCCTTTGCATCTAGCGCAAAGCTTGCCATATCTACTGGTGAACCTGTTGATATAACTAGAACAGTATTTTTATTAGCCTTTAATAATTCATTTATAACTTCATCTTGTTTATAAGGAAGTAACATATTTGTTTTATCATTACCTTCGCTATCTATATTTACTACATCATCATCCTTAGTTGACTGTAAGGCATTTTCATATAATTCAAAGTTTTCCTTAGTATGTTTTAGACCTCCAACAAATATTACTGCATCAGAGTTTTTAGCTAATTCTATTGCTTCTTTTAAAACTTCTTCTCTTTCTTCTTCATTATTAGTGTATCCTCTTGCATATTTTACTTCTGTATTTCCACCAAGCTTCATTTTTAATCCAAGAAGTGGAGTTATTTCATATAAAGACTTAATTTCTGCTGAACCTCCTCCTGATGAATGTCTTATATCTGCATTTTCACCTATAACTGCTATTTTCTTTAATTCCTTTTCTTTTAATGGAAGTATATTATCTTCATTCTTTAATAAAATTATTGATTCTCTAGCTATTTCTAAGGCTTTTTCTCTATTTTCATAGCTATTATATTCTCCCTTTTTTCTATTCTCAGAAAACATTTTCAATCTATACATTAGTCTTAAGATGTTTCTTATTTTATCGTCTATAACTTCTTCACTAACTATTCCCTTTTCTACAGCATGTATCATTGGGTTTGCAAAGAAATATTCATCAAAATTATAAGTTACAGACATTTCAATATCCATTCCTGCTTCTGCTGCCTCTTTAGTGTCATGAACTCCAGACCAATCTGATATTACCACTCCATCAAAGCCCCACTCTTCTCTTAGAATTTCTTTAAGAAGCTTTGGATTATGACAACAATATTGATCCCATATTTTATTGTAAGCACCCATTATAGAATAAGCATTACCTTCTTTTACTGCTGCTTCAAAGGCTGGAAAATATATTTCTCTAAGAGCTCTATCACTTACTATAACATCTACATTTAATCTTTCTGTTTCTTGATTATTAACTGCAAAATGTTTTACACAAACTGCTACATCATTTTCTTGAACACCCTTTATATATGGAACTGCCATTTCCTTTGTTAAATATGGATCTTCAGACATATATTCAAAATTTCTTCCACACAGAGGACTTCTAATTATATTTATTCCTGGAGCTAGTATTACATCTTTCCCCCTACCTCTTGCTTCATTTCCTAGGACATATCCCTCTTTATATGCAAGTTCCCTATTCCAAGTTGCTGCTAAGGAAGTATTACATGGAAGATATGAAACATAATCATCAGAATATCCATAAGGAACCCAACTATCATCTGGGAATTCATTTCTTACTCCCATTGGACCATCTGCCATTTTTAATGGTTTTATTCCAAGCCTTTCAACACCTTCTGTTCTAAAAAGTCCAGCACCATGTATCATTCCAATCTTTTCTTCTAATGTTAGGGATTTTATTATTTCTTCTATTTTATTTTCATTTATCATAAATTCTTCCTCCTTATTAATCTTATAGCCTCAGTAAACTTAAGGTAAACTGAGGCTAAATTTCTTATTTAAGAGTTATTGTTATTTTATTTGTATTAGGAGTTAATCTAATTCCATCTTTATCTTCTTTAGCTTCTGCACCTTCTACATTTTCTATATTAAATTCACCATTTATTAATATGCTGTAGCTTTCCTTAGCCTCTACATCAAAAGTAATAGTTTTATCTACCTTTAATGCTTTTGCTCTTAATACAACAGAAGCATTTTCACTTACCACTTCTACATAGGCTTCTTTATTATCTATTAAATTAAATACCTTTAATGTTACATCTTTTCCATAATCATAGTTTGGTACAGTATCAACTGCTCCAACTGGAATTATGCTATTTTCTTTTATCATCATTGGAATACTTAAATATCCATGATTTTCTCTAATCCATTTTCCACCTTCATATACTTTTCCAGTTATAAAGTTAGTCCACTTTCCTTCTGGTAAATAATATTCTGCTATTCCTTCTGAATTAAAAATTGGTGCCACTAAAATATTATCTCCAAGCATATATTGTCTATCTAAATATCTGCAAGTTGGGTCCTCTTGATTTTCTAATATCATAGATCTCATTACAGGAATACCCTTAGTTGATGCATCAAAAGAAGTTTTAAATAAATATGGCATTATGCTACATTTTAATTTTGTAAAGAATCTAACTACATCACAGGATTCTTCATCATAAAGCCATGGCACTCTATAAGATGTACTTCCATGTAATCTACTGTGTGATGATAGAAGTCCAAAGGCTGCCCATCTCTTATATACATCTGGTGTAGATGTGCTTTCAAAGCCTCCAATATCATGACTCCAGAAGCCAAAGCCTGACATACATAGTGATAATCCACCTCTTAAGCTTTCTGCCATTGATTCATAATCTGAAGTACAGTCTCCACCCCAATGTACAGGGAATTGTTGTCCACCTGCTGTTGCTGATCTTGCAAATAATACAGCTTCATTTTCTCCTTTAACTTCTTTTACAACATCAAATACTACTTTATTGTAGATTTGAGTATAGTAATTATGCATTTTTTCTGGATTTGAACCATCAAAATACTTACAGTTTGTTGGTATTCTTTCGCCAAAGTCTGTTTTAAAGCAATCTACTCCCATATCCATAAGAGCTTTTAATTTATCTCCATACCATTTGCAAGCATCTGGATTTGTAAAGTCTACAATAGCCATTCCAGGTTGCCACATATCATATTGCCATACATCACCATTTTTCTTTTTAATAAAGTATCCATTTTCTTTACCTTCAGCAAATAATGATGATTCTTGAGCAATATATGGGTTTATCCATACACAAATCTTTAATCCCTTTTCCTTTAATCTCTTTATCATTCCTATTGGATCTGGGAAAACTCTATCATCCCATTCAAAGTTACACCAATTAAAGTCCTTCATCCAGAAGCAATCAAAATGGAATACATGAAGTGGAATTTCTCTACTTGCCATTCCATCTACAAATTCATTAACTGTTTTCTCATCATAATTAGTTGTAAAGGAAGTTGTAAGCCATAATCCAAAGGACCAAGATGGTGGTAATGCTGGTTTTCCAGTTAAGCTAGTATAGTTTTCTAAAACTTCCTTCATATCATTTCCTGTAATTATATAGTAATCTAAACATTCACCTTGAACACTAAATTGTACCTTTGTAACAAGCTCTGAACCTACTTCAAAAGATACTCTTTCTGGGTGATTTACAAATACTCCATATCCCTTATTAGTTAAATAGAAGGGAATATTCTTATAGCTTTGCTCTGTACTTGTTCCACCATCTTCATTCCATATATCAATAGATTGTCCATTCTTAATAAAAGGAGTAAATCTTTCTCCTAATCCATATACAGCTTCTCCCACAGATAGGCTTAGCTGATCTCTCATATAGGCTTTAGTAACTTCTTCATCTAAGAATTTTTCTCCACCTTCTTTTAAATAAGCTGAGCTTCTATTAGCACTCTTAGTTAAATACTTATCTCCATTATAAAATTCCATTGAAAAGTTATTTTTATTTATCTTTACATTTAAATCCCCTGATTTAACTGTGATTAATTCTTCATTTTCCTCTGTTAATATACCTAGTTCTTCTTTCTTCACTTCAAAATGTGGTCCTAAATCTTCTGCTCCCATATAATGATAAGCTCTTATTCTAAGAACATTTTCAAGTGGTGATGAGATCTTATATGTTATAACAGGTCCCCCTAAAGTAGCTCCTCTATGATTAATTCTATTACATGGAGCATATATAGTTAAAACCTTTTCATTTTTATCAGTACTATATACTTCTTCTGGACTAAATCTTGTAATTCCATCTTTATTTAGCCAACATCCATTACTAAATTTCATAAATTCTCACATCCTTAATTCATTATTGTAAATTTACATTTTTTATCTCATTGTAATTATATATAATAATTAATTATTCTTATACCTAGTAAATTTCACCTATTTTATATTAATTTTTATTTATATTGTAAATATTTGGTCCCATGGGGTGCAATAATTTACATTTCTATAAATTCTTTATATAATGCACATTTTCCTGTATAATAAAGGAAATAAAATTATAAAGGAGAAACTAAATGTATTGCTATAAATTAACTAATACTGATGATTTTGAAATGACTTATAAAAAATATATAAAAAAATCCCTATTAAAGAATAGCTTAATTCTTGTTTGTATAGCTAATCTTGGTATACTTTTATTATACATTTTTGCATTAGTACCACTGAAATTACCAATGGAAATTTTTTCAGCCATAATTACCCTTTCTTTATTTTTAGAGTTTTTTATATTTGCCATATCCTACAGAAATGAATGTAAAAAATTATTAACTACTGTATCTAATGATGAAGTAGCTATATCCTTTGATGAAGAAGGAATTTATTTTGAAAGTTCTAATACCTTAAGACATATTAAATGGTCATCAGTAAGTAATGCTATTGTAAATGAAGATAGTTTAATACTTTATTATAAACTTATTGGACTGCCTGGAAACTTCTTTTTCTTAAAATTCTTTGATGTTGAAAGAGAAGTGTTAATTGAAGATATGGAAAAATATATTAAGGTAAGGAGGTTTAAATAATGAAATTTGAATTTAAACCCAGTGATTATAACCTAAGTTTCAGAGAGTATTTAGTATATATAAATAAAACCTCTCCAATTATTACCCTATATCTAAAGACTATTACAGCTCCTTTTTTAATATTAGCATTTTCCTTGATTACTTATATATTATCTCAAGAATATAGGTATCTTATCTATACAATTCCATTTATGGTTGTAATTTTTCTCATTTGCTTTTTATTATTTTTATTAATACTTAAATTAAGAAGAAGAAAAGCAATAAAAAATACTAAATTACTTTGTGATATTGAAAGTACTTTTTACTTTACTATAGAAGATGGTTATTTAATAAGAGAAAATGAATTTACTTTTCTTAAAACTAAGTTAAGTGAAGTTAAAAGTATTAAGCTTTTAAAGCATGGATTAATTTTATCCATTGAGAATGCTAAACTTTCACCCTTTATTCCAAAGGCTGCTTTACCTATTGCCTTAGAGGAATTTCTATCATTACTTATTAATGAAAATAGTTCTCTTATTGTATTAGATGAATTTAAAAGATTAAAGAAGAAATCCCAAAAATTATATACTATTTTTGTATTTACTATTTTATTATCCTTTATTTCAAGCTTTTTCATTGGAAAATATAACTTTAAAAGGTATCCTTTAATACCTAATAGTGATTTAATTAAACAAAATGACAATACTTATCTTTATGAAAATGAAGATATAGGAATTTCAATAAACTTTCCAAGTACTTGGGAAAATAAATTCGGTATTGAAGAAAAGCCTGATAGAATAAATGTATATTACCTTGCAAATGGAAAGCAAAGTCATGATACTACTTTATTATTTTCAATAAGAGGTTTAGGGGCTATTTTTGATAACCTTACTCTTAATGTTATTAAGACTGAAGGTATGTATATATTTATTGGTCCTACTAAAATAGACCTAAGAAATGGTTCAAAAGAGCACTTGGAATATATTGACCTCTATAAAGATATAGAAAAAATAAAAATTAAACAAAATAAATATTATCACATTTAATTAAATTTATAATTCAATGTGTCATATTATTCCTATTTATTAGTCCGTAATTGTATAATTAAAAAATATAAATTGCTGGGGGTAAAAATGAAAAAAGTATTGGTTTTAATTTTTATATTGAGTGCCTTAATTATTAGTGGATGTAGTCAAGGTGAAAATTTTACAATTGAATACGAAGAATTTACAGATGAACAAATGGAAGTATTATCGCTAATTGGAAATAGAGCATTTAAATATGACTTGAAAAACTTACCTACAGATAAAAGCTATGAACTAAATGTAGTATATGAAGTTTATAAAAATAAAGAAAAAGTAAAGGAAGAGAGTCTGTTGGGTATGGCATATGGACCAACAGAAGATAAGATAGAAGATCCTAATATAGCAATAAATATACAAGAAAATAAAATAAGAGTAATGTTTGGTGGGGTATATAGTACTTTAGAAATAGAAGAAAATATATTTAACTTAACAAATTATTATTTTAATGGAGCTAGAAAATTTAATATAGGAGATGAAGTGTATTTATTTCATAGTAATGATAGTGGGTACGGTTTCCCCATGGAAAGACTAGGATATTTATCAAAAGAAGAGTTAGATAGCTTAATTGAGAAAAATGAAGAGAATGTTTTTATAAAATTAGTGTGTGAAGAAATAAAAGGCAGTCCTTAGACTGCCTTTTTTATATTTAATTGATTTAAATTTATTTAATATATGATTTCTTATTTATTAGTTTACTTATTAATATAATTATTGCTATTAAGGCTAAAGATAAATAAACTGTGCCAAAGATTGTTATTCCAAATTTATAATATAGGCTCCCTGTTAATAAATTTAAAATACTTGGAAGTATTGTAGCTGAAAGTGAATTCAATAAGATGAAAGCTAAGAAATGTTGATGTGATGGAACTATATCTCCTACTATCTTATTTTGTATCTGTAGCACTACTCCAGTTACTATTCCATGTAACATTGTAATTAGTAATATTAAAATATAGGATTTAGTAAATATCATAGTTGTCCACCTAAATGCTAATATGATTAATGATATTAATAGAGCAATATCACTTTTCTTAAATAATTTTATTTTCTCATAAATCAATAGGAATATAACTTCAAAGATAACCATTATAAATGGTATTAATCCTATAATTGAATTTGGTACCTTTAAATCTATCAGCATAATTTGAATTCCGTATCCTGATGCTGCATTTTGAGTTCCCCAAATTATTGAAATTATTATTAAGTACTTTATGTAATTTTTATTTTTTATAAGAGTTCCAATGGAGGTAATAAGACTTTTCTCATCTCTTTTTATAGTTTCATTTTCTGTATTGTCTTCAGTAATATCTGGAATTTTAGTAATAATAAAAATACTTAGTCCTATTAATACAATTCCTACTAATATAGCTAAATACACACCTCCTAATTTAATTGCTATTGGTGATATTATTCCAGCTAGCCCATAACCTATAGTTGAACGAACTCTTATATTTCCATAAGACCCTTTATTAATCTTTGATATATTTAGTGTGTACTTATCATTTAAAGTACCACTAGGTTGAAGCAAAATTGTTCTTATCAAGTTAACAACAAAAAATATCATGAAGTTATTTGTTATTATTAGCATCATCATTGTAATTATATTAGATATATTTACAAACTTACTAAGTTTTATAACACTTTTATATTTATCTAATATGCTTTCCCAGGCGAAAAATATAGGAAGGACTATTAAAGGTGTTGTTCCAAGGATCAAGCTAATTTCTTTAACATTAAAGCCTTTTATACTACTTAAAAATAGTACAAAAATACTTCCAATAACATTAGACCCTAATGAAGAAACAAGAAGATAATTAGAAAATTTCTTAGAAAGATTCTCCATTAAAAACTAGCTCTTTAAACTTATTATAGTAAATTCATAAGGTCCTAAAATTAGCTTATTATCTTTTTTAGCCTTACCATATAATATTTCACCCATAGCTTCATCTTCATATATAGAATTACTGAAGTTTATTATTACTTTAATCCTTTTCTCATTAAGTTTCCTTTCAAAAGATAATACATCATTATCTAAAGAAATATCTTCATATCTTCCATATAATAAAACCTCATTATTGTATCTTAATTTAATTAAGTCTTTATAGATATTAAGTAAGCTATCACTATTATTTTCACAATAATCTACAGTTTCAATATCTTTCTTATCATCAATATTAATCCAAGGCTCTACTTCTGAAAATCCGTAATACTTACTATTATCCCACTGCATAGGACTTCTAGATTTATCTCTTGAACTTTTATTGGCACTTTCTAATGCCTCTTTCTCACTTTTTCCTTTATTTATTTCTATATTGTATTTTGTTATTCCTTGGATATCATTCATTTTGCTTATATCATTACAAAATAAATTTTTCATTCCAATTTCTTCGCCAAAGTACATAAAAGGAACTCCATAAGAGGTTAGTAAAAGGGCTGCCATAGCTCTTTCTATTCCATTATTATCTCCTTTTGGATTAAATCTAGATATACTTCTTTCCATATCATGGCTATTAAAAAATATAGTTGGAATTTGATCTTCTGAATATCTACTATCCATCTCACTAATTTCCTTATATATTTTTTCTGTTGAAAAACTATCCATGCTTCCTAAATTAAAATTAAAAACTACATCTAAAAGATCTTTTCCTGAGTAATCTATTAAATCATCTAAATCCTCTGAGCCAACCTCACCAACAAGAAAAGCATCTTCTTTTATATTTTTAATATCTTTTGCAAGATTTTTAATTATATCTAATATGCCTTTTTGATTCTTATCATATATATGAATTTGCTCTCCATTTTCATCATAAGGATTGTTATTTGATAAATCTTCTTTTACAGTTAGGAAATTAATAACATCAAATCTAAATCCATCAACTCCAAGGTCTAACCAATATTTTAGAACCTTTACCATCTCATTATAAACCTTAGGATTAGCCCAATTTAAATCTACTTGTTCCTTTGCAAAAGCATGATAATAATATTCTTTAGTTACATCATCATATTCCCATGCATCTCCTCCAAAAAATGATTCCCAATTGTTAGGCTTATCCTTTCTCCAAATATAGAAATCTCTTTTATCATTATCTTTAGAACTTCTTGACTCCTTAAACCATGGATGTTCACTGGAAGTATGATTAAGTACTATATCAACAATTATTTTTATATTTAAACTATGTGCCTTTTCTAAAAAATTTTTAAAATCTTCTAATGTACCATAATCCTTATCTACATTATAATAATCTGATATATCATATCCATTATCAACCTTAGGTGATGGATAAAATGGTGTTAGCCATATTCCTTTTATTCCAAGGTTATGTAAATATTCTAATTTTGAAGTTATTCCTTTAAAATCTCCTATGCCATCACTATTACCATCCTTAAAGCTTGGCATATAAATCTCATAAAAGACACTTTCCTTCCACCAAATTTCCTTCATAATTAGTCTCCTTAAATAAATGGATTATCTATTTCAATTAATTGAGCTTCTGCATCACTAATTCCAGCATAAAGTACTGCTCGATCTTCATTTAAAACTAATCCCCCACTGAAAACTACATCTTCTAAATCTGGTCTCTTTGCTTCTCCAGGTTTAAAATCTTTTCTTATTGCTATAAGCTTTTGATCCTTTACTTCTAATGTATTTATATCTAGCTTAAAAGTCATAGGATAATAATGTCTATTACCAGCATCATCAAAGCAAGCAATATGACCAAGTATTCCTAATGTTGAATGGTCTAAGGCTCTAGCTTCATTAGCTCCTCCCCATTCCTCATCTATAAATAAACTTTCAATAATGGGAGCATCATTTATAATGTCTATAGTTAAATCTTCTAGTTTATCTATTATTGTAAAACCAATTTTACCTCTTCCACCCTTTTCTCCTTGTGGTCTTGTAATTACTCCAATTTTTTTATTCATTAGTTGAACTAATCTTAAATCCTTCATTCCATCAGGACCAACAAAGAATTTTTCTAAAGAGGATATATTTTCTCCCTTATGAAAAACAGTTCTCCATTTTAAAGTGTTTTCTTTTTCTGGATCTGGAAATACTTCAACTCCTCCAATGATTAATTCATTGTCTACCCTAGTAAAAAATGGGTCTTGAAGTTTAAAACTTGGATATTCCTTAACTGGTTCCCATGTATTATCTTTTTTTTCAAAAAAGTAAACTGTAGAATCCTCACTATCTCTAGCCTCTACTCTACCAGCTTTAATAACTTTATCTTCATTAACAAAAGGAGCTGATATATTATAAACATCATTTTCTCCAACATTAACAAATTCTATTTTTTCTACATTATATATATTAATTTCACTATCTAAATACTTCTTTAATAATGTTGAACATGTTTCCTTAATATTCATATGTTTCTCCTCCAATAACTTCCCTAGTAAATTAAATGTTTTTGTTCCCTACTGAATCTCTTTCAACTATTTTTACACTAAGTATTGTTTTTTCATCAGGACAAGTCTTGTTATCTAATCTCCATATTAATCTATCTACTGCCTTTTTCCCCATAAAGTCTTTTTCAACCCTTACTGTTGTTAGCTTAGGTTCAATGAGAGAACCTAAAACTATATCATCAAATCCAACTACTGCTATATCTTTTGGAACTACATATCCAAGTTCCTTTAAAGCTGATATTAATGATATTGCAGCATTATCATTAGAGCAAACAAAAGCTTCAGGTAATACTTTTAAATTTTTCACCTTTTCTTTTATTGCTTCTAAATTCTTGTTTATTATATGTTCTTCGATTTCATATAATATAGAATTACTGTCTATAAATTCATTTAATTCCTTATAGGTTTTAAAATCTAAAAACTTTTTCATTGATTGTATAAATCCAAAATATCTTTCCTTTATACTTAGAGAATAATCTAAATCACCAAAAAAGCCTATATTCTTATAACCTCTCTCAATCAATAGCTTTGTAATATTAAAGCTTCCTAATTTATTATCAGTTAATATACTATCAGTGCTTTCTAATAAAGAAGTATGGTCAACTAAAACTACAGGTATCTTATAAGCTTTTAGCTTTATTAAGTAATCATCTTCTATATTTCCTATTACTATTATTCCGCAAACTTTTTTGCTTTCTATGCAGCTTGGGATACTATCCTCTGATTCATTTATAAGGCATGTAATAATATCATATCCCTTTCGCCTTGATTCTTCTCCAATACTTATCATAATCTTTCCATAGAAATTATTATCCTCAAAGTAATATTCCTTAATGATTACACAAATATTTTTGTTTGCAAAAGTTTTTACAAACTTAGGTGATTTATCTAAATATCCTAATTCCTCTGCCATATCTAGAACTTGTTTTCTAGTCTCCTCACTAACCCCTGCTTTACTATTTAAAGCTAATGATACTGCATTAATTGATATATTTAATTTTTCTGCTATATCCTTCATTGTTATTTTTGCCATACTCAATCTCCTAATAATCCCATCTTATATATTTATTTCTATTAATTAATTCTTTATTAAGTAGTATTAATCCTTTATTTAGGATTACCTTTCTGCATAATTTTCTATATTTTATTTCTACATCGTAAATATATTAAGAGCAGTGCTATAATAAATAACATATTGATTGCAACATAGCAAAATAATAATACCCAATACTTATGTTATTTATCTACTAATATTAATTTATTTTATAAGCTTATAAATCTCTTCAATTTCTATATCTGCTCTACAAACTTTATCATCTGCAGCACCGTAGAATATTTTTACTATTCCATCTTCATAAATACATCCACAGGTAAATACTACATTTCCAAAGAAGCCTTCTTTTTCATAATCTTCTTCTGGTTCTAATATTGGTTCTGTAGTTTTTCCTAATATTTTACTTGGATCATCTTTATCTAATAAAAATGCTCCTAAGCAATATCTATCATTTTCATCTGCTGCATGATAAATCTTAATCCATCCTTTTTCAGTTAAGAAAGGTACTGCACCTCCACCAACTCTTCCATTTTCCCAGGATTTTTCATTTGATACTCCATAGAAATGCTTTTGTTTTCCCCAATGTATTAAATCTAGAGACTCTGCAAGCCACATATCTGGCCCTCCAATTGCTGAAGGAACTGGTCTATTAAATGTCATATACTTTCCATTTATCTTTTCAGGGAATATTGTTACATCTTTGTTTTCAGGAGCAAATATAATTCCATGTCTTTCATAGCTTACAAAATCCTTTGTTGATACTAAGGATGTTGCTGCTCCATTTCTAGTAACTGAAGTATAATTTATATAATAAGTATCTTCTATTTTTGTTACTCTTGGATCTTCTATTCCCCATTCTTCTTCAGAGGCTATTGGTTTAATAAATGCTTCATCATCAATTGTAAAATTTTCTCCATCCTTTGATTTTGCTATTCTAATATGAGATAGTGATGTTAAATAAGCTATCTTTCTTGATCCCTTACTATCTACAGTCCATAAAGAACGTGAGTCTGAATAGTCATACTGTGTATCTCTCTTCTTATTAAAAGAAATAATATCTATAACATCTTTTCCATCTTTATTAACTACTACTGGTATCTTAACTTCGTCTTCATTATCTACTTTTACTGATTCTGCTACTCTACAAAGCAATATATATTCATCATTATATTTACATACTCCACAATTAAATACACCATCTACTTTAAAATCATCTCTGCTAGGCTTAACATCACTTGGCGTTATTAATGGATTTCTTTTACTTCTTTTAACTACTATCTTATTTGTCATATCTAATTCTCCTTTTACTTTAACATAAAGTTTATACCCTCTTTGAAATGTTTAGAGAAACATAAGAACATTATTACTATTGGTAATGTTAGTATTACTGATGCTGCATACATAGGACCTGGTAAATTTCCCATTGGCTTAAATTGTGTTGAAATTAATACATTTAATGTTTGCATATTTATCTTTGGTGATATCAGCATGTCCCACATAAGTTCTGACCATCTTGTCATAAATGTTGATAAAAATACTATAGTAGTAACTGACTTAGTTACTGGAAAGGCTATATGCCATAATATTTTAAGTTCTGAAGCTCCATCTATTCTTGCAGCTTCAAATACAGCATCTGGTAATGACTTAAGATAATTTATATACATAAATATCCCCCAAATTGATACTGATAATGGTAATATCATTCCTAAATATGTGTTTGATAATGGTTTTGAAATAATATATCTAGGAACAAGTAATATAATTACAGGGAAAAACATTTGAAATAGTAATGAATTCATTATAAACTTCTCGCCCCTAAAATTCTTCATCTTAGAAACTGAATAACCAACTAATAATCCAACTAATACTGAAACTATTGCTGTAGGAGCAGAAACTATAAATGAATTAAGTAATGCTTTTATCCACATACTTGCACTTGCTCCACCACTTCCCCCTAATAGATATTCATAACTTTTTAAGGTAAATGCATTTGGAATCATTACTTTATCTGTTTGTTCCCATGGTGCTAGTGATTGAATTATCATATAGAAGTATGGGAATAATGAAATTCCTAGTATTATAATAGTTGCTACTATTACTAAAATAGTTTTTATATTTAACTTTTTTTTCATAACTTATCCTCCAACTTAATATTTACATACCATACTTATTATTAATCTTTTCCATTATAAATGTGATTATCTTAATTGTTACAAAGATATGTACTGCATTAGCTATTGCAATAGCTGCTCCATATCCTGATTGGAAATTTGTAAATGAAGTATTATAAATTTCAAGTTGCCATGTAGTTGTTGATAAATTTGGCCCCCCACCAGTTAATAAATATGGCTCTGTAAAGATACCAAAAGCTAGACCAGCTGCTAAAACAACAACTGTTGTTAATGTTGGTATTATCATTGGTAAAGTTACGCTTATAAACTTTCTTAAACCAGTTACTCCATCTATTTTACATGCATCATGTACATCTTCTGAAATAGACTCTAATGCTGATAATATAAATAGTGCATAATAGCCTGACATCTTCCAAACTATTATTCCAACAACTATAATAAATGACCACTTTGGATCTCTAAACCAGTCAATGTTTATTCCTTTGTTTCTTAAGAAAACATTTAACGCAGAGTTATAACTAAAGAAATATCTAACTACTACTGATACAGCAACACCTGAAGTTAAGTAAGGTATAAAAAATAATACTGATGTGATTCCTTTTACCTTGTCTGGTAACTTATGAACTAAAAGTGCTATAACAATTGCTATTGCTACAGTAAAAAGAACAATAGGTATTAAATATTTAAATGAATTTATAAATGCTGCTTTAATTCTTGGATCTGTAAATAGTAATTTAAAGTTATCTAAACCTATGAAATTTTTATTCTTAGACATTAAGTTCCAGTCAGTCATAGACAACCCAAATGCCCAAAATAATGGTATTAAAAAGAAAATGATTGAATATGCTAAATATGGTATATTAAATAGCCACCCTAAAAATCCACCACTATTTTTTAAACTTTCTATTTTATTCTTCAATTAGTGCCACCCCTTTGTAAATAAAGCAAAGATAAAATTATTCATCTTTGCTTTACTTTAATAAACTATTCTAATCCACCAGCTTGTTTCATTGCTTCAAAAGCTTCATCAACATATTTTGTTGCATCATTTGCCTTTAAGCTATTTGATGATAATGTAGTTTCTAAATATTCAGCTAAACTCTTACCTAATGCTTCTTGTATTTGTGCCATTTTATCGTGTGGCATACATGGAATAGCATATTCTACTTGTTCAGCTAAAGCTTTTAATTCTGCATTTTCTTCTAAATACTTAGCGAACTCTTCATTTTTAACTAAGTCTCCTCTTACTGGTAACATAGTAGTAGCTTCTAACCATTCTAGGTCTGTTTTTGCTGAGTTTTCTTCGTTATATAACCATTTGATAAACTCAATTGCACCTTGATGAATTTCATCTGTAATATTGTCAGATTTATATAAAACTAAACCTTTTGCATCTGCATAGTTATAAGGTTTATCCCCTTCATTCTTCACTATCATTGGACCGTATGTATAATCTTCTCCATAAACTTTTCCACCTTCTCTTAAAGATTGAATTTCCCATGGAGCTGCTATTGTAAATAATACTTGTGGATTTTCTTCTGCCCATATGTTTGGTACTTCTGCTGTTAATAATGTATCTCCTAATGATCCAAAGAATTCAAATGATTCTTTTGCATATTCTTTATCTAAAACTAATTGATTTCCTTCTACCCATGGTTTTCCGCCACTAAATGATAAATAAATATTTTGGAAATCTGATGATCTATCCCACCATTGATCTGGTCTAATTAAAGAGTTTCTATAGAATACATGAGTAACTCCCATAGCTGACATCTTATCTTTATTTTCTTTAAACTTAGCAACCACATTATCAAATTCTGCTTTTGTTTCTGGTGCTTTATCAAATCCTAATTCTTTTAAAGCTTTTGTATTCCATTGTAATATCATTGGGTTAACATACATTGGAATTACATATTGACTTCCTTCAATTTCCCAACCTGGGATTACTGATTCTAATGCTCTATTTTTTACTATATCTTTAAACCACTCTTCATTTTCTAATGAGTAAACTGCTTCTGATTGTGCCAATGTTGTAGCAAATCCTCTATTTATATTTTCTGAGATTGCTGGTGCAGTTCCTGTTGCTAAGGCATTTTGTATTCCAGCTTCTGATGATGGTGTTTCAGGCATTTGTTGAACTTCAAGTTTTACAACCTTGTCACCTACTTTAGTGTTAGTTGCATTAAAGGCTTCTGCTTTGCTTGTCCAAAAATTATATTGAACTTTTTGAGGTGCTGTCCAAAAGTTAACTGTTATAGTATCTCCTGATGAAGCTCCACCATTATCCTTTCCACCTGAGCATCCCACTAATGAAGTTACCATCATTGTAGATAAAGCTAGTGCTGAAATAATCTTAGTAATTTTACTCATAAAAAAATCCTCCCTTAATTTATTAATTATTTTTCTTTTTTACAAACTTTAATTAATTTAACAAATACTTTAATTAATTTAACAAATACTTTAATTAATTTAACAAATACTTTAATTTCATAAATACATTATGGTAAAAGCTTTACAAAATCATTTTGTAAACCTTTCAATTATTATTTTAAATTCAATTTACTTTAATTACAATTGTAATTTACTTTAATTTTCAATTTTTATCTATTTATTATTAAATTAATTTTAAAGTTGATATCTTCTTTTTATATAAAGTACAGTTCATTAAAAATCATTGCTTTACTAAATTAGATTTTTTCATTGTAGTAAAGGGTAATAAGTGATAAACTATATGTATACAGAATTTTCACAATTTTATATATTCTTATGAAGTTAAATATTAAATCACAAAAAAATTATTGTATTTATATCTTACAGCTATGAATCTGCTAATATTGAATCATCTACAGTAGTTGAGACTTTGTTAGTAAAAATGCTAATGGAAATGAATATGTTGATTCTATATTAAAATAAAAGGCAGTCAATTGGCTGTCTTTGTCTTATTTACAGAATAAATTTCAATTTATAAAGATTACTATTAAATTAAAATACATTTAATCTATTATAAGTAAATAAAAGAGGGTGAAAAAATGAATCTCAAAGTAAGGATATCTTTAATCTTAATATTTGTTTTATTAATTACTACATTAGATAAAGTAGTTAGTGCAGATCCTCTACAGGATCAACTACAGGAATACAACCAAAGTATTGAAGAAGATACTTATAAATTAGGTACATATGAAGCCCAAGCAGAGGAATTAAGACTTGCTATTCAAGAGTTAGATAGCAAAATAGAAAATGCAATGTATAGACAAGCTGAAATTGAAGAAGAAATAACTATAATTAATAATTCTATACATGAAAGTAATCTGAAAATTCATCAATACACTGAAGAAATAGCAAAGAGAGAAGCTGATAAAAATGTATTTGTACGTAGTATGTACAAATTCGGGGAATTATCTTATATTGATGTTATTTTTAAATCTGATAATGTATTTGATGCAGCCTATAATTTTTATAATTACTCTGCTTTAGTTAATTCTAGTAAGAAGAATATAGAAGAATTAGATACCTTAAAAAAGGACTTAATAAGTGAAGAAGAAGCCTTGGAACTTAATAAGGCTGAATTAGAAAAGGCTAATAATGAAGCAAAATCAATAGTTGATGATATGACAGCTATGATGAATGAACAACAGGAAAAATTAAGTGAATTAAATGTAATTCACGCTAATTTATCAGATAAAATAGAAAGTGAAAAAGCAGCAGTTTCAAATATAACTTCTAAATTAGAAGAGCAAAGAATTCAAGCTGAACTTGAAAGACAAAGACAAGAAGAGGCAAGGAAACAGGCAGAAGAAGAAGCTAGAAGGCAAGAAGAAGCCAGAAAGCAAGCAGAGGAAGAAGCTAGAAGACAAGAGGAAGCTAACAGGCAAGAAAATTCTCAAAGTAGTTCTGAAAATAATTATGAAAGTGATTATGTTGAACCAAATAGAGGTAGTTATGAAGAAAGTGAAAGTACAAATTATCCAGTATCAAGTAGTTATTCTGCCTCTGAAATTGTAGCTTATGCTAGTCAATTCCAAGGTGTTCCATATGTTTGGGGTGGTACAAGCCCTAGTGGATTTGATTGCTCTGGCTTAGTTCAATATTGCTATGGACAATTTGGATATTATATTCCAAGAGTATCTCAAGACCAACAAAATTTTGGAACAGATGTAAGTTTATCTGAACTTAGAACAGGAGATTTAGTATTTTGGGGAAGACCAGCTACTCATGTGGCTTTCTATATAGATGGAGGTTATATTCTTCATGCCCCTAATACAGGAGATGTTGTAAGAATACAACCTATAAATTTAAACAGTATAACATCTGCCAAAAGAATTATTAATTAATTTCCAATTTTATTTAATTAATAAAAATTCAAAAGTTTCATTATTTCAGCAACTCTATAACCTACAATGGTAAAAACTTTTAATAAGTGATTAAAATATTACTTATGTATATTAAATAGCTACTCAATATAAAAATGTGTGAAATGAAAGAAAGGAGTGAAAAAAAATGAAAAAAATAGTTATAATTAGTCTTTGTTTTGCTTTGATAACAACACTATTTATTGGATGTAGTTCCTCTAAAACAAGTAATGATAATAATACCACTGAAAAGCAAATACCTGATTTGACTGGTGAATGGAAACAAGAAAATAGTAAATCTGATGATTCTTATCAGTCTGCAACAATAATTGGTGATACTATTACAATTTATTGGGTAAGTGATAATGGTGAAACAAAATCACTTTATTGGGCTGGCTCTTTTATAGCTCCAACAACTGCTGACGAACCTTATTCATGGGATTCAGAGAATGACCACAGTAAAACTGATAGTTCTTTGCTTGCTTCTAGTGATGATACTAAAACTATGACATATGAAAATGGTGTATTAAGTTATGAAGCTTCAGCAATGGGTACCACTACTAAGATTAAGCTTAAAAAACAACAATAATTATAAATAATAATTATAAATAATAATTATAAATAATAATTATTATAATTACATATACTAAGTATAACTTCATTATATAATAGCACCTCTACCAAATAGGGATGATATGCTGCTGTCGCAACAATACTTGTAATATATTGTTGGCAGCATTTTTTTCCAGTTTTTTGGACCCCAGGGGAATTAACTCCCCTGGGGTCCAATTTTTTACAGTAGCTTGCTTAATACATAGTCTACTTCTATATTGGTTGTTATAAGTAGTCCTTCTTCGTCTACATCGAATAAATGATTATGATGCTCAGCTGCAGTATTTGAGTTACCTGAATTCCTAGTTCCTACATGAATATATGTGCCTGGAACCTCTAATAAAAATTCTGCAAAATCATCTGCTCCTAATCTCTTTGGAGAATTAGTTATTACATTATCTTCACCAACTATATTATTTGCTATAGTTGCTACTTCTTCACTAACTTTTTCATCATTTATAAGTGGTGATGCATAATCTTTAAATTCTACTGAAACCTCTGCTCCATATATTTCTCCTATGGATTTTGCTATCTTCTCTACATTTTTATTAGTCTTTTCCCTTGTTTCAAAGGAGAATGTTCTTGTTGTTCCTTCTAATACAACTTCTTCTGCTACTGCATTATAAATTGTTCCCCCAGTAATTGTACCGACACCTACTACAACTGTATCAACAGGGTCTGTTTGTCTACTTACTATTGATTGCAAATTAATAACTATTTGGCTTGCAATATATAAGGCATCTATTGATAAATGTGGTACAGATACATGTCCTCCTTTTCCCTTAACTTTTATTTTAAAATAATCACAAGAAGCTGCTATAGGTCCACTTGTTACTGATACTTGTCCAACATCTAAATGAGAGGATACATGTGCTCCTAGTATTTCTTCTACCCCATCTAATGCTCCCTCTTTTATAAATATCTTAGCACCTTGTCCAATTTCTTCTGCTTGTTGGAAAAATAGTCTTACTTCCCCATTTAGTTCATTCGCTCTCTCTTTTAATATCTTTGCAGCTCCAAGAAGACTAGAAGTATGAGCATCATGACCACAAGCATGATGATATCCTTCATTTTGTGATTTATATTCTACATCCTTATCATCTGGAACTTTAAGAGCATCAATATCAGCTCTTAAAGCTATTACTTTATTTGATTCACTATTACCTTTTATTATTCCTAAAACCCCTGTTTCTCCTACTCTCTTATGTGGAATATTTAATTTATCTAATTCTTCTTCAATTCTTTTTGCTGTTTTATATTCTTTTAAACTAACCTCGGGATGTTTATGAAATTCTCTTCTTAGAGAAATAATATAATCTTTTTCTTTTAATACATAATCTTTTATACTCATTAAATTTGCCCCCTTCTGTTTCTATTAATATTTTTACTTATAATCCTATTACTGTTGCTATATATAACACTATTTCCAAGTTGGTAAATAAGCACCCTTATATTGCTCTTTTATTACCTTTGCCACTTCATCAGATCTATATGCATCTACAACTTTTTTATAAGTTTCATTATCTTTATCCTCTGTTCTTGCAACAATTACATTAATATATGGATTATCACTACCTTCATTTGCTTTTTCTAAATAAATGGCATCCTCATTTGGATTAAATCCTGCATCAACAGCGTGTCCACCATTTATAAATGCTGCTGCTACATCATCTAATAATCTTGGAGTTTGAGCTGCTTCTACTTCTACAAATTTAATATTCTTAGGATTTTCAGTAATATCACTTAAAGTTGGTGTATATCCTGCTGACTCCTTTACCTTTATAATCCCTGCAGTTTCTAATACTTTAAGAGACCTTCCTCCATTAGTTGCATCACTTGGTATTGCAATTGAATCTCCCTCTTTTAACTCCTCTAAAGATTTTATTTTATTAGAATATAATCCAAGAGGAGCTATTATTGTTTCTCCTATAACTGATAAATCAAGATTTCTATCTTTAATATCTTGATTTAAATATGCATAGTGCTGGAAGGAATTTAAATCTATTTCTTTATCTGCTAAGGCTTGATTAGGCTGTGTATAATCTGAAAAAGTTACAAGCTCTAGTTTTATACCTTCTTCCCCAAGTTTCTTTATTACAGGCTCCCATTGATCTGTATTTTCACCAACTACCCCAACTTTAACAACATTACTATCATTATTAGCTTCCTTTGCCCCACAGCCTGCTAATGATAATACTAATACTCCTGATAATAAAATACTTAATAATTTCTTTGTTTTCATATTTCAAATCTCCTTTTCATTTATTGCTTATTTTTTATTGCTTATTTTTTATTACTTATTGCTTTTTAACTATTTACTCCCCAAACTTCTTACCTCTTACCTATTACTTAACTAATGTGTTGTTTTTTTAATTATTATATTTCCTGCCCCCTGAATTATATTTACAAAAATAAGTAGTATTATCACAGTTACAAAGGTAATATCTATTTGATATCTTTGATAACCATATCTTATAGCTAAATCACCAAGACCCCCGCCCCCTACTGATCCTGCCATAGCTGTTAGCCCTACTAAACTTACAAAGGTTATAGTGGTTGCTCTTACTATATTAGGTATACTTTCTTTTAAATAAACTCTAAAAATTATTTCAAAGGGTGATGATCCCATGGACTCTGCTGCTTCTATTATCCCCTTATCAACTTCTGATAAAGCACTTTCTATCTGCCTTGCAAAGAAGGGGATAGTTCCTAATACTAGTGGTACAAAAGAACCCTTTGTTCCAATGGCAGTTCCTACTAATAATCTTGTTAATGGAATTGCTGCTGCTAGTAAAATGATAAAGGGAATAGATCTTGTAATGTTTATTATTTTTTCTAGCACATAATATATAGCTTTATTTTCTAATATATTTCCTTTCTTTGTTACAACTAAAACTACCCCTAATAAAATTCCTATAAAAAAGGAGATAGCCCCTGCCACTAAAATCATAATTAAAGTTTCCAAAGTAGCATTATAAATTTCTGGTAGCTTTGTTATTGCATTAGGCAATAATTTTTGTACTAATTCTGCCATCCTTAATTACCTCCACTTCTACTTTATTTTCTTTAAGATAAGCTATAACCTTATTAACTTGTGCTTCTTCTCCTCTAATGATTACTATAAGGCCTCCAAGCGGCATGTCTTGAATTATTTCTATATTTCCAAAGATAATGCTTGTATCTACATTGAATTCCCTAGATACTATTGAAATTATTGGTTCACTTGTACTATTTTCTAAATATTTTAGTTTTAATATTTTTTCATTTTCCTTTATATCTACCACTGAAGATTCTTCTTTAATTAAGTCATAAATATTAGTTAATAATGAAGTACTGTCTATAAAGTTCTTTGTTATCTTTTCCTTTGGTTCTGAGAAGATTTTAAATATATTTCCTTCTTCAACAACTCTTCCATTTTCCATTACAGCAGCTCTTGTACATATTTCCTTAACCACTTGCATTTCATGAGTTATTATCACTATTGTTATTCCAAATTTTTTATTTACTTCTTTTAAAAGTCTTAATATTGATTTTGTAGTTTGAGGGTCTAAAGCACTAGTTGCTTCATCACAAAGTAAAACCTTTGGATCATTTGCTAAAGCCCTTGCAATTCCTACTCTTTGCTTTTGTCCCCCACTTAGCTCTGAAGGATATACCTTTGCTTTATCTTCTAATTCAACTAATTTTAATAAATCATTAACCTTTTTATTTATCTCTTCCTTTGAGTATCCCTTTCCCTTAAGTGGATAAGCTATATTTTCAAATACAGTTCTAGACCTCATAAGATTAAAATGTTGAAATATCATTCCTATCTTCTTTCTTTCTTCCCTAAGCTCCTTATTTGATAAAGTTCCAAGGTCCTTTCCATCAACAATTACTTCTCCATTAGTTGGCTTTTCCAAAAAATTAATGCATCTTACTAATGTAGATTTCCCAGCTCCACTAAAGCCAATAATTCCATAAATCTCGCCTTTTTTAATGTTTAGTGTTACATCCTTTAACGCTTCTACTTCCCCAGCTTTACTACTATAAGTTTTGTTTAGATTTTTTAATAAGATCATAATTTCCCTCCTTTTATAAAAAAATGTATAGAAAATGAGATAGATGTTATATTCTACGCGACCTCGCAAGCTCAAAGTCGCTAGAATATAACATCTATCTCCTTGAGCACTAAAGGAAAGGAATTTACAAAAAATTATACCTAGGGTAATATTTTTATAAATTCCTGTAAAATAAAAAAACTGCCTTCCTAAAAAATAAGAAAGCAGTGTAATATACACATGTTTAATTCAAATCTTTCAGACGCAGTAGTCACTGCAGGAATAGTACTAATGCATAATGCATAATTGATAATGCGTAATTGTTGAAATAATTCAGGCAAGCTGAATTATGAAAATTATACATTATTCCCTTCGCTTTATTAACTTTGCATAACCATTGAAATGCTTTAGGTAATATGAATAATGAAACAAATAAATTCCGTTAAAATTTACTTCTTCATTCTTTAATTCTTTCATTCTTTCATCTATTAAAATAAATTCTGAAAGAATTTACACCTTAATTAAGCATTAAGCATTATGCATTATCAATTCTGCGATAGCACTTTAGACTTCCTTGGGCCAGTCCCTCCGTCTTTCATGATTGAATATTTAATTATTAATATACATTTTATATATCCATTTTGATTTTGTCAATATAATTTTTATTGTAATTTTCTTTTTTTAAATAAATTAGTTCCTAATAATCCTAAAGCTATAATGGATAAAATTAAATATACTAATCCAAATACTTTTATTCCATAATTACTATATAACTCTCCTGTAGTTAGATTTAAAACACTTGGTAAAATAGTAGCAGAAAGTGAATTCATTAATATAAATGCTATAATATGCTGCTCTTGAGGTACAATGTTACCAACTATTTTATTTTGTATTTGCAATACTATTCCTGTTACTATTCCATGAAGCATTGTTATAATTAATATTACTATATAAGAATTTGTAAAAATCATTATTGCCCATCTAACTATAAGTACTATTAGTGATATCAATAATGCTATATCCGTTCTTTCAAAGAATTTAATTTTCTCATAAGTTAATAAGATAATAACTTCAAATATTACCATCATAAATGGAATAAGACTTATAACTGCATCTGATATTTTTAAATCTATTAACATTATTTGAATTCCATACCCAGCAGCAGCATTTTGAGTCCCCCAAATAATTGAGATTATTATTAAATACTTTAAGTATTTTTTATTTTTTAATAACTGCAATATAGATTTTAAAAGTCCTTTTTTATCTTTTCTGCTTCTTTCTGTTTCTTCTATAAGGTCTTCTTCATCTTCTGAAAGTTTATTAAGTAAAAAAATACTAAGTATTATTAAACTACTTCCCACTATTATGGCTAAATAAATACCTCCAAGCTTTATTGCTATTGGTGCTATTATTCCTGCAAGGCCAAATCCAATAGTTAACATCACTCTAATTTTTCCATAAGAACCTTCATTAGATTTTGATATATTTAATAAATACTTATCATTTAATGTTCCTCCAGGCTGAAGTAAAATACTTCTTACTAGATTAATTATAAAAAATAAAACAAAATTATTTATTAAAGTTAACATAATCATAGTAACTACATTGGACAGATTAATGAATTTACTAATCTTAGTTACATCCTTATATTTATCTAGTATACTTCCCCAAATTAAAAATAAAGGAAGTACTATTAATGGTGTTGTTCCTACAATAAAACTAATTTGCTTTGCATCAAAGCCCTTTATAAAACTTAGAAATATTACAAAAACACTTCCAATAATATTAGCTCCTAGTGAAGAAACAAGAAGATATTTTGAAAACTTCTTAGAAAGAGAGTCCATACAAATCCTCCTTTTTATAAATACTCAGTTATTAGTATCAGCTTTTATAATTTAAAAATTCATTTAACTAAATATTTATAAAACCTACAGGCTGATTTTCATCCATCTTTCCTGCCACTGGTATACATTCTACTAATCTTAATCTACTAATATTAATCTACTAATATTAATCTACTATTCATAATATTTTCTTCCATAAAACAAAAAAACTGTAAGAAGATTTAATCTCCCTACAGTTTTATTTTACATTTTATTACATATAATCCTTATTCTGTTCCCCAGGGGAATATAGGGGGGTTATACCTCTAAATATTGTGATTTATATAGATTATAATATAATCCTTCTTTCTTTAGTAGCTCTTTATGAGTACCTTCTTCTAGGATGTTTTTATCTCCTATAAACATTATTTTATCTGAGTTAACTATAGTTGATAGTCTATGGGCTATTACAAAGGATGTTCTTCCCTTTAGTAGTTCTTCTATTCCTTTTTGTAACAAAGCTTCTGTTTCTGTATCTATACTTGCTGTTGCTTCATCTAAAATTAGTATTCTAGGATTTGATAGTAGTACTCTTGCAAAGGATATAAGTTGCTTTTGTCCCACTGATAATCCTGTTCCTTGCTCATTTAATTTAGTGTAATATCCATCATTAAATTCCTTTATAAAGTCATCTGCTCTAACTATCTTAGCTGCTTCTATTACTTCTTCATCAGTAGCATCTAACCTACCATATCTTATGTTTTCCATTATAGTTCCAGAGAAAACAAAGGGATCTTGAAGCATAACACCTATTTCTTTTCTTAAAGATTTTAAGGTTACATCATTTATATTTATTCCATCAACTAGAATTTCTCCAGACTTTATTCTATAAAATCTTGAAAGCAAATTAACTATTGTGGTTTTTCCTGCCCCTGTTGGCCCAACTAAGGCTATTTTTTCACCAGCTTTAATGTTCATATTTATATTTTCTAAAATAGGAATATCTTTTTCATATTCAAAATGCACATTTTTGAATTCTACATTACCATTAACATCTTTAAGCTCTATAGCATCACTTGCATCATACTCTGGTTCTTCGTCCATAGCTTCAAATATTCTTTCTAAGTAAGCCATTGCATTAATTAAGGTATTATAGAAATTTCCTATATTCATTATTGGAGCCCAGAATATCCATACATATGAAATAAAAGCTGCTATTAATCCTAAAGAAACTGAATCTCTAAATACTAAGATTCCAAAAATATAAATTAAAGATATTGATGTTACTGAAATAATATCTATACTTGGCCAAATTAGAAAATTAAATCTAACTGCCTTCATCCAGGAATCACTATTTTCAAAGCATAGTTCCTTAAAGGTATCCATACTTTCTCTTTTTCTTGAGAAGGATTGTGTTACTCTTACCCCATTTATACTTTCATGAATATAAGCATTTAAGTTTGATTGCTTTGCACTTAATCTTTGGAAAGCCCTTCTTTGTGCATTTTTTATAGACATCATCACTATCATAAGTATAGGAATACCAATTAAAGTAACTAAGGTTAACTTTATACTTAGGAATGACATAAATACTATTGCCAAAACTAAAGTAACCATATCTGCAATTAAATTTACAAAACCATTAGATAATATATCACTAAGTGAGTTAATATAGTTAACTACCCTTACTAATATTTTTCCATGAGGTCTTGAATCATAATAATTAAAAGGAACAAATTGTAGATTCTTAAATAAATCATATCTCATATCTACTAATATATTTTGTCCAACATTTCCCATAGTGGACATTCTATGCTTCATAATTATTGCTATAGTTATAAATATCATTATATATAAAACTGAAATCAATGCTAAATTCTTAATATCCTTATTTGGTATAAAGTTATCTAATGCTGATTTAATTATTACTGGTCCTAATAAGGCAAGTGAACTTGAAATTAACATTAAAATAACTGAAGTAGTTATTTTAGTTTTATAAGGTTTCATGTATTTTAGTAATCTTTTTAAATAGCCTAAATTAAAGCCCGTTTCTAATTCTTCATCTACATCATATTTATTTCTAGCCATTTATACCCCTCCAATCCTTATATCTAAATTGCCATATTGAGTATAAAATATATTTGAATAGTATCCACCCTTTTGTACTAACTCCTCATGAGTGCCTCTTTCTACTATTTCTCCATTATCTAATACTAAAATTAAGTCAGCTTGCTTTAATGAGGAAATTCTATGGGCAATTATAAATGTAGTTTTCTTTTCCTTCATATTCTTTAACTCATATTGTATTTTCTTTTCTGTTTCCATATCAACAGCAGAAGTTACATCATCTAGTACAAAGATTGTAGCATTTTTCATCATTGCCCTTGCTAATGACACTCTTTGTTTTTGTCCTCCTGAAAGTCCTACTCCTCTTTCCCCTACTATAGTTTCATAACCTTCATCAAGTCTCTTTATAAAATCATGAGCCTGTGCCTTTTTAGAAACCTTCTTTATTTCAGAAAAACTTGCCTTTGGATTACTAAAGGCTATATTATCTTTAATTGTATCTGAAAATAAGAATATGTCTTGCATAGCTGTTGCAATATTTCCTCTTAAAATATCCAAGTCTATATCCTTTATATTAATTCCATCAATATAAATATCACCTTCTGTGGCATCATAAAATCTTGAAAGTAAATTAATTATAAGAGATTTACCTGAACCTGTATGTCCAACTAAGCCAACTGTTTGTCCTGCTTTAACCTTAAAGGAAATATTATTTATAACCTTTCTACCTTCTAAGGTTAAACTTACATTTTTAAATTCTATATTACCTTCAAACTTGTTAACATTATAAACATTGTTCTTATTTATTATGCTACTTTCTGTATTTAGTAATTCCATAATTTTAGCTGAAGATGCTATAAATCTTTGAGCATCATTAATTAAATATCCACACATTCTCATTGGGTTATTTAATGCCCATAGTAAGCTACTAAAAATAATAAGCTCTCCAAAAGTTATCTTTCCTAATGAAACTAAAATTCCACCAACTAGAATCATAATTACAGAAAGGCTATTAGATAAGAACTCAAGCTTTGGGATATATTTTTTAGTAACTCTTATAGTATCCAAGTTTCTATTTTTATAATTCTCATTTTCTTTAGTGAATTTATTAATTTCAAACTCTTCTCTTCCAAAGGCTCTTACCACTCTATTACCACTTATATTTTCTTGAACCACTGAATTTAACCTTGAATAAGCTTCTCTTATATTATAGAAGGTTGGTGAAATTTCCTTACTCATTTTAAAAGTTAAGAATCCAATCATTGGTGCAATTAAAAGCATAAATAAAGTTAAAATGTAATTTACATACATCATTGAAATAATAGCAAAACTAAAAGTTGTTATAGCTGATAAAATATTATAAACAACCCAAGCAATAAAATGTCTTATGGCATCAGTGTCTCCTGTCATTCTTGCCATAAGATCCCCAGTCTTTACTCTACTATAGAAATTAACATCTAAATTTAAGAGCTTATCATATAAATCTGTTCTTATTTTAAATAGAACATCTTGTGAAATGTGTTCCAAAATCATTTGATAGCTAAAGGTTATAATTCCCTTAACAGCTACAATAGATATCATTATTGAAACAAGAGGAATAAGTAATGATGTTTCACCATTGCCAAAAACCTTATCAATAATTCTACCAGTAATAAATGGATTTACCATATTAATTGCCGAAGTAATTAATACCAAGAATAATGCAAAGAAATATTTAAACTTGTGTTTTTTTAAATAACTAAATATCCATTTTATGCTATCCATAATCAAGCCTCCTTTATATTGTTTATTTATAATTTGTATTTTTAATAATTAAGTATCTTTTAAAAATATCAATAATATATTTCTTCTTATATTATTTATTTCTATGTAAGATTATAGCTAAGTTATTGAAAATAAAAATGTATTATATTAAACTTTAAATGTATATTATTATACATTTAAAAGTAACATTTATGAAGGGTATCGATATGAGTAAAATATATACAAACATAGACAATTATAATCCTCAAATTCTTTTTGTAATAGATGGATCTTGTTCCCCTGAAATTCCTACTCCAGAAACTAATTATCACTGTCATAATGACTTTGTTGAGCTTTCCTTTATAACTTCTGGCTCAGTAGATTATTTAATTGAAGGTGAAAAATATACTTTGAGGAAAGGACAAGTTTTAGTATCTAACCCAGGAGTTTATCATAGAGAACTTTTCGATTCTAATACTAGATGCAGAGAACTTCATATTGGAGTAACTAATTTAAACTTATTTAGTAACTCTAAAAAGGACTATATTGATGTTGGAGATAAAAATGTATTAACCTTTGTGAAATACAAGGATGATATTATAAAGACTTGCTTAGAAATAGTTGAAGAACAAAAATATTATAATAATAGTTCTCCCTTTATGTTAAAGGCTCTAGTAATGAAATTATTAATCCTTTTACATAGGGAAATAAACGAAGAATCTCCTAATTCTGATTCCCATGAATTTTCCTTTAAATCTCGTGAGAAAAAAGAATTAGTTGAAGGAATAACTAAATACTTAAATGAGAATTATGTACAAGATATATCCTTATATACACTTTCAAAAAATATGTATTTAAGTCCTGTTTATATATCTAAGATTTTTAAAGAAGTAATGGGTGATTCCCCTATTAATTATTTAATACAAATAAGGCTTACAAAATCAAAGGAATTATTAGAGGACACAAAGCTTTCAATAAAAACTATAGCAAAGATGGTGGGGTATGATGATCCTTATTATTTCAGTAAGCTTTATAAAAAATATTATGGAGTTTCTCCAAACAAAACAAGAAACAACTTAAGATAATGCATAATGCATAATGGGTAATGCATAATTAAGGTGAAAACTCCTTTCGGAGTTTTGCAAAATGAAAGAATTAAAAATATCTTTGCTGAAGCAAATCGAAATGAAAAAATGAAAGAATAAAGGAATAAATACCTTTGGAATTTATATTTAATTTCAACTGATATTTTTGATTTTCTTCCCATAAAAAATACTCCCTTCATAGTAATAACAGTTTTATTATTTTAACTGTCTACTATAAAGGGAGCATATCAAATTCCTGGGCTTTAGTTAGTTATATATTAAATCTATTTTCTATATTGTAATCATAATTTATAATGTTTTAATTAAATAAATTCATTATATTTTTGATATTACTAAAATCATTTTATATTAACTTCCTTTTCAAATAGTAATTTATCTTTAGAAGAATTGCTGTAGATACTAATTATTAATTCATCACCTTCCAAATTAATTTTAGTAAATATAGTTTCAGATGAAGTTTCACCCCATTTTCCTTCTTTTGGATTAAGGCTATTTCCATATTTATCAGTAACTCTTACCTCATATGAACCAGGGTCTGCTCCAGTTTGATGAAAAGTTGTTACATTTACTTCAAAAGGAGTAATAATAACCTCTCCAATACCATATCCATCATTATTAGTAGAATTTATTTCAATACTCTTAGATAAGTTTTCTTCTTTATTTACTTTAGCTTTAAATCCCCAATCTCCTACTCTCATCAATTCAGCTCTATCATCACCGACGTTAGGGAAACATCTAAATAAGTTAATTAATATTTCAAACTCAAAAGAATCTGGTATTGGAGCATTTAATAAGCTTAAATTGTATTTTTCTACACCTTTAAATGTATTATCATCTGTAAATATACCTTCAAGACCAGATATTCCTGAAGAGTCTGGCTTCTCATCTGTGAAGCTTAACTTTTCATTATGCTCATATAAGAGTTGTCTTTCATTAATTGGTATTTCTTTTGTTCTAAAAGGAGTATCACTTTTTACAATATATGATGCATATAGATATTTACCATCAAATATAATATCTTCTAGTGTTACTTCAACACCATTATTTTTTATTGTTTCATTTATAGTTCCATAGTTAACACCTTTTCCAGCATTAATTATCCTGTTCTGCAAATGCTGAAATACTTTTTCTAATGGTGGTATTACACTTGCAATAGTTGGCTTAGTGACACCTAATATAATAAAACAAGTTAATCCAGCAGCTATTATGGCTGAAACCTTCTTAGTTCTTTTTTTATTTTTCAATTTATATGCTTTGTTAAATGAATCTTCTATAAATTCGTCTATATTATCAGGTATTTTTATATTATTAAAATCTTTTTTATTCATCTAAATAATCCTCCTTTAATATCCTTTTTAATGAAGCTTTTGCTCTAGTAAGATATGTTTTAACTGTATTTTCAGGAAGACTCATTATTTCAGAAATATCCTTAATCTTCATATCATTAAAATACTTCATTATTATTACAGTTTTATAATTTTCTTTAAGCAAATCAACTGCATTATATAAATCTATTTTTTCTTCTATGGAAACACCTGAAATAGGTTGTATTACACTATGTTCTTCTCCCAATTGTTCCCTTTTAGAATTAATTTTGTTCATATCAATAGCTACGTTTATTAATACTCTAGTTATCCAGGTTTTAAAGTAACTTGGATTTTTTAGCTTATTAATATTAAAAACTCCTTTTACTATTGTCTCTTGCAGTATTTCTAAAGCCTTTTCTTCATCTTTTACATACATATATGCTATTTTATATAAATCAACTTTATATTTTTTAAAAATGTAAATAAAAGAGTTCTTATCTCCATTTATAGCTTTTTTTACAAGCATATTTTCATCAAAAGTAGTGATTACATTATCCTTTACATTTAAAATATTATCCATATTTCCCTCCCTAGCATCGATGCTTTCACTTATTAGACTTTTTGAAACTAATTAATGTTTCAAAAATTTTATTATTTATATAAAATAATCATTTTTTTTTTAATTCAATGATATATGGTTATGTATAATAATATCGTAAAATAATATATTAAAAAAAGGACCGATATATTGGTCCTTTTAGTTCGTAATAGTTTAAAAATTATTCTTTCCTATTTCTTTTAATTTTCTAAATCTTAGCTTTTAGTATTTGTAATTTTTTATTCAAGTCCAATTTGACTTTATTTTTTATTATTCATCTATACCTCCTAACATTTTATATTACATATATAAAGAATGTTTTTAGGTATACTTTGTAAACTATTGTATTGAAAATAAACTAATTAATATGTATAATTTATCTAAAGTAAATTTATGGAAATGCGAAATGGTATGAAGATAGGAAAATTTCTAATGCTTTTGGTATTAAGCTCAATATTATTTGGATGTCAAAAAGCAGATACTGTTAGCATTATTGAAAGCAGAGTTAATACTGAGCAAAGAAATGAAATTAATGAGGATATGAAAAATATTATAGCTAAAAAGAATGAAATTAATATTGATGATAATTCTAAGAGTATTATTGATTTAGAATTAAGAAATAACTCATTAGTAAAAGAGTATTCTCAGTCAATTAGATTAGTTAAAGATTTTTCAATAAGTAGTTCATTAGAATTAATATTCGAAGAACCAATACAACATAGAATTAGTAGAATGGGTCATTATGTTAATAGATCAGCCTTATTACAAGAGTTGCAATTATCTGGTGCAGAAACAGTAAGTTACTTTACTAATGAAGACATATTAAATTCAGAATTAAGTATTGTAGAAGAAGATTCTACTTATTCACATATAGTTTATAAAGCATCAATTACAAATATAAATGAGAATTTTAATTTTAAAGAATCTAAGTTAAATGAATTTAGAAGTTTGTTAATAGAAAATAGTGAATTAAGTTTTGATACAGTAGATAAATATATTAAAGATATAATTAATAATAGGATAGACAGAGATAAAGTATTTTTTAATAAGATAGATGATGATAGATATGAAACAATCAGGATAGAAAATAATAATTGCTATTATAAACTGATATACAATCCAAAGATTTAAAAAATTTTATTATAAGTATTAATAATTATGTGTTAGTAAATTAATATAAAAAGATAGTATATTTAGAATATATTTTATTAATAATGTCAAATAAATAACTTGTATGTTATATATTTTTTTTAGTAAGAATGTAGATAAATTTAAAAGTTTTAATTCTTTATATGCATTTAAAATATTTATTAAAAAATAAATAAATTTATTATGATATACTGAATATAGGAGCTGATCTTATGGAAATTAAATACAAGAATACAGTTGAAGATGTTGAATTTTTGTTAAATTATTTTAGTTTAAGGTTTTTTAAATATTATTTTTATCCATTATACTTTATTTGTATTGCAATACTTTTCTCTAGTGGAATATATTCTTCTTATAAAAAAAATACTATATTATATTTTTTTACTAATTCTGTAGCACTAACAATAATTGTACCGTATGTCCTAATTAAATTAGAACCTAGATTAAAAAAATATGTTATAAAGAGAAAAGCAATAAAAAAATTTAATAGTAAAAAGTATTTTTCAATAGAAAAATATTTAAATATAGATAATAATTTAATTGCTGTAACATATGATAATACAAGTTTAGAGATAAAGTTAAACAAAGATATTATTATTGATGTACTCGAAGATTATATAATAATAATATCTCTAAAAGAAATAGGATATAAGAAAAAATTAATAATTCCTACCAATGTATTTAAAAGTGAAGAAGAAAAAGAAGAATTTATTAAGCAATTAAAATTAAATATTAATAATTAAAAGTAAGGCTCTGTTTTTAAAAAATGTTGATAGTATATATGCTTAATTTAAAAGACCAGTAAAATCACTGGTCTTTAGTTCGTAATAGTTTAAGGATATTAATCAATAATTTATTTTCCACAGTATTCTTTTATTGTATCAATTATTGTATATGTACAGTAAATTATAGTTGATATAATAGATAATCCTATTATTGCGAGTGCTGCATCTTTCCCATTAAATCTAAATAGTTCAATGAACATAAAAAGAAATCCCAAAATAATTACTATTCCAAATAAAAATGATTTTATAAGATTTTTATAAATTTTATTCATATTTATCCCCTTCTTTTAATTCTAATACCTACGCACTTAAAAATACACTTATGTAAAATATATATTTTATTATACACTTTCTTGGAATATAATTCCATGAACAACAAAAATAATATACCTATATTGAAAAAATAACTATTAACATTCAAATTAAATAGATTCAAAAATTAATAAATAAAAGAATAAATAAAAAAACTCCTTTCGGAGTTTTAGAAAATGAAAAATTAAGAGCTTCTTTGCTCAATCAAAATCAGCATGAAAGAATTAAATAATTAATGATTAAATCCCTTTGGAATTTATAGATTTCATAACTCAGCTTATCTGAGTTATTTCTTAAATTATGCATTATCAATTATGCATTCCTAATTCACTAAAAACCCTGCTCCTCTAAGACCTGCATCATCACCTATTTCTGCAATTCTTATATCTACAGCTTCTTTATTAATTACTTTTTCTCTTACCTTTTCTTTAATTACTTCAATAAGATTATTATTAAATAAAATAACAGAGCCTCCAAGTACTATTACTTCTGGATCTACAACTGAAATTATATTAGATATTCCCTTTGATAGATTTTCACAAAGTTCATTAATTATACTTTTAACTACTTGGTTATCTTCATTGTATAGTTCAAAAACCTCTGGAGTATCTACTACTCTTGCTAATTTCTCACTGGCTATTCTTGAAATATTAGGTCCACTGCATTGACCTTCTAATCCACCTTGCACTAATCCAGAATGACTATATTTATCTTCATTAATAATTAAATTACAGATTTCCCCTGCAAAGCTATTAGCTCCATTAATAATTTTATTATCTATTATTAATGCTCCTCCAACTCCTGTTGAAACAGTAATATAAAATACACTATCAGCGTCCTTGGCTGCTCCTATCCTAGCCTCTGCAAGACCAGCAACATTAGCATCATTATTAACTTCTGTTTTTAAGGAAGTATTATCTTCAATAAACTTCTTTACATTGAAATTATCCCAACCTCTTAAATTAGGAGCCTTTAATATAGTTCCTGTTTTAATATTTAGGGGGCCTGGGCATCCTACTCCTACTCCTCTTATTCCTTTTGTCATCCATTGTTCATTTATATAATTAGTAATTTTACTTAAATTATATTCTGATCCCTTTTCTACTTCATTCTTAATTTTAATCTTATGAACTATGTTTCTTTCTTCATCTAATAGAGCTGCTCTAATATTAGTTCCCCCAATATCTATTGCTACTATAAACTTATACCCTTCCATAGTTACCCCTCTTAATTATTAATTTTCATTTTTATTGTAAAATTTCTTTAATCTTTTCTACTAATTCATCAGCCATAATATTATGAGTTTTTTGACTTGGATGATATGCTTGTCCATATCCATTTTCCTCTTTTTGATGACTATGCTCTAAGAAAAATATGTCCTTATCTCCCATGGAATTGTAATGTTCAACTACATTATTCTTAACATAATCCCTTATATCATTTAAGGCTTTTCCTTCCATAACTGGACCTATAGCGCATATTATCTTTACTTTTTCATAGTAATTTCTAATTCTATCTATTAATATTCTATAACCATCTACAAAGCTCTCTTTAGTTGGAGGATGTTCATTAAAATCATTCGTTCCTAAATTAATTACTACAATATCAGGAACATAACTAGAGAAATCCCATTTCTTATTTGTATTTTTATTAGTTATCCATTCTATTCTTTCAGGCAATGGCATAGGTGAATCATCATAGTTTCTCACTAATCCAAGTCCTGACCAACTAGTTAAGTTAAGCTCTGCATTAAGTTCTCTTGAAGCTATAGCTCCATAAGATAAATAGCTATTTGCATCAATAGAATTATATTCTGCAAATTCATTTTCTGATTCATTTCCATAGCCACAGCTTATAGAATCACCAAAAATCTCTATCTTTAAAGGCTTTTCCTTAGGTGGATTTAGTATTTCCCCATTAAAAATTTCAAATCCATAAAAGCTTGTAGTTCCTACAAAAGCTTCTGTTCTCTTAACTAGTTCTAAAGTGTGCTCACCATACTCTATATCTTCTACTAATTTATAAAGTTTTCTTTCTCTAACTTGAAAGCAATTGTTATAAATCTCTCCATCTAAAACTACTAAAAAATAATCTTCCCCATCTGATTCCATATCTGCATAAACCTTATTTCCTATAAAATTTATACTTAATGAAGTCTTAGCCCAGCCAAATTCAATTTTTTCTTCATTAGAAAAATCAAATCTTCCTGAATACTTTATTTCATTTCTAGATAATATCATTACATCTTACCCCTATTTTAAGATTTCCTCTATTTTATTTAACTCTTCATCTGAGAAATTTAAATTCTCAATTATTTTTACATTATCTAATATTTGTTCTGGCTTACTTGCTCCAATTAATACAGTATTAACAATATCTTTTCTTATAACCCAAGCTAATGCCATTTCTGCTAGAGTTTGTCCTCTTCCTTCTGCTAATTCATTTAGTTTTCTTATTTTATTTAATTTTTCTTCTGTTATATCCTTTTCATGTAAGAATCTACTACTTACTTTCTTAGCTCTTGAATCTTCTGGAATTCCATGAAGATACTTATTAGTAAGAAGTCCTTGTGCTAATGGTGAAAAGGCTATTGAACCAATACCTTCTTCCTTATGAACAGTATGTAGTCCTTCTTCTTCACTCCATCTATTAAACATACTGTAACTAAATTGATGAATTAGACATGGTGTTCCATTTGCTTTTAATATTTTTGATGCTTCCTTTAATTCCTCTGGGTGATAATTAGATAATCCTATATATAAGGCTTTTCCTTGCTTAACTATATCAGTTAATGCTCCCATAGTTTCTTCAAGCGGTGTATCCTTGTCTGGTCTATGATGATAAAAAATATCTACGTAATCTAAATTCATTCTCTTTAAACTTTGATCTAAGCTTGATATTAAATACTTTCTTGATCCACCATTTCCATAAGGTCCAGCCCACATCTCATATCCAGCTTTAGTAGAAATAATCATTTCATCTCTATAAGACTTTAAGTTATCATTTAATATTCTTCCAAAGTTTTCTTCAGCAGCTCCTGGAATAGGTCCATAATTATTAGCTAAATCAAAATGAGTTATACCATTATTAAAGGCTTCAAAAATTATATCCTTTTGATTTTCAATTGGATCTACTGACCCAAAGTTATGCCATAGTCCTAGTGCAACCCTTGGCAGATATAATCCACTATTCCCACACTTTATATACTTCATCTTGTGGTATCTATCCTCTTTAATATTTTCCATAATTCTTTCCTCCCATTAATATTTATTATCATGTAGATAATTAAATTTTTTTCTTTTTCTCAATAATTTTTTCTTTTATATAATGGAGTTAGTTTATTTTTATCCTAAATCTCCTTATATACAATTATAAATACATATATATTTATTGTCCATATTATATATATCTTAAATAACTACAAGTGTATTTAATTACATCTTTTATCCTATATAATTCACTTTCCTTATTTGTTTCTCTCCATATATTTGAATAATCATAAAACCATTCTTCAAAGGCTTCAGCTAGTTCTTTATAATTAGCATTTCCCAAATTATACTCATTCTTATATAATTCATTATTTATTATTGCTACCATTATTTTATTTATTAATAATATTCCTCTAGCTGCAATTATAAACTCCTGAATTATCTTCTTTGATTCTATGTCCTTAATCCCATAAGATAAATATTGTAATCTTTCCTTTATTTTATATACTTTCTCCTGCTTCTCTTTTAGTTCACTGACATTTGCTTTTTTCATCTTCTTTATTAAGTTATCCTTTATAGGTTCATTTGTATTAAATTTTTCCTTCCATACAACTAAATCTTCCCAGGTAAAATCCTGATACTTCCCTAAATCTGATAACAATGTAACTAAAGTTCCACTATTATCTTGAAACTCTGAAACAGATATATCTTCATACATTTTATTAAAATCTTTTTCTATTTCTGGATTCCAAGATAATGCTGCTCCATATATCATAGCTGGAATAGAACTAGATAATAAATTAATATTTCCAAAGTCTCCCCAATTTGTGTTTAAAACTCCTATTGCCTTATATTTCACTCCATAGGAAACCATTCTATATATATTCTCAAAGGCATTGTCCATTAGATTCATTAAATGATTCCACCCTGCTACTCCAGGACATACATATTGTTTTCTACCACTTTCATAAATTGTTTTTGTATCCTTCTCTTCAACACCACACCAATAATTCCAATTTAGGCAAATTACATCTTTATCTATAGTATCAATTAAATCTGGATGCCCTAATATTACATCTCCCCAAAACATTACTTCTTTACCATATTCCTTTACAATAGAAATAACTTTATTTAGAAAATCAACATAAAGCTTCCCAGTTCCTAATTTTTCAGCTTCCTTACGACTTTTCCCCTTGCCTAAATCAAAGGTTTCATCACAACATATATTAAATTTATTAGATGAAAACAATGGTATATATTGTTCTAACATGTTTCTAATTAATTTTATACTATCTTCATCACTTACATTTAATGTATGATGAGCCATCCTATCTATAAAAGAGAAGTCACACTCTTCTTTTTCTGTTAATTCTAATTCGCATAATCTTTTAAAGGATTTAGTTTTTAAAACTTCATATAAATGTCCAAAGGTTGCTATTGATGGTATAAGTTCTACATGTCTTTTTCTACAATATTTATCTAATAAAAGTATTTCTTCAGGAGTTAGTGGGTCTTTATCTATCCAAACTTCGCTCATGCCTTTAAATGCAAAGGTATGTTCAATATATAATTGAAGTTCATTTATCTTATAAAATGCTGCCTTATCTACTAATTTCATTAATGTCTCTAACTTAGGTACCTTTCCCCTAGTAATATCATGATAAAATCCTCTATGATTAAAATAAGGCTTATCCTCAATTATTACTCCAGGCAAACTATATCCATATTCTCTTATTATTTGTATTAATGTCTGAATTCCATAAAATAATCCTTTATCACTAGAGGCATTTATTTCAATCCTATGTTTTTTTATTATTAGTTTATACTCTTCATCTCCCATTGAAAGACTTTTCCTTAGCAATATAAACTTATTATAAATACTATAATTAGAAGCCTTAGTTATATTTATTTTGAATCCAAAGCTCTTATTTATTTCCTCTTTCAATAATATTGCAGAATTTAAATCATCAAAAGAACAGTTATAATCTAAGATTATATTAGTTTCTCTTTTTAATTTAAAAATTTCCTCAATATATTTTATACTTCTAGGTACTGGAATTATATTCATTTATACTCCTCCTACTTAATTAAAATAAATATATATTTTATCCTTATTTTTATAAGATTTATTTAATATTAAAGGTAATAAAATATCTTAATTTATGAAAATCTCGATATATTATTACCTTATAACTTTAATTATCTAAGCTTAACTTTAAATGTTTTTATTTCAAAAGGATTAATCATAAAATTAATAGTATTTCCATTTATCTTTACATCTTGCACATCATTTTCTAATAAATTGCACTCTACAGCCTTTTCTATATCCCTAAAGAAGGTTAAATCAACATTTGATTTTTTATTATGGAATTCATATAGTCTAATTATTAAATCATCACTATCTTCCGCCTTTTTTATAACCTCAATCATTATATTATCTTTATTTACACTAGCCAGACTTAATTTACCTTCTAAGGTTCCTTCATTTGCTTCAGTAATTTTTGTAAATAAAGGTGTATTTAACTCATAGGCTTCATTAACGGTTTTTGCTTCCTTCCATGTTCCTGTGTGAGTATATATTGAGTATGTGAAGAAGTGTTCTTCCTTATCTGCATCTGGATTTGGATCACATGTTGATTTTAATAATGTTAATCTCATATTTCCGTCCTTTATATCATGACCATATTTACAATCATTTAATAATGAAACTCCAAAACCACCTTCTGATAAATCAGCCCATCTATGGCCACATACTTCAAATGCTGCAACATCCCAAGATGTATTATTATGAGTTGGTCTAGTTACATTCCCATATTGAATTTCATAAGTAGCCTCCTTAGCATTAATATCTATTGGGAAAGCTGTCTTAACTAAGATATCTTTTTCCTTCCAATCCATAAAGGTTTCAAAATCTATTCTCTCTACATCTTTATAAATATGTATTTTTTGAATTATTTTCGAATCTAAGAAATCTCTTTCAACCTTTAATGTACTTCTTACAGGACCTTCTTCAATAACTTCAATATTTTGAATATCATCTATTCTCCACATTTTTTCTTTATAATATATATCTATATCCCAGTTATCAAAGCTCATCGGTTTATCTTCAAAGGCTTGAAGTTCATTACCTATTGCTCCCTCTTTTAATATTTCTCTATTTGCTTCCTTATTTATAAATGAAATAATTTGTCCTTTACTATCAAATTTAATCTTGAAAAATCTATTTTCTGCTTCTTCCTTAGAAATCTTAACTAATTCATAGTTAGATTTTGTTGCTTCTATAATCCTAAAAGATTTATATCCGTTGGATGGAATATTTTCAGCAAAAAATATAGCCTTATTTCCCTCTATTTTTTGACATGGAATTTCAAAATTATTCTCATCAATAATTGCTGGATTTTTTATATCCTTTGGTATTTCAAAAGTTGCAATATCATTTCTATTGAAACCTAAAGTATTAAAAACTACTAGGCTTCTTTCCTTAATATTAATATTAGAAAGTATATCATCCATAGTATTTTTAATTAGATTATCCACATTTTCTAGCAATTCCTTATACTCAACATCTGTAACATCATAAACTTCTTTAATAGATGAGCCTGGAATAATATCATGGAATTGATTTAATAATATTTTTTCCCATGAATTATTAATATTATTTTGAGGATACTCATTACCTAATAATAAGGAAAGAGAATTAAGTTTTTCTGCAGCTGTATATAGATTTTCACATTTCCTATTATCTCTCTTATTTCTTGCCATTGAAGTATAGGTACCTCTATGGTATTCAAGATATAATTCTCCTACCCACTTTTTCAAGGTTTTATTTCCTAATACTTTTTTCTCTAATCTCTTAAAATAATCAAGTGATTTACCCATTTTTACTTTTGGTGCCCCTGGTATTCCTTTAGCTAATCTTCTAGCATTTTCAAGCATTTCAATAGTAGCACCACCGCCACCATCTCCCCATCCAAAGGAAACTAATACATCATTATTTATATTCTTATTTTGATATCTTCTCCATGCTCCCATTATTGCATCTGGCTGAATATGCCCATTGTATGTTGTGAAGTGAGACTCTCTATCCTGTCTAGGAGTAGTAGTTGTTATAAAATGTGTTAATACTTCACTTCCATCTATACCCTTCCACATAAATGTATCATTTGGAATTTTATTGAATTGATTCCAAGCTATTTTAGTTGTCATAAAATAATCTATATCTGATTTCTTAAGTATTTGAGGTAATGCTGCTGAATATCCAAAAACATCTGGAAGCCATAATATCTTATTATCTACGTTAAATTCTTCTTTGAAAAATCTTTTTCCATGAAGTATTTGTCTTACTAAGGACTCTCCTGATGTAACATTACAATCTGCTTCGAGCCACATAGATCCCTCAGCTTCCCAAACTCCTTCTTCAATTTTTTTCTTTACTCTTTCATATATTTGAGGATAATCTTCCTTTAGCATCTTATAAAGCTGTGGTTGAGATGACATAAATATATACTCTGGATACTCTTCCATTAGCTTTAATACAGTTGCAAAACTTCTAGCTACTTTTTCTCTTGTTTGTGCCACAGTCCAAAGCCAAGCTACATCTATATGTGTATGTCCTACACAAGTTGCAATTATATTTTCATGACCACACATTTCTCCATAAAGCTTTTCATTTAGAAAATTATTTGCCACCTTAACACTTTCATCATATTCTTTTGATTTTGCTCTTCTAAAATCAATTAAGTTTATAGCTTGATTTAAAATAGTTATCATATCTATTCTATTTTTATCCTCTATATCTAACTCTTTACATACATCTAAAGGAACCTTTAAATTCCAGTATAACTCTCTAGAATTCAAATCTAATTCTACTAATTTCCCATATAATGTAGCTTTTTTATTAGAAAGCATACCTGCATATGCCTGTAAATCTATATCATATCTTGTTCCAGCAATAGCATTATGAGTCAAAATTACTTCTCTATGATTCATATCTAGACCTTGTACTTCTTCTTCATTGACATATAACATAAATTGAGGATTTGTTGCATCCCATCCTTCATCAAAAGTATGGAAGTTTAGGGCTATTACCTTTCCATTAAGATGCTCTGGAACTTCTATAGAGCACTTAAACCATCCATGGCAGTCTCTTCCACCCCATAAATCTCCGCTTCTAAATTCTCTCCAGTCCTCTTCTTTAGCTCCCTTTATTAAATTTATGTTATTGTAATTCCCATCAATATACTTATAAATTTCAAGAGATATCTCACTTCTATGTATATTTTTAGCTATTTCATTGCAAGTCTTTTCAATTCTTTCTAACAAATAAAACATAACTCTTCTCCTAAAAATATTAATATTTTAATTTATACTCTTAATTAATCTTCTATTGATTTTATACCTAATTTATTTATAAAAATTATTCTTTTACTGCTCCAATTGTTAATCCACTTACAAAATATTTTTGGAAAAATGGATAAGCAAAAATAATAGGTATGGTAGTTATAACAACTATTGCCATTTTAACTGTTTCTTTTGGCATTTTTGCTACTGCTTCAGTAGCAGATACCCCCATAGTATTGGAATTGTTTATTAAGAATTCCATTGATGTTTCTAGCTTTATAAGTAGATATTGTACTGGTATTAAACTATTATTATCTATATAAAGCATTGCATTAAACCAATCATTCCAAAAGCCTAAGGTTAAAAATAAAGCTATAGTGGCTATTCCTGGTAGTGATATGGGTAGTACTACTTTCATAAATAATACAAATTCAGAAGCTCCATCTATTTTTGCAGATTCTACAATTGCATCAGGTACTGAAGTTTTAAAGAAAGTTCTTAAAATTATAATGTGAAATGAACTGACACAAATAGGTAATATAAGAGCCAGTATATTATTTTTTAGGCCTAAAAATCTTGTTACTACTAAATATGATGAAACCATACCACCTGAAAATAACATTGGGATAAATATTAGCTTAGTAAAGAATTTTCTATATGCAAAATTCTTTCTTGATAATGCATAAGCAAAAGTTGTCATTATAATTAAACCTAATATTGTTCCAGTAATAGTTACTATAATAGTTATTCCATAGGCTCTAATTATATTGCTTCCTGATTTAAATATATATTTATAAGCTTCTAAGCTCCACTCTTCTGGCCAAAATCTATATCCATTTACTTGTAAGGATGCCTCACTAGTGAAGGAAACCATTAAAACAAATAAAAATGGTACTATACATACTGCCGCTATTATTAAAAACATTATATTTAAAATTGTATTGGTTGGTTTTGATATTGAGTTAAATCTGTTTGGTGCTTCTTCCACCTCTTTTACTTCTTCTATTTCTTCTATATCTTCTTCTTTAGTCTTATTAGAAATATTTTTAATTCTCTCTTCCATATTCTACACCGCCTTTATTTTAGAAAAATGCATTTTCATTATCTACTTTTCTAACAATTCCATTAGTAACTAATATTAAAATAAGTCCTACAAAGGATTGATATAATGCTGCTGCTGAACTCATTCCTATATTACCTAAGTTCATTAATCCTCTATAAACATAAGTATCTATAACATTAGTTACTGAATATAAGGCTCCTGAATTTTTTGGAAGCTGATAGAATAATCCAAAATCTGCTCTAAACATTCCACCTACTGCTGTTATAAACATTATTAGCAAAACAGGCTTTAATGAAGGAATAGTTATATATTTTATTTGTTGCCACTTAGTTGCTCCATCTATCATTGCTGCTTCGTAGTAGCACTTGTCTATTCCGCATATAGATGCTAAATATACAACTGTTCCATAACCTACTGACTTCCATTGACTCATAAATATTATTATTATAGTCCAATACTTAGGTTCAGTATACCAAGATATTTTATCTTTACCTAAAGCTGTAATAATACCATTTATATATCCTTTTTCAGGACTTAAAAATACAAATAAACAATAACTTACAACAACCCAAGATAAAAAATAAGGTAAGAACATAGAGCTTTGATAAAACTTAGATAGTTTTTTATTTAATAGTTCATTAAGTAAAATAGCAAATGTAACTGGAACTACTATACCTAAAACTATAAAAACTATATTATATAAAACTGTATTTCTTGTAATTAGCCATGCATCACTACTATTAAATAAAAATTTAAAATTACTAAGTCCTACCCATTGGCTTTTTATCAAGCTTTCTATAAATCCACCACTAATTCTCCAATTTTTAAAAGCAATTACTATACCTATCATTGGTAAATATGCAAATATTAAAAACCACACTGTTCCTGGCAGTGTTAATAGTAAAAATTCTCTATTTTCTTTTAACTTTTTTAATGTTGATTTATTTTTCTTTTTATCTAAGTTCTTAAATTTAGCCATTTCTTAACCTCCTTTTCTGTAACTCTTCTTGCGTTAATTAAAATATATCATACTTAAAATTTACCATAAAGTTGAAATACTTTAGATTTAGTGAAGAAATTAAAGTTTTATAAGTTAAGAAAAGGAGCTGCCGAAGCAGCTCCTAAATTAAAAATGTAGAATGTAAAATGTAGAATTATTGATGTAATTCCAAAGGAATTACTAAAAAGATATATATTTTAGAAACTCCTAAGGGAGATTCTCCCTTAATTTTGCATTCTTAATTTTTCATTTTACATTACTTTATATCCTATTTTATGAATAATTCTTCATTTCTCTTAATGTTGATGGACAAACTCCATAATATTTTTTAAATTTTCTATAGAAATAACTAGTATCAACATATCCTACTTCTTTAGCTATATCGTTTATCCTCATATTTGTATTAAGTATTAACTCCTTTGCCTTAATATTTTTCACTTTGTTTAAATATTCTGAAAACGAACAGCCTATTTCCTTTGAAAAAATTTGTCCTAAATATGAACTATTTACATTATATTGATATGCTAGAGTTTTTAAGCTTAGCTCTTCATAATATTTCTCATTTACTATATGTACTATTTGTTGAACTACAGGGCTATATTTTATTGTGCTTTCACACATTGACTCAATAAGATCTTCTATTTCCCTAAGTATAAAGGCTTTAACACTTTTTCTAGTACTTTCATTACATAACTCTATTATTGTATTGCTTAGACCATCTTCGCCATATTTTTTTTCAATATTAAATTCATCTGATATCTGATCAATCAATACTATTACTCTTATTGAAAAGTCATAAATATTTTTAGGTGTTAAATTTTTATTCCCCAGTATTTCTGATATATACTTTCTTAAAGACTTTTTATCTTTTTCTATAATTAACTTGTTAATATAATCTATTTCATCCTTAAAGCTCTTATTATTTTCTTTTATATCTCTAATTTTCTCTTTATATATACATGTATTAACCCCTTCTGTTAATATATATTTTTTAAATTCACTAGCTACTTTATAGCTTTTTCTTATATCTTTTATATCAAAAGCAGTATCTCCTACACCTATAAAGATGTCATTATTAGACTCCTTAATAAGAGACTCCTTAATATTTTCATAATAATTAATAATATCTTTTCTAGACATATCTTTATCCCAAGAATTTATTAATATAACTTGATCATCATATTTATAAAGGATATCGAATCTATCATTTGTATTTCTTTCTATTATATCTTCAATGTACACTTTATTTTCTTCATTTTCTTTTCTTAGCATTTTTATATTAGCAACAGTATATATTTTGTTGTATATATCTATTGAAATGGGCTCTTCCATATTATATATAAAGTTTTCATCTATCATTTCTTCTAGATATTGAATTAATTTTTTATTCTTATCTAATAAAATGTTTTTTTCCTTCTTTTTTAAATCTAATCCTTCAACAATCTTACTCATAGCTTCTTCAAGTTCTTCTTCATCTATAGGCTTTAATATATAGCTTTCAACACCATAACTTATTGCCTCTTTTGCATAAGTAAAATCATCATATCCTGAAAGAATTGTAAATCTAGTATTAGAATTTATTTTTTTTATTTCATTAATTAATTCTAGTCCTGTTAATTTAGGCATATTAATATCTGTTACTATTATATCTACGGCTCTATTTTTAAATTTATTTAAGGCTTCTTCTCCATTATGTGCTATTTCTCTTACCTTTAATCCGAGGTTTTCCCAATCAATAATATTCATCAGTCCTTGAGTAATTAATTTTTCATCATCAACTAACATAACATCATACATAAATTACACCTCTTTACATAAAATTTTTAGTATTAAAGTTACTCCACACCCTTCATTCCTTAATATATTTACTCCATAGCCTTCCCCATATTCATTAACAATTCTTTTATTTACATTTACTATTCCTATAGAATCATTCTCCTGTTTATTATTTAGTAATTTGTCCTTTATTTTCTCTAATTTTTCATCAGATATACCTCTACCGTTATCTATTATCCTTATAAAAATATCCTTTTCTTCTTTACTTACATCTATTTTTAAAAGGTTATCATCATCTTCAAATCTAATTCCATGTACAAAATAATTCTCTATTAATGGCTGTATTGAGAATTTCACAATTTTATATCTTTCAAGCTCCTCTGGACAATTTATTTCGAAATTAAAATTATCATAATATCTAAATTGAAATATTTCTATATACTTTCTACAATAGTCTAATTCATCCTTTAAAGTTATTATGTAACTATCCTTTACTTGCTTTCTAAATAAGAAGGAAAGGTTATATAGCATTTTCCCAACATCCTTAGCTCCATTGCAAATGGCTTTCATTCTTATTGACTCTAGAGTATTGTACAAGAAATGAGGATTAATCTGGTTCTGTAGAGCTATCATTTCTGCTTTCTTTTGTTCAATTTCTGCTAAATATATTTTTTTAATATGTTTATTTAAATCCTTACACATTATATTAAAGTTTTCAGAAATATAATTAATCTCATCATTATCAGATGTAATTGGAATTTCTACATCTAAATTACCATTCTTCACTTTTTCCATAGCAACTAATATGTTATCTGTTCTATCACTTAATAGTTTTAATTTAATATATAAAATAGATAAGGAAATCATTAGAAGTAAAATATCCACAAAAAATATAGATTTAATTAATCCTGGAGATATTTTATTAACCTCTCTCTTTTCCATCTTAGATACAGAAATTATTTTTGAAGGATTCATAATTTTATTTATATAGTATTTCTTATCTAAATTTACCTCACCCTGGCTATTTAATATTTCATCATAATATTTATATTTTTCATAATTATATTCACCATCAGATTTGTATATAATATATCCGTCACTATCTAAAACCATCACTTGATGATCATTGTTATATTTTTTCACTATATCTTTTACATTATTTAAGTTATATGTAAGGATTATTAATCCTTTACTTTCTAAATTAATTGGATCTCTTACTTCCCTTATAAATCTTAGTGTATTCTTACCTGATAAAATGCCCTTAGTTCTTTCTTCTGTTGTTATATCATCTTTATTTATATCTATTACTTTAATTTGATTTTCTCTATTAAAAGAACTTTCCTCCATTCTACTGTAACTTACCAAGGAAATTTCCTCTAAATTATAATTTAAATTAAATGAATTTCTTACAAATCTTTCAGTACCATTATAGTAATTACTTGAACTTTCAGCCAGCCTGTCTAACTTATCTGTTACATAAGAAATTGTATCCCTTTCCATAAATCTAAGTATATCTTCTTCAACACTTAAATCACTATGCATATTCTTTATAATTATCTCACTAGAATTATTTATCCTATTTATTTCATCATTAATATCGTAAAGGATTTTTTCATTAATATAGGATTTCATTTCTTTATTGTTCTGTACAAATGTATTTACAAAATAAAAATCAAGTGCTGTTATTAAAAAAATAGTAACTAATATGTTAATGGTAAATAATCTTTTATATACTGTTGACTTTGTTATTTCCATATCTCTACCCTTTCAGTATATCTTATATATATATTTAATCATATTAAAATTTCTATTTAAAGTTGTTCATAGGTGCTAAATTATATTTTTATTGTACTTTTTCTAGATAAAACTGTAATTTTCCTCCATAAAATTGAATTTATATACCCATTAAACTATACTACTTATTACAAGTAAAAATTTAAGGAGGGATTTTTATGTTCAATAATTTATTTAATTTTGAAAAAATCTTTGACTCATTTAATTATGTTTTCTGGTTTTTCTTATTGAATTTATTTTTTATGATCTTTAATATTCCTTTAATACTCTTCTTTACATTTGTAGGCATAAGTAATATTTTCGAGTATTTTCCTTTATTTTTATTAAGTTTACTTCCAACTATGCCAACATTTACTGCATTACTTTATTGCATGAATAAAATAATGGTAAATAAAGATTTAGACATTATTAAAGATTTCATAAAGGGAATTAAACTTAATTTCAGGCAATCATTTCTAATCTGGTTCATTGAACTTTCACTAATAACTATACTTTATTTTAATATAAGATTTTTCGCTTTAATCAAGCATAATATACTCTTAATTTGCTTATTTTCTACCATTCTTATTATTTTAGCTACTGTTACCCCTTATATTTCTATACTTATTAGCAGATTTAAAATGAAAACCATTGATACCTTAAGAACAGCCTTTGTTCTATGTTTTACAAGACCAATATTAACTATAACTAATATATTGTTGTTTATTTTTTCTCTTATTTTATTTGAAGTAGCTCCAGGTACAATAGTATTATTTATCTCTAGTCTACTATCTTTTTTATTACTATTTATAAATAAATCCTTATTACTAGAACTAGATAGTATATCAAAGGAACAGAATATTTAGGATTAATAAATATATGATATATTTTAGGAGGAATATTAGTGAAATATAATAATGAAAAACTTAATATTTTTAAAGATACATTAAAAGAAATAGGAACAGAGCTTTCAAAATCAATCAAAGATGAAAAACTAAAAAAATTATTTTTAAATTGTTTTATAAATACTATTGATACAACTGTATTTTATCAGGAGAATGATACTTTTATTATAACAGGTGATATTCCTTCAATGTGGCTTAGAGATTCCACCTCTCAAGTAGAGCATTATTTACCTTTTGTAAACAAATATCCTATACTTAAGGATTTATTTATTGGGTTAATTAATAGACAAATTAAGTGCATTAAAATTGACCCCTATGCTAATGCTTTTAACAGAGAGGCTAATGGGCAAAAATGGGATAATGATATAACTAAGGATAGCCCCTGGGTTTGGGAAAGAAAATATGAAATTGATTCCCTTTGTTTTCCCATAAGATTAATTTATAAGTACTGGAAAACTACAGATGATATAAGCTTTTTTAATGGGGATATTAAAGAGGTTTTTTATACAATTATTAATTTATGGGAAACAGAACAATATCACTTAGATAAATCTGATTATTCTTTTCAAAGATTAAACTGTCCAGAAAGTGATACTTTACCTAAGGAAGGTTTGGGAAATCCAGTTTCTTTCACAGGGATGACTTGGTCTGGCTTTAGACCTAGTGATGATGCATGTAAATACGGTTATTTAATACCCTCCAATATGTTTGCAAGCGTTGTATTAACATATATAGAGGAAATTTCTAAGGTCATATATAAAGATGACTCTTTAAGTTCTAAAGCTAAATCTCTAAGAGTTCAAATAGATGAAGGAATAGAAAAATTCGGTTTAGTTGAACATAAGGATTTTGGTAAAATTTATGCCTATGAAACTGATGGCCTTGGTAACTACAATTTAATGGATGATGCTAATGTTCCTAGCCTTTTATCAATACCATATATAGGATATAAACCAATAGATGATGAGGTTTATCAAAATACTCGTAAATTTATTTTAAGTAAAAATAATCCTTATTATTATGAAGGTAAATATGCCTCTGGAATAGGTAGTCCACATACTCCTGAAGAATATATATGGCATATAGCACTTTCCATGCAAGGATTGACTTCTAATAACAAGTTAGAAATAGATGAATTACTTAAAACTTTAATCAATGCTGATGGGAATACACACTATATGCATGAAGGTTTTAACTGCAACAATCCTAATGAATATACAAGAGAATGGTTTGCTTGGTCTAATTCATTATTTGCAGATTTCATATATAAAAAATTAATAAAATAACTTCAAAATAATAAATGGAGCTACTCTTAGTATAGCTCCATTTATTATTTAAATTATCTAGTTTCTTTCCATTCATCTATTTGTTTTTGCATTTCAGCTATAACTCTATCTACTCCTTGTTCTTTTAACTTAGCATTTAATTTTTCTAAGTATTCATCTACATCAACTGAGCCACTAAAAATAGCTGATTTAAATTCTTCTATAACATTATTTATTGCAGCAATTTCATTAGATACACTTGAAGAATCAAACTTAAATCCTAGGGCTGGTGACATTATAGAATTATCGTTGAATTCTTTAAATTCTTCCCATTTAGTATCTGGTTCACCTTCTAGTTTATAAGTTATAAATAAATTTCCTAATGAAAAATATGGTACATCATAATTTTTTTGTTCTGGATTAATAAGCTTTATATGATCCTCTCCAACTTTTTCATAATGAAGACCTTCTACACCAAAGTTTATAATATTTCTTAAAGTTTTATCTGTATTCAATAATGATAAGAATTCAAAAGCCTTATCTTTATTTTTTGAATTGCTTGATATTGCAACTAATGACCCTGTTGTAGAACCATTTGTAATTAAGGTCTGTACTATAGGACTTGAAACTACAGGGTAGTTTAGTGATTTTGACCAAAGTTCATCAGCATAAGGTTGTCCATCTGCTTTTGTTACAAATCTTTTAACTGATTTATCATCTTGAGCAGTTGCAGAGTCTGCATTTATATATCCAGCTTGATAATACTTTCTTAAAGTATTTAATCTATCTTTCATTTGTTGTGTTTCAAATATATTCTTTATAGTTAAAGATGTGTCATCTGATTCTATACCAACTGGATCTACTATTGAATCAAAGAACACTCCATAAGAGAAGCCTTTGGTAATATATAAAGGAACTACATCTGGTTCATTTTCCTTAATAACTTTTAACCATGGCTCTAAATCTTCTAAGCTATGTATATCTTGATATGGTATATTATATTTATCTACGTATTCTTTAGTAAATACCCACATTGGTGCTACTCCCAGTTCTTTTTGATTTGGTGCAGCATAAACTTTTCCATCTATAGTTGCTCCTTCCCAAAATCTTGGATCGATAGCTTCTTTTAAATCCTTTCCAGAATCAGAATTTAAATAATCATCTAATTCTAAGAAAGCTCCTTTTCTGGAATTTCCTAAATAATCTCCTGCCCATGAAGATGTAAAGGCTAGATCATAATCTTCACCTGAATTAATTACAACAGACATTTTTTGATTATAATCCCCAAATCCTATAAATTTCATGTTTATATTAGCATTTATTTTTTCTTCTAAGTATTTATTTGCTTCAGCTAATACCTTATCTAAATCCTTTGGTTCTTCTCCAATGGTATACCAAGTTAAAGTAGTTGGAGTGCCGTTATTTGAGCCAGAAGCTTCTGTTGAATTCCCACATCCTGTTAATATAGCTGAAATTGCCATTATTGTGCATGTCGCAAGGGCAACCATCTTTTTTATTTTTCTCATTATCTGCCTTCCTCCTTATTTCATAGCTTTTATAAGAATTATTATAATATGTATAAATATCCTTTTATAGTGTACTTATTTTATATTTCATTAACTAAATCTAGGTAAATTATATAAAGTAAACAAAAATAGCCCCAAGAGCTATTAACTCTTAGGGCTATTTTTACTTTCATCTATGAAATTTAAAATTATCTAAATACTACAGAATTCACTTTAAAATCTTCACACTTATGAGTAACTATAGAATATTCAAAAGCTTGCCCATTATCTAAGTATGCTACTTGTTCTATTATTCCTAAAGGCTCATTCTTTTTAATATTTAAAAGCTTTTGCTCATATTCTGAAGACTTCTTTATAGTTATTGTCCTATGAGCACTTTTTATTTTTAAGTTAAGTATTCTTTCTATATACTCATAAATTGATCCAGATAAATGCTGTTTCTTTAAGCCTGGTATTATTTGAATTGGCATATACATTTCTTCTAAAACAGCTGAAACACCATCTACTACCCTTACACGAATTATTTTGTATACAAAATCCTCTTCAGTTACTAATAATTTTTTTGCAATGTTATTATCTGCATTGATTACTTTATATTCAATAATATTACTTTCAATCTTATGATTTACATAGAAGGAAGATAGACCTCTAAATTGAGTAGAAGCTATTAAATTATCTCTTTCCTTTGGATTTATATCTTTAACAAAGGTGCCACTACCTCTTCTCTTAACTAAAAGACCTTCTGCAACTAATATATCTAAGGCCTTTTTCACTGTCATCTTACTTGAATTATATTTATCACATATCTCTTTTTCAAAGGGAAGTCTTTCATTAGGTAGATACTTCCCATCTATTATCTTTTTTCTTATATCATTAGATATTTCAACATACTTTAACATAATCTCTCTCTCTTATATTTACAGCCAACTAAAGTCTATAGAATTTAAAAATGCTCTTGCTATAGCCATATGACCTGTTGCATTTGGATGAACTCTATCTAATGCAAAGGTAGCTGAATAATTATTTTCTAAAAGCTCATCAAAGGCTTTTTGTGTATCTACAAATATAGCATCATACTTATCTGCTAGTTCCTTAACTACTTCTCCGTACTTCTCTACTTCTACTCTCATTAAATCACTTTTATTGCTTTCAATAAAAAATGGTGTAATTAATATTAACTTCTTTAAACTAGGCAATGTTTTTTTTATTAATTCTTCTAAAGTATTTCTATATTCATCTATATACACATGTTCTTCTATTCTAAGAGGATGTTCAAATTGTCTCCAAATATCATTTATACCTACCATTATTGATAAATAATCTGGATTTAATTCAAGTACATCTCTATCCCATCTCTCTTTTAATTCCCTTACTCTATCTCCACTAACACCCATATTAATTACTCTATTATTATTATCCTTATAGAAGTTCTTTAATAAGCTAGAAACAAAACATACATATCCGAAACCTTCTGCTCCATTGCTTCCTTCTCCTATAGGTAATCTTCTACCACAATCTGTTATTGAATCTCCTATCATAACTAATTTTGTGTTTTTTTCTAATAACATCTAACCCACTCCTAACCCTTAAAGTACCTAGCAATTACACTTTCGGCTAATTTAAACTTAACGCTATAATCCCTAATAAGTTTCTCTTCTTCTTTTTTGGGGGATTTCATCGGCCAGTCCCAAAAGCAAAATCCTTTTATAAAATTTTTATTAATACTTTCTTTTAATAATTCATTATAAAATTCATATTGTTCCTTTTCACTTTCCTCACCATTTATGGTTACACACCAATCATTAGGTGCCTTTCCCGAAGCTTTAACTGATGGACATCCTGCTTCTGCAAAGAAAAAGGGCTTATTATACTTATTAACTACTCTTTCTATCCTATCAAGTTCTTTTCCAATATGTCCTAATGGATAATAACCTGATGATGATATATAATCTAAGCTATCCCACCATTTAACATTATGCTCTTGGTATTTATCACAATTATAAGTTAGTTTTCCACTATAAATCTTCCTTATTTCTGAAACTAAATATCTCCATTCCTCTTCTCTATGATCAGTTCCAACCATTTCACAGCCAATGATAAGCATATCCACATTATTTTTCTCACAAAATTCAGCATAGTAAAGCAAGTAATTATTATAATTATTAAACCAATCCCTCCACTTAGGTTCACAAGGAACATCTTCATCAAAAAATCTAATATAGGCTCTCCAATATCCATCCATAACATTCAGCATTGGCTTTAATATAACCTTTAAATCTTTACTTTTAGCATAATTTATTAATTCTACTAACTCTGTTTCCTTTGGCATGTGCTTACCTTGCCAGAAAATATCAGTTGAATAGCAATGTTCTTGTACTGCTGCAAAGGAAAAAGTTATTGTATTCACATAACATTTTTCTATCTGGTAATCTATTTCTCTTTTTACATCTTCACTAATTACATCTTTTGACCAATTCCATGTAATAAAATTAAAGCTTCTTATTTCAAAATTTCTTCTCATATCTCCTCCTATAGATTTTGATCCTTTTATTAATTTGTAATAGCTTTATGATTTAACTTTACAAATAAAAATCCAAATAAACTAATTGAAAATAATACTAATATTTCTTTCATAGCTATTCCTAAAAGTATTAAAGCAATAAAGATAAAAATAGTCTTTAAAAGTGCTTTAATATTTTTAAACATTATAATTACTATATTCATATAATTGAAATTCTTCTCTTCATATAATGTCCTTAGAGCATAGTAGCTCCAATAAACACTTATAATTGTGTAAATGTACATAAAGAGCATATTTACACTAGTAGCATATGGGATACTAATTCTTTTTAATAAAAATATAGCTATCAATAGCATTAATGTATAAATCCCAGTTAAAACTTCTTCCCTCTTATGTTTCATTAAATTAATAAGGAATTTTGAAGTAAAATATTTTATAATTCCTGAATAACCATCTATCTCTTCATCTATTAATTCCTTCATAACTTCAATTACAGTAAAAATAACGGGAACTAAGGTGAAGGAAAATAATCCTAAAGCAAGATAAACTATAGCTAATATATTTGTTATCATTATTACATAAAGTGTATTTACAAATTTAAAAGTCTTGTTATTCATTCTATACCCCTCTTATTTAACAGCTCCATCTACAAAGCCATTATAAATATATTTTTGTAAGGCTATAAATACTATTGCTGTTGGAATCATAATTAATATTACTCCTGCTGCTATTACATTCCATTGACCTCCATAAGGTCCTATAAACTTGTATAATGATGTAGCAACTGTTCCTAATTCTTGGCTTGGTGCATATAGGAATGGTGTATAAAAGTCATTATATATTCCAACTCCTCTTAAAATAATAATTGTGGCTATTGCTGGTTTTAATAAAGGTAAAATTAATTTATTAAAAATATATAAATAAGATGCTCCATCTAACATAGCTGCTTCATCATTAGCAATAGGAATGGACTCCATAAACTGCATCATTATATAAATACTCATTACATCTGCACCTAGATACAAAATTATAGGTGCCCAAATAGTGTTGTATAATCCCAGTTTAGAAATAATTTGGAAAGTTGCAACCTGTGTAGTAACCATAGGTAAAAACATTGGAAATAAATACATAAGTAAAATTAATTTCTTTAATTTAAAATCAAATCTTTGAAGAACAAAGGCAACCATAGCCCCCATTAATATAGTTCCTGCTAAGGAAATAACCATAATAATTGCAGTATTCTTAAATCCATTTAACATTCCACCATCTACAAAGGCTGTTGCATAGTTAGAAAAATTAAATAAATGCTTTGGTAGTGCTAATTTACTAGACTCATAAAACTCTTCATATCCCTTGAAAGATGCTAAAAATATAGTCAATATTGGAAGTATAAATATGAATGCTGCTAATATACATGATATATACTTTAATATATTCCAAGCAATTTTCCTTATTTTTGATTTCAGTATATCTTTTTCACTCATTATTTTTCCTCCTTAAAGAAAATATTTTGAATAAGTGCAACAGTTGCAACTACAAACATTACTACTACTGCCATAGCTGATGCCTTTCCTACTTGATTAAACTTAAAGGCAGTATTCATAGTTTCAATTACAAAGGTTGAACTTCCATTAGCTCCCCCAGTCATAATATATGGTATTTCAAATACTGAAATAGCTCCTGATATATTAAGAATTAAATTTAGCTTAATTATATTTTTTACTGATGGAACTAATATATATCTAATTTTATGCCATTCTCCTGCTCCATCTATTTCAGCAGCTTCAAGAACTTCTGTGGATACTGATTGCATAGCTCCTAAGAAAATAATGAAGCTATATCCTATATATCTCCAAACTGATGTAAATGCTAATGAATAATTAACTGCATTTTCATTTCCTAGCCATAATGTTATAAATTTCTCTAGACCAAATATTTTCATTATTGTATCTAAAGTTCCTTCTGGTTGAAAGAAGAATAAAAACATTAATGAAATAGCAACTCCATTAATTAAATATGGAAAGAAAAATATGGATTTGAAAAAGTTCTTACCTTTTAATTTTGAATTAACTAATACAGCTAAGTAAAAAGCTAAAATTAATTGAATTATTCCACCTACAAAATAATAAATACTATTTTTAAATGCTCCAAAAATATCTGGATTACTAAATATATCTATGTAATTTTGCAATCCAACAAAGGTCTTTGTTCCATATCCCTTCCAGCTTGTAAAGCTATAGGATATCATATTTATTGCTGGTAAATAGGTGAATAACACTAAAAAGGTTAGTGGTATTATTAAAAATAAGAATATTATTATTCTTCTTTGATATTTATAATCTAATCTACTAAACAAGACCCCATCCTCCTACTTAATAAAGAATAAAGTTTAAGCTGCCGCAAAACAACTCAAACTATTATTACATCTTTTTATTTTTTTATTATGCGACAGCCTAATATAAAATTATCTTTTAAAATACATATTTATTTGCTTAATTTTTCCTTACTCTTTTGCCAATTATCGTTATATTTATTAACAACAGATTCAAAATCAGCACGACTCTTCTTTGCTGCAATTACTGCTTCTTGAATATAAGTTCCTTCCCAGAATTTAATTCCTGCATCAGCTGCTATATTAGTAGTTAAATCACTTGCTGCTTGGTCAGTTTCTGCTGGATCTGAGAACATTAATTCAACTCCAGAATTCATATATCCTTTAACAACAGGATTTGTTGATTCTTGTTTTGTACTTGATGGTATTAAACCTTCTTTATCAGCATAGCCTGAGGTAGTATAGAATTTTACAAAATCTATAGCTTCTTCTTTATATTTTGAATGCTTACTTACTGCTATATATTGATCTGGACCAGCTTCTGCTTTTAATTTACCAGTATTATTTGTTGGGAATGGTGCTATCCCAATATCTTCTGGACTTGATGAAAGCCCTTGAACTTGAGGAACTGCCCACATTCCTAAAGCCATCATAGCTATCTTTCCATTTGCCATATCAACCTTTGATTGCTCCCAGTTAGTTGTAGTTAAATCTCCTTCAACCCAACCACTGCTTACAAATTTATATAATATTTCTAATACATCTCCTGTTGGTTTTCCTGATAATAATGCATTATCCATTTTTCCCATATCTCTATAATAATATGGAGTTCCATAAGCTACAGTTGCTACTGAATCATATTGCCCTAAAGGCCACTTATCTTTAGAATTTATTGCTAGTGGTACTACTCCACCAAGTTTAGCAAGCTTGTCCGCTAAATCATAAAGTTCATCTAATGTTTTTGGAAATTCATTATATCCTGCTTGTGCAACAACTTTTTTGTTATAAACTATTCCATTTGCTCCAAGTCCATTAGGAATTCCATAAACGGTATCTTTATCTGCTCTTTGATTAATTGACCTATAATCTTTAAGTTCCTCTACAGTTCCTAATGGTTCAAAGAATTGTGATAATTCTTCAGCAGTAATAGCTGGTAATATATTAAGTACATCTCCATAATCATTAGTGTTCATTCTTGTCTTAACAACACCTTCGTAATCTGTTATCCCTTCCCATTCAATCTTTACTCCAGTTTTGTTATAATACTCATCTCCAATTTCTTTAAGAGTAGTATCAATAATATCTGTTCTATGTGTTAATACCTTTAGCGTAACTCCCTCTTCCTTTGATGTTGTCTTTGAACCACAACCTACAAAAAGTGTTGCAGCAAAAATTGATAAACAAATAGTGCTTATTAATTTCTTTTTCATTAATTTCCCTCCCATTTATATTACCTTTTATACTTTTTAGAAAACGTTTCCTTTAAATACAATTTTATCACCCTTTATTTTAAATGTCTATACTTTTTATATTTATAAATATACTTTTATTTTTAAGTTATATTCATTTTTCGAGTTTATTATATAAAAATATTAATACGGTAATATTTTATAAATTTCTAATAAAAAAAGCTATCATTAGTAGATTTGTATCCACTAGTGATAGCTTTTTACATTATTTGGTCCCCTGGGGATTTTATTAGTTATTTCTTTGTAAGTAATGGAATAATGCACCCATGAGATTTGCATCATTTTCAAATTTACATTTTTCTATTACTGGTCTTACCTTAGCAGCAGTAATTTTATTCATTATAATATCTAGCTTTTCATTTATTCTATCTATAAAATCTTCCCTACCACTAATTGCTCCACCAATTACTATTTTTTCTGGATCATAAGTGTATTGTAAGTTAAATATTCCTATTGCATTATTAAAATAAAATTCATCTATTGCCTTAATACAATCCTCATCTCCTGATTCAGCTAATTCAAATATCTTTCTTCCATCTATTTCATCCTCTGAAAGTCCCTTTAGCTTAGCAACATTTTTTGCTAATGCTCCAGTTGCTCCTACTTCACTCCAAGTCTTAAAGATTGAATCTTCTCCATTTTTATTAGCTTCTAAAATGAAATATCCAAACTCTCCACCATGAAGATTGTTTCCCTTATGAATTTTCTTATCTTTAATTACAGCTCCACCTATTCCAGTTCCACAAACTACAAAAAGTACATCATTATTATCCTTTGCACTACCTCTCCAAACTTCACCTAAAGCTGCACAATTTGCATCATTTTCTATTTCCAAAGTTAGTCCTAAATCTTCTCCAAATATTTTCTTAAAGTTAGGTCCATGAATACAAGGCAAAGCACTTGCTCCTCCAATTATTCCAGTATCGCTGTCTACTCCTCCTGGAGCACTAACAGCTACCCCTGCTATATTATACTCTTCCTTAGCCTTTTCTACTTCTGAAATCATAGAAGACTTAAAATCATCAAAATTATTTCTTACTGATTTATAACTTCCTTTTTTTATAAATTCTCCTTTTTCTGTCATAATAGCATATTTTACACTACTTCCACCAATATCAAATACAATATAGCTCTTCATCATTTCTCTCCCTTATATAAAATATTTAGACTTAATATAGTCTATTTAAAACCCATTATTTTTAGACACTTCTTTTATCCATTTTCCTGACTTCTTTATAGTTTTCTTTTGCGTATTTAAATCTACAGCTATATATCCATATCTATTTTTATAAGCATTAGTCCAAGACCAACAATCTATAGGAGTCCATGAATGATATCCAAAGCAATTAGAACCTTCTTCAATAGCTTTATGAAGATAACTTAAATGTTCTTTTAAAAAGTCTATTCTATAATCATCTTCTATATATCCTTCAGAATTTATAAATTTATCTTCTCCTTCAACTCCCATACCATTTTCAGAAATATACCATGGTATATTGTTATAATTGTCTCTTATATTAATTGCAATATCATAAATAGCTTCAGGATATATCTCCCAACCTCTGTATATATTCATTCTTCTTCCTGGCATTTCATAATTATCAAAGTATTTATCAGGCATCCATCCATTAGAATTATCGAAGTCGCTCTCCTTTGCCTTTACCCTTCTTGGTTGATAATAATTAACCCCTAAAAAGTCTACAGTATAGTTTTTAATAATATCTAATTCTTCATTTGTGTATTTCCAAAGCACATTTTCATCTTTTAAAAGCTTTACAAGGTCCTTTGGAAACTCTCCTTTTACTGCTGGATTTAAAAATGAGTTATTAAAGAAGTTATCAGCAATTTTAGAAGCTTCTAAATCCTTTTCATTTTTAGCATCTCTTGGATATGCAGGAGTTAGATTTAATACTATACCAATTTGTCCACCATCTTTTCCATATCCACCATCTTTATATTCCTTAATTACCTTAGCTGAAGCTAAATTTAAGTTATACAAAACTTGCATTGCTTTTTTACCATCTACTATTTTAGGATAATGGAACTTATATAGATATTCTCCTTCAACTATTACAATTGGTTCATTGAAGGTTGTCCAATATTTAACCCTATCTGCAAATAAATCAAAGGCTACCTTTGCAAATTTAACAAATAAATCAACCACATATTTTGATTCCCATCCACCATACTTTTCATACAATTCTATTGGTAAATCAAAATGATGTAAATTCATCACAGGAATCATTCCATTTTTTACAATTTCATCAATAACATTATTATAAAACTTTACTCCATCTTCATCAACTTCTCCAGTCTCAAAATTTTTAATAAGACGAGTCCATTGAATAGAAGTTCTTAAGCTATTTAATCCAATTTCCTTAATCATTGCTATATCTTCTTTATAGGAATTATAAAAATTTGATGTAACATCTGGCCCTATCCTATCAAAGAATGCCTCTGGCTCTATTTCATACCAATAATCGAAAAGATTTTTATTCCTCTTATTAAAATTACCTTCGCTTTGTGGTCCTGAAGTTGCTGATCCCCACCAAAAACCTTCAGGAAAAATATATTTATTTCCCATGTTCCTTCTCCTCCTCTAGCTATTATAAATAAATTATATCTATATACTTAAAATATGTCTATACTTTTGTATAATATATATATATTTAGATTGAAACTTGTAAAAATAGCTATAATTATTTGATAATTATAGCTTTAAATTCATGGGTATCATATCTATGTCTTGAAAATGAATATTCAAATACTTTTCCGTTGTCTAAATATCCGATTCTTTCTATTTCAAGTACAGGTTCATCACTTAGTAATTTTAAATATTTCTTATCTAGCTCATCTGATTTTCTTGCTCTTGCTGTAGAATGACAGCTTTGTATCTTATATTTTAATTTATCTTCTATATAACTATAAATTGATCCTTCAACATCTGGCTTCTTTATTGAAGGGAAAAGATATAATGGCATATATGTTTTTTCTATAACAATTGCTTTTCCATCTACATATCTAACTCTATGTATAAAACAAACAAAATCATCCTTTTCAATCTTTAGATTTTCAGCCACCTTATCATCTGCATTTATAATTTTAAAATCTAATATTTTAGTTTCTACATTATGCCCAACCATAGTGGCTGTTAATCCTGCAAATTGATTTTGAATAGACAAATCCTCTATTTCATCCTGTGATATATCCTTTACGAAGGTACCTGATCCTCTTCTTTTTACTATTAAACCTTCAGCAACTAATAAATCTAATGCTTTTTTTACAGTCATCTTACTAGCATTAAATTTTTCACACATATCTTTTTCAAAAGGTAATTGATCATTAGCTTTATATTCCCCACTGGCTATTTTATGTTTTATGGAAGTAGCTATTTCCTCATATTTAGTCATTTAAAATCCCCTTATCTTCTATTAAATACATATATTATATATTATAAAGTATATATATCATAAAGTATATATCTACAATTAAAAAGCAATAACTTTTTAAAACTGTAAATTAAAGAAAAAAACTCCTTTCGGAGTTTTAATCTTTTAATTATAATTTGTAAGTTTTCGATATTAAACTACTGGGTAACTCTTTAATACTTTAATATTTCCTTTAATTTTATAACTTCCTAAAGTTGCTGGAATTAAGAAGCTATCACCCATTTTTATATTTTCTAGGAAGTCTTTACCTTCAATTGTTCCTTCACCTTCAACACAAGTATACATATCAAAGTTATCTTCATTACTTTTATCAAGGTATTCACTATCTATTGATATTTTTTCTATTCCAAAATATTGATTTTTGCAAAGAATACTTTGTGAATATCCTTCGTACTTAACTTCTTCCTTCTCACTTAAATTTTCACATTGAAGGTCAAAATTAATAACATCAAGGGCTTTATCAACATGAATTTCTCTTGGTCTTCCATAATCATAAACTCTATAAGTTACATCACTATTTTGTTGGATTTCTGCTATAATAACCCCTTCACAAATAGCATGTACTAACCCACTATTAATTAAGAAGCAATCTCCTTTTTTAACTTTAATTTTATTTAAGCATTCTTCCACTGTATTATTCTTTATTGCTGCTTCAAATTCTTCTTTAGTGCACTTCTTTGTCCCAACTATTAAAGAAGCTCCTGGTTTTGCATCTATAACATACCAAGCTTCAGTCTTACCATAATCGCCTTCATACTTTGCTGCATATTCATCTCCTGGATGGACTTGTACTGATAATTTTTCTTTTGAATTTATTAATTTAATTAGTAAAGGAAATTTTTCTAATGTTACTTTATTACCAACTAAAGCATGTCCAAATCTATTTATTAACTCATCAAATTTAATTCCTTTAAATTCACCATTTTCCACTATTCCAGTTCCATTTGGATGGCAAGCTATATCCCAGCTTTCTCCTATTTCACCTTCTGGAAGATTATTTCTAAAATTCTCAAAATCTCTTCCACCCCAAATTTTTTCATAATATAAATTTTCGAATTTAATTGGATACATAATTTTCCTCCTTTTAAGCAAAAAATATATACTTTGTATTTATAATTATATATATTTTGAATTAATTGACCAACATAAATTTTTCAATACATTCTGCAACTGATGAAACTATATATTTTGAATATCTTTTTAGTTCATCTTCAGCATAGTGAAAGGTAAAAGAATGTTTTACAGCTTCAAACATGCTAACATCATTCCATGAATCCCCTATAGCATAAACATTCTCTTCAGTAATTTGTTCTTTTTCTATTAAATCCCTTAAGGCATTTCCTTTTGAACATCCTAATGGAACTATATCTATGTATTTATCATTTCTATAGGCAATAATACTATCTCCATATTTTTCATTTATGTTATTTTTAATATTTTCAATTTCATTTATTTCCTTCTTAGGACTATACATGGTAATTAAACTTATATTTTCTTTTATTTCTTTGAAGGAATTTACTCTTATTTTAATAGGATATGGTAAATCATCACCCTCTGTTAATATATATGTAACATATCCTGATTCTAAAGAAATAAAAGTATTATCATCAAATATATTTTCAAGAATATTTTCTATAATATCTTTTTCTATAAACCTTTGCTCAATGATATTTCCTAATGAATCTACAACTAATGCTCCATTTAACAATATATAATAATTTGCAATTATATTACTTTCTTCTTTTAGCATACCTATTCCATTATAAGGTCTTCCAGTTGAAATTACTAATAGGTTTCCTTCCTTTTGAAGTTTATAAACAAAATAATTATTTTCTTTAGTAACTTTATTATCCTTTAATAAAGTTCCATCTAAATCTGTAGCTAATAATTTTCTCATTTTAACCCCCTTAACTCTTTTTCTCAAGATTATTTTACCATAATTTATTAACCTCTACTTATAAATTTTATTTTACTAATACAATATTAGAAGATAATACTAGGAATTAAAAATCCTTTCCTTCAAATAATATTTATATAAGGAGGAGTTTATATGTCAAATATTCAAAATAACAAAAACATTTATTTACCAGAACATAGAACAGGATATGCTCCAGAAGCACATTCTTTAATTAGCCATGGTAAAGTAGAAGGTCCCTCTTCAATATTACCTAGTACTGTTGAAGATCCAATTGTTGTAAATAATATTTCTAATGCAGAATTTGATTACACAGAACAGTTGGATACACCTTTAAGTGATGATATTTAAAAAATTTATAGGAGGAATGTACTATGTCTAAATCTAATAATAAAAAGAAAAGAACAGATGGAACAATTCCTATGAAAAATAAAGATTTTGCCACACCAATAAAACCAAATAACCAATCAGCTTCCTTTGATTATAACTTTGATAGGGAGCACATAGATAGAGTAAGTAAAACCAATCAGTTTTATTAATATTAAATAATTATTTATGATAACCACTTAATTATCTTTATTTTATATCGATAATTAAATTGGTTATCTTTTTTTATTTGCTTAATTTATTTTTAATATATAAGGAGATTGGTATGAAAAAAAAATTAAAAAACAAGAACACTAAATTAAAAAAAATCAATATGATTTCAACTAAACTTATAATTACCTTTACTTTACTAATTGTTTTATTATTATTTATTTGGGGATTAGGAATTTTCAGTATGCATAAAATTAATGTAGCTAGTAAAAACCTTTATTTAAATAATACTCTTGGAATTTCATATATAAATGAATTAAGTGAAAACTCTACATATAATTATCTTAGTAGTAAGCTATTACTTAATATTACTAACGATAACATTCAAAGAAAAACAACAATTCAAAATATCTCATATAATAATACTCGTAATGAACAACTAATTGACTTATATGATAAAACTATTACTTCAGATGAAAACAGGAAAAGATTTGACGAAGTAGTTGAAAGTATAAAGAAAAATGCTGATACTTCTAATAAAATTATGGATTTAGTAGAAGATGATAAATATGAAGAAGCCTCTACTTATATTCAAGAACTTGATAATTTAAGAAATGAACTTACACTTAAATTAACTAGATTAGTTGAATTAAATAATGATTGGGCTAAAGATTCTATTAAAACAAGTGAAAGTATTTATAGTTATTCTATTGAATTATCTACTATAGTACTAGCATTTGCATTGGTAGCAGCATTAGTAGCAGCAGCAATAATAACTTCTAGAATATCAAAATCCTTAAAAAAAGTATTAAAACTATCAGATAGATTATCTAAATATGACTTATCCGAAAGTATAGAAATCAAGTACAAGGATGAATTTGGAGAAATTTCAACGGCTTTAAATATAGCTCAAGAAAACTTAAAAAATATAATAAATACTGTTACAAATACTACTAGGGATGTTAATGTATCTAGTGAAAACTTTGCTATGGGAATTGAAGAAATTACTGTCCAATTTGATCAAATCAATGAGGCTACACAAGATATTAATTCTACTATTCAAGAAACTAGTGCAATAACAGAAGAGTTAGCTGCATCTATAATAGAAGTTTCTTCTAGCATAGGAATTCTTTCTGAAAAAGCTAATGATGGTAATATGAATGCTGAAAAAATACAAAGAAGATCTACAAAAATTAAAGATAATACTGAATATGTAATTAAAAATACAAATTCTATTTATAAAGACTTTGAAAATGATATAAAATCTTCTATAGATAAAGGAAATGTAGTTAATGAAATAGTAAATATGGCAAACTCCATTGAAGAAATTGCAGAACAAACTAATCTTTTGGCATTAAATGCAGCTATTGAAGCAGCTCGTGCAGGTGAGCAAGGAAAAGGCTTTGCAGTAGTAGCTGAAGAAGTTAGAGTTCTTGCTGAGCAATCTAAGGCTTCTGTTCAAAATGTTAAAAATACAATAAGTGAAGTAAAAACTGCCTTTAATGATATTACTACTAGTAGTAATAATCTTCTAAACTTTATTGATAAAGAAATAATGACTGAATTTAATAAATTTATAGATGTTGGTAATAAATACGAAAAGGATGGAATATTCATAAGAGAAATGAGTGAAAATATAGCTGCTATGTCTGAAGAAGTTTCAGCAACTATGTCTGAATTAAGCGACGCTATTCAATCACTAGCTTCTATGTCACAAAATTCATCTGGTAATGTGGATAACGTAAAAACTAGCATAACTGAAACTACTGATACTGTAATAATGATGGTGGATACCGCTACAAGACAAGTTGAGTTATCTCAAGAGCTTCTTGATCTTGTATCAAAATTTAAAATTTAAATCTTTTTATAATTTAGGGACAGTAATTAGTTTTCTATAAAAACAAAACTAACTACTGTCCCTTACAATTTTTTATTCATTTGTAGCTTTTCTATTTCTCATAATTCTTTGTCCAGTACCGTTGCAATTACCATTTCCCTTATTTTCTGAATTATAACCATATCTATTTCCTTGTCCAAGCCCTTCGTTATTTCCATTATCACCTTCTTCATAATATGGACAATCTGCATTTCCTAATCCCTTATTCTCTTCACTATAATAAGGACAATTTGGATTCCCATAAGTTTTACTTTCATCAGTAGTTATGTTTGCTTCATTTACTGTAGTATCTTCATTGGTTTCTGCTGCAAAGGTTGCAACACTACCTCCAACTATAATTACAGACATTAAAGCAATTGATAGAGCTAACTTTTTCATAATCATCATTCCTCCTAACTTCTTTATATCTATATAATAGCTAGTATTTTTTATAGTATAATGATTAATTTGTGATTAATTTGTGAAAACTATCTCTTTATTAAATTACTTGGGATAATAAAGTAAAATTCACAGCCTTCCATCTGCTTACTTCTAATTCCATAATTAAAATTATGTACTGTAAGTACTTCTTTTGAAATAGCTAATCCTAATCCCATTCCTCCACTTTTTTCTCCTTTATAATATCTATCCCATATATTTTTTTCATCAGTTTCATTTATGCCTACTCCATAATCCTTAACATAAACTTCTATTCCTTCTACTACATTTCTTACGCCTAAAATGATATTTTTCTCACTTTTAGAATGCTTTATGGCATTAGTTATAAAATTACTTAAAACCCTATATAGATATCTATTATCAATAGGAACCAAGAATTTTTCTTCTTCTATTTCACTTTTTAAAATTAGCCTTGTATTTAAATTCAATGTATTTTTTAATTTGTAATAACTTTCTTCGATAAATTCTATAAAATCAGTATCTTTAGGATTTATAATACTTTTATTTTCTCTAATCTTACTTAATACTAATATCTCATTTACTAAGTCAACTAATATATCTACCTCGTCTATTATATTTTTAGCATATTCTATTAATTCTTTTCCTTCAACTAATCCATCTTTTATAACTTCACTATTGGCTCTAATAACAGTTAAAGGGGTTTTTAAATCATGAGTAACATTGCTAATAAATTCCCTTTGAAGTCTATCTTTTATTTCAAGCTCCTGAGACATTTTATCAATACTAGTATTTAACTCTTCAATTTCATCCTTAGTATTAATATCTAACCCCTTTGAATATATTCCTTTTGAAATATTATCAGCCCTTTTTTGTAATTCTACTATTGGCTCTGAAAATTTCTTTCCCATATATAAGGCACTAATACTTGAAATTATAATTGAAATTAAAAATATTAAAGCCATTATAAGGTTAACACTTTTTATTAAGGACCTTATTTCTTCAAATTCTTTATATACTACTATATCCCCATATTCTGTTGTAATTTTTACTCCTATATAGGTATTATTATTTTTATCTTTAAAGATTTCCTTACCACTAATGCTAGTAAAATCAATATCATTCATAGGATTATTCATACCACCCATTTGTGCCATATGTCCTTTTCCATTTCCGTTTGGTTTACACATATTTGTAATTGAATCATCATCTATTAATACAGCATAAACATTAGCTAAATCTACCTTTGCATCATTTTTTGCTGCTTCTAAAACATACTCACTTAATTTCTCTAAATCAGAATACTCATTGTTAATATAAATCTTTGGAAGTATAAAAGAAGTCAATAATATTCCTACAACTGCTACTATTAAATTAACAATAATCATATATTTAATAATTCTTTTACCTATCTTATTCATTTTCAATTGTAAGGCTATAGCCTACCCTCCATATAGTTTTTAAATTATCTCTAAAGAAAGTAATCTTCTCCCTAAGTTTTTTTATATGAGTATCAACAGTCCTTGAATCACCATAAAAGTCATATCCCCAAACCTTTAATATTAAATCTTCTCTTGAATATACTCTATTTTTATTTTCAATAAAGAATAACATTAAATCATATTCCTTAGGAGTTAATATTATTTCTTTATTATCTTGGAAGACTCTTCTATTATTATTCTCTACCTTTAAGTTTCCTAAATAAAGCTCGGCTATTTCTTCTTTTTTTAAATTCCTTAGTCTTAATGAAACCCTTAATACTAATTCTCGCATACTTATTGGCTTAACCATATAATCATCTGCACCTAGCTCAAGCCCAAAGATTCTATCCTCTTCTTCTCCTCTAGCACTAGTAATAATAACTTGTGTATTATTATTTATAGATTTTATCTTTTTTAAAAGATACCATCCATCCTTATATGGCATCATAATATCTAAAATTACAAGGTCATAAGTATTATTTTCTATTAATTCATCTGCTATTTTCCCATCACTGGCTAAATCAATTAAATATCCTTCTTTCTCTAGATATAATTTCATTACTTTACTAATTTGTTTTTCATCCTCTACTATAAGTAACTTTTCCATATTTCCTCCATAAACACATAGCAATTTATTAATTAAATTGTTTTCTAATATAATTATCTCATTATTTTTACTCAAAGGGAAATATTAGGGCTAAGTCTGATAAACTAAAGTTAATTGGATCTTCTGTGGCATAAGAATTATTTCCAAAGAATAATCCTGGATTATTTTCTAATCTATTTAATATAAATAAGATGTAATAATTTAGAGGAGATATATTTATTATATTTGTATATAAAGAAAGAATAGCATTACTGTTAGATATAACTATTATTAATTGTGGTGCATAGTCCACTGTTATCTCTGGATTATTTTCAAGGGTAGTGTTAATAAAATCATTGGCTTCTTTATTACTATGAATAGTATTTTCTTTAGAATGCTTAATATTACCTATTTCTACTTCATTTATATATAACCCTACTAAAAAAGTTTCTAAACTTATTTGTAAATTAGTTTGAACATTTGAACTTCCAAGGGCAAAGCACCCTGTGGTGGAATTATTAATTTGTGAATTTGTACTTATAAAATAAAATACTCTATTATAATTTCTAAAAATTAATTCTCCATCTTTAATTATAGGATTAGCATTACCTAAAAACTCACTACAGGGTGGAACTTCTCCACCAGCAAAGGGATTACAATTATTATTGCTCATTTATATCACCACATCTTCTGCATAAATCTATATAATAAATAAATCTATAATATTAAAATATAATGTTTTATACCAATATATTCTATTTCTATTAAAATTTATGTATAATAATATATAAAATATACTATCTATAAAGATTGGAGGAGAAATGGAATCAAAATATTTGATAGTCATATCATTTGATGCTGTATCATCAGAGGATATTGATAAACTAAAGGAATTAAATAATTTTAAATACTTAATAGATAACGGTAGCTTAATAACAAATGTTGAGAGTATTTATCCAACATTAACTTACCCAGCCCATGCTACAATTACCACTGGTATGTATCCTAAAAATCATGGGATTATAAATAATACTTTAAATAAATTTTCTGACATAAGCCCAAATTGGTATTGGTATAGGAAATATATAAAAGCTCCTACCTTATATGATTTAGCAGCTGAAAAAGGATTAACTACTGCTGCTTTATTGTGGCCAGTTTCTGGACGCAGCAGCATAAATTATAATTTAACAGAAATATTTGCTCCAAAACCTTGGCAAAACCAATTGGTTATGTCTGCTTTATCTGGAAGTGTTAAATATCAATTAGATTTAAATAAGCGTTTTGGACATTTAAGACATGGCTTGTCTCAACCTGCTTTAGATAATTTTGTACATGAATCTGCAAAATATACTATTGCTAAATATAAACCTAATTTATTATTAATTCACTATACAGATGTTGATACTAATAGACATTATCATGGATATGATAGCAAAGAAGCTAATGAAGCTTTAATAAGACATAACGAAAGATTAGGAGAGTTAATAAATACTTTAAAAGAAGCAAATATATTTGAAGAAAGTACTATTGTTGCTTTAGGTGATCATAGTGCTTTAGATGGTGATTATTTAATTAGACTTAACTCCTTATTTAGGGAAAAGGGCTTACTTAAGGTTAATGACAAAGGAGTAATTAAATCCTATAAGGCTGTAGCCAAAAGCTGTGATGGTTCTTCTTATGTATATCTAAAGGATAAAAATGATAGCAAAACTTATACAATAGTTAAGGAATTATTAGAAGAACTAAAAAATAGCGAAAATTCACCTATTGAATTTATATTAACATCAAAAGAAGCTGAAAATGAAGGTGCTGATCCTAATTGTAGCTTTATGATTGAAGGTAATAATAATTTTTATTTTGTTAATGAAGCTTTAGGAAGTGTAATTGAAAAAGTTAAAGAAAATGAAGTTGGAAAGGTACCTCATAGAACTAAGGCAACTCATGGATATCATCCTAAAAAGGCTAACTATACTACCTTCTTTATGGCTTATGGCAATGGCATAAAAAAAGGATTTAAAATTAATGGTGGGAAGCTTATAAATCATGGCCCTACACTAGCTAAAATCCTAGGAGTTGATCTTGGAAAAACTGACGGAGAAGCAGAATTAAGGATTTTTGAGTAGGTTAATGCAAATTACATATAGTGTTCTCCGTCTCCGTCGCAAGCTCCAAGTCGACTTCCAAACAATATATGTAATTTGCAATACTATAATTAAAAAAAATAATTTAAAATTTAAATAATGAAGAAACTTAGTAATTTCATTTTTAATTTTTTCATTCTTACATTAATGTATTTCAACATAAAATTATACTCTATATTTTATAGAGTACTTATAAAATAAATTCAGACAAGCTGAATTTTTAAAGGGGGAAAATATGAAAAGTTTAACAAAACAAGAAAAGAGTTGGGCATTTTATGATTGGGCTAACTCTGCTTATTCAATGACAATTACCTCTACTGTATTGCCTATATATTTCAAATCTGTTGCATCAGCAGGTGGAATGTCCTCCGCTAATTCTACAGCTCTTTGGGGATATACAATTTCTTTATCTACTATGGTTGTATCATTACTTGCACCAATTCTTGGTACCATAGCAGATTATAAGGGAAATAAAAAGAAGTTTTTTAAGTTCTTCTTTAGTATTGGTGTATTTTTTACAACCTTACTTGCTTTTATTCCAGAAAATAATCCTATATTATTATTAATTTGCTACGGCTTTACCTTAGTTGGATTCTCTGGAACTAATATTTTCTATGATGCATTTTTAATAGATGTAACTAATCAGGATAGAATGGATAAGGTTTCCTCCTATGGCTTTGCTCTAGGATATATTGGAAGTACAATTCCATTTATAATTTCAATAGGAGTTGTTTTACTTTCTCAAAAGGAAATTCTACCTATTAGTCTTCCCCTTGCATGTAAGATAACCTTTTTAATTACATCAATATGGTGGATGATATTTACCATTCCAATATTAAAGAATGTTAATCAAATATATTATGTTGAACCTGAAAAGAATCCTGTACAAAAATCCTTTAAAAGATTATTTACTACACTTAAAGCTATTAAAAGTCATAAAAATATATTCTTATTCTTAATAGCATACTTCTTCTATATAGATGGTGTAGATACTATTATAGGTATGGCTTCCTCCTATGGAACTGACCTTGGAATTTCTATGGTATCCTTACTTATAATTTTATTATTGACTCAATTTGTAGCTTTCCCATTTACAATATTATATGGCAAGCTATCTGAAAAAATTGGGGGTAAAAAATTACTTTATATTGGAATAATTACTTATACTATAATATGTATTTATGGATACTTTATAAAGACTACCTTAGACTTTTGGATTTTAGCCATGGCAGTTGGATCTGCTCAAGGTGGTATCCAAGCAATTTCTAGATCCTTCTACGGAAAGATGGTACCTAAAGAAAATGCAAATGAATTCTTTGGTTTCTATAATATCTTTGGAAAATTTGCAGCTATTATGGGTCCATTCCTTATGGCAATAATAACTCAAGCAACTGGTCATACTAGAAATGGTATTTTAAGCTTAATAGTATTATTTGTAATAGGATTCCTTTGCTTAACAAGAGTAGATGATACTAATCATAAAGCTTCTATGATTAAAAATAAAGATTTATCAATGTAATTTCTTCGGATTCTGAAGTGCAAAAATTAAAATCACATTAAAATTCACATAGCCCTAAATCAAGTATTTAACTTGCTTTAGAGCTATTTTTATAAAATATATATTCACAAAAAAATTAATATTTTTTCAAAAAAGTATTTTAATGGTAATAAATTGAATTTGATGGTATTATAATATCAAATAATATTTCGTAATATTAAATTGAGAGGTTATGTTGATGAAAAGTTTAATAAAATCTACATTATTAATATTATTTTTTGCACTGCTATTAATAGGGTGTAATACTACTACTGCTGATAAAACTAATAACGAAATTAGAGAAATAGCATATAACTGGTTAGATGATACCATTAAATCAGAAATAATTAATTCAGATACTGCAACTATAGGGAAAGTAATATTTACAAGTGAGCATTTTGTTGCTACAAAAACGAAGAGTATGGATATAAGAAATATAGAAACTTTTAGAGTAATTTTTAATACATCAAAGGACGATTTATTAGGATATATAGTTGTATATTTAGAAGAAGATACTCTTAATGTATTAGGTATGGATTATAGAGAATAATTTTTAAACTATTAGGAATTTAAAAAGGTCGAGCTTATGCTCAACCTTTTTTGTTATAATTTTGCTGTATCTTCCCTATTTAATTTTTTCATTCTTTAATTCTTTCATAAAAATCTTCATTTAAGAAACTCCTAGGGAGTTTCCTCCTAAATTCTACATTTTACATTCTTCATTATTCATTTCTCTATGCTGTTACATCACTTTTTCTGCCTTCTATTGCAGAAGTAATCTTTTCTCCAACTTTCTTTAGTGAAACTGAAATAGCAAGGAATATTACTAATATTAATCCTAAGATTAATAAGTCTTTTCCTACTATACTGTAATTTATAACATCAGCTGATATTACTTCTCTTAATGCTTGTACCGCATAAGTAAATGGCATAAATGGATATAATACTTTGAAGAACTTAGGTAATACTTCTAATGGGAATGTTCCTGCACAAGCTGTAAGTTGTAGTATTAGTAATATTATTGATAACAATCTTCCTGCATCTCCAAATAGGGATATAAAACATTGCACTATTGCAACGAATACTAAGGATAAGAATATATTAGTTAAATAATACACTCCTATATTAGTTGGTTTTAATCCTAACATTAGTACTACAGTACTTACTAATATAGCTTGTAAAATTCCAACAAAGGCATAGGATAAATACTTTCCAGCAACAATATCAAAATTAGATAGATTTTCTTCATCCTTTAACTTAGAAGGGATTACGAAGAACATCATTATTGCTCCAATCCATAAGGATAATGGCATAAAATATGGTGCAAATCCTGTACCGTAATTTGGTATCTTATTTATTGCTTCTGAATTCATATTAATTGCTTGGGATGCAAATTCACCCATATCTTTTGCTGAATTAACTAAGCCATTTTTTAATTTATCTGCACCTTCACCTAATTTATCACTTAATTCCTTACTACCATCATAAAGTTTATTAACTCCATCTGTTAATTCTGGAACTGCTGAAGTTAATTCAGTTATACCTGAATTTAGTTGTTGTTGGCCATCTACTAACTTATTTGAACCCCTTGATAATTCATTAGTACCATTTGCAAGAGCTGTTGATCCATTATATAAATCAGTTATTCCTGCTGATAATGCTGGAAGATTAGAATTTAATTCATTAGCTCCTGCATTTAACTTACTAGCTCCTGTATTGATAGTATTTAATCCATTGCTTAAATTAGCTGTGCTATCAGCTATAGTTTTTAATCCAATTCCAAATTCACTATTTGAAGGATCTAAACCAGCATTTAATTGATTTAGTCCTGAACTTAATTGTCCAACCCCCTGTTGAACTTGTCCAACTTTAGAAATTAAAGAAGTTGTACCATTTGCTAAGGCTTTTGAGCCTGCTGTGTATTCAACAATACCTGTTTTTAAGTTATTGTTACCTTCTACTAAACTTTGTACTAATGGTTCATTAGTTTTTGAAGCTTCATTAATTTTTTCAGTAATTTGTAATGCTTGATTAATTAAAGCATTTTTTACATTAACATCTGTTTCATTTGCTGCTTTAGTTAATAATGAAGTAACCATAGCATTTGCATCAGATGAACTTGATACTCCTGCAACTAATTTATTTATTCCTTCACTAACTTGTGCATATCCTGCTGATACAGCATCTGACTTATTAGCAATTGTATTAGCACCTTCACTTAATTTTGCTATATCTTCTTGTCCTGCATTTAATGCTTCATTTAATTGATTTGCCCCACTTTTTAATTGTCCAACTGAAGGATAAATAGTTGAAGTATAGGCATTATATAATGCTTTACTTCCGTCAGCAATTTGTTGTGATCCTGAATTTGCTGTAGAAATTCCTTTACTTAAATCTGAAGCTCCATTACTTAATGCAGTAACACCATTACTTAATGTTGGAACTTTTCCATATAATTGTGAAAGTCCAGCATTTAATGCTTGTGATCCATTTGAAACTTCATTTATTCCATTGTTTAAGGCTACTTGACCATTTAATAATTGTGATGAACCATCACTTAATTCATTAGCGCCATCTGCTAATTCTGTAACCTTGTCATTTAAGGTACTTAAACCATCATTTAGCTTTTTGCTTCCATCAGCAGCTTGTGTTAAGCCATCCTTTGCTTCATACAAACTATCAAAGGCTACCTCAATATAATTGCTTGATATTTTGTTTGTAATTTTTCCTTTTAATTCTGATTGAACCTTTGAATTAATTTGTGCTGCTAAGAAATTCTTTTTATCATTTGTAACGAACTGAATTTTTGCAGTTTCTGGTTTTCCTTCCTTTGCAGAAGTTACCTTTGATGAAAAATCTTCTGGAATAACTACCTTTGCATAATAGCCACTTCCTTCTAATCCATCATTAGCTTCTTCTTCTGAAGTAATAACCCAGCCAATTTCATTATTATTCCTTAGTTCATCTTCGATATCCTTCCCATAATTTACACTTTCGCCATCCATAACAGTTCCCTTGTCATTATTTACCACTGCTACATGAACGTCTTCCAGTTTGGAATAAGGATCCCAAAAGGCATACAAATATAACAATGAATATAAAAGAGGAACTATTATAATTGCAATTATTGATACACGTATAAACCTATTGTTGAGAATACCTTTAATATCTTCCTTTGCAATTCTTAGGAAATTCATATAATCACCTTCTATTTAGTTTTTTGTACTGATTAGTCAGTAAATTTGTTCTGATATATTTATACTACTTTTGTACTGACTAGTCAATATCTATAAATTAGTTTTACACTTTTATCTTAGTAATCATTTTCAATTATTAAAAAATAATATTTTACCTTTCCTTCTAAATAAATATGCAAAAAAGTGTACCTACAAATAATAGATTTTATATCTATACTCGTAAGTACACTTAATTAAAATAAATTAAAATAAAAGGCTTAAACCTAATGTTTAACTTGAAAATCAAATTACTAAAACAATTTACTTTTGGGAACTCTGCAAAGAGTTCCTTCTACAATTCTTAATTTTTAATTCTTCATTTTACATTGGGCTCTAGCCCACTTATATTTTGTTTATTTTTAATTCTAATAATTTCTCACAAACTTCATCTAGGGATCTGCCAAGACTCATTTCTATTGATGAAATAACTGCTCCTTCCACCATAGCAGAATCTGCAATTCTCACATTTTCTCTGCCTTCCATCTCAAAGGCCTCTTTCACCATTTCCGCTGTTAAATAAGAGCTTCCTAAATCAAATAATATTAACACGCCATCATCAGTATAAATCTTATCTAAAGCTTCATATATCTTACTATAGTCATTTCCAAGTCTACCATCCTCAGTTCCACCTACAGCCTCTATTACAACATCTCCTGACATTTCTTTAGCCAGTTCCTTTATTCCTTTTGCTAATAATTCACTATGTGATACTATTAAAAGTGATACCATAACTATTCCCTAAGCTCCTTAACAGTATTAAAAATTACTTCTAAAATCATAAAGGATGATGTTGCTCCTGGATCTTCATGACCTATACTTCTATCTCCTAAATAGCTTGCCCTTCCTTTTCTAGCAGCAATAAGTTTTGTATATTCCATTCCTTTTTCTGCAGCTATTACTGAGTTTTTAAGAGTCTCTAAAATAGGAAGATTATTATCAATTCCTTGGCACACTTCATTATATGCTGGTATTAATGCATCTAGAATAGTCTTGTCTCCTTCTTCTGCCTTGCCACGCATCTTTACACCTTCTATTGAAGCCTGTAATATATCTCTATAATCTATAATAGTTATTTCTGTTTTTCCCTTACCTAACATAGAAGCTTTCATAAATGCAGTTCCATATAGCGGTCCAGAAGCTCCTCCCACATTAGATACTATAGCCATCCCTACGGTCTTTAAAATTTCTCCCCAATCTTTAAAATCTATATTTTGTATTTTTTCCTTTGCTACTCTAAAGCCCTTACTTAGATTTATACCATGGTCTCCATCACCAATTGCTGCATCTAAGTCAGTTAAAAATTGTTTATTTAAAGATATTTTATTTTCTATTTTATCAAATATATATAGTATTTCTTTTAATGTTAATCCCATAGGTTTCACTCCCATCCTATAATTGTTTAAATGCTGGAGTATCTGCCTTCGCATCTAATAAATTCTTTAATTCTTCATCTAACTTTAATAAACTAATTGAGAATCCAGCCATTTCTATAGAAGTCATATATTCACCAATTAAAGTTTTATATACTTTAATCTTCTTTTCTTCTAATATCTTATTTACTTTTCTATTTATAATAAATTGTTCCATTAATGGAGTTCCACCTAATCCATTAACTAAAACAGAAACTTCTTCACCTTCTGATAAAGTCATATTTCCTAAAATCTTATCCATTAAATGAGTAACTATTTCATCAGCAGTCTTTAATTCTTCTTTATGTGTTCCTGGTTCTCCATGAATACCCATTCCAATTTCCATTTCATTTTCATCTAAAGTGAAATTAGGTTTTCCAGCAGCTGGAACTATACAAGGAGTAAGTGCCATCCCCATACTTCTAACATTATCTATTACCTTTTCTGCTACAGCTTTAACTTCTTCTAAAGTAGCTCCTGTTTCTGCTTTAGCTCCTGCTATTTTATGAACAAAAACTGTTCCTGCTATTCCTCTTCTTCCTATTGTCCATGTACTATTTTCCACTGCAACATCATCATTAACTATTACAGATTCTACTTTAATCCCTTCCATTTCAGCCATTTCTTTAGCCATATCAAAGTTCATAACATCACCAGTGTAATTTTTAACTACTAATAATACACCTGCATCATTAGCAACTGCTTTAATGCCTTCATAAATTTGATCAGGTGTTGGTGATGTAAATACAGCCCCTGCTACAGCTCCATCAAGCATTCCATATCCTACGAATCCACCATGAGAAGGTTCATGTCCACTTCCTCCACCACTTACTAAGGCAACCTTATCAGTTTTCATTTCTTTTCTTACTAAAACGTTTGCATTTTCGACTTTACTTAAATATTGAGGGTAGGCATATAACATACCTTCTAACATTTCTTCCACAACATAATCAGGATTATTAATAACCTTTTTCATAAACGCAACACTCCTTAAAATATATATTAAAAACTCACCTAATATTATTTTAAGTTCTTATCCAAAGATTTACAACCTATATTTTACATAACATGGATATTTTATTACTATAAGACTTTATTAACATTAATCCACAAAATATAAAGTTAAATAAAAATAAAAGCTCTCTAAGGAGCTTTTATTCCGTGTTCAAAATACTTCATAAACTTTTTAGCTACTTCTTCATGATTATATTCTTTTTCATTGATAATTTCATAAAGTGCTGCTGAAACTAGAACTCCAACTAAACTATAGCTTAAAAGTTCTGGGTCTTCGTCTTCTATAAAGCCACCAATTATACCTGCTTTAAACTTAGATGTACTATTATCTATAAGAGTTTTTATCTCATCTCTAAGAATATCATTACGTTCTTCATTTCCCCATAACTGGCTAATTATAACCTTAAATAAATCCTTATTTTCATATACATACTTAAGCATTACCTTAACAGACTCTTGTATGATTTCATAAGGATTATCCATGCTTTTAGTTGCCTGTTCTACTTCATCATGAATAAGGTCAATACCTTCCTTAATAATAAATATGAAAAGTTCTTCTTTACTCTTAAAGTGATAATATAAACTTCCCTTAGCAACACCTGCTTTTGCCACTACTTCATCCATAGTTGCACCAGTATAACCTCTTTCTGAAAAAACCTTTATGGCAGATTCAAAAATAGCTCTTTTTGTTTTGTTCATTTACTCTCCACCTTCTTAGAAATTATCCCTACGGATACGATTATAATAATCTATAACATTCCTACTATACTCTTTATTAATATTAATGGAGGTTAAAAGAAAATCTGCAGTTGATTTACTCATAGCAACAGCTACATCATACAAAACCGCTATTCTTAATAAAGCTTTAACATCTGGATCGTGAGGTTGAGATGTTAATGGATCCCAAAAGAAAATCATAATATCGATATCACCATTTACTATAGCAGCACCTATTTGTTGGTCTCCACCCATAGGCCCACTTTTAAAACCTTCTACTTTTAAGCCTGTTCTTTCACTAATAAGTTTTGCTGTAGTTCCAGTGCCACAAAGTTTATGTTTGTTTAATTCCTCTTTATTTTCCTCTGCCCAGCTTAATAAGGCTTCCTTCCTATTATCATGAGCAATAAGAGCTATTTTCTTTACCACTTCCATTGTATAATCTTCCATAATTCTCCCCCATATCATATATATAAGTATTTATATTGTTAATAAAATTATACATAAAGGAAAATTAATTTACAATGTATAATGCTTATATGATAACTACTATTTGAAGCTCTCCCTTATCCTTTGGAATTAAATTATTCTCTTGCTTTGCTCCATTTATAAATATTCCTTTTTCTTTACCTCTTCTAATTATTATATTATAATTTTCTAATTTATTTTTAATATTAATTTCATATTCCTTCCATTCATCAGGTATACAAGGCTCAATTAAATAACCCTTTCCCTCTAGCTTTTTAAGTCCTAGAATATCCTCTATTCCTACCTTATACATCCAACCAGAAGCACCAGTATACCAACTCCAGCCACCTCTTCCTCCATGAGGTTCCTTTATGTATACATCAGCAGACATTACATAAGGTTCTACCTTATATCTTCTTGCTTCTAATTCTGTATTAGAATGATTTATAGGATTTATCATATTATAGTACTTCCATGCCTTAGTCCCTAAGCCAAGCTTAGTTAGTGCAAGAATTACCCAAACAGCAGCATGAGTGTATTGACCTCCATTTTCCCTAACTCCTGCAACATATCCCTTAATATAACCTGGTTCTAAGGAAGATTTATCAAAAGGTGGTGCTAATAACTTAATTAAACCATTATCCTTATCAACAAGATATCTATCTACAGCTTCCATGGCTTCCATTGCTCTTTCTTCTTTTGCAGCCTTTGAAATTATTGCCCAGCTTTGAGCTATAGAATCTATTTTACATTCATCATTTTCTCTTGAGCCTAGAGGCTTACCATTATCAAAATAGGCTCTTCTATACCAGCCTCCATCCCAAGCTTCCTTTTCTTGATTTTCTTTAATAAATTCCTTAAAGCCTTCATATTCTTGAGATTTCTCAATATCATCCTTATACTTACAAAGTTCTTCAAAACCATCTAGTATCTTATATAAGAACCAGCCAACCCAAACACTTTCTCCCTTGCCCTTATTTCCAACTGTACTCATACCATCATTCCAGTCACCGCTACCCATTAAAGGTATGTTATGATTACCAAATTTTAAAGCTCTATCTATGGCTTTTAAGCAATGCTCATAGATGCTTCCTTCTTTACTTGATACATTAACTATAGTATATCTTTCATCTTCTCCATTTCTTAAAGGTTCATCTTCTAAATATGAAGCCTTTTCTTCTAAAATACTATAATCACCTGTAGATTTTATATACTCAATAGTTACATAAGGTAGCCATAGTAAATCATCTGAAAATCTAGTTCTTATGCCAGAATTAATAACAGGGTGCCACCAATGTTGAACATCACCCTCTAAGTACTGTCTTGAAGCACTTCTTAATATTTGCTCCCTAGTTATAGCTGGATTTAAAATACCTATAGCCATAGAATCTTGAAGCTGATCTCTAAATCCATAAGCTCCTCCACTTTGATAAAAGGCAGTTCTAGATAAATATCGACAACTTAAGGTTTGATACATTAACCACCCATTTAAAAGGTAATCCATTGAAGGGTCTGGTGTCTTAACTTGTATATTTCCTAGGAAATTTGACCAATGCTCCTTTACTTCTTCTAAGGCAATATAAACATTTTCTATAGCCTTATATTTATTAATTTTTTCTTCTATTAAGGCTTCCTCTTCTTCCTCACCTAGTAATATAACTACTTCCTTTTCTTCTCCTGGCTCTAAATAAATATTTAATTGAGAAGCTAAACATGGATCATATATGCTTCCATATCTATTATTTAAATTACTTTCAGATAAAGCCCTTGGATTAGTTAAATTTTCACCTATTCCAACAAAACTTTTTCTATCACCAGTAAAAAATTGATTTTCTTCTCCTTGTATAGATAAATAAGCCTTTAACTTTCCAAAATATTTAGAATATGGATTAATACCATAAATATAATTATCTTTTTTTGTAGTACTTATATATTTAGCACTTCCATAGTTATATACTCCAAGTACTAATTGAGCATAATAAAATAATGATAAATTTCTATCACTACTTGATAAATTTTTAAGCTTTACCTTACATATTTTTAATTTTTCATTATTTGGAGTAAATACTTGAAGTTCACCTTTAATATTATAAGCTGTATGTTTAAAGGTAGAGTAGCCAAAGCTATGCTTTATAATATATTCCCCACCATCTCTAACTGGCATAGGGGTAATTGTAAAATAAGCACCACTTGAATTATCTCTAATATATAAAGCTTCACCTGTTGGATCAATTACCCAATCGTTACTCCAAGGTGTTATTTTATTTTCTCTACTATTTCTACACCAAGTATAAGTAGAACCTACTTCAGAAATATGGAAGCCAAAATCTTTGTTAGAAATTACATTTATCCAAGGAGCAGGAGTATTAGCATAATCCTTAAGCTTAATAACATAGCTTTTATCCTTCTTATTAAAGCCTCCATAACCATTAAAGAAATCTAAGTCTAATTCTTCCTCTAAATCTTCATAAAAAGTAACTAAAGAATCTTTAAAATCAAAGGATTTTTCATAATTATCTATATTAATATTTTCTTTAAATTCTTTAATATCTAAAGCTTCTTTACATAGCTCTTCTTTAATTAAATCTTCAGTCCTTATCTTATCTTCTTTGTTTCCAAAGCTCTTAATATAATCTCCTTCATTAATATTAACTTTTATTCTATTTATAGGTGCTACATCTTCACTATTTTTATATTTATCATAATCATAATTAATTGCTTCCATTAATTGCTTTGATAAATTACCCTTTTCTGAATCAATATATATTCTAGAAATTCCTATTAAAAAGTCCCTTACTTCTTCTCCCATAGTAGATTTATTATGAATAAATACTCCACCTTGTTTATTTATAAATTCTCTTTCTAATGAATTATTAATTGTTGATATAATCTCCTTTTGAAGTGGCTCTTCATAAGATACTTCTTCTTCATTGTAAATTACTAAGTCACATTTAATTCCCTTATTCCTAAAATAGTAATGCATATTAATTGTTTGTCTTAATAAATCAATATCCTCTTCACCATAAATAACTAATAAAATTATAGGTAAGTCTCCAGATATTCCATAGGCCCATAAATTTTCTTGATTCATATTTATATTTTTTATATAATCTTCTCTATTTTTTCTTCCACTATGTAAATAAAGTAAGTATGATGCTAAGCTTTGATAAATATTAGCTTGAGATGACCTAATGCCTATATGCTTAAGCTCTAAAGCATTAGAATAGTTGTAGGCATCTAAGGATTTTTCAATAATAGGTATATCCTTATACTTATAAATTAAATTTAAAATTTCTTCTTTAGATTCTCCTACTCCTGTTAAATAATATATACTTTCTTCTTCACCTGGTTTTAATGTTATTCTACATCTAATGCTCATAATTGGATCTAATACAGTTCCCATAGTATTTTGCAGTGGTGCATCATTATCCATAACCTTTGGAGATTTCAAATCTCTATTTCTTCCAATAAAATTTAGTCTAGAAGTTTCATAAGTTATATTACCTTCAAATTCCTTATTGCTAACTACATTATGAAAAATATAATGAGTAATTGCTCCTTCAGCTCTTGGCCTTCTATTTCCAATTAAAGCCTTAGCCTCTTCATTATATTCTGTACTTATAAATAAATTAGAGAAACTTGGATGGACAGCATCGCCTTCAAAACTTTGAAGTGTTACTTCTAAATAGCTAGTTATCTCTAGGCTCCTTTGCTTTTCCGAATTATTTTTTAATGTTATTTTTCTAAACTCTAAATTATCCTCACTTGATAACATAACTTCATATTTTGTACTTATATTTCCATCAGTACTTTCAAACTTTGCCTTATCTAAGGTAAACTCAACTAAATAATCATCCTTTTCCTCTTTGCAAGGCTCATAGGTAGCACTCCAATAATCATTAGAATTTAAATTCTTTATATAAAAGAACATTCCACTGGAATCAGATGTACTATCTCCCTTCCACCTATAAACTGTCATATCATTCTTTTTAGAATATCCACTACCGCTATCTGAAATCATAGTGGAATAAACTCCATTTGAAAGTAATAAAACCTCTGGATTTTCTCTTTTACTTCCTTTAAAGACTCTTGGTATAAATTCCTCTCTCTCCACTAACTTTCTATTAACATTAATTACATCTACGTCTCTATCAAATACTATATATTCTGGTACCTTTTCTTTTAATAATATTTCTGCTGCTTTAATTTCTGGTATATTATGAAATCTTTCTTTTAATATATTATTATTTATTACATTATCTAAAGCTAAAAGAGACATTCCTAAATGATGAACCATATAACATTTTACTTCCTTAGAGTCATCCTTTCCTTCACTATAATCTATTGCTTCAATGAATCCATATCTTCCATAAGCATTTAAATCATATAAATGCCTTAAATTATCTAGTGAAGCCTTTGTATCTAAGGGTAAAGTCATAATAGATGAATATGGAGAAACTACTAATTCATCATCAAGACCTCTCTTTAAACCAATTCCAGGTACCCCAAATGCTTTATATTGATAGACATCATTAATATCAAATACATAATAAGCTGATTCTGATATCCCCCATGGTATATCCTTCTTATCTCCATAGGACATTTGTGCCTTTAAAACCGAAGAGTAAGTTAATGACCAAATAGTGTTATCAAAGGATTTCATAATTTGATAAGGCATAAAGTACTCAAACATAGTTCCACTCCAAGATGCAAGAGTTTTAAAGCCAAAGGCCTTACTCATATTCCTATTTAAGTTATACCAATGCTCCTTTGGAATTTCTCCCCTGGCTATTGTTAAGAAGGAGGTTATTCTTGATTCAGAAGCCATTAAATCATAATAGGAATTCCCTAAGGATTTTTCTTCCACATTGTATCCAATAGAAAATAATCCTCTATCCTTGTTATATAGAAAATCAAATTTCATATCTTCCATAATACTTTCAATTTCTGAAGATAAAACTAGTAACCTATCATCAAATTCCTTTAATTTAACTATTCTTTTATCTAATACTTCTTTAAATTCATCTCCTGAGGCTTCCTTAATATCCTCTAATATATCTATTATTTGAAGCAATGTTGGAACCTTATAGCTTTTTAAATAATTTATAACTATTTTTTCTATCCCATCAAAAATAAAGTCATAAAAATCTATTTTAGCTTCTATTTGCTTTTTTAATTTTTTAAGCCAATACTTTTCTTTACTTTCATCTAAGTCTTTATTACAGTTTTCTAATTTTATTTTAACTTTAGTTAATTCATCCATTAATATATTTTTATATTCTTTTAAATCTATATCATCTGGAAGTCCATGATAAAATTCTTCTTTATCATCTTTTCGTATTAATTCATAGGTATCCTTTAAAGCTAAAATTTCTTTTTCTCTAATTATTGGTTTATTTCTAAAATTCTTAATTTCTTTCTTAATTATCCACAGGTAACCTAAAAGATTTCCACTATCAACTGTGGATACATATCTTGGCCATAGGGATAACTTTGTTTTTGTATCATACCAATTTAAATAATGGCCCTTATATTTTTCTAAGCCTCTCATTCCATCTATAGTAAGTTCAAGCCTATAAATTACTTCACCAATAGATAAATATCCTAAATCATAGGCCACAATATTACTTATTAATCCCATGCCAATGTTAGTGGGAGAAGTTCTATGTGCCAATCCTTTATAAGGTTTTTCTTGATAATTATCTGGTGCTAAATAATTATTTTCTTCATTAACAAAATCCTCGTAATAAGCAAAAATTCTCCTTGATAATTCTCTTAAGAAATCTTCATCTTCAATTTCTAACCTATCTTTAACTATTATTTCTTCCTTAGATATTTTGCAGGCTATAAAGGGTGATAAAGCCCACAATATAGCAATAGGTATTGTGACTACTACTATTTCATAGGAGTTAAAAAAACTTAGAATTAATATTACTGCAGACATTAGTACACTTATCCACATTTTCTTGTAATACCAAGAATAAGTATTTTCCACTGATGATTCTACCTTTTCTGCTGTTTTCCATTGAAGTAGATTTTTATTAGATATAGTCATCCTATATAAGCTTCTAAATATTGCATCTAGCATTAAATAAGCTTGATAAGGTATAAAGCTTATTATTAATACAATTTGTCTCAAGCTTTTAAAGCTCCCCATTAATTTTCTTTTTGGAGTTACTACAAAATCTGTAACTGTAAATACCAAGGGTATTATAATAGCTAAAAATAATAAAACTGATATTTGAATTGCATTATTTAAAAATGTTAATGTTGCAATTAAACCTATTAATAGGCTAGGAGCAAGTAAACTTCTTCTTAAATTATCAAATATCTTCCACTTAGATATTGGTGATAATTTATTAGAAAACAAATAATTAAATATTTGCCAGTCTCCTCTAACCCATCTATGTAATCTTAAGGCACTAGCCATATAACTTGATGGATATCCATCTACTAACTCAATATCAGTAACTAAGCCACATCTTGTTAATAAGCCCTCTATTAAATCATGGGATAATACTTTATTTTCTTTTATTTCATCCTTTAAAAGATTATAAAAACTATTAATTTCTATTATTCCTTTTCCTGTAAATATTCCCTCATTAAATAAATCTTGATAGGTATCTGATGAAGCTATAGAGTAGGCATCCACCCCTGCATCTCCTGCAAATATCTTTGAAAAATAAGTCTTATGCTTATCTTCTAAATTAACACTTATCTTTGGTTGCATTATGCTGTAGCCTCTTACTACTTTCTTATCTTTAACGTAAGGCTTATTTAAGATATGGCTCATAGCAGAAATTAATTTTTTTGCACTTCCTATAGGCAAAAAGGTATCACTATCTAAGGTAATTATGTACTTTGAATCTATTAAATCACTAATATCACTACTTATTATATTGTAGCTAGTATTTTTATCTCCTTTAATTAAGGCCATAAATTCCATAAGCTTTCCTCTTTTTCTTTCATGACCCATATATATATCTTCTGATTTGTTAAATTGTCTTTTTCTATTTAAGAAGAAAAATCTATTGTTATCCTTTGAGTATTTATTATTTAAATCATTGGCAAGCCTTATTCCTTCCTCATTAATTACTTTATCTTCTGCTTCTATTTCATTTTCTGCATCTGATAAATCTCCAAGTAATGCAAAATAAATATTATTATCTCTGTTTCCTAAATAATATACTTCTAACTTTTTCATTAAGTTTATTACATCTCTACTGTCACTTAAAATAGCTGGAATAACCACTATGGTTTTATCACTGTTAGGTACTCCATTAGAATAATCCATTTTAGGAATAAAACTAACTTTAGTTATTTTTGCTATAAACCAATTAAATAAAGCAATAACTACTTCACTTGATGGAATTAGCATCAATATGAAAGCAAAAATATATTGAGAAATGCTAAAGCTTAAAGGAATAAAATAATTTAGTAGTAAAATTAATAAATCTACTGCTATAGTTCCAAGAAATATAAATGCTATATAACCGCCCTGTGATAATTTTTTATTTATATTTCTATTTATATGAAATCTTTTTAAAAGCTCTTCTAATCCATCATCTACTATGTAATATCCAATATGATCTTTAAAAATATCTTTATCCTCTAAATGTAAGCTACTAAGCTCTAATGCTGTTTTTATTATATCAATTTCATTTATAGTAGTTTTTCTAGAGATCTCTTCAACCTTATGTCTGTAATAATCCTTAGTTTCAAAATCCATTTCATTATAAATTCCAGAGGGATCTTCCATTAATAATTTTTCTGCCTTTGAAGTTTCATTAAAAAATCTTTTCCAATTGATAGAATCCATTATTCTTAAGGAATTTATATTACTTCCTATGGAGGTTGCTATAGCTCCTTCTTTTATATGTTCTTTTATTATTTCTTTATCAAAGCTACTATTTTTATTTCCCTTTAATCTTTTTAATGCAAACTTATATATTCTTTCATCTTCTATTGAATTATCTCTTAAAATAGTAAAAAACTTATCTATAAATTCTGGTGAAAATAATCCATCATGTAGAGTTTCTGAATCACCAAAATAATTATTTTCAATTTCATCTTCATTACTTTCATCACTACTAACTAAAGGATATTTTTCTTCTAACTTTTTTAATATCCACTCTAAATTATTTTTTTCATAATTCTCTATAACTAAATTAGCTAAGCTTTTAGCTCCAAGCCTTTGTTTTTGAAGGACTACCATATCATTTACTATTAAGGCTAAATTAATAATTAAAGCTATTCTTAACATTAATGGAAATGCCCAAAGCTCTCCAATTGTAAAATCCTCTTCTTGATTATTAATAAATCTTACGCACTCTTCTTCATTTACAACACTATTATTTATTTCAATATAATCCTTTGCTAAATAATAAATTCTAGGATAGCTAAAATCATCAATTTCTATATTAGGTAAATTATCAAAATAGCTACGGGGTAAATTATGCTTTATAGTTTTATATTCCTTTTCAATTAAATAAATATTATCTAGAAGCCATTCTGCGGAAGGAATAGCCTCCTCCCCCTGTTTCACTAGCTTATTTAAATATCTATGATTATGAAGAATACCCTTAAAGGCATCATTTAATTCCATTAGTACAGTTTTTCTTATCTTTCTTACTGCTTCCTTCTTCACAAATAAGTCCCCTTTCTACTAAGCTTTATTACATTAGATAAAAGTATTATTCGCAAAAAAGTAGAATATTAATCATATGGAACTTACTGGTTTTAAATTCACTATCCTTTAATAATAATTGAAATCAAAAAAATAAGGCTGTTATACAGCCTTAAAACTTCAAAACTCCTAAGGGAGTTTTTCCATTAATTCTTTCATTTTTTCATTCTTTAATTATTTAATTATTTTATCTTAAATTCTTCTACAGCACTTCTAGTTATTCTTAACTTTTCTTCTATGCCTTTTAGGTTATTTCTAGCCATACCTAAAAATAACATATCAATAACTGCTAGTTGTGAAATTCTTGAACTCATGGCTCCTTCTCTTAAGGATTTTTCCACAAAAGGTATTCTTAAAACTATATCAGACATATCTGCTAAAGTATTATTTATACTTGCTCTTGTAATTGATATAACAGGAATCCCTTCATTCTTAGCATTATATGCGCATTTAAGAACTTCTTTAGTTTCTCCTGAATAGGATATTGCAACAGCAACATCGCCTTTTTCCATAAGTGCAGATGCTGTCATTTGAAGATGAGTATCGCTATGAGCTATACATCTTACATTAATTCTGCTTAATTTATAATAAAAATCCATTCCAACTAAACTAGAACTTCCAACGCTAAATATATAAATATTTTTTGCTTTATTTAATAATTCTATAGCCTTTTCTAATTCTTCTTCCTTTAAAACTCCTACAGTTTGATTCATTATAGAATCTATGGAACTTTTTACCCCTCTTATTATGTTTTTTGTAGATAAGTCATTATGAAGATATTCAAAATCTGAATTATCATCATCATTTTGTAAACTAACTGATAACTGTAATTTCATTTCATTTAATGAATCAAAGCCAATCTTTTTAGAAAATCTAACTACAGTTGGCGCAGATGTATTTGTAATATCACCAATCTCCTTAGCTGACATACTAATAATACTTTTTTTATTACTTAATAAAAATTCTGCTATTGATTTTTCCCTATCAGTAAAACTATCAAAATTTTGTTTAATATACTGCAATACGTTCATTTTCACACCCTACTATTCTTTTATTTATTGATATTAAATTGAAACTGTTTGCTACCTATTATATATTTTAATAAAAATAAATCTTTTTGTAAAACAAATCCTACTACGTTAGTCCTAAGGTCTTTATTTTGATCACTTTTCAATATCTGAAGCTCTCCCATATATCTTTGGTAATCTTTATTGTCTATAGTTATGTCTCCATATTTTTTATCTACTGTATTAAATGGTTCAATAATATCTCCATTTAATATAAGTCTACTTTCACTTGCCCTAATAGCATCTCTAGCTTCATCAGTTCTTGCTGAATAAACTTGATTTAATAATCTAAGTGTAACTTCATCTTTAGTATTAACATGTATATTTAATTCAATTACATTTGGTTTCAAAGTTGATAAATCCTTAAGTTCATCCATACTTGGCAAGGAATCACCTATAAATACAGAGGTATTTCCTAGGGCAAATAGATGATTAGCTGCTTCTCTAACTTCTTTATTCCTATGCTCTTCTAAGGTTGGAAGACCATCCTTTAATGGACTTCTTTTTCTATTATTTGATTGCACAAAAGCAGAAGCCTTAATACCCTTTTTCTTTAATAATTTATTTTTTCTAATCATACACTCTTCAGAGATTCCTGTTCCCACCCTTGGATAAAAATTATGAAGAGCATCTACATTTTCATAATTGGGATTATATTTATCAAGTCTTTGGAAAAATTCTTCTGTAACGGTAGATGCATTTAATTGAATTTTAATTCCATATTCATTCTTAGTCATATGAGAAATATCTTTTTCATCATAACCAAAATCGATTCTTATAGTCTTAACTCCCATATCTCTTAAGCCTTTTAAATCCATATCCTCTAATTCTAAAAACTTAAAAGTATTTGGAGAAATATCACTAATTATATCCATATCATAGTTTTTAGCTAATTGAAAGAATTCTTTAACTTCCACTTTTAAAACTTCATAATTTGCCTCAGGTATATGCAAAGAAGTAAATATTCTAGTAAAGCCTAAGTTATGAGCATTCTTTAATAATTTTATATTTTCTTCCTTAGTATTATCTAGTCCAAAATAAACAGAAAATCCAAAACTCATACAATCACCTCAATCTATATATTAAAACTATCACTAATATCCTTTAAAACCTGTGGATACATTTCTCTCCAGCTTTCCCAATTGTGTGGTGCTACATCTTTAAGTTCATATTTAATATTAAATCCTTTGTTCTTAGCAAAGGCAAAGAAATTTTCTATATTTTTATAAGATATTACTTCATCATCTTTGCCATGATAAGTAAATATGTTTATATCTTTATTATTTTCTTTACTCATTAAAATCTTATAGGAATTATTATAGTATAAATTCAACAATGGAGTTCCATATATAGGATTATCAGTAGGTTCATCCCAAATTGCTGGTGACATTAAACCAATTGCTGTAAATATATTTCCATTACTTAAGGCAACATTTAAAGCTCCATATCCTCCCATAGAAATACCTGCTATAGCTCTACTTTTCTTATCTCTTAGAGTTCTATATTTGAAATCAATAAAAGGTATTAAATCATTAATTATTGCCGTCTTCATTTTAAAGGTAGGCCCATCTAAATAAAAGCTATTGAATCCATCAACAAATATAACTATCATAGGCTTAATTTCTTTATTTTCTATTAATTTATCTAGTACTGCCTTTGAATCTATTCTAGTTTCATCACTTGTATTAGTAACATTTCCACCCCATCCATGTAAAACATAAAGTGTAGGATATTTCTTATCTAGGTTTTCTTTATAATCCTTAGGAATATAAACCCTATAATTCCAATGTATTTTCATTACCTCTGACCACATAATTTCAGCAATAATTTCTGATGACTTTTCTATAATATTGTCCAAGTTAATTCCATCCCCTCTATATTAATTAGAAATATATAAAATAAATGGATAGCATTATATTCTCTAAATACTATCCTTCTATAATTCAAATTTTATTTAGTTAATGCTTTTTAAGGCTTCAGCAATATATCCTTTATTTTCATCTAAAATTCTCTTTGCTTCATCTTTATTTAAATTTGAAAGAATCATAAATATTGAAAGCTTAACATCAAAATCAGTAGCTTCTAATGCCTTTTCAGCTTCTTCTCTTTCTACTCCTGTTGCTTCACAAACTATTTTTTTTGCTCTTTCCACTAGCTTCTCATTACTTGCTCTTACATCAACCATTAAGTTTCCATAAACTTTACCAAGCTTTATCATAGTGCCTGTTGATAGCATATTTAAAACTAATTTTTGTGCTGTACCAGATTTTAATCTTGTTGAGCCAGTTACAACTTCTGCACCTACTACTGGTGCTATTGAAATCTTAGCAGCCTTTGCAACTTCTGAATTTGCATTGCAAGTTATTGATACAGTTAATGCACCTATTTTATCAGCATAATTTAAGCCACCAATTACATAAGGTGTTCTTCCTGAGGCTGCTAATCCAACTACAGTATCATTTTCACTTAAAGATATATTTTTCAAATCTTCCATTGCTAGTTCCTTAGAATCTTCTGCTCCTTCTTTAGCTCTAAAAATTGCTTCATGTCCTCCAGCAATTATTCCTTTAACTAATTCTTCTGAAACTCCATAAGTTGGTGGGCACTCTGATGCATCTAATATTCCTAATCTTCCTGAAGTACCAGCCCCTATATAAATAAGTCTTCCTCCTCTATGGATTCTTTTCACTATTCCATCTATAGCCTCAGCTATCTTTGGTAATTCTTCTTCAACTGCAAATGCAACTTTTTTGTCTTCAGAATTTATTATTTTTACCATCTCTAAAGTTGAAACTTTATCTATATTTAGTGAATTTTCATTTCTACTTTCTGTTGTTAGCTTTTCTAAATCTATTTTTTTCATATAAATACCTCCGAACACTTATAGCTTATATTCTAAAAAGCTGTTACATTATAATAGTATCATATTTGAAATATTATTTCAATAATAATAGCATTTTTTTGAATTATATTTCAATCTTTCTTTGATATTTTTTAATATTCCTTATTATTCACTTATATTTTTAATAAAAAAGGAAGCCTAGTATATATTTTCTAAGCTTCCGTAATTTATTTATTATTTTAAGTTGTTATGATTAATATATATTATGAAATTATATTTCAAGTTATATATTATAGAAATGAGTAAATAACTTAATAGTATATTCATTATCCTTAACAGCTGCAAGCTCTCTAATTGAATGCATTGATAATAATGGAGCTCCCATATCCATAACTGGAATTGTTAATAATGATGATGTTATTGGTCCTATAGTAGTACCACCTCTAACATCAGATCTATTAAAGAACTTTTGATATGGAACTTCTGCTGAATTACAAAGTCCTTCAAATATAGCTGCATTATAGCTATCTGTGCTATAGCTACCTGATGCTGCTGTTTTTAATACTGGACCCTTTCCTAATACAGGTCTATTAGTTGGATCATGTTTTTCTTCCACATTTGGATGAACAGCATGAGCTAAGTCTGCAGAAATCATTAATGAATTTGCTAAAGCTCTATAAAGTCCTTCTCTATCCTTTCCTAAGGCTAAAGTTATTCTTTCTAATATATTTAATAATAAAGCTGAATTTGCTCCTTGTGCAGTTAAGCTTCCTATTTCTTCATTATCCATACATACCATAACCTTAGTTGATTTATTAGGTTTGCTTTCTACTAATGCTTGTATTCCTGCATAAACCATCCACATATCATCTAATCTTCCAGCTGAAATAAATTCTTCATTTAAGCCTATAACAGCTCCCTTTTCAATTTCATAAAGTCCTAAATCAAAACCTAGTATATCAGCTGCAGAAACCTTTAATTCTTCTGCTAATACCTTAACTAAGTATCCATCCTTTTCAAACTTTTCATTTATAAGACTTAATAAAGGTAATGTATCCTTTTGTCTGTTTACATTTAATCCTTCATTTACGTTTCTGTTCATATGAATAGCAAGGCTTGGTATTATTAATAATGGTTTATTTATATTTACAAGTTTAATTTCTGGCTTTAATGGTGAGCTTCCCTTTAAAGTAACCTTACCTGCAATACCTAAAGGCCTATCAAACCAAGTATATAAAATTGGTCCTCCATAAACTTCAGTATTTAATTTTAAGTAAGTTCCTTCTGAAATCATTTCTGGATTTGCTTTAATTCTAAATCCTGGTGAATCTGTATGAGCTCCAATTAATTTAAAACCATCTTCTTCAATATCACCATTTCCAATAGTAAAGGCAATAAGAGCTGAATCGTTTTTTATAACATAATACTTACCGTCCTTTTGTAAGTTCCACTTATCACTTTCTTTTACTTCAGTAAATCCATTCAAATCTAATCTCTCTTTAATAGTTTTTACAGAGTGATGTGCTGTTGGACTTTTATATAAAAAGTCAATTAAATCTAATGCTAAATTCTTTTCCATTTGTATCCTCCTAGATATTTTATTTTTATTATATCATATAAAAAGGGATATAAATATCATATTCATTGCGACCTCGTAAACTCCAAGTCGCCTTCAGATTATATTTTTAATATATATGTTATTTATAAGGTAAACTTTTTATAATTGAAATTACTATTCTTTGGTATATAATTAATTTATGTCCTTTATAACAATATAATATTAATAATTAAAGTATGAAGGCTTAAGTTTTATAATATTAAAAAACTGCATATAAATAATTATTAGATAAAATAATATAACTTATGTAATCAATCAAATAAATATTTTCTATAAACAGGAGTGATAGTATGCTTTCTAAATTCTTAGTTAATAGCTTTATTAAAAATAATGAAGATATTAAAAATCCTAAAGTCCGTAATGCTTATGGAACTTTAGGTGGTATAGTTGGAATCGTTATTAATTTTATTTTATTTTTAATTAAATTCTTTGTAGGTATGCTAGTTGGATCTATAGCAATTTCTGCTGATGCATTTAATAATTTATCAGATGCTGGATCCTCTGTAATTACTATAATTGGATTCAAAATGGCAAGTAAACCTGCTGATGCTGAGCATCCCTTTGGCCATGGAAGAATAGAATATTTATCTGCACTTATAGTTGCATTTTTAGTAATGCTTGTAGGCGTTCAATTTATTAAATCTTCTGTAGAAAGAATTTTAAATCCTACAACCATAACCTTTGAAATTATACCTTTTATCCTTTTATTAATTTCTATTGGATTTAAAGTATGGTTATCAACCTTTAATAAATTTGTAGGTAATAAAATTAATTCATCAGCCTTAAAGGCAGCAGCTACAGATGCTCTAGGAGATGTATTTACTTCAAGTACTGTTGTAGTTTCTTTCTTGCTTGCAAAATTTACAACCTTCCCACTAGATGGGTATATTGGTGTTTTCGTAGCACTAGCAATATTATATGCTGGATTTGGCTTAGTTAAGGAAACTTTAAATCCATTACTTGGTGAAGCACCTGATCCTGAACTTGTAAATGAAATATGTGAAAAGGTATTATCTTATCCTCTTATTTCTGGAGTTCATGACCTTATAATTCATAATTATGGTCCAGGAAGAATTATAGCTTCATTACATGCTGAAATACCTGCTGATAAAGATATAATGGAAATTCATAATGTAATAGATAGGGTTGAAAGAGAACTATCAAAGGATTTAAACATACATTTAGTAATTCATATGGATCCTATTTGTGTTATTACAGATGAAATTAAGGAAACCTGGGATTACGTTGAAACTGTCCTTAGAAAATATCCTGTAATTAAATCCATGCATGATTTTAGAATAGTTGGTGAAGGTGATACTAAAAATCTTATATTTGATATAGTTGTTTCACCTTCAATTTCAGGACATAGAAAAGAAAAAGAAAAGATGCTTAGTGATATTAAGAACTCAATTCATGCTGAGCATCCTCAATATAATTGTGTAATTACAGTAGACTACGACTACATGGAATAGTCAGAGGATAAACTATATGCTGCTTTCTCCGTCGCAAGCTCCAAGTCGAGGCAACATATAGTTTATCCTCTCTCCTTTTAATACTAAAGGTAATAATTCCTCAATGCTTCGGAATTATGAACGCACTCTTGATATTATTATTTAAGTTTAATTGTCATTGCAGTTGCGACCTCGCAAGCTCTAAGTCAACCTGATATGTTCTTAATACTCCCTTAAAACTGAAGGTAATAACTCCTCAATACTTCGGAGTTATAAAAATGTCGAGGTACTTACTGCATGAGCTCTTTTAACTTATATAAGAATTTCTACTCGACCTCGCAAGCTCCAAGTCGACGCAACATAGTGTTGACACTCTTTCAGCACTAAAGGAAATGGCTCCCACTTCTAGATATTATTTTTCTTTAAAATCTATACACTGTTCAATTCAAAGTAATATCAATTTTACTACAGTGATTTATAATTTAATATTGAAATCCATTAAAACAAAATAGAATTAAATTAAATAATCCATGTGCAATCATTGCTCTGATAATAAATCTTTTTTTCTTTGAAGTAATGTTAAAGCTAATCCAAACACAAATGAAAGTAATAAGGTGCTAAAATACCACTTACAAATTCATGAGAAGTCAATTTTCTAATTTTTGTATTTAGTATCCTTCTTTATTAAAGTTGCAGTAATAATATTCCATTTTATTCCTCTGTATATATTCTACATAATTATGGTATAATTCTAAAGTGTTATTTAGAAATACCGTAGTGGATGGCTACGAGGGTTTTGAACATTTTATCCCCTTGGACTATTGGTGAATATTTCATCATGGTTAGGGGGTGGTATTGTATATGATAGAATTAATTATAAAAAGCTGTGTTTCTGTTTATATTATTAAATTAGTTTTAAAACATAATCTTTTTGTATCTAAGTTAATAATTAAGATTAAATTTATTGGTCTTCACATAGAACTTAATGGCAAAGAGAAAAAGCACCCATCCCACAAAGAATAGTGCTTTTAACTCTTAAATTCATATCACAAATTTATCCAATAGCCCTAAAACAAAACAAATGCTCTAAGGATTGCTTAGTGTTGGCCCAATAAGCTTTTCTTATTTATATTATATCAAATTTTAATAAAAAATAAACATATATATTCTTTATTAAAAATATTTACTATTTTCCAATTTAATCCTATAACTTATTTATATTAAAATTCTTAAGTTTTTAATAAGTAATTATCCATATTATCACATTGTATATCTCATTTTCTCCATATACAACTAATAAATGTTCTTTCACCTATGCTATATAATTTATAATTTTTTATATTCATTTCTTAAAATATTGTAATATAGAACATTAACTTCCATGTTATCTAAGGATTTTAATATTTCTTTTTTGGTAAATTTATAATTAAAGCCACATTTTTCATTAACCCTTTTAGAATTACTATTGAAATCAAAATGACCACACCATATTAAATCTAAATTCATCTCCATAAATCCATATTCTATTAATGCTTTTACTGCTTCTGGAACATATCCATTTCCCCAGTAATTAGGATTTAACACATAACCAATTTCTCTCTGTTTTAAAGCTTTCAAAGAAGAATCTGGCTTTCTTTTATGTAAGCCTATTCCACCAATCACCTTGTTTTCTTCCTTTAGCACTATAGCATAAGAATCATTATTTTTTATGAACATCTTTATTGTTTCTTTGCTTTCCTCTTCTGATTTATGTGGCTTCCATCCAGCTCTTGGTCCTACTAATTCACTTTTAGAATACTCATATAAATCTTTACTATCACTAAGCTGCCAAGGTCTTAATATCAATCTTCTTGTTATTATATCTCTCATTTTACCCTCTCCCCTTATATATCTCTTAGCATTTCTAATTTATAATTATTTTTTTGAATATATATAAGTAAATATTATTCTGCCTAATCCCATACAAATGATAACTATTAAGTTAAAGATAAGAATAATTCCCAATATATTTTTAGGTAATTCTAATAAATATTTAAAATAAAAGATAGCTATAATTACTCCTAAGAAAAAATTAACTGGTCTTAACTTAGGATTTATTTCAGCAATTCCCTTCATATCACTAACTAAATATATATTTCCAAGAACTAAATAAGTAATTATTTCTACTAAATTTAAAGAAATAAATTGATGTATAAATAAATTTATATAACTATTATTTATAGAGAATTGTGAAATTAGTATAAATCCTAATATTGAAAATATAAAATTCGCTATAATCCCACCATAAGAAATTAATAAATTTTCTTTATCTGATAACTCTCCTGCCTTTTCTTCATCTACAGGCCTTGGTGTAGAAAAGAATAGATATGGCTTTACAGTAACCTTCATCCAATTATCCTTACAACCATATTTCCAATATAAAAATGAATGTCCCCATTCATGAAATAAAATAACTATGTATAAAGCAAAATAACTAATAAGAATCTTAAGCAATAACTCCATTTTATCCTCCTATAATTTAATCTTTTTATAATATATATATTAAATTCACATTTCAGCTCTTATATAACAGTTCAATTTAATAATTATATTAAAGCTTTAATGACATTTTATTATTTAATTATAATATAGATATTCTAAGTATGGTATACTTTTCAAGTTATATTTCATAATGAAATTTCTCTAAGATAAACTTATTGTATCTGCAACCTATTATGTAATTAACTATTTTTATAAGAATTTGATTTTATGATATCAATTATAATATAAAAAGTTCACTTTCTTGTTACTTTCTTTGTTAGTATAACAGGAGTGAACTTTTATTAATTTTAATTTAATTATAATATTTAAAGATATATTAAGTATGTAAATATTACTGCAGTTCCTATAAGAATAATAAAATCAATAATTACTAATTTATATTCTTTCTTTATAGCTGATATTATAAGTGTAATAATGCTTAATCCCATATTTATTAAAGCTAAATAAACATTAGTGAATAATCCTCTAATAAATATAGATTCTAATATATACATTGCTGTAACTATAAATAGGATACTATGTGTTATCTTAATGCTATTACTTTTACTAAAAAAACTGTTTTCACTCATGATATTTCACCACCTTATATAAATTACTTAGTTTATATTATAAATAAATATAAAGTTCTGTTATATTTATCTTTCTGTAATTATACAATAAAAAACAATATTTTTATTAATTATATACTATTCCTTATCTACCAAATGTATTTAGTAATGCATGTGCTAACATTGAAGAATACACATTTTTATTTTTATATCTAAAAAAGCCTAAAGCAGCTCCAAATAATAGACCAGTTATTACCTTCCAAAACATTATATTTAATATATTGGCATTTGGTGATATTATACTAGCTCTCCACATTACTGTATCAATATATCCTAGATGCCATATTCCAAATATAATAGTTGAAATTATATATGCCCACAAATCATTTTTTATAATGCTAATTTTCTTATAAATATAGCCTCTAAATATTATTTCTTCAAATATAACAGTAATAATTGATCCATATATTAAGCTTAATATATCATATAATGAATAACTTTTTGTAATTATTGGCGTTGTAAAAATAATTGTAAATAATATTATTGAAGTTACTATATACTTCCAATTAAAATTCTTAGGAAAAATATCTAATTTAAGTTGTTTCTTCTTTATGACAATAATGCTAAATATAATTATTATAATCATATATATTGATGAAACTATAACATCTATCATTAAGTTTCTATCTAAGAAAAGAAAGACTAAAGATTTAAACCCTATTCTTGTTATCTGTAGTATAGTTAGCCATAATATTATATTTATTATTTTTTTCATATATAACATCCCCAATTTTATCTATATATACCATTTTACTCTTGTTTTTATCTTTTTTAGTGTAAAATTAAATTAAAGATTAATAATTTTTTTTAATCTCTTATAAGTGAAGACAACCTATAGTAATAAAAGAATGTTGAGGTGGAGATAAAATGAATAAAAAAGATTTAGTTGAAAATTGGTTAAAAGAAGAACAGGTAGCCCATATAAAAGGATGGGATTTCTCACACATCCATGGCAAATATGAAGAAGAAAATGATCTTCCATGGGATTACAAAGAAATAGTCGAAAGTTATATAAAGCCAGAAACTTATTTACTTGATATAGATACTGGTGGTGGTGAATTTCTTCTATCCTTAAACCATTCAAATAAAAGAACAAGTGCAACAGAGGGATATGCTCCAAATGTGCAACTTTGTAAAGAAACATTATTACCATTAGGAATAGATTTTCGAGAAGCAGATGGTAGCAGCATTTTACCCTTTGAAGATGAGCAATTTGATGTGGTAATTAATCGACATGGAGACTTTAATCCGAATGATATTTATCGTGTTTTGAAATCAGGTGGAATATTTATTACAGAACAAGTAGGTGCAGAAAACGATAGAGAATTGGTAGAATTACTTCTTACTAATGTTCCTGAATTACCTTTTCCAGAGCAATACCTTAATATTACAACTGAGAAATTTAAAAAATCTGGATTTACAATAATTGATGGACAAGAAGCTTATAGACCTATTAAGTTTTTTGATGTTGGTGCAATTGTTTGGTTTGCTCATATTATAGAATGGGAATTCCCAAATTTCACAGTAAAGGATAGCTTAGAAAATTTATTTAATGCACAAAAGTTATTAGAAAAGGATGGAGTAATTCAAGGAAATATCCATAGATTTTTACTTATTGCAAAGAAAAAATAATTATCTAAATACTATGGAGATCTTATTATAAAAGAAATAAATTTAATACTATGGAGAATATAATATGGAGTTTAATGAAAAATTAAAGGAATTAAGAAAACAACATAATATGACTCAAGAACAACTAGCAGAAAGGCTATATGTTTCAAGAACAGCTATTTCAAAATGGGAAAGTGGCAAAGGTTATCCAAGCATTGAGTCTCTAAAAAATATCTCTAAGATTTTTTCAGTTTCAATAGATGAATTACTTTCAAATAATGAATTAATTCAAGTTGCTGAAAGTGAAAATAAATCAAATATAAGCAAGCTATCTAGCCTTATATTTGGAATATTAGATTTAATGGCTCTTGCCTATATCTTTTTACCCTTCTATGGACAAGAGATTGATGGGTATATTTATTCTGTAAACTTACTTCAATATACTAAATCCCCTACCTCAATTCGTATTATTTATTATACTTTAATTATTGTAATGTCTTTGATAGGTACTACAGAAATAATATTACAATTTTTTGATGATAAAAAGAAGTTTAGCATATTGAAATCTATATCAATTACATGGCACTCATTATCCATAATTTTTTTTGCAGCTTCTCGTCAGCCCTATGTAACAATATTTCTCTTTCTATTCTTAATGCCTAAGATGGCACTATTAATTAAAAATAGTAAATAGTAATTACCTTCTAAAGCCTTTAAAAAAGCCATTGACACTATAAGTGTCATGGCTTTTTTCTTGTTGTGATAATAGGTTTCTTGTGCTTTTTATACTGTGCTCTAATAATTAAATTATAACTTGTACTGAAGTTAAAAAAAAATTGAAAGGAAGTATAGATATGGAATATGTTATTGAAACAAAAAATCTAACAAAAAAATATGGCAATTCTACTGTTGTTGATAATATAAATCTTCATGTTCCCAAGGGTAAAATTTATGGATTACTTGGTAGAAATGGAGCTGGAAAAACAACAACAATGAAAATGATGCTAAAACTTATTAAAGTTACAAATGGAAATATTAATTTATTTGGAGAGGATTTTAGAAATAACAATCTTTATAAAAAAATAGGCTCAATTATTGAAACTCCTGGTTTTTATCAAAATCTTACTGCTAGGGATAATTTAAATATATTAGCTAAATTACATGGTAATATTTCTAAAAAAGAAGTTCAAGAAGCCCTTGAAATTGTTGGACTCCACACAGAAGAAAAAAAGACCTTCTCTAATTTTTCTTTAGGGATGAAGCAAAGACTTGGTATTGCTGCTGCTATTATGCATAACCCAGAGCTTCTTATTTTAGATGAACCAATAAATGGACTTGATCCAATAGGAATATCAGAAATCCGTTCCTTTTTATTAAAGCTAAGTCATGAAAAAGGGATTACTATTTTTATATCAAGTCATGTTTTAAGTGAAATAGAACAAATTGCAGATGTTATTGGTGTTATGAATAATGGAAAATTAATTGAAGAAGTTAATATCTTAGAATTACAAGATAAACTAAAACATTATATTGAAATAACAGTATCAGATACTAAATCAGCAGAAAAGATATTGAAAGATAACTTTTCTATTAAGGATTACTCTATTATTGATAATAATATCTATATTTATGATAGCAATAAAAGTATAAGTGATATAAATAGGTCCTTAGTTCAAAATGGTATCTCTGTTACTAAGCTTAATCCTTGCAAAGAAACCTTAGAAGCTTATTTTGAAAACTTAATTGGAGGTGGGGGTATTGCTTAACCTTATATCTTGTGAAATGAAAAAGCTAAAGAATTCAAAAATTATTATTTTATGCATTATTGGAGCCTTTGCTGTACCAGCTATGATGCTAATAGAAGCTATTCAAACTCATTTTGAATATCCTGAGCGTATTTTTACTCTTAGTGATATTTATGATAATAGTCTTTTATATGCCATGCTACTTATGAATATGATGATTTGTGTTGCTATAATTAGTTATATCTTTAGCCGAGAGTACTTAGATAACACTTTAAAAACAGTATTACCTATTCCTATTTCAAGAGTAAAGCTAATTATAGGTAAATATGCTGTTACATTACTTTTAACCTTACTTATTAATATAATTACTTGGGCTGGAATTTTATTATTCTCTGGAATTTATCATAGTATATTTACTATTAGTGAGTTTAGCCTTACTGTATCCCTTAATTGGTTAATGAAATTCCTATATAGTGGTGTTTTAGTATTTTTCACAGCTACTCCCTTTTCCTATTTAGCAATGAAAACAAAGGGCTTTGTTGCTCCTATGGTTATTTCAGCAGCTATAGTAATGGGAAGTGCTGCAATAAGTAACCAAAATCTTGCTGCTCTTTATCCTTGGACTGCTACATTCTTTCTTGTTAAAGGCTCTCTTGCTTCCAAAGGATATCCCATTTTATTATCAATTATAATTATCCTTTTTATTTCGCTATTAGGATTTTTAGCAACCTTTAAATATTTTTCTAATGAGGATTTAAAATAAAATAAATTCCAACAAGAAAGCTTGTTGGAATTTATTTTATATCTTATTAATTTACGCTTCAGATTGTTCTTCTTTAATAAGCTTATTATCATACATTTTCATAAATGGATAATAAATTATCATTGAAATTATTATACATACTATACTTAAAATTACTGCTCTCCAATCACCAGCTGTGGCTAAATATGCTCCTATAGGCCCTGGTAAAGTCCAAGGTGCAAGTATTTGAACTCTTGAAACTAAATTTAGTGATGTAGCAATCCATGCTATAGATGCATTAACTAATGGAATTATTAAAAATGGGATTATTAAAGTTGGATTTAATACAAGTGGTGCACCAAATACAATTGGTTCATTTATATTAAATATACTAGGCACAATAGCTGTTCTAGCTAATTGTTTCCCATAAGTAGACTTTGCAAATAATAATAGTACTAACACTAAGCCTAATCCTGATCCTCCAATATATACAAACCATTGAAAGAAAGGTTCTGCTGCTATTGTTGGTAAAGCTTCTCCTGCTGTTGCAGCTACTTGATTCTTATCCAATAGCATTAACCATACTGGTCTTGCTACTGATCCAACTATAGAGGCTCCATGAATTCCAAAGCACCAAAAGAAATTATTTAAAAATGATAATATACAAACACTTAATAGTGTATCACTAGCTGATACTAGAGGACTTGCTAATTTTAATATGACTCCATGCCAATCAAATTTTAAATAATAAGTTATTGATCCAACTAATAGCACTAAAATTATTGCAGGTGTTAATGCTTCAAAGCTTCTAGCAACTGAAGCTGGTACTTGTTCTGGCATTGAAATTTTAAATCCACTTCTATTTGTAAATCTAAATATTTCAACAGCTAATATGGATACAATTATACCAACAAACATTCCCCCGCCTCCCATATTAGCCATTGGCATTTGGAAGCCTTGTGGTATACCTTGATACCATTTTAATAAATCTGCATTACCTTTAACTATTTCCATAAGTTCTGGTGCTAATGCACTTACACTCTTTGGAACAAGTGTCAATAAGAATGCTGATGCTGATAAAGTTGCACCTGTTATCCCATCAAGATTATAAGATTTAGCTAAGCTATAACCTATTCCCCAGCAAGCATATAAGGTCATAATATACATTGTCATTCTAAAAGGTAATACTATATTTGCAGCATTAGCCTTTAAAAATTTATAAAGTCCCCAACTTTCTGGTAATGGAGGGTTTGCAATTATTAAGAAAAATGATCCAACAATAATTAATGGTAATGTAGCAATAATACCATCCCGTATTGCGCGTAAATGCCTTTGTTCTGCTAGTTTAGCCATAGGTGTAGATAATTTTTTGTCTAAAAAATCTGTAAAAGTACCCATATTATTTCCCCCTAATAAAAATAATTTTATGTAAATACTTACAATTTTATGAAAAATCATTTCTTTATTTTTATAGTAACTTTGAAACGATTATTCTTAATTATTTATATTATATCTCCATAAATATTATGCTTATTTTTAATAAAGAAATTTATGTAATATGTATCTGTCCTTTCAAAGAATATACTATTTATCATGAATTTTTATAGTTGTTGAATATAAATTTTTATTTACCTATAATGAAGTTAGAGGTATAGAGATAAACTATTATGAATGGGAGAGGATAATATATGTATCATGGAAGATTTAAAGGAACCCATTATGATGCAGGCTATAAGTGGGGTGCATTACTTAATAAGAATGGAAAGAAGTTAGATAATTGCCCTACATATCATGTTGGTGAAGAAAGAATTCAATTTGGCCGAGACTGCATGGCAATATTTGAAGAATTATATCCTGAAATAGTTGATGAAGTTAGAGGAATTGCTGAAGGAAATGAAATTTCCTTTGAGTACTTATGTGGAATGCTATTTAGTATGTATTGCTTTAAATTTGATAATAAGTGTACTTCCTTTGCCATCAGTAATGGGGATGAAATTTTATTTGCAAGAAATAGTGATTTTTTAGTACATTTAGAGAAGCTATATATGAACTGTCTTTATAATTTAGATAATTGTTATTCCTTTAATGGAAATACTACCGCCTTCGTTCAAATGGAGGATGGTGTTAATGAAGAAGGACTTGCTGTAGGCTTAACCTTTATATATCCTAAGGTCTGGAAGCCAGGCTTTAATGCTGGAATCCTTGTTAGATATCTTCTTGAAAAATGTAAAACTACTACTGAGGCAATTGAAGCTCTTAAGACTATTCCAATTGCATCACAACAAACTATTACCCTTGCAGATAAAACTGGTGATATAGCTGTAGTAGAATGTAATTGTGAAAAGGTTGTTGTAATAACTCCAAGAGATGGAGAAGACTTTGTTGCTACTGCAAATAGCTTTAATAGTAGTGAAATGTATGAATATAGGAATACAGAAATAGATGATTGGCGTTCACAGGATAGATATGAAACTGCTAGATATGCTTTAGTAAATAACCCTGAGAAATATTCAGTAGATTTTGCTATGGATATATTAAGTGGTAAATATGGATTTATGTGTCAGTATAATAGAAAGACTAATGCTGATACTGTTTGGTCTGTTGTGTATGACTTAACCCGCAATAAAATTTGGAGAGTTGAAGGCAATCCAAGCCGTAAAAAATTCAAAGAAGATATACGTTTTAAAATTAAATAAAATATAGGAGCTGTCGCAACAGCTCCTATATTTTATTTAATTTTATTAATTATTGTTTACTATTGTATTGTAAAATTCTTTATTAACTTCATATCCTGCATTTATATATGCAAGAAGGCATGCTCCAAGGTCTGGAGATAGTATAGGTTCTATTAATTGAACATTTAAGTTCTCTAACATGCTTCTTAAAGGATTAAGTATTAATTCCCCACTTTTAAAAACCCCACCTGTATAGGATACTTTTACTTGTTCTTTACCAAAGTTTCTTAATAATGTTTTTATCATTTCAGTAATTTCAACAGCAGCTTCATTAAATATTGACATTGCTGCCTCATCACCTAATTTAGCTGCTTCTGAACAGATTCTAGACAGCTTTGCTATTTCACTTCTATCACCTTTTATCTTATCATTTACATAAGATATTATTTCAGCATCTTTACTTAGAGATAAGTTATTTTTTATTAATTCGTATAAGGCTGCTTTTTCTACACGTCCATCGCTTTCTTTACTAAATAAGGCTATAGTCTTTTTCCCTATCCAATATGCTGAAGCTTCATCACCTACTGTATATCCCCAGCCTCCACATCTTATAATTTTATTATTTTTTAAGGCTAAAGCTATAGAGCCAGTTCCAGCTACTATATTAATTCCATCTTCACCAGCTAAAGCACCTGCTATTGCAACTCTTACATCACTTACTAAATCATATTTAATATCCTTAAATACTCTCTCTACTATTTCTGCTATTTTTTCTGCAATTTCTTTTACAATCCCATACCCAGCTAAACCTAAAGTTACTCTTTCAATATCTTCATAAGAAATATTATTATTAGTTATGATTTCTTCTAATCCTTCTCTAAGAAGCTTTTCTAAATTATCAAAGCCTATTTGAGTAGGATGTGAAGGTCCTTTAATAACTCTACTAATAACATTTCCATCTTTATTTATTAAAGTGAAACAAGTCTTAGTTCCTCCACCATCAACACCTAAAAAATACATAAACTTCACCTTACTTAATTAAATTAAAATTGAATTTTTGCCATGGTCTAATATAATCTAAAATAAATATTTCTTCTTCCTTAATATGTCCAATTACATTTGACTTACCACTATTTATCATATCACTTAAAGCTATTTGTAATTCTCCAGCATAGTGACCATATTCACTACTTTCAATTACTACATCTCCTCTTTTTATTATTTCAGGAGCATTAAATAATTTGAAATTATGTCCTTTAAATTTAACTCTGCTTTGAGTTGATCTAATTAAATTATCTGAGAAATCTCCTCTATTAAAATGCATTTCTTCAAATAATATCTTTTGTTCAATTTCAGGAACTCCATCTACAAGTTGTAAATCAAAAGTTACCATATCTTTTCTCATAGATCCTAGCTTTTTCATTTCATCTTCACTTGGATAGCAATTAGAAATTATAATATCATTTATATTTCCTAATGCTATTAAATGTTTAGCTTGTACCTCAACTGGTAAGTTTCTATGAAGCTCTAAAGTTGGTAACCCATCTGTTACTGGCCATGGTCCAAAGGTATTTTCATTTTGGCTAGTTATGAAGGCTGCTGTTCTAAGTCCATACTTATTAAATCTTTCAGTACACTTCATAAAATGATCAAAATTTAAACCACTATATCTATGTGGATAGAAATTATGACAAGCTATAAGATTATCTTTATTTGGCATATAATCTATTATTGTATCTATATAATTAGTATTGCTACTCATATTAATTTCAATTTTAAGACCATATTCATTAAAAGTCATTAAAGATTCTTCTGAACCTGTAAATCCCATATCTAATCTTAGGCCATCTGCTCCTATTTCTTTAAAGAAGCTTAAATCTTTATAACTAATGCCTAATTCATCAAAGACTCTAGGGCTTACATCTACTATAATTTCAAAGCCTTTTTCTTTAGCATAATCATTTATCTTCTTAAATTTATTTTTTATATTTTCTCTTGTATCATCTACAGAAAGTAAACAAGAAAATATTCTACTAAAGCCATATTTACTTGCTAAATCTATATAATTATAAATTAATTCATCACTTGTCTTTTCTGGATATATTGATATTCCTAACTTTCCCATTGAAATCACCTCATACTTTAAAATAAAATCCTTATCTGAAATAAAAAATATAAACTTAATGAAAAAACTCCTTGCGGAGTTTCTAAATTAATTTATTGGTGTAATTTAAATTACACCAATAAATCTTTATTTTATATATACATTATTAGTTGTTATTTCCAACTAAGCTTTCTTCTAAAGCTTCGCCTTGTTCTTCTGCTAATAATTTCTTATCATACATTTTAACAAATGGATAGTATATTACTATTGATATTAAAATACAAACTATATTTAATACCGTTGCTCTCCAGTCTCCACCAGTTGCTAAGTAAGCTCCTATAGGTCCTGGTAATGTCCAAGGTGCTACGAGTATAACCCTATCTACTAAACCTGCTAGTGTAGCAAACCATGCTAATGTTCCTGTAACTAACGGAGTAATAATAAATGGTATAATTAATGTTGGATTTAATACTATTGGAGCACCAAATACTATTGGTTCATTAATATTAAATATTCCAGGTACTAATGAAACTCTTCCTATTTGCTTACCATAAGTTGATTTAGCAAAGAATGTTAAAGCTATAACTAAACCTATAGTACATCCTGATCCACCAATATATAAGAACCATTGATAGAACGGTTCTGCAGCTATTGCTGGTAAAGAAGCTCCTACAGCTGCTGCAGCTGAGTTTTGTTCTAATAATATTAACCATACTGGTCTTGCAATAGATCCAACTACTGATGCACCATGAATACCAAAGGACCAGAAGAAGTCTTGTAGTATAGCTAATATCCAAACACTTGGTAAGCTATCACTTGCAGATACAAGTGGTGCAACTAACTTTCCAATAAATCCATGCCAGTCAAAGCCTACATAATATGTTATTGAACCAATTAATAAAACTATAATTGCAGCTGGTGTTAATGCTTCAAAACTTCTAGCAACAGATGCTGGAACTTGTTCAGGCATTGAAATCTTAAATCCACTCTTATTAGTAAATCTAAATATTTCAACTGCTAATATTGATACTATAATACCAACGAACATTCCGCCTCCACCCATATTTGCCATAGGCATTTGGAAGCCTTGTGGTACACCTTGATACCATTTTAATAAATCTGGATTTCCTTTTACTATTTCCATAAGTTCAGGAGCTAAAGCTGCTGCACTCTTTGGAACTAAAGTTAATAAGAATGCTGCTGCAGATAATGTACCTCCAGTAACTCCATCTAGTTTATAAGATTTAGCTAAGCTATAACCTATACCCCAGCAAGCATATAATGTCATAATGTACATTGTCATTCTAAATGGTAATACTATAGTTGCAGCATTAGTCTTTAAAAATTGGTAAAGCCCCCAGCTTTCTGGTAGTGGTGGGTTTCCAAGTATTAAGAAAAATGACCCAACAATGATTAATGGTAAAGTAGCTATAATACCGTCACGCACAGCACGTAAATGACGTTGCTCTGCTAGTTTTGCCATAGGCGTAGATAATTTTTTGTCTAAAAAATCGGCAAAATTACCCATAATTTAAAATTCCCCCTTAAAAATATATTTATTATATCGAAACTTATATCAGCTTATTTGCTTTCCATAAGTTCTTTAACTTGTTTAAATAGCTTTGGTCCACCTAATGGGCTATATGCTTGTGGTTGAATTAATGTACATGGTACATTAGCTTCATCAGCAAAAGCTTTTAAATATTCATAACGGTGTCTAATTTGTGGTGCTACCATAGCAGCATCATAACCAGCCTTAATTTCCTCTTCGAATTCTTGAGTACTTACGGCCTTAACATCCATTTCCACTCCATTTTTTTGTGCTTCTTTCTTTAAAGCATTTACTGCTATAGCACTTGACATCCCTTGTGAACAAACAAATAAAATTTTCATAAATAATACCTCCATTTTTTATTTAATTTTCAAACGTTTACTTAAGACTTATACGAGACTTATACGAAAAAATTTAAGTACTTCCATAAGTAAGATATAATTCCAAATGAGATTCCGAAAAATAAATAACTTAGCCAAAAGCCCTTACAAAATCCCTTTTTACTTTCAATAAAATATCTTACAAAAACTAGTGTCAAACTAGTTATAAAAGTATTCCCAATCATTACACTAAAATTAGTGCTTGCACCAAAACTTGTTAACAACATTGGGAAAAAAATATTCCCAACTATTGCTCCTAATAAAATAATTATTGCACTTTTAAAACTAAAGGTTGGTATATCATAGTCCGTTTTCTTTCCTTGTAACTGACTTACTGGAGAAACCTTCTTCATAAACCCAAATACCTCCTTTTATTAAATTTATTATCTTTCTGCTAACTTCTTATGAAGCTTAATTATGTGTTCAATTAATGTTTTTGCTTCTATTGCTGTCATTAAATGATCTTGGGCATGTACAAATAATACGGATACTTCTGTTTTTTCTCCTCTTGCTTCTGCTTGTATTATTCCAGTTTGTATTTTATGAGCTTCTTTTAAACATTCATCAGCTTCCTTTAATAATTCTTCTGATTTTTCAAAGTCTCCATTTTCAGCAGCTTCTAAAGCTTCATACGCTAGTCCCTTTGCTGTCCCACCTTGACTTATTATTTCAAATATTATTACTTCCATATTATCTTCCATAATTGATCCTCCTGATTCATTTGTAAATTTCCTTTTAGATACTCTTTATATTATATTATACACGTTTATAATTTTATTTCAATATTTTTTGTAATTTTTGAAATAAAATTTTAACATTATTTGCTTTATTGATAATTCCTTATATTTTGACTTGTTTATTTTATAATTTAATATAAAAATCTGCTATTATTAACAAATAAATTAAATTCATATATTTATATATTGTAATAAACTTTCAGTTCTTTAAACTTATTCAAATTAATTCTTCCTTCTATACTTTTATCCCTTGAATAAAGCTTTATTAAATCATTTATACCTTCATATACCCCCTTATATACACTTTCTACTAAGAGATTAGTCCCTTCACATACTAGGTCTTCTTCTTTAGTTTTTCTTCCTGTATTAATTTTACTCATTCCCAAAACATATTTACTCTTAGGGTTTTCTAACCTTCTATCATCCTCCTTTAATTCATATTCCTTTATATCTCTTCCTATTCTATATAAGTAATATTCTAAATTGGAATACCCATTTAATTCTCCTAAAGAAATTGCTTTTAAATAATATTCTATAGCTTTTTCTTTATTTTCAAGTAAACCCTCTTCGCATAATTCTCCTAAGATAACATATGCCTTTCCTTCATCTAATTTAAGAAGTTCATTTATATATTTATTACCTTCATCTATTGATGCCTCCACACCTATACCTTTGTAATAATAAGATATTAGCTTTAAGTTACCTTCAACTATATCTATTTTTCTTAAAAATAATGCTCCTTCAAAAGCTTTTAAATGATCCTCCTTTCCTCCAATACCCCTTTCATATATTTCAATAAGTGATAGGATTCCTATTACACTTACTTTTTCTACTGCTTTTTCATACCACCTAATTGCTGCTTCTATATCCCTAGCTAAGAATACTCCATTCTTGTACATATTTGCTATACATAAAGTAGCTTCATTACATTCATGCTCTGCTGCATCTATGAAATGAATAAAAGCCATTTCATAATTTTTATCCATGGCAATTCCATAAAGATTTAGTAATCCATAATAATATGTTCCAATAGGCAATCCATTTTCCATAGCTTTATTTACATAAGCTAAAATTTCTGTTTCATTTACTTCTTTCTTTTCTAAATAATTCTTGATACCTTCTCTAGCTAAAATACTAGCTGCTTGAGATGAACCTTTTCTATAAGCTTCAATTAGGTATTTTTCACTTTTTTCTCTGTCCTTATTTAAAAGTGCTACACCTAATATAAATAAACTGTTAGAGTTACCAAATTGAACTGCCTTTTTAAGATACTCTAGCCCCTTTTCCCTATTTTCCTTAACCCCTTCCCCATTTAAATGCATAACACCTAATCTTTGAGTACAATTAATATCTCCATTTTCATGACCTTTTTTATAATTTAATAGTGCTTCTTCTATATTACCTTCATCCTCATATAACTTTCCAAGTTTATAATAAAGATTTATATTACCTTCATCTATACTTTCTTTATAAAGTGAAAATGCCTTTTCCTTATCTTCATTCACATATAAGCCCCAATAGTACATATCTCCAAGACTTTCTAAGCAATTCATCTCCTTCTTATTTGCTCCCTTAGATAAATAAAAGAAGGCCTTCTTATAGTTTGTATCTATAATACTATTACCTTCTAAATAGGATTGTCCCAAAATATAATAAGAATCCTCAAAATCATTATCAGCTGATTCTTCTAACCAATAATATGCTTTAATATTATCCTTCTCACAACCCTCTCCATTTTTATATAAATAAGATAAAGCATATTGAGCTGGCGCAAAACCCTTTTCAGCTGCTTCCTTATACCATTTAAAAGCATAATCTAAATTTTGTTCAACTTCTTCACCTTCATAATAAATAAAACCTAAAGAATACTCCGAAAAAATATTTCCCTTTAAAGCAGCTTTCTTATACCAATATAATGCTTTATTAATATCTTTTTCCCCACCATATCCCTTTTCAAAAAATAGTCCTAAGTAGCTTTCTGCATGTTCATTTCCATCCTTAGCAGCCTTTTCAAAGTATTCCTTAGCCTTATAATAATCCTTGTCTACATTTTTACCTAAATAATATAATTCTCCAGAAAGCAAATTTTCTTCTGCAGATGTATCTTCTTTTTCTGTATCTTCACCGTCAAAATCCCCTAAGCCATCTATTTCAAAAGAATTAACTAAGTTATCTTCTTCATCATCCTTTTCAAGATTTAAATTAATATATTTATTAAACATCTCCTGTTCTTCATCACTTAGCTTATTTATAAATAAAGAGTAATCTTCTTCCCCAGACTTTGTAACTAACCATACACAAAGTTCATAAATGAAATCTTGATTTTTTATAAGCTCGTAATATTCCTCTATGTCACGATTTGATACACTTAAAGATTCCTTAAAATAATCTAATTCATCTAAATAATTTATAATATATCTCTTTAAATCATAGGTAAGTAGATTTTTCTTATATAATAAATCTATATTTTCTTCTATGGTATTTTCTGTATTATAAAAAATATTATTCTTTAAATGAGCTGTAATAATTACTTCCTTTATTAGTTTTATTAGCATTGAATTAATTACTCTAACATCTTCCTCCTTCCATATCTTATTTAAAAGGTAGTATATATCTCTAAACTCTAATAATAAAAAATCGAATTTGTACTTCATCTTTTAATGTACACCCCTCTTTAATTTCTTATTATTATTTTATTTTGATATTTATTTAGTAGAACAAGATATACATAATTAATAATGTATAATTGATGTAAAAATTCCTGCTGAGTTTCGGAAAATGAAAGAATGAAGAGCTTCTTTGCTGAAGCAAAATCAGCATGAAAAAATGAAACAATTAAGTTTTTTAATTTAATGGTAAATATCATTTATAATTTCCCATTATTTGTATATAATTTAAATATAAGATTATTTGTAACTATATTTTACGGAAAAATATATAATTAAGGAGGATATTGAATTGAAAATAATTTTGTTAGGTATTGCTACTATCTTATTGGGAATTTCATTAATATTAGTTTCTTCTGGTAGTGCCTCTGCTTTAGGATTAATAATATCATTCATAGGATTTATATTATGTGTTTTTGGAACTTTTATTAATGAAAGAAAATAAATATTTTTTAATATAAAAAATATTATCAATTAATTAGTTCATATAAAGTGAGTGTTTGTATTATTTCTAATATTTATATTAATACCTTCAATGTAAGTATGATAATGAAGATGCCTACACTTATACTTATAAGTATTATGATAATAATGGGGATTTAGTTAAAGAACATCCTTAATAAAGAAATGAGTTTAATTGAAACTATTCTTTTTGCAAATCCAGGATACTATTGATACAATCCAATTTTTCTCTTTCATTATTTCAACTCCTTTTCTATATTCTATAAACTCCGAAAGGAGTTTATTCCTTAATTATTCATTATCAATTATGCATTATGCATTAAAAAAAGGTTGCCCTTAGGCAACCCATTTTATCTTATTCTTCTTCCCATCTTAGAGATCTCTTAACAGCTTTTTTCCATCCATTATAGTACTTGCTAACCTTATCTGCATCTAGCTTTGGCTCAAATTCATCTGACATATGCCAGAACTTTTTAACTTCTTCTTTGTCCTTCCAGAAGCCTACTGCAAGTCCTGCTAAGCATGCAGCTCCTAAAGCTGTAGTTTCTGATATTATAGGTCTTATTACATTTGTTCCTAATATATCAGCTTGGAATTGCATTAAGAATTTATTTCTACTTGCTCCTCCATCTACTTTTATTCCCTTAAGTTCTGTTCCTACATCTTCTTTCATAGCATCAATAAGGTCTTTTGTTTGATATGCTATTGATTCTAATGCAGCTCTAATTAAATGATTCCTATTTGCTCCCCTAGTTAAACCAAAAATGGCCCCTCTTGCATACATATCCCAATGTGGTGCTCCTAGTCCAACGAAAGCTGGAACTATATAAACTCCTCCATTATCATCAACTTTTGTTGCAAAGTATTCAGTATCTGCTGAATCATTAACTAATTTTAATTCATCTCTAAGCCATTGAACTACTGCTCCCCCAACGAAAACAGAACCTTCTAAAGCATATTGAACCTTTCCATCTAAGCCTATTGCTATAGTAGTTAAAAGTCCATTTTTACTTTCAACCATCTCATCCCCAGTATTCATTAGTAAGAAACATCCAGTACCATAAGTGTTTTTAGCTTCTCCCTTTTCAAAACAAGTTTGTCCAAATAAGGCTGATTGTTGGTCTCCTGCTATTCCAGCTATAGGAACATTTACATCTGTTTTTCCTCCAAGATTAGCATATCCATAAACTTCTGATGAATTTCTTACTTCTGGTAACATAGATTTTGGAATATTTAATTCTTCTAAAATCTTATCATCCCATCTTAAATCTTTTATATTATAAAGCATTGTTCTAGAAGCATTTGTATAATCTGTAACATGAACCTTTCCATTTGTTAACTTCCATACAAGCCATGTATCTACAGTTCCAAATAATAATTCTCCTCTTTCAGCTTTTTCTCTTGCTCCTTCTACATTGTCTAATATCCATTTAATCTTAGTTCCTGAAAAATACGCATCAACAACTAAGCCTGTATTTTCTTTTATATATCCCTCTAACCCCTTAGCCTTTAAATTATCACATATTTCTGCTGTTCTTCTACATTGCCAAACTATAGCATTATATACTGGAACCCCAGTGTTTTTATCCCATACTATTGTTGTTTCTCTTTGATTTGTAATTCCTATTGCTGCTACTTCATCTTGGCTAATATTAGTTTTTGCTATAACTTCTTGAAGAACTCCATATTGAGTTGCCCAAATTTCTAATGGATCATGTTCTACCCATCCTTCTTTAGGATATATTTGAGTAAACTCTTTTTGACTTACTCCTAATATATTTTGTTCCTTATCAAAAACTATTGCTCTTGAACTAGTAGTACCTTGGTCTAAAGCTATAATATATTTTTTCATAAATCCCAACTCCTTCATCTATTATAATTATAATTTTAAAATAAAATCGAAAACTAAGCTACCAAATACTCCTCCTAATATAGGTGCTATTACTGGTATCCATGCATATCCCCAATCTGAATCAATTTTATTTTTCATTGGTAAAAATGCATGTACTATTCTAGGTCCTAAATCTCTAGCAGGATTTATAGCATAACCAGTAGTTCCTCCTAATGATAAACCTATTCCCCATACTAAAATACCAACTAAGAAAGATCCCATTATTCCTACTGTTCCTACTATTTCTCCTCCAGATCCTTGAAGTATTACTTTAGACACTTCACTGTAAGTTATTCCTCTTATACCTATAAGTAGTATAAAAGTTCCAGTAAATTCACAAATAAAATTGTACAAGTTACTTCTTATTGCTGGAGCTGTACAGAAAGTACCTCTAACATCTTCTCCAACTTCTGTTTCATCATAATGTAATTTGTAGTTAACATAAACTATAAGCATACCTACCATAGCACCTAGCATTTGGCAAACAATATACATTAAAACTTTATCCCATAGGAATAATCCTGAGGCTGCAAGACCAATAGTTACTGCTGGATTTAAATGAGCGCCACCCATCCATCCTGTAATATAAGCTGCTACTGCTACAGCGAACCCCCATCCTGCTGTAATAACAATCCATCCTGATGAATTACCCTTTGTCTTTCTTAAGACAACGTTTGCAACAACACCATTACCAAGTAGAATTAAAATAAGAGTACCAATGAATTCAGAAAAATAAGCTTGCATGTTTTTTCTCCCCTTTAAATAATTTTTATATTTTAATTAAAATATAATCATAATAAAAAACTACATAAAACTGCCTTAACAGTTCTATGTAGTTTATCTCCAAATCTCTTCTACATATACCATATTTCTTTTTTAGTGGTGGAGATTCCCGTTGCTCCACTTTTTAATGATTCTAATACATCTACTTTTTCAGATATTAATCCCCCTGATATTAAAGGTTTGTCCAAAGTAGACGAAATCTCTTTAATTATCTTAAATAATAGTCCTGGAAGAATTTCTATAGCATCACATTCCTTAACCAAGTGATTTTTCATATTTTCCTTAGATAAGCTATCTATCATAAAAATCCTTTGAATAACTATAAACCCAAGTTTTTTTGCACTTCTTAATACCTGTGGCTTTGTACTTATTATCCCCTTAAAGCTTGTATTTTCTTTTAGGAACTTTAAAGCATATTCATTACTAGAAAGACCCTCTACTAAATCCACATGTATAATACCTATTTTTTTGCTACTTGATATTTTGTCACTTATTGACTTCATATTAAGTATATTCCCATATAAAACGAATATAACCTTTAGATCACTTTCTAATGCTACTTCAAGATCCTTTTCATCTTTTATAGCAGCTACAACTGGATTTTCTTCTAATACATCTTTAAAACTACTCATTGAATCACTATCCTTAAAGTTATATTTTGTAATCATTTACAGAACAATATTATTCTAACACCCCTAAAACTTACTGTCAATTATATCTATAATGTATTTTTCTACATTTTCTATGTATTGTTAAATTATAAACATTTAAATAATATATACATTTAACCTTTTTTATATTTATATTTAATATAATGCGTATATTATTTAAAAGCACCTCTTTTTTAAAGAAATATTTTAAGAAAAAAGATGTATTAAATTTAACTTTAATACATCTTTAACAAAGCTTATAAAACCTTAGATAAGAAATCTTGTGTTCTTGGATTCTTAGGATTATCAAATATTTCCTTTGGAGTTCCTTGTTCTACAATCTTTCCTCCATCCATAAATAAAATCCTATCACCAACTTCTCTTGCAAATCCCATTTCGTGAGTTACAACTACCATAGTCATACCTTCTCTTGCAAGATCCTTCATAACATTTAAAACTTCTCCAACCATTTCTGGATCTAATGCTGATGTTGGTTCATCAAATAGCATAACATCAGGCTCCATAGCTAAAGCTCTTGCTATTGCTATTCTTTGCTTTTGGCCTCCTGATAATGATGATGGATAAGAATCTGCCTTATCTAATAAACCTACTTTATTTAATAAATCATTTGCTTTTATTACTGCATCATTTTTAGATTTATTTTTTACATTTATAGGGGCAATAGTTAGATTTTCTAAAACTGTCTTATGAGGAAATAAGTTAAATTGTTGGAATACCATTCCCATCTTTTCTCTTATCTCATTTATGTTAGTATTTTTATCTGTTATATTCTTTCCTTCAAAAATAATTTCTCCATCAGTAGGAACTTCTAATAAATTTAAACATCTTAAAAAAGTACTTTTCCCAGATCCTGAAGGACCAATAACTACTACCACTTCACCTTGGTTAATAGTTTCATCTATACCTTTTAAAACTTCATTTTCCCCAAAATATTTGTGTAAATTATTAACGTTGATCACCGGCCTTCATTCTCCTTTCTATATAATTCATTAATCTTCCTAATGTAAATGTAATTACAAAATAGAATACTGCTGCAACTATTAATGGCTCAAATCCTCTAAAGGTCTTACCTCTAATAACCTTAGCTGCATACATAATTTCTCCAACTCCAATTACTGATGCCATTGAAGATTCCTTAATTACAGTAACAAATTCATTACCTATTGCAGGTAAAATATTACTAATTGCTTGTGGCATTACAATAAGTCTCATAGCCATAAATCGACTCATCCCTAAACTTCTTGCTGCTTCATATTGACCTTTATCTACAGCCTCTATACCAGCTCTTATTATTTCAGATACATAAGCAGCTGAATTTAAAGAAACAGCTATAATACCTGCTGGTAATGGTGCCATGTTTATTCCTAATAATTCATCAAAAGCATAATATACTATCATAATTTGAAGAAGCATTGGTGTTCCTCTAATTATTTCAATATAGGCAGTTGCAATTGCCTTTAATGGATTTATTTTTAATATTGTAAATTTTGATCTTTTCATAAATGTTAAAATAGATCCAAGAAGTACACCACACAATACACTTATTGCTGATATAATTAATGTCCACTTAACACCATCAAAGAAATATGGCATATATCCAGATAAAAAACTAAAATCTAATGTCAAACCTTACACCCCTTATCTATATTTTTCACAAATTAAAAAATGAATAATTAAAAATGTAAAATTAAAGAAGAAACTCCTGGAGGAGTTTCTAAAATATATATTTTTTAGTAATTCATTTGGAATTACATCAATAATTCTACATCTTACATTCTAAATTTTTAATTAGGGAGCTGCTTTAACAGCTCCATTTCACTTTTGTTTTTTAATTTGCTTATTAATTTTCAACTTGCTTTTCAGCTAATGCATTAGCATCTATAATAAATTGATCTAATAACTTTTCATCTTTAATTCTCTTAATTGTACCGTTAACTGAATCTAATAGTTCTTTTTCATCCTTCTTTAGTCCTATAGCAGAACCACCTTCTGAATCCTTAACTGTTTCTTCACCAACAACTAATTCTTTATTATTCTTAACTATCATTTCAGCAACTGGTAATTCAACTACTACAGCTTCAATTTTTCCAGATTTTAATCCAAGAACTAAATCATTAACATTTGATAATAATTGAATATCAGCTTCTGGAATATTATCCTTAGCTATATCTGCTTGAATTGCACCCATTTGTGCTCCAACTTTTTGTCCCTTTAAATCTGCAAAAGTCTTATACTTGTCCTTATCTTCAGCTCTAACTACTAATCCTTGTTCAGCTACATAGTAAATATCTGAAAAGTCTATAGCTTCTTTTCTTTCTGGAGTAGGAGTCATACCTGATATAACTAAATCAATTTTACCAGATGGCACACCTGCTACTAATGAATCAAAATCCATGTCTTGAATTTCTAATTCAACTCCCATGTCCTTTGCTATTTCTTTAGCGATATTAATATCAAATCCTACTATCTCATCTTTTCCTTCATCATTTATTATATGAAACTCATATGGAGCATAATCTGCACTTAAACCTACAACTAATTTACCATTTGCTTTTATTTGAGATAGCTTGTCTCCTTCATCAGCTTTCTTTCCACAACTAATTAATCCTATACTCATTACTCCAATAGTAGCTATTGCAAATATCTTCTTTAACATTCCTTTTTTCATATCTAAATCCCCCTAATTATTAACTTCCTACCTTCTGTATTTACGATAGCATAATTATACACCTAGTTTTCATTTTTATGCAATACCTTTTTATTAATTTTTTATAATTTTTTTATAATTATAATTTTTCATGATATTCACTATAAAAACTTATATTTTTTTATAGAAACATCTTATCTTATATCTAATAAGTCGAATTTTATTATTCATTTTTTTAAATTATTAATACATAATGGTTAAGTAGCATTGAAAATTTATGCATAAAATAAAGTTGTCAGATTACATTTATATTAATTTTTTTCTATAGTTACACTTTTCTTATAAATACATATATTATTATTGAATATTAGTACAGCAATAATTAGGAGTGATATTTTTTGACTTATAACAAAGAAAGGCATATTTTCCTAGGAGGTAATACTTATAAAGGCTTTCATTCATTTTTTAACTATATAATTAATAAAGAAGATGCTAATAGAATTATTTGTATTAAGGGAGGCCCAGGAACAGGAAAATCTTATTTAATGAAAAAGGTAGCAGCTTTCTTTCTTGATAATGGCTATTCAGTTGAATATAATCATTGTTCTTCTGATGAGAAATCTCTAGATGGAATTGTAATACCAGAATTAAAAATTGCTATGCTTGATGGTACTGCCCCCCATATGGTGGATCCAATATATCCTGGTGCTATTGATGAAACAGTAAATATGGGAATTGCCCTAGATAATGATGCTCTTTCTTTAAATAAAAAAGAATTAATTAATGTATATAAAGAAATAAGCAACAACTTTCAAAGAGCTTACAAATTTCTTTCTTCAGCTAAACCTATCCATGATGATTGGAGTAGATTAAATTCTGAGGCTCTAGCTTATAGTAAAATTATTACTATATCTGATAGCCTTAAGGAAGAAGTTTTCAATAAGCAAAAATCTGGATTTGGTGATGAAAGACATATATTTGCAACGGCATTTACACCTAGTGGTATAATCACCTTTACTGAGGATTTAGTTGCTATGTTTAAACACAAATTTGTATTAAAGGGAGGTCCTGGCTTAAGTAAGACTAAAATCCTTATAGAATTAGGAAAGCTTGCTCAAAAGAAGGGCTACTTCGTAGAATATCTCCATGATCCATTTAATCCTGAAAGAGTTGAGCATATTTTAATTCCTGAAATATCAGTTTCAATAGTTACTGAAAATGAAATTAGTAAATGCTCCTTTGATGGTAAAATCTATAATATTGAAGATTTTTGTGATCCTTCTGTTTTAAAAAAGAATAAAGAAGAAATAGAATATGATAAGTATATTTTTAATGAATTAACTGATAAAGCATTAAAATTAATATCTAATGCTCATATAATTCATGATGAATTAGAAGCTTATTATATAAAATCTTTAAATTTTGATATATTAAATGGTATTTATGTAGACACAATTAACAAACTAAAGAAATATATATAATATATAGATTTAAATCCTTCTTAATACTCCTTAAAAAGTGCTGTGGCACAATATAAAGTTAATAATAAAAAAGCAAAGGAAATGCTGTGTTAGCATAACCTTTGCTTTTTTATTATTTAACTAAATTTATTATGAATAATAAAGAAATAATGGAAATAGCTATACATAGTAATGAATAAATATATTTTTCTCTACCAAAACTATTTAATAGAAATCTAAATCCCCATAATGCCATAGTAATACATATACCTATTTGTAATGGGAAATATGAATTAAATATTGGCATAATATTTATGAAATGATATGTTGTTAAAAAAGTAAGTATAATAATTACACTAGTTAAAATTGCTGCTATTGTACATATAAGTGTAAATAAATCCTTAACATCAAACTTCTTCATACCCCTCTACTCCTTTATTAAATCTTCAAACCCCTCTTCATTTAATACATTAACTCCAAGGTCAATAGCTTTTGTAAGTTTAGAGCCTGCCTCTTCTCCAGCTATTACATAGTCAGTTTTCTTGCTGACACTACCAGCTACCTTAGCTCCTAAAAGTTCTAATTTAGCCTTTATTTCTCCTCTTGAATAATTCTTTAATGTACCAGTAACTACTACAGTTTTACCTTCAAAAGGACTAGCAATTATTTCTTTTTCCTTAAAGATTGGATTAACTCCAAGTTCTAAAAGTTCATTAATAGTGTTTATAGCTTTTTCTTCTTTAAAGAATTCCATCACACCTCTAGCTACTATATCTCCAACATCTTGAACAGATACTAAATCCTCAAAACTTGCATTTTTTAAACCATCTATAGATTTAAACTTATTAACTAAGTCCTTCGCAGTTTTAACTCCTACATTAGGAATTCCTAAGGCATATATAAATCTATATAATTCACAATCCTTACTTCTTTCAACTGCATTTAAAAGATTTTCTGCCTTCTTTGGTCCAAACTTATCTAATTGTAATAATTCTTCCTTATTAAGCTTATATAAATCTGCTATAGATTTGATATCTAGCTTTTCAAATAATTGTTCAGCAGTTTTTTCAGAAAATCCTTCAATATTCATGGCATCTCTAGATGCAAAATGAACTATACTCTTTACCATTTGTGGTTTACAGGATAATGTATTTTCACAGAAATAATGAACTCCATTTTGTACTAAATGTGCTCCACAAGCTGGGCAAGTTTCAGGAACATTTATTTCTTCTGTTCCTTCTAATGAAGAATCTACTACTCCCATAATTTCCGGAATAACATCATTAGATCTTCTTACAAATACCTCTGCACCAATTCTAACACCTTTTCTTCTAATATCATCTATATTATTTAAAGTAGCTCTTCTAACAGTTACACCTGCAAGATCAATTGGTTCTAATATAGCAGTTGGTCCAACTCTACCACTTCTTCCAACATTCCATTCAACTTCTAATAGTTTTGTTGTAGCTTCCTGAGCTTCAAATTTATATGCTATTGCCCACTTAGGAAATTTAACTGTATATCCCAAAAGTTCTCTAGTTCTCATATCATCAATAGCTATAACTACACCATCAATATCATAATTTAAATCAAATCTTATATCTCTAATATAATCAATTTCTTTTTCTATTTCCTCTATAGATGTACAGTATCTAACATAATCATCCATTGGGAAACCTTTTTCCTTTATAAACTTTAGCATTTCCTCATAAGTCTTAAAAGGTACTCCTTCTTTATATCCTACATCATAGAAAAATGCAGATAAATTTCTCTTTGCCGTTTCCTTTAAATTTAGATTTCTTAAAGCTCCTGCTGCACCATTTCTTAAATTCTTAAGAGGAACTGTTGCAGTTTTATTATAATTTTCAAAGGCTTCAGTAGTCATTATAGCCTCACCATGTATCTCAAATAAATCGCTATTATCTATTCGTAAAGGAATAGATTTTATAGTTTTAACCTGTGCTGATACCTCTTCACCAACTTCTCCATTACCTCTTGTAGCTGCAGAAGATAATATCCCATTTTCATCATAAGTTAAATTAACTGTTAGTCCATCAAACTTTTTAGTAAGAACATACCTTGGAGCTGGTAAATTCTCTCCCCTAAGATTCATTTCGCTAATAAACTTAAGATTTCTATTATGCCACGCCTTTAATTCATCAACACTTTGAGCCTTATCCAAACTCCAAAGTCTAGCTCTATGAGGATACTTAACAAAACCCTCTAAAATCCTATCTCCAACTCTAACTGTAGGAGAATAAGGAAGAACATAATTAATTTCCTCCTCCAAAGCCTTAAGCTCATAATACTTTTGGTCATACTCCTTATCAGTAACAGAAGGATTATCCAAAGCGTAATATTCATAAGCATATCTATTTAATTCATCAACTAACTCTTCTATTCTTTTCTTTTTATCCAAATAAAAACACCCCGATCTTATAATGGGAAAAATGAAAGAATTAAAGAATTAAAATTTAAAAATTCAATTGCAACTTAAAGCAATACACTTAAAATAATGCATAATTGATAATTTATAATTTCTGAACTCCGAAGGAATTTATTCCCTAATTATACATTGTGCCTTTTGCGTGAGCAATAAGTTCTTTCATTCTTTCATTTCGATTTTGCGAATGCAAAAGAGAATCTTCATTCTTCCATTTTCCTAAATTCCCAAGGAATTTATACATTTATTCTTTCATTTTTTCATGCCACCTTTGCGTTAGCAAATAGGCTTTTCATTCTTTCATTTTTTCATTTCGATTTTGCGGTAGCAAAAGAGAAACTTCATTCTTTCATTCCATAAAACTCCGAAGGAGTTTTCACCTTAATTATGCATTACGCATTATGCATTAATTATAGTAGTTCTAGGTTTGCTAATGAAAGCATAAGTATCTTTATCCCTTGGCTATCAAAAGCTATAGTCAGCTTCTTATCGCTTCCTGTATCTGCAATTGCTACCACTGTTCCAACTCCAAACTTGCTATGTTTTACCTTTCTTCCCATAGTAACCTCATCTCCTGAAACTGTAGATGTAGGTCTTTGTGGCTCAGGCTTTGGTCTATTCATAGAGCTACCTCTTAAGCTATGAGGATTATTAAAGCTGCTTTCTGGTTTGAACATAGCTTTTCTTGTTTCTTGTGCTCCACCAGTTGCTGATACATATTCCTTTAAATCTGGTTTAATTTCTGCTATGAAATCAGATTGAGGATAGGCTACAGTTCTTCCAAATTGTCTCCTAACTTCAGCAGATGTCATAAATAATTGTTCTTTAGCTCTAGTTATTCCAACATAGCAAAGTCTTCTTGACTCTTCCATTTCTGATTCACTATCAAAGGAGGCAACTCCTGGGAAGATACCATTTTCCATTCCTACCATAAATACTACTGGGAACTCTAACCCCTTAGCACTATGAACAGTCATTAACACTATTGTATCATCTTCCTCTTCAAGCTTATCAGTATCTTGAACTAAGGATACCTTTTCTAAGTAAGCAGACAAACTCTTATCTTCATTACCCTTTTCAAAATCAACAGCATCAGATACTAATTCTTTTAAGTTTTCTATTCTACTCTTATCTTCTATTTCATCTGACTTTTCTAACTCAGCTATATATCCTGTTTCCTTTAATATAGTTTCTATTAAAACAGATACAGGTAAAACTTCGCTCATATCTACGAATCTTTCCATCATTTCCATAAATACTTCTATTCCTGAGCAATTTCTTGCAGTAAGAGTTGGAATATTTCTAACTGTATTTAAAGCATCCCATAATGGAAGCTCATAATCATCAGCAAAATCAACAACTTTATTAACAGTTGCATCTCCAATTCCTCTCTTTGGAACATTTATAATTCTTCTTAAGCTTATGCTATCTGTAGGATTTACTAATACCTTTAAATATGAAAGCATATCTTTAATTTCTTTTCTATCGTAGAATCTAGTTCCACCTAAAATTTTATATGGAATATCATTTCTTCTTAGACTCTCTTCAAATATACGTGATTGAGCATTAGTTCTATACAGAATTGCAAAATCCTTAAAGCTTTTATTTTCTTCCTTCTTTATTTTATTTATTTGACTTGCAACAAAGTTTCCTTCATCTGAGTCTGAGTATGCTCTATATACTTTAATTTTATTTCCTGATTCTTGTTCAGTTCTTAAAACCTTGCTTTTTCTATTAGCATTATTAACTATAACTACATTAGCTGCATCTAAAATATTTCCCTTTGAACGATAATTTTGTTCAAGTTTTATTACTTTTGCATTAGGATAATCTTTTTCAAAGTCTAGAATATTCCTAATGTCAGCACCTCTCCATTGATATATACAGTTATGAACAACAATGTCATTTGCTATATAATTTCTTGCATAATCTACATTTAAATCATAAACATTTCCACTATATTCTTCAAATTCTATAGAAATTATTTTATCTTCAATTATAATGTCATCCTTTAATATAGGTAATGCCATTCCTTCTCTTAAGCTTCCCATTGGCATAAACTTAAAAGTATTATCAGCAGTTATTTTTGCCTTTTTAACTATTTCAAAATCATCACAAGTTGCTTCAAGCTTTTTAGCAAATTCCTCTGCATCGTCATATAAAGCTCTTTCTGTTTCTATTCTAAAAGTTTTTCTTTGCCCATCTCTAACATTAAATCCAGCACTTATGAATTTATTTTTATCTTCTTCTCCTGAAGTATTTAATCCTATTCTATGTGAATGAATTCCTCTTTCTTCAGGCTTACGTCCACTGAAAAAGCTTAAGTTAATTAACTTTCTTACACTTTCTCCCCTAATTACTGCAGAGCTTATATGATGAGGATAATCTTTATATAAAAATTCTTCATCCATTAATCTATCTGCTGCATCAAAAGTATTTATTTCTTTAAATAAATTATTTATTTGCTCTTGTTTTAAAGATATATTTCTTCCTCTAGCATTAAATACCACTTTAGGAATACCATATTTAACAGAATAAAATTCTTCGTAATAAGTTGCTTCTCCCTTAGACTCGCAAGCCTTTATTATCCACATCTTATCTGCTTGTTCTCCATTTAATCTAACTGCTAATCCACTAGCTTTTCTATTTTCTCTACTTCTAATTGAAGAAGTTTGACCTATTCTATAGCCAAAGCCTTTTTTATACATAAGATAAATATAGTATTTTCCTTCTTCATTTAAAACTCTAGTAAATGTTAAATGGTTTGGTGTAGATTTTATGATTTTTCCACTTTCAGTAATTACTTTTACTATAGTTCCTTCATAATTTCTTTTAGAAATATTTTTAACTTCTAGTAATTTGCTTTCACCATTACCTACTGCAACTCTAATCTTATCACTTTCATTTAATTCTTCTATTTTAATTTTTCCATTTTCACCCTCAATTAAAGTGCCTTCAATTAAACATTGATCATCATCACCAACTACACAGATATTCTTATGACTTTCTGCCAGTAATCTAATTAATTCATATTGAACTTTATTTGTATCTTGGTACTCATCTACCATAATATATTGGAATTTTCTTTGATAGAATTCTAAAGTTTCTTTATTACTTTTAAATAGTTCTACTGTCTTAAATATTAGATCATCAAAGTCTAAGGCATTATTTTCCTTTAATCTCTTTTGATACATCTCATAAACATCTGCTATTTTCTTTTCTCTAAAATTTCTTTCATGTTCTCTCATAAAGCTTGTAGGACTTTGCATATTATCCTTAGCTTTACCTATCTTACCCATTATTTCTTGTAAGGTTATATCTTTATCATTTATATTTAAAGACTTCATACACTCTTTTATAAGAGTCTTTTGATCTGAAGTATCATAAATTGTAAAATTCTTTTTATATCCTATTTTATCTATTTCTCTTCTAAGTATCTTTACGCAAGTAGAGTGGAAGGTTGATATCCACATATCTTCTGCTCTTTCTCCTATTAAAGCTTTAACTCTGTCCTTCATTTCTTTAGCAGCTTTATTAGTAAAAGTTATCGCCAAGATTTTATATGGTAAAACCCCTAAATCATCTATCATATGAGCCATTCTATATGTCAAAACTCTAGTTTTCCCTGAACCAGCTCCTGCTAGTATTAATACTTGACCGTCTACAGTAGTGGCCCCTTCATATTGTTCTTTGTTAAGTAATGACTTTAAATCCATCTATACAGCTCCTTTCCTATTACTAACATATTATATCATACATATCTTTTATATTGTTGCCAAAATAATATCAAAATAGCTATATTATATATAAAATAAACATGAATAAAATTAAAAGAAAAAAGGATATAGATATTATATTCTTTGCGACCTCGCAAGCTCCAAGTCGCCAGAATATAATATCTATATCCTCATATACGGAAGGAAAGGAATTTATAGTTTTGTACGAAATATTTATTTCATAATTTATCAACAATGAATTTTATTATTCATAAATATATTCATTTTTCACTATTTTTGAATTATATCACAATAATAGCCATCATTTTCTATTCAAAATTAAAATTAATCATTTTTATAAATCATTTTGTAAAAGTTTACTTTATGTATATTACTAGTTTTCATTCATAAGAAAACCTTTGCATTTTAGACAAACAAAAAACGCAACCCTTGGGGCTAGGCTGCGCTTTAGCAATAAGCAATAAATAAAAAGGGGGCTATTTATTCCTTTTATTTATCCTTGCAAAGATATTATATTGCATAGACTTTAAAAATGCAAGTTATTTCGAAATAATTATGCAAAAAAAATACCTTTATGAATGATTTTACTTCATTTTTTTATAACATTCGTTAAAAACCTTTTAATATGTTAATTTCCTCTTCTGTAAGCTCTCTATATTCGCCTTCTTCTAGGTCTTCATCTAGTTTTAAGGTTCCAAACTCTACTCTTTGTAAATACACTACTGTCTTTCCTACAGCTTCAAACATTCTCTTAACTTGATGATACTTTCCTTCTTGAATTGTAACCATAACTTCTGATCCATCTTCTGTAGCTTCTAATATTTCAAGTTTAGCTTCCTTACATACATATCCATCATCTAATGTTATACCATCTTTGAATTTCTTAATATCAGCTTCTGTAACCTTCTTGTCTATTTTTGCATAATAAACCTTATCTACCTTCCACTTAGGAGATATTAATCTATGATTTAATTCTCCATCATTAGTTAGTAATAAAAGTCCTACAGTATCTTTATCTAATCTTCCAACTGGAAATGGATTAAATACTTGATGTTCAACTTCTAATAAATCTATTACTGTTTCATCTCTATTATCAACAGTAGCTGAAACTACTCCATCTGGTTTATTCATCATTAAATAAATATATTTTCTATAAAAAATTTCTTCACCATTAACCACTATTTTGTCAACTTCAGGATCTACCTGCATACCATTATCTTTAACTAATTCACCATTTACTTCTATAAGCCCTTTTTTTATAGCTTGCTTAATTTCTTTTCTACTTCCATAACCTAAATTAGCTAAAACCTTATCCAGTCTTTCCATAAAGGCACCTTCCTTCTTAGTATATTTTTAACTACTATGAATTATTTTATTACTTAAAGTGAAAAGACACAAGCAGAAAAATGAAGAATGAAAAATGAAAAATGAAGAATTATGGAAGTAATTTGTTCCAAATTGCTAGAAATATATATTTTATTATAAACTTATGAATAAGTTTATTCCCTTATTTTACATTTCCCATTGTGAGATAGCACATTCATTTATATTTATTTTCCCATTCTTCTTGCCATTCCTTAAAGGTTAGTCCAGTAACTTCTTCTAGAGTTTTTCCTTCTAAAGAGCTAAAACTACCTACAACATCTAAATTAGGATATGAGTATCCACCTATTACCTTATTATCAGACAACATAATATATAGCCGAACTCCATTACTATAATTTTTATCAGTTTTTTCTAAGGGATGGTTCTTTACAGTAAATTCATATGTCTCTATTTCTTTTCCAATGTATAGTTCTGGCTCTACTTCTTGAACAGCCCATATTTGTCTATATGGCATTGATTCTGTTCCACCTATAAGTTTACTTTTTTCTAAAATATATTCTTCTAATTTACCTTTGAACTCTATTATTTTATATCCTTTTAACTTAATAAACTCCTCTGCAACCTTTTCATTATCATTAGATATTTCATTATTAATGGATTTTTCAGTACAACCTGATAAAAATACTATTATTAAACTAATAGCAATAAGTAATATTTTTTTCATAGACTTTATTTCCCCTCATTATTAATCCAGTATCGTTGTATTATCTCGTCCTCATCTTTTATTTCATTTTCTAAAATTCCATTTGCTGAAAGAATTGTATTTCTTGATGGAAAATTATCCTTATCACATGTTATTAAAACCTTATTTATATCAAGATTCTTAGCTTCTAATAAAGCTAACCTTAATTGTTCTTTTGCATATCCTTTTCTTCGTTCTGATTTACGAATAGAATACCCTATATGGCCTCCAAAGTTTAATAAATGTTCATTTAATCTATGACGTATATTTACCATTCCTACTACTTTATTATCTAATTTTCTTATAGTTAAAAATTGAGAGCTTGGAACAAAGTCATTAGCACAAGTTTCATCATTTTCATTTTTATCTACCCATTGAAGCCACTCTTCTATCTTTTCAAATCTTCTTAAACTAGAAGTTCCGTCCATGCTATCATCATTATCTAAAAATTCCTGACGATATTCATATATTTGTTCTAAATAATCCTCTGAAGGCTTAACTAAAACTAACTCTTCTCTCATACACTCACTCTCACTTCACAATATATTCTTTATTTTATATATTACTTAACCTTTTTCTCTAAAATATAGCTGCTCTCATATTGATCCATTGGGTTTTCTATTTTTACAACATGAAATCCACACTTATTTACATAAAAATTATGGTTTCTTCTTGAAAATCCTGGGGTTTCTGTTCTCCAAGTAATAGTATTAGGATACTCTTTTTCAATGAATTCCCAAATCTTTTTACCTATACCTTTGTTTTGGAGGTTTGTATCTATAAATATTGTTCCTAGAAAATTAACATTTGTTTCTTTATTTATCCATAAAATTATGCCTCCAATAGGTTTATCCCCTAAGCTTATCTTATATGCAGTTGAATTTTCATGTAGTGCAAATCTTCTAAGGAAATCCCCATTATCATAGCCTTCTGGCCCACCTTTAGGTTCATTTAAGTGAATCCTTGTATCCTCATCAAAGGCTCTCTCCATTATTGGTGTTAATATATCTATATCTTTCTCTTCCAAAATTTCAAAGCCCAAATCACCATATCTTTTCATACTATTTTAATCTCCTTTTATAACTTTCTTATAGGAAAAAACATATATAATTGTCCATTTTCTTCTGGACAATTAAAGTCATTAACAGCGCCTACTAATTGTAGATTATTATCTTTTAAATATTTTATTACTTTAGAGAAAATATCATCTTCATCACATTTTACATAAATATATTCATATGATGGTATTACCCACTTAGTCCAACCTTTTGGAGGTATTGCATCATCATTAACTTCTACACCAGCTAAATATAAGCCTTTAGTAAAATTATCTTCCCAAGGCTTAAAGGAACCACTTAAATCTGACATAGCACCCCATATACCTAATATATTTCCCTCATTATCCCTTTTAGCTAAATGTGATACTTCTTCAAAATTTTCATTGGCATCTCGCCATAACTTTTGAATAAATCCATTTCCATCATTAGTTGAACCTTCTTTTCCAATTACAGAAAATGATTCTTTTATGCACTTATTAAATTCCATATTAACACTCCTATATTATAGATTTTCATATTTCTAATAATAAAATATCTGCTATCATCAATATTCCCCTAATTTTATCTTCTCTTTCTCCTATTTCCCTTTTATTTCTTTCTGCTATTTCTGTTACTTTTTCTATTCTTGAATTAATAAAATCTTCTGGAATTAAACCAGAATATGTTGTTTTCCAAGTATAAACATTCACTATAGATATTCCTAATGCATCTTCTGGAGTAGCTTTTCTAATTGTAATCATAAAATCACCCTCCCTTAAACAATATCTTAATAATATAATTATAAACCTTTTATCCATAATTTTACATATGTTTCACATAAAAAATGGAATGTTATAAACACCCCACTTAAATGCACTTTATATTTAATTTCTATACTATTTGAGACATAATTTTAGGTACATAATTTTGTGTTTCCTCTGGCATCTTATACAAGTCACTTGGAGAATTTACTCCTCTTCTTGCTATTGTTCCTGGACCTGCATTATATGCCATAAGTGCCATTTCAACATTTCCATTATACTTATCTAAATAAGATTTAATGTGTTTAACTCCAGCCTCTATATTTTCATCAATATCGAAAGGATTTTTAACTCCATAAGCTTCACTATTAAAATCCATTAATTGCATAAGCCCCTTTGCTCCTGCACTTGAAACTGCATTAGGATTAAAATTTGATTCTTGCTTTATAATAGCTAATATTAAATTTTTATCAACACCATATTTACTAGCATATTTATCAACAGAATTATAAATTTTATCCATATCAACTGATGTATTTTCAGCAGAATATATTTTAGTATCATTATTATTTATATTACTATCTATTATATTATTAACTTCTAATATTAACTCTCCAGTTTGTATTGGTTCTGTTCTTATTCTTAATGGAATATTCTCTAATCTTTGTCCTGCAGCTGAAGCTGTATAAGCATATGAACTACTTTCATTACTATTTGAATTATCCTTGGAATTCATATTCTCCATTTTATCATTTAACATAGTTTCATAAACTAAATCAAATTCTGGACCATCACCTATTGATTGTTTTAAAATATCTTTACTTATAGTTAAGCCTAAAAAATCTTCCACCTTAGGTATATTCACAGTTTTCCCTCACTCTCAATATTATACTATTATTAATTTCGTATATAATATATTATTCTTGAGTCTTTACCTGAAATTCTAAATCACAATAATCCTCATAATTTAACTTTTTATAAAAGCTCTTACTTAATACTAAAATTCTATATTTCCCAGAAGTGAATGGAAGGAAGGTATAATAATTTTTCTTACTATAGGGTTGCACCCTTACCCAATTTCCTTTTTCCATAATATAAAATTCATAGCATACATCTTTTCCACCTTCACTAGTTGCCTCAAAGGTTATTTCCTTACCTACTAAAATATTAGAAGTATCTAAATTAATTTTAGTATTGGTTATTGGTACTGCTTCATTTACATAAATTGATACTTCTTTTTTTACATCATATTCTTCTTTACATTGTACATTTTTAGCATAAATTTCAAAGGTATATTTCCCAGGACATTTAGGTTTAACCTTAATATATTTACTAGCTATAAAACCTGTATCTTCTACTTCATGTCCATTAATTTTAGTTTTATATCTCAACAATACATTCTTTGTATTTTGAGTTATTATTTCAATTTCTATTTTATCTCCTACTAAATAAGATTCCTTACCTTCTAAAAGAATATAATCAATTTCTGCTTCTTGATAATCCTTCACTTGGAAGAATATATAATCATGAGCATCATATTCTCTAGAGGAATACTTATCAATTACTCTAACTTCAACTTCATATTCTCCACTTTCCTCTGGAGTAAAGTTAACCCAATTAGTAACTCCATAATTACTTCTTTCTTTTTCAATTCCGTCTTTATAGACTACAAAGGAATATTGAAGAAATGCTCCACCTTCAGCCTTTACCTTTAAATTTATAGGGTAGCCCTTAATGCAACCTCTAGTTTTACTTGCACTAATATCTATAATTTTTACAGGCTTTTCACCCTTTTTATCAATTTTAAAAAGCATTTCTTTTTTATCTTCATAATCTCCATCAAAGGAAATATCTTTAACTTTTAATATAATTTTATATTCTCCATCTACTTTACTTTCCCAATTAAAGTTTTTAGATCTAATATACCCACTATCTTCAGCAACTGGCCCTTCTACTATATACCTATATAATAGTTCTTTTCCTCCCACTACTGAAGCTTTAAATAAAATATTATTTCCACATAATTGTGGTGAACTTAATTCTGAAGTAAAACTTTTAATTTTTACTTCTTCATAAGGTTCTATTGAGTAAATCATAGCAGCTCTATCATCATAAGACTTATTAGAAAAAATATCCCTTACATAGCATAATAATTTATATTCTCCTGCTTCTCTTTCAGAGAAAGATATCAAATTCTTTGTAGAATAATCTTGAATACAGTTAATTCTTCCATTTAAATCTACCCTTAAAAATTTATATAAAATAGTTCTAGACTTTTCATAATTCACTCCAACCTTAAAAATAAGTTCTTCACCAACTAGAAGGTTATTGGATAAGCATTTAAATGATGTAACTTCAATAACTGGTTGTTCATTAACCTTAAATTTAACCGTTGTAAAGTCATCTAAATTATTGTCTGAAGAGGGTCTCTTACATTCTATTAATATTTCTCCATCTCCAATTCTTGTAGTAGTAAAGGTTAACTTATTTTCTGTACTGTAGTCTCTTAAAGGCTCCCATCCCTGAATACCTTTTATCCAAAATCTATATAATAAAACTTCCTCATCCCCTGGGGAAAGAATATCTAAATTAAGCTTTTCTCCAAGAATTAAGCTTGTCTTATCAATTATTACTTCTTGTATTAATTTATTATTATTCTTCTCTTCAATAATTTCCTTTTCATTTATACCATTAACCTTGTACTTGGTTCTTAGACTATTAGTAACTCCTGAGTCTTTATCTATAGTTTGTATCATTATCATATAATTCCCTGGCTTTTTGGGCTTCCATTTACACTCCTGATTGTTAGAATAGTCTTGTATTTGTTTCCAAGTAAAACTTCTTTCATTAGGTGTTCCTTCTAAAAACTTGTATTCTAGATTTCCTTCACCTTCTGAAATTATCTTTATATTAATTTCTTCATTTACAGTAGATGGACTATCTTTATCGAAAGCTATATTTATATCACTCATATTCTCTCACCTGTTTTTCTCAATATTACATAATATTATTATACATTTATTCCATAAAAATACAAAACGAAATTTGTCACCTATATATAAAAATAAGGATAAACCGTACTTTATATTTCTACAGTTTATCCTTTAATATTACTTTCTATTAACTTTATTAGGTTTCTTTCTAATCTTAAATCGTCTTCTTTTGTCCTTTTTTTAGGATTATTGGTTCTTCCACCTGCACGTCTTATTTTTTGAGATATATGTCTTTCTTCTAATAATCTATCAATATTTTCTTCATTATAATAATATCCCTTAGGATTTATTACATAAGCTTTTTTCCCTAAAGCAATAGCTGCCACTCCATAATCTTGACTAATTACTATATCTTTTTCTTTGCATATATTTATAACATACATATCTACACTTTGAAATCCACTATCTACTACTTTTACTTCGCCATATTCTAAATGTATATAATGGTTAATATCACAAAAAACTATTAATTCCAGCTTATATTTTTTTGCTATATTTTCAATAATGGAGATGCCTGGACAAGCATCTCCATCTACAATAATTCTCATTATTTTAATTTAGCTTCTAATTCAGCTTTTAATTCTTCGAATCCTGGTTTTCCAAGTAAAGCAAACATGTTCTTCTTGTATGCTTCAACTCCTGGTTGGTCAAATGGATTAACTCCTAATAAGTATCCACTTATTCCAACAGCTTTTTCGAAGAAGTAAACCATATATCCAAAGTAATATGGGCTAAGTTCTGGAATATTTAACACCATATTTGGAACTCCACCATCATTATGAGCTAATAAAGTTCCATTGAATGCTTGCTTATTAACAAAATCAATAGTTTTTCCAGCTAAGAAGTTTAATCCATCTAAGTTACCTTCAACTTCTTCAATAGAAACTTCTCTCTTAGCTTTTTCTACATTTAGAACAGTTTCAAACATTATTCTACTACCCTCTTGGATGAATTGTCCCATTGAGTGTAGATCTGTTGAGAAATCAACTGCTGCTGGGAAAATTCCTTTTTGATCTTTTCCTTCTGATTCTCCAAATAATTGCTTCCACCATTCATTGAAATAGTGTAAACCTGGTTCATAGTTAACTAAGATTTCTGTATTCTTTCCTTTATTATATAGAATATTTCTCATTGCTGCGTATTTGTAGCAATCGTTGTTCATGAAATCATCAGTTGCATATGCTTCTCTAGCATCTGCTGCACCTTGCATCATTTCATCTATGCTAATTCCAGCTACTGCTATTGGTAATAATCCAACGGCTGTTAATACTGAGAATCTTCCACCTACATCATCTGGAATTACAAATGTTTCATATCCCATTTCATCAGCTAATGATTTTAAAGCTCCCTTGCTCTTGTCAGTTGTAGCAAATATTCTTTCCTTTGCTCCATCAACACCATATTTCTTTTCCATATAATCTTTAAATACTCTAAATGCTATTGCAGGTTCAGTTGTAGTACCTGATTTAGAAATAACATTTACGCTTATGTCTAAACCTTCTATTGCATCTAAAAGGTCAGCTAAGTATGTTGAACTAATGTTGTTTCCAACAAAGAATACTTGTGGTGTTTCTCTCTTATTTTTTCCTAAAACATTATAAAAATTACTATTTAACATTTCTATAGCAGCTCTTGGGCCTAAGTATGAGCCACCTATTCCTATTACTATTAAAGCATCTGAATTTTTCTTTATTTTTTCAGCTGCATTCTTTATTCTTTCAAATTCATTTTTGTCGTAGTTTATCGGTAAATCTAACCACCCTAAAAAGTCATTTCCTGCACCTGTTCCATTCATAAGAGTGTTATGTGCACTTTTAACCATTGCCTCCATATTAGCTAACTCTTGTTCTAATTTTACATATGGTTCTACTTTAGATAAATCTAGTCTTAAACCTTTATTCATATTTCTACCTCCGAATCTTTCTAGGAATTTCTGTCGACTAATTCTACGCTGATTAATTCTACTATATTATATCATAATTTATTTTATATATATAAAAAAATTATTTAAATATAGTTTTTTGTAAGTTTATATAAAATACTCCAAAAATTTTTAACTTTTTTTCTTTTTATTATGCTTTTTTTATTTATAAAAACAAAAAGTAGAATACATATCTTCTTTCTTATAGCTTAGTAAAAACTACTCTATAATATGTACTCTACTTCAAATTTAATAAATATTTATTAATCTTTATTTTTTATGCTATTATTGTTCTAATTTAATATTGTCTATATCTCTTTTCCCAAATTCCCCAGCCCATTCAAATCCTTTTTTCGCAACTATAACAGCAATTACTTCATTTACTACAGCTGCAGCAGCAATAGTTCCTTGAATAATTTCTGCAGACTTAGGATCTGCTCCTGATAACACAGATACTGCAATCCCTGTAAACACGAGAGATACTCCAGAGTGTGGAAGTAATGTTAATCCTAAATAATTCCTCACAGTCTTAGGAGACTTTGTAATGCTTGCCCCAAAGAAGGCACCAAAATATTTACCAAAAGCTCTAGTAACAATATATATAAAAGTAAACAATCCTGCTCCAAGAATCAAATGATAGTCCAATGGTGCTCCAAGATTTAAAATAACAATAATCATTGAAATACCTAAAATAGGGTTAAAATCATGCATTATCTTCTCCAGTCTATCTTCTGTTATCATATTAGAGAATGTAGCTGAAAAAGACATACCCATCAACATAAAATTTAATATTGGCTTAGGCATAATATGATTATTAAAAATAAATCCTATTCCTGAAGTAATTAAAATCATTCCAATAAGAATTACTAAAGTGTCTAATGTTTTGCGTTCCTTTTTTAATAATAAGCCTGCTAAAAATCCAGTAGCTAGTCCAATGACTAATGGAAGTAACACAACCATAGGAATCATATATGCTGGTAGCTTCTGTTCAGATATTTTTCCTGCAACAATAGCAATTGTTGTAAAAATACAACTACCCCAACCATATCATCTAACGCAGCCATTGGAATTAATGTTTTTGTAACAGGTCCATCTGTTTTAAATTCCCTAACAACAGATAATGCTGGTGCTGGAGCTGTAGCAAGTGCAATTCCTCCAAAAATGAAAGCAAGATAAATAGGAATTCCTGAAAAATAAAATACAATTCCAAATACAAGTGATACAAAAATAAAAGTTCCTAAAGATTGTGTTAGCGTCGTTATGATAATTGCTTTCCCAGACTTCTTAATTTTTTTCCATACAAGCTCTGTTCCAATCATAAGTCCTACTACACACTCTAAAATATGAACAATATTTTCATACCACCCCGCCTCAAGAATTGAATTATCAAGAATTGAAATAGCATGAGGTCCTAAAATCATACCAGCAATAAGCCATCCTAAAATTGATGGCAATTTCAACTTTGATACTAATTTTCCAATAAAAAAAGCAATAACTATAGCAATAATCCATCTAAGAATAAATAAAACCATATTTATTCAACCTCCTTCGCTATACCATAAAGCATAAAGTTCAGTATCTTTTTAAGCTTTTGTTCGTGATCAGAAATAATAATTGAAAAGTCAGTATTAGCATAGGCTGAACTGCTAAAATAGCCATTAAACATTTCTAGCATGAGCTCATAATATTCTAATGCATCCTTCTCCGTTACTCCATTCCTTAAATTCAAAGTCTTTAATGCTGACTGGTAAATTTTCTTATTTAATTCATCAAAATCTTTTTTTATCTCCTTTATTTCATCTGCAAGCTTTACTGGTGGTTCTAAAACTGCTTCAAAAAAAAGACGTGCATAAAGTGGATATTTTGAAAAGAAAATAAATCTCAATTCCATATATCTATGCAAATCACCTTCTATATTCTCACTTTCTAAATATTTAATAACTTCTAAAAAGCATTTACTTATGCAAGTAAGATAAAGCTTATCTTTATTCTCAAAGTTATGATAAACTAGGCCCTTGGAAATCTTAAAATTTTTGCAGATACTATTAAGAGAAGAAGCAGCATAACCTTTTGTTCCAAATTCTTCAATAGCTGCAGCAATAATTTTTTCTTTTGTAAGTTCTGTTTTTTCTTCTTTCCTCATAGATACCTCCCAAACAATAATAGACCATATGGTCTATTATAGTATATCAATTATAGACCGACTAGTAAATAACTTATGATAAATATAAGAAAATATAAAAAATCTGATGGGTAGCTATCTGCCCATCAGATTTTTTCATTTTTATTTTTCTAATATTCACTTTATTATTTAATATTAAGCTAATACTAAATCCTTTAAATAAACCCAGCTACTTATTTCTTTTAATAAGGCTTTATTATCTGTTATTTTACTAACTGTATAAGTTTCTTTTTTAACCCAATCTGGAATTGTTTCACCTGTTGCATAGTTAGTTCCAACTACCTTTACTTTAGAACCGACTACTATAGTGTCTGTTGGATATACCTTTACTCCTGTACTATTAAAAACACTATAACCAGGATTTGCATCTGCACAATCTATTGCATTTTGTAGGTTACTAAAAGCTCCTATTTGTGAAGCTGCATCTTCCCAAGTTTTTCTTACCCTGTATATCTCTGTTGATGGTGGATTTAGATTATCTATTTCCACTTGTATAATGTTTAAAAACCTTTGCCATCCCATATCTAAGGTTCTATGAGGACAATATTTACCACTAAAGTCTTGGTGTTTTTTCACATTATTTATTGTCCATCCATATTGTTTTAGTAATGATGCAACTTCCTTTGCTGCTCTTTTTTCTGCATTAATAAATCTATCCCCTCCTGATTTTGAATAACAAATTTCTACTCCTATATAATATCTGTTACCTTCACCAGTTCCTCCGTCTCCAGCATGCCAACCATTTCTATTTAGTGGTAGACCTAAAATCGCTTCATTATCATCTACAGCAATATGAAAAGATGTAGAACTAGTATTGGTTTGCATGTAAGAAATCTCATTTGATGCAGTAGCATCATTTGCAGTGTTGTGAATGCATATCCCCCTTGGTGTCATTGAATAAGGGCATTTTAAGCTATACTTGTCTGATGAAATAAGTCTTTGAATTAAAGCCATTTAAAAATCCTCTCCTTTTTTTATTTTTATTATTTTGAAAGTACCTTCTCATCTCTTACATACGTAATAAAAGAAACTTTTTAAAAGTTTTTAAATAAAATTTTTGAATTAAATATTTATGTTAAAATCATATTAATTTAAAGTTTTGAAAGGGAGAGAAGTTTATGAATATAATAATAAAAAAAGACTGTTCTAATATTAATTGGAAGGAAGTTAGAAATATTATAAAAACAGTAGGAATGTCATATGTAGATGAAGAAATTCATAAAAAGTCCTTTGAAAATAGTTATACTGTTGTTTTTATTTTTGATAATGAAAAGTTAATAGGTTTTGGTAGAGCAATTTCAGATGGTGTCCGTCAATCTTCTATATACGATGTTGCTATTTTACCAGAATATCAAGGTTTTGGTGTAGGCAAATTAATTATTGAGAATATAATAAATAATACCCCTACTTGTAACTTTATTCTTTATGCTTCCCCAGGCAAGGAAGGTTTCTATGAATCACTTGGTTTTAGAAAATTAAAAACTGGTATGGGCTTATTTATCGCTATGGAAAGAATGAAATCTAGAAACTTTATTGAATAAAGAAATTTATTCTTACATTAATATAATCATAGTAACAATTATTATAAAGTCTACATAGTATAGAATATGTGCATTACATTTATGAATGTACAAATCTAATTATTTTATGGAGATGGGTTAACATGACTTATAGTTATACAAATGATAATTGGTTTTTCTATACTGATGACAAAAAGGAAGATAAAAAAGATCGCTGCTGTAGAGAAAGAGAAGAGGATCGCTGTAAAGATAGAGAAGAAGATAAAAAGAAAAAAGACGAATATTTCTGTAAATGCTATAGAAAAGAAGAAGAAAAAAAAGACGAGTGTGAATGTCCTAAAAAACACCACGAAGATAAATGTGATAAAGATGATAGAAAAAAAGATTCTATAGAACTTTATTGTAAATGCTACAAAAAAGAAGAAGAGAAGAAAGATAAAGACTGTGATGAAGATAGAAAAGATCATCATGACTACTGTAAGTGTCCTCCAAGACCTAGAAAAGAAAAAGAATGTCATGAAGATAAAAAGAAAGATGATGAATATTTCTGCAAATGCTATAGAAAAGAAGAAGAGAAAAAAGACAGAGATGAAAAAGATAACTGTTGCAGAAAGCATGATGAATATAAAGAAGATAGATGTTGTAGAAAAGATTATGATGATAAGAAAGATGACTATTCTTATGAAGATTACTTCAAATGGTGCAAACGTAACTATGAAGGAAGAAATAAATAGTAATTTATATTTTTAATATTATTTAATCTAAAATTTCTTAGCTGTATCTTATAAGGTTATGCCTTATTAGGTACAGCCTTTTTATACTAATTTCTAATTAAATATAAAAATATAGAGCTGCCTAAGCAGCTCCTAATTAATTTTATATTGTGGGATAAATACATTTAATATAAATACTTTATAATGTTTCTAAAAATATATAATTATCCTATTTCATTATATAAATTATTTTAACAATATTCACTATCACCTATAGGATTTTCAATTAAAGTAGCAATTCTAAACATATGCTTATGGCCATCACTTTCCCTTGTGCAAGCAAATACATAATGAACATGTCTTTGTCCATTGCCTACTGGTATTGCCGGGCCTGTACATATATCAATTACATGATAATGGTCATTAAAATTATCTGTTCTAGTTACTATTCTATGAATATGACTGCCACCTTTACAAGGTATTGCATCTCCACTAACTCCTGCAAAACGATGGTTATGATACTCACCATTTTCGCCCTCTCTTACTATCTCTGTACTACCAAGAAATTCGTGAACGTGATTTCTTACCTCTTCTTCACATCTTATAGTAGTTACTTCTTCTTCACACTTCATGGTTTGACCCCTTTCTCATTTGTGACTTAATCTTTTGTTACATAATATATAATATTTATGTACCATTGATTTTGTTACTACTTTATAAATTAAAAATCCTATGGCACAATGTAAAATTAATATTCTTATTCTTCATCTTGTAAAGCATCATATCCATGTTCCTTAGTACGAATCTTAATTACATCTTCTACATCGTAAATAAAAATTTTTCCATCACCAATTTTTCCAGTGTAAAGTACCTTTTGTACAGTTTCAACAATAGTTTCAGTTGGTATTTTGCATACAACAACATCAATCTTAACCTTAGGGAGAAGTCTAGTATCCATAGGTGCTCCTCTGAAGAAGGTTGGATTTCCTTTTTGCATACCATGTCCTAAAACATTTGTCACTGTAAGTCCTGTTACCCCAAGCTTTTCAAGAGCATTCTGTAACTCTGAAAGCTTATTTTGATTTGTAATAATAGTTACTTTTGTCATCTTTTCACTAGAAGTAGATTTATTAATTACAGGAACTGCCTCCCTAGCTACTACATTATTATCACTTGGAATATCTATAATAATATCTTCTGAAGTATTAACATACTCTCCTCCAACTGTAGCAAGGGCAAAATCTGGATAAGCTATATTCCCATGCTCTCCAATATCAAGTCCTGCTATTTCTTCTTCTTCAGATACACGAATTCCTATTGTCTTCTTAATTAAATACCAAACAAGTAAAGATGATGTAAATACAAAGGCTCCTACTGCAACTATACCTATTAATTGAACTCCAAGTAATTGGAATCCCCCACCATAGAATAAACCATTTTGTGTAGATAAAGTTGTAATTCCTTCTTTAGCAAATAATCCAACACAAATTGTTCCAAATACACCACAGGCTAAATGTACAGCTGTTGCACCAACTGGATCATCCACTTTCATTCTATCAAAGAACATTACTGCAAATACAACTAAAACTCCTGCTATGGCTCCAATTAATAAAGATGCTTCAATACTAACATAGGCACAGCTACCAGTAATCCCTACTAAGCCTGCAAGACATCCATTTATAGTCATACCTAAGTCTGGTTTACCAATTATAATCCAAGATGTGGCTGTAGATGTTATTATAGCTGCAATGGCAGCAGTATTAGTTGTCATTAAAATATGCATTACATCAGCTGGATTTTGGAAACTCATAGTAGATCCAGGATTAAATCCAAACCATCCAAGCCAAAGAATAAAAAGACCAATAACAGCTAATGACATATTATGACCTGGAATAGCTTTTACTTTGCCATCCTTACCGTATTTTCCAATACGAGGTCCAAGAATTAATGCTCCAGCAAGGGCTGCCCAACCTCCAACTGAATGAACAACAGTATCACCTGCAAAATCCATAAACCCTAGAGATGCAAGAAAGCCGCCTCCCCATACCCAGTGGCCAACTATTGGATAAATAATAAGAGTTAACACAAAAGAGAAAATAATAAATGATAAATATTTTACACGTTCAGCCACAGCCCCTGAAACTATAGTGGCTGCAGTACCACAGAAAACTAATTGGAAAAAGAACTTGCCCCAGAAAGGAACATTTGCTGTTAGTGTTTCATTATAAAAAGAAAGATCTGCATTACCTAAAATAAATAATTTTTTTGTACCTATAAATGGGTTATCCCCACCAAACATTAAACCCCATCCTAGCAACATAAATCCTAAGGATGAAACTGCAAATACTATAAAGTTTTTTGACAGAATATTAACAGTATTTTTTGATCTTGCAAAACCTGCTTCCACAGATGCAAACCCTAGATTCATAAAAAATACTAAAATCCCTGCGAGAAATACCCAAATAGTGTCAATAATCATTGTAGTCTCCATAAATAATACCCCCTATAAATTAAATTAATATATATAAAAAGAGGGCAAGGACATTCTATTTTTATAGAACGTCCTTGCCCTCTTTTTATATTGTTATCATGTTATCATAGCAAAAAAACCTTGTCAATATATAAAATTTTTGATTTTCAATATTTTTTTTGTAACCATTATTTCTATTATTCTATAGATTTTATGAATATTTTTTTGAAAGTATATTCCAATTTTTCTATTATATGTTGAAGGTTTTCAGTTAATATTTTATAATAAATTTGTACAGTTTTAATATTATTGAGGTGATAATATGAGGAAATTTACAAGTTTTTTATTATCTTTTGTAATGATCTTTACTTTAATTGGTTGTGCTAGGGAATCCCATGAAGAAGAAATCAAGAATGCTGTTGGTGATTACTTTACATTAATTAAATCAGGTGATTACACTAAATCTATGGAAATGACTACTAAAGACAAAGGAAATTTTAATGATAGTTTTGGTTTTTCTGACCTTGATGCCTCATTATTAAATAAATTTATTAATGATAGTATGGGTGAAATATTTAATGAGGAAGCTAAAAGTTTCATCTCTTATGTAATGAGTAAATCAATTGGCGACTACTCAATTGATGAAGTTAAAGAAAAAGATGGAGAAGCAATAGTTTCATTAAGTGGAAAGTGTCTAAACTTTGAAAAGTTCGATCCTTCAAGTCTTGAGCTTGATGTTCAAAATCTATCTACAGAATATCTAAATGAACATATAGATGAATTAAATAAAATTTATGAAAAGCAAGGCCAAGATGCAATGACTCAAAAGATTTTTGATGATATCTCACCAGAAGTATTTGACAGGATGAAAAAAGTTGTAGATAATACTGAAAAAGTAGAATTTAAAATGGAGATTATATTAAAGAACATAGATGGACAATGGTTGATTTCTAGTATTGAGGAAATTCAATAACAAATATAATTTTGAATTAATTCAGTAATCGGAAATTTTTAATTTAGGGCTGTTCCAACAGCCCATTTTTTATATATTTTATTTTTCTATTTTCTATTTTTATGTGTAACTGGAACTTGTAATTTATACTTCATATATTTCTTTTCTTTTTTATTATAAGGAGTATATAAAATAACTTCACAAAGATACTCACCTGCTATTTCGTATCCTACTTTTTTAATTTCGGAGTATATTTCCTTTGCATATTGATACTCTTTAGAAGTATCATCTGCATAAATTGTAATATACATATTTTCTGGTAGAATCCTCTGAGTTTTACTTTCAGGATAATCATCATCTACAAATATAAATACTGTATTGGATTTTAGTTTTTGTTTACTAAAATCATCTTTTTCAATAAGAGTTCCTGCATTAAAAAAATATGAAAGTGGTAATTCATTTTCAATCATATAGCTTTTAAATTCTCTTATCATTTCCTCATATCCTGAATAACCTTTTTCAAAAAAATCAATATTTGATGTAAAAGTATCTATTCTTCTTTCTGGTAAATATTCATAAATTATTTTTCCTATAGGTGGAAGAGAGTTTAAAAGATTCAGATTTGATGTAAATCGTCTTATTGTATATAAGCTTCTAGTAAGCTTATAAATTTCTTTACTTAGTTTTTTCTCTTGTTCAATAAGAGATTCATAAAGTTCTTTTTGAGAGGATTCAGTAAGTTGCTTTTGAATTTCTTCTAAAGTCATTCCACATATTTTCATAGTATGAATTAAATCTAATTCATCACTTTGAGCAATATGATAATAACGATATCCATTTTGTGGATCTTGATACTCAGGTTTTAGCAGTCCTTTCCTATCATAAAGACGCAATGTCTGAGTTGATACATGATTTAATTCTGCCATTTGGCCAATTGTTAAATAATTCTCACCCATATATACCTCACAACCTTATACCTTAGTATAATCTTTTACCATTCATTTACTTATATTATAAATTATATAGAAATATATCATCAAGCCACTATACTCATAAATTTGTTAATTACTTGATTGTAAATAATTTAACAATTTTATTGACTTTATACTTAATATAAGCTTTATAATAAAATCAGAAAATTCAAAATACTCGTTTTAGGAGGGAAAATTCAATGGAAAATAAAGTGAAAGTAGTGCAATATGGCTGTGGAAAAATGAGTCTATATCTTATGAGATATGTCTTAGAACATGGTGGAGAGCTTGTTGGAGCGGTAGATTTAAATCCAAAGGTTATTGGCAAAGATATTGGAGAGCTAATTGGTATTGAACCAATGGGTATAAAAGTAACTAGTGCTGAAAAAGCTGATGAATTGTTAAAGACATCACAACCTGATGTTTGTGTTATTGCCACAAGATCAACTATGGAGGATTTAAAACCTGCATTTACTGTTTGTGCTGAAAATGGTGTAAATGCTATCAGTACCTGCGAAGAAGCCTTATATCCTTGGAACTCATCTTATGATATTACAAAAGAACTAGATGAACTAGCAAAGAAAAACGGTTGTACATTATGTGGAAGTGGATATCCTGATATGTATTGGGGAAGCTTAATTACAACTTTAGCAGGATCAATGCATAAAATTACTAAAATAAAAGGTATTAGTAGCTATAATGTAGAAGATTATGGAATCGCTCTTGCAGAAGGTCATGGAGCTGGTCTTTCCATTGAAGAATTTGAAAAAGAAATTGGTAATTATAATGGGCTAAATTATGAAGAAACTGTGCAAGCAATTAAAGATGGTAAAGTTGTTCCTTCATATATGTGGAACCAAAATGGATGGTTATGTAGTCAATTAGGATTAACCATAACATCTCAAACTCAAAAATGTGTTCCAATGACACATAAAGAAGATTTATATTCTTCAACATTAGATATGACTGTTAAAGCTGGATATGCTACTGGAATGTCTGCTATTGTTACTACTGAAACTGAAGAAGGAATAACCTTAGAAACCCAATGTCAAGGCTATGTTTATGGACCTGAGGATTTTGATAAAAATGATTGGACATTTGAAGGTGAACCTGAAACAACAATTAAAGTTGATAGACCTGCAACAGTAGAATTAACTTGTGCTACTCTTGTTAATAGAATTCCTATGTTAATTGATGCAGAAGCTGGATATATTACTACTGAAAAGCTTCCTATAAATCATTATCTTGTTAAACCAATGAATGAATATGTTAAAAGCAAATAATTAACATAAGGTGCTATGGCACCAATGTAAAATGTATAATGAAAAATGTAAAATTATGGATAAAACTCCTTTAGGAGTTTCTAAAATAAATATAATTTTGTAATTTATTTAAAATTACTCAAATAACTCTACACTCAAAATTTTTAATTCGGGGCTGCCTAAGTGAAGTACACCCCAAATGTTATAGATATTTTGTCTAACATTTGGGGTGTACTTCAAAGCAGCCCCTTTATTAATATCCTTTTTAAGGTAGAATTCATTAACTACCTATCCTTTATATCATTGACTTTTCCCTTAGGGAAAGGTGTAAGATAAAGATAGAAAGAATTACTAGACTGAAAGGAGGATACTATATGTTATCCATAGGAGACTTTTCTAATATATGTAAGGTATCAACAAAAACTCTTCGCTATTATGCTGAAATAGGATTAATACTACCAGAAGAAATTAATCCTGAAAATGGCTATAGGTATTATTCCATTAATCAATTGCAAACTATGTTATTAATTAAGCGTTTAAAAGCATATAACTTTTCTTTAGAAGAAATCAAATCAATCCTCCAGTCAGAAGATTTAAAGGAAGAAAATCTTTATTTATTACTTATTAATAAGAAAAAGGAAATTGAAAGACAAGTAAAAGAATTTCAAGATAAATTAAAACAATTAAATAATGATATTTTAAATTTGAAGGAAGGTAAATCAATTATGTCCTATCTAACAGATATTAATATTAATCTTGTAGAAGTTCCTTCCATGAATCTTCTATATATTAGAAAAATGGTTCAAGAGCATGAATTTCCTGAGGAATATAATAATTCCTTTGGTAAATTACTAGAGGAAATTAAAAAGGATAAATTAACTATAGAAGCTCCACCAATGGTACTATTTCATAGTTCAGAATATAGCCCCTTTGGCCTAGACACAGAATTTGCTATTCCAGTAAAGGAGTATGTTAAAGGTACAAGAGATTTCATCCCAGGCTTATGCTTAAAAACAGTTGTACACGGTTCTTATTCTGACCTATCTTCTGTTTACGCTAAGCAGATTCAATGGGCAGAAAAGGAAGGATATGAGTGCACTAGTGCCCTTTTTGAAGTATATGTCACTGATCCTAGTGAAGTTAAAAATGAAAATGAATTAATAACTGAAGTTTATTATCCTGTTAAAAAGAAAATTTAATGATAAGGAGAAATTTATATGGATGAAGAAAAAATATTAGAGTTAGAAAAAATAATAAACAATGACTATAAAAATATTGCTGGAATGGTTGTTCTAAGAGACGGTAAGACTCTATATGAGAATTACTTTAATGACTGTAATGCTAATAGCAAAATTCATGTTTATTCAGTAACAAAAAGTATTATTTCTATATTAATTGGAATTGCAATAGATAAAGGATACATTAAAAGTGTTGACGAAAAAGTACTTAGTTTTTTCCCCGATTATACAGTTAAAAGAAGGGAAAAAGTAATACAAAAGATTACCCTTAAGGATTTACTTACAATGACAGCTCCATATAAATATAAGTTTAACCCCTATATTAAATATTTCACCAGTGACGACTTTGTAAAATTCAGTCTTGATTTATTAGGTGGAAAGGAGGATATAGGCCAATTTAGATATGCTCCTCTTATAGGTCCAGATATTTTCTCTGGAATCCTTGTAAAAGCAACTGGACAACCTGTTCTTGATTTTGCTAGAGCAAATTTATTTACTCCACTTGGAATTACAGTTGAAGGTAATATCACCTTTCATAGTAAGGAAGAACAACTAGCCTTTAATAAGTCTATAGATATTAGCGGTTGGGTTACTGATCCCACTGGAATAAATACTGGTGGATGGGGTCTTACTTTATCTGCTACTGATATGGCAAAGATAGGTGAATTATATTTAAATGATGGAATATGGAATGGAAAACAAATAGTCTCAAAAGCCTGGATAGAAGAAAGTACAAAGGAACATAGTAGATGGGAAAAGCTTAATCTTCCATATGGATATTTATGGTGGATTATTAATGATAAGGATTATGGTTATGCAGCTATGGGTGATGGAGGAAATACTATCTTTGTTAATAAGGATAAAAAAATGGTAGTTTCTATTGCTTCCCTCTTTGTGCCACGTGTTAAGGATAGACTAGACTTTATTAAAAAGTATATTGAGCCAATATTTGATAATTATTAATAAAATATAGAAAGGAGCTGTAACAACAACTCCTAAATTATAGATTGTGCTACAGCCCCTTCATTTATCTTATAATATTGTATTAGTCCAAGATAATAATTTCTCCTTAGTTTGTCTTCCATTAAGAAGCTTTCCTTTCTTCCAATCTATATTGGGATATTGTTTCTGTAGAATTACTTCACAATTTTCAATTCCACTTCCCCCAGAAGTTGCAAAAGGTATAACTGTCTTTCCTTTAAAATCATACCTTTCAATAAATGTATTTATAATTGTTGGAGCAATATACCACCATACAGGAAATCCTATAAAAATTACATCATAATCTTCAATTTTAGCATCCCTATCTGCAATTTTCGGACGTGAGTTAATATTCTTCATTTCTATACTACTACGACTCTTCTTATTACTCCAATCTAAATCTTCCTTAGTATAAGGCACTTCAGGATTTATTTTATAAATATCTGAATTTATTGCCTCTGCAAGTAATTTGGCTATGCTTTCAGTTACACCACTTGCACTGAAATATGCTACTAAAACTTTATTACTCATTCCTCTTCCCCCCAAATATTATTTAAAGTAATCATAATATCAAAACCCTTGTAAACATTTACTTTATATTTAAATTATACCAATTGTTACTTTTACATTCAACCTTACTGTTATTTGACCACAGTTTTTACCATTGTTATAATATATGTAAACAATTAAATTATATAGTTATAGAGAGTTTTAAATAAATTTACTATAAAATAATTACGTAACTACTTAACTTTAAATCTCTATAAATAGGGGGGATTACTATGAAAATTAATCATATCACTGCTATATTTTATAGTGCTACTGGAAATACAAGAAAAGTAATTACAAGAATTGCAAAAAATATACAAGAAGTTTTACAAGTACCTATTAATTATGTAGATTATACTAGGCCTCAAAATAGACAAGCCTTTCATTCTTTCGGTCCACAAGATTTAGTTCTTTTTGCATCGCCTACTTATGCTGGAAGAATCCCCAATAAAATGGTACCTTATATTGAAAGTTCTTTTTCTGGTAAAAACACTCCTGTGATTCCTATTGTTGTTTATGGAAATAGGAGTTTTGATAATTCCCTTTCTGAACTTACTGATATTCTATCTTCTAATGGATTTATTCCTTTTTCAGCTGCTGCAATTGCAACAGTTCATGCTTTCTCATCCAAAATAGGTACTGGTCGTCCAGACGAAAAAGACTTAATTCAAATTGACTCCTTCTGCAAGACTGCTTCAAATTATATTTTAAATAATGAAAATCCATTACCAATTGAAGTTCCTGGAGAACATCCTGCAGTTACTTATTATACACCCCTTGGTGTAGATAATACTCCTGTAAATTTCCTAAGAGCAAAACCTAAAACTCATAAGGAACTTTGTGATAATTGTGGTATTTGTGCAAAAGCTTGCCCAATGGCAGCCATTGATTTTACTGATGCTTCTCTTGTACCTGGTACATGTATTAAGTGTCAACGTTGCATTAAAATATGTCCTACAAAGGCAAAATACTTTGATGATGAGAATTTTCTTTCTCATGTTCAAATGTTAGAAGAGCATTATGTTAGAAGAAGTGAACCTTTATTTTTTATTTCGCTTACTTAATTAATTTGTAAATAGAAAAATGCTAGTAATAAATAATTGTTTATACTAGCATTTTTTTATTATACTATTTTATTAATTTTTTATATAAATATTTTTATGTGATTACTTAAACTCAATAGTTTCTGATGTTTTTTCCTATACAATCATAAAATACAGATTTATCACCTTTATCTTTATTTATAATTCTGCCTGATACTGAAACTTATCTTTTTATTCTCTATGTAGCATACTTGCTTAAATTATTTTTTTAAAAACTTTTTTACATTTGCTTCATCCCATGAAATTTCTGTATAATATACTTCTGTAGTTGCTTTAGAAATAGTATCTAAGTTTTCTATAACAGTTTCACTTTCTTCTCTAATCAAGCCATCATTGATAATATCATGCCCAATCAATATCTTTCTTAATATTTTCTAAAATATTATCTAAATTGTAACCTTCAATCTCTGCAATCGTAATTATTAATCCTGCACAAATCTTTGAAATGACTATAATGTTTACAGTTCCTAATGTTTTCCTTCTTTCTGGAAAGTATTTCGTTATATTAAAATAATCAGAATATTTCTTAATATCATAGCTAATCTGATTTCTCAGAGTCATATTTAATTCTTGATTTTTCTCCTCTAAATACTTTCTTACAAGCTCATATAATTTTTTCTTTTGGTAATAATCCGATAAATCAAATTCTTTTTTAAAAACAAAGCTATCAATTCCTATATTGACCATTTGTTCAGCTACTCCAAGAATATTTATATTATTGTTGGAATCATCCTCACGTTCTATTTCAGTAAAATAATAGATTAGCACTAATTTGACCAAATATGGCATCTGAACTATAGTTAAATCTGGAAAACTTTCCTTAATCATACTTACCACATTAGTCAACTTTTTCTCATCTGCTTTAATTTGAATAAAATCAGGAAAATCAGCAGCAATACGCATCCCATTAATTTTAATTTTCGATAAATGTTTTAAATCAGGCTTATTCTTAATTACCATGTCTAATCCCCTATCAAAAATAGAACTTCTATCAGAAAGTGGATGTGAATCTTTCTCTTGAATTTTTTCATATAATATCATTATAGGTATATTTTTTCTGATTGATATTATCTTCATTTTTCTATTCCCTTCTATTCTTTATTTTTTGTATATTTTTATGTTATTCATTGTATATATTACTCACATTTTTTATTTTTTATTCTATCACTCCCAAATAAAAAAACGCCCATTAATATAGGCGTTCCTTAAAAGAGTATATATTTAAAGATTTTTAAATTAGTTTGTATTATTTACTAATTGTTTTCCCTCTTCTAGCTTTTCTTGTTCTAACAATTGATTATCATATTTCTTAACTAAAGGAATACTTAGGATTGTATAAATAACACCTAATATAATTTGCCAAACTACGGCTGATATTTGTCCACCAGTTCCAATAAATGCATATATTCCAGGTGGAGCAGTCCAAGGAACTCCAGTACCATTTAATCTAGCAACTAGTCCAATACTAGTAACAAAATACGTTAAAATAATCCCAATAACCGGTAATACAATATATAATGAGCCCAAATAAATATTATACATAATCGGATATCCAAATACTAATGGTTCATGGATTCCAAAAACAGCTGGAAGTAGACCTAACTTAGAGATTTCTTTTCCTTGTCTACTTTTCCCAACAATTAAGAAGGCAATACACATATACAGTCCAGTTCCAGTTGCATAAGTTAAAAACTCATTAGTAATAATATTAGGTAATGCTTCTCCAGCTTGGAAGGCAAGTCTATTTTGGTCACTTAACATCAATAATGCTGGTGATAATGCTCCCATTACAATAGATGTACCATGAATTCCAAAGAACCAAAGTACCATAGCAAAAAATATAGCAAAAGAAAATCCCAATAAGCTTCCGGATAAACTTTGAAGTGGTTTTGATAAAAGAACATTTAAGAAATCATGAATATTTCCAAATGGTGATATTTCAAGTAATATTTTAATAATAAACATTCCAACAAAAATAATTGCTATTGGTATTAGAGATGAAAAAGAATTTGCAACTTCTGGTGGAACTGCATCTGGTAATTTTATTGTTAATTTTTTTTCTATAAGATATTTATATAATGTTGGAACAATAAGGCCTAAAACAATAGCTACAATTAAACTTGAAGCACCCAATCTTGAAAGAGCAATTGCTGTTGAGCCATCTTCTAATGTACTTATTGGCGTCATAAAATAGAATACACCTAAAGTAATTACAGAAGCATAAATTGGTTTTACTTTTGGATTTTTATATTGCTCTGCTAAATTATATGAAATGAATAACAAGCAGATAATCCCACCTAAATTCATAGTCCCATTCATAAAACTATTGACTTGATTTTGCCATACTGATGCTTCAGATACACCCAATAAATTGGTAACAAAATTTATATAAGCTTCAGACGGAAAATTAGTAATTAACAAAGCAATTGATGCAACAATCGTAAATGGTGCATATGCAATAACACCATTTTTTATAGCAGTAACATATTTATTGGTACTAAACTTACTTACCCAAATTAACATTTTATCTTTCATATTTTATCTCCCTTCATTATTTAATAAAAACTAATTATTTACTTAAAGAATACAATAGCTGCTTCTTTTGTTTTATTATCAATCTTAATTGAAACATTTTCTTCATCTACAAATTCAACTACTGCATTACCAAATACCTTTATATTTTTAGTTGTTTTATTTTTTAATTTATACGTATACTCTCCTAATGAATTTGTAAATAAAACAACTGCTCCACGTCCAGTATTTTCACTAATTTTTTCGTGAACTTCAAATGTTTCACCAGGTCTTCCAAACATAATTGGATACGCTTCAGTTATATCATCTCTCACTTCTTTATAGGTTGATAAACTATCATTAAATAAACTAACTCCCTCTTTAGAAATGTTTAATAAATCTCCCCAAATTCCATTTTGACCTAGAATAAGAGAAGCAATATTTAATAATTGAGAGTCATATCCATCGTCAGGTAAATAATGAGTTAAAAATAAAACTGATGGAATCCATTTATCATAATCTAAAATTCTTCTTGATATCCAAGTTCTAGCAGGGCCAGGATTAACAAAAATATTAGACCAAGTATCAGGCTCTCTTTTTATATTATAATCATCAAAGTATGGACCATTATTAATAGCAAAATACTTACCTGATGAAAGGAATCCTAAGCCTGTACAACGTCCTGGTTCAGTTATATCAAAATCAAATATAACTTCAGGATGTTTTTCGCATACATAATCAATAATTTTTACTAAATATCTTACAACATTAAATGAATAATTCTCTTCGCACTCTTGAGATGAATTATCACTTGTTCCATGATAATGATTTCCTTGTTGACATCCTTCCATCCCTACAGCATCCCATTTAATGTATGAAACACCTAAATCTTCAATTATTTCACATAAACGTGAAGCATATCTTTTCCAATAACCTGAAACTAAGCACATTTCATAACTTTCTTCTGTTTCCCAAATTTCATGTGGTTCTTTCACAGAATCTCTCTTATTAATAATATTATCTTTTTGTGATAAATACATTTCACTTGTTTTTCCTGCTGCAATTGGATTAAACCAAATTCCTAGTTTCATACCATAGGAATCTAATTTTTTCTTAATAAGCTTTAATTTATCTGGAAATTTCTCTTCGTTAATTAACCAATCTCCAGTTTGCTTATACCATCCTGTATCAATTACAAATACTTCTATTCCCATTTGATTAGCAGCATCAATTTCTTTATCCATTCTTTCAAATGTCATATCAGTTAAATATTTATTACCATTCCATCTTTTATTTCTTTCTTGAAAATTCCATGTATTATAGAAAATATATGGTTTTCTACTTTCCATATTTAAAGTACAATATTTTAACTGAAATGTTCTATACTGCTTAGCTAAAGACTCTTTCCCACCTTTAACTGCACCAAATTGAAACCAAATTGTTTCAAAATTATTATTACTATCTATTAATTGATTAGAAACATAATTTCCTTTTATGGACTTAACTGAAATTTTATTCCCCTCTTGTTCAAATTCTAAAAACTTATTTGGATATTGTGAACCATGCTCATAAGCTAAAAGTAAAGATAAATCTTCTCTTTCCTCAACAAGAATTGGTCCCATAATTTGATTTTCGTTATTAAATGCTTCATTTTCTGTTATTACATGAGTATGATACATATAGTCATAATCTGAAATTCTTAATTCAATTTTTTTGCTTTCTTTCAAAGTTTCATATCCACAATAAACAATATTATCTAGACCATTATGCTTTGTTAAACATCTAGCATCATTTGAATATAAAACATATTTGAATCTAATAATTGGACTTTTATCACTAACACGAATAACAAAATCAATATTCATATTATTAGTAAGTATCGAAGAATAGGTTAATTCTTCAATATTTTCATTGAGTTTATTTCTTTCTTTATAAATAAATTTTTGAGCAGGAACAACATTTTCATTATCTACTTCAAAAGATGGACTTTGAATTGAGACTTGTAAATTCTCATCTATAAGATACCTAAATAAATAATCTTGTCCCATTTCAATTTCAAAATAATTGTTTTTATACATTTTTCCCTCCATCATATACAATCTCTATTTTTATCTTCTACAACTTAATACAATTCTATAAACTAATAGAAGGTATTACCATTAAATAATTAACAATGAATCGACTCATAAATATATAGTTAAACATTTTTCTTAAATTAGCTAAAACTTGACTTTTTTCTATTGAAATAAATTTATTTGTACAAATAAAATAAACGCTTACATTATTAGTTTATCACGCTATTTTTTCTTTTAGTATAGAATTATTTGTTTTATATATGTCTTTTTTTTACTTTTTCATTGAAATAAAAATAATTATATATTAAAATTCATATCATGAAACAATATAAAGAAACAAGTACTTCATTACTTTATAAATCTCTATCTGATTTTGTCATTTTTAATGCTGGTTATGAGGCATGTGATCCAAATCATATATTTGGTCCTGCTTTTCGTGAATTTAATTTAATCCATTTTGTTATGGATGGAAAGGGAGAACTTACAATAGACAATCATACATTTCAATTATCGAAAGGAGATGCATTTATTATTCCTGCTAATAAAATATCTACTTATAAAGCTAACCAAAATACTCCCTGGACTTATGTTTGGTTAGGTTATTTAGGTATTAATTCGCAAAAATATACTTCACAGTTATTAAGGGCAAATGAAGAAATATATGTTTTTAAGAATCTTAATAATGAGTATTATTACAATGAAATCAATAAAATTCTAAATATGCATAATAACCACAATAGTATGTTTTTTAGAGCTAATAGTATTTTGCTAGAGATTTTTGCTAATCTCTTCGATGAAATAGGAATTAATGATAATTTAGATTCAAAAACTACAGCAATGGAAGAAATAAAATATTATATTGATTTAAATTATCCACTTAATTTAACTGTTACTCAAATTGCTGAGAAATTTGGTTTTAACTCTAGCTATTTATCTAGAACCTTTTCTAATAAATTTGGAATTTCGCCTAAACAATATATTTTGAAAAAGAAAATAAATAAAGCTTGTGAATTATTAATTACTACTGATTTACCTATTTCAATAATAGCTAACTCATTATCTTTTGATGATCAACTTGCTTTCTCTAAAATATTTAAAAAGAATAAAGGTTGTTCACCACTACAATTTAGAAAGAAGAATACAATATCTAAATTATAGTATATTGTAATTTATTACTTTATAGTGTTGTGTTATAAGCAATGAATTTTAAAAATAATAATTATACTACCTAATTGATTTATACTTAAAGATAACTTAGCAAATATTAAGCACTAGTATGTATATAATTAATCATTTATATGTATATAAATGGTATAATATATATAGTAGTATTTTATAATAAAAGGAGGAGTAAATTTATGAGTATAAATCAGTTAGTGGATTTACACAACCATACTATATGGTCAGATGGTAAAAATAAAGTAGATGAACTAATAGAAAATGCCATTAAGCATAATATAAGTTCAATTGGCATTACCGATCATTATAATACTTCTAAGTGTACATCTATTTCCCCCTCAAAATTAAATAGGTATATAAATAACCTTACAAAATCTAAAATTCAATACGAAAACAAAATTAACATATTAAGAGGTATTGAAATTAATTGTTTACCATTTAATGACTTACAAAAAGTCCAATATAAAGATATTAATAAATTGGATTATGTGCTTTTAGAGTATCTTGAGTGTTTAAATTCCTCTATCTCCTTAGAAGATATAGCTAAGCTTATAAGCAATTTTAAAATTAAAGTTGGCTTAGCTCATACTGATTTAATTAAATTTGCAAGTAGATATAACAATTTAGAAGAAGGTCTAAGAGAAATATTAAAATTTCTAAAAAACAATAATATCTTTTGGGAACTTAACATAAATTCCTATTCTGATCATTACTATAATTTTATAGTAGACTCAAATGATGATATAAAATTATTAAAAAAGTTGCTTAAAGAATATTATATAGAGGTAACAGTAGGTTCAGATACTCATGACTTATTGGACTACGAATTCAAAATAATAGAAAAAGCCAATATTTTTTTAAAGGAATATAATTTTTTAAATGTAGAAAATCTATAACTTCCTATAAGTATAAATAGACACTAATAAGGGTTTTAACTATATATAGAAAGGAGTATTTTATGAAAATTAATCACATCACTGCTATATTCTATAGTGCTACTGGAAATACAAGAAAAGTAATTACAAGAATTTCAAAAAATCTACAAGAAGTTTTACAAGTACCTATTAATTATGTTGATTATACTAGGCCTCAAAATAGACAAGCATTTCATTCTTTCGGTCCACAAGATTTAGTTCTTTTTGCATCGCCTACTTATGCTGGAAGAATCCCCAATAAAATGGTACCTTATATTGAAAGTTCTTTTTCGGGTAAAAATACTCCTGTGATTCCTATTGTTGTTTATGGAAATAGGAGCTTTGATAATGCCCTTTCTGAACTTACTGACATTCTTTCTTCCAATGGATTTATTCCTTTTTCAGCTGCTGCAATTGCAACAGTTCATGCTTTCTCATCCAAAATAGGTACTGGTCGTCCAGATGAAAAAGACTTAATTCAAATTGACTCCTTCTGCAAGACTGCTTCAAATTATATTTTAAATAATGAAAATATCTTACCAATTGAAGTTCCAGGAGAACATCCTGCAGTTACTTATTATACACCCCTTGGTGTAGATAATACTCCTGTAAATTTCCTAAGGGCAAAACCTAAAACCCATAAGGAACTTTGTGATAATTGTGGTATTTGTGCAAAAGCTTGCCCAATGGCAGCCATTGATTTTACTGATGCTTCTCTTGTACCTGGTACATGTATTAAGTGTCAACGTTGCATTAAAATATGTCCTACAAAGGCAAAATACTTTGATGATGAGAATTTTCTTTCTCACGTTCATATGTTAGAAGATCAGTATGTCAGAAGAAGTGAACCAGCTTTCTTTCTTCCTATTACATAATTAATTTGAATTTAATCTGAAAATTATTATAGGATAAAAGGAGAGATTTTAATTTATTTGTATAAATTAATATAAATAAAGGTTTTAATTCTATATAAAATCAAGTGTTATTTGAAAATTATACACATTATTAGACATTAGTTAGTTTTATATTTAATTAAAAATAACTAATGTCCAATCCCACTTGCTTAAAACATCTTTTCATTTTCTTTAATAATTTTTTGTTTCTATATATAATTAACTAGTAGTTTTATATTATAAAATATTTAACAGTTTCTTGAAAATTATCTAATGTATGAGTTCACATGACTATATTTTTTTTCAAATTCCGCTATAGTTGAAGCTGTACTAAGCAAAGTTATTTTAATATCTGTTTAAACTTCTTTATTTATTTCTTTTCACCTTATGAATTTTTGTAATAACTTATAAATATTATATTTTAAACATCACATTCTTTAACTTCTAATTCTTTATAAAAATTGGGATCAGACAAGTTAAGTTCTTTAAAATCATTTTTTAATTTATTTGCACAACTTTTAAATGTTACATATGTTAATCCTCCGCTAACTGCCCCACCTACAATTGGCACTACCTTAGATATTCCCTTAGCAAAAACATCCTTAGTCATTTTAAACCCTAGAGTTGTAGCTACTTTTTTTTGCTATAGGATATACAGCTCCTTTAGTAAGTGCTTTTTGTGCTAAAGATTTAGACACCTTACGAGTAGCTGTTTCTGCAACAATCTTTACTCCTTGTGCAGCACCTTGAACTCCAAACATAACTCCTAAGAATAAAAGAATATTATTCATTGTTGAGTCACTAATATTATCCCCATCTAATTCAAAATCACTGAAGCCATATAAATAAGCTAGTTTTTGCATAACTTTAAGTATAAATCCAAAATATTGCACTAAGTCTGCTGGTAAAGCTACAGCCATCGCTACTCCACCTGGAATTCCAGCTGCAAAAGAAATTGCAGAAACCCTATTAGTTTCATAGTCTATAACTTGCTTAGCAATAATATTTATTTTTTCTCGTTCAATACCAGCAAACGCTGGATTTCTCTCAATTGCTAAATTAATCTCTTTTTCAGAATAATACTTTATAAGTTCCTTTTTTAAAAATTGAGTTCTATCAATCTTTACTCCAGGTAATTTAATTGATTGTAACAGTACATCTTCAGGTGTTATTTCAGGTATTTCTATCTTTTTCACTGCTTTGACTGTACCATTGGCAATATCTTTTGCAACATCAACAGATTTATTTGCCATTTCCCCAGCTGCATTTAGAGCATTACCTGTAATTATACCTGCTTTATTCTTTACTTCGTTAACATCAATATCAGATACAACCTCTCCTACTTTAGAGAGTGCTTTTTTAAACAAACCATTTGGCATATTATGCCCTCCTTTAAAAGTAGATTAATCTACTTTTTATTATGTTAATAATAATTATAATATTTTCCCAATCTGAAATATACCTTTTTTTTCAAAAATATTACAAAATTATAAAGAGCTAAATATGAATATTTACTAAAATATTATCTTTCTTTTCTATATAAAACAAAAAAGCCCCTAAAATAAAGGCTTTTTTATATTGTTTCTTATAATGTCAACTTTCCATTCTATGATAGTAGCTTAATTAACTGTCTAACTCGTTTCGTATCATGTTCAGTTAGTCTGCAAATTGCACTAACCAACACAGCTTTCATAAATAATTCCTCAGAATAACCTTCAAGAACTAATACCCTTTTCATGTAATTTCTCTTTAGTCCTGCAGCATATTCATAAAAAATTACATAAGTTCGAGCATAATCCCAAATTGGTTTCCCATTCTTGGCATTTACCCAATCTATAATTCTGATGTTGTCATTTTCGTACATGACATTCAATGTATGATAATCCATGTGACAGAGTCCTTCATCTTCCACATCTTCTTTTTCTACTTCTAATAGACATTGTTTTGTATATATTTTTTCTTCTTCAGATATTGATGCTGAATCAATTTGCTTACCTAAATACTTGGTAACATGATGAAGTTTGAGATGCTTTATTTCATGAATTTTCTTAAACCATGTAATAAAATCATCCATTACAACATCCTTCCCCAAGGATTTTATTTTTTCAAACATTGAGCAACCACAAATTAAATCCATCTTTATGGTACCCTGGAACTCAGATTCATAATAATGCGGTATGGGAAGTCCACTTTTGCATACTTCATTTTGTTGGCTATATTCATAATCGATCCATTCTTTTGGATATCCATCATGAAAGCATTTATAAGCAAATCCATTCCATGAATATACCTTTGCCACCATTCCTTCGCCAATTTCAGCTCTTTCCTTAATGAAACTGTTTATCATGCCAATGCCAACACCTTTCTTTTGAAAATGAATCTATTTATATTATATTCTTTTGTATACTGTAAAAAAAGAGGGCTATAAGCCCTCTATAACTAATCAACTCTTTATTATGGTAAAAATTTTCCAGAAGAAAGATATAAACGATACCACTCCTCATGGGTAAGACTAACTTTACAAGCCTCTGCCATTTCAGTCAGATGAACTGGATTCATTGTACCTGCGATTACCTGCATTTTTGCTGGATGGCGAAGAATCCACGCGATTGCGATTGCTGCCTTTGTAACATTATACTGATCAGCTAACTCGCCAAGTACCTTATTCATTTCAGGGAAATCTGGATTATCTATAAACACGCCCTTAAACATTCCATATTGAAGTGGGGACCATGCCTGAATTGTAATATCATTTAGACGACAATAATCAAGTGCTCCGCCATCACGCATAACTGACATATCAGTTGTTTTGTTATTCATATATAGATCCTGATCAATTAATTGTGACTGCTCCAAAGAAAGCTGTAACTGATTAATCTTAAGGGGCTGCTTTACATATTTCTTTAAAAGTTCTATCTGCATAGGCATGGTATTGCTGATACCAAAATGACGAACCTTTCCTGAAGCCTCAAGTTCATCAAATGCCTCTGCAACTTGTTCTGGATCATAGAGTAAATCTGGTCTATGCAGTAATAGAATATCTAGATACTCGATTTTTAGTCTCTTCAGTATTCCATCAACACTTTCAATAATATTAGACTTTCTCCAGTCAAATATCTGTTTATCAAATCTTAATCCACACTTAGACTGAATGATTAAATCTTCACGTTTTACCCCTGTAAGGGCCATTGCATCACCAAATCGCTTTTCTGCTTCTCCATAACCATAGCAGGTAGCATGATCAATAAAATTGATTCCCAAATCATGTGCTGTCTGAATCATCTTAGCTGCATCTTCTATAGAAAGTGCAGGCATACGCATACAGCCAAGGATTAGTCTTGATGCATGATCAGGTCCATTTGTTATATTAATTGTTTGCATAATTATCCATCTCCTTATTATTTTCTAAAGCATAAGTCTGTAAATTGCTTCTACATCCCTTTGTTTCAATGATACAAAACCACCAATTTGACCACCCTCATTACCGTTACCGTAACAACAGGTATATGCAAGTTTTTCAATATCATTTTCCTCAGCTCCAAGTTCCTCAAAATTCTTTGGCATTCCTATAGATATTAAGAAACTGCGAAGAGCTTCAATTCCTTCTTTTGCTGTTCTTTCAGGATGAGAAAAATCCATTTGGCAGCCCCATACTCTGACAGCTATCTGTGCAAATCTCATAACATCGTGAGACATATTATAAGTAAATACTGCTGGCATTGTAACTGCAAGTCCAGCACCATGTGCACAATCATATAATGCAGATAACTCATGCTCAATCTGATGACTAGTCCAGTCTTGAGAACGACCAACTCCAACGATATTATTATGAGCAACCATTCCTGCCCACATAATGTTGGCTCTTGCCTCATAATCTTCAAGATTAGCCATTACCTTAGGAGCCTCTGTTTTCATAGTAAGAATAAGTGATTCAATCAAACGATCTGTAACCTCTACATCTTTAGAATTTGTCAAATAACGCTCATATAAATGTGCAATAATATCTGTAATACCACAGGCAGTCTGATATGCAGGAAGTGTCTCCGTAAGCTCTGGATTTAGTATTGAAAACTTTGGACGAATTGCATCTCCTGATGCACCTCTTTTAATCATTCCATCTTCCTTAGTAATTACTGAATCTGGTGATCCTTCAGAACCTGCTGCTGCTATTGTAAGAATTGTTCCAACAGGAAGTGCTTCTTCAATCCTCTTGCCCTGATAGAAATCCCAAAAATCCCCATCATATACTACACCTGCAGCAATTGCTTTGGATGAATCAATGGTGCTTCCACCTCCAACTGCAAGAATAAAATCTACATTCTCTTTTTTGCTAAGTTCTATTCCTTCATAAACAAGCCCACTTCTTGGATTAGGCATAACCCCCCCAAGCTCTACAAATTCAATAGAAGCTTTTTTAAGGGATTCCTTTACCCTATCAAGCAAGCCCGAACGCACAACAGAACCTCCACCATAATGAATTAATACCTTACTGCCACCAAATCTCTTTACTAATTCTCCACAATCGTTTTCACGACCCTTGCCAAATGCAAAAAATGTTGGTGCAAAAAAATTAAAACTTTCCATTATACCCCTCCATAGTTATATTGTAGTATAATTATATTATACAACTTGAAGTTAACTTCAACTCAAGTTTTTTTTGGAGTATTAAAAATTATATGTCTTATTCGATTACAGAAATATCAAAAATGTTTCATTTACCAGCATCAACAATACGTTATTATGAAAAAATTGGATTATTAGAAAATGTAGAACATATAAATGACTATAGAAGAGTTTACAACAATTCACATATTGATCGTTTGTATGCCATAGATTGTTTCAAAAAATCATTACTTCCATTATCTGAAATAAAAGCTTTTTTTGCTTATGAAAAAGATATCCTATCTAATTCAGATAAAATCCTCTTAATGATGAAATCTCAGGAAGAAAAAACAAAAGCGGCAATAAAAGATTTAGAGGATGGACTTGAACATATCCAAAGAAAAGTACATTACTATTCTTTAGTAAATGAGGCAATCAAAAATAATATGCCACTACCAAGTTGGAATGATATATACCATTGTTAAAATACAGGAAGGCTTAGACTCTAGTTTATCTATGCCTTCCTTCAAATGACTGGAAAATTCCTAAAAAGAACGGGAGTCCGCTATTTAAACGTGCTCCCGTTTTTTATACATTATTCGAATTCTATAGTTGCCGGTGGTTTTCCTGTGCAATCATAGAATACTCTATTTACACCCTTAACTTCATTTACTATTCTAGTTGTTACTTTTCCAAGTACTTCCCATGGAAGGTCAGCTGATTCTGCTGTCATGAAATCACTAGTAGTTACAGCTCTAAGTGCTACTGCATAATCATAAGTTCTTTCATCTCCCATTACACCTACTGATCTCATATTAGTAAGTGCTGCAAAGTATTGACCTATTTCTTTATCAATACCAGCCTTTGCAATTTCTTCTCTATAAATTGCATCTGCTTCTTGAACTATCTTAACTTTTTCTGCTGTTACTTCTCCAATTATACGTATTCCAAGTCCTGGACCTGGGAATGGTTGTCTGAAAACTAATTTTTCAGGTATTCCAAGTTCTAAACCTGCCTTACGCACTTCATCTTTAAATAATAATCTTAATGGTTCTATTATTTCTTTAAAATCAACATAGTCTGGAAGTCCTCCAACATTATGATGTGATTTTATAACTGCTGATTTTCCAAGACCACTTTCAATTACATCTGGATAAATAGTTCCTTGTACCAAGAAATCTACAGTTCCGATTTTCTTAGCTTCTTCTTCAAATACTCTAATAAACTCTTCACCAATTATTTTTCTCTTTTCTTCTGGTTCTTCTATACCTTTTAATTTTTCATAGAATCTTTCTTGAGCATTTACTCTAATAAAGTTTAAGTCATATTGTCCATTTGGTCCAAATACTTCTTCAACTTCATCACCTTCATTTTTACGAAGAAGGCCATGATCAACAAATACACATGTTAATTGGCTTCCAACTGCCTTTGAAAGTAATACTGCTGCAACTGATGAATCAACACCACCTGATAATGCACATAATACCTTACCATTACCAACCTTTTTACGAACTTCTTCAATTGTCTTTTCAACAAATGAGTCCATTTTCCAATCTCCAGAGCATTTACAAACATTATATAAGAAGTTTGAAATCATCTTAGTTCCTTCTTGTGTATGCATAACTTCTGGATGATATTGAACTGCATAAAGATTCTTTTCTTCATTTTCCATAGCAGCCACTGGACATACTGGCGTATTAGCTATTACTTTAAAGCCTTCTGGTGCTTTTTCTATGTAATCTGTATGACTCATCCAACAAATTGTAGATGGTGATACACCTTCAAATAACTTAGAATCTACATTTATGTCTACTTTAGTTTTACCATATTCACTTACTGGAGCAGTTGCAACCTTTCCACCAAGCATATGAGCCATTAATTGAGAACCATAGCATATTCCAAGGATAGGAATTCCAGCTTCAAATAATGATTTTTCACATAAAGGAGAATCTTCTCCATAAACACTATTTGGTCCACCAGTAAATATTATTCCCTTTGGATTCATTTCCTTTATTTCATCAACACTTAAAGTATGTGGGTGAACTTCACAATAAACTCCACACTCTCTAACTCTTCTAGCAATTAATTGATTATATTGACCACCAAAGTCAATAACTAAAACTAACTCTTTATTCATAGGTTACCTCCAACCCAAATTCTATTTATTATCTACTTTATTGTAACACTTATTAATATTGAAATGAAAAAATGAAAGAATTAAAAGAATGAAAAAATTATTGTAATTATTCAGCTATAACTGAATAATAAAATATAAAATCTTTATGCATTCATTAACTAAGCTTGCTTAGTTATTTCCTTAATTTTTCATTCTACATTTTACATTCTTCATTACTATAGTAAATAACCCTAGTTATTTACTATAGTTTGGTGCTTCTTTAGTTATATTTACATCATGTGGATGACTTTCTCTTATTCCTGATGCAGTTTGAACTACGAATTTAGCATTTTCATATAGGCTATCTAAATTAGGTGCTCCTAAATATCCCATTCCTGATCTAATCCCACCTAATAATTGATATATAGTATCTGATAGATATCCTCTATATGCAACTCTTCCTTCAACACCTTCTGGTACAAATTTCTTAGTTCCATTTTGGAAGTATCTATCACTTGATCCCTTTTCCATAGCTCCAAGAGAACCCATTCCTCTATATACTTTATATCTTCTTCCTTCATATATTTCTGTTTCTCCTGGTGCTTCATCACAACCTGCAAACATTGAACCCATCATAGCAGCAGATGCTCCAGCAGCTAAAGCCTTAACTATATCTCCTGAATATTTTAAACCACCATCTGCAATTACTGGAACTCCATATTTTCTTCCTTCTTCAGCACAATCCATAACTGCTGTTAATTGTGGCACACCTACTCCTGCAACTATTCTAGTTGTACAAATTGATCCAGGCCCTATACCAACCTTAACACAATCTGCACCAGCTTCTATTAAATCTCTAGTTGCTTCTGCAGTTGCAATATTACCTGCTATTATTTGAAGTTCTGGATACTTAGCTTTTATAGTTCTAACTGCATCCATAACTCCCTTTGAATGACCATGAGCAGTATCTAATGTAATAACATCAACATTAGCCTTAACTAAGGCATCTACTCTTTCCATCATATCCTTAGTAATTCCAACTGATGCTCCACATAATAATCTTCCTTTAGAATCCTTTGCTGCATTTGGATATGCCTTTGCTTTTTCTATATCCTTAATAGTTATTAACCCCTTTAGGTTATCTTCATCATCTACTAATGGTAATTTTTCTATTTTATGTTTCTTTAATATTTCAAGGGCTTCTTGTAAAGTTGTTCCTTCCTTTGAAGTAACAAGTGGGCTCTTAGTCATAACTTCTGAAACTGGTCTATCAAAGTCTGTTTCAAAAACTATATCTCTATTAGTAATTATTCCAACTAGCTTAGTTCCTCTTGTTATTGGTACACCAGAAATTCTATATTGAGCCATAAGTTCTTGAGCATCTCTTATTATATGATCTTCTGATAAGAATATTGGATCTGTAATAACTCCATTTTCTTGTCTCTTAACTTTGTCAACTTCTTTTGCTTGTTCTGCTATAGTCATGTTTTTGTGAATAATTCCGATTCCACCTTCTCTAGCCATAGCAATTGCCATTTTTGATTCTGTTACTGTATCCATACTTGCACTCATTAAAGGAATGTTTAATGTTATTTTCTTTGTTAACTTAGTTTTTAAGCTAACTTCATTAGGTAAAACCTCAGATTTATTTGGTACTAGTAATACGTCATCAAAAGTATAAGCAGTTTTAATAATTGTTGCCATAGTTTTTCCCCCTTAAAATAATTTTTTTCTTTCATTTTCAAAATAATATGAAATATTTTATTCTTTTAAATTTCTATTTTTATGTACAAAAAAAGACATACTAATCTTCTAAGTGAAGTTAATATGCCTAAAAATCTATATAACAAATATAGATTTAGTATATCAAAATCACTCATAGTCGGAAATTTAAGGTTTCCGGTAGATACTCTCTGCCATATTCAGAGGATATACGAGTAAACTATCTGTTCTTTTTCTAAATTTATAGATATTATATATCTCTACTATGTTATTGTCAACAAGTTTGCAATTTACATTTCAATTATTTTATTTGTTGGATATTATATTATCATATTCTTCTTAAAATATTAATTAAAATATAAATGTAAAAAAAGGATTGCTTTTAGTTAAAAATATATAATTAACCTAAAAACTCATAAAATAAAGCCTATATCTTAATTGACTAAGTAATTTAAGATATAGGCTAATTTCTTATTTTGGCTCTGTTTTATTTAGATGTTGATAATTATTATTTTTTAAACAAGAGCATATTTCTTCTATTTGCTGTGGAATTATATTCCAATTAAATGTATAATAGAAATAATTATTATTACGCAATTGTATTCAATTATTCTTTAAAATAATTATGTGGGGGTAAGTATAATGTTTAAATATTTCGCTATGTTAAAGATATATGTTGATATTTGATTAAATTTTCCGAAGTAGGTTATAATATAAATATAATGTAAACGATGGAGGCTTATACTATGTCTGGAGCAAGTTCTGTAATAAAATTTCTTTCAACTTTAACTAAATCTGAACAAGAAAGAGTATATAACTATCTTGAAAAAGAGTTAATTTTAGGCTCTATGACAAATGAAATTCAAGATGAAATAAAAGAAAATAGGTTCTCTTCAGGTAGAGTATGCCCATATTGTAAAAAAGATAAGGTATTAAGAAATGGGAAGTACAACAAGAAGCAAAGATATATCTGTAAAGATTGTCATAAGACATTTACAGATTTCACATACTCCCCATGTTATAATAGCAAAAAAGATTTTACAGCATGGTTATCTTACATCAAATGTATGATTGAAGGCTATTCGATTAGAAAATGTGCAGAAATAGTCGAAATTAGTGTACCTACATCATTCTTATGGAGGCATAAAATTTTAGATGCTATAAGAGTATATATAGGTATTGGTACTGTATCTGGAGTAGTTGAAGCCGATGAAACATTTTTTAGACTTTCTTACAAAGGTAATCATAGCAAAAGCAGTATTTTTACTATGCCCCGTAAACCATATAAGAGGGGTCCTAAAAGTAAGCCTTCAAATCAAGAAGACAAGAAAAAGAGGGGTATTTCTAAAAATCAAGTATCTGTAATGTGCGTTACTGATAGATTGGGAAATGTTATATCTGAGTTAGTTTGTAATGGCAGAATGCGTTATACAGATGTAGAAAGACTTTTCAAAGATAGAATAGAAGATAAATCAATCCTATGTGTAGATTCTCATAAGAGTTACATCAAATTCAAAAATAACTTTAATGTTGAAATGCAACAAATAGGAACTGGTAAATATAAAAAAGGGATTTACCATATTCAACACATCAATGCCTACCACAGTAGATTAAAGGAATTTATGCTTGGATTTCATGGAGTAGCAACCAAATATCTTGCAAATTATATGTATTGGTTCAAGTGGATAGAATTGTTTAAAACTGAAAAAGATACAATAAGGTGCAAAAGATTATTTGTTCAATCTCACAGCTCTTATTCCAAAACTAAAATAAAGGATTTTAAAGAGAGAAAAGCAATTTATATTTAAATGGTAAATAATGTTTAATATTTACCATTATTTGTGTATAATTAAATGAGAAAGTATTACGTAATTGTATTATGTTATTCATTAATATAATTATTGTAGGAGGGTTTTGAATGGGGAAAAAGATTTTTATTACTATTGTAATGTTGGTATTGTTTATGAGTAGAAATGTTTACGCAGGGGATATACCAGAGTCAATTATGTCAGGCAATCAAAAGGCACTCTTCATAGCAAAAATAACTACTATCAATAAAGACTCATATAGTATCCTTCCTTCTACTGTTATGATGGGGAGCATACAGCAATCAGAAATTTCAATACAGAAATTTGATAAATATTATGGAACAAACGATAAACCTAAAGTGGGAGATTTTATTGTAGTAGTATTGTTAGATGAAAATAAGGTTGATGATACTTGGGTATTTAAAAGTACATCTGATAATTATAGAACATTGAAACTTGTGAGTGAACCACATGATATGGTAGTTCGTTATGAAAAATACATCAATGAAGGAAAATACTTTGAAGCACAAAAGAGTATAAATGAAGAGGATAAAACATCAAGTATTTCAACTAATATCAATTTAGATAGTACAGAAAAAGTTAACAGTAATAAAAGACAATCTTATTTAATTAATAAACCGTTGATACTACTATTAACTATGGTTACTTTGGGGCTAATATATTTTTATATAGTTAGATTAAAAAAAAGCCACATTAAATGAGATAAAATAATTCATCATTTGAGTTGGCTTGATTGCGATGTTGAGTTAAAAAAATAGCATATAAATAAGCATTTACAAGTGGTTTAAACTTGGTTAAAGTTAAATATATGCATCTCAATATCGCAATCAATTACTAGAACGAAGTCGCTAAAAGCTACCGCCCCGTATGGGGATTCAAAAATTCACGACCATGTTTTAAATTTATAATTTATATAATTGACTTAATATTCTGCTGTTCCTATTTGGAAAATTAAGGTTATATCTTATTTTAGTATATAGCATCCCCCTCCCCATAATCAAGTACTTATTTACTTTTACTTTTATTTATGGTGGGGAAGTACTTCTGGGCATGATTTTCTCTATTTTTATTAAATTTCCATTCTCACATTTACTACACTTACCTATATTTATTCCTGTTAATTTAAAAAATAGCTCCGCTGACGATAGATTCTCAAAATCTTTTGGTTTAATCCTAAAGATCTCTATGCAGCGCTTAAATTTTAGTTTTTTATTTCTATTTCCTAGAATACCATAATGTCTTATTTTTATAAATCTATCAGGTAATACATGCATTGAAAATCTTCTAATAAATTCTTCTGGTTTTAAGGTCATTACTTTTTCTTTATTTTTATCTCTATAATCTCTCCACTTAAATATAACTTTTTCTTTATCAACTTTAATAATTCTATTATCCGATATTGCTACTCTATGAGTGTATCTACCTAAATATTGCAATACATATTCTGCACTACTGAAAGGTGCTTTACTATAAACAATCCATTCTTTTTTGTATAAATTGTCTTTAAATACATTAAAGACTTCTTTAAATTGAAATTCCTTAATACTACTTGGAAATTTCAGCTTATTATTTTTATAAAGTTCATTTAGGTAAAATAAATATTTACCTCTAAATTTTCTTGAAAGCACCTTCACAGGAATAAAGAATTTCTTTTTTGATTTTATCCATTTACTGTTGTCAGTGCTTAATCCACCACCAGGAACTATGCAGTGTATATGTGGATGATACATTAAGTTTTGACCCCAAGTGTGCAAAATAGTTGTAAAACCGATATTTGCATTTAAGTATTTTTTATTCTTTGCTAATTCTAGCAAAGTTTCGGAAACAGCAGTAAAAAGAATAGAGTACATTTCTTTTTGATTAAATAAAGTTAAAGAATTTAATTGTTCTGGTATAGTAAAAACAATATGAAAATAGTGAGTTGGCAATAAAGATTTACTTCTTTCATAAATCCATATTTCTTTAGCATAAGCCTGACATTTAGGACAATGACGGTTTCTACATGAATTATATGAAATCTTTTTTTCTCCACACTCATCACACTCATATACATGGCCGCCAAGCGCAGCAGTTCTACAATCTTTAATAGAATATAATGCTTTTAGAATATTAGGTGGTAACTTTTTTGATTTAGTATAGGATTCCCCGTGTAATTCCATAATATGTTGAAGTGAATTCATGAAACTACTCCAATGTATCTAATGGACTCTTTATATTTAATGTTTTATAATCTCTTACATGTAAATATATTGAGGTTGTTTTCATATTTGAATGTCCCATTAATGCTTGAATAGTTACTAAATCAACACCATCATTCATTAGATGGGTAGCGAAAGAATGTCTTAAAGTATGCGGAGTAGCTTTTTTACTTATCCCTGCATTTTCCACAGCTTTTTCAATAGCACTTTGAACTCCACGACTAGTTAACTTTTTCTTTGTTTGTCTTGATATAAATAAGTAATCATCAGGAGAGTAATTTTTATATCCAAACTTCTTCCAATACAGCCTTAATAACTCTAAGTTTTTCTCTGATAATAAAGTATATCTTTCTTTGTTTCTTTTACCATTTCTAACTCTAATTTTCATTTCAGCACTTATAATATCAGAGATTCTTAAGTTTATAACTTCGCTAACGCGTAAGCCGGCAGAATACATAGTTGAAAATATTACTTTATGCTTTAAATAAGTGGTGGATTCCAATAAATGTTTTAACTCTTCCTTAGTTAAATATTGGGGTAAGGTTTTATCATATCTAAGTTTAGGAATTCTTAAATCACTCCATGATCTTTCAAGTGTTACGACATAAAAGAATTTTAGAGTACTATTAATATAATTTACAGTTCCTCTGCATAATTTTCTATCATTAATGCAATAATTTAGATATTGTATAATTTCTGTTTCACCCAATGTTTCGGGTGCTTGATTATAGTATCTAGAAAATCTGTTCATAGCACAAACCATATTTTTGATAGTATCTTTGCTACGACCACGAAGTTCTAGATCCTTAATCATTTTTTCAATTTTTTTATACATTTTATCACTCCTTAAAAAGTGCATAAAATGTGAGAAGTGAAGCTTCCTTGAGAAAGAAACTTCACTTCTTATTTTTTCCATATATAATTAAGTTTAATCACTAACCCCAGCCGTCGCTTTTAGCGATTTAGTTCTATTAAACTATTACGAACTAAAAGGACCAAAAAAATATTTTTGGTCCTTTTTAAATATATTATTTTCAACATTATTATTAAACATAGCGAAATATTTATATGTGGAGTGTAGAGTTAAAGGATTGTTTGCAGATGCAAATCATAGAGAATTAATTGATAAGTATGCATCAGAAGGCTGGAGATATATAAATGCAATACCGTCTTCTTTCTATGGGAATAATGGTCAGCCAAAAACTTTTGATTTAGTATTTGAAAAGAGAAATGATGAGCAATCTGAGTTAGTTTGATTGCGATGTTGAGTTAAAAAAAGGGGGACAATCATGAAAATATTAGGAGTAGTTTATGGACTTTATGGGGGCATATTATCTTATAGTGCATTCGTCATTTTACAAAACTTGACCAGAGGTACAGATGCTCAAAGCTTTATATTTATAGGAACTATAATACTTTCTGCTGTAATCTGCTTCTGCACTGGTATGCTTATAGAAACCTATCAAAGTAAGAATGGAAATAGAAAAGATTTATAGTACAAGTATTACATAATATGAGTTGGCTTGATTGCGATGTTGAGTTAAAAAAATAGCATATAAATAAGCATTTACAAGTGGTTTAAACTTGGTTAAAGTTAAATATATGCATCTCAATATCGCAATCAATTACTAGAACGAAGTCGCTAAAAGCTACCGCCCCGTATGGGGATTCAAAAATTCACGACCATGTTTTAAATTTATAATTTATATAATTGACTTAATATTCTGCTGTTCCTATTTGGAAAATTAAGGTTATATCTTATTTTAGTATATAGCATCCCCCTCCCCATAATCAAGTACTTATTTACTTTTACTTTTATTTATGGTGGGGAAGTACTTCTGGGCATGATTTTCTCTATTTTTATTAAATTTCCATTCTCACATTTACTACACTTACCTATATTTATTCCTGTTAATTTAAAAAATAGCTCCGCTGACGATAGATTCTCAAAATCTTTTGGTTTAATCCTAAAGATCTCTATGCAGCGCTTAAATTTTAGTTTTTTATTTCTATTTCCTAGAATACCATAATGTCTTATTTTTATAAATCTATCAGGTAATACATGCATTGAAAATCTTCTAATAAATTCTTCTGGTTTTAAGGTCATTACTTTTTCTTTATTTTTATCTCTATAATCTCTCCACTTAAATATAACTTTTTCTTTATCAACTTTAATAATTCTATTATCCGATATTGCTACTCTATGAGTGTATCTACCTAAATATTGCAATACATATTCTGCACTACTGAAAGGTGCTTTACTATAAACAATCCATTCTTTTTTGTATAAATTGTCTTTAAATACATTAAAGACTTCTTTAAATTGAAATTCCTTAATACTACTTGGAAATTTCAGCTTATTATTTTTATAAAGTTCATTTAGGTAAAATAAATATTTACCTCTAAATTTTCTTGAAAGCACCTTCACAGGAATAAAGAATTTCTTTTTTGATTTTATCCATTTACTGTTGTCAGTGCTTAATCCACCACCAGGAACTATGCAGTGTATATGTGGATGATACATTAAGTTTTGACCCCAAGTGTGCAAAATAGTTGTAAAACCGATATTTGCATTTAAGTATTTTTTATTCTTTGCTAATTCTAGCAAAGTTTCGGAAACAGCAGTAAAAAGAATAGAGTACATTTCTTTTTGATTAAATAAAGTTAAAGAATTTAATTGTTCTGGTATAGTAAAAACAATATGAAAATAGTGAGTTGGCAATAAAGATTTACTTCTTTCATAAATCCATATTTCTTTAGCATAAGCCTGACATTTAGGACAATGACGGTTTCTACATGAATTATATGAAATCTTTTTTTCTCCACACTCATCACACTCATATACATGGCCGCCAAGCGCAGCAGTTCTACAATCTTTAATAGAATATAATGCTTTTAGAATATTAGGTGGTAACTTTTTTGATTTAGTATAGGATTCCCCGTGTAATTCCATAATATGTTGAAGTGAATTCATGAAACTACTCCAATGTATCTAATGGACTCTTTATATTTAATGTTTTATAATCTCTTACATGTAAATATATTGAGGTTGTTTTCATATTTGAATGTCCCATTAATGCTTGAATAGTTACTAAATCAACACCATCATTCATTAGATGGGTAGCGAAAGAATGTCTTAAAGTATGCGGAGTAGCTTTTTTACTTATCCCTGCATTTTCCACAGCTTTTTCAATAGCACTTTGAACTCCACGACTAGTTAACTTTTTCTTTGTTTGTCTTGATATAAATAAGTAATCATCAGGAGAGTAATTTTTATATCCAAACTTCTTCCAATACAGCCTTAATAACTCTAAGTTTTTCTCTGATAATAAAGTATATCTTTCTTTGTTTCTTTTACCATTTCTAACTCTAATTTTCATTTCAGCACTTATAATATCAGAGATTCTTAAGTTTATAACTTCGCTAACGCGTAAGCCGGCAGAATACATAGTTGAAAATATTACTTTATGCTTTAAATAAGTGGTGGATTCCAATAAATGTTTTAACTCTTCCTTAGTTAAATATTGGGGTAAGGTTTTATCATATCTAAGTTTAGGAATTCTTAAATCACTCCATGATCTTTCAAGTGTTACGACATAAAAGAATTTTAGAGTACTATTAATATAATTTACAGTTCCTCTGCATAATTTTCTATCATTAATGCAATAATTTAGATATTGTATAATTTCTGTTTCACCCAATGTTTCGGGTGCTTGATTATAGTATCTAGAAAATCTGTTCATAGCACAAACCATATTTTTGATAGTATCTTTGCTACGACCACGAAGTTCTAGATCCTTAATCATTTTTTCAATTTTTTTATACATTTTATCACTCCTTAAAAAGTGCATAAAATGTGAGAAGTGAAGCTTCCTTGAGAAAGAAACTTCACTTCTTATTTTTTCCATATATAATTAAGTTTAATCACTAACCCCAGCCGTCGCTTTTAGCGATTTAGTTCTATTAGACTATTGCGAATTAAAAGTGGATAAGTAAATTTATCCACTTTTATACTTTCCATTATGAACATCAGTTTAAAACAGAGCCTAATTAATTTTATTCTTCATTAATTAATTTATGAATCAACCCAGTAGAGCACTTGAACATATAAGCAATATCCTTTATTGTTTGACCTTGAATTCTATACATCTTTATAGTTTCTTTTTCTTGCTGAGTAAATCTTTGCTTACGTCCTGCTCCACAAGAATTATGCTTTTCGATTTTTTCATTTTTTAATTTTTGTATTTCTTTCTTTAACAGATTTGTATCTTTTTCATACATTTCTTTTAGATGTATATTTTCATTTATTAATTCTTGAACTTTTTCTTCTAGTTCATCTATTATCATTTGCTTAGTTTTCCTTGCCATATATAAATCGCCTTTCACAAATTAATTTATGAATGCAATTAGTTATCTAACAATCTGTTTTTTTCATTATTTAATTTATGAATAAAATTTAACTTCAAAGTGACTTGTTATTCAATAATTAATTTATGAAACAACATTGAATCGATATATTGCATTAACTATAATTGTTTATATATTTCAGATATCTATAATTTAGAAGGTATTTCACCATCATATTCTTCTTTTAATTTATCGTCTTAATCAAGACTAAATAGACTTTCATTAACTGCCATTCAAATAAAACAGAGCATTTATTTTTGAGCAAGTTTCCCTAATAAAATAGCAGTATCATTTTTAAGTTTTTTATTTTCTTCTTCTAATGATTGTATTCTTCTTTTAAGAGATTCTATAACTCTGTCCTTTGAAGTTTCTGTAAAAGTTTGTTTTTGAGATATTATTCTCATTTTTTTATTTTGCTTGTTTATAGCCTTGTTTATTGGTTCTATAAGTTCATCCTTGTATGTATATAAAAATGTCTTACTTACACCTGCTCTACGGCATATTTCAGCTTTTGAAATAGGATTATTTATAGGGTCATCCAATAATTCTAATTCTTTTAATACAGATAAAACTGCTTGTTTTTTAAACTCACTTTCTTGCTTTTTCAGTCTAATTATTTCTTCTGTATTAGGATTTTTATTACCCATTATTGTACCCCCTTAACATAAAAGTGCTTTGATGCCTCAAATGTTTCGCCCTTATTAATTATCTCCAAAGCAACTGTATAGAATTTAACTATTTTATCAAATTCTTCTGCTTTTTCATTCAATCCCATTCGTAAAGCATTATCTTTGTGTATAGTTTCGCTTTCTATCGTGTCTTTAACAGCCTGTAAATGTCTTGGATATATCTTTTTCTTAACACATGTCTTACAAGCCATGTGAGGGCAAGAAGCCATTTTATATGGATGTTCGCAACAACCATCACCAAGTTCAAACACCCCTATAATTTTATTCTTAACCCATTTATTATCATACAAATCTTCTTGTTCCGATAAGTTAGCCTTTATATCCGTAGCGTCAGATTTACTTAGTTTTTCTTTAAATTCTTTTTTTAACCTTTCCTGATATACCTTAATATATTTTTCGGTCATAGCAACTGTTTCGTGTCCTAAAAACTCTTTAACAGCATAAATATCAACTCCTGCGTCAATCATTTCAGTTGCTACTGTATGTCTAAATTGATGTGCTGATATTTGATATATACTACCATCAATATTTTTTAGTGGTATTCCTTTAGATATTGATGGCAATACTACATTTGTATTAAACATATCATAGTTGATAATATCAATTACAGGAACTCCGTTTTTATCCAAAACAACTTTTCCTTTCCTTGAACCTCTATTATCCATCTTAATTTCTCTAAATAGATATTTATATCCGTCAGGAGTAGGAGCAAGTTCCTTAATCCTTTCCATTTGTCTTAATATAGCCTTTTCAACCATATTGTTACCTTTAGAATCTTTTAAGTGTGCTAATGGTATTCTTAAATCATTTTTAATTTTAGCAATACGGTGGTCTAAATAAAGCATAGGGTCTCCATCTAAATCATATTGCAAACATTCTTTACTTTTATCTTTATGTTCAGCAATTAAATGGCATATATCTTCAAATCTTCTACCTGTATTTCTAATAACAATAAGTAAATCCCAATATTGAGGCTCTATTATTGGAGTAGGTTGCTTATCTTCTAATAATGGAATAATAATATTTTCAATATAGTCATCTAATTGAATTTTTATATTAGGTGGTATAGGTCTTGGTAATGTTTCTTCTCGTTTTGGAACATCATATTTATTTAATAATCCAATTGGAGGAGCGTTATCCCATTTATTATAATACATATAATCAAACATATACCTTATTGCCTTTAAACCTTCTCTTTTGTATGTATTAGACCAATTTGTTCTTTTTAAAATTGGCTCTATATGTATCTCTCTATTAAGTTTATCAAATGAATTAATATTGGGAAATAGTTCATGCATTGTTATAAAAAAAGGTGATATGATGTTTATATAAAACACAAAAGTCACAGGTTCCCAGTTGTTAAGCATATTTATAAAGTATCTTTTTATTATATTGCGAATTGATTTATTTTCTATTTTATTAAAATTCACTATAAATCGAGAAGGTCTAATGTGTCGAGGATATTCTTCAAAAATTCTTCTCATATCCCATACATCATTCTTGAGGTATTCTTCTCTTTCTTTAGGATTTTTAATATATTCAACTTCATTGTGAGGAGAATAATGCTCATTTTTTAATCTTACATTAACTCCCATACTTTCAAGTAAATCAGAAAATCTTTCATCTTTAATGGCTTTATACCAAGCTGTAGTACCCTTATATCCTGCTAACTCACATATTTCATTATATTTTTTATTCCTGTTCTCCTCATTTTTTAAAACTTCAAAGATTTTCTTTTGAGTCTTTGTCATCCACGAAATATCAATGTTACCTATAGGAAAAGATATAACTTCTTTTTCTTTTGTATTATTAACTAAAACTTTATTTGATAATTCCATAGTTGCTACTCCTTTCTCTTTTGTTTTTTATATTCCTGTAATCTTTGATACTCTTTCTTATAATCTTCTGGTCTTAGATGAGCATATATTTCCATAGTAGTTGTTACACTTGAATGTCCAAGTCTTTTAGATATATACTCCCAATTAATTTGTTCACCTTTGTTTATGTATTCCCTTGCAAGTTCTGTTGCGTGAGTATGCCTTAACATATGAGGTGTAATATGATATTTAGGTACCTTTTTACCATTTTTAACTTCAAATCCAAATACCTTTAAACTATAATATTTAAACATAGAGTCAAGAGTTGATTTAGTCATTGCTTGTCCATTATCGGATGGTTTATTACTGTTTACTAAAACAAATAAAAAATCATTATCAGCATTACTTTCTAACCATTCAGAACTTATGTATCTATCTATTAAAGTTATTAAATCGGTTGGTAAATGAACAAATCTATCTCTACCGTAACCTGCTTTCGCTCTCGAACAATTGATATTATCTGGTCTAAATTTAACCCATAGACCTTGTTCAGCGAAGTCTATATCATCTAAATGAACTCCAAGTAATTCATTTGACCTAAAACCACCTTCTTTTAGGCATAGTAGTATTATTTTATCTCTCAAAAGATTTACTCTATCTAAAAACTTTTTAAAATCTTTTTGTTCTACAGTTTTAGGGATTTTTTTAGGAACTTTTGATTTTAAAGTGTTTACTTGTATAGTTCTACTATGTCTTGTGTGTGCCAACATATCTTTATCTCTCATAGATTTAGACACCATAACACTTCTATAAACAACAGGATTCTCTTTAATTCTATTACTTGCTTTAAGCCATAAGTATAAAGAACTAACCCTACTTATTATTCCATTTATAGTAGTTGTCTCTAAAGAATCATCAATATAGTCAAATTCTATATCATAATTTAACACTTCTATATTTTCATAAAACCTATATGGATTCTTTAACCACAACTTAAATTGTGCCAACAAATCTGGCTTTCCATCAAGGTCGAGTATACCTAAATCTTTAATTTTTAAAAAGACGACAAAATACCAAAGTTGATAGCAATATGCTTTTACCGTATTAGGGGATACTTCTCTTTCTGCCCTTGCTTGTATCATATTTAAGTATTCTTTAACTAACTCTATAAAATTATAGTTATCATCAATCAAATAATACATTAATCCAAAATCTGTTTGTGCTTTTGCTATTCTAATTATTTCATGCCATTTATCCTTAGGACTTTTATCTTTAGTTTCTCTCATCCATTATTAGCTCCTTTCAACTCCTATTGTATTTTACTATGATTACTTAAATGATTCTATAATTACTATATTCTATATATGTATAATTTTAGATATAAAAATAAGGTAAATAATATCTAATATTACTTACCTTACTCTTATTACTTATATACTTTTAACATCTAGCAACCCTCTTAAAACTTATTTATATATAACTTTTAAAATAAATCTGGTAGGCTTGGACTTCCATCAGTTGTATTTGGAGTAACTATAATAACATCCTTTGAAATATTACTAAACTTAATTTCATTTTTTAATACTTCTGCACTTCCAAGTCCTTCTTTAACCCTTCCTTGATATACAACTAATATATCTGTATCTGATAGTTGATTATTTTCTCTAACATTATTAATAGAAATTTTGAATTTATTGTCTACATTACTTTCTATAGTTCTTGCTATTTCTGTTAGCGTATTATTGCCTGAAGAGTCCCTTAAAACTTTGTATACTTTAATGTTGTTAGTATTAACAGTATTAAAATTACTATCTATATTTAGGTCAAAAGCAATACTACTTCCCCCTATAGTAAACTCAGCTCCAAAGGTTACAGTTGAGCCTTGAGCTATTTCAAAAGCTTTATTATCATTTTCTTGAATACTTACTTCCTTGTCTATAATACCATTGTATAATCCATGAATAAGATTTTTCACTTCTTCTTTTACTGTAAATATTGGAGTTAACACATTTACACTTACATCATTGTTAATAATGCTTTTATACATCATTTTGTTATCTGATGTTGCTCCAAAGTTATAAATTCCAGGATTAAGATTATTAGCTTTTAACTTAATTTCTATGGTCTTACCTTCTGCACGATAAGTATTATTTCCAATTAAATTATAAACTATCGTTGGAACCTCTATTATCCCTAAGTTTTCTTTACCAACTTCTTTAGATCTAACAACTCCAGAAATCGGAATAAAATTATTTCCTATATTTAAGTTTATAACTGGTTTAAACTCATAAGGTTTTGGCTTAGATAATAACACTAATTTTTCTTTTGCTAAATTCATTAAATTATTATAAAAATAATTTGTGTCAGGCTTTGATTCATTATTTTTAGGAGTATATATAATATCTTCATCTTTTCCTCCTAAATAGCCTTGAAGCTTATATAAATTACTAACTTTCTCCATTTCACTAAAAGATAAAGAAATTATATTATAGTTTTTATTTTTTAAATTATTATAATCAGTTTCACTATATGTGACATTTTTATCTGATATTATAACTAGGTTTTTACTTGCTGTGGTACGTGATGTTGAAAGTACATTAGGAACTAATGCTAACGCTTTTCCAATATTTCTTTGACTTCCTATTGGATTAAGATTAGAACTTTTTAAATAAACCTCATTTATACTATTAACATAATCGCCTTTATCTTTTGTTCCAGAATAGTTAAAGTCAAATACTATATTGGCATTATCACTAAAAGTAATCAATGAATACTTTGTATCCGCACCTTTAAGCTCGTTAGTATTCATAATTTTATCATAAATACCTTTAACAGTTTCTGCCATCATAGTATCATTTCTAGTTGATATATCTACTAAGAAAACTATATCTCTTAAGTTACTATTATTACTATTATTATAAATAAAATCTTGAGGACTTATTTCATACTTTATAGTTATTTCTTCATCCTTATTAATTTCTTTATTATTCTCACTTATAAGTGTAGCCGAAATATTAGGTAATTCATTTGTTACTATATCTACTTTTACATCAACACTACCTTTCTCAATTAAATTTGTATTTTCAAATAAAAAATTAATATCAATAGAATTTAATATTGATTGTGATTGCCCAACTTGACTACCCTTTACAATAAAGCTAAAGCTAACAGGATCAGCATGATACCTAGTTTTCCCAGTACTAGTATTATCAGAAACCTTATTATAAATTATATTTCCAACTTTAACTTTATTATTTCCAATATTAAGGTTAAAGGATTGGTTTAATTTTATATCTAAGGAAACATCTTTTATTTCATAGCTATTCTTTATTTTTTCTGCTATTTGATTAAATATTTCTGTTATTGAACCCTCACTTTTTGAGAAAAAACCATCTTTTTCAATTATGTCAGTATTATCTGGTAAGTTTTTCATAGATGCATGTATCTGTTTAAGATATTTGGTACCATCACTATTTAGTCCATATCCAATGGAATATGCATTATATTGCTTAGCTCCTATTTTATCTTTAGCTAAATTTTTAGTATAAGTCATTGTAGCAGTATTAGTAGAACTACCAGTTCCTTCTCTTTTTGGATTAGTATTATCTAGAATATCATAAGTAGAATAATAAGTTGGATTTCCATCTGTCATTAATACTACTGTTTTATTAGCATTACTATTTACATTATTAAGTAAAAATGCAGCTTTTCTTAGTCCTTCTCTTATATTAGTACCACCATTTGCACTTAAGTTATTAATAGAAGTAACTAAAGATGTATCGGTAGCATTTTTTAATTCTGATACTATAGTGGCATCTGATGCATACTTTACTATACCGATTTTTAGATTAGGAACATTTCTCATAGTTTCAACAAATGCCTTTGCTGCCTTTTTAAGTTCTTCTATTTTAGTGCTTGTTCCATTATGCTCTCCAAATGTTTTATGAGTTGCACAATAACCCTCTTCATAATGCCCCTTAAAAGGCCAAATATCCCAAACCCATTTTCGTTCTCTTTCTTCAGCACACCCTTGCTCTAAAGTTACTAAATCACTCATACTTCCGGAAACATCCAAGACTAAAATTATTTCCTTTGCTTGTGCAGTTGTTTCAAAATCTAAAGGATTTATTTTACCTGAAACTAATATATCTTCACCAACCTTTGCAGGATTTGGGGTAGCCTTTAAATCTGTAATTGTAAAGCTAGGTTTTGAAGCTATCCCATTTGCTTTTGCATTTAAACTTCTAAGGGATATTAAAGATTCTATAACAAATAAAGTTGTTATAATACTTATTATCTTAACCTTCTTTTTATTAATCATTTTATCCCCTCCCCTTAATTTTTATTTCTAAACTTAACTATAACACTAACTGGCATAGTTACATTTGAATAACCTTTTTCTTTATTTAAAACTAAAGAAATTTCTAACCCTGTGGTTTCTCTAAAGTTTCCCTTTGGATTCATTCTATAATCTAAGGGCCTAACCTTAAACTCTGTAACATTTTTTGATAAATCCCTTGGAAGTCCTAAACTTGTATCTGAAATTACTGTTCCAAACTCATTTACCTTATTTAAGGTTAATGTTTTGTTTGCAGCATTATATACAAAGGAAAAATATTCCACACCTATTTTAAATGTTACTTCAGTTACATCTAACTTCCCATCTTCAGGTAATCCTTCATAATTATATTTATTGGAATCTGTTATTTGTATATTATTAATTTTCTTTATAGCTTCAGATTGTGTACCATATTGTAATAGCTCCATATAAATTCCTTCTGATTCCATTTGAAGATCTGAATTTATTTCTGTTGTTGCTAAGGTTTTACTATTACTAAAGAAAAATGTATAAATTACCCCAAGGACTATAACCATTAGGCTAATAGAAATTATTAGTTCTAATACAGTAAAACCTCTTGTCTTTCTTTTCAATAAATTCACCTCTTTTATTTAACAATTCTCCATAAGGATTTTTTTAGGAACTTATCCACACTATATAGTTCTGAAGCTGATGTAACTTTTATTTCTTCTCTGCTACTTTCTGACTTTATAAATACATCTTTTAAATCATTATAATTTAAGGATAATATATTTCTTATAACTTGAGGATTATAAGTAATTTCTCTTTTACCTTCACCTTTTAAAAATATATTTCCTGTTGTAATTATATTTCCTTCAAAGATAAAATCACCTTCTATTGTTATATCGCCATTAGTTATAATTAATCCTCTTTTCATATCTTGTCCATTATATTTATTATCTTTTATTGATATGGTATCATTCTCTTTTCCTTTTAAAACAACTATTCCCTCACTGTTATTAAAGGTTTTATTTTCAACTTCCTTAACTTTATTAAAATCAACTTGATTTCTAACTGTTCTTTGAACTTGTTGTCCAGAATATAAATTGTTGTAGCCTGTGGCATCTCCCATAGCAAATACGTTTCTAGCAAATTCATTTCTTTGCTCTTTTACTAAATCTAAATCTACATCTGTTATATTAGCTTTTTGTATCTGGCCAGTAATATCTTTTACGCTAGTACCAACTGATTTAACAGCTCCTTCAAGCTTTACTCCACCATCATTAAACTTATAATAATTAGTATTTTTAGAGTAATATTCTGAGAAATAATCAGCCTTCATAGTAGCATTAGAATTTCCATTTTTACTTTCTAATAATTGTAGTGGTGAATAATATTTTAAAGTAAAATTAATTGCTGGATTAAAAATATCTTTAACATCTGTATAGGCTAAATAGTTTCCTTTTACTGCTACTGATTCTCCTGTTTGATACTTATTGCCATCTTCATCTGTTGCATTTAAGTATGCAATACCCATAATATAAGAATTCTTATTTACTGTAATTGTAGAAGTTTTACTTATATCATTTACAATAATACTACTTGAATTTAAGGCTCTTTCTGCTGTTGAAACTTCTGTTGTCTTTTCATTTATTCCATAGAAATTGTTTTTAACTACTATATTACTATTGGTAGAATTTAAAGCTAAATCATTATTTACAATAACATTATTTTCAAAGGTTACATTATTTGATTTTGAAATATTTGAATTTATAGATTTTCCTACATAGATATTTTTAGCAAATATATCTCCATTTACTGTACTTTGGGTATTATTACTTAAATGATAAGTATTTGCTGTATATATATTTCCATTAACATTAAAGCTTGTATTATCTAGCTTTATTCCACCTATATATTTATCAAAAGTGTACTCTGGTTTTTTTCCTAATTTATTATTTCCTTGTATCCATATATCCCCAACTATATTTGCAGAACTTTTATTTTCTACACCTTCTATATTTAAATTTCCATCTGCAGTAATAGCTTTTCCATCAAAAACAGGATTAATATTTATTGATGTTATTTCTGAATTATACTCTGGTGCTGTTACTATATATTCAGTAGAAACAGTTTTCTTATTCCTTAATTGCCCTTCAATGTTTTCAAAGGTTGAATTAAGTTTTATATAAATTCCATCATCTTCAATTTTATATCCATTCTCTGGTATTTCTATGGAAAAGCTATTTTCTTCACTTTTTACAGCTAATTCAAGCTCTAATGCCCCACTTTCAAGAATAGATTTTATATATTTCTTTTCTAAAATTAAATATTGTAGAAGATCTACTTCTTCTTCATTAATCAACTGTTTATTTTTTATAGTTAAAAATTGATAAAACTTTTCTTTAAAAACTTTATTTAAGTTTTCTTTGCTTCTATCTTTATCTTCTAATTTTGTAAATTCCTTTTTTACTTCTTTATCTGCATACTTTATGGCTTCTTGTGAGGTTTTTATTATTATATTTTCAACTACATCTAATCCTGAATCTGCCTCATAAAGATTTTGAAGCTTCTTACTTTGATTAATTCTCATTTTATAATCATTTGCTGTAACTGCTAATATTGTTGTTCCTGTTGTAAAAATAATTGCCATTACTACAATTACTATTACAAAGGTAGAACCCTTTTTCTTTCTCCTTCTCTTCACCTTTATCACCCCTATAAGCCTATTTTTTATTCTATATTCACATTATTATTAGACATTCCTTGAAATAAAATATTATTTTTCTTATCCATAACAGTAACTGTGTAATTGTACATATCACCAATTTTATTTTCCTCTTCTGCATTTTCTTCATAGAGAATAGTATTACCGCTACTTGAATATATTTTCATTCCTAGAAAATTACTATTTTCCTTTATCATATGAATTTCTATAGTTTCTTCAGTTTTATTTTTAAATTCTATATTTACATCTTTAGAAAATTTATCTTCAATATAAAATATAATATTATTATTTGTATTGGCTTTACTTATAGTTAACTTATTAGTAGGATTACTTTCATTGTACAAAGTTAAAATCTTGGAATCCTTCTCTATTTCCATTATTAATTTATTGGAAATTGAATAACTAAAACCTAATGGATCTTTAATATTATTATCATTAGTAAAATTCAGCTTAAAGCTTGCACTATTATTTTTATCTCGGTTATTAATATTTTCATACTGAAAATTTGCATCCTTTTCTACTTTTACATCTACTCTATAAGTATCTTTATCCTTTCCATTTGATGGATTCCCATAAATATTTCTATCAAAGCTTCCTAAAAATTCTTCATCCTTTTGTACTATTTTATCCCCATCTAAAAGTTCAAAATACTTTTCATTAGACTCCTCTTCTAGCTTAATTTCATCATATGCCTTTAATTCTTCTAAGACCTTTTGTCCTATGTAGCTTGCTTTTTGCATATCTTCTGCATTTATATTATTTTTCAAACTAGACATTACTAAAGATGATAAAGGGATTATTAATATGGCTAAAAGGGCAACACTAATTATTACCTCAATTAATGTCATCCCTTTCTTTGCTCTTACCTTACTATTTTTCATATTAACACCTACTTCTTAGTAACATTAACAGTATAACCTTCACTTGTTACTGTCACTCTAGGATTTGAATTATCGTCATCTTTAACTATTATTTCAACCTTCTTAGATGTATTGTTAACTACTTTTAATTTTATACCTGAATTATCAGTGACTTCAGATCTTTTTTCGCTTATTATTTCAAGAACTATATTTTCTGATTTTGGAGTAAACTCTTTCCCCTCTATAGAATTATCTTTAGGATAATAGGAATTAGAAGTATTATATTTATAATATATTTTTCCTGATACCTCTTCTAAGGATATTTCTATATTTTCAATTTTATCATTATCAGAATAAATATAACTTTCCCTAGTATCATCCTTTGCTCTACCAATAGTTACTGTAGGTAATTCTGATAAAGAAGATTTTACCATCATAACAAAATCATTTATATCTTCCTGATTATTTCTCTCCTCTATAGTAGATGCATAAGCTCCACTGGCTGCTCCATTACTAAATAAAACTTCTTTTCCATATACATTATTTAGTGTCCAATTTAAATATTCCATATCTTCATCTGCTAATTTAGGCACTGCATGGAATTCTAAATTCATAACTCCAGCTAATTCTTCTTGAGATTTTGAGGATATTGATATATTTGTAATAACTATTTTTCTTTCATAATTTTCAATTGAAGAAATAAACTTTTTTAAGGCTTCATAGCTTCCTGAAAAATTAATTGCCACTTTAAGTTGTTCTGATGTTGCTGCATTTGATGATGATTGCTCTTGAGATGTTTGTCCTTCATCACCTTCTGTAGCTGTATTAGCGCTTTCATTATTAGCTACTTCATCACTAGTTTTTTCTATATCTCCTAAATATTCATTGGCTATAGCTTTTAATGAACTTTCTGGTTTTGTTACTTCTGGTAATGTAAATTTTTCTACTGGTGAGGCTTCTATTGGACTAAAGGCAATATTTCCTTTAACACCACTATCATTTAGTAATTTATCTAATTCAATTATTATTTTTTCTTGCATTATTACTGGGTATAATTTTTTAGATTTATCAAGAACTGTTGATTTTAGTATTTTTAGATTTTCTTCTTTAGAATCTAGACTGTTTATAGCCTGGGTAACTTCATTATATCTTTCTTCTACTTTACTTTTTTCATCTCTTTTTGCAGATAGTTTCTCAACTTGAGTTTTATAAATAAATTGATAATAACCAAAGCATATTAATACAGTACCTAAAATTCCTATTAAATATTTTTCTCTCTTACTTATATTCATTTTACTCAACATCCTTTAATACACATTTTATATCAAAGGTATAATTTTCATCCCCTGATATCCCGCAAATATACACATCTTGTATATTGTTTAGCTTCTTTAAATTATGTTCTATTTCCCCAATTGCAACTCTACTTGTTGAAACTGCTTGAATAGAAATATCTGTATTAGTTATGCTTATACTATTAAATGTTACTTCTGTTGGCAATGTTGAGCTTAATTTGTCTAAAAGCCCTGTTGTTACAACTTCTCTGGTTTTTAATCCATCTACAATATTGCTTAATTCCTTATCATATCTCTTTAAAATATCATCTTTTTTACTTATTTCATCCCATTTTTCTATTTTGACTTTTATATCTTCTTTTTCTAATTTTTCATTATAGTCTTTAATTTTATTATCTAATAAAAATATATTAGTACTATTCCATGCTAAAGTTCCAACTATAAATACTGATAAAAAACCTACTAAGGAGTAGACATAAATATTTTTATTTTTTTGTTCTTTTTTCTGACCTTGATATGCGGCGAAAAAGTTCATATCTCTTATCATAAAATGTCCTCCTTATAACCTTATAATTGCGCCTATGGCATTTAAATACTGTCCAATATTTTCATTTAGTAAATCAGTTGATGTTATATCTATATTACTTACCCTATCTATTCTAGCTATATCCATTGATAATTTATTTTTTATATATAAATTAATATTATTTAAGTTTGATAATCCACCATAAATATAAACTTTATCAATATTTGTATTAGATTTGTTTATATAGAATTGTAATATTCTTTCTAGCTCTTCTAATATATCATCAACAGCCTTTCTTATAGTTTCATTTTTAGCATCTTCTTTATTACTTAAAAGATCTGCTTCCTTTATCTTTATAGATTCTGTTGATTTTATTGACATATTCAAGCTTTGGCTTAGAGCATAATCTATATTATCTCCACCAGACTTTATCATTCTTGTAAAATCTAATTTACCATTTTTAAATATTGCCACATTAATAGAGGTTGCTCCCATATCAACAAAAGCAACAGTACCTCCTATAACTTGTCCATCCTTTGATGTGTACTGTGAATAATTAGCTATTTTATTTACTGAATTATAAGTAACATCTAATGCATAAGGATTTAAATCCAAGGAATTTATTACACTGTAATATGAAAAAGCCATTTTTTCTGGGAAAGATGTTACATTTACCTTTAATTTTGCTCCTACATCATCAACAATTTCATCTAAAACTACAAATTGAATTATGTAATCATCTAAATTTATAGGTAAATATTGTTGTATTTCATATCTAATTACAGTTTCCATTTCATCATCTTCAACTATAGGTATTGTAATATCTCTATTAATTATTGAAGACGAATTAGTTGTAAATATTACATCCTTAGCCTTTATATTATTTTCCTTTATTGAAAAATCCAATATATCTATAATAGCTTGAAGATTAAGTATTCTTCCATCAGATATAGAATCCTCTGGAGTAGGTATTTGAATTAGTTTATTTAAACTAAGTTTATTCTTATTAAATTTTCCCTCTACTAACTTTATTGAATTACTTCCAAGATCAATAGATAAAACACTTTTTGATTTTTCCCTAGTCTTCTTTTTATTTTCAGCTTTATTTACTTCATAAGAAGAATTTAAGTCCTCTGATTTTTCCTTCTTAAAAAGTTTTCCTATATCTTTTACGTCCATACTGCTTATTTCTTTTAATTTGGATAGATTGATTGGCATTGAATCACCCCCGACTTACAATTAATAATGGATAATGCATAATGCATAATTAAGGTATAAACTCCTAAGGGAGTTTAAATGAATGAAAGAATGAAGTTTCTCTTTTGCTTACGCAAAATCGAAATGAAAAAATGAAATAATTGAGGATTACAGAGCTTCTAAATATCAAAACTTCCGTAATTTAGCTATACTAAAAATATTTTTTATATTGGCAAAATGCAGATTTTATCTGCATTTTGCTTATGGATTATATAAATTTATTATAGAGTTCCTGTTGCTATTGGGAATAATTTGTAAGTACTAGTGTTTGAACCTGCTGTCTTAGTCATTGAAACAGTAACAGTATCTCCACTTATTTCCACTACAAATTGTGCATAACCCTTAGTTTTTGGTTTAGGCGGATTTTGTAAATATTCCTCAATTTTATTACCTGAAGTAATTTCCTCATCAACATAAATTAGTTCTGTTAATGTTTGGTCTGCTAAAAGTGTTGTTGCTGCATTTGCTATAGTTTTAGCATTTGCTATGTCAGATTTATATGCAGCGTCCTTTCTAATATCTCCGAACTTTGGAATTGCTATTGCTGCTAGGATAGCTATAATTGCTATAACTATAATAAGTTCGATAAGTGTAAATCCTTTCTTTTTTTTCTTGTTTTTTAAATTTTTAACCATAATAAATTCCTCCTTGATTTTTGTTATTTATTTTCTTTATATTAATTTTTTAAAATATAAACTAATTACTTTGCTACACAAAATGATAAAGAAGTAAGAGAGGATAATGAAATAGTGAAGTTAAAATCTCGGGAATTCTTAATTTCATTCCTTCATTTTTTCATTCTTTCATTACTAATCCATTCTTTCATTTTTCTCTGCAATTTATTACATTTCTGTGTACATATTAAACATTGGTAGCATTATTGAGATTACTATTGTTCCTATAACTACTCCCATAACTACTATTAGTAGTGGTTCTATCATAGAGGTTGTTGTTTGTATTGCTTGTTCTACTTCATCGTCATAGAAGTCTGCTGTTTTGTTTAGGATGTCTTCTAGGGAGCCTGATTCTTCTCCTATTTTTATCATTGAGGATAGCATTTTAGGGAAGATATCATTTTCTCTTATAGGTGAACTTAATCCATCTCCTCTTACTACTCTGTCTCTTATTTTCATTATTGCATCTTCTGCTATTTTGTTTTCTAGGACTCCCGCTACTGTTGGTAGTGCTTGAACTAGTGATACTCCTGATGCTAATAGGGTTGAAAGTGTTCTTGTAAATCTTGATACTATTATTTTTTTATTTAAATCCCCTATTATGGGTAGTTTTAGCTTTAATTTACTCATATTGACTATTCCATTTGGACTTTTTTTGTATATATTAAATAATACAATTACAATTCCTATAGCTATTAATATGAGAATTAAGTTATTACTTAAGAATTTACTTGTACCAAGTAAGATTTTTGTTATTAATGGAAGATCTATTCCTTCTCCTTCAAACATTTCTACAAAGGTTGGCATTACAAAGGTCATAATAAAGAAAACTGCCACTACAGCTACTATGCTTAGCATACTTGGATAGGTCATAGCTGATTTAACTTTATTATTAAGCTTGTTTTCTTTTTCAAAATGCACAGACATCCTAAGCATCATTTCATCTATATTTCCACTAACTTCTCCTGACTCTACCATACTTATTAAAAGCTGTGGAAAGTATTTTTTATGCTTTGCCATAGATTCTGATAATAGTTCTCCTTTTTTAACATCATCTTCTATTGTAGATAGTAGTTCTCTTAACTTTTTATTTGGAATTTCATTCGATAATATATTTAGGCAATTAGTTATTGTAACTCCAGCATCTAGCATAGTGTAAAACTGTCTACAGAAAATTGCTAAATCCTTTGTTGTTACTCTTTGAAATAATTTAATTTCAATTTGCTTACTTTCAATTATTTCTTCTATCATTAGAGGATAATATCCACTAGAAGTTATCATATTTATTACATCATCTCTTGAGCTACCTTCAAAAGTTCCTTCTTTCTTAGTTCCATCCTTTGTCATAGCTCTATATTTAAATTTTTTCATAACTTCTTATCCCCCCTTATATATCTCTTAATAAAGTTATAGTTGCAAGTTCTTCTAGGGTAGTTACACCCTTTAAAACTAATTCCTTACATTCATCTGCAAGAGTTGTCATTCCATTTTTAATTGAGATATCCTTTAAAACATTTGAATCTCTAGTTTTATTTATTGCATCCCTATGTTCTCTTGTTATCTCCATTATTTCATAGACACCTATTCTTCCACTATAGCCACTATTATTACAATGGCCACAGCCTCTGCCTCTGTACAATTTCAGAGTTTCATTTTCTTTTATATTAAATACACTTTTTTCGTAATCTGAAGCTATATATTCTTCCTTACAATTAGAGCATATTTTCTTTACTAATCTTTGAGCTATTATTCCAGAAATAGAGGTTGCAACTAAATAGGGTTCAACTCCCATATCTACTAATCTAGTCATAGTTGATGGTGCATCATTTGTATGTAGAGTACTTAAAACTAAATGCCCTGTAATAGCTGCTTTTATTGCTATTTGTGCAGTTTCTTCATCTCTTATTTCCCCTATCATAACTATATCTGGATCTTGTCTTAGTATACTTCTAAGACCACTTGCAAAGGTTAATCCTGCCTTATTATTTACATTAACTTGATTAATGCCATTTAAGGTATATTCAACGGGATCTTCTACTGTAACTATATTTACATTGCTAGAATTAAGTTCACTTAAAACAGTATAAAGAGTTGTGGATTTACCACTTCCTGTAGGACCAGTAACTAGTACTATTCCATGAGGGCTTGAAATTATACTATCTAATTTTTCAAGATTCTTTTTAGTTAATCCAAGACTTTCCTTACCTAGCTTATAATTTTCTCTGCTTAATATTCTTATTACTATCTTTTCACCATTTACAGTTGGTAAAATAGAAATTCTAAGGTCTATATCTGTATTACCAACCTTAGTTATTATTCTTCCATCTTGAGGTATCCTTTTTTCGGCTATATTCAGATTTGCAAGTATTTTTATCCTTGTTACTAATGGTGCTAAGCTTTCTATTCCAAGAGTATTTACTGTTGTAAGCTCACCATCAATTCTATATCTTATCCTTATTTCTTTTTCATAAGGCTCAATATGTATATCTGAAGCTCTCATTTCAACTGAATTTTTAAATAAGTACTCTATCATCTTTACAACTGGCGCATTTTTTACATCATCAATTTCTTCCACATCTAAAGATATACTTCTTGATTCTAAGGTTTCTTTTAAGAGTTCCTGTGCTGCTTTATTAACTTCTTCACTGCTATAATTAATTTGAACAAATTTATTAATATCCTTCTTTGGTGCAATAAATGTCTTAACCTCTAATCCTGTTGATATAGAAATATCATCTATTGCAAAAATATTTAATGGGTCTGAAAGGGCCACCATTATTTTGTCTTCCTCAAAACCAAAGGCTATTAAATTGTATTTAATACAAAGATTTTGTGGTATTATCTTAATGGCTTTTTTATCAAAATTAACATTGTTTAAATCCACTTTCTTTATTCCAGTTTGTTCTTCTATAGCATCTATAATATCCCCTTCTGAAACTATTCCGCTATCAATTAAAACTTCCCCTAATTTTTTTCCTAAAAGCTTTTGTGTTCTTAAAGCATTTTGTAATTGAAATGGAGTTATTTTTTCTGCCATTACTAAGATATCTCCAAGCCTTTTCTTTTGAACTATAGCCATAAAATTCACTCCTATGTTAAATTTTGATTTTAAATTATATTTTTAAAAAAAATTCCTTTTTTAACCATTTAACTATTCATTCATCATCATAATATAGACTTTAGTCTTTTTCAAGCATAATTTATATTTAAATTAAATTCACATTTTAAAAGAAAAAATTTAGATAAAGTGACAATAATTGTTCTCCTATCATAATATAAATGATAGTTCCAATTGATATATATGGTCCAAAAGCAATTTCAGACTTTTTATCTTTTAATTTAAATAGTAATATTATTGATGCTACTAATCCTCCTAGTACTATAGCTATAAATAAACTAACTGAAATTCCTTTAATCCCTATAAATAATCCACATATTCCTGCTATTTCAGCATCACCTTGTCCCATGCCTTTTGTAATTACTACTATTAGATATATAATTAAATATCCAATAATTCCACCTAAAAGATTATTAATTAGAGTTGTATCTTTTGTATACAATCCTATTAATATGTACACACAACCTAAAACTAGTCCTAATATAGTTGTGGATGAATATATATCCTTAGTTTCTAAATCTATATAAGAAATTACTATTAATAATGAAGCTAAAATACTATAGGCAATAAAATTAAAAGTTAATCCAAATTTTAAATATATTAATAAATATAATATTCCATTTAGCACTTCAACTAATGGATATTTTATGGATATTTTTTCTCCACATTTTCTACATCTTCCTTTTAAAAATATATAACTTATAACTGGAATAAGATCTAAGACTTTAAGCTCATACCCACAAGTTGTACAATGAGATGCTGGAAAAGCTATAGATTCCTCCCTAGGTATTCTATAAATACATACATTCAAAAAACTTCCTATACACAGTCCAATTATTAATACTAAAAATCCCATAATATCCTCCTAAAATTTTCAAACTAAACTATTCACTTGAAATATTATCCATTATTTATAATAACTAGTCAATTAATCTTTATATTTTTTATTTATATAACAAAAAAAGTATCAATTATAACAACTTTTTTATAATTGATACTTCTTAATTTAATTTTTTTCCTCTATATTTAAAAATTCTCCATTTTTATTAATAACAAAATCCACTTCATCATTTAATATTTTTCTTGCATCTTCTAAAGTCAAAATTTCTATTTTATTATAATCCTCTATATTTCTATACTTAACTATGGTTTTTAATTTTTCACCATTTTCATTTTTTATCTCCCTTATTGTATCTAAATCTTCAAATTTTATTGAATCATTAATCTCTACTGCATTAATAGTTATAATTAAATCTCTAATTGATTCTTTAACTTCTATTTTTTTAATTGTTTCTTTATAATTATTGAAACTTATTAATAATGTAGTTCCTAATATTACTGAAACAATTACTAATATAGTTATCCTTATGTTCCTAATCTTCTTTCTTTTGCTTTTTGCTCCCATAATACTCCTCTATTTAACTAATAAGATATTTACTATAATTATAAATTATAGATATAATTCTATCAATATTACTAACGGTATTATAGAGCTTATATAAAATATATTTATATATTATTTGTATAAATAATATTTCTTACATTTTTCAAAAAAATCCTTTTCTTCTTTAGCTATACTATTTAAAAATTCACTTGAAGTTATTCCTCTTCCTAGCTCTTTTCTTATAATGTCCGTTCCAAGTAATGCATCTAAGAAATAGCCATATTCATTATAATAATTAAACTCTAATTTATTATTCATATCAAGCTTGATAATTTCTTCTAAAAGATTTATTCCAATTTCATAAGAATTTATTATTTTCTTATTCAGTATATGAATTTGAATTCCTGAACAAAGCTCTTTCTCATATTTTGAAAACATAGGAGTGAAAAACACTGGTCTAAATTTTACTCCTGATAAATTTTTATTATTCATTATATCTGCTAATTTATATCCATCTATCCAGGGTGCTCCTACTAGTTCAAATGGTTTTGTAGTTCCTCTTCCTTCTGATATATTTGTACCTTCTATTAAACATAATCCACTATATAGAATAGCTGTATCAAGGGTTGGCATATTAGGTGATGGGGGAATCCATATAATATCTGTATCATCTTGATACATCCATCTTTTCCACCCCTTTATTTTAACTACTTCTAAGTCGCAATAAATTCCTTTTATACTATTAATATAATTTGCTAATTCACCTATAGTCAAAGCATATCTTGCTGGTATTTGATACATTCCAACAATTGTATTATATTCTTCTCCAAGCAAGTTGCCTTCAATCTTTTCTCCACCTAAAATATTTATTCTATCTAATATAACCATCTTTTTATTATTTTCTTTGCAAGCTTCTAAGCAATATCCCATTGTATTAATATAGGTATAATATCTTATCCCTACATCAGCAATATCAAATAATAAGATATCAATATCTTTCATCATTTCTGATGATGGTTTTTTGTTGTTCCCATATAGACTATATACCTTAACTCCAGTTCTTTCATCTATATAATTTTCTACTTCTTCTCCGGCTTGAAGATTACCTCTAAGTCCATGTTCAGGAGAGAAAAGGGAGATTAAATTGAAATTTTCATTTATTATATCAACAGTATATTTTAAGGATTTATTTACTCCGCTTGTTGATGTTACTAATCCAATCTTCTTATTTCCTACTATACTCTTTATTTCTTCTAAATTATCAATACCATTAAAAACTTCATTTTTCATTATAATCTCCTTTTTTAATATGTAATATCTTGCTTATATTAAAAGTGAAAGATTAATACTAACCTTTCACTTTAAGTTTTACATTGTTATACTATTTTCAACTTGTTGATTTTCTTCCTTAAGTAAGTTCTTCTCATACATCTTAAAGAATGGATAGAAAATAATTATAGAAATTGCAAAATTAATCATAACTAATATAGCTGCTCTCCAATCATTAGTAGCCATAACTGCTTTAATTGGTGCTGGTAATACCCATGGTGCCATTACTGATACCTTATTTACAAGCCCTAAACTCATAACAATGTAAGTAATTGTTGTATTTATTACAGGACCAACTACAAATGGTATTGCAAGTATAGGATTAAGAACAATTGGTGCTCCAAACATTATTGGTTCATTTATATTAAATAACCCTGGAATTATTGAGAATTTTCCAACCTGCTTTAAATACGCTGATTTTGAAAATAAGAATAATATACAAAGTGCTAATGTACCACCAGATCCTCCAATCCATACAAATAAATCAAAGAAACCTTCTGTACCTATGTTATTAGCAATTCCACCTGCTGCCGCTGCAGCCATATTTTCATCAAGTAAAACTAACCATATTGGTCTTAATAATGATCCTATAACGGAAACTCCATGAATTCCTGATGCCCATAATAAACATATAAATAAAGTTGGTAATAATACTCCAAGATAAGTATTTCCAGCTATATTTACTAAAGGGCTAAATAACTTAGTAATAAATATGTTAACATCAAAATCCAACATTACTCTTACTATCCAGAAAAGAGTAATTATTATTGCTGCTGGTATTAGTGCTTCAAAACTTCTTGATACTGATTCTGGAACTTGCTCTGGCATTTTAACAGTTAATTTTCTAGTTTTACAAAATCTTAATATTTCAACTGCTATAATCATACTAATAATTGCAGTAAACATTCCTGCTCCACCAAGATACTCCATTTTTAAAACCCATCCTAATGCTGTATCTGTAGCTTTATCAGTAACATTTAATGGTATATTTAAGCTTAATAATCCTGCCATAGATAGAACTCCACCTGACACTCCATCTAATTTATAAGATCTCGCTAGTGAATATCCCATACCATAACTAGCATATAAACACATAAGTCCCATTGTAACTCTAAATGGTAATACTATTTTAGCTGCATAAGGAGCTATAAAGTCCTTCCATGGAGTTATAGGTATATTAATTATTAATAAGAAAAAGCATCCTATTAATATTAATGATAATGTAGATATAATACCATCTCTTACAGCCTTTAAATGCTTTTGTTCTGATAGTCTCGCCATTGGCGGCATCATTTTTTCATCCATAAATTTCATAATTGCTTCCATTTTCTAATACCCCTTACCTTATTTTATTTATTAAATAGTAAAATTACTTTACTAAGAAATATCTTTCATTTTCAATTAATTCTATTTTATTACTTTCAATTTTTTCTACTTTAAAAAATCCATTTCCTGTATATAATACTTCTTTAAATTTTTCTATATTTCCTGGTTCTCCTTGTGCTTCTATATAGATTGTTCTATCTCCACTTTTCTTAGAAAACCCTGTTATTTTTAATGGTGCTGCTTTCATCTGTGAAAAATATCTTATTCCTCCATCATTAATATCTCCAGTTACTATAAACCTTTCTCTTACTATCATAAAAACCTCCTTCTACTTCCAGCTTCTTGATTTATTAAATTCAATATAGTAAGCTCCTTTTGCTGCTTTCACATTAGGTTTAATAATTTTATAATTATTAATAACCTTATTAATTTCATTAATAAAGAATTGTTTAACTATTGGTACTTTATTTATTAAGTCTCCTTTTATAGCTATTGGTATCTCTTCTTGATTTTCTAAAAGCTTATATGCTCTACAAGTTAACTTTCCTAAGTATCTTCCTGCTTCTGCAAAAATTTTTATAATTTTTTCATTTCCATTTTTATATTCATTTACTATAACAAGGAAAACTCTTAATATTTCTTCTTGTTTTAAAGAATACACCTTCTCAACAAACTCACTAATAGTCTTACATTCTAATGAATTCATTATATTTATTGATAAATTACTAAAACTATTTTCTAATTCTTTTTCTTCAATTACTATTTCAAATGATTTTAATACCACATAATATATACTCCCTTTATCACCAAGAATGGGACCATATCCTCCATATCTAAGTTTAGATTCATTATTTTTTGAGTATATTATTGAACCAAGTTCTGATATTACAAGTATTCCATTTCTCCCCTTTAAAACTGAATTTAAAGTAAGCTCAGCATCATTCATAACAGTTATACTTATAGGAAATCTTTCTTCTAAATATTTTTTTATAATAAATTTATTATTTCCAGTATCTACTCCTGGCAATCCACAGTAAAGATGAATACATCTTTTTTCATCTAAATTAGATATACATTTTAATATAGAAAATTCTATATTCTTTAATGCTTCTTCTTTGTTTATAACTAAATTACCTAAACCAGCTTCCCCTGATGATATTTCATTTCCATACTTATCATAGGCTATTGCAATTGTCTTATTAGAATTACTTTCAACTCCAACTACATATTCTTTATCAAGTATTATATTTTCTTCGCTTTTACCTCTATTTTCTGTTGCTTCAAGAAACCCTTTTATGTAATCATTTACCTCTCTGGTTATTTTTCTCCTAATCTCTTCCTTATTAAAACCTTTCTTGATTAAATTCTTACTTTTGTGTTCTAGATATTTATCTATATTAAAAAAGTCTACTTCTTCTTGACTCTTTATTTCATATTCTACAATACTTGAGTCAACATAATATAAAACCGGTCTTCCATTACTTTTATATATCAACTTCATATCTATTAGTTTCTTAAACTGATTCACTACATTTGATCTCTGCATATTAACATTTACTGCAACTGTATTAGCATCAACACCTTTTATTCCTCCAGATAGATATTGCTTTCTACACTCTTCTTTTACAAAATCATAAATTATTTCTTGCTTTAACATTTTATCAAAAGTTATTTATTAAGATATTTAGTATAATCAATTTTTCCTTTATAATTGTTTTCCATAAAATTCATTCTAGAAATTTCAAAAAACATAACTATAAAAGAAATAAAGATAACTTTTACAATATTATCTATAAAAGATGGTACTTCATCCAAAAAAACTTTAAATAATGTATAGAAAGTAAAGGAGCTTGTCCCAATAATCCATCTATTAAGTTTGACTTTTTTTATATTTATTAAATAGTTAGTTATTTTAACAGGTATTAATATAATTGCAGTAAATATTATTATATTTAAAATATTTTTTAAATATATTTCCACTTTTACTCCTCCTTTATTTTATAAACTATATAAAAGTATATATAAATTATACAAATCAAGTCTTCTAAAGTCTATATGCTTTGAAATAATATTCCATATTTTGATATTTTAAGTGAATTAATATATCATTTGTTATTTTTCCCTAATTCTTATTTATTTAAATTAATTATCTAGTTATAATTTATGAATTTTTATTATACACTAATATACACTTTTATCTAAATAATAAATAAAAAAAGATACTAGTAGGAAAAAATCCCATTAGTATCTTTTCTATTTGAATTTTAGTACATTCCGTCCATTCCCATTCCTGGTGCTCCTGGCATTGGAGTTTCTTTTTGAGGAATATCTACTACAGCAGCTTCTGTAGTTAAGAATGTTGATGCTACTGAAGCAGCATTTTGAAGTGCTGATCTTGTAACCTTAGTTGGGTCAACGATACCAGCTTTAATCATATTTACATATTCATTTCTTAAAGCATCATATCCCATTCCAGCTTCACAACCCTTAACATGTTCAATGATAACTGAACCTTCAAGACCTGCGTTAGTAGCTATTTGTCTCATCGGTTCTTCTAATGCTCTTACTATGATATTAATACCAACTTGAGTGTCTGGAATATCTGAAGTTACTGTATTTACTTCATTTATAATATTAGCATAAGCAGCTCCACCACCTGGAACTATTCCTTCTTCCACAGCTGCCTTTGTAGCTGCTAAAGCATCTTCTATTCTTAATTTCTTTTCTTTTAATTCTGTTTCTGTAGCAGCACCAACTTTAATTACTGCAACTCCACCAGCAAGTTTTGCTAATCTTTCTGTTAATTTTTCTTTATCGAATTCAGAAGTAGTTTCTTCTATTTGAGCTCTTATTTGAGAAACTCTTTCTTTAATAGCTTCACTATTTCCTTTTCCATTAACTATAGTAGTATTTTCCTTTGTAACTTTTATACTTTCACATTGTCCAAGCATATCTAAAGTTACTTCCTTTATGTCTATGCCAAGTTCTTCTGATATAACTGTACCACCTGTTAATATAGCTATATCTTGAAGCATTTCTTTTCTTCTATCTCCAAAACCTGGTGCTTTTACAGCTACACATGTGAAAGTTCCTCTTAATTTATTAACTACTAATGTAGTCATAGCATCGCCTTCAACATCTTCAGCTATAATAAGTAATTTCTTACCTTGTTGAACTATTTGCTCTAATATTGGAAGTAATTCTTGAATATTTGAGATTTTCTTATCAGCAATTAATATTAGTGGATTATCTAAAACTGCTTCCATTTTTTCTGTATCTGTTACCATGTAAGCTGATACATATCCTCTATCAAATTGCATACCTTCAACTACATCAAGTTCAGTACCCATTGATTTTGATTCTTCAACAGTTATAACTCCTTCATTTCCTACCTTTTCCATAGCATCAGATATTAATTTACCTACTTCTTCATCTGCTGCTGAAATAGCTGCAACTCTTGCAATATCTTCTTTTCCATCAACAGGTTTAGAAATTTTCTTAATTTCATCAACAGCCTTATCAACAGCCATTCTAATACCATTTCTAATTAAAATAGGATTTGCTCCTGCTGTAACATTCTTTAAACCTTCTCTAATTATTGCTTGTGCTAAAAGTGTTGCTGTAGTAGTACCATCTCCTGCTACATCATTAGTTTTAGTAGCAACTTCTTTAACTAATTGAGCTCCCATATTTTCATATGGATCTTCTAATTCGATTTCTCTTGCAATTGAAACACCATCATTAGTTATTAAAGGTGCTCCAAATTTCTTATCTAATACAACATTTCTTCCCTTTGGTCCTAATGTAACTTTTACAGTATCTGCTAATGTATCAACGCCTACTTGCATTGCTCTTCTAGCTTCTTCGCTAAATTTAATCATCTTTGCCATAATTTATTCCTCCCTTACTCAACTATTGCTAAAATATCGTCTTGTTTTAAAATAGTGTACTCTTCGCCTTCAACTTTCACTTCAGTTCCAGCGTATTTTGAATAAAGTACCTTATCCCCAACTTTTACTTCCATATCTACTCTTTTTCCATCTACTATAGCTCCAGGTCCAACAGCTACAACTTTTGCTTCCTGTGGTCTTTCTTTTGCTGCACCTGTTAAAACTATTCCACTTTTAGTAGTTTCTTCTGCTTCTAGTTTCTTAATTACTACTCTATCTGCTAGTGGTTTGATATTCATAAAAAAATCCCTCCTAATTATATATATAAAATTATTATTATTATTATATCTATATTAGCACTCATCTTTCTTAAGTGCTAACAATTTTATAATAATATTTTGATTTTTTTTTTTCAAATTGGAATCCTTATATTTTTTCACTAAAATTAATAAATATTACCATTTCTCATTGATTAGTTTCTATTTCCTTATTTTTATATCTATTTTCTTTATTTTATAGCATCTTTTACTTTTTCACTCTTTTATTATATGTACTCCTGCATTATTTAAGACTAATCTAATAAATATATGGAAGATAATAAGACTAATAATGTAGATAATATTTCTTTATTATAGTTTAATCCCTTATTGAATATAAAAAATTTAAAAATATCAATATTAATCTTTCCAATTAATTCATAAATTATTACCAATATTATTTATAAAACTAATAATACTATAAAAGAAAAAACTCCATGTTTGGAGTTTACAAAATAAATATATTTTTAGTAATTTGGTACAAATTACTTCATTAATTCTACATTTTACATTCTAAATTTTAAATTTGGGGCTACTTAAGTAGCCCCATAACCTATTTTCTTTCTAAATCAATATTTTCAAAATCTTTTATTTTTTCATTATCTATAACTGATTTTCTAGAAGCTTGTGCATTTATCTTATTGAAAGTTGATTTAGATTTAAATGGAGTAGCTATAGTTCCAGCACCGTTTATACATCCACCTTCACACATCATTCCTTCGATAAAGTTTCCCTGTAACTTTCCTACCTTACCCATAGTCATAGCTTTTTTAATTTCTATTCCACCTGAAGCTTTTACTGGATTAAAATTCACTTCTAAGCCCTGGCTTCTAATATAATTTTCAATAGCTGCTGTTAAACCACCATGAGCACCAAAGCCTCTTCCATAAATTGATGCTTCATCAACTAATTCCTCTTCACATTCTTCAACTTCTATATCAAAGGCATTAAATAATGCTAATATTTCTTCAAAAGTTAGAACATAATCTACTGCTCCCTTTACAGATTTTTTGGCTGCTTCATTTTTCTTAGCAGTACAAGGTCCTATAAATACAACCTTTGCTTCTGGATCAATGCTTTTAATATATCTAGCTGTTGCTATCATAGGTGATACTGTTCCAGAAATTCTTTCAACTTCTGAAGGCATAGTTTTTTCTATATAATTTAAAAAGCCTGGACAACAAGAGTTAGTCATATATTTATCTCCCTTTTCCATTCTTTCTACAAATTCATTACTTTCATGAACTGTTACTGCATCAGCTCCACAGGCAGCCTCTAACATATCAGTAAAGCCTAATTTCTTAATGGCATTTTTAATTTGTCCATAGCTAACCTTAGGTCCAAATTGTCCTGCAATTGCTGGAGCTACTATAGCATACATTTTTCTTCCTCTTGCAAGTCTCTTTGCTACTGGAACTATTAAACTCTTATCTGAAATAGCCCCAAATGGACACGCAGTCATACAGCTACCACAGTTAACACATGATTCTTCCTTTATAATTGCTCTTCTATCTTCTTGACTTATATCTAAAGCTCCTGTAGGGCAAACTCTCTTACATGGTCTCATTACTTCTGCTATTGCATCATAAGGACATGCTTTCTTACACATTCCACATTCTTTACAAAGCTCTTGATTAATATAAGCTCTACCACCTACATAATGAATTGCTCCAAAATTACATGCTTCATGACATTTATGAGCTAAGCACCCTCTACAAGAATCTGTAACACTATATTTATTAATTGGACATCTATCACATGCCGCTTCAATAACGTAAATGATTTGGTCTTCTTCTCTGATATCTACAAACTCATCATCAATATTATCCCCATTAGCTAAGTAACCTGCAGCAAGTTTTGCTCTTTCTAATACAATAGCTCTTTCCTTATAAACGCAGCATCTATACATTGCCTTGTCCCCTTTTATGATTTCATAAGGAATTTTTTCTATTGATTCAGTGGATAAATCTCCATTCTTAGCTAATCTAGCAACTTCTGTTAAAACTTCGTGCTTTAATTTCTTCAACTGAGTCTCAAATTGAAACATACCAAAATCCTCCTATATAAATATTTTTAAACATTGTTCCCCAATATTTATTATAACAGTTAATTTATCCCTATATTAATAATTTAGAATTTTCTGATAACTTGTAGGAATATTAACAATCTTAAAGAATCAAAAAAATTATATGTTTTTTTATAATTTAATAAGAGGAAATAATATTAAGTTATAGTCTAATATTATTTCCTCTAAAATATTATTATATCTTATTAAATGTTAAGATCTTCTTATGCTCGTCCACTGCTTCCACAAACCATAATCTTGTGTTCAACTACCTTTTTCATAGCTTCTTTTCCTGGTGTCATATACTTTCTTGGATCATTAGCATCTGGATTTTCTATAAAGTATTTCTTTACTGCATCTGAAAATGGAATCTTTAAATCTGTTGCCACATTTACTTTGCATACTCCTAGGGATATTGCCCTTTTCACTAATTCATCTGGTATATCTGATGCTCCATGTAATACTAATGGCACATCTACCATATCCCTTATTTCTTTTAGTCTATCAAAATCTATCTTTGCTTCTCCCTTATATAATCCATGAGCTGTTCCAATTGCTACTGCTAATGAATCTATTCCAGTCTTTTCTACATATTCCCTTGCTTGCTTTGGATTAGTATATTTGCTATCCTTTTCATCTACTATTAAATCATCTTCTTGTCCACCTAATCTACCAAGTTCTGCTTCAACTGTTACATCATATTTATGTGCATATTCAACTACTTCTTTAACTATTTCTATATTTTTTTCAAATTCTTCATGGGAAGCATCTATCATAACTGATCTAAAGCCTAAATTAATAAAATGTTTTATTTCTTCTACTGCTTCAAAATGATCTAAATGTATTGCTATTGGAATATTATATTTTTCTGCTGCTGTTTCTGCCATAGCAACTATAAATTCTCCTCCTGCATATGCAATTGTTGATGGAGTTCCAGCTAATATTACTGGTGATTTTAATTCTGCTGCTGTTTCTACAACTACTTCTAGGGTTTCTAAGTTATGAATATTAAAGGCTGGTACAGCATATCCTTCTCTTTGAGCTTTTTTTAGCATTTCTCTTGTTGATAATATCTTCATAATCCTTCACTCCTTTTATTTCTTTTTCTATATTTATTTATATAAAATTATTTTATTAAATACTTTTTTAAAATGAATATTTAAATTTAAGTTTTCATAACTTGTAATGTTGTCATTACCAGTTCTTTTAAAAAAATTTTATTTTTTAGTTGTTATTTAATTTTACCCTATATTTAAACTTATCTCCTCTAGCAACACTTACTGTATATTCTATTACTTTTGAATTTTCATATGTAAGCCTTTCTATTTTTAAACTAGGGCTCCCCTCCTTAATCTCTAAATAGACACTTTCAAGCTTGTTAGTTAATATAGGCATAAAGTACTCTTCTGCTGATGTAATTCTTGCATTAAAGGATTTTGTTAAAATATCATACATAGGATTATTTTCTAATTGCTCTCTTGTTAATCCTTTAAATCTATCAAAAGGTAAATAAGTAGTTTCATACATCATAGGTAATCCATCAGCTTTTCTTATTCTAGATATTTTGTATAGTAAATCTTTTATATTAATTTTAAATATATCAGCTATTTTTTCATTTGCTTCAACTATTTCAAATCCAGTTACTTCTGAGCTAGGGGTTTTATTTAATTTCTTCATTTCTTCAGTGAATGAATAAAAAGAAATTAAATCTTGATTCATTCTTCTAGGTGATACAAAGGTTCCTTTACCATGAAGTTTATATATGTATCCTTCCTTCTCAAGCTCATCCATAGCTTGCCTTACTGTAGTTCTACTAACATCATATTTTTCACAAATTTCTCTTTCGGAAAGTATCTGTTCATTTTCTTGTAGGTTATTTTCTATCATGTCTATAAGAATATTCATAAGTTGTAAATATAGGGGCGTTCTAGAGCTTTTATCTACTATTGCACTCATTAAATTCACCTCATTAATTTTCTATTTCGATTATAACATAAAATATAATTAAAAAGAAAATTTTTCTAATTAAATCTTTTTTAACAAAAAAAATAGAAACTCATATTTTTAAGTTTCTTAAAATAAAATAAATATTTAGTTCTTATTTGCTATTTGCAAATAATTTTACTGAAATAAACCAATAACATATGGTACTAAAGAAAGCAGTAATTAAGGTATCTTCTATTTTATATTCCTTAAATATAAATTCACTTATAATACTATATATAATTCCACATATTATAAACATCAATATATAACCCCATAAGTTGAAGCTTAATTCTTTACTATTATTTATGTAGTCTATTTCTTTCTTTGTTAGCTCCTTACCTCCATATTTAGTAGATAGGGCTTTATTTCTTATAAATGAAATTATACTTCTACTTATTTGCGCTGATAATAACATTTCTATGGATGCTAAAAAAGAAATATTTATTATATCTTTAAAATATATTTGTATCCCTTTAGTTTTAGTCATAAATTTTAAATATATAACTAATATCAAGCATAATATAGAAATTGTATATAAAGAATATTTAATTTTGTCTATTAATTTTCCATAAGGCTTTTCTCTTTCATTTTTCCACGCAAAAAAAACTAATAGTCCACATGCTAAAGTCATTAGTAAATATAACTTCAAATCAATAATCCTCATACCATCACCAATTTGTATTATATCATTATTATAAACTATTAAAAATGAATAAACTGTTAAATATTTCAAGCAGAATCATATATAACAGTTCATCACTTTTTAATCAAAATTTTATTTTAATATTTCCATTACATTATCAGGAACTGTATTACCACCTAAGTTATATGCAAGTAATGCTGCACCATTCCATGGATCTAAAGCTGGTTCTTGTAAATAGCATTTCAATGCTGACTCCTTAATCATTTCCTTTAATGGGTTTAAAACATATTTTCCTGCTTTAAATACTCCACCAGTATATGAAACTACAAACTCATCAGTAAAATTTAACTCTTTAGCTATAGCTTTTATATGTTCAAATATTGATTCCGCTGCATCTTTAAATATTTTCTTACATGCTGGACATCCTGCCTCTGCTGATAAGAAACATATAGTTGAAAACTTTGCTAATTCTGTTCTATTAAACTTTAATTTATTAAAGACTATCTCAACGATTTCATACTTATAAGTAACTCCATACTCTTTTTCTAAAATATCAACTAATACAGTTTTTTCTTTTCTTCCATCCTTTTGCTTGGTGTATTCATTAATAGTTTTTAGAGCTATCCAATAAGCACTTCCATCATCACCTATCCCAGGTCCAAATCCTCCGCACCTAGCTAATTTCCCTTCTGAATTTCTTCCATATGCTATACTTCCTGTTCCTGCAACCACATTAACTCCTGGCCTGCAAGCAGTACCTCCTGCCCATCCATTAACAGCATCATTGTCTATTGAATATGGAACTTTGATAATATCTTCAAAAGCTTTGTCGATTTTCTCCATATCATCTATACTTTCTCCATAACCAGGAACACCAGCAAATATATATCCAATATCCTTTAATTCTATATTAGCATCATTACATATCTTTGAAATATTTTCTGTTACTTGAATTTTTATTCCTTCAACCCCAACTTGATGGATATGAATAGTTGAGCCTTCCCTTTCTGCTACTTTTTGTAAGTTTTCATTAATTAATAGATATTTAGTCTTAGTTCCGCCTCCATCGATTCCTAAATAATACATTTTTCTTCCCCCTGTATTTATAGTATTACAGATCTTCTCCTAATGTATTTGTTACTATATAAAAGCTATGATTATTTATTACTTATTATTGAAAATCCAATAAGATAATTATATATTTATTACAATTACTTTCCAATAATATTATTGCTTATTTTATAGAAATATTTGCTATTCTTATTAAAAGCTACGATATAATAAAATACTCTCTCTATAGCTACAGTTTTATTATTTAACTTCCCACCATAAAGAGAGTATAATTCCGCCTTATTCAAGCCTCAAATTAATATATTTTACAGAAACTCCATGATAGTTTCTTCATTAATTCTACATTTTTTTCATTTCTTCACTTTTTAATTCTTTAACTCTTTAACTTATTCATTCTTTCATTTCTTCATTTCTTCATTTCTTCATTCTTTAATTTTCCCATTGTGCGTCATCACTCTTTATACTTCTATCTTATTTTCTCTAGCATAGTAGAAAAGATATTGTTGAGCCATGCCTGATAATACTCCAAACTTATCTCTTGCGAAAACTCTCATTTTATTTAATGATACATCAGGTGCTACATAGAAATGAATCATAGCTCTTTTAACCCATACATCTACTGGGAATGAGGAATGCTTAGCCATTGAAAATAGCATTATACAATCTGCTACCTTTGCTCCAACTCCCATAAACTTTTGAAGAGCTATATGGCAATCATCATCATTTAAACTCATTATATAATCTAAATCAAAATCAAGAATTTCTGGTCTTTCTGGATACTTATCTGGATTAAGTGCCATATCTTCTTTAACTTCTATTGCATCATTAACCTTTTTTATTGTATCAACTATGTACTTACTTCTAAAAGATGCTCCTGTTCCTTGAATTTCTTCTAATGTGGCATTCTTTATAGCCTTAGGAGTTGGGAAAGTATGATAGATTTCACCTTTGTACTCTATTCTTTCTCCCCAGTTTTCACATATTTTCTTAACTGTTTTCTTTATTGAAGGAATACTATTTCTTGCAGATATTATGAAGCTTATAAGCATTTCAAAAGGATCTTGATTTAATATTCTAATACCATAACCAAATTCAACACTTTTCCTTAGTATTTCATCCTGTGCTAATACAGCTTTAATTTCATCGTAGTTTCTTTCTAAATCAAAATAATATAACCAAATATTATTGAAGTCTTCTTCATTAGAATTATATATTATTACTTCATCATCCTTTTGAAGTATTTCTATTACTCTTCCAAAGGCAACGACTATATAATTTTCATCTGTTATCTTATCCCATCTAAAACATTGCCCACACTCTAATATTTGCTTTATATTAAAATTTCGTACTCCTTCAATTATAACTTTATCATCTTCAAATTTTACATTTCTATAATCCATGTTTTCACCTCATATTATATACTACCTTAGGTTTCCCCTAAATTTTTACAAAATATTCTCTTAATATCTAAAATTAATTATATCATATAGTTAAATAATATCTAACTAATAATTTATATTAATAAAAATAAATTATTTAATATACAAAAAAACTGTTGCATTTTACTGCAACAGCTTTTCTCGGTAATATATATCTTAATTTTAGTAAGTGTAAAAACCTCTGCCTGTCTTTCTTCCAAGGTATCCAGCTCTAACGTACTTTCTTAAAAGATTACTTGCTCTGTACTTAGTATCACCTGTTTCATTATATAAAACATCCATAATAGCTAAGCATACATCTAATCCTATAAGGTCTCCTAAAGCTAAAGGTCCCATTGGGTGATTTGCACCATACTTCATTGAAGTATCTATGTCTTCTACTGAAGCTATTCCTTCTTGTAGAATGAATGAAGCTTCATTAATCATAGGAATAAGTATTCTATTAACTACAAATCCTGGAGCTTCTGCAACTTCTACTGGTTCCTTACCAATAGCAACTGATAATTCTTTTACAGCATCAAAAGTTTCTTGAGATGTAGCCATACCTCTTATAATTTCAACTAGCTTCATTACTGGAGCTGGATTAAAGAAGTGCATTCCTATAACCTTATCTGGTCTCTTTGTTGCTGATGCAACTTCTGTTATTGATAAAGATGAAGTGTTAGAAGCTAATATTGTAGATTCCTTACATATTTCATCTAATTCAGCAAATATAGTTTTCTTAATTGCCATATTTTCAACAGCAGCTTCAATTACTAAATCACAATCTTCAGCTAGAGCTAAATCTGTTGTTCCAGATATTCTTCCAAGGATTGCTTCCTTATCTTCTTCAGTCATCTTTCCCTTTGCAACTAATTTAGATAATCCTTTGTTGATACCATTAATTCCTCTTTCAACAAATTCATCCTTTATGTCTCTAACTATAACTTCATATCCCTTTTGAGCAAAAGCTTGAACAATTCCTGCTCCCATAGTTCCTGCGCCAATTACAAAAATCTTTTCCATCTTAAAAAACCTCCTAATTTAAATGTGAAGAATTAAAAAATTAATAATGAAATAATTATAGATTAATTTCTGAATTACTTCAGAAATTCTAAGTATTTCATATCTAATTCTTATACTTATTAAACTCCGTGGGAGTTTACACATTCATTTTTTCATTTTTTCATTCTTTTATTTTTTCATTATCTATTAATCTTCTTTTAGTGCTTTTATTTGAGCTGTCATTTCAGGGACAACTTTAAATAAATCACCAACTATTGCATAGTCTGCTGTTTGCATTATTGGAGCTGTAGCATCTTTGTTAATTGCTATTATCATATCTGATTCTTGCATACCTGCTACGTGTTGAATAGCTCCTGAAATACCACAAGCTATATATATATTAGGTCTTACAGTCTTACCTGTTTGTCCAACTTGGTAATCTCTTTCTATCCAGCCATTTTCAACAGCTGCTCTTGATCCAGCTACTGTTCCACCTAAAGCTTCTGCTAATTTTTCTAAAATAGCAAAGTTTTCTTTAGCTCCAACACCTCTACCACCTGAAACTATAAAGTTTGCTTCACTTATGTCTACAATTTCTTTAGTTTCTTTTACTATTTCTACTATTTTAGTTCTTATATCTGAATCTTCTAATTTCACTTCTACTTCTTCCACTGTGAAACTTCTTTCTTCATCAGGAAGTTTTGAGAATACTCCAGGTCTTACTGTTGCCATTTGTGGTCTATGATCTGGGCAAGCAATTGTTGCCATTAAGTTTCCACCAAAAGCTGGTCTTGTAGCAAGTAAATCTGCTTTTTCTACATCAACATCTAAAACTGTACAGTCTGCTGTTAACCCTGTAGATAATCTTGCTGCTACTCTAGGACCTAAATCTCTTCCTATAAATGTTGCACCAATGAATATTATTCCTGGCTTTTTATCATTTGCTAAATCGCAAATAACCTTAGTATATCCATCAGTAGTATAGTGCTCTAATAATTTGCTTTCTGCAAGGATTACTTCATCTGCACCATGTCTACCTAATGTATCTGCTAATGATTTTACATTATCACCTAATAATAAAGCTGTTAACTTTACGCCTAATTTATCTGCAATCTTTCTACCTTCACCAAGTAATTCAAGAGAAACCTTTTGAAGTTCTCCTTCTCTTTGCTCAGCAAATACCCAAACGCCTTTGTAATCTGCCATATTCATCTTTTTTACCTCCCATATATCTTAGATGTAGTGTTTTTCTTTTAATTTTCCTAATACATATTTTACAGCTTCTTGAGGAGTTTCTTTTATTAACTCTCCAGCTCCCTTAGTTTCCTTAGTCATTGTTTTCTTAACCTTAGTAGGTGAACCTTTAAGTCCTAACTCTTCTTTATTTATTTCTATATCATCCGCTGACCATACTTGAATTTCTTTATTTGCTGTATCAAATATATATCCAACATTCATATATCTTGGTTCATTTAATTCTTTAATCGCTGTTAAAAGAACTGGAGCTTGAACTTTAATTAATTCATACCCATCTTCTAAAGCTCTATTAACTAACAATCCATCTTCTTCTATTTTTACATCTTGAACATATGTTATTTGAGGTATATTTAAATGTTCTGCAATTTCTGGTCCAACTTGAGCTGTATCTCCATCAATGGCTTGTCTACCCGCAAATACTATATCATATTCTAATTTCTTTAAAGCACCTGCTAATGTCTTTGATGTTGCTAAAGTGTCAGCACCAGCAAAAGCTCTATCAGTTATAAGTATAGCTTCATCAGCACCCATACATAATGCTTCTCTTAAAGCTTCCTTTGCTTGTGGAGGTCCCATACTTATTATAGTAACTTTTCCTCCAACTTTATCTTTTATTGTTAATGCAGCTTCTAATGCATGCTTATCTTCTGGATTTATAATTGATGGCACACCATCTCTTATAAGTGTTCCTGTTTTTGGATCAATCTTAACAGCTGTTGTATCTGGAACTTGTTTTAAACAAACTACTATATTCATTTATAAATCCTCCCCTTATCTTAAAGCGCTTCCTGAAATAACCATCTTTTGAACTTCTGAAGTTCCTTCATAGATTTCAGTAATTTTAGCATCTCTCATCATTCTTTCAACAGGATATTCTTTAGTGTAACCATATCCACCAAAGATTTGTACAGCCTTAGTAGTAACATCCATAGCTACTTCAGCTGCATAAAGCTTAGCTCTTGCTGCATCTACTGAATATGGAAGTTTATTTTCCTTAAGCCATGCTGCCTTATATACTAAATGTCTAGCAGCTTCAATTTTAGTATCCATTTCTGCTATCATCCATTGTAATCCTTGGAAAGCAGCTAATGGTTTATTAAATTGCTTTCTTTCCTTCATATAATTAACAGCTTCTTCAAAAGCTCCTTCAGCTATTCCTAATGCTTGAGCTGCTATACCAATTCTTCCTCCATCTAAAGTCTTCATTGCTATACCAAAACCTCTGCCTTCTTGTCCAATTAGGTTTTCTTTAGGAACTACACAATTACTCATTACTAATTCTGTAGTTGAAGAGCCTCTAATACCAAGTTTGTCTTCTTTCTTTCCAATTGAGAATCCTTCGAAACTCTTTTCAACTATAAATGCAGATATTCCTTTTGTACCTTTGCTCTTATCAGTCATGGCAAATATAATAAATGTTTCAGCAACTCCACCATTTGTGATAAATATCTTTGATCCATTTAATATATAATTATCACCATCTAATACAGCTACAGTTTGTTGACCAGCTGCATCTGTTCCGGCACCTGGTTCAGTTAAACCAAAAGCGCCTATTTTTTTACCAGTTGCTAAATCTTTTAAATACTTGTCTTTTTGTTCTTTAGTCCCAAACTGATCTATTAAAGACGCACATAAAGATGTATGTGCAGAAAGTATAACCCCTGTAGTTGCACATACCTTTGATAATTCTTCTACAGCTAATATATATGAAAGAGTATCTCCACCAGCTCCACCATATTCTTTTGAAAATGGAATTCCCATCATTCCGATTTTAGCCATTTTTTCAACATTTTCCATAGGGAATCTTTCTGTTTCATCAATTTCAGCAGCTATTGGTTTAACTTCCTTCAAAGCGAATTCTCTAACCATTTTTTTTACTAGTTCTTGTTCCTTAGTCAATTGAAAATTCATTAAATATACCTCCTTGATATTGTACCCTTTTCCTTAAAATAAGTTGTGTTTAAATTTAGAACTATTTTTTATATTTTTTTTATTCTGACTATTTATTAGAAAAATTTTTAGCTCTCTTATCAATGAAAGCTGTCATTCCTTCTTTTTGATCTTCAGTTGCGAAACATTTTCCAAAATCCTCTGCTTCAATTTCAATTGCAGTATCTATATCTACTTGCATACCTCTGTTTATAGCATCTTTGCATAACTTAACAGCTATAGGAGCATTAGCCATAATTGTATTTGCCATCGCTTTAGCTTCTTCCATTAAGCTTTCTAGAGGTACAACTTTATTTACTAAACCAATTCTTAAAGCTTCATCTGCTTTAACCATTGCACATGTGTAAATAAGCTCTTTTGCTTTTCCTTCTCCAACTAATCTTGGCAACCTTTGTGTTCCACCAAATCCTGGTGTTATTCCAAGTCCTGCTTCTGGTTGAGCAAATCTTGCCTTTTCTGAAGCTATTCTAATATCACAAGCCATAGCTAATTCGCATCCGCCACCAAGTGCAAATCCTGAAATAGCTGCAATAACAGGCTTGTCTAGTTTTTCTAATCTTCTGAAAACTTTATTTCCTAAAAGGCCAAAGTTTTTTCCTTCTTCTTCTGAAAGGTCCTTCATTTCTGAAATATCTGCACCAGCTACGAAGGCTTTTTCTCCAGCACCTGTTAAGATAACAGAATATATGTTACTGTCTTGTTCTAAATCTTCTAAAACCGCATCTAAATCTTTTAATGTGTCTGAATTTAGAGCATTTAAAGCTTTAGGTCTATTAATAGTTACAATTGCTAAGTGTTCTTCTTTTTCAAGAATTAAATTTTTCAATTCCATTCAAAGTCCTCCTTCTAAACTATATATACGATATTTTTGAATACTTATAATATATATTTCCCCCCAGAAATATTGTTATAAGATTAACAATATACCCAAAAAATAATTGAAGCTTAAGCTTCAATTATAATTATAAACTTATAAAATTTCTTTTTCAATAGTATTTGTGAAATAAGACAAATTAATAATGTAATCACTTACATTGTTCTTTATCATTTAATAAGTATATAAGTGTTAATAAACTCTCAGACAAATGTACATTTTCTACTATTACTTCATCTGGAACTGATAAATCAACAGGTGCAAAGTTCCATATTCCTGTAACTCCATTTTCAACTAGTATATCACTTACCTTTTGTGCATTTATTCTAGGTACACATATAATACCAATATCTATAGAATTTTCTAATAAGTAGTTTTTCAAAACATCAATATCTTGGATTTCTATATCTCTTATTCTAATTCCTATTAACTTTGGATTTGCATCAAATATTCCTACAATATTTAAACCACTTTGTGCAAATCTACTATAGTTTGCAATTGCCTGCCCTATATTACCTGCTCCAACGATTATAGCATTATATTCTTTATTTAAACCTAATATAATGCTAATTTGGTTATAAAGATCCTTAACATTATACCCATATCCTTGTTGACCAAAGTCTCCAAAACAATTTAAATCTTGTCTAATTTGTGATGCAGTAAAACCAATTTTTTCACCTAATTCTTTTGAAGATATTCTATCTACATCATTTCTTAGTAATTCTTGTAAATATCTATGATACTTTGGCAGTCTCTTAATTACTGCCATTGAAATATTTTTTTTCTTCTCCATATTATTTCTCCTATTTTTATTTTTTTTATTTAAAGCACGATTTTTCATATATATTAATTATTTTAACACTTTTATTTGTATTTTAAAACAATTTAAGTTATCTATTTAACAAGGCATCTCAAATATATTATTATCTTTATAATTTATTTTTATTTGTCAAAAGGAAATATCTTTAATTATATTAAATAAATGCACAAAAAATTAGACTTATGTATAACGTAGCAGATGCGTTATACATAAGTCTTAACTTTACAAAATTAAACTGTGTAAACAAAAGTAATCTTGTATGCTTCCCTTATGCCTGAATGTTCTCAACTCAAATAATTATATTTAATTTGATGAAATTTGTCAATAAAAAAAGAAAAAATATAATGCTAGCTACGACCTCGCAAGCTCCAAGTCGCCCTAGCATTATATTGTTTTCTTTTAATACTGAAGGAAATAATTCCTCATTTCATTTCGGAATTATAAAAAATATTTATAACGTAAACCTTCTACTTATAATTAAAGATTTATATATTTATCTCCTATTTATTTTAAGCATCTTGTGGAGTTTATTACTGCAAGAACTGTAACTCCAACATCTGCAAATACTGCTTCCCACATAGTAGCTATTCCAAAGGCTCCTAAAATTAAAACTAATACTTTTATTCCTAATGCAAATATTATATTTTGCCATAAGATTTTGTTAGTTTTTCTAGCAACTTTTATTGCTGAAACTAAAGCTTCTGGGTTGTCATTCATAAGAACTACATCTGCTGCTTCAATGGCTGCATCTGAACCTATGCCTCCCATAGCAACACCGATATCTGCTCTTGCTAATACTGGAGCATCATTTATTCCATCACCTACGAATATTACTTTTCCTTGAGATTTATTACCATTAATTATCTCTTCTACTTTATCTACCTTATCACCTGGTAATAACTCTGCATATACCTTATCTACACCAACTATTCCTGATACTTTTTCAGCCACTGTATTATTATCACCAGTTAGCATTACAGTTTGTGTAACTCCTATTTCTTTTAATGCTTTTATTGCATCTTTAGAACCTTCTTTGATTTCATCAGAAATAACTATATTTCCTTTATATTCATTATTAATAGCTATATGAACTATAGTTCCAATTGTATCAACATTTTCATACTTAATATTGAATTTCTCCATTAGTTTATAGTTACCAACTAATATTTCTTTTCCTTCTAATAGAGTTTTTACTCCATGTCCAGAAATTTCTTCGTAATTAACTAATTCTTTTGAATCTACTTCTTTTCCGTATTCCTTAATTATAGATTGTGCAATTGGATGGTTAGATAAACTTTCTGAAATTGCAGCTATTCTTATAAGTTCTTCTTTATCTATATTAACAGTATTTACTTCTGTTACTTTAAAAACTCCCTTTGTTAAAGTTCCAGTTTTATCAAATACAATTGTATTAACATCCTTTAATGCTTCTAAATAATTTCCACCCTTAACTAATATACCCTTTCTTGATGCTCCACCTATTCCTGCAAATAATCCAAGAGGAATAGATACTACTAAAGCACAAGGACAAGATACTACTAAGAAAATTAATGCTCTAGATAACCACTCATTAAAGCTTCCATTATTTAATATAAAAGGTGGTATTACTGCTAAAGCTATAGCTGAGAAAACAACCACTGGAGTATAATATCTTGAAAATCTAGTTATAAACTTTTCTGTTGGTGCCTTTTTATTAGAAGCATTTTCAACTAATTCTAATATTCTTGATACTGTAGACTCCTTAAAGTTCTTAGTTACTTTAATATTTAAAACACCATTAGTGTTAATAAAACCTGCTAAAATATCATCGCCTTTAAATACTTCTCTTGGTACTGATTCCCCAGTAAGAGCTGATGTATCTACAAAGCTACTTCCATTTACAATTATCCCATCTAAAGGAACTCTTTCACCAGGCTTTACAAAGATTATTTCATCTATATTTACTGTTTCTGGATTTACCTTTTCTTCTCTTCCATTTCTTATAACATTAGCATAATCTGCTCTAATATTCATAAGAGATGTTATTGATTTTCTTGATCTATTAACTGCATAAGATTGGAATAACTCTCCTATTTCATAGAATAACATAACTGCTACACCTTCTGGATATTCACCAATAAAGAATGCACCTAAGGTTGCAATAGTCATTAAGAAATTCTCATCAAAGACTTCTCCTCTTAATATATTTTTAACTGCTGTTAAAATTACATTTCCACCTATTAATAAATAACTTACTATAAATAAAGCTAGTGTTACCATAGATTCTCTATCTAAAAATACTGCTACTGCAAAAATTATAGCTCCAATTATTAATCTTAAGTTTTCTTTTAAAGTAATAGCCTCACTATGTGAGTGATCATGAGAATGTCCATGAGAGTGTTCATGTGAATCTTCATGAGAATGTTCATGGCTATGAGAGTGTTCATCTTTGGAAGTATGTCCATGTTCTTCATGTGAACTATGATTTTCTACTGAACATGCTTTACTTGTACATATATTTACATTTTCAACTACTACATTTTCATTATCTTTATGGAATACCTTAACTTCTGGCTCTAATTTCTTAATTATTTCTTTGGCCTTTAAAATAATATCACTTAATTCTTTATTTCCATCTCCTTCTATAGTTAAAGTAGATGTGGTAAAGTTTAAATTAGCTTCTTTAACTCCTTCTAAATCATTTACCCTAGTTTCTATTTTATTAGCACAACTAGCACAAGTTAATCCTGATAAAATTAATTTTGTTTCATTTTTATTCATAGTTATCACCACTTTCTATTCTAAAATATGCTTAAATCCTTCATTAAAGATGTGTTTTATATGATCATCCGCTAAGGAATAATATATAACTTTTCCATCTCTTCTAAACTTAACTAATCTATTACCTTTTAATACTCTAAGTTGATGAGAAATAGCTGATTGAGTCATATCTAATAAAGCTGCTAAATCACATACACACATTTCTTCTTTAAATAAAGCATGTAGTATTTTTATTCTAGTTGAATCGCTAAAGGCCTTAAATAGGTCTGCTAAATCATATAGAATTTCTTCGCTGGGTAAACTTTCTCTAACCCTTTCAACAATATCTTTATGAATTACAGTACAATTACAACTTTCAACTTTATTTTCTCCCATTTCTATTCCTCCATTCACTGAAACATATGAATAATTGTTCATATGTTTCTTTTAATATTATTATATGCTTATCCTAGTGTTTTAGTCAACAATATTGAAAAATTTTTATAAATTCCTATAAAACAAAAAAGGAGTTATGTTATAACTCCTTAAATTTTCTATATTACTAGTGCAATATTTTCTTTAATCTTTTGATTTAAGACAACTTCATCTAAAATTAAATTGATTGTTGTATTACATATATGGCTTGCATATTGTAAATCTTTTTCATAAGAAACTATTCCGCTATACTCCTCTTGTAGATCATCTATATATTTTCTTATATCATCACCATTTAAAGAAGTGTTTATTTCCTTCTTGAGATTATAAGATTTATTATACTTATTTAAATCATTTTCATATAAAACATGATCCTTAACTGCCCCAGGACTTTTAAATTCCCACCTTTGATAATGAGGTACACAAAAATAATCACATAAGAAGTGGCATACAACACCTAACTCTTGATTAAATTTACCTACAGTATATCTTATAAATATATCATCTACGGTCATTGAAGATAGAAACAATATTTTGTTTACTATCATGTTAATACTTTCATCAAAATAATGCTTTTTGAACTTATATTTTGATACTGAATCTGGCTTTAGATTTCCCCATACAAAATGCTTATCATTAATTAAAAACTTTTTATCTAATTCAACATTCTTAATAAAAGAAACAGCTAAAGACTTGTGAGTATTCATCATCATAAATTCCTCACCTCATTTCTTTCATAAATTAATAATATAATTTTTTGCTTTAAAAAACAAATTTATTTATTTCATCTTTTACCTTATTAAACAAATAAGGTTGTATATTAGGATAAGTTAAATTATTTGGTATATCTTCAAATTCTCTAATTTCTCCAATTTCAAAATCTGGTAACTTACCTAAAGTATATATATCTGCATAAAATAATGCAGCGTAACTTTTTTCTTCTCCTAATGTTATTGAATAATCATTAACATATGTGATTTTAAAATCCTTTGCTCCTGTTTCTTCGAACAATTCTCTTTTTGCTGTATAATCTATATCCTCATTTGGTTCTCTATGCCCAGCTGGAATCTCCCATGTATCTCTTTCTTTATGCTTAACAAATATCCATTTGTCTTTATATCTAGATACAACTATGGCATAAAGTAACTTATCATTATTCACTATATTTTTATCATAAAATTCTATTTCCAATTTTTATCTCCTGTGTTTTTACTTTATTATTTTAATTTTTCCACTATCATTTAAGTTTTTCAATATTATAACTATAATTGGTAAAACAAATATTCCTATAAATCCAAATAATCTAGCTCCAATAAAGATACAAACTAACATAATTATTGGATGTAAGCCTACTTGCTGACCAACTATCTTTGGCTCAATTATATTTCTAATAACTGTAATAGTAACATAAACTATAGTTAATCCTATTGCAAATGGTATATTTCCTTTAAAAAGTTCTATAAATATCCAAGGTATTACTATTCCTCCTGTACCAAGAACAGGCAATATATCTACACAAGCAATTAAAAGGGCAATAGTTATTGCATTTTCTACTCTTAATATTGAAAGTCCAATGGATAATTCTATAAAGGTTATTGTAATAATTATTGAATATGCCTTTACAAACTTAAATAATGTTCCAACAATGTAATCTTTGACTTCAAAGAAAATACTTCTCATCTTAGGTGAAAATTGCTTTGTTATAAATCCTGTAATCTTCACATAATCCATTGCAAAGAAAAATGAAGATATAATTGTAAATATTATCATAATAAAGAAGCTCGGTACCATTGAAACTGCTGCAGAAACAAAAGTCACTACTCCTGATGATATGCTAGATACAATTGTTCCTAAGGATTTAGCTATAGATGATATCATTTCTCTAATAGTTTCAGTTAGTGTTGGATCTAATTTAATTATCCAAATATCAATGTTATTGGAAATATTAAAAATAGCTGGTTCAATACTATTTTTATACACCTCTGGAAGCTGTATAAATACTTCCTTTAATGCAATAAATACTTTCACTATAATTAATGTAAATAATGCACCTACTGTTGCATAAAACAATAGTACAGTAAGCCCTGCTACTATTTTTCTATTTATTTTTAATTTCTTAGTTATTACATTAATAAGAGGTTTTAACATAAAAGCTATACCGAAGCCTAGTACAAATGGTAAGAACCATCCAAGGGCATATTTTATAGTTATATAAATTATTGCTGCGATTATTAAAAAGTAAATTACATTTATTATAAAATCTCTTTTTCTCTCAACATTCATAGCCTTTTAACTCCTACATTGTTTTCTTTGATTATACACTAAAAAACTTTAAATTAATATTTATAAAAGAAAATTTAATTTAATATTCAGAATTTATTAATTTTTATCGAAATTAAAACAAAGGTGTCAATAAAATACCTTTGTTTTAAATCTATTTATTAAATTTTTAGTCCCATTCTATATCCATAAAGCTATTAAATTTCTTATTATTACAAATAGGACAACTGCTAATTTTTACTTCTTCTAAAGTTATGGGCTCATATTTGCCTTCGCATACATGACATTTATTATCTAATGTAAAAATCTTGTCCTTATCATATTTAATTTTCACATAATTTATTGTAGATAAGTCTCCGCACTTATTACATTTTCCATATGCATTATGATAAATTCTTTCTTCTGTAGTACCTTTGTTTATTATATAATTTATAAATTCTTTATCTCTTTCCTTAAAGGTATTAATGAATTCTTCAAACTCTTTAGTTCTGCTACCTACTCCTTCAAAGATAGTAGCACTATATCCACACTTTTTACATTCAAGACTAATTCCTTTACCCAAAGGTACTTCCCTCCCATTTATAATATTATTATAAATATATTTTAACATATCCTATATAGAATATGTTTATAGAAAATAATAATTTATAGTTAATGTTTCTACAATTAGAAAGAATTGAAAATAAAGATTACCTCATGAATTTTATTAAATTAAGATTACATAGAAAATGAACTATCCTAATTAAAATAGACCCTATATTTTAGACACTCATCATGAAGAGTATTTTATATAGAGTCTTTATATAAGATAACTCATTTCAATTCTACTTCTATTGCTTCATCAAAAATATATTCTCTATTTGCTATCATTTCATCAATAGATTCATATTTTTTATCAGGCACCTTATAGGGAACAATCATTAATTTATCTTCTACTTCAGTATTAAGAAACATATTAGCTTCCATATCTCCAGTTGCCATATTCCCAGTTGAGTTACTTCCATTTTCTTTAACTATAATATTTTTATTAATATCCATAACAGTAAATTGAATATCTCTTGTTCTATCATTACCATTAATTATTTTTTCTTCATACATTAAATCACTATTATATTTTAATGTTATATCTATTGGAGATACTGTTACATTATTTATGTTATATATATATCCATCTCCAAAATCAATAGTCTTATTTATACTTATTTCCTTAGTTTTCTTCATTATTTCTTCTCCGTCATAATTAAAACTAAATGTCCAATTCCCCCATATTCCCTTTTCTATACCATACTGCTTATATTCTCCCCCTAAATACTCTATATCTATATTGGAAATTTTACTTAAATTTAAATCTTCTACATTAACTAAATGGAGCATTTCGTAAGTACCATCTTCATTATAATTAAAGTTTGTTGACCCACCTTCACTCACTTTTTTACCATCTACATATATACTTGGGAAAATTGTAATTACTTGATTATTTTTAAAGTCTCTAGTATCTACCTTTACATTAATTATTGCTTTATCTTTCTTTATTAAAACCTCATTTAAGGTAAATATAATTTTCTTATCTTCTATACTAGTTCCTATAGTTTTTTTGTAGTCATTATACTCTTTATTTTCACTTACTCCAAAGAATTGCTCCAATTTATTTGTTAATCCTTCTATAGCTGCTTGTACTGGTAATGTATTAATGCTTATTCCAGCAATTATTAGTAATGTTGATGCAGCAATTATTATTTTTTTAGTAGTTTTCTTTTTAACATTTATTTTAGATTTTAATCTATTTTTCATTTTCTTCTTTTCCAAATCATTGAGTTCAATATTATCATAATTATCAAAATCAACTTTTACTTCATTTAATAATTCATAATCATTTTTCATGAAATAATCCTCCTTTATTCAATAGTTGCATTCCTATATTTTCTTCTTAATTTTTTACGTCCTCTCGATATTCTGTTGTAAATTACCTCTTCTTTAATTCCTGTTTCTAAAGCCACTTCTTTCATAGATTTTCCTTCTATATATCTTTTTATAAAAACATCCTTATCTTCTTGTTTCAAACAACACAATAATTCTTCTATATCACTTCTAAGTTCATCTTCATTAATAATATTGTTTAGATAAAGTTGATTTTCAACTTGGCTTATATCAACTTCTTCATTAAGTAATCTTAAATACTTACGTTTATAATCAATAGCTCTATATTGAGATATTGCTGCTATCCAATTTTTAAGTGTATTTTTTGAGCTATCAAAACTATCAATGTTATTCCATATAGATAGAAAAACATCATCAATACATTCCTCTTGTTTATCGTAAAGATTATATAAATGTTTTTTTATTATAGAGGTTATTAATCCACCATAATAATCAATTAATAGTTCTAGACCCTTCTCATTTCTTTTTTTTATGAAATATACTATCTTATCATCCATATCTTTCCTCCTGTAAAAGCTTTTACACTTACTAATACGATTAATTAATCCTCTTTCTATCAAGTTCGAATATTATCTCAAATAAATATTGTACAATTTATATATACTTTTAATTATATATCTTAAAATTAAAGTTCCTCTATAAATTTCTAACAAAACTTTTAGTTAGATGTTACAACATACTGTACATATTTTTTAATAATGGATAAATTAAATTAAGGCTGTGATTTAAGTGAAATACTTAAATCACAGCCTTGAATTTCAAAAATTATTAATTAGAATTACATTAAAATGTTATTTATGTTCTTCTATAAAGTTCTTATACCATTGATAACTATCCTTCTTATAGCGTTTATATGTTCCATTGCCTTCATTATCAGCATCAACATAAATTACTCCATAACGTTTTTTCATTTCCACACTTCCTGCAGAAACGATATCGATAATTCCCCACATAAAATATGCTCTAACATCTACACCATCTTTTATGGCTTCTTCAATTTGAGTAAAATGTTCTTGTAGGTATTGAATTCTATAATCATCATGGACAGTTAAGTCTTCATTTAATATATCTTGAGTTCCTAATCCATTTTCTGAAACAATAACTGGCTTTTGGTAACGGTCATAAACCTTATTAAGAGTAGTTCTTAATCCAATAGGATCAATTTGCCAACCCCATTCTGTTGCTTTTAAATAAGGATTTTTAACTGTTGCAACTAAGTTCCCTGCTGTTTGCTCAGCATCTTCAATAGTAACAATACTAGATGAATAGTATGAGAATGAAACAAAGTCAGCAACATTATTTCTAAGAAGTATATCATCTCCCTCTTCCATATTCACTTGAATATTTTCTTCTTCAAAGAAACGATTCATATATGATGGATAGTATCCTCTTGCTAATACATCTGCACAAAACCATTGATTTACGTTTTCATCATGTACTAATTTAAAATTATCTTCTGGTCTAGGTGTTAATGGATAATAGCAGAAACATGAAATCATACATCCAAATTTACCCTTACAAATATCTTTTCCATACTCTATTGTTTTTGCACTTGCTATAAATTGATGATGTAATGATTGAAAAACAAGGGATTGATCATATTTTTCATTTTCTTCTTTAATAAGTCCAACACCATTATAAGGAGAAAAATAACCTGCATTTATCTCATTAAAAGGAAGCCAAAAATCAACATCATCTTTCCAACGATTAATAACAACCTTGGCAAATTTAAAATAAAAATCAACCATTTTTCTATTACTCCATCCACCATATTTCTCTACAAGATGCAAAGGAACTGCATAGTGATTCATTGTAATAAATATTTTAATATTTGCTTTCTTTAACTCTTGAATTATATGATCATAAAATAATAAACCTTCTTCATTAGGAGTCTCTTCATCACCTAAAGGGAAAATTCTTGCCCAAGATATAGAAAAACGATATACATCTAATCCAAGTCCCTTTATTAATTCTAAATCTTCATCAATATGACTGAATCCTTCTACCCCTCTACGGAAAGCATAGTTACCTATATCCTTACAGTTTTTAGCTTCTTCAACAGTATCAAAACTTAGGAGTCTTGTTTTTGTAGTTGCTTGAGAAGTACGTGGTAAGTATGGACGGCAATCTTGTGTATCTAGTCCCTTACCACCTTCATTAAAACCACCTTCATATTGGCTAGCTGCTGTTGCTCCACCCCATAATATTTTCTTCATAGTCTTCTTTAGCATAGTCTAATTAGAATTATTTTAATTTTACACTTCTAATTTCTTTATGCTTTCTCCTTTCTAAAATTTCATTATGTAATTTGCACTTTAATTATTACTAAAAGATTTACTTCCTTAAGTAGTTTATTACTAATTTTATATCTAAATCATTTTAGTAATTTTCTTTCATTAAATTATAACTTAAATGAAATTTTATTTCAAATATAATTCTACTTTATATCCTTTTATTTTCTATTTATCTGTGATATAATTTCCCCTTGTAGGGAATGAAGTTCTCCCTTGATATTTATCAAAACCGCTTATTATAGCTAATGACTTCTACAACTCTTTTTGTTGTAGAAATTATTAGCTTTTTTTATTTTTTAAATATCATTACTTATATTAGTCTACAGGAGGCTTAACAAATGAATGTTTTAGTAACTATTTTAAGTTTAATATTTATAGGACTATTAGCAAATTATACTGGTAAATTGGTTGAGTTTATAAAACTACCCTCACTTATAGGCATGATTTTATTAGGAATGTTTATAGGACCTGCTTTTCTTAATGTTGTTCCAGAAGCTATTTTAAATATTTCTACATATATTAAGGATATTGCTTTGGTAACAGTTTTATTTATAGGTGGTCTTGGTATAAGCTTAGAGCAAATGAAGGAAATAGGTAGGCCAGCAGTTTTATTAAGTATTGTACCTGCAACCCTTGAAGGATTGGCAATTGCATTTTTATCTATGGTATTTTTAGACTTCTCCTTTGTCCAAGGAGCCATATTAGGCTTTATAATAGCTGCAGTAAGTCCAGCTGTTTTAGTACCTTCTATGGTAGATTTAATTAACAGAAAAATTGGGCAAGATAAAGCAATTCCACAAATGCTTTTAGTTGGGGCTTCAGCTGATGATACAGTAGCCATCACTTTATTCACTACTTTTATAGGTATATATATGTCTAGTATTAGTGGTGAATCTATATCTATTGCATCAGAATTAATTTCAATACCTATAGCAATAGTTATGAGTATATTAGTTGGCTTCGTCCTAGCATACATAACTAAAGGGATATTAATAAAAATTAATAATAACAGCCTTAGAGTGATTTTTTCTTTAGGAATTTGTATAGCAATTAGATATGTAGAAAATGAATTGCATTTATCTTCCTTTAATTCATTATTAACTATAATGATTTATGGCTTCTTCTTAAGAACATTTTTAAATGATTTAGCTAAGAAAATTCAAGATGGAATAAATGTAGTTTGGAAGTATGGCAAATTATATCTTTTTGCCTTTGTTGGAATGGCTATAAATCCATCACTAGTGGGTGAATACTTATGGATAGGTGTAGTAATGCTTATAATTTCATTAACTATTCGTTCTATAGGTGTTTCAATTTCTTTAATAGGTACAAATTTAACCTTAAAGGAAAGAATCTTTTGTATAATAGCTTATTTACCTAAGGCCACCGTCCAGTCTGCTAAAGCTGGAGTTCCACTTCAAATGAACATAGTTGGTGGAGAAATAATGCAGGCCATAGCAATCTTAAGTGTTTTAATAACTGCACCAATTGGAGCTATAGGAATAAAGCTTACTTCTCCAAACTTATTAAATCAAGGTTATATAGAAAATGAACTAACCTAATTAAAAAAGGCTCTATATTTTAGCCACTCATAATGAGAGTCTAATATATAGAGCCTTTTTTATACAATATACCTATAAGATAACTTATTTTAATATTACTTCTATTACCCCATCAAAAATATATTCCTTCTTACTTTTACTTATTTAAATTATATATTAGATAACTTTTCTACCATAAGTTTATATTCATTATAAGTATCATCAAGCTGTTGATTTTCTATTAAAGTACAGCATTTATTAACTATAGAGTATATATAGTCATAGTATTTATTTTTAAGATTTTCATCCAACTTGTTTATTTTATCTACTATTCTTGGAGCTACCTGGTAATATTTATCTATATCAGTAGAGCTATTATTTTTCATATAATTATCTCTAAAGTTTCTTAATAATGTAAGCTCCTTACAATTATCTGATAATCCTTTGTATTCCACACATGCTGTTGTTAAATAACACCCATTAGAAGAATCTTTCTCGGAGTGCCCCTTGTAGTTATAATTTTCATCATAGCATCTACCATCTTCATCAGTATGACCCTTGTAATTATAATTCTCATCATAGTATCTACCGTCTTCATCAACATGTCCCTTGTAGTTATACTTTTCGTCATAGAGTCTACCATCTTCATCAATATGGCCTTTGTAGTTATAATTCTCATCATAAAATTTTTTCATAGCAATCCCCTATTCACATTTTTCTATTTATTATTATAATATTGGATCGCAAAAATTACAATAAATGGAATAATTAATTATATATAGAGTTATGTTAATATTTTATGGTCTTTTTCACTTTATTAATATTTTTCAAATTAAATTAAGGCTATAACTTAAGTAAAACACTTAAATCATAGCCTTAATTTTTACAAACCATTATTCTCTATAATGATTTTATTTACATAAATTCTCCATACCTTCGCTCATTAACTATATCATTTAATAGATGCTTTATTTCTTGCTCTTTATTTTTATCCATAATTAAGATAACATCTCCAGCATCTACAACTATTAAATCCTTTAGTCCAAATCCAATAATTAGGTTTTTCTCTCCAAAAACTGCACAATTTTCACTATCTTGAAGGTATACATTATCGCTTACTTTATTATTTTTATCTTCTTCTAAATACCTACTTAAAGCTGAAAAGCTTCCAATGTCATCCCATATAAAATCACTTTTAATAACGTAAGCTTTTCTTGTTTTTTGCATAACACCAAAGTCTATAGATATACCATCTATTAAAGAGTATTGCTCTCTAATAACTTCGTCTTCACTTTCTTCTCCTATATGCTTATATATTTCCATTAATGATTTATATAATTTAGGAAGGTATTTTTCTATTTCTCTTAGTATTACATCTGCTCGCTTTACCCCTTTGAGATGCTTGTACACTTAGAATTTAATCTCTTCCAAGAGGCTAATAGACTCAATCTTTACGAAAAGTATTTTGATAAAGCTTCTGCTCTTGGAGTAACATTAGAAGAATTTTATCATGGAGTAAATATATTTCTTAATAAAAATCAGAATTTAGAATTTGATGAAGGGTATTTACGACCTCATGACTTCTTAGAATTTTGTACCCTTATAAAAGTTCCACCTAAGAAGCTCTATGATAAATATTATAGATTTGTACTGGGTAAAGATTTTTCAAATATAATACTTAACCATAGATTATCTTTTAATTTTAATCAAAAGGAATTTGCTAAACTTACAAGACTCAGTCCAGTTACAATAGGATTAATTGAAAACAATAAAAAATATCCTACTAGAAAGCAATTTTATCAATTAATAAAATATATTCAAAATAACTGTACATAATTAACTTTTATCTTTTACTACTATACTTAATATAACTTTTAAATATAAAGCTTTGTTTTAAAGTAGTGTTGAAATTAGTATGACATGATAGGATATCCGTTTAGACATCCTATTTGAAATGCAATATATATTCAGCTAATATTTATGTAATATTTTAAATCTTATGGAATTATATTGAAGGACTGATGTATAATAAAAATATATTATTACACAATTGTAATATATCACGACTTATTAATATAATTGGAGGATAATAAAATGAAAAAAATTATTATTGTACTTTTGGCATGCATTATGATTATGGCGGTAGTTGGGTGTAGTACAAATTCAAATAAACATGAAGGAGAAGCAAAAACTCCATCAGGTTCAAGTGTTCAAAAAGGCAGAGATTATAATGAGGTTGTTGATGACTTTAAATCAAAAGGATTTAAGAACATCAAAATAGAAAAGATTGAAGATTTAATTACAGGTTGGGTTACAAAAGATGGAGAGGTTGAAGAAGTATCTGTCGGTGGTGATGCTGATTATTCCGCAGATGAATGGGTATCAGAAGATATAGAAGTTATTATTAAATATCATACATTCAAAGAAAAAGATACTGAAAGTGCAACAGAACCTAAGGTAAAAGATACTGAAAATACAACAGAACCTAAGGTAGAAGATGATTTAGATGTAAACAAAACGTCAGAAGAAATATTAACCGTAGATAATTGTAAAGATTTATCAGACATTCTTAGTACAAAAGATGAGTTTGATTCTCGCATTAAAGACTTTGCTCAGAAATATGAGGGGAAAACCATTGAGTTTGACGGTAATACTGCTTATGTAAGTAAACACGGAGATTATAAAACAAGATTTGACTATTTAATTTATGCTGGAGATTATAGTGAAACTACAGCATCAGGACCTTCTTTTCAATTTAGCAATGTTAATTATTCTGATTTACATCTTACTGGAGACAATGTTCCTGATACTTTTGGAGTGGGACTTAATATTCGTATTGTTGCTGTCGTTGGAGAATATGATGAAAATTCTGGTCTTTTTCAACTCAAGCCACTTTCTATTAAAATGAGATAATTTTGATTTAATATATTAGTAATAGAAGTTGGTAAATAAAATAGTATGGTTGCGGTAATTTATAATTTTTAAACTACTACGAATTAAAAGTGGATAAATTTATCCACTTTTATAATTTTTATTTATCAACATTATTTTAAAACAGAGCCAAATATAAAAATAGGGCATATATAATTTACCTTCTTATATATGCCCTATTTTATTAAAGTTTTTAATTATTCATACATCCATCTTTTCGGGGTCATAAATCCCCTTAATAAAAATGCAATAAAAAATCCTATTACTCCACCATACCATTTACCAATATTGTTATAAAAAATTATAGATTGCCCAATAATAAACGAAACTTGAGTAATCATTATAATTCCATCTAAAATTCTTCTTTCATTATTTTCTCCTAATGGTTCTGCTGAAATCATTGTATTTCCAAAACCCAAGATAATCGGAAAAACAATAACTGGCAACCACCATTTATAATTGTATGAAATAATGCTCAAAACAACCGAAATAATAACCTCTAATATTAACGCAATCATATAAATCTCCCTTAAATTTTCCACATTTTACTTATTATGTTAACATGCAGTTATATATTATTCAATATTTATACAATAAAATCCAAAAAGATTTTTTTATTTTAGGTAATTGAGTGGTTGTGGTATACCACAACCACTCAATTGCCTAATTTATATTTATATTTATATTTAATCTTACATTTCCAAACTTTAGAATTTAATTAAATACTTATTACAAACTTAAATTATCAAGAATATGATAAATTGTAGATTTTAAAGTCTTTTTATAACTTATTGAACTAATGGGCTCCCCCTTATTATTTTTCCTATATCCACTTGCACCGTAAACAATATAATCTAATCCATTGACATTAATAGTCTCTTTTCCTGCACCGTCATTCCATTCTAATGCAGCCATTCCCATTTCATAAGTTGGTGACTCCCATAGCAAATAATTATTCGCTCCTACTTCAGATTCTGGAGCTAAAATAATAAAAACTTCACTTGGAGTAATTTTCTCTGTTAAAATTCCACCATCTTTATTTCCATATCTCTCAACATATTTATTAATATCGCAATCAACCTCTAAATACTTATTAAAATCAATATCATAGAATCCTATATTATGCATATTACTATCAGAATAAAGCACCATTAAAACTTGATTTCTATCTCCTGGATATATAAATACATGTTCCTCTCTATCTTCTATATTTAATGCTTTTTTAATTCTAGGAATTCTTTCTTCTAGGTTATCATTATTTCTATCATAATACACCCTTTCTAAATATACATTATACTCTCTTGTATAATCATTAATATTTATAAATAGTGGATTTATTAAATTTAATACAATCCATCCTATTACAGAAAAACTTATTGTATTTTTTAATAAATTTTTCTTACTTTTGACACTAGCTTTGTTACTATCATTCTTCATCTCATTAATATATCCCTCATTTACCACTTTAGTTTAAATTCTTCTAAAATAACCTATTATTCCATTATTTTTTAATAGTACGATTTAATGCTGACATTCATTACTTATAATATTTCATAACAATTTTAAATCCCATAATTATCCAACAACCTTTTGTACTAATTATAAATCCATTCTTATCCCATAATCCCTAAGCCATTCTTTTCTACTTTCATAATCACTCATAACAGAGGCTACTAAATCCCAAAACTCCTGTGAGTGATTCTTGTAATACATATGACACATCTCATGCACCACAATATAATCTATAGCAGTAGCCTTTGCCATTCCACATCTCCAATTAAATAAAAGTTCATTCTTTGATGTACAGCTAGCCCATCTTTTCTTCTGCTCCTTAACCTTAATATCACTTGGTTTTTTTTCAAAAAACTTCTGATAATACTTAATTCTTTTTCTGACCTGTTCTTCAGTCTTTTCTCTATACCAAGTTTCCATGGCTTCTTTAATAAGCTCATCACTTTTCTCTTTAACATAAACATGGAACTTACCTCTAAAGAGCTTAACTTTAAAGTTATTCTGTAAAGTCTCATCTACATGTATTTGTAAAGAATAATTTCTCCCTAAATACATAAAAGATTCTCCATTTACAAACTCTCTATTAATTCTTTTAGCCTCTATGTTCCTAAACTCAAAAAGCTTTTGAACTATCCATCTACCTCTTGATTTTACTATACTTTTAATGTCTTCTTCTAGCGTTCCAATAGGAGCTACAACTAAAATATCGTTAGGTGGCTCTACTGAAATACTCATGGTATCTCTATTTTTAAATTCAACTTTAAATTCTAATTCTTTAGTTCCATATTGCACTTTAAGTTTCATTTTTTACTCCACTTTTAACAAATTGCTTAAGTTTTTTCTTGAATAAATCATTCTCATTTTCCATCTTATTACAATTACCATTGTAAAGACTTTTGTTCTCATAAATTTTATCTAATTTTTCTTTCAGTATTTGGGCTTCATAATTATTTCTTAAATTTTTTTTATATTTTTTATTAACACTTGAGCTACCATAATTGCATCCACAACTTTTACACCAACTACATTTAAGCCATCCACATCTAATACAAAACTCATCAGATGAATCTATGCCTTCCTTACAAGTAAAACAATAATCTTTATAGTTTTTATCTATTACTAAATCCTTAAGTTTTTTTAAGTATTTTTCTCTTGCACTATCTAAAGTTTCAATTTTCTTTTTTAAAATACTAATTTCATAATTATTTAAAGAAATATTATATTTTAACGTTATAATTTCTTTTGATAGCATATTACAGAAACCTTCTTTCACAAAATAATTTTTATGTTATCAATTAAGATAATACATTAAAGTGTATCTTAGCCAAATTAAGCAATGGCTCCATAATTCTTTCTCTAACGCTCTTAGGTAATTTCTTAGAATACTTTCTAATTAGCATAAGCTTTATTGCTCTTTGGATATCATTAGTTTTAGTAGGGTTAGTAACCCAATCTATCATATAATTATCTTTAACTACATTCTTAACATCTCTAGCTATTTCTTTGGATAATTCTATAGTTTCATCACTTACATAAGCTTCTCCATCTTCATTTACAACAAAATCTACTTCTCCATCACTATCTTCATCTAGGTATTTTTTCACTACCTTAAAGAAAGCAAATTCTTTCTCATCAAGTCCTAAATTACTAGCTTCATCTGTAGCTCCTTGTTCTACATCATTATTAATAAACTCTTCAAGCCTTTTCTTTCTTTCAATCCAATTAATTTTAGTTTCATCTAATATCTTCTGAAGTCTTTCCAATAATGACTCATAATAAGCTGGATTTTCCTTCATTCTAATATTTATAGTATGTTTTATAGCATGTTCCATAGCTGATGCTTTAGCTTCATCTGATTTAAGCGTACTAATCTTAGCCTTAAAATCATTTTCAAATAAAGTTATTGGTCGAATCCATGATTGAACTCCTAATGACTTTAAATGACTTTCTATTATTTCTCTAACTTTTTCTCCACAATCAGAAATATCTATTGAATCACTTGGATTAAATTTAGCTTTAGCAGCTGCTCTAATATATGAAATCCATTTTAAATCATTTAATATACTTGTCTCTATATGTCTAGGTAATAAACTTTCTACTGCTCCTGAAAACTTTTTATACATAAGCTCAAATTCTGCTCTTTTATCCTCTGGCTCAATTTTATTAACTAGCTCATCTAAGTTATTTTTGTTTATCCCTCTAAACATGTTCATTATAGCTTCTCTATAGGATAACATCTCATTATATAAATCATCTAATGAATCCATAGGCTTACCTAAGTCAGCTTTATCAAATATAGCTAGTGCATCTTCAAGGTAATTTGATATTCCATAGTAATCAACTACATACCCACATTGTTTTGTGATACTTTCTCTTACTACTATACTAGTATCTAGTGTTCTTTCTACTTCTTTAGTATAGGTCCTATTAACTCTTGCTATTGCTTGTAATAGTGTATGTTCCTTAAGTGGTCTATCAAGATACATAACTTGTTCAATAGGAGCATCAAAGCCTGTTAATAACATATCCTTAACTATTAGAAAGCTTAATTTATCTTTGTCTATAGGTTGCTTAAATCTATTAATTATTGCATCTTGTTCTGATTTTGTAGTAAAGTGCTTCTTTAAATGTGGTAGGTCATTATTATTACCTGAGAATATTACCTTAGCTTCAAAGCCTTCCCCTAATATATTTTTCATATGCTTATTTAAAGCATTATAATACTTAACACAAGCTTCTCTTGATACACATACTATTTGAGCTTTAAATCCATTAGGTAGTATTTGCTCTTTGTAATGATGTAGTAAATCTACTACTATATCATTTATTCTTTCTTCTGATTGTACAATAGCTCTTTTGGTAGCATATTTTTGCTTTATAGCTGCTTTTTCATCATTACTTCTATCTGCGAAGGCTTCATCAAATAAATCTTCTAAGGATTCACCAACTATCTGTAAATCTGGTCTTCTCCCTTCATATACAATCCTTACTGTAGCACCATCATCAACTGCTTCTTTAATAGAATATTTATCTATATACCCACCAAAAGTTCTTGGTGTTGATTTATCTTCTTTATCTATAGGAGTTCCTGTAAATCCAATAAAAACTGCATTTGGCAATGCAACTCTCATATTTGACGCTGTATCTTTATATTGACTTCTATGAGCCTCATCTGCCAGAACAATAATATTTTGCTTTGTACTTAAAACAGGATACTTAACAGCATATTTTTGAATAGTCTTCTCACCTTCAAATAACACTTCTTTTTCTTCAGTTTCATTTTGGAACTTCTGAATGGTTGTCATTATTATTTGTGGCTGTGGATTAGATAATAAACTTTTCATATACTCAATATTATCTGCTCTAACTGGCGTTGTAATCTTAGATAAAGTTCTATTAAAGGTTCCAAATATCTGCTTATCAAGGTCTATTCTATCTGTAACTACAACTACAGTAGAATCCATTAATCCCTTAGTTCGTTTAATTTTTCTAGCTAAGAAAACCATAGTTAATGATTTACCTGAACCTTGAGTATGCCAAACAACTCCACCTCTTGAAAGCTTATCTTTTCCGCTAACAATTCTTTCTATAGCTTTATTAACAGCTCTAAATTGCTGATATCTACAAACTTTTTTAATAACAGCACCATTGTCAGCTTCAAAAACAATAAAATTTCTCATTAAATCAAGTAAGTTTTTCTTTTCTAGAAATCCTTGAAGAAATATATTTTGTCCACAATCTTTATAACCATCAATTTTATCTTTCTTAAATGGATATGGGTCCTTCCATTGTAAGTAATGATTATACTTTGAGCTTATTGTTCCAACGTAAGCGTTATATCTATTTAAAATTCCAGTAAAGAAATTGCTATAAAATAATCTTGGAGCTCCTTCCCCTAAGTCATTATCTCTAACATTCATATATCTTCTTAATTGCTCAAAGGCTTGCTTCTTTCCGATACTTTCATTATTACTTTTTTCTAAAAATGGAGACTTAGCTTCTAAAACTACAACAGGAATTCCATTTACAAAAATAATTATGTCTGGGAAAATAGATTTTCCACTTAAGGTTTGAACTTCAAATTGACGAACTACTAAAAAATCATTATTATAAGGATCTTCCCAATCTATAAATTGAACAGTATGATACTTCTTTTGACCATCACCATTTAAGTCTTGTTCAACTGTAAAGGTTAAATCTACAAGAGTTTCATAAATTTTTTCATTTATTTCTAATAAACTTGTTCCTAAACTATCGGATCTACTAATATATCTTATTGCTCTATCTAAATTACTTTCATTTATCCAAGGATTAAGCTTTTTTACTGCTTTCTTTAATCTATCTACTAATACAACATCAGCTAAGGATTCTCTCACTCCACTTTCAGGAATTAATTCTTTTCCATGAATGAAATTGTAATCTAATTTATCCTCTAAATATTCAATTGCTGGTAATTCTACTAAGGTTTCTTCGTTTCCTAAGTATGGCATTTTTATCCCCCTAAACTCTTATAATCTTAATTAAATTATACACTATTTTACAATTAGCAACCTTATTTATATATCAAAAAAGCCATAGATTTCTCTATGACCTTATATTATTTTTTAATTTTCTTTTCTAAATCGCTTTCTCTCATTTTATATTAAATAAAATTCTTTCATAATTACCTAACTATTTATAATGTCCATTAAATTGAAAACTAATTATTTTTTACTATCTGACTTACTGATTACTCGACTATTTTTTAGTTATTTTCCATAACTTTCATAACATTAAATTTATTATAATAACATAGTTGTATTAATATTTATACTAGTTTTAGCATTCTTATATTTAATAAGTTAAATATATTAATTCCTTCTATTCTATCTTTAGTGTGCCCAGAATTTAAATTGGCATATATTTTAATCATTTATTTGTTTTATTTATTCTAAAAAATATACTTTTATTAATTCAAATAATTGTGGATTTTCTATAATAGCATTTTCATCACAATTTTTTATGTAATTATTAGCTAATATAAACTTAAATCTATTATCATTCATATATTTATAAATTAAATCTCTATTTTTAAGACTATCCATATCTTTTGGATATAAAATTGAATCACTAAGTTCTCCTTTAATCCTTGATACAATAGTCTTTTCATTAAATTCAAATCCATTAAAAATATTAGTTAGTTCTTCATTACCATAATTTTTTATAGATTCTGATAAAGCTTCATATAAAACCTTAGGAATTAAACAATCCTCAATCTCCGTTTGATTATGGTATCCATCTCCGCCTATTTTTTTTAATTCAATTTTATTTTCCCTATTGTGTTGAATTCTGCATATTCTTAACTTTTTATTTCTAGTTTCACTTGGTAAATCAATAGTTTTCACTTCATCATCAGTATCAATTATGCATAATACTTTACTATCCAAGGCATTCCCCTCATCCTTTTCCGAAAAAGGTATGTACAGATATTGATATAACTTAGTAACATTCCCACACCCACCAACACTTAGTAGCTTCAAATTTGGTATATCTTTTAAATAATGCTTTAGGTATAATTTATCATCACTACCTTCACATATTATCCAATTAGTATTATCAGCTCTCATAGAACTTAGAATAGATGATGCTAATTCAAAATAGCTTTTTAGCATTAAATCATTAGGTAAACTCCTTCTATTTTCAAAATAGTTATTAAAATTGAAATACGATATTTTAATTTTTCTATCCTTTTCTAAATATTGCAGATTCCCGTTTGTTGTGACTGGTAATGCACCATACCAGTGTGTTGTTATTACTATTTGATGCTTACTGCTTAAGCCTTCTAACCTTTCAAACTGATTAAAAGCCTTAGATATATGTAAAGAATTTTCTGGTTCATCAATTGCAAAAATAATCTTTTTATCAGTTTTATCATTATGCAATAAAAATGCTGTTGCAATATCAATTATTGCTATCCGTTGTTCTCCTGAACTTAATTCATTTATCTCTTGCTTATCCTTTTTTAATGTTCTAATTGAAAAATATGCTTCTAATATCTTCTTTCTTACATCTGAAGAAGTCAAGTTCTTTTTATAAGCTCCTTCAACCTTAAATGCATACTCATTATCAATATTTTGAATTACATCATTCACTGAATCCATATACTCATTTAGTGAATCATTAATAAAATCTATAACACTAAATTTTCTACGCCCTTCTTCAAACTTTTTGTTATTCAAAATATTATCTATTTCATTTAATACATCTGTATTCATTAAATTTTGAATTTCTTTACTTTCTATTCTTAAAATTTCACTTGGTGTCGTATGAATAGGAATATATATGTATGAATAGTACTCCCTTATTTTCTCTAAGATTATATCATAATTAAAATTTTGCAATTCTTCTGGTATTTTATTTATAACATCCTTATTGAATGTTATAAAATAAAGCTTATTTTTACACTCATATTGAACTCCTAATACAAGTAAATAATATTCTTCTTGTGAATATTTCTCTTTCATAAACTCTTTATACTTAAAAAAGTTAATAAATTCATCAGACTTTAGATTTGAATTTATATTTTCATCAGATTCCCAAAAATAACCACTCAGAAACTCAACAAACTCTTTCTCTTTCGAATTATTACCTAGCACCTCATTTAACTCTTCCTTCTTAACGAGAAAGACTGGGGCTATGAAAGCCTCATCTTTCTTTCCATTCTTATTTTTGTTCCAAGATGTATTATTAAAAAACGTATCAAGTGCCTCTAATACTGAACTCTTACCAACTCCATTATTGCCTATAAGTGTAGAGTATTTATTATTATAATCATTACAAATAGGTATAAAATATAATCCTTGATAAATCTTATAATGTCTAACAAATAGTGCTGTAATCATATTAATCCCCTTTACATACCCTTATTTTTCCTGTTAACAATTGTTGCATTAATCCTTTTTTAATTTCTTCTAGCTTTTGCTTCTTATTTTCATATTCTTCTATCTTTTCATCAACTTCTGATAATATTAATTCTATTTTTTCTTGTTCATTTATTGAAGGTAAACTTATCATTATTGATTCAATCTGATTAGAACTTATATTAGGTTGCCCTGTTGTACTACAAAGTTCACCTACCTTATTTATAAAATAATCTGAGAAACAATATTGATATAAATATTTCCCACTAACCTTGTCTGAACAAATAAATCGTCCGACTCTTTGATTTAATAATGATGGAATATCTGTTTCTTTAACTTTACATACTTTTATCCCCGATGAAATAATTGGACGTGTCATAGCAATTACCACATCACCAAAATTCAGTCTGTACTCTGAATATTTATATAAAAATTCTTTAGGTAAAAAATTTGTATCACTCCATATTAAATCTTTCTGTTGCACATTAGTTATCTTAACTAAATTAATTCCATTATCTATATAGTCACTACTTTTAAAAGCATATCCCCCTTGAAACTTTGCAATATCTCCTATTCTTAGTACTTCCCACGCCTCAGGAATCTCCCCAATTTCCGTCTTCTTAAACTTTGTATGTCCAATTCCCTTAGTTAAAAGTTGTTGCATTAATCCTTTTTTAAGTTCCTTATTTTTTTCAATAAGTTCATCAACATTATCTATTTGCTCATCTACAGTTGTAAGAATTGAAGCTATTTTTCCTTGCTCTTCATAAGGAGGGATTGCTATTGAAATTGTATTTAAATTAGAAACACTTAAACTTGGTACTCCTGTAGCTTCATTGTACTTTTTCAAATCTATATTATCTAAGTAATAGTAAAACCATTTTGCTAAAAAATCATCATTTAATTTAGTGTAAAATAATGTATCTACTGTCCAAAACGGCTCCTCTATATATTGTGGTTTGTCAATAGTTCCCTTTCTACCTATTAGAACTGATGGCTCATTCCAAAGAAAATCATTTGTATATCCAATTATTCCACCTGTTCCTAGTATTTTATATTTTCCATTATCGACCTCAACTTCTTTTTGAGATTTTCCATAGCATATATTAGCAATATCCTTTAACTTCTTTACTTCCCATTCACTTGGTATCTCCCCAAGTTCAGTCATCTTATATCCTTCTTTAATCTTCTTCACTAAATCACCACCTTACACTACATCAAAACCTAATTCTTTTAAATATTCATTAAGCTTCTCTTTAGTCTCAGCTTCCTTCTTTTCTAGTTCAACTATTTCTCCTAAAACCTTTTGAATATCAACTTCTTCTTCTTCTTCAGTAGTATCTACATATCTACTAATATTTAAATTACAATCATTTTCTTTAATTGTTTCAATATCAACAACAGATGCATATTTTTCTACATCTTCAAAAGCATCAAATGCTTCTACTATCTTTTCTATATCTTCTTCTCTAAGTTTATTTTTATTTCCATCCTTAACAAAATCATTACTTCCGTCTATAAATAAAATTTTACCTTTTCTTTCTTCTGATTTAGATTTATTTAAAACAAGTATAGCTGCTGGAATTCCCGTTCCATAGAATATGTTTTGTGGTATTCCTATTACTGCTTCTATTAAATCATCATTAATAAATCCAGTTCTTATTTCCCCTTCAGATGAACCTCTAAATAATACTCCATGTGGTACTACAGATGCCATTTTCCCTTTCATATTTAAGCTTGATAACATATGCTCAACAAAAGCTAAATCTCCATAAGACTTTGGTGGAATACCATAATTAAATCTATGGAAAGCATCACTTTGAGCTTCTTCAACTCCCCAGTTCTTTAATGAAAATGGTGGATTAGCAAGTACTTTATCAAAAACTTTTAAAGCTCCACCTTCTGTATGTTTTGGTTCTCTTATAGTATCACCTTTTTGTATATCTGCACCTTTAGCTCCATGGAATAACATGTTCATTTTGCATATCGCCCATGTAGAAAGGTTTATTTCTTGACCAAAAAGACTTAAGTTCTTTGGATTCCCACCATGTTTTTTAACATACTCTATACTTTGAATTAACATACCACCTGAACCACAAGTAGGGTCATAAATTCTATCTCCTTCTTCTGGCTTTAATATGTTAACTAATACTTTAACTACTTCTGTTGGAGTATAGAATTCTCCACCTTTTTTACCACCTTGGTCTGCAAATTGTTTAATTAAATATTGATAAGCATCTCCTAGCATATCATCTGATTCTAAATTTGAGTTTGCTAAGTTTATTGTACTAAATAGTATCAAAAGTTGAGATAATTTCTTATCTGGAACCTTTTCTTTATCATTATAGTTAGTTGTACTTAGTACTCCAATAAGCTCTGAATTTTTTGGTTCATCTTCAATAGCTTTAAAAGCTTTATCTAGTTCTGGTCCTATATTTAATGTTAAATCCTTAAGTTTTGCCCATCTTGCTTGTTCTGGAACAAAAAAGCTTTCATAAATAGATGAGTCTTCTAAAAGTTCTTGTATTTCGTCTTCATCCAAACCATCTTCAGTGAATTCTTGTTTTCTAGCTTCTCTTTCTTCATCAAATTCATCATTTATCCTCTTTAAAAATAACATACCAAATATATAATCTTTATATTCTGCACCAGTTAATTCACCTCTTAATATATCAGCACTTTTCCAAAGAGTTGATTCTAATTCTTGTAATGTAAGTTTAGCCATAATTTCATCTCCGTTACCTTTATTTCTTCATCTTAACTGTATAATATATTGAATTCTCAATTAATCTCTAATAATATATTATGTAAATATATCCTTATATATTTTACCATATTAAAACATAAATTTAGCAAGTTAAAAATCTTATATTATATATATTTCCTTTCTAATTAACTTAAGGATGTAATATAAGTAATTAACTTACATCACATCCTTAAGTTTTACAAAACATTATTGTAAATATTTTTTAGATTTTAAATAATTAATTGCTTAATTAAACATTTTATTTTAAAAATTCAAATTCAAATAGGAATGGTACTATTTCCTCTAAATAATAGTTTTTAACTAAAAATGATAATGCAGCAATCTCTCCGTTCAATACTGGATAATCATAGATAATTTCACCTAATTCGTTTTTATGATGTGTATTTAATTCATCTTTTATTTGATAAATCCCATATGTTAGTTCTTGATTATAGTTTAAAGTTAATTTAGCTTCTTTTAATATTTCATTCCACAAATCTATTAAGACTTTTTCCTTGTTCTTTACTTTTAATTTATTCAAATCTATGCTTGCAATAGTTTCTCCATTAGTTGTATCAAGGCATATTTCATTTCTATAAAATATGCCGTTTCTTATCATAAAACTTCTCATATGATTCTGACTTTCCAATACACAGAATAAAAGTATTTTAAGTAAATCTTGCTTACCTATTGATGTAACTATATGTTTAAAAAATCTTGCTGAACCATCAGCTGATTTCATAATTCTAGATCTTTCGGTCCAGCTTGCATTATATCTAATATAGCGGCTAGCTGCAAACATAGGAAGCTTTTCTAGATAATTATCTTTTCTCAAGAAAAACCCATTACCATTATATCTACCTGCCACCAACAGACTAGACTTCGTATCTGGGTTATCAAAACCTGAGCTATCAGCTACAAGATATCCAATAATATTCTTATCATACAATGGTCTTATTCTTTTTTTAACACTATCAGGTGCCTCAAGTCCATTTAAACCTACCAAAATCCCCTCTTCTTTTTCTGTAGTTAATTTTCTGTTATCATAATAAACATTACTATATTTAGTTAAAATCTTCTTTATATCAATATTTCCACAATAAACTAGCTTATTATCCTTTATATCATAAGCTTTTAATTCAAAAGAATTTTGTAATGTACAATTCTCATTAGACCATAACGCAACCATAATACAAGCATTTATTTTTGTATGAAAATGTTTCCTATTAAAAGCGTATCCATCTAAGAATTTTTTAGAAATCAAATGCTGAGTTTTCCAATACTTCACAGGTGAAAAAACTATATAACTATCTGTTGGTTGTCTCAAATAATATTTAAAAGCAGACCATATGAATACATTTCCTAAATCATTTATAGCTGTACCTTTAATTTCTTTTTTCATCTGCTCTACAACAAAACTTTTCTTCCAAATAGACGATGTTTCAGCTTTACTCTTTTTTTGATGCTCTATAGATGTAGTTTCTGCATATGGAGGATTTTCAAAAATAATTATTGTACACTTATCATCTTTTATATATTTTTCAATTAATTCATTATACACATAATCTTTACTAAGAGCATTTGCACTTTTAACAAACCCTTTATCGTAAGTTTCGTCAGTTTCTATTGGTGGTATAATAAATCTTACTTTATCTGCTAATCTCTCACAAAGAACCTTATACTCATAATATTCATAGGTTGATAGAATGCAATGTGATAGCTCAACATCAGTTAAAAATTCCTCTAAATTACCTGTTCCAGCACATCTATCTATAATAACGTAATCATTATCTTTTGGAACTCTTTCTATAGCTTTTCTAACTAATTCTATTGCTTTTTTACAATATAACTCTGGTGTATAAAATGCTCCCAAATTCTTTTTATTTAAATCGTCATTTAATCTATCCATTAAATATTTAAACTTCTCATTTGTTTTCTCATTATATGATAATATGTGCCCTGCAAAATGCTTAGGTTGTCGGATTTCACCAATAATTTTTACTCTTCCCTCTAAATCTCCAAGAAAATCTCCTTTATTGGCATTAGGGTTTTCCTTATAATATCTTTCAGCCCATCCTACTATGCAATTTTCATCAATATTAATAGGCATATAATTTCTTGCTCTAAGTATTTGAATCATATCTACTTGTCCACGTTGTATTGAATAATCAATTATTTTTACATATGATTTAGTCATAATAAAACCATCATTATTTTTACTAGCAGATCCATAGTATATTTTATGAATATCATCAAAATAATCTTGACTGTTAAAAATATAGCATTTTTCTTCATTAAGAGATATCAATAGTATATTTGCTGGTACAGATCTTCCCTTAACTCTCATTACTGATAAATATTTAATTGCTTGTAACAAAGTTTTGCTAACATCATTAATATTTAATTTAAACTCTAACAAATTCCCTTTCCAAACGCCATCTGTATTCTCAATTAATACATCATTATTTTTATAGTCTATTCTAAATGTTTTAAAAAAATCTATTTGTCCTTCCTTTTCAATCCTATATTCTCTCAAAATAAATCTCTCCCCAATTATATTATTAGTATTATTATTAAATTGTTTTTTAATATAATATATTGGATGCCTTAATTTCTTAGAATAATATATTGATAATTTATAGGGTAATATGCAGTATATATAAGAAACTTTCAACTAAATATTTGTCATCTAATTCTTTAATTCTACTATGAAGTACGGCTATATACTAAATGTTAAATACACACTATTTTATCTTTTCTATAATAACCCTATCCAATTAAATTAAGGCTATAACTTAAGTAAATACTTAAATTACAGCCTTAATTTTTACAAACCATTATTATCTATAATGATTTTATTTACATAAATTCTCCATACCTTCGCTCATTACTTATATCATTTAATAGATGCTTTATTTCTTGTTCTTTGTTTTTATCCATAATTAGAATAACGTCTCCAGCATCTACAACTATTAAATCCTTTAGTCCAAATCCAATAATTAGGTTTTTCTCTCCAAAAACTGCACAATTTTCACTATCTTGAAGGTATACATTATCGCTTACTTTATTATTTTTATCTTCCTCTAAATATCTACTTAAAGCTGAAAAGCTTCCAATGTCATCCCATATAAAATCACTTTTAATAACATAAGCTTTTCTTGTTTTTTGCATAACACCAAAGTCTATAGATATGCCATCTATTAAAGAGTATTGCTCTCTAATAACTTCATCTTCATTTTCTTCCCCTATATGCTTATATATTTCCATTAATGATTTATATAATTTAGGAAGATATTTTTCTATTTCTCTTAGTATTACATCAGCTCTAAATATAAACATTCCAGAATTCCATAAATAGCTTCCCTTTAGCAAGAAATCTTTAGCTACTTCTAGGTTAGGCTTTTCTGTAAATCTTTCTACTCTAAAGGTTGGTATTTCTGCTATAGTCCGTTGTCCCATTTCAATATACCCATAGCCTGTCTCTGCTCTTGAAGGGGTAATACCTAAGGTTACTATCCCTCTTTTTTTATTAGCTATTTCAACAGCTTGTGATAATGTGTCAATATACAATTTTTCATTTTCTATATGGTGGTCCGAAGGTAAAACAACCATAATAGCATCATTGTCTTTTTTTAATAGTTTTACAGCTGACAGTCCTATACATGTTGCAGTTTCCTTGTTCATTGGTTCAGTGAAAATATTGTTTGAATTAATATTATCTAATTCTCCTTTTACCTTATCCTCATAATCCTTATTAGTAACAATATAAATATTTTCTTTGTTAATTAATGGTGATACCCTATCTACTGTATTTTGTAGAAAGCTTTTATCATTAATAACCTTTAAAAATTGTTTAGGCCTTGATGATCTTGATAAAGGATAAAGTCTTGTACCTTTTCCTCCTGCTAATATTAGCCCGTATATCAATAATTTTCAACTCCACGTAAATTCTTTTATATATCTTATGCTATGTATTTTGTTTTGTGAAAATTAATAAGGCTGTATTTGATTAGGATACAGCCTTACTTGGTAAAAAATTATTATAGTAAAATTATATTATTTTATAAATGGATTTTCAGATTTATACAACATTCCCTTAGGTTGATTAAAGCCTATTTCTTTAACTCCTAAGTATCTAAATAAATTATATATAGCCTTTCCAAAATGTCCAAAGGCAACTGCTCCATGGTGAGGATATCTACCTTGTATTAATACATGTCTATAGAATCTTCCCATTTCAGGAATTGCAAATATTCCTATTGCACCAAAGGATCTTGTTGCAACTGGTAGTACTTCTCCTTCTGCAACATATGCAGTAAGCTCAGCATCTGCATTACTTTGTAATCTAAAGAAAGTTATATCTCCAGGAATAATATCTCCTTCAAGAGTTCCTCTTGTAATGTTTGGTTCTTGATTTGGCTCTAAAGCTCTTGCCATAATCATTTGGTTTTTCATTGTACAGCTTGTTAATTTACATGCTGCTGTATTACCACAGTGGAAGCCCATAAATGTATCTTGTAATGTGTAATTGAACTTTCCTTTAATTTCTGAATCGTACATATCCTTAGGAACTGTATTATTTATATCTAATAAAGTTACAACATCTTGGCTTATGCAAGTTCCAATATATTCACTTAATGCTCCGTAAATATCAACTTCACAAGATACTGCTATTCCTCTAGCTGTTAATCTACTATTAACATAGCATGGAACAAATCCAAATTGAGTTTGGAAGGATGGCCAACATTTATTAGCAAATACAACGAACTCTCTTGATCCCTTATGTGCTTCCATCCAATCTAATAATGTAAGTTCATATTGTGCAAGCTTAGGTAAAATACCAGGCATTTTATTTCCTTCACCTAATTCTTTTTCCATATCTGCAATTACATCTGGAATTCTAGGATCATCTTTATGATCATTAAAGGCAGCATATAAATCTAATTCAGAGTTTTCTTCAATTTCTACTCCTAAATTATATAATTGCTTAATTGGTGCATTACAAGCTAAGAAGTCTTGTGGTCTTGGTCCAAAAGATATTATCTTTAGATTTTTAAGTCCAATTAAAGCAGCTGCTACTGGAGTAAATTCTTTTATCATTTCTGATACTTCATCTGCTGTACCTACAGGGTATTCAGGTATATATGCATTTACATTTCTAAGTGCTAAATTATAACTAGCATTTAACATTCCACAGTAAGCATCCCCTCTTCCCCCTATTAAGTCATCTCCACTCTCTTCAGAAGCTGCTACAAACATAACTGGTCCATTAAATTCTTTTGCTAATAATGTTTCTGATGTTTCTGGTCCAAAATTACCTAAATAAACTACTAAAGCATTTACTCCAGCATCCTTTATATCCTTTAGAGCTTCTCTCATATGAATTTCGTTTTCTACTGTTATTTTACATTCATATATATCTCCATCAAAAGCTTCTACTACTGCTTTTCTACGATTTGCTGATAAATCCATTGGAAAACAATCTCTACTTACTGCAACAATTCCTAATTTAACCTTTGGTGTATTATTCATTTATATCTCCTCCAAATAATTTTTCAATAATTGTAATTTCTGAAATCCCCCTGAAATTACTTTTTGTTTTTATTAACACATTTTCTTGATTTATCAACAACATTTTCTACTGTAAAGCCAAACTTCTTAAATAGTTCATTGGCATTTCCTGATTCTCCAAAGGTATCAAGAGATACTATATCTCCATCTAAGCCTACGTATTTATGCCATCCAAAGGAAGTTAATGCTTCCACTGCAACTCTTGTACGTACTGAATTAGGTAATACACTTTCCTTATAAGCTTCATCTTGTTGGTCAAATAACTTAAAGCATGGAATACTTACTACTCTTGCATCAATACCCTCTTCATAAAGTTTATCAGCTGCTTTATATACTAATTCTACTTCTGAACCTGATGCCATTAATATAATATCTGGAATTTCTTTTTTAGATTCCTTAATTACATATCCACCCTTTAAGGCTCTCTTTGGGCATCCATCATATAGAGGTAATTTTTGTCTTGTTAATACTAATGAAGTAGGTGTTTCATCATTAGTTACAGCATAATACCAAGCTGCTGCAGTTTCCTTTGAATCTGCTGGTCTAAACACAGCCATATTTGGCATGCTTCTAAGAGCTGCTAATTGTTCTATAGGTTGATGAGTTGGACCATCTTCTCCTACACCAATACTATCGTGAGTTAATACATATGCTATTGGTAATTTCATTAATGCAGATAATCTCATTGCAGCCTTCATATAATCACTAAATACAAAGAAGGTTGCACAGTAAACTTTAAGTCCTCCATGAGCATACATACCATTAGCTATAGCTGCCATTGCATGTTCTCTTACTCCAAAGTGAAGATTTTGTCCACTTCTATCTTCTGCTGAAAAGTCACCTTTTCCATTCATATAACTTTTATTTGAAGGAGCTAAATCTGCTGAGCCTCCAATTAAATTTGGAATTATATTAGCTAATCTATTAATAACCACACCTGAAGAATCTCTAGTTGCCATTTCTTTATCGAAGCTCCAGAACTCTTCATTATTTAATAATTCCTCTTTGTCTACTTCATTTTTCATCCATTTACTATACTCATTTGCTAGTTCAGGATAAGAATTTTTATATTCATTAAATACTTCATTCCATTTTTCTTCTTTTTCTATTCCTTCATTAATATAGTTATTCATATTTTCATATACTTCATCTGGAACATAGAAAGAAGGTTCTAATCTCCATCCACAGTTTTCCTTTAAGGCCTTTATATTATCTTCACCTAATGGCTCTCCATGAGCTGATGCCTTTCCTTCCTTAGCTGGACATCCAAAACCTATTATATTTTTAACTATTATAATAGATGGTTTTGAAGTTTCAGCCTTTGCTTCATCTATTGCCTTGGAAATTGCATCTATGTCATTTCCATCATTAACTTTAATTACTTGCCAGCCATAAGCTTCATATCTCTTTGCAACATCTTCTCTAAAAGCAATATCTGTACTTCCTTCTATTGAGATATTGTTAGAATCATAAAGGGCTATTAGCTTTCCTAATCCTAATGTTCCTGCTAATGATGATGCTTCTCCTGAAATTCCTTCCATAAGACAACCATCACCTACAATTGTATATGTGTAGTGATTAACTATATTAAAATTATCTTTATTGAACTTTTCTGCTAAGTAGCTTTCTGCCATAGCCATACCCACAGCATTACATATACCTTGTCCAAGTGGTCCTGTTGTTATTTCTACTCCTTTTGTATGCTTATATTCTGGATGTCCTGGAGTTAAACTTCCAACTTGTCTAAAGTTTTTAATATCTTCTATAGTTATTCCATATCCAAATAAATGTAATAAGGAATATTCAAGCATGGAACCATGTCCAGCTGATAATATAAATCTATCTCTATTATCCCAATTAGGATTTTTTCCATTATGATTCATCTTAGTCCATAAAGTAAATGCCATGGTAGCTGCTCCTAATGGCAAACCTGGATGTCCTGAATTTGATTTTTGTATTGCATCTGCTGATAAAACTCTTATAGCATTAATAGATAGCTTATCTAATTCTATATTCATATTTTCCTCACTTATCCTATAACTTATATATTATTTATTTCCAAAAGCCTTTGCCCAATCTGCTTTAAACTTTTCTAGTCCTTGATCTGTTAATGGATGATATAACATTTGTTTAACTAAATCATAAGGTACTGTTGCTATATCTGCTCCTGCTCTAGCTGCTTCTAAAACATGTATTGGATTTCTTACACTTGCAGCAATTATTTTAGTTTCAATTCCATGTAAGCTAAATATATCTGCAATATCTCTTACTAAGTCCATACCTGTCATTGAAATATCATCTAATCTTCCAAGGAATGGGCTAACATATGTTGCTCCTGCATTTGCAGCAAGTAAAGCTTGAGCTGCTGAGAATATTAGAGTTACATTAGTTTTTATACCTTCACTAGCTAGAACCTTAGTTGCCTTTAAGCCTTCACCAGTCATAGGAATTTTTACTATCATATTTTTGTGAATCTTAGCAATTTCTCTACCTTCTTTTATCATTCCAGCAGCATCTTCGCTAACTACTTCTCCACTAATTGGTCCATCTACTATTTCAGTAATTTCTTTAATTACTTCATTAAAGTCTCTTCCTTCTTTTGCTATAAGAGATGGATTTGTTGTTACTCCACAAATAACTCCCATTTCATTTACTTCTTTAATATGTTCTACATTAGCTGTATCTAAGAAAAATTTCATTGCTACTACCTCTCTTCTCATTAATATTTTTAATATATTTTTGTTAACTTATATATTTGTAAATTTATATATTGTAGTATGGCTATACTTGTCATTTGCCTTTAATAATGAAGTTTCAAAATTCTTGTCATTTATAGCGTTAGGAACAAATTGTGTTTCTAAACATAGACCACTTCTTCTTTCATAAGTTGTGTTATCCTTCCCCTTTTCTAAACCATCTAGGAAATTACCTGTATATAATTGCACTCCTACATTTGTTGTATACATTTCCATTGCAATTCCAGAAGTTTCGTCAACAACCTTAGCTGATAATACTGATAAATCCCCTTTAGAATTTAATAACCAGTTATGATCATAACCTTGTCCAAATTCAATTTGCTCATCTTTATCATTTATATTTTGTCCTATAGTTTTTAATTCCTTAAAGTTCATAGGTGTATTTTCTACACTTCTTATTTCTCCTGTAGGAATTGAATATTTATCATTTACAGTAAAATTATCTGCATTAATAAATAACTTTTCATCTAAGATAAGTCCTGAAGAATGTCCAGAAAGATTGAAGTAAGCATGATTAGTAAGGTTAACTACTGTATCTTTATCACTAACAGCTTTATATTCTATCTTTAATTCATTATCATCTGTTAGAGAATAGAATACATTTACATTAAGGTTTCCAGGATACCCTTCTTCTCCATCTTCACTTAAGTATGATAATTTTAATATATTATTTTCATTATCAATTATTTCTGAATCCCATATAACTTTATCAAAGCCTTTATTTCCTCCATGAAGATGATTAACTCCGTCATTGGCTGCTAAAGTATATTCTTCACCATTAATTGTAAACTTACTATTTTCTATTCTATTTCCACAACGTCCAATTAAAGCTCCATGAAACTTTTTGCCATTTTCATAGCCTTGAATATTGTCATATCCTAAAACAACATCTCTAAAATCGCCTTTATTATCTGGAACCTTAATTTCTGTAATAGCTCCGCCATAAGTTATGATTTTTACTTCCATTTTGTTTTTATTAGTTAAGGTATAGCTTTTTACTTCTAAGCCATTTTTTGCTCTTCCAAATGACTGTTCAACTATAGACATATTCTTCCCTCCACTTAATCTCGTTTTCATATTTATCTTATATTATCCACCATTGATGCTACAAGAAATTACTTATGTTTTTATGGACAATATTTGTCATCTTATATAATAGAAATTTTCTTATGTAACTTATAAATTTACAGGTTTTAATCTTTTATATGGAAATAGGAAATGGTTTTATTTAATTTTCCAACTATCTTATCTAATTCCTTTGAGAAATCAGAAATTTTTTCTATTTCTTTTATTTGCTCTTGAGCTGCTCCTGCTACTTCTCTAGTTGTTGCTTCTGTTTCTTCTGAAATAGCTACTATACTTTCTATGGCAGTTTTAGTTATTTCTTTAGACTCAACTATTCTCTCTATTAATTCAAAGAAGTCCTTTAATTCACTATCAATTTGATCAATTGAATTAAATATCTCATTAAAAGCTAAACTAGTATTTTTTAAAGCAGACATTTGTTGTGTAATTACACCCTTAGAGTTATTTGCCATATTAGCAACTCCCTCTGTTTTCTTTTGGATGTTATTTATTATGTTAGAAATTCTTATTGAAGATTCTTTGGACTTACTAGCTAAGCTTCCTACTTCCTCTGCAACTACTGCAAAGCCTCTTCCAGCCTCCCCTGCCCTTGCTGCCTCAATGGCTGCATTTAATGATAAAAGGTTAGTTTGTTCTGAAATATCCTTTATTATATCTACAATATCCTTTATTTCTTTTACTTCATAATTTAAATCATTTATTTCACTTACAATTTCTAAAGATATTTCATTAGTTTCTTCTGCTCTTAAGTTTAATATTTTCACTGTATCTACTGCTTCATTTTGTATATCTTTGGTCTTTTCTAAATGCCTAACTATATTGTTTGATTTTTCATTAACTATATTTATATCATTTGATAAATTATTCATACATTCAAAGCTTTCAGTTGCACTGGTTACTTGTCCAACTGCTCCTGATTCTATTTCCATCATCATTGCAGATATTTCTTCTGATACAGCATATGAATGTTCTGATGCCACAGAAATAACTTGTGTTCCCTTTGAGATATTCTCCATTAAGCCTTTAATATCTACTATTAATCCACTTATTTTATTAAGCATCTCTTTAAAAGCTCCATTAACTTTACCTATCTCATCCTTATATTCATTTTTTATATAAATGCTCAAGTCTCCCTCTTTTGCTTTATTCATATGACTTATTAATCTTTGTAAGGATTTTGATATATCTCTTGATATTAATATAGAAATAATCATAGCTACTATAAAGGCTATTAAACCAATTATCAGTATATTTACGCCAATACCATTAGCTTCTTTATTTAAATAACTATAAGGAATGTTAGATAATAAATACCAATCATTAGTGTCTATACTGGCAAAGGATATTAATTCCTTCTCATTAGAATCAGAAAAGGTTTTCTCTTTTGCTTCTTCACCATCTAATGAACTAACTTCCCTATTAAGATCTTCTATAATATTACTTGCCTTATACTTTTGTCCTATATTAATCTTGTCAGCATTACCTATAATAGTTCCATCTAAGCTTACTATTGAAACACTTGATGCTTCTCCCAAATCTATATCTTTTAATATATTTGAAAAAATATTAGGATTAATTTCTTGAACTAATAAGCCTATTTTTTTACCATTACTTGAAGAATTAATTGGTGTAATATTATAAATTGAATAAGCATCATTATCTTTTTGTAAAATCCATCTAGTTTCATTAACTTCATTATTTTTTAAGTATTCCATAATACTAAGAGAAGTATTGCCTAAGCTGCTATTTTCATTATCTATAATACTTAAATTTTGTATATTTTTATTTGATAAGGCTCTTAATCTCATTAATTTAGATAAGGAATTTGTTGCATCATATTTTGTGTTATAATCCATAGTTTTATTATTTTGTAGGTAATCTTGAAGTTCTACTTCCATTACTAAAGATTTAGCTAAATCCATATGTTTATCCATTTCATTTGAAATGTTTCTTTTGATTTGAGTTGTAATTTGCGAAGAAAACTTTTTGCTTTTATCATTAATAGCATCTCTGTATTGAACTAATGAAATGACTCCTGTAACTAAAATTATCATAAGTATTAAAAATCCATAGAAAAATATTAGCCTATACTTTATATTGATATTTCTCCAAAAGTTATAAATATTATTTAATTTGAATTTTTTAAAGTTTAAATCACCCTTAATTTTATTAGCCTTCTTAACCCCTTTTTTCTTCATAGCATTCTCCTATATCCATATATTAATAATAACACCTTAAGGACCCTTAAGTAAATATTTACATAACATCCCTATATTATGTATACTAGTACATTTTCACTTATTTAAACAAGAAATTAATTATCTATATATAGACATTTTTTGTCATTTTCTTTAAAGTTTAGCTACATCTACTTTGTATCTTAGGGGAGTTGTACCTTTTATCTCCATAAACTTCTTTATAAAGTAATCTGTATTGTTATATCCTACTAATTCTGATATTTCATAAACCTTATTATCACTATTACATAATAATTCCACAGCCTTTTCTATCCTAACTTCATTTAAGTAATCCTTGAAATTCTTATTATATTTTTTTATAAATAATTGTCCTAAATATGCACTATTAATAAAATACTTTTTACCTAGGGATTTTAAGCTTATCTTATTCATATAATTATCATTTATTTCATTAACTACACAGGTCAATACATCTGAACTTAAGGATTCCTTAGCTTCCTTTATATATTTTGATAATCCTAATAAAAAGTCCTTCAAATATTTATAGCTACCTCTTCTTATTAATATTTCATTTAAGTCATAGGTAATAAATTTAATAATATTATTGCTATGCTCTAAACCTAAATCTTTAAGAAGAATAATTATTTTATATATTAAGTAGTTAAACTCCATTTTTATAACTTCTAAATCAGTTAAATTTATTTTAAAGCTATAATATAATAAATCTATATTTTCTATAATTTTATTTTGGTTATATTCCTGAATTCCATTTATTATTTCTCTTATATAAACCTTCCCTAAACTATAAGAATCAGTTAATTTATCATTGATTTCATTTATATTTTTAATTTTAGAAACTTCATCTAAAACCCTTTGAATAACGGCTGAATTATAGGCTGTAATTATATCTCTAGAATCATCTATTTCTTTTCCTTTATAGATATATACATGGGTATTGATTTTTCTCTCTATATTTCTTTTTAGTGAATTAATATAATCTTCTTCCTTCACATCATTTATTTCTAATAAGTTTTTCTTATATATAAGAGCTATATCATATCCATTTTTATAATCTATTATTTTGAAGTTATTATAGTATTTATCCTTCTTTACTATATCTCTAACTATATTATTTAAATTATATAAAGCTTCTCCTATACTATCTTCTAAATTAAAATCCCTTTTGTAATTTTCACACTCTATTATTAAACATCTGTATTTATTATAATTTTCAGATGGTCTTCTCATAAATATCTCTTTGTATTCCACTAATTCTTCCACTAAGCCTCCTCCTTATTGTTTATTACCCATAGTTCTTTTATACTCCTTTATAGATTGTCCCATATATTTTTTAAACCAATTACTAAAGTAGTTTGGATCTTCAAAACCTATTTTCTTTGAAATTTCATAAGCCTTAATATTAGGATTTTCTAACATCTTAAGTGCGATTTCCATTTTAGTTTTTATTATATATTCTCCAAAATTCTCATTAGTTTTTTCCTTAAAAAATCTACTTAAATAACTTGAATTTAAATAGAAATGCTGAGCTACACTTTTTAATGATAAATCTGGGTTAGATATGTTTTTAATTATATATTTCTTTATTTGATTGATACTTATATATTTATCATTATTTTCTTCTTCTAATTCCATTATTTCTGTAAGGTCACCGATAGCTTCTTTAATGTTTTTTACTTCATTAATTTCTGCTTTTTCTTTTTGTATTTTGTCTTTTAATTTTAAAATAGCTTCCTTTAACTCATCATCATCTATTGGCTTTAATATAAAATCACTTATTCCAAGCTTTACACTTCTTTTAGCATATTCAAATTTATCATAGCCAGTTATTACAATAACTTTAATACCTGGATATTTTTCTATAATATGCTGAGTCATATCTAATCCATTAGTTAATGGCATATTTATATCTGTTAATATTATATCTGGCCTATCTTTTTCTATTAACATTAAACATTCATGGGCATTAGATGCCTCTCCTATTATCTCAACTTCTAATTCATCCCAATCTATGCAATTTCGTATAAGATTTCTTATTAAATATTCATCATCAACGATAATTATTTTTGTCTTCAAGGGAATCCTCCTTTAAAGTAAGTTTTTCTTTAGGAATCTTTATTGTTATCTTAGTTCCTACCCCCAGCTTACTTTCAATTTTAAATTTAAATTTATCCCCATAAAATATTCTTAACCTTTCTTTTGTTGCTCTTAAACCTACTCCAATGCCTTTATTGTTATAGATATCCTCTATCTTGCTTTCCTTTATTCCTAGACCATTATCTTCAACACTTAAGTAAATACTTTCCTCATCTTCATAAGTTGATATTACTATTTTTCCTTTTCCTTCTTTGTTTCTTATTCCATGATAAATTGAATTTTCAACTAATGGCTGTAAAACTAATCTTATTATTCTATACTCATTGCAAGAATCATCTAAGTTATATTCAACATCTAATAATTCTCCATATCTCATTTCTTGAATTATTAAATAGTTCTTTATAGTATCGATTTCTTCTCTTACTGATATAATATTATTTCCTTCATTTAAGCTTACTCTATAAAACTTACCTAAGGATTTTATCATCTTATATATTTTTTTACTTTCTCCAGATAAAGCAAGGGAGTTTATAGAATCTAGTGTATTGTATAAAAAGTGTGGTTTAATTTGAGACATAAGTAAATCTAACTCTATTTGCCTCTTTTTCTCTTCATTTTCTTTTATTTTCTTCATAAGTTCTGTAATTTCTATAATAAGGCCATTATATCTATTTTTCATTTGGCCAATTTCATCATTATATGTTTTTATATTTACTAAACTAAACTTTCCATCACCAACATCATTCATAGATTCACAAAGTTTATTTATAGGTCCTGTAATAAATTTAGATATAATTACAGCTCCTAGAACTATTAATGCAAAGCTAAACAATAAGAAATATACTAATATATATTTTACATACTGATTTTGTTCTAGTAATCTACTATAAGAAGAAACTGAAACTATACTCCAATTAATACCTTCTACTGAAACATTAGATACTATATAGTTGCTTTTTTCTAACTTCTTAGTAATAGTTCCATTACCAATAGAGTAGTTTATTTCATTTTCTAGCTTACTTAAGATTTCTCTACTACTATCCTTAGTTATAAAGTTATTTTCACCATCTCTAATGAATATTTTAGTTGAAAATTTATCATTTGAATTTGTATCAGAGTCAAAAAAATTATCTTCATCTATATTTATGATCATTATTCCCATAGGCTCTTGAGTATTTATATTGTTAACTACTCTAAGAAGAGAAACATAGTTCCTATCTGTTTCTTTTATTAGACCTCCACAATTATATTTTAAAATATACTCACCATCTTTATTTAATAACTCTTCATATAAACTAGATTTCTTTACATCACTTAAATTAAGACCCTTATATAAATAGCTTTCAGAGTAATATTTATTTCCTTCATAATCTAATAGATATATTGATGATATATTTGATTGAAAATTAGTAAATTGAGATAGGTAGTCATTAATATTATTTCTTAATGACTTATCTTCAGTTTCATAATTATTTAATGCATTTTGAATATTACTAGAAGATATTATCATTTTAGAAACATTACTAACATTTCCTACTATTATATTCATATTAGATTTTGCACTTTCCAAAACTTCTAATGAGCTTTGTTCTAACTTTTCTAAAGTATATTTAGTGTTTATTCTTTCATATAAAAAAGTTATTGATAAAATAGAAAAGAGAAAAACTAAAGTGAAATAAATAATTATCTTTTTCATAATACTTAAATTCAAAAAATTATCTTTTATCCTACTAACTATTATCTTCTTACCCATAATACATCCTCATCATAAATCATTCATAATATCTGCAAATTCTTCTGGGGTTATTTCACCATTAATTAATTCATCTACTAACCTTTTATGAACATTTCCCTTTTCTTCTCCTAAGTAAATATCCCAGTAAAGAAAATATTTTGACTCCTTAGTTAATTCTTTTAAATTCTTAGATAATTCATTTAACTCTTCATGCTCTTCAGATTCATTCCATGCTGGTAAGCCTGTACCAAACTCATAAAACTTCTTTGATATATTTTCAGAAATAAATTTAATAGCTTCAACAGCTTCCTCTTTATGTTTGCTATTATTACTTATCATTAAGTAATCTGTTGTTCCACCTAAGAAAACTTTTTCATTAGAATCACCATTTTTTGTTGGAAAATTGCCTATTCTTATATCTTCTTTTATAGTTGAATTTTCTAAGTCACCTATAAACCAATTGCCAGTATAGTACATAGCTACTTTTCCAGTCTTAAATTTCATTTCTAACTCATCTCTTGTTAAATCTATTTCTTCTGCTTTAAAGGCTCCTGCATCAGATAATTCCTTCATTCTATAGGCTGTTTTTAATAATAATTCATAATTTTCACCATTTAAAGCTGACTTTACTCCATGAATTCCACCCTCTTGAAGAGCTAAAATGTCATAATATAGCATGCTAGTCCATTTATCTGTTACTGATGCACCTAATGGTATTATCCCTAAATTTGAAAAGGTTTTTATGCCTTGCAATAGTTCATCATAGTTTTCAGGAATATTTACATTATTATCTTCAAATAATTTTTTATTATAATAAAAAGTACCAATTGAAAGGGTAATAGGTAATCCATAAATTCCTTCATTATACTCAACATTATCAAACATATCCTTTTTAACTTTATTTCTTATTTCATTATCTAAATAAGGATTTAAATTTAAGACCTTTCCAGCCTCTACAAAAGGTTTACTAAAACCACTTCCCCAGGAAAAGAATATATCTGGCAGTTCATTAGTAGCAATTGCAGTCTTTATTTTAGTTTTGTATCTTTCATTTTCTACTATTTCAGATTTTATTTGAATATTGGGATTGTTTTCATTCCACTCCTGTATTACTTCCTCTACTATACTTCCATTTGTGTTGTCAGATTTTTGTGTCCATATATGCCACATTGTTAAAGTAATTGGTTCTTCATTATTCTCCACCTTTTTCTCAGTACAACCATACATATTAATTAATAAAACTATAATTATCGAAAATATGGATACTTTTTTCATAAACATATTCCTTTCTTCTTTTATAAATAAGTACAGCTTTATATTTATAAGGAATGTTTTTTAATTTATATATTAATTATACTATAATAAATATATTTTATTTTACAAAATACTTTTATTTTCAACATTTATTATATTAATTCATATATTTATTTATAATAAACACAATAATCCATCATATAATTGAACTTATGACGGATTATTGTATTAGCCTATATGTTACTATTATTTTGTTTCTTCAGTAAATTGTTTTTGCTTTTCTACTCCATAGTTAATTATTTCATTTGCTTTTATCCATTTAACCTTTACTGGATAGTTATTTTCAACTGTTTCACCTTTTATTTGCTTATCTAAAACATCAATTATTGTTTTTCCAATTTCATATGAATCTTGGTCAACTATACCTGTAATTAATTGATTTTCTATTCCATTTTCCCATGTAGCTGTGTAATCAAATCCAAAGTGATATATTTTCCCACCTTTTCCTTGTGATTTAATAGCTTCCATAACTCCTGTATCTGGGCCTTCTGAACCTAATGAGAATACAGCTACCATATCTGGATTAGCAACTATTTGTCCTTCTAATTGTTGCTTTGAAACTGATGATTGGTCATTATCTTGAACAGCTTCTAACCACTTAAAGTTCTTAGCATCATCTCCCATTACTTTTTCAAAGCCCTTTTTAATACCTTCTTGTCTATAAGTCATTGTTGTTTGTGTTAAGTTTACTGCTGCAAGAGCTATTTTACCACTCTTAATACCTTTTTCTTTTAATTCCTTAGCTCCTTCTTCTCCTAATTGTTCACCAGCTAATTTATTGTCAGTACCTACATAAGCTATTCTATTTTCAGCTGTTTTTACATCAGCATCGAAAGTTACTACTGGAATACCAGCATTTTTTGCTTCTTTTACTTTGTTATCAAACATTTCTGGATCCATTGGTGCAATTGCTATACCTGCAACATTTTTGCTTATTGCTTCATCAATAAAACCAATATGTCTTTCATTTTTTTGTGCTTCACTTGGAGGAGTTGTTTTTACAACTAATTCATATCCTAAAGCTGCTGCTTCAAGTTGTGCTGCATTTTTCATAGGTGACCAATATGCTCCTGTATCAACTATAGGAATATAGTAAATTACCTTTTTCTCCTTAGAATCTCCTGCTGAAGCACTTCCACCATTTCCTGTTCCACATCCAACTAATCCTGTTACCATAATTGCTGCTGATAATAATGCTATTATCTTCTTTTTCATAATAATACCTCCTAAATTAAATCCTTTGATTTCTTAATTTTTGATTTTTTTATTCTATTATTTATTTAGCTTTTTTCTTTAAAACACCATTTCTTCTATAGAAATCTACAACTATAGCTATTATAATAATGCCTCCTGTAACAGCTTGTTGTATAAATGAGTTTACTCCTAAGATTGATAATCCATTTTGGAATACTTGAATAGTAAAGATACCTACTATAGCTCCACCTATGCTACCAATTCCACCACCAAAGGCAACTCCACCCATGATAGATCCAGCCATGGCATATAATTCTGGTCCATTGATTTCACTAGGTGCACCTACATTGATATTTGACATTAATAGAATTCCTGCTATTGCTGCTAAAGCACCTTCAACTATATAAACTTTGATTATGTGTTTATTTACATTTATTCCTGATAATCTACTTGCTTCTTTATTTGAACCAACTGAATAACAATACCTTCCGTATCTTGTATTTTTCATAATAAACATAACTGCTATAAATATTACAAAGAATATTACTGTATTTGTATGAATTAGTGGTGTACCTACTTTTGTATTTGATATATTGTAAAACCATTCTGGTAATCCTTTAATATAAATACCATTTGTTAAAAATAGTATTATTCCACGTATTAAATAGCTTGTACCTAAAGTAAGTATGAAGGATTCTAATTTAAATCTAGTTATTAAAACTCCATTTAAGCATCCCCATAAGGCACCTACAATTAATGCTGCTAATATTGATAATATTGGATTAAAACCATTTACTGATAAATATACTGCAACACATCCTGAAAAAGCTGCGTTAGCACCCATAGAAAGGTCAACATTTCCAGTTATTAATATCATTGCATATGCAACAGTTAATATACCAACTGTTGGAATTTGTCTGAAGAAATTAGAAATATTAGCTATTCCTAAAAAGTCAGGACTTATAATAGAAAATGATATAACTAAAACTACTAATACTAAGTATATTGAGTACTTTGATACTAAATCTTTTACCTTTACTTTTTTCTTTTCATTTGCAATTTTACTATCTAAAACTTTTTCACTCATATTAATTAATACCTCCAAGTGTAGCTAATTTCATAATTTCTTCTTGAGTAGCTTCTTCTCTCTTAAGCTCTCCAGTTACTCTTCCTTCGCACATAACATATATTCTGTCTGACATTCCAAGTAATTCTGGTAATTCAGAAGATATTATAATTACTATTTTCCCTCTTCTTACAAGATCATTCATTATTTCATATATTTCAGCCTTTGTTCCTACGTCTATCCCCTTAGTTGGCTCATCAAATATGAAAACTTCTGAATCTGAATTTAACCACTTAGCTAAAACTACCTTTTGCTGATTTCCTCCTGAAAGAGTTCCTGCCATAACATCAATATTTGCTACTTTTATTTGTATTGCATTTCTAAATCTTTCCCCGATATCTTTTAATTCTTTATGATTTAAACGGAAGGATTTTAAATTAGTTAATGTTATGTTATCCACTACACTCATTTGTAAGGATAATCCTTGATTCTTTCTATCTTCTGTTAATAAACATATTCCATTTTTTATGGCATCCATTGGAGAATTAATTTTTATGTCTTTACCATTGATTCTTATTTTTCCATTTTTAATTGGATCTGCTCCAAAAACTAATCTCATTAATTCAGTTCTTCCAGCTCCAACTAATCCTGCAATACCTAGGATTTCTCCTCTTCTTGCTTTAAAACTTACATTTTTTACTTTATTGTTGTAATCTGATAAGTTTTCAGCTTCTAATACATATTCCTTAGGTTCAAATATTTGTTTTGGAAACAACTCTGTTATATCTCTACCAACCATCATATTTATAAGTTGTTTCTCATCTATTCCCTTCATTTCACATTCATTTATATAAGTACCATCCCTTAAGACAGTAGTTCTATCACATATTTCAAATACTTCTTTTAATCTGTGGGATATGTAGATTATTGCAACACCTTCTGCTTTTAAAGCTTTTATAACTTTAAATAGGTTCTCAACATCTTTTTCTGATAGAGATGTTGATGGTTCATCAAATATAATTACCTTTGCATCTAAACTTATTGCTTTAGCAATTTCAATCATTTGTTTTTTTGCTGTAGGTAACTTTTCTACTAAGTCCCTTGGATTAATATCAACATTTAATTTATTAAGGATCTTTTCTGTATCTGAATATAACTTATTAAAATCTATTATTTTTAGTAAATTATTTTTATATGGTAATCTTCCCATATAAATATTTTCAGCAACCGTTAATGATTCAGATAAGTTTAATTCTTGATGTACAAATCCAATTCCTATTTCTTTAGCCTTATCTGGAGTTATTGTTCCATAATTAGTTCCTTCAACAAATATTTCCCCTTCATCTTGTCCTTGAACTCCACCAAGTATTTTCATCAGTGTTGACTTACCTGCCCCATTTTCTCCTAGCAGTCCATGTACTTCACCTTTCCTTATTACTAATTGTGCTCCTTTAAGTGCATAAACTCCTGGAAATCTCTTATGAATATTTTTCATTTCTAAAAGTACATTACTCAAGCTGTGATCCCCCCTCTTTCATTAATCGTTTTCAATAACTATATTACATTATTCAATTCCTTTAAAATATAAAATATCTTTACCTAATTCTTTGTTTTCTTTACCTCTTTAAAACATTTACATAAAGAGAAGATAGATATTATATTCTTTGCGACCTCGCAAGCTCCAAGTCACCAGAATATAACATCTATCTTCTTCAGTACTAAAGGAAATAATTCCTCCCACCCTCGGAATTATGTGATTCTTTGCGAACTCGCAGGCTACAAGTCGCCATAATATAGCAAAGCTCTTCTAAAGTCCTGAAGGAAATAATAAATGTGTAAAAAGTAAAAAAAAAATCAAAAACTCCAAAATGAGTTTTTGATTTTTACTTTACTTATTTATAGGAAATTCATTAAATTCTTACTTTAAATTTATTTCTTTTTCTAATGGTGCTAATCCAGTAAGTTCAACGCTTCTTACGTCTGGTTGAGAAGTTCCAACAAATAACTTGAACTTTTTACTGTCTAATATTCTTTCACCCTTATCATTTACAACTTCAAATTCTCTTCTTCTTAATTCAAAGTTTACAGTTTTACTTTCACCTTTTCTTAAAGATACACGTTTAAATCCAACTAAGCTATGATGTAATACTGCATATTTAGATTCTAAATCCTTTAAATAGCATTGAAGTACTTCGTCCGTATCATATTCACCTACATTTTTAATATCTATACTTACACTTACAGTTTCAAAATCATTTTTTAATTCTTCTACTTGTAAATTATTTAATTCTACTTTTGAATAAGTTAAGCCATATCCAAAGGGATATAATACTTCTGATTCAACATATCTATAAGTTCTTCCCTTCATTGAATAATCAGTAAAGTCTGGAAGATCATCTGTATTTTTATAGAATGTTAATGGTAATTTACCACTTGGTGAACATTCTCCAAATAATAAATCTGCTACTGCAGTACCACCATGGCTTCCTGGATACCATGCTTGTAATATTGCAGTACATTTATCTTCTAATCCATTAAGGGTAAGAGCACTTCCAGCTCCTAAAACTACTATAACAGGCTTATTAGTATTTAATACACTTTTAAGTAAAATTTGTTGGCTCTTTGGTAGATTAAGTCCTTCCTTATCTCCTGCTGCCTCACTATTTCCTGTATCTCCTTGTTCTCCTTCAATTGTAGAATCTAAGCCTAAGCATAATACTACTACATCAGATCTTTCTGCTACTGAAACGGCTTCCTCTATTCTGTCATTAGGTTGTGCTAAATTTTCTACTCTATCTTTATATAAATGGCTTCCTTCTGAATAGTATACTCTTGTTCCCTTATTAACAGATGCATGTACACCTTCAAGAATAGTTGTATAATTAGATGCACTACCTGAATAATTTCCCTTAAGCATAATTTGGCTATCTGCATTTGGTCCTATTACTGCAATGGATTTTAATTGTGATTTATCTATTGGTAATATTCCATTATTCTTAAGTAAAACCATTGATTTTCTTGATGCTTCTAAAGAAAGTTCATTATGTTCTTCACAATCATTTACTTCATAAGGTATATTATTAAATTCACATTCTTCATCAAACATTCCAAGTCTTATTCTTGTAGCCATTAATCTTTCTGCCGCTATTGTAATATCTTCTTCTGTAATTAATCCTTCTTTATATGCTAATAATAATTGAAGATATATATTTCCACAGTTTAAATCACAACCATTTTTAATAGCTAAGGCTGCTGATTCTGTAGCTGTGCTTGTTACATTATGATATAAATGGAAATCTGCTATTGCCCAACAATCTGAAACTACATGTCCTTTAAAGTCCCACTTTCCTCTTAATATATCCTTTAATAAAGTTTTACTTCCACAGCAAGGTTCTCCATTTGTACGGTTATAAGCTCCCATTACAGATTCTACATCTGCTTCTCTTACTGCTGCTTCAAAGGCTGGTAAATAAGTTTCATATAAATCCTTTTCATTTACAACTGCATTAAATTCATGTCTTAATCCTTCTGGACCACTATGAACTGCAAAGTGTTTTGCACAAGCAGCTGTTTTTAAATATTTACCCTCTCCTTGAAGTCCATTAATAAATGCTACTCCAAGTTTAGAAGTTAAATATGGATCTTCTCCATAAGTTTCATGTCCACGTCCCCATCTTGGATCTCTAAATATATTAATATTTGGTGACCATAATGTTATACCCTTATAAATATCTCTATCATCTTTTTTAGTATTTTCATTATACTTTGCACGTGCTTCTGTAGATACTACATTGGCTACTTTTTGTAAAAACTCTTCATCAAAGATGGCAGCTAGTCCAATAGCTTGTGGAAAAATAGTAGCTGTACCAGCTCTAGCTACTCCGTGTAACCCCTCATTCCACCAGTTATATCTTGGAATATTTAAATGATCTATTGGTGCTGCATTATATGTTAATTGTGAAGCCTTTTCTTGTAAAGTCATCTTGGCTACTAATTCTTTTGCTTTTGTTAATGCTTCTTCATGAGTCATTCTTTTATCTCTATTCATAATAAACCATCCTTCTAATTTATTTTCTATTAAATTACTTATGACTTTATGATACCTATTACAATTACATACTAACAAGAAATTAATTATCTATTTATGGACAATATTTATCCTCTTCAATAATTATTCTTATAAAATATAATTGTTTAACAATTTAATAATTTTAAAGGGATTTATTTTTATTTTACTTAATAGCTAAAGGCTATTAATTATTTATACTGTAAATATTCCCTGTGTAGTAGTTATTTTCTTTTAAAAAGTGTAAAATATATAATTATAGACAAAATTTATTATTAGGAGGATTATTATGTTAACATATGAATCTTACCATTTTGGAGAAATGAATACTTTTTCTCATTATCATAACTATAACTTTGATTTTCCTAAGCATTTACATAGAAGCTTTGAACTTGTTTATGTAAAAAGTGGTTCTCTTCAAGTTAGCATTAATAATAGAACCTTTGAGGTAAAAGAAGATGAGTGCATTATAATTCTTCCCTATGAAATACATTCCTTTGTTACTAATGATTATTCCGATTCATATATTTGCGTATTTTCTCCTGAATATATTAAAACTTTTCATAGTATGGTTTATGGAAAATACCTTGATAATCCAGTATTTTCTTTAAATTTTGATTTTAAATCTTCAATTATAGAAAGTATATTTAAAAGTAAGCCTAATTTAATAGAAATGAAAGCTTATCTATATCTTATTTGTTCTGAAGTATTGAAAAACTCTAACATAATAGAAAATGAAAAAAATGATTATGAATTATTACATAAAACCTTAAATTATATTCAAGACAATTTTAAAAAAGATATATCATTACATGATATTTCTAAAAGGTTTGGGTATAGTTATACCTATTTATCTAAGTATCTTAATAATACCTTAGGTATATCCTTTGTAGAGTTTATTAATGAAAATAGAATAAATTATTCAATGTACTTATTAAAAAATACTGATGATACAATAACTGACATTGCTTATGCTTGTGGATATTCAAGTATTAGATCCTTTAATAGAAATTTTCTAAAAATAACTAACATAACACCTAAAATGTATAGAAAAAATTTAGATATATTAGAATAATTTATTTATCTAAGCTAAAACTTAGATGTATAATCCTACAAAATTTTCAAAATTAAAAAAATTTATTTATTGACAATTTTTTTAATTAATAATAGAATTATATTATAAACTAAATATTCCATTAAAAGGGAGTAGTAAAAAATATAGCATCAACATTCGCGGTCTTTAGGCCTGGTGTTATATACCAATTTGGTTACGAGACTTTTAATACAGTTTTTCACAAAATGAAAATTGTATTAAGAGTCTCTTTTTTATATAGCTTTGGTATATACCCAGATTAATTCATATAAAAGGATTTTTCTATAGATCAAGGAATTTGATAAAAATTATTCTAATGTTTGGAGGAATTATTCATGAAAAAGTATTTTTCAACGCCCTATGAAGAAGTATTAAAAGAATTTAATGTTTCGAAAAAGGGACTAGAGGACAAGCAAGTAAGTTCTAACACTGAAAAATTTGGACTTAATCAATTAACAGAAAAGAAAAGGAAGACTGTATTAGAGGTTTTTCTTAGTCAATTTAAGGATTTATTAGTATTAATATTAATAGTTGCTGCTATTATCTCTGCAATTACAGGTAGTCTAGAAAGTACCCTTGTTATTTTTGCAGTAATTATCCTTAACTCAATTCTTGGAACAGTTCAACATTTTAAAGCAGAACAATCACTAGATAGCTTAAAGGCTCTATCATCTCCTTGTGCTAAGGTATATAGAAATGGTAAAAAAGTAGAAATACCTTCTAAGGAAATAGTTCCTGGAGATATTTTAATCTTAGAAGCTGGAGATATGATTTCTGCCGATGGTAGAATAATTGAAAATTTCTCACTTCAAGTTAATGAAAGTTCTCTTACTGGAGAATCTGAAAGTGTAAATAAATTTGTTGATGTTATAAAAGAAGAAGATATTGCTCTTGGCGACCAAAAGAATATGGTATTCTCTGGTTCATTAGTTACTTATGGTAGAGCTTTAGTAGTAGTTACTGCTACTGGAATGAGTACTGAAATAGGTAAAATTGCTAACTTAATGGAAGAAACTCAAGAAAAGGAAACCCCTCTTCAAGTTAGTTTAGATGATTTTAGTAAAAAACTTGCTATTGGTATATTTGTAGTTTGTATAATAGTATTTGCTCTTAGTCTTTATAGAGGAACTACTCTTTTAGATTCTCTTATGTTTGCTGTGGCACTAGCTGTTGCTGCTATTCCAGAAGCTTTAAGTTCAATCGTAACAATTGTACTAGCTCTAGGAACTCAAAAAATGGCTAAAGAAAATGCTATTGTTAAAAAGCTTAGAGCTGTTGAAGGTTTAGGTTCTGTATCTGTAATATGTTCAGATAAAACAGGAACTTTAACACAAAATAAAATGACAGTAAAAAAAGTATTTCTTGATAATAAATTAATTGATGGTGAAGAATTAGATCCTAATGATGAATTAGCTAAGTACTTAATTAATAGTTCAATTTTATGTAATGACTCTACATCAAAAAATGGTGTTGAAATGGGTGATCCAACTGAAGTTGCACTTGTTAAATTAGGACACAAATTATCTTTAGATGAATTAGAAATTAGAAAGACTTACGAAAGATTAGGTGAAGTACCTTTTGATTCTGATAGAAAACTTATGAGTACTCTTCATAAATTTGATAATAAAGAATTAATGTTTACAAAGGGTGCCTTCGATGTATTATTAGATAGAATAATTAAAATTAAGACATCTTCTGGAGTAAGAGATATAACTTATGAAGATAAGCAAAATATAATAAATGCTAATAAGCAATTATCACAAAGTGGTTTAAGAGTTTTAGCTTTTGCTTATAAGGAATTCGATACTTCACAAGACTTATCCTTTGATGATGAAAATGATTATACATTTATAGGTCTTATTTCAATGATAGACCCACCAAGAGAAGAATCTGCTACAGCAGTTAGAGATTGTATAACAGCTGGAATTAAACCTGTAATGATTACTGGAGACCACAAGATTACTGCATCAGCTATAGCAAAACAAATTGGTATTTTAAGAGATGGCGATAGAGCTATTGAAGGTGTGGAACTTGATAAGATGTCTGATGAAGAATTAAAAGAAAATGTTGAGCATATTTCAGTTTATGCAAGAGTTTCTCCTGAACATAAAATCAGAATAGTTAGAGCCTTCCAAGAAAAGAATGAAATTGTAGCTATGACTGGTGATGGTGTTAATGATGCTCCTGCTCTTAAACAAGCTGATATAGGTATTGCAATGGGAATCACAGGAACAGAAGTATCAAAGGATGCTGCATCTGTTATCTTAACAGATGATAACTTTGCTACTATAGTTAAATCTGTAGCTAACGGAAGAAATATATATAAGAATATTAAAAATTCTATTAAGTTCTTATTATCTGGTAATACTTCTGGTATATTATCAGTACTATATGCATCAATAATGGGGTTAGCAATGCCATTCCATGCAGTACACTTATTATTTATTAACTTATTAACAGATAGTTTGCCTGCTATAGCAATTGGTATGGAACAATCTAAAAAAGACTTATTAAAGGATAAACCAAGAGCTAGAAATGCTTCAATTTTATCTAAAGACTTTATAACTGAAATATTACTTGAAGGTGTAGTTATTACTATATTTACTTTAGCAGCCTTTTATATGGGTTTAAAAACAGATAATAATGTAGCATCTACAATGGCCTTTGCAACACTTTGTTTAGCAAGACTATTCCATGGATTCAATTGTAGAGATGATAAATCTATATTCTCTATAGGATTATTTACTAATAAATTTAGTTGGATGGCATTTGGAGCAGGTTTAGTATTATTAAATTTAGTTTTATTTGTTCCAGTATTAAGAAGATTATTTGAAGTGGCTACATTAACTGGCTCACAAGTAGGATATATTTACTTATTTGCATTTATTCCAACTTTAATAGTTCAAATAGTTAAGGTTATAAGAGATGTTATTAATAACAGAAAAACATCTAGCCTTGATGTTAATGAAGAAGATAATGATATTAGCAAAGTTGCATAATAAAATGCGTTGCATTTTATTAATGAAAGAATGAAAAAATTAAATAATGAAAGAATGTTGAATAAAAATCCTTTCAGGTTTTTTATAAAATTATTTCTATAATTAAGGAGGTTTTGCTGTGCAAAACCTCCTTAATTTTTTTCATTTCTTCATTTTTTCATTTTATCATTTCTATTTCGAATTCTGGCATTCCTGCAACGTATGGAGCTATTTCATAGTATGGGAAGTGTATTATTAGCTTATTATCTTTAATATAAAAGCTTTGGTTTTCCTTAATTCCGTTAAAGCCTTCTTTCCCTGTGAAATAGTATTCTGGGTGCTTGTTTATTTCTTTTGATATTTCACTGTTAATATAGGTCTTATAATCATATCCTTCTGTGAATAAGTCCTTTAGCATTAGCTTATTTCCTGTTTTAGTATCAATGTTGTAGGTATTCCTAGTAGTTATTCCATGAGCTCCACCGCTAAATTGATAATAATCTATATAGAAGCTTAGGATTTCTTCATTATTAGTTACTGTGTATCTAGCCATTAATTCATAAGGTATAGTTGGTTTAAGGCTCTCACTAGTGTCTTTTGTTTCTTTTATCCAACTATTAGTCCAATTTAGGATCTCATTATTAATGTCTTTTTCTTTATTTTCATTACTTAATCCAACTATTTGAGGTATTTCTACATCAATATTTATGAAGTTAGTTTTTTCCTTTATTATCTTATCCACAATACTTGTTTCTTTTACATAATTATCCTCAATACTTATTAACATAGGATGTGGATAAGTGCACCAATTATTTATTAATAATGCCATAATGATTACTGCTCTACATACTATTTTCATAAACTAATTCTCCTAATTACATGTAATTATTTTGAATATTAACACAAATCAAATTTATCACTTTATTATATTATCTACAACGTTGTTAATAATTATTAGGTAGATTTCAACATATTTTTCACAACTTATCCACAAGCAATTGTGGATAGTGTGTGTAACATACATTATTTAACTTTAATTCTTTATAAAACCACTCTTTATTTCTACCTTAATTGCAAGTTATTAAAAATTGTGGATAACTTCAAAGTTTTTAGTTAAACAAACAAAAAAATCATAGCATATTTTGTCACACTATGATTTTAGATTACTTTACTCTATATAATTTTATTCATCAGCTTCTTTAGTTTTTACAGAAGTACTTATTAATGAGTTTAATTTTCTAAGTTCTTCTGAGGATAAATTTCTCCAACTACCTATCTTTAAATTACCTAATTTTATGTTCATTATCCTTATTCTATTTAGTTTAGTTACATTATAACCTAAAGCTTCACACATTCTTCTTATTTGCCTATTCATTCCTTGAGTTAGTATAATTCTAAAGGTTCTCTCATTAATTTTATTAACTATACATTTCTTTGTTATAGTTCCTAATATTCTAACCCCACTAGACATAGACTCTATAAATTTATCATCTATAGGTTTATTCACAGTTACTATATATTCTTTTTCATGATTATTTCCAGCTCTTAATATTTTATTTACTATATCACCATCATTAGTTAATAAAATTAACCCCTGTGAATCTTTATCTAATCTACCTATAGGAAAAATTCTTTTTTCATGATTTACAAAATCAACTATATTAGCCTTTACTTTTTTCTCTGTAGTGCAGGTTATTCCAACTGGTTTATTTAAAGCTATATAAACTAATTTTTCTTCTTTTTTTAAAGGCTTTCCATCTACTTTTACATTCGCATCTAAATTTACCTTCATTCCCATTACAGCCTTTATGCCATCAATAGTTACTCTTCCATCTTCTATAAGCTTATCAGCTTCTCTTCTTGAACAATATCCAGTTTCACTTATAAACTTATTAAGCCTAACTTGTGATCCTCTTTCTTTATGTACAATTATGTATTCCTTATTCTTTTGATTCATATTATCACCTTTATGGACTTACTTTATGCTCATCTCCTGAATTATTCAGCTTAACTTGAAGTCCTTTTTCTTCAATAAATTTTTCTGTTTTTTCTAAGGCATTATATTTAAGTGCCTTACCAGTTATGGTAATTACAATTCCTGTATCAGGAACCATTTCATTATTATTGGCATATCTTAATATTTCTCTCATAGAATTATCAATATTAGTATTAGTTACATTTAATTTACCTAGCATATAATTACCTCTTTCAGTTTTAGAATATGCGTCGATAATCTTATCAAATTTGTTAACTTCTAAAGTTATTAAAGATGTAGTTTCTATTGCAATAGTTTTATCTATCGCTCTGTACTGAAATATACCTATAACAAAAATTATTACTACTATACTAGCAATTATAGAAATTTGAAGCTTATATTTCCTAAAGGTAAAACTTTCTTTACTAATAAAATCTTCTCCTATTCTATTTTCCTTTTTAGATTTAACTTTAATAAACTCACCTTTTGAAGTTAAAATAATAGAATTATATAGCCCCTTAGAAAGTATAATGCCTCTGTGCTCTTCTTCCTTATTAATTTGTATAATTTCTTCTGAACTAGGCACCTCCACAGCTTCTTCAATCTGTAAATATTCCTGTAAATACTTATAATTAGGATTTGATAATATAACAACAAAGGTTACTATATATTCTTTCCAAGTTTCATAAAATTCTTTATCAATCGGTGTTCTTTTTAAAAGTCTATTTATAGGAAATTTTTTAGTAGTGCTTAAATAATCAAAAAGTTCAATATCTTCTATTATGAAATATGCAATATTTAATATTTTATTTCTAATTATATAGGATGGCTCATCATGAATTAAATCCTTAATTAGTATCTTATAGTCTAAAAGTTCTTCTTTTAGTCTACCAATCTCTTCCTCACGCTTTTCAACTATATCATCTAAAGCTAAGCTTGCTGGAGCCTTAGTTGAAAACTTGTATTTATCGTATTCAAAGATACCCATTGTCAATACTATCCCCTACCTTACATGTCTTTACTTTCTACTAATTTTCCTTTTACTATAACTCTTTCTTTTGCACCTACTGTACAAGTAACTAATGTTATGGTTGCTTCATCAGTATTATTTAAAACATCTACCCTATCAGGAGATACTATAAAGCTATCAGTCACTTCATACACATACTCCTTTTTATTTGCCTTAACTAATACTTTATCTGCAATTTCTATCTTATATAAATTAACAAATGCCTCTGAATAGTCTGAAACTCTATGACCTGCAACAGAAAAGTTTCCTTTTTCTCCAGGTTTAGCTGAACCTTCAAAGTGACCTAAATAGTATTGCAGAACATCATCATTAATTCCTTCAACTATTCCTTGAGATAGACCTATACTTGGAATTTCCATTAAAGCAATAGGCTTATATCCATTTATTAAATTTTCTTCTTCTTCCTTTGATAATTCCTTAGGTTCTTCATTTATTACTTCTTCTAATATATTTTGAAGTTCCTTTTGCTTTTTTGATGTATCTATTTTTTTATAAACTATAGACCCAATAATAGATAAACCAACAATGATTAAAATTAACCCTGTAACTCTTCTAATCTTTTCTCTCAAATAACCCAACTCCCAATAAACTTTTATATTCATTTATCATATATTATATCATAAAGATCTTTAATCATTAATCTTTTAGGAGTAACTTATGAATAGAAAAATTATTTATGTTGACTTTATGTTTAAACGAAAGAAAATCTCCTCTAAACCTTTGCTATTAATTTATAAAATTAAGATAAATGTTAAGAGCCTTTTTAATAGCTTATTTAAAATTAATCATACTAAAAATACAAATACTGAAAATAATATTAAGCTTTATCCCTTTAAAAGAGTGTTATAAGTCTTATTAACTTCATAAGTTTTATATAAATCCTTGATATTATAATTTCCTATAGAGTAAAATGGTCTTAAATAATAATCTTGGAGGTATAAATATGAGAATAGGATTAGGATATGATGTACACCGACTTGTTGAAGGAAGAGATTTAATAATTGGTGGAGTTAATATTCCCTTTGAAAAAGGATTACTTGGACATTCAGATGCTGATGTATTACTTCATGCAATTATGGATTCCTTACTTGGAGCATCTGCACTTGGTGACATTGGAACTCTTTTCCCAGACACTGATATAAGGTTTAAAGGTATATCTAGCATAAATCTTCTTAAAGAAGTAGGTAAGCTATTAACTGAAAATGGTTATGTAATTAATAATATAGATTCTACTATAATTGCTCAAAGACCTAAAATGGCTCCTTATATAAAAGAAATGCGTGATAACATAGCAAAAGCTTTAAATATTGATTTAATGAAAATTAATGTAAAAGCAACTACAGAAGAAGGACTAGGATTTACAGGAACTGGAGAAGGAATATCTTCTCAAAGCATATGCCTAATTGAAATGAAGAATGTAGAATGTAAAATGTAGAATTTAGGTGAAAACTCCTTCGGAGTTTTTGAAATGACTGAACGAATGAAAGAATGAAGCTTCTCTTTTGCATTCGCAAAATCGAAATGAAAGAATGAAAGAATTAAGGACTAAATTCCTTCGGAATTTATAAATTTCACAACTCAGCTCACCTGAGTTATTTCATTAATTATGCATTATGCATTAAAAAAGACCTTGCTTTAAAAGCAAGATCTTTTTTTGTTATATTTTAATTTTACAATAGCCTTATTTATTTCTCCAATGAATGTATATTGATATTATAGCACAAATTCCCATAAGATAGGGATAAAATAAAAATTTCATTATGGCAATTGGGGAAATTGTAGCTAGAGCTGCTGCTGAAATTAGTTGTGCTCCATAGGGGATAATACCTTGGAATACACAAGAAAACATGTCCAGAATTCCTGCAACTCTTTTTGGCTCTAAATCATATTTATTGGATATGTCTTTTGCGATAGGTCCAACAGTAACTATTGCAACGGTGTTATTAGCTGTACAAATATCAACTAAGCTTACTAAAGTTGCTATTCCGTATTCTGCTCCTCTTTTGCTTTTAAAATTCTTAAGTCCTTTATTTAATATAAAGTCTATTCCTCCATTATACTTAATTATTTCTATAGTTCCTGCTATAAGTAATGATATTATTATAAGCTCACTCATACCACTTATCCCTGTTGAGATAGAATTGAAAAATCCTAAAATATCAAAGCTTCCATAGATAAATCCTATTATACCTGAAGATAATATACCAAGTAATAATACTATTATAACATCTACTCCTAACAAAGCTGTGATTATTACCATTATGTAAGGAATTATTTTTATTAAGTTATAACTTAAAGCTTCTATTATAATTGTATCTGAATTTCTTGTTAAAATCATAAATATTAATGCAGTAATTATTGCTGCTGGTAAAACTATAATAAAGTTCATCCTAAACTTATCTTTCATTTCGCAGCCTTGTGTTCTAGTTGCAGCTATTGTAGTATCTGATATTATTGAAAGATTATCTCCAAACATAGCTCCACTTACAATTGCTCCTCCTGCTAAGGCACTTTCTATTCCTGTCTTTGAAGCAATTCCAACTGCTATTGGAACTAAGGCTACTATTGTTCCCATTGAAGTTCCTATAGATACTGCTATAAAGCAACTTATAATAAACATTCCTGGTATTAATAGACTGCTAGGCAGTAAAGAAAGTCCTAAGTTTACTGTTGAATCTACAGCTCCCATGTCTTTAGCCACTTGTGCAAAGGCTCCTGCTAATATAAATATCATTACCATTAAAATAATATTAGAATTTCCTGCACCCTTGCAAAATATCTCTACTTTATTTTGAAATTTTTCTTTTCTGTTCATTAATAGAGCTGTTAATGCTGCTGCTAAAAATGGTACTATGGTTGAAATTGCATAAAAATCTTTTGCTAATATGGAACTTCCTAAATAAACTACCAAAAATACTGCTAAGGGAATTAAAGCTAAACCATTACCCTTGTTATTCAAGATTTTTTCCTCCTTTGTTTATATTTAAACAAAAAAATAAGAGAGATTAATAAATTAATCCCTCATTACTGGTGCGTTATCAGGGGATCGAACCCGGGACACCCTGATTAAGAGTCAGGTGCTCTACCAACTGAGCTAATAACGCATATATATGGAGCGGGTGATGAGAATCGAACTCACGTAACTTGCTTGGAAGGCAAGGGCTCTACCATTGAGCTACACCCGCATATCTTATTGACAATAACCATTATATATTCCAATAATATTACTGTCAATAAAAACTTTATACCCTTATATAATTTCAGTTAGAGATTTTAGCAAAATATCTCTGAATTTCTCACCATTTCTCTTATTTACATCTGCACTTTCACAAATATTTTTCCACTCTAACAGATTTAATCCCGTTCTTTCAATAAAATCTTCTTCTGTAGTTGTTATATAACTTGAGTTAACAACGAATTCTCCTAATTCTTTTGGCTTATCAAATATCTTTAAGTATAAAAATTCTTTGTTATCTCCATACCAAGTTCTATTAAAATCTCTACAAAATCTTTTTAATGATTTTATTAGTTTATCACTTGGTAAATTCCAAAAGCTTTTAATCATATCTAGGTGTTTTCTCATGTTATCCGCTTCTTCTTTTGAGATTTTGTTGTTTTTTTCACCGTCAGTAATTATTCTTTCTACTGGAACATTGGGTATATTTATTATTAATCTTTCTTTTCCATAAATCCATTTATAAAAAGCTTCTTGTAAAAATGAGTATTGAATATATCCTAATAATGTCCTTTCATTCGGAAAGTATGACCATATATTACTAAGACCATTATTTTTTGAAAATATTAAGCTATGAATATATATACTCTTATTATCTGGAAGCCTATCCATAAACATATGACCTCTTATAGTTTTATTTTCATTAATTAACTCTTCCCAATAATCAAAAGAATCATAATTATGCCTCACAGTATCACCTTTCTTTCAATTTCGAAATAAAATATACTATGAATATATTATATAGTATATTTTAACTCATTTTCAAGTAAATTTTCGGATTATAAAAAAGTAACTTTAAACACTTTGAATTCAAAAAAATTCATTTTATTCATAATATGTTAATTTTTATAAAATTCTTAATAATCTAGATTATTCTTCAAAATAATTATATAATATATGTAAAGAGATATAAAGTTATATAAAGGAGGCATGACTTTGTACCACTGTGAAATTTGTGGGGCTAAAGCAGATATACATCATATAGTTCATAAGCACGAAGGCGGTTACGATATTAATATAAACTATAAATATCTTTGTAACTACCATCATAGAGGTAAAAATGGACCCCATAACTGCATAGAAACCGACATTAAATATAAGCTTGAAATGCAAAAAAAGCTTTTTAAGCTTTTACCAAAGGATTACTATACAGCTAAAGAGCTTTATAGTCTTTTAGAAATAACAAATTCTTCATTAAAAAAGTTAGTGAAAAATTTAAAGCTTTATAAAGAAGGTTATTCTAAAAGAGAAATAATTACAAACTTAATGGGTGGTAAACTATACTCCTATAATATACTTGAAGAAATAGAACTAGAACGTCTTTACCATAATATTAATATTAGCTAAAATATTATTTTATATTCAATTTATTAAAAGAAATATCATATTTTTCTAAAATAATATTTCTTTATGTTGACATTAATATATTAAATAATTATAATAAATAATAAATATTTAATGCGTTGAAGAGAAGAGTAAACTACTTTTCATTTCCAGAGAGAGATATGCTTGGTGAAATTATCTTATTTGAATTTAGTTGAAGACCACCTCTGAGCGGCTCTAATAAAGCCCGTCAATATCACGTTACGATATCTTAAGAGGCCTACTTATATATTTAGGCAATTAAGGGTGGAACCGCGGGAAATATAGAATTTTATCACTCTCGTCCCTTCTATTATTGAAGGGATGGGAGTTTTTTTATTTTTAAAATACGAAGGGAGAATATAAGAAATGATTAAAATTACTTTAAAAGATGGATCTGTAAAAGAATTTGAAGCTGGTATTTCAGTACTTGATATAGCTAAAGCAATAAGTGAAGGTTTAGCTAGAAATGCTTGCTGTGGAATAGTTAATGGGAAGGTTGTAGATTTACGTTATACTGTAAATGAAGATTCAGATCTTGCAATCTGTACATTTGATTCTCAAGAAGGTAAAGATGCTGTAAGACACAGTATATCTCACGTATTAGCTTATGCTGTTAAGAGATTATATCCAGAAGCAAAATTAGCCATTGGACCAGCAATTAATGATGGTTTCTACTATGACTTTGATGTAGAAAATTCTTTCTCTGCTGAAGATTTAGTTAAGATTGAAGATGAAATGAGAAAAATAATAAAAGAAAATCCTTCAATAGAAAGATTTGAATTACCAAGAGCTGAAGCTTTAAAATTAATGGAAGATGCTAAGGAGCCATATAAGGTTGAACTAATAAATGATTTAGGAGAAGATGAAGTTATTTCCTTCTACAAAATGGGAGACTTCGTTGATTTATGTGCTGGACCTCACTTAATGTCATTAAAACCAGTTAAAGCTGTTAAACTTCTTAGAAGTGCTGGTGCTTACTGGAAGGGTGACGAAAAGAATAAGATGCTTTCAAGAATTTATGGAACTGCATTCTTAAAGAAATCAGATTTAGATGCTCATTTAGAAGCTTTAGAAGAAGCTAAAAAGAGAGATCACAATAAATTAGGAAGAGAACTTAAACTATTCACTACTGATGAAAAAGTAGGTCAAGGATTACCATTATTAATGCCAAAGGGTGCTAAAATAGTTCAATTGCTTCAAAGATGGGTTGAAGATGAAGAAGAAAAGAGAGGCTATGTATTTACAAAGACTCCTTATATGGCTAAAAGTGATTTATATAAGGTTTCTGGGCACTGGGATCACTACAAAGATGGTATGTTTGTTTTAGGAGATGAAGAAAAGGATACTGAAGTTATGGCTTTAAGACCAATGACTTGCCCATTCCAATATACTATTTATAATGCTGAACAACACTCTTATAGAGAATTACCTATAAGATATTCTGAAACTTCTACTTTATTTAGAAATGAAGCATCAGGTGAAATGCATGGTTTAATAAGAGTTAGACAATTCACTTTAGCTGATGGACATATAGTTTGTAGACCAGACCAAGTGGAAGAAGAATTTAAGGGTTCTCTTGAGTTAATAAAACACATAATGAGTACTTTAGGTATTGATGGAGATATTTCATATAGATTCTCCAAATGGGATCCAAACAATACTGAAAAATATATAAACAATCCAGAAGCTTGGGAAGAAACTCAAATATTAATGAAGGGTATCTTAGATCACCTTGAAATTGATTATGTTGAAGCTGAAGGAGAAGCTGCATTCTATGGACCAAAGCTTGATATTCAATTCAAGAATGTTCATGGAAAAGAAGATACAATAATAACTATCCAAATCGACTTCGCTCTTGCAGAAAGATTTGATATGACTTATATAGATAAAGATGGAAATAAGAAACGTCCATATATAGTTCACAGATCTTCAATTGGATGTTATGAAAGAACTTTAGCTATGCTTATTGAAAAATATGCTGGTGCATTCCCAACTTGGTTATCACCAACTCAAGCAATAGTATTACCTATTTCTGATAAATACAATGACTATGCTGAATCAATAGTTAAAGATTTTAAAAATGCAGGAATAAGAGTAAACGGAGATTACAGAGCTGAAAAGATAGGTTATAAAATTAGAGAAGCTAGACTTGAAAGAATTCCTTATATCCTAGTTGTTGGTGAAAAGGAAGCTGCTAACAATGAAGTTTCTGTAAGAAGCAGAAAGAATGGAGAAGAAGGAGCAATTCCAGTTTCTGAATTAAAAAATAGATTAATTTTAGAAATAGCTAACAAAGAAAGATAAGATAGTAAGAATATAACATTTTACAATTAATATATTAAAGATAAAAAGGCGCTTAGACGCCTTTTTATTAGTTATTAAGAAAGTTAATTAATATGTGCTACTGCTCTAATTTCAATTAATTGATCAGGAAATGCCATACCAGAAAACCCTACGAGAGTTCCAGCAAGCTTATGATTTTATTAAGTCCTCAATTAAAAGAATTGGAGGCAGATGCCTTGGTTATTCGTAAAGAATATCCTCAAGTTCCACCTAAAGTTGAGTACAGTCTGACACAGAAAGCGGAAACCCTATTACCTATTTTAGAAGAGTTATGTGAGTGGGGAGAAAAAAATCAGAATAATTAAACAATGTCATATTCGCTACTTAGCGATCTAGGCTCATTCCTTGCAAAATCGAAATCATATCAATATTATCTTTTACAATTTATATACTAAATGAAAAAATCCAGCAATAGCTGGATTTCTCTAGATTTTTATTTTATGTGTTTATCGTAATTTAAAGAAAATTTATCTCACTATTATTTGTCCAATTTTCTTATTACTTTACATGGATTTCCTGCTGCTAACACATTTTCTGGAATACTTTTAGTTACTACACTTCCAGAACCAATAACTGCATTTTCCCCTATTTTTACTCCTGGATTAATTGTAGTTCCACCACCAATCCATACTCCATCTCCTATTTCAACTGGATTTGCATATTCTAGTCCTTCCATTCTTTCTTTAGGTGATAAAGCATGATTTGCAGTAAATATATTTACATTTGGTCCTATCATAACATTATTCCCTATATTTACTCTTCCACAATCTAATATAGTACAATTAAAGTTAGCATATGAGTTTTCTCCCCAATGAATATTGTAACCATATGTACATCTAAAAGGCTGTTCGATATAAAATTCTTTAGGGCTCTCACCAAATAAACATCTTAATAAATCCATCCTTTTTTCAACTTCTCTTGGATGTAATGAGTTATATTTAAATATAATTTCACTAGCATTTTGCCTATCATTAAATAATTCTTGGCCTAATGAAACATACCATTCCCCTCGTAACATCTTTTCTTTTTCAGTCATATCATATGTACCTCCAATTTCTTATTGTCATAAATTATTGGTCATCATTTTATTTTTTTCTTTATAAAGAAATATAAATACTAGAAAAAACTAAAGAAAATAGCATTAGAATTGTGGCTACCCCAGCATCTCCATCCTTATTTTACCAGTAATCTGTAAAAAAAGAAAGCTACTATATAGCTTTCTTAATATAAATAAGTCTATTTATTTTCTTCCATTAACTTCTTAAGCTTATTTTGAAGTAGCCAAACCTTCTTTTGCTTTCTATTATAAGCAACCATTCTATCCTTATTATTTGTACTAGATTCCAAAAGTTTAGTTGTCTTTTCTTCATACATCTTTACAGCTTCATTAATAATTTGAAGTTCTTCTTTATTAAACATAAAAACACCTCTTACTCAAATGTAAAATAATTGATCATGCTATAATTATCATTTTATATTATAGTTTATAAAGATATGCTTTTCAAATTTAAATATTGTAAAATCACTTCTTCTATTAAAATTCATTATATTCTCTTATAACTAAAGCTTTTCAATTTCAACTATTATTTATAAATTTTATTAAATTTTGTATTTGTTATTATATAATCGAATTTAATATCATGATTTTCTCCATGAATAAAATCTACAATTTGTAAATCATATGCTAATACTACTTTATTCCTTATTGCTTTTATATCTTCTAAATATCTATCGTAATATCCTCCACCATATCCTATTCTATTACCGTAAAAATCGAAAACTGCACCTGGAACCACTATTAAATCTATTTTTTCTTTTTCAATATAATTACTATCATCAATAGGCTCTAATATTCCCATTGAATTTTTCTTTAAATCATTAAAGGATTTTAATCTAATAGCCTTCATAGACTTATCTTCTTTATATATCTTAGGTATAAATACTTTCTTTTTATCTTCTAATGCTTTATTGATTATATTTTCGGTCTCTACTTCACTACCAAAACTTAGATAAATAAATATATTATTAGCTTTTATATATAAATCAGAAGTTATTAGTATTTTATAGATTTCTTCATCCATTGCATTCTTAGTCTCTTTACTTAAAGAGTTCCTTATAGATAAAATCTTATTCCTTAATACCCTTTTCTCTTCTCTATTCATAACTTCTCCTATTAAATCCCTCTATTTTTCAAATTAATTATATCTCTTAATATAGATGCAGCAGCATTTATTGTTCCTGATGCACCACCAATAATGCTAATATCTCCTAAGGTATCTGTCTTATAACATACACCTTTATTTTTATTATCTACAAAGTATAGTGGATGCTGGCTATTTAATACTTCTGGCCTAACATAAGCCTTAATTTCATTATTTTCTCTATAGACTTTTCCTATTAATTTTATCTTATTTCCCCTATACTTTTCTTCTATTATCTTATATTGCTTTAAATTATTTATTCCTTCTACTTCTATATCCTTTAAAGTTAAATTAGAATTCATTAAAACATTTGCTAAAATCAATATTTTGCCAGCAGTATCAAAGCCTTCTACATCCAAATTATAATTAGCTTCAGCTATTCCTAAGGAAATAGCATCCTTAAGAGAAGTTTCATAGTCTATTTCTTCTTCATACATTTTAGATAAAATAAAATTACTAGTTCCATTTAGAATAGCTTCAATAGATAATATATCTGCTCCTGCTATATCAAAGCTTCCTACATTAATAGAAGGTAATGCTCCTCCAGTAGTACATCCTATTCCTAATTTCACATTATTTTTATCTGCCATATTTCTCAAAGCTTTATATTCTAAAATAATAGGTCCCTTATTTCCCGTAACTACATTAATTCCATTTTTCAATGCTAATTTAATATGAGTTAATCCAGGTTCTCCTGATTCTATATTTGTACTTGTAAGCTCTACTAATGTATCTATATCATTATTATTAATAATAGTATTTATATTTATATCTTCTTTAAAATCTAAAGTGTTTAAGTTATAGTTTTCTCTTATTATACTTTTAAGATTTATACCTTCCTTATTATAAATACCACCATTACTTTTAATAATATATTTAATATTTATATTTAATCCCTTTGCTTTGAGGGTATCTTCCTTATCCACTAATAGTTTTATAAAAGCCTTTCCAACTCCTCCAAAGCCTATAAGCCCTATATCCATAGTTCTTCCCCCCTATATTAATACAATAAGTTTATTTTGAAATTTCTATGTTATATCTCCATTGCTTTTCTTTTATATCTCTTGCTTTAATTGTAACAGTATTCCCAGTTACCTCAACATAAATTCCACTAATATATTCATCTTCTCTTCTAATTCCTCTTTCTTCATATTCATCAATTACTAAAGTATAATGAACTGCACCTGTATTTACTATGGTAAATGGCTTATCTAAAGATATGCTATTATCAGATAAATCTCTATGGGTATGAGAAGAAAATAATATTGCCTCTGGATACTCTGATAATATATTTCTTAGCTCTTCCTCTTGCTGAACTCCAACCCACTTGCTATTTGGATATTCTAATTGCTGATGTAAAAATACAAAAATAGGTTTTCCTTTTTCATATTTCTCAGCTATCTTTTCTTTAAGCCAATCTAATTGTTCCTTAGACAAAAAGGCTGTTACTGAATTCATAGTTTCAGAATTACCATCTTCAGAACCTAAGGAAATAAAATGATAATCTTTTATCCACTTATCATGATATACCTTTTCTTCTCCTGCAAATTCTAAGTAGTTATTAATAAAACCTTCAACTTCCTCCTTGGAATTTGTCTCAATATTATAATCAAAAAATTCATGATTACCTATATTCTTTATTATTATTTCAGGTAATAAATCCTTATTTTTTTCTAAGATTTCATTCATGGAGTCGTATTGCTCATCTATTCCTTGATCTACATTATCACCATTTAAAATTAGTGCATCCATATTTGGATTTATTTTATAAAAATCATCTATTGCTTTTTGAAAATGATTTATATTCTCATGTACATCTCCGAAAACACCAAAAGCAAGATCTGGATTTGTAATCTCTACTACTTCTTCAGCCTTCTTAGGAAAGATTTTAGATCTATTTATATATAATAATGAAGCTGCTATTAGAATAAAAATTGTACTTAAAGTCATTATTTTTGCTTTTTTCATTTCCTACTCCTTTCTAAGTATTATAGGTTTTAATATTCATATAACCTATACTTTTTATCTATATAATAATAATTTACCACTTATTTAGGAATATTTTAATAAAAAAATACAAATTTAACAGATTTTCTATATAAAAATAAAAACTCAGGAAACTAAATTTCCTGAGTTTTTTTATTTAAACTAATCTATATCTAAGATATTTTTAATTTCATTTTTGTAAGCATCTGCTTTTGCACCAAAGATAGCTTGAATTCCATTACCAACTTCAACTACTCCTGCTGCTCCTAATGCTTTTAATTCATCTTTGTTAACATTTGCTTTATCTTTAACTTCTACTCTTAATCTTGTAATGCAAGCATCAACGCTAACTATATTTTCTTCTCCACCTAAAGCTGCTAAAACTGCTGGAGCTTTTTCAACTATTTCGTTGTTCTTTCCGCCCTTTTTGTTTCCAGCTTTTTCATTGATATCAGCTTGAGGGATTCCAGCTTTTGCTTGATAATCAGCTTTTGAATAAAGCTTAACTTCTTCATCGCTTTCTTCTCTACCAGGAGTCTTTAAGTTAAACTTCTTAATTAAGAATAAGAATAAGAAGTAGTAAACTACTGCATAAACTATACCAACTAAGATTAATCTTAACCAGTGAGTTGGAACTCCTGCTCCTGCTGGTAATAAACCGAATAATGTAAAGTCTATTAAACCACCTGAGAATGTCATACCTATAAATACATTAAGTATATCCATTAACATGAATGATAAACCTGCTAATACACAGTGAACTACGTATAATACTGGTGCAACGAATAAGAATGTGAATTCAATTGGTTCTGTAATACCAGTAAGTAATGCTGTAACTGCTGCTGATGCTAATAATGATCCAACAACCTTTTTCTTGCTTGGAGCTGCTGTTCTATACATAGCTAATGCTGCTGCTGGAAGACCAAACATCATGAATGGGAATTTACCAGCCATAAATCTTGTAGTACCTGAAACCACTCTAGCCATATCTGCTGATGAAGCTCCAACTAAGCTACTCATACTTGATAATTGAGCAAAGTAAGCTGTATTAGCTCCTGCAACTGTTTGCCATGCACCATCTACTAAAATTTGTCCATCAACAAATGATCCATACCAGAATGGTGTATAGAATACATGGTGTAATCCAAATGGAATTAATGCTCTTTCAATAAGTCCATAGAAGAATGTTCCTATAGCTCCTGCATTTCTAACTAATTCTGAAAGTACACCTATACCATTTTGAACTACTGGCCATATGAATGCTAATAAAGCACCAACTATTGCCATAGCTAAAGAAGTAATTATTGGAACAAATCTTGATCCTGAGAAGAATCCAATAACTTGTGGTAATTGTATTGTATGATATTTATTGTGTAATATTGCTGTAACTATACCTGTAATAATTCCACCGAAAACTGACATATTTAAAGTAAATATACCTAAGTTAGTAGTAACATAAGTACCATATTCACCAACTGCATCTGGAGTAAGAACTCCTAATTGAGTTAATCCTAATGCTAACATTGAAGATATAACTTGGTTCATAACTATAAATCCGAAGATTGAAGCTAATCCTGCAGTTCCTTTATCCTTTTTAGCAAGTCCAACTGCAACACCTACTGCAAATAATAATGGTAGGTTTCCAAATATGATATCCCCTATATTTTTCATTATTGTTAATATTGCTGTAACAACTGGGATATTAACAAAAGCCATTAATGGTTGATAAACTGCTGGGGCATTTTCTAAACCTGCAATTCCTAATAAAGCTCCACCAACACCTAGCAATATACCAGCAATTGGTAATGCTGCTATTGGAAGCATTATAGCTTTACCGATTCTTTGTAATTGTTGTAACATTAATAATTCCTCCTTAAGTTAATCTTTATAAATAAATTAATCATTTGATAATTGCTAAAGTAGAATGTTTCTATTTACAGATATTATTTGCATTTATTTTTAATTTTATTATAAATTTATGAAAATAAAAAAGGACCAAAACTTATAGATATAGTTATAGTATACCTATAATAATTTTAGTCCTTGCCTGCTTTACCAGTAACACACTACTTATTTGATTATGCTCATATACTATCATAAAAAAAATCAAATGTAAATGTTTTTTTCGAAAAAATTTTATTGATATTTTATTTCAGATCTCATTAATTAAGTCATTTTAATTATATAAAAACTATCTTTTTATTTTTTTACATATATTATATTAAAAATACTTATAAACTAATTATCTATTTATCATTTTTTAGTGTTAATTCTGTATAAATTATCAAATATTTCTATGGATTTTTTGTAAAAGTGCATATATAATATTATCTATACTTTATATAACAAATTTCGAAAGGATTCGATAAAAAATGGCATTAATAGGAATACTAATAATCATAGTAGGATTTGCTCTTAAATTTAATACAATTGCAGTTGTAATTGTTTCTGGTATTGTAACAGGATTAATTGCTGATATGAGCATTTCTGAAATATTAACAACTTTAGGACAAACCTTCGTACAAAAAAGAGAAATGAGTTTATTTCTTTTAACATTACCAGTAATAGGTTTATGTGAAAGATATGGATTAAAAGAAAAAGCAATAGAATTAATTAAAAAAGTAAAAGGTTTATCTACTGGTAAACTTATATCAGGATATCTATTTATTAGAGAGGCTGCTTCAACTATGGCAGTTAAACTTGGTGGACATCCTCAATTTATAAGACCACTTATTAACCCGATGGCTCAAGGTGCTGCTATTTCAAAATACGGTGAACTTGATGAGAAGGATGAGGATTTAATCAAAGCTGCATCTGCTGCTAATGATAACTATGGTAACTTCTTTGGACAAAATGTATTTTTAGCTAATTCAGGTGTTTTACTAATTGCTGGTACTTTAGAAACCCTTGGATATAATGTTGATACCTTACAAATTGCTAAAGCTTCAATTCCTGTAGCTATAATAGCATTTATTTTAGGAGTTATTCAAAACTATTTATTAGACAAAAAACTTTCAAAAAAATATAAAAAATAGGTAGGAATATATATGGATATTAAAGCAATTTCAAATATACTATTAGAAATATTCTATATTATGGTTGGTTTATTCTTTATACTAACTATGATGTTTACTTTAAAAGATAAAAATCATAAAACTAGATATGGTACATCTTTATTCTGGGGAATTCTTGGTGTTATATTTATACTTGGAGAAATTATTCCATCAGTTATCACTGGTTCATTAATTGTAGTAATAGGTGTTTTAGCTGCCTTTAATCAAATTAATATTGGAACTTTAAAAGATTTAGATACAACTTTTGCAAGCTTAAAGTCAAAAGAAATTGGAATAAAAATATTTATCCCATCATTAATAATAGCTTTAGTTGCATTAGTTATTGCTCAATTCACAGAAATCTCTGGTGTTGCTGCTGTTGGTATTGCAGCTATAGTAGCTTTAATAACTACATTTATATTAACTAAAGCTAAACCTAGTGAGTTCTTAGAGGATAGTAACAGAATGTTCCAAGCTGTTGGCGCCACTGCAATATTACCTCAATTATTAGCTGCACTTGGTGCTTTATTCACAGCTGCTGGTGTTGGTGACATTATATCAAACATAATTTCTGGAGTAATTCCACAAGGGAATATACTTGTAGGAGTAACTGCTTACTGTGTGGGAATGGCTTTATTTACTGCTATAATGGGAAATGCTTTCGCTGCATTTTCAGTAATAACTGTTGGTATTGGAGTACCTTTTGTATTTGCTCAAGGTGGAGATCCTATAATAGCTTCTGCTTTAGCTATGACAGCTGGTTTCTGTGGAACTTTAATGACTCCAATGGCTGCTAACTTCAACATATTACCAGTGGCATTATTAGAAACTAAAGATAAGAATGCTGTTATAAAATATCAAACTCCATTTGCAATAATTTTACTTGCAATACACATAGCATTAATGTACTTCTTAGCATTTTAATTAATAAGGAGGATAACAAATGAAAATATTAATTACAGGTTTTGATCCTTTTGGTGGAGAAAATATAAATCCAGCTTTAGAAGCTGTTAAGAAATTACCTGATACTATTTTAGGACATGAAGTTATTAAACTTGAAATACCAACTGTATTTAGAAAATCTCTTGAAAAAATTGAAGAGAATATTAAAAAACATAATCCAGATGTAGTAATTTCTGTTGGCCAAGCTGCTGGTAGATTCGGAATCACTCCTGAAAGAGTTGCTATTAATATAGACGATGCAAGAATTAAAGATAATGAAGATAATCAACCTATTGATATATCTATATATGAAGATGGTGAAAATGCATATTTCTCTAACCTACCTATAAAGGCTATGGTAAAAGAAATGATTGACAACGGAATTCCAGCTTCTGTATCAAATACTGCAGGAACCTTTGTGTGCAACCATGTTATGTACGGAATTTTATACTTAATAGATAAAAAGTACCCAAATATGAGAGGTGGATTTATACATGTTCCATGTATTCCAGCTCAAGCAGCTACAAAGCCTAATATGCCATCTATGTCAGCAGATGATATAACTAAAGGGCTAGAACTTAGCATAAAAGCAGTTATAGAAAATTCATCAGATATAAAAACTATAGGTGGAACTATCTGCTAATGAATAAAAAGTTAAATATTTTTGTATATGGTAGTTTAAGAGAAGGCTTTTTTAATTATGACCTTTATCTAAAAGGAAAAATTAATTCTATAAGACCAGCTGAAATAAGCGGTTTTGAATTATATCATATGCCTTATAAGGGTTATCCAGCAGTATTGCCTGGAAATACTACCATAGTAGGTGAAGTTGTTGAACTTACGGATTATGATGCAACAATAGAACCTATGGATAAAATGGAAGGCTTCTTAGGTGAAGGAAATCCAAACAATGAATACTCAAGAAAAATTGTAAAAGTAAAATTAACTGATGATGAAAGCTATGAAGATTGTTATTCTTATTTTTATAATAAGGATGTAGATCCAAGATTCCAAGATGAAGCCATACATATACCAAATGGTGATTGGAAAGCATATATGCTAAGAGAAATGAAAAATGTAGAATGTAAAATGTAGAATTAATGATAAAACTCAGCTTAGCAGCTGAGTTTTTTTAATTTTTTTATTAAAATACTTGTTATCTTACAACTGTGGACCTCACAAGCTCCAAGTCGACATACGCATTAATAACTAGCAATTTTATCATTATATCTTATATTTAACTTTAAAAATCAAAGGAGAAAATTCAGCAAAAGCTGAATTTTTTATATTAAAAAAGTATTATATTCTCCTACTGTCGACCTCGCAGGCTCCAAGTCGGCCTGCGCATTAATATATCAAGGTTTCTCCTTATACAGTTTATATCTTGTAAAATTAATAAGTTAATGTTAAAACTCAGCATAGAGCTGAGTTTTTATTATTCATTATAAGTATCCTTTTCCTTCAATTTATCGTATCTTTTTAGCGCATTGAAAACTCCATTTTCTACTGCCTCTTTTATAACATAGTATAAAATAACAAAGAAAATTATACCACCTATTACTCCTAAAGTATTTACCATATTACTTCACCACCAATATTTAAATAATTGTAATGATTATAGATTTCTTAAAAATTCATTGCACTCTTTTCTATTTTTAAATATGTATATTTGTTTGTCTTTTTCTTCTTTAAGTATTTTATAAAATTTATCTCTATGTTCTTTATTGAAGTTCCATATCCATTGTAAAAACTCTAAATCGATTTTTTCTGGGCATCCTTCTGCCATATCTTCTCTAACTTTTCCACGATGTTGTATTACTCTTTTGAATACTCCTAAGAGGCATGTCCTTCTTGGATAATCTAAGTAAATTACAGTATCGCATCTATTTAATCTTTCTTTTAATGTCCTATCATAGTTACCGTCAATTATCCATTTATCCTTCTTTAGTTCTTCTCTAAGTAAAATATTAAATTCTTCTCTAGGTATATTAATCCACCCTTCTCTCCAAAACAGTTTGTCTAAATGGACTACTGGCAACTTAGTTTTTTCTGATAAAGCTCTAGATAATGTAGATTTTCCACTACCTCCACAGCCTATTATTATTACTCTATCCATTTCTTATTTATCTCCTACGTATATTATAATATATTCATTTTATACCCTCATTTTCTTCTATACCATTGCCTATTAATTCTTTTAGTTCATCAACGCTCCTAACATTGTTGCCACAATTATTTCCACAACAGATACCCTTCTTAATTGGTGCAATTAAAAATCCTGCAACAACTCCCCCCAAAAAACAAGTAAGTCCCAATAATATTTTTTCTTTATTTTTCATATATATCCTCCACCCTTACACATAACTTTTATTAGAATAATTATATCATATTAATATACATTTTTATCCATTATCAATTCTTTATATTAGAATTATATATAATATATTTTTCTTTAATAAACTGTAATAAATTCTTTTTCTTCATCTTTAACTAGAATATCTACTTCCTTAATATCAGTAACCTTTATTCTCTTTATTGAACACATATAAGTTTTTAAAAATTCTATTTTATCTCTTTCCCCTTGTATTTCTGCTTCAACTTTTCCATCATCTCTATTTTTAACCCATCCTGTTAATTTAAGTTTTGTGGCAATAAGATAAAGCTCATATCTAAAGCCTACTTTTTGTACCTTTCCAGAAAAAATTATATTTTTTCTAACAACATCACTTCTTTTAAATTCAGGAAGCTTAATATCTTCACCTTCATTTAATATATACTTATCCTGCAAATTTTTTAATAATTTTTTTATTAACATTTAACTTACCTTCTTTAAATAATTTTATCTTATAAATATTATAATATGTATTAATTAACAAATTCAAAAAGAGTGCCCATTAAAGCACTCAAATTTTTAATCTAATTTATTTTCTTTTCTACAGGTATCCATATTTCACAAAATAAATCTTTATCACTATTTTCCGGATAAAATTCAAAATCTAAATCATCTAACATATTATAATCAGAGCTAGGTAAAAACTCTTTAAATATTCTATCCCAAGTATCACTAATACATTCTGCATCTGTTCCTATACATTTAAATACTGCCCAAAGACTAGGTTTAACATTTAAAATTGTATATCCTTCTGGAAATTCTCCACCATCATATTTCATTGCTATAGCATAATCAAAACTATTACTTTCTTTTGAAATAGGTGTGCAAACACCATATGAATCGTACTCCTTAGAATATTTGCTTAATTCATCAAAAACTCCTGTATCACTACATTCTTTCCAGAAATCAGGTATTTCTGTATTCCCCTCTTCTGAAATACTTTCGTTTCTAAAGGATCTAACTTTACCTAATAGCCTAAATTTTTCTTTCTCAACAATCTTGTAATCCATTATTGTTCCACCTTCCAATATTATTTTTATTAAAAGGGGATTAAAAGATTTTAATTGTATTCCTGAGCCCTTTGCTTCCTTAGGGGTAACTCCATGAAACCTTGCAAAAGCTTTAGAAAAACTCTCTGGAGAATCATATCCATACTTCATAGAAATATCTATAATCTTAGAATTAGACATAGAAAGTTCTTGTCCAGCCATAGATAGCCTTCTTTTTCTAATATAATCATTGGCTGTTATTCCTGTAATCATACTAAAAAGTCTATGGAAATGATAGTTTGACATATAAACATACCTTGCAACATCTTCATAATTTATATTTTCTAAGATATTTTCTTCCATGTAGTTAATTGCTCTTTGTATACTTTGAATACAATCCATCTTTTCTTCACCTCATATATTTATTGTAAGGTTTTATAAATTTTAATTCCTAGCTTATCTTGCTCAATTTTGTCCATTAATCTATTGAAATATATGTTTCTTTTTATTAAAAAATATAATTAATACCTTAATTATATCACTTTTGTTAATTTATTCCTTATTTTATTTTTCCAATTATTTGTGTAATAATAAAAATATAAAATATAATAAGGTCGGTGATTAAATTATGAGTACTGAAATAGAAAAGTTATCTCAAATACTAAAAGAAAGTAATAATATTGTATTCTTTGGAGGTGCAGGAGTTTCTACTGAATCAGGTATTCCAGATTTCAGAAGTTCCAATGGTTTATTTAATGAAAAACTTAATATTACCTTTACCCCTGAACAATTGGTATCTCATAGCTTTTATATAAGATATCCTGAAGAGTTTTTTAACTTTTACAAGGCTAAACTAATATATCCTGAAGCAAAGCCTAATGAAGCACATATTGCTTTAGCTAAGCTTGAAGAAATGGGAAAATTAAAGGCTGTTATAACACAAAATATAGATGGACTTCATCAAGCTGCTGGAAGTAAAAATGTATTTGAACTTCATGGATCTGTACTTAGAAATTATTGTGTTAAATGTAATGCCTTTTATGACGAAAAATTTATATTAGAATCAAAAGGAGTACCTACTTGCACTAAATGTGGCGGAAGAGTTAAGCCTGATGTAGTTCTTTATGAAGAAGGTTTAGATGATGCTACTATTAGAGGAGCTGTTGATGCAATAGCTAAGGCTGATACCTTAATAATTGGTGGAACTTCTCTTGTAGTTTATCCAGCTGCTGGACTTATAAATTACTTTAGAGGTAAGAATCTTATTCTTATAAATAAGAGCACAACTTCTGCTGATAATAAAGCTGATTTAGTTATTCATGATTCTATTGGTAAAGTTTTAGGAGAAGCCGTTAATAATTTATAAACAATACATTCTAATAGTAGGAAGAGTTATTAACAACTCTTCCTATTTATCTTGTAGATAATTTATTTCTTTTTATAATTATAGAAAATATAATTAGTACAATTAGTATTACAATTAAGTTTCCATTAAATTTTATTAATTCTATAGAATATGCTAATGAAATTGAAGTAAATAATTTAGATAGTGCTGCTATTACAATAAATTTATAACTATTAAGTTTAGCTAATCCTGCTCCAATGCAAATAACTTCATCAGGTAATATAGGTAAAATAAACAACACAAGTATAATTAAAGTATCATTTTTTTCTATATATTTATTAAACTTATCTAACTTTTTCTCATTTACAATCTTATTTATTATATTTATACTAGCAAATTTTGCAATGAAGAACATAACTATTATTCCAAGAGTAGTTCCGCTAAATCCAATTATAGAAGCTCTTAAAGGGCCTAAAACTGAACTTCCCCCAACTATTGTAACAGGCTCTGGAAAGGGTAAGATTATTGGTTGTAAAAAACATATAATAAAATAAATTAATTGTTCCCTCATAACTTTATTACTCCCTTACATCTTTTCTAAAATAGTAAAAAGCTACTATAGATATCAATAGTGTTATTATTGCTAAAGAATATTTGCTAAAAATTAATATATTCAAAATAGAATCTAATATTGATTTCATAATTTATTTCCTTTCTTCTAATTGATTCACATAAATAATAAAAAAAATACTTTAATGAAATACCTATAAAAATATTAATTTTTCTTAATAAATAAAAGAAGCATAACCTCTAGTTATACTTCTTTTAAAATAATATCAAATTTTATATCCTTACCTATCTTTTCTGCTGTTATATTCCCTTCATGTAAATCAATTATTCTTTTTACTATTGCTAATCCTAGACCTGTCCCATCTTTATTTCTTGATTTATCTTCTCTATAAAACCTCTCAAATAAGCGTTCTAAATCCTCTTCTTCTATATTCTCACACTCATTTATAAATGAAATTAATATTTTTTTATCAATAGTTTTTAAAGATACTTTAAACTTAGAATAAGGATCACTATATTTTTCAGCGTTATTTATTAAGTTTTCAAAAACTCTTAAAATATTAACTGCATCAATACTACATAAAACTTCATTATATGGATTATCTAGTATAACCTCCATATTTTTTTCACTGAATCTTATTATACTCTCACCAACTGCTTGATTTAATAACATTGCTATATTAACTATATTTTTTTCAAGTTTAATATCATTACTTGCTAACTTAGTATACTCAAATAATTCATTTACTAAGGATTTAAGTCTTAAACTTTTGTTATAGACAATACTTATATATTCATCTCTAATATTTTCATCAACCTCTTTATTATTTAGTAGCTCTAAATACCCTACTATAGATGTTAATGGAGTTTTTAAGTCATGAGATATATTAGTTATTAATTCATTTTTATTTTTTTCAATTTTCTTTTCATTTTCAATCTTTTCACCTAATTCTAATGACATATCATTTATGCTCATGCAAAGTTCAGCTAGCTCATCATCCCCCTTTACCTTTATTGTTTTTCCAAACCCCTCTTCTTTAATTATCTTAACCTCATTTGTTAAGAACTTAATATATTTTACCTTTCTATTAACAAGTAAAACATATGTTATTAAAAATATTGCTATAACTATAAAGAAGAACAAATAAGCCATATTTATTGAAAAAAAATCATTCACTCCTAAGTAATTCATAATATTAGGAAATATTCTTATAACAATTGTACTTAAAAGAATTGTTCCTTCTATTGCTGTTATAATAGATATTAAAACTACTAAAATTAAATATATACTAATTTTATCAAAGTTTATTTTTCTAAATCTTTTGGTATTAAATATGACTATAGTTGCTAAAAATAATATTATTGCTAATATTTTAAAATAAACTATATCCTGATTTTGCAAATTAATACTTATAATTCCAACCCTATTTTCTTTTAAAGATAAAATTGCATATCCTTCAAATATAACTAACTGTGCTAAAACAAATCCAATAAGAACACCTAAAATCAAATTATATTTTATCTTTCTTAGATTTATCATATTTTATAACCTACTCCCCATACTGTTTTTATATATTCTGGATTTTTAGAATCCTTTTCTAATTTTTGTCTAAGCTTAGTTATATGAACCATTATAGAAGTATCTGCAACAGAATATTTATCTCTCCATATAGATTCATAGATTTTTTCTACACTAAAGACAATATTTCTATTCCTTGCAAGAAGCTCTAATATTTTATATTCAGTTGGGGTAAGATTCTTTTCTTCACCATCAACAATAACTCTATGCATTTCTGTATCTATTTCTAAATCTCCTATTTTAATAATACTTTTATTGCTATTATTAAAAACAGTATATCTTCTAAGCTGTGCCTTTACTCTTGCAATAAGTTCCATTGAGCTGAATGGCTTTGGAATATAATCATCAGCTCCTAAAGTAAGTCCTTGAATCATATCAATTTCTTCACTTTTTGCAGTTAAAAATATAACTGGCATAGTGTATTCTTTTCTTATATTTATTAGGGCTGTTGTTCCATCCATATTAGGCATCATTATATCTAAAATTACTAAATCATAGTCTTTCTCATTCACAGCTTTCACTGCTTCTTCTCCATTGGAAACTGTATCTATTTGAAATCCTTCAGACTTTAAATATATTTCTACTAAATCCCTAATTTCTTTTTCATCATCTGCTACTAATATTCTTTGATTCATAGCTACCTCCATTACATATTAAGATATAGGCTGGTGAAATATTTCTAAAAAAACATTTATCTTATTCCACTTAAATATTATTTTTTACAAATATAAAAATAAATACTTAATTTGTTACCTATAAAATTATTAATATTTATTAATAATTTATAAAGTTAATGCTAAAAATAAGAAAGAGAGAATTAAATTTACTCTTGATAAATTTAATTCTCTCTTTCTTTATATAAAAATCTATTTTCTATGTTCTAATATAAGTCCTTCGATTCTTGCTCTGCATCTTCCAGCTCCACATCTTCCTGTTCCAGCTTCTGTATCTTCTTGAATCTTTTCAAAAGTATCATTACCTTCTTTTATTGATTCAATTATAACATCATCAGTAACCCCTTTACATATGCATACTAAGTTCATTATTTCACCTTCTTTTTTTAAACATTTGTTTAATAATTAATATTATATAATATCAAATATTTATTATATCATATTTTTTTATATTGTATATAATTTTCAATAAATATAAACTATTAATATGACCTTAATATGATTTTTTCTATTAAATATATTTTATTTTAATTTCTACTCTATATCCTTCCACCATTTCTCTTGATAATTCATATATTTATCTAAATATACTGTTTCTCCAATTTTAGGAGTAACTGCATCAATACCAAGCTTTTCAGAAACAGTTAAAAATCTTTCTATTGGATCATCCCAGCCATGGTCTGATAATACAAAGGCTCCCCAATGAATAGGCATAGTCTTTTTTGCTCCTAGTATTCTTGTAGCTTCAGCTGCTTCTTCTGGAAACATGTGACTGTTATGCCACTTCATATTATATTGTCCGTTTTCCATAATAGCTAAATCAAAATCACCATACTTTTCATGTATTTCTTTAAAATGTCCTCCAAAGCCACCATCACCACTTTCATATACTTGGTAGTTTTCATTCTTTAATACCCAAGAAGCATAAAGCGTCCTATTAATATTAAATCCTTTTCTATTAGAAAAATGTCTAGCAGGAGTACATGCTATTGTTAATCCATTTACTTCAACTTCTTCCCACCACGCCATATCTTGAATCTTACTTTCATCAATATTCCAACGTTCCAGATGTTTATTAACTCCTAGTGGTACTATATATTTATCTACTTTATCATCAAGTTCTTTAATTGAGTTCATATCTAAATGATCATAGTGGTCATGAGAAATAATTACTATATCAATTTCAGGTAATTCTTCTATTGTAATTGGTGGTTCGCTAAAACGTTTTGGACCCATAAAAGAAATAGGCGATGAGCGTTCGGAAAACATATGATCAATAAGAATATTCATTCCATTCATTTGAATTAATAAACTGGAATGTCCAAACCATGCTACTGCAAATTTCTCTTTTGAAGTCTGACTAATTGATGGATTTGCTGATGGTAATACTCCTTTTGGAAGTTTTTCTTTCTTTGATACAGGATTATCAGTAAACTCATTTTTTATTTCATATTCTGATGGATAAATAAACCTTCCATTTACATAGTTTTCTGCACGTTTTTCATAATTACTTTTATCTTCTTTTGATATTCTCCCACCAAATACAGGGTTAATATATACAAATAACGTAATTATTATAGTTACTATTAATATCACTTCTAGTATTCTCAATGCTATTTTCCCCAGCTTCATTTTTTTCATTATTAATTTACTCCTTAAAGAATTTTAAAGTATCTAATTAATTCTTTCTCTTTTATAATGTTTATATTCTAAAATGCACCTGAAAATATTATATAATACTTTCAAGTGCATTTTTCATCTTCATTAATATTTGTTTTATAACTTTTTTTCTATTCTATCTCTTATTTCTTCCATACGTTTATCTAAAGCTGCACTAATTTCTGAGCACTCTAATAACTCTTTTCCAAGCATCTCATTTTCTTTTTGATCAATATTTTTCTTATACCTTAGCTTATGTTCAAGGCTTGCCCAAAAATCCATAGCTATGGTTCTCAGTTGGACTTCTACTTTCATAGATTTCTTTTCATTTCGTAAGAAAATTGGTACTTCAATAATTAAATGTAAGCTCCTATATCCACTTTTTTTAGGATTCTTTATATAATCTTTTTTTTCAATTAACTTAACATCATCTTGACTTAATAGGCATTCTGCTAACATATAAATATCTTCTGGAAATGAACAAATTACCCTTACCCCTGCTACATCTCTAATATTTTCTTGTATTGCCTCCAAGGAAAATGGTAAATCCCTATCTTTAAGCTTTTTTATAATACTTTCATAAGATTTCAATCTAGATTTTATACTTTCTATTGGATTTCTATCATACTCTAATGAAAATTGTTCATTTAATACTTTAAACTTTGTTTCTACTTCCATAATTGCACAACGATAATAAGTCATTAACTCGTTCATTGGCATCATATTTTTATGTATGCCATCTATAAATTCATCACTTATTATTTTGTCTCTAAAAAATTTCTTACTAAGTTTTTTTAACATATCCCCATCCTCTACCATAATTTAAATTAATATTAATACAGTAATATTTTAACACGAATTCAATATAAAAACATTAATCTCAAATCAATCTTAATTAATTTATAACAATTTTATATTAATTATTATAATAATAATATACATATTATTGAGTATATTATTATAAATATTACTCGAAATATGCTGAATTTTTCATCAATTTATAGTATCTTATAATTAAGTAAAGATAATTGTAACTTATTAAATTATGTATTGAAATGGGAGATGTTCATGAAAACAGGGAAATTAAATAAGATTACTGATGTTAAAGGAATAAAAGTGGGGCATAAGACAATTGATAATGGTGATATCCATACAGGCGTAACTGTAATTATTCCAAGTGAAGAGAATATTTTTTTAAATAAATATATAGCTTCTACCTATGTAATAAATGGATTTACTAAAACAAGTGGATTAATTCAAATTGATGAACTTGGTACCTTAGAAAGTATTATAGGCCTTACTAATACTTTAAATGTTGGTACCGTTCAACAAGCTATAGTAAAGCATATGTTAAAGGATAATCCTGATATAGGTAAAGATACTGGTACTATTAATACTGTTGTTGGAGAATGTAATGATGGATATCTTAATGATATTCGTAAATGTGCTGTAACAGAAGAAGATGTTTATGAAGCTATAGAAAATGCAACCATAGATTTCGAACTTGGCAGTGTTGGTGCTGGAAGAGGAATGTCCTGTTTTGAAATGAAGGGTGGCATTGGTTCTGCTTCTCGTATTATTGAACTAGATGAAAAAGAGTACACTGTAGGCGTTCTAGTATTAAGTAATTTTGGACTAAAGAAAGATTTCATTTTTGATAATGTTAGACTTTCTGATTATCATGATGAGACCTTAGAAAAAGGAAGTATTATAATTATTCTTGCTACAGATATACCTTTATCCTCACGTCAATTAAAAAGAGTTTGTAAAAGAATGAACGTTTCACTAGCAAGATTAGGCTCTCATTTAGGTAACGGTAGTGGAGATGTTGTAATCGGATTTTCAACAGCAAATGTTATTCCCCACTACAAAACAAATGATATCATTAATATAAATGAAATTCATGAAGATAAAATTGATACAGTATTTAGAGCTTCTATAGAAGCCTGTGAAGATGCAATTATGAGTTCATTATTAAATAATGAAACCCTTATTGGTAGAGATGGCAATACTCGTCTTTCATTATTAATACATTAAATATAATAAAAAAAGCACTCTATTAAATAAGTAATAGTGTGCTTTTTATTCTACTTAAAATTATATATTAAACTACTCTAGTTCCGTGAATTTCTTTAGCTCCAGTATATTCCATAATATAATCTCTATTTTGTTTATTTACGCCCTTACCTGGCATAATTATAATTCTATCATTTGCATACTTAATTAAATCTTTGATAGTTTCTCTTCCAATTAGTGCATTTCCACCCTTTCCACCTTTTGTTAGTATTCTATCTATTCCTAGGTCTACTAACTCATCGATAGCTTCCTTTTTATCTTCTATTTCATCAAAGGCCATATGGAAGGTAATATTCATAGGCTTGGCTACTTCTACTAATTTCTTAGTTGTATTTAAATCTATTTTATCTCCTTTTAAAGCTCCAATTACTACTCCGAAAGCTCCTAATTCCTTACAGCTTTTAATATCTTCTATCATAATTTCTACTTCTTCTTCAGAGTATTCAAAGTTTCCACCTCTTGGTCTTATAATAACCATTACTGGAATATTAAGAGTATTAATTGCCTTTTTTATATTTCCAAAGCTAGGTGTTGTCCCATCTTCTAAAAGATTATCACATAGTTCTATTCTATTTGCCCCTAACTTTTCCGCTTTAATTGCATCAGCATAATTCCCTACGCAAGCTTCATATATTTTCATAAACTCCTCCTTAGTTGACCCACTATAGAAATGCAAAAATCTATAGTATATTTTTATACAAATACATTAAGTATAAAGAAAAACTCAATCTAAATGATTTTTTTCTTTACACGCAGTATCATTTTAACTGTACAATATAAAGAAATAAATCACAAGATTGAGTCATGAATTTAATATTTTTTTAATTTTTTTAATTATAAAATCTTATTTTCTGCTAAACTCTTATATCTTTCATATCTTTCCTTAGCATTTTCTTCTGTCTTTTCAAATAGCTCATCTGCTATTTCTGGGAAAGCTTTTGCTAATGATGAATATCTAACTTCTCCCATTAAGAACTCTCTAAGACTTGCAGTTGGTGCCTTTGAATCTAAATTAAATGGATTCTTATTAGCAACCTTTAAATCTGGATTGTATCTATATAGATGCCAATATCCTGAATCAACTGCTCTCTTTTCTTCATATGGAGTATTAGACATACCCATCTTAATTCCATGAGATATACAAGTAGAATAAGCTATTATTAATGAAGGTCCCTTATAGGCTTCTGCTTCTGCAATTGCTTTAAGTGTTTGATTTAAGTTAGCTCCCATACATACTTGTGCTACATATACATAGCCATAAGTCATAGCCATTAAACCTAAATCCTTCTTTTTAGTTCTCTTTCCTGTTGCAGCAAACTTAGCAACTGCTGCTTCTGGTGTAGCTTTTGAAGATTGACCTCCTGTATTTGAATAAATTTCTGTATCAAATACTAAAACATTAATATCTTCTCCTGATGCTAATACGTGATCTAAGCCACCATAGCCTATATCATATGCCCAGCCATCTCCACCAAATATCCATTGTGATCTCTTAACGAAGAATTCCTTATCCTTTAATATTTCCTTAGCAATTTCTGAATTATCTTCTTCTAGAACACTTCTTAAGTTTTCTGCTCTTTGTCTTGTTCCTTCTCCATTATCTACATTATCTAACCAATCTTTTAATATAGCATTGGCTTCTGTAGACATATTTCCTTCTTCTAAAGCTATTCTTACATTATCTGCAATTCTATCTCTAATTGTCTTAACTCCTAAGAACATACCTAATCCATATTCAGCATTATCTTCAAATAATGAATTAGCCCAAGCTGGACCATTTCCTTCATGATTAGGTCTATAAGCAGTTGAAGCTCCTGATGCAGCCCAAATTGATGAACAACCTGTAGCATTTGCAATCATCATTCTATCTCCAAATAATTGAGTTACAAGCTTAGCATAAGTAGTTTCTCCACATCCTGCACAAGCTCCTGAGAATTCTAATAAAGGTTGTTCAAATTGACTTCCCTTAACTGTAGTCTTACTCATAGGATTTTCTTTTGGAGTTAATTCTTCAATTGCATAGTTCCAAGCCTCTATTTGTTCACTTTGTGTATCCATAGGCTTCATTACTAAAGCTTTTCCTGGTGCTGGACAAATTTCTGCACAGTTTCCACATCCAGTACAATCTAAAGGAGTAATTCCTATAGTATAGTTAAATTCTTTATCTCCTTTAATTCCATTTGCTTTAATGCTCTTATAGCTATCTGGAGCATTTTTTAATTCCTTATTAGTTGATAAGAAAGGTCTTATAACTGCATGAGGACAAACAAATGAACATTGGTTACATTGGATACATTTATCTGGAATCCATTCAGGTACATTAACTGCTATTCCCCTTTTTTCAAAGGCAGTTGTACCAGACATAAAGGTTCCATCTTCTGCTCCTGCATCTATAAATGTTGATACTGGAATGCTACTACCTTCTAATTTATTTATTGGAATACATACTTCTTCAACAAACTTTGGAACATTCATTTTTTCTTCCAACATATCATCTTCAGCATCCTTCCAATTTTCTGGAGGATTTATTTTAACTAATGACTCTAAACCTCTATCTATAGCTTCAAAGTTCATATTAATTACTTTTTCACCTTTTTTACCATAGGAAGTTACTACTGCATCTTTTAAATATTTAACAGCATCTTCAATAGGAATAATATTAGCTAACTTAAAGAAAGCTGATTGCATTATCATATTGATTCTTCCACCAAGACCTATTTCTTGTGCTATCTTTATAGCATTAATAGTATAGAACTGTATATTATTTTCTGCTATGTATCTCTTAATCTTAGCTGGAAGTTTCTTATCTAATTCTTCTTCACTCCAAATAGTATTTAATACAAATACTCCATTCTTTTTAAGTCCCTTTAAAACATCATAATTATATACATAAGATTGATTATGACATGCTATAAAATCTGCCTTATCTATTTCATAATGAGATTTTATTGGAGATTTACCAAATCTTAAGTGGGAAACTGTAATTCCACCTGATTTCTTTGAGTCATAGGCAAAATATCCTTGTGCATACATATTTGTATGGTCACCTATTATTTTTATAGCGCTCTTATTTGCTCCAACTGTACCATCTGACCCTAATCCCCAGAACTTACAAGCTGTTATACCTTCTGGAGTTGCATCTAAATCTTCCTTTGGTGTTAATGATAAATAAGTTACATCATCATCAATTCCTATAGTAAATCTATTCTTTGGTTTATCTAAATTTAGATTATCAAAAACAGCTTCTATATGAGCTGGATATGGGTCCTTTGAACCTAATCCAAATCTACCACCATAAACCTTAGGTGGATTTTCCATTTCATTAACTGCTCTAACTATATCTAAATATAAAGGCTCACCAATAGAACCAGGTTCTTTAGTTCTATCTAATACAGCTATTTTCTTAACTGTCTTAGGAATAACCTTTAATAATTTTTCTATTGAAAATGGTCTATAAAGTCTTACCTTTACAACCCCAACCTTTTCGCCCTTAGCTCTTAAATAATCTATAGTTTCTTCTGCTACTTCTATTACTGATCCCATAGCTACTAATATTCTATCTGCTTCTTTATCTCCATAATAATCAAAACAATGATATTCTCTTCCAGTAAGTTCAGTTATTTTAGACATATATTCTTCCACTATATCTGGAATATCATCATAATACTTATTTAATGATTCAGTTAATTGGAAGTATGTATCTGGATTTTGTGATGTTCCTCTTGTTACTGGATGATCAGGATTTAATGCATTTTTTCTAAAATTATTTAATGCTTCATAATCAACAAGTTTTGCTAATTCATCATATTCTAAAACCTCAATTTTTTGTATTTCATGAGATATTCTAAATCCATCAAAGAAATTTACAAAAGGCATTCTAGCCTTTATTGCTGTTAAATGTGCTACTGGAGCTAAATCCATAACTTCTTGAACAGAACCTTCAGATAACATTGCAAAACCTGTTTGTCTTGCTGCCATAACATCTTGATGATCTCCAAATATACTTAATGATGAGGTTGCTATTGCTCTTGCAGCTACATGAATAACTGCTGGAAGTCTTTCACCAACCATCTTATACATATTAGGAACCATAAGTAATAAACCTTGTGAAGCTGTAAAAGTTGTACTTAATGCACCTGCTTGAAGAGATCCATGAAGTGCTCCTGCTGCTCCTGCTTCAGATTGCATTTCAACTACATTTACTGGCTTTCCAAAAATATTTTTTCTTCCCTTTGCTACCCATTCATCTATATGTTCTGCCATAGGTGAAGAAGGTGTTATAGGGAAAATTGAACTTACTTCGGTGAGAGCATATGAAACATAAGCTGCTGCTGTATTCCCATCCATTGTTTTCATTTTTCTCATTTTCTATTAATCTCCTTTAATATTTAATAATATCTATTTATATAAAAACACTTTATTATTTTAAGTATTTGCATTGGCATGTTCTATTATGCAATTTGTTTTTGTACATATAACATGGCCCAAATTTACTATACCAAAATTTTCTTACAAATAAAAGATAATAATTATTAAAAGACAATTCCTAAACAATAAAAAAAGTAGGAGAAATTCTCCTACTTTAAAATTTTACCACTTTAATTGTTTTTTCATTTCAATTACAAGTATATGGGATTTTTTCTTAGCCTTAATGTTTATATCTTCTTCAACTATTTCAAGAGCATCTCTTTCATTAAGTTCAAGGTTATTAATAATTGAATCTCCTTCTATTTGAACTAAATAAGCCTGTCTATTAGATGCAACCTTAAAATCTATTTCTTTTCCTTCATCTAATTCCACTACATAGAAGTTTGCATCTTGATTAATTTTTACAGCTGCAGTTCCCTCTTTACTTGATACTATATTTAACCACTTATTTTTTCTATCTTCTTCTTTATACTTATAGTCTCCATAGGCTGGTTTATGTCCCTTTTTATCTGGAAGTATCCAAATCTGAAGTGATCTTATAGTTTCATCTCCTATATTTTGCTCACTATGATAAACTCCTGTACCAGCACTCATATATTGGACTTCTCCTCTATATATAGTGTTTTTATTTCCCATTGTATCTGAATGAGTTAATCCACCTTGGATAACATAGGATATTATTTCCATATCCTTATGTGGGTGATAATCAAATCCAGTGCCACCTGCTATTAAGTCATCATTTATAACCCTTAATACACCAAAATTCATATTATCAATATTATAATAATCTGCAAAAGAGAAGTGGAATATAGTCTTTAACCATCCTAAATCACTTTTCCCCATATTTCTATGGTCTATTTTTTTTAACATAATGTTCTCCTTATTTTAAAACCTTAACTCTATCTTCTATTGGAGTAAAAGCTTTTTCGCCAGCTGGTGCTAATATATTACCAAAAGGCATTTGGGCTAACATCTTCCAATTATTTGGTATATTAAATTCTTTTCTAACTTCATTATCTATTACTTCTGTATAGTGTTGAAGGCTTGCTCCAAGTCCTTCAGTTGCAAATGCAGTCCAAACTGCGAATTGCATCATTCCTGAAGTTTGTGTTGCCCATACTGGGAAGTTATCCTTATATAATTCAAATTGTTTTTGTAATCCTTCAACTATTGCAAAATCTTCAAAGAATAAAACTGTTCCATATCCAGCTTTAAAAGAATTAATTTTTTCTTCAGTTGCTGAAAAATTATCTGCAGGAACTACCTTTCTTAAAGCTTCCATAGTTATATTCCATAACTTATCATGAGATTCTCCTAATAAAATAACTGTTCTTGTTGTTTGAGAATTAAAAGCAGATGGTACATGTTTAACTACCTCTTCTACAATTTCTTTTATTCTTTCATCTGATATTGGTGAGTCCTTACCTATAGCATATATGCTTCTTCTTTCTTTTATTGCTTCAAAAAAATTTTTATTCATTTATTAACCTCTCCTTTTTTATTTATATTTCTCTTTAATTAATATTTATAAAATCTCTAGTTAATTATCACTTTAATACCTTTCTTAATTTAATTAAATTTTCAATAAGCTGTTTTTTACTATCATCACTTAAATCTTTAAATAAATTATCTAAAAAGCTCTTGTGCTTAGGAAATATATGGGCTATAAAACCTCTTCCTTTTTCTGTTAATGAAACATAATAAACTCTTTTATCTTTAGTACATTTTCTACGAACAACAAGCTCTTTCTTTTCTAACTTATTTATTACATAAGTAATTGTTCCACTTGTTACAAGTATCTTTTCAGCTACCTTTTGCACAGGTTGATCTCCCTTATGATATAACATTTCTAAAACACCAAATTCACTGATATTTAAACCAAATTCTTTAAAATTCTTTTCCATTTCAAAAAATAAACTATCATAAGTTCTACTCATTGCAATAATTAGCTTTAAATTCATATTGTCCATATATTCACCTACATTATCTTGATTTCAAGATAATTATATTCCTAATATATCTCGAAGTCAAGATATTTATTGAAAATAATTCTCAATATAGTTGAAAAACTATGGATTTAATTATCCATAGTTTTCTAACTTCTTATTTAACTATTAATCTTTTATATATTATTTATCTTCTTTGATTAAATTTAGTACTATATCTTCTCTTTCAATATCTTTAATAATCATTTTTAACTTATCTAAATTGTCAAAAGTAGTTAAATCGTACATAAATGAAATATTTATTCCACTCTCTGTATCTTCCATATTTCCATTAGTAAACTTATATATATTTTCTCCGCTTTCATCTGTAAGTATAATTTTATTTATTATATTCTCATCTACTTTTTTATTTATATCCATATTTATAATACTTCCAGTTGGCATAACTTCAATAGAGTTCAAAGTAACAATATCATTACTTTCTTCTGCTATATATTTTATTGTTTCTATTTGCTTATTTTTATTGTCTAAATCTAATGATAGTTTCCAATCTCCATCTATAGCAGTACTAAATCCTATATTTTCTTCATATAATTTAATTTCATCTATATTTATTGATAGATTATTAATATTATCTAGTTTTCCATCAATTGAGTACATTATTAAATAATATTTTATCTCACCAGTAATCTTATTGCTAGCATCTGTATTTGAGTTTTGACCTATCTTCATTGGAGTATATAAACCCTCTGATAAATGCTCAATAAGAACTCTACCATTATTATCTTTAATATTTAATCCCAGCTTAATATCATTAACATTTTTTAATTTACTAGTGTCATCAAATCTAAAAGTAAAGGCAATCCCAATTTTATTCTTATCTGATACTACAGAATCAATATTCATTGTAATACCACTATCTTTAACTAAGTTTTCTGTACTCTCATAGGAATAACCATTATTTGTAGCCTTTTGAATTCCTCTATCTTTAAAAATTGAGCTTATACTGGCAAATACTTTTGGACTAATTATAAGTCCACTTATAACTAGTACCGCAACTAGTGAGGCAACTAATTTTTTATTAAATGTACATACTGATTTCGCTACATTCCCTTCTTCTTCTCTAATTTCTTCAAAGGCTCTGTCAACTTTATTTAATACAGACTGAGGTATCTTTATATCTTTTTTTAGTTCTATCTCAATTTTTTCATCTAAATTCATATTCAACTTATATTACCTCCTAAATTCATATTAATAGAAGAATTTTCATTATCATATTTCAGATAATATTCTTTTAACTGTTTCCTCGCCCTACTAAGTCTTGATTTTATAGTTCCTTCTTTTTCCTTTAGTATTTCGCTTATTTCTCTTGTATTAAAACCCTCAACATAATATAAAATTACAACTATTCTATACTCTTCATTTAAAATGCTTAATGTTTCATAAAAAATAATATTTTCTTCAATAGTTGTATTATCAGTTAATAAATTATTGTTTGAATCATCATAATACTCTTCAACATATACTATCTTCTTATTTTTATTTATAATGTCATTGCATTTATTTACAAGTATTTTTATTATCCAGGTTTTAAAATAGCTTGTTTCCTTTAGAACACATATATTTTTATAAGCTGATAAAATAGTATCTTGTATGGCATCTCCAATATCCTCTTCAGAATTCAGTCTTGTCTTAGCCACTTTATACATATCTTGAGTATATTGATTTATTACTTTTATAAAAGCTTCTTTATCTCCTTTTTGTGCTTTTTTTATCATTAAATCCATGACTTTACCTCCTGTAACTTTCTCCATATGCGCATATGTCTTTGTTACATATATTAGACTTTAAAATTATATAAATAGTTGCAAAAAATGAAGAAGAATATAAAAATATTCTTCTTCATCTTATATGATTTACCTTTTATAATATTAAAATATTATATATATTCCTTAACTTTTTCTACTATATTTTCTACTGTAAAGCCAAATTCTTTATATAAATCTTCTGCTTTTCCAGAGGCTCCAAAGGTATCTAGTGAAATAATTTCTCCATCAAGTCCTACATACTTATGCCATCCAAAGAAAGATAATGCTTCAACTGCAATTCTCTTTCTAATCTTATTTGGAAGAACACTTTCTTTATATTCTTTATCTTGAGCATCAAATATTTCAAAGGATGGAATACTTACTACTCTTATATCTACTCCCTTTGCTTCTAGTTCACCTGCTGCCTTGTAAATTAATTCAACTTCTGACCCTGATGCCATTAATATTGCATCTGGAGTATCCTTCTTAGAATCCTTAAGTATGTATCCACCCTTTAATGCTTTCTTTTCAGATTCATTATATAAAGGTAAACTTTGTCTACTTAATACTATTGAAGTTGGACTTTCACCATTAGTTACAGCATAATACCAAGCTGCAGCAGTTTCCTTTGAATCTGCTGGTCTAAATACAGTCATATTTGGCATACTCCTAAGTGCTGCTAATTGTTCTATTGGTTGATGAGTTGGTCCATCTTCACCTACTCCAATACTATCATGAGTTAGAACATAGGTTACTGGTAATTTCATTAATGCTGATAATCTCATTGCCCCCTTCATATAATCAGTAAATACAAAGAAGGTTGCACAGAATACCTGTAATCCTCCATGAGCATAAATACCATTTGTTATAGCAGCCATGGCATGTTCTCTTACTCCAAAGTGAAGATTTCTTCCACTTCTATTTTCTTCTGAGAAGTCTCCTTTTCCATTCATATAACTTTTATTAGAAGGTGCTAAATCTGCTGATCCTCCAATAAAATTAGGAATTAATTCTGCTAATCTATTTATAATTATTCCTGAAGATTCTCTAGTAGCCATATTTTTATCAAAACTCCAGAAATCCTCATTATTTAATAGAGCTTCACTATCAATTGTTCCAGACATCCATTTATGGTATTCTTCTGCTAGCTCTGGGTATTGATTCTTGTAATCTCTAAATAAATCATTCCAAGCCTTTTCTTTTTCTATTCCTAAATTGATGTAATTATCCATATTAGAATATACTTCTTCTGGAACATAGAAATCTCCATCATTCCATCCTAGATTTTCCTTCATTGCTTTTACATTTTCAGCTCCTAAAGGTTCCCCATGAGCAGAAGCCTGCCCTTGTTTTGCAAGACATCCAAAGCCTATTTGATTCTTAACTATTATAATTGATGGTTTAGAAGTTTCCTTCTTTGCTTCTTCAATAGCTTTTTCAACTGCTTCTATATCATTCCCATCATTTACTTTAATTACTTGCCAATTGTATGCTTCATATCTCTTAGCTACATCTTCTCTAAAGGCTATATCTGTGTCGCCTTCTATAGAAATATTGTTTGAATCATATAGAACTATAAGTTTACCTAATCCTAAAGTTCCTGCTAATGAAGATGCTTCTGCTGAAATTCCTTCCATTAAACATCCATCACCAACTATAGAATAAATATTATGATTAACTATTTCATATCCTGGTTTATTAAATTTTTCTGCTAAATGACTTTCTGCAATAGCCATACCAACTGCATTACATATACCTTGTCCTAAAGGCCCTGTTGTTATTTCAACCCCTTTAGTATGACCATATTCAGGATGCCCTGGTGTTAAACTACCTAATTGTCTAAAATTCTTTATATCTTCAGTTGTTATTCCATATCCAAATAAGTGTAATAAAGAATATTCTAGCATTGAACCATGACCAGCTGATAGTATAAATCTATCCCTATTATCCCAATTTGGATTCTTGCCATTATGATTCATCTTAGTCCATAATGTATACGCCATAGTTGCTGAACCAAGGGGTAGTCCTGGATGTCCTGATTTTGATTTTTCAATTGCATCTGCTGAAAGTACTCTTATTGCATTTATAGATAATTCATCTAACTTTCTACTCATTTTCAGCCTCATTTCTCATATATTATATATGTTATCTACTATTGGATATTTAACTCTTTTTACTTTCCAAAAGCTGATTGCCAGTCTGCTTTGAATCTTTCTAAGCCTTGATCAGTTAAAGGATGCTTAAGCATGTTCATAATTAACTCATAAGGAACTGTAGCTATATCAGCACCTGCTTTTGCAGCTTCTATAACATGAATTGGAGTTCTTACACTTGCTGCAATTATTTTTGACTCAATTCCATGAATTGAGAATATTTCAGCTATATCTTTTATAAGATCCATTCCATTCATTGATATATCATCTATTCTTCCTAAAAATGGACTAACATAAGTTGCTCCTGAATTTGCTGCAAGTAGTGCTTGTGTTGCTGAAAATATTAAAGTAACATTTGTCTTTATTCCTTCTTTTGCTAAGACTTTTACTGCTTTAAGACCTTCTTCTGTCATTGGAATTTTTACTATCATATTCTTATGAATAGTAGCAATTTTTCTTCCTTCTGCAATCATACCTTCTGCATCTTCACTTACAACTTCACCACTTATAGGTCCATGAACTATTTCAGTTATTTCTTTAATAACTTCATTAAAATCTCTTCCTTCTTTTGCTATAAGTGATGGGTTTGTTGTAACACCTTTTATTACTCCCATATCATTTACTTTTTTAATATATTCTACATTTGCTGTATCTAAGAAAAATATCATATTAATACCGTCACCTTTCTTCTTAAGTCTTAATTAGCATTTTCTTCTTTTATAATCTTACTTCTGTTCCACATCATTAAAGCTAATGTAAAGATAGTACCTATTGCTATACCAACCCACTTAAATTTTACTAACATAATAGATATCCATGGGAATATGCTTGAGCCATAATCTATACTTGATATTAATGCTGTTCCACTTGGAATTGCAAAATTAGCTGCAGCTGCTGCCTTTGTAAATAGTGGTGCTAAATTTGTTCCTATTAATAATCCAAGAGCTAATGTTATAACACCTATAACGAAGGATCTAAAGAAGTCTCCTCTTGCAATAGGAACTATAAGAACAAACATAAATGGTAATCCAGCTAAGCTTGCAAATGGTAAGAATTGATTACCTGGTACAATAAATGCTAATAATAATGCTACTGGTATTGATACTAATGAAATTGCTAATGTTACTGGATGACCAACACCAACTGCTGAGTCTAATCCTATGTATAAAGTACCTTTTCCTGAATATCTCTTTTGAAGGAATTCTTGTACTGCTTCTGAAACAACCATTAATCCTTCCATAAGTACTGCAGCCATCTTTGGTGTTAATACTAATACAGCTCCCATTACTACTGCTAAATTAAGAGTTTCTTTAACATTATATTTAGCTAAAATCCCTAGTAATGCACCTATTATAGTACCTAATATAGCTGGTTCTCCGAAAACTCCAAATTTCTTTTGAATTGTAACTGCATCTAACTTTATTTTATTAATTCCAGGTATTCTATCTAATACCCAATTTATAGCTAAAGCAAGTGGTACAAAAGAAGCTGTAAATCCATGAGCTATTGAAACTCCTGGTAATCCTAAAGATTTTTCAACCATTGGTGCTGTTCTATCCCCAATAATCATAGTTATAATCATATTTAATGCTGATATAAATAAGCTTATCCATAGGTTTCCTGTTAGCATATATACTAAAGAACCAGTAAATGCAAAGTGCCAGAAATTCCATATATCAACATTAATTGTTCTTGTTGTTTTTGTTAATATCATAATTATATTTACTACCATACATAATGGAATTATTAAAATCCCAACTGTTGATCCAAATGCAATTGCTGATGCAGCTGGCCAACCAACATCTAATACTGTTAAATTCAATCCAAAGTTTTCAACCATTCTTTCTGCAGCTGGTCCTAAATTTTCAGTTAATAATGTTATTATTGCATTTAATCCAATAAATCCTATTCCAACTAATAATCCTGATTTAATTGCTTGTCCTAATTTAACTCCTAAAATTAATGCAAAAACTGTAAATATAATAGGCATCATAACTGAAGCCCCTAAATCCACTAAATATTGTAATGCAGCCATTAATATTCCTCCTCAAATCCTATAAATTTAATCTTATAATCCTAATTTTTCAACGATTTCATCCATTACCTTATCTACACCCATTCCAGTTATAAAAGGTAATCCTTTAACTAATGGCACTCCATAATCTTCTGTTGTCATAGCTGTTGTAACTATTAAATCATATCTACTTGCTTGCTTAGATAATTCAACTACTGTAGATTGTGTTATTTGAACTTTATCAAGTAATCCTCTTTTTTCTAATCCTGCTTTTATTTTTTGAATTGCTATTGTTGAAGTTGCTACTCCAGCTCCACATGCTACTATTATTTTTTTCATCTTAATCCGACCTCTTTCATAATATTAATTAATTTTTCATTATTATTTTCATTGTACAACTTAGTAAGAATATCCTCGTTAGATATTACTTCCATTAATTTTTGTAAAACTTCTACTTGTTTTTCTTTTTCTTTAACAAGTAAAACAAAGGCTATTTTAACATTTACTTCTTCTTCGCCTGCCATACTTATGAATTTTACATCATCTTTAAATTTTACAAACACTATTCCTGCTTCATTTACATGCTCACTATTACAATGAGGTATTGCTACTCCAATAGGTTCAACAGGTAATCCAGTTGGAAAAATCTTTTCTCTTTCTATTATTGCATCTTTAAAACTTTCCTTAACATATCCATAGTCTAATAATCTATCAGATATATTTTCTAAAAACTCAAAACAATCGTTGTAACTTTCATTAATAAATATTAAATCTTCCTTCAATAGTCTACACTTCTTTCTCTAATTGCCGTATATTTGTTTAAACTCCTTAAAATCTCTGCACTTAATTAATTTATTAACTTTGTTAATATCATCTATTCCACTATAAATTTCTAAAAATAATTCTTCAGAACCCTTACCTAATTTGAAGGCTAGCATCATAACAAGTTGTACTTTTGTCTTATCCCAATTTATTGGATTTTTTAAAATTGCAATTGCAATAGCCTCTTTATTAACTTTTCCTTTTATAAAGTGAGGTATAGCAACTTTATTGCCTATCTCTGTAGAAGACATATCTTCTCTTTCTTTAAAGGAACTTGCTGCCTCATTATCTATATAACCTTTTTCATACATAGTTTTAGATAAATATTCTATTATTTCATCCTTATTATCTAAATCTAAATTTACAAAAAATAAATCCTCTTTAAATATACTTTTTTTCAAATCATTATTTTTATCCATTGTAATAAATCTAGTTATTTTCCTACAATCTTCTTCAAGCATTATAGGCGATACATTTAGTACTGGTAATTTAACATTTTCTAATGGAATAGTACTTATAATTAAGTCATATGAAGATAAATCCATACTATTTAATTTAAATGCTGGATAGAAACCTTTAATCTCTATAAACTCGTTAAATTTACTTTCTAACTTAGTTTTTAATAGAATTGCAGTTCCTCCACCGGTGGCACAAACTACTATAGTTCTATATTTGTTTATTTTATTTGCTAATTTTAATCTTTCAACTGCTCCTGCAAAGTGTAATGTTATAAATCCTACTTCATCTTCTGATATATCTATATTAGCTTTTCTTTTTAATCCTTGGCAAAAAATAATAGCTATATCATAATCAAATGCATAATTAGACTTAATTTCATCAAGCATTGTATTTTCTATCTTCATTCCAAAATTAATTCTATTTATTGCACTTCTAAGATGAATTAATAATCCACTTTTCAAAATATTATCATTAAAAAAGTTTATTCCACTATGTTCATATACTAGGTTAAGACAGTACTTAAATAAATTATCAATATAATTATCCTTATAATACTTGTCCACATTGGTATCTATAGATAGCATTTTTTGTGATATTAAATGTTGATATAAATAAACAACTTCTTCATAAGGTAAATCTATAGCAAAATTTGAATCTAACATTTTTTTAAGCTCTAATGCAGCTTCATATTCTTTACATTCCTTATCACAACTTAAATTAGAATAAGTGATAAAATTATTTTTCTTCACTCTATAAATAGCTATTATTATATGAATACATAGATTTTTAAATCCTAAGTCACTTAATTCAATATCATATTTTTTAACTATATCTAATACAATATCTGATATTAATTTATATATGCTGTTATCCTTAGATGCTGAAAAATTAAAATCATTAACATTTAAATATTTAAGTTCCTTACTGTTTTTAAATAAATAATTTGAAATGAAGACTCTTATATCAATTTCACTTCCAATTAAGGATATTCCATTATTGGAAATTCTACTAATTTCTAAATTATATTTATTCAATATCTTTTTCACTTCTTTTATATCTTGCTTTATAGTTGATAAACTTACATATAATTCCTTAGATAGTTCTTCTAATTTTATGGCTTTATTATTTTGTGAAAAATTTCTTGAAATTAATATTTCTAAAATATCATTTAACCTATTATTATCATTTCCACTTGCAGAACTTTTTTCATTTAGAGCTTCTATAATTGTCCTTTTTTCATACTCATTTTCAGCTATAAATTTATAACCTAAACCTCTTTTTAAAATTAGCTCTGTATCTCTTTCCTTACAAAACAGTTTTATTTTCATAATTTCATTAGCTAATGTTCTTTTTGATATATTAAATTGCTCTTCTAATTCTTGGCTATTAATATAATCCTTTGCTTCTAAAATATACTTAAGTATATTTTTTTGTCTTATTGTTAAATTATAGTAAACCATTTCACCACCCGATTTCATTATATATTATGAGTACTTTTATGAATAGTCATATAAACTGCACTTTAAATTGCAGATAAATATACTACTTACTTATTTGTTTTTATTTCTTAATAATAATTATCCATTTGATTATATAAGTTATTTTAGCATATATATTTTTTAATGTATAAAGCTATATATAATAAAACCCTATCTATTTATTTAAATAAAAAACTATTGCAAAGAAATAAATTCATTGCAATAGTCTTATACTAAAATACTATTTTAACCAAATTATATATGTAATGTTGTTATCTATATTTAATAACTTATATAATTTTTATGTACTAATAATATATTTCTAAAGATTATTTAATACTTCATTATAATCATCTACATATTGAATAGATTCAGTCCAACCAGGTACCTCTTTGCCTAGTCTTTTAAATTGAGAAACAGTAATTAGATTTCCTTTTGTAATTAAGAATCTCTTTTTAAAAGGAACCTCCATATATTTATGTAATAATTCTCCTAGCATTTTTGCTACTTCTGGACTTGATGGTTTTAACTCTGGTGCGTCAATTACCAAAGCATAGTCCTTAGTAGAAAATTCCTTTGTACTATCAATATAATCCTTTAAGAAGGATTTTCCATCCTCCTCACTAAAAAACCCTGCTGCTTCAGCATGAAATACTTTTTTAATATTGTCCACATCAAATTGATAGCTTGAATTTTTTCCTTGATACTTTTTCATAAATAAACCCTCCTAAAGTTATATATTAAAAATATTTATACTTGTTATTATGAATATTATTTAAAACTTAAATAATAATACAGTTACTACTGAGCCAGAACCCATAGATGATAATGTTACATAATCTCCATGATTAATTTTTCCAGTTTTTAATGCTCTATCAAGAGCCACTATAGGACTAGTAGTTCCAGTATATCCATATTCATTACCTATATAAGTTGTTTTATCAGTATCTAATCCCAACTTTTCTAATGCTAGTTTAGCATCAGGAATTGTAAATTGAGAAAATATAAGATGATTAATATCTGTTACTTTTATACCATTGTCTTCTGCAACTTCTTTAATTAATTTTACCCATACATCTGATATAAAGCTTCCATCAAAGGGTTCCCAGAACCATTTATTATCATCTTCATTTTCAACACCACATCTAGTTATTTTTGAGTATCCTACTTTAGGCATAAGTATATTATTACATTCTGATGTTTGTGTTAAATGAGTGGAATCGATAAATCCTCTTTTAACATTTTCTTCTACCTTATCTAAAATAACCGCTGCTGCTGCATCCCCAAAATTAGGATAAGAAACTGAATCTCTTTGATTTCCAACAGAGCTAAATAAAATTCCTCCAACAACTAAAGCTTTTTTAAATCTTTTATTTGTCATTAATATTCTACTTGCTTGATCTAAGGCAGTTATCATTCCTAGGCAATTTGCATTTGTATCATAAGCCATTTGAATTCTAATATCACCTTTACCTAACATATCTAACAACTTCACAGCATTAGACGGTGATGTGTATTCTGGAGTATCTGTTGCAAATATAAGTAAATCTATATCTTTAATGCTTATATTTGCGTCATTTAATGCTTTTACACTTGCATTATATGCCATAGTTATTACAGTTTCATTAGGATCATTAGAAAGATATCTATATTCTCTTTCTAAATGCTTTAAAAGACCTTCTACTTCAATTCCCATTTCATTAAAATGATTAACAAAATAATCGTTATGTACTTTGTTTTCAGGATGATATACCCCTGTACTAATTATATTGATGTTTTTTTCTATCATAGAATCTACCCCTTGAAATCTTATTAATTATATTATTTCCTCCAAATATAATATGTATTTATTTTACACATTATATACATAAATACATATTATAACAAATAATGTCAAATTACAATAAAAATAAATTTTATTTTTAATATTATTTTTTATTAAATTATATTCCCAATTAAAGTGTAATATAAATTGGTTCTAAAACTTATTTAGAAGTCTTTCCACCGAATTTTGTATTGCTAATTTCATTATTATCTCAAAAAAAAACTATTGCAAAGAATTAATAAAAATTCAATACAATAGTTTTGTATTTAAAATATTATTTTAGGGGGCGAATTTAAGGTTTAATTCATATACTTATTTCTTATAAGTCCATACTATAACAAATAATTCCAAAATACAATAGTTTTTGCATTAATTTTAATAAAATCTTAATTTTAATTATATTTTATATTAAACTTTTGTTTATTTATATATTTATAAAAAAAATAAGTAATATTCTTATAAAGAATATTACTTATTTTTCTTTATTTTTCAATTTTCCATTAATCTTTTAACTTGATTGTAGTAATCCTCTATTTTAATTAATATCTCACTATCTTCTGGAATCTTTGCCACTTCAGATAATGATCTTTTTACTCCTTTACTTTTTATTAGGCTTTGCAACTTTACACTCTGCTCATCCTCCTCATTTTTATAATGCATAGCTGCTCCAACACCTAGTAGTAAGCTTTCAGACTCTATATTATATGACCTTGCAGTAATTAATGGTTTTATTAATCTATCATCTTTATTCAGCTTTCTTAAAGGCTCTCTTCCTACCCTTGCAACATCATCCTTTAAATAAGGATTTTTGAATCTACTAATTATTTTATCTATATACTTAATATGGCTTTCTCTATCAAATCCATATTTAGCAATTAAGGCTTCTCCACTTTCAATCATAGCTTTTCTTACAAACTCATATATCTTTTCATCATTTATACTTTCATCTATTGTTTTATATCCTTTTAAATACCCAAAGTAAGCAGTTATAGCATGTCCTGTATTTAAAGTGAATAATTTTCTCTCTATATATGCTACTAAATTATCTACTAAATTCATTCCTTCAATATTAGGAATTTCCCCCTTAAAGGCAGCCTTTTCTACATTCCATTCATGAAATTTTTCAACAACTACATCTAGAATATTTTCGCTTTTTACAGGAGGAACTATTCTATCAACTGAACAATTTGGGAAACCAATATTTTCATCTAAATATACTATTTCTTCTTCACTTAAGTACTTCTTAACTTCATCCTTAAGTTGAGAACTTGCATTTACAGCATTTTCGCAAGCAATAATATTTAAGTATTCTTTAATACCTGCTTCTTTTCTAATTTTAATTCCTTCAGCAATTGTACTTGCTATCCTAGGTAAAACTAATGGTCCAACAGCTGTTGTAATTATACTAGTATCCTTAATTTCATTTAATATATCTTTACTTGTTGACAGTACTCCACTTATATTACTAATTTTTTCTGTAGTACATTGAACATCCATAATATTTATTGTATATTCTTTGTCTTCATTAATTTTATTTATTACTTCATTATTTACGTCAGCAAAAACTACATTGTATCCTGACTTAGATAGCAATGCTCCAATAAAACCTCTTCCTATATTTCCTGCTCCAAATTGTATAGCCTTCTTCATAATAACCCCTCCTTATTTTTGAAATACTTCTAATATTTCATCTTCACTTTTAGTTTTTTTCAGTCTTTCTACTAGTTCCATATCTTCTAATGATATTGCTATATTAGATAATATTTCTATATGCTCATCTCCAACTCCAGCTATTCCTACAACTAAGTAAGCAAACTCTTCTCCAAAATCAACACCATTTGGGTATTGAAGAACTACTATACCTGAAGATTTTATCTCTCTCTTTGCTACTCCTATTCCATGTGGAATTGCAACTCCCATTCCTATATAAGTTGAAACAACTTCTTCTCTTTCTAGCATTGCATCAACATAGCTTTCTTTTACATATCCACCATTTACTAATAAATTTCCTGCTCTTTTAATTGCCTCTTCTTTACTTTCACTTTCTAATCCAAGCACTATATTTTTTTCTGATAATATTGGTAATTTATTATTTTCATCTTGTACATTTAAGGTATCTTTTCTTTGCATTTTTTGTTTTAACTTTTCCAACATATTATTCTCAAACCTTTCAAATAATCTATCAATTTTTTTATCACTTAAGAAATCGTCTATAAATATATGCTCTGTATTTGGTGAATTTCTTTTTACTCTATCAACTAACTTTATATGGCTTATTACTAAATCAGCATCTTCTGGTATAGCATCTACCGATGAGTTAGTTACTTCTATTTTTAAGCCTAAATTCTTTATTCTTTTCTTAAATCTTGTTGCTCCCATAGCACTTGATCCCATTCCTGCATCGCAAGCAAATACTATTTTCTTAATTTCATCATTTTTAACCTTACTCACTTCTACATATTCCCTTTTTGCTTCTTCTTCCCTTATCTCTTTATTTTTAGATGCCATCTTTACAAATGGTATTGCAATAATAAATGAAACTGCTGATGCTACTATTACTCCCACTAACATTTGAAAAATTCCTCCTTTTGGTGATAAAGCCATTAATGCAAATATACTTCCTGGGGATGGTGTTGCAACTAAACCTACTCCTAATATAGAAAATACTAAGGTTCCTGCCATTCCTCCTGCAATTACAGCTAGTAATAAGAATGGATTCATTAGAACATATGGAAAATATATTTCATGAATACCACCTAAAAAGTGGATTATCCATGCTCCAAAGGCTGATTGTTTTTCTGCTCCCTTGCCATATAGCAAATAAGCTAAAATAATACCTAAACCAGGTCCTGGATTAGACTCTAATAAAAACATAATTGATTTACCAGCTTCTTTTGCTTGCTCCATCCCTATTGGAGATAATACTCCATGATTTATAGCATTATTTAAAAATAAAATTTTAGCTGGTTCAATAAAAATTGAGATAAATGGAATAACTCCCTTTGATATAATAACTTCTGCACCATTTTTCAAAAAAATTGTTGCTCCAGAAATTATTGGTCCAACTGTTAAAAAAGCTAATAGTGCTAAAATCATACTAATTATCCCCATGGAAAAATTGTTAACTAGCATCTCAAAGCCAGCTGGAATTTTATCTTCTATTACCTTATCAAATATCTTTATTAAATAAGCAGATAGTGGGCCAATTATCATTGCTCCTATTAAAATAGGAACATCTGCTCCAACTATCATTCCCATTGTTACTACTGCTGATATAACTCCCCCTCTATAGCCTGCAATAACATTTCCTCCTTTTATTCCAACTAGCAACGGAAGTAAATATTTTATCATTGGCTCTATTAATGCTGATAAACTTTCATTGGGAAACCATCCTTCTGGAATAAAAAGTGCTGTCATAAATCCCCAAGCAATAAATGCTCCTATATTTGGCATAACCATGGAACTTAAGAATTTGCCAAATATTTGAATTTTAGCTTTGATCACTTCTTATCCCTCCAAACTCATCTGTATTTTTTTAATGAAAATTTCTTTTAATATTTTCTCAACTCTTTTAGAAACTTCTTCACTATTTCCTTCCTTTAAACTCCTTAAGAAATCTTCATCTTCAATAACTGCTCCATTTATTTTGCTTATAAGCTGCGAGGTAATTTCTTTAGGATTTTCAGGTATTATAGATACTAAAGCACCTTTAATTAATCCCTTTTCATTGATCATATTGTTTATTATTTTTAAATATCCAAATCTACCACCATCTAAACATTTACATTTACAATGTAAAAGTAATATACCTAAGTCTTTTATATAGGTACTATTAATTTTTTCTCTGCTTAATATATTATTTCTTATTTCTTCAGCTTCACTTATATTTTCAGTAAATAAATAACTAGCTTCATATATAAGTTCTTCAATATTATTAGTATTTTTCACTTCTTTTACTTGCACATTATCAACTATTGATAAGATTTCATTACCTATTTCAGTAATTTCTCTTATTCCTATTTTCTTACTATTACTATCTACCTTTTTTATTATATTTTTATATTTCTTTTGCTTAAGTATTTTTCTAAAGTTATCTTGTAATGCTGCTTTGTCTTGTATAGATAAAATCGGATCAACGCAAATATTTTTAAAATCTATCTCTAATGGTACTGTAGATACTATAAGATCTACTTGCTCTTCTTTAAGTCTATCTTCATTAATATTTATTGCAGAAATTGTATCTGCAACAGTCACATTATTGAATTCTTTTTCAAGTATTGCTGCCAATAAACTCGATGTACCTATACCTGTTGGGCAAGAAATTACAACTCTAATTTTTTCTTCAAACCCCTTTTTATAAATAGCTGCTGCTATGTGCATGGTTATATATGCTATCTCTGGTTCTGGTATTTCTTCTGTCTTAGTACTTGCTTTTAATATTTCACAAGCTTTTTTTGTAGCAATATACTCCATTGGGTACTTTTGTTTAATATTATTTAATAAAGGATTTCTTATATTCATTTTCATCTTCAACCTGTTAATAGCAGGTACTAGATGATTTGTAAGGTCCTTTAAAAGCTTTTCATCGTCTTTTAAGAAAACATTTAATTCTTTTTCTATTACTTCAATTATCTTTAGTGAAATACTCTTAATATCTAAATTAGCTATGTCATTCTCTAATTCTGAAATAGAACTTAACCTAAGTTTAGCTCCCTTTAGGTGCATTGTTATATATCCAATTTCATCTACTGGAATTTCTATATTAAACTTCTTTTCAATGTTTCTTACTAATTTTTCTCCTATTTTAAACTCTGGCAATTTAGATAATTCATCTAAAACCTCTTTGTCCATTTTTATATTTTCTTTATTTTTTATTCTTTGAATTGCTAGAGATAAGTGAACTACTAAGCCTATATAAGCGCTATCAACAAGCTTAATATCATTTTCCTTCTCCAATCCTCCAACAATTTCTTCAATAGACTTAATGATAGATTTATCTATGAAGTTTAAAAGTCTATTTTCTATTGAAAATTCTACTATCCCATTATCACTATTTGTCAGTAAGGAGCCTTTTAAAAGATTAATTAATTCTTTTTCTTCTAAAGTATCATATAAGATATTAGTTAAAGCCTTTCTATAATCATTTTCTTTACCATCAACATAAATTCCTAACCCTGGTTTTCTAATTAACTTTATATTAAATTTTCTTAACCAGTCTTCTATACTGTCTAAATCATTACTTAAAGTTCCTTCTGAAACCTTTAAAAGTGATGTAAAGTAAAATAATTTAATTGGCTCTTGTGAAATAAGAAGTTCACTAATCACTATCTTTTTTCTTTCTTCTTTGGAGTACTCTTTTTCAATTTTTTCAATTTCTAGTAGTTCTAATATTAACTTTTGGTTCTCTAAGCTTTCATCAATTACTAAACCTACTCCTGGCTTTTTAATAAATTTAAACTCATTTTCTTCTAACCATGCTTCTATCTTAGGCATCTCCCTAAGTACAGTTCTAGAACTTATTGATAACTTCTCTGCTATTGAAGCCGTTGTTAAGGGATTTGTAACTGTAGATTTAGTTAATATCTTTATTATTTCTTTCTGTCTAGAGTTTAGTTTTTTAGTTTTCATGTTAAACCTCTCCAATAATGACATTTTTGATTACCCAACTCCTTACACCCTTATTTTAACCCTTGATATATCTTAACTCAATTTAATCATCCACTATAATTGTCTCAATTAGATAGTGACATTTCTAAATAGCTCTCTAATTTTTATTTTAATTATATCAGAATATAATCTATTTCTTGAGAATGCTATTAAAATAACAATCCTTATGGAAAAAGGGCGTTCATCATAGTAATTTTTCTATAAATTCATAAATAATAAAGAAAAGGTGTAAATATTTTACACCTTTCAAGTATTATTATATATTAATTTATTTTGTAGCACCTGCTAACTCTTTACCTGATAATCTGTCATATAATCCTTGTATATTTTCATCTGTTAAGAAGTTTTGAATTCCGATAATCTCTGAATTCGGTGAAGATTTTCTAGCTCTATCTATTAAAGTATTATGAGTAACTACAATATCAGTATTGCTAGGTATTTCATCTACTGATGCATGAACAACTTCTATTCCAAGACCTAAGTCTTTAATTTTATTTCTAAATTTTGAAGCACCCATTGCACTTGATCCCATACCAGCATCACAAGCAAAAACTATTTTCTTAACCCTTGATTTATTTATATTTTTCATTTCTTTTACTTTTGCTTTTGCTTCTTCAAGATTTTCATCTTTTCCACTTTTTGCAGCTTTCTTAACAAATGGTGCTGCTACTATGAATGAAACTACTGTTGCTACTAAAACTCCAGCTAGAACTGGTAATAATCCGCCCTTTGGTGACATTGCTATTAATGCAAATATACTTCCTGGTGAAGGAGTTGCTACAAGACCAGCTCCTAAAACTGAGAATGTTAATATACCTGATGCTCCTCCAGCCATTACAGCTAATATAAGTGCTGGGTTCATTAATACGTATGGGAAGTAAATTTCATGAATACCTCCAAGGAAGTGTATTATTACTGCTCCTGGTGCAGATTGCTTTACAGCGCCCTTACTATACATCCAATAAGCTAAAAGAATACCTAATCCTGGTCCTGGATTTGCTTCTAGTAAGAACATTATTGATTTTCCTGCTTCTTGAACTTGTTCTATTCCTATCGGTCCTAGAATTCCATGATTAATTGCATTGTTTAAGAATAAAATCTTACCTGGCTCTATAAAGATTGAAACTAAAGGTAATAACTTTCTTGAAACTAACCATTCAACACCTGCTTTTAAGAAGCCTGTTAAAAGAACAACTACTGGTCCTATTGCAAAGTATGCAAGTATAGCCATTAGCATTCCTAAAATACCGATTGAGAAGTTGTTTACTAACATTTCAAAGCCTGCTGGTACTTTTCCTTCAACAGCTTCATCAAATTTCTTAATTACGAAGCCTGCTAAAGGTCCCATTATCATAGCTCCAATAAACATTGGAATTTCTGATCCAACGATAACTCCCATAGTTGCTACCGCTCCAATAACTCCGCCTCTTGCTCCTGCAACCATCTTACCGCCAGTAAAACTAATTAATAAAGGTAATAAGTAAGTAATCATTGGACCAACTAAAGTTCCTAATGATTCATTTGGTGTCCATCCAGTAGGAATAAAAAATGCTGTTATAAGTCCCCAAGCTATAAAAGCTCCAATGTTAGGCATTACCATACCACTTAGAAATTTTCCAAATCTCTGCATAGTATCTTTTGTAGTAGTTTTAGAATTTGTCATTAAATTCCCCTCCATTTATTTTATTTTTATTCTGTTGTAAACTTTTACTTTATAACCTAATTATATTTATCACTACTACCTAATTCAATTTGAAGAAACCTTCCTTTTGTCAACTAACATTGGTGACAAATTTGTCCATCTAGCTATTATGCCCTTTGTAGACCTCTGTAACTGTATATCTAATAGGAGGCAATCTATATATTTAGACAAAAAAAGATGCATAAAACTGTTAATTACAGTCTTGTGCATCTTTTAAATCATTTCCTTTAATGCTTTTGTAAATGCCTCTTCTTCTAAATCTGAATATCCTCTATGTATAACTTGATCTATATCTTCTTTATTAAATACATAACAATATTCTTCACCTAAATATCCCTCTGGATAAAGACATCCTAAATAATCATTTAGATTTTCACCATTTCCTGAATATATCTTTCTTCCTATTATTATTAATTTTTTATATCCATCTCTTAAAACAACTATTGTGCCTAATGGTAATAATTCCATCTTTTGTCCTCCAGACTCTACATATAATTCTATAAATATTGTACTACATATGGTTTTCTTTTTATAGTATATATTAATTTGTCCATAGATATAAAAAATATAATAAAGCACAGTAGAATAAATTTAACTTTTTATAACAATTCATAATTTAGGCATAATGGAACATCATAATTTTCACTTCTTACTAAATCAGCATCTATATTATATATATCCTTTAACACATTCTTATTCATTATTGAATTTGGCTCATCATTATATAATATCTTTCCATTCCTCATTGCTACTATATAGTCAGAATACTTTGCAGCATGATTTATATCGTGTAAAACCATTACTACTGTACATCCTTCTTTATCATTTAGATTCTTTACAATATTAAGTACTTCAAGTTGATGTGACATATCTAAAAAAGTAGTAGGTTCATCCAATAACAATATATCTGTATCTTGAGCTAAAGCCATAGCAAGCCACACTCTTTGTCTTTGTCCCCCTGATAAATCTGATAACTCTCTATCTCTAAATTCTATTGTATTTGTAACTTCTAATGCCCATTGAATTTTATTCTTATCTTCATTAGATAACTTATTTATATTACTTCTATGTGGATATCTTCCATAGGACACCAATTCTTCAGCTTTTAGTTGAGAAGGTGCAGTTGGATTTTGAGATAATATAGCTAATTTTTCTGCTATTTCTTTACTCTTCATCTCATTCATGTCTTTATCTAAAAGAAATATATTTCCCTTTTCTTTTTTAAGTATTCTACCTATACTCTTTAATAATGTTGATTTACCACATCCATTAGCTCCAATAATACTAGTTATTTTACCTTTTTCAAGAGTTAGATTTAGTTCTTCAATTATAATTTTCTTATCATATCCTACTTTTAAATCTTTTATATCAATAGCTTTTTTCATATCTTACCTCTTTATGATTTGTATAATAAATATATAAAATAAGGAATTCCTATTATTGATATTACTATTCCTACAGCTAATTCTGATGGTGCAAAAATAGTTTTAGCAATAAAATCTGATAGAATTAAAAGGAAAACCCCGATTAAAGCAGTTACTGGCATAAGTTTTCTATGATTTAATCCCACTAACTGCCTAGCTATATGAGGTGCCATTAATCCAATAAATCCTATATTTCCTGCAACACATACACATGAACTAATTAGGCCAACACAAGCAAATAGTAATTTTCTTTTTTCTTTATCTATATCTATTCCAAGGCTTACCACACTACTTTCTTCTAATTGAAAATAATCTAGTAAATGAACTTTCTTATATAGATACAAACTTAAAATTATTATCCAAGGTAGCATCATATATATAAAAGTCCAATTTGCGTTATATATTGAGCCTGCTTGCCAAACAGCTGCAAATTCAAAATCTCCTGCATTCATCTTCATTGAAAAAAGCATTGAAACAGCTGAAAACCCACTATTTACTGCTATACCAGTTAAAATAAGTCTTTGCATATCCATCTTTTTATTATTTTTTGAAAATAGTAATATTATTAATGCTGCTAATAGTCCCCCTATAAAACCAAACATAGGCATGGCGAATATACTTAAATAATTACTTCCATCAGTTCTCGTTGGGCTAAAGTTAATAAAATACATATATATAATTACTGCTGCTCCTGCCCCTGAATTTATTCCTAGTATTCCTGGATCAGCTAACTCATTTTTTGTTATTCCTTGAAGAAATAGTCCAGCAACTGAAAGTCCAATTCCGATTAATATAGCTATAATTATCCTTGGAAGTCTAAATTCAAATACTACTAATCTAAATTTCTCATTATCATTTAAATTAAATAAGGTTTGAAATACTTCAATTACACTTATATCGTACATCCCATTAATTACATGTAAGTAAAAGGCTAAAAATATTAATAAAATTAATGCTATTATAATAAAGGAATATTTAAGTTTTTTCTTATGCATTTTTTGATCCTCCCTTAGTTTTTATCATATATAAAAAGAAAGGTACTCCTATAATAGCAGTTACTGTTCCTATAGGTGTTTCAAAAGGAAATGCTATATATCTACTTAATAAATCGCATAATCCTAAGAAAAAAGAGCCTCCTATTAATGAATATGGAATAATATACTTATAATCATGTCCCACTATCATTCTAGTAATATTGGGTATTACTAGTCCAACAAAAGCAATCTTACCAACTAGTGCAACAGAAGTTGCAGTTAGTAATACCACCGCTCCCATAGATAGATACTTTACTATATTTGTTCTTTGCCCTAAGCTAATAGCTATATCCTCTCCCAATGAGCTTATAGTAATATCTTTAGCTATTATTATTGCTATTACAATGCCAATAACTCCTATTGGTATTACAAGCTTTAGTAAGTCACTGTTTACGGTATGAACCTTTGTGTTATACCAAGATGAAATGCTTTGAGACACTTGGAAGTACATGGCAATAGCTGAACCCAGACTACTTAAAAAACTCCCTACTATTGTTCCTATAATTGCAAGCCTAACTGGAGATAGTCCATTTTTTATAGATGACCCTATTCCTAATACTAGCAAAGCTCCAATTATAGAGCCTATTATAGAAACTAAAATTAGGCTTCCATTTGAAAGCCCTGGATAAAAAACCATTGCTATAGTAATTAAAAATGCTGAACCATCATTTACTCCCATAAGCGATGGTGATGCCAAATAATTTCTTGTTATACCTTGCATAATTGAACCAGCCACAGCTAAGAACCCTCCAACTACTAATACCGCAATAGCTCTTGGTAACCTATTATTTCTTATTATTATATGATCTACATTGCTTTCATCAAAATTAAAAATAGCATCAAAAACTACTTCTTTTGGTATTGATTTAGTTCCCATTCCTACAGATAAAATAGTCACACTAACTATCCCTACTAAACATATTATTAATATTAACAAAAATTTCTTATTAAGACCTTTCATATTTATCCCCTTATAGTTGCGCTAACGCACAATGTAAAATTAATAATGTAAAATGTAAAATTAAAGAAGAAACTCCTAGCGGAGTTTCTAAAATAATATTTTTAATAATTTGTTTTCTAAGGTATATTAAAAATTATACATTTTTACTTTGTAGCAATTACTATATCTACAAAATTTAAATTATCTTTTAATACTAACTTATTATTTTAATAAATTATCTACAACTGCATCTAAGAATCTAACCTTTGACCAAGCTGTTCCTCCTTGAGCTAAAGGTTCAACAGTATTTACGAATACTTTATTATTTTTAGTTGATTCTAAACTCTTAAATATAGGATTTGCTAAAAGTTCATTTAGAGCTTCTGGAGTATCTGCATTTTCACTATCTTCAAATTGTAAGAAAATAGCATCTGGATTTATTTCTGCTAAAGTCTCAATTGTTAATTCAGCTTGTGCTTTTGCTTGAGTAACTATATCAGGAACTTTTAATCCTAAATCTGTATATAAAACTGGATTTAAATATACATCTGCTGGATATACATACATTAATCCCTTTCTTACTCTAATAACTAAAATATCTTTATCCTTATATTTATTTTCTATATCTTCCTTTGCCTTTGAAGCTTTTGCCTCATAGTCTGAAATTAATTTATTAGCTTCATCCTTCTTATCTGTTAATTCTCCTAAAGCTAGAAGATTATCTTTCCAATTAGCTGATATATGTGAATATGGTAATGTTACTGCTATCTTATTTAACTGTGCCATTACTTCTTCTGAGAATTTTGAAGATCCTATAATAACATCGGGATTTAAACCTAGTATAACTTCTGCATTAGGCTTCATTTTATCTCCAACTAAAGTTGCATCTTTAAAGTCATCTGCTAAATATTTTGGAACTTGTCCAGCAACCTCTAAAACTCCTACTGCTTTAACACCTAAAGCTGCCGCATCTTCCATCCCTTCTAAACTTGCAAGAACAATATTCTCAACCTTTTTATCAAAGGAATATTCTTTTCCTAAATAATTTAGTGTAAATGCTGTGTTTTCACTTTCTACCTCAGTTGTTTCTGGTGTTGTCTTTGCTGCACAAGCTGTTAAACTTGTAAGTAAAACTGTTGATAGCAATAATGCTAAATATTTTTTCATGTTTATCCCCCATTCATAATGATAATCATTTTCAATTCATCAATATTTTATCAGAATCTAATGGGCTGTAAAATAGACTTTATTTTATTTTTTTTGTACTTTTGCCGAGGTTATTTTTTAATTAATACCATTTCCGCTACATCATTATTTATCTCTCTATATCTTCTTGGACATATCCCTACATTCTTTTTAAAGTTCTTACTAAAATAAAAGCAATCATTGTATCCAGTCATATCTGCTATTTCAGAAATTGTATAATTTGAGAACTTTAATAACCTTTTAGCTTCTTTTAATCTATACTCTGTTAAGTATTTTATAGGTGATAATCCTGTAACTTCTTGAAAAATATCACTAAATCTTCTTCTATCCATATCTAAAGTATCAGATATTTCACTAATAGATATTGGCTGATTATAATTTTTATTTATGTATTCAATTCCCTTATTAACTAATTTTAATTTGTCATTATAGTGTACTGATCTTACATTTTCTATTAAAGAATTAATTAAATTTATAAAATCAACCTTACAAGAAAATTTCGTGAACTTATCTGGACTTAATGATTTATCAGCAATATTTTCACAGTACTTTAATAAAGGTAGCCTATCATCAATTTCTAAATAAAAAGATTCTTCTTCTATGTTTTCAAATTTTTTAATGGTGGAAAGATTTTTATAATGAACTACATAATACTCTATACCTATATCTTCTGTTTCAATTCTTATATCCATACTAGAACCACAATGTAAAATTGTGTTTTTATTTAACTTATATTTTTTCTTATTTAAAGAAAAGTAACACTCCCCCATTATTGGTATTACTATGCCACATAAATCCTTTGCAGTTTTTCTGTTAAGATCCTTTTTATTAGAGGATAACTTGGCTTTAAAAATATCAACAAATTCAATAGAACTTTCAGAAAAATATTCTATTAACCAATTAATGTTTTGTTTCATGATTGTTGACCTTTCCCTTCTATTATTTTATACTTATTACTAAATATTAGCACAAAGGAGTATTTTTAATGGATAATTTTAAAATAAAATCAGCCTACACCAATAGCTTTTATGATATTAAATTCTACATTCCAGAAGATTCAAATGCAAGTGATTTGCCGATAATAATAGTCCTAGATGGTGGATATTATTTTGAAATAGTTAAATCTTGTATAAAGCAACAAGGTAAATTATTTATTAAAACAGGAATTAAACCTTCAATTATTGTTGGTATATTCCATCAAGAATTTGAGAAAAAAGATAAGAGATTTTTAGATTTTACAGCTCCAGCAGAAAAATATCATATAGATGAAAAAAGAAAGTCTATGATACCCAATAACCTTGGAGGTAGTGAGAATTTTAATAACTTTATAGAAAAGGAACTTCTACCTATAATTGAAAATAATCTAACTTTTGATAAAAATAATATGACTATACTTGGTCATTCATTAAGTGGTTATTATGTATTGTGGAACTTATTAAAAGGATCCAATATTTATAAAAATATAATTTCCTTTAGCCCTTCAGTTTGGTGGAATGACTATGAAATTCTAGATTTCCCTAACCTAGAAAAAAGCCATAACAATATATTTATAGGGGTTGGTGAAAAGGAAGGTTACATGGTTGATGGTGCTGAAAAAATACATAATAAAATTAAAACATTTAATGAAAACTCTACTATATATGTGGCTCCCGAAGAAAATCATGGTTCTGTAGTAGTTACTGGTATAAGTAGAGCACTTAGATATATAAATTCATTCTAAATAAAAAAGGATATAGATATTATATTCTTTTCGACCTCGCAGGCTCCAAGTCGCCAGAATATAATATCTATATCCTCTAGTACTGAAGGAAAGGAAATTATAAATGAAATACCTTCTCATATTCATTCGAAGGTATAAGTTCTACCAAACTAAATCAAAGATTTAGGGTATCACTTAAAAATTATTAACAGGATAATATTTTTATAATTTCCTAAAGAATAACAAAAAGTATGAAATATCATAATTCTTATAGCCTAATAAGTCCAAGCTATTGAATTAATGTATTTCATACTTTATAAATAAGCTTTCATTTATTTAATTTAGTAAGTTGTTATTTAAACGTTTACTATGTTGTTTAAAATATATATTCAATAATTAAAATTGAACAGTGTAATTAATTCTATCTAGGTTTTCATCAATAAATATATCTTGAAGTGTTAGTGCATTTCCTCTTAAGTCTACTACATTAGAAAGTTCATACTCCCATTTCCAATCATAATTATTAAATACATTTAAGGCCTTACTATTTTCATTAATGGCATAGGGCTCACTTATATTTCCTACTGCCAAAACTTTACTTTCATTAGAATCTTTTTCATCTACTAATACAAACTTTTCAAATTGATTATAATTACTAGGTAAATTATTTAGTGGATATACGCCCTTTTCTATAATATCATTTATAGTATCCTTAGTTGCTTTTAGTACTAATATTTTGTCTTGCCCCATTAAACAGCTTGTTAAACACATACAATCACCTCATCCTTTTTTATATCTCCCCTATAATTTCATTGTATATAATATATTTTACCAAATATATTATATTTTTTCAAAATACTATATTCTATTAAATAAGATATTTTAAAAATATCACACTTTATTATTTACAAATAGATTATGCATTCTAATATTATTTTATTATTATTTCTATTATAATATCTTCTAATCTATTAAATTAAGTATTTTTATATTTATATGATGTTTTACCACTTATTCGAAACTCTTTCTGCAAAAGCCAAAAAATCTTTTAACATTATCTTTCTGCCATCATCTAATACCATAGTTCCGTTAAACTTACCAAATACTTGATTTTGATCACTACAAATCAACTTAATATCAGTACAAGAGGCTCTATTTAAAATAGGTTCAAATTTCATTTCAAATCTTTTATCACTACTTGTAAAGGTCCACGGCTTAGTGTATAAATAATTCCCTTCTTCATCAGTTGGAATATTAAATGTAACCTCCTCTAACTTATGCAAAATACCATCATAGAAAATAACATTTTCAGTTGCTGCACTTGTATCTCCAAAACCATATCCAATATTAAAGCCTACTTCATGATTATCAACTATTCCACAACCTGCACCCCAATACCATACATTTTTATATGTCCAAACACCTCTACCCCAATCTAGAATTCCTCTTGTGTTATCTCTATTAAATTCATATTTAAAATCACCTAATTTAAAATATCCACTCACTTTAAAACCTACTATTTTTTGATTATAGTAAAAATGTTTTTCCTTTTTAAAGGGAGTGGCAATAACCATTGATTCTTTAGGCTCTTCATCTAATTCAAGATAGCAATAAAAACTTTCTTTATCATGAAAATTATCCATTCTACATTCTAAAATCCTTTTATTCTCTTTATGTTTATATGATAAATCAACATTTTTAGAAGTATAAACTACATCTCCTACTTTAGAGCTTGATGGCATATTCATTTTTCCAAGAGAAAATGGTTGAATTGGCGATACTGTTTTTTCTCTTGAATTTTTAAAGTCTAGAATAGAAACACTTTCTAAACTCATATAAGAATTATCTGCAAGGGTTAAAGCAATACCATATTCATCATTGTATATTAAATAATAATCCCATTCCTTAATACGAAGAGAACTAGCCTTAATATCTTTTCTATCATAATCTAAGATTAAGCTCCTTGCATATCCTGATTGATTTAAGTTTCCTTCTTTATTTAATAATTTTGTATTTCTTATAATCTCTCTTTGCATAGTAATCCTCCTTTAATTTATATCATAACCTCTTAAAATATCATTTGTTAAATTATAACATTTATTTTCATTACTTTATACTCTTTGATAAAGAATAAAATCTTTTTAATTAAATAAAAATGCACACCCTTATATTGTTATAAGAGTGTGCATTTTCATATATATTAAGCTTCTTTTGATAATTCTTCTAAATCAGCTATTATAACTTTAACTAAGTCTAGCTTTCCTTTAGCATAGTCCTTGTCATTTAGCCAATCAATACCAAGTTCTAATGCTTTTTCTGTTTCTTTATATTCATTTAATAGTTTTTTTACTAATTCTTCTCTCATAATACTTCTCTCCTTTAATTACAATCTATTCAACAGTAACTGATTTTGCTAAATTACGTGGCTTATCTACATCACAGCCCTTTTGTTTTGCTACGTAGTAAGCTATTAATTGAAGTGGAACTACTGATAAAATTGGAGTTAATAACTCATGAGTTCTTGGAATATAAATTACTTCATGACAAACTTCTTTAGCTTCATTATCTCCTTCAATAGCTATTGCTAAAACCTTAGCTCCTCTTGTAATAACTTCTCTAATATTACTTACCATTTTATCCTTTAACTTATCATCTGTTAATAATGCTATAATTGGAGTTCCTTCTTCAACTAAAGCAATTGTTCCATGCTTAAGTTCTCCACCAGCATAAGCATCTGAGTGAATATAAGATATTTCTTTAAGCTTTAAAGAACCTTCCAATGCTACTGCATAGTCTAATCCTCTTCCTAAGAAAAATAAATCCTTAGTCATATAATGTTTTGAAGCATATTTTTGTAATTCATCTTTCTTATCTAATATTGCCTTTACTTTTTCAGGTAATACTAATAATTCTTCTTTTAGGGCTTCTGCTAAATTGTTATCAATAGTTCCCTTTAGTTCTCCAAAGTAAATACCTAAAATATAAAATGCTATTAACATAGTTTCATAAGCCTTTGTTGATGCAACTGCTATTTCTGGGCCTGCCCAAGTATAAATAACATGGTCTGCTTCTCTTGAAACTGAGCTTCCTACAACATTTGTAATTGCAAGAACTCTTGCGCCTACTTTCTTAGCATCTCTTAATACTGCTAAAGTATCTGCTGTTTCACCAGACTGGCTAACAACTATTACTAATGAATTATCTGTTATAAGTGGATCTCTATATCTAAATTCTGAAGCTATATCAACTTCAACTGGTATTTTAGCTAATTTTTCTATTATAGTTTTTCCAACTAAACCTGCATGATAAGCTGTTCCACATGCTACTATAAATACTCTATCAAAAGACTCTAATTCTTCTTTTGTAAGATTTATATCATCTAATTGAACTGGGGCATTCTTTAAAACTCTAGATGTTAAAGTATCTCTTATAGCCTTCGGCTGCTCATGAACTTCTTTTAACATGAAATCTTCATAGCCGCCTTTTTCAGCTGCATCTATATCCCAAGTAACATGATAAATTTCTTTATCTACTTTTTCTCCATCTTCTGTTTTAATTTCTACTCCATCTTTAGTTAATATTACAAATTCTTTATCTTCTAATAAATAAACTTCTCTAGTATGATTAATAACTGCTGGTATATCTGAAGCTATAAAGTATTCTCCTTCTCCTACACCAACTATTAATGGACTATCTTTTCTAACTGCTACTATTTTATCTGGTTCATCTTTACAGATAACTCCAATAGCATAGCTACCTTCCATCTTTCCTGTTGCTTTAGTTACAGCTTCAAATAAATCACCTTTATAGTAGTAATCTACTAAGTTTGGTATTACTTCTGTATCTGTTTCTGAATAAAATTCATATCCCTTAGTTTTTAACCATTCTTTTAGTTTTATATAATTTTCTATAATTCCATTATGAACAACACTAATTGTTGCATTTCCATTTGTATGAGGATGTGAATTGATGTCTGATGGTTCTCCATGAGTTGCCCATCTAGTATGACCTATTCCTATTATTCCATTTAAAGGACTCTGCATTAAATTATCTTCTAAGTTCTTTAAACGTCCCTTATACTTTCTTACCTTTATTTCTCCATCTTCTAATACAGCTACTCCTGCTGAGTCATATCCTCTATATTCTAATTTAGATAATCCCTCAACTAATATTGGAGATGCTTCCTGTCTTCCTACGAATCCAACTATTCCACACATATTATATTCTTCCTTCCATTGTCTATTATTTTTTTGTTCCAAAATTAAAGAGCCACCACTACATTCAAAAATTAAAAATGTATAATGCAAAATATACCCTTTTAAAAGCTGATTATAAATTTTGTCATTAGTTTTACATTTCTCATTAATAATTTTCATTGTGCGATAGCACTTTGAAGGTTTTAACACCTAGCTAATATTGTGCTGTAAATCACTTTACAGTTTTGTTAGCCGTTAACGGTAGTGTGAATACCGTGGGGCACCCGCCGAAGTATCGATACTCCCCAACCTCGTCCACTTAAGTGACACCCCAAATCTTCGATTTGGTTGGTGGAACTTACTCAGCGAGCGAATGCGAGTCGAGTTTCCTTTAAAAATAAGCTTTATATAATTAAAAACTTATTGCTACTTTCCTCAAGTTAGTAACTTCTCCAAAAACTAATAAAAAGCTTGAAGATTCTAGGAAACTCCTTCTCATATTCATTCGATGGAGTAAGTTCGCCTGACTAAATCATAGATTTAGAGGCTCACTTAAGTTCTGGCGCTTTTTCTTCTTTTTCTATCCTCCTTTCTTTAATATTATGTTATTTAATTTGTAATATATATTATGCAAATACTCTTGATGTATACACTAATTTTAGCACACTTCTAATTAAAATCAACGATTTTAATCAAAATTTAATTATTTTAGCTTATATTATAAAACTATTCTTATATATCTCTGTTTTACTCCTGTTTACTCCTATTAATAACTATACATGTAGATGTCTAGACATATAATCAATGCATAATGGATAATTCATAATGCATAATTGCTAAAAAAACTCAGGCTAGGCTGAGTTTTTATTAAAGGAAGCTGAAATAATAATCTTCTTTATATTATCTCCAATAATATTCTTTTCCATAACCCTTACTCTTCTTAAGGGTAAAAGATAAATAATATTGCACTACTTATTTAAGGCTAATAAATTAAATATTAATACCTTCTGTAAAATTATCTATTAACTTTAATTTTTCTTGTCTTGATAATTGTTTTATTGCGTACTCCCTTTTCATGGCTTCTTTTTTATCTTCAAATTTTTCAAAATAAACTATCTCTACTGGAAGTCTAACTCTTGTATATTTAGCTCCCTTCCCACTATTGTGAGTTTTAAGTCTTTTTTCTAAGGAGGTTGTCCACCCTGTGTATAAAGTATTATCTGAACATTTCAAAATGTATACGTAATTCATTTTTTCTCCTAATCTACATTATTTTATATCAATAAATAAATTATAACTGAATAAAAGGTTATCTTAAACTCTACCTTTTAAGATAACCTACTATTTCTTAATTACTTAAATGAATTTTCTATTTTTGTTTTCATTGATTCTACTTTATCTTTAGCTACATCCTTCTTTTCTCTTATTGCTGTATCATATTCATTAAATAAATTTTCCATATCATCTAAAGTACTTCTTATAGAAGCATCTTTTACTGTATTTCTTAAATTTGTAAGTTTTCCTTTAAATTCTGTACTATATTTATCCCAATCTTCGGATTTAATATTTTCTACTCCACCGGCAACTTTTTCATTAAATTCTGTATATAAGTTATTTACAGAAGTTCTGCTCTCATTTAATGAAGCTCCTTGATTATTCGTTCCATTTGTATTGGAATTTGTTCCATCTGTTGTTCCAGTTCCATTTGTTCCATTCATTCCATTATTTTCATGCACCCCTGTACCATTGGTGCCATCTGTTACACCTGTACCTGAATTATTATTAGTTGATGGATTTTCTGTTTTATTTCTTCCACAAGCTGCTAGTCCTAAACTACAAGTTATCAACATACCTATTAATAATTTTTTCATTTTTACTCCTCCTCATTTAGCTACATAGTTATTTTTCCTCTAACTTTAGAAAAATATACTCTTAGCTAAATGTCATATTCTTTGTAGACTTTCAAGAAATAAGAAAAAAAGTTAATTTCCAAAATCCAATTAAGTAATTTGAAAATTAACTCTTAACTATTATCCCAATAATACTCCAGCTAAAATAGTAGTAGCATAAACTAAATTAGTAATAACAAAGTTTTTAACTGCTAATACAAAAGTATCCTTTTTAGTTTGAAGTTTATTAAATTTATTAATATTTCCTTGAACTACTTTTAATACTAATAAAGTTACTAATGAAACTACTGGTAATACTCTAAGTACTACAGCAATAACTATAGAAATATATCCAATATAATATAACCATTTAAATACCTTTAATGCATTTTCTTTGCCAATATATATTGGTAATGTGTATCTTTTATTTTCTATATCTTCATCTATATCACAAATATTATTTGCAAGCATTATATTTGAGATTCCCATTATTGGAGATAAACAAATTATAAATATATTGATTAATTCTATGAAATTGAAACTTATGTTTACATTACTTAATCCATTAATATTTACACCTAATACTCCTGTATCAAATATGTGAATATAAACAGATAAAAATGTTATTATTAAACCCATAGCAAGTCCAGAAAAAATTTCACCAAAAGGTGTTCTTGAAATAGGAATTGGTCCAAAGGAATATGTTATTCCAATTCCAAAGGATATTGCTCCAATTAATAGTACTATTATATTAGTATTTTTAACTAATAATAACCCTAAAGTTGCTGCTATAACTAACATAGTATAAATTAATAATCTAACTGCTTTTGGATTTAAGTTGTAATTTACTATTGCATTATGAGTTTCGTATCCATAACCTTCCTTTTTAATTGCCTTAGCATAATCCATATAATTATTTATTGCAGTTGTAGTCATATCAAATATTATCATTGATAAAAACATTATAATTGCATTTTTTAAATTAAAATTATCATATCTGTATAAAGCATAAAAAGTTCCTATTAAGTATGGAATTACGCTTGCTACTTTTGTTTGTATTTCCACTAGTTTTAAAAAGATCTTAATATTCATTTGTTTTCCCCCTTATTTATTATTTAAATATTTTAACATAATCTAAAGTAAATTATAATCCATGTAAAATATAGAATTTTTACTTATCTTATAATAACTTGAGTAGTTTTACATTAAATGTAATATATGTTATAATTATCAAATATTATTAGTAAATTTTTATTTTATAGGGGGCAATCATATGAAATTATCCTTAAATGAATCAATGGAATTAACAAAAACTCAGAGGAAAGGAAACATTATCTTACCATTTTTTATTCTTATATTAACACTTCTTGTAGGACAACTTATACTAATTCCTTTTCTATTTGCAGGAATAATAAAAATTTCAATGTTGGAAAATGGATTATTTAATCTATATGCAAATTCTATTCCAATTATATTAATTATTATTTATTGTAAATTTGTTGAAAAGAGGACTTTACCTTCCCTTGGAATTACAAAAAAGAGATTTCCAATTAATTATCTTATTGGAGTCTTAATAGGCTTAGCAATGATTTCTTCAACTTTTTTAATTAATTTTCTTCTTGGTTCCATTTCTGTTAGCATAAATCCAAATAGTATAAATTGGACATTTATTATTCTTTCTTTATTTGGTTATATAATTCAAGGCTTTAATGAAGAAATTCTTTGTAGAGGTTTTCTAATGAATGCAATCGCCTCTAAAAAAGGCCCATTAGTTGGAATACTATTAAACTCATTCTTTTTTGGTGCATTACATTTATTAAATCCTAATGTAACTTTTTTAAGTTTTATTAACATTTCATTAGTAGGAATAATATTCTCATTGATTTTCTATAAGACTAATAACCTTTGGATTGTTGGGGCTATGCATAGTATTTGGAATTTCCTTCTAGGACCTGTTTTAGGTATAGAAGTAAGTGGTTTATCTACATTCTCTTCTGTATTTAAAACTATTTCACTTGAAGGAAAAACTTTAATTAATGGAGGTTCCTTCGGATTTGAAGGAGGCCTTGCAGCAACTATTGTATTGACTATTTCATTAATTATTACTCTAGCAATTATAAAGAAAAATAATACTGAAGATCTAAATACTGAAGCATATTAAAAATAAAGGAGCTGTGGTGCAGCTCCTTTAACATTAATCTAATTTCTTAGTATCTATCCAGCTCATCATTTCTCTAAGTTCTTGTCCAACTTTTTCGATTGGATGTTCTGCTTCCATTTTTCTTCTTGCATTAAACATTGGTCTTCCAACTTGGTTTTCTAATAACCAGTTCTTTGCAAAGGTCCCATCTTGGATTTCTTTTAATACTTTCTTCATTTCCTTCTTTGTTTCATCTGTTACTATTCTATCCCCAACCATGTAGTCACCATATTCTGCAGTATCAGATATTGAATATCTCATCATACTCATACCACCTTGATATAGTAAATCTACAATTAATTTCATTTCGTGTAAACATTCAAAGTATGCATTTTCAGGTGCATATCCAGCTTCTACTAAAGTTTCAAAACCAGCCTTTATAAGTGCTGTACAACCTCCACATAAAACTGCCTGTTCACCAAACAAATCCGTTTCTGTTTCATCTTTAAATGTAGTTTCTAAAACTCCAGCTCTTGCTCCTCCAATTCCATTAGAATATGCTAAAGCTAAATCTCTTGCATTTCCTGTTGGATTTTGATATACAGCAATTAAACATGGAACTCCTGATCCTTCAGTATATGTTCTTCTTACCATATGTCCAGGTCCCTTAGGAGCACACATAAATACATCTACATCTGCTGGTGGAACAATTTGTCCATAATGAATGTTAAATCCATGGGCAAATACTAATGCATTTCCTTCTTCTAAGTTTGGAGCAATTTCTGATTTATAAACTTGTGCCTGTTTCTCATCTGGTAATAATATCATTATAATATCTGCTGCCTTTGCTGCTTCTGCAACTGTTGCTACTTCTAAACCAGCATCTTCAGCTCTTTTCCATGATTTACTTCCATTATAAAGCCCAACTACCACATCTACTCCGCTTTCATGTAAATTTAAGGCGTGTGCATGTCCTTGGCTACCATATCCAATTATTGCAACTTTCTTCCCCTTTAATAAATCTAAATTTGTGTCCTTTTCATAATACATTTTTGCCATTTTTCTAACCCCCTATTATTTAAACATCATCTTCACTTATTATTTCATTAATTGCTGCACCAGGTGCAACCATAGGAAATACCTTTTTATCATTGTGTATTACATAGTCTATTACAACAGGTCCTTTATATTCTAAAGCTTCCTTTAATACTGGAAGAAGTTCCTCTTTTTCAAAGACTCTATATCCCTTACCACCAAATGCTTCAGCTACTTTTACAAAATCTGTAGTGCTATTTAAAGTTGTGGAAGAATATCTGCCTTCATAGAAAAAGTTCTGCCATTGTCTAACCATTCCTAAAGAATTATTATTCACTATTATAACTATTATTGGTAACTTATTTTTAGCTGCTGTGGCTAATTCATTGCAGTTCATTCCAAAGCTTCCATCACCAGCAATATTTATTACCTGCTTATCCTTTAATGCCATTTGAGCCCCAATTGAAGCACCTAAGCCATACCCCATAGTTCCAAGTCCACCTGATGATATAAATGTTCTTGGTGTTTTAAATTTAAAGAATTGAGAAGCCCACATTTGATGCTGTCCAACTTCTGTTGTAAGAACAAAGTTTCCATCATCTAATTCACTTAATTTTCTAAATAAGAATTCTGGAGTTAATTCTCCTGTTTCAGATGTATCTTCCACATTTAAAGACTTAAGCTCTCTCATTTTCTGAAGCCATTCTTCATTTTTCTTTTCTTTAAGAAGTGGAATTAACCTTTGAAGCACTATTTTTAAATCCCCAATTACAAATGCATCTACTTTCACATTTTTATTTATTTCTGCTGGATCAACATCTATATGAATAATCTTTGCATTTTTAATATGATTTTGATTGTTTATTACCCTATCACTAAACCTTGCCCCAAGATTAATTAATAAATCACATTTACTAACTAATATATTAGAAGCTTTACTTCCATGCATTCCTATCATACCAGTATATAATGGATGATTATATGGGAAGGATGACATTGCCATAAGAGAAGTTGCTATTGGAGAATTTATTTTATTAACAATCTCCTTAAGTTCCTCATAAGCTCCTGATGCTACTATTCCTCCACCTGCATATATAAATGGATTTTCTGATTCATTAATTAATTTTGCAACACTTTCTAAAGCTTCCTTTGTTATATGCTTAGTTTTTCTTTCAACTTCCTTAGGAATTATTGGTTCATATACTGCTTTAGCAGCAGTTATATCCTTTGGTATATCTATTAATACAGGTCCTGGTCTTCCTTCCCTTGCTATATAAAAGGCTTCCCTTACTATTCTCTGCAGATCATTAACATCTTTAACAATATAATTATGCTTTGTTATTGGCATTGTAATTCCAGTAATATCTACTTCTTGGAAACTATCCTTTCCTAACAATGGCTTAGTTACATTCCCTGTAATAGCTACTATTGGAATAGAATCCATATATGCAGTTGCAATACCAGTAACTAAATTAGTTGCTCCTGGTCCAGATGTAGCTAAGCAAACTCCAACCCTTCCAGTAGCCCTTGCATATCCATCAGCTGCATGAGAAGCACCCTGTTCATGAGCAGTTAATATATGATTAATCTTATCCCTATATTTATAAAGCTCATCATATATATTTAAAACAGCGCCCCCCGGATACCCGAATATCGTATCAACACCCTCATCTAAAAGGGATTTAATTAAAATTTCAGCTCCAGTTATAATCATAAATACCCCCCTTTTTTAATTAGTAATGCATAATTGATAATGCATAATTGTTGAAATAATTCAGCAAGCTGAATTATCAAATTTATAAATCTCTAAACTCCGAAGAAGTTTATTCCCTAATTATGCATTTTGCGTAAGCAATAAGTTCTTTCATTTTTTCATGCAATTTTGCTTCAGCAAAGAAGCTCTTCATTTTTTCATAATTACGCATTATCTATTTTTCATTAATTCTTTCCTTTTCCAAAACTCCAAAGGAGTTTTTTCCTTAATTATGCATTACGCATTACCCATTATGCATTATTTAAGTATTGCTCCTGTGCTAGCAGAGCTTACTAGCTTAGCGTATCTTGCTAAATATCCTTCTGTTACTTTTGGTGGTAATGGTTTGAAGTTTCTTCTTCTTTCTTCTAAAACTTCTTCATCTACTAATAGTTCTAGTTTTCCATTTGGAATATCTATTGAAATAATATCTCCTTCTTCCACTAGTCCTATTGTTCCACCTTCAGCTGCTTCTGGAGAAATATGTCCAATAGCAGCACCTTTAGTAGCTCCACTAAATCTTCCATCAGTTATTAATGCTACATATTTATCTAAACCCATTCCCGCAATTGCTGATGTTGGTGATAGCATTTCTCTCATACCAGGGCCACCCTTAGGTCCTTCATATCTAATTACTACTACGTCACCTTTAACTATTTTCTTAGATAAAATTGCTTCTATTGCATCTTCTTCTAAATCAAATACTCTTGCTGGTCCTGTGTGGACTAACATTTCTTCTAATACTGCTGATTTCTTAACTACTGCCCCATCTACTGCTAAGTTTCCTTTTAATACTCTGATTCCACCAGTTGAACTAAATGGTTCATCTATACTCTTAATAATATTGTAATCAAGAACTTCTACTCCCTCTAAATTTTCCTTATGAGTTTTAGATGTAGCTGTTACACAATCTAAATCTAAAAGATCCTTCTTTGAAAGTTCCTTCATAACTGCTTGAATTCCGCCAGCCCAATATAACTCTTCAATATGAGTATCTGAAGCTGGTGCTAATCTACAAAGATTTGGTGTTACTTCTGATACTTCATTAATCATGTCTAGATTTAAGTCTACCTTTGCTTCATTAGCAATTGCTGTTAAATGAAGAACGCTATTTGTAGAACATCCTAAAGCCATATCTACAGTTAATGCATTTCTTATAGATTTTTCATTTACTATATCTCTTGGCTTAATATCCTTTTCTAATAAGTCCATTATTTTCATACCTGCATATTTAGCAAGTCTCATTCTTTCTGAATATACAGCTGGTATTGTCCCATTTCCAGGTAATCCTAACCCTAAAACCTCTGCTAAGCAATTCATTGAATTTGCTGTAAACATACCTGAACAGGATCCACATGTTGGGCATGCCTTATTTTCCATATCACATAAATCTCCCTCTAACATAGTCCCATTCTCAAATGCCCCAACTGCTTCAAACATAGTTGAAAGAGATACATCCTTACCCTTGAATTTACCTGCTAGCATTGGACCTCCACTAATTACTATTGCTGGTATGTTAAGTCTTAGTGCCGCCATCATCATACCTGGTACAATTTTATCGCAGTTTGGTATTAATACTAATGCATCAAAGGCATGTGCTTTGACCATACATTCAATAGTGTCTGCTATTAGCTCTCTTGTAACTAATGAATATCTCATTCCTTCATGTCCCATTGCTATACCATCACATACTCCTATGGTTGGAAATACTATTGGAGTGCCTCCAGACATAAGTACTCCCTTTTTAACTGATTCCACTATTTTATCTAAATTTATATGACCTGCTATTATATCATTTTGTGAAGTTACAACTCCTATTAATGGTTTGTTTATTTCTTCGTCAGTTAACCCTGTTGCCTTTAGTAATGATCTATGTGGTGCCCTTTGTGGCCCTTTTTTTATCACATCACTCCTCATATATTTCACCTCTCATTTTATATATTTTCTAATACTAGCTTTCCTATTTCACTAGTTCCAACTAGCTTCATTCCGTCACTCATTATATCCCCTGTTCTATATCCTTCTTCTAAAACCTTAACTACTGCACCTTCTATAACTTTCGCTTCATCTTCTAAATTAAAACTGTATCTTAGCATCATTGCTGCAGAAAGTATAGTTGCTAATGGATTTGCAATTCCCTTTCCTGCAATATCTGGTGCACTACCATGTATAGGTTCATACATTCCAAGCTTTCCTTCTCCTAAAGATGCTGAAGGCAACATACCAATTGATCCTGTTATCATACTTGCTTCATCTGATAAAATATCCCCAAACATATTAGAAGTAACTATTACATCAAACTGCTTTGGATCCCTTACTAATTGCATAGAAGCATTATCCACATACATGTGATTAACATAAACTTCTGGATAATCTTTAGCAACTTCCTCTATAACACTTCTCCAAAGTCTTGAAGTTTCTAATATATTTGCTTTATCCACACTTGTAAGTCTTTTATCCCTTTTTATAGCTGTATCAAAAGCAATTTTAGCTATTCTTCTTACTTCATTTACATTATATCTTTCAGTATCATAAGCACCTTGTACCCCATCTACCTCTTCTCTGCCTCTTTCCCCGAAATATATTCCCCCAGTTAATTCTCTAACTACACATATATCTATGCCAGCACCTATTATGCTATCCTTTAATGGTGATGCATCCTTTAGTGGTGCATATAATAAAGCTGGTCTTAAATTGCAATATAAATTAAGACCTCCCCTTAATCCAAGTAATGCTTGCTCTGGTCTAACTTTTGCATTAGGGTCATCCCATTTAGGTCCCCCAACAGCTCCAAGTAATACCGCATCAGCCCTTTTGCAAGCTTCTAAAGTTTCCTCCGGTAGAGGTGTGCCCTTTTCATCTATAGCACATCCTCCTGCTAATAAATATTCATATTCAAAAACATGATTAAATTTATCCCCAACACAATTCAAAACATTCACAGTTTGTTCCACAACCTCTGGACCAATTCCATCCCCTGGTATTACAGCTATTTTATAATTCATCTTATAACCCCCGTTTATTAATTAATAATGGATAATGCATAATTGATAATTATTGAAATAATTCAGACAAGCTGAATTATGAAAATCTCTAAATTCCTGCGGAATTTATTCATTAATTCTTTCATTCTTTCATGCTGCCTTTGCGTTAGCAAATAAGCTTTTCATTCTTTCATTTTCTAAAACTCCAAAGGAGTTTTTTCCCTAATTATGCATTACGCATTACGCATTATGCATTTGCTTGTTGCTTCTCTTTAATATAATTTACTAGTCCCCCGCAGTTAATTATTTTTTGCATGAATTCTGGGAATGGCTCTCCCTGATATTCTTGATTTTTAGTATTATTTTTTATAATTCCTGTTGTAAAGTCTACTTCAAGCTCGTCCCCTGCATCTATTGCTTTAACTGCTTCATCACATTCTAATATAGGTAATCCTATGTTAATTGCATTTCTATAAAAGATTCTTGCAAATGTGGATGCTATAACACAACTTACTCCACTTTCTCTTATAGCTATTGGTGCATGTTCTCTAGATGACCCACATCCAAAGTTCTTATTTGCAACAATAATATCTCCCTTTTGAACATTCTTTGTAAATTCTTTATCTATATCTTCCATACAGTGAGTTGCTAATTCCTTTGGATCAGAGGTATTTAAATACCTTGCTGGAATTATTACATCTGTATCTACATTATCTCCATACTTAAAAACTCTACCTTTTGCTTTCATTTAAAAGCCCCCTTTTTATTTAATGGGAATAATGAATAATTAAAAAATGAAAAAATGTAGGTAATAATTCAACAGAGTTGAATTATTGGTATATTTTAATATAGTCCCAAATTTTTTCTGTAATTCTTGCATTCTTTCATTTTTTCATTTCTTAAAGTTTCCCACTTCTTATTGCCTTAATAGAAATTCCAAAGGAATTTCATCCATAATTCTTTCATTTTTTCATGCCAATTTTGCTTCAGCAAAAAGGCTTTTCATTTTTTCATTACAAAAACTCCAAGGAGTTTTCTCCTTAATTATGCATTGTGCATTACGCATTGCCCATTGCTACTGTTTCTGGGTTTGTTATTTTCCCTGTTAGTGCTGATGCTGCTGCAACTGCTGGACTTGCTAGATATACTTCTGATTCCACGTGCCCCATTCTTCCTACGAAGTTTCTATTTGTAGTTGAAACTGCTCTTTCTCCTTTTGCTAGGATTCCCATATGTCCTCCTAAGCATGGCCCACAAGTTGATGTTGAGAATACAGCGCCTGCTTCTACTAAATCTCTTATTATTCCTTCTTCTAAAGCTTGAAGGTAAATTTTTTGAGTTCCAGGGAATACAATACATCTAATTCCTTTTTTAATTTTCTTTCCCTTTATAATATCTCTTGCTATTCTCAAATCAGATATTCTTCCATTTGTACAAGATCCTATAACTACTTGATCTACTTCTATATCCCCAACATTATCTATAGGTCTTGTATTTTCAGGTAAATGAGGAAAGGCAACTGTTGGTCTTAATTTACTTAAGTCTATTTCATAAACTTCATCATATTCAGCATCTTCATCTGCTTCATAAGCCTTCCACTCTCTATCTGAATGCTCCTTTAAATATTCAATAGTCACATCATCTACAGGGAAAATTCCATTTTTTCCACCTGCTTCGATAGCCATATTTGCCATTGTAAATCTATCATCTATTGAAAGATATTTTATTCCATCTCCGACGAATTCCATGGATCTATATAGTGCCCCATCAACGCCTATAATTCCAATGATATGGAGAATTATATCTTTACCACTTATCCACTTTGCTGGTTTATTCTTTAGAACAAATTTTATAGCTGATGGAACCTTAAACCAACACTTACCTATAGCCATGCCTGCAGCCATATCTGTGGAACCTATTCCTGTTGAAAAAGCTCCTAATGCCCCATAAGTACAAGTGTGGGAATCTGCCCCAATAGCAACATCTCCAGCAACTACTAATCCCTTTTCTGGAATTAGACAGTGTTCAATTCCCATTTCACCAACATCAAAGTAATTAGTAATTTCCTTTTCTCTAACAAATTCTCTTATCATCTTATTTTGCTCTGCTGCTTTTATATCCTTATTAGGAGTAAAGTGATCAGGTACTATTGCTACCTTCTCCTTATCAAAAACTTTTTCTAACTTTAATTTATAAAATTCATTAACTGCTACTGGTGATGTAATATCATTTCCTAGCACTAAATCTAAATCTGCCTCAATTAGCTGCCCCGCCTTTACACTTTCTAATCCTGCATGGGCTGCAAGGATTTTTTGAGTCATAGTCATACCCATGTTTTTAGTCCCCCTTTTTAAAAATAAGTTCTTAATTTCTTTTCTATATCTTTTATTAATTTATATTCTATTGAATCAACTAAAGCTATTAAACTAGCTTCTACAACATCTCTGGACACCCCAACAGTACTCCAATTTTCCATTCCATCTGTTGATTCTATTAAAACCCTTACCTTTGCTCCTGTGGCACTTTCTGAATCTAAAACTCTAACCTTATAATCTATAAGTCTTACTTCTTTCAATTGTGGATAAAAATTTTCAAGTGCTTCTCTTAAAGCCTTATCTAAAGCATTAACAGGTCCATCACCTTCTGCTGCTGTCATTTTATTTTTTCCTTCCACTACCACATTAATTAAGGCCGTTGATGTAAAATCCTTAGTATTCCAAGGTTGTTCCCCAATTGTTTTAAAATGTTTTAGTTCAAAGAAAGGCTTGTACTTTCCTATAGTCTTTCTAATTAAAAGTTCTACTGTGCCTTCTGCTCCTTCAAACTTATAACCTTCATACTCTAATTCTTTAAGTCTATTTGTTATCTTTTCCACTTCATCACTTTCTCTAGTTATGCTTGGAAAGATTTTTTGAATTTCTTTTAAAATTGTACTTTTCCCACTTACTTCAGATACTAGGAATCTTCTATCATTTCCTACAACTTCAGGTTTTATATGCTCATAGGATTCTGGAGTTTTACAAATTGCATCAATATGCATTCCCCCCTTATGAGCAAAGGCTGATGCTCCTACATATGGCATATTATCTAAAAGTTTTATATTAGATATTTCTGAAATATATTTTGATGTCTTTGTCAGCTCTGAAAGTTTATTTTCTGTAATAGCTTCATATCCAAGCTTTAATTGCAATGTTGGTATTATAGATGATAAATTTGCATTGCCACATCTTTCACCAACACCTATAAAAGTTCCTTGTACATGAGATGCCCCACATTCTATAGCTATTATTGAATTAGCTACAGCCATTCCTATATCGTTATGACAATGAATTCCTATCTTACCACCTACTGAAGTCACTACCTTCTCAACAATTTCTTTAATTTCTGAAGTTAAAGTTCCACCATTAGTATCACAAAGGGTTATTACATCTGCCCCAGCTTCCTTTGCCGATATTAATGTTTTTATAGCATAATCACTATTAGCCTTATAACCATCAAAAAAATGTTCTGCATCAAATACAACTTCTTTATTATGACTTTTTAAATATATTATAGAATCCCTTATCATATTTATGTTTTCATCTAATGATGTTTTTAATATTTCCCTTACTTGAAAATCCCATGACTTACCGAAAATAACAACCACTTCTGTATCTGCTTTTAATAAACTCTTTATATTATTGTCATCTTCAGCTTTTATATTTGCTTTTCTCGTTGCCCCAAAGGCTGATAATTTTGAGTTCTTAAGATTTATTTCCTTCATTCTCTTAAAAAACTCCATATCCTTTGGATTAGATCCAGGATTACCAGCTTCTATATAAGAAACCCCCAGTTTATCTAAAGCAATAGCAACCTTTATCTTATCCTCAAGAGAAAATGAAATATCTTCACCTTGTGCCCCATCTCTTAATGTAGAATCAAAGATTTCTATATACCTTTTGCTCATTGCTTACCCCCTTATTTAAATGTAGAATGTAAAATGAAGAATGTAGAATTATGGTTAATTCAGCATAGCTGAATTTTAATTTTCTATTTTATAACTTAGCTTTGCTAAGTTATTTCATTAATTTTACATTTTACATTCTTCATTCTTCATTATTAATTAAAGTATTCTCCATAATTAGTAATATCCTTATCTCCTCTTTCTAAGGCTGCTATTCCTGTTCTAACTATTTCTACAATTCCGTAGTCTTCCATTAGTTCTATTAGTGCATTGATCTTACTATCATCACCTGTTAATTCTATTGTTACAGTGTTGTGTGCAACATCTATTATCTTACTTCTAAATATTTTTACTACTTCGTTAATTGCCCCTCTTTTTTCTGGTGAAGCTTTTACTTTTATTAAAACTAACTCTCTATAAATTGAATGTTCTGATACTAACTCATGGACTCTTAAAACATCTTCTAGTTTATTAAGTTGTTTTATAAACTGCTCTAAAACATCATCGTTTCCCATTAATACAATAGTCATTCTTGATATTTCTTCTTTTTCAGTTCTTCCTACTGTTAAACTATCGATGTTAAATCCACGCCTTGCAAATAGCCCTGAAACTCTTGTTAAAACCCCCGATGAATTCCTTACTAATACAGATAATACATGCCTTTCCAAATTTTTAGCCCCCTTTTTTAAAAAATTGTGTAAAAAAACCACCCTTAATGAAAGAATCATTATGGTGGTATATAATTCCGCCTTAATTTCTACAATCACTAGGTTCTAACAAACCCTTGCCTTTAACGGTGCTTACCGGTTATCACTTATTAATACATCTTTGTACTTTCGGTGACACTGCTCTGGAGTGATTATATATTTAGAAAAGTATCCATTTACACCTACCATGGACTCTCTGAAACTTTTAATCTAAATAAAGGTCTCCTTCGTTGCATTTATAATCATAAGCTCATATTAAGTTTTGTTATTGCTAAAATTTTACTACCCCTACCCAATACTGTCAAGAATTTTCTGAAAACTTTGTCAAATTGCTTTTTAAATGGTTTATTCAATATAATATATTAACATTTTATTAATATATTAGGAATTTTATTAATAAATTTATATTATTTTATATTATTGTATATTTATATTTCATATTTTTTTCTTATAATTTAACAAATTAATTTATTTATTTTTTATGCATGTTTTAAAATAAATGTGAAATATATCCTCTTTAATGATACTTTCTTTTATAATAAAAATAAGAAAGGAACTCAAAGTATGAATTCCTTTCTTATTTTTTTATTCTATCCAATTTTAATACAAGTCATTGATACAGAAGAATTTTGTATGCTTTGATGAACAACTTCTACCTTATCTTCTTTATATTGTGCACCCATTACATACAAAAGAGGTAAAAAATGTTCATCTGTTGGTACTGCAAGTTTTGATATATCACCTAAAGCTTTATAGTTAATTATTGTTTCATAATTATAATTTTTAACTGCATTAACGATATAATTATCAAAGGCCTCAGCCCATTCATGAGATTTTCCATAGATATCATAATCTGCAGCTCTTAAATTATGAACTATATCACCACTACCAATTATTAATATCCCCTCTTCTCTAAATCTTCTTAGCTTTCTCCCTATATTGTAATGTTCTTCTTCTGTTAATAATGCATTTAAACTTATTTCAAAAGTTGGTATATTAGCCTTTGGATAAAGATATTTTAAAACTCCCCAAGCAGCATGATCTAAACCCCATTCATCAGTAAGTTTTGCACCTTCTTCTTTTAATTCCTTAGCAACCATTTCAGCATATTCTTCTCCACCATCTGGTTCATATTTTATATTATATATTTCCTCTGGAAATCCATAAAAATCATAAATTTGTCTTGGCTTATTACTGTATGTTATATATGTTCCTTTTGTTTTCCAATGAGCTGAAATTATAATAATAGCCTTTGGTTTTTCTAACTCTTGTCCAAGTTTTATTAATGAATTTGTATATTCATTATCTAAAACTACATTCATTGGACTTCCATGAGATAGAAATAAAACTGGCATTTTTTTATTCATTTTATCACCTCATAAATTTCATTTATTATACACATACTAATCATAATTATCCCCAATGTCAAATATACTTTTCAACAATAATATAAGTTATTCACAGTTAGCTCTTTATAATTCCTAAATAAAAGAGTCCAGACAAAGTCTGAACTCCTTCATTAAATCTTCACTTTTACTTCTTACTTTATCTTAGATTTTACTTAGTATTAAATCTACTAATCCATGAGCCATTTCATCAATTTCTTCTTGATTTTCACCTTCTAGCATAACTCTAACTAGTGGCTCTGTTCCTGAAGGTCTTATTAAGACTCTTCCTACTCCATTTAAAACTTCTTCTATTCTCTTTATTTCATTAACTATTTCTTCATCTTCTAAATAGATATTCTTCTTGTCATTTGGAACCTTCGCATTTACTAATACTTGTGGAAGTTCTTTCATTATTCCAGCAAGTTCACTTAAGTTCTTTCCACTTCTTTTTCTAATAGCTGCAACTTGTAGAGCTGTTACTAATCCATCTCCTGTAGTATTGTAATCTAAAAATATAATATGTCCTGATTGTTCTCCTCCTAGAACATATCCATCCTTAACCATTTCTTCTAATACGTATCTATCACCAACTTTAGTTTTTATAGTTTTTATCTTTTCTCCTTTACAAGCAAGATCTAAACCTAAGTTACTCATTACTGTAACTACTAAAGTATCATCTTTTAATTTTCCTAAATCTTTAAGGTGTTTTGCGCATAGCATTAGTATAAAGTCGCCATTAATAAGGTTTCCTTTTTCATCTACTGCTAAACATCTATCAGCATCTCCATCAAAAGCAAACCCTAAATCACACTTCTTTTTAACAACATATTCTTGTAATTCTTCTGGATGAGTAGAACCACATTTTTCATTGATATTAGTTCCATCTGGGTTATCATTAATTACATATACTTCTGCACCTAATTCTCTAAATGCTTTTACAGCAGCACTATAGCAAGCACCATTTGCACAATCTAATGCAACTCTTAATCCTTTTAAATCCACAGGAATAGTTGATAAAGCATAATCTATATACTCATCAATGGCTGCAATTTCAATATGTGATCTTCCTAAACTCTGTCCTGTTGGACTTGGAACTCCTTCAAAACCGCTTTCTATAACTCTTTGAATTTCATCTTCTAATTCATCTGGTAATTTATATCCTCTATTATCAAAGAACTTAATTCCGTTATATTCAACTGGATTATGTGAAGCTGAAATCATAATTCCTGCATCAGCATTATATTCTCTTATTAAATGAGCTACAGCTGGAGTAGGGACAACTCCTAGTATTACCGCTTCAGCTCCTACTGATAATATTCCTGAAACTAAAGCTGCTTCTAACATATCACCTGATATTCTTGTATCTTTTGCTACTAATATCTTTGGTTTATGAGTCCCTTCTGTTAACACATAAGCACCTGCTCTACCTAAACCATAAGCTATTTCAGATGTTAATTCTGTATTAGCAATCCCTCTAACTCCATCTGTTCCAAACATTCTACTCATATTTTTTTACCTCACTTTTTTCAATTGGTTATACATAATATCATAATAATAGTATATATTTATAGTTTATACATTACAACTTTATTATTTCTTAATTTTTTCCAATCTATCTAAAATTAACTCATAGCCACCAGCTCCATAATTTAAGCATTTATTAACTCTACTTATTGTAGCTGTACTTGCTCCCGTTTTATCTGCTATCTCTGTATAAACCTTCTTTTCTTTAAGTAGTTTAGCCACATGTATTCTTTGTGCTAATGATTTTATTTCATTGATTGTTGCAACGTCTTCAAAAAAATTATAACATTCATCTATATTCTCTAATTGTAAAATTGCTTCAAAAAATAAATCTAATTCTGGATTTTTTAGTTTACTTTCAACTATACCCAAACAATTCACTCCTAACTTTTATTAATAGCTTTTTAAGCTTATCATAACTAAAATTATATCTTTACTACTAGCAATTTACAACTATATTAGGCTAAAGTAATCATTCTTCTAAATCTTCATCTGATACAGCTTCTAAATCCTTTAATCCTCTTTCCTTTAGACTAGTATAAATTGAATCTGTTAGTACAAGCCACACTTCTCCTGTTCCCCTATAAACGTTAAGTAAACCTTCGCCATTTAGTGCTGTTCCAACAAGAGTAGTACCTGATTTTTCTACTGTAAATTCTATATTACCACTTCTTAAAATTGCAAAGTTCCCATCTATCTTTAGCGTATCTCTAAATAATTTACATCTGAATATTTCTTTTTCTGGAACTGGAATTTCTAGAACTACTATTCCACTTCCACTTAATCTAGTTTGATATATTCCTTCTTTTCCAAATATCATAGAAGATATGCTTTTTTGCATAACTGGTTCCACTTCTATTCCTTCTTCACAGGCATAGAATAATTCATCATCTATAATAATTTCTTCATCCTCTAATTCTATTAAAGTAAAGTGTCCAAAACTAGGTTCTAAAAACACTTCCCCTGTTCCCCTTAATACCGGCTTAAACATTGGCTCTCCTGTAACTTTACTTGAAAAAAACTTTTTACCAAGTCCTATTATTCCACCTGTTTTAGTTACTATATCAATATTTCCCTTCATATAACTTAAAGAACCTGCTTCTATTTTTACTTCACTATCATCTAAAATAATTCTAATTTGCTTTAATCTAATAGAGGAATCCTTCATTAAGTTAATTTGTAATGCAGTATTTAAATCCATTGCCCCTTGTAAATTATCATATTCTAAAATCTGAAATGTACTTTCATTCTTCATTTCTGATATCATATTAATTCTATTTTTCATATTATCTGAAGTTATCAAAACTATCCCCTCCTTTTTATAATTTTACCATATACTTGTAATTTTAAGCATTATATTAATAGTATCCTTCAGAAATAATGATAAAAATTAAAGAATGAAGTAATGAAAGAAGTGTGGTTAAAATCCTTAATGGATTTTTAAATTAAAAGATATTTATAATCTTTGTAATAAGTTTTTCTTGAAAAAACTTCCCCTATTCTTTCATTTTTTAATTTCTTCATTCTTTCATTAATAATTGCTTTGCAATTTAGATATATTCTTTAACTTCTTCTTCCCCATTTAAAACTCTAAGAGCACCCTCTGCTAAAGCTAATAATTCATCTTCTCCTGGGTAAACAGTGATTTCTGATATCCATCCTATTCTCTTTCTTAGTTCTTCCACAACTTTTTCTGAATATGCTATTCCCCCTGTAAGAATAATTCTATCAACCTTTCCTTTTAAAACTGTTGACATTTCTCCTACAGCTTTTGAAACTTGATATATAAAAGCATTAAAGTATAATTCTGCATTTTTATCCCCTTCACTTACAAGCTTTAATACATCTCTAGCATCATTAGTATTTAAATATGCTACATATCCGCCTTTTCCAACTATCTTTGCATAAACTTCTTTTTCAGTAAATTCTCCACTGTAGCACATTTTAATTAATGCTCCAACTGGAACAGTTCCTGCTCTTTCTGGTGAAAATGGACCTTCTCCATCTAGAGCATTATTAACCTCTATAACTCTACCATCTTTATGAGCTCCAACAGAAACTCCTCCACCCATATGAACTACAATTAAATTTAAATCTTCGTATTTTTTCCCATTTTCTTTTGCATATCTTTTTGCAACTGCTTTTTGATTTAAAGCATGAAATTTACTTACTCTAGGTAATTCTGGAACTCCTGATACTCTAGCTACATCATCAAGTTCATCAACAACTACTGGATCAACTATAAAAGCAGGAATATTTAATTCTCCAGCTATTTTATTTGCTAACATTCCTCCTAAATTTGAAGCATGTTCTCCTTGTACTCCTATTTTTAAATCTTCAAGCATCCTATCATTAACTTTATATGTTCCACTTTCCATAGGTTTAAGCATTCCGCCTCTTCCTACTATTGCTGCTAATGAATTTAAATCAAAATTCTTTTCTTTAAGTACATTTATTATTATGTTCTTTCTAAAATCCATTTGATTAAATATAGTGTCATATTTTGCTATCTCATCTGATGAATGTCTTAAGGTTTCTTGAAATAATTCTTTTCCCCCTTGGAAAACTCCAATTTTTGTTGATGTTGAACCTGGATTAATAATTAATAGATTATTTGACATACAACTTCTCCCCCAATACTATTTTATAGCTTCAGCAACTAATGCAGCTAAAGCAATTGAATTAACTTTTGTCTCAAAGCTATCTGCTCTTGATGTTAATATAACTGGTGCTGATGTTCCTACTAAAAGTCCACCATTTCTTGTTTTAGCTGTATAAGTTAATGTCTTATACATAACATTTGCTGTCTCTATATTTGGAAGTAATACTATATCTGCTTTTCCTGCTACCTCTCCTGTTATTCCCTTATGCTTTGCTGCTTCTACTGAAAGGGCATTATCAAGGGCTAAAGGTCCATCTACTATACAACCCTTTATTTGTCCCCTATCATTCATCTTAGCTAATAAAGCTGCATCAATAGTAGCTTGCATATCTTGATTTACAACTTCAACAGCACATACTGCTGCAACCTTTGGAAATTCTATTCCACAAGCATGGGCAACTCCTACTGCATTATTTAGAATTTGAACTTTTCCCTTTAAATCTGGATAAGTATTAAAGGCTGCATCTGTTAGCAGAATTAATCTATCTATTCCTTCTATTTCAAAAACTGAAACATGGGACATAAGTTTTCCTGTTCTTAATCCTACTTCCTTATTAAGTACACTTCTTAAAAATGTAGCAGTATCTACTAATCCCTTCATAACCATATCTGCTTTTCCTGTTGAAACTAATCTTATAGCTTCTAAGGAGGCTTTTGTTACATTTTCTTCATTAACTACTTCATAGTCTGATAAATCCATACCTATCTTATCAGCTATTTTTTTTATTTCTTTCTTATCCCCTACTAATATTGCATCTGAAATACCCTTTTCTTTGGCTAATTTGATTGCTTCTAATACAGGTTCGTCTTGGGCAACAGCAACAGCAACCTTTTTTTTAGAAATTTCATTAACCTTTACCAATAGATCTTCAAAATTTTTACTCATATTTACACCTCATATACATTTAGTTGATTTTACTCCCCATACTAATTTAAATATAATTGTTAAAAATTTATCATAGCTTTATATTTTTTTATCTAGATACATTATATTCTACCAAAAAAAATTCTGAAAATATCAATTTTCAGAATTTTCTTATATATTTATTCAATTGGCTTATATTTATTTATAATTTTTTCTGCAACCTTAATACCATCAACTGCTGCAGATATTATTCCACCAGCAAATCCTGCCCCTTCACCTGCAGGAAATAGTCCTTCTATAGATACGCTTTGTAAATTTTCATCTCTATTTATTCTAACAGGAGCTGAAGTTCTTGTTTCTATACCTGTTAAAATTGAGTCATGATTACCATATCCCTTAATTTTTTTGTCAAAATCAACAATAGCTTCTTTTAATGCTTCTATTACATATGGTGGCAGACATTTTCTTAAATCTTCAAAAACATATCCTGCTGTGTAACTAGGTGTAACACTTCCAAGCTTTGTACTAATTCTATCTTCCATAAAATCACCTAGTAATTGTACTGGTGCCTTATAGTTTTTTCCACCTAAATTATATGCTAACCTTTCATAATGTCTTTGGAATTCCATACCTCTTAAAGGTGATGTTCCTTCAAAATCCTCTGGAGATACAGTAACAACTAAAGCAGAATTAGCATTTTCTAAATCTCTAGCATGATAACTCATCCCATTTGATACTAATCTTTCATTTTCTGAAGCAGCAGCTACCACCACTCCTCCTGGGCACATACAGAAAGAATATACTGCTCTTTTTAGTTTTTCACTTTGATATGTTAATCTATATTCAGCTGCCTTAAGTTTTGGATTTTTATACATTTCTCCATATTGGCTTTTATTTATAACTTCTTGTGGATGTTCTATTCTTACTCCTATAGCAAAGGCCTTAGGTTCCATAAACACTCCAACTTTATTTAACATTTCATATGTATCCCTTGAACTATGTCCTATTGCTAAAATTAAATTTTCACAAGGTATTTCATTTCCATTTGCTATGATAGATTTAATTTTACCATCTTCTGTTTTTATTTCTTCTAACTTAGTAGAAAATAAAACTTCTCCTCCTAGAGACTTAATCTTTTCTCTTATATTTTTTACAACTCCCTTTAAAAGATCTGTTCCAACATGTGGCTTTGCTATATAAGTTATTTCTTCAGGAGCCCCTGCCTTAACTAATTCTCTTAATACATAATCACATCTATTATCTTTAATTCTTGTAGTTAGTTTACCATCAGAGAAAGCTCCAGCGCCACCTTCACCAAACTGAACATTAGATTCTGTATTTAGCTTTCCAGTTTTCCAAAAGTTATTAACAGTCTCTGTTCTTTTATCCACATCTTCTCCACGTTCTATTACAATTGGTTTATATCCCTTTTCTGCTAATAAAAGTGCAGCAAATATTCCTGCTGGCCCAAAGCCTACTACTACAGGTCTTGTTTTAAGTTCTTTTTCTCCAAATTCAATTTCAGCATTATATTTTGGAACTTCTAATCTTAAATCTTTATCTTTAAGCTTTTTTATTAGCTTCTCTTCATTAGGATGTTCAACATCTACACAATATACATATTTAATATCATTTTTCTTTCTAGCATCTAAGCTTTCTTTTATTATTTTAAAATCTTTTATTTCTTCCTTGGGAATTCTTAACTTTTTTGAAATTTTATTTATTAATAAGCTTTTATCTTCATCTATACTTAAGGCTATATTATTAATTCTTATTGCCATTTAATCTACCCCTTTCTAAGTATTACATTACTTATAAAGATATTTTAATGTTATACAATTTCTTATTTTAACATATATCAACGGAAAAAAATATGGTATATCTTTCTCTATAAAATATATAAAAAACTACTAACTAAAATTTAGCTAGTAGTCTTCTATATTTATATTATATTTTTATTCCCCAGTATTATCTTCCTCACTTGGAGAACCTTGTGCTATTTCTTTAGATACAGTAAGTGATATATGTTCTACTGCTTCTATTGAAAAGCTTCCATTTAGATTTTTTAATGTAACATTTGGAGTGGCATCAAAAGTTCCTTCTGATTTATAATTGCTAATATCTAAATTAGCTAATATATTATCTTCCGTGACACTTTCTATTTCATCTTGATATCCCTTTATAGTTACTTTTATACTTTCCTTATTAGGTAGTACCTTTATTCCATCATTATTACCAGTAATATTTAACTTAATAGAAAAATCTTTTGTTACCATAGAAACAACATTTACTCTTGCTGTTAATAATTCTTCTCCTTGAGCAACACTTATCCCCTCTGGTAATATCAGATTAAGATTAATATCCTTGTTCCCTGTTATAGTCGATAAATCTATTGGGTTACTTGAGACTTCATTTATAGAATCTAAAACCTCTCTTGGCCCTAAAATTTCAACTGTTTTTCTACTACTCTCTATGGACTTCAACTTAACTCCACTTGGTAATTGACCAGTAGTTGGTATTTTTACATTAACTGATTTTCCCTTACTAACTTTTACTTCTATTCTAGCAGTTTTACTAGATAGGGTAACTCCTAATACTTCTGTTCCCTTCTCATCAACTGCTTTAATATCATAGTCTCCAATAATATCTTCATGAACATCTTCTTTATTATCTGTTACAACTAGCTTTGAAACACTGTTAACAACAGATTCTGCTCCAGATACACTTACTTCCTCTGGATTTATAACTGGGGTTGATGCAAAATATCCTGACTTAGGAGTAATATTAATATTAGATGTAACAGGCATAGTTTTATCAACCATATCCTCTATTTTTATAGAAATACTTAAAGTATTTGTATTTCTTATACTAATACTAATAGGATAATCTACTATAGATACTGGTACTTTATTTTCTCCCTTTTTCCAAGCATATTCACTTAAATCTACTTGAAGAATGAAATCACTTTTCTTTATTTTATTAATATCGTTTGTATTGCCTTCTATTTTTAAAGTTACATAAAACTCTTGATTAGGTGTTAAGGCTAATTTAGATGAAGTTAAAGCGTCTAAATTTACTAACTCCACTGGTATCTTAGTTATTTCAGTAGTCCTTATTTTATTTTCAACATTAGTAACATAAACCCACAATACTATGGATAATAAAAGGCATATAATAGGTACTACGAATTTGTTTTTTTCTTTCTTATCCATGCCTTCACCCTCTCCCCAGCTGATTTAACTTTTTTATTCTCATTATGCTCTAACATCTTTAGTAAAATAATCCTTAGTTTCTCTTTATCATAATTCCTTGTTAATCTACCATTAATGGCTAAAGATATGACTCCTGTTTCTTCTGATACTATTATAACAATGGAATCAGAAATTTCTGATAATCCTATAGCTGCTCTATGCCTTGTTCCAAGCTTCTTATTTATTGCATTATTGCTTGTTAAAGGCAACACACATCCTGAAGCTAATATTCTATCGTCTCTTATTATAGTTGCACCATCATGTAAAGGTGTATTAACTACGAAAATATTTTCAAGTAAATTAGATGTAACCTTTGCATCTAAAATAGTACCTGAATTAGATATGTCCCCAAGTCTCGTTAGTTGTTCAACTACAATTAAAGCTCCTGTTTTACTTTCAGCTAAATTTCCCACTGCATTTACTATCTCATTAACAGTAATATTTCTTTTTTCTTCATCTTGCATTTTATGAAGTTCTTCAAAAGCACTTCTTCCTATATGCTCTAAGCCTCTTCTTATCTCTGGTTGGAATATAATAATTACCGATAATAAACCTATAGTAAGAGTCTTGTTTAAAATAAAATTAAGCATTTCTAAATTTAATAAATAGCTTATTGGTATAAGAATAATCATTAAAATAATACCTTTTAAAAGTTGTTCCGCTCTAGTTTCTTTAATTAATGAATACCCTTTATAGAATATATAAGCAACTACTATAATATCTAAAATCGATGATATTGATATGTTTTTTAATGTATTAATTAAAAATGTACTAATTTCTTGCATCAAAGGGTCCCCCCAACTTTTTATATATTATAATTATACACCAATTAATAAAATCTTAGTATAATACTTTGTTTTTTTAATAGTTTTAATAATATTTTAATATTTTCTATAATATAAATTTATGTAAATAGAAATGTGAGGTGATTAGCTTATGAATAAAAATCCTTTATCTTATTTTAAGGAACATAAAAATATTTTAATAGTTTCTTTTACATTATTGTTTCTTATATCAGTTTCTATAATTATTATTAACTATAACTCAAAAGAAAATAAAATAAAAAGATACTTAAAAGATACCTCTAAAGAATTATCTAAAATTACTTTAACTCTTTCTGATGGCATAAAGGATCTAACTATAGATACAACTATTACAAAAAATTTATTATCTGAAGGAATAGATAATTTAAATAAGCTTCTTCTATCTATTTCTGAAGTAGAAGAAGTTTCACAAAATATCTCAATAACCAAGACTAATTTAACTACTGCTGTAAATTCTACAACTTCATTATTTAATTATAGCCTTGAAACTTTATCTAACCCTGAAAGCATAAAAAGTGTTGATGACTTAAATAAGTTTGATACCTTAAGGGAAGCTTGTGTAACTGATTATTCTAATTTAGCACCTAACAAAATATATGTTAATTTTTCTAAAGAAACTATAACTTTTCTTAATAACTTTAGTAGTTATATGAATACCTTAATTAAAATTAATAGAGACTCTCAATTTATAAATTCTCAAAAAAGAGATTTTATCAATACTCTCCAAGGATATAAAAGTGATATTTCTTATTTAAATGAAGATTTATCCATAGCAATAAATAAGGTTAGAGAAGATAAAAGAGACTTAAATGTAATTATAGATGATTTATATAAAAAAGAAGGAATTTATAATAATTTAAAAGAAAAGCTTACTCTTATCTCTATTCCTGAAGGTTGTATGGATATTTATGAATCCTTAAATGATTATTTAAATTCTTATTCAGCTTACTTATTATCTATTAAGGATGCTGTTATATATGAAAAAACAGCAAAAAATTTAGATGAAGTCTCTAAAGAAATAGATAGTAAATATAAAAATTCTAGTTCTAAAAGAGAAGATGCTTTATCTGCTTATAGTGTATATGAAAACAAATTAATAAAATTTTAGTATTAAATTATTTCTTTTGGTAATAATAATTTTTGGATTATTATTTATCCAAAAGGAGGTTATTTATGAAATATTTAAGAAAAATCTCTATTTTATTAATAGCCCTTTTATTTTCAGCAAACATAAAAGTATTTGCTTATTGCAATACTACAGAAATGAGGAAGAACAATTTAAATGAAGAATTAAATCTAACATTAATAAATAAACCTAAGGAAGGAGCTATTGAAGTTTTTAGTCACAATGACAAATTAATTTATTTAACAAAAGAAGATTTAGACTTAATGGCAAAGATAGTCTATGCTGAAAGTAAAGGTGAACCTTATGAAGGTAAAATCGCAGTTGCGTCGGTTATTTTAAATAGAGTATTGAGTCCTGGCTTTCCTAATAGCATTAAAGAGGTTATATTACAACCTCAAGCATTTTCTTGTGTAGTAAATGGTGAAATTAATGTTACCCCTACAGATGAATGTTATAATGCTGTTTATGATGCTATTGAAGGAAATGACCCAACTAATGAAGCTTTATTTTTCTATAATCCTGCCATAGCTACTTGCTCATGGATGCAAGGTGTAGAAAAGAAAGATTCTAAAACTATTGGTCAACATTTATTCTTTAATACAAATAGCTAAGTGTACTAATGCACAATGTAAAATGAAAAATTTTTAATTAGGGGCTGTTAATACAGCCCCTTCAGTTATTCAAAAGTTCCTTTTACAATAACTTCTCCATTCTTAACCATTAATCTTCCCATGGCTATAACAGTATCTATTTCTAAAGTATTTTCATCTACTAATACTAAATCAGCATCTTTTCCAACTTCTATAGAGCCTTTGTTTTCTAATTTTAATACTTTTGATACATTTGAAGTAATGACTTTTAATGCCTCTTCTATTGGTATTTCATATGTTTCTATACACTTTCTTACTTCTTCATAAAGGCTTGAAACAGAACAAATCCCTATTTTTATTAACTTTCCCTTATCATCAAATATAGGCATACTGCCATTTCCATCTGATGAAAAAGTAACATTTTCAACATTAGATTTATTTTTTATTAAAATACTTAAAGCCTCACTTGCACTTAATTCTCCTGGTGCTAATTGGTCTTCTGGAGTACTAGTAGTAAAATCTATATATCCACCTTTATTAATATATTCTTCACCAGATTTAAATAAATCACCATTTCTATTTATATGAGTTGGTAATATTTGCGTTATTGGAAGTTCTGTTTCATCAGCTAATCTAAATAAATATCCTAATTTTCTTGTTCCATCTCCTAAATGAATATTTGCTATCCCTGATTTTCCAGATAATAAACCTCCAACTCTGGACTGTGCTATTGCTTGAACTAACTCATCATATGTAGCTTGAGAACTTCTAGTATCTGATATAGCTATTTCTCCAATTCCTATTACCTTATCTATTAGCATAATATCTTTTTTTATAGACCCAGTTAGAGTTTTTACTGGAATGTCATAAGAACCTGTATAGCAATAGGTGGTTATTCCCTCTTCTTCTAAAGCTTTTGCTTTTGCTATTAGACTAGACATATCTCTGCAAACACCATCTGTTCCTATACATCCAACAACTGTAGTAATACCTGCTTTTGTTAAGTCACTTAAAGCTATTTCTGGAGTTCGCATTTTAAAACCGCCTTCTCCACCAGCACCATTAATATGTACGTGATTATCTATGAAGCCTGGAAAAAGCAGTTTGTTTCTACCATCTATAACTTCTATATTTATAAAGTTTTCAGGTATATCTAAACTATCATATATTCCCTCAATTTTATTTGATGATATTACTAAGTCCTTTTTTCCTAAATACTCTGGAGCATATATTTTTACATCTTTTATTATCTTTATCATCTTACCCTCCTATAATTTCATTATTTCTTTCACATAGTTATTATTATATATAGAGTTTGGATAATTTATTATAATTTTATTAGCGTATTCCTTACTCTTTTTAGTATTAATATCTTTATAGAGTAAAGCCCCTCTATAATAAGCTTCTTGTATGTAACTACCTTCATTATAATTTAATATGTATTTATCATAATTATCAATGGCCTTATTTATATCTCCATTAGCCTCATAGGTTGATGCTAATAAGAAAATAATATCATCATCTAAATGATTAGTATTTAATTTATTTATTGTATCTTCTAATAAATTTATCCCTTCTTTATACTTAGCTTCTTCATAATAGGCAGTTGCTTTTATGTAGTTTTCTTTTATTTCATCATTACTTAACTCTTTTAATTGCTTATTTTTCTCTTGCTTTTCTATATTTATAACTTCATTATCTATTACTTCTTTTTCTTCTATATAGTTATTCTCAACTTGTATATCCTTAGTTTTAAAATTAATAATACCTTTTCCCTTTAATAAGCCCAAAATTATAACAATAAATATTAAAAGGCTAGCAAAAGTAAACTTAAATAAATTTCCATTTTTATATTTATATATTTTTTTTAAATTATTGTTTATTTCTTTTGCTTCTTTATTGTTCTTATCTAATTTAAATACCTTATCTAAATGCTCCTTAACTTTATCCTTATCTCCTTTTCTAAAATAACAAGTAGCTAAAGCATTATTAACATTAATAAAATTAAAGTCACTTTCTCTACATTTTTCTAATATATCTATGGCTTCTCCTATAGATAAACTTTCTATTAGCTCTTTTGCTTCCTTATATAATTCAAGTTTTTTAAAATCATTCTCTGCATCTTTTAAATATAAACTTGATATTTCATCATCATTATAATCTTTATTTATCTTCCATATATCTATGGCATCTTTTAAATCACCTTTTAAATATAAAAGAAGCCCTTTTAAATTAAGGACTTTAGAATTTGTTAAATCTCTAGATATTTCTTTTTCGCATATTTCTATAGCTTTTTCTATGCTTCCATTATTATATAAATAAAGTGCTTTTTCGTATCCCTTATTATTCATTTTCTTCCCTCTTTAAATAAACTAGCAAAGATTAAATATAAAATATTAATCCTATTATTGCTGAAATAACTATAACTAAAATAGGATGAACCTTTTTACTTAATAGTATTACTCCTATTATCGAAGCTATTATTAAACTCTTTAAGTCTGTATAGGATTCTTTTGCTAAATCTATAAATGCCTTAATTATTAAAGCTATTAATACAGGTCTCATTCCAAGTAAGGCTGATTTAATTATTGAAGACTCCTTGAATTTTTCTAAGGTCTTGCTTATTATTGAAACTAATATAAAGGATGTGAAAATAACTCCTAAAGTAGCCATTATACTTCCTAGCACTCCCCAAACATTATATCCAACAAAGGTTGCAGAATTTATAGCAATTGGTCCTGGAGTCATTTGAGATATACCTATAATATCCATAAATTCATTTACATCAATCCATTTATTATTCTCTACTATTTCTTTTTGAATAAATGGTAGCATGGCATATCCACCACCAAAGCTAAAGGTTCCTATTTTAAGGAAGGCTATAAATAGTCTTATTAATAAATCCAACTACTTCACCTTCTTCCTTAAAAATATTACCCCATATAGTGCAGATATAATTATAACTATAATTGGATGTATATCAAAAAACACTAAGGCTATTAATGCAATTACAATGGTTAATCCTGTTCTTATATTTTTTTCTAATCCCTTACTTAAACTTACTGCTCCAACTAACACTAGTAATGGAACTGCAGCATTTATTCCCATAAAGGCAGCATTAACATAATAATTATCTCTAAATTGCATAAAAAAAGCCGCTATTAATATAATTATTAAAAAGGATGGTAAAATTACTGCTAAAAGTGCCATAAGTGCCCCCATTAGTCCTGCAATTTTATATCCTAAAAATATTGAGCAATTTACAGCTAATGCCCCTGGGAGACTTTGAGAAACTACTAATATATCCATAAATTCATCTTTTTCTATCCATTTCTTATTATTAACTACTTCCTCCTCAATTAAAGGAATCATAGCGTAACCTCCTCCAAAAGTAAAGGCACCAATTTTAAAGAAGGCAATAAACATTTCTATAATTTTTTTCACTATTTCACCACCTCATTATATAATTATATATCTTTATTAAAATAAAAAGTCGCATTTATAGTATGCGACTTTTCGTATTTTTAATTATTCTTGTTCTAATATTATTTTCTTAGCTGTTAATATTGATGTAGCACTCATTGAGAATTCATCTAGACCATATTCAACTAATGTTGGAATTGCAGTTTCGTCTCCTGCCATTTCTCCACACATTCCAACCCACTTACCATGCTTGTGAGCTCCGTCTATAGTCATCTTGATTAATCTTAATACAGCTGGGTGCATTGGATTGTAAAGGTATGATACCTTTTCGCTCATTCTGTCAGCAGCTAATGTATATTGAATTAAATCGTTAGTTCCAATTGAGAAGAAATCTACATGCTTAGCTAATTCATCTGCATAAACAGCAGCAGCAGGTATTTCTACCATTATACCCCATTGGATTTTTTCTGAGTATTCTTTTCCTTCTGCCTTTAATTCAGCCTTACATTCTTCAACGAATTCTTTAGCAGCTTGGAATTCTTCTAAACCTGAAATCATTGGGAACATAACTGCTAAGTTTCCGTATACAGAAGCTCTAAGTAATGCTCTTATTTGAACTCTGAATATGTCTTTTCTATCTAAACATAATCTAATTGCTCTATAACCTAAGAATGGGTTCATTTCTTGTGGTAATGGTAAGTATGGAAGTGTCTTATCTCCACCGATATCTAGTGTTCTAATAACAACTTGCTTTCCATCCATTATTTCAAGAACTTTTTTATAAGCTTCGAATTGTTCTTCTTCTGTTGGAGCTGAATCTCTGTCCATGTATAAGAATTCAGTTCTGAATAATCCAACACCGTCTCCACCGTTAGCAACTACTGCTTCAGCATCTGCAGGTGATCCGATATTTCCGCAAACTTCAACTCTTCTTCCTGATTTAGTAACAGTTTTAACTGTTATTAATTTCTTTAATTCTTCTTGTTCTGCTAAGAATTTTTCTCTCTTTGCAGTATATTCATCTATAACTGATTGTTCTGGGTTTATTATGCAAACACCTTCGATACCATCAACTATAACCATATCTCCATTTTTAACTGAAGTAGTTATATCTTTTAATCCAACTATTGCAGGGATTTCTAATGTTCTAGCCATAATAGCTGAGTGAGAAGTTCTTCCTCCAATATTAGTTAAGAATCCAACTACCTTACTTCTATCTAATTGAGCTGTATCTGATGGAGTTAAATCATGAGCTACTACTACTGTATTAGCTTCTGTAATAGCAAAAGCATCTCCGCCTTTACCTGCTAAATTAGAAATAATTCTCTTTGATACGTCCTTTATATCAGCAGCTCTTTCTTTCATATATTCATCTTCCATTGAATCGAATATCATTACGAATGTATTGGTAACATTTTCAACTGCTTTCATAGCATTTGTGCTATTTGATTCAATTTCTAATAACATTCCGCCTGTAAATTCTGGATCATCTAATAAAGTTAGGTGAGCTTCAAAAACTTGAGCTTCGTGTTCTCCTATTTCCTTTAAAGCCTTATCTCTTATAGCAGATAATTGAACTTTTGATTGCTCTAAAGCCTTGTTTAAAGCTTCTTTTTCAGCTTCAACATTTGAAACCTTAGCATCTGTTATTACTATCTCTTCGTGTTCTTGTAAAAATACTTTTCCTATTGCATATCCCTTAGATGCAGCTATACCTTTTTTCATTGTTGAGATTCCTCCTTAAAATAATAGCTATAAATTTAAATAGTATATGAATTTATAGATTTTACTAATCTATTTAATTAATTACAACTATATTGTATTATAACATATTTTTTCTTTATGTTAACATAAATACACGTAATTTTTATAATTTTCTATCTCTATTTCCTTTTAAATATATATATTTTATTCGCATTTTTCTATATAAGTAAATATTTTCTTAAAAGTTTTCCAATTTACTTGAATACATTATAAATTTTAAAGGAGGTTTTATCATAATACATCTATTTATGATAATACCCCCTTTAAATTAATTCTAAATATACTCTAAATATATCTACTCTTCTTTAAAATCAAAACTTTTTAATATTACAAATCATCTACTAATGCTCCTGCCTTGGCATAAGCTGTTGATTTTGCTTCAAAGAAATCAGTTTTTACAGAATTTGCATCTGCTAATATATCTACCCAGCCTGCTGGATTAATTACATGCCCCTCATATATTTCATCTAATCCTATGGCTTTCATTCTTATATTTCCTAGATATTGTATATAATCAGTTATTAAATTCTTATTTATTCCCTGAATGCTATCTCCAATAACATAGTGTCCCCATGAAATTTCATGATCTACTGCTGTTATCATCATTTCCTTTAATTCTTCTTTTAATTCATCTGTAAATATTTCTGGCTCTTCTAATTGTAATTCTTTTAAAATATTTCTAAATAACCAAAGATGAGTATTTTCATCTCTGTTTATATATCTTATCTCTTGAGCTGATCCTGGCATCTTTCCATTTCTCTCAAGATTATAGAAAAACATAAATCCTGAGTAGAAGTAAATTCCTTCTAATATGTAATTTGCCATTAAAGTTTTAACTAAATTTCTTTCTGTTGGATCATTTAAAAAATTATTATAAAGATCTCCTATAAACTTATTTCTCTCTAATAGGATTTCGTCATCCTTCCATTGATATAATATTTCGTTTCTCTTTTCTGGAGAGCAAATAGTATCTAACATATAACTATAGCTTTGGGAGTGAACAGCTTCTTGGAAAGCTTGAATTGTTAAACATAAATTCACTTCACTAGCTGTTATATAGCTATTTATATTTGATAAATTTGCTGTTTGAATTGAGTCTAGGAATATTAGGAAGGAAAGAATCTTATCATAAGCAGTTCTTTCTTCCTTTGTAAGCTTATTATAATCTTTTAAATCCTGAGATAAATTTATTTCTTCTGGAATCCAGAAGTTATTCATTGCCTGCCTATACCAATCTGAAACCCATTGGTATTTCATATTATTGAAGTCATTTAAATTAGTTGTATTTCCATTTATCATTCTCTTTTTTGATGTTTCTATATCACCGAATTCATTAAAAAGAGGCTTCTTATTAACTAACATACTGTTCCTCCCATGTGCTTTTCTCTTTTTTTATAACTATGCTGAACAACTTTCACAATCACTAACTGTTAATGATTTTGATCTTACATAGTAAATTGATTTTACTCCTGCCTTGCAAGCTTCTATATATAAATTCATTATTTGTCTCATAGTATAATTTGTAGTTATATATAAATTAAATGATTGACCTTGATCTATATGTCTTTGTCTTATTCCATTAATTTGAACGCACCACTTTTGATCTATATTATAGGCAGAGTTATAATACCAGTAATTTTCTTCATTTAAATTTGGAGCTGTCTTTGGTATTATGCTCCCTTTTTTCTCTTCAAGCCAGAATCTAGCCATTACTGGATCTATTCCCTCTGATGTTCCTGCAATTGTTGCTGTTGAACCGTTAGGTGCTACTGCAATTAGATATCCATTTCTAAGTCCGTATTTTAAAACTTCTTCTCTAAGTTCATTCCACTTTTCTGAATTATATCCTCTTAATCTAAAGTACTCCCCAGTTTCCCAGTCTGAACCTTCAAAGCAGCTATATCTTCCCTTCTCTTTAGCTATATTCATACTTGCCTTTATAGCATGATAATTTATTCTTTCATATACATCATCAGCAAAATCCTTATGTGCCTCTTCTGTCCAATGAATTAAATTATTAGCAAGCATATGATGATATCCACTAGTTCCAAGACCTATTGCTCTATACTTCTTATTAGTTACTTCTGCAAATGGAACTGAATAATAGTTTAAGTCTATAACATTATCCATTGCTCTAATTTGAGTTTCGACAACATATCCAAGTTCCTCATCATCTTTAACTTCTACATTCCCTAAAACTACTGAAGATAAATTACAAACCACAAAATCTCCTGCCTTAGTTTTTTCTACTATAACAGTATCTCCATTTTCATCTGTAATCTCTGTTTTTTGTATATCCATAGGGCTCATATTTTGCATAATTTCTGTGCAAAGATTTGATGAATAAATCATTCCCTTGTGCTTATTAGGATTCATCTTATTTACTGTATCTCTATAAAAAGCAAATGGTGTTCCTGTTTCTGCAGCACTCTTTATTATAAGCCTAACTATATCCTTAACAGGCATTACTCTTTTGCTTATATTCTCATCTTCAACGCATTCATAATATCTTTTTTCCCACTCTTCTCCATAAAAATCTTCTAAAGAATATCCCTTAGCTAATCTGATTTCGTGTGGGCACATCATATACCAATTTGCATCTATATTTGTTTCTGCTAATTTCCAGAACAAATCTGGATAACATAATCCTGGGAAAACATCATGTGCTTTCTTTCTATCATCTCCATTATTTGTTTTCAACTGTAAGAATTCTGGCAAATCCTTATGCCATGCATCTAACCATATGGCAACTGATCCATTTCTTACTCCTAATTGGTCAACTGCAATGGCAGTATCATTAAATAATTTTATCCATGGGATTATTCCTCCTGATGCTCCTTTGAATCCTCTTATAGGTGATTCTAAAGCTCTAACCTTACCTATGTATATTCCCATTCCACCACCAAACTTTGATACTTCTGCAAAGTTATCTAGTGACTTATATATTCCCTTTAAACTATCCTCTACTGTATCTATAAAGCAAGAACTTAATTGATAAAATGGCTTTCTTGCATTTGACATAGTTGGTGTAGCCATAGTAGCTTTTAATGAACTTAATACATCATAAAATCTTTTAGCCCAAGCTACTCTATTTTCCTTTTTTTCTGGTATAGCAAGATGCATTGCTATTCCCATAAACATTTGTTGTGGTAATTCTAATTTACTTCTATCATAATCTTGAATTAAATATCTTTTTGCTAAAAGATTAATACCGCTATAAGTAAATAAGAAATCTCTTTCTGGTTTTATTTCTTTTTCTAATTCCCCAATTTCATCTTCTGTATAATTTTCTAATATATATTTTCCATATAAGCCCTTATTAGTTAATTCTTTTATAAATCCATATAGGTTACCATATAATTCATTATCTTTGCTTAATTTTCTATTATTCCTTACTTCATCATATAGTTTATATACATAAAGTCTTTCCGAAATTTTTTGCCAATCTGGTTCCATATCCGTAGTTAATTCTAATGAAACTTGTATAATAGAATCTCTTATCTCATCTTCACTCATGTTAGGTCTTATTATATGATTTAAAGCTCCTAAAAGCCTTTCTTCCGTATATATTCCATCCCTTTTGTTTATCCCAATTAAAGCATTACTGCAAATATTTAATAAATCCATAACTTTCCCCTTCCACTACATATAGTATATATTTAAAAACTGCTTAGAGAAATATACAACATATAGATACATTATAATTATCTTTTATATAGTTGTAAAATTTCAGATTCCAAAGATAAAAATAGAAAAAGGAGATATCTCTTTTAATATCTCCCTTTTTCAGCAACTGTCAAATAATATTAATTATTTTTTAAAACTTAAATTTTAAAAATAATTATTACTTGAATTCTTTATTCCATTCTTCTTCTTTGAAGCCTACTAAAACTTTATCATCTTTAACAACTATTGGTCTTTTAACTAGCATGCCATTAGTAGCTAATATATCTAATAGCTCATCTTCAGGTAAAGTCTTAACCTTATCCTTTAATTGCATTTCTCTATAAAGAACTCCTGAAGTATTAAAAAACTTATTAATTGTTAATCCACTTTTTTTAAGCCACTCTTTTAGTTCATCCTTTGTTGGATTTTCTTCTGCAATATGCCTATCTATAAATTCTATATTATTTTCCTCTAAATACTTTTTAGCCCTTCTACATGTAGTGCATTTTGGATATTCTACAAATAACACTGCCATATTATCACTCCTTAATTACTAATCTTAATTTCTTCCATTATATCATAGGATGACTTAGGTATAGTTAAATATATTTTAAACATATCTCCTTCTACTTCAATCTTTATAATTCCATTATGAAGTTCTACTATACTCTTTGTTATTGCAAGGCCCATGCCTGACCCCTCTACAGAAGAATTTCTAGACTTATCTGCTCTTGTAAATCTTTCAAAAATATCTTCAGTATTAAAATCTAATTCGTAATTAGAAATATTTTTAAATGAAATATCAACAGAATTCTCTTTAGAAATAATATCTATATATACTCTAGTATCGCTTAAAGAATACTTTAAAGCATTAACTATTAAATTCTCAAATACTCTTGACATTAACTTGCCATCTAGGTCTAATATAATCTCATCTTCATTTGAATTAACTTTAAACTCTATATTCTTTTCTTCATAAAGATTCGAATATTCCCCAATTCCTTGATATACTAATGAAACTATATCTATAGGTTGTTTTTCTATTTTCATCTTTCCACTATTTAATTTTGAAGCTTCAAATAAATCTTCAATTAGACTCTTTAATCTTCTTGAGCTTCTATCTAATATCTTTAAATAATCTTTTCTTTCCTCTTCTGTTATATTGGACTCATTTAATATATTTACATAGTTAATTATTGATGTTAATGGTGTTTTTAAATCATGAGAGACATTTGATATTAATTCTGTTTTTAGTTTTTCATTTTTAACTTGTTCATTTAAGGCTATTTTATAACCCTCTTTTATTTTATCTATGTTTTCAACTAATTCTCTAACTTCTCTTTCCCCCACATTACCAAGGGTGTATTCTAAGTCTCCAGAATTAATCTTTTTTAAGCCATCATTAATAATGGTAATATCTAAGCTCTTTTTTAATGAATATAGAACACATACTAAGGGAATCAACACTAATATTAATGTTCCCTTAAATGGGTACTTAGTTAAAAATGTTACAAGTAAATTTTGATTCCTTATACCAGCAACTAAGTATAAATAAACTAGGATTACGCCAATAGCTATTCCAAAGGATAATAATATCTTATTTCTTGTAGTTCTATATCTATATCCATACTTTAATACAAAAATTAATCTTTTTAATACCTTTATCTCTAAATGAATATTATTCCTATTAAAAATCAGATTAAATAGCACTTTTATTAATAAAATAATTGTAAGAATAGTAGCCACTATCATAATTTTACCTGTTAAGGCTTCTGCCTTTATAATATAGGTATATGAATCAGGGTTGCTATAATATATTTCAATGTATTTATCAATATACTTTAAATTTGCTTTGTCTGGCATACTCATTATATAGTAATTATACTTTTCTTTATTATCTAATCTAACAGAAGCTAGACCCCATTCCTTTAAATATGCATTTACAGTGTCTTCAAGCAACGGAACGTTATTATCCTCTTGCTTTACAGAATTAAATAAGTTTACATCATTTGTTGTAAACTCTCCTGTTTCTTTATTAATTAATACATAAAAAATATTATCATTATAATAAGGATCACCTGTTAAATTTTCATTTTCATATTTTATTGCACTTATATCTTCTAAATCCTTAGAATTAGTATATATATACTTTGAAATATCTCTACTTTCATAATATATCATTGATTGCATATATTTATCTTTATTAAATAAAGCATCAAATGTATTTAAATTATCTGATGAATTATTAAAAGCTTGATAATAACCTGTAATCAGTAATACTATTGATATAGCAAGAATTAAAAGTTCAAATCCCCATACACCAGTTATATAACGCTTAATTTTCTCTCTCAATTTTATATCCAACTCCCCACACAACTTTTATATATTCTGGGTCTTTTGTGTTTAATTCTATTTTTTCTCTTATTCTTCTTATATGAACAGTTACAGTATTTTCACTTCTATAAAATGGCTCTTCCCAAACTTTTTCATATATTTCTTTAATAGAAAAAACTTTACCTAAATTTGAAGCTAAAAGTTGAAGTATTTTAAATTCAGTTGCTGTTACCTTAACTTCATCTCCTCTTAAATAAATTGTCTTTTCTTTATTATTAATCACTAAATCCTTCACTTCTATTATATCAGGGCTTTCACCTTCCATCTCTAATGGCTTTTGGTATCTTCTTAATTGTGATTTAACCCTTGCTACTAGCTCTAAGTGGTTAAATGGTTTTGCTATATAATCATCAGCTCCAACATTAAGGCCTAAAATTTTATCACTATCTTCTCCTTTAGCTGATAACATAATTATTGGTAAGTTTCTTTTTTCTCTAATTTTTAAACAAGTCTTTATTCCATCCATTCTTGGCATCATTATATCTAGTACAATTAAATGTATCTTTTCTCTATCAAGAATTTCTAAGGCTTCAACACCATCCTGTGCTTTAAAAACCTTCATCCCTTCTCCTCTTAAATATATGTCAATGGCATCTCTAATTTCCTTTTCGTCATCAACTACTAATACATTAAACATATTATTAAACACCCCTTGATTTATTCTATCCTATAATTATAATATCTTATATTGTGCTATTTTACTAATTATAAAAATTACATTTTTATTAAATTAGCAAAATAAATAAATAATATTAACATAACTGCTTATTTAATATATAATCAGTTTGTGTAGATTACTTATAAATTTAAGGAGTTTAAAATGTTTGGCAGTATTTCAATTAATAAACACATGGTTTTAGATTTTATTCTTATTTTCATCGGATGCATTATAGCCTCTTTAGGAGTTAACTTATTCTTAGTTAATGCTCAATTGCTAAGTGGAGGTGCAACTGGTGTAGCACTAATTCTTCAATATTTATATAATATACCTTCAGGTATAACTGTATTTTTAATTAATATTCCATTATTTTTTCTTAGCTATAAAACCCTAAATAAAAGGTTCACTTTATATTCTGCTGTTGGTATGGCATCTTTATCATTTTCATTAATGATAACTAAGCCTTTATCACACTTAGTTAAGGTAGATGATTTATTACTTTACTGTATTTATGGTGGAGTTTTATGCGGACTAGGATATGGTCTTGTATTTTCTAGAAATGGTTCTACAGGTGGAACAGATATAATCACAATGGTTGTTAGAAAAAAATACTCAAATTTTGAGATTGGTAAACTTAGCTTTGGACTTAATTGCGTTATAGTATTTATAGGTGCATTAATCTTTGGACTTCCTAAAGCCTTATACACTTTAATTTCTATGTTTGTGCAAGGTACCTTAGTTGATAAAGTTATCAATGGTTTTAATAGTAAAAAACTTTTATTAATATTAACTGAAAAAGAAGAAGATATAATTCAATATGTTATTAAAGATATGAATAGAGGTGTTACTTCCCTTATTGCAGAAGGTGAGTATACTCATGAATTAAAGAAAATGCTCTACATAGCCGTTACTTCCTCTCAAATGGTTCATTTAAAAAATAAAATCTTAAGAATAGATCCTAAAGCATTTATTACTATAATAGATGTATCAGAGGTTAACGGAAAAGGTTTCTACAAAATTTAATTATATAACTAAACTAGAGAAATATTATGCTCAGCTCGACCTCGCTTCGCTCCAAGTCGACTTTCGCATTAATATTTCTCTAGTTTTTATTATGATATTTAAATTTATACTCTTAATGACTAAAGAAAATAATTCTTCACTCTTCAGAATTATCAAATATAATACCTATATATTTCTTAAATAGCTAAACTCTATCTAAGTAACTTTCATAAAATATATCCAATTCCTTAATTACTTAATTTCTTCATTATTTTATTCCTTTATTCTTTAATTCTTTCATTATTTCATTTTTTCATTCTTTAATTACTAACTGTCTTAAGGTATTGCTCTTGTCCCAGCTTATATAGATTATTTCCTTCTGTATCTATAATTACTATTAGTGGCATATCCTTAATCTCCATTTTCCTTATTGCCTCTGCACCTAGATCTTCATAAGCTATTATTTCTGATTTAGTTATACTCTTAGATATTAGTGCCGCTGCTCCTCCAATAGCCCCTAAATAAATAGCCTTATTTTTTATTATAGAATTTACTACTTCTTCATTTCTTTCTCCCTTACCTATCATAGCTTTTAATCCTAGGTCTAAAAGTCTTGGGGAGTAAGAATCCATTCTATAACTAGTTGTTGGTCCTGCTGATCCAATAACTTGTCCTTCTTTTGCAGGTGTTGGCCCTACATAATATATTGTCTCATTGTTAATATTTATAGGTAATTCTAAGTTTTTATCTAATAAATCTATTAATCTCTTATGTGCTGCATCCCTTGCTGTATATATAGTCCCTGATAATAATATGCTATCTCCAGCTCTTAAGTCTTTTATCTTTTCATAAGTTAGTGGTGTACTTAGCTTAACTTCCATAAATCAAATCTCCTATAAAATTACTTCTTTATGTCTAGTAGCATGGCAACTAATATTTACTGCCACTGGTAGCCCTGCAATATGAGTAGGGAATGTTTCTATGTTAATACCTAAAGCTGTAGTCTTCCCTCCAAAGCCTTGAGGCCCAATTCCAAGTTCATTCATCTTTATTAATAACTCATCCTCTAAATCAGCATAAAATTTACTTTCATTTTTACTATCTATTGGTCTAATTAAAGCCTTTTTAGACAAATATGCTGCTTTTTCAAAAGTTCCCCCTATTCCTACACCAACTATCATAGGTGGACATGGGTTAGGTCCTGCTTCCTTTACTACTTTTATAATAAAATCTTTTACTCCTTCTATTCCATCTGAAGGTTTAAGCATTTTTATCTGACTCATATTTTCTGAACCAAACCCCTTTGGTGCTACTGTAATCTTGAGTTTATCACCAGGTACTATATCATAATAAATTATTGCAGGTGTATTATCCTTTGTATTAACTCTATCAATTGGATCCCTAACCACTGATTTTCTTAAATAACCTTTATCATATCCTCTTCTGACACCTTCATTAATAGAATCTTGAAGATTTCCTCCTACAACATGAACATCTTGTCCTATTTCAATAAAGACACATGCCATTCCTGTATCCTGACAAATTGGCATTCTTTCACTTTTTGCTATTTCCGCATTTATTATTATTTTATCTAATATATCTTCTGCTAAATTCCAAGTTTCTTCCTTCTTAGCTTTATCTAATGAATTAACTACATCCTTTGATAAATTATAATTAGCATCAATACATAAGTTTTCAACAGCTTCTTGAATTTCATTAATATGTATTTCTCTCATCCTCATCTTCCTTTTCTTATCTAATTATAAATATTTTATCATATTTAAATAATATAGTATAAAATTAATAATAATTTTAAAGTATAAAATAAAACAAGGAGGTATATAAAAAACTATTTTTAGTCTTATACCTCCTTATTAATTTAACCTTTTATTATAAAATCATTTTTTATAGTATTATTTGATATATTTCCTCGGAAATTAATTTAGTTCTTATTTATTTCTTCAAAATATCTTTCTATTCCCAAAGAAATACCTTCCACTAAAGAATTTTGATGCTCTTCTGTTTGTAATTCTTTCTCTTCTTGGCTATTAGATAGGAAACCGCATTCTACTAAAACAGAAGCTCCTTTATAATCATCTCTAAGTATTAAATATGCATCTCCAGCTGGCTTTGATACTCTCTTATTATTATCCTTTAAAGTTTCTTTTACAGATTCTTGGATGTTATCTGCTAATTTTTTACTTATATCATTAGCTCCATGCCATACTTGTGCGCCATAACATTTTTCTTGAGGAAACATATTTTGATGTATAGATATAAATACATCACAATTTGTTTCTTTTTTCATATCTCTTCTTTTCTTTAAATCTTCCCTTTTCTTTTCCCTTATAGTTGAACCACTATTTCCAAGAGCTTCATCCTTTTCCCTAGTTAAATAAACCTTATATCCTTTGCTTTCTAAGGCCTCTTTAAGCTTTAATGATATTTGAAAATTTATATTCTTTTCTATTACACCATTTTTGGATTTGGCACCTCCATCAAATCCCCCATGTCCAGGGTCAATTAATATAATTTTCTCTTGCTCAACAGCAAATACCTTTATAGAAGTAAAAGCAATAGTAAATAATATTATTAATATAGAAGCTAATTTTAATTTTCTCATTTGTTTTCCTCCATATTTATATAGTTATAAAAATATTATTTCCATTAGATTGTTTTTTTACTTACATAAAAAAATATTATTCTCATATATAATTAAAAGATACTGTCTAATTATAAAATGAATCCTATGCAAAGGACATTTTAATTATAAACAGTATCTTTTTATATTTGTTAATTATTTTCTATAACACTTTCAGCTATATTCATAGAGTGATCACTAACTCGCTCTAAATTACTTACTAAATCTAAGAATATTGTTCCTGCATAAGCATTACAAATTCCATCATAAAGCCTCTTTACATGAAGGTCTCTATATTTCTTTTGTAATCTATCCACTTCTGACTCTATCTCACTAACTTGTTTTGCTTTAGTTACGTCATTACTTGCATAACTATCAATAGCCGCTTGCAGAGATTCAGATGTTTTTTCATACATTCTTTTTATTTGTTCCATAGCTTGAGTACTATACTCTAGCTTTTTATTAATCTTTTGTTGGGTTAACTCTGCTATATTTTCAGCGTGATCCCCTATTCTTTCAATATCATTAATTACATGAAAAGTTGCTGCAACAATCTTTGATTCCTTATCAGATAGCTCACGCTTTGATAATTTAACTAAATAAGTTGTAATAGTTTCATTTAAGAAATTAATTATTGCTTCATTATCATAAACTTTTTGAATTAATTTCTCATCATTTTTTTCAAATGCCTCTAATGCCAAAGCTAAACCCTTCTTAGCCTTATTTGCCATTCTTAATGTTTCCTTAGCTACTTGCCCAGCTGCAATTACTGGAGTTTCTAATAATCTATCATCTATGTATTTAGGACCTTGTCTCTCATCATCATCGTCTCCAGGAATAATAATATTAACAACTTTAATTAATAAACCTGTAAGTGGTAACATAACTGCAGTATTTACTAAATTAAATACTGTATGCGCATTAGCTATTTGTCTGCTTACATCTCCAGGGCTAATTGCAACAACTGCATCTCCTAAGATTCCATTAAGTAATACTGGAATAAATAATATTGTTCCACCTAAATTAAATATTAAATGAAGTATTGCTGCTTTATGTGCTGTTTTACTTGTTCCTATAGATGCCAGCATTGCAGTTATACAAGTTCCTATATTACATCCAAATACTATTGGTAATGCTATCTTAATATCTATTGCTCCTGCTGTTGCTAGAGCTACTAATATACCTGTTGTAGCAGAAGAGCTTTGAAGAACAGCTGTTATTATCGCACCTGTAAGTATTCCTAAATACCAGTGTCCTCCTACTGTACTTATTATATCTTTAAATATCGGTAATTCTGTCAAAGGCTTCATTGCCCCACTCATTTGACCCATACCAACAAATAATATACCAAAACCTAGAATAATGTTCCCAATATCCCTCTTTTGTTTTTTCTTAGCGAACATAATTATTGCTGCCCCTGCAAAAACAAATAAAGGAGCTATATCATCTAATTTAAATGCTACAAGTTGAGCTGTAATTGTAGTACCTATATTTGCCCCCATAATAATTCCAGCAGCTTGTGCTAAATTCATAAGACCGGCATTAACAAAACCTACTACCATTACAGTAGTAGCACTACTACTTTGAATTACCGCTGTAACAATTGCACCAACAATAACTGCAATTATTGGATTTTTTGTAACTTTTTCAAGAATTGACTTTAACCCATCTCCAGCAGCACTTTCCAGACCATCCCCCATGATTTTCATACCATAAACAAATAGTCCTAACCCACCAAGTAACTTTATAATAATCATTAATGGTTCCAAAATTATTCTCCTTTTCAACTTAATTATAACAAGTTAAGTTTACATTATTTTTTTACTTTTGTTAAGTAAATGAATATATTTTTAACATGAATTTAATATACAAACCTATCTATTAATTTATTATCTTACAAATCTATAAAAAATAAACCACTTAAAACTTTTCTTTAAGTGGTCCATACATATTTATTTTATTATTCTTTTCTTTGTTTTCCCCAGAAGAATAAAGCTACTGTTCCTGGACCAGTATGACTTCCTATAGTAGTTCCTACATTATTTATTTCTACTTTACCATTTAATTTAGGGAAACGTTCTTCAACTAACCTTGCAACTTCTTTAGCATCTTCATAGCAATAAGAATGAGAAATATAGCATTTATCAGAATAATCTAATCCATCCTTTGCATCTTCCTCCATTTTGTCTACTATGGCTTTAATAACCTTATGCTTTGATCTTATTTTATATCTTGGAATTAACTTACCTTTATCATTCATATCTAATAGTGGGCAAATTCCAAGTAATCCTCCAATAAATCCAGAAGTCTTTGATACTCTTCCACCTTTTATATAAAAAGTTAAATCTGTAGAGAAGAACCAATGATTTAATTCTAATTTATGTTCATTAGCCCATTTATAAACTTCATCTATACTCATTCCTTCATCTCTTAAATCTGCAAGCTTATCCATCATCAATCCATAACCTGATGACGCACCTAATGAGTCTACAATATAAATTTTTCTTTCTGGATACTTTTCTTCTAACATAGTTTTTGCTACCATAGCTGAGTTTATTACTCCTGAAAGTCCTGAAGATAAACTTACATGAAGAATATCTTTTCCTTCCTTTAAGAACTTCTCAAAGTATTCTTCAAACTCCTGAGCATTAACTTGAGATGTTTTTGTATCTGCTCCATTTTCCATGGCCCTATAAAAATCATCAAAAGATATAGATTTTCCAAGGTCATCAATATATTCTTTTCCATCTATTTCAAAGTGAAAGCAAATATATGATATATTTCTTTTATTAAAATGTTCTTCTGAAAGATCAGCAGTAGAACAACAACTAATTACATATTCATTCATTTAATTATTCCTCCTTATAAAGTAATATATCCTTATAAAATAATCCCAACATTAAATACACTAATATTATCTAAATAATACCATAAATTAATACTTTTCATAATATTATTATAACTTATAAATTACTATTATGTCATAATAATTATTAAAAATATAAAAAAATACCATAAACATAAAGTTTATGATACTTATAATCAATGTGTAATCTTATGTTCTAAGACCACTTCACATTGAAGTATTACTGCTTCAATTATAACATAAGAAACTTTATCACTTTATATCCCCAATTACTTAATTATATATTTACAAATTTTAACACTTATCATATAAATAGGCTATCACCTTCATATTAGATTGTCAATGATATATTATAAATAAATTATGATAATTAGAATTCAATAAAATTTATATGGAGTATAAAATATAATTCATCTCTATTAAATATTTTTATATAAAAATAAATCCCACAAACATAAAGTTTGTAGGATTTGTAAGCTTCCAAATATTATCTCTTTGAGAATTGAGGAGCTCTTCTAGCTTTCTTAAGACCGTATTTCTTTCTTTCTTTCATTCTTGGGTCTCTAGTTACGAATCCAGCTTTCTTTAATTCTGACTTTAAGTTTTCATCAGCTTTAATTAAAGCTCTAGTTATTCCGTGTCTTATTGCTCCAGCTTGACCTGTGAATCCACCACCATGAACGTTAACTAAAACGTCGAATCTGTCCTTAGTTGCAGTTAAAACTAATGGTTGATTAACGATCATTCTTAAAGTTTCTAATCCAAAATAGTTTTCGATCTCTCTGTTATTTATAACAACTTTACCATTTCCAGGTACAAGTCTAACTCTTGCTATTGATTTTTTTCTTCTTCCAGTTCCCATGTATTGAACTTTTGCCATTTTTTATTCCTCCTCCCGAGCCTGTATTAGTACTTTAATTCAAGTACTTCTGGTTTTTGAGCATCATGTCCGTGCTCTGCACCTCTGTATACTTTTAGCTTCTTAAGCATTTTTCTTCCTAAAACACCTGATGGAAGCATTCTTCTTACAGCTTCTTCGAAAGCGAATTCAGGTTTCTTAGCTAATACTTCTCTATATGGAGTTTCCTTTAATCCACCTGGATATAAGCTATGCTTTCTCATTAATTTTTGGTCTAACTTCTTACCAGTTAAAACAACTTTTTCAGCATTGATTACGATAACGAAATCTCCGCAGTCAACATTTGGTGTAAATGTTGGCTTATTTTTTCCTCTTAAAATTGAAGCAACTTGGCTAGCAACTCTTCCTAGTGGCTTACCAGCAGCATCAACAACATACCATTTTCTTTCAACTTCTTGCGCCTTAGCGATGTATGATTTCATGTTTTTCCCTCCCTGAACTTACATTTGTGCTTTACTATTTAAGTACTGCTTTTATGTCAAGACCCGGGGCTAGTGGATCTTATATACATAAACAATTCTAACAAACAAACTTATTATAATACACGCACACGGGTGTGTCAACATATTTTATCTTTTAATTTCAATTAATTTAATTAATTTTAATAATAAACTTTTTCTAAGACTAATCCCGTTGCAGGCACGCATATTCCAGCCTTTTCTCTGTCTTTTTCAGCTATTATTTTCTCTATTTCCTTTGGCTTAATCTTATTAGAACCAACCATAATTAATGTTCCTACTATTATTCTAACCATATTATATAAGAAACCATCACCTGTTACATAAATTTTAATTATATCATTATATTCTTCTACATATAATTGAGATATTGTCCTTACTGTTGTTTTTACTGAACTACCACTACTTTTAAATGCTGCAAAATCATGGGTTCCTATAAAATACTTGCAGGCTTCTTTAATAGACTCTATATCTAATTTACGCTTTACATGATATAAATAATATCTATCTATGGCTGAAGGTACATCTCTATTTAATATGGAATAAGAATATGTTTTCCCCTTAGCATTATACCTAGCATGGAATTCTTCATCTACTTCCTCTGATTTTAATATTACAATATCATCAGGTAGCTTATGATTAATTGCTTCTCTATATTTATCTGATGGTATATTGTTATTTGTTTTAAAATTAGCTACAAAGCCTTTAGCATGAACACCAGCATCTGTTCTAGAGCTTCCTATAACTTCTACCTCTTCATTAGTAAGAACTCTTATGGCCTCTTCTATTGTGTTTTGTATAGTACTCCCTATTTTTTGCTTTTGCCATCCTAAATAGTTGGTTCCATCATATTCTATAGTAAGCTTTATATTTCTCATATTACATCACCTTTATTTAATTATTATAAAACGAATCTTATTAGAAAACTTCCTATTAGTAATATTGAAAATACAGCAAATGCTATAGCATCTTTATTTGAAAATTTTAATTCCTTCATTCTTGTTCTTCCAGCTCCACCTCTATATGCCCTAGATTCCATAGCCATAGCTAATTCATCTGCCCTTCTAAAGGAGCTTATAAATAAAGGCACTAATAGTGGTATTAAACTCTTTGCTTTTTGAACTAATCCACCACTTTCAAAATCAGCACCTCTGGCTTTTTGTGCCATCATTATCTTGTCTGTTTCATCCATTAACGTAGGAATAAATCTTAATGCTATTGTCATCATCATAGCAAGTTCATGTGCCATTTCCTTTCCAATTGGTCTAAGTAATCTTTCTATACCATCAGTTAGTTCAATTGGAGATGTTGTTAATGTTAATACTGAAGTTCCCATAATTAAGAAAATAAGTCTTAATGCCATAAATCCAGCCGTTCTAAGACCCTCAGTATATATTTTTATAAAACCTAATTGTAATATTAATGTTTCTGATGTTCCTTTAATCATAAATATATTTAAAACAGCAGTAAAAATAATAAGAAAAAATACAGGCTTTAGTCCTTTATATAAATATTTAGGTGGTAATTTAGCTATATAAACAGTTAAAGCTAAGAAACCTACAATTAGTATATATCCTATAAATTTATCTATTACGAACAGAGAGACAATAAATAAAATAGATAAAATTATTTTAGTTCTAGGATCTAATTTATGAACAAAGGTTTCGCCTGGTATATATTGACCTATAGTTATATCTTTTATCATTTTTTATCACCCTAATTTTTATCTTTCTTTAAAATTCTAAGTAGCTCTTCTTTTCCTTGCTTAATAGTATAAACTTCATCTGAAACATCAAAGCCCTTTGCTTTTAATGCTCTCATAAGGTAAGTTACTTGAGGAACTGCAAGGCCTATACTTTCTAATGTATCAATTTCTTTAAATACCATAGCTGGAGTACCTTCTAAAGCAACCTTTCCACTATTCATAACTATTATTCTTTCAGCTAGTTTCCCTACATCCTCCATACTGTGACTAACTAATATGATAGTCATCTTATAGTCAGTATGTAATTTCTTTATTTGATCTAAAATATCATCTCTTCCCTTTGGATCTAATCCTGCTGTAGGTTCATCTAATATAAGAACCTTTGGCTCCATAGCAATTACACCCGCTATAGCTACTCTTCTTTTTTGTCCTCCACTTAAATCAAATGGGGATTTATTTCTATACGTTTCATAATCTAAACCTACCATCTTCATGGCATTCTTTACTCTTCTAGTTATTTCATCTTGTTCTAGTCCTAAATTCCTAGGTCCATATTCTATATCCTTTTCAATAGTTTCTTCAAATAATTGATATTCTGGATATTGAAAAACTAGCCCTACTTTTTTTCTTATATCAGTAAGTTTAACACCTGGCTTTGTTATATCTTCTCCATCTACTATTATTCTTCCTGATGTTGGTTTAAGTAAGCCATTCATATGTTGAATTAATGTTGATTTTCCTGAACCTGTATGCCCAATAAGTGCAACAAATTCACCATTATTTATTTCTATATTTACATTATCTAAAGCCACTTTTTCAAAAGGAGATTTTGGCATATAAACATGTACTAAATTTTCTATTTTAATTGACATATCGCATTCACCATCTCATCTACATTTAAAATATTTGTATCTATATCTATACCATTATTCTTTAATTCATAACATAATTCCGTAACTTGAGGAACATCTAATCCTATCTTTTTCATCTTTTCCACATTAGAAAATACTTCTCTAGGCTTTCCTTCTAAAATTACTTTGCCCTCATCCATTACAATAATTCTATCTGCCTCAGCAGCTTCATCCATATAATGAGTTATAAGTACTATTGTTATTCCATAATTCTTATTTATTTCTTTTATATTTCTTAAAACTTCTTTTCTTCCTGAGGGATCAAGCATAGCTGTTGGTTCATCAAATATTATGCATTCTGGTTTCATAGCTAAAATTCCAGCTATAGCAATTCTTTGTTTTTGACCTCCAGAAAGTAAGTGTGGTGCATGTCTTCTATATTCATACATTCCAACTTTTTTTAAGCTTTCATCTACTCTTTTTCTAATTTCCTCTGGGGGTACTCCAAGATTCTCTGGTCCAAATGCAACATCTTCTTCAACTATTGTTGCTACTAATTGGTTATCAGGATTTTGAAATACCATTCCAGCTTTAGATCTAATTGTCCATAAATTATTAGGATCTAAGGTATCTAAGCCATCTACTATTACCGTTCCTTCAGAGGGTAATAAAAGAGCATTCATATGCTTTGCAATAGTTGATTTACCAGATCCATTATGACCCAATACAACTAAAAATTCCCCTTTTTCCACTTGAAAGTTAACGCCATTAACAGCATACCTTTCCTCTTCTCCTTCATGAACTCTATATTTAAAAGATACATCATTGCATTTAATCATTGCTTCTTTCATAATATATCCCCTCCTTAAATTGGCTAATTTTCATTAAGTATTATATAAAATCTTAATAAGTGTATATACATTAGCATAAGAATATTATAATATACATTTTTTCAATTACAATTATTTTAATAATAAATTTTTAAGTTCTTATATAATATTTAATTTTTTATATGCAAAAATGGGGACTAAGTTATATCACTTAATCCCCTATATATTATACTAATTCTAGTATAACAACTTCAGCTCCGTCCCCTCTTCTTGGGCCTTTTTTGTACATTCTAGTGTATCCACCATTTCTTTCAGCGTACTTTGGAGCAACATTGTCAAATAGGTTTTGAACTACTTCTTCTTCGTGAACAAAAGCTAAAACTTGTCTTCTAGCGTGAAGGTCACCTCTTTTTGCTAAAGTGATCATCTTTTCAGCTAACTTTCTAGTTTCTTTTGCTCTTGTTTCAGTTGTTTCTATTTTACCATGCTTTAAAAAGCTTGTAACAAGGCTTCTTAACATAGCTCTTCTTTGGTCAGTAGGACGACCTAATTTACGATAACCTGCCATATGGATTTACCTCCTTACTCATCGTTTAGTCTTAATCCTAAGCCTAATTCCTTAAGCTTTCTTTCGACTTCCTCTAAAGATTTCTTTCCTAGATTTCTTACCTTCATCATGTCATCCATTGATTTTCCAGCAAGTTCTTGTACTGTGTTTATGCCAGCTCTCTTTAAACAGTTATATGATCTAACTGATAAATCTAGCTCTTCAACAGTCATTTCTAGTACTTTTTCTTTTTTATCTTCTTCTTTTTCTATCATAATTTCTACATCATTAGTGCTATCTCCTAATGACATAAATAATTTGAAATGTTCTATAAGAATTTTTGCAGATAAGCTTATAGCTTCATCTATTTTTATAGTTCCATTAGTCCAGATTTCTAAAGTTAATTTATCATAGTCAGTAATTTGACCAACTCTTGTATTTTCTACAGTAAAATTAACTCTTTTAACTGGTGTATAAATTGAATCTACAGCAATAGCTGATAATGGAAGGTCTTCACTCTTATTTTTATTTTGAGTAACATATCCTCTTCCTCTATTAACTGTTATCTCCATATATAACTTGCCATTGTCATCTAATGTAGCAATATGAAGATCTTTGCTTACAACTTCAACATCTCCATCAGTCTTTATATCTGCACCTGTAACTACTCCAGGTCCTTGAGCATCTATATATATTGTCTTTGGACCTTCACCATTCATTATTAATGCTAAAGATTTGATGTTTAAGATTATTTCTGTAACATCTTCTTTAACACCTTGTACAGTTGAAAATTCATGTAGTACTCCATCAATTTTTACTGATGTTGGAGCTGCACCTGGAAGTGATGATAAAAGTATTCTTCTTAGAGCATTTCCAAGAGTTATACCATAACCTCTTTCCAATGGTTCAACTACATATTTACCATAAGTACCATTTTCATTTGCTTCTATACATTCAATTATTGGCTTTTCTATTTCTAACATGTACAAACCCTCCTTATATTTTAAATGGCAACATTATTCTGAGGGCAATTGCTTATATATTTGTATTGTAAGATAAATCTTAACAATACAAATACTAAACTATTACTTGCTGTATAACTCAACGATAAGAGTTTCATTAACTGGAACGTCAATATCTTCTCTTGCTGGTTCAGCAATTACTTTACCTGAATAATTTTCAACATTTGCTTCTAACCATTTTGGTAATGTCTTTGGATTTTCAATAAATGTCTTGAATTTTTCAGTTCCTCTGCTCTTTTCTGAAACTAATATTTCATCATTAACAGAAACTTTATATGAAGGAATATCAACCTTCTTACCATTTACTAAGAAATGTCCATGAGTAACTAATTGTCTAGCTTCAGCTCTTGAAGCACCATAACCTAGCTTATAAACAACGTTATCTAGTCTCATTTCTAGTAACTTAAGTAAGTTTTCACCTGTAATACCTTTCATATGCTCAGCCTTTTCATAGTAAGTTCTGAATTGGCCTTCTAAAACTCCGTATATTCTTCTAGCTTTTTGCTTTTCTCTTAATTGTACTCCGTAGTTAGATAATTTCTTCTTAGCTGCTCCATGTTGTCCTGGCGCATAGCTTCTTCTAACAAAAGCACATTTATCTGTATAACATCTATCCCCTTTAAGGAATAACTTCATACCTTCTCTTCTACATAATCTACATGTAGCTCCAGTATATCTTGCCATTAATTACACCTCCTATATGAATACTAGACTCTTCTTCTCTTTGGTGGTCTACATCCGTTGTGTGGAATTGGAGTAACATCTTTAATTAGAGTTACTTCTAATCCTGCCGCTTGTAAAGATCTGATTGCTGCTTCTCTACCAGCACCTGGTCCCTTTACATATACTTCTATACTTTTTAATCCATGTTCCATAGCTGCTTTAGCTGCTGTTTCTGCTGCCATTTGAGCTGCGAATGGAGTGCTTTTTCTTGATCCTCTGAAGCCTAGAGCTCCTGCACTTGACCATGATAAAGCATTTCCTACTGCATCAGTTAAAGTAACTATTGAGTTATTGAAAGTTGATTTGATGTGTGCAGCACCATGCTCAATATTCTTTCTCTCTTTTCTTCTTCTAGTCTTTTTAACTTTTTGAGCCATCGAATTCCCTCCTCACTACTTCTTCTTATTTGCGATAGTTTTCTTTGGACCTTTTCTAGTTCTAGCATTAGTCTTAGTTTTTTGTCCTCTAACTGGAAGACCTTTTCTATGTCTAATACCTCTGTAACATCCAATTTCTACTAATCTTTTGATATTTAATGCAACTTCTCTTCTTAAGTCACCTTCAATTGTTAATGTTTTTACGTATTCTCTGATCTTAGTTACTTCATCTTCAGTAAGATCTTTAACTCTTGTATCAGGATTTACTCCTGTTTCTGCTAAAATCTTATGTGAAGTAGAAAGTCCTATACCATATATATATGTTAGACCTATTTCAACTCTTTTTTCTCTTGGTAGGTCTACACCTGAAATTCTTGCCATTAAACTTACACCTCCTGATATTGAAATGCATACAACTTTAATTATATGTTTTTTTATATAATTAAATCCTAGGTCAGTAGAGTCTAACTCTACTGTCAGCCGCACCTAAAATTTATCTGCTTATTTAAATGCCTATATAATCATATTTGAGTTTAACTCAAAAGTCAATACGATTTACATAGTAAAATTATACTTTTTTTGCCTATACTTTTTTGTATTAGCCTTGTTTTTGCTTGTGCTTAGGATTTTCACAGATAACCATTACTTTTCCTTTTCTTCTTATAATCTTGCACTTTTCGCAAATAGGCTTAACTGATGGTCTTACTTTCATCGCTAACCCTCCTTGTAATACTTAGTGGATCTTCCACTTTATTATTTAGCTCTCCATGTTATTCTACCTCTTGTTAGATCATATGGAGAAAGTTCTATTGTAACCTTATCTCCTGGTAGAATTCTTATGAAGTTCATTCTTAATTTTCCTGATATATGTGCTAGAATCTTATGCCCACTTTCTAGTTCAACTTGGAACATAGCATTTGGCAATGCTTCTAGTACAGTACCTTGCATTTCTATTACATCATCTTTTGACATAAGGTAATCAACCCTCCTTAACAATGCCTTTAAGTTTTAGAAATCTTTTTATTTTTAAATCAGTACCTCTATCCTTTGATATGATAGATGCTTTAATCTCATCATCTACATCCTCTAAAACACTTATATGCTTTAAATTCTTCTGTTTAGGCATCTGAACTGTTTTAGTGCTCCCATTACTAAGAATTACATAATCATCACTTAACTGCCCTATTACAACATATAAATGACTTTTATCTCTTCCTCTTTTTGAAAGAACCATTTTCCCAATTAAGTCATTGTTTTGCAAACTTTTCACCTCAATGATTACCTTAGTCATAAATCTACAAGCCACCCTTTGGTATCATGCGAATTTATAACTAAGCAACACTTATCTAATCAGTGTTAATATTTCGGGTCCATCTGGTAAAATTACAATCGTGTTTTCGTAGTGTGCAGATAGACTTCCATCACTAGTTACTACAGTCCAATCATTGCTTAATGTTTTAACTTTATAGTTGCCCACATTAACCATAGGTTCAATAGCTAATGCCATTCCCTCCACTAATTTTGGCCCTCTTCCTGGACGACCATAATTAGGTATATCTGGATCTTCGTGTACAACTCTACCTATACCGTGTCCTACGAAATCTCTTACTACGGAAAAGCCTGCTGCTTCTACGCAGTTCTGTATTTCATGTGATATATCAGTAAGTCTGTTACCTACTTTAGCATATTCAATTCCCTTAAAAAAGCTTTCCTCTGTTACATTAATTAACCTTTCAGCTTCTTTCGTTATATTTCCTACACCAAAAGTTCTTGCAGCATCACCGTGAAAGCCATTTATATTAGCTCCACAGTCCACACTAACTATATCTCCATCTTTTAATACATAACCTCCTGGGATCCCATGAACTACTTGCTCGTTAACAGATATACATAGTGAAGCTGGAAAACCATATAGACCTTTGAATGAAGGCCTTGCTCCATGCTTAGTTATAAATTCTTCTGCTATCCTGTCTAATTCAGCAGTAGTTATTCCTGGTCTTACTTTTTCCTCAATAAGTAGTAATGTTTCTGCTACTATCTTACCTGCTGATCTCATTAGATCAATCTCTTTGTTGTTTTTAATGATAATCATTATTTAACACTCCCTAAGATATTACAGATCCCTTCAAATACTTCATTAATAGCTTTTGTTCCATCTACAATTGAAAGTAAGTTTCTTTCTTTATAAAAATCAATCAGTGGTTGTGTTTGTCTCTCATACACATCAAGTCTTTCAGACACTGTTTCTTCTGTGTCGTCTTTTCTTTGGATTATATCACTTCCACAAACATCACATTTTCCTGCTATCTTTGGTGGATTAAACTTTATATGATAGCTAGCTCCACATGATGGACATACTCTTCTACCAGTCATTCTTTCTAAAATAAATCCAGTAGGTACTTCAATCAATAAAGCTGTATCAAGTGATTCATTTCTATCTGAAAGGAATTCTTGAAGAGCCTCTGCTTGATGAACTGTCCTTGGAAAGCCATCTAACAAGTATCCTTCTTTACAGTCTTCTTGTTGTAACCTATCTTTTACCATATTAATAGTAATTTCATCTGGTACTAACTGTCCTTTATCGATGTGCTTTTTAGCTTCTATTCCTAAAGGAGTATTTTCAGAAATGTTTTTTCTAAATATATCTCCAGTAGAAATATGTGGTATTGAGTATCTATTACTAATTGATTTTGCCTGTGTTCCCTTACCTGCTCCAGGAGGACCTAATAATACTATCTTCACCGGCATCATCTCCATTATTAATCTATTTTAAGAATCCTTGATAATGTCTCATTACTAATTGTGAATCTAATTGTCTTGAGAAATCAAGTCCAACACCAACCATAATTAATAATGAGGTTCCACCAAATTGAATTCCTTGTAATTGTGAATTTGAAATTAATATTGGTAGTATTGCTAATAAAGCTGCAAATACTCCTCCAATTAATGATACTTTTGTAAGTACTCTTTCAAAATGCTTTTCTGTTGCTTCTCCCGGTCTTATTCCTGGTACAAATCCTGCTGATTTGTGCAGATTTTCTGCCATTTCATCAGGCTTAAATGTAATTTGTGTATAGAACCATGTAAAGAATATAGTTAATATAGAATAAACTACTGGATACATCCATGTTGTTTCATTGAATATACTATATGGATTACTTACTATCCAAATTGCCCAGTCATGATTTGGGAAAAATTCTGCAATTGTCTTAGGGAACATCATAACTGACATAGCAAAGATTATTGCTATAACAGCAGATCCTATTATGCTTAATGGAATGTGAGTGCTTTGGCCTCTCATCATTTTAGATCCAACAGCTTTACCAGCATATTGAACAGGTATTCTTCTTTCTGCTAATGAGAAGAATATTACAAGACATAATAACAATATTGCAGCAGCAACAAATAATAAAATACCTATAATAGATATTTTCCCTTGATCCTTTAATGTAAATAATGACATTAAAGTTGTAGGTAACTGTGATACTATATTTACAAATATTAGTATGGATATTCCATTACCAAATCCTTTAGCAGTAATTTGATCTCCTAACCACATACAGAATGTTGATCCTGCTACTAACGCTATTAAAACAATAATAACTTCATACCATGACATCCCGAATGTAGCACCTCTAGCTGCAACCATACTATAAGTTCCAAAAGCAAGAACAAATCCAATTGCTATAGATAAAATTCTTGTAATCTTTTGTATTTTCTTTCTTCCTTCTTCACCTTCTTTTGAAAGTTGTTCTAATGAAGGAATTGCTATAGTCAATAATTGAACTATTATAGAAGCATTAATGTAAGGTGTTACACTTAGTGCAAATATACTAAATTGTCTAAATGCTCCTCCTGATATTAAATCATAGAAACCAAATATAGTTCCACTACTTGCTAAACTCTTTAAAACATCTGTGCGCATTCCAGGAACAGGAATATGTGTTCCTATCCTGAAAATTGCAACTAAAAATATAGTCCATAAAAATCTCTTTTTTAATTCGGGAACCTTCCAGGCATTACGTAGGGTTGATAGCATACTAAATCACCTCAACTTTTCCTCCAGCTGCTTCTATCTTTTCAGCCGCTGATTTTGAGAACTTACATCCTTTTACAGTTAGGCTCTTCTCTAGTGTACCATTTCCTAAAATCTTAACTCCGTCTTTTACCTTACTTATAACTCTTCTTTCAAGTAAAACTTCTGGTGTTATTTCAGTTCCATTTTCAAATATATTTAATCTATCAACGTTAATACTTACATATTGTTTAGCAAATATATTTGTGAAACCTCTCTTAGGAAGTCTTCTATATAATGGCATTTGACCACCTTCAAATCCTGGTCTAACTCCACCACCTGATCTAGCCTTTTGGCCCTTTTCACCTTTTCCAGCATTTCTACCTAATCCTGAACCAGTACCTCTACCAACTCTTTTAGGAGCTTTCTTACTTCCAGCTGCTGGCTTTAATTCATGAAGCTTCATTACTCAATGCACCTCCTCTTACTAAACTTCTTCTACTTTTAGTAGATAGTCAACTTTATTAATCATTCCTCTGATTTGAGGAGTTTCTTCATGTTCTACTGTCTTACCAATCTTTTTTAGTCCAAGGGCATGTGCAGTAGCAATATGGTCTTTTTTTCTTCCAATTAAACTCTTAACAAGAGTAACTTTAATTTTTGCCATTGCTTTTCCCTCCTAACCTAAAATTTCTTCAACAGTTTTGCCTCTTAATTTAGCTATATCTTCAGCTGTTCTTAAGTTTGCTAAACCGTTAATTGTAGCATTTACCATGTTTTTTGGATTGTTTGAACCTAATGACTTAGCTCTAACATCCTTTAATCCTGCTAATTCTAATACAGATCTAGCTGGACCTCCAGCGATAACTCCTGTACCTTCTTTAGCTGGCATTATAAGAACTTTACCAGTTCCGAATTTTCCATATATTTGATGAGGAACAGTTGTTCCAACTATAGCAACACTTACTAAGTGTTTCTTAGCGTCTTCTATTCCTTTTTTAATTGCTTCTGGGATTTCTATTGACTTACCCATTCCAACGCCTACGTGTCCGTTCTCGTCGCCAACAACTACTAAAGCGCTGAATCTGAAGTTTCTACCACCCTTAACAACCTTAGTTACTCTGTTTATATTAACAACCTTTTCCTTAAGGTCTAGTGTGCTAGGATCGATTCTCATGTATTTCCCTCCTTGTTTATTAGAATTTTAAGCCTGCTTCTCTAGCAGCTTCAGCTAAAGATTGAACTCTTCCATGATATACGTATCCACCTCTGTCGAATACTACTTCTGAGATTCCTTTTTCTAAAGCTTTTTTAGCTATTAATTCACCAACTAATTTAGCTGCTTCTTTATTTCCGCCAACTTTAACATCAACTGCTTTATCTAAGCTTGAAGCTGAAACTAATGTTACTGAATTAACATCATCTATAATTTGAGCATATATATTTTTTTCACTTCTATATACTGAAAGTCTTGGTCTTTCAGGAGTACCAGAAATTTTCTTACGTACTCTTAGGTGACGTCTTTCTCTACTAGCTTTTCTGTCTACCTTCTTAAACATAAAGGTTTCACTCCTTTCTATTATTTCTTACCAGTTTTACCTTCTTTACGTCTGATTACTTCGTTATCATACTTAATTCCTTTACCCTTATATGGTTCAGGTTTTCTCCATGATCTTATATCAGCCGCAGCAGCTCCAACCTTTTCCTTGTCTATTCCTTTAACAATAACTTTTGTTGCAGCTGGAGTTTCGAAAGTAACACCTTCAAGTGGTTCTATTTCAACTGGATGTGAATATCCTAAGTTCATTACAAGTTTCTTTCCTTGTAATTGAGCTCTGTAACCAACACCGATTAATTCTAAGCTCTTTTCAAATCCTTTTTCAACTCCGATTATCATGTTGTTGATTAATGCTCTAGTTAATCCGTGAAGAGCTCTATGCTCTTTTTGATCGCTAGGTCTAGTAACCACAACATGGTTATTTTCAACTGCTATATTCATGTCTTTGTTCATAGCTTTAACAAGTTCGCCCTTTGGACCCTTAACTGAAACAACATTATCTGCTGAAACAGCTACAGTTACGCCTGCAGGTATAGTTATAGGCAATCTACCTACTCTTGACATAATCGCACCTCCTGTTTTACTTGTTCTTATATATGTTAATCTAGTTACTTTCTAATTTGGAATTACCAAACGTAGCAAACTACTTCTCCGCCTAATCCAGCTTTTCTAGCTTCTCTATCAACTAATAAACCAGTTGATGTTGATATTATAGCTATTCCTAGTCCGCTTAATACCTTTGGAATTTCATCTTTCTTGCAGTAAACTCTTAGTCCTGGTTTAGAAATTCTCTTTATACCAGTTATAACTCTTTCTTTATCTGCACCATACTTAAGAGATATTCTTAACATTGGAACAACACCATCGTTATATTCCTCTAATTCTTTAATGTATCCCTCTTGTAATAATATATTTGCAATAGCCTTCTTCACGTTTGATGAAGGAACTTCTACTACTTCATGTTTAACAGAATTTGCGTTTCTGATACGAGTAAGCAAATCTGCGATAGGATCTGTCATAACCATTTAATGTGCCTCCTTTCACTATATCAGTTTTTTACCAACTTGCTTTCTTACAACCAGGGATTTGACCCTTGTAAGCAAGTTCTCTAAAACATATACGGCATATACCAAACTTCTTTAATACTGAATGTGGTCTTCCACATATTCTACATCTTGTATAAGCTCTTGTTTTATATTTAGGTTCTTTTTTCCACTTTTCAATAATAGCCTTACGTGCCACGGTTTCCCCTCCTTATTATTGAGCAAATGGCATACCAAGGAATCTTAATAATTCTCTTGCTTCTTCGTCAGTGTTAGCTGTTGTTACGAAGATAATATCCATTCCTCTAACCTTATCGATTTTATCGTATTCAATTTCTGGGAATATTAATTGTTCTTTAACTCCTAATGAGTAATTTCCTCTACCATCAAAAGCTTTGCTTGAAACTCCTCTGAAGTCTCTAACTCTTGGTAAAGCAATTGTCATTAGCTTGTCAGCAAATTCATACATTTTTGCTTTTCTTAATGTAACTTTACATCCTAAAGCCATGTTTTCTCTTATCTTAAAGTTAGCAACTGATTTCTTTGCTCTTGTTAAGATTGGCTTTTGACCTGCAATAATGCTTAAATCATTAACTGCTGCTTCTAATATTTTTTGATTGTCCTTAGCTTCTCCAACACCCATGTTGATAACTATCTTCTCAAGCTTTGGAACTTCCATTATATTTTTATATCCGAACTTTTCAATCATAGCTGGAATTACTTCTTTTTGATACTTCTCTTGAAGTCTTGTTGTCATAATTTAGTACCTCCTTTCAGATTCTAGAATGTTTCTCCGCACTTCTTACAAGCTCTAACCTTAGTACCATCTTCTAATATTCTGTTACTAATTCTTGTAGCATTTTTGCACTTTGTGCAGTATAACATAACTTTTGAGCTGTATATAGCTCCTTCTCTTTCAACTATTCCACCTTGCATATTTGCTCTGCTTGGTTTTTGGTGCTTTTTAACTATATTAACTCCTTGAACAATAACTTTACCTGTTTTAGGATATACTTTTAAAACTTCACCAGTTTTTCCTTTATCTTTACCAGAAACAACTACAACTGTGTCGTTTTTTCTAACATGTACCTTCAAATAAGACACCTCCTCCATTATAGAACTTCAGGTGCTAATGATAAAATCTTGTTAAATTCGTTATCTCTTAGCTCCCTAGCAACTGGTCCGAAGATACGAGTTCCTCTTGGTTGCTTATCATCCTTTATAATAACAGCTGCATTTTCATCAAACTTAATGTATGAACCGTCAGCTCTTCTTAATCCTCTAACTGATCTAACTATAACAGCTTTTACAACGTCTCCCTTTTTAACAACTCCGCCTGGTGTTGCACTTTTAACGCTAGCAACTATTACATCTCCAATGTTACCGAACTTTCTCTTTGATCCGCCTAAAACTCTTATGCACATTATTTCCTTTGCACCTGAGTTATCTGCTACTTTTAGTAAGGTTTGTTGTTGTATCATTGAATTACCCTCCTTTCAGACTTAAAGCCTATTTAGCTTTTTCAACTATTTCAACAAGTCTCCATCTCTTATCCTTAGATAATGGTCTAGTTTCCATAATTAAAACTCTATCATTAATTTTAGCTTCATTGTTTTCATCATGAGCTTTAAACTTAGTTGTTCTATTAACTGTTTTACCATATAATGGGTGTCTAACCTTAGTCTCAACAGCAACAACTATTGTTTTATCCATTTTATCTGAAACAACTCTACCTATTCTTTTCTTTCTTAATCCTCTTTCCATTAAGAGTTACCTCCTTTCAGATTTACTGCTCGAAAGCCCTGATCTCTTCTTCTCTAATGATGGTTTTGATTTGGGCTATAGATTTCTTTACTTCTCTTATTCTCATAGGGTTTTCTAATTGACCTGTAGCTAATTGGAATCTTAAGTTGAATAACTCAGCCTTAAGGTCATTTAATTTAACCTTTAAATCTTGAGGATTATTTGCTCTTAATTCTTTTAATTCTCTAGCCTTCATTATTCTTCACCACCCATTTCCTCAAAATCTCTTCTTGTAACGAATTTACACTTTACAGGAAGTTTGTGTGATGCAAGTCTCATAGCTTCTCTTGCAACTTCTTCATTAACTCCTGATAATTCGAATAAAACTCTACCAGGTTTAACTACTGCTACCCAGTATTCTGGTGAACCTTTACCTGAACCCATTCTTGTTTCAGCTGGTTTTTCAGTAACTGGCTTATCTGGGAAAATCTTTATCCAAAGTTTTCCTCCTCTTCTTATATATCTGTTTATAGCAATTCTGGCAGATTCAATTTGATTACTAGTAATCCAACCACAGTTCATTGCTTGAATACCAAAATCTCCGTATGCAAGGAAATTACCTCTTGTAGCTTTTCCCTTCATTCTACCACGTTGTACCTTACGATGCTTAACTCTTTTAGGCATTAACATGACTAATTCCTCCTTTCTTATGCGTTAACTTCTTCCTTCTTTTCAACTTTTTTAGTTGGAAGAACTTCTCCATTATAAACCCAAACTTTTACGCCGATCTTTCCATAAGTTGTGTCAGCTTCTGCAAAACCATAATCGATGTCCGCTCTTAAAGTTTGTAGTGGAATTGTTCCTTCATGATATTGTTCAGTTCTTGCTATTTCAGCTCCACCTAATCTACCTGAACAAGCAGTTTTAACACCTTTTGCTCCAAGTCTCATAGCTCTTTGGATACTTTGCTTCATAGCTCTTCTAAATGATACTCTTTTTTCTAATTGAGCAGCTATATTTTCTGCCATTAATTGAGCATCTGCTTCAGAATTTTTAACTTCAACTATATTGATTAATAAATTCTTATTATCAACAACTTTAGCTAATTTAGCTTTTAAAGCTTCAATTCCTGCTCCACCTTTTCCTATAATAACACCTGGTTTAGCAGTATATATATTTAACTTAACTCTCTTTGCAGCTCTTTCAATTTCAATCTTTGAAATACCAGCTGAGAAAAGTTCCTTCTTTACGAATTCTCTTATTTTGTTATCTTCGATTAGATTATCAGCGAAATTCTTCTTTGAAGCATACCACTTAGCATCCCAATCCTTGATAACTCCTACTCTAAGTCCGTGAGGATGTACTTTTTGACCCACTTGATTTCCCTCCTTCTTTTTAAGCTCTTTCTCTAACTACAAGTGTAATGTTACTTGTTCTCTTGTTTATTCTAAACGCTTTACCGTGATCCATAGGTCTGAATCTCTTAAGTGTTGGACCTGCACCAACGAATGCTTCTGCTACATATAATCTTTCTACATCCATTTCGTGATTATTTTCTGCATTAGCAACAGCTGATTTTAAAACTTTATTTATAACAACAGCTGCATCTTTTGGAGTATATTGTAAAATAGCGAAAGCCTCTTGAATATTTTTTCCTCTTATTAAATCAAGAACTACTCCTACTTTTGTTGGAGACATTCTAACATATTTAGCTATAGCTCTAGCTTCCATTTATGTTCCTCCTTTCCGGGATTACTTTCTTTTTCTTGCTGCTTTTTCGTCATAATCGTGTCCTCTGTAAGTTCTAGTTAATGCGAACTCACCAAGCTTGTGTCCAACCATATCTTCGCTAACGAAAACTGGAACATGCTTTCTTCCATCGTGAACAGCAATTGTATGACCAATCATTTGTGGGAATATTGTTGAACTTCTTGACCAAGTTTTAACAACCTTCTTATCTCCACTAGCATTCATTTCTTCGATTTTCTTTATAAGTCCTTCGTGTACGAAAGGTCCTTTTTTTGTTGATCTACTCACTATAATTTGCCTCCCTTCATAATCTCTAGGCTGACAAGCCATGAAGAGAATATTAATTTCTCTTCATACTACTTATCGTTTCTTCTCTTTATTATGAATTTGTCAGAATACTTCTTATTCTTTCTAGTCTTGTATCCAAGTGCTGGTTTACCCCATGGAGTAACTGGACTTGGTCTACCGATAGGTGATCTACCTTCACCACCACCGTGAGGGTGATCGCAAGGATTCATTACAGAACCTCTAACTGTAGGTCTCCATCCCATATGTCTCTTTCTACCAGCTTTACCGATATTGATTATATCGTTAGTAGTATTTGAAACAGTTCCGATTGTAGCTCTACATTCGATTCTAACATATCTCATTTCACCTGAAGGCAATCTTAATGTAGCATAGTTACCTTCTTTAGCCATTAATTGAGCTGAAGTACCAGCTGATCTTACCATTTGGCCACCTTTGCCAATTTGTAATTCTATGTTGTGTACAAATGTACCTACTGGTATGTTCTTTAATGGAAGAGCGTTACCTACTTTTATATCAGCATCTGCTCCTGAAACTATAACATCTCCAACCTTTAATCCAACTGGAGCAATTATATATCTCTTTTCACCATCAGCATATACAACTAATGCAATGTATGCTGTTCTGTTTGGATCGTATTCTATTGTAGCAACCTTTGCTGGAATACCGTCCTTATTTCTCTTGAAATCTATAACTCTATATTTTCTCTTAGCTCCACCACCGTGGTGTCTAACAGTTATTTTACCTTGTGCATTTCTACCACCAGTTTTAGTTAATGAAACTAAAAGTGACTTCTCAGGAGTACTTGTTGTAACTTCTTCAAAAGTAGCCATAGTCATTTGTCTTCTTGATGGGGTAGTTGGTCTAAACTTTTTAACTGCCATGTAAATTCCCTCCTTACTTAAGCTTCTCTGGTATTAAATACCAATAATACGCTTTATTCGCGTTATTGCATTCCTTCAAAGAATTCTATGTTCTTACTGTCTTCAGTTAAAGTAATAACTGCTTTCTTGAAGTCTGCTCTTTTTCCTACATGTACGCCCATTCTCTTTGTTTTTCCCATAGTTCTTAAAGTCTGAACTTTTTCAACCTTAACGCCGAAGATTTCTTCTACAGCTTTTTTGATTTGAACTTTGTTAGCATTTATTTGAACTATGAAAGTGTACTTCTTGTCTGCCATAGCAGTCATACTTTTTTCAGTGATAACAGGCTTTCTTATAATATCATAGCTTGTCATTATGCGTACACCTCCTCAATTTTTGATACAGCATCCTTAGTTATGATTAATTTCTCAAACTTTAATAAATCATAAACATTGATGTTGTTAACTGGCATAATTTGTACATCAGCGATATTTCTAGCTGATTTGTAAAGTACTTCGTTAGATTCTCCAGTTACTATTAAAGTTTTCTTAGCATCAAATGCTTTTAAAACCTCAACCATATTTTTAGTCTTTGGAGCTTCGAATGATAATGCTTCAAGTACTACCATTTGGTTATCTTGAACCTTGCTAGTTAAAGCAGATTTCATAGCAACTCTTCTCATGCTCTTTGGAACTGAAACTCTGTAATCTCTTGGTTTTGGTGCAAAAACAATACCACCTTTTATCCATTGAGGTGATCTAATAGAACCTTGTCTTGCTCTACCAGTTCCCTTTTGTCTCCAAGGCTTGATTCCGCCTCCTCTAACCTCAGCTCTTGTTTTAGCTGATTGAGTTCCTTGTCTCTTGTTTGCTAATAAAGCAACTACTACTTGATGCATAGCATCTGTATTAACTTCAACTCCGAACACATTATTATTTAATTGGATATCTCCAACTTGTTTTCCTTCTTGATTAAATAATCCTACTGTAGGCATTCTGTTTCCTCCTTTCTACAGAAATTAAGCTTTAACTGCATTTCTTATTACTACTGTACCTTTATTAGGTCCTGGGATACCACCCTTGATTAGTATTAAGTTCTTTTCAGCTATAACCTTAACTACTTCTAAGTTTAATACTGTTGTATTTACAGCACCCATATGTCCTGGCATATGTTTGTTTTTGAAAGTTCTTGATGGATCTGATGAAGCTCCCATTGAACCAACAGCTCTATGGAACTTAGAACCGTGACTCATAGGTCCTCTGTTAGCATTCCATCTCTTGATAACACCTTGGAATCCCTTACCTTTAGAAACTCCTGATACATCAACTTTTTCTCCAACTTCAAATAAATCAGCCTTTATTTCTTGACCAACTTCATAAGCTGAACAATCTTCTAATCTTAATTCCTTTAATCTTCTCTTTAATGAAACTCCTGCCTTAGCATAGTGTCCCTTCTTTGGCTTATTAACTAACTTTTCTCTTACGTCTCCAAAACCAACTTGTATTGCTTCATAACCATCTTTTTCGATAGTCTTCTTTTGAACAACAACACATGGGCCAGCTTCTACTACAGTTACAGGAACAACTTTTCCGTTAGCATCAAAGATTTGAGTCATCCCAATTTTCTTTCCTAATATAGCTTTTTTCATGTATCTACACCTCCTAAACATATTAGCGGATTGTTATACAATCATAATAGTTCAAACTGTTTATTTAATAAATATTTATTATAGCTTAATTTCGATATCAACACCAGCTGGTAAGTTTAATCTCATTAACGCATCAACTGTCTTTGGTGATGGATTAACTATATCAATTAATCTCTTGTGTGTTCTGATTTCGAATTGCTCTCTTGAATCTTTGTATTTGTGAACAGCTCTTAATATAGTAACAACATCTTTTTCAGTTGGTAGTGGTACTGGACCTGCAACCTTTGCTCCTGTTGATTTAGCTGTTTCAACAATTTTTTCAGCTGATTGATCTAAAATATTGTGATCAAAAGCCTTTAATCTGATTCTTATTTTTTGTTTTGACATCTTGGTTTCCCTCCTTTTCATGTACGCTTTACTTCTAACGCACAACAGCGGATGTTCTATAAACTGTTCCACGTGTTTCACACTTTAACACATGGTACTACAAAACCCCTGTCGTTGGATTCTAGATCCTAACATACTCATCAGGAATTAACCCGGAAGTCCGGCAACCTCCTGACTCATCGCTGTTCGCTATACAACTCCTACATTATACTATGTTTACATAGGCTTTTCAAGAGTTTTTTTATCATTTTTCTTAATTTTTAAAACATCGCTTTTCTTGTATTATTATATATAATTTCTTCAGCAAATATATTTTATATGCTATCCTCTCTTTTATCAATACATTTTTTAGTGTAATTTTTCACCAGATTTTTTTCATTATTATTATTTTTAACTATTTTAAATATATTAATCATTTACATAAGATGAATAATTTTATTTAATAATAATAAAAATATTTAATAATAATAAAAAAGAGAGTAAAGGCGTCCCCTTACTCTCTAAATGTGATCACAAATTAATTACTTATTTTAAATTCTTACTTTTATTATAGAAGTTACTATTCTATTATGCTAGTAACAACTCCTGAACCTACAGTTCTTCCACCTTCTCTGATAGCGAATCTTAATCCTTCGTCCATAGCAACTCTAGTGATTAATTCAACATTCATATCGATGTGGTCTCCTGGCATAACCATTTCCATTCCTTCTGGTAATTTGATTGAACCAGTAACGTCTGTTGTTCTGAAGTAGAATTGTGGTCTATATCCATCGAAGAATGGAGTATGTCTTCCACCTTCTTCTTTTTTAAGTACGTATACTTGACCTACGAACTTGTTGTGTGGCTTAACTGATCCAGTCTTTGCTAATACTTGACCTCTTTCGATGTCAGTTCTTTGAACTCCTCTTAAAAGAACTCCAACGTTATCTCCAGCTTGCGCTTCGTCTAGTAACTTTCTGAACATTTCTATTCCTGTTACTACTACTTTTCTGCTTTCTTCTGCTAATCCAACGATTTCTACTTCGTCTCCTACGTGAAGAACTCCTCTTTCAACTCTTCCTGTAGCAACTGTTCCTCTACCAGTGATTGTGAATACATCTTCTACTGGCATTAAGAATGGCTTATCTGTTGCTCTTTCTGGAGTTGGGATATAGCTATCAACAGCTTCCATTAATTCTAAGATTGGTGCTATAGCTTTTTCATCTGTTGGGTTTTCTAATGCTTGTAAAGCTGAACCCTTTATTACTGGAATGTCATCTCCTGGGAAGTTGTATTCTGATAATAATTCTCTAACTTCCATTTCAACTAATTCTAATAATTCTTCATCATCTACCATATCAGCTTTGTTTAAGAATACTACTATGTAGTCAACTCCAACTCTTGATGCTAGTAGGATGTGTTCTCTTGTTTGTGGCATTGGACCATCTGCAGCTGAAACAACTAAGATAGCTCCATCCATTTGAGCAGCTCCTGTAATCATGTTCTTAACATAGTCAGCGTGTCCTGGACAGTCAACGTGAGCATAGTGTCTGTTTTCTGTTTGGTATTCAACGTGAGCTGTATTGATTGTGATTCCTCTTTCTTTTTCTTCTGGAGCCTTATCAATTTCATCATATTTAAATGATTCTGCTAATCCTCTGTTTGCTAAAACAGTTGTGATTGCAGCTGTTAAAGTTGTCTTACCGTGGTCAACGTGACCGATTGTTCCAATGTTTACGTGTGGTTTGCTTCTTTCGAATTTTTGCTTTGCCATTGTAAAATCCTCCTTTTATAGAAATTAGATTATTATAACCTTCTTAGTTATTATATCTAATTTAATCATACTTTTCTATACTTATACAAATTTTCATTTAGTAATGCTACTCATACATTAATTATGAGCAACATTGCTAAATTTTATAACTAAAGTGAATTAATTTCTTTCACTTTTAATTTTTTCTTGAATGCTCTTTGGCACTTCTTCGAAGTGGTCAAATACCATTGAATAAGTTCCTCTACCTTGAGTTCTTGATCTTAAAGTAGTTGCATATCCAAACATTTCTGAAAGTGGAACGAATGCTCTTATTATTTGAGCTCCGTTTATAGCTTCCATACCTTCAATTCTTCCTCTTCTTGAGTTAAGGTCACCCATTACATCTCCCATATATTCTTCTGGAACTGTAACTTCAACCTTTTCTACTGGCTCAAGTAATACTGGATCTGCTTTTGCCATAGCATTCTTAAATGCCATAGATCCCGCAATCTTAAATGCCATTTCAGATGAGTCAACTTCGTGGTATGATCCATGAACTAATTTAACCTTGAAGTTAATAGTTTCATATCCTGCTATAACCCCATTTTTAGCTGCTTCTTGAATACCATTGTCTATAGCTGGAATGTATTCCTTTGGAATAGCTCCCCCAACGATAGCATTTTCAAATTTATATTCTCCTTCAGTTGGTTCCATTTCAATAACAGCATGACCGTATTGACCCTTACCACCTGATTGCTTAGCATATTTAGCTTCAGCTTTAACAGCTTTTCTGATTGTTTCTTTATAAGCAACTTGAGGAGCACCAACGTTACATTCAACTTTGAATTCTCTAGTTAATCTATCAACTATGATTTCTAAGTGAAGCTCTCCCATACCTGCTATAATTGTTTGACCAGTTTCTTGATCTGTATGAGTTCTGAATGTTGGATCTTCTTCAGCTAATTTAGCTAATGCTAATCCCATCTTTTCTTGACCAGCTTTTGTCTTTGGCTCTATTGCTACAGATATAACTGGTTCTGGGAATTCCATTGATTCTAATATTATTGGATTGTTTTCTACACAAAGTGTATCCCCTGTTGTAGTGTTCTTTAATCCAATTATAGCTCCTAATTCACCTGCTTCTAATGACTCAACCTCTTCTCTGTGGTTAGCGTGCATCTTAACAAGTCTTCCGATTCTTTCTTTCTTGCCCTTAGTAGAATTTAATACATATGTTCCGCTTTGCATAACACCTGAGTAAATTCTTGTGAAAGCAAGTTTTCCAACGAATGGATCAGTAGCTATCTTAAATGCTAAAGCTGACATTGGAGCTTCATCTGATGCTTCTCTTGTATCTTCTTCACCTTCTAAAGTAACTCCATTAACTGCAGGAATATCTAATGGTGATGGTAAGAAGGCAACAACTCCATCGATCATTTGTTGAACACCTTTATTCTTGTAAGATGATCCACAGATACATGGAACTATTTCATTAGCTATAGTTGCTTTTCTTAAAGCTACCATTATTTCTTCTTCTGCTAATTCTTCACCTTCTAAGTACTTTTCCATTAACTCTTCATCAGTCTCAGCAACAGCTTCTAATAAAGCCATTCTGTATTCTTCAGCTTGGTCTGCTAAATCAGCAGGGATATCTTCATATCTAACGTCTTTTCCAAGATCATCATAGAATACAATAGCTTTATTAGTTATTAAGTCTACCATTCCTTGGAATTGATCTTCTGTTCCGATTGGAATTTGTATTGGAACAGCGTTAGCTTTTAATCTATCTCTTACAGTGTTGATACATCTAAAGAAGTCTGCACCTGTAGCATCCATCTTGTTTACATATATCATTCTTGGTACACCGTATTTATCTGCCTGTCTCCAAACAGTTTCAGTTTGTGGTTCAACCCCACTCTTTGCATCTAGAACTGTAACAGCTCCATCAAGTACTCTTAATGATCTTTCAACTTCAACTGTGAAATCTACGTGACCAGGAGTATCTATTATATTTAATTCATGGCCTTTCCATTCACAAGTAGTTGCAGCAGAAGTAATTGTTATACCTCTTTCTTTTTCTTGTTCCATCCAGTCCATTTGTGAAGCACCTTCATGAGTTTCACCTATTTTATGTGTTTTACCAGCATAAAATAATATACGCTCAGTAGTTGTTGTTTTACCAGCATCTATGTGAGCCATTATTCCGAAGTTACGGAATTTATCTAATGGATATTTTCTTGCCATCTGTAGTCCTCCTCTCAACGAGTAATTTTAAATTCGACAAAACTGTTTTGGCAAAAGTCCAAAACAGTTTGTATATTAGTATCTGTAATGAGCAAATGCTTTGTTTGCTTCAGCCATCTTGTGAGTATCTTCTCTCTTCTTAACAGCTGCTCCAGTATTGTTAGCTGCATCCATTAATTCTCCAGCTAATCTTTGAGCCATTACCTTTTCGCCTCTTTTTCTTGAAGCATCTAAAAGCCATCTTAGTCCTAAAGTCTGTCTTCTTTCAGGTCTAACTTCTATTGGAACTTGGTAGTTAGCACCACCTATTCTTCTAGCTTTAACTTCTAATAAAGGCATTATATTGTTCATAGCTTCTTCAAATACTTCTAAAGCGTCTTTGCCTGTTTTTTGCGCCACTATTTCAAACGCGTCGTAGCATATTCTTTGTGCTACTCCTTTTTTACCATCTTCCATTACATTGTTTACTAACTTTGTAACAACCTTTGAATTGTATATTGGATCTGGTAATACATCTCTTTTTGCGATATGTCCTTTTCTTGGCACTTTTCTTCCCTCCTTAACATGATAAATTTAAGTTCATTGGTACTCTGCAATAAATATTGCCGTAAAGTGCTTCGCCTCTTCATCTATATAAACTTAATTTGTAAATCTATGTAAATGCTGAAGACAAGCACTAGTGTAGTTAATAGTTTAAACTACTTTTTTGCCTTCGGCTTTTTAGCACCGTACTTTGATCTTCCTTGCATTCTGTTAGCTACTCCAGCACAGTCAAGTGCTCCTCTTACGATATGGTATCTAACACCAGGAAGGTCCTTAACTCTACCACCTCTTATAAGAACAACGCTGTGCTCTTGTAAGTTGTGTCCTACACCACCAATGTATGCAGTTACTTCGAATCCATTTGTAAGTCTTACTCTTGCAATTTTTCTTAACGCTGAGTTAGGCTTCTTAGGAGTAGTTGTTTTAACAACTGTACAAACCCCTCTTCTTTGTGGACACTCATTAAGTGCTGGTGCTGTTGACTTGTTGATAACAGTTTTTCTGCCTTTTCTTACTAATTGGCTAATAGTTGGCATTTTTTCACCTCCTGAAATTTTTTTATCTATATATCTAATATTTAAGATAAAAGCAATTTTATAAATCATTGAAACATAAGTAATAATTTACTTTGTACCAATAATAATTCTAATATAAGTTTCTTTATTTTAATAATTAAAAACCTATATATATTTTACATTTTTTAACAATCATTTGCGATATTTTATATAATTTATTTCTTAGTTATATAAAATATCATAGAGGCATAGCTTTTAACTTTGCCTCCATGAATTCATGCAGACAATTATATTGATGTGTTTCTTAAAAATCACACAATTCGTATTTTATCATTTAAGCATACACATGTCAATAAAATTGAATCTCTTTATTCTATTGAATCTAAAACTTCATTTTCTACTGGAACATCCTCAACATCTATCTTTAGATTTCTGTATCTCATCATTCCAGTACCAGCTGGTATTAACTTACCAATAATAACATTTTCTTTCAATCCAACTAATGGGTCTATTTTTCCTTTGATAGCTGCTTCTGTAAGAACTCTAGTAGTTTCTTGGAATGAAGCTGCTGATAAGAAACTATCTGTAGCTAACGCTGCTTTAGTTATACCAAGTAGTGCTTGCTCTCCCTTAGCTTCTTCACCGCCAAATTCTCTTACTCTAGCATTTTCTTCTTCAAAGTCAAACATATCTATCATAGTACCTGGTAATAGTTCAGTATCACCTGAATCTAAAACTTTAACTTTTCTTGTCATTTGTCTAACAACTACTTCTAAGTGCTTATCATTGATATCAACACCTTGTAGTCTATAAACTTTTTGTACTTCTGATAATAGATATTTTCTTGCACCATCTATACCTTTAATAGCTGCAATATCATGAGGGTTTACTGAACCTTCAGTAATCTCATCACCAGCTTCGATAATATCATCATCTGATACTTTTAATCTTGATCCAAATGGAATTTCATAACTTCTTTCTTCACCATCTTCAGATGTTACAAATACAGTTCTCTTTTTCTTAGTTTCTTCAACTCTTACTGTACCTGGAATTTCAGTTACTATTGCTAATCCCTTTGGCTTTCTAGCTTCAAATAACTCTTCAACTCTTGGAAGACCTTGTGTGATATCGGCTCCAACTACTCCCCCTGTGTGGAATGTTCTCATTGTAAGCTGAGTACCAGGTTCTCCGATTGATTGAGCTGCTATAATTCCTACAGCTTCACCTATATTTATTTTTTGTGCTGTTGCCATGTTCATACCATAACACTTAGAACATACTCCAACTTTACACTTACATGTAAATACAGATCTAATTTTAACTTTTTTAATTCCAGTAGCTGCAACTTTTTCAGCAGTAGCTAAATCCATATATTCATCAGCTTCTACCATAACCTCTCCAGTTTCTGGATTTATAATTGGCTCTGCTGTATATCTACCATAAAGTCTTTCAGCTAATCCTTCGATTGCTTCATTACCTTCTTTGATTTCTGAAACATAGATACCTTCTGTTGTACCACAATCTATTTCTCTTACTATAACATCTTGTGATACGTCAACAAGTCTTCTTGTTAAGTATCCTGAGTCAGCTGTCTTAAGAGCTGTATCAGCATTACCTTTTCTAGCTCCGTGTGTAGAAATAAAGTATTCTAATACTTCAAGACCTTCTCTAAATGAAGCTCTGATTGGTAATTCTATAATCTTACCAGTTGGACTCGCCATAAGTCCTCTCATACCTGCTAATTGCTTGATCTGAGATTTAGAACCTCTGGCTCCAGAGTCAGCCATCATGAATATTGGGTTAAATTTATCCAAGCTATCCATAAGTGCATCAGCTACATCTTCTGTTGTCTTAGTCCATTTCTCTATAACTCTTTCATATCTTTCTTCTTCTGATATGAAACCTCTCTTATACATCTTCTCAATTTTCTCAACCGTTTCATCAGCTTCTTTAAGAAGAGTATATTTAGCCTCAGGTACTATCATATCGGAAGCAGCTACTGTTACAGCTCCAATTGATGAATAGTGATATCCTAAAGCTTTTATCTTATCTAACATTATAGAAGTATTTGTAGGACCGTGAACAGTATAACATTTATCTATTATCTTTCCTAATGACTTTTTAGTTATTAAGAAATCAACTTCTAAGTTAAATTCTTCATCTTTATTATCTCTATTAACAAAACCTAAATCTTGAGGGATAGATTCATTGAATATTATTTTACCTACAGTTGTAGTAATTATTCCTGATCTTACCTCTCCATTTATTTCTTTAAACATCCTTACTTTGATTTCAGCATGTATAGCTATTTCTCCTACTTCATAAGCCATTATAGCCTCATCTTTAGAAGCAAATACTTTTCCTTCACCTTTAGCTCCAGACTTATCCATAGTTAAATAGTATGAACCTAAAACCATATCCTGTGTAGGTACACAAACTGGTTTACCATCTGAAGGTTTCATTATATTACCAGCAGCTAACATTAAGAATCTTGCTTCTGCTTGAGCTTCAACTGATAATGGAACGTGAACAGCCATTTGGTCACCATCAAAGTCAGCATTATATGCTGTACATACTAATGGATGTAATTTTATAGCTCTACCTTCTACTAAAATTGGTTGGAAAGCTTGAATACCAAGTCTATGTAGAGTAGGTGCACGGTTTAATAAGACTGGATGATCAGTAATAACTTCTTCAAGTACATCCCATACTTGATTATTAACTCTTTCAACCATTCTCTTCGCACTCTTAATATTGTGTGCTACACCATCTTCAACTAACTTCTTCATTACAAAAGGCTTAAATAATTCTAAAGCCATTTCTTTTGGAAGTCCACATTGGTACATTTTTAATTCTGGTCCAACAACTATAACTGATCTACCAGAATAGTCAACTCTCTTACCAAGTAAGTTTTGTCTAAATCTACCTTGCTTACCTTTAAGCATATCTGATAATGACTTAAGAGGTCTGTTTCCAGGTCCTGTTACAGGTCTTCCTCTTCTACCATTGTCTATTAATGCATCAACTGCTTCTTGAAGCATTCTTTTTTCATTTCTAACAATAATATCAGGTGCTCCTAGATCTAATAATTTTTTAAGTCTGTTATTTCTATTAATAACTCTTCTATATAAATCATTTAAATCTGAAGTAGCAAATCTTCCACCATCTAATTGAACCATTGGTCTTAAATCAGGAGGTATTACTGGTATTACATTAATAACCATCCATCTTGGATCATTTCCTGATTTTCTAAAAGACTCAACAACTTCTAGTCTTCTTATTATTCTAACTTTCTTTTGTCCAGTGCTTACTTTTAATTCTTCTTTAAGATCTCTTGATTGTGATTCTAAGTCGATTTCTCCAAGTAATTCTTGAACTGCTTCTGCTCCCATTCCAGCTACAAAGCTTTCTTCACCATATTTATCTGCTGCTTCTCTATATTCTTTTTCATTAAGAAGTTGCTTCTTTAATAATGGTGTTTCTTTAGGATCTATTACAACATATGAAGCGAAGTATAATATTTTTTCTAAAGCTCTTGGTGACATATCTAAAAGTAATCCCATTCTTGATGGAATTCCTTTGAAGTACCAAATGTGAGAAACTGGGGCAGCCAGTTCAATATGCCCCATTCTTTCTCTTCTTACCTTAGCCTTAGTAACCTCAACTCCACATCTATCACAAACTATGCCCTTATATCTTACTCTTTTGTACTTTCCACAATGACATTCCCAGTCTTTGATAGGTCCAAAAATTCTTTCACAGAATAGACCATCTCTTTCCGGTTTTAAGGTTCTATAGTTTATTGTTTCAGGTTTTTTAACTTCACCTCTTGACCATTCTCTTATTTGATCTGGTGAAGCTAAACCTATTTGTATAGCATCAAAATTATTCAATTCAAACAAGGGTACATCCTCCCTTCAAAATTAGTGTTCATCATTTACAAAATCATCAAGTTCTAAGTCTTCTTCATGGAAGCCTTCTAATGCAAAGTTATCAAACTCTACTTCTTCCTCAACTTCTTCCTCTAGCATTGTATAACTATCATCTATATTCACATCATCAGAAACAACATCTTCTGTTCCTTCAATGTTAACCTCTAAATCTTCCATATCTTCTTCAGCAAACTCTTTAAGTTTTACTTCTTGGTTATCTCCGTTTAAAACTTTAACATCTAAACATAAAGCTTGAAGTTCTTTTATAAGAACCTTAAATGATTCTGGAACTCCTGGTTCAGGAATATTTTCACCCTTAACTATAGCTTCATAAGTTTTAACTCTACCTACAACATCATCTGATTTAACAGTTAATATCTCTTGTAGTGTATGTGCAGCACCATATGCTTCTAATGCCCAAACTTCCATTTCTCCGAATCTTTGACCACCAAATTGTGCCTTACCACCAAGAGGCTGTTGAGTTACTAATGAATATGGTCCTGTAGATCTTGCGTGTATCTTATCATCAACTAAGTGAGCTAGTTTTAAGATATACATTATACCAACAGTTACTTCATTATCGAAAGCTTCTCCTGTTCTACCATCATATAAAACAGTTTTCCCATTAGCATTATATCCTGCTTTTTCTAAGCATTCTTCTATATCTTTTTCAGTTGCTCCATCAAATACAGGAGTAGCTATATGCCATCCTAATTGACTTGCTGCCCATCCTAAGTGAACTTCTAGTACCTGACCGATGTTCATACGAGATGGAACCCCTAATGGATTTAAACATATTTGTAACGGTCTTCCATCTGGTAAAAATGGCATATCTTCTTCAGGAAGAACTCTTGATATAACCCCTTTATTACCATGACGTCCAGCCATCTTATCTCCAACAGATATTTTTCTCTTTTGAGCTATATAACATCTTACTAGCTCATTAACTCCTGGATTTAACTCGTCACCATTTTCTCTTGTAAATACTTTTACATCAACGATAATACCAGCTTCACCATGAGGAACTCTTAAAGAAGTATCTCTTACTTCTCTAGCTTTTTCACCGAATATTGCTCTTAGAAGTCTTTCTTCAGCAGTTAATTCAGTTTCTCCCTTAGGTGTAACTTTACCAACAAGAATATCTCCTGATCTAACTTCAGCACCTATTCTTATAATACCTCTATCATCTATATCCTTTAATGCATCTTCACTTACATTAGGAATATCTCTAGTTATTTCTTCTGGTCCTAGCTTAGTGTCTCTAGCTTCACATTCATATTCTTCTATATGAATTGAAGTAAATACATCTTCTCTAACTAATTCTTCAGAAATAAGCATAGCATCTTCGTAGTTGTAACCTTCCCAAGTAATGAATCCCATTCTTATATTCTTACCTAGTGCTATTTCACCTAAATCAGTTGATGGTCCATCAGCTAACACTTGGTTCTTAAACACTATTTCACCTTTATCTACTAAAGGTCTTTGGTTTATACATGTACCTTGGTTACTTCTTTTAAATTTAAGAAGCTTATAAGTATCTAATCCGCCATCTACATCTCTTCTAATTCTTATTTCGTTAGAACTTACGTAAACAACTTTACCAGCATTTTTAGCCTTTGGAAGTACTCCTGAATCTACTGCTGCCTTAAACTCTATTCCTGTACCTACTATTGGAGCTTGTGGCTTTAGTAGTGGAACCGCTTGACGTTGCATGTTTGATCCCATCAGTGCTCTTGAAGCATCATCATTTTCAAGGAATGGTATCATAGCTGTAGCTACTGATACAATTTGTCTTGGGGATACATCTATTAAATCAACTTCTTCTGCATTAACAACTAAGATATCATGTTTACTTCTAACAGTAACCCTGCTATCAACAAACTTTCTATCTTCACCAATTGGTTCCTTTGCTTGAGCTACAAGATATAGATCTTCTTCATCAGCTGTGAAGTATCTTATTTCATCAGTTACTATTCCCTTTTCTTTATCAACAACTCTATATGGTGTTTCAATAAATCCATATTCATTAACTTTTGCATAAGTTGCTAAAGAGTTGATTAGTCCTATATTTGGACCTTCTGGTGTTTCAATCGGACACATTCTACCATAATGTGAATGGTGAACGTCTCTAACTTCAAAACCAGCTCTTTCTCTTGAAAGACCTCCAGGTCCTAAAGCTGATAATCTTCTCTTGTGTGTTAATTCTGAAAGTGGATTTGTTTGATCCATGAATTGTGATAATTGTGAACTACCAAAGAATTCTTTGATAGACGCTGCAACTGGTCTAATATTTATTAACATTTGAGGAGTTATTGATTCTTGGTCTTGAATAGTCATTCTTTCCTTAACTACTCTTTCCATTCTTGATAAACCAATTCTAAATTGATTTTGTAATAACTCTCCAACAGATCTTAATCTTCTATTGCCTAAATGATCTATGTCATCAACATAACCTACACCATAAGGTAATCCTAATTCGTAGCTTATAGTTGCAAATATATCATCCTTAACAATATGTTTAGGAATAAGTCTATTTATATTTTTCTTAATTTCCTCTTTAATTACTTCTTCATCATCATAATTATCTAAAATTTCTTTTAGAGTTGGGTAATGAACAGCTTCTTTAATATTTAAGTCACTTATATCAAAAGAAACAAAATTCTTTATGTCAACAAAGTTATTACCTATTACTCTAACAACCTTATCTTCGACTAAAATATCAACTGAATTTATACCAACATTTTGTATTTCTTCAGCTGAAGCTCTACCTATTTTTTTGCCTTGTTCTACTATAATTTCACCTGTTAAAGGATTCACTATATCTACCGCTGCAATTTGGTTAATTAATCTTAAATTTAATGCTAATTTTTTATTAAATTTGTATCTACCAACCCTAGATAAATCATATCTCTTTGCATCGAAGAATAATGAATCGATAAGAGATATAGCACTATCAACTGTAGGTGGTTCACCTGGTCTTAGCCTTTTATATATTTCTAATAAGGCTTCTTCCTTAGTCTTAGTATTATCTTTTTCTATTGTAGCTTTAAATCTTTCGTCTTCTCCAAAGTAGTCTAAAAGTTCTGCATCGCTTCCAAATCCCATAGCTCTCGCTAATATAGATATAGGAAGTTTTCTTGTTTTATCTATTCTTACATAGATAATATCGTTAGAATCTGTTTCATATTCTAACCATGCTCCTCTATTTGGAATTACAGTAGAAGAGTATAATTTCTTACCAGTTTTATCAACATTAAAACTGTAATAAACTCCTGGTGACCTTACTAATTGACTTACTATTACTCTTTCAGCACCATTTATGATGAAAGTTCCTTGTTCAGTCATTAATGGGAAGTCACCCATAAATACTTCTTGTTCTTTGATTTCTCCAGTTTCATTGTTTTGTAATCTTACAGAAACCTTTAGTGGTGCAGCATAAGTTGAATCTCTCTCTTTACACTCTTCCACTGAATACTTAATGTTATCCATATCAAGTTTGTAATCAACAAATTCCAGAACAAGATTACCTGTGAAATTTGTGATCGGATTTATGTCATCAAATACTTCATGAAGACCTTCCTTTAAAAACCATTGATATGAATCTAATTGTACCTCAATAAGATTTGGCATTTCTGTTACATCTTTAATTTTACCAAAACTCATTCTAGTTCTTTTTCCGACTTGGACAGGATGTACCATGAATTTTCACCCCTTGTATAAAACTAAAATAACCAAAAACACACCTTCCCTAAGGACTTTATGTTTTCGGACAACATCACTAATTAGTATAACCAGCTTATAAGCTATTATACATTTTTTTCATATGAATATATACGTACCCATAATGAATAGTACATTTATTGATACTATCACATTATGCTTTTAATGTCAATTATTTTATTTAATAACTTATGTAATGTACAAAATATCTTCTAAATTTTCTAAATTTAATAAAACTATATAAAGTATCCCAGGAATATGATATTTTATATAGCTTTATTTAAGCAATTAAAAAGGTGCTATTATAGCACCTTTTTATTTTATAAAGTTAATTACTTAACTTCTACTTCAGCTCCAACTTCAGCTAACTTAGCTTTCATATCTTCAGCTTCGTCTTTTGAAACGCCTTCTTTAATTGTCTTAGGAGCTCCGTCAACTATTTCCTTAGCTTCCTTTAATCCTAATCCAGTTAATTCTCTAACTACTTTGATTACTTTGATCTTTTGTGCACCAGCGTTAGCTAATACTACATCAAATTCAGTCTTTTCTTCTGCAGCTGCAGCACCACCTGCAACAGCACCTGCAACTGCTACTGGAGCAGCAGCGCTTACACCAAATTCTTCTTCACAAGCTGTAACTAGCTCGTTTAATTCTAAAACAGTCATTTCTTTTATAGCTTGAATTATATCTTCTCTTGTCATTTTAATTGCACCTCCAAATTTTTATCAGTTATTATTCAGCTGATTCTGATTCTTTTTTTTCTTTAATTGCATTTAATAAGTATGCAAGGTTTGATAATGGAGCCTTGAAGCTTCCAAGAAGTTTTGCGATAAGAACTTCTTTTGATGGTATTGTAGCAAGCTTTTCAACTTGTTCTTTGTTGTATATAGTACCGTCTACCATACCAGCTTTTAATTCTAATTTCTTGTGATCCTTAGCAAATGTATGTAATACTCTTGCTGGAGCAGTTGCATCTTCATAACCGAATGCTATAGATACTGGTCCTTCTAAGTATTCATCAAGACCTTGAATTCCTAATTCGTTAGCAGCTAATACTACTAGGTTGTTTTTATAAACCTTGTATTCAACACCTGCTTCTCTTAAGTTCTTTCTTAAAGCTGTGTCTTCTTCAACTGTTAAACCTTGATAGTTTGCTAGAACAACTCCTTGAGCTTTTTCTAGCTTTTCTTTTATTTCAGCTACCTTAGCTTCTTTAATTTGTCTATTCTTATTCATTACTGTGTGTCCACCTCCTCACAGTTTTTTAACTGCAATTTTATATTAAGAAAGGCCTTCCCATAGACATAGGAAGACCAACAATAATTACTTACCTTGGTATTCCTCGGTAGGCAATTATTTAAACCTTTCGGCACCTACTGTCTTTGGAATTAGTATTCTTTTTTTCAACAGTTAAGATTATATTAAATAATCTTTTACTTGTCAATACTAATCTAAAACTTTTGTTGGGTTAATCTTTGCTCCAGGTCCCATAGTGCTTGAAACTGATACTGACTTAACGTATTGTCCCTTAGCAGCTGCTGGTTTAGCTTTTATTAAAGCATCCATTAAAGCGTGGAAGTTTTGTTGTAACTTTTCAACTCCGAAAGATTTCTTTCCAATTGGGCAGTGAACTATAGCAGTCTTATCAACTCTATATTCTACTTTACCAGCTTTGATTTCAGCTATTGCTTTAGCAACATCAAATGTTACAGTACCTGATTTTGGGTTTGGCATTAATCCCTTAGGTCCTAAAACTCTACCGATTCTACCAACAACACCCATCATGTCTGGTGTAGCTACAACTACATCATAATCAAACCAGTTTTCACTTTGGATCTTTTGAACTAATTCTTCAGCTCCAACGAAATCTGCTCCTGCTTCTTGAGCTTCTTTAGCCTTTTCTCCCTTAGCGAACACTAAAACTCTTACAGTTCTACCTGTTCCGTTTGGAAGAACAACAGCTCCTCTAACTTGTTGATCTGCATGTCTAGGGTCTACACCTAATCTAACATGTAATTCTATAGTTTCATCAAACTTTGCTTTAGCAGTTTTAACAGCTAAATCTAAAGCTTCAGATGGAGTGTATAATGCACTCTTATCTATTAATTTTGAACTTTCAATATAATTCTTTCCCATAATTTGCCTCCTTTGTGGTGTTAGCGGTTTTTACCTCCCACTTTTTTACGAATTACTCTTCAACAGTTACTCCCATACTTCTTGCAGTACCTTCGATCATGCTCATAGCAGTTTCGATGTTTGCTGCATTTAAGTCAGGCATTTTTAACTCAGCAATTTTTCTCACTTGATCCTTTGTTAATTTACCAACCTTAGTTCTGTTTGGAACACCTGAACCACTTTCGATTCCTAATTCCTTCTTTATAAGAACTGCTGCTGGTGGAGTTTTTAGTATAAAACTAAAAGATCTATCTTGGTAAACTGTTATTACTACTGGTATTATTAATCCAGCTTGGTTAGCAGTCTTTGCATTAAACTCCTTACAGAATCCCATAATATTAACACCATGTTGACCTAATGCTGGTCCTACTGGTGGTGCTGGTGTTGCCTTACCTGCAGGAAGTTGAAGTTTAATCATCCCTGTTACTTTCTTAGCCATGTTAATATTCCTCCTATACTGTGGTAATACGGACTTGAGTCCTCCCACTTTATTAAAACATTAGCTTATATTAAACTAATTTTTCAACTTGTGTAAAATCTAGTTCAGCTAGAGTTTCTCTGCCAAACATATCAATTAACGCTTTAATCTTGCGTTTTTCAAGATTTATCTCTTGAATTGTAGCCACGAACTCTCTTAGTGGCCCAGAGATAACTCTCACACTTTCCCCTACTTCTAAATCTATTTCTACAGGTGCTTCTTTAACACCCATAGACTCAATTTCCTCATCAGTTAGGGGTACTGGTTTAGAAGCTGGGCCAACAAAACCTGTTACACCCCTTGTGTTTCTAACCACATACCATGACTCATCTGTCATTAGCATTTTTACTAACACATATCCAGGAAACTTCTTCTTTAGTGAAATCTTTTGCTTTCCATCTTTCTCTTCTACAACTTCTTCCATAGGCACTTGAATGTCTTGTAATAAGTTTTGAAGATTTCTATTTTCAATGGTTTTTTCAAGATTCGCCTTAACTTTGTTTTCGTAGCCTGAGTATGTGTGTACAACATACCATCTTGCTCTTTCGCTCATATTTTCTTATAGGCTATATTGCCTAAACCTCCTTTTATTTAAATTTAAAAATCCATTCAAAGAGGTTTTGAAAAATATAATCTAACCCGCCTACTAATACTACATATATTAGTACAACTACGCCAACTGCAATTAACGCTTTTTTAGTTTCATTTTTAGAAGGCCAAGTTATTCTTTTAACTTCTGCCTTAACCTCTCTAAAAAATTTAAGTAATCTGCCTTTATTAGGTGATTTCTTAGTTAAATTTACATTTTCCTTAACAGCCATTACTTCACATCCTTAATCTTTGTGAGTATATGTCAACACTATATCAGCTAATTATTTTGTCTCTTTATGAAGTGTATGTTTTTTACAGAACTTGCAGTATTTATGCATTTCTAATCTGTCTGGGTTATTCTTTTTATTTTTCATTGAATTGTAATTTCTTTGCTTACACTCTGTGCACGCTAAAGTTACCTTTACTCTCACAGTCTGCACCTCCAGTTTACCGTAAATAATATAAAAATCTACTACTTTATGTTAATTTGTTTTCGTTAATTACTTAAACACATTATCACAAAATAGCTATTATGTCAATATATCAGCATTACATAGGACTAGGTAATGAAACCCAGCCCTATATAACACATTTTTAGCTTATTACTATTCTATTATGCTAGTAACAACTCCTGAACCTACAGTTCTTCCACCTTCTCTGATAGCGAATCTTAATCCTTCGTCCATAGCAACTCTAGTGATTAATTCAACGTTCATATCGATGTGGTCTCCTGGCATAACCATTTCCATTCCTTCTGGTAATTTGATTGAACCAGTAACGTCTGTTGTTCTGAAGTAGAATTGTGGTCTATATCCATCGAAGAATGGAGTATGTCTTCCACCTTCTTCTTTTTTAAGTACGTATACTTGACCTACGAACTTGTTGTGTGGCTTAACTGATCCAGTCTTTGCTAATACTTGACCTCTTTCGATGTCAGTTCTTTGAACTCCTCTTAAAAGAACTCCAACGTTATCTCCAGCTTGCGCTTCGTCTAGTAACTTTCTGAACATTTCTATTCCTGTTACTACTACTTTTCTGCTTTCTTCTGCTAATCCAACGATTTCTACTTCGTCTCCTACGTGAAGAACTCCTCTTTCAACTCTTCCTGTAGCAACTGTTCCTCTACCAGTGATTGTGAATACATCTTCTACTGGCATTAAGAATGGCTTATCTGTTGCTCTTTCTGGAGTTGGGATATAGCTATCAACAGCTTCCATTAATTCTAAGATTGGTGCTATAGCTTTTTCATCTGTTGGGTTTTCTAATGCTTGTAAAGCTGAACCCTTTATTACTGGAATGTCATCTCCTGGGAAGTTGTATTCTGATAATAATTCTCTAACTTCCATTTCAACTAATTCTAATAATTCTTCATCATCTACCATATCAGCTTTGTTTAAGAATACTACTATGTAGTCAACTCCAACTCTTGATGCTAGTAGGATGTGTTCTCTTGTTTGTGGCATTGGACCATCTGCAGCTGAAACAACTAAGATAGCTCCATCCATTTGAGCAGCTCCTGTAATCATGTTCTTAACATAGTCAGCGTGTCCTGGACAGTCAACGTGAGCATAGTGTCTGTTTTCTGTTTGGTATTCAACGTGAGCTGTATTGATTGTGATTCCTCTTTCTTTTTCTTCTGGAGCCTTATCAATTTCATCATATTTAAATGATTCTGCTAATCCTCTGTTTGCTAAAACAGTTGTGATTGCAGCTGTTAAAGTTGTCTTACCGTGGTCAACGTGACCGATTGTTCCAATGTTTACGTGTGGTTTGCTTCTTTCGAATTTTTGCTTTGCCATTGTAAAATCCTCCTTTAATCTTTGTAATAAACTTTGCCTAGCGTTTTCTAGCTTATTGGTTAATATATTGAGCCCACTACAAAGATCAAAGCAAATTAATTACAATAATCACACTTAGTGAGCGCTCAACTATATTGGAGCTCACGATCGGGATTGAACCGACGACCTCCGCCTTACCAAGGCGACGCTCTACCTACTGAGCTACGTGAGCATTTCCATCTTAATTTTTTGGTCTACATTTTAATATACCAATTATAAAGTTTACTATTATTCAAAAAATTTGTCAATAAAAATTTAATGACTTATTTTTCATAATAAAGACATTTTTCTAATTTCCTTTTAACTCTTTGAAGTGCATTATCAATAGACTTCGCTTGCCTATCTAAATCACAAGCTATTTCTTGATAAGATTTCCCATCTAAATAAGATTGAAGAACCTCCATTTCAAGATCAGAAAGCACCTTTGCCATTTCTCCCTCTATATGTTTTATTTGCTCTTTTCCTATAATAAGTTCTTCTGGATCAGTAATCTTTAGTTCAGACAAAACATCAATTAATGTTCTATCTGAATCTTCTTCATATATCGGTTTGTTTAAAGATATATATGTGTTAAGAGGTATATGTTTTTGTCTCGTGGCAGTTTTTATAGCAGTTATTATTTGTCTAGTGACACAAATCTCTGCAAAAGCTTTAAAACTAGTTAATTTATCAGCTTTAAAATCTCTTATAGCCTTATATAATCCTATCATACCCTCTTGATAAATATCCTCTTTGTCAGCTCCAATAAGAAAATATGATTTTGCTTTAGCCTTTACAAAGCTCTCATATTTTGAAATTAAGTATTCTTGAGCTCTACAGTCACCTTTCTTAGCTTCATCAACCACTTCTTCATCAAGTTTATTTTCAAATTCAGTAAATAAACCTTCTTTTCTTCTAGCGCTCTCCACTATATATCCCCCCTTTTAATGCCTATATAATATAAATTCCCATATTACAAATTCTCATATTACAATATATTATTTGCTTCGTCTCATAGCTTCAAGCTTTTCTAATATATCATCATTCACATTATCTAATAAATTATTTTTGTTGGATAAATTAGTATTTTTCAATGTTTTTCTTTTAATTCTATTTTCTGTATCAAGAACCTCATTATAAAATTCAATGGAAGAAATTCTTACTGCTCCTCTTTGAAAAATAGTTTGTTGCTCAAGCCAGTCTGAGGTAACTACATATACTTCATACCTTCTACCTAAATTATGAACTTCTCTTTCTATATAGGAATCAGCTGTTTCACCATCCTTGGTAAAAACTATGCTGATATTATTATTTATAACTTCCTTCTTTTCAATGCTTCTATTTACCTTATGGGCATCAAAAACAATTATAATTTTACATCCTTCATAAACTGAATAATTATGTAAACTATCTATCAAGGTTTGTCTGGCTCCATCAAAACTATAATCTTTTTGAATCTTTAAATTTGGCCAGCTATTTATAACGTTATACCCATCAATAAACATTATCTTCACATGGTACCTCTTTAGGCTAAGCTATTTTGCTAGCCTTCCTTTTAATATTTCATACATCATTATACCACCTGCAACTGAAGCATTTAAAGAATTTATTTTCCCTACCATAGGGATTTTAACTAATTTATCGCACTTTTTCAAGGTAAGCTTAGATATTCCTCTTCCTTCACTTCCTATAACTATTGCACATGGTCCATTGAAATTAACTTCATAGCTATACTCATCACCTGCTATATCCGCTCCATATATCCATAGGCCAGACTTCTTTAACTCATCTATTGCTACATTTATATTTGTTACTTTAGCTATTCTCATATGCTCTATAGCTCCTACAGAACATTTATAAACAGTAGATGTAATACCAACATTTCTTCTCTTAGGTATAATAATTCCATGTGCACCACATAATTCAGCTGTTCTTATTATAGAACCTAAATTGTGAGGATCTTCAATTTCATCCAAAATAACTACAAATGGATCTTGACCTCTTTTCTTTGCTAAATTAAGAATATCAGCTATTTCAGAATACTTAAATGGTGTTACTTGAGCTATTACACCTTGGTGATTAGTGCCACCGCTCATTAAATCTAGTTTTTTTCTATCTACTTCTTTTAATACTAATCCCTTATCTCTAGCTATATTTATTATAGCTTTTATAGAACCTTCCATATGTGTGTTAGAAATATATACTGCTTCAATTGTTCTATCACTTTTTAAAACTTCCATAACAGCATTTCTACCAATAATTAAATCTTCTCTAACTTCTGCTTCATTTATATCATTATCTCTATCTCCAATGACTTTTCTATTATCCTTAGAAAACTGTCTTTTAGGAGGTCTTTGATTATTCTCTGTCATTTCTCTTTCCATTCTAGCTCTCATTCTTGCTTCTCTTGTTCCTTTAGTCATAATAATCACTCCTTATCTATATTATATACTTTTCTCACCTTATGTTAACTATATTTCAGTAGACTTTTCTAATATATTAAATAGTCTTTCCTTATTTCCTGTCAAGTATAAGAAACCTATTAAAGCTTCAAATCCTGTTGCATTTCTATAATCTATTACATTTGCATTCTTGGGAACAGTAGGAGATTTTGCATTTCTGCCTCTTTTATAAATATACATTTCTTCTTCTGTTAAATCATTTTCTATTCTATGTATTATGGAAGATTGACTCTTTGCCTTTACATATCCAATAGCCTTTATATGCATCTTATGTGCAGAAAGGTCAGTTTGGTTTGAAAGTATAAAGTTTCTTATATATATTTCAAAAACACCATCCCCTATAAGTGCCAACTGCAAAGGATTTAATTGCCTAGCTTCTTCCTTACTAAATTCTCTAATTCTTAAATCCTCTAACATATTCTTCTCCTTTAAATAAAGGCTGCAAAATGCAGCCTATATATTAATTTATTTTTTTCCATCTAACACCTTGAGGTGTATCTTCTAAAATTATATTCCTAGCTTTTAAATCATCTCTTATTTTATCTGCTAGTGCAAAATCTCTATTTTTTCTTGCTTGTTGTCTTTCTTCAATTAACTTTTCTACTTCATCCTCTAAGCTACCCTTAGTAGATTTTTGAAGTATACCTAATGGATTTCCAAGTTCTCTAATTAACTCTAAAGCTTTCTCGCAAAGTTCCTTAGAAGATTCAATAGATATATTGGTGTTTATATCCTTAATTAAATCAAATATAGCTGTAATGGCATCTGCTGTATTAAAATCATCATCCATCTTATCTATATATCTTTGTCTATACACATCTAAAGATTTTAAATAACTTTCTTCATCACTATCCATCTTTTCAGTCTTAACTTCATCAATTAAATTTTCAAGATTTGCTACAGCGTTATATAATCTTTCTACTGATGCCTTTGCAGATTCCAATAAATCATCACTAAAATTTAATTGTACTCTGTAATGTGCAGATAACATTAAGAATCTAATTACATCTGAATCATATTTTTCAAGAGCATCCCTTGCAGTTAAAAAATTATTTAGAGACTTAGACATTTTTTGATTATTAACATTTAAATAAGCTGAATGCATCCAATAATTAGCAAAAGGCTTTCCTGTTAATGCTTCACTTTGAGCTATCTCATTCTCATGATGTGGAAAAGCTAAATCCATACCACCTGCATGAATATCTATAGTTTCTCCAAGTAATTTCTTTGCCATGCATGAGCATTCTATATGCCATCCAGGTCTGCCTAAGCCCCAAGGACTTATCCAAGCAGGTTCTCCTGGTTTTTGAGATTTCCATAAAGCAAAATCCATAGGATCTTCTTTTCTTTCATCAACATTTATTCTAGCTCCAGATTGAAGATCTTCTAAACTTTGTTTTATAAGTTTTCCATAACCATTGAATTCCTTAGTTCTAAAATAAACATCTCCATCAACTTCATAGGCATAGCCTTTATCTATTAATCCTTCTATAAAATCTATAATGTCTTTTATATATTCTGTTGCTCTTGGATTAATTGATGCTCTTTTTATATTTAGTCCATCAGCATCTTTATAATATTCATCTATATATTTATCACCAATGCAAGCAACTGTTGTTCCTTCTTCATTAGCTTTTCTAATCATTTTGTCATCTATATCAGTAAAGTTTTGAACAAATTTAACATTATATCCTTTATACTCTAGATATCTTCTAATAGTATCAAAAACTATAAATGTTCTACCATTTCCTATATGAAAATAATTATAAACAGTAGGTCCACAAACATACATCTTAACTTCTCCTGGAGTAATTGGTACAAACTCCTCCTTTTTTCTAGTTAAGCTATTATAAATTTTCATTTAATCGCCTCCTTATCTAACAGATAATTTATTCCTTTTAAACTCTTCTCTTACCTTATCTAATACATCTTCAATTTTAACATTTTCCATATCAGATGTTCTAAGTTTAAATTCAACTTCACCTTCTGAAATTTTCTTTCCTACTGTGATTCTCATAGGTATTCCCATTAAATCTGAATCCTTAAACTTAACTCCTGCTCTCTCATTTCTATCATCTAGAACTGCATCAACACCTATTTCTTTTAACTCATTGTAAATCTTATTAGCAATTTTCATTTGCTCTTCATCTTTTATGTTTACTGGTATCACATTTACATGATATGGTGCTACAGCTAAAGGCCACACTATTCCATTCTCATCATTATGCTGTTCTATTATTGATGCCATAGTTCTAGTTACACCTATTCCATAACAACCCATTATAAATGACTTTTCCTTACCATTTTCATCTATAAAAGTAGCTTTCATAGCCTCTGAATATTTTGTTCCAAGCTTAAATATATGCCCTACTTCTGTTCCTCTTGATATAGTTACTTTTCCACCACAAACTGGGCAATTTTCACCTTCAGTTATATTTCTATAGTCACCTACTACACCTTCAAAATCTCTACCATAGTTTACATTTTCAATATGGTATCCTGTTTTATTTGCTCCTACAATAAAATTGTACATATTAACAACTTCTTCATCAACTAATAAAGTATCTACCTTTATATTTATAGGTCCAGCAAATCCAACTTGTGCATTAGTTGCTTTAAATACTTCTTCTGGTGTCGCCATATTTAAATTAACTACTCCACCTAAAGCATTAGTTACCTTAACTTCATTAACTTCTCTATCTCCTCTTACCATAACTGCAACTATTTTATCATCAGCATTAAATATTAAAGTTTTAGCAAATTTCTTTTCTGTTGTATTAAAGAATTTAACTAATTCTTCTATTGTCTTAATATTTGGTGTTTCAGTTTTAACTAATTCCTTTAATTCTTCTAATTCAGCTTTTTCTACAGTTGATGGAGCTTTTTCTATATTAGCTGCATAATCGCAAGCTGTACAGAAAACTACATCATCTTCGCCTACTTCTGATTTAACCATAAATTCAGCTGAATTTGAACCACCAATTGCTCCTGAATCAGCTTCAACTGGTTTAGCATCTATTTCACATCTATTAAATATCTTAATATATGCTTCTCTCATTTTGTTATAAGAAATATCTAATCCTTCTTGATCCTTATCAAAACTATAAGCATCCTTCATTATAAACTCTCTAGATCTCATAACTCCAAATCTTGGTCTTCTTTCATCTCTGTATTTAGTTTGTATTTGATAAAGATTTACTGGTAGTTGCTTATAAGACTTAATTTCATTTCTAGCTATATCTGTAAATACCTCTTCATGAGTTGGTCCTAAGCAGAAATCTCTATTATTTCTATCCTTAAGTCTGAACATTTCTTCCCCATAAACATCCCATCTACCTGATTCTTGCCAAAGTTCTGCTGGTAATACTGCTGATGCTAGGAATTCTTGTGCTCCAGCCTCATTCATTTCATCTCTTATTATGTCTTCTACCTTCTTTAGAACTTTTAATCCTAATGGCATATAGTTATATATTCCTGATGCCATCTTTCTTATCATACCAGCTCTTAACATTAATTTATGGCTATTAATTTCAGCTTCAGCTGGAACCTCCCTTAATGTTGATACTAACATATTAGACATTTTCATTATTTGTTCCTCCTATTATTCCTATCATTATATTCAAAACTAATATTGCTTAGATAAAATTTAAGTGCTTTTTATAAAAAATTTTATAATTCATCTTATATAGTGTTTATCCATTTTTAATAATAAATATAAATTAAACTTAAAAATACCTTTTAAAATATATTTTTTTGTAATTTTATAAATAAAAAAAAGCTCACCCTAATTAATTAGGGCGAACTTATATCGCGGTACCACCTAAATTTGTGCTCTAATAATTTTAACGATATTAAACCGATAGTTTTTACCTACAACTCCAAAGCTGGTTCAAATCCTATTGAAAATCTTACAGCCCATGAATTTTCTCTCTGAAAAAGCGGATTTTACTATTCTTCTTCAATGTTTTAAACCTATTTAATTATAGCTTAATTAATTATATATTCTTGTAAAAATTATGTCAATACACTATCTTCCAAGATTATATAAGCTTTTCTGCTAATATTAAATCCTCTGGAGTAGTTACCTTAATATTAGTATAGTCACCTTCATATAGATAAACCTCGTTGCCATATTCTTCAACTACCATAGTATCATCGGTAACCTTTATGTTTTCCTCTTTTACTCTTTTATGACAGTCCTTAATTATATTAAGTTTAAATACTTGAGGAGTTTGAATAGCTACTAAAGTATTTCTATCTGGAGTAGAAAGAGAAAAATTGTTATCATCCTTTATCTTTATAGTATCCTTCGGCATAACTCCAGGTGCTGCGGCTCCATAAAGCCTTGCATATTTTATACCTTCATCTATTATTCTTTGTGATACAAAAGGTCTTGCTCCATCATGAATCAAAACTATTTCATCATCAACAAGTTTATCTAAAGCATTAATAACTGAATCTTGTCTCTCTTTTCCACCCTCAACTATTAAATCTACTTTTAAAGAATACTTATCTAGTACTTCTTCTTTACAATAATCTATTTCATCCTTTGGCAATACTAAAATAATTCTATCTATATCTTTAGATTCAGAAAACCTTTTTATTGTATAGTATAGAATTGGTTTCCCTTTAAGTTCTATATATTGCTTGCTAATGTTAGCACCCATTCTCTTACCTTTTCCACCAGCTAAAATTATAGCACTAATCATCTAAACACCTACTTATTCATCTTTTGGTTTTGCAAATATCATTCTTCCAGCTGCTGTTTGTAATACAGATGTTACTATCACTGTGATTTGTTCACCCATATACCTTCTTCCGCCTTCTACAACTATCATGGTTCCATCATCTAGGTAACCAATTCCTTGAGTTGCTTCCTTACCATCTTTAACTACTACTACCTTCATTTCCTCTCCTGGAAGAACTATTGGCTTAATTGCATTAGCAAGTTCATTGATGTTAAGCACTGGAACCCCTTGGAACTCAGCAACTTTATTTAAATTAAAATCATTAGTTATTACTTTTCCCTTTAATACTTGGGCAAGCTTTAATAACTTACTATCTACTTCTTGAATTTCCGGGAAATCACCTTCCCAAATTTGAGTTTCAATATCTAATTCCTTTTGGATCTTGTTTAATATATCAAGACCTCTTCTTCCCCTATTTCTTTTAAGAGAATCTGCTGAATCTGATATATGTCTTAATTCATCTAAAACAAAGTTAGGAATCACTAATGGTCCTTCTATAAAACCAGTTTGGCATATATCAAAAATTCTTCCATCTATTATTACTGATGTATCTAATACTTTGGGATTATTCTTAACTGCTACTTTAGATTTTTTATCCCTAATACTATTCTTTTTTAAATTACTAAGAACATTTGATATGTCATCTCTTTTCTCTATAAAAATGCTAGCAAATATTATAGCAAATATTAAATTTACTAATACAAATAATATCGGCCCTAACCCAAATAAATCTATACTATTTAATGGTAGTCCTATTAATGATGTTATTATTAGAGATATAAAGGCTCCAAATATTCCATATATAATTTCTGTTGCTGTAAACCTTTGAATATTTTTTTCTATATATTCAATAGCCTTCAAAATAGAGTCATAAATACTCGGAGAAATAAAATAAAGAATAATTCCAATTAATAAAGTTAGAAGAACACGAAAAGATATAATTCCAACAGTTTCTGATAAAAAAGATAAGTCACTTATAAGCTTTATATTTATTAAGACACCACTTAAAATATATCCACTTATTAAACCTATAATGGTAAATATAACCCTTATAATCTTTTTTAACATTTTTTCACCTCCTATATATTTTTATTTTTTATTAATTATACCATATAAAGGTATTATCTAAAATGAATATTTATTAAAATCTTATTAATTTAAAATACCCCCTATAAATAATCATGTAATTAATTTATTATAAGTTTAAGTTAATTACATTTCCTTTTAACACTATAAAAATCATAAACAACAGCCGTAAATTTTAAGGAGTTGATGTATATGAAAGATATAATTTTTGATAATTTTCAAAATGACGTTGATGAATCTTTATTACGTCATAGAAGTATTCTAGATATAATGACTAAATTAAATGAATCAAATGCTAGAGTTACTAGAGCATTAGCTAAATCAGTAACAAATTGTGGATGTATTGAAATTTCGGCTAAAAAACAAAATACTTTTAATACTGATAATAGCCTAAATCCTTCTTTGAGTACTCAAATTGAAGGTATTCTTTGTGATAATTGTCGTGACATTATCGAAACTGAAATAGGAAATAATATATTTTATCTTACTTCTTTATGTAATTGTTTAGACTTAAATTTATATGACATACTTATAAAAGAAGAAAACAAAATAAATCTATTGGGAAAGTTTACATTTAGATAAGTTTAAAGCAGGCTAACTCCTGCTTTTTTTATTATTATCTATTTATTTTACTTTTATACATAAAGGTACTAAATCTCATTTTTTAGATATATCTGTTCTTTTATTCTCTTAAGACCACTTCTTATTGCTTTAGCTCTTGCCTCTCCAATACCATCAACTTGATCTAAAGCATTAGTATCAGCCTCAATTACATATTTAAGTTCTTTAAAATGCTTTATAAGATTTTCTATTACTGAAACAGGTATTCTCGGAACCTTAAATAATATTCTAAATCCTTTTGGTGAAATCAATGTGTCTGTCAATGAAAGTGAAGAATATCCTAATAATTTTGCTATTAAGTCTAAGTCAACTAACTCTTCTGCAGTAAGTCTTTGGATTCCATTATATATTTCATGATAATCCATATCTTCTTTGCAATAATCTCTTATTAAAAGTATTCCATCTCTTTCAATAAATCTTATAAGTTCGCTTAATTGCATTGATATTAATCTTCCTTCATTTCCAAGTTCAACTATATATCTTTTTATTTCTTCTACTATCCTCATTACCATTTCAGTTCTTTGAATAGCTGTAACCACATCAAAAATAGTAGTTAAATCTTGATACTCTAATAAGTTAAGATTATTTATTACCCTATCTAGAACATTTACGTATTTTTCTAATGTCTGTATTGCTTGATTTGCTCTTGCTAAAATTACACTACTTTCTTGAAGCACATACTTTAAATCACCTTTGTAAATAGTAATAATATTTCTTCTTTGAGAAATTGCTATTACAATATTACCAGTTTGTTTTGCAACTCTATTTGCCGTTCTATGCCTAGTACCAGTTTCATATGTGCTTAAAGTATGATCAGGAACTAGTTGTGTATTAGCATAAATTATTCTCTTCAAATCACTACTAAGAACAATAGCTCCATCCATCTTCGCTAATTCATAAACATAGGCTGGTGAATACTCTGAGTTTATATTAAATCCACCATCTACTATTTTCATAACTTCTTCATTATCACCTATAACTATAAGTCCTCCTGTTTTAGCTCTTAAGATATTTTCCAAACCTTCTCTTAATGCTGTGCCTGGACTCATAAGTTTTAATATACTTTTTATTTCTTCATCATCTTTTATCCTCATATACTCACCCAATCTGTTAGAATATCTTATTTATAGCCTCTCTTAAATTACTTACACCTATTATATTTATATTACTTCCAGTAACTTTATCCCTATTTCTTTCAGGAATAATAGCATTTTCAAAACCCATTTTTTCAGCTTCTTTAATTAATCTTTCACAAGAAGATATAGGTCTAATTTCTCCCGTTAATCCTACTTCCCCAATTATAACTGTTCTTTTAAGTTTTAATCCTGTATTTTTAACACTAGATAATAGTGCTAATGCTAATCCTAAATCTCCAGTAGTACCATCTAAGGTAAGACCTCCAACTACATTTACATAAACATCGTATTTATAAAAAGGAACTCTTAATTTCTTTTCTAGTACTGCTAGTATAAGTCTTAACCTTTGATTATCTATACCTACAGCAGTTCTACTAGCTAAATGAGTATTACTTTCACTAACCAAAGCCTGCATTTCTACTAATATAGGTCTAGTACCTTCCATAATACCTATTACTACAGAACCTTCTTGGTTAAAATTAGTATCCTCTAGGAATATTCTCGAAGGATCGTATATTTCCTTTAATCCTTCTTCAGCCATTTCAAAGACACCAATTTCACTAGTAGTACCAAAACGATTCTTCATAGTTCTAAGAACTCTAAATTCCTCTGTACGTTCCCCTTCAAAATATAGAACCGTATCTACCATATGCTCTAATACTCTTGGTCCTGCTAATTCACCTTGCTTTGTTACATGAGCAACTATAAATAATGGTATTCCTTGATTTTTTCCTATTCTCATAATAGCATTAGAACACTCTTTAACTTGAGATACACTTCCTGGTGCTGAAGTAATAGATTCCTTATATACAGTTTGAATTGAGTCTATAATTACGAATACAGGCTTTATCTCATCAATATATGCTTCTATTAAATCTAAATTAGTTTCAGATAATATATAAAGTGATTCTGCATTAACTCCTAACCTATCCCCTCTAATTTTGATTTGCTCTTCAGATTCTTCTCCAGAAACATATAAAACCTTACCATAACTTTTTGAAATAGAGTCTGCTGTTTGTAGAAGCAGTGTAGATTTCCCTATTCCAGGATCTCCTGATATTAATGTTAATGAACCTCTTACCAATCCACCACCTAAAACTCTATTTAATTCTTTTAGTCCAGTATCATATCTTTCTTTTTCACCTGACTTTATATCTCTTATGCTCTTTGGCATATTTTCTATTACTCTAATATTATTTACTTTAGATTTTGCTTCTTTATGTGTTTCCTTAATTTCTTCAACTAAGGTATTCCATTTATTACAATCTGGACATTTCCCTAACCATTTAGGGGACTCATATCCACATTCTTGACAAACAAACATGGATTTAATCTTTGCCATAAAATTTACCTACCAATTCTATTTATTTTATTATAAAAATCTTTATTAAATTACTATAAATACTATATCATAAGAAAATATAAAAACCAATTTTTTATATAACTTGATGTACAAAAAAAGAACTACAATATTTACATTATTGCAATTCTTTTAAATATTTAAACCCTATTGTAATTTTATAATAATTTAGCTGCTGCTTCATCAACTATAAGAACAACATCTCTATGCATTTGTAACATTGATGCAGGCATATTTGTATTTATTTTTCCCTTTACCATAGCCTTTACTGCTTCTGCTTTAGATTCTCCACTTGCTATAACGATTATCTTTTTTGATTTCATTATTCCGCCAAGTCCCATTGTGATTGCAGTCTTTGGAACTTCATCTATTGAATCAAAAAATCTAGCATTTGCTTCTATTGTATCTTGTGTTAAACCAGTTAAATGTGTTCCTGCCACTAAGTCTTCATCTGGTTCATTAAATGCTATATGTCCATTATTACCTATTCCTAATAATTGAACATCTGTACCACCTAACTTAGCTATCTTTTCATCATAATTTTTACATTCTTCTTCAATATTTTCTGCTAATCCATTTGGAACATAAGTGTTATTCTTATCTATATTTATATGATTGAACAAATTATCATTCATAAAGTATCTATAGCTTTGAGGATGCTCTCCACTTAAACCAACATATTCATCTAAATTTACAGTAGTAACCTTAGAAAAGTCAATTTCACCATCTTTATTCATTCTAATTAATTCCTTGTACATACCAATTGGTGATCCACCTGTTGCTAAACCCAATATAGCTTTAGGGTTATTTTTAACTACATTTGCCATTTCCTTTGCAGCAACTTTACTTAATTCATCATAATTTTTTGTAACTATTACCTTCATCGTATTTTTCCCTCTCTTCTCGATATATTAACTTCCAAAGTAAATTTATCTGATCTATATATAGCCTCTTCTAAAAATATTAACTTATCATTTAAATCATAAGTTTTGCTAATAATTTTTAGCATAGGCACTTGTTGATTAACATTAAAAATTTCTTTTAATTCATTGTCCATAATAACTGAAACTATTGAGGATTGAGAATAATCAACCTTATAACCAAAGCCTTCAAGAATTTTAAATAAGGATCCCCTTAACATTTCTTCATCTATGTACCCACAATAATCTACAGGTATATAAACTTTTTCTATTGCAACACATTCATCATCAACTATACGCTTTCTAATTATCTTGTATAATTCATCTAGTAAAAAGATATCAGTTAAGTCTTCTGGTGTTGAGATTTTTTTAAATTCAACTATTTCAGATCTTAATGTTTTTCCCATTTGCTTTACTATCTCACTAAAGCTCATCATATCCTTTTGCTTAAATGTTTGCTCACATACAAAGGTTCCTTTTCCTTTAATTCTAAGAAGTACACCTTCTTGTACAAGTTCGCCAATAGCCTGTCTAATGGTCATCCTACTAACTCCGTATATTTCACAAAGTTCTCTTTCACTTGATATACAATCTCCAGGTTTCCATACTCCTTCGGAAATCTTAGATACTAAATCATTTTTTAATTGGTAATATACAGGAATTGGGCTACTTTTATCTATCATTGTTAATCCTCCTAAATTTATTATATTAAAAATTGTTATAGATGTCTAGACCAGTTTGTTAATTTTTTAAATTGTTATAAATTATAATTTTTTTGGAAAAATAATTATATAAACTAAAAGGAGATGCTATAATGATTAATAGAAATTATTTTTCCAATATACCTTCAAAAAATGTAATACGTGAAGATAAATCTAAAAATTTATCAGAAGAATTATTTTTTAATTCTAAAGATACTTCTTTAGATAACATGATTCTTAATTCTAATTTAGATAATCAAAATCTCATTAAATAAATTAGTATTTAAGTTATATAATACCACATTCTTTATTTTTAATAAAATATACTATAGATGTTGAATTTTTTTATAAAATGGTGTAAACTTAATGTTAATTAATATTAATTATCTTTTGATAATTAAAAGGAGGATTACAAATGGTTAAAGTTTATAGTACAAATACTTGTCCATGGTGTGTAAAAGCAAAAAACTACTTAAAATCAGTAGGTGTGGAATTTGAAGAACTTAATGTTCAAGAAGATATGACTGCTAGAGATGAAATGATAAATAAATCAAAACAAATGGGAGTTCCTGTTTTAGATATAAATGGTACTGTTATCGTTGGTTTTGATAAAAATGCTATAGATAAAGCATTAAACAATTAGTTTTTAAAACATAAACACTAGGATTTATGGTGTTATAAAATAATAATAAAAAAGAAGTAGTTTTAACTACTTCTTTTTTATACAATTTATTATACTTTTAAATTCAATAAGGAGCTGCAAATACAACTCCTTATTGAAAATATATTAATTTTATAATATCTCAATGAGATTTTATACTATATAACAAACACTACCTATCTACCTATATTGATTACAGTAGCCTTTGGTCTTGACATAGCTTCTATTGAATATTTTATTCCTTGAGTTCCAATTCCAGATGCCTTAACACCTAAGAATGGGAAGTGGTCTGGTCCTCTTTCAGTTTTATTATTAACTTGAACAGTACCAACTTCTAATTTATCTGCTACATAGAAAGCTTCATTAATATTCTCTGTAAATACTGATGATTGTAATCCATATTCAGACTTATTAGCAATTTCAATTGCTTCATCTTTATCCTTAACTCTTATTATAGGTAATACTGGACCAAATGGCTCTTCCCATGCTAATCTCATATCTGTTGTTACATAATCAAATAATGTTGGATAAATTAAGTTTTCTTCTCTCTTACCACCAACTAATAAATGTGCACCTTTTTCTCTAGCATCTTCAATAAGATCCCATACAAAATCTGCTGCTTTATTATCTATTAATGGAACAACTTCTGCTCCATCTACTGGATTTCCAACCTTTAATTTTTCAACTTTTTCTTTAACTTTTTCAACTAATTTGTCTGCAACTTCTTCTACAACTAATATTCTCTTAACAGCAGTACATCTTTGTCCTGAATAAGAGTATGCTCCAGAAACAATATTAGAAGCTGCTAAATCTAAGTCTGCATCTTTTAATACAATAGCTGCATCTTTACCACCAAGTTCCATTAATAATGGTACCATACTAGTAATCTTTGAAATTCCAGTACCCACTTCTGTACTTCCAGTAAAGTTTATAAAATCTATTGAAGGATGAGTTACTATATAATCACCTATTACACTACCTCTTCCAGTAACAGTATTTAATACCCCAGCTGGTACTCCTGCATGTTCAAATATTTTTGCTAAATATAATCCACAAAGGCTTCCTTGAGTGGCAGGTTTTAAAACTACTGAATTACCAGCAATTAAAGCTGGTGCAATCTTTGAAGATGCTAAGTTTATTGGATAATTAAATGGTGAAATAGCTAAAACTACCCCTAATGGTTCCCTAGTTACTAAGGATATTTTATTTTTCTTAAATCCTGGGAAACTATCTCCTGGAATACTTTCTCCAGATAAATTCTTAGCTGTATCTGCTGTAAATCTAATATAATCTGCTGATCTTAATATTTCTGACTCAGCTGATTTTTTATCTTTACCAATTTCTCTCATCATTATATCTGATATTTCATCTACTTTTTCTATTAATAAATCTGCTGCCTTATATAATATTTCTGCTCTCTTATTTACAGGAACATTTTTCCATTCCTTTTGTGCTTCCTTTGCATTATTTATTGCAAAATCAACCTCTTCTTTTGTCATTGCAGGAACCTTTCCTACTAAGCAATTTCCAATTGGTGAATATATTTCTATAAACTTATTACTATCACTAGTTATCCATTTACCATCTACTAAATTCTTGAAAGTTAATTCTTCGCCTCTTATACAATTAAACATTTTAATCCCCTCTTACTTCTTCGCTAATTCTATTTTATTTTTATCGAATCCTACTATAATTTCTCCGTCTATATCTATTACAGGTACAGTTCTTTGCCCTGAAACCCTAAATACCTCTTCTCTGTCTTCGTGCTTATCAGCTACATTAATTTCTTTATACTCCCAACCCTTCATATCAAAGAATTTTTTTGCTTTAATACAAGATGGGCACCATGATGTTGAATATATCTTTATCATATTATTTCTCCTTACTTAAATAATAATTTTGTTATTATTATTTCCTTTTTTTCTTATTTTCAACTATAACTTTTTCAGCTTCTAATGCTGCTATTGTTCCGTCAGCAACTGCTGTTGTAATTTGTCTATATTCTTTTTCTCTTACATCTCCTGCTGCAAATACACCATTAACATTTGTTCTCATTCTTTCATCTGTCTTTACATATCCACTATTTGTTAATTCAATGTAATCCTTAAAGTGTTCTGTTTTAGGTTCTGTTCCGATAAATCCAAACACAGCATCCATATCCATTTCTTTTTCTGTACCATCAATTGTATTCTTTATTATTGCTTTTTCAACAAAGTTTTCACCTTCTACATTAACTAAGTCTTCATTAAATAATACTTCTATCTTAGGGTGATTCATAACTTCATCAATAGTAGCCTTTTCTCCTTTGAAATAATCAAATCTTCTTATCATATATACCTTAGTAGCAAACTTTGTTAAGAATAAAGCTTCTTCTAGTGCAGAGTTACCTCCACCAACTACTCCAATTATTTTTCCATCATACATTGCTCCATCACATACTGCACAGTAATGTATTCCCTTACCTGAAAATTTTTCTTCATTTGGAATAGGCAATTTTCTTGGGACTGCTCCTGTTGATATTATTACAGTATCTGTTTTATATATAAAATTATTAGTTTCAACAATTTTTTCATCTCCACTAAAATCAACTCTCTCTACCATATCAAATTCATCTATTTCGGCTCCAAGTTCTTCTGCTTGTTGCTGCATTAAATCTGCTAGCTCAGTTCCTGAAACTTTCTTAAACCCAGGATAATTTTCGATTGTATAACTATTTCTTACTTGACCACCTAATATTTGATCCTCTAATAAAAGCATATCTAACTTTGCTCTTGTTGCATATATAGCAGCAGTTAAACCTGCTGGTCCCCCACCGATTATAATCAATTCTTTATGTTTTACTTCTTTACTCATTATATTTCCCTCCTACCCCCTAGGGGTATATTCTTTATAATCAATTATATGCTTATAGTTTTAAAAATGCAACTATTTTTAGGTAATAATTTTTATTAGTTCAATGATTTTATCACCAATTTATATTCAAAAGTATTAAAAATATATGCATATATTAAACAAAAAGAAGATTTTCTAATAGAAAACCTTCTTCTATACTATGATATATGCTTAATACAAAGTTCCTCACCATCACAATAAATTTCTAAATTATCTCCGCCCTTAATACATCCCTTTAGCATTTCTTCGCTTAGTTTATCCTCTAACTCCTTAGCTATTATTCTTCTTAGTGGTCTTGCACCATAATTTATATCAACACCTTTATTAACTAAAAATTTTTTACTATCTTCATTTAAATTAATTGTTATTTTTCTTTCTTTAAGTTTATTTATAGTGCTATTTAGCATTAAGTTAACTATTTTTAATATATCATTATCCACTAATTTGCGAAATACAATAACTTCATCAACTCTATTTAAGAATTCTGGCTTAAATTGGTTTTTAACTTCTTCCATAATTATTTTTTTCATATTTTCAAATTCACTATTTTCAATATTTTTTTCATTTATAAATCCTACTGAATTCTGCTTTTTAATATTATGGGCACCAACATTGGAAGTCATTATTATAATAGTATTCTTGAAATTTACTGTCCTTCCCTTACTATCTGTAAGCTTACCGTCTTCCATTATTTGTAGTAATATATTGAAAACATCAGGATGAGCCTTTTCTATTTCATCTAATAGCACTACAGAATATGGATTCCTCCTTATAGCCTCAGTTAATTGGCCACCTTCCTCGTAGCCTACATATCCTGGCGGAGCTCCTATAAGTCTTGATACTGAATGCTTTTCCATATATTCTGACATATCAATTCTTATTAAGTTTTTTCTATCTCCGAACATAACTTCAGCTAAAGTATTAGAAAGTTCTGTCTTTCCAACTCCCGTTGGACCACAAAATATAAATGATCCTATTGGTCTGTTAGGATCTTTCAATCCAACTCTAGCTCTTCTTACAGCTTTAGAAATTGTTGTTACAGCTTCCTTTTGTCCTATTACTCTTTCTTGAAGAACATCTTCAAGTCTTAGAAGTCTTTCTGTCTCCTCTTCTGTTAACTTTTCTACTGGTATCTTAGCCCAAACAGAAACTACTTTTGCTATTTCAGTTCTGCTTACAATATTACTAAACTCCAAGTTATTATAATTAACGCTTAATACACTTAACTTATTTTTAATTTCCATTTCTTCATCTCTTAAATAAGCAGCTTTTTCAAAGCTTTGGCTTTTAATTGCAGTTTCTTTATCTTTTGATAGTAGTTCTAAATTCCTTTTTAAATCTCCTATTTCTGGAGGCGAAATAAGATTTTCTATTCTCACTTTGGCTGATGCCTCATCTATTAAATCAATTGCTTTATCAGGCATAAACCTATCGCATATATATCTATCTGATAGTTCTACAGCTGCTTCTAAAGCTTCGTCCTCTATTTTAACCATATGATGAAGTTCATATTTTTCTCTAAGCCCTCTTAATATTTCAAGAGTCTCTTCCTTTGAAGGTTCATCTACAGTAACCGGCTGGAATCTTCTTTCTAAAGCTGAATCCTTTTCAATGTATTTTCTATATTCATCAATAGTAGTTGCTCCAATACACTTTATTTCTCCTCTAGCTAATGCAGGCTTTAAAATATTAGATGCATCAATAGCTCCCTCTGCTCCACCAGCACCAACTATAGTATGAATCTCATCTATAAATATTATTATATCTTGAGAAGTTATAATCTCGTCCATAACCTTTTTTAATCTATTTTCAAATTCACCTCTATACTTAGCTCCTGCTATCATAGCTGTTAAATCTAAAGATATTATAGATTTATCCTTTATAATATTTGGAACCTTTCCCTCAACTATCATTTGAGCTAAGCCTTCTACAACTGCAGTTTTCCCAACTCCAGGTTCTCCTATGAGGCATGGATTATTTTTATTTCTTCTACATAATATTTCTAGTATTCTTTTGCTTTCAGTTTCTCTTCCTATGAATGGATCGAGTCTTCCTTCCTTAGCTAAAGCAGTTAAATCTTTACCATATTGATTAAGCATTGGAGTTTTATTTGAATTTTTCTTTTTATCATCCATCTGCTTTATATCATTTATATCATTTTTATTAATGTAATTTATAATTTCAGTTTTTATACCTTTTAAATCTACTTTTAAATTTGAAATTATAGTATAAGCTATACTTTCAACATCATCTAGTAAAGCTAATAAAATATGCTCTGGATTTATATAATTATGATTATACATCATCGCCTTTGCTAAGCTATCATCAAATACTCTCTTAGTTCTAGGATTTAATAGCATTTCCCCTATAGAAATGTCTACATCACCAAATCCTAAGTAGTCTTCAATAAGATTTCTTACCTTATCTATAGTAATTCCACTAATATACAAAACCCTATTAGCAAAACCACCTTCTTTTAATATTCCTAAAAGAATATGCTCCGTTCCTATATACCCATGCTTAAAATACTGCGATTCTTTCTGAGCTTCTACAAGTACTATTTGTGCTCTTTCTGTAAATTTACCAAAAACCATAAATACCTCCATACCCTATTGCTAAATTTAACTACACAGATAAACTATAGATATATATAACATACTTTAAGATAATACAACTGCTAATATTCCCTTTAACATATCTGCTCTTAATTTATTTTTATTTTCAACAGAAGCTAAAGTTCTATCATTTAAAGTTATCTTAATAATTTCAAATTCTTTATCAGAAATTACTTTAGTATCATTTAAATGTTGTAAAATAGATAAAGCACTTCCATAAGTTATACTTTCTCCTATGGAATTATTAATTAAATTTAAATTTTCAGCTTTATCATTGTATGTTATTTTCTTTATAACTATATATCCACCACCGCCTCTTTTGCTCTCAATTATATATCCTTTTTCATAAGTAAATCTTGTTGTTAATACATAATTGATTTGTGATGGTGCACAGGAAAATTTATCTGCTAACTCATTTCTTTGAATTAAAACCTGTCTTTCTCTTTCTTCATTTAACATATCTTTAATAAAATTTTCTATTGTATCTGAAATTCTTGCCATAATTTCACCTTCTTAAACTTATTATTTTAATTAGACCTTCTTTGACTTTCATTATATATTATAAGTCTTAATATGTCCAATAATAAATTTTCATATAAAAAGAATTATAAAATTCCTTTTGTTTAAACTATATATGAGGTGATTAATATGGAAATTAAGTGGATTGGCTATTCTTGTTTTTTAATAAAAAATTTATTAGGGAAAAAAATTTTAATAGATCCAATGCAAATATATCCCTATATACAAAAATATGATTTAAAACCAGATATAATTACTTTTAGTCACTCTCATAATAATGAAATTATTAATGATTGTATTATTAATAATTATAAGGTTATAAATTATACTACATATTTTGAAAATGAATATTTTATTATTAAAGGTTTTAACAGTTGTAGAGATAACTTTTCTGGATTTAGAAGAGGTGAAAATATTATATATCTATTTGAAATTGATGGGTTTAAAATCTGCCACTTAGGCTCATTAGGACATTTATTAGATGATGAATTAATAAGCAAATTAACTAACTTAGATTTTTTATTTATTCCTATCGGAGGACATTTTTGTTTAGATGGATTATTAGCAGCAAAACTTGTTGCCAAAATAAAACCTAAATATATAATTCCAATGTCCTTTAAAACCTCTTTAGAATATTTTTATTTAGATGGCCCCTTAAAGTTTTTATCTACTTTAAAGAATATTATTTATTATAATACCGATACTATTTATACTGATGAGTTACCCTTAGTTAATGAACTCACAGTACTATTATTAAAAGAAAAGAATAAAGAACCGCTAAATTAGCGGTTCTTTATGTAAAATTATGCTTGTACAGGAGCTCCTACTGGGCAAACATTTGCACAGTTTCCACAATCTATGCAAACATCCTCATCGATAACGAATTGAGTATCTCCTTGACTTATAGCATCAACTGGGCATTCTGCAGCGCAAGCACCACAGTTTATACATGAATCTTCAATCTTAAATGCCATAATTAGCACCTCCTAATATTATGAATTTATTTCTAGTCTATTTTAACATATCAATAAAAATTTTAAAAGGTTTCTAAATAATTATCTTGAATATATTTTATATTACACTATATCCAAGTTCTTCAATAGATGCTATTATCCCATCTAAAGATATAGTCTTATCATCATAAACTATACTTACTTCTTTTTTATTTACATTAACTTCACAAGCAATAGTTCCTTCACTATGAGCTATAACCTCTTTAATGCTAATAACATCTTCATTTGTATTAAGATTTGCTATCCTTAATACTGTTTTCATTTAATACCCCCCTTTAATTTTCTTTTATAAGATCATTGATTAAATTTTTATCTTCAGGTGACTCTATTTCAAGTTTAATATCTGATTCATCTACAGAATCCTCATATCCACCTTCTATTAATTCTATATCATCTATTTTAAACTCTTCAACTAATTCTTCATCTCCGCGTTTATATTTCACCTTAACACTTTCTTTAACTGTGTTATTGCTTACAACTTCGCCCTTAAAATCTCCCATACTTACAATAGATCCTGCCTTAGGCAATCTCTTTCTTATATCTTCGTAAGTACTTTGTTCATAATTTAAGCAGCACATAAGTCTTCCGCATATACCTGATATTTTAGTTGGGTTTAAAGATAAGTTTTGTTCCTTTGCCATCTTTATTGATACTGATGCAAAGTCACCTAGGAATGTTGAACAACATAAAGGTCTTCCACAAGGTCCTAATCCTCCAAGCATCTTAGCTTCATCCCTAACCCCTATTTGTCTAAGCTCAATTCTAGTCTTAAAAATAGTTGCTAAGTCTTTTACTAATTCTCTAAAGTCAACTCTTCCATCTGCAGTAAAGTAAAATATAACTTTATTATTATCAAAGGTATATTCTACATCTATTAACTTCATATTTAATCCATGTTCTTCAACTTTCTTTAAACATATATCTAAAGCATCTTTTTCTTTTACTTTATTTTCCTTATGTTTATTTATATCAGCTTCTTCTGCTACCCTAATAACACTCTTTAAAGGAGCCACTATATCAGATTCAGGAATTTCTTTAATGCCTATAACACATTCCCCAAATTCTATACCTCTTGCTGTCTCAACAACAACAAAGTCACCTTTTTTAACTTCTAGTCCACTAGGATCAAAATAGTATATTTTACCGGCCTTTTTAAATCTAACGCCAATTACTTTTATCATTATTAAACCTCCATAAATCCTATAAGCATAACTCTAATAGTTAATTGAAAATTAGAATTGCTTTGTAGTGATTTTCTAGCTTCTCCAATTTTGTCAATTATATTATTAAGCTTCTTATAAGACATTTCAATAGCTATTTTTTTTATACTTTCAATTTTATCCCCATTTATTAATCCGGTAACTTCATCAATTTCTTTATAAATTATTATATCTCTTATAAAGGAGGCTAGAATATTTAATATATCTTCCTTTTTATCCTTGTAAGTTACTATCTTACTTTCAAAATCCAAAAGTTCTCTAGTATTACCTTTAGTTAAAAGAAATAATAAATCAACTAAAGTATTTCTAAGCTCTTTTAAGGAAGAATCTCTCAGAAAAGCTTCTGCTTTTCCTGGAATTCCTTCACTATAGGCAATGGCAGCATTAATTTCATCTTCACTAATACTATCATCATTTATATTATCTATATAAAGCCTTACTTCATTTTTAGTTAATGGAGATAACTTATAAATTTGACATCTTGATTTTATAGTGTCTAATATAAGCTCTAGACTTTCACATAATAATATTATAAAAACCCCTTTAGGTGGTTCCTCTATAGTTTTTAATAAAGCATTTTGTGCCTGAACTGTTAATTTATTTCCATCACAAATTATTATGACCTTTTTATCTCCTTCAAAGGGTTTTTTATTTATTTCTTCAACGATTTCTCTAATATCGTCTACTCCAAAAGAAGATTTTTTACATCTATAATTTATAATATCTATATAATCTTTATCTTCAGATTTACCTAATATATTCCTAGCAAATTTATTAGCTAGTTTACTTTTACCAATACCATCTTCTCCAACAATTATATGTGCATGGGAAATTTCATCTGATTCTATTCTTCTTTTAAAGTTATCTAATATATTTTTATGTCCAATAATTTCTCCCATTACACCCTCCTAATTATATTTTTATAAATTGATCTACATCTATTACGAAGATTGTAGCTCCCCCAACTTCAACTTCAATTGGATAAGACATATACATATCAAGATTTCCAGTTATAGGAGTTGGCGTAGTAATAATTTGTTTTCTAGTCTTACAAATATCTTCTACAACATCTATAACCTTCTGTACCTTCTCTACTTCCACACCTATCATCAAAGTCGTATTTCCTGATTTTAGAAATCCCCCTGTTGTTGCTAACTTAGTTACTCTAAATCCAGCTTCAGTAATTGCATCAATTAAATCTAATGCATCATCATCTTGTACTATTGCTATTACTAATTTCATATTGACCCCTCCTAATATAAACCTCATATTAACATTTTATCACAAAAGCTGTATAAATTAAGCAAAAATTTATTATATATACTATTTTATTTAATAAAATTCAGTATTATTTCTTTTGTTTCATTAAAAACTTCATCTATAGATTTTTCTGCATTAATAATTGCAAAATCACCTCTATTATTTTCCACCAATTTATAATATCCTTCTCTTACCCTAGTATGAAAATCCAATTTCTCAAGATCTAATCTATTAACTTCTCTATCTTTATTTTTTTCTATTCTTGATAAACCTACTTCTGGAGATATGTCAAAAAATAAATTTAAATCAGGCATATATTCACCTATTGCAAATTTATTTATTTGAAATATTTCTTCAACAGGTATTCCTCTAGCATACCCTTGATAAGCTAATGAAGAATAGATAAATCTATCACATAATACGATTTTACCCTTCTCTAATGCTGGAATAACTTTCTCTACCAAATGTTGCCTTCTAGCTGCAGCATATAGCAAGGCTTCTGTTTTTCTATCCATTTCAGTATTTCTTGTATCTAATATTATGTTTCTAATATCCTCAGAAATTTTAATTCCACCTGGTTCTCTAGTTTTAATACAATCTATTCCTTCTGCAACTAAAAAATCATATATCTTTTCTAAAGTTGTACTCTTACCTGAGCCATCTCCACCTTCGAATACTATAAATTTTCCTCTGTTCATTCAACTACCTCATGTTATCAAAATTATATTTGCTTAAAAGCCATGCTTTAATTCTTTCTTTATAATAAATATATTCTATATCATTACTATTTATTTGAGAAATTGCATTGCTACACTCATGGCAAAATAAGCCCTTGTTAATAATTATATCATTTATAGATATTTTTTTACTACATAGCTTACATTTATTTTTATCATTATCTATGGTTTTGTTTTCTAGATTCATATTAATCCCCCCTTTAAACTTTTTATTAATAATTCTCACCTTAAAAGCAATTTTTATACTTTATATAAAAAAACATATTTATAAATAATAATTTCAGTTTAAGGGAAAATTATAATTAAGATATCTTGGGAGGGAAAAAAATGAAACAAGAAATGATTAGCTTTATAGAAAAAAATAAGGAAGATTTAAAAAAATTAAATAAATTTTTATATGATAATCCTGAAAAAAGTTATAATGAATTTAATTCATATGATTATATTTGCAAACTTTTAAATAAGTATGATTTTAAAGTTGAAGAAAACTTCTTAGAATTGAAGACATCATTCCGAGCTTCTAAAGGTAATGGTAGTCCTACTATTTGCTTCTTATGCGAATATGATGCCATCCCTAATGAAGGACATATAACAGGTCATAACTTACTAACTACAACTTCAGTAGCTGCAGCATTGGCGTTAGGCTCTATAATGGAAAAAATCGGTGGTTCTGTTGTTATTATAGGATGTCCAGGAGAATATCTAGGTGGAACAAAATCTGTAATGGTTAAGCAAGGAATCTTTGAAGATATAGACGTAGTTCTAGTTGCTCACCCTGATGTTGTAACTTCAGAAAGTGGTAGTTCTTCTGCAATTATTCCATTAAGTATTAAATACATAGGTAATAGTGGACTTAGCTTTTTAAATAAAAATACATATACATCTCTAGATGGAATCCTTTTATGCTTTAATATTTTAAATTCTATGCTAAAGGGATTTCCAGATGACGTAGAAGTAAATTCAATACTTTCTAATGGAGGATTTACTCCTCTTTTATTACCTATTGAATCAGAAGCTAAATTTTATATTAGAGCGCCAGAAATGGATATTGCAAGAATAGTAGAAAGCAAGTTAAGAGAAATTGCAATTTATGTTTCTAAACTTATAAGGGTTCAAAATTCAATTTCATTATATGAACCAGAAAATGAAGAACTTATAACAAATAGAACTTTAAACAGATTGTTTAGTCATAATTTAAAAGAAACTGGAATTATTAATATTGATGGTCCTAGAGATATATATTCAGGCTTAAGTTTAGGAGTAGTAAGTAAAACTGTTCCTTGTATCCAGCCCTTTTTCTCAATTATAGATGGTTTAAATATTAGATATGGAACTAAAGCTTTTGCTGATGCAACAATTTCTGAGCATGCTTTTGTAGAAGCTATGAAGGCAGCTTTAGCTTTAGCTTTTACAGGTCATGATATTATATCAAAAGATAGTCTTTTATCTGAAGTAAAAAATGAATTCTATAAAAAATAGGCTCTATTTAGAGCCTATTTTTCTTTAAACTACTTTATATTTTAATTTACCATATTTAATTATTCTGCTAATAAATTTATCACTAGGTTGAAATTTAATCTTTTTTATTTTGTCTCCACTTTTGTAGATACAATAATAAGATTTTGCTCCTATTCTGTTACATAAATAATGCTTTACCCTTTTCATAGCCTGATATTCTTTAGGCATATTAGCCTTTTCTCCTATATAAAGTACATCAGACATCCTTATACTTTCTAGATTTTTTTCTTCTTTATTTCTTATTAAATTAATTATTAGCTTGTCTGCAATTAATGCATATCTGTATGAAACAAAACAACTTCTAATCTGCTTTATTATTAACACTACTGCTATAATAATTAATAAGATATTAACAACATGTCCAATTATATGATGATTATATTCAGATCTTTCTATAGCTTCAGATATATAAAGTATCACTGTTATGTACAATAAAATCATTGTTATAACTGGTATCCTTTTTTTCTCAACAATCTCTCTATGCATCATTTTTATAATTTATCCCCCACTAAAACATCACTCATTATAATAAATAATATTCAGATTATACTAGTTATCACTTAATTTGACCACAATTGTATTCAATTATTAATTTCTATATTTTTAATATTTTTGAAAGTTATATGAGTTTATTCTATCCAGACTTAATTTTACTATGAATTTCTTAATTTCTCTTTACATTTAAATTTTCAATATAAAATTTATTAATTTTGTTACAAAATCAATTATAAATAGTATAATTATCTTTGATATCTATTTAAGGAGGTCTAATAATGATACAAATATATAAAAGCATTGGTGAAAATAACCCTTCATTAAAAGTATTAGATACTATAGAACCAGGATCTTGGATTAATATAATTGCACCATCAGATGAAGAACTTATTTTAATATCAAAAAAGACGGGTGTTCCCCTTTCCTTTTTAAAAGCTCCTTTGGATGACGAGGAAACCTCTCGTATAGATATAGAAGATAACTGTTTATTAGTAATAGTAGATATTCCTTTTACTGAAATGGAGGATAATTCATTAACTTATGACACATATCCTTTAGCAATTATTCATACTGATAAACAAATAATTACTGTTTGCTTAAAAAACAGTAGAATATTAACTGATTTCATAAATAGTAAAATTAAATCATTTTTTACCTTTAAGAAATCTAGATTTATATTACAAATACTAAGTAGAATATCTAATTCATATTTAGTATATTTAAGACAAATTGATAAAAAGAGCTTAATGATAGAAAAAAGATTACATAAATCAATGAAAAATAGAGAATTAATTCAGCTTCATTCATTAGAAAAATCTCTAGTTTATTTCTCTACGTCCCTTAAAGCTAATGAAATTACATTAGAAAAGATGCTAAAATTAGATTTAATGCAAAAATATGAAGAAGATCAAGATGTTTTAGAAGACGTTATAATTGAAAATAAACAAGCTATTGAAATGACAGAAATATATAGTAATATTCTTGCAAGTACCATGGACTTCTTTGCTTCAGTTATTTCAAATAACTTAAATATAGTGATGAAGGTTCTTGCTTCAGTTACAATTTTAATGGCTATACCTACAGTTATTGGTGGCATATTTGGTATGAATTTCATTAGAATGCCACTTATACATAATGAATTTGGGTTTGAAATAACTATGATAATAACTCTTGTTTTAACATTTGGAACTGCTTATTTATTACATAAAAAAGGTATGTTTTCATAAAGAGTAATGCTGTACTTACAGCATATACTCTTATTTTTTTATATAGGAAAGATAAATTGTCCCATTTTTATTTTAATTTGACTAAATTTATTTATAAACTAATTGTTTATAAATATCCTTATAAAAGAATAGATATACTGCTTTTACAATATATTAATATATAAATTATTTTAAAAGTAGGTGTATTTCTTTGTTTAGTACTAAACTTAATATCATAAAATCTTCTCCTACAATAGGAATAGTAGCTCCTTCATCACCTGAATCCGAAAAATATATAGATGAAAAAATATCTTGCTTTGAGAAATTAGGATTCAAGATAAAAAAAGGTAAGCATCTCTATGATAAATTTGGATATTTAGCAGGTAGTGATGAAAATAGAGCAAAGGATTTAAATTCAATGTTTGAAGATAAAGAAGTTAATGGAATTATTTGCCTAAGAGGTGGATATGGATCTATTAGAATGGCTCCTTTTTTAGATTTGAAAAAGATAAAAAATAACCCTAAGCCTTTTTTTGGATATAGTGATATAACATTATTACTTAATTATATCTATAATAAATGTCATTTCCCTACCTTTCATGGACCAATGATAACTTCTAATTTTAATGATATTGATACTAAAAATTATTTTTTAAATATATTAAATCATAATAATAAATTAATTTATGATTTAAAAGATGTGTGCCATAAAGATTACTATATTTGGAATAGCAGAGATTTTAAAGGACACATAGTTGGTGGAAACTTATCCATTATATGCTCCACTCTTGGTACCCCTTATGAAATAAAATTTAATAATAACATATTAATTGTTGAAGATGTGAATGAAAATCCTTATGCTGTGGATAGAATGCTTTCTCAATTAATTTCCTGTGGAAAATTAAAAAAATTATCTGCAATAATAGTTGGAAATTTTACTAATTGTAATAGTAAGGATGAAATATTAACTGTAGAATATATTATAAAGGAAAAACTTATGCCGTTGAACATTCCTATAATATATGGTCTAAAGATAGGACATGATTATCCTAATATAACTATTCCTATAGGAGGTAGCTTTAAATTCTCTTCTAAAGATAATTTACTTATTCAAAATCAAATCATTTTTAAGCAATAAAAAAAACTACAAGAAATCTTGTAGTTTTCTTTTGGAGGCGCCACCCGGATTTGAACCGGGGAATAAAGGTTTTGCAGACCTCTGCCTTACCACTTGGCTATAGCGCCATACCTGGTGGCTCGACCAGGAATCGAACCAGGGACACGAGGATTTTCAGTCCTCTGCTCTACCGACTGAGCTATCGAGCCACTATACCTGGCAACGTTCTACTCTCCCACACAGTCTCCCATGCAGTACCATCGACGCTGTAGAGCTTAACTTTCCTGTTCGGAATGGAAAGGAGTGTTTCCTCTACGCCATCATCACCAGATGCTATGATTCTCCAAATCTTTCATTTGGTAAGAATCTTATACTCAGCTTGCTGAGTTTCCTTGAAAGAATATTGTTCTCTCAAAATTGTATATGAATTAATAACAAATTTTATTGGTCAAGCCCTCGACCTATTAGTATCAGTCAGCTAAATATGTTACCACACTTACACCTCTGACCTATCAACCTTGTGTTCTTCAAGGGGTCTTACTAGCTTATGCTATGGGAAATCTCATCTTGAGGGGGGCTTCACGCTTAGATGCTTTCAGCGTTTATCCCTTCCCGACTTAGCTACCCAGCCATGCTCCTGGCGGAACAACTGGTGCACCAGAGGTCAGTCCATCCCGGTCCTCTCGTACTAAGGACAGCTCCTCTCAAATTTCCTACGCCCGCGACGGATAGGGACCGAACTGTCTCACGACGTTCTGAACCCAGCTCGCGTGCCGCTTTAATGGGCGAACAGCCCAACCCTTGGGACCTACTACAGCCCCAGGATGCGACGAGCCGACATCGAGGTGCCAAACCTCCCCGTCGATGTGGACTCTTGGGGGAGATCAGCCTGTTATCCCCGAGGTAGCTTTTATCCGTTGAGCGATGGCCCTCCCACGAGGTACCACCGGATCACTAAGCCCGACTTTCGTCCCTGCTCCACTTGTGGGTGTCGCAGTCAGGCTCCCTTCTGCCTTTGCACTCTACGAACGATTTCCGACCGTTCTGAGGGAACCTTTGGGCGCCTCCGTTACATTTTAGGAGGCGACCGCCCCAGTCAAACTGCCCACCTAACAATGTCCTGTCACCAGATTCATGGCGTCCAGTTAGAATCCCAATACTATCAGGGTGGTATCCCAAGGTTGACTCCACCAAGGCTGACGCCCTAGTTTCTCAGTCTCCCACCTATCCTGTACAGACAATATCGGAACTCAATGCTAAGCTACAGTAAAGCTCTACGGGGTCTTTCCGTCCAATCGCGGGTAGCGAGCATCTTCACTCGCACTACAACTTCGCCGGATTTGCAGTTGAGACAGTGCCCAAGTCATTACGCCATTCGTGCGGGTCAGAACTTACCTGACAAGGAATTTCGCTACCTTAGGACCGTTATAGTTACGGCCGCCGTTTACTGGGGCTTAAGTTCACACCTTCGCTTGCGCTAAGTGTTCCCCTTAACCTTCCAGCACCGGGCAGGCGTCAGCCCCTATACATCAGCTTACGCTTTAGCAGAGACCTGTGTTTTTGCTAAACAGTTGCTTGGGCCTATTCTCTGCGGCCTGCTCTCGCAGGCACCCCTTCTCGCTAACTTACGGGGTCAATTTGCCTAGTTCCTTAACTGCAATTCTTCCGATGGCCTTAGGATTCTCTCCTCATCTACCTGTGTCGGTTTGCGGTACGGGCACTATTTCTCTTTCTAGATGCTTTTCTTGGAAGCAGGGAATCAGATACTTCAGCCTAAATGGCCTTCCCCATCACACCTCAGGATTGTTAAGACGGATTTGCCTATCTTAACTCCCTAAATGCTTAGACTAGCATTTCCAATCGCTAGCACATCCTATCCTTCTCCGTCACACCATCGATAATAACGATAATAGTGGTATTGGAATATCAACCAATTGTCCATCACCTACGCCTTTCGGCCTCGGCTTAGGTCCCGACTAACCCTGGGCGGACGAGCCTTCCCCAGGAAACCTTAGATTTTCGGCCTGTAAGATTCTCACTTACATCTCGCTACTAATGCCAACATTCTCACTCGTAATCAGTCCACCGCTCCTTACGGTACGACTTCAGCCCGATTACGACGCTCCTCTACCGCTCAAGTAATCTTGAGCCCGTAGCTTCGGTGGTAAGTTTGAGCCCCGGACATTTTCGGCGCAGGATCTCTCGACTAGTGAGCTATTACGCACTCTTTAAATGAGTGGCTGCTTCTAAGCCAACATCCTAGTTGTCTTAGAAATCCCACATCCTTTACCACTTAACTTACACTTTGGGACCTTAGCTGACGATCTGGGCTTTTTCCCTTTTGACCACGGATCTTATCATTCGTAGTCTGACTGCCGGACTAATAGTATATGGCATTCGGAGTTTGATAAGGTTCGGTAAGCGATATGCCCCCTAGCCCATTCAGTGCTCTACCTCCATTACTCATATCCGACGCTAGCCCTAAAGCTATTTCGAGGAGAACCAGCTATCTCCGAGTTCGATTGGAATTTCTCCGCTATCCACAGCTCATCCCATGCTTTTTCAACAGCAACGTGGTTCGGTCCTCCACGGGGTTTTACCCCCGCTTCAACCTGGCCATGGATAGGTCACCCGGTTTCGGGTCTACGGCATGCAACTAGTCGCCCTATTAAGACTCGGTTTCCCTTCGGCTCCGTACCTTAAGTACTTAACCTTGCTACATACCGTAACTCGTTGGCTCGTTCTACAAAAAGCACGTCATCACCCTCATAAGGGGCTTTGACCGGTTGTAGGCACACGGTTTCAGGTTCTATTTCACTCCCCTCCCGGGGTTCTTTTCACCTTTCCCTCACGGTACTT
>NZ_CP170704.1:0-245000 GCF_047900555.1 Clostridium sp. HCS.1 | reverse complement strand
CTCATAGAAGGTGTTTTAAACACAACTTCAAAACCTGTAAGCCTATCTAAATAATTATCTCCTAACTCTAATACTACAGATAGATTATTAAACTCATTAGCTACCTCACCTAATTCTTCTCTGTTCTTCTTATCAAAGGCTGTTACTTTTGCTCCAAGTTTAACTAGAAATCTTATAAGTGGTATATTACTAACCCCTATCCCTACAACAGCAACCTTTTTACCTTTTATATATTCTTTAAATTCATTAAATGGTTTTTTCATATTTTTCCTCCAACCATATCTATATAAAAATATTATATTAATATACTATTATTTTGCTAATAAATATATATTAGTAAATTGCTAGCAAGTATATTTACATTAATTAAGTCTGTCCCTATTTTTTATAATTATAACACTTATATTTAGTAAATACAAAAGGGAGCTATATTTAGCTCCCTTCTATAATTAAAATTCTAAGCTTTTTTCAATGTAAGCTTCTAATTCAGATATTTTAATTCTTTCTTGTTCCATAGTATCTCTATTTCTTATAGTTACAGCTTCATCTTCCAAAGTATCAAAGTCTATAGTTATACAGAAAGGAGTTCCTATTTCATCTTGTCTTCTATATCTCTTTCCTATGCTTCCAGCTTCATCATATTCTAAGTTAAACTTCTTGCTTAAATTAGCATATACATCTAAAGCTTTTTCTGAAAGCTTCTTTGAAAGCGGTAAAATTGCTGCTTTATATGGTGCTAGTGCTGGGTGTAAGTGCATAACTGTTCTTACATCTCCACCTTCTAATTCTTCTTCATCGTAAGCATCCACTAAGAAAGCTAAAGCAACTCTATCTGCTCCTAAAGATGGTTCTATTACATAAGGAACATACTTTTCATTAGTTGTAGGATCTAAATAGCTCATATCTTGACCAGAATGTTCTTGATGTTTATTAAGGTCATAATCTGTTCTATCAGCTATTCCCCATAATTCACCCCATCCAAATGGGAATAAATATTCTATATCTGATGTAGCATTTGAATAGAATGATAATTCTTCTTCACCATGATCTCTCATTCTTAAGTTTGCTTCATCAACACCTAAATTTAATAAGAAATTAAAGCAATAATCCTTCCAATATTTAAACCATTCTAAATCTGTTCCTGGCTTACAGAAAAATTCTAATTCCATTTGTTCAAATTCTCTAGTTCTGAAAGTAAAGTTTCCTGGAGTTATTTCATTTCTGAAAGACTTACCAATTTGAGCGATTCCAAAAGGAACCTTCTTTCTTGAACTTCTTTGAACAGATTTAAAGTTAACAAATATACCTTGTGCAGTTTCTGGTCTTAAGTATATTGTACTAGCTGAATCTTCTGTGATTCCTTGGAAAGTCTTAAACATTAAATTAAACTTTCTGATATCTGTATAATTCATTTTTCCACACTTAGGGCATACAATATTATTCTTTTCAATATATTCTTTTAATTGTTCATTAGTCCATCCATCAGCACTTGCTACTTCAGCACCATTTTCAGTCATGTGATCTTCAACTAACTTATCTGCTCTAAATCTTGCTTTACATTCCTTACAATCCATTAAAGGATCTGAGAAGCCTCCAACGTGACCTGAAGCTACCCAAACTTCTGGATTCATTAATATAGCACAGTCTACTCCAACATTATAAGGACTTTCTTGAACAAATTTCTTCCACCAAGCTTTTTTTACATTGTTTTTAAATTCAACTCCTAGCGGACCATAATCCCAAGAATTTGCTAGTCCTCCGTAAATTTCTGATCCAGGAAATACAAAGCCTCTATTTTTGCAAAGAGCAACGATTTTTTCCATAGTTTTTTCTACTGCCATTTTAATACCTCCAATTTTTTATAATAAAAAAAGGCCCTAAACCTAAAGGGACGAAATTTCTATTCCGCGGTTCCACCCTTCTTGGCTCTAGCCCAACTTTCAACATCATAACACTCAAAAGCGCCCTTCAACTTAACCTTATAACGATTTTCACCATTCATCGTCTCTCTAAAATAAAATATAAGTTTACTCCTCTTTCTCTTAGTGTTTATTAAATTCATATATTCATTTTACCAAAAGCCATTTATATGTCAACGCTTTTTTATTTGCATCTCTAAATAAATATTTATTGATTAGTTATATATATTATAAAGATAGATATTAAAAAAGAGTTTTATAACAATAGATATTTTATCTACTCTTATAAAACTCTTATAAAATGGCTCCGTGGAGAGGATTCGAACCTCCAACCTATCGGTTAACAGCCGAGTGCTCCACCATTGAGCTACCACGGAATATTTTATAAATAATTTTAAAATTAAAATGGCTCCGTGGAGAGGATTCGAACCTCCAACCTATCGGTTAACAGCCAAGTGCTCCACCATTGAGCTACCACGGAATACTCTAAATAATTTTAAAATTAAAATGGCTCCGCGAAGAGGATTCGAACCTCCAACCTATCGGTTAACAGCCGAGTGCTCCACCGTTGAGCTATCGCGGATTATTTGCTACATTTGTTATTATATCAAGTTTTATTAATAATGCAAGTGTTTTTTATTAAAATTTTTCTTATTAATTTGTATTTAACTATAATTTTTTAATTAAATCTCCTATTTTTCAAGGGTTAAGGGCTATAAAATTATTTTTATAAAATAATAAGGAGTTGCTTTTGCAACTCCTTTAATATTTTACTTTACTGGTTTCATTGTTGGGAACATTATAACGTCTCTTATAGATGCTGAATCTGTTAAGAACATTATAAGTCTATCTATACCTATTCCTAATCCACCTGTTGGAGGCATACCTGTTTCTAATGCGCTCATAAATTCTTCATCTATCATATAAGCTTCATCATCACCAAGTTCTCTCTCTTTTTCTTGTTGGTTAAATCTTTCTCTTTGAACTATTGGATCATTTAGTTCTGAATATGCATTACATATTTCTCTACCAAATACAAATCCTTCGAATCTTTCAGTAAACATATCATTTCCTCTCTTTTTCTTTGTAAGAGGTGATATTTCTACTGGATAATCGCAGATAAATGTTGGTTGAATCATATGTTGCTCACAATATTCTTCATATAGAGAATTTAAAACTTCACCCTTTGTAACATGAGCTAAGTTCTTCTTAAATTCTAAATTCTTTTCTTTAGCAATAGCTTGAGCTTCTTCGTTAGTTGCTATTGAATTAAAATCAATTCCAGTATGTTCTTTAACTGCATCAACCATTGTTATTCTTCTCCATGGTGGTGCAAAGTCAATTTCTGTACCTTGATACATAACCTTAGTACTTCCATTTACTTTTTCACATACATACGCAATCATATTTTCAGTAATTTCCATCATATCATTATAATCAGCAAAAGCTTGGTATAATTCTATCATAGTGAATTCTGGGTTATGTCTTACTGACATTCCTTCATTTCTGAAAGTTCTTCCCATATCATATACTTTTTCTAAACCTGCAACTATAGCTCTTTTTAAATATAATTCTGGAGCTATTCTAAGGTACATATCAATATCTAAAGTATTATGGTGAGTTATAAAAGGTCTCGCTGAAGCACCACCTGCTATTGGTGAAAGCATAGGTGTTTCAATTTCTATAAAGCCTTTATTATCTAAATACTCTCTAATTCCCTTTAATATAGCAGCTCTTTTAATAAAGTTTTGCTTAACTTCTGGGTTAGATATCATATCTACTTCTCTTTGTCTATATCTTAGATCTGGGTCCTTTAATCCATGCCACTTTTCTGGTAATGGTTTTAAAGATTTACATATTAATTCAAAGCTTTTAACTTTTACAGATACTTCACCTGTCTTAGTTTTAAAAACTTCTCCTGTTGCAGCTACCCAATCTCCTAAATCGTAAGTCTTATATGATTTTAGAGCTTCTTCTCCAACTTCATCTATTTTAATGAATAATTGAATTTTTCCATCTCTATCATGGATATCTGAGAATACAACTTTACCTTGCCCTCTTTTAGACATAATTCTTCCAGCTACAGTTACAATAGTGCCTTCTAAATTATCATAATCTGCCTTAACTTCTTCTGACATATGAGTTCTTTCAACTTTGTAAACATCAAAAGGATCTTTTCCTTCCCTTTGTAGCTCTAATAACTTTTCTCTTCTTAAAGCTTCTTGTTCATTAAACTGAGATTCCAACTCTTGTATATTTATTTCCTCAGTTGACATTAATATCCCTCCGTTACTCTCTTCTTATTCCTAAAATCTCGAACTTGTTTGTTCCTCCTGGTACTAAAACCTCTACTAATTCTCCAACCTTTTTACCTAATAGTGCTGCTCCTACTGGTGATTCATTTGATATTTTATAATTCATAGGATCTGCTTCTGCTGAACCTACTAATGAATATTCAACTTCCTCATCAAATTCATAGTCTTTAACTTTTACTATAGTTCCAACTGCTACTTTGTCAGTAGGTATTTCTGATTCGTCAACAACTACAGCATTTTTTAACATATTTTCTAATTGTATGATTCTACCTTCTGTGAATGCTTGTTCATTTTTAGCTTCATCATACTCTGAGTTTTCACTTAAATCTCCATAGCCTAATGCTACTTTTATCTTTTCAGTTATTTCTTTTCTTTTTACACTTTTTAAGAATTCTAATTCGTCCTCTAATTTTTTTACACCTTCGTATGTCATTACGAATTTTTTAGTCTCACTCATGATTTTCTCCCCTTCAAATTCTACTTTATTCAAAAAAACTAACAATAACTTTTATATTGTCAAAATCATTTAAAACATTATAAATCAGCAAATAATATCTGTCAACCAATCTAGAATATAAGTTCTATATTCGTAAAAAAACCTTATATCAGTCAACAGATATATATTATTCTTGTTTTTAATATATTTATTCATAAAATTTTTTTATATTCAAATTAATATTACTATTTATTTTAAACTTCTAGTAATTCAATTTTGTAGTTATTTAATACTTCAATTACGGCAGCACTTTCATCTAATGAGTTTATTATAGCTTTTATATCATTGCTTTTAGGCATTCCTTTTAAATACCAAGAAGCATGCTTTCTCATTTCTCTTATGGCTTTTCTTTCACCGTCATATTTAATTGCTAACTCATAATGTCTTAAGCACATATCAATTTTATCTGAATAAGTTATTTCTTGCGGCTCTAATCCTTTTAATTTATTTTCTATTTGTTTAAATATCCAAGGATTACCCATACTGCCTCTTGCAACCATTATTCCATCACAATTAGTTTGATTTTTTAATTTTAAGGCATCTTCTGCAGTAAAAACATCTCCATTACCTATTACAGGAATAGAAACAGCTTCTTTTACCTTTCCTATCATATCCCAATCTGCCTTACCTTCATACATTTGTTCTTTAGTCCTTCCATGTACTGCTATAGCATCAGCACCAGCATCTTCAATAAATTTTGCAAAATCAACGGCATTTATACTACCTTCATCAAAACCCTTTCTAAACTTTACTGTAACTGGTTTTGTAGAAACTTTTTTAATTTCCCTTACAATGTTTGCTGCTAATTCTGGATGCTTCATAAGGGCTGATCCTTCTCCATTTTTAGTTATCTTATTCACAGGACATCCCATATTTATATCAATTAGACAAACATCCTGTCTATCATTAAAGTTTTTTTGTACAACTTCAGCCATTATCTTTGGATTATTACCGAAAATCTGAATAGCTACAGGAGCTTCCTCTTCTGAAATTCTAAGCAGTGATTTTGTATTATCATTTCCATAGTATAGAGCCTTAGCACTTACCATTTCAGTATAAACTAAGCCACATCCCATTTCCTTACATAATCCTCTAAATGATATATCTGTCACTCCTGCCATAGGTGCTAGAAAAACATTATTTTCAAATTCTAGATTACCAATTTTCATATTATACTACTCCTTATTTTTTTCGTATATTATTCTTAACCCCTCTAATGTTAAACTAGAATCCACCTTATCTATAACATCAGTTTCCCTTGCAATTAAATTTGCTAATCCACCTGTTGCTACTACTAAAGGTTCATCACAACCAAAATCCTTCATTTCTTCTTTCATTTTTCTAACTATATATTCTACCTGTCCTATATACCCATATATTATACCTGCTTGCATACTAGATATAGTATTTTTACATATTACCTTTTTAGGGGTCTCAAGTTCAACTCTAGGAAGCTTAGCTGCTCTATCAAATAAAGCATCCGAAGATATTCTTACTCCTGGAGTTATACATCCACCTAAATAATTTGATTCCTTAGTTAAGGAACAAAATGTAGTTGCTGTACCAAAATCTATTATTATTAAATCTTGTTTGTATTTATCATGAGCAGCAACAGCATTAACAATTCTATCTGCTCCTACTTCCTTAGGATTATCATATTTTATATTAATCCCAGTCTTAACCCCTGGTCCTACTATTATAGGATTTATTTCAAAGCACTTTTTTATCATATTTTCTAAAGAATGCATTATATTAGGAACAACTGATGATATTATTATCCCTTTTACATCCTTATAATTTAAACCACTTTGATTGAAAAGTTGCATTACTTGAATGGAATACTCATCTGATGTTTTCTTTGCATCTGTTGAAATTCTCCATCCTACAATATTCTCTGAACCTTTATATACTCCCAAAACAATATTAGTATTACCAACGTCAACTACTAGTATCATACAAGCACCACCTTAATACAATTAAAAGCAGCTTTAAAAGCTGCCTTGTGTTTAAAAATATAACCTCAACAAATTTAACAATTTAATTTTAACAATTACAGATTATTTGTCAAGTGTTGTAAATTCCATATATTAAAATAATCCTACTATTTCCCCATTTTCTAGAATATCCATATTATTGGCTGCTGGTACTTTAGGAAGACCTGGCATAGTCATAATATCACCATTTAATACAACTATAAATCCTGCTCCATTAGATACTCTTACTTCTTTAACAGTAATTTCAAAGTTCTCTGGTCTACCTTTTAAATTTGGATTATCTGATAAAGAATATTGAGTTTTTGCCATACAAATAGGTAATTTGTCTAAACCGAACTTTTCAAGCTCACCAATTTGTTTTTTTGCATTAGCAGTAAATACAACTCCCTTAGCCCCATAGATTTCTTTAGCGATCGTATTTATTTTATCTTCAATGCTAGCTTCAACTTCATAAATAGGATTAAAATTAGCTTCTTCATTTTCAAGTATATTACATACCGCTTCCCCTAATTCTATTCCCCCTTCTCCACCTTTTGCCCACACATCAGATAAAGCTACTGTAACTCCTAACTTCTTGCAATAATCTTTAATAAAAGCAATTTCTTCTTCGCTATCACTTACAAATTTATTAATTGCAACTACTACTGGCACATTGTACTTTTTAATATTTTCAATTTGCTTTTCTAAGTTTCCTATTCCCTTTGTTAATGCTTCTAAATTTGGTGTGCTTAGCATATCCTTCTGAACTCCACCATGATTCTTTAAAGCTCTAACTGTTGCAACAATAACAACACAATTAGGTTCTAAATCTCCATATCTACATTTTATATCTAGGAATTTTTCTGCTCCTAAATCAGCGCCAAAACCTGCTTCAGTTACTACTATATCCCCTAATTTCAATGCCATTTTAGTAGCAATTATAGAATTACATCCATGAGCTATATTAGCAAAAGGTCCTCCATGAATTATTGCAGGAGTGTTTTCTAATGTTTGAACTAAATTTGGTTTTATAGCATCCTTCATTAACAAAGTCATTGCACCCTGGATGTTTAATTGCTTTGCATATACTGGATTACCATCTAAATCATATGCAATAAGTATATTACCCATTCTTTCTTTAAGATCTGACAAGCTATTTGCTAAACAAAGTATAGCCATAATTTCTGAAGCAACAGTAATCATAAATCCATCTTCTCTTAAGAAACCATTTAATTTTCCGCCTAATCCAACGACTATACTTCTTAGAGCTCTATCATTCATATCTATTACTCTTTTAAATACTATTCTTCTTGAATCAATTCTTAAATCATTACCTTGATGTATATGATTATCTATAGCAGCTGCTAATAAATTATTAGCACTAGTTATAGCATGCATATCACCAGTAAAATGCAGATTTATATCTTCCATTGGAACAACTTGTGCATAACCCCCACCTGCTGCTCCACCTTTTATTCCAAATACAGGACCTAGTGATGGTTCTCTTAATGCTATAACTGCATTTTTCCCCATTTTACAAAGAGCTTGCCCAAGCCCAACTGTAACTGTTGACTTACCTTCTCCAGCAGGAGTTGGGTTTATTGCAGTAACTAATACTAATTTCCCATTTTTATTAGACTTATTTTTATTAAATATATCTAATGATAACTTACATTTATACTTTCCATATTGTTCAATATCATCTTCTGTTAGATTTAATTTAGCTGCAATCTTAGTTATAGGTTCCATTTTAGCCTCTTGAGCTATTTGTATATCACTCTTCATATTCACACACTCCTATTTAAACTCTTATTTAATTCTTATTATTTACATAAATTATACCACTTAATCCTTAATATTAAAACTATTAGTCGAACATTTTATAATTTTATGTTATTATAGTTCGTGTTTATTTATGATTGCATTATTTTTTATATACATTCTTATGAAGATAATTGCCATTCTATTGTTTAAAGTAAATTAAGTTCTTAAAATTTAATAAGGAGTTGTTAAAAAACAACTCCTTAATTTATTTTAGTTTTCACTAAATATTCTTTGGAACTCTTCGCCATCAATTTTTTCTTTTTCTAATAAAGCTGCTGCTACTGCATGAAGTTTATTAATATTTTGACTTAATAATTTTTCAGCTCTATTGTAAGCTTCATCTATAAATTTCTTAACTTCCTTATCTATTTCTGCACCAACTTCTTCACTAAAGTTTCTTCCATGTCCTAAGTTCTTACCTAAGAATACTTCATTGTTATCTGAATTATATGATATTGTTCCAAGCTTTTCACTCATACCATATTCCATTACCATAGCTCTAGCTATAGCACTTGCTCTATCTATATCATTCTTAGCTCCTGTAGAAATATCTGATAGAATTAATTTTTCTGCTACTCTACCACCTAATAATCCAACCATATCATCCTTTAATTTTTCTTTTGAAGTATATGATCTATCTTCATTTGGTAAGTGCATAGTATATCCACCAGCCATACCTCTTGGGATTATACTTATTTCATGAACAGGATCTGCATGTTCTAGAAGGTTCATAACTACAGCGTGACCGCCTTCATGATAAGCTGTAAGTCTCTTATCATGTTCACTCATTACTCTACTTTTCTTTTCAGGACCAGCTATTACTCTAGTTATAGCTTCTTCAAATTCTAACATTCCTATTAATTTTTCATTTCTTCTAACTGATAGTAAAGCTGCTTCATTTGCTAAGTTTTCTAAATCAGCTCCACTAAATCCTGGAGTTCTCTTAGCTAATACCTTTAAATCTACATCCTCTGCTAAAGGTTTTTTCTTAGTGTGAACTTTTAAAATTTCTTCTCTTCCCTTAACATCTGGAGCTCCAACAACTATTTGTCTATCAAATCTACCAGGTCTTAATAAAGCTGGGTCAAGAATGTCTGGTCTGTTAGTTGCAGCAATCATTATTATTCCTTCATTTGCACCAAAACCGTCCATTTCAACTAATAATTGATTTAAAGTTTGTTCTCTTTCATCGTGTCCACCGCCAAGGCCTGCACCTCTTTGTCTACCAACTGCATCTATTTCATCTATAAATACTAATGATGGTGCACTTTTTTTAGCTTGTTCAAATAAATCTCTAACTCTTGATGCACCTACACCAACGAACATTTCAACGAAATCAGAACCTGATATACTATAGAATGGAACACCAGCTTCACCTGCTATAGCTTTAGCAAGTAATGTCTTACCTGTTCCAGGAGGTCCAACTAATAGTACCCCTTTAGGTATTCTTGCTCCCATTTGTGTATACTTAGATGGTTGTTTTAAGAAATCTACAATTTCTTCTAATTCTTGTTTTTCTTCATCTGCACCTGCAACATCATCGAAGGTAACTCTTTTTGCATCTGGAGGCATTATTTTAGCTCTACTCTTTCCAAAGTTCATAACACCTCTTCCACTTCCGCCACCTTGAGATTGTTGTGTCATCATGAAGAAGAATACAAATACTAATACTAATATCATTATAGTTGGAATTATACTTATCCAAAGACTACTATTGGAAGGTTGCTTAAAGTCCACCTTTATATCATCTTTTGGGTTTTCAGACATTAACATTTGCACCATTTCCTCTGGAGCATATGTATTAAACTGCTTGTTATCTCTTGTTTTACCTGATATAAGCATCTTATCAGGTTGCACCACAATGCTTTCTATCTCATTTCCTATCCATTTTTGTTGAAAATCACTGTATGATATTTCATCTGCCATTTTGCCACTATTCCATAAAAACGTTGCAGAAAAGAATAATATCAAAATTACAAATATCCATACTGTTGCACTTGAATATTTTTTCATTCAAGGCCCCCCTTTCTTCTAGTTATATTATATTGCACTATTATACTATATTTCTTTTTACTTTTTATATACTTCTTCTTTTAGTATTCCTACATATGGTAAATTCCTATATTTTTCGGAATAATCTAATCCATATCCTACTAAAAACTCATCTGGAACTTCAAATCCACAATATTTTACATTTAGATCTACTCTTCTTCTAGATGGTTTTGTTAGTAATGTAACTATCTCTATACTATTTGCTTTTCTAGCTTTCAAGTATTTTAGTAAATAGTCTAAAGTAACTCCACTATCTATTATATCTTCTACTATTATTATATCTTTGCCTTCAATTCCATGATCTAAATCCTTTAATATCCTAACTACTCCTGATGTTTCAGTAGAATTTCCATAACTAGATACAGCCATAAAATCTATTTCACATGGTATAGAAATATTTTTTATAAGTTCAGAAGCAAATATAACTGAACCTTTTAAAATTCCTACTATTAATAAATCTTTACCATTATACTCTTCACTTATAGCCTTACCTATCTCTTTAACTCTATTTATTATTTGATCCTCTGTAAGCAATACTTCCTTTATGTCCTTTATCATATTCCTATTCCTTTCTAGCAAATGTAATTTTTATAATTCTTTTTGTATCTTTAGTTATTTTAAAGCTTTCAGAAACTTTATATCCTACTAGCCAAGCTATTTCATTATCAAAACATAAAACAGGAACTTGATTTCTTTCTTCTATAGGCAGTTTCAAATCAATAAAAATATCCTTTAATTTTTTACTACCTTTCATTCCAAGAGGAATAATTCTATCCCCATTTAACCTTTTCCTAATTATTAGCTTTTCTTTTATCTTATCATAATCAAAAAATTTTATTAATACATTATTAGAAAATTCTATATTTTTTTTGTTATCTATTAGGTCAAAACTTATAATATAATTTTCAAAATCAACGTTATTACCTTCTAATTCGCTTTTACTTAATATAATTTCTTGAAATTCATTATTTTTAACTTCTTTAAATCTTAAATATATATCTCCATATATATTTTCAGCTATTATGCCATTAGGAATATTAATCCTTTTATTAGTTTCTTTATTGGCTAGTGATATTACTTCGTGAATATGTTTCATTTCAAAATTAGTGTGCTTACCTGTAAATTTTACAAATGCTTTTTTTATAAGTCTAGTTAAGATGGCCTTTTCTATTGAAAAAGCTTCTTTGGATATAATTAATTTATCTACATGATTAGTGCAAAACTTTTTATAATAATTATTACACTCTTTTTCCATAAAGTCATTATCTATTTGTAATAAACTTGCCATTCTATTGATTGTTTCTATTATATCCTTATTAAAATTTTTCTTCATATAAGGAAGAATATCTAATCTAACTTTATTTCTATTGTATACATTTTCTAGATTACTTTTATCTATTCTAGGATTTAAATTATTAATATTACAATAACGCTCTATTTCTTCTCTAGATAAGCAAAGAATAGGTCTTATTATTCCCCCTTCTCTCTTGCTCCTAATGCCACAAAGTCCCTCAATTCCAGACCCCCTCATCATATTCATAAGAACAGTTTCTGCTTGATCGTTTGAGTTGTGAGCAATAGCAATTTTATTGTACCCATTTTTCTCGCTTATTAGATGAAAGTATTTATATCTTTCTTCTCTACCTGCTAATTCATGAGATATACCTCTTTCTTTAGATATTTTATTTATATCTATTCTCTCAGAAAAGAAGTCTATATTTAGATTATTACACATATCCCTTGCATATTCTTCATCTTTAAAGGCTTCATCTCCCCTAAGCATATGATTTACATGTGCCGCTGCAATTTCAATATTAAATTCCCTTCTAAGTTCAAAAAGGATATTTAATAAACAAACAGAATCAGGACCACCAGATAAAGCAACTAAAACTTTATCTCCATTTTCTATTAAATTATTTTCAATTACAAAAGCCTTTACTTTGTTTATCACAACATTACTCCTTAGTAAAATTATTTTAATATATACTATAATAACCTTAACAAACTTATCTGTAAATAAAATTTCTTAACTATTTTTTACAATATTGTAATATAAAATATATCCTATAACACTACAAAATATTCTCCCTTTTAAAATAGAAAATGTTTTCCAAAAATAATCTGGAGCCGTTTATAATCAGCTCCAGATTAATATTTTTCATATAAAACCTTTCTAATATACTGAATATATTTTAGAAACTAATACTGTCATATCATCCTTAACCTTACCATTACTTAAAACCATAGCCTTTTCAAGAATATCTCTAGATAATGCAGCTGGATTAGTATCTGAATATTCTAGGTATTCTTCAAGCCATGCATAACTTCCTATATTATTTTTATCTATATCTAAAACTCCATCACTAATTGCTACTATAATATCTCCATGCTTTAATTTAAATTTTTCAGTTGTTAAATCTACAGAATCTAATATTCCAAAAGGCAAACTATTAGATTTAATTACCTTTATATCCTTGCCTCTTTTTATAAAGCTTACAACGCCTCCAATTTTTATAAATTCAGCCTCCCCAGTATATAAATCTACTATATTTAAATCCATAGTTGTAAATTTCTCATCTTCATTAAATTTCATTGCCATTATAGAATTAACAGTATCAATGGCTGTTTTTTCACTAAATCCATTTTCTATAAACTTCTCAATTAATCCTACTGCTAATCCGCTTTCCATTCCAGCCTCTGGCCCTGATCCCATTCCATCACTAATTATGTTTATATAAGTTCCATCACTAGTCTTAGAAAAACTATAGCTATCTCCAATATATGTCTCTCCATCCTTAGCCTTAATAGCTGCATAAGAAGTCATATGATACTTAGGAGTTTCTTCTATAATTACAGTACATTCTCCAGTATCAGGATTTATTCTAGTTCCTTCTTTAGATATTGATACTGGAACCTTAACTAAAGTATTAATTATAGGTAATATCATTTTAGTACAATATCTTTCATCTTCAGTATTATTAGTTGAAACTTTTATTTTCATCCTTCCATGTCTATCTAAATAAGAAAATACATCTGAATAATCAATTTTATTTCTATTAAAGGCTTTTCTTAATATTTTATCTATTTCAAAACAAATAGAAATATCCTTTTCAAAATCTCGTATCATACTCTCCATTGTATTAGATATATTATTAATGTGATTTGCTATTATATTCCTACCTTCACTTAGTCTAGTCTTTAATGCTTCATTTACAGTATAATTATTAACTATCTCTTGAGCATTTTTTATTAAACTCCTAGTTTTAACACACCTTTTATCTAAGGTTTTAGGAATATAAATATCATTATTTTCACAGCTACATATTAGTTCTGTAAAGCCTTCAAAGGTTGAATGTAAGTTTCTGTCCCAACACCTTTGTCTAAGCTCACAATTGTAACAAACTCTATCAGCTAAGCTTTCTACCATTGCTGTGCCTTTATTATTTAAAGATAAAATGTCATTTTCACCTAAATTTAATATAGATGCTGATAAGGTTGATAAAATAGATTTCATAGAACCTAATCTATCTATAAACTCTCCCTTTATTCCATTTAAATGAATATCATTTATAACTTCAGCCTTTTTTTCTTGATTAAATTCACTATTAATACTTTCTATTAATGTCTTTGGAATTAAGATTAATATCATCACTGAAAACAATACCTCTATTCCTCCATAAACATTAAAGGAATTTGAGTACATCCATACTATAAAATAAACAACTCCATAGGATAAAGCAGAAAAGACTCTACCAACTTCTTTAAAAATTCCAATTATTAACCCACATAAGCTATATAAAGTTATAGCACTTACAATATCTCCATTAGTTATTCCTATAATAAGACCCATAGACACTCCTATGGCAGATCCTATTCCAGATCCCCCTATATATGCAAAAATAGCAACAGAAGAAAGTGCTAGAATATTTCTAACTTGTATATTAAATATATCTAAACTTCCTACACCTGCAATTAATAAGCAAATTAAAATCCCTATACTAATTATTTCTTCTGTTGAGAAAAAATAATTACTTTCTAATTCATCTACACATCTTAAAGCATAACTTATCATATATTTAACTGGAACTATGCTTAAAACCTTTAACAAAGAAAATACTATGTTAACTTCTATAGGTTTATTATTTACAACAATGTTATATATAATAAACACAGAAAAAACCAAGAAAAAAGTAACATAATCCCTCTTTTTAATTTCTAATTTATTACAAACCTCCATATATCCTATTACTAGTACAGCTGCTATTGAATAACTAACAGCTCCCTCTAAGGTAGCTGATATAGATAAATACCCTAATATAGTTCCTAGTAGAGCTACTAATATACTTGTAACATCTTCTCTCTTTATACCTATAAGATACGCAATACCAAAAGGTGCTATCCCCATATCTATAGTTGCTGACAATAGAACTCTACTAAGTAAAAATCCCATTACCAGGGATATAATCAACCTGAAAGCTGTCCCTTGAAGCTTTATTTCTCTTTTTTTCTTGTTATCCACTCTCTTATAAGTTGATATGTTAACACCATATTGCATTTTCTCTCCTCCATCTTTCCATAAAATGTAATTTAGATTATATCACCTTATAAAAAAATTATGTGTCGCAAGATGTATAGTTATTATTTTTTCGTAGTACAATATTATGTAAATTTCCTTATTTAAATAGCCCTTTTTATTCATAAAGTTCTAAATAATAAGTTTTTGTATTATTTAACCTTTTTCTTTTGAAAATAAATTTGTCAGTATTACTTAATTTTTGAAGAAATATAAATAGAAAAAATTAAAGATAAAAATATAATGCATGTTCTTCTTTGATAAGCTTCAAATCTAAAAATATAATATATATTTTTTATTTATAAAATAAAAAAAAGTACTTAAGTTATACTTAAGTACTTTGGTGCTGAAGACCGGAATCGAACCGGTACGGTATCGCTACCGCAGGATTTTAAGTCCTGTGCGTCTGCCTGTTCCGCCACTTCAGCGTGTATGGTAGCGGAAATAGGACTTGAACCTACGACACCTCGGGTATGAACCGAGTGCTCTAGCCAGCTGAGCTATTCCGCCATATTTTGGTTGCGGGGGCAGGACTTGAACCTACGACCTTCGGGTTATGAGCCCGACGAGCTGCCAACTGCTCCACCCCGCGATATTAAAAGCTAAATTCAACTTGGTGCTGAAGACCGGAATCGAACCGGTACGGTATCGCTACCGCAGGATTTTAAGTCCTGTGCGTCTGCCTGTTCCGCCACTTCAGCCTATATGGTAGCGGAAATAGGACTTGAACCTACGACACCTCGGGTATGAACCGAGTGCTCTAGCCAGCTGAGCTATTCCGCCATTTTTGGTTGCGGGGGCAGGACTTGAACCTACGACCTTCGGGTTATGAGCCCGACGAGCTGCCAACTGCTCCACCCCGCGATAATTAAGTTGAATTTAGCTTGGTGCTGAAGACCGGAATCGAACCGGTACGGTATCGCTACCGCAGGATTTTAAGTCCTGTGCGTCTGCCTGTTCCGCCACTTCAGCATGTTTTTTTCTGTCGCCCCTCAGCGACAAAATTAATTATATATTATGTTTTATATAGTGTCAACATCTTTTTTTGATTTTTTATTTGATATTACTTAATTTTATTTGTAAATTCTTTTTCTTACAAAGCATAAAGGACTATTTCAATTAGTAAATAGTCCTTTATATAGATTTATATATTAAATTTATATGATGTACTTTATTATCTGTTATTAGTTTTTTCTTGAACCTTTAGATTTAAAATCTTGCTTCTTCTTAACATCTTGCATTCTTTCTTCACTGTCTTTTAAGAACCTTGACATTATATCTTCGAAATTGCCTGTATTAGAGCTAGTCTTTTTACTTTCTGATGTCCAATCTATTTCTACAGGTTTAATTGATTTTTTTTGTACATTTGCTTGCTTTATTGACAAGCTTATCTTCCCATTATCATCAATAGATATCACTTTTACTTTCACCTTATCTTGTTCCTTAAGGTGCTCTCTAATATCCTTAACAAATGAATCTGCCACTTCTGAAATGTGAACTAGTCCTGTCTTTCCTTCTATTTCAACGAAAGCTCCAAAACTAGTTATATTAACCACTGTACCTTCTAATATGTTTCCTGCCATCAAGGTCATGTTACAAAGATTCCTCCTTAAAAATTAAATAATATATGTTATTATAATAATAACCTCTTTTAAATAGTTCTAAAACATATTTTTTTAATTTTGCTGCTGAGAATCCACAACTTTTTCTCCATCTTTAATCATACCTAGTCTTTCTCTTGCAAGTTTCTCAAGATATTCATTAGATTCATTAGCTTTTTTAAGATCTGATTCTAATTTGAAATTTTTATTCTTAAGTTCTTGTAATTCTTCCTGGCTATTAATAATGTCTGCTTGGATTCTTCTAATAGTAATTTCTTGCTTTATATAATTAGCAACAAAAATAACAAAAATAATAACTATAATTAATCTTTTAAGAGTTAGTTGCTTTTTAATTGCTCTCACCCTCTTTAAAATATATTATACAATATATTTTAAACACTATAAATATTTTATTCAAGTTATTTTTTTATGTTCATAGTTTTCCTATCATTTTTTACCAGAAATACTATAATATATTATCTTTATTGGATATACTGCATTTTTAAAAGTTATCCTAATAATTTTAGCAATTCTATTAATTATATATTTCTCTATTCTAAAGACTGTAGGGCTTATAAATTTCAAATAAAGGATTAAAGTTAAAACCATAAATATATATACATAAGGACCTAAGAAAGCATAATTGGTATATAGTAAAAAGGTAAACACTATAACAGCGGTAAGAATCCAAAATAATATATCTTCGATTATTACTATTATTTTAGGAATCCTAAATCCCCTTATTATATTATATAAATCAAATAATATGCCAACTAATATTCCAGCAAGTATGGAATATACTAATATGTCAATTTGAACATCTAAAGATAACGGCATATCATTTACCTATTTAAATAATTTAGAAATTATACTTTCTTTTTCTTTTTTTATTTCCTTACTACTATATACTATTGAAGCTACATTCCCAACTATTATTACATCGCCATTTTGTACATCTAGCTTATTCATTTTTAGTTCTGACCCTTTAATAGTTAAAAACCCTAACTTTGTATTTAATAAAATCTTCTCATCATCAAAACTTATAACTTCTTCTACCCCTGTAAGTGTTAACTTTTTTCTATTTTCTAAAACTATATTACCCCTAGGTTCTTCTAGTTTATTTTCACTTTTCTTTTCCATCTTATCTCCTCCACATATTCTTTATAAAAATATATGAAAGAGATATAATATTTATTCTTTATCTTCTTCGCCTTCTAATATCTCATACATTTCTTTTGCATTTTCTTTTCTTACATGTTCAGCTATATTTACAATTCTTGCTTTCAGAGTTCTGTTTGCAAATTGTATTTCTATAATGTCCCCCTCTTTAACTACAGTTGAAGGTTTAGCTATTTTCCCATTAATAGAAACTCTGTCACCTTCACAGACTTCTTTAGCTACAGTTCTTCTTTTTATAATTCTGGAAACCTTTAAATATTTATCTAATCTCATATTTACTCTCCTTAAACCTTATTGTTTATTAAAAGAACCCCAGTAAACTGGGGTTCTATTTATACTATTTATTAACTTTTTCTTTAAACTCTTTTCCTGCTTTGAATACTGGAACAGTTGAAGCTGGAATGCTTATTGTTTCCTTAGTTCTTGGATTTCTACCTTCTCTTGCTGCTCTTTCTCTAGTTTCAAAAGTACCAAATCCAACTAATTGAACTTTTTCTCCCTTTTCTAATGCTTCTTCAACGCTTTCTATAAAAGCTTTTAACGCTAATTCAGCATCCTTCTTAGTTAATTTGCTTTTTTCTGACATGCTAGTGATTAATTCTGCTTTATTCACAATTACATCCTCCTTAAATAACCCGTGTATATTTTAGTAGTTAACCATTTCTGTTAATATGTACTATAACTACATTCTCTTATTATATATCGTCTTTTTGTGCTAGTCTATAACATTATGATTTTTTTGTTATAAAAGCTATTTTTTACAATAAGTTAATTATAGCATAGTATAAATCACTATAATACTATTCTTCAAAAAATTTATAAATCCTTCTTTATTTTATTAAATTCTTTGTTTTTTTGCTTCATTCCAAAGTTTATCCATTTCTTCTAAGGTCATTTCATTTAAATTTTTATTATTTTTTAATGCCTCTTCTTCAATAAAAGAGAATCTATTTATAAATTTTTGTATAGTTAAATTTAATGCTTCTTCTTCATCTATATCTAATAGCCTTGCTACATTAACAGATGCAAATAATAAGTCCCCTACTTCACCTTTTATTTTCTCCTTATTATTGGATTTATATACATCTAATACCTCTTTTAATTCTTCTTCAACCTTTACTGAAGCCTCTTCTACCCTATCCCAATCGAAGCCTACTTTAGCCGCCTTCTTTTGAACCTTATGAGCCCTAACTAAAGCTGGAAGCGCCTTTGCTATAGCCTTCATTTCATCAGTGATAGTATTATGGCTTTTTTCTTTTTTCTTAAGTTCTTCCCAATTATCTACAACCTCACTACTATTTGAAACTTCTACACTTCCAAAAACATGAGGGTGTCTATAAATCATTTTATTACATATAGATCCTATTACATCATAAATATTGAAATATCCATCATCCTTACCTATAGATGCATGGAAAACTACATGTAATAAAACATCTCCAAGTTCCTCTATCATTCCATCTATATCATCGTTATTTATGCTATCTACTAATTCATAAGCTTCTTCTAATAATTGATTTTTTATACTTTCATGGGTTTGCTCCATATCCCAAGGACAACCATTTTCTCCTCTTAAAGTATCAATTATTTCAACTAAATCATTAAAATCCTTCTTATTACCCATATCCTTTGGTATATAAATAGAAGTTAAATAGTCTATATCTTCCTGCATATCAAGTTCATAAATAGGTATTGTTCTAATAGACTCTTCTCCCTCTATACCTGCAGCTCTAACAAAGTATATCTCTGTATCATCATTGTAATAGTCTAATAATCTCAACTTTACTTCTGATGCTATTAAAGGATTGTATACCTGCGTAATTATAGTTCCTATTCTCTTATCTAAAACTTGATTTCCTATATCAAAAGCATCAATAATTTTTAGTCCTTCAATTGGATCTATTTTTAATACATCCATCATTGCATCAATAAAACTTACAGCTGGCACTATTTCATATTTAATATTTTCACTATCACATAAGCTAATAAGATTAAATACTGATTTTTCTGCTACTAGTGGATGGCCAGGGACAGCGTAAACTATTTCTCCAAATTCCTTATGATTTTTCACTATGTCACTAGCTATATTTTCATAAACTTCATCAAAATTATCTGAAGTCTCATAATAATGATCGTATGTTTTAAATCTTTCTACCTTTGATTTTAAGTAGTCTACAGTAGGATGTTTTTCAGTTCTAAAAAATATATTTTCTCCTTCTTCTAAAGCCCTAACTGCACCAATAGTTAAGGCATCTGGTGCTCCTGGTCCTAAACCTATTATTTTTATCATTAGGTTCTCTCCTTACTAATTAATTTTTTACAAATTTATTTTTTATTTCATCTATACTAAATATTCTAAGTATCACTATTAATATTACATATATAATAATACCCAAAAATATAGATAATAAGCAAGAAGAAGTATTGCTATTAGTTTTAATAAATATTAAATTATATGCAACTAATACGCCAATAATCATAATAGAAGCTGCAATAATAGGTTTTATAAAAGATTTATATACATTTAGTCTTAATTTTAATCTTTTTCTTAAAGAAATTAAATTTAATATAGTTGCCACTAAATACGCAGAAATACTGGCTATAACAGCCCCATATATATTAATTTCAGGTCTAGGAACTAAAATAAATGTTAATATTACTTTAACTATACATCCTATAAATAAGTTAATGATAGGCCTAATATAATGACCTATTCCTTGCATAATGGATGTAGTTGTTTGAGTTAATATTATAAAGGGTACTGATAATGATAAATACTTTAAAATTAATATTCCATCATATCTTCCTGGAAATATAACCTTCATTATAGGTCCTGCAAGGAAAAAAAGCCCTAATGTACAAGGCATAGCTATAAGCATGGACATTTTCATAGCTAATTGTACCTTAGACTCTAACTCATCTCTCCTGTTCATTACATACTTCTCTGCTATTATAGGTATAAGTGCAGTTCCAAGCGCCATGGATAAAGTTAATGGAATGTTAGTTATTACATTAGCTTTACCTGTAAGTTGTGCATAAAGAATAGTTGCTTTTTCTGATACTAAGCCTGCTTGTAATAATTTTTGAGGAACTAATATAGAATCAATTAAACTCATTATAGTCCCTACAGTTGCTCCTACAGAAATAGGTAATGCTATTTTTAATATGGCTGAAAGCACTTCTGGGTTACTTCTAACCTTCCTATTCCACATTTCTTTTTTAACTTTTTTATACTTTTCATGCAGATAACTTGCTCCTATAACTCCTCCTGCTGCTGCCCCAAAGGCTGCTCCCCCTGCTGCATACTCTATACCCTTAGGTAAAAGTAGGATAGCAAGTCCAACACCTATTATCACTCTTCCTATTTGCTCTAATATCTGTGAAACCCCTGAAGGCGTCATATTTTGAAGCCCTTGAAAAAAGCCTCTATATATAGTCATAATAGAAATTACAAAAGGCGCAAAAGATATCCCTATTAAAGAATAATAGGATTTCATATCCCACTGAACAAAATTAATAATAGGTTTAGCAAAAACAAATAATAAAAGACTTGTACCAATTCCTAAAACCATCATTAAAATTGTAGATTCCTTTAATGTTACAAATATGCCTTCTATATCTCCCTTTGCTTTCTTCTCCGAAATCATCTTTGAAATAGCCACAGGAACTCCTGAAGCCATAGCAACGAAAAACATATACAGAGGATATGACATTTGATAATATCCCACACCTTCATCCCCTATAAGCATAATTAGTGGCCATCTAAAGAATAATCCTAAAAATCTTGCTATTATCCCTGCCATTCCAAGTATTAAACTAGCTTTTATTAGAGATTGTTTCTTCATAAAATACCTCCAAACTTTTATTGCTTTAATAATTTTTATTTTAAGTTTAGAGGTATTATTACTTTTTATTGATAACTTTATATTTTATTAATTAATTTATGTTTATTGTTCCATTTGTTTACCTAAGAAAGCTGAAGCGGTTTCAGATAGCTTTAATTCTAATTCCCCTAACTTTTCACCTGGTTCCTTTGATAAGATAATAACTGCTCCTATTGCATCGCCTTCTGCTATTATAGGAGATATTACTTGGCTAGTATACTTTCCAGCTTCTTCATCACTATTTAATGGAATTGTTTTGCTTTGATCTGTTATCAAAACTGCTTTTCTCTCTTCCATTACTTTTTCTAGTTCCTGACTAACCTTTCTTTCAATATACTCCTTCTTAGAGCCTCCACTGACTGATATAAACGCATCCTTATCTGCTATTAAAATAATATGTCCAATTGCTTGTTGTAAACTTTCAGCATATTCTTTCGAAAAATCAGTTAATTCCCCAATAGGTGAATATTTTTTTAAAATTACTCCACCTTCTCTATCAGTGAAAATCTCTAAGGGATCTCCTTCTCTAATCCTTAAGGTTCTTCTTATTTCTTTTGGTATTACAACTCTTCCTAAGTCATCAATACGTCTAACTATCCCTGTTGCTTTCATTATTACGAGCTACCTCCTTAATTAATAATTAGTTGCAATATTATTATTTGACTTATTAGAAATTTTATACCCATATAACCAATTTTTATTTAATCAAAAAAATATTAGGTAACTTAAAAGAAAAAAGGAATTAGCTAATCATAGCTAATTCCTTAAAATTTTTTATAATCTATTTTCGTATGTTTTAACCTTATAGTCTTTCTTCCATTGTTCAATAGAAGAAGTATATATTTCATTTTTCTTTTCATTTTCTAATGTAGTCTTTATAGAATCCTTTGATTCATCAAGTGTCTTTTGTTTAATATCCGTAACCTTTATTATGTGATATCCATAAGTGCTCTTTACAGGTTCTGAAACTTCACCTTCATTTAATTTCTTGAAGGCTTCTGTAAATTCTGCAACATATTGAGTAGTATCATAGGTTACAGTTCCTAGGCTTCCACCATTTTCAGCAGTTCCTGTATCTTCTGAATTTTCCTTTGCTAATGTAGCAAAATCTTCTCCATTTGCTGCTTTTTCTCTTATTTCTTTAGCTTTTGCTTCATCTTTTATTAAGATATGAGAAACTGTTGCACTCTTAAAACTATCTAAGTGTTCATCATAATATGTCTTAATTTCTTCATCTGAAACAGATACATCCTTAAATAATTCTTCAGTAACATTAGTGCTTATTAAACTATCTTGGATGTTTTTATTTAATTTTTCTCTATATTCATCTAAAGTCATTCCTGCATTTGTTAAAGCAGTATTAAAGGCTTCTTCTCCACCAAAAGTTTCCTTTTGACTTTCAATATACTTATCAGTTTCAGCTGCTACTTCTTCTTCAGTTGGAAGCACTCCTAGCTCTTCAGCTTTCTTATACATAATCTTTTGTTCTACTAGCAAGTTTATTGCTTGAGTTCTTAATTCTTTTACTTGGTCCGCTATTTCTGCATTTGTATCGTAATCAGAACCATATTGTTGTAAATAAGGATCTGCTAACTCATCAACTTCCCCTCTTGTAACCTTAAGATCTCCCACCTTTGCTAGCACAGTGTTTTTAATTGACTCTGGTGTCCTTTGTATCATTTCGCATCCAACTGCTGAAAAAGCAAATATACTTAAGGCTCCCGCAGCTATTATTCTTTTAATTTTAACCAATGATGTTCCCTCATTTCTATTTAATTTGTTAAGCCATTTAATTATATACAAATAGTATATCAATATTGTGTCAGTTATTCAATTTCTTAATTAACTTTAAATATTTTTAGTTAAGTTATCTAATATTTCTTTAAATAAGCCTAAAATTTCTTCTTTTTTCACTTCAGAAATTCTAACACCAAAATACGGTTTTTCTCCAAACATTAAGAATAATTTATCCTTATAGTTTTGTAGTAGATATTTATATATCTTATTAAGATTAGTAGTTCCATCTGCAAATATAAATTTAATTTCCTTTGGTGTTTCCTTAATTTCCTCAATTGAAAGCATTTTTGCTCTACTCTTAATATATGCTATATCCATTAAATTATAAACAGGATCTGGAATTTCTGAATATCTATCTTCAAGCTCCGATTTAATATCCATATAGTCATCTAAGCTCTCTATAGCTGCAATTTTCTTATAAATTTCTATCTTTTGAATTTCATCTTCTATATAAGTTCCTGGAATATACGCATCTACTTTTATGTCTACTGTTGTTTCAATAGGTTCTTTTTCTATTTCACCTTTAATTATCTTAATAGTATCTTCTAACATTCTGCAATATAAGTCATACCCTATAGCTGCCATATGACCATGTTGTGCTGAACCCATCATATTACCAGCGCCTCTAATTTCTAAGTCTCTCATAGCTATTTTGAAACCAGAACCAAGTTCAGTAAAATCTTTAAGAGCTTTTAATCTCTTTTCTGCAACTTCAGTTAAAATCTTATCTTTAGTATACATAAAGTATGCGTATGCTATTCTATTAGATCTACCTACTCTACCTCTTAATTGATAAAGTTGAGATAGTCCCATTTTATCTGAATCATGAATTATCATAGTATTAACATTTGGAATATCTATTCCTGTTTCGATTATAGTCGTACACACTAAAACATCATAATCCCTATTCATAAAGCTTACCATTTCAGTCTCTAACTGTCTTTCTGTCATTTGCCCATGAATAATTCCAATTTTACATTCAGGAATTAAATCCGCTAAATATTTAGCCATATTTTCTATGCTTTCTACTCTATTATAAACATAGTAAACTTGACCTCCTCTATTTATCTCTCTTAGTACAGCATCTCTAACTAATTGATCATTTTGCTCTACCACATAAGTTTGAATAGGGTATCTTTCCTCTGGAGGAGTTTCTATTACAGAAATATCTCTAGCTCCTGTTAGTGACATATGAAGAGTTCTTGGTATAGGTGTAGCACTTAATGTTAATACATCAACATTTTTCTTTAAATTTTTAATTTTTTCTTTTTGTGCAACTCCAAATCTTTGCTCTTCATCAATTATTAATAATCCTAAGTCTTTAAAAACTATATCTTTGGATACTAATCTATGAGTACCAATTAGTATATCTACATTTCCTTCCTTAGCAGCTTGAAGTGTTGCTTTTTGCTCTTTAGCACTTCTAAATCTACTTATCATATCTATCTTCACAGGGAAATCTGAAAATCTCTTAAGCATATTCTTATAATGTTGCTCTGCTAATATAGTAGTTGGCACTAAGAAAGCAACTTGTTTTCCATCCATAACAGCTTTAAAGGCAGCTCTAACAGCGACTTCTGTTTTACCATAACCAACATCACCACAAAGAAGTCTATCCATTGGCTTATCTGATTCCATATCCTTCTTAATTTCTTCAAGAGATGTTAATTGGTCTGGTGTTTCCTCAAATGGGAATTCATCTTCAAATTGCCTTTGCCATTCTGTATCTTTGTTATATTTATATCCCTTTAATGTCGCTCTAGTTGCATATAGTTTAACTAAATCTTGTGCAATTTCATTTATAGATTTTCTAACTTTAGCCTTAGCCTTACTCCATTCAGCACTACCTAGCTTATTTACCTTAGGAGTTTTTCCTTCTGAACCTATATATTTTTGAACTAAATCTAATTGGTCAACAGGAACATAAAGCTTATCTCCTTTATCATAAACTATATCTAGGTAATCCCTTTTATGACCACCTACTTCAATTTGCTTTATACCCTTGTAAACACCCACACCGTGATTAGCATGAACAACGTAGTCTCCTAATTTAAGTTCAGCAAAGCTTTTTATCTTGCCTATTCCTTTTTTATTAGATTTTCTCTTTGATATTTTTCTTTTAGCTTCACCAAATACATCCTTATCAGAAATAACGCATAACTTTAATTCAGGATACTCAAAGCCTTTTAAAAGGTTTCCGAAGGTAATAACTACTTCTCCTAATTCTATAGAATTTACATCATCTCTATATACACTTTCAATTTCTCTATCTCTTAGTGTATTAACTAATCTTTCTCCTCTTGGTCTTGTACCTGATAATATTACTGTTCTATATCCCTTAGATTTTTTATCTTTTATATCTTCTATTAATAAATCTAACTGGCCTTGATAGCTATTTAAGGTTATAGAATTTAATAAATATTTTTTATTAGGTCTTAATAGCTTACTATTAATATCAAATACATCTAAAGTAATTGCATTCTGTAGTTCTAACTTTTCAATTAATTCTTCTTGATTTAGTAATAAATTAATTTGTGAAGGTAATATTCCTCCTCTTTGAAGAAAGGCTTCATAATTTTCTTTAAATTCAAAGTAAGAACTTTCTAGCTTTCCTTCACACTTTTTCAAGTCATCAATTACATATATATAATTTTTTACATAGTCAAAAAAGCTATCTGTCCTTTCATAAAAGTAAGGCAAATAACTATCTACTGTTTCAAAAGTTAAAGTTTCACTTAAAGATTCCACATTAGCTTTAACTATGGCTCCAAGCTTCTCTATTCTTTCATCATCAGATTTTCCCTTAGATTTGATTTCTTCAAATTCCTTTAAAATATTTTCTTTTCCTCTACTTAAGGCTTCCTCGTCTAAAATAACTTCTTTTGCTGGAAATATTTCCATAGAGTCAACCTTTTCAATACTTCTTTGTGATTCTGTATTAAAAGTTCTTATTGAATCTATAGTATCACCAAAAAGGTCTATTCTATATGGATAGGTTGATATAGGTGGAAATACATCTAATATTCCTCCTCTTAAAGAAAATTCTCCTTTTCCTTCAACGGATTCAACCCTTTCGTAACCACATTCTAAAAGTTTCTTAGATAGCTCCTTAAAATCTACTTCATCATCTACACTTAAAGTTATATTATATTTATTAAACAACTCTTTAGGTGTATAAACTGATGTTAAGGAGTCTACTGATGTAACTATTATCTTTTTATTATTATTTAATATTTCTTTAATTACCTTTAATCTTGCCCACCTTAAATCTCCTGAAATAGCATCTATATTATAAAAAACTACTTCCTTTGCTGGAAAGTAATAAATATCATTAGTATAAAAACTTAAATCCTCATATATATTTTTTGCTTCCATATCATTATTAGTTAAAATAATCATAGGAGAATCTACTTCTTCATAGATACCAAATATACTATAACTTTTACCTGAATCAGATAGTCCATTTATATTTATAGGAAATTTCCCCGCCTTTATACTAGCTATTATTTCATTAAAAGTTGAGTTTTCACTTAAAGGTTGTAATACCCCCTTTAATCTCATTAAAATACACCATCCTTATTACTCATTTTTTGACAGCTTAAATCCATTTAATTCATTCATAGCTGCTTTTGCTCCATTTTTTATTATTATTTCTACTGCCTTAATTGATGCGTCAATAACCTCTTTTAAATCTTGTGCTTCTTCTTTATTAAATCTTCCCAAAACATGAGAAACTAAATCACCTTTAGGTTGTCCTACACCAATTTTAATTCTTGGAAAAACATCTGTGCTCAAATTGGCTATTATACTCTTTATTCCATTATGGCCACCAGCGCTTCCTTTTTCTCTTATTCTTAATTTTCCTATTTCTAAGCTTATATCATCATATATAACTATAATATTATTATTATCAATTTTATAAAAATTAATTACTTCTCTAATACTTTCTCCACTTAAGTTCATATATGTAGTAGGTTTTAGTAAAATAACCTTTTTACCTTCTATAAAACCCTCTCCAAATACACCTTTAAACTTTGATTTATTTAAATCTATACTATATTTTCTCCCTAGAGAATCTATAGCTTCAAAACCTATATTATGCCTAGTTCCATCATATTCTTTACCTGGATTTCCTAGACCTACAATTAAAAACATAGTAATTTGTCCTCCTAATGAATCTTTACATATTTTATATTATACTAGTTTTTTACAATAATAAAAGACCTTTAAAAGAAATAGCAACCTTAGACAAGAGTTGCTATTCCTTGATATTACTTAATATTATATCTATTTCTATAATCTTTCCAGATCTCATTACCTTACAGGTTACAGTATCTCCATTCCTCTTATTTTTAACCATCTCTGATACTTCTTTAATATCATTAATTTTTTTATCATCAACTTCAATTATTATATCAGTTGGCCTTAATCCTGATTTATATGAATTGCCATTTTTATTTACTTTAGTAACATATATACCGCTATAATTTTCTGAATCATTAACCTCAATGAATTCCCCTTTATCTATTCCTAATATATACTTTATTTCATTAGTATAATTAATTATCTTCTCTACCGAACTTAAATCTATAGAATAATACAGGCCCTCAATATTCATATCATCAGTTATTTTTATACTTGCAATTCCTATAAGTTCACCTTTTAAATTGCTTATAATTCCTCCAGTATTAAATTTATTTATTGGAGTGTTAACTTCTATTAAATTATATTTTTTATTATTAACTTCTAATTTTCTGTTTGAAGATGTAATAATACCTGGTACCATATTATCTATGTATTCATCAGAAGTTGAATTACTAATTAGCAAAATATTTTCTCCTGCTATTATTTCATTAGAAGGTGCAACCTTAACTGGAGTTAAAGTTTCTTCACTATTAACCTTAATTATAGCTATATCAATATCTTCGTTTACAAATATTATTTCTCCTTTTATAGGCTCTGAATTAACAAATGACAACTTAACATATATATCTTTTAAATTTTTTATCATTGAATAATTGGTTATTATTTTGCCACTCTCTTCAATTATTATTCCAGTTACATTCCCATTTACATATATATTTTCTTGTAAGGCTTCTTTGCTTCCTCCAACAGTTACTAAAGAATTCTTTACATTATCTATAGCATTATAATAAACTTTATTAATATTATAACTATCTATATTATTGTTATTATTCAATAATTCTTTATACTTATAATTAAAAAATATTATAAATACTCCTATACTTATAGAAACTGTAATAAAAATAAATATTAAAACCTTTAATAATTCCAAAGTCCTATATCTTAATTTTCTTTTTACAAACTTTATTGAAGAATTGTTTTCTCCTTGCAAATTATTATTTTGATTATCTTTTTTATTTATAATCCCTAACATGGTATTAAAAACTCCCTATTTAGTAGTTCTCTTTAATGTAAATGTAAATTTTACACCTTTATCTGGAATATTATCAATCCAGATATCTTGTTTATGTTGAGTTAAAATTAATCTGACTATAGGCAATCCTAATCCAGTACTTATTTTGTTTGTTCTAGATTTGTCTACTTTATAAAATCTCTCCCAAATTTTATTTATCTCTTCCTTTGGAATGTTTTCTCCTGTATTAAATATACTTATAAAAACTTTATCTCCCTTAGTATAAGTTTCTATTTGTATTTTTCCATTTTCATTTCCATATTTAATGGCATTCTCAATTAGATTAGTTATAACTTGAATTATTCTATCTCTATCAGCAAAACAATATTGGTGATTATCTGCAAATATAATTTCTACATTTATTTTCTTTTCTTCAATTTTCCCTTGTAAATTCAAGATACATAAGGTTATTATTTCATTAATGTCAATCTTACCTATGTTCATTTTAAATTTACCTGATTCCATAGATGATATATCCAAAAGATCTGTTACTAATCTTGATAGCCTACTTACTTCATCGTTAACTATATTTAAATAATATCCTTCTCTATCCTTTGGTATAACACCATCAATAATTCCTGTTATAAAACCCTTTATAGATGTTATAGGTGATCTTAATTCATGAGATACATTTGAAATAAACTCTCTCCTTGCTAAGTCTACTTTTTCTAAAGATTCTGCCATCATATTAAAGGAATTTGCCAGCTCTCCAATTTCATCATTAGATTCTATATATACTCTTTTTTCCACCTCTCCTTTGGCTAGTTTTTTAGCAGCATTATTAATCTCAGATAATGGATTTATCAATATTTTTTTAGCAAGATAATAAGCTATAATATCAGAAAGTATAATTGCAATTAGCACAGATATCCAAAGCACAATATAAAAATTATAGAAACTTATATTCCTATTATCTTTTATCAAAATAATTGCTCCATTAAAACTATCATTACCAAAAAGAGGGTAATATTCAACTTTTATCTTATTATTTGATTCATTTATAAAGCCTTTCTCTATTAATTTATTTTCTTTTAATAGACTCAAATCAGAATCTTGCATATCTATTTTGGTATACTTTAGATAAGATAATTTGTCATCTGAAACTTCATAGACATATCCTTGACTATCTAAAACTATTGAGTCCATCTTTACAGATAACTTAATTATCTTCATAGTATTAATTAAATCCTTATATCCTGATTCATCATTATTATTTATAAACTTAGATGTGGCTTCTTCTATTATCTCAATATAACTACCTATAAGAGCTCTTTTTTCATTGTTGTATTCCCTATTTATAATCATGGATATAAATATTCCAACTAATATTAAAATAAGCGTAGTTATAGATGAAAATGTAATTAAAAGCTTGTATATTACACTTTTCCTCTTCATCTATTTCACCTCAAATTTATATCCAACTCCCCAAACAGTTTCTATTTGCCAATTAATCCCACCACTTATCTTTTCTCTAAGTCTTTTAATATGAACATCTACAGTTCTAGAATCTCCTGGATAATCATATCCCCAAACTTCACAAAGTAACTGTTCTCTTGTAAAAACCTTATTCTTATTTATAGCTAAGTAATTTAAAAGTTCGAATTCCTTAGGTGGCATCTTTATTTCTTGTCCTTTATACACTACATTATAAGAAGAAGCATCTATAATTAAGTCTGGATAATTAATAGTTTCCGCATTCTTTTCATCATAATTATACCTTCTCATAACAGCTTTTATCCTTGCCATTAATTCCTTAGGCTCAAAAGGCTTAACAATATAATCATCTGCTCCAAGTTCTAATGCTAATACCTTATCAAAAGTATCACCTTTTGCTGTTAGCATAATTACTGGAATTTCACTATTTTTTCTTATCCACTTCAGAACTTCAATTCCATCCATTTGGGGAAGCATAATATCAAGTAGTACTATATCTGGCTTAAAATCTAAAAATAAATTAACAGCTGCTTTTCCATTATGAGCTGATCTGGTTTCATATCCTCCATTTAATAAATACATATTAATAACTTCGCATATATTTTCATCATCGTCTACGATTAATACCTTGCCTAATTTATTATTCATAAATAAAACACCGTCCTTAAAACTATATATAATCCACTTCTCTAATGAACTTATTTTTTAAATTAAATACCACAATTAAATATAAATAGTAAGCCTCTAAAAAGTTTGTGCTTCTTAGAGGCTTTTTATCCAATTATGTATTAAGCTTCAAATAGTTTGCTTATTGGTTCATCATCATATATTCTCTTTATTGCTTCTGCAAATAAAGGAGCTACTGATAATGCTTTAAACTTAATTAAATCTTCTTTATCTTCTGGCAGCTTTATAGTATTTAGCATAACTAATTCTTCTATAGCTGAATTATTTATTCTTTCAAAAGCTGGTCCTGATAAAACTCCATGAGTACAACATGCATATACATTTTTAGCACCTAAATCCTTTAAAGCATTAGCTGCATTTGCAATAGTTCCTGCTGTATCTATCATATCATCTATAAGAATACATTTTTTGCCTTTTATGTCTCCTATAATATTCATTATTTCTGATACGTTTGCCTTAGGTCTTCTCTTATCAATGATTGCTATTGGTGCATGTAATCTATCTGCAAATTTTCTAGCTCTTGTAACACTTCCTAAGTCTGGTGAAACAACAACTACATCATCATCTTCGTCAAATCCTCTATCAACAAAATAACTTGCTAATATTGGTGATCCTAATAAATGGTCAACTGGTATATTAAAATATCCTTGAATTTGAGCTGCATGTAAATCCATAGTTAATACTCTGTGTGCACCTGCTGCTGTTAATAAATCTGCAACTAATTTTGCTGTAATTGGATCTCTAGATTTAGCTTTTCTATCTTGTCTAGCATATCCATAATAAGGCATAACAACTGTTATTCTTCCAGCTGAGGCTCTCTTAAATGCATCTATCATTATTAACAGTTCCATTAAATTATTATTTACTGGTGAACTTGTTGATTGAACTACAAATACATCCGCTCCTCTTACTGTTTCTCCTATATCAACTGATATTTCACCATCGCTAAATGTTGAAACCTTTGCTTTACCAAGTGGTAATCCTAAAGTGTCAGCAATTTCTTTCGCTAATTCTGGATGTGAGTTTCCAGTAAATATTTTTATATTTTTTCCATGGGTTATCATTGTATGAAGACCTCCTTAATATTTTTAACACTTTTGTTTATCTAAATAACTATTTGTTAGTAAGACCTTTTTTGGCTACCCAACCTTCTATATTCCTTTGTTTAGCCCTTGCAATTGCAAGTTCCCCTTCTTTCACATCATTTACTATAGTTGAACCTGCAGCAATATATGTGTTATCTTCTACTGTCACTGGTGATACTAAGTTCGTATTACAACCTATAAAACTATTATTACCTATTACTGTTGTATTTTTCTTCTTACCATCATAGTTTACCACTACTGTTCCACATCCAAAATTACAATGTTCCCCAACCTTTGCATCCCCTATATATGTTAGATGAGATACCTTTGTATTATTTCCTATAGTTGATTTTTTAATTTCAACAAAATCTCCTATTCTAGCGTCATTTCCAATTACAGATTCTGGTCTTATATATGCAAATGGTCCAACAGTTGTTCTTTCCCCAATTTTACTGTCAATTATTACAGAAGATTGTATTTCTACTTCATTATCAATAATACTATTTGAAATCCTTGAATTAGGATATATCATAACTCCTTCTCCAATCTTAGTATTACCTTCAATTACATTTCCAGGATATATTATAGTATCTCTTCCAATCTCCACATCATCTCCTATATATGTAGAATTTGGATCTATTAACGTAACTCCATTTTCCATGTGCATTTTGTTAATTCTTCTTCTTAATATCTCTTCTGCCTCTGCTAATTGAACTCTAGAATTAACTCCTATAGTTTCTTCATAATCTATTGATACTGCTCCTACTTTTTCATTTTCATCTTTTAATATTCCTATAACATCAGTTAAGTAATATTCTCCTTGGCTATTATCATTAGATAATTTTTCAAGAGAACTTAATAACTTTTCGATATCAAAGCAATATATTGCAGCATTCATTTCATTTATTTTTAACTCTTCTTCAGTACAATCCTTGTGTTCAACAATCTTTAATACTTCATTACCTTCTCTAACTATTCTTCCATACCCAGTTGGATCTTCAACTATAGAAGACAATAATGTAGCAGAATTATTATTTTCCATATGAGTATTAAATAAAGTTTGAATAGTTTCAGGCTTGATTAGAGGAGCATCACCAGCAAAAATACCTACGATTCCTTTTTTATCTTTTAAGAAATCAATAGCACATTTTACGGCATGCCCAGTTCCTAGTTGCTCTTCTTGTAGTGAATAACTAATATTTCTTGAAGCAGTCTTTTCTTTTACTAATTCTGCTCCCTTTCCTATAATTACATTTATATCATCTATTTTAGCTTTTCTCATTGTATCTATAACATGGTTAACCATTTCTTTACCACATACTTTGTGTAAAACCTTTGGTAAATTAGATTTTATCCTTGTTCCCTGTCCTGCTGCTAAAATCAATGCACATTTATACATAAAGTTCACCTCACTATATAATGTTAAGGACAAATTTATACTTTTTATTAAAAACGTTCGTAAACATCTCATTATATTATATTGTATTGATGTTAGTATTTCAACCTTAATTATACCATATATATCCCATAATTCTTTACAAAAAAAATAAAAGGGATATCCCTTTTATTTTTAGTTAGTTACTATTAGTCAACAACTTCTTCTGATTCATCTTCTAATTTAGCTTTTTCATAAGCTTCTAAAATTGAAGCTTGAATCTTTTCTCTTGTGTCAGTATTTATAGGATGCGCTATATCTTTAAATTCTCCATCTGGTGTCTTTCTACTAGGCATTGCTATAAATAATCCATTTTGTCCTTCAATTACCTTAATATCATGAACCACAAATTCATTGTCAAATGTAACAGAAACTATAGCCTTCATTTTTCCATCTGAAGCTATTTTTCTAATTCTTACATCAGTTATTGTCATTGCACTACACCTCCGTTGCTATGATAGATATAAAATTCTATAAAAAAATTAAAAATCCTCTTTTATTTTTAAACTTTTTTAAATTTTTATAAAATTCAGCAATTTTGTGTAATAAATTTGTTGTTTTATAATATTAAATTCGAAGGTTTTACCTCTAAGGATTTATTTTGGTCTAAATTACTAATTTCGACTATTGAAATATAGTCCTTAACTCTCTTTTGAGCAACTCCTATATTATCAACTAACACTCCAATTCCTATTAGCTCACTTTCAAATTCATTTAGTAAATCCTTTATTCCTTGAGCTGTTCCCCCTCCTCTTAAGAAGTCATCTATAAATATACACTTACTTCTTGGCTTCATAGATCTCTTAGATAGGGACATCTGCTGTATTCTACCGCTTGTTCCTGATACATAGTTAATTGTAACAGTTGATCCTTCGGTAACTTTGTTATCTCTTCTAATAATTACTAGTGGAATACCTAAATTTCTTGCAACTTCATAAGCCAAAGGAATACCCTTAGTTTCCACAGTTACTACATAATCTACTTCTTTTTCGTAAAATTCTAAAGACAAAATAACTCCAGCTTTACTGATAATTTGAGGATTATACATTAAATCCGTCACATAAATAAAGTTGCCTGGAACTATTCTACTTTCATCCTTTAACATTTCACAAATATCTTCAACAAACTTTTTCTTACTTTCCTTTTCTATTCCTGGTATGTACTTAATTCCCCCAGCTGCACCAGCAATAGTTTCAACTTTTCCCATTTCAAGCTTTTCTAATATTTCTCTTACTATGACTATATCTTCACTAATAGTTGATTTTGCTGCATTTAATAGTTCCGAAAATCTATTTAGACCTATTACTTTGTTTGGATTTTCAGTTAAAATCTTTGTGATAGCAACAACTCTACTGTTTCTACTCAATTTTTCCAAAATATATCACCTACATTTTTATTTTTTTCCGAATTATTTGTTAGTTTTAAGCATCTAATATTCATATTTTATTCTATATTTTTCTCAATATCAATAGATTTTAGTCACTATTACTTTAATTTACATATATTTATAAAAATTTAAATAAAATTTCACCAAATTATATAATATATAGCTTTTTTGTGTGTTCATTTTTCTAAATTTGTATATAATTATAAAGTGAAAACTATTTAAGGATAATTAGAATATTATTCTTAATATAAAAGGAGTTGGTATTTTGTCATTCAATGTTAATGAAGATATAAATAAAAAAGTTCATTTTATAGGAATTGGCGGAATTAGTATGAGCGGTCTTGCTGCCCTTTTATTAACTAAAGGTTATAAAGTGTCAGGATCTGACTCTAAGGAATCTGAAATAACTAATAAGTTAAGAGCTGAAGGTGCAGAAATATACATAGGTCATAACAAAGATAATATTAAAAATGTAGACTTAGTAGTTTATACTGCAGCAATCCCATCAGACAATCCTGAAATAATAGAAGCTAAAAATCAAAACATAGAGCTTGTTGATAGAGCTGAATTTCTTGGACTAATTATGAAAGGACATAAATATAATGTAGCAGTAGCAGGTACTCATGGTAAGACAACTACTACATCAATGCTTTCTCACATAACTTTAAAAGCAAACTTAGATCCTACAATATTAGTTGGTGGAGAATTAGATGCCATAAATGGTAACTTTAAAATTGGAGATAGTGAATATTTTATTACTGAAGCATGTGAATATAAGGAATCATTTCTTAAATTCTATCCTTATATAGGTATTATATTAAATATTGATGCTGACCACTTAGACTACTATAGAGACTTAAATCATATAAAAGAAACCTTCGAAAAGTTTTCTAATATAATCCCTGAAGATGGATATCTAATAGGTTATTGTGAAGATGATAATGTAAATGAAATATTAAAGAAGGCTAAATGTAATACTATTAGCTATGGATTTAATAAAGGTGATGTAAGAGCCACTAATATCACTTTCAATAATAATGGATGTGCAACCTTCACTGTTTGGAAAGATAACAAAGATTTATTTGATGTTACTTTAAGCACTACTGGAAAACATAATATATTAAATTCATTATCAACTATTTGTGTAGGTTTATTATTTAATGTACCTTATGATGTAATTAAAGAAGGATTAAAGGAATGCAAAGGTGCCCATAAAAGATTTGAATACAAAGGTGAAGTAAATGGTGCCACTATAATTGATGACTATGCTCATCATCCAGTAGAAATAAAAGCTACATTAGATACTGCTGAATTAATACCTCATAAAAATATTTATGCTGTATTCCAACCTCATACTTACACTAGAACTAAAACTTTATTTAATGAATTCACAACTTGTTTTGATGAAGTTGATGAACTACTTCTTATGGACATCTATGCAGCAAGAGAAAAGGATACTGGTTTAGTTTCTTCTGAGGATCTTGGAAATGCTCTAAGAGATAAAGGAATTAAATGTACTAATGTTCATAGCCATGAAGAAGCTGCTGAATACTTAAAAAATATAACTTCAGAAAAGGATATAGTTTTAACTATAGGTGCTGGAGATGTAGTTAAAGTTGCAGATATATTATTGAATAAAAATTAAAAAATGAAGAAATGAAAAAATGAAAAAATTTAGAATGTGAAATAAAGGAATGGATTACTTTAATAATTCTATTTTTTCAATTAGGGGCGTTAAACAGCCCCCTTTTCTTTTTTCGATATTTTTGTTATCTTTTGACCAATGTACCAATAATATTGATATTATTAGGCTTTTATGTTTTCTTTTACGGAAATTTATTTTATAATTTACAAGAAAGTAATTATAGTTAATGAAATTAAATTTATATATAGAGGTGATTTTATGGATTTATCAATGAAGATTAAAAATGCTGCAGATTTTATAATTCAAAAATCTAAGTATAAGCCTGAAATTGGATTAATATTAGGTTCTGGTCTTGGCTCTTTAGCTGACTCAATAGAAAACCCAGAATTTTATCCTTATGAAGAACTTCCTCACTTCCCTGTATCAACAGTAGAAGGTCATGCAGGAAGATTAGTTATTGGTATGTTAAATGGAAAATGTGTTATAGCAATGCAAGGAAGATTCCACTACTATGAAGGTTATGCAATGAATGAAGTAACTTTCCCAGTTAGAGTTATGAAATTATTAGGAGTAGAAACTCTTATAGTTACTAATGCTTGTGGAGCTGTAAATGAAAGCTTTAAGCCTGGTGATTTAATGATAATAAAAGATCAAATTAACTTCTCAGGAGATAATCCATTAATAGGTGCTAATCTTAAGGAATTTGGTCCTAGATTCCCTGATATGTCTAGTTCTTATACTCCTGCATTAATAGAAAAGGCAGAAGAAGTTGCTAAAAGCTTAAACATAGACATCAAAAAGGGTGTTTACATGATGTTTAGTGGTCCAACTTATGAAACTCCAGCTGAAATAAGAATGTCAAGAGTACTTGGCGCTGATGCAGTAGGTATGTCTACAGTTCCAGAAGTAATAATTGCTGCTCACTCTGGCATGAAGGTGCTTGGAATTTCTTGTTTAACAAATATGGCTGCTGGAATATTAGATCAACCTTTAAATCATGAAGAAGTAGTTGAAACTTCTAATATGGTTAAGGAAAAATTCACATCTCTTATGAATAAAATAATAGAAGTAATCTAAAAATTGAACTCTATACATATTAAGCTCAGCTCTCCGTCGCACAGCTCCAAGTCGACTTTCGCATAATATGTATAGAGTTCTTATAGTTATATATTAACTTTCTAACTAATTATTTTATTTTTTATTTATGGAATAAGATTAAATTATTGTTATGTCTTTAGTTACTGAATTTAGAACTTCGCAACCTTCTTTAGTTACTAAAACTAAATCTTCTATTCTAACTCCAATATCATCTTTTAAGTATATTCCAGGTTCTATTGAGAATATCATTCCTTCTTTAACTTCTTCATTATTTGTTGAACTTACATCTCCAAAGTCATGACCTTCTATTCCTATGCTATGTCCTGTTCTATGAGTAAAGTACTCACCATAACCTGAATTTTCAATATAGTCTCTTGCAGCCTTATCAATTTCTGAGAACTTAACTCCCTCTTTTACCTTTTTTATTGCACTTAAATTTGCTTCTTTAACTATGTTATATATTTCTGCATGTCTTTCACTTGGTTCTTCACCAAAGAATACAGTTCTAGTCATATCAGAACAATAAGAATTATACACTCCTCCAATATCTATAACGATACTATGTCCCTTTTTTATAGGAGTCTTATCTGAATCATGGTGTGGATCAGCGCCATTAGGGCTAACTGCAACTATTGGAGAAAATGAAAATTCATTTACTCCATGATTTTCATATAATTCTGCTAGCAAATTAGCATAATACTTTTCAGTTTTTCCTTCTTTTAAGTTATCCCATAATTCTAGCATAACTTTATCATTAATTTCTGATGACTTTTTCATTAATGATATTTCTTCGGCATCTTTTATCATTCTTAATCTATCTATAATTGGAGAACCATTAACAAAAGCCTTTGCTCCATTATTATTCATAAGCTTGATTAAAAAGTGCGCTGGCCAATTTTTATCCACAGCTAAGGTGTTTTCTTTGTCCACAATTGTGCATAAAACTTCTATTGGATCCTGAATATCTGTGTACCAAATTAAATCTACACCTAAATCCTCATATATTGGGAATAATTTATTAACAATAAGCTTATGATTTCCTTTAGTACTTAAATATAAGGCTACCATTCTTTCTCCTGGAGAAAACCATTTTCCTGTTAAATAAAATATAGCAGGTGGTGATGATACTATCATTTGACTTAAGCCTTGCTTTTCCATCTCTTTTAACACGTTATTTACTCTATTTGTATTCATTTTTCCTCACCTCTATTTTTTTCTATATTAATAATATACCTCATGAATAAAATAATATCTATTTATATCAATTATTTATAGTGATATAATTAATTAGTTAAATTTATTTAGGAGGATTAATTATGAAAATAGCAGCAATATCAGATATACACGGAAATATTTATTCACTAATGAAGGTGTTAGAAGATATAGATGATCAAAAAGTTGATTTAGTAGTTTGTCTTGGAGATTTAGTTGGATATGGTCCTCATCCAAACGAAGTTATAGCATTAATTAAAAGAAGAGAAATTCCTTGCATAAAAGGTAATTATGATGCCTCTGTTGTAGATGGAGCTTTTACCTTTATTAGAGATACTTCTATCAATTCTTTCTCACTACCTTGGAATGTTGAAGAAGTTAGGGCTTCAAATAAATATTATTTATCACAACTACCTACAAAGCTAAACTATGATATTAATGGAGTAAAAGTTATCTTTACTCATGGTAGCCCAGATAAAATAAGTGAATACTTATTTGAAGATGGAGAAAACACTAAAAAAGTAATGGATGAAATAACTGAAGATGTACTGATATGTGCTCATACTCATATTCCTTCTTATAAAAAGTTCGGTAATAAGGTATTTATAAATGTAGGAAGCGTTGGAAAACCTAAAATCGGACGTCCAAATGCTACTTATGCTTTAATAGAAATAAAAGAAGATAAAACTATTGATGTTAAGTTTAGAGAATTAGAATATGACTATAAAAAAATCGTTAAAGATGCTCAAATGCTACACTTTCCTGCTCAACTTGTAGCTTCTTATGAAAATGGAAATGAATAAAGGCAAAAAATTGCTACGATAATAGCACGTAGCAATTTTTATTAATATTTTTAAGTATATTTATTCTAGGAGTTCAATACTCCTACTACTTTTAATTTTGATAAAATACTCTTATCTCCATTATGACATTTTTTAAAAGTTTCACTATAATCAGCTCCAGCTCTTACTCCAAAATGCTTTCCATCTTTCAATTGTGGTACATCACCAATATCATATATAGTTCCATCTACAGAAATATATGCCGGCATCCCATTTTCTCCATTATATAAAGCTAATTCTTCCCTAGTTAATTGAATCAATACATTATCCCTTTTTTTATTATGAAAACTTACCTCTTCTAAGTATGAATTGACTTGATTACAGATTTTATCCATAACCTGAACTATATTTTCTTTGTATTCCTTTGGATATGTCACTAGCATACTTTTCAGCTTATTTATCTCAATAAATTTTTCTTCTAAGAAATTTTTATTGCTCATTTAATTCCTCCTGATTTATTTCCTAAAATTATATTATGATTAAACGTTGCAAATGTTAGTAAATTGATGTAAAATCTTTATAAACTATATATTGTATTATTACTATGACGAGAAGAGTAGCTATATGGAAGTAGTTTTAGCGAGTAAGGAATGGTGTAAGCCTTATACGAAGCCTTTAGTGAAGAACATCTCTGAGTTTCTAACCGAACAAGTGATAATTTATTTCATTAATATGTAATCACTTAAGTAGACTTAGACGGATTCAAACCGTTATACTTTGAATGACATTATTTAGTGTTAGAAGAGTGGCTATTTATAATAGCAACTTGGGTGGTACCGCGAAATTATCCTTTCGTCCCTTGTATTTGGGATGGAAGGTTTTTTATTTATAAAAAATTAACTAGGAGGAAAAGAAATGAGTAAAGTTGTTTATGTAAAATCACTTTATAGAAACCAAGAAGAATATTTATCTAAAGAAATTAAAATTTCTGGTTGGATAAGAACATTAAGAGCATCTAATGCCTTTGGGTTTATAGAAGTAAATGATGGTACTTTCTTTAAAAATATTCAAGTTGTTTTTGATAACAAAATTGAAAACTTTAAAGAAGTTTCAAAATTACCTATTAGTTCATCAATAACTGTTGTAGGTACTTTAGTTGCTACTCCTGAAGCTAAGCAACCTTTTGAAATTCAAGCAAAGGAAGTTATAGTTGAAGGAATGTCTAATAATGATTACCCACTTCAAAAGAAAAGACATACTTTTGAATATTTAAGAACTATAGCTCACTTAAGACCAAGAAGTAATGCATTTTCAGCTGTATTTAGAGTACGTTCTGTAGCAGCTTATGCTATTCATAAGTTCTTCCAAGAAAGAGGATTTGTTTACACTCATACTCCATTAATAACTGGAAGTGACTGTGAAGGTGCAGGTGAAATGTTTAGAGTTACAACTCTAGATCTTAACAATGTACCAAAAACTGAAGAAGGAGCAATAGACTTCAAACAAGACTTCTTCGGTAAAGAAAGTAACCTAACAGTATCAGGACAATTAAATGCTGAATGTTATGCTTTAGCATTTAGAAATGTTTATACTTTCGGACCTACTTTCAGAGCTGAAAACTCAAACACAGCAAGACACGCAGCAGAGTTCTGGATGATAGAGCCTGAAATAGCTTTTGCTGATTTACAAGATGATATGGAATTAGCTGAAGATATGCTTAAGTATGTACTTGAATATGTTTTAGCTGAATGTCCAGAGGAAATGGCATTCTTTAATCAATTTATTGATAAAGGAATATTAGATAGATTAAACCATGTAGTTTCATCTGACTTTGGAAAGGTCACTTATACTGAAGCAGTTGAAATATTAAAGAAAGCTGATAAGAAGTTTGAATACCCAGTTGAATGGGGAATAGATTTACAAACAGAACATGAAAGATATCTTACAGAAGAACACTTTAAGAGACCAGTTTTCGTAACTGATTATCCAAAAGACATTAAAGCCTTCTATATGAGATTAAATGATGATGGAAAAACTGTTGCTGCAACTGACCTTTTAGTTCCTGGAATCGGAGAACTTATAGGTGGTAGCCAAAGAGAAGAAAGAATCGATGTCTTAACTAAGAGAATGGCTGAAATGGGTCTTAATGAAGAAGACTACTGGTGGTATCTAGAGCTTAGAAAATACGGAGAAACTAAGCACGCTGGATTTGGATTAGGCTTTGAAAGACTTATCATGTACATCACAGGTATGGCAAATATCAGAGACGTAATCCCATTCCCAAGAACTACAGGACAATCTGAATTCTAATAAAAAATCAAGGAAAGCTTTGTAAACATAAAGCTTTCCTTTTTAATTTTATTATGATATTTTAACATATTCTAGGTAACATATTCCCTTCTAAAGGTGGTAGTATTCTTTTACCACCAAAATAATTTTCTATATAAATAGTATTTTCCTGTTCTTTAACGAATTCCCCTATAATTTGAGCCTCCTTGCCTTCATGTATTGATTTAATTAAACTTAGAACCTTTTCAACCTGATTTTTTTCTACAACTAATACCATTCTTCCTTCACAAGCCATATATAGTGGGTCAAAGCCTAAAAGTTCATTTATAGCACTAATCTCATTATTAATAGGAATATCACTCTCATTTAAATGTATTCCAAGGCCACAAATATCAACAAACTCATGTAATGCAGTTGCTAGGCCTCCTCTAGTTGGATCTCTCATTATCTTTATTGAGTCATAATTATCCTTAAGTATTTCTATAAAAGGAAATAAAGATGCACAATCACTTTTAATATTGCTTTTTACCTTAATGTTATATCTTTCTACTGCAATTGTGGTGCCATGATCTCCTATATTTCCTGTTACTATTATTTTATCTCCTTCTTTAATTGGCTTTTGATAATATTTATCTGATACTCTTCCTATTCCACTAGTATTAATAAATACTCCATCTAATTCACCCTTTTCTACTACCTTAGTGTCTCCAGTTATTATGTTTACCCCTGATTCTAAACAAGTTTGTGACATTGACTTAACTATTCCCTTAAGCTTTTCTAGTTCAAAACCTTCCTCAATAATAAAACTTGCACTTAAATAAAGTGGCTTAGCTCCTGATACAATTAAATCATTAACTGTTCCACAAACTGCAAGCTTTCCTATATTTCCTCCTTGAAAAAATATTGGCTTTACTACAAAGGAATCTGTGGTAAAGGCTAATTTACCATTTACTCCTTCAAATACCGTTGCATCTTGTGCTTTTGTTAACAAGTCATTATTAAAATATTTATAAAATATATCCTGAATTAATTTCTTAGTATGTTCTCCCCCATCACCATGAGTAAGCTTTATTACTTCCTTCATTTATTCATCTCCTATTATATTTGTAAAAAATAGAACATGCCCCTTCAGAAGAAACCATGCAAGGTCCAATTGCATTTTCTGGAGTACAACTTATTCCAAAAAACTTACAATCACTTGGTTTTTTCTTCCCTAATATAATCTCATTACATGCACATTTATTAGTATTTTTTTTATTTAAATTTACTTGAAACCTTCTTGCTGCATCATAGTCTTTATAACTTTCATTTAACATGAAACCTGAAGCCTTAATATCTCCAATGCCCCTCCATTCATTATCACAATCTATAAATACATCCTTTAATAAGTTATTCACCTTCAAATTTTCTTCTAAGGTAACACAACCTTTATATAAGTTCTTAAAGCTTTTTTTATTCTTTCCTTGCTCTTGAGTTAAAAAATATAAAGCTCCAATAATATCAAGTTCACTAAAACCTGTTACTACTGCTGGAATATTATACTCTTCTACAATAAACTTAAAATAATTTGCTCCAGTTACTGCTGCTACATGTCCAGGGCAAATAAATCCCTGTATATTTAAATTATCATCCTTCAGTATATGATTTAATATAGGCTCCATTTTCTTTATTCCTATTAAAAAGCTAATATTCTTAAGCTTTTTTTCCTTAGCGGTTTTTATAGTTAAAGCAATTATTGGTGCTGTAGTTTCAAATCCAACTGCTAAAAAAACTATTTCCTTATCTTTATTTTCTTCTGCAAGGTTTATTGAATCTAAAGGCGAATATATAATTCTAATATCTTTTCCCTTACTTCTTTCATCAATTAAACTTTTCTTACTGCCTTTAACCTTCATCATATCTCCAAAGGTAGCTAAAATCACATTACTTTCTTTAGCAATTTCTATAGCTGCATCAATATATCCTTCAGAAGTAACGCACACAGGGCATCCAGGTCCAGATATTAAGTTTATTTTTGATTCAACCAAACTTCGAATTCCAAACTTAGATATAGATTGGGTATGAGTTCCACAAACCTCCATAACATTAAATTTATTTATTGGAGAGCTATTAATTTCTTCTAAAAACTTTTTTATTAAATCTCTTTTATTCATAGCTACCCTCTACTTCTGAAAGTAATTCTAGCATTTCAGTTAACTCTTCAAAATACTCTATATCAATTTTTTTAATAGCACATCCTGCATGTATTAGAACATAATCTCCAACCTTTGGTTCTTCAATTATTTGAATATTTATCTCACTTTCTACCCTCATAATACTTACCTTTGCTGTATCCTTGTTCAATTTTATGATTTCACCTGGTATTGCTAAACACATATTATTACATTCCTTTCAGTATTTAAATTACAATTAATTTTCGCCTAATATCTCACTAGCTATATTAAGTTGTCCAAAAGATAATCCTCCATCATTTGTTGGAATTTCTTTATTGTAAAAAACCTGAAACCCTTTTTTAGTTAAATTCTTATTTAATAGCTTTAATAAATACTCATTTTCAAAGGCTCCTCCACTAAGAACAGCCTTCCTTATACCTTCCTTTTTTCCTAAAATACAAACTAAATCACAGGTTGAATATACTAATGAATTATGGAACTTCGCAGATATCTTAGATATAGGTTCCTTTTGCTTTATATCCATTAATATGCCTTCTATAATCCTTTTGTATTTTATTTGAAATACTCCATTAATTTCACTAATATCATACATATAGCCTTCACTTATATTATTATCAATTATATTTTCTAATTCTATGGCCCCTTGTCCATCATAAGTTATATAATTTCTAAGGCCAGTAATTGATGCTACAGCATCAAATAATCTCCCAACACTAGAGGATAAAAAACAGTTTACTTTTGATTGCAAAGCTTGTATTACTACCTCAATTTTTTCTTTTTCTATATTTTTAAGTATTTCAGCTGGATTATATCCTAAATAATATAAATAACTTACTGCACATCTCCATGGTTCTTCTATTGCTTTATTACCTCCTTGAATCTTTATATATTCTAAGTGACCAGCTCTTTTAAATGACTTTCTATTGCCAATAAAAAATTCTCCACCCCATATTGCTTCATCTAATCCAAAGCCAGTTCCATCAAAAATAACTCCAATTACATTTTCATATATTGAATGCTCTGCCATACAACTTACCATATGTGCATGATGATGCTGAACTTCTATTTTATTTATATTTTGCTCTTTTGCATATTTTGTACTTATATATGATGGATGCATATCATGTACTAAAAGCTTTCTATCAATATCAAATAGATTAATAAAATGGTTAAGTACATATTTGAAATTATTATAGGAATTAAAATCCTCCAAGCTTCCTAAGTACTGACTTAAATAAATATAGCCATTTTTTGAAACACAAACTGAACTCTTTTGGTCACCTCCAATGGCTATAATTTCATATTTATTATTACTTTTTGATATATATGGAGAGTAGCCTCTCCCTCTTCTTATAACTTTCTCACTATTATCTACAACTTTAACTACTGAATCATCTTCTTCTATATAAATATCTCTATCATGAAATAAAAAATAATCTGCTACATCCTTTAAATTATTTAAAGCTTCCTGATTTTTATATTCCATGGGCATATTACTTATATTTCCACTAGTCATAATTAAAAAATCTAAATCTTCCTCTAGCAATAAGTAATGTAAGCCTGTATATGGAAGCATAACCCCTAAGGAATTTTGTTTTGGTGCTATAGCTTCTGGTAGTAAAAGTGGAAATTTCTTTTTCAAAATTACTATAGGTCTTTTATTACTTTTTAGTACTATTTCTTCTTTATAAGATACTTCACATATCTCCTTAACAACATTAATATCTCTTACCATAACAGCCAAGGGCTTATGACTTCTACGTTTTTTCTTCCGAAGAATATTAATTGCTTCTTCATTTCTTCCATCACAAACTAAATGAAATCCCCCTATGCCTTTAATTGCTAATATCTTACCTTCTTTAAGAAGTCTTTTAGCTTCATCAATTGGATTTTCACATATATTTTTTACTCCCTTATTATCTGTTAACCAAAGCCGCGGTCCACATTTATCACAACAATTTGGCTCTGCATGAAATCTCCGACTTAATGGATTGTTGTATTCATCATTACATTCCTTGCACATAATAAATTTTTTCATAGTAGTATAATGTCTATCATATGGAAGGCTCTTAATTATAGAATACCTTGGCCCACAGTCAGTACAGTTAGTAAAAGCATATTTATATCTATTAGATTTATTTTCTTTCATGTCATTTAAGCAATTTTCACAAATTGAAATATCAGGAGAAACAAACTTTGGAAAGCCCTTTTCATTAATACTTTCCTCAATTACAAAACTATTTGTATCTAAATTACTTTTATAAATATTATTATCTCTAATAAACCTACATCGAAACTTTTCAACTTTAGAAATAGGTGGTACATCATTTAAAATACTTAATATAAATTCTTTTAAATTACTTTTTATACCTTCACAATAAATCTCTACAGATCCTCCTAGGTTCTTAACATATCCTGATATTCTATATTCCTTTGCTTTTCTGTACACAAAGGGCCTAAAGCCTACTCCCTGTACAATTCCATCTATATTTATTAAGTAGTGAAGAATTTTTCTTTCATTATTTATTTTTTCTATTATTTTTAAAACCTTATTAGAAATTAACTTGAGGTTATTTTTCAAAGTAGAGCTTAACCCAATTTCGAAATCAATATCTTCAACTTCAATGCCCAAAATTATTCCTTCAATATTAGGATAATAAAGCTTTAATAAATCTAAAAAGCTATAAATATGCTGAGAAGCTTCTACCTTTTTAGAAATAAATTTATCTATAGATTCAGTAGTTATTTCTCCTACACGTTTCCCATAATAGGCTGAATCTAAAATTATTATATAATCTTCCTCTTCTATACTTGATATGCAATGTTGAAGATTTGTCTCTCCATAAACAACATTAATTCTAAGTTTTAAGAGCTCTTCTTCTATTTCTTCTGCAACTTTTATTCCTATGGCATCATCCTTCATAAGTATATTTCCAATTGCTATAACTTTAAGACTCATATTAAAACCTCAATTGTTTTAATATCACCTTTACTTCCAATTAAGTGAGTTGCACAAGATACACAGGGATCATATGATCTTACAACCCTTCCTATTTCTACTGGTTCATTAATATTATTTATTTTACAGCCAATCAAGGCTCTTTCTATAGGTCCAGGATTGTTTAATTCATCCTTAGGAGAAAGATTCCATACTGTTGGAGTTATAATATTATAATGTTTAATTGTCTGATTTTCTATTTCTATCCAATGTCCTAAGGACCCTCTTGTAGTATCTATAAGACCTACACCATATGCTTTATCTGGAACTTGATAAACTTTTTGATTATTAGGTTTTACCTCTACTCTTTCTGCTAAATTTCCTAAGATATTTAATATCTTCTTTGTTTCTAAAACTCTTGCTATATTTCTATCCATAGATGAATGTCCCCCAGTGTATTCACCAGAGATAATTAATCTTGCTAATGGTCCAACTTCCATAGGTGCTCCATCATACCTAGGTGTCTTTACAAAGGTATATGCATCAGCCTTAGATAAATCTACTTCTTCAAGATTTTGATCTTGCTTATACCAAGAATATTGAATTTGTTCAGTAATTTTATTAGGTTCTAGCTCATATCTAATATTATCCTTTATTATTCCAGGTTTGACATAGGTAATATCAGATTCTTCATACTTATCAAAAACACCAAAACTCATAAAATTAGGATATGATATGCCCTTTTTAAAATAATCTGAATAATATTTAGCTATAGTCTCTACATCTTCTATCATTTCATTTGAAACAAAGTTATTAATTTTTTTAATAATACTTTTAACCTTTTCTAGTTTATAAGCATCTATATTTACTGTAACCCCACCTACAAAAATCCCATGGTTATGAGGGGCCTTTCCTCCTAATACTGCTAATCCTTCATGAGCCAATCTACTAAACTCAATACTTTTAATATAGTGTTCCTCTATAACATCATTTATTTCCTTGGGAAGCCTAAAGTCTTTATATTGATTATTTTCAACTAATTTCACACTAGAAATTCTTACATAACTTGGAATAGACATAAGATAGAAATGTCTTAAATGATTTTGAATAAATTCAAATCCATGCATAATATCTCTTATATAACTATCATTTAAAGTAACTTGTATCTTTAATGCATCTTCTAAAGCTAGGGTGGAAGACATAGAATGTGCAGTTGAGCATATGCCACAAATTCTTTCAGTAAAATATATAGCATCTAATGCTGGCCTGCCCTTTAACATCTTTTCAAATCCCCTAAAAAGTAGACCACTAGCTGTTGCTTGAACAATTATATCTTCTTTAACTTCTGCTCTAACATCTAAAAAGCCACTTATTCTTGTAACTGGATCTATAGTAATTCTTTTTTTCATAATTCCTCCTTAATATTTAACAAAAGGTTCATTGCCATCTGGAAATGTTGATTTTGCACATCCTATACAAGTGGTATTATCACCAATAGGCCAGTTAACATATCCATTCCACTGCCTTCTAGGACAATCAGTTTTTGTAACAGGCCCCTTACATCCAATTTTAATCATACAACCTTCATCTCCAAACTTTTCTGCGAAAATTCCTTTTTCAAAAAGCCCTCTTCTAGTACAAGTATCATGGATTGTAAAGCCATAAAAAAGAATTGGTCTCCCGTCACTATCTAATTCTGGAATTCCATATCCAACTAAATGAGCTAAAGTTCCCACCACCCAGTCAGGATGACATGGACATCCTGGCAACTTAATAACTTTTTTATTTGTAATATCCTGTACACTTTTACTCTCAGAAGGATTTGGAGCTGCTGCAGAGATTCCCCCATAACATGCACAAGTTCCTACAGCTACAACATATTTTGCTTTTTCAGTTGCTAGTTCTACTGCCTCTAAAGCAGTAATAGGTTTTCCATTATAATTTGCAATAATATTATAAAATCCCTTTTCTTTTGTTGATACTGCTCCATCTACCAGTAATATAAATTCTGTATCAAGTGTTTCTAAAAAGTTTTCAAAGGCTAAATTTCCTTCGTTGCCCATAAGCGTATTGTTGAAAGTAATATTCACTATATCAGTTAGAATATTATACAAGCCAGGATTTTCACTATTTAATAGAGAAATTATATTTCCAGAACAACCAGTTACCTCAAGCCACATAGCATTCATCATTTTAGTTTCTTTTCTTTTAACCATTTTTAAAACATCTTCTTCAAATATTCTCGCCGTCTTTAATTTAGCTTCCTTGAAAAAACATTCTTTATTATTATTCAACTTAGTATTACTCCATTACATTATTTAATATAATTTATGCACAAATACATTTAAACATTAAAAAAAGGAAGTATATTACTACTTCCTTAATTTATTAGTATCTTAACCTTAAAATAACTTTTCTTTTAAAATTTTTTAATTTATTTATATTATGATTTTCTCTGTAGGCTCCTAACAGTAATAATACAATTGATAATCCTACACAAAATCCATTCACAAACTCTGGCAACTGAAAGAGTCTCTTAGATACCATCCAAAAAGCATAAATAAATAATCCAAAGCGAATATAATTATTTAATTTTCTCATAAATCTTCCTTGCCCCCATTAAAATTTTTTTGATATTATTATATAGGCAATTAAATATGCTAATAAAAAAAATGATATTATACCAAATAAAACTTGGGTTAGAATTGGATACCATAAACCACCAATTAAAGCTACCAAATACATACTTACTAACATTACTGCTAATGCAAATCTTGATGCCCTTAAGCTTATATCCTTAATTCTTTCATCAGTATTACTAATACGAGCCTTTCTAATTTTCTCTTCATTCTTTAAGATTAGAACATTTTTAATTAATAGTACTACACCTACTACTGTTAATCCAGTTCCAAAGCCTGAGTAAGTAGATATCATCTTTTCGCTAATCTTTAAATTTAAATATCTATCTCCAAAAAGTGTTATAACTAATGTTATTAATCCAAGAATTATTATTCCTATAAATAATACTATCCTTCCTTTTATAACCCTTTTATATTCTTCATTAGTTTTACAGTCACTACCACAAAACATACCTAACATAAATTTTCATCTCCCTCAAAAATAAATATATCTTCTATTTTTAATCCAAAATATTGAGAAATCTTATGAGCAAGTACTAAAGATGCCTTATACCTTCCACTTTCTAGGGATATTATTGTTTGTCTAGTTACATCTAAGGCATCCGCCAATTCATTTTGTGTTATCTTACGTTCTTTTCTTAAATCCTGTATCCTAGTTTTCAAATTTACACCTCCTAGTAAGTAAAGTTCACTTTACAATTTAAGTATAGTTTGCTTTACATCAAATGTCAAGTATATTTTACATTATTCTTCTATATTTTCTAAGGATTTTCCCTTATATTTTTCATATCTTTTTAACTTAGGGGTATTAATAATTTGTGCTTCATAGATACTATTATTTCCTATTACGTAATAACTAATCAATGCACCAATTACATAGTAAGGAATAGCTTGTACTCCAAATAAATTAATTCCTAAAATAATAGTAGTAATTGGTGTATTTGTAGCACTTCCAAAAACGCAAATCATTCCAATGGCTGCTAGTAGTGAAGGCTCTACATGAGTTATATTTCCTATAGCTCCACCTAGAGAAGCCCCTATAGTGAATAATGGTGTTACTTCTCCCCCTTGAAGTCCAGCTCCTAAAGTTAGTACTGTTAATACTAATTTCTTTATTGGATCTAAAAGACTTACCTCTCCTGAGAATCCATTATCAACAAGCCAAATACTTAACCCTTCGAAGTTATATAATCTAAATATTACAATTACTAACAAAACTACCACTGATGATATTAAAGCTCTATATATATTATTTTTTATGTATTTTCCATAGAAGGCCTTAACTAAATTAATACCTTTAGCAAATATTCTTCCAAAAAGTCCAAATATAATTGAAGATAGAACTACTATTAAAAATGTATAAATAGAAATACTAGGTATTGATTGTATTACATGACCAGGATGCATTATACCTAGGGCTTCTGTAATAAAGTTAGCTGTATAAGATCCAATAAAACAATATATCATTGCTTCATAACTAAGCTTTCCTATAAAGCACACTTCCATCCCAAAGAATGTTCCTGCAAGAGGAGTTCCAAATATTGATCCAAAAGCAGCACTTATTCCCACCATAATTAGGATTCTTTTTTCTCTATGCTCCATTTTAAAAATATTTGCTACCTTATTTGTTAATGCTCCTCCTATTTGAACTGCTGTACCCTCTCTACCTGCTGATCCTCCAGATAAATGGGTTAATATAGTAAAAATAAATGTTAAAAATATCATTCTAAAGGGAACTGATATCTCCTTATGAACACTTTCAATAATTAAGTTATTACCTCTATTAGATTCTTTTCCATATTTAGAATATATATATGTTGTTAGTACCCCTATTAAGGGTATTGTTAGAATTAAATAAGGGAAACTTCCCCTTATTGTTGCAACTAATTCTAATGACTTTAAAAATGTTGCTGATATAATGCCCATTATAATTGAAACTATAATAGTTGAAATTGTTAATTTAAAAATTCTCATCTTTTGCCTACCTTTCCCTTTAATAAAAAATAAATTTATAAATAATAAAAAAGACTAATGCTCTACGATTAAATCATAGAAGTCATTAGCCATAATAGATGGTTAGATTTCTCCTGGGAGAACTTCATTTCCAATAATTATTCGTATTTTACTTAAATAATTATAGTACTACAACTTATAAAAATCAATTTGCCCTATAAATCAAAAATAATGTGTTAACATTAATCTGTTTATATTATGGTAAAATATATAAATTAGTTGACAGAAAAGTAGCATATTAAACGAATATTATATATAGAGAGATATAATTAAGGAGGAGATTCTTTGGAGCAAAATGATTTTTATTTAGTCCAAGGTATTAAAAATAAGGATAAAAATAGTCTCTGTATGCTAATGGAGAACTACGGTAAACTAGTGATTTATATTTCATCCAAAATATTAAATTCTCCCTACGAAAAGGAATTTGTTGATGAATGCTATAATGATGTATTTACAACTATTTGGTTTAATATTGATTGCTTTAATGAAGAAAAGGGCTGCTTTAGAAATTGGTTAATATCTATTACTAAATATAAAGCCTTAGATATAAAACGAAAGAATTATAAAATAAATAACTCAGTAGAATATATTCCAAATATACTTTCATCTGAAGAAAATAACTTTGAAAAATTTGAAAATTTACAAATGATTAATATGCTTTTACAAAGCATCGATGAAAAAGATAGAAATATACTAATTAAAAAATATTACCAAGGCTTTTCCATAAAAGAAATAGCTTTAGAATTAGAATGCACAGAAGATTATATTTATACTAGAATTTCAAGAGCTAGAAAAAAATTAAAAAGTATTGTAGGTGAATAGTATGGAAAATAAAGATTTATTAAAGCTTTTAAACTCAATAGAATACTCTGATGATGAAATTATAGAATTACAGAATATATCCCTTGAAAAAGAAAATACCATTGGTGAAGACTTTTATAAAATAAAAAATGATAAAGTTTTAAAGAAGATAGCATTTTTAGAATTAGAGAATCTAGTTATATCTAAAATATCTAAGGATGATAAAATTAAATATAGAATTATTGCTCTTCAAAGTTATTTTGAAAAAGATGTTCATAGAGTTTGGGCTGGAGCCTGGGGGGCAGAATCTATCATATATCTTGGAATATTCATTACTAATTATAGAATCTTTATATATAAAATGGGACGCACTTATAATCTCCTAGAAGAAGGATACTACAATGAAATTGAAAATATAGAATGCTTAACTGATATGTGGAATCAATGTGAAACAATAAGTATCAAATTTAAAGATGGTAAAGAGTTTTCTCCAAGGCCCTTTGGTAGTAAAACTAAAGAACTATTTTTAGATATAATTAAATATTTAAAAGATGAAAAATCAATTAAGATAATAGATTATAAAAAGAAGAATCTATCTTCCTTTGAAAAATTTCTTCTCTTCTTTATATATATATTACTTTTAGTAATTCCACTTTCACTTATATTTAAATAACTCATTTATTAGAAATAGACTAATAAAAATAGCTGTGGTAAACAACCGAAAACAATAATTTATAATGTAATTATATTAATGTAAAAACTCCCTTAGGAGTTTCTACATTAATTTTTTCATTTTTTCATTATTCATTTTTCACTGTGCGCTAGCACCTTAGTTATATATTTTTTATATTTTCATATACTCTTCTATAACGAGAATAAACTTCTTTGTATGCTTCTACTGCTTCTGCATTTGGATAATAGCAGTCTTTTTCTTTTACTATTACCTTTACAGCATCTTCAAAGGAGTCAAACCAATTTAAAGAAACTGATGCTATAATTGCAGCTCCAAGAGATGGACCTTCTTCTATTTTTAAAGATATTACCTTCTTATTGAATACGTTAGCCTGAATTTGAAGCCATTCCTTAGACTTAGCTCCTCCGCCTACTGAAATTATTTCTCTATCACTATCGTCTTCATAAATACTAAAGCAATCCTTTAATGAGAATGTTATTCCTTCAATTACTGCTCTAGCAAAGTGATTTAAATCATGACTTTTATCTATTCCTATGAAAGTTCCTCTGATATTACTATCTGCATAAGGAGTTCTTTCTCCAACAATATAAGGAGCAAATAATAATCCATTAGATCCTTCCTTAATATTTGATACTCCACTTAAAAGCTCATCAAAATCCTTATCCTTTGCAAAGGTATTTCTAAACCAGCTTAAAGAATCTCCTGCAGAAAGAGTTACCCCCATTGAGTAGCAACTATTTGGTAATACGTTATTAAACATGTGAAGTTTTCCACCATAGTTCTTATACTCTTCTTCATATTTTAAATATACACCTGAAGTTCCTATACTTAATAAATCTCTATTTTTATTTATTATTCCTGAGCCTAAAGCTGAACACGGATTATCTGATCCCGCTGGGAATATTTTAATACTTCCTTTAGCATTTAATTTTGCCTTTAATTCTTCATTTAATTCTCCAACACATTCAGTAGAGTTATATATCTTAGGGTATTTTTCTAAATCTATATCCAATAAATCTGCTATTTCTTCAGACCATTTTCCTTCTTTAATATTTAACATTTGTGTTCCAGCTGCATCAGAGATATCTGTACATATGTTACCTGTATATTTAAATACTAAATAGTCTTTAGGTAAACAGAATTTTTTAGTCTTGTCCCAATTCTCAGGTTCATTTTCTTTTATCCATAATACCTTTGGTAATGTAAAGCCTTCAAGACTCTTATTGCCTGTAATTTCAATTACCTTTTCTCCAAAGTTATTCATTATATATTGGCATTGCTTAGTTGTTCTTGTGTCATTCCATAGAATACTTCTTCTTATAGGTTTATTTTCATTATCTAATAATACTAAGCTATGCATTTGACCTGATATACTTATGGCTCTTAATCCATCTCCACCTAATTCATTAGTTATTTTCTCTAAAACCTTAACAGAAGCATTATACCAATCCTCTGGCTCTTGTTCAGAATGTCCATCTCTATTATTGTATAAAGGATAGCTTTCTGAATGTTTTAATACTACTTCTCCAGCTTTATCTAAAGCTATCCCCTTGATAGAACCTGTTCCTAAATCTAAACCTATAACATATTCCATAAAAATATCCTCCCACTATTTATAATGTAAAATGTAAAATGTAGAATGTAAAATTAAAGAAGAAACTCCTAATGGAGTTTCTACAAGTATCTATTTTTAGTAATTCCTATGGAATTACATCAATAATTCTACATTATTCATTTTTAATTTTTCATTTAGGAGCTGTTATAACAGCTCCTAAACTTTAGTATATTAAATCATTTAATTTTGATTTTACGAATTCAATATGTGATGATTTGTTCTTAACTTCTTTAACTGACAATGCATGATTAGTTAAAGCTTCTAAATCTAATTCATTGTTTAATAATTGTTTTCCTAATTCGCTATCATAAGATGAATATCTTTCCTTTTTAACATTGTCTAGGAATTCAGTTTCAATTATTCTAGCTGCAGCTTTTAATCCTCTTGCATAAGTGTCCATTCCTGCAATATGAGCTATTATTAAATCTTCTTGTTCAAAAGAAGTTCTTCTAACTTTAGAATCAAAGTTTATTCCACCATCGTGTAATCCACCATTCTTTAATACTTCTAGCATTGCTAAAGTAGTATTATAAACGTTAGTTGGGAATTCATCTGTATCCCATCCTAATAACTCATCTCCTTGGTTAGCATCAATTGAACCTAAAGCATTGTAATTTCTAGCTACATTCAATTCATGTTCAAAAGTATGTCCAGCAAGAGTTGCATGGTTTGCTTCAATATTTAACTTAAAGTGTCCTAGTAAGTCATATTTTTGAAGGAATGCTAAAGCTGTAGCTGAATCAAAATCATATTGATGAGTCATTGGCTCTTTTGGTTTTGGTTCAATTAAGAAAGTTAATTTATGATTAATCTTTTCACAATAAGCTATTGCCATTTTATATAATCTTGCTATATTTTCTTCTTCAAATTGAATATCTGTGTTTAGTAAAGTTTCATAACCTTCTCTTCCACCCCAGAATACAAAGTTTTTACCGCCTAATTTTTTACTTATATCAATTCCCTTTTTAACTTGAGCTGCTGACATTGCATAAACATCTATATTAGGACTTGATGCAGCACCATTAACATATATAGGATTAGCATGTCTATCTGCTGTATTCCATAAAAGCTTAATGCCAGTCTTGTCCATCTTTTCCTTCATATAGTCAGTTATAACATCTAGGTTATGGAAGAATTCTTCTAAGCTATTTCCAAATGGAGCAACGTCCATGTCATGGAAACAGAAATATTCAACGCCTAATTTTTGTAATAATTCAAAGTTTGCATCAACTTTATTTTTTGCTGTTTGCATTGGGTCATCTGTTATCCAATTTCTTTGATTAGTTCCTTTTCCAAATGGATCTGCTCCATCACTACAGAAAGTATGCCAGTAAGCAACTGCAAATTTTAAATGTTCTTTCATTGGTTTTCCTAAAACTATTTCTTCAGGATTGTAATGACGAAATGCAAACATATTGTCTGTATCTGGTCCTTCATATTTTATAGTTTGTACATTATTAAAGAATTCCATATCTTCACCTCATTTAATTAGTTAGTTTTCCTATCTAACTTAATAATACACCTTGATTTTTAAGATGTCAATGTTTACATTGACTATTTTTTCTATTTTTTATCTGAATTTAGATTTTGAACTTTTTAAAGGGCTATGCTATATTATTTATAAACAATCAATAAGGATGGTACTCTATGGATAATAAATTTAACATTAGAAAGGCTAATATAGTTGAAATATTAAAGCTGCTTTTTAATAACCCAAATATATCTAGAATTGATATCTCAAAACTTATAAATCTTAATAAAGCTAGTGTTTCTGAAATTATTAGTTTATTAGTTGAAAAAGAAATTGTTTCTGAAATAGGAATTGGAAATGGTAGTTCTAGTGGTGGAAGAAAACCTATTCTTCTTAAATTAAACGAAAAGGCAGGTCTTAGTCTTAGTATTGACTTAGGTACTAATTATATTGGTTTTTTACTTACTGACTTAAATAAAAATATCATAGCTTATGAACACTATGAAACAGTTGTAAATAAAGATAATGTAGTTGATATAGTAGTTAATACAATTAACTCTTTAGAAAATTATATAGGAGAATATAAATATGGATTAATTGGAGTTAGTCTTGCTATTCATGGTAGAGTATATAATGATTCCATTAAATTTACTCCATATTACGATTTAGATAAGATAAACTTAAAAGAAGAGTTATCTAAAATTCTACCTAAAATAAGATTCCATCTTGAAAATGAATCTAATTTAGCTGCTATTGGAGAATTTGAAAATTCTGAAGAAAAATTAAAGAATTCTATAGTAATAAATGTTCATTCAGGAATAGGATCTGGAATTATAATTAATGAAAAACTTTATACTGGCTTTGAAGGACGTTCGGGTGAAATAGGTCATATGGTTCTTGTGCCTAATGGCAAGAAATGTCCTTGTGGTAATAAGGGATGCTTTGAGCAATATTGTTCTATTCCAGCCTTATTAGAAGAATTTAATAATAAATCTAGTTTAAAGGTTAAAACAGTAAAAGAACTTTGTAAATTATACAATTCTAATAACAAAGAAGCTATTGATATAATTTCAAATAATATAGAACTAATGGCTATAGGAATAACTAATATATTTAACTTATTTGCTCCTGATAATATATTTATACATAGTGAATTAATAGATTATATACCTGAGTATTTAAATTTAGTTAATGATAAAATAAATTCAATCTTTTCTAAGGATGTTACTCTTCTCCCAAATAAATTAGATGGAAAGTCTAACTTATTCGGAGGAATAACTCGTTGTATATATGACTTTTTAAATGATTTCCCAGATATGATATAAGGAGCTGCTTGGTAGCTCCTTATCTTGTATTTAGAAGGTTATACTATTTATCTTTAATAATTTCTACTTATATATAACATTCTTTAGTTTTTTATTAATAATTTTGTATCTATATAACCCTAAAAATATTGGTACTAGCCCTAAAATTATAAATATTACCCCTAATATATAGGTGGCTGTAGTATCAAATAATTTTATTAATGATATGGCTATTGCTAAAAGACTGATTCCAGTTCTAATATATGCTAACAATGTCCTCTCATTTGCTAACAGAGTTCTATCTGCAGCTAAGAAGTCCCTTAATATCATTTCTTCTTTCTTAAAGTTATATACATCTTCTTTCTTTACTATTTTAGATTTTATATTTTTAGAATTTTTTATTTCACTCATTTTTATAACCTCCTAAAACAACTAATTCTTAGGTGTCTTCTTCAATTATAGAAATAGTTACCTTATCCAATAAATCTTGAACTACATCCAATTTAACTGAACCTGTTTCCTCTTCTAATGCATTTGCTGTTCCACAGGCTGATGCAAGCATTAATATATCTTCTATTTCATACTCTCTTTCAAGTCCTATTGCTACTCCTGCTACGTAAGAATCTCCTGATCCAACTGGATTTATGGCATTAATCTTAGGTACTGTTACTTTGTAGTATATTCCCTTATATCCTATTACCGATCCCTCTGCTCCTAATGAAATTGCAACTAGCTCTACACCTTTTTTATGAAATTCTTTAATTTCTCTAACAGCATCTTTATAGCTTTCTATATGTCTTCCTGTTAAAAACTCTATTTCATCCTTATTAGGCTTAATAAAAAATGGTTTTCCTTCAATTCCTTCTCTAAGTAAATCTCCACTTGTATCTAATAAAAATTTTTTATTTTTACTATTGGCTATATCTATAAGCTTCTTGTAAAAATTCTTAGGTATATTTCTAGGAAGGCTTCCTGATGCTACTATTATATTGGCTTCTTCTAATAACTCATTATACTTATCTATGAATCTATTTTGTTCTTCCTCTGTAACTTCAGGGCCTGGCTCCAGTATTTCTGTTTGAACTAAATCATTAGTGATTATAGCTAAGCACTCTCTTGTATCACCTTTTATCTTTACAAAATCTTGCTTTATTCCATACTCCTCTAGTTTATCATGTATAAACTCTCCTGTTTTTCCACCCAAGAATCCAGTAACTATACATTTTTCTTTTAATATTGTAGATACATTAGCTACATGGATCCCTTTTCCACCTGGAGTATTTTCAACACTCTTAGCTCTCATTACTAAGCCTTTGTTTAGATCATCCATAACATACTTTTTATCTACTGATGCATTTAAATTAATTACTAATATCATACTAACTCCTTATAATTAAGCTTTTTCATTACTTCCACAAACCATAATTTTGTGTTCAACTACCTTCTTCATAGCTTCTTTTCCAGGTGTCATATATTTTCTTGGATCATTAGCTTCTGGATTTTCTATAAAGTATTTTTTTACTGCATCTGAAAATGGTATTTTTAAATCAGTTGCTACATTTACTTTACATATTCCAAGTGCTATTGCTTTTTTAACTAATTCATCTGGTACATCGGAGGCTCCATGTAAAACTAATGGCACATCTACAAAGTCTCTTATTTCCTTCAATCTATCTAAATCTAATTTTGCTTCTCCCTTGTATAATCCATGTGCTGTTCCAATTGCTATAGCTAATGAATCTATTCCTGTTTTTTCTACATATTCCTTTGCTTGCTTTGGATTAGTATACTTACTATCCTTTTCATCTACTATTAAATCATCTTCTTGTCCACCTAATCTACCAAGTTCTGCTTCAACTGTTGCATCATATTTATGTGCATATTCAACTACTTTTTTAACGGTTTCTATATTTTCTTCAAATGGCGCATGAGAAGCATCTATCATTGTTGACTTAAATCCTAAATCTACAAAGTGCTTTATTTCATCTATTACTTCAAAGTGATCTAAATGTATTGCTATTGGAATATTATATTTTTCGGCTGCTACTTCTGCCATGGCAACTATAAATTCTCCTCCTGCATATGCAATAGTTGATGGTGTTCCTGCTAGTATTACTGGTGATTTTAATTCTGCTGCTGTTTCTACAACTACTTCTAATGTCTCTAAATTATGAATGTTAAAGGCTGGTACTGCATAGCCTTCTCTTTGAGCTTTATTTAGCATTTCCCTTGTTGATAGTATTTTAGTCATGATATTCACCTCTATCCCATTTATCCATAAACTCATCAAAATAATGCTCATCACCATTTGCATAATCTTTTTCTATCATATTATTTAATTTTTCTACCATTGCTATATTTTCCTCTGTAGGATTAAACTTAGTTTCAAGAAATACATCTATTATGTTTTCCATAAGTCCAAGTCCAGTTATTCTTCCACCAAATCCTAATATATTTATATTTAAATTTTCTTTTGAATATCTTGCTGTTTCTATATCTCTAACTAATGCAACTCTGGCCCCCTTTATCTTAGTAGCTGCATTAGTAATTCCTACACCAGTTCCGCAAATAACTATTCCTAAATCTGCTTCTCCATTAACTACTTTTTCAGCAGTCTTCTTTCCATATATAGGGTAGTGAGTTCTTTCTTTATCATAGGTCCCGTTATCTATAACTTCATATCCCTTTGATTTTAAATATTCAACAACACTATCTTTAACCTCTGTTACTATATGATCACAACCAACTGAAATAATCATTTTTTCCCCTCCTATGCCATCTTATTTAACATATCTACTCTTATTTGATGTCTTCCACCAGAATAATTAGATAAAATAAATTTATCTGTTATTCTTTTTGCTATTTCTAGAGCTGTTACCTTGGAGCCAATTGCAATTATTGAAGTATTATTATGATCTCTAGTCATCTTTGCAGAATGTTCATCTGCAACCTGTGCGCATATTATTCCCTTATGTTTTGTACACACATTAAAAGAACCTGTTCCATATTCATCTATTACTATTCCCTTTTCACCTTCATTATTAAGAATAGCTTCTGCTACTAAATTTGAGGAGTCATAAAAATCTAACTTTTTTCCTTGTGATTTATCTATTACATCATATCCCTTTTCTATAAGATATAATTTTATAGAGTCTTTAAAATCCTTGCTTTTATAATCTGATGAAATAATTATTTTCATAAAATACCTCCTACTTTAGATTTAATCTTTCTAATTGTTCTTCTGGAGCATCCATTTCCTTTAATGCTCGTATCATTAGTCTTTTATATTTATTTTCTAATTCATTATCTTTAATAGGTTTTGTTTGATAATAATCTTCAGCTATATTAAACAACTTATTCTCACTTGTATACTCTAATGCATTTTCTACGTTATCAAGAATTGAAGGATTATTAATCTTTATTTTATATACAGGATAATTTGTTCTATTAATAAATCTTCCCATCTCTATTTCTTCTTGATTTTCTTTTCCTAAGTACTTTCTTATAGTTGTAGGAATACAAGTATATTCATAACAAGGTTTATTTTCCTTATTAGGAGCTCTAAAGTATGTATACTCTCCATCTGTTATATTTACAGCTACTCCATGATATCCATACAACGCATAATCTCTTTTATACTCTTTTCCATCAACTATATTCCTCCAAGAAAATCCTTGTACATCTTTTGGGATATCTATATCAGAATAATCTAAAACCGTTGGCATAATATCTATATTTTGAGTTAATAAATTAATTCTCTCTCCAGCCATCTTTCCATTTGGGAATCTTACTAATAATGGTATATGGGCCAATTCATTGTACATATGCATATAATTTTTCCCAAAATAGTTCCTTTCCCCTAAGAAGTATCCATGATCTGTTGTAACTATAATCAATGTATCATCATATAAATTTAAATCCTTTAATTTCTTAATTAACCTTCCAAAATGTTTATCTGTCATTGTAAGTAGTGCAGCATATCTTTTATTTATATACTCTAATGCATCTTTTGGTACATCTACTTCCTTATAATTAGGTATCTCAAAGTAAGGTCCATCATATTTACAATCATAAAGTTCCATGTACTCATCAGGAACATCAAAAGGTTCATGAGGATCAAAGGTTTCTACCATCAAGAAAAAGTCATCGTGATCCTTATTATCTTCTAACCAATCACAAGCTGCACTAAAAGTCTTTGGAGTAGGATACTCCTCCTCATGTCTATCCCATTTTGTCCTATTCCATTGATATTGCCTTCTAAGTTTTCCATAATAATCTTTAGGCATAAATGATGGATCATCTATTCTAGATATCCATGGATCTCCTTCCTGTCCTCTATAAAAATCCCAAGTTGTAAACTGTTGAACATATCCTTCTCCACCTAGTCTAAAGTAATGAGGATGATCTGTTACAATGTGGCTAAATACATCTTTTTCAGCTAAAACTTTAGGTAATGTTATGTCGAAGGGCTCTATAGGTCCCCAAGATCTTTCTAAGAAATTAAGCCTTCCTGTAAGTATATCCCTTCTTGCTGGCATACATGGAGCAGAACCAACCCAATGATTATCAAAAGTAGTGGCTTCCTTAGAAAAGTTAGTTATGTTCGGCGTTCTTACCCAAGTATTTTCGTTGTAAACTTCCATCATCTCTCTTTTTAAAGTATCCATTAAAATTACAACTGTCCTCATTCCATATCCTCCTATCTAAAATTTCCATCATAGAGATAGTGTTCTCGCACAATGTAAAATGAATTACATCAATAATTCTACATTTTTAATAAGGAGCTCCTACTGCAGCTCCATAAATTTATGTTAAACGATTATTCCTAACATAGATAAGATTACAGCTATTATTAAAACTCCGAATATAATCCATACTGCATTCTTACCATTAGATTTCTTTAATAAGTAATAACATACAACAGTAACTAATAATGGAACTAAGTTAGGCATAACCTTATCAAGCATTTCTTGCAACATAAGTGGATTTTCACCAGCTGATATCTGAACTCCTAATGTTGCTTTTACAGTTGTAGCAATTAATCCTCCAACAACTATTATTCCTAATACGTTAGCCATATTTGCTAATCTATCAAATACACCCTTACCATTATCTTCCTTACCCAATACTTCTATTCCTTTTGAATAACCTTTAGTTAATCCAAAGTATTTTAATGGGAAGTATAAGCAATTAATCATTAAGAACATCATTATTGCTCCAAATATACTTCCATCTAAAGCAAAGGCTGCTCCTATAGAACCTGCAATTGGCATCCAAGTAAAGTTAAGCAAACTATCTCCAATTCCAGCGAAAGGTCCCATTAAACTTGTTTTCATAGCAATAACTGATTCTTTTTGATCTTCGTCAGTTGTTTCTTCCATGGCAGATACTATTCCTAAGATAAATGGCATAGCTATTGGATGTGTATTAAAATATTCTAAATGTCTTTTCATTGCATTAACTTTTTCTTCTTTTGGTCTATCCTTATACAATTTCTTTAATACTGGTTTTAATATATATACAGTACTTAAGCTTTGCATTCTTTCATAGTTATGTGACATTTGACATAATTGTGATCTCCAAAATACCTTCATTAACTCTTTTTTAGTAATTAAGTTTGCCATTATAAATCCCAACCTCCTTCTTCAGAATTATCAACCTCTACTGTTGAAACATTTACAGTTGTTTCTTTTTCTTTCTTAGCCATTATTAAATCGTATATTCCAGCAAAACATGCACCTATTAATGCTAATGCTAGTGTTGGAAGTCCTAAATAAGTTGTTAATGTAAATCCTAATACTAAGAACATCCACATATTCTTTTTAAGCATCATAGTCAATAACATTGCTATACCAACTGCAGGTATTACTTTTGATGCAACTGTTAATCCAGTCATAACACTTGCTGGTATAAATGCCATAATTGAATCGATTGCACTAGCACCTAAAAATACTGCTATAAATGTTGGAAATGCTCTACTTAAAAATATAAGTCCAGCCCCCATATATTGTAGTTTATCTATTTTATCAAAATCTCCTGTTTCAGCAATTTTATCTGCCTTGTGTACTAAAGATATACTAAATGTCTTACATAACATATCAAGTTGTTGAACTAAAAGTGATACTGGTATTGCTATTGCTATTCCTGCTGCTTCTCCTCCACCAGATAAAATACCTATTGCTACTCCTACTACAGATCCTGAAATAACATCAGGTGGTACATAGGTTCCTACATTATTTACACCTAACCACATTAACTCTAAAGTAGCTCCAATAATAAGTCCTTGTCTTAAATCCCCTAAAATAAGTCCAGTAATAGCTCCTGCTAGTAAAGGTTTTCTAAATCCTAAGTGTGGTCCATATTGGTCCCAAGCACATATGCCTGCCCATATAGCAACTAATATAGCTTTAATTAACATATACTACTCTCCCCTTTTTTTATTTTTTATATAATATCTTTCATATAAATAACATCATCTTTAGGAACCATTTGTATAAATACTTCAACCCCCATATTTATAATTTCCTTAAATGCATTTTCTTCTTCTGGAGTTACTGAAATTGATTTTGTTAATCTCTTTCTTGTTTCGTTATATCTCATTCCGCCAGCATTTAATTTTGCTATTTCTAAGCCACCTTTCATAACCTTTAAAACATCTATTGATGTAGTAAATAATAGTAATGTTGCCTTTTTAATAGGATTTTTCTTAATAACTTCTATAAATTGATCTACTCCAAAAACTAAAACTCTTACTCCTGAAGGTGCTGCTAATCCTACTACTGATTTTTGAACAGGATCATTAGAAACCTTGTCATTAATAATAAGCACTTGTTCTATATTGTAGTCCCCAATCCAAGTTGAACAAACTTGTCCATGTATAAGTCTGTCATCAATTCTAACTAATTTAATACTCACTTAAATCTCCCCTTTATTTTTTTATAAAGCTATTTCATCTTCATTTAATTTATTTAAAACCTTATCACTTATACTTATAAAAGTTTCACTATGTACTTTTTCAAGGTTTAATTTAACTTCATTTAAAGGTTTATCTCTATTTAATAATAGTTCTAATAATACGGGTAAATTAAATCCTGTATAAGCTGTTAGCTTTTTACCACTTAATATTAATCTTGAAGTAGCATTACAAGGCGTTCCCCCAAATATATCAGTTAATATAATTACTTCTCTTCCTTTGCTTAAAACATTGTAAGAATCCTCTAGTTCCTTTATAACATCTTCTAAATCTTTATCATCTGTTACTGAAATAACCTTATAATTTTCTTGTTTTCCTATAATCATTTCAGCACTATCCATTGCATATTTTGCAAAGTATCCATGGCTAATTAATATAACTCCTATTTCATTCATTTCCTCATCCTCCTCTTGCCATTATTTATAGCAAATATCATGCCAAATTCTAAAACCTATTATTTTTCAAGACGGTAATACTCTTTAATACTCTTTTTTTATAATAAATACTTTTTACTAATACTATTTCAATACTCTTTTAAAAACTCATATAATAACTACAATTAGAAATTCACTTGTTTTTTTTATTAGTTGATTTTAAGATATAGATATAGAGGTACTAAAACATTTACATAATTCTTAATGTCACAAAGGAGGATTTTTATGAAAAAAAATTTAAGCTTGATGATTAAACCCTCTTCAAGTAAATGCAACTTAAAATGCAAATATTGTTTTTATAATTCTATATCTGATGCTAGAGAGATTAAAGATTATGGGTTTATGCAGGAAGATACAGTAAAAAAAATATTAGATAGAGTTTTTGAATATTGCAATGGTGGTAATTGCTCAATAGCCTTTCAAGGTGGTGAACCACTACTTGTGGGAATAAACTTCTATAAAGAACTTATTGACTACATAAAAACAAATAATATCAATGGTACAAGCTTCTCCTTTGCATTGCAAACTAATGGAACTCTTATTAATAATGAATGGGCAAGTTTTTTTAATGAAAATAATTTTCTAATAGGTATATCCTTAGATGGAAATAAAGATTTGCACAATTTAAATAGAGTAGATTATTTAAATAATGAGTCTTTTAATAGAGTTATGAAGGGAATACATATACTAGAAGAGTATAATGTAGAATATAATATACTAACAGTTATTACTTCTGCTTTATGCAAAAAAATAGAATCTACATATAAATTTTATAAAAAGAATAATTTTAATTATCTGCAATTTATTCCTTGTTTAGAGCCATTAGAAAACTCTGATATGAATCTAAGTAGCTTCTCTATAACCCCTTCTCAATATGGTGATTTTCTAATTAAACTTTTTGATCTTTGGTACGATGATATTCTATCTGATAAATATATAAGTATAAGATTATTTGATAACATTTTAGGATTATTCTTTAACCAAGATTATGAGGCATGTGAAATGAAAGGAATATGCTCATGTCAGCATATTATAGAAAGTAATGGAGAAGTTTATCCTTGTGACTTTTACACCTATGAATCTTATAGTATCGGAAATATATTAGAAAACTCCTTTGAAGATATTCATAAAAATAAAAATACATTAGAATTTATCAATTCATCAAAAAATATAAATGATAAGTGTAAAAATTGTGCTTATTTCACTTTTTGCAGAGGTGGTTGCAGAAGGCATAGAGAAAATCAAAAAGATAACCTAAATTACTTCTGTGAATCATATTATAAATTTTACTCATATTCCTTAGATAAATTAAAAAATGTAGCACTTAAAATTCAAAGAGAGAATTTTAGGAGGTAGATCTAGTTGTTACGTATTGAAATGATAAAAAATTATATTTACAAATTTTGCTCTAATTTAACTGTGGAAGACATAATAAACAATCCCTATATAGGTATTTCATCCTTAGACTTATCTGAAAATTTAGACATATTAAGAAACAATGCATCTTCTGATTTAAATAAATTACATAAAGATGGCATTCTTATTAAAATAAAAGGTAAGCCAACAAAATATTTTTATAAAGATCATTTAGAAGAACTATTTAATATAAACTTATTTGATTCATCAATTGAGTGCTTATCTTTAATGGAATTAATTAATATAGAAGAAAATAATATTAAGCTTTCTCCTGTATTACCAAAAAATAATGATATAGATCCCTTTAATAAATTAATTGGTGCAAATAATAGCCTTGCCCCAATTATAAAATTAGCTAAATCATCTATTTTATACCCTGGTGGACTTCATACATTACTTTTAGGGGAATCTGGAGTAGGTAAAAGTCTTTTTGCTGAACTTATGTACGAATATGGACTAATTAACAACATCTTTTCAAAGGATTCTTCATTTGTTGTTTTTAACTGTGCAGATTATGCAAATAACCCAAATTTATTGGTATCTCAACTTTTCGGTTCTGTAAAAGGTGCATATACTGGTGCAGAATCTGACAGGAGAGGTTTAATAGAAGAGGCTAATAATGGAGTTTTATTTTTAGATGAAATTCATAGACTTCCGCCAGAAGGCCAGGAAATGCTCTTTTTATACATAGATAAAAAGAAGTTTAGGAGACTTGGAGAGGTATCTTCTGAAAGAACTTCCAATGTATTAATTATTGCTGCAACTACTGAAAATCCAAATTCTATGTTGTTAACAACCTTTATAAGAAGAATTCCTTCAATAGTAAAAATTCCAAATTTAAATGATAGAAGCTTAAGTGAAAAACTTATGTTAATAACATCCCTTTATGATAATGAAGCAAAAAAGATTAACATGCCTATAATTGCTACTAAAGACTGTCTAGCAGACTTAATGCTTTATAACCCTAAAGGAAATATAGGACAACTATCTAGTGATATTCAACTTTCAGTTGCAAGATCTTATCTTGATAGTAGGATGAATAATCTAGACAAGGTATATATAACCAAAGATTCATTTCCATTATATACAAATAATTCACTTACTAATATAGATATATCAACTAGACAAAAGGTAGAATTACTTCTAGACAGAGATGAGTATAGATTTTTACCTAAATTAGACTTTAATAAAAAAATTACTACTCCATCCTATGATTTTCTTAGATTCTTTAATTCTCAATTGAAAGAAAATAAAGATATTAAAAAAGCTTTTTATGATTATACTCAATTAATAGCAAAAAGTTTTGCATTACAAAATATATTTCCTGACTTTATAGATGATGAAATATCTGAAATAGTTACTACATTATCTGATATATTATATGAAGACTTAAACTTAATTATTGATAAAAGTTCTTATATAGCTCTAGCATTATATCTTAAGAATTTAAAAGATTGTGATAGTATTATTTGCCACTCATCTCCTTCTACTATTGAATTAAGTGAAATACCTTCTGAAATACAAAATATATCTAAAAAACTTATAAAAATATTAGAAGGAAGATTTAATATTTATTGTCCGCCATCAGAGTTAAATAACCTTATGATAATAATAGATTCATTAAAAACAAAGGAAGTTTTTGAACCTGTAGGAGTTATGATTGCTGCACATGGAGATTCAATAGCCAGTGATATTGCAAAAGTTGCTAATGATTTACTTAGTATTAACTTTGCTTTATCTGTAAATATGCCTCTTAGTGAAAACACAAATAATATATTATCCTTGATAATAGAAAATTTAAGAGGTAAAAGTTTTAAAAGGGGATTAATTCTTTTTGCAGATATGGGTTCATTAACTAATCTAGATGAAACAATAAAAAAGGAGACTGGCATAAATGTAGTAACATTACAATCAATAAATATTCTTTTAGTTATAGAAGCTATAAGAAAATCAATATTTTTAAAAAATGATTTAGAAGACATCTTACGTGATTTATTATGTACAAACAATAAACTTAATTATTTCTTTAATAAAAAAATAGAAAATTATCTTTCTATTAACAAAAAAAATGTTATTTATACTGTTTGTAATTCTGGTGAAGGTATTGCAAATTACTTAAAGAATAGCATAGAAGATTTATTAAAAACTTATAATATCTTTAATGTGGAAATAATTCCTTTAAATATAGAAAATAAGAAGAAGCTACGAGATATTATTAAACAAACTTCAGTAGATAAAAGACCTCTTGCAATAATAGGTAGTATAAATCCAGAAAACAGTGAAGTTCCATTTATATCTCTTGAAGATATTCTTTTAAATTCTGGAATCAACAAACTCTTAAATCTCTTAGGAATAAATGAAGAAATTTCAACAAATAAAATGGTAAAAACTATAACAAAAGATATAACAATTAATATTACTTGTGATGCAGTTAATAAATATTTAACTATTCTTTCTAGTGATAAAATTAAATCTTCTATACTGGATTTTATTAATACTATAGAAGCTGAATTGAATATAATTATGACTAACTCTAGCCTTAGTAAAATATTTATTCATATTTCATGCTTAATAGAAAGGCTTTTACTTAAGGATTTTATTTTAACATCTAATGAAGAGATATCTTCTTACAAAAAAAGAAATGAAAAATATATTTCTATAATTGAAAAAGCGTTCACTTTAATTATAGATACCTTTAATATATCAATTCCTGAAAATGAGTTGTATTTTATATGTGAAATCGTAAAAGAATCTGAAAAACAAAGTAAAAAAATATAAGTAGAGATATTAAGATCTCTACTTATATTTTTATTTGCTTTCTATCATTGAAGAATTTCTTATAACTTAAATATGTTGCCATCATTACAGAGAAAGAAGTTGATGAAATCATCATAAAAGTAACCATTATTTGAAACTTAACTGCTAGTAATGGGGAAGCCCCTCCTAATATTAATCCTGTCATCATTCCTGGTAAGGATACTATTCCTAAGGTTTTAGCTGAATCTATGCTTGGCATAATAGAAAGTTTAATACTTTCTCTAATTATATCTTGAGATGCATCCTTTGTATTTGCCCCTAAAGCTAATTTAATTTCTACTGCTGTTCCATTATTTTTATAACTATTAATTAGATTTTTATAGGCTAATGACAATGCTACCATTGAGTTACTTACTACCATTCCAGCTACTGGTATAATCTCACTAGGAATAAATTTTATAGCTTTAGATAATACTAAAACACCTAAAGTAATACTTGTACCAATTAAAATTGAAATAAAGGAAATAAATAGTTGATTCTCTATTATTTCTTTCTTTTTTCTAGTATTTAATGCTGCATTAAATACCATTACTATAATTAAAATAATAGTAAATATAGGCTTTTCAAGACCAAAGATAAAGTTTAATAAATAACCTACTATTAAAAGTTGAACTATAGCTCTTATCATACTAAAAATTATTTCTTTTTCTAAATCTAATTTATCTTTATAAGAAATAAAAACAGGAATTGCTACTAGTATAGATGATAATATTAATGATTCTGTACTCATCCTATAACACCTCTACCTTCTCTATCTTTCCATTTTTCATCGCTACTCTTTTATTAAAAATCCTTTTACTCTGTTCATTATTATGAGTAATCCATAATATAGTTACTCCTGAATTATTTAATTCTTTTATATAATTTTCTACTATAACAGTATTATCATTATCTAGAGCTGATGTCACTTCATCTAACAATAAAATATCTGGAATAAATATTAAACTTCTAATTAGAGAAATTCTTTGTTTTTCTCCACCTGATAGTAAATTTATATCCTTACTTAAATAGGATTCATCTAAATTGAAAATGTTAAGAAGCTCTATTATTCTCTTTTTATCTATTTCTTTATGCCTTATTTTAAATGGAAATTCTAGATTTTCCTTTACTGTATGTCCAAAAAGATATGGTAATTGTGTACAATAACTTATCTTTCGCCTAAGGTCTATTGGGTCATATGACATATAGTTTTTTCCAATATATTTTATTTCACCCTTAGAAGGAGATATTAAATCTGCTAAAAGTCTAAGGAATGTACTTTTTCCTCCTCCAGATCCCCCCACAATTGAAATGCAGTCTCCCTTATTAACCCGTAAGCAAATGTCATCAATAATAATATTATCTTTATCCTTAAAAGTTACATTTTCTATATTTAATATATCCACCATGCCTCACCTCATAACAATTTCATCAATATCGTAATTCAATATCGTAATATGATAATACCATATTTTAATTATATTTACAAACTTATGGTATAAATCTTTCTTATTTATTAAATAAAAAAAGGAGTTATTAACTATAACTCCTTAACTACATAATTTCACCAACTAATATTTTTAAATTTTTCTTTAATTCTATTAGAAGTTGATTCCCCTTTTCTGTAGTTTTATAATACTTTCTTACTTTTCCATTAACTATTTTATCTTCTTTTTCTAATAGTTCTTCATCTACCATAAGCTTTAATATGGGATATATTGTTCCTGGACTAACTGTATAACCATGTTCCTTAAGCTCTTCTATCATCCAGCTTCCATAAAAACTTCCTTCACTTCCATGATGCAAAATATGTATATATATCAGACCATTAAATACTTTTCTTATTATTTGATTCTTCAAAGCTCCATCCCCTTATTTAAACTTAATAAGTAATAATATTATAATTCATTATGTTATTTGTTACAAAAATATTTATATACTAAAAAAATTAAATCTTCTTCTCTTTAATTCTTTCTATTAGCGCCTTGATATTTTCTTCTATTTTTTTTGCAATATCAATAAATTCTTCATCAGATTTACCAGTAGGGTCATCAAGTCCCCAATCCTCTATATGATTAGCTAATACAACTGGGCATACAACATTACATCCCATTTTTATTACTATATCTACCTTTGGTATATCGCTAATTAACTTAGACTTTTGACTTTCATTCATATCTATTCCATATAGTTTCTTAATTATTCTTACTGCATCTTGATTAATCTCTGGTTTAGTTTCAGTTCCTGCTGAATAACTTTCAAAAACATCTTCCCCGTATAATTTTCCTAGTGCCTCAGCCATTTGAGATCTACAAGAATTATGGACACAAATAAATGCTACCTTTTTCTTCATTTTTATTCTCCTTAAATTAACTTCATTCTATTCTTTTACTTTATTATCAATATAGATTGTTATCAATACCTTGTCAATAAATTCAGGCCTTCTAAACTCTTTAAATAAAAAAGCTCGGTAAAATACCGAGCCTCTACTATAACTATTACTTCTTACTTATTAACTATTAACTATATTATTTACTTCTTCTCTTAGCTAGTTCATATAATGTATGCACTGGAGCACCTGTTCCACCCTTTACTCCTAAGTTACTATTACTTGAAGTCCACGCTGTTCCAGCTATATCTAAGTGTAACCAAGGCTTGTCTTGAACGAAAGCTTCTATAAATAATCCTGCAGTTATTGTTCCTGCATATCTTCCACCACTGTTCTTTAAGTCTGCTATATGAGATTCAATTAATTTCTTATAATCATCAAAAGCAGGTAATTGCCACATCTTATCTCCAGTATATTCTGAAGCTGATTTTAATTCATTATAGAACTCATCATTGTTAGTTACTACTGCTGTAGTAGTTTCACCTAAAGCAACTAAAGCTGCACCTGTCAATGTTGCTAAATCTATAACTTCATTAACATTTTCCTTTGTAATTATATAATGAATAGCATCTACTAAAGTTAATCTTCCTTCAGCATCTGTATTATCTACTTCTATAGTCTTACCAGCCATTGAGCCTATTACTTCACCTGGCTTGTATGCATCACCAGAAACTAAATTTTCACAAGATGCTACAACTGCTACTACATTAAGCTTTAGTCCTCTTTTTGCAATTATAGACATTGCTCCTATAACTGAAGCTGCACCACCCATATCTGATTTCATATCTTTCATACTATTGCTTGGTTTAAGTGAATATCCACCTGAATCATAAGTTAATCCCTTACCTACAAGTCCAAGAACAGTTTCCTTATTATCTTTATCTCCAAAGTATCTCATAACTATAAGTTTAGGCTCCTTAGAAGAACCCTTTGCAACATTATAGAAAGCTTCCATCTTTAAAGCTTTTATTTCTTCAACTCCATGAACTTCTACTTCAAATCCACTTTCTTTACCAACATTAACTGCTGCTTCTGCTAAAGTTTCTGGATAAATTACATTTGATGGTTCATTAACTAAGTTTCTTGCAATTATTATTCCCTTAGCTATTTCAACACCTTCATTTATTGCATCTTCTATTTCTTTTGTAGCTTCTTTTATTCCACATCTAGAAATTGAAACATTTAATTCCTTTTCTTCTTTAGCATCAGTCTTATACTTATTGAATGTATAATTAGCTAATTCAGCTGAAGTTGCCATAGCTTTTATTAATTCTTCAAGTTTTATATTTTCAGTATGAGGAACTCTTAAGAATATATTTGTAAGGCCTAATTCCTTTATCTTTTTTATTCCCTTTCCTGTTGCTTCTCTAACTTTATCTAAATTTAATTCTTCTTCCTTTCCTAAGCCAACTAATACTACAGTTTGAATAGTTTCATCACTTGGTCTTGTGAAAGTATATACTTCTCCATTTTTTCCATTGAATAATTCTTTTGCTTCTGCAAATTTTATATTTTTATTTAACTCTTCATTTGATACTTGTAATTTACCTTCTAATAGGTAGATGACTAAAGCATCTGCTGTTGAACAAGTTAAACTTCTATAGTTTATACTCATTTAATCACCTCATTTTAACTTCCTTTTACTCATAATACCACTATTAGAAAATCTATTCAATGGATAATAATTATTATTTACTTTATTTTTTGAAAATTTATTATTTTTTATGTATAAAAATTTTTACATTGTTAATAATACTAATGTAGATACAAAAAACCTGTTTATACAGGTCCCATCCCCCATTTATTTATAAAGCGCTTCGGCGCTTTTTTATTTTTCTATTTTATGTAAACTTATTAATTTAGTGATATAATTTTAGATATAAATTATAAAAACGGAAAGGGTTAAAAATATATGAAATTAATAAGAAATTTGAAAGTGACTATAGTTTTCTCATTACTTCTAGCATTTATGTTCATCTCTAATGGATGCTCTGGAGTTAGTAAGGCAGAGAAAACTTTTAATACTTTCACTGAAAAATGGGCAGAAGCTGACTATTCATCTATGTATCAAATGTTAACTAATGAATCTAAAGAATACATATCAGAAGAAGATTTTGTTTCAAGATACACTAATATATTTACGGCTATAAATGCAAATAACTTATCTTTTGAAACTAATGGTGAGCCTTTAAAAGAAGATGGAAATATAACAATCCCATTTAAATTAAAGATGAACTCTATAACTGGAGACTTATCTCTTGAGGATTATAAATTATCTGTTATTAAAGAAGACAAAGAATATAAAGTAAAATGGGATGAAAGCTTAATTTTCCCTAATATGATAAAGGATGATAAGATTAGAGTTTTAACAACCCAAGCTAAAAGAGGTAATATTCTTGATAGAAATGGAAAGGTATTAGCAGAAGATGGTACTATTTATACAGTAGGTATTTATCCTTCTAATTTTAATAAATCAAATATAGAAGCTAAGATTACTGAAATTGCTAATGCATTAGATATAAGCGAAGATAATATTACCACTAAACTAGAGGCTAATACTAATCCTGAGCACTTTATTCCTCTTGTAGATATATTAACTACAGATCCAAAGATATCTACTTTAAAAAATAGAGATGATGATGGAATACTCCTTCAAGAAAAAGTAGGTAGAATTTATTATGGTGGTGAAGCCTTTGGTAGACTTATTGGATATATAGGAAGTATTACTGCTGAAGAGTTAGAAGCAAATTCAGACAAGGGTTATAATGATACAAGCCTTATTGGTAAAGCTGGCTTAGAACAAGTGTATGAAGATACCTTAAGAGGTACAGATGCTGGTGAAATTTATATAGAGCGTGGAATGGAAAAGATAAGTATATCTAGTACTGAAGTTGTAAACGGAAAAGATATTAAATTAGCAATTGATTATGATCTTCAAAATAAAATATATAATGAAATGTCTGGAGAAAAGGGAGCTGCTACTGCTGTTAATCCTAAAACTGGAGAAGTTATAGCTATGGTAAGTGCACCTTCATATGATTCAAATACTTTTACTACTTATATAAGTAAAACTCAAAAAGCTAAATGGGAAGAAAATAATCATGCAGACGAAATAAATAGATTTAATAAAGCTTATGCTCCTGGCTCTACTATGAAGCTATTAACTTCAATAATAGGTTTAGAAAATGGTGTTATAGATCCAAATGAAGCCAAAGATATTCAGGGATTAAAATGGCAAAAGGATAGTTCTTGGGGTGATTATAAAGTTACTAGAGTAATAGATCCTGGAAAAGCAGTAAACTTAAAGGATGCTGCCAACTATTCAGATAATATTTACTATGCTCAAGTAGCATTAGACCTGGGAAGTGAAAAATTTATTAATGGTCTTAAGGGCTTTGGTATAGGAGAAGAGTTAACCTTCGAATACCCAATGGAAGCTTCACAAATTTCTAATGATGGAGAGTTAAATAGAGATATACTTATAGCAGATACAGGATATGGACAAGGTGAAGTTATGGTAACACCACTTCATATAGCATTATTCTATAGTACCCTATCAAATGAAGGTAATATGATGCAACCTAGATTAGTTATAAGTGAAAGTCCAGAAGCAAAAGTATGGAAAGAAAGCTTAATATCACAAAATAACTTACCAATTTTAATTGATGCATTTACAGCTTCTGTTAATGATGCTGGGGCTACTCTTCCTGATGGAGCTGTTCCTGGACATAGAGTTGCTGGAAAATCAGGTACTGCCGAAATAAAGGCATCTCAAGATGATGCAAATGGAACTGAAAATGGATGGTTCGTTTCTACAGACCCAGATTCATCTAAAATTTCAATTTCTATGATAATTGAAAATGTAAAAGATAGAGGAGGTAGTCATGTTACTATACCTAAAGTAAGAAATGTTATGGAGTATTACCTTAATAGGTAAGATGGAATAGTTAAGAGGTAAGAGTTTAAAATTGCTTTGTATGTTGCAGGATATTTAATGTATTAAAGAAATATAATTCTAAGTTAATTATTAAAAGGTTATGTACTAAAATTAGTACATAATCTTTTTATTTACATATAATACCACTTGAATTAAAATTATATTATCTTTTTAGGGGGATTATTTTATGAAAAAATCTAAATTGTTATTTTCTTTAATTATTATAAGTAGCTTATTTTTACTGTCATGTACAAAAGATAAATCTATAAAGCCTAACTCTCCAGTAAATACTTCTATTATAATTAAAAACTATATTGATGCTGGGAATTATGAGGCTTTTAAAGATCTATTTAGTGACGGTCTTGAAAATTCAATATCTAAAGAAGATTTTAAAAAGCTTAAAGATATTTCAACTGCAGGTAGTACACATAGCTTATATAATATTATCACTTTTGAAAATGGAGAAATGCTTTTAGTTAAGCTTTATCAAATTGAAGCTACTAGTGAATATAAAGTAGAATCAGTTATACAAATTCCCGAAGAATTCAAAACTTTATTTACACAAGAATAGAAACATTTCATAAAAAACACCCCAAAAATGTTATATATTTATATCTAACATTTTTGGGGCTCTTATATGCTTAAGAGACTTCTAAACTCTTACTTTTTACTTATTAGCTCTTACTTTATTATTGCTTTTCCCTCTTCGAATTTATCTATAATTGCTAGAGATTCAACTCTTACGCCCATTCCTTCTAATACACTTCTTCCTTCTTGGAAACCTTTTTCTATTACTATTCCAACTCCAATTAGGTTTGCTTTGGATTGATTAATAATGTCTATAAGTCCTTTAGTTGCACATCCCTTAGCTAAAAAGTCATCTATTATTAATATATTTTCACCTTCATTTAAGAATTGCTTTCCTACTCTAACCTTATATGTTTTATTTTTAGTAAAGGAATGTACTTCTGATTCATATACTTCCTTATCTAAATTTAAACTTTCAGTTTTCTTTGCAAATACAACTGGTACATAATCAAAATATTGTGAAGCAATAGCTGCTATTCCAATACCTGAGGCTTCTATTGTTAGTATCTTATCTATTTTTTCACCTTTAAATCTGTTTCTAAATTCTTTACCAACTTCATTTAAAAACTTTACATCCATTTGATGATTTAAAAAGGAGTCAACCTTTAATATATTTCCTTCTCTAACTTTTCCTTTGTTCATTATCATTTCTTTTAATAATTCCATGTATATTTCTCCTCTACTACTTAATAAATATAGTATTCTAGAAGCCTGTCCTCTTTATATCTTCAGTAATAAAGCCAAAAAATCCATGGCAATATTTTCTTCGTAGTTAGGATATTTACGGTTTCCTAGTAGAAACACTTGAACCATATTTTCAAGCATATACGAATACTATAATATTCTTTTTTTATAATTATAATCTTTTGAATAAAAAAATCAAGTTTAATAAGTTAATATAATTATGTTACCAGTTCTTAAGCTTTCTTGCACATCAATTATTCTTTGATTAGTTGAACCCCTAAACTTTAATCCTTCAATAGCATTATCTTCTTCAAATTTTCCATCAACTAATACATCTAAGTTATATATTAAGTCCTTCCATCCCTTTCTTTTTTCTAAATTATCAAGTATATGTTCAAAGGTATATCCTGTATAACTCCAAATATTTAAGTTTTTCTTCTTAAAAGCTTTAGCCATATAAGCAAATTCTTCAGCTCTTTCAAAGGGATCTCCACCACTAAAGGTTATACCCTTAATCATAGGATTATTATAAACATCTTCTATAAGTTCATTTATATTTTTCTCTTCTCCACCTGAAAAATCGTGAGTTTCTGGATTAAAACACCCCTTACAATTATGATTACAGCCTTGTGAAAAGAATACTCTTCTAATTCCAGGTCCATTAACTAAACTCTCATAGGCTATTCCTGCTAATCTAATGGTATCCTTCAATTATTACATCCCCTTTTCTAAATTCAATCTCTTATTTTTATTTTATCACTATATGACTCAATAATACTCCTACTTCTATTTAAAGATTCTGTTACTCTTATTTTCCCTTCTTCTGTTAAATATAAAGCATCATTAATAGTTGCTGGTACTACTTCATAAAATAGCTTCCCATCCTTTCCATACCAATTAACCCATGTTGGTAAATAAGTTGGATATTCCACTTTTACTTCCCCTGTGTCTTCATTTTTATTAATTTTAACAAAAACAATTACCCCATCTTCAGTATAGGGATTTTCTATTCTTTCAGTCCTTTGACTAGATAAAAAATTTCCCATAGAATAGATAACTGAGGTTTCATGAAAACCATCTTCTGATTTAATAACATCTATTGGTTGCAATGAATGAGGGTGAGTTGCAAAAACTATATCCACTCCATTATTAGCCAAGAATTTAGCTATTTTTATTTGAGTTTCATTAGGCTCTAACTCATATTCATCTCCCCAATGCATATAAAATATTATAACTTCAGCTCCATCTGCTTTCATTTTATCTATTTCTTCTTTCATATTTTGAAAGTCCTCTTCTAAGGAATCTTCTCTAAAAGTATTCATTAGTGGATAAACCTCACTTGATATTGGAGTTCCATTCAATCCCCTAGCTCCTCCTTCACAAGTCATAGTATAACTATAGGATATAACCCCTAACTTTATCCCTTTTACATCCTTTATTATATATCTATCATTATCAGTACTTGGCCTTGTACCTATTATGTCAAACCCATTATTTTCTAAGGTCTCCCTAGTTCTATAAAACCCTCTAATATCTCTATCTAGAGAATGATTATTCATATTATTAACTACATCTATTCCTGACCATTTCATTGCATCTGCTAATTCATCAGGTGCATTAAAGCTAGGATATCCTGAAAATCCATAGTTTTCTATACCTGATAAAGTACCTTCCAAATTCGATATAGCTAAATCAACATTACTTAAATACTCTTTTACATATTGAAGTGTATTTTTAAAATCATAGCTATCACTTTTTACATCATATTGAGTTTCTAATATTTCCTTATGTATTAGAATATCTCCAGTGGCTGCTATTTCTATAGTTTTTATTTTTTCCTTTTCTTCTACTATAGGTTCTCCTTCTTTTTCTGGTGTTTCAATCTTATTATTATTTAATTGTCTTTTTAATGTTTCTAATTTAGGAATATAAAATAAACCTACAATTAGTATTATACAAATGATTACAAATAAACTAAGTATTATTTTTCTCTTCATTTCTCCTCCTAATATACCCTTTGTTTCAATTATATCCCAAAAATTAAAATAAAAATAGCACACAAAATAATGATTTTGTATGCTACTTATATAAATTTTTATCCTGTTATTTTAACATAATTTAATCTTCCGCCTGCTTTTATTACTTTTATCTCTTTTTCTGTTAAATTAATATAAACACTAAAGAAACTTTCATTAGACATATTTTTTACTATAGCTTTTCCATTAACTAAAGCAGATTGAATATCTGTTATTACAAGGTCATCTAAAGGTCCTACCTTTTCATAATCTACCTCTGCTTCAAACTCCATTGGTATTATTCCATTATTAATAAGATTTGCTTTATGAATTCTTGCAAAAGATTTAGCAATTACTGCTCTAACTCCTAAATATAATGGTACAAGAGCAGCATGTTCCCTACTAGACCCTTGCCCATAATTGTTTCCTGCTACTATTATACCCCCATTATTTTCTTTTGCACGCTTAGGAAACTCATTATCAACTGTATTAAAGCAATATTCAGATAAATAAGGAATATTAGATCTAAATGGTAATAACTTAGAATTTGAAGGCATAATATGGTCTGTAGTAATATTATCTCCTAATTTTATTAAAACTTTCCCCACTAAAATATCTCCTAATGCACTATTTACTGGGAATGGTTGTATATTAGGCCCTCTTACTACTTCCACATCTTTTCCATTCTCTGCTGGTTCAATTATCATGGAATCATCTATTAAAAATTCCTTTGGCATTTCTACTGAAATATCTATATTAAATTCCCTAGGATCTGTTAATACTCCATTTATAGCAGAAACTGCTGCAGTTTCTGGACTTACTAAATATACTTTAGCAGTTAGGGTACCACTTCTTCCATAGAAATTTCTATTAAAGGTTCTTAATGATACTCCTTGTGTTCCTGGTGCTTGTCCCATACCTATACATGGCCCACAGGAATTTTCTAATATTCTTGCTCCTGCACTTATTATATCTGCTAGGGCTCCATTTCTAGCTATCATTTCCATAACTTGTCTTGAACCAGGTGCTATAACTAAACTTACATCCTCATGAACTTTCTTACCCTTTAATATTTTTGCAACCTTCATTAAATCTTCATAAGAAGAATTTGTACAACTTCCTATAGCTACTTGATCGATTTTTATTTTACCAATGCTCTCTATTTCTTCAACATTATCTGGGCTATGTGGCTTGGCTGCTAAAGGTTTAAGTTCATTTAAATCTATAGTTATTTCTTCATCATAAACTGCATCTTCATCGGGTTTAAATTCAATCCATTCCGCTTCTCTTCCTTGGGCTTTAAAATATTCTAATGTTTTTTCATCACTTGGGAATATTGAAGTAGTAGCCCCAAGCTCTGCTCCCATGTTAGTTATAGTTGCTCTTTGAGGAACAGATAGAGTTTTAACACCTTCTCCTGTGTATTCAAAAACTCTAGAAACTCCACCCTTAACTGTTAATCTTCTTAAGACTTCTAAAATTATATCTTTAGCTGCTACCATAGGTTGTAGTCTTCCAATTAAATTAATTTTACATACCCTTGGTGTACTTATATAATAAGCTCCACCTGCCATAGCTAATGCAACATCTAGTCCACCAGCTCCCATTGCAAGCATACCTACTCCACCTGCTGTTGGAGTATGACTATCTGAACCTATAAGGGTATCCCCTGGAACCGAAAATCTTTCTAAGAAAACTTGATGACAAATTCCATTACCTGGTTTAGAAAAATAAACTCCATATTTTGATGCTATAGTTTGTATAAATTTATGGTCATCAGCATTTTCAAATCCTTGTTGTAACATATTATGGTCTATAAATGCTACAGATTTCTTAGTTTTAACTCTGTCTATTCCAATAGCCTCTAATTGTAAGTAAGCCATAGTTCCTGTAGAATCTTGAGTTAATGTCCTATCTATTCTTATACCTATCTCTTTTCCAGTTTCAACTGTCCCTTCAACTAGATGACTTTTTAATATTTTATATACTAAGTTGTCCCCCATTATTTATTGCCCCTTTCTTAATTTACACTTTCTTCTTTTAACTTTAAGTATTCTTTATATATCTGTACTAACTCCTTATCAAATAAACTTCTCTTTAATCTTACAGAAGTTGCCCTTACTATTTGAAGGATTGCTTGAGCTGAATTATCATCTAGTTCTATACCATATTCTTTAAACTTATTAAGAATTCCAGCTTTACCAGAATGTTTTCCTATTACTATTTGTCTTTCAAGCCCAACTATTTCTGGATTAAAGGCTTCATAATTCTTTGGATTTTTAATTGCCCCGTCTGCATGAATTCCTGATTCGTGTGCAAACATATTATCACCAACTATTGCCTTCCATGATGGAAGTATTCTGCCTGAAGCTCTTGATACATATTCTGATACTTCTCTAAACATAGTAGTATCTATATTTCCTTTGTAGCCATATACAAACATTAGTGACATTAAAACTTCTTCTAAAGCAGCATTACCAGCTCTTTCTCCAAGACCATTAACAGTAACGCCTACATGAGATGCTCCTCCAACAATACCTGCTACTGCATTTGCTGTTGCCATACCAAAATCATCATGAGTATGCATTTCTATATCAAATTTAGTCTTCTCATAAAGATATTTTATATCATCACATATTTTAAATGGCTCCATTATGCCAACTGTATCACAAAATCTAAATCTATCTGCTCCTGCCTTTTTACCTTCTTCTATAAATTGAACTAAAAATTCTCTATCTGCTCTTGAAGCATCTTCGCCATTTACGGAAACATATAATCCATTTTTCTTAGCGAACTCTACAGACTTAACCATATTTTCCAATACCCATTCTCTAGAAGTTTTAAGTTTGTGTTTAATATGAATATCTGACACTGAAATAGATATAGCTACAGCATCTACTCCACAATCTATAGATTCTTCTATATCCTTTATTACAGCTCTATTCCATGCCATAATACTTGATTTTAAATTTTTCTTTACGATTTTCTTAATGGCTTCTTTTTCGTCTCCACCCATAGTAGGTATACCAACTTCAAGTTGATCTACACCCATATCACTTAACATAGTAGCTATTGTAACCTTTTCATCATTTGCAAAAACTACTCCTGCTGTTTGTTCTCCATCTCTTAATGTAGTGTCTACTATAAAGACTTCTTTGCCATTTTTTATATTTTTCACTGACATAAAATTTCCCCCTTAGATTTATTTTTTTAAACCCTTGCCCCAACTGAAAATTCAGTCTTTTCTAAAAATTATTAATAATCATTTTATCATATATACTCATATCAAACAAGGAAAATCCCATTGATTTATATAAAAATTGCAAGTTTTAATAAAATTATTTCATTTTTATCTATAAAAACATTTTTTTATAACTTTTTTCTTACTTTTTTGCAATAAAAATAAAAAATCTTGCAACTTTAAAAATAAAAGAAGCGAGAACTTCTTTTTAAAAGTATTCTCACTTCTTATATTTATGCATTAAAATACATTATAATTATTTCTTTTACTAGAATGAGATATTCTATCTGCTCTTTCTTCATACTTTCCTGGCCCAAATCTTTCATCTAAGCTTAAATAACCAGTAACTCTTGATACACCTTGAATATCTTCACTGCCACAATTACAACACTTTCTTTCATTGCTATTTAAATATTCTCCGCAATTCTTACAATATCTTATGTGAAAATTAATTCCTAAATAGCTTATATTTGTATTCTTATATGCATAATTTAATATATCCATTATATTTTCTCCAGAAGGTCTATCATCTACTTCTATATAACTTATATGACCAGCATTACAAAGTTTATGATAAGGAGCTTCAATATCTATTTTATTCTTTATTGATATTGGATACTTAACAGGTATATGAAAACTATTTGTATAATAATCTTTATCTGTAACACCTTTTATTATTCCAAATATTTTCTTATCTTGTTTTATAAATTTTCCTGAAAGTCCTTCTGCTGGAGTAGCATAGCAACTCCAATTTAATTTTGTTTCTTCAGTTGTTCTATCTATAAAGCTTCTAATATAACTAACTATTTTTATTCCTAATTCTCTTGCTTCTATAGTTTCACCATGATGATATCCTGTTAGAGCAACTAAAGTTTCTGCTAGTCCTATAAATCCTATTCCCCATGTACCTTGTTTTAGTATTGGTTCAATAGAATCTTCTTGAGATAAGCCTTCAGAGCCTTTTAATAATCCTTGCCCAGCTACAAAAGGTAAATCTTTAACTCTAAGTTTCTTTAAAACACTATATCTATGTAATAGTGATTCCTTAGCTAATTCTAATCTCTTATCTAATATTTGAAAGAATTCTTCTATATTACCCTTTGCTTGCATTCCTATTCTAGGTAAATTTATTGTTACAGGTGCAATATTACCTCTACCTTTACATCCTGGTTCACCATTAACATTTTTCATTAAATAAGTTCTGCATCCCATAGTTGCTGGCATATATCCTGCATCATAGTATTCCTTATTAAAATCTGCATCTATATTCATAAATGTAGGATTCATTCTTTTAGCAGCTACTTCACAGGCTAATTGATATAAATAATGATATTTATCTTCTGGTTCTCTATTTACCCCTTCCTTAACTCTAAAAATTATATTTGGGAAAATAGGTTGTTCTCCTTTTCCTAATCCCTTCTCATATTCCTTTAAAAAGACTTCACAAATTAATGCAGCATCATCTGAATTTGGAATTCCTAAATTAATTGAACTAAAAGGAACTTGAGAACCTGCTCTTGAATGCATTGTATTTAAATTATAAACTATACCTTGCATAGCTTGATGAACTCTTTCTTTAAGTCTTTTCTCTGTTATAGCCTCAATTCTTTCACTATCAATGCCTAGCTCAATAAGTTCATCCTTTATTTCTTTTCTAGTTGGTTCAATAAATATGGATAAGTCATTATCAAAATCAGGATGGGACTGACCACCAAACATATCATTTTGAGAAGATTGAAGTAATATACAAGAAAGCTCCGCAGCTGTTTCAATTCTTCTCGGTTTTTTAATTGTTCCATATCCAGTATTAAATCCTTTTTCAAGAACTTCTTTAGTTGGTATATGAAGACAATTAATTGTTAAGTTATAACTATCTAAATCATGAAAATATAAATCTCCATTTTCATGGGCTTTGGCTAGCTCCTTAGGCATCATTGATAAATTATGCCACTTATTTGATTCAGATGCTATTCTTAATAATTTTGAACTAAAGTTATTTCCCACATTAGCATTATCTCGATCTGTTTCTACCCCGATTTTCTTAATGGCATTCATTAAGTCAGATTTTATTTCTCTAATATGAGTTCTTTCTTTTCTATAGTTAGAGTAAACTGCTTTAATATTTTCATACCCCATATCTACTAAAGATCTCTCAACTATATTTTGAATTTCTTCAACAGTAATATTTATATTTTTTTCTTTTTCAATGTAATTTATTGCTTTTTGTACTATACTTAAAATTTCACTTTCCTTTAGTTTTTCTCCAGTTTCATCCCCAGCCTTTTTAAGGGCATTAGCTATTTTAACAGAATCAAAAGGAACTTCCCTACCGTCCCTCTTTACTACATATAGCATTTCATATACCTCCCTAACACAATATATTGTATGTTCTTAGTTTTAATTATATTACGTATAAATATTCTTTTCAATTGATAAAAACTTAGTATTCAGTAGCTATATAGAAATCCTATGGTATATATTTCTATATTAACCTTTTTTACTAATTTTTAGCTTTTGACAAAAACATAATTATTTTTACTAAACTATATCAGTATTGATAACTTAAAATTATATCAGTATTGATATGGTTGTTAGTTATGATATAATTAAAATATGAAGATTATATTTTTATTAGGAGGATTTTATGCAAAAAATAGCATTAATAGTTGATAGCGCATGTGACTTATCTCTGGAAACAATTAAAGAGAAAAATATTAATTTACTTCCACTTAGAGTTTCTTACTCTCATGGAGAATATAAGGATAAAGTAGAGATATCTGCAGATGAAATATACAGAAACTTAGATAAAGAGGTTCCTAAAACTTCTCTTCCTAGCGCAGAAGATTTAGAAGAAATACTTGTTTCACTAGAAAAGGATGGATATACTCATGTTATTGCTGTAACTATATCTAGTGGCTTATCTGGAACTTTTAATTCAATAAGATTAGCATTAGAAGATCATCCTAAATTAATATCTTACGTTTTTGATACAAAAATTTTAGCTATGCCTGAAGGAATAGTTGCAATGGAAGTAGCTGATTTAATTAATTCTGGCAAAACTTTTGAAGAAATAGTGTCTGCTATTCCAACAATAAGAAAAAATATTACTGGATATTTCACTGTTAGTACATTAGAATACTTAAAAAAGGGCGGACGTATTGGAAGAGTAGCTGGAACTATAGGTGATATGTTAAACTTAAAACCTATTGTAACTGTTGATGAAAATGGAATTTACTATACAGTTTGTAAAGCTAGAGGTAGGAAGCAATCTATGACTAAACTTACTGGTATATTAAAAGATTCACTTGCTCAAGGGCCTTGTAAAGTTTGGGTGCTTCATGCTGGTGTTTTAGAGGAAGCTAAAATGTTCCTAGAGACATTAAAAGATTTAAATAATATAGTAAGTATTGATATTTCACAAATCAGTCCTGCTTTAGGAGTACATGGAGGCCCTGGTTTACTAGGTCTAGCAATTCAAAGGGTAGATTAATATGAAAGACTTTAATCTTCATTTAAGTAGCATAGAAGATATAAAAGAGGAAGAAAAAAGGCTTCAGCAAGAGTATCAAGAAAAACTTGCTGAGCTAAAAAAAATTCAAAAAGAAAAGGAATCTGTTGGGCAAGTATTTACAAAAGGTTTATTACCTATTTATGTTTTTCATATACTTAGCATTGGCCCATCAAATGGAAATGATATAGCTACAAAAATAGGCGAAAGAACAAATGGTCTTTGGGTACCAAGTACTGGTGGAATATATCCATTATTAAAGAAACTTGAAAAGGAAGAATATATTGTTGGAGAATGGGATGATCCTAAGAAAAAATTTCAAAAGATTTATTCCTTAACACCTAAGGGATCCAAGGAATATGAAATAAGAAAAAAACTTTTAAAACAAAAAATTGAAGAATCCTTAAGGGTTTTTAAAATAATTTATAAGGATTTATATAAGTAAGTATTACTTGTATAAAATATTTATATTACGAGAATAATAACACTATTAAATTTATAGGTGGTGTTATTTTTTGAAAGGTAGAGTAATTGATTATAATTTCTTTGAGGCTTTTGTTGAATTAGAAGATGATACTATAATTAAAGTTCCTTTAAATCAAGTATCAAACTATTTAAATATAGGGGATACAATTAATATTGACTCAAATATTAGTAGTAATTCTCCAAGTAACAGACCTAAAATAATTCAAGACAAGTTAGTAGATTTCTTTTAAAAATTCTTAAAAAATAATAAAAAGATGCTTGGTTAAGCATCTTTTTATTCTGATACGCTAATTGCACTTACTGGGCAACTTGCCTCTGCATCCTTAGCTTCATCTTCATTCTCACTAGGAACATCAGGATTTTTAGCAACAGCCTTTCCGTCATCATCCATTTCAAATACAGCTTCACATATTGATGGACATAATCCACATCCAATACATGTATCCTTATCTACATGAGCTTTCATGATTTTCCCTTCTTTCATAAATACTTCAGTATTATTGTTCCCATGAGTTTTAATTTTATGTGTATTAATATAAGCCTTCAAAAATTAAAGAATATAAATCATTGTTATTTACATATTCTTCTGCATTACCTTCTTCTAGAGCTTCTGTTAAGTCAACATTAATAGGTAATTCTCCAATTAGTGGTACTCCTAAGTACTCTGCATGCTCATCTGCTGACTTTTTACTAAATACCTTTATCTTAGTATCACAGCCTGGGCAATTTATATAAGACATATTTTCTACAACACCTCTTATATCTAATTTCATTTGCTTAGCCATTTCTATAACCTTTTTAACTATCATAGACACCATATCTTGTGGTGTTGATACTATTAAAAGTTCCTTAATAGGGAAACTTTGCATAACAGTTAAAGTTATATCTGAAGTACCAGGTGGCATATCAATTAATAAGTAATCTAATTCTCCCCAAACAGTATCTGTATATAATTGAGTTAAAACGCTACTTACCATAGGTCCCCTCCATACTACAGGATCTTCTTCCTTAGGTATTAATAGGTTCATAGATAGAACTTTTACTCCACCCTTTGAATCTACTGGATAATATTTAAAGTTGTTTTCATCTATTGGTTCTATACGAGCTCTTTTATTGTTTATCCCAAAAAATCTAGGCATAGATGGACCTGTAATATCTGCATCTAATACCCCTACCTTATAACCTTTTTTTCTTAATGTACTAGCAAGTATTCCTGTAACTGTAGATTTACCTACTCCACCCTTACCACTTATAACTCCTATAACATTTTTTATCATGCCATATTTAGGCTTTAATTTTGGTGGTTTTTGTTCAAAGTTTAAAACCTTCTTTGGCTTTCCTTGATCTGACATAATAACACCTCCTACCAATTTTTTTCTACATCTTTAGGAAGTTCCTCTTCCTCATAGACATTAATATTCCATTCTTTATATTGATTTGTTCCAACTACATAATAGTAATATTCAGTATTTCCTTTTTTGTCTTCTACTGTTATATTACTTTTATATTCAGTTGTGCTATGCCCTCTATTTTTTATCCTTACTATAACGTCAAAATCACTTGAAGTATTCTCTATAAGCCCAATATTAGGTGCTGTTTTTTTAGCCTTTTGTAAAAAGTTTTCTATATCAGTAGAGAATATATATTTTAAACAATCTACATCATCTCTAATATCTATTCCAACTTTTCTATCTTTATAGTCTAAAGTCTCACTTAAAGTATTAATAACATCCAAAATTGGTTCATAATATATGTATTCAAAATCTCTTGGTTTTCTTATTATTGATAAATTTTGAAGAATTCCTTCATCAAGCCTTTTTGAAACAGTAAAACTAGTTTCATCATTATAGAAGTTTCCTTCATATGCTCCAACTACGTAATTATACTGCTTTACCTCATCCCCAACTTTAATTTCAAATATGTAATCTGGTTGTAAGTCTGATTTTGTCTCACTAATCTTAGCTTTAGATAGAAGATTATACATATTTTCTATAGCTTTTTCATCTGTTACAAGAAATTTAAAGGATTTGTCTCTAACACTTTGAATACTTATCTGATCTACTTGTGCAGCATTGTCAAAATAATTATTCTTATTTTTAAAACCACTTTTTATATTATCTACAACTCCACATGATGATAAATTAATTGATAATATAACCATTATTGCAGTTATTAAATATTTCGTTGTTTTCTTCAATAACATCCTTCCCCTCTATATAAAGGTTATCCCTACAATTCATTATAATTAATTAGGAGAAGTATTTACTTCTCCTAACTATAACTAAATTATAATACTTTAACTCTTTAATAGCAAATCTTATTGGGTCTTTATATAAAACTCTTGGCTATATATTCAAAAACCACTTTTACACTTTTTTTCTCTTTACCTTCCCTATAAGAAAATTTAATTATAAGAACTTTTCCCTCTGAGTAATCTCTAATATAGTAATTACTAATATCTTTTCCATTACTTTCAGCTATAAACCTCCAATTATAAAGGTCTTTAATATTTTTATTGATAACTATATCTCCTTTTATATTATTATAAATAGTATCTATATCACTATTTACAATGGATATACTTCCATATATATCTTCCTTATTATTGAAGGTAGCAATGGTATCATCTTTTTTATTCTTTAGCTCATCTATATCCCATCCACTTGGCAATGAAAAACTATATTTTCCCTCTCTCAACATATTCTTGTTAAAACTCTCGATATTATTATTTGATATTGCAATTTCTTCTATATTCTTTATGAATAAGTTTTTCATTAATACTATAACTACCATTAGAACTACCATTAGGATGATGGTGTAGACTTTTTTATTCATTTAATATACTCATTAGGATATATAAGTACATTTTATTTGTACCTACTTCATAGGTACAACAACTGTTGAATTTTTAAAATCATAGAACATTAACCAACATCCCATTCCATCTCTAGATTCATCAGAAACCCATGTTACAAATCCAGTCTTTCCTTCATATGGTTGTTCATCCTTATTCTTTTCTCCAGGAATTCCATATACAATATATCTTAAATTGCCTTCTTCATCGCATTTATATCCAAGCATAAAATGTTTATGCTTTCTTATATAAGGATAATAATTTAGCATTGGGTAATATGCTACTGCATATCTATTGTAGTTAGACATGTTACACATTTCATGCAAATCATTAACAGGCACCTTATACCACTTACAGAATTTAATTTCATCATATTTATTTCGACAGTTTTCAAATCCACTAGCTATACTTTCAAAATATTCACCAACACTACCTCTAATTTTAAACTCACTATTTTCTTCTTCTAATTTTTCCTCATATTCATCGAATTTATTTTTTAAATATCCTCTATTTAAATCTTCAATTCCATATAAGCTTCCATCTAAGTTTCTATCAAAAGGATTTTGGCTATAATCAGGTTTTGTAAATGGATTATTTTCATCATCTACTTCCTCAGTTACGTCTTCACTACTTCTAGTATCTTCCTCATCAATTTCTATCTTTTCTCTAACAACCTCTTCTTCAGATACTACTTCTGTTTCTTCAATTATTTCATCTTCTATATCTTCTTCATTTCTAACATCTTCTATCTTTAATTCTACTTCTTTTTCTACTTCTACTTGTACTTCTTCTACTCTTTCAACTTCTATTTTTTCTTCTATTTTTTCTTCTATTTTTTCTTCTAAAGTATCTATAGAGTCAATTTCTTCTTCTACTCTATGTTTGTTTTTCTTCTTTTTCTCTTCTTTCTTGATATATTCCATTTTATTCTTGGTCTTATTATGGCTACAATCTACCATTTTATAATTTTTCCAACTATCATTTGGTTGTTCACCATTAATAAAACCACACATAACTATTATTGGAATACCATTTTTCTCTTTTCCTATGGCAGCTCCTGAAATCTTGTCATAAGATATACCAAGCCCTGCTATATTATCTAATGGATATTCTTTAGTTATTTCTGCCTTACCACCATCTGATACTGATATTTTACCTAAATTCAATATTTTCTTCGTATCCTTCTTATTGCATATAGCTAAAATACAATATTCTTCTTCATCCCTTCTTAGATTTTGAGCATAGAAGGAAATTTTGCAAGAATCTCCTTTAGCCTCTATCTTTGAATATCCTGATAAGGTTTTGTCGTTTGAATTAGAGTAGCCTCTTTCATCCTCTTGTAAAATAATGAAATTTCTATACAACTTATTTAATTGTGACAAACCTTTAGAACCTCCATTTTACATTAATTCAATACATTATATGCTACTCATATCTAAATATGTTAAAAATAAAACTCGTGAGATTTTTGTATTTTACTCCAAATTTCTCACGAGTTGATTAATTATTTTAATTTAAGGTATTTATTAATTTTATCAGATAATATAGCAAATTCATCTATAGTTAGGGTTTCTCCCCTTCTCTTTGGATCAATATCAGCTTCTTTAAAGGCTACTTCTAAATTTTCTTTAGATAAACCAACATTTTTAACCCCATTCCATAGAGTTTTTCTTCTCATATTAAATGAACTTCTTATTATCTCAAAAAATAACTTTTCATTTTCCACTTTTACCTTAGGTTCTTCTAATCTATCTAATCTAATTACAATAGAATCAACCTTAGGTCTAGGCATAAAGCATTGTGGAGGTACTTTTCTTACTATTCTAGTATTACAATAATACTGAACCAATAAAGATAATGAACCATAATCTTTATTTCCTGGTTCTGCATTCATTCTTTCAGCAACTTCCTTTTGAATCATTATAGTTAATGATTTGAAATTATAATTTTCTTTTAATAACTTAACTATAATTGGAGTTGTTACGTAGTAAGGTAAATTAGCCACTAACTTTACGCTTTTTTCTTCTCCAATAATTTCATTAAAGTCAACCTTTAAAGCATCTTTATGTATTAATGTGAATTTAGGATTATCTCCTATTTCTTGAGTTAATATAGGAATTAAATCATTATCTAATTCTATAGCAACAACTTTTTTTGCTTTATTTAATAATTGAGCTGTTAAAGTACCAACACCAGGTCCTATTTCTATAACTAAGTCATTTTCATCTACTTCTGCACCTGAAACTATATCTCTTGGTACTGAATCATCTACTAAGAAATTCTGACCTAGACTCTTTGAAAATTTAAAGTTATACTTCTTCACTAATTCAGCAGTTTTTACATCTTTAATATCCACTACTTAACCACTCCTAGACTTTTTTCTATTTTTTCTATAGCCGTAATAAATTCTTCTTTGCTTATAGCATACTTGTTTAATCTAATTAACATTTGATTAGCATTTCCATATCCAATTCCAAGTTCTTTTCCTAGCATTAGTCTTCTCTTTTTAGAATTAATATCTCCTGTTAATTTAAAATAAAACATATCCTCTGAAGTAAATATTTCTTCAATTATCTCTTCTGATGCCTTTGCCCTATTTAATGCTTCAATTATTACTTCTGGGGATGCATTTTCAACTCCAATATCATCCCCTTTAATTCCGTCCTCTTGAGCAATATAGGCATGTTTTATTCCCTTAACTCTTTTTGATATTATGTTTCTTATTTTTTCTCCTGCAAAATCTGGATCAGTTAATACTATTACACCTTTTCTTTTTTGAGCTTCCCTTATTCTATCTATAACTTTAGCATTAATTCCAAAGCCTCCTACAGCAATAACTTCTGCATCTACAGCTTGTTTAACTGCTGTAATATCATCTCTGCCCTCAACTACAATAACTTCCTTTATCAAAATATTAACTTCCTTTCTCCAATATACCTACCTAATAATTTATCCTTATATATCTATTATGTCAAACTATATTAAAAAAAATAAAAAGATGCCCTTTAAGAGCATCCATTTATTCTACCATTCTCCTGGATAAGCTAAAATATAAACAGGAACATTATATTTTCTTCCCCAGCTGTTAATTGCTTCTTCATTAGAATTAACATATACATCAATAATATTACCTTTTATAGCTCCGCCAGTGTCTGCCGCTATTGCTTTACCATATCCCTCTACATATACTAATGATCCTAATGGGATAACTCTTGGATCTACTGCTATAGTACTAATTCCATTTGGATCTCTTACAGGTACAGTTCCTGTTGCTGTAACCCCGCCACCACTATAAGCTGTAGATTCTACATATAAAACGCTCTTATAATCTAATAGTTGCCCATCTCTACTTGCGAATGTTCTTCTTGTTCCTTGAGCAACAATCTTATTCACTGGTTCTGCTACTACTTTTGAGCTTTTAACAGTTTTTGAAAATTCTTTTCCGTTTTTATATATAACTTCATAAAGAACTTCCTTTTCTCCTGCCGCTCCTTCTTGCTTAACTTGTTCAAGGCCAGTATCTAGATTCGAATCCTCTTCTACAACAACATCAAAATTAATAGCTTCTGAAGCTAGATGTTTTTTAATTTCAATTTTAACTAAATTGATTTGTAAATCAGACGTAATCTCAGTATCTAATGCAGGGCTGATTTCATCTACTCCCTGATTAAATTCAATGCCTTGTTCTTTAAGTTCTTCTTTTTCTACCTCTAGCATATCTTCAATAGTATCTTCTGCTGTATCTATTTTAGTTTTTTTATCACCAACAGTTAATTCTACTGAAACAGCTCTTTTAATAGATATTGTATCTCCTTCAGATACATTACCATTTAAAGCTGGTTGAACTTTGTCCTTAGGATTAATTATAACCCCTTGTGAATCCAACACATCTTTAACAGTCCCTTTATATGTGACAAATGTTTCTTCTTTGCCGTCTATCTTCATCGTTATAGTCTTTCTCATATTTACGAACGTCACTGATATAATTACTAATGTAAGTAAAAACCCTATCAGTATTTTTGCCTTTGGACCGTTAGAAAAGTTATTTTTCAGGTATTTCTTAATATTTTCTACCATCTCTACTTCCTCCCTTTGGCAAGAGCGTCTTTTGAATTATAATTGAATCCAGCGCTTTTGTCAAACTTGACCTCCTGCATAACAAAACTGTACTTAAAAAATGCAACACTGTGCATACTTAAATATAAATTATAAAATAATAGCAATTTTACAGTTGTTTATCAAAAGTAGATTTTAGTAATAGTTCTTCTTTAGTTAAAGGTTGCGTTGTAAAAATATAGTAACATCTTTTAATTTTACTTTATAAATCTTTTCCTATCAACCTCTTAAAATTCTCATTTACAGTTAAATTAACCTCTTTAGGGTCTAATCCCCTAATTTGAGCAATTTGTTCTATTATATAAGCTATATAATCTGATTTGTTCCTTTTTCCTCTATTTGGCACAGGTGCCATATATGGTGCATCTGTTTCTACTAGTATCTTTTCCATAGGAATTTTACTTACTACATCAACAACCTTCTTAGCATTTTTGAAAGTAACAACTCCACCAATTCCTATGTAATAACCAAGTTTTATACATTCCATTGCAAATTCAACACTCCCTGAAAAGCAATGAAGTATTCCCTTTACATTTGGGAATTCTTTAAGTATGTCTAGTGTATCTCCATGGGCATCTCTATCATGAATTACAACTGGTAAGTTTAACTTCTCTGCCAATTTCATTTGTCTTCTAAAGACTTCCTTTTGGACTTCCCTAGAAGGGTTTTCTTCCCAATAGTAGTCTAAGCCAATTTCTCCTATAGCAAGTATCTTTTCATTTTTATTTATTAAGCTTATTATTTCATTTTCTACATCATCATTAAATTCATCAGCATTTTCTGGATGAATTCCTAATGCTCCATAAATAAAATCATTATCTATAGTTAACTTATATGTTTTATCTATGCTTTCATAACTTGATGCACAATTTAATATTAGTGCAACTCCATTTGATTTAATTTCTCTTAAAATATCTTCTCTATCTTCATCAAAGGAGTTATCGTCATAATGGGCATGTGTATCATATATTATATACTTATTTTCCATTTTTTATACCTCCAATTTTTTTATTATATTTATCATTATAGTACAAAATTAAAAATAATAAACATAAATCCTTTAAAACACTATATAAACTTAAATTCATATTACTAATATAATATATGTTTTTACACTAAAGAAAAAACTCCTTACGGAGTTTTTAATCTTAAATTTATAATTATCATAGGTATTTTAATACTATTTATTACTTTCTTCCAGCATGTCCAATATTATTGGCATGGTCACCTATTCTTTCTAAATTACTTATTAAATCTAAGAAGGCAACACTAGAGGCTGCTGAACAGCTCCTATCATGCAATCTTTTTATATTATTTTCTCTAAGTGTCTTTTCTAATCTATCTATTTCTTCTTCTACCATTTCCAGTTCTTTTGGTGCACTCATATTTCTATTATTATAACTCTTTATTGAAATATCTATAGCTTCAATAGTCTTATCAAATATTAACTTGAGTTCCTCTTTTGCTAGTTCTCCAAGATGAATACCCTTACTCATTTTCTCAATAGCTAAATCTGCAATGTTTTCTGCATGATCACCTATTCTTTCAATATCATTTATAACATGGTATGTTGAACTAAACATCTTAATATCTTCTTCTGGTAAATCTAATTGAGATAATTCCACTAAGTAATCTGTTATATCTTTCTCTAAAGCATTTATAATCTTTTCATTTTTATATACCTTTTCGGCAGCTTCTTCACTATTTTCAGTAAATGCTTTCATTGATAAAATTACATTCTTCTTAGCCTTTTCAGCCATTCTTAATGTTTCCTTGAACACTTGTCCATTTGCTACAACTGGAGTATCTAAAAGCTTTTTATCTAAATATATAGCCCCTTCTTTTTCTATTTCTCCATCACCAGGAAGTATTAAATTTACTAACTTAACTAAATATCCAGAAAGAGGTAGTAAAATAACCGTTACTGTTAAATTAAATATTGTATGAGCATTAGCTACTTGTCTTGCTACACTTGTATCTGTTCCTTGTATAAAATTTATAAATGGGTCTATAAATGGTAAGAAAATTATAGCTCCTAGTGTATTAAAAAATAAGTGAACTAGTGCTGTTTTCTTTGCAGTTCTATTTGCTCCTAAAGAAGCCAGTATTGCAGTAACGCATGTTCCAATATTACATCCTAATATTACTGGAAATGCTAGATTCATATCTATAGAACCTGTAGTGGCTAAAGCTACCAATATGCCTGTAGTAGCTGATGAACTTTGAACAACGGCTGTCATTCCAAGCCCTGCAAGTAGTCCTAATATTTTATTATCTGCAACTACAATTACGAATTCTCTAAACCAACTTGCTTCAGAAATAGGTTGCATTGCAGTAGACATAGCTCCCATGCCTAAGAAAAGTATACCAAATCCTAAGGCTATACCTGCTAAATCTCTAACTCTTTTCTTTTTTGCCACAAGTAATATTATGGCACCTACACCAACAAATATTGGGGCGATTGCATCTAAATCAAAGGATACCATTTGAGCTGTTATTGTAGTTCCTATATTTGCTCCCATTATTACCCCAACTGCTTGGGCTAATGTCATTAATCCAGCGCTTACAAAACTAACTACCATAACTGTAGTTGCACTTGAGCTTTGAATTATTGCTGTAACTGCTGCACCAACTAAAACTCCTATGTATTTATTGCTTGTTAATCTTTCTAGTATAGATTTTAGTCTTTCCCCTGCTGAATTTTCTAATCCATCTCCCATTAGCTTCATTCCATATAGGAACATACCTAATCCACCAATAAGACCTGTAAAAATAGAAAAACTATTCATTAATATTCTCCTTGCTAAATTAATACTTTCTGTTAATTTAAAATTAACATTTTGTTAACAAACTTAATATACAACGATTACTTTAAAATGTAAATATTAATTCTATGTTAAATTTTCTTAACATAAATCTTATTCATATTTTATTTATTTTTTTGTCACAATACTGTCATAATAATGATATATCATAGTACTTGTAAAGTAGTTAAAGCATTATTATTTACCCCTAAAACCATCTAATGGTCCCTAGATTAAATTATTCCCCAAAATTATTTAATCTAGGGTTTCATTTTTTTAATATCTTTTTTCTTTTAATCTATTTAGTTCTTCCGTAGCTTTCTTTTTATCTATCTTACTAAATAAATTCTCTATATTTCTAACTTTTCCTTCTTTTTTCTCTATATAACTCCATATAGGTGCATCTAAACTTAAAGCAGTTCTAACCTTTTCACAGGTCCTAGGCATAAATGGATCTAATAAATTTGATAAATTTATTATAAATTGTAATGCTTCATAAATTTTTATCTCTCCAGCTTCGTATGCCTTACTGACTTTCTTAACCATTGATATAATTTCTAAAAGAGAAGCTTTAAACTTACCTTCTTCAATATAATCACCTATGTCAAAATATAAATTTAGAATTTCATCTTTAAATTTTTTAGATATAACCCCCTTTGGAATAGTAGATTTATGCTTATTTTCAATATCATTTAGAACCTTATTAATAAATCCTCCAAGATTATTTACTAAATCTCTATTTACAACATTTATAAAATCTCTCCAAGTAAAATCAGTATCCTTTGTTTCTGGAGAATTAAGAGCTAAATAATATCTAAATTCATCTGCATCATAATTTTCCACAATATAATCTACCCATATTGCCCAATTCTTAACTGATGAAAAATTCTTTCCTTCTAATTTCAAATACTCACTAGATATAACTCGTAAATTAGGATTTTTTACACCAAGACCAGCTAAAATAGCTGGAAATATTACTGTGTGGAAGGGAATGTTATCTTTTCCATGAATAAAGTAAACTCTAGAATCTTCACCTTCCCAGTATTCTCTCCACTCTTCATCTCTACCTTCTAGTGCCTTCATACTAGCTGTCAAATATCCCATAACCGCTTCTATCCACACGAATATCTTTTTATCTTCATATCCTGATATTGGAACATCTACTCCCCAGTTAAAATCTCTTGTTACAGCCTTATCTCTTAAACCTTCATCCAAATATCTATTTACTATTTTTTGTGCATTTTCTCTCCATCCCTTTTGCCTAATCAAAAGCCTTCTAACATCATTTTCAAAGCTTGATAAAGAGAAAAATAAATGCTTTGTTCTCTTTTCAATAGTTTCACTACCACAAAGCTTACACCTTTTATCTAATAAATCTTCACTGTCTATTATTTCATAACAATTTTCACATTGATCTTCAGATACTATCTCCCCACAATAAGGACATTTTCCCTCTACATATCTGTCAGATAAAAACTCATTGCAATTTTCACAATAAGTTTGCTCAATTTTCTTTTCATATATATAACCCTTATTATATAAATCAAGAATAAATTCTTTAACCTTTTCCTGATGATATTCTGAATGTGTTTTTTCAAATACATCAAAAGAAAATCCAAGACTTTTAAAACATCTTATAAATTCATCATGATATTTAACAGTTGCCTCTAAAGGAGTAATTCCTTCCTCCTTAGCCTTCATAGTTACAGGAGTACCATGACAGTCTGTCCCAGATATGAATATTACTTCATCTCCCATAAGCCTATGGTATCTTGCAATAATATCCCCAGGCAGTAATACCGCTATTCTTCCTAGATGCAAAGGTCCATTAGCATAAGGCCATGCATTTCCAACTATTATATTCATAAAAAACCCCCTTTTCTATAACTGGAAAAATGAAAGAGTGAAAAAATGAAAGATTAGTAAGAAACTCAGCTTTACGCTGAGTTTCTTATATAACACTTTAAAAATTTAAATATATTTAAATTTTTAATTCTTTAATTTTTTCATTATTTCATTTCTTAATTTTTTCATTTTTTAATTATCTAACTGTGCTTCCTGTAGGTAATTCTCCTGGATTCACTACTTTTAGTAAGCTATCATCATCTGTTGATGCTGCTAGTATCATACCTTGTGATAACTCGCCTCTTAGTGTCACTGGTTTTAGGTTTGCTACTAATACTACGTATTTACCAACTAGTTCTTCTGGTTTGTAGTATTGTGCTATTCCTGACACCACTTGTCTTTGCTCTCCATTTAAATCTACAGTTAATTTTAGTAATTTCTTAGCTTTCTTTATTGGTTCGCAAGCTAATACTTTTACTACTCTTAAATCTATTTTTTCAAAGTCTTCTATTGTTATTTCTTCTTTAATTGGAGTTATCTCTCTCTTTTCTTCTTTTTTATTAGCAGCTAATTGTGCTTCTCTTAAGGCTTCTAATTCTGCTAACTTTTTATCTACATCTATTCTTGGGAATAGTGATTCTCCTTTTTGAACCTTAGTTCCAACTACTGTTCCATCAAAGCTACTTAATGATTCAAAAGTGATATTGCTTGCATTTATTTGCTCATTTATCTTCTTACTTGTTTCTGGTAAGAAGGCAGATAATAATACTGAAGCAAATCTTAAACTTTCAACTAAGTTATATAAAACTGTTCCAAGTCTTTCTTTCTTTTCTTCGTCTTTTGCTAATATCCATGGTGTAGTTTCATCTATATATTTATTAGCTCTTCCTATTAAATCAAATATATATTCTAAAGCTTCTGGTATTCTTAAATGATCTATTGCATTATTTACTTTCTTAGGAGTTTCTAAAGCTAAGTTAATTAATTCATCATCAATAGATTCTTTAACATTATTGTTTGGAATCACTCCATTAAAGTACTTTTCTATCATAGCTACAGTTCTAGATAATAAGTTTCCTAAGTCATTACAAAGATCAGAATTTATCTTCTTTATAAATATTTCATTGTTGAATAATCCATCTGCTCCAAATGGGATTTCTCTTAATAGATAGTATCTAACTGCGTCTACGCCAAAGTTTTCAACTAAAGTTACTGGATCAACTACATTTCCTTTAGATTTAGACATCTTGCCACCATCAACAAGTAACCATCCATGTCCGAATACTTGCTTTGGAAGCGGTAAATCTAAAGCCATTAACATAATTGGCCAATAAATAGTATGGAATCTTAATATGTCCTTACCAATTAAGTGAACATCTGCTGGCCAGTATTTTTCATAAAGTTCCTTATTATCACTACCATATCCTAAAGCTGTTATATAGTTTGAAAGGGCATCTATCCAAACATAAACAACATGACCTTCATCAAAGGTAACTGGAACTCCCCAGTTAAAGCTTGTTCTTGAAACACAAAGGTCTTGTAAACCTGGTTTTAAGAAGTTATTAACCATTTCATTTTTTCTTGATTCTGGTTGAATAAAATCTGGATGAGCCTCAATATACTCCATTAATCTATCAGCATAATTACTCATCTTAAAGAAATAAGCTTCTTCCTTTGATTTCTCTACTGGTCTTCCACAGTCTGGACAATTTCCATTAACTAATTGAGTTTCTGTCCAGAAAGATTCACATGGAGTACAATATAATCCTTCATAAGAAGATTTATATATATCACCCTTATCATAAAGTTTTTTGAATATATCTTGAACAGCTTTAATATGATAATCATCAGTAGTTCTTATAAATTTATCATAGCTAATATTCATCATCTTCCATAAATCTTTAATTCCTGCTACTATTTCATCCACATGCTCTTTAGGTGTTATTCCCTTTTCTTCAGCAATTCTTTGTATCTTTTGCCCATGCTCGTCTGTTCCTGTTAAAAACATTACATCATATCCTGTTAATCTCTTATATCTAGCTAAAGCATCAGCAGCTACAGTTGTATAAGTATTACCAATATGAAGTTTAGTTGATGGATAATAAATTGGTGTTGTAATATAATATGTTTTCTTACACATACTATTTCCTCCCTATAATCGTTCTTTTCTTTAATAAAAAAGCCCCTATATAGGTATATTAAAACCTATATAGAGACGTATTATACGTGTTACCACTCTAATTCATATTTATTTTACAATAAATATCTCAACAGGTGATCTTAGTATCACCTTGCAATATAACGGTTGCCACCGTATTCCCCTAGCTAATTAGTTCAGAGAATATGCTCCAAGACCATCTTCATAAAGCTTTATGTCGCTAGCTTTCACCTATCCTAGCTCTCTTTAGACACTCCTTCTTTACTACTCTTCTTTTCATAGCATTTCAGTTATTGCTATTACTATGATATTCTATATTAATTTCAGTGTCAATTACTTTTAAAGTATCATTTATCACTAAATTTCTTTTTTATAAGCCTATCTAACATCATTCTAGATAATATAACCATAAACAAACTAAATAATAATATAAATGTAAAAGCATTTTCTCCAAATATAAATAATAATATAGCATTAACTATAAATAATAATGTTCCTATTGAGCCAAAGATTTTTGCTGCCAGCTTATTAGAATACTCCCATGAAATCTTGTCCTTTATCGTATATTGATTTTTATATCCAAATTTCATTTCCTGGTACTTTGTTGAATTTGATTCATATAATCCCCCTATAATAAATAAACCCAATGGTATCAATTCTCCTATTAATAAGTAAATCCAAAGTTCCATAATACACCTCTCTCTATTAGTAATTATACATAATTTATCATATTATTATAATATTATCCTAATTATTTTTATTATGGCAATATAATTCAAGCTAGTTTTCATATTATTAATAAAATACTATAAAATAGCACTCTATATTTTATATGGTATAATTAATAAAAAAAAGATTGGAGTTGATAATGTGGAAAGGTTGGACTTGCCTCATATAGGTTCTAGAAATATTAAAACTGCTCTATCTGTTTTAATATGCCTTATATTCTGGCCAAATTCTCTTTTTGCAGCAATCGCAGCTGTAATCTGTGTTCAAAGTACAGTGGAAAACTCACTAAAAATAGGTTTTAATAGACTTATAGGAACTTTAATTGGTGGTTCCTTATCACTGATACTTTTATATATTATTAATGGAAATCACCTTCAGAGGTTCTTACCTATAATAGTTGCTGCAGGAGTTTCATTAGATATTTATATTTGCAATTTAATAAGAAAACCTTCAGCAAGTTCTATTTCATCAATTACATTAATGGCAATATTAATTATCCAGAGTTCTAATGATCCTTTAATGTATGCTGTTCATAGAACTGTTGAAACTGCCTTTGGAGTAATAGTTGCAATTTTAATTAATAAGTATATTCATCCTCCAAAAGAGAAGAATAATGTTAATGAGAATGACTAAAGATATAATAATTAAAATAGAATAACTAAAGATAAGGAGATATAATATGAATTTCAATTTCCCAAGCATTGGACTTAGAACAATCAAAACTGCTATTGCAGTGTTTCTATGCTTATTATTTTTCCCAAGCGAACCATTTTTCGCTTGTTTAACAGCTGTTTTTTGTGTTCAAGATACAGTTTCTAATTCTATTAACATGGCTATAAATAGAGCCTTGGGAACAGTTTTAGGAGCTGTGGTTGGACTCATATTTCTACTAATATGTAGATTCTTTATTTACAATATATCTACATATTTTTTTAGAAAATTCCTAGTTTATTTTACAATTGCAGTAGGGATTATTATAGTAATTTACTTATGTAATGTAATTAAGAAAAATGGTGCTATAAACATAGCATGTATAGTTTTTCTAGCAGTTACTACAGTTCATGCATTTGGTAATCCAATTTATTATACTCTTAATAGAATTATAGAAACCTTATTTGGTATATTTATAGCTTTGATAGTTAATAAATTTATATTACCACCTAAATAAAAGCAGAGCTTTTATAATTGATAATGGGTAATGCACAATGCATTCTTTAAAGTGTAAAACATGAAAATAAGGAGAAGAATTCCCTTTATCTAATTTTTCTCCCTATCTCTTACTTCTTCTATATTAACTCTTACCTATTTAAACTTCTCTTGTTTCGTGCTTTAAGAATTCTTTTTCTTCTTCATTTAAATACGGGCTTAGTTTTTCAAATACCATCTTGTGATAATCATTTAGCCAAGTTTTTTCTTGTAATGATAGCATTTCTACATTAACCCCTTCTAAATCTATTGGGCAGTAGGATATAGTTCTAAATTTATAGAATTCCCCAAATTCTTCTGATACTAAATCTTTTTCTACTATAATAGTATTTTCAGTTCTTATACCGTACTTTCCTTCTTTATATACACCTGGTTCATTTGTTATGACCATTCCTGGTTCTAATTCTGTTGAATTTCCCATAGGTCTTATAGCTTGAGGCCCTTCATGAACATTTAAGAAGAATCCTAAACCATGACCAGTCCCACATTTATAATCTATTCCATAATCCCAAAGGGGCTTTCTTGCTAATACATCTAAATTAAGACCTGTAGATCCTCTTAAAAATCTAGCTGTTGATAATGCTATGTGTCCTTGTAATACTAATGTATAGTCTCTTTTTTCTTCTTCTGTAATTGGACCTAATATGAATGTTCTTGTAATATCAGTAGTTCCATCTAAATATTGAGCACCTGAATCTAAAAGAAACATACCTTCTGGCTTTAGTTCATAATCACTAGCTTCTGTTGCTGAATAGTGCATCATAGCTGCATGTTCTTTATAACCTGCTATAGTTCCAAAGCTATCTCCTTTATAATTTTCTCCTTCTGCTCTAAAGTCTCTTAATTTATTACTTGCTGATATTTCGGTAATCTTTTCTTTTCCTATATTTTCCTTTAGCCATTTTATGAATTTAACCATAGCTACTCCATCTCTTACTTGAGAGATTTCCCAATTAGCTATTTCTACTTCATTTTTTATAGCCTTTAAATTAGTAGTTATATTAGTTTCTCTTATTAACTTTACTTTATCATTCAAAGCTGTAAATATTTTAGCATTTAATCTCACTTCATCGAAAATAACCGCTCCATTTAAAAGTTTTACATCCTCTTCAATTTCATCATATTCTTTAATTATAAAACCTTCATTATAAAGCTTATTCTTAGTTATATCATCTAATTTATTATTATTAATATAAAGTTTAGCGTAATCTTTTCCAACTACTACATAAGCTAATGCTACAGGATTAAACTTAATATCATTACCTCTTATATTACATAGCCATGCTATATCATCTAAAGAAGATAATATATAAAAATCTCCCTTTTTACTTTCCATATTTTTTCTAACTTCCTTTAGCTTTTCACTAGAAGATTTCCCTGCATATTTTTCATCATGAATAAATATTTTATCTTGAGGTAGCTCTGGTCTATCAGTCCATATATTATCTAATAAATCATTACCCATATTGATATTAAAGCCAATTTCCTTGGCAATATTTAAGTATCCTTCATATTCTTTAACTGAAAATACCTTCCCATCAAAGCCCAAAGTTTCATTAGCCTTTATGTTACTTCTTATCCACTCTTCAATAGTTGGATAACCTGGAGTTCTTATTTTCATAAGAGAAATTCCACTACCATTAAGCTCCTTATCAGCTTGGATAAAATATCTACCATCAGTCCAAAGATATGCTTCCTTCCTTCCAACTAAAAGAGTACCTGCTGAACCAGTAAAACCAGAAATAAATTCTCTACCTTTAAAATATTCAGCAACATATTCACTTTGATGTGCGTCACTACTTGGAATAATATAATAATCTATATTTTCTCCTTTCATAACTTCTCTAAGCTGTTCTAAGTTATTCATGCTTTTGCCCCCTAATTCTATTTTCAAAATATTTTTACTATATAATTTACTATAGTCTATAATATATAACTTTTCAATTTATTATACATACCCATCTTTTTAAATGAAATTTAATCTAAAAAAAGGAGCTGCCTTAGCAACTCCAATTTATTATTCTACTTTTTTCCCAAGGATTTGTACTCCTAAGTAAACTGCTATAAGTGCTATTGGAAGTACTATATACCATTGTACTCCAAATCCTGCTGGTATATAACCAAAGACTATAGTAATGCCAGATACAAATAATGCATACCACATTTGTGTATTAACGTGAGCTATATGATTACATCCAGCTCCCATGGATGAAAGAATTGTAGTATCTGATATAGGTGAACAATGATCTCCAAAAATTGCTCCAGTTAATACTGCACTTGTACTAACTATAACATAACTCATTTCTGGATTCATTGAATAAGCTAATGGAATTGCTAAAGGCATTAATATTCCCATAGTTCCATAGGCTGTACCTGTAGCAAAGGATATTATTGCAGATAATATAAATATTAAACTTGGAAGTAAAAAGTTTGGTAATGAACCTGAAAGTAATGTAACTAAATACTTAGCAGTTCCTAAATCTTTAATTACTGAACTCAATGACCAAGCTAATAATAATATTACTCCTGTTATTAGTAATGGTTTCATTCCATCTATCCATGTTTCTATTGCTTCTTCAATAGTAAATATCTTCTTACCTACTCCCATAGCTATAGCAACTATACTTGCTACTATAGCAGATTGAAATAATGCTACTGATGCATCTGATGCACTAAAAGCTTCTTGTATTGCCCTAAAGGATAGTGGAGAGTTTGTCATTATTTCTTGTAATGCTATATTTTCTCCAGTCATTATAGAAGAATATCCACTATAATAGAAGCAAATTAATGCAGTAGCTACTAATGTTCCTATTGGTATAATAGCATTCCACACACTTAATTTAATTCCTTCCTTAGGCTCAAGCTCTGAATGTTCTATACTTGAATTTAATATATTATTTTTACATTCTTTTATTTCTTTTCTTCTGGCTTCTATTTCAGCCTTATACATAGGTCCAAAATCCTTTAATAAGAAAGATGTAATAAATACGAAAAATAAAATTAATATATTATAAAATCTATATGGAATAGTTTGTAGGAAAACTCCAAAAGCATCTACTTGTTGTCCTACACCATTTATAAAAGCATCATTAATTAATCCTACTTCTAAGCCTATCCAAGTTGATACAATTGCAAGGCCTGCTATAGGTGCTGCTGTTGCATCTATAATAAAAGCAAGTCTTTCTCTAGATATTTTCATCTTATCTGCCACTGGTTTCATAATAGGTCCAACTATTAATGAGTTTGCATAGTCATCAAAGAAAACTGTTAATCCTAATAAAAGTGTAACTAATTGCGCACTCTTAGCTGTTTTTGCTTTTCTTGCTAGAGCTTCTGCTATAGCCTTAGCTCCACCCATTTTAGCCACTAAATGTATAACCCCACCTATTACTAATACCTGAAGTATTATACCTGCATTCCATGGATCAGCTAATGAATTTAAAACTCTTGATACAAAATCTAAGAAAGAATTAATTAAAGCCATTATAAAGGAATTATCTACTAAGTTAACTAAAAAAGCTCCTACAATTGTTCCTATAAATAATGATATTATTACATTCTTAGTTAAAAAAGCTAAAGCTATTGCAACTATTGGTGGTATTAATGTTAAGAATCCATAATGATTAGCATTAGCTGTAGCAGTGTCAACTTCTGCTGCAAAAACCACTGAAGTGGATAGCAAAACCATCAACAAAGTCATTATTAAAACTTTGATTTGTCTTTTGTTTTTCATACTAAGTCCCCCTTAAAGTCTTGTAAATAATTAAAGGGCAGAATTTTTTATTTATTATTTTTATAATCTTAAAATATATAAATATAAAAATAGTTTTCCACACATTTAAAGAAAATATAATATTATAAATAATTAAAAAAGCCTTGAGTATCAACTCAAGGCTAGAATATGCTTACTAAAAATAAGATTAAATTCCCTAAGTGATAGCTCCCCACAAATTTACTTTGTGACAGTGATACATATATTCTATGTAACCCCAGCCATATGATATTAAAGCATTAATCATACGCTTCGGCGATAATTCCTTTCCTATTAAATCATAGTGCTTATCTCATTAATAGTACTTTTAAGTATCGCGCCTCTACCCCGTCTTTATTTACATTTAATTTACATAAATATTGTACAATTATTACTTGAATTTTGCAACCTATATCTATAATTGTCTATAAATTATTTTTAGCCATAAATTCTTCAATTTCATCTATAGTTTTAATCATTTCTTTAGTTAATACTTCATGTCCTTCTTCTGTAATTAAAACATCATCTTCTATTCTTATGCCTATTCCTTCTTCTTCAATATAGATACCTGGCTCTACAGTATAAACCATACCTGGCTTAAATATTACATTTCTATTTTCAAGTTCTATATCATGAGTATCCATACCTAAACTATGTCCAATACTATGGTAATAGTATTTTGATACCTCTTCTTTATTTGTAATAAGGCCTAATGAAACACATTCTTCAGCAATCCATTCCTTAGCTTTTTTGTTTAATTCTAAAAAGCTTGCTCCTGGTTTCATTTCTGATATTACTCTTTCATTTACTTTAAGAACTGCGTTATAAACTTCCTTTTGTCTTTCTGTAAACTTACCACTTACAGGGAATGTCCTTGAAATATCTCCATTGTAATACTTATATTGAGCTCCTAAATCAAATAAAATTAAATCTCCATCTTTTATTTCAGAATCATTAGTTACATAATGTAAAACTGTAGCATTTTTCCCTGCTGCAGCAATAGTTTTAAATGCTAAATCTTTAACTCCATTCTTCTTACATACAAAGTCAAAATAGGCTTCTAGCTCATATTCCTTAATTCCATCTTTAGAATTTTTCATAAGCTCTTTTACACCTTCTATAGTTATAGCTATAGCTTTTCTTATTCTATTAACTTCTTCTTCAGTTTTTATAAGTCTTAATTCTCCTATTAATCTATAAGCATTTAATATATTTATATTAAAATACTTTTCTTTAATTTCCTTTATAAAATTATATGACTTATTTTCCTTCTCTAAATCTAAATATATATTAACCTCTTCTTTATTAAGAATAGTTCTTTCTATAAAACTATTAAAATCACCTAAGTAATTAACCTCTTCAATTCCACAAATATTGAATACCTCTTCTTTTCTTATAGTTTTACCTTCCCACTTTTCTCTAATAGCATCAACTTCTTTTATAAATAAATATTCTTTAATTTCTCCATTTATTTTAGATAAAACTAAAATATGTTCTTCTTCTTCAATGCCTGTTAGATAATAAAAATTTCTATTTGGTGTAAATTGATAATTCTCATCAGCTGTTTTTTTAGGTGCTTTACCTGCAAACAGTATAAGTAAAGAATTATCTTTAATTTTATTTAATACCTTATGTCTATTATCTTTAAAAAAATCTTTTTTCACTTTAACACTTCCTTTATTATTCCATAGCTAATACTTTAACACTTACTACATTTTTTAATCCCCTTAACGTATTTACTAAATGCTTTAAATCTTTTTTCATATTTGATATATCTAATGTTATTGTTACATTAGCTGCCATATTTATTGGTATATCCTGATTAATAGTTAATATATTTCCTTTGTTAAATGCAATGCAATCTAAAACCTTAGATAAGGTTCCAGCCTCATGTGATAGTAAAACAACTAAGGTTATCTTCTTACTATTTAACCCCTCTGTCATTGGAAATATATGATCTTTATACTTATAGTAGGTACTTCTACTTATTCCTGTTTTCTTTACAGCCTCACTTATATCTTTTGCTTTTCCCGTCAAAAGATTCTCTTTAACTTCTAGTACCTTTATGAAAATTTCTGGCATAATTTTATTGCTTACAATATAAAATTTTTCTGAAGCCATTCCCTCACCACCCTTAGTAAAATAAAAAAGCTATATAAATTTTATTATATAGCTTATCTAAACTAAAATACATATTATTCCTAAAGTTATTTATATCAATTTTTTAGATTTTTTACTTCTATTTATATATACCTTTAAAACTGATACTATAATAGAAGTCACTCCACCTAAAGCAAAAAATAATTCTATATTATTAAAAAATAGTCCTAATACTACTCCTACCCCTACACCATAGACTAAATAAATTGATAAAACCTTTATCTCATCATCTGTTAAAAATAAATTTTCAATCCATTTCATCTATTTCCCACTTCCCTCCTTATTCTTATAAATATATTATAATTCACTTTCATTATTAACTAGTTACAAAAATATTACATATTTATTATTTTTTATATTTTTGAATTATTTGCAATAATTTACATCAATAGTTTTGAAACTAAGAAAATTGATATTATTATAGCAGTTAAATCAGCTAATACCGCAGCCCATAATGTATGCCTTATTTTCTTTATTTGTACCGCTCCAAAATATACAGTTATAGTATAAAAAATAGTTTCAGTAGTTCCCATAATTACTGATGCTATTAGTCCTATGTAGCTATCTGGACCATAAGTCTTTACTATATCGGTCAATATTCCTATAGCACCACTTCCTGATAGAGGTTTAATTAAAACCAAGGGGATTATTTCTTTAGGTAGTCCTATTAAACTACCTACTGGTGCTATCATATTATTTAATAAGTCTAATAACTTTGCTTCTCTAAAAATATTAACTGCAATTATCATTGCTAAAAGATATGGAAATATATTAAGGCAAACCTTCAATCCTTCCTTAGCTCCTTCAATAAACCATTCATATACCTTTTTACCCTTAATCATCCCATAAGTTATAATAATTACTACTATTATAGGGATTATACTTTTTGTTATATACTGAAACATAAATAAAATCCTCCTTAAAAGTATCTTTGTAATATCTTACAAAGAACTACTCCTGTAATAGCAGCAAATGTACTTGCTAAAACTGCTGGCAAAATAATTGATCCAGGATTACTAGAACCTACTGCTGCTCTTATAGAAATAACTGTTGAAGGTACTAACTGTATACATGCTGCATTTAAAACTAAAAATAAACACATATCATTAGAAGCTGTACCCTTTTCCTTATTAAGCCTATCCATTTCCTGCATTGCCTTTATTCCAAAAGGGGTTGCTGCATTACCTAATCCCATCATATTTGCTGTTATATTCATAACTATAGCACCTAAGGCCTTCTCATCCTTAGCTGCTTCCTTAAAAATAATCTTTAAAAGTGGCCTTAATAATTTTGCTAATTTGTTTGTAAATCCACTTTTTTCTGCTACCTTCATAACACCACACCAAAAGCACATAAGTCCAACCAAGCCTATAATCATAGATACTGTTGAATCTGCAGAATTAATAATGGATTTTGATATAACCTCTCCATTACCTGTAAATAATCCCACCAATATTCCTAAAAATATCATAATAAACCATATATAATTTATCAAAATTCCACCTCTTACTAATTTCTTCTATTAATATATGACTTGAATATGCTATTTATTAGTGATAGGATGAATATATGTAATATAAATTATGTTTAAATACATAAAGGAGATAATTTATGAAGGAATCAAATTTAAAACTAGCTCAACAAGATATAGATGATGCTCTAAAAACAGTAGAAGATATGGTTAGCTTTATTGATGAAACTGATCTTCCAAAAGAAAAGCTAAGAGAAAAATTTCTTACTTTAACTGAAAAAGTTCAAGAATTAGAAAACATATTAAAAATTGAAGGTATTATATAATCGTACATAAAAAACAATGGATTTGTTAGATTATTATTACAAGATAACATTTTAATAAATTCTAAGAAATTAAAAAACAACTTCCTTAAGAAGTTGTTTTTTTTGACCTTAACCCAAATTTCTCAATGATTAGTTACCCATTCTAATCAAATATACTTATATTATACACAGTTGAAATTTGAAAACGTTTAATGACTTGTAGTATTAATTATAACATGGTTTTTATTTCCTAACAATACATAACTTCTAAAAAAATTGTAAACATTTATTAAATATTTGTAAATATATCCAAAAATGATATTATTTATAAAAATAGAAGTGTAGATATTAATCTACACTTCTATTTAAGTTCTTATTTACAACTATCTCTTTCTATTAGTGTATAATCAAGAACAAATTGAGATTCCTCTAATTCTCTCTTACTAAGCATTTTAATAAGCATTCTCATAGCTACTGATCCCATATCATAACTTGGTTGTTTTATAGTAGTTATCTTTGGATAGAACTCAGATGACATATTGTTATCATTAAATCCAATAACGCTTACGTCTTCTGGTACTCTCTTTCCTACTTCTCTTAAGGCATTTATAACACCCATAGCAATTTCATCTGATGCGCAAACTACTGCATCATACTCTTTCTTGCTATCTTCAAAGTATTTTACAGCTTCGTATCCACTTTTAACTTTTAATCCTCCAAAGTATACTAAGCTCTCATCTACATTGATATCCTTATCATTAAGTGCTTCTTTATAACCTATGTATCTATCTCCCCAAGCATTCATATTCTCTTTTTTTGCACCTGCAAAAGCTATTTTAGATAGTCCCTTGTCTAAAAGATAGTTTGTTGCTTCTTTTGAGGCCTTAGTATTATCTATAGTTACACTTGGTAAACTTTCTTCTTTATCTTTAGTTTCTACTAAAACAGTAGTTAAATTTAATTCATTAATAATATTTAAAGTTTCTTCTTGTAGAGATGAGCTCATATAAATAACCCCATCAACCATTTTTTCTCTTAGTACTCTTAAATATTCTTTTTCCTTTTCAATATCAAAATCTGAATTACATAAGATGACGTTATAATCATAAATATTAGCCACATCTTCTGCTCCCCTAACTATCTCAGGATAAAATCCACTTGATATGTCAGGAACTAAGATTCCTACTGTCTTCGTTCTTTGAGTTTTTAAACTTCTTGCTACAATATTAGGTCTATAGCCTAGCTTATTAATGGCATCTAAAACCTTTTTCTTCGTGTCCTCGTTTACAACATCTATGTCGTTTAAAACTCTAGAAACAGTAGCAATTGATACTCCAGCTTCTCTAGCAACATCTTTTATAGAAGTAGCCATAACACATCACTCCAATTTTTATTTTTTAATCTTTTTTATCTCATTTTAACAATAATTATACTATTTGCAAATACTTTATACAATATTCTAAGTTATTCTTTATAATAACTCACTATAAAATAAGTAAAAAGTTAGAAATTCTATAGAAACTTCTAACTTTTTAACATAAAATTATTCTACTTAATTACTTTAACTGTCATATTTAATTTTTCACCATTAATAACAGTTTCAGTGTAATCAGCATCTTCATTTATAACAATTTCTTGAGTTAATGTTTCTCTCTTTATTACATCTGAATATTTGTTAATGATATTAATTAACATATCATTTCCTGCAACAAATAATTTTATCTTATCTGCAACTTCAAAACCTTTTTCTTTTCTCATATTTTGTATCTTTGAAGTTATTTCTCTTAATTGTCCTTCTTCTTTTAATTCTTCTGTAATTGTAGTATCAAGAACAACTCCGATTTCACCTTCGCCAGCAAAAGCATATCCTTCTAAACCTTGCATAGTTACAAGAACACTTTCACTATTTAATACTATATCAGTTCCATCTACAGTAATAGTTTCAGTTTCACCTGATTGTAATTTTTGAGCTAATTCCATTTGGTTTCTTGAAGCTATTTCTTTTCTTATTCCTGGAATTAACTTACCATATTGTCTTCCAAGAACAGGCAGGTTAGGCTTGATTTCAAAGTTAACATGTTCTGATAAATCAGCTCCAAATTCTACAGTCTTAATATTAAGTTCATCTTTTATAATATCTCCATAATAAGCTGGAATAGCTGCTGTTGAAAGTAACATCTTAGAAAGTGGCTGTCTATTCTTAATATTAGCACCATTTCTAGCACTTCTACCAAGTTTAACTATTGTATAAGCTAAATCCATTTCCTTTTCTAAGTTTTCATCTATTGCACTTTCATCAACTGATGGCCATGAACATAAATGTACACTTTCTGTAGCAGATTTATCTAATCCTACAACTAAATTTTGATAAATTTCTTCTGTTACGAAAGGTACAAATGGAGCTGCTATCTTAACTAAAGTAGTTAAGACTCTATATAATGTAACATAAGCACCAATTTTATCATCTGATAAATCTTCTGACCAATATCTTGCTCTATTTCTTCTTACATACCAGTTTGATAACTCATCTGTAAAATCTTCAATAGCTAATGCAGCTTGAGTTATTTGATATGATGCTAAGTTTTCATCTACTTCCTTAATTAATGTGTTAAGCTTAGACATTATCCACTTATCCATAACATTTTCTGATTTGAAATCTTTATAGTCTAATGGATTAAACTTATCTAAATCAGCATATAAAACATAGAATGAATATACATTCCATAAAGTGCTTAAGAACTTTCTTTGAGCTTCTTGAACATCATCAATAGAGAATCTTGTTGGAAGCCATGGTGCGCTTGCAGTATAGAAATGCCATCTTGTAGCATCTGCACCTTGTGAATCTAATACATCAAATGGGTCTACTACATTTCCCTTTGACTTAGACATCTTTAAGCCTTTTTTATCTAAAACGTGACCTAAAACTATACAGTTTTCAAATGGATTAGTATCAAATATAGCTGTTGAAATAGCTAATAATGTATAGAACCATCCTCTTGTTTGGTCAACAGCTTCTGAAATAAATTGAGCTGGGAAGTTCTCTTCAAATAGCTCTTTATTTTCAAATGGATAGTGTAATTGAGCAAAAGGCATAGATCCTGAATCAAACCAACAATCAATAACTTCAGCAGTTCTAGTCATTTCTTTTCCACATTCAGAACACTTAAGCTTAACACCATCTATATATGGTTTATGAAGCTCTATATCCTCTGGAACATTAATTCCCTTTTCCTTTAATTCAGCTATACTTCCTATACATTCTCTGTGACCACATTCACATTCCCAAATAGGAAGTGGTGTACCCCAGTATCTATCTCTTGATATACCCCAGTCAATAACATTTTCTAAGAACTTACCAAATCTACCTGTTCTTATGTTATCTGGGTACCAATTAATCTTATTATTATTTTCTAAAAGCTTATCTCTAAGCTTAGTCATTGCAACAAACCAGCTTTCTCTTGGATAGTAAAGAAGTGGTGTGTCACATCTCCAGCAGTGTGGATAAGAGTGAGTATGCTTTTCAGCTTTAAACAATTTATTTTCTTCTTCTAAATATTTAACTATGCTTTCATCGCACTTCTTAACAAACTTCCCTGCCCATGGTGTTACTTCTTCTACAAAGTTACCACTAGCATCTACTAAGTTTATAAATCCTATTCCATTTTGCTTAGCAACAAAACTATCATCTTCACCATATGCAGGTGCTATATGAACAATACCAGTACCATCTGATAAAGTTACATAATCACCATGAATAACTTCAAAAGCTTTTCCATCAACTTTTCCAAATGGAAGCAATCTTTCATATTTTGTTCCTAATAATTCAGTTCCCTTAAATTCCTTGATTACTTCGTAATCTTCTCCTAATACTTTTGTAGCTAAATCTTTAGCAACTATTAATGTTTCATCACCAACTTTAGCTTCAATATAATCATATGCTTTATTTACACATAAAGCTAAATTTGAAGGTAATGTCCATGGAGTTGTTGTCCATGCTAATATATATTTATTATCTTCTCCTTGAACCTTAAACTTAGCTATAGCAGTTAAATCCTTAACATCCTTATATCCTTGTGACACTTCGTGAGAAGAAAGTCCAGTTCCACATCTTGGGCAATATGGCATTACCTTATGTCCCTTATATAAAAGTCCTTTTTCCCACATTTGGCTTAATGCCCACCAAACAGATTCTATATATGAGTTGTGATAAGTAACGTAAGGCTTCTCCATATCTACCCAGTAACCTATTTGATCAGTCATCTTTTCCCACATATTAACATAAGTGAAAACTGACTCTTTACATTCTTTAACGAATTTTTCTACTCCATAGCTTTCTATTTGCTCTTTTCCTGAAATACCAAGTTTCTTTTCTATTTCAAGTTCTACAGGAAGTCCATGAGTATCCCATCCAGCTTTTCTTATAACTTTATACCCCTTCATAACTTTATATCTTGGGATAATATCCTTCATAACTCTTGTTAATACGTGTCCTACGTGAGGTCTTCCATTTGCAGTTGGAGGTCCATCATAGAAAGTGAAATACTCACCATCTTGATTCATATCAAAATTCTTTTTAATTACGTTATTTTCTTTCCAAAGATCTGCTACTTCTTTTTCCATACCAACAAATCCTTTTGGTAATTCAACCTTTTTGTACATATCTAAACTCCTTCCGTTAATTAATTTATATCTAAAAGCTATTGCTTTAAGGTTATACTTTTTCTTCTTATAATAATACTAAATACATTTTACATTATTAACTATAAAAAGCTAATTATGCAGATTTCTCTTTATATTAATATTAATAAAGTATTATATAATAAAAAAGCCCCGCCCAATAGGACGAAGATATTCGCTATACCACCTAAGGTTATAAGTTTTTTATAAGCATAAAAAAACTCTTATTTTCGAGTACAAACATACTCTATCCCTTAACGCAGGCTAACGTGAAAAACTTAATCAGCTATATAACCTTTCAGCCTCAAACTCATAGGTGATTTTCCTTAATTTTCTCTATGACTTCACACCACACAGCCACTCTCTTAAAGTATCCAATTAAGTACTTTTCCTAATCACAGTTTTTAAATTTACAAATTATATACCTATTCTACTACAAAGTAAAATATTATAAAAGTCTATATTTAAGAATATTTTCATAAATTTAAGAAAAAAGTTAATAATATTATTAATATAATAAATTAATTTAATATTAAAAATTAATTAATAATTTTTATCAATTAGTATTGACTTTCTTTATTGCTATATTTATAATATAAGCATAAAGAATAAATATTAAAAATTTATTTTTTATCCCCTTTATTTTCCTTAATCTATTTCTTTATATTAGGAGGAAAGATAAGTGGAAAATAACTTAAACGAACAAGTCCTTGATAAGATTACTAAAGTTTGTACTTGCAAGGCAATACCAAGATCCAAAATTAAAGATGCAATCAAAGCCGGAGCACACACTGTAGCAGAAGTTTCTAAGGCAACAGGAGCTTGCACAGGTGGTTGCAGAGGCTACAGATGTACCCCTACAATCCAAAATTTGATTGATAAGCATCTGGAAAACAACTAATATAGTTCCCCCAAACTATATTAGCATATAGATTATATCTCCCCTAAAACCACCTGTCTTAATAACAGGTGGTTTTTTTATTTTCAAAAAATTTTCATTGTTATTCCATAGTTTTTAAAGCTATCTTTTGATAAATTAATATGTTCTAATTCCTTACTAGGCTCTTCTTTGCTAATGCTTTTAGTATTAGCTTCTATTAAAGCATTTTCTAAGTATCTTCTTATTCTTTTTGGTGTTGGTATCACAATTGCCTTAATTATCATAATAATCTCCCTAAAAATTCTTTACATTATAAATATATTTTATTAAATAAGCATTATTCATCTATATTTTACTTTAAGTATTTCCCCCTATCCCCTATACTTAATTTGCAATTATGTTATAATTTTATAGAACTTATTATGGAAGGAGCTATATTATGGCAAGTAAGTTTTTTTTACATAAAGGGAAAAATAAAAGAGCTGAACAAGGCAGACCTTGGATATATATTGATGAAATAAATGAATATGATGGCGATTATGAAAATGGTGATATAATTGAAGTATATAATCACAAAAATTACTTCATAGGAAAAGGTTATATTAATGATAGAAGTAAGATAACTATTAGAATTATGACTAGAGATATAAATGAAGAAATAAATTATGATTTCTTTAAAAGAAGATTTGAAGCAGCATATGAATATAGAAAAACTGTTATAGACACTTCATCTTGTAGACTTATATTTGGAGAAGCTGACTTTTTACCAGGCTTAACAGTAGATAAATTTGAAGACTACTATGTAATTCAAATATCAACTTTAGGAATGGATAAGTATAGAGACTTAATAGTTAAAATATTAGTTGATGAATTCGGAGCTAAGGGTGTTTACGAAAGAAGTGATATTAAGACTAGAGAAATAGAAGGTCTTGAACAAACTAAAGGTTTTTTAACTGAGCCTTTCGATACTAATATAGAAATAATTGAAAATGGTGTTAAGTACATAGTTGACTTAGAAAATGGCCAAAAAACAGGCTTCTTCTTAGATCAAAAGGAAAATAGAGCAGCTATGCATAGAATCTGTAAGGATAAAGAGGTATTAGATTGCTTTACACATACTGGTTCCTTTGCATTAAATGCAGGTATTGCAGGTGCAAAATCAGTATTAGGTATTGATGTATCTCAACATGCTATAGATTGTGCTAGAAAAAATGCAGAGCTTAATAACTTACAGGATACAGTTAAATTTGAATGTCATAATGCTTTTAATGTTCTTGGAGATTGGTCAAGAGAAGGAAAGCAATTTGATGTTGTTATCTTAGATCCTCCAGCCTTTACAAAATCAAGAAATACAATTAATTCAGCTATTAGAGGCTATAAAGAAATAAATCTTAGAGGATTAAAAATGGTTAAACAAGGTGGCTACTTTGCAACTTGTTCTTGTTCACATTATATGAGTGAAGAACAATTAAAGAAAACTGTATTAGAAGCTGCTCATGATGCTAGAAGAACTTTAAGACAAGTAGAAATAAGAACTCAAAGTGCAGATCACCCTATTCTATGGAACTCTGATGAATCTTATTATCTTAAATTCTTTATATTCCAAGTTTTTTAAAATTAAATGGCAAAGACGACTTAATTAGTCGTCTTTTTTAACTTCAGAATTATAAATATCCACAAGGGTTTTAATTTTATCCACATTATATGCCATTATAATGTTAGTAAACTACTTTTTCTTAAAAAATTCTTTAGCAAGAATTCCATACATTGAGTAATCACATATTCCTTGGTTATTTATATCAGCTTGTCTCATTGTTCCCTCATATTTCATACCACACTTCATCATTACTTTTCCTGAGTTTGGATTATTAGGATCATGTCTTGATTCAACTCTGTTAACACCAACTTCTTCAAAGAAATATTTAATTAATGCTTTTAGTGCCTCTGAGGTTATTCCCTTATTCCACCACTTCTTACTTATACAATATCCTATGTGAACCATATTAACTCTTTCATTACTATCTACAGCACCAATGCTTCCAATAGGCTCATCAGCATTTTCTTTTATTGTAATAGCCCAATTATAAGAATCCTCATTTTTATAATCATTAATCCAATCTTGTAAAATATCTTTTGTTAATTCTATACTACTATGTGGAGGCCATGTTAAAAATCTTGTAACCTCTTCATCAGAAGCCCAATTTTTATACATAGCTTCAGCATCTTCCATTTTAAATCTTCTTAAAATTAACCTTTCTGTTTCTATAGTCTTAGTTCCTAAATTCTTCATATATTACACCCCAATTATATTTATTTTATATTTTATTTTCTATTTTTTTCAATCCATTGAACTGCAAAGTCTACAATATCTCTTTGCTTCATAAATCTTATATCTGCATTCCCAACCTTAGTTTTACTTACATTATATTTTTTCTCAAATTCATCACCTATATCTGTAAAGTCTTCTCCATCAACATATAGGGTCGAGTAGGTAATCCATTGACGTTTACCATCTTTAATTACTGCACAACTATTTTCCTCCATATGCTTTGATGGATAATCTGCTCTTTCATCTGCTAGATGCATAGAAGTATTCTTATCATAATCCGTTCCTAATAATAAAACATGTCCATTTAAATTATATAGTTTTGCAATTGGTGACGTTTCCCCAAAAATATCACTTAAATCATGATTACTTACAAGATATTTAGCATTTTTCCCCCAAGCAGCTACAGATCTAACAGGATGATCACTTCGTAATGTACCTGGCCATTTTCTAAACATTTCTGCTACTGCCCCCATTGAATTTGTTGGAGTAATATCTTTATCATAAGCTGGCCAATTATCCCTAATAATATTCCACCACTCTTTAGGTTCCTGCCAGTGTACACCATAAGCTGGGTCCATGTTTTTCCATGTCTGTGTTGGCATCATTATAGTTCCACCCTCCCCAACAACCTCTATAAGTGCTTCAATTATAATTTGTGGTCCACCACATACAAATCCAAAACTCTTCATGGAAGTATGAACCATAATATTTTGTCCACTTTTAACACCTATCTCTCTTAGAGCATCTACTATATCCTTTTTTATTAATATTTTTCTATTATCCATAATTCTCTCCCCTCCTTTTTTATACTATTAATCCCATATATTTATTAAATTAATTTGATTACTATTTAACAACCTTTTCCATATCCTACTACCAACCTAGCTACCTGTCAATAATTGTATAATAAAAAGGAGCTGTGGCAACAGCTCCTAAATTAAAAATGTAGAATGTAAAATGTAGAATTATTGATGTAATTCCAAAGGAATTACTAAAAAGATATATATTTTAGAAACTCCTAAATAGTATAATCCCCTTATGGTAGACAAATATAAAAAGACCTTTATAATTAGGTTAAATATTTGTTTACTATGGAGGGGATTGTTTATGAGTAAGGTTCAAAAAAAATATACAAAAGAAACTAAATTAAAAGCAGTTGATATGTATTTAAATAAACATATAGGAGCAAATACAATTGCAAAGGAATTAGGTTTAAGTGAAAAAAAGAGGGTTTATGATTGGGTAAAAAAATATCAAGCTGAAGGTGATAAAGCTTTCGATATTGAAAATAGAGGTAAAAAATCTAAAATTCAAGCTAATGGCTCACGGAAAGGGCGACCAAAGACTAAATTTTCATCAATAGAAGAAGAAGTTGAGTATTTAAGAATGGAGAATGAATTCCTAAAAAAATTGCAAGCTCTGATAAAAGAATAAAGCGAATTAATATCTACAAAATTATATTTTTATTATCAGAGCGATATTGTATTTCTCGCCTTTGCCTATTGGCAAAAGTAGCGCGTAGCTCCTATTATAAGTGGCTTAAACGTAAGGATATAGTTACAGAAAAGGATATCCAAGATAGAATAATTAAGAGCCATATACTAGATATACATAATAAATACAGAGGAACTTATGGAAGAAAGAGAATATGCATTTATCTTAATAATATATTAGGAATTGAAATCAATCATAAGCGTGTATATAGACTAATGAATGAAATGAATATAAAAGCTGTTATACGTAAAAAAGTATATAAGCATAAGTTTAAACCTGCATCAGTAGCGAAGAATATATTGAATAGAGACTTTGCAGCAATTAGACCGTTAACGAAGTTATGCATGGATATAACATATATTCCTCTAGATAAATCTAGTCGTCGATTTTTATATTTAAGTGCAGTAAAAGATTTATATAATAATCAAATTATTGCTTATAACATGAGTACTCGAAATGATGTAAAACTAGTTAATGATACATTAGAGCAGCTATATGATCTACAATTGAAAGAAGGATGTATATTGCATACAGATCAAGGATTTCAATATACAAGAAAAGCTTATTGCGATGATTTAAAAAGGCATTGTATTACTCAGTCCATGTCTCGTCGTGGAAACTGTTGGGATAATGCTCCTATTGAAATATTCTTCGGTCATTTAAAATCAGAATTAATATACTTAAGTAAAACACAAGGAGCGGAAAATATAATAAATGAAATCAATGAATATATTTGGTTTTATAACAATGAACGAATACAACTAAAATATGGCATGAGTCCTATTCAATATAAGTCTCATGCCGCATAAAGAGTCTTTTTCCTATTGTCTACTTGACAGGGCCAAGTTTAAAAGGAGTTTCTTCTTTAATTTTACATTTTTCATTATTCATTTTACATTGTGCGACAGCACCTTAGGTTTTATATACTAATTATAAAATTCTTGTGTTGCATAATATGTATCTCCTGCTTTATATACACCTATTCCTATGCTACTAAAATTTGATGATAATATATTATCCTTATGACCTTGAGAATTCATCCAATTACTCATAAATCTATTTGCTAAAGCACCATAATCAGTTAAACCTTCAATATATGCAATATTTTCGCCCCAGGCTCTATAAGATATTCCATCAGCCTTAATTATTTGATTCATATATACCCCATCAGGATTTACATGATTAAAATAACCTCTATCTCCCATATCTTTTGATTTTATCCTTGCATAATACTGCATATTTGCATTATAGCTTAATTGTGTTAGCCCAGCTTCTTCTCTTCTCTGATTCACAATTTGAAAAATAGCTTGTTCAATATCACCTATATAGTTACTATTGTCTATAGCTACAGGTTGTGGTGCTGGTGTTACGGGCTGTGGTTCTGAATTTTTAGGTTGTAGTTCTGGTACTTCAGGTGGAGCTATGTTTTCAGTAGCAGAATTATTATTAGTTGGTTCTGAATTGTTAACTTCTGGTGCATTTTGTACTACTTCTGGTTTATTTACAACTTTTTCATTAGTATTTTCTTTACTCTCTATAGTTTTAGACTCTAAATTCTCCTCATTAGAATTAGTATCATTATAATTTACTTCCTCTTCCTTATCCAATTTATCTGAATTTTCCTCTATAACTTCTGCTTTTACTACTTTTTCTTGGGTATTTTCCTTATCGGAATTTAAGAAAATTCCACTTATAGCAACTACAGTAGCTAATCCCATTGATAGAACTAATGTTGCTAATCTTGATTTAATCATTTGTTAAGCCTCCCATAATTAAATGCATTGTTTTATAATTTATTCTTTACATGTATTTAATTGATAATTTCTATCAATTATAACTTAATGAGAGTATAATGTATACTTTTTTTATTAATATTATTACTTTTGATCATATTTACTCTATAATTTATCAATTCATAATATTCATAGGGTAATATTTTTATAAATTCCTAGAAAATAAAAAAATCCAGCTAAAAAGCTGGATTAAAATTTTTATCTATAGAATTCTTGTGTTGCATAATAAGTATTTCCTATTTTGTATACTCCAATTCCTATACTACTAAAGTTCGTTGATAATATATTAGCTCTATGTCCTGATGAATTCATCCAATTATCCATAAACTTAGTTGCTAAAGCACTATTACTATTTGTACCTTGAATATATGCAATATTTTCTCCCCAAGCCTTATAGGAAACCCCATCTGCCTTCATTTGAACAGTTATTAAATTTCCTTGCTTATCTTCATGAGAAAAATATCCATTATCCCCCATGTCCTTAGATTTAATTCTCGCATAATGCTCCATAGTTGTATTATAGCTTAATGCTGGAAGTCCAGCTGCTGATCTTTCCTGATTAACCCTTTGGAATATAGCTTGTTCTATTTCTGCTATGTAATTGCTCTCTGAAACTACAGGAGTATCACTAGGAGTCTCAGATGGTTTATTAGTATCTTGTGATGGTTTATTACTTGGAGTATTAGTATTAGTGTTAGTATCATTTGAAGGCTTATTATATGATGGTTTATTATATGAAGGTCTATTTGATGGCCTTCTATAGCTTGATATTCCTTCTACTCCACTTTCTTCTTCTTCAGTAGAATTCTCTATTTCATCACTTGAAATCATATTATCATCATTTATTAAAACTTCCTCATTAATAGCACTGTTATTAGTATCAGTGTTACTTGCATTAGTGTTACTTGTATTAGTATTACTTGCTTCTCCATTGATTATATCTTTTGAGGCTTCTTCTTTATTTTCATTTTTTACTATATTGTTTTTAGGTACTTCTTTATTAGAATTTACGAAAATACCTCCTACACCTAATGTAACTACCAATCCTATTGATGATATTACCATAATTAATTTTGATTTAATCATTTGTAAATCCCCCTTCAGATTTCTTGTTCCGTGTCCCCATCATAGTAACATAATAAATGCCTGTCCCAAATATGAGTTAGTTTCTAATTATTGAAAATATTCTAACTTTAGTTATTATTTAATTCTTATTGATTTTTTTACCACTAGGTTTTTTTATATTTTTATAAATTATATTTTTATATAAGCACTATGGCTATTAATTAGCATGGTTATCAAAATAAGACGGATTTATTTCACTGAATAAATCCGCCTTATTCATCACAACATTTTCATATTATCCTTATTTTATCCATGGAATAACTACCATAAATTTTCTACTATACTTATCACTCTATTGTGAATTCCCAACTTCCCTTTTGCAATACATCTAATTCATTTATATTTACACTTATATTTCCTGTCAACTTTTCATATATATTTAAATCTTCATAATATATATATATATCTCCAATCATATTCTCTCTATCTCCCATACCACTGCTTGCTCTTGAGGTATCTCTCATTAAGTATATTAATCTATCATTAGAAGCACTATTTGAAATATCTAGACAAATAACTATATTGTTTTCTTCTTTTTTAATTTTAGTAATACTTACTGTATCTTCAATCCCCTCAAAAGTTAATTCCTTGTCTAAAGTATAGTCTCCATTTTTCTCGGGATCCTTAAGTCTTATCTTTGTAGGAGTATTTAAAGTATAGTTTAAATCAACTTCTTCTACTTTAATATTAATTTTTCCACTATAATCCTCTAAAATTTTATATTCTCTACCTGTTCCTTCATTACTTGGTTCAAAGCTTAATAAATTTCCATTTTCATCTCTTACTTCTTTAATTTCTATATGGTCAACCCTAACACTATAATCTTTAGACAATAATGAACTTTCATCACTCCAAAGTCTAAAATACCTCTTACCTTCTATATAGTAACTAGTTCCCCCTATTAATATTCCATTATTAGTAGTGTTGCCTCCGATGTAATTATAATCGTACTTATATTCCGCTTTATCTAAAGATATTTCCTTTAATGAAACATCTTCATACATTAAAACAAAATCTTTTGCCTCAATTCCTCTTATATCTATTCCAAATTCTATAACAGTATTATTTCCACCACCACCAATTACATAGCCGTCATAGCCTTTAATTTCTCCATTTTCTAATTTTATTCCAATGTTAGATATAATTTCTTTAGCTTCTACAGGATATGACTCTCCTATGATTTGAATAAATAGTGCTTCTCCATTATTACTTATACTTCTAACTAGCATTTCTTTATTATTTATGCTTACTGTAAATGGATCCTTTAACATATATAAATCTTTATCCTCTTCCACAGAAATAATTCCATAGGCAGGATTAAAAGCTAACTTTTCTTTTATTTTAGCTATTACATCCTTTCCAAGAGGAGATATTAAAAATATAAAGCTAATGAATATTAATGCCACTATTAAATACTTTCTTCTATTACCAAATGCTTTCCTTTTAGTGATTTTTCTAATTCTTTTTAATTCAAGATCACTCAGAGAGGTTTCCTCTATAGGAATTTCAACTTCTATATCATTTAAAATTTCATAGATATCTTTATCTTTCATTTTATAATACCTCCTCTTCCCCATAAAATTCTTTTTTTAGTTTTTGTCTGCCCCTAAATATTCTAGTATTTATATTATTTATTGTTATACCTATGGACTTACTTATTTCACTGCTTGATTCTCCCAATAGAAACTTTCTAATAAATATACTTTTATCTGGTTCATCATAGGACAATATAATTTTAATTAGCCTTTTAGCTTCTATATTACTTATATAATCATCCTCTAAACATCTTTTATCAGGCATATCCTCATCAGCAACTTCATTATTAACTTTTCTAGAGTATTTTCTAAAATAATCTATAGATTTATATTTAGCTATTCCGGCTATCCAACTCTTAAATTTATATCTATCTCCTTTGAATTTATATCCATTTTCCCAAACAGCAATGAATACGTCGCTTATACACTCCTCTATTATGCCTCTATCATCTATTGATATAAGTGTTTTTCTGACTATTGTATTAACTAGTCCACTATAATTATCTATAATATAATCCAATGCCTTCGGATGTTTTTTCTTCAAGTGTTCTATAAAACTATTATCACTAATTCCCATCTCATCACCTCTATTTATCTCTTCACCTTTTATATCGAAAATAAAAAAGAAATATTACATTACTTTTAAAAAATAAAAACAAAAGATGGCTAAACTAATGTTTAGCCATCTTTTACCGAAATAAATTCTATAATATAGGAGCTTAATTATTTATATATTATATTATTAGAAGTGTGGAGCTTTTAATAATATATTTATTTACTAATTGATATTGATTATCAATCTAATATTATAATATATCTTTTTATTTTTCTTGTCAACACAAAATTTAAAATATTTGAAAAATAATTATAAATTATTTAAATTTTTATACTTTTCAAACTTTTAGAAAACTTAGGTACTATATTTATAATATCTTTTTGACAACAATACTCTAAATCCTTTAATAAATTTAAGGCTTTTAAAATATTATAATGAGTAGCTTCTTTTATATAGCTAATTAAATTAGTGTTATTTTCATAAATATACTTTGCTGTTTTAGCTATATCTGAAAGATCATTATTATCATTATCACATAAAAGACTTATCATATAGCCTGAACAAATAAAGTCATCCATAGAAAATTCCCCATTTGTTCCTGCATTAACGAAAACCACATCTTTATTATATTTCTTTAGCTCCCTTACAACGGCTTTAGCATTTATTATAGCTCCTATAAGTATTTCCTCTGCTTTTAAACTTAAATTAATTGCTCTTGTTCCATTAGTGGTACTTAAAATTATACTCTTTCCTTGAACCTTATCTGAATTATACTCTAAAGGTGAATTAGAAAAATCAAAGCCATCTATTTTTACAGCCTTTCTTTCACCTCCAAGTAGTGGATTTATTCCATTCATTATAAGTTCTTCTTTCTTTTTCAAAGCCTCTTCTATAGTAAGTATAGGAAATACTTCTTTAGCCTTATTTGCTAAAGCAGTTATTATTACTGATGTTGCTCTTAGCATATCAATAACAACTACAACCTTATTTTCTAAATATTCTTCTTTTATATTATCAGCAGAAATAATTATATCTAATTTCATATAAATTCCCCCAATTATATATGGCTACTTAAAATCCTTACCTTGCCATATATCATTATCTTCTAAAGCTTTATCTATAGCATTTAAAACTTCCCATTTTTTAAGACTCCACATTGGACCTATTAATAAGTCTCTAGGTGCATCTCCTGTAAGTCTATGAACTACCATTTCTTCTGGTATTCTTGCTATGCCTTTACAAACTAAATCTATATATTGTTCTTGAGTTAATAGTTTTAGTTCTCCACTTTCGTATTTCTCTACCATTTTAGTTCCCTTCATTAAATGAAGTAAATGGAATTTAATTCCCTTAGCCCCTGAATGTGCTATGTAATCAACAGTCTTTAACATATCTTCTTCTGTTTCTCCTGGTAGCCCGAAAATCGTATGAGCAACTACTTCAATATTTCTTTCAAGTAATCTTTTTAATGTATTATCGAAAACTTCAAAATCATATCCTCTATTAAATTCTCTAGCAGTTTTATCATTTATAGTTTGTAATCCAAGTTCCACTATTAAATATGTCTTTTCATTTAATTCAGTTAAATAATCTAAAACATCGTCATCTATGCAATCTGGTCTTGTTGCAATAGATATGGCAACTACATTTTCTTGAGATAATGCTTCATTATACTTTCTTCTAAGTTCCTCAACTGGAGCATAAGTATTAGTATATGCTTGGAAGTAAGCAATTAATTTACCGTCCTTCCACTTTTTCTCCATCATATCTTTTCTATCTTCAAATTGCTTAGTTATTGATAATATTCTGCTTCCTGCAAAGTCCCCTGATCCTCTTGCACTGCAGAAAGTACATCCACCTTTTGCAACTTTACCATCTCTATTTGGACAATTAAATCCTCCATCTAAAGATATCTTATATACTTTTTCATCAAATTTACTTCTAAGATAATAATTTAAACTATGATATCTTTTATCATTCCACTTTTTCATAATTCCTCCAAAAAATAAAAGTACCACTTTATTTATTTAAGTTGTACTTTTATTCTACTACATTATTTATATATGTTAAGGGTTTTCTATATTTTTTTAATTTCTTTTTCTTCTATATCCACTTTATATTCACCAAGAATATCTTCATTTATACCTTCTGCATTATCTTTACTAGTTACCTTAATATTAAATTCATCCTTTTTAAAATCAAGAAGATGAATGTTATATTTATCATCCTTAAACATTTCATCAAAATTTAACTGTATTAAATCACCACTAGCACTGTTATATACCTTTATTCTCTTAACTAAGTTAGAATTTAAATACTCAGTAATTAAGTATCTCTCTTCATAAGTAAATACTAAATTATCTATTTTTACTCCATTATACATATCTATAGGAATTACTTTCTTTGCTATAGGTTTATCAAGTAAATCTTCTAGGTTACTTGTTTCATTAGTTCTTTCTTGATTACTATTTCCCCCTTCATCGCCCTGACTACTTGCACCTTGTACTTCTTTGCTTTCTTGAATATATGCAATAGATATAAAAGCCCTACTTCCACTTATAGTTGATATTGCTATTTTTTTACCCTTATATCCTAATGATATTGGTCCAAAATTATCTGATGGTACCTTTTCTTTATAAAGCATAAGCTCATTTTCCTTTAAGTAAGCGTCCTTTGGAATATTACTTAAAGAAATAATTAAATCACTTTTCCCTCCGTCTTCGCCAATAATGCGTAAAGCTTTATTTTTAACAAATACTTGTTTTAAATTTGTAGCCTTTATTTCATCTATTTTATAATTATCCTTTTCTTTTATAACTTTAATTGCATAATTATCTAAATCACATTTAGGCTCAGCTGATGAATTTCTTATTACATTAAATATTATAAATGCTGACTTTGAAGATTCTATTACATTATCAGGAGCATATGCTATTATTTCTGAAGTTCCTGTTGATATATTTTTGTTGCTACTTAGTAATTTTTCTGTACACATTTTATTAGCTGCTTCTATATCATTATTTTTAATTAATCCCAAATATTCATCTGCAAAATCAAAGGCTTTTTGTAGACTAAATATATCTATTTCTTCTGCTTTATCCTTTGTTTTTGAACATGCTGAAAGCATCATTAATAAAAATAGCAATAAAGAAGATAATGATAAAATTCTTTTTTTCAACTTAATTCCTCCTTAAACTTCCTTAAAGTTATTTTTCCTAAAATTAGATAGCTTATTCATTTTCATATTTTCTATAGCTTATATTCAAGGCATGGCAAAGTTAAAAACTAAAGGAATAAAAGGCTAATAACTTTTATATATTGTTAGTAGATACAATTTAGGAGGATTTTTAATGAAGGATGAATTTTCTAGAATTTTTCAAGTCGCTGTTGTTTTTATAGGAACCATAGTTGGTGCTGGATTAGCATCTGGACAAGAAATCAAAGAATTTTTTACATCATATGGTGTATTAAGTTTCTTAGGAATTATAGCCTGTGGTATATTTTATGTTGTTCTCGGCTCTATAGTTTCCAAAATAAGTATTAAGTACAAGCTAAACTCTTATGGTGATGTTATAAAAATTGTTAGTCCAAATATCCTTGGCAAAATCACTGGAGTAATAACTACACTTTATTTAATTTCTAGTGCTTCTATAATTTTGGCTGGTAGTGGTGCATTAATACATCAGTTTTTTGGAATTCCAAAAATTATAGGCTCATTAATAATGGTGGCATTTGCTATCTTTTTCTTATTAAGAGATACTAATGGATTAATTGAAGTAAATTCTTTTATTGTTCCAATATTGATTGTTACCATCACTCTTATTACCTTATTATATTTTATGTTTTGTAAGGATATGGTTTCATTTCAGCAAATGACAAAATTTGAACCTACTAAAACTGGGATAGCTTTATCTACAATTCTTTATGCTGGATATAATACACTTTGCTGCCTAGGAGTTTTAGTTCCTTTAAGTAATCAGATAAGAAAACCTAAAACAATGTTCTTCGGAATTGCTTTAGGCGCCTTAGGTTTAATGCTTTTAAGTGCCGCAATTAACTTTTTACTTATGATAAACCAACCATATATACATAAGTTTGAAATTCCACTTTTATTTGTTGCCCAACCTTTTGGAAATATAATTCAAGCACTATTATTAGTTGTCATATTGCTTGAAATGTTTTCTACAGAGGTTTCAGATGTTTATTCAATTAGCAAAACTATAAATCACACCTTTAATATAGATTTTAAAAAAGGCATATTTATAGTTATTTTAATTGCATTACCTATATCAAGAATTGGATTTTCTAAGCTTATCGGCTCCTTATATCCATTCTTTGGACTACTTAGCTTAGTATTTATTAGTCAAACAGTGTATTTTTATTATAAACATAAAAAAGAGTTAAATTAATTATTAAGTCCAATGAAAATCTAGAATAAAAAAATGTAGAATGTAAAATTGAGATAAAAACTACTTTAGAAGTTTTTTAAATTATTTTTAGTAATTTGGAACAAATTACATCGATAATTCTTCATTTTACATTCTACATTTTTAATTTTTACTAATATTTATGCTCATCAGTAATAAAATTCTCTTCCACATCCTTAATCTTTTGAAGGGTTTCTATCATTTCATTAATACTTCTAGTAAATTCTTCTATATTTTGATTTACTTGTTGTGAAGATGCTGCATTTTCAGCTGCTATTTCAGATAAAGTTCTAATTGTAACATTCATTTCTTCAACAGATGCTACTTCACTATTTAATTTATTTATAGCTTCATTAGTTTCATTAGAAACTACCTTTATTAAATCATTTGCTTCTGAACTTATAACTCTGACCTTTTCTAAGTTGGAAGTTTCTATTTCTAAAGATGAATATTGATTTTCTATACTTATAACTAAGGATTTAATTTCTTCTGCAAAATGAGATAAATTACTATTAATATCCTTTACTGCTTGTTGTGATTGTTCCGCAAGCTTCCTAACTTCCTCTGCAACTACTGCAAAACCTCTTCCTTGCTCTCCTGCTCTTGCAGCTTCTATTGAAGCATTTAAGGCCAAAAGATTAGTTTGGTCTGAAATTCCTGATACTATTGACACTATGTTAGTTATATCATTAGCTTTTTTCTCAAGATTTTGTCCCTTTTCTTTTACATTCATAAATGATTCTAAAGCAACCTTAATTGCATCACTAGACTTGTCCACACTTATGTGACTTTCATTTATCTTTTCTACAGATTTTACCAATCCCCTTTTATTATTATCTTCAATCTTAGCTAAATCCTTTAAAGCAATAATGTTGTCATTAGTTTGTTGAACTAGTAATTCTGTACTTAATTCTTGTTTTTCAGCCCATACTAATACTTGTTCTGAACAAGTTGCTATTTCTTCAGTTGCCTTTTTCATCTTTTCAGTAGTTTTATACATTGATTGAGTAAAGACACTTAATTCATTTAAAGTTAAATTAGCAGAAGTTAAATCATGACTAATACTACCCTTTAACTTAGAAATGCCATTATATACTTTTTCTAATATATCATTAGTTTTTATACTTCTGTCTATTTCTTCAAAATTATTATTTTCTATATTATCTATAACATCATTTAAAGGCTTAATAACAATATAACTTATTATCATAGAAATTATTCCTGAAATTCCTCCCATAACTAATGCCTTTATAAGTCCTATTATAGGTATTCCTACTAAGGTTACTATTAAAAATATTGGCATTGCTATTTTTAACTCTAATCTCTTAAAACCTATTTTTGATAATAAATTACTAATTAAAAATTTTTTACTCTTTGCTATACTATTTTCAAATTTAATATGTACTGTTAATTCTCCAGGTTTCCTATCTACTTCTTTAACTTCAATTTTTTCATTAAAGAATTTGGAACTTCCTATTAATAATCCAAGAAAATAATCATTTAATTCCCTTTTTGAAATATATTTAAGATTAATACTATTTTCTGCTACTGGTATAATAGCCATTTTAGGAGGCTTTGCACCTTTTATCTTTCTCATAATTATAGAATGAATAAAGTTAAGTGATGTTAAAAACTTATATAGAGTAACTCGTTTAAAAAATACAGGGTAATCTTCAGCAAACTTATTTAAGTTGTTCTCCCCTATTACTTTCCATAAATCTTTAACAGAAACTCCCACCTTATCTGCTATGATATTAATTAAGCTAAAAATCTTTTCATCCTCTACATCTTCTAGTGGTGAAAAAATAATATTTTCTGGCCAATTAACATTTCTTAAACAATGGTTTATTGTATTATCTCCATATAAATCTCTACAGGTTCTGATCCATGTGGAAACCACAGTACCTTTCATAAATTTCCCTCCTATTAGTAAATTAAAATATCATCTTTTTATTATATATCTAATATGCACAAATAAATAGATATACTGTCGTAAAATGTAAAATAAATTTTTCTAATAAAATAAATATTGAAGGAGCTACCTAAGCAGCTCCTATTATTATTACATATCATCAAAATAATTAAATCTTGGTACTGTTTTATCATAATAATTATCAAAGGATCTTGGTGGAATAAATATTCTCTCTACAGATTTTGTACTTCTTCTAAGTTCAGCTATTCTAGTTACACCCACATATATATCAGAAATTTTGTACCATGTTGCATAGTCAACTACTCCTGTCTTTGGTAAATTAAATACCCCTTGAAAAACTCTAACTGCTTCAGCAGTATTTTCTCCAAATATTCCATCTTGCGATACCTTAGGAATTAATGGGTAATTTTGTGATATCCTGTTTAAATATTCTTGTATAGCTTGGACTTCTGGTCCAGTTGAACCTACTATTAAATCATATCCAGGGTAAGATTTTGGAATACCTTTAACCTGCTCTGCAGTTACTAGCTCTATATCGCTTCCATAAAAATTAGTTAAAATTTCATAAGGTGTTCTTCCTTGATCTCCTAAGTACTTACTTCCCCATTGTGTCATCCATCCAGGACAAGTAACATTTTTTCCATCACAATATTGTGTTAGTAAAGGCTGTTTTCTTCCTATCCTTCTTATATAAGTTGCAAAGATATCATCTACTACAACACTTATACTTTCAAATATGTTTCTTCCATAAGTAAAAGCGTGATCATAAGCTGTGGAATTTGTTATATCAAAGTTTTTTCCTTTTCCTCTATACCATTCTGTATATATTCTATTTAGTGTGAATGAAATTATTGCATAAACATTTGCTCTTATAGTACTTTCTGGCCAAGTTGAATAAATTTCACAAGATGCTACATTCTTTATATACTCCTTATAAAGTACTTTATAATTTGCTGCCGATGTATTATTAGGGCCTCCAGCATGAACTACTATAAATTCTGGTACAACCGGCTTTGGTAAAACTACTCCACTTGTTGGTGGTGGGAGTGGCTTATCTACTTCTTCAGGGATTTTTTCAGGATAATTTCCGTTTAATGTATTTGGTCCTATATTTATTATTTCATTTACATTTCCACCCTGCTGATTTTGAGGAAAATTTGATGTGTTTGGTGGTACGTTTATATTCTCCATTCTAGTTAATATACCTGAAGATTCTATAAGATTGCATTGTTGTATAGCTAGTTCATCTGGGAAAACTTGACACCTGTTTATTAAAATACTCTGAAATCCCTCTCTTTCAATTCTTATGTCATACATACTATAAGGGACTTGTCCAGTTGGCTGTTGAGAATATTCTAGTGGTGGTGCTTCTAAATCAATAGTTTGAGATTCTCCCATTGAATTTGTAGATAATGATATTACTTGTGCGCTTGGACCACCTGCTGATGGCCTTACAGTTATTCTTGCATTGTCAACAGGTATATAAGTTTCATTAATAAAGCATTGAACTTTTAACCTACCCTGTGGCATATATTACTCCTTTATTATTTCTCCTTTAATTAATATATGCTTTAATTGAAATTTTGTTCTTTTTATATAAATTAACTACATATATTTAGGTTTTCTTATAAATAACTTCCCTACCTTATATTCTTCATCATCTCTCGTACTCTCAACTCCTCCAGATAAATTTTCTCTTATTGAATCAAAAACTCCCTTCATATTTAAGGCTCCATACCCCCATTGCTCATTGGGATATCTATCTCCAACTCTCATGGTAGTTCCTCTTATCAAATAACTTCTAATTTCCGTAGGATATAAGTTTTTGTCATTACCTTCTACAACTCCCCATTGTACTAAAAGTGCACAACATCCTGCTGTAACAGCTGTTGCTACTGAAGAACCGCTAATTTTTTTAGTACCTCCTCCTGGTGTAGTAACAGTAGCATTTATGCCGCCTGCTGCAAAATCAGGTTTTATTCTACCGTCTCTAGTAAAACCTCTTCCCGATTGTCCAACCGTTGCATTATTATTTTGATTATAAAACGCTGCTACTATAGCTCTTCTTGCTGTTCCTGGCATAGTTAATGTAGTATATTGACTTGGGCTTAAAAATTTTGTTTCTTCATCTAACAAACTTCTTTGAGGTAACCAACTCCAATACCTACCATCAACAATATAGTCTCCATATAATCTGAACTGCCATATCCCTTCTCTTAATCCCCTTGCTTCAATACTTATTACTTCAGATCCAGTAATGGGATCTGGATATAGATAGTGAATCCTCATTTTAGTTCCTTCATAAACGAAATTTACATCTTCTACTTTATTTAGTCTAGCTGGTATCTTCTCTATTATTTCCCCTGATGGCGATACTATACCTAAAGAAACCCTATCTGGTTGCTGTACATATATTTGAAAATTTAAATCTTTTTGACCTTTACCAATTCTAATTTCCAAATTCCTTATTTCTCCAGACTGTATAAATCTACCTTCAGCATGTGTATCTGTATCACCTTCATTTCCCGTTCCAGTGACACAAACAACACCAACCTGATTGCTTATAGCTTCAATTGATCCTTCAACTTCACTAGTACCATCATGGGCTCCTGTATTAGTTCCTAGAGGAATGCAAATTATCATTGGCATCTTAATATCACTTGCTAATCTTGATAGATATCTTATTCCTAAAATTATGTCTACTCCTACATATCTGCCTTCCTTAATATTGCTAATTCCTGCATTTCTCTGTAAAACCTTAGCTGCCTCCTTTAGCTTAACTACTGCAAAATAGCAATTTGGTGCTGCTCCTTTAACTTCAGGATTATACCCTCTAGCTCCAGCTATACTAGCAACAGAAGTTCCATGGCCTATTAGATCTCTACTGTTAACTATAGCATATGGATCCCCACCATTTTTACTTGTCTGTATAGCTCTATTTATATCATCCTCTTTATACTCTACTCCCATCTTTACTCCATATATATCTTGATTTCCATCTATAGTTTGATCCCATATTCTTAAAATTCTTGTTGTATCATCCTCATTCATAAATTCCCTATTTAAATAATCTATACCTGTATCAACAATACCTACAATAACCCCTCTTCCATTTAATTGAAGATAAGGATTGTTATGAAATAATGTTGCTCCACTTGCATCTACTGGTGAAATTTCTTCTAAGGTATAAATTGCTGGAATTTCTAAAGATGCAATATCTTTTATATATGGCATAATTTCTGAAATTCTATCATACGGCATAAATACTACTGCATAGTTAGTATCTAATATAGCAACAGAAGCCCCTGGAAGTTCATTTATTTTTTTTACTTCTTCTAAGGAATTATATTCAACAATAATTCCTACTACTTCTTTCTCATCTTGATTTTCATTTTGTTCAATCCTATCAATAAAACCATACACATCTTTATTATTTTTCTTTCTTCTATCTTCTTTTAATTCATTATTCACTTTAATATCTTTTTTGTAATTTCTCATTTTTTCTTTAACCTCATTACTTCTCTGATTCGTCATAAAGCCTATATTTTCAATGACTCTTTCTATAGCAGAACTTAAACAAACTTCACCGTATCCCCAAGTAGGATCTGGATATGTTATATCTGTTCTGCTCCTATTTGCAGATACTACTAAAAAATACTTAAGTCTTTCGCCATAAAGATAAGGATCGTTTCTTTTTAATATTCCCCATTCCATCATTAAAGCAGCTATTCCAGAAACATGTGGTGTTGCCATAGATGTACCACTTCTAGAGTCAAAGCTTCTATTAGGAACCGCAGAGATTATCCCTTCCCCTGGGGCAACTAAATCTGGCCTAATAGGTTGATAAATGGTCTTTCTTCCTCTTCCACTAAAAGGGGATATATTGTTAGTTAAATAATTATAACTTCCCACAGCTATAACATTAGTTACTGTAGCTGGTATTCCTAAAGTATTTAAAACAGTTGGTTCTAAAAATTTAGTACTAACATTTAACCCCTCTCTAATTGGTAGCCACATATCATAAACTCCAGAATATTCATTTAACAAATTAATTCTAACTTCCCATTGACCAGATAATATATACTGCCCACTTGATAATATAGCAATTGTAATTTCTCCAACTATATCAAAGGGTTTTGGTCCTGAATAATAGACTTGATATCTATCAGTTCCTATTGTCCCTTCGTAATATCCTTCTCTAACGACTATATCTCCGCTAGTTGCTGCAGCAGGACTAATTATTCTAATAGATATATCTGATAAAACAGGCTTATATAAATTTAATACTATTCCAGGCTCATCTCCAGCTACATTTATAGATATCTTATTTTGTCTTTTTAATGTTCCACCTATATGATGTGCTGAATCACCTTCATTTCCAGCTGCTATTACTATTGTTATTCTTTCTAATGTTGATATGGTAGAAATATATTGTTCTAGAAGACTTGTTCCATTATGAGCCCCATCATTGGTGCTAAGACTAATATTAACAACTAAAGGTTTCTTTAAAAATTTCCCTGCTTCCACTAAGAACTTTAATCCCTTCATAATATTGCTACTAAGCGCAAAATTACCTCTTGTACATTTAACCATGGCCATAGAACTCTTAGGAGCTACCCCATAATATTCAGTATTAATACTTCCTCCTGCACATGCTATTCCCGCTACATGAGTTCCATGCTCAACAGTATCAGTAGATGGAACTATAGAATATGGATCTTGACTTTTTAAAGCATTATTTATATCATCCCTATTATATGCCTTTCCCCCTTCACTTAAATCATAAATATAATCTATTCTAGTGGTACCATCACTATTTCTAAAGGCTGGATGAGTATAATCTATACCTGTATCTATAAATCCAACTAAAACTCCCTCACCTTCAATGTCATAATTATTTCTTGCTGTTGGTACACAAGCTGCTCGGTTGCTACCAGCATCTGTAGTATATAATTGCTTTGGTAACTCAATATATTCAATAGATGGGATATTCGCAAGATCAATTACCTTTTCTCTTGGAATTGTTACTAATCCAAATCCATAGCCTAAATCGTAGTAGCTCCCCCCTACATTCTCTATTGCAACCCTTACATTTTCTGGCGTATCCCCTGATATAATAGTAACTTCTATGGTACTAGTTTCTTCTTCTCCAGCTCCAACATTTATTCCTAATTTACCAAATAAACTTTTAGATATGTTTTGAACTAGTCCTAATCCTGAATTTATCTTATTTGAATTTATATTTTCTATTACTATCACCTCAAAAAGTAATTTATACTAATATATGACTAGGTAAAATGATGTGATATTACAAATAAAAAAAGAGATGAAATATTAAATTCCATCTCTAAGTTACTATAAAGTAATTTACTATAATTTTATTTCTAATTTCTCTAGTTTAGCTACTACAGAAATTTCCTTTAAGTTCATAGTCTCTGTTAGAAGAGTTCCACCATTACTAACTAATAAAGCCTTAGAATTTCCTAATAACTTTATCTGTCTTATAGCTCTTTTTCCCTTATAATCAACTAGGAAAATGCCATTATTACTTGGTTCTTTAACTATACTAGCAAAGGCTAAATCTCCTTTTAACATTCTAAAGCCAGACATTTCATCATCTTGAACTTCTAAGTATAAAACTTTATCTTGATTAAAGCCTTCAACTTTATTTGAGTGAATTGGTAACTCCTTATATCCCTTGCTATTCTTTAAGGTATAATCAAATATAGGAACATTTTTTAGTACTGATGAAAAGGCATTTGTCCAAACTTCCTCTTGCTTTGTATTACTATGTTTTTCAGAGAAACTAGTTTTTAACTCCTTCATAGCTTTTCTTTCTTCTAATAAGGCTTCATCTGTTACTACCATGCTAACATCATTAAAATCAGCCTTTAGTATTTTTGATGCTTTATCAATGAAAGATTCTTGAGCTATTCTTCTTCCCATTTCGACTTCATTAATAAACTTCTCTGCAACTCCTAGCTTTTTAGCTAAAGCTTTTTGACTTAATCCATTTTTAATTCTAGCTTCTTTTATCTTATCGCCAACTCTGCTCACTTAAGCTCTTCCCTTCTGATTTCTTAAATACCATTCTTTTTCTTCAATTAAGTGCTCAACTAAATAACTAAATTTCCACTGAATTGAAGAAGGTGTCACTGCTGCAAATATTCCTTCTTTATATCTCTTTCTAATTGTTGTTATAGCTAATTTAATTTCTTCATCTGAGAATCCATTAAATAAAATAACAGCTTCCTGTGGTAAATCTGCATTAACAGTTTCAAATCTTAGTCCATTTAAAATATCAGAAACTGTCATTTCTGACATTTCTCTTGATACTTCTACTACCTTAAAGCCATCATTTCTTAATTCTTTAAGTTCCTCTTCTGGTATATTATGAACTAATATGCATTTATTATTGCTAAGCATATTCCTCTCCACTCCCCCTTTTTATGTTATCTTCCTACTGTTTCTGGTTCATCATAAGTTTCGTCAAAAGTGTCAACAGTTACTTTAACCATTCTTTGATCTTCAAGAGGCTTATCATTATAATCTCTCTTAGCCTTTACTATTTCATCAGCAACTTCCATTCCTTCTATAACCTTACCAAAAGCAGCATATTGGTTATCTAAATGTGGAGCATCTGCTACCATTACAAAAAATTGACTTCCTGCTGAATCATGAACCATAGTTCTAGCCATGGATAAGACACCTCTTGAATGTTTTAAATCATTTTTAAATCCATTTCTAGTAAATTCACCTTTAATGCTATAGCCTGGGCCACCCATTCCATTTCCCTCTGGACAACCACCTTGAATCATAAATCCAGGTATCACTCTATGGAATATAACTCCATCATAAAAACCTTTATTTATTAAGCTTATAAAATTTTTAACTGTATTAGGAGCTATTTCTGGATATAATTCAGCTTTAATAACTCCTCCATTTTCCATATTTATAGTTACTATTGGGTTTTTCATATAAAATCTCCTTTCAATGTAAATCCTTACTTATTATTTACACTTTCATCATTATCAATTCTCCTAAAGAATACCCTTTAGGTAAAATTTATATTTATCTCTTATAGTAATTATATATTATTTAAAAGTAAAAACAACACATAATTGAAGCTATAAAGCATTCTCCATATAGATATAGCTAAATAAAGGATAAGAAGGAATTGCATTAATACAATTCCTTCTTACCGATTTTAATAATTAGTTATTTTATTATATTATTTAAAGGTAGTTCCTAGAACTACTCTTGAATAATCAGTACGATTTGATAAATTTTTAACATCAACTTGCTGAGAAATAAAATCTCTACCAAAGCTATTAATAAGATCTCCAAATAGCATATTTAGAAATGTTGTAGGAATTCTTTTAAATCCATCAAAGTCTAATAAAACTCCAATATTGAGACTATTTCTAATCATTTCTCTTAATAATATAGCATCTTCTATAGTTATATCTTCTCCTAATACTTCTCTTACTTTAATCTCCATAAATCTTCCCCCCAAAAAATCTGGTTTATTTATTTGAATTTTCTGAATATTTTCTTTACTATAATATATCAAGCCTTCGCTATTTTGTCAACATTTTAACAATATTTTTTTCTATTTTCACAAAAAATAAAAACTCCTTACGGAGTTTCTCAAATTAATTTGTTTTTAGTAATTCATAACTTAAATCTAATACTTTTTTCTTATTAGAAGAATTTATTATTTCAATATTTCCTTTTTCTCTAGATTCTGATAATAGATTTTTCTCACTTAGTCTTCTTCTAAGTTCTTTAGCAGTTCCCAATCCTCCATCTATAATATTAACATCTTCTCCAACAATTCTTGATAATGTTTCTTTTATAAATGGATAATGAGTGCATCCTAATACTATTGAAGCTATTTTACCATCCCTATATGTATTTATTTTTTCTAAAAGATACTCCTCTAAAGCTTCCCCTTTATATTCTCCCGCTTCTATAAACTCAACAAGACCTGGACATGGAACTGGTATGATAGAGGCTCTATCCTTATATTTATCCATTAATCTTTTAAATTTTTCTTCTTTTAATGTCATGGCTGTTGCCATAATTAATATATCTCCATCATTTTTAAGTTCAACAGCTGGCTTTAGGGCTGGTTCTATTCCTACCAAAGGTAGATCTGGATATATTTTTCTCAAATCAGCTACAGCAGCACTTGTTGCAGTATTGCAAGCTATAGCCATTCCTTTAACCCCTTTATTTAGTAATAGCTCTACTGCTTTAAAAGTTAACTCTCTAACTTCATCTACAGTTTTCATTCCATAAGGTGCATTTTTAGAATCTCCGAAATATATATAATCCTCATTAGGCATTATCTTTATAGCTTCTCTTAATACGCTTAAGCCACCAACTCCTGAATCAAAAAAACCTATTGGCCTATTCTTATTGTCCAATTAACTCACTCCATTTTCTTTAATCCTATCTTTTATTTTATACCTTTCTTAAGGATAAATCTATAAATTTATTATTTCTAATTCAATTATGAAATTAAATGCTATAACTATAAATTTTAAGAAAAATATTTTTAATATTTAACATATTTAATCATTGACACCATAGCATGGATATAATAGAATTTTTTTATAAATTATTTAATTTTCCGAATATTATGATGTCTATACCAGTTTAATATTCGATTTTAATTGAAAGGAAGTGAACATTTCTTTGCTATATTTAGGCAAAGAAGATTTCTATGAAAGACTTAATTTATTTAATTCCAAAAGCAAAACATAACAAAGATGACCTATTTACAATATTCAATGAACATCCTGAAATAAAATTCGTATCTATCGTTGGAATAGACTTATCAGGAAATGATACTGATGAAAAAATCCCTGCTAGACTTTTCCTAGATGATATAGATTCATTCTTAAATGGAGTCGCTATTCAAACAGATGGTTCCTCAGTTGTTCTTCCTGGAATAGCTACTTTAAATGACGCAAAAGTAGATATGGTAGCTGACCTTAATGCTAATTGGTTTGTTGATTATAACTATGATCACATCGATTCTCTTACTAACAAACCTATTGGTACTCTTAGAATCCCATCATTTTTAATTCATAATAATAAACCTGTATGTTCAAGAAACATTTTACACTCCGCTATTAATACTTTTAAATCAACTCTTTTAGATATCTTTAAAAGCAAACCTGAAACTTTAAAACCTTTTAAAATTACTTATGATGATATAGATGAAATAGTTATTACATCTGCAACAGAATTAGAATTTTGGGTTAAAACTCCAAATGAAGAAGCTCATATTGAAGAATTATCCACTTCTCAAGTTTTACAAGAGCAATATTGGACAAGAACTAAGGGCTCAGTAAGAACTGCTCTTGAAGAAACTCTTTTACTTATGGAAGCATACGGTTTTGAACCTGAAATGGGACATAAAGAAGTAGGTGGAGTTAAATCTCAATTAGATAATAATGGACAATTTAATCATATAATGGAACAACTTGAGATAGATTGGAAATACGCAGATGCAATTCAAGCTGCCGATAACGAAATCTTTGTAAAAATATTAACCCAAGAAACTTTTAGAAGACATGGATTAGATGTTACCTTTAAACCTAAACCTATAGATGATGTAGCAGGTTCAGGAATGCATGTCCACCTAGGTGTTAGCTTAAAATTAAAGGATGGAAAAAGAATCAACCTATTTACTGCTACAAAAGATGACTTCTTAAGTAAAATAGGTTACGGAGCTATAATGGGAGTTCTAAAGAATTATGAAATAATGAATCCTTTTATATCAACAACTAATGGTGCATTTAAGAGATTAAAACCTGGTTTTGAAGCTCCAATATGTATAGTTACTTCTCTTGGTTTATCTCCTGATAATCCATCAAGAAACAGAACTATATTAATAGGATTAATAAGAGATTTAGCAAATCCTCTTGCAACTAGATTTGAACTTAGATCCCCAAACCCACATAGTAATATATATTTAACTTTATCTGTTTCTTATATGGCTATGCTCGATGGAATCTTATATGCTCTTGAAGATAATAAAACTGAAGAAGATTTATTATTAGAACTTTCTAAGAAGCCTGGTGAAGATGCAGGTTATCTAGAAAAAGATAGAGCTTATAGAAGTGAAGAAGATGTATTTGAATTCTACAGTGATGATGAAAGAAATAATTACTTTGGAAAAGCTCCTTCTACAGTTTATGAAAATCTGATTCAATTAGATAAATACTCTGAAAAATTAAGTGTATTAAAGAGAAATAATGTATTTAGTGACCAATTAATAAATAGCTTTAAGCTTGCTATACTTCAAAGATGGACAACTGATATTATTCATAGAATTATTTTAAATCATGCCGCAGAAGTAAGAAGCTTTAAATTATTACATTCAAACAATGCATTAGACTTAGACATTTCTAATTGGATGACAATAAATAACTTAAGACATTATATAATGAAGGATACTTATACTTCAAAAGGATTATTTACTAGAATTAAAGATGCCATTTCTAATGAAGATTATTCATTAGCTTCTAATCTACTTAATGAATTAGAAGATAACATGAAAAAATTAAGAGATCTTTATAGTAATTATACTAAAAACTTATTAGATATATAGAAATAATATATTGTACAAAGAGGCTGCTTAGACAGCCTCTTTGTTATAACTACTTTTTATGGAATATTTTGTATTACTAGTTTATAATGATATTAAATAAAATATATAAATTAATATTGAGAGGTAGTTATGAAATTAATTTTTATAAGACATGGTAAAACTGATTGGAATGTCCAGGGTAGAATTCAAGGCAGTCATGATATAGAACTTAATGAAATTGGAATAAATCAAGCAATGGAATTAAGTAATAAATTAAAGTCTCTTAATTATAACTTTAAAAAAATTTATACAAGTCCTCAAAAAAGAGCTTTAAAGACAGCAAAAATAATAAGTGATATTAGTAATGTCCCATATATTATAGTTGAAGACCTTAAGGAAATTAATATGGGTAAGTGGGAAGGTCTGGTATGGAAAGAAGTAGAAAATGAATATCCAATGGAGTATAAGAAATGGAAAGGTAATAGACGATTTAATCCACCTCCAAATGGAGAATCTTATGAGGATATGATTCAAAGAGTTATAAGAGCTTTACATAAAATTATTAATGAAAATACTGATGACGTTGTAATTGTTACTCATAGCGCAGTAATTATGTGCTTGCAATGTTACATAACTAATACATCTTTTAATAAAATGTTACAATTCAAAACAAATAACGCTGAAATTACAGAAATAGATAGCAAGTTTATAATATAACTACTATAGAAACATTGTTCTAAATATTATATAATTAATGTGTAATAAAAAGTAACATTTTTTTATAATAGCAATTTTAATATTAATTGTTTTTCTTAACTAATAGTTTGGACAACTTTACTATAGTCTATATTGATGTTTAATAAGTACATTCATATAAGGAGAGAAAATAATGAATATAAAAAATATATTACATAAGCTCATCTTATTTCTATCATCTCTTACAATAACTATAGGCCATGCTTCAATTTTAGTTGTAGGTTTAGAAAAAACGCCAAAATTTCCAAAAAACTTATGATAAAAGGAATGACGATATGTACACAGGATTAATAGATATATTAAATAGTATTGTTCAAAGTTTTATATTTGTATTTGTAGCAAATTATTGCGTTAACGAAGAACATAAAAAAAGTAAAAATCATTTAATTCCATTAATAATATCTTTTTGGCTAATTATAACTTCACTTACTTATCTACTTGGTAACTCAAGTTTGTCTGTTATAATTATTCATATTACTCAGTTGCTATTTTTAATGCTTTTCCCTTACAAGAATGATAAGCTTGGAGCAACAATTGGCTTTACAATAGTATATTTAATTTTTGGCATAAATGTAATTCTATCCTTTATTATATTTGTATTTATAATAAATAATACAAATGTAAATATAACATATGCAAATATCTTAATTATGTATTTGCCTCAATTTTTAGTGTCATATTTAATAGTAGCCAATATGACATTTATTAATAAGATAAATTTAATTATTAAGTCAAGAACCTTTTCTATATTTACTTTAATAATCACGTCCTTAGTTATAGATTTTACTATATCTTTTCTATTCATATATAATGATAAGGATAATCCTCTTTTTAAAGAAATGATTTTTATATTTTTGGCTGCATTTATAATTTTTATTACATTGTATTTTGCAAGTATAGATAAAAAAGCAAAGGAAATTAATAGCTTAAATAAAGAATTAACAACAAAAATTAATGAATTAAAGAAAATTAAGCACGACTATGGTTCGCAAATATCTTATTTATACGGAACATACCTTATGAAGGACTATGAAAAACTAGGTAAATTATTAAAGGGAGTAATAGATGGATATGATATTTCTTCTCAAGTTAAGATATTAAGTAGTAACTTATCAATTATTGCCCAAGTAATAAATACCACGGACTTAAGAGAAGTTGATATTCTTATAGATGAAAAAGCTGATCTTAATCATGCCAATATAAATGAATTAGACCTTCAAAGAATTCTTTCTAATATTGTGAGGAATTCAGTTGAAGCTTTAAATGGGAAAGGTCTATTAATGATTAGAAGTTATTATAGCTATAATTATATAATTATAACTATACAAAATAATGGTCCAGAAATTAATAAGGAGCTTATTGAAAGAATCTTTGAAGAGGGCTTTTCAACTAAAGCAAATAAAAATGGCGATAATGGCTTCGGCTTATACATAGTTAAAGAGCTAATTGATAGCTATAATGGAAACATTAGTGTAAATAGTAATAAAGAATTAACTACATTTACTATAAAGCTACCTTTATATTTAACAACTTAATACTTAACTATTTTTGATATAATTAATTGTGATTTTATTGATGAATCACTTTAAATGTATATTTTAAATACTCTTTCATATTTTTAAAGTATGAATAACTTTGGAATAATTAAAGAGCTGCCGTAGCAGCTCAAAATTTAAAAATCTAAATTTATTCAAATTAGTAGAATATATTTATTTTAGAAACTCCTGAAGGAGTTTATTCCTTAATTCTACATTTTTCATTATTCATTTTACATTGTGCCACAGCACCCTATATCCAAGCTGGAATATGTATTTTATCACTATTCATTAGTGAGATGTTGTCTTCTATAATTCTTCTTTTACTAATTATATTTCTTTTTTTTATAGAGTTTTTACTTATAAAGTCCTCTGCTTCTTTTAAACTATTTGCTTTAAATACAAATGTCCATCCATCTTTGTCGTACTTTCCTGTACAAATCATATATTTATTATTATCATAATCTTTATGTTGTCTATCTACTATTATGCTCTTAAATTCTCCAATTGTTTTATAATTTAATTTTACAAAAACATCATTATTCATTATAACCCCTCCGAGCAAACATAAGTTCTATCTTTATATTTATAATAACCGAACATACGTTCATTGTCAATGATTATACCTCTTTTTTTATAAATATTTATTAAAAAATATTCACCTAGAAATTTATGTAAATCAAATTATTTATTATATAATTCTATTAAATTACAGTTAAAAATTATTATATATAATATTATTCTAACTCTTTTATTTCCTTCCATTCATCTTCTAAAATAGCCATCATAATAACATCTGCATATTTATTTCCATCAAGAATAGCATCTTTTTTTTAAGCCTTCAACTTTAAACCCAGCTTTTTCATAAGCTCTTTTTGCCCTTAGATTAAATGTAAATACTTCTAATTCTAATCTATGAAGCTTTAAGTATTCAAAAGCAAAATCTCTAGTAGTCTTTACAACCCATGAGCCTATCCCCTTTGAACGTCCTTCTTTTCTAAAAATGACAATTCTAAAATTTGCAGACCTTAATTTCCAATCTATTTCATTAATAACACTTTCCCCAATAAATTTTCCCTCTGAATCAATAATCATAAAATCATATCTATCAGTATCATCCACAATTCTATTATAATAGTTAACTACCCCTTCATAGTTAAAATCACCACTTGAGCCAGTTAATCTATTTACTTCATCATCTGGTACCTCAAAACAATCCTTATAATACTTATCTGCTTCTCCATGCTCAAAGGAACGTAAAACAATGCCATCCTTCTGCCAACTCATTTTATACTTTTCCATTTCCTTTTCTCCTTCATAAATTCATTAACTTTTAAATAATAAATACCTTCTGATCTATTATAAACCTATAATAAATATGAGAAAGAGGCTTTTCATTTATATGAAGGCCTCTTTCACTATTAATAATATATAGTCTTTATAATCTTATTTAGTTATATCAAATATCTCTAAGTCCTTTTTATCTATTCTTTGTACCATAACTTCTGCTATTGCTCTTAATGTATCTAAGGCTGTTATTACACCAATATTTCTTTCCACTGCAGCTCTTCTTATTAAGAACCCATCTCTATTAGAGTCATTGCCCTTTGTTGGAGTATTTACCACTAAATCAACTTCTCCATTCTTAATTATATCTAATATATTGGGTTCTTCTTCATGTAATTTCCTTACTACTTCTACTTCTATATTAGCTTCTTTTAAAAGCTTTGCTGTTCCTTCAGTGGCTACAAATTTGTATCCAGCAGTTGACAGCATCATAGCTATTGGCAGGAATTCCTTCTTATCGTGCTCTTTTATAGTTGCTAGTATCTTTCCCATTTTATTTGAAGGATACATATTTCCTGCTATGAAGCCCTTATATAAAGCTTCTTTAATATTTCTTCCTATCCCTAATACTTCTCCTGTAGACTTCATTTCAGGTCCTAATGAAACTTCTACTTTAGGAAGCTTTTGAGTTGAGAATACAGGGACTTTAACAGATACTAATTCTGGTTCCTTATATATTCCTACCCCATACCCTAAATCACTTAATTTATATCCTAACATTACCTTTGTAGCTAAGTCTACTATTGGCACTTTACTTACCTTACTTATATAAGGAACAGTTCTTGATGCTCTTGGATTAACTTCAATTATATATAGCTCACCTTCAAACTCTATGAACTGAATATTTATCATTCCTTTTATTCCAATAGCAATAGCTAATTTCTTTGTATAATCTAATACCTTATTTTTAATTTTCTTGCTGATATTTTGGCTAGGATACATTGTGACTGAGTCACCTGAGTGAACACCAGCTCTTTCTAGGTGTTCCATTATTCCTGGAATTAATATCTCTTCACCATCTGATATAGCATCTACTTCTATTTCTCTACCCATTAAATATTTATCTACTAATATTGGATTCTTATGATCCTTTGCAAAAGCATTCTTTAAGTAATATTTTAATTCTTCCTCATCATGAGTAATTTCCATTCCTTGTCCACCTAGAACATATGAAGGTCTTACTAACACTGGGAATCCTAATCTTCTAGCCTCTTCTAAGCCTTCTTCCATAGTCCAAATTCCCTTACCCTTTGGTCTATCAATTCCTAGACTTTCTAGTAATTCATCAAACTTCTCTCTATCTTCAGCCATATCTATTTGATCAGCAGTAGTTCCAAGAGTCTTAATTCCTTTTTCCTTTAAGAAATTAGCAAGCTTTATAGCTGTTTGTCCACCAAATTGAAGTATAACACCATATGGATTTTCTTTTTCAATTATATTAAAGACATCCTCTTCTGTTAATGGTTCAAAGTATAATTTATCAGAAATATTAAAGTCTGTACTTACTGTTTCTGGATTGTTATTTACTATTATAGTTTCAATTCCCATTTTCTTTAATGATTTTACGCAGTGTACTGAAGCATAATCAAATTCTATACCTTGTCCTATTCTTATTGGACCTGAACCTATAACTATTACTTTTTTCTTATCAGATACTTCTACTTCATCATATTGCTCATAAGTTGAGTAGTAATATGGTGATAAAGCTTCAAATTCCCCTCCACAGGTATCAACCATTTTATATGCAGGTTTAATATTCCATATACTTCTTAATCTATAAACATCTTCTGGACTAACTTTAAGCATATCTGCTATAGCCTTGTCTGAAAATCCCTTTTTCTTTAAATTTAATAACCATTCTTTATCTAAATCTTCTATTTTACTTAATTTCAATCTAGTTTCTTCTTCTACTATCCATTTAAACTTTTCTAAGAAGAATATATCTATTCCTGTTATCTTAGCTATACTTTCAATTCTATAATCTCTTCTTATCATTTCAGCTAAGGCAAATAATCTTTCATCATCTGGTTTAACTACTATTGCTTTTAATTCTTGAATACTTAGTTCCTTAAACTTCGGATGATCTAATGAATATTTTCCTATTTCTAAACTTCTTATTCCTTTTAATAATGCAGCTTCTAAATTAGAGCCTATAGCCATTATTTCTCCTGTTGCCATCATCTTAGTTCCTAAGGCTCTATCTGCTGTAAAGAACTTATCAAAAGGCCACTTTGGAATCTTAACTACTACATAATCCAATGTTGGTTCAAAACAAGCATAGGTTTTTTGAGTAACTGCATTCTTAATTTCATCTAATCCATAACCTAGAGCTATCTTCGCTGCAAGCTTAGCTATTGGATAACCTGTTGCCTTAGAGGCTAGTGCTGATGATCTTGAAACTCTTGGATTAATTTCTATTACTGCATATTCAAAAGAATTTGGATTTAATGCAAATTGCACATTACATCCGCCTTCAATTCCTACAGCATTTATTATATTTATTGCTGAAGTTCTAAGCATTTGATACTCTTTGTCTGATAAAGTTTGTGATGGTGCTACAACTATACTATCTCCTGTATGAATACCAACTGGATCTATATTTTCCATGTTACATACAGTTATACAGTTTCCATAAGAGTCTCTCATTACTTCGTACTCTATTTCTTTCCATCCCTTAACTGACTTTTCTAATAGAACTTGTCCAATTGTACTTAATTGTAATCCTGATGCTAATATTTCTCTTAACTGTGCTTCATTATCAGCTATTCCTCCACCAGTTCCCCCTAAAGTATAGGCTGGTCTAACTATTACTGGATATCCTATTTCTTCAGCATATCTAACCCCTGCTTCCATTTCAGTTATTATTTTGCTTTGAATAACTGGCTCATTAATTCTATTCATCATATTTCTAAAAAGCTCTCTATCTTCTCCTTCTTTAATAGATTGAATAGAGGTTCCAATTACTTTTACATTATATTTATCTAAAATCCCTTCTTCGTATAATTCTACAGCTAAGTTTAGTCCTGTTTGACCGCCCATTCCTGTAATCATACTATCTGGTCTTTCCTTTTCAATAACTTTTTCTAAAAATTCTACTGTTAATGGTTCTATATAAATCTTATCTGCAACTTCTGCATCTGTCATAATAGTTGCTGGATTTGAATTTACTAATACTACTTCTATTCCTTCTTCTTTTAAGGCTTGGCAAGCTTGAGTTCCTGAATAATCAAATTCTGCTGCTTGGCCTATAACTATCGGTCCTGACCCTATAACTAAAACTTTTTTTATATCTTTATTTAATGGCATATCCTAATTCCTCCTATAGTGCATACTTTATGAATTTATCAAATATATATTCGCTATCCTGTGGCCCTGCTGCAGCTTCTGGATGGAATTGAACTGAGAATATTGGAAGCTTTGTATGCTTCATACCTTCAATAGTTCCATCATTAATATTGATATGAGTTGCTACAACATCTTCTGGTAATGTTTCAACTACATATCCGTGGTTTTGTGATGTAATATGGACTTTATTTTCTTCTAAATCCTTAACTGGATGATTACATCCTCTGTGTCCAAATTTTAATTTAGTAGTTTTACCACCTAAAGTTAATGCTAAAAGTTGATGTCCTAAGCATATACCTACTAAAGGTTTTTTCCCTACTAAACTCTTTATATTTTTTATTACATCCCCTAGGTCTTCTGGATCTCCAGGTCCATTTGATAAAAATACTAAGTCTGGATTTATTTTTAAAACTTCTTCTGCAGTTGCACTCATTGGAAATACTGTTAATTTACAGCCTCTCTTTTTAAAGTTTCTAATTATATTTTCCTTTATTCCAAAATCAATTATTGCTACATGCTTTCCTTCGCCATCTATAGTGTACTTTTCTTTTGTACTTACTATACTAACTGCATTTTTATTTGAAAATCCTTCTACTCTTTCCTTTACATCTTCTAAAGTAACATCTTCTAAAGAAATCATACCCTTCATAGTTCCATAATTTCTTAATACCTTAGTTAATGCTCTTGTGTCTATGCCTTCTAAACCTATAATCTTATTTTGTTTTAAATAACTTTCAAGGTCCATTTCACATCTAAAGTTATTTGGGAAATTACACTTTTCTCTTACTATAAATCCCTTAACCTTCGGTGTTCTTGATTCCATATCCTCTAGGTTTATTCCGTAATTACCTATAAGAGGATAAGTCATAGTAACAATTTGTCCATAATAGGATGGATCTGTTAAAACTTCTTGATAGCCTGTCATTCCTGTAGTAAATACCACTTCTCCTATACTGTCTTTTAAATATCCAAAGGCTTTGCCTTCAAAAATCATGCCATTTTCTAATATTAGCTTTGCTTTCATATTTAGCCCTCCTAAAATATAAATATATATAGCTAAAAATACACTTCATAAAAGCTTATCTTACTAAAATAAAAAGGATACTAAGGAGACAACAAAATTACTGTTCTCTCCCTACTATCCTTCTATATTTAATATCAGTATTAGAAAAGGTCCTAACTGACATTTCTATGCAATTATTTTGTGAATATAAATATAACATAAATACATACTCCCTTTCTGGCCTCACAGGACCAATTTAAAGTGTACTTTTTAACTTGATATAAAAATTATTACCTTTTTATATTATTCTATATTTTCTCCATATATATGTCAAGATTTACTATATTAATATTTATACATATATAGAAAACTAATTTAACAAACCATTTTAAACTTCACAAAACCATTACTGATATAAATATAGTGATAGTATATAAGTTGTATATTATTCATCTAATATATATAATATATTATTTTACTTGAATTTAAAACATATTTATGAATATTTATTCATTAATATTCTATTTTTATACCATAATCTATTTATTTTCATTGAATATTTTTCATATATTCTGGGATGATTATTATCTCTAACCCCTTTTTCTACTTTTTTATATAATATTCCAATAGCTGATATTTCACTTTAAATGTATATTTTCATCAATATGTAAAAAAATTCAAATATACATTGATTTCTCCACCTAAATATTGTAAAATAGTATATTATAACTCTTTAAAAAATATTTTTTACCACTATATAAAAGGAGGAACCATATGCTTATTTTAAATAATGTCAGCAAAAGTTTTAAAAAAGTAACTGTAGTTGATAACTTATCCTTTTCAGTAGATAAAGGTGAAATAGTTGGTCTACTTGGTGAAAATGGTGCTGGTAAAACCACAACTCTAAGAATGATTTCTACAATGCTAGAAATCTCAGCAGGAGATATTAAAGTAAATGACATCGATGTAAAATCAAATCCTGAAAAAGTAAGAAAAGAAATTGGAATACTTTTTGGAGGGGATGTAGGCTTATATGATAGATTAACTGGAAGAGAAAACATAAGATATTTCGCTAACCTATATGGTATGAATAAAAAAGAAGCTGATGAAAGAATAGATGTATTAGCTAAAAGTTTTGAGATGGAAGACTATATAAATAAACCTGTTGGAAAATATTCACGAGGTATGAAGCAAAAAATTTCTATTGCAAGATCTATAGTTCATAATCCATCTGTTATGTTATTTGATGAACCAACCACTGGGCTAGATGTAAGTGCTGCAAGAATTGTACAAGACTTCATACTTCAGTGCAAAAGGGAAAATAAGATTATCTTATTCTCAAGTCACTCTATGAAAGAAGTAGAAAAGTTATGTGATAGAGTTGTAATTATTAATAAGGGAAAACTTCTAGAAAATTGCACATTACCACAATTAGCAGAAAAATATAATAATAACGATTTAGAGGAAACATTCCTAACACTTATAGGAGGTCATACTAATGAATAACTTTACAACTGTTTTAAAGAAAGAATTATTAGATATTGTTAGAGATAAAAAAACATTAGTATTTACATTAATACTTCCAATACTTATTTATCCTCTAATGTTTAAATTTATGTCTTCCTCAATGGAAAAAGCAGTAACGGATGTTGAAAAAGAAATTAATATCTATATAGATGGTGATACTGATTCTACTATGGCAAAAGTAATTACCTCCTTAGAAAATATTAAAATTCCTGAAGTAGATTCTCCTACTGAAGCTTTAAAAAATGGAGATATTCAGTTAATAATAAATATTCCAGAAAACTTCGATGAAAATATAGCTGCTGGTAAAAATGATGCTATTGATTTATTAATTGATGAAGAGTCAAACAAATCAATGCTTGCAAGCAGTATGGTTAGCGAGATTTATGATAATTATAAAAGCACAATTGTAGAACAAAGATTAACTGCTAGTGGTATTGATCCTTCAATATTAAAACCCTTTGAGGTTAATATTAAATCTGGAATAAGTGCCGATAGTGAAAATGTAAACTCTATGGCATCAATGCTTCTTACTATGATACCAACACTTATAGTAATATTAATGGTATCTTCAACTGTTGGTATGGCAGCCGACTTAGGAGCAGGTGAAAAAGAAAGATTCACTTTTGAGCCATTGCTTTCAACTTCAGCTAAAAGGTCATCTTTACTTTGGGGTAAAATTACAGCCTTATGCACAGTATCCTTTATAGCCTTAATTGCAAACCTAGCTGCTATGGTATTTTCAATGCAAAGATTTATGAACTTTGGAGAGGGAGAAATACAATTTAATTTAGCACCATCAACTATACTTGGTATGTTAGTAGTAGGTTGCTTAGTGCTTGTAACCTTATCAGCATTACAAATATCAGTAAGTATATATGCAAGATCAACTAAAGAAGCAAATTCATACTTAGCTGCTATTACAATGCCAACTATGATTTTATCCTTCATTCCATATATGATGGATGCTAAAGGAATAAATCCAATATTCTTTAATATCCCTGTAACCAATGCAATTTGCTTAATGAAAGAATTCACTGTTGGAATATTCGATATTAAACACATAGCTTTAGTTATAGGTTGGCATATAGTTTATATAATTGCAGCCATTATATTCGCTAAATTTATGTTCTCAAAAGAGGAAGTGATTTTTAGAAACTAAAGTTTCTAATGCATAATTGATAATGCATAATGCTTAATAAATGAAAGAATGAAATAATGAAATAATTATGGAATAAATTCCTTCTGAATTTATTGAAGTTAAATATTAAAGGAATTCAGCTAAAAACTGAATTCCTTTATTTTTTTCATTCTTTCATTCCCTAAAACTCCGAAGGAGTTTTCTCCTTGATTCTACATTCTACATTCTTCATTTTTCATTGTAGAAAGTTTGGCATCAAACTTTCTACAATCAGGCCATGTATGATAATTAGCTCCTTCTTTTGAATGGTATTCTATAAAATCTCCAATATTAATTTCATATGTTTCAAAATCATTTAGTTCTATTTCAATCCTATTATCCTCTAAAATATCAAGCCTTGTTACTTCTCCAGTTGGTATTGATTCACTTCCATAATAAAAAGTAACTCCATTTTCTATTAATGTCTCATATAGTTCTAGAACTTCCTCTTTTAGATTTTCTTCCAATAGTATCACCTAACCTTTGTTCATCATTAATATTATTTTTCTAGATAAACTTCTAGGTATAAACTTATTAACCAATATAATTATCTTGTTTTTTAATCCAGGAATTATTATAAGTTTTCCCTTTTTGAAATCTTTATAAGCAATTTTAGCTACTTCCTTTGGTGTCATTAATGCTTTTTTAGCAGATTCCTTTTTCTTTATACCAGACTTTTCTTGAAAACTTGTTCTTACAGGCCCTGGGCATAAACAGCTTATTTTAATATTTTTTCCCTTTACCTCTTCATATAAAGCCTCTGTGAAATTTAATACGTAGGATTTCGAAGCATAATATGTTGCCATTTTTGGCCCAGCACAAAAAGCAGCTGTAGATGCCACATTCATGATAGAGCCTTCTCCATGCTCTATCATAGCTGGTAAAAATATTTTGGTTAGTTCGGTTAATGCCCTAATATTTATATCAATTAACTTAAGCTCCTTTTCCATTTCTATTTCACTTAAATACCCAAAGGAACCTACCCCTGCATTATTTATTAAAATATCCACAGATAAATTATTTTTATTCACATATTCTAATACTTTTTCACAAGAGTTATCCTCAGATAAATCTAAAGAAATAGTATAAATATTAATATTGTATAAGCTTAATTCATCCTTTACCTCTTTTAGTCTATCTTCATTTCTCGCAACTAGAATCAAGTTATTTTCATCCTTTGCATATAGCTTAGCTAATTCATATCCTATACCAGTAGTAGCTCCAGTTATTAATACGCAACTCCTACCATACGGCTTACCCATAAAAATTCCTCCACTTATTTTATAATAATAAACTTTAATTTTTAATATATCATATTGTCCTTTAAATATAAATATTATTACTTTATATAATCATTGGAACTTTTCCCTCTATTATAATAAATATCAAATAAAAAAATAAAATAGGTGAAATATCATTAAATTTAAGTTGATATTTCACCTTATTAAAAATTCTATTCTATTTTATTTTTTATAATTACAGTGCCCCTATTATGAAGTTAATTAAGAACAATGCACTCACTATATACATTATTGGATGAACATCCTTAGCTTCTTTCTTAACTATTTTAACTAAACAATATGTCATAAATCCAGCTGCCACACCATTTGAAATGCTTCCTGTAAAAGGCATAAATGTTACTACAAAGAATGCTGGAAGGGCTACTTCAAACTCACTCCAATCAATATTCTTGAAGGATTCCATCATTAAAACACCTACTACTATTAAAGCTGGTGCTGTTGCTGCTGATGGCACCATTCCCATTATTGGTGATATAAATAATGATAATATAAATAATACTGCTACTGTAACAGAAGTTAATCCAGTTCTTCCACCTTGTCCGATTCCTGCTGCACTTTCAACATAAGTTGTTGTATTACTTGTACCAAAAAGTGCTCCTATTGATGTTGCTGTTGCATCTGCAAATAAAGCTCTTTCTAACTTTGATGAGAAATTATTTTCACTTTCAAATAACTTTTCATCATTTTCATCAAATATACCTGCTTTTCTTCCTGTTCCTAAGAATGTACCAATAGTATCGAAAGTATCTGATAAAGAAAATGCAAAAATTGTAATTAATACAAGAGATATTTTAGATGGATCACTAAATAATCCTGCAAAATCTAACTTTAAAAATGTTGGCGCTATGCTTGGAATTCCAAATGATATTTGTGAAAAATCAGGAACTTGTGTTACATCCATGAAAATACCAATAACTGTAGTTATAAGAATTCCAAATAAAATTGCTCCCTTAAAATTAAGAAGCATTAATATAATTGTAATTACTAATCCTATTAGAGCTAATAAAGCTACTGGGTCCTTAAAATTAGTCATTGCTAAATTTACACTATTAAATATTGTTGAACCTTCTGATGAAGCAATTTGATTAGCAGCTTCACCTGTGAAAGTAATAAAATGTGCTTGTTTAATTCCTAAAAATGCAATAAATAATCCTATACCACCTGATATTGCATATTGAAGTGAATGAGGAATAGCTTGTATTATCATTTTTCTTATTTTAGTAGTAGTAATAATTATATTAATAATTCCGCAAATAAATACCATGGCTAATGCTTGTTGCCATGTAAATCCTAAACCTAATACTACTGTAAAAGTGAAAAATGCATTTAAGCCCATTCCAGGAGCTTGAGCAAAAGGTACATTAGCTACTAAACCCATTATTAGAGTTCCTACCGCTGCAGCAATAATAGTAGCTACAAAAACTGAATTCTTATCCATGCCTGCTGCTGCTAAAATAGATGGATTTACGAATAAGATATATGCCATTGTCAAAAATGTTGTTAATCCTGCCATTAATTCAGTTTTAACATCTGTGCCATTTTCCTTAAGTTTAAAAAACTTTTCCATAAAAATACCTCTTTCATTTATTCGAATGTTTACATTAGTATACTATCACTTCATTCGTATAAAATCAATATTTTTAATAAATTTTATTAGAAAATGTATCTTTTATTTATTCCTAACAAATAAAACACGAACGTTAATATTTTGTTAACAGAATGAATATCTGTATTTTAGAATTCCTATTTCATCTCAATTCTATATTTTTACATTTTTGTTTTAAATTAATTTTATCCATATATCCCCATAAAACACTTAATATGGTATAATATAATATAATATATATATTAGGAGGTTCTATATGCTTACTATATCTATCAATAATGTGGTGGTTTCTATAAATAATAAATCATCTAAAGATTTAGAGAAATGTACCATTGAGCACACTGGAGAAGGTGGTCATCCAATTAAATTAGGTAACATTAAATCAATGAAATCAACTAGTGAAGAAATGTGTATCTCAACCTCAAGAGAAAGATCAAAACTAATTTTCACTTACACATTAAATGGTGAAACTTATAGTTCAACTGTATATGATAATATATTTTTCACTGATATAAGGCCAATCACTATATCTATTTTTGAAGAAAATAATACCTTGTTATTTAAAACTGCACGTGTACGACCAGAAAATAATTAATTTTAAGGAGAGATAATATATTAAAAAAATTATACCCTCCTTTATAAGACCATTAATTATTGAAATTACAGAAGAAGATAATAACTTAGTATTTAATACTGAAAGAGTATCTAGTAAAAATATTTAAATTAGGAGGATTTATAATGAAAAGAGAAGTTCAAAAAATTCCTATTCCTTTATTAATTTGGGGTGGTGGTCTTAATAAACGGAACACCATTATTTATGTAAAAAATCATACATCTCATAATTTAGATAAAGTGACCATTGAAAGAACTGGTATGGGTGGACATCCTATTGAGTTAGGAACAATAAAAGCAATGAGTAATGATACTAATGAAGAAATTTACCCTTCACCAATTATGGAAAAATCCGATTTAATCCTAAATTACGTATTAAATGGTGAAAATCACAGTTCAGTTATTAATGGTAATATAACTCTTACTGATGTACGACCTCTATTAATTGATATAAATGAGGAAAATGGTGAATTAATTTTTTCAGCAACTCGTGTAACTCATGAAGAGATAACTAGATAAGAAATTGTGCTACAACACAATTTCTAATGAATAATGTAAAATGTAGAATAAAGGAAAAAACTCCTTGCGGAGTTTCTAAATTTTCAATTTGGAGCTGTTGTGACAGCTCCTTTCATTCTTTAATTTCTTCATTCTTTCATTTCTTCATTTTTTCCGTCTTCTGTTACTCTTCCATCAGAGCTATTTACAGGAATAGCATCCCCTAAAAATTTAGGTTCTGGTTTTAAAATATTTACATAAGCAAAATCCTTTAATTGAGCTAAAAGCTCACGTTTCTTATAGCTATCCATTAATTGATATTCTCTTATATCAGATTTTACACCATAAGCATATATACCTAACTTTCGTGCTATATATAAAGCTCTTGGTAGGTGATATTCATTAGTAACTATAACAGCTTTATCTACCTTAAAAATTTCCTTAGCTCTATACATGGTATCATAGGTGCTGAAACCTGCATGATCCATAAAAATTAGTTTTTCATCTACATTACCTTTCATAATGTATTCCTTCATAGCCCTAACTTCGTTATACTCTTCTCTGCCATGATCACCACTTAAAATAAATGTCTTACCAAGCCCAGCCTTATAAACTTCTAATGATGTTTCTAGTCTATCAGATAAAATATCAGAAGGTGTTCCATCCCCTCTAACGCCTGCACCAAGGACTATTATTGCATCATTAGCACTAGGCATATCTTCAATATTATAAATATACTTTTTATAACTATTTACTGTTGAAATGGCAATACTTATGATTATTATAGTTATTGCAATTAAAGATATAAATATTCCCATAACCTTTTTCCCCCACTTATTTAATTTAATCTTCCTCATAAATTCTCCTTATATTATATTCTAAATTTCATTTTTACGTGAGATATTCCTGCTTCTTCATATTCCTCTGATACTTCTATAAACCCAACAGATATGTATAAATTTTTAATATATGTTTGAGCTGATAATGTTATGTTACTAACATTATAATTCTTCTTTATTTCTTCTATTGCCTTAAGCATCATTTCCTTAGCTAAACCTTTGTTTCTATATTCTTTTAAAACTAAAACCCTACCTATTGATGCTTCTTTATAAGCTAGTCCAGGTGGTAATAATCTACAATATCCTATTACCCTTTGGTTTTCATTATCCATAGCAAATAAATGCATACATTCTTTATCTTTATCATCAAAGTCATTTTCACTAGTTATTTCTTGCTCACAAGCAAAGACTTCATATCTAGACTTAACTATTTCGTAAAGTTCATTTATATTAAGTTTATTAAAGGATTTACATTTAAACTTATATCTATACTTCATACATTTCTCCTTAAATCACAAATTTTAACATATTATAATTATAATATTATTGTTTTATATTTTCTATAAATAACTTAATTCAATAAGTTTTATTTATATATGTACATTTAAAATGTATTTATAAGTAAATTCGACTATTTTCGAGATATTTTATCTAACTAAATAAATATAAGGTAATTTAAGTTATTTCTATGTTTGTACCAATGCTCTTATAGTATTACTATTTATATAGATTTAAATGAACACTGTTCATATAGGAGGTAATTATATTGATAATAGAAATAAATAATCTAGTTAAAAACTATAAAGATTTTAAAGCAGTAAATATAAAAAATCTAAATATTAAAGAAGGAGAAATCTTCGGATTCTTAGGACCAAATGGAGCTGGTAAAACTACAACAATCAGTATTTTAAGCGGACTTTTCTCTAAGTACTCTGGAGAGGTTAAAATATTTGGAAAGAATATAAAAGAGAACTCAGTATACATTAAGAAGAACTTAGGTGTTGTTCCACAAGATTTAGCTTTGATAGATGATTTAACAGCAGAAGAAAATGTTAAGTTTTTTGGAGAATTATATGGACTAAGAGGAAAAGAACTTAAAGCTGCCGTAAAGGAAACTCTTGAGTTTGTAGGCCTATGGGATAGAAAAAAAGATTTTCCTCCTAAGTTTTCTGGTGGAATGAAAAGAAGATTAAATATAGCTTGTGCTATTGTTCATAAACCTAAATTAATTATCTTTGATGAACCAACAGTAGGTATTGATCCTCAATCAAGAAATAATATTTTAGAAACTATAAAGAAATTAAATGAGCAAGGCTCAACTGTAATTTATACTTCACACTATATGGAGGAAGTCGATAGCATTTGTTCTGACATATGCATAATAGATCACGGTGAAATAATTGCAAAAGGTACTAACGATGAACTTAAGGCTTTAGTAAAACATGAAGATGGAAGTATAGCTTCATTAGAAGAAGTATTTCTTCAACTTACTGGTAGAAGCCTTAGAGATTAAGGAGGTCTTGGCTTATGAAAATTTTAACCATAGTAAAATATAGACTACTACAATCATTAAGAGACATACAAAGCCTTATAACAATGATCTTAATACCAATATTTTTAATATTAATACTAGGAAATGCTCTTAAAAATAATGAGGACTTTACAGCAAGAACCATTGATAAAGTAAATTTATTATATGTAGATAATGATACAACTAAAGGTGCTGAAGCCTTTGAAAACTTTATTACCCTAGATGAGCTTAGTGATATTATACAAGTTGAAAAGATAACTAATGTTCAAGAAGGAAAAGACTTAGTGGAAAATAGAAAATATGATGCATTAGTTATATATGATGAAAATTCTACTGGCAAATTAGAACTAGTTGGTTCTGAATTTAATCAATTAGGAGTTTCAATAGTTAAGGGAATAATAGAAACCTATTCTTCTTCAGCAAATGCAATGGAAGCTCTAGCTAAGATTCAATCAAGAAGTTTTATCATAGAACAAAATAATAACTTCCAAGATGAATCAGTATCCATATCAGGTAAAAAGCCTTCTGCTATTGATTATTATGCAGTAACAATGCTTGTAATGATAGTAATGTATGGATCTATTTATGCTAACTTTGCTATAGATAAATCTTATTATGGTTCAGTTGGTAGTAGATTTAGATCAACACCTTTAAACCTTGCTGAAATATTTATTGGTGAAGGTATTGGCGTAGTTCTTACAATTATGGTTCAAGTACTAATACTTCTAATGATATCTAATTTTGCTTTTGGAGTTAATTTTGGTAATAACCTGCCAACTATAATATTAACAGCCTTTTCATTATCCGTATTATCTACAATGCTAGGTATATTTGCAGTAATGGCTACAAAGAAAGGTTTACTTGGACTAGCTCTATTAAATGTTATAGTTCCTATATTTACATTCTTAAGTGGTGGTTTTGTTAAAGTAAACTTTGATGGAATCATTGGATTTATAGCTAAATTAACACCTAATGCCTTAGCTTCAAATGCCATATTTAAATCAATCTATGGTGGAGCTTCAAAAGAAGTCTTTCTAAGTATATTAGGCCTTTGGATTATATCAGCCTTATTATTTATGGGAGCTAGTATAATAGGAAGGAGAGAAAGAATATGACAATTTTTAAAGCAACATTAAAAAGATTATTCAGGGAAAAATTAAATATTTTATTTTTAATAGTATTACCTTTAATATTTATGATAATTGCTTTTTCTGGCTCAAATGGAACAGCACCATTAAAGGTTACTGTTATAGATAATGATAAAACAACTGTTACAGAAGATATAATAATTAATATTAAAGATAAAGCAGAAATTAACTTTAATGGAGAAGAAACTATACAAGATAATTTAATTAATAATGAAATAGATTATGCAATAGTTATTCCTGAAGGATATACCAAGGAGTTAATAAATGGAGAAAATCCAATTATTAAAACTTATGAAGCTAAAGAAGGAAACACTTCTACTGCTATTAAAGCTTCATTAGATAATTATATTAATATATTAAAAACCTTTGCTAAAAATTCTAATGGTGATGAAGATAAGTTCTTTAATGCAATTAAGAATTATTCAGATGGTTCATATAAAATGTCTTATACCAGTGTAGATAAAGGCGAAGGAAATAAATCTAAAACAGATACTGCTATGGCATTTATAGTACTTAATTTACTATTTTCAGCAACAGCAGCAACTAATATAATATTAAAGGATAGAGAAAAGAACGTATTTACAAGATTATTTACTACTCCAATGACTAGGTTTAAGTATATATTCCAAAGCTTACTTTCATTTTTAGTAATTACTTTTGTTCAAATAACCTTATATTTCTTAGCCTTTAAATATGTATTTAAGTTTAATTTAGGAGATTCTCCATTAAGCTTATATATTTTATTCTTAATATTTGGTATATTTACAATTTCCCTTGGAGTATTTATAACTACCCACGCAAAGGACTTAAGAGTATCTGGAACAATAAGTACTCTTGTAATACTTCCTTTTGCAATGCTTGGTGGTTGCTTCTGGCCAAGAGATATTATGCCAACAGTATTAAAGAATATCTCGAAAGTAATACCAACAACTTGGATTAATAGTTCAAATAGCAATGTACTTTATGGTGCAACCTTAGGAAATGAAATAAATACTATAGTTTTACTTCTAGGAATTTCATTAATACTATTAGGACTATCCTCATATAAATTAAAAAACAAAGCATAACTAAAAATAAAAGATATCTCTTCATTCTTTAGTTCCAAGTGAACATATAAAAAAGAGATATCTTTTATTTTTTTGTGAGTATGCTATACTCATTTTATAATATATAAACTTAAATGGAAAGGAGATTTAATTATGCTTGAATTTAAATTTGATACTCAATTATTAATTGAAGGACAAAATTTATCAGAAGATGACATTAATGAATATATAACAAAAAATATAGAAGGTGATTGCTTATTAGCAGTTGGTGACGAGGATTTAATAAAGGTTCACTTCCACACTAATACTCCATGGATACTTCTTGAGTATTGTTCATCACTAGGAGATATCTACGATGTAGTTATCGAAAATATGGAAAGACAAGAAAATGGGCTACAAGGTTAAGTAATAAGTAACAGTTAATAAGTAAAAATTTAGAGGTAAGAAGTAAAATATACGTCCATTTAATTTCTTGCCTCTTAGCTATTACTTTATAGGAGAATTATGATGGAACTGTGGGATATTTATGATAAAAATAGAAACTTAACTGGTAGACAAATGAAGCGTGGTAGTGAATTCGGTAATGGTGATTTCCATCTTGTAGTTCATGTTTGTATTTTCAACTCAAAGAATGAAATGCTTATTCAACAACGTCAGCCATGGAAAAATGGATGGCCAAATATGTGGGATCTAACAGTTGGAGGAAGTTCTTTAGCTGGTGAGACAAGTACAGAAGCAGCTGAAAGAGAAACTTTAGAAGAGATAGGTCACAAAATTGATTTGTCAAATGAACGCCCATTTTTTACTATAAACTTTGATAAGGGCTTTGATGATTACTATATTATCGAAAGAGATATAGATATAAAAGATTTAAGCCTTCAATATGAAGAAGTTCAGTCAGTTAAATGGGCAACTAAAGAGGAGATATTACAACTAGTTAATGATGGTAAATTTATTGATTACTGGTTTATTGAAAATTTATTTGATATTAGAAAAAATAGAGGTTCAATGAGAACAGTTTAAAACAAAAGAGCTACAAGTTATTTAATACATGTAGCTCTTTATTATAATATTTTACTTTTAAATATAAATATAATCTAATAAAAAACTTCCATAGTAATTTTTTCAGCAATCTATTAAGTCTTTATAGAACAAATAAATCTCTAGTGAATATATTATTAACTATATAACAATTATTTATTATAGTTAGGAGGCTTATGATTAAACGAAATAGTTCCTCTATCACAATGGATTACTTTATTGATGGTGAAAAATATACTTTTTGGCAACGGACTGGAGATACATGTTCAAACCATTTCTATATAAGGGAGGATAATTGTAGAGTGAGTAGAGATGAAGATTGTATGAGAAATAAATGTTCTTGTTTCCATGATTGTTGCCCTGGACCTCAAGGGCCTGCTGGACAACCTGGATTGCCTGGAGTACCAGGAGCACCAGGGGCACCAGGAGCACCAGGAGCACCAGGAGCACCAGGAGCACCAGGAGCACCAGGAGCACCAGGACCCCCAGGCCCTCCAGGACCTGCTGGAGGTGGAGAATGTGAATGTTGTTTAGCTGGGTTAAGAGCAGTTTTAGGTTATTTGAAAGCTGTTGGCGCTTCTGATATAAGAATAGAAACAATAGCTCCTCAACCAGCTGCAAATAACGTAAGCATAGTAAGATTTTTCCCAGATGCAAACGCTTCATCTACAGCACTTTTAGTTGAGCTTTCAAATGGAACAATAGTATCAATTTGTGAAATAGAGCTGATACACAGCCTTAGTTTAGTTGATGGCTCATCTGATAATGTTCCTGATGCTTTGAAGCTTTTATTAGATAATACCATAGCAGAAATTCCAGATTCATGTGAAAATTGTTGCCAAGAAGAACTAAGAAAGCTATTTGAAAGTAATATTGGTAACCAAGTTTCAAATGTGGACACAAATAGAAATAATGTTATTTCAGGAAATAATACTGTATTAGCTACTGGCGCAGCCTTAGCTTTAATAGATACTTCTGGACAAGGAGCCTCAGCAATTAATTTATGTTTTGTATCTTCAGTTACTTTCTGATAAGTGATATTCTTTATTTTGTAATTTAAATAATTCTAGAAAGTTTATATTAACTAAAAAAATAAAGAGTTACAAGTTACTTGTAACCCTTTTTTTAATTTTCATTCTTTCATTCTTTAATTTTTTCATAGTGCGATAGCACATCTTTACCTAATTTGTCCATTTCCATAGATTATATATTTAATAGTAGTAAGTTCTTTAAGTCCCATTGGACCTCTTGCATGAAGCTTTTGAGTACTTATTCCTATTTCTGCTCCAAAACCGAATTCTCCACCGTCTGTAAATCTTGTTGATGCATTAACATAAACTGCTGCTGCATTTACTTTGCTTAAGAATTTTTGAGAATTCTTATAGCTATCAGTTACAATGGCTTCTGAATGTCCAGAACCATATTTATTAATATGAGTAATGGCTTCATTTACATCCTTAACTACTTTAGCTCCTATTATATAGTCTAAGTATTCCTTGCTCCAATCTTCTTCAGTAGCAGATGTAGCATCAGGTATTATATACTTAACCTTTTCATCTCCTCTTATTTCAACATCCTTTTCTCTTAAAGCTTGTACAACAATAGGTAAAAAGTCCTTTGCTATTTTTTCATTAATAAGCATTTTTTCTGCTGCATTACATACTGATGGTCTTGAAGTTTTTGCATTTACTATTATATTCTTAGCCATTTCAAAATCGCAAACTTCATCTACGTAAATATGGCAGTTTCCAACTCCTGTTTCAATTACAGGAACAGTAGCATTTTTAACTACAGCTTGTATTAATCCTGCCCCTCCTCTTGGAATTAAAACATCTATATATTCATTAAGTTTCATCATCTTAGTTGCAGTTTCCCTACTAGTATCTTCAACTAATTGAATTGAATCTTTAGGTAAACCAGCTTTTATTAAGGCTTCTCTTAATACTTTAGTAATAGCCTTGTTAGAATTTATAGCATCACTTCCGCCTTTTAGAATTACTGCATTTCCGGTTTTTAAACAAAGTCCTGCAGCATCACAAGTTACATTTGGTCTAGCTTCATATATTATTCCGATTACCCCTATTGGAACTCTTTGCTTTCCTATTTGAATTCCATTAGGTCTTTTCCACATTTCTATAACTTCTCCAATTGGATCATCTAATGCAATAAGATCTGTTAACCCTTTTGCCATATCATTAATTCTATCTTCATTTAAAGCTAATCTATCTAGCATAGCCTTTGAGGTGCCCTTTTCAATTGCTATATTTAAGTCTTTTTCATTTTCCTTTATAATTTCTTCTGTATTATCTATTAAAGCTTTTGCCATTAATTCTAATGCATTATTTTTTTCTGTGGTAGATGCTATTCCTAAATCGTAAGAAGCTTCTTTAGCATTTTTTCCTAATTCCTTTAAATCTAATATCACTTAAAACTCCCCCTTATTTATTTGAAACAAATAATGTTCCTATTTCCTCTCCATTTAATATACTTAATAATATTTTTGGGTTTTCTCCATTTGCTAAAACCATATGTACTCCTGCTTCTGTTGCTGTTCTTGCTGCAGTTAATTTAGTTATCATTCCGCCAGTTCCTAAATTACTTCCTGCTCCACCACAACACTCTTCAAGCTCTGGTGTTATTTCTGTTATTTCTCTTATAAGCTCTGAATTTTCATTTTTTCTAGGATCTGAATCATAAAAACCATCTATATCAGATAATATTATTAATAAGTCAGCATTAACTAACTTAGCAACTATAGCTGATAAATTATCATTATCACCAAATCTCACTATATTTTCTATCTCATCTATAGATACTGTATCATTTTCATTAACAACAGGTATAATTCTATTTTCAATTAATGTTTCGAAGGTATTACAAACATTCTCTCTAATATGATCATCTTCAACTACATCTCTAGTTAAAAGTACTTGCCCAACTGTATGACTATATTCTCCAAAAAACTTACTATATATGTGCATAAGTTCACATTGTCCAACAGCTGCAACTGCTTGTTTTTCTCTTATAGTTTTAGGCTTTTCCTTAAGTTTTAACTTAGATACTCCAACACCTATAGCTCCTGAAGTAACTAATATTACTTCTTTTCCTGAATTCATAATATCTGATAGTACTCTTGTTAACTTCTCTATTCTAGTTAAATTTATATTTCCATTTTCATATGTTAGTGTTGAAGTTCCTACTTTTACTACTATCCTATTAGCTTTTTTTATCTTTTCTCTATTATCCATTCTCCTGATCCCCCGTAATTATTTCTTGCTTTAATTATAAGTATTCTTAAATATTTTTTCCACCTAAAAAGTAGATAAAAGATACTATTCTTTAAACTCTCTTATTTTTTCATCTAATTCTCTATTAAAGTACTTATAAATAACTTTAGCTAAAGAATAAATCGGTACTATAGCAAAAGCTCCAATAGGCCCAATTAAAGTGGCTGCTCCTACCACTAAAAAAATATCTGTTATAGGATGTATCTTCATAGTTTTTCCCATAATTAAAGGCACTATTATTCTACCTTTAAGGGTTTGTGCTATTAATACTAATATTGATAATTTCAAAATCATCTTCCATCCTAAGGCTATAGCAATTATATATGGAAGTATTAAAGATATAAAGAAGCCAATAAAAGGTATAAAAGCTAAAATAAATGTTACTGAAGCTAAAAGTAATGGATTTATCATTCCTATGATTTTATACCCAATAAATATCATTATAGCTAGTGATAGTGCAACTTTTGCTTGACCAATTATATATGCTGATAAGACTTCATCTCCCTCTGCCACTATATCTTTAGCCTTATTTCTATATTTCCTAGGAAATAATTTTATTAATGCTTCCTTTATATTTTCTTCATCTTTAAGTAAATAAAAAGCTATTAAAACTACTAATAATATATCAGAAAATAATTGAATTCCTTTATTAAAAAGCCTTTTTATATTAGTAGATATTAAAACTATGTAGTTTTGTATATCGCCTAAAAATTTATCATAATAATCAACATTTAAAACACTTCTTTTAACCATACTTCCTATATTTTCTGTATCACTTCTTGCTTCTATTATTTTTAAAAATATTTCTTTAACGCTTATAAATTGATCTATAAAATAATCGCCAAAATATTTACCTATTCCTGCTACTATAAAGAAAAAAATAAATATTGTTAAGGCTGCTGCCATTCCTTTATTCATTCTCTTTTGTATAAATAATTTATTTAATGGTCTTAGTATATAAAATAAAAATACTCCAAATATTATTGGTATGATTACAACTGAAAATATTACACTTACAAATTTTTTTATTATATAAACATTACTTAATAATATTATTAATATGGCAAATAAATTTAAAATAACTAAATATGTAATAACATTTTTCTTACTCATAATAAATTCTCCCTTAGTTAATTGATAAATTTAGTTTATCCTTATTATAAGAAAATATTAACATAATATTTTTGTATAAATTTTAGTTGTTTTTGTATAAAAATATATTGATTTTTAGATTAAATATGTATTAAAATTAATTCCTGTGTATAAATATAAATTACTTTCATATAAAGGAGACCGAGATGAAAAATATAACTAGAGATGAAATTTCTCTTAAAAATTCTCTTATTTTTATTATTCCATCTTTAATAGGAATGCTTTTATTTATGGTACCTATTAAATTTAATGGAGAAATTACTATACCAGTAGCATTAATGTCAAAGTATCTTGCATCTTTATTAGAAGGATATTTGACTTCTATTATTACTTTAACGGTTTGTATATCTGCAATATTTAGTATAATAACTAAGGTATTCAAACCAGATTTTATAATTAAAAATATTTTTTTAAATGCTTTATTTAATGTAAGCACAATTTGGGTTATAGCTAGAATTTTAGGAGCTATATTTTGTGTTCTAGCCCTATTCAATTTCGGTCCTGAAATAATAATAAATTCTGGAACTGGAACTTTTGTATTAAATGATTTACTTACAATTTTATTTACTATTTTCTTTTTTGCAGGCTTATTATTACCTTTATTACTTAACTTCGGATTACTAGAATTTTTTGGTGCAATTCTTACTAAAGTTATGCGACCTATATTTACATTACCTGGACGTTCATCAATTGATTGTATTACTTCATGGCTTGGTGATGGAACTTTAGGAATATTATTAACTAATAAGCAATATGAGGAAGGATTTTATTCTAAAAGAGAAGCTGCTGTTATAAGTACTACATTTTCAGCTGTTTCAATAACTTTTAGCTTAATTGTAATAGATACTGTTGGATTATCTCATTTATTTATTCCTTTTTATTTAACTGTAACACTTTCTGGAATAGTAGCTGCTATGATTCTTCCAAGAATATATCCATTACGTAAAATTCCTAACCATTATTATAATAATAAGATGAAAAAGGATGATGAAACTATCCCAAATGGACATAGCTCTTTATCTTGGGGATATAAAAAAGCTCTAAATAAAGCAGAAAAAAATCCTGGGGCTAAGGCCTTTTTAATTGATGGTACTAAGAATGTTTTAGATATGTGGCTTGGTGTAATTCCTGTAGTTATGGCTCTTGCTACTATAGCACTGATAATAGCTGAATATACTTCTGTATTTCAAATATTAGGTTTACCTTTTATTCCTTATTTAAACCTACTTCAAGTTCCAGAAGCTATAGCAGCATCTCAAACTTTAGTGGTTGGATTTGCAGATATGCTACTTCCATCAGTTTTAGCTGCTAATTCTATAACTAGTGATATGACTAAATTTATAGTAGCTTGTACTTCAGTATCCCAATTAATTTATATGTCTGAAGTTGGTGGAGTGTTACTTGGATCAAAAATTCCAGTATCATTAAAGCAGCTAATAATAATATTTATAGAAAGAACTTTAATTACCTTACCTGTAATAGTTCTTGTAGCAAACATTATATTCTAAAATGTAAATAATTGGGCCCCTGGGGCCCAATTATTTTACAATTATTTTACAATTATTTTCATAAGTCTTGTTAAGTCTAAAGCTTGGATAGCATTAACTGTTACTCCAGCTAAGTCTTCTATTTCAGCATCTATACCTGTAATATCACAGGTTGTAAAATCTATTTTTTTCAAGTTAGTTTTATTAAAATAAGCATTAGTTAAATTGGTTTCATTAAAAATTACCTTATCTAACTTTGTTTGTTGGAAGATTCCTTCTGAAAAATTACATTTATCAATGGCTATATTCTTAAGCTTTGAAAATGAAAAGTTTATATATTTTCCTATGGAATTACTAAATAACACTTCTTTTATGTTACACTCGTCAAACTTTGCTCCAAGTAGCTTGCAATTAATAAATTCTACTCTATGAATACTTCCACCACTAAAATCTACATTAGATAAATCGCAATTTTCAAATACTGAATCTAATAAATCTATATTTTGTAATGAGCAATCATTAAAAATAACATTCTTAAACCTACAAGAATCTATAGTTAATCCTTTTTCTTGTAAGTAATCTATATCTATATCTTCAATTATTTTATTTTGTATTTTATCAAATCTAGCTATTTCATCTTCTACTTTATTTAATTCTTCAAGTTCATCTATAAACTTAGGTTTTTGAATTTTGTATAACTTTCCCATATATTACTCCTATATTCTTTATCTTACATTACAATAAAAATATTATATCCTACTATATAAGAAAAGAATAACATTTTTCCCATGTTAATATACTAATATATAATAAAAAAATAAGAGTTATATAATTTTCTTACATAACTCCTACTTATATTTACTAAATTTGTCTTGCTACATTTACTGCTTCTTCAATACTGTTTAATGCTCTACGAGCTCTAACTGCATCGCCTATTACATGATATGCTATATTCTTTTCTTCACAATAATTAGTAAGTTCGCTAAAGTCACGTGATCTTGCTCCTATTGCTACAACTACTGAATCACAAGGAACTTCTTGAATCTCTCCATTTACATCTATTACTATTGATTTCTCTTTTATTTCAATACATTTTGCTTCTGTTATAGTCTTTATACTTTCACGATATAAGCTTTCCATAACACAAATCTTTCTTAATTGTCCTAAATCCTTTGCTACTTCATTAAGCATTTCTACTACAGTTATATTATTAACTTTTCCTGATAAGTATTCAGCAACTTCTAATCCAACTAAGCCTCCACCAATAACTACTACTTCTCCAGTTACCATTGCAGTACCTGCAAGAATTTCATGAGAATTAGTTACATGTGATAAATCAGCTCCTGGAACTCTAAGCTTCATTGGTTCTGCACCAGCAGCTATTATAACTTCATCTGGATTTATGTCTTTAATTACATCTACTGTAACAGGAGTTGAAAGTCTAATATCTACTCCTTTTCTTTCTGCAATTTCTCCCATAGAGATAGCAGCTTCCTTCATTTCTTCTTTTCTTGGAGCAGCTCCTGCTAATACAAACTGTCCACCTAAAGAATTAGAAGCTTCACATAAAATAGGATTATGTCCTCTATCCTTTAACTCTATAGCAGCTTGAAGTCCTGCAACTCCTCCACCTACTATTAATACTTTTTTAGGATTACTTGTTTTTTCTAATTTAAATTCTGCTTCTCTCCCTAATGCAGGATTTCTTAAACAAGTTATGAAAGGTACATCAGGTGATGAGAATCCATCATAACATCCTTGATTACATCCTACACAACGTACTATGTCTTTTTCATTTCCATTCATAGCTTTATTACAGAATTCTGGGTCTGCTAATTGTGCTCTACCGATAACTACCATATCAGCTTTTCCACTCTTTATTATTTCATCAGCTTGTCCTGGATCGTTAATTCTTCCAACAGCCACAGTTAACATTCCTGTTTCCTTTTTAATTCTCGCTGCATTATCTACATTAAATCCTCTTGGTAAATCTACTGGAGGTACTTCAAATTTTATAGCAGCACTTGAGAAGTTTCCACGAGATACATCTAATGCATCTACTCCCACTTCCTTAGCCCACTTACAGAATTGAATAACATCTTCTATAGTAAGTCCATCTTCTACATAATCATCATGTGCATCTATTCTCATAAATAAAGGCATGTCCTCTGGAACATTAGCTCTAATTGCTTTTATACATTCTAATAAAAATCTAGCTCTATTTTCTAAACTTCCACCATATTCATCTGTTCTTTTATTAAAAGCCTTACTTAAGAATGAATGAGGTGTATAGTTATGTCCTGCGTGGAATTCTATTGCATCAAAACCTGCTTCAACTGCACGCTTAGCTGCATCTCCAAAAGCCTTAATAGATTCCTCAATAATTTCCTTACTAGCTCCTGGAACTATATAATTTTCAGTAACCTTAAATTCACTTGGTACTACTACCATTGCAGTAGGATCTCCAAATAAAACAGCTGATCCACCTAACCATAATTGAACCCCAGCCTTTGCACCACCTACATGAATTGCATCAACTAACTTTTTTAAACCTGGTATATATTTATCATCTGAAATTGCTAAGAAACTTTTAGGTGCAGCTTTGTCATAAACTGAACAAACCTCTGTAAAGTTTAAACCGTTTCCACCATTTGATCTTGCAACATGGTAATTTATAATTTGATCTGTTACTTCTTTGCCATTGCCAGCCATCTTAGTACCCATAGCTGGGAAGATAACACGATTTCTCATTTCCATTCCTCTAATTTTAATTGGACTAAAAACATTCTCAAACGCCATTTTATTACCTCCAAAAATATAAATTTTAAATTAACTCCCGTATAATTATTATATTTCTTTGTTAAAAATAAATCAATATGTTTAAAACATTTTGTTTTAATTTAATAAAAGCACAAAAAATGCCCTATGTTTTTAAACAATAGAGCATTTTCCTTATCTATTTTTTTCCTTTTAATAACTTTATTAGATTTTTTATGTAAATTAATCTTTCTTCTTCAGTAGATATTATTTCCTTGTTATAAGCTCCATCTTCATTAGTAGCTGGATAAGTAATAGATGCCATAAATATTGTTTTTCTATATTTAAAGTCTTCTTCACTACAATTCAGTACATTTTTCAAAACACTATATAACTTTATATTTTCTTCTTTTGATCTTTCAATTATTTTTATATCCATTTCACTCTTTTCAATTGCAGAAGCTGCTTCTTTATTCATAACTAAAACACCTGGGTATCTTAAACAATATTCTATTATTTCATTAGAACACTTAATAAGTTTTTCTTCATCACTAAGGCTTTCATCATAAAGTGCTGCATGAGCTTGAGTTATATTCTCTAAGTAAAACTCCTTAACATAATTCATCATATTTTCTTTGCTATTAAAATAATAATTTATTGCACTAATATTTACTTCTGCTTCTTTTACTATAGATCTAATAGGGACATTAGTAGTTCCATTTTTACCAAAAAGATATAAGGCTTTATCTAAAATTTTTTCTTCTATCCCCTTTAATTCTCTCATTATTTCACCTCTAAAAATTCAAACTATAAATATTATATCAATTAACTATTTTTATATCAAAATTAAATTATTTTTCTTAATATACTTATAATTTAATACTTAAATAAAAGGCACACATAATTTACAATTATCTATAGGTGAATCTATAAGCCTACACTTTATATCAAATACTTCTTTTATAAGTTCTTCATTTATAATTTCATTCTTTGGGCCTTGAGCTAAAATACTTCCATCCTTTATTGCAACTATATTATTAGCATATTTTAGAGCATGATTTATATCATGAATAACCATTACTATTGTTCTATTTTCTTTTTCATTTAAACTTTTTAAGATATTTAAAATCTCTAATTGATATTTTATATCTAAATGATTAGTTGGCTCATCTAAAAGTATTATATCTGTATCTTGAGCTAATGATAAAGCTATCCATGCCCTTTGTCTTTGTCCACCTGATAAATTATTTAAACTTCTATCCTTTTCTTCTATTAATCCAACCTTCTTTATAGATTCCATCACTATTTCTTCATCTTTTTTACTCCAAAAAGAAAATAGATTATGATATGGGTATCTTCCTTGCTTTACTAAATCATAAACAGTTAAGTCTTCTGGTGCATTACTACTTTGAGGAAGCATAGATAAAAGTTTAGAAACTTCCTTTGATTGCATTTTAAGAATATCTTTATCTTCCATTAATATAGATCCAGTTCTAGGTTTAAGTATTCTTGCTATTGCTTTTAATAATGTAGATTTCCCACAACCATTTGAACCTATTAATGCTGTAATCTTCCCCTTTTCTATATCTAAATTAATATTATCTAATATAACTTTTTCATCATAACTTAACTTTAAGTCCTTTGCTTTTATCATATCTATCTTCCCCTCCTATAGTCTTTTCTTCTCTTAATTAAAAGATATATAAAATAAGGCGCACCTATAAAAGCTGTAAATATTCCTATTGGCAAGTCTTGAGGATAAAATAACCACTTAGATGCAAAATCAGCTAACATTGTAATTATTCCACCTATAAATATTGAAAGTGGTATTATATTTTCAAATTTAGAATCTACTAATTTTCTAGCAATATGAGGACCTATTAATCCTACAAAGGATATCCCCCCTCCAATAGTTACTGCACCTGCTGATAAAGCAGCAGATATTCCAAGTAATATTAATCTACTCTTATATATGTTATTTCCAAGTACGATTACAACTCCATCTTCAAGTTGATGAAGATTTAAATCTTTTATAAATATTATTGCTAGTATAGTAAAGATACTAAATATAATCATTATAAGTATTGCATGAGTCCAATTTACTCCATATATACTTCCTGTTATCCAAGTTGTAGCTTCTTTTATAAAAATTACTGGCCCATTAACTATTAATATATTAGTTATAGCCTTAAAAATAGCAGAAACTCCAATTCCTATTATAATTAATTTACTTGTAGATGATGATTTTCCATTTATAAGCAATATAGCTAATAAAGCTACAAATGAAAAAGCAAATGTGAATATTGGCATATAAAGTATTGATGTTGTTAAGGAATTATTTTTAGGATCTGTAAAAATAGTAAGGAACACTAATGCTCCTACTGATCCACCATTTACTACTCCTAAAATATCTGGTGATGCTAAATCATTTTTTACTACTCCCTGAAGAATAGCTCCTGATAGTGATAAGGATGCACCAACAAAGAATGCAACTACAATTCTTGGTAATCTTATATTCATTACCAAAATAGATGAAAATCCTGTATCAATACCTACTATGCTTTTTATTACATCTAATGGACTAACCATCACTTCCCCTATACATAAAGAAAAAATGAAAATTAATAGAGTGATAATAAATAGAGCTACAGTTAATTTAATAGCTTTTTTGCTTATATTAATCAATTTCTACTCCTCCTTTTGGCAATATATATGAAGAATGGTCCTCCTATAAGTGCAGTTAATGCACCAACTGGAACTTCCTTTGGATAAACTATAAATCTAGACCATATATCTGCAAGTAACAATATTGAAGAGCCTGTAAATATTGAAAATGGTATAAGCCATCTATAATCAGTTCCTATAAATTTATGAACTATATGTGGAGTAATAAGTCCAATAAAAGCTATTGGTCCTGCTAAAGCTACTGATATCCCAGATAAAATTGCTACTATAAATATTATAATAATTTTTAAATATAGTGTTTTCATACCTAATGACTTTGCCATTTCTTCTCCTAAAGAAAATACATTAAGCTTTTTACCAAGAAATAATGTAACAATCATCATTATCAATATTATTGGAATAAACTTAATAATTACATCTAGTTTCTGACCTTCAACAGAACCAGTCATCCAATAAATAACCTGCTCTAAGGCAACTTCATTCTTATATAAAATTCCTTGTGATAATGAAAAAAATAATGCCCCTAATGCCGTTCCTCCTAAAGTTAAATCCATTGGATTTATATCTCCAGAAAGACCTCCACACAAAATATAAACAAATATTGATGCTAATAGTGCCCCTAAAAATGATACCCAAGAAAGGCCTAAAGAGGATATTCTAGGGAAAAAAGTAAGAGCTATAACTAATGTAAGTACTGCTCCTGAATTAATTCCTAATATACTGGGAGATGCTAACTTATTCCTAGTTAGACTTTGTGTTAAAAGTCCTGCAACTCCTAAAGAACCTCCAACAAAAAGGGAATTTAATGTTCTTGGAACTCTTGAAGATCTTATAATAATATGCTCTTGAGAATTATTAAAATTCATATATGAATCTATCAATGTTCTATAAGAAGTATGTATAAATCCTTTTGTAATACTTAAATAACATAAGATAAGAGTTAATATTACTAGCAAAAAAAGTAATATTATTTTCCCTTTACTCTTATTAAGAATACTTTTCATATAAATTCCTCCACTTACAACTAATAAAAAAAATATTATCATTTGTTATTGATAATCTTTATCACTAATGATATCATAAACAAGTAATAAAATATATATAAAATATACATTTATATGTTTATAAATTATAGGGGGATCACGTATGCAAAAAAAACTATTGTCTGCAATTCTATCAAGTGTTTTAGCTATTAGCTTATTTGTTGGTTGTTCTAATAAAACTGAAACTACAACTAGTACTAATACTAGAACTATAGAAGATTCTATGGGTACAACAGAAATACCAGAAAATCCAAAGAATATTGTTATATTAACAAATGAAGGTACTGAAGCTCTACTTGCACTCGGTGTTAAGCCAGTAGGTGCAGTTATTGGCTTTGGTGGAGATTGGTATGATCATACTAAAGCAGAACTTGAAGGAGTTAAATCTGTTGGAAAAGAAACTTCTGTGAATGTAGAAGCTATTGCTGCTTTAAAACCTGATTTAATAATTGGTAATAAAATGAGACATGAAAAAATATATGATCAATTGAAATCAATAGCTCCAACTGTTTTTTCAGATACTTTAAGAGGAGAATGGAAAGATAACTTTAAATTCTATTCTAAGGTTTTAAATAAAGAAGCAGAAGGAACTAAAGCTATAAATGATTATGAAGATAAAATTAAGTCAATAAGTGAAACCTATAAGGACAAGCTTAATACAGAAATATCTCTTGTAAGATTTATGGATGGTAAAACTAGAATTTATCTTGGTGATACTTTCTCAGGAACTATACTTAAAGAAATTGGATTCAAAAGACCTGCAACTCAACAAGGAACAGATTTCGTAGCTGAAATAGGAAAAGAAAGATTAAATGAGACTGATGGAGATGTAATGTTCTATTTCACTTATGATACAGGTGATGGAAAAGGAGTTGCCAGAGAAGAAGAATGGCTAAATGATCCACTATTTAAATCTCTAAATGTTGTAAAAAATAATAAAGCATATAGAGTAGATGATACTATTTGGAATACAGCTGGTGGTATAAAGGCAGCTAACTTAATGCTAGATGATTTAACTAATATGCTAGAAGAAGGTAAGATTTAAATTATATAAGTATAATGAGCTGTTTATTCAGCTCTTTTTTTTATATATTAATTAGTCTATATAGTGTAATATAAGTTTATAATTATATAAATCTATGGAGGGCTATTATGAAATATGAAGTTTTATTATTTGATGCTGATGAAACCTTATTTGATTTTAAAAAGTCAGAAAAACAAGCTTTTGAAAATAGTATTAAGGAATTTAATATAGATTATGATGAAAGCTATCATTTGAAAACTTATGAAGAGATAAATAAAAATATTTGGTTGGAATTTGAGCAAGGTTTAATTACTCAAGAAAAGTTGAAGGTTGAAAGATTTAAAAGATTATCTAAGGAAATACATGTACCTTTTGATGAATTAGAATTTTCTAAAGCTTATATAAGGCACTTATCTAATGCTTCCTTCTTATATAATGATAGTATTGAATTAATAAAAAAATTAAGTAATGATTATAAACTAGCTATAATTACTAATGGGCTTAAAGATGTTCAATCTAAGCGAATAGGACAATCTGTTATAGCTAAATACTTTGACACAATAGTTATTTCTGAAGAAGTGAAGGTATCAAAGCCTAATCCAGAAATATTTGAAATTGCTTTAAACAACCTAAATTATACTGATAAGAGTAAAGTATTAATGATTGGAGATAGCTTAACTTCTGATATTAAAGGTGGAGTAAACTTTGGCATTGATACTTGTTGGATAAACTTTAATAATTATAAAAATCTAACTTCAATTAAACCTACATATGAAATCTCAAACTTATTAAATTTATTTGAAATACTAAGTAAATAATAGTTTTAATAATATAAAATATAAAAATACACCTCCAAATATTAGATACTTATGTCTAACATTTGGGGTGCATTTCAATGTTTAACTGCTTATTTTATATATGAATAAATAGAATTTTTTAGTTTTCTTATAATAGGAGTTAACCCTGAATCACACCTTTGTATAAAATAAAGACCTACAGAATATATTTTATATTCTATAGGCCATTTACATTAACCTTAATTATTCCATTAGTTTATCATTAATTTTTTCATAATATATCTTTATTTTCTCTTTTCCCCTGCTTAATCTCTTATAAACTACTTCTTTACTTAATCCTAAATCATTAGATATTTTTTCTACCGACTCTTCGAATAAATATCTTTTAATAAATATATTTTTATCTTCTTCTTTTAGAGTCTTTAATAACATATAAAACTCTTCATTATCTACTTCTATACTTTCATTAAATTCAGTATATACAATCTCTTCATTAAGCTCTAAACTAATTCCTCTTTTATTTATTTTTCTTTTATAATCAATGGCCTTATACTTAGCAACTGAAATTAAAAAGTTTCTTAAGCTGCCTTTCGTACTATCATAACAATCTATATTTCTCCAAATTGTTATTAAGACATCATTAAAGCATTCATCTACATCATTTATTTCTGAGAAATTATAAAGTATTTTATTTATCACTCCATAAATTAATTTTCCATAGGTTCTTGATAAATCATCTAATGCAAACTGTTCCCCATTGATTAATTCTAAAACTATTTCCTTATCTTCCATACCGCTCTCCCCTTATAGAAAACTAATTATATTTATTTGATAAATATTCTTGTATTTCATCACAGTCTGTATTTCTTATTAATAAATCCTTAAACTTACCATTAGTAAACTCAATAAGAATCTCTGATTGAAGTTTTCTTCTTGTAAGAAAGAAATAAGCAATAGGTATTATTGAAATAAAGTAAACACTATTTTTTACTAATTCGGATTTATTTGATAGCATATATGAAACACTTGAAAGTATTGTTGATAATGCATGTGCTGCTGCCAGTAACAATAATGCTATTGCTATTGCCAATACCTTATTTTTCTTATAGTCTAATTGAAAATGAAATCTATACTTTTTCTTAACATCTAGCCCTACATTAATCTCTTTTATATCTTCTTTATTATATATTTTTATTCCTTGCATTCTATTATAGTAATTTGCATTAACTACAATAATTCTTTTATTTGTACAAAACATTAGTACATTAAAAGAGTATCCATCCCCAGTCATAAAGGGTGCATTAACCATCATATTTACCCCAGTGGCAACTGCAAGCATTTCTGAATCTGTAGCCTTAATTATCTTTTCTATTACTTCATTCTCTTCCAATATTTTTTCCTTTACATGAATGCAAGCTTCTTTAAATTTATCTTTTGCTAGCTTAGTTTTTACATCATTTGTTATACTATTTAATTTCTTCTCTTCAATATTAGTAAGATCCATATACTCTTTGATTTCTTCCTCATTATAATTAATTCCATTTAATTCCTTAAATATTTGTCTATCATTCATATTAAATACTCCTTTAATTATTTATTTTATACTATATACGAAACCATATGTTAATATCTGGACATTTTGTGTAATAAAAATAATTAATTCTATATATTTATTAATAACTTTACTTATATCTCTTAATATCTCTTTAAGTATATATTGGTTCTCTTTTTGAAATACTAATTCAGAAGTAAACTTTAGGAGGATATTTATGAAAGAATTACTTTTAGCACTATTAATAATGACCCCATTTACAAATACTAATATAATTTCTAATCATCAAGCTATATCTACCAATATAGGTATTACTGAACCTACTGAAACAAAACAAGGATATAATCAGGAATATACTACTATTTTTAATAATATGAAGAAGGAAATGAATGCTGCAGCTAATACAGGAAATGTTAACTTAGATTTTGTCTTAGAAATGATACCTCATCATGAAGGTGGTATAAATATGGCAAAAGCAATAGTCAAATATGGTTCCAATCCAGAAGTTAAAAAAATTGCTGAAAATATTATTACTTCCCAAAGTGCTCAAATTCCAATTATGGAAGAATTAAAAACTAAATTTGAGAAAGAAAAACCTTCAAGTAAAGCTGATTCTAAAAAATATATAAAAGAATATGATAAAATTAAAGACACTATGTTTAAGAAAATGAAAGATGTTATAATAACCGATAATGTTGATGTTAACTTCCTTCAAGAAATGATATATCATCATGAAGGTGCCATTGGAATGGCAAATAATATCTTAAAATATACAACAGATCCGGAACTTAAGAAATTAGCTGAAAATATGGTTTCTACCCAAAGCAAAGGTGTAGAAGAAATGAAGTCATTATTAAGGAACTTATAAAATAAAATTAAAAAAGCAGATAAATTTGTCTCAACAATTTTATCTGCTTTATAATTAATAATCCTTTTTCTTTTTTACAACAACTACTATATTTAATATAAATATAACTAAGCTTAAAATTGAAATTCCTATTAATACATCATTCCAAAAAGTCCAATTCAATGCATTATTATCAGCTAATACACCCTGAAATATAATTCCTGAATACATAGCAACTCCACATAAAATATCAATTATCAAATCATAAGTATTTATTAATTTTCTAATTACATTATTATTAATTAAATTTTTTCTAACTCTTATTGCTTTATAAAAATTTACACATATTATAATAAATAATACTATATAAGCTATAAATACTAATTGAAAATGATTCATTACATTATCCAAAGGCTTTACCTCTAACATATCTATTCCTCCTAATATATACCCAACCTATTTCAAATTCAAAGCTAATTATATCAATATACTTATTTTCATTCAATAATTTTACAATTTTCATATATTAAATATCTAATATTGTCCTTATAGATTGTTTAATATATTCTGGGAAAAATAATGTTAATTCACCATGACTCTTATAATATCTTTTATCATGATATACATTTATGCTAATTCTACTTAATTCATTTAATAGAGGATTTATATCACAATCATAAGTTTCTTCCTCTTTAAAATAATGAATATATATATTATTGTTAAATCCAAAATCATCTAGTATAAATAGCTTATTACAATTAAATGCGTCAATAGTTCTTATATAATTATATCTAGCTCCTTATTAATTTTACTTACTATGTCCATATTATTATCTCTAAAATTTTTTTATAAAAAATAAAACAATGTTTATTTAACATCGTTGAATGCAAAACTAACTTCCGTTTTAGAGTAAGCTATTGATATTGCAAGAGTAAGGTCAGTTTTTACACTTAAATTTAGTGGCTAAAAGCTCTAAAATAAGATATAATTTTCATAAGATAATCAATTTTTAGGGTTTTTAAGCATGCTTATTAAGCCTACGGAAATCGGCTTGCAAAACTAAGTTCCGTTTGCTTGATTTTTGCATGATTAAGTTCCGTTGATACTTGCCCTAGATTTTTGATATCTTATTTTTTAAAAAGTGCAGGTTTTAGATGTATTTCATCTGCTGGTATAGGTTTTAATGATAGCTTGTCTAACAATGAATTATCTAATAACATTTGAGCTAGTCTGAATGGTGTATTTCCGTTTAAGCTAGCTCTTGCTGTACTATTAATATGATTCATCATCAAAGTAATATCTTCTTGAGTACGATTGTTTAATGATATTCCTTTAGGTATTATGTACCTTATGTACTCGTGATTCTTTTCTACGTGCGGCTTCTGATAAGAAGCCATGGGATTACAGTAGAAAATTTTGGTCCTCTGATTTCCTTTAGCATCTAATTCTAAATCTTTAGGATTCTTAAATTCAGAACCATTATCTGTTAATATAATAGGGAAATGATTCTTAAATACTTCATGCCCTAATACTTCATATAACTTATCTATAACTTCTTTTACAGCTAGCTCGCTACAACTATCAATTATAAACGCTAGCATTAAGGCACAATTTCTAAAAATAAAAGTTATAAGAACTTTGCCACTTCGTGTGCCGTGAACGGTGTCCATTTCTACTATAGGTATATTTGGATTCTCTTCAGTGAATTTAACAAAATCAACAAATGTTCTTCCAATTCTATAATTAGATTCTTTAATGACAGGAGGTGTAGATTTTTTTCGGGGTTTATACTTAACTTTTCTAGGTAAATCAATATTTCTAGCTGTAAAAGCATTTTTATCAAAATAATTATATAAAGTTCTTTCACAACAATTTATTTCTTTCCTATGATGAGTAAAAATATGAAATAAAGATTGCCCTTTAAAAATTAATGGAGAGATAACATCATCTATATTTTTCAATTCTTTTGAGGTTATATTAAGGCCTTCCCTAGATGATATTAATAGTTCTTTATACTTTGTATCTGCAATTTTAGATTTATAATACTGCTTTTCTGCCGTACACGTAGTAGCAGTGTTACAGCCGTTACAAACATATGGATAGCGATCAAGTTTAAAACATTTCTTAGCTGAAAAATCAGTGCATGCTCTGTAGCAGTTTATGAATCTACATTTCTTACATTGCTTTCCGCAGTTACTATTACATAAGTTTGTCTTAGTGCAACTTCTTCGATGTTGGCACGGTTGTATATCATTTTCCTTTTTCTTACTTACTTTAAGAAATCTATTTCTTTTAATTTCCTTAGATATAGTAGTTGGATCCTTTTTTAATCTTTCGGCAATTTCTTTTAATGGGTAATTTTGATCTAATCCATATTCAATTATAATTCGATCTTCAATCCTAAGGTGCTTTCCCTTGCATAAATTATTGTTTGACATAATTAATCCTCCCAATATGCTAAGGACAAATATCAAATTAATTATATCAAAGACTTTGCAAAACTAACTTCTGTTTAAGTAAAAAAACGGAAGTTACTTTTTCAATTTACAGTTTATTTAACATAAACCCCATTTTATTACATATTAATTACATTATATCAAATAAATGTAAAAAAGTAATTATGTTATCTTTAATTTTCTAAATCTATTATAGGATGCCATTATTTCTTGTTTCCTAGGTAATGCTAAACTTCCTGAACCACCCTTTATTTTATCTATAGATATTAATCCATTTCTTATTACTTCTAAATATGCCTCATTTACAGCCTCTTCTAAAGTAAGATTTTTATTCATTCTATTTTCTTCTATCCACTTCATAATAGCTCCAATAGCATTTAATTGTTCATTATCTACAAGTTGTTCTACAGCTCTTAAATCAATATTTTCATTATTGATACTTATATTACTTAATCCCATAGTTTTAATTTTTACACCTTTATAGGTGCTTTCAATAGTTCCCTTTTGAAGCTTTCTATCAAGGTTTATATTTATAAATATATCATTTTCTTTAATTCTCTTATTTATTTCTCCTCTCATAAGAGCCTTTGCTTCTTTTGTAACATCCTTTGTTTCATAATTATCCATTTGAATAACAGTATCTGCTACATCAAAATAATCGCCAGAGCTACCTATAACTAATATAGTTGAAATATCCCTTTGCTTATATAAAGGCTTCACTATTTCAATAAATGGTGTTATTGGCTCCTTTTCCTTAGATACTAATCTTTGCATTAAGTCATCTCTAATCATAAAATTAGTGGCTGATGTATCTTCATCAATAAGTAAAACCTTTGCTTTAGCTTCAATAGCTTCTACTATATTAGCAGCTTGTGATGTACTACCACTAGCATTTTCTGTAGTAAATTTAACTGTATCTTTACCATTTGGAAGGTTATCTATAAATAATGATATATCTGTATTTTTAATACTCCTTCCATCTTCTGCTCTTACTTTAACTGAAGTATTATCAGTAATTACAAATTCTCTGCCATCGCCTTCAATATGATTATATACACCTAGTTCTAAAGCATTTAAAAGAGTAGACTTTCCATGATAGCCTCCCCCAATTATTAAAGTTATTCCTTTTTTAATTCCCATTCCTTTAACTAAGCCCTTATTAGGTAAATTTAATTCTACTTCTAATGATTCTGGAGACTTAAACGGTAATGCATTCTTTAATGGTCTTTGTGAAACTCCGCTTTCTCTAGGTAGTATTGATCCATTAGCTATAAAAGCAATTAAATCTTTTTTCTTAATTTCAGTTCTTATATATTCTTGGTCCTGGACTAATTTAACCCTATCTATCACTTTAGTCTTATTGATATTCTCATATATTAATGTATTTTCAACTATACTTGGTATAACATTATATAAAATCTTTTCTAATTCTTTAGATAATACAGTTCTTCCCTTTGCTGGAAAACCAACATAAAATCTAGCCTCAATATTATCCTTATTTATTACTATTGAAGTTCTTTCTAATATCTCTTGTGGACATCTACTTATAGAAATTAATCCACTTTTACCAGAACCAAATATCTTTTCACTAAACTTATTTATATTAAAATAAAATAATCTAGTTAAAAAATCAGAAACTGCAATTCTTTTATAATCTTCATTTATTAATTCTTCTGGAAACCTTGCTTTATCCTTATTTATAATAATTCTTATTCTTGATGGTGAAGCAAAGGGGTCTCCTTGAACATGATCTATACTTAAAATATAATCATTAAAATCATATTGCCCTTGTAAATCTTTATATGCTTTATATCCTCTTCCATCTATTCTTTGAAGTTCATTTCTTAAAGTTATAGAATTCTTCATATCAATACCTCCTATAGCTTATTAAAATATTCGTCTATTAACTTTTCTCCCATTCTTCTATACATATTGCTCATATTAATAAAGGAGCTAAGTAATAAAAAGTTTTTTTGGAATTCTTCATCCTCTTCTATATTTTCACTTATCATATTGCTTTCAATATTATTATTTTTTTCTTCTATAGTTTTTTCTACATCTTTTAAATCCTCATTATATTGTTTTAAATATAAACTATATAATTCTCTTATTGGATACTTTTCTCCATCCTCGAAGGTTTTAACTATCTTATTTAATGAACTCTTTATATCACCGATAGATAAGCCACCCTTTAAATTATATATAAGGCTCATTAGTATTAAATGCTCCTTACTATACTTTTTATTTTTTATAGACATTAATAACTTACCCTTAGCATAATTATTTACCATTGTCTTTGTTAATGCCTTATCATCTTCAGTTCTTTTACTTTCATTAAATTTACTATCAAATAACTGAGTAACTTGATCCATATATAAGTCTAACTCTGGCATTTCTTCTAATGTTAATTGATTTTGTAAATTTAACTCTTTAAATTTTTCCATTAATTCATTTTTATCCATAAGTTCCTCCATGTAGTTTCTTAAACTACTTATTAATATACCTATATTTAAATATACTAGTAATCAATAGATAATTCAAGAAAATTAATAAATTTCATCACTTTTCTAAAAATATAAGATATTTTCAACTTTGACTTTTTAAATACACTTTATTAATATATAAGTAACAATATGTAGTTTTGAAAACTATATGAAAGAGGTGTTGAGTTTTGGAAAAGTATTTAAGAGAGCCTATTAATAGTTTAACCCATTTTATTGGTGCCATTCTTTCAGTTTTTGCTTTAATTGCAATGCTAGTAAAAGGATTTATCAACAATTCATCTACTGTCACAATTGCTTCTGTTATAATATTTGGTATCAGTTTAATCTTGTTATATACTGTATCGGCAACTTATCATGGAGTTATAACTAGCGATAAGGTTATTTTCAGATTAAGAAAATTAGATCACTCTATGATTTTTATATTAATAGCTGGTTCTTATGCACCATTTAGCTTAATTGCCCTTGGAGGCTCAAGAGGAACTATTTTCTTTACAATTATAGCTTCTATTGCCATATCTGGTATCCTGTTTAGAATGCTTTGGTTTAACTGCCCAAGATGGCTACAAACAGCTCTTTATATAGGTTTAGGTTGGGCTGCTATATTTATGATTAAGCCTTTATCACAAGTATTAAGTCCTATTAGCTTATTTTTATTAGTTTTAGGTGGAGTACTTTACACAGTAGGTGGCGTTATCTATGGTCTTAAACCTAAGAAACTTCAACTTGGGAAATTTGGTTTCCATGAAATATTCCATATATTCATTATACTAGGAAGCTTATGTCACTTTATTTGTGTATTTATATATTTAATATAAAAGCTCCTTAATATATTAAACTTTATATAATCTCTTGAAGTAAAAAGAGCTGATTTAACAGCTCTTAATAAAAATATACTTTTAAAACTCCGAAAGGAGTTTTTTCTTTAATTTTACATTCTACATTTTTAAATTTACATTGTGCGTCAGCACACTCTATCTTTGTTTAATTATTGCTTTTCTAGTTAATAGCCTTGCTAATGCTATAAATATTATAAATGATACTAAAAATGTTAATATAGGTGCATATACATTTTGAGTTTTCAATCCAAATATAGTTTCTATAAATTTATTAATATTATTAATAATGCTAGGATACGCTGTTCCTATCATGCTTATTAATATGGATAATGCAACTGGAATAATAGATACTACTACCTTCATAAAGCTATTGCATTTATAATAAATTATAGTTATTAAAAAACCTAAAGAAATTGCAACTAAACATAACGAAGCCTGAAAAATAAAACTATTAAATAAAGTTGAGATACTGTTACTTTGTATCCAATCAATAGAATTATACCATTCGCCACTTCCTATATTCGCATAACTCATATCATAAATAGTTGGACATTTTATAAAGATGTTATAAACACGATTAATTATTATATCTATAATAGACATAAATAATGCTATTGGAATCATAGACAATGCTGTTCCATATAAGAAGTCTTTTCTAGATACGTTGTTACTCTTCATAAAATAGAAATTTTCCTTAAATAAATTTAAACCTGCAACAAAGATAAATATTACTGATGATATCTCTAATCCAGAGGAAGATATATTACCAGTTCCTGAGAGTATGGCTGATAATAGGCATACAGCAATAAAAATTGAGTAATAAATTATTATAGAATTTTTTAAACTATTAAGATTATATTTTACTATAGATTTTAATTTCATTATTTAACTTCCTCCTCTCCAGTTAAGTGAATAAATAATTTTTGTAATTCTACCTTTGATGTTTCTAATTCTAAATCTCTTATTTGTATTTTATTTTCATCAGTAATCTTTCCAATAATAGTTGCTGCCTTAAATCCTGCTATAGATTCTATATTAATGCACTTCTTATCCTTTATATATTTTTCAACTTTTTCTGAAGGTCCTGAAATTAGATATGCTTCAGCTAATAAACTTTCTACTTCCTTATCTCCTAATACCTTTCCCTCCTTAATTATTATTACTTTTTCTAAAATCTCTGAAACTTCTTCTATTATATGAGTTGATAAAATTATAGTCTTAGGTTCATCAATATAATTTGCAACTAATTCCTTATAAAACATATCTCTATGATTAGCATCTAATCCTAAAACAGGTTCATCAAAAATTAATATTTCAGCTCCTGATGCTAAAGTTATAATTATTTTACAAATTGATGAATATCCAGTAGATAATTCTTTAAATTTCTTATTAATATTAAGACCAAATTTTTCACTTAAGTTTAAGGCATAGTCCATATCAAAGTTTTTATAAAACTCTTTTGACCATTTAAATATATCCTTAATCTTCATTCCTTCAGGATATAAATCTTGTTCTGTCATAAAATAGGCTTTCCCTAAAGCTTTACTATTTTCAATTACATCTTCATTATCTATTGTTACACTTCCTCCACTTGGAAAGATTCTATTAGTGATAAGATTTAAAAGTGTTGTTTTTCCTGCCCCATTTCTTCCTAATAATCCATATATCTTATTTTCTTCTATAGTTAATGAAACATTATCTAAAACTCTATTTTTCCCATATTCTTTAGTTAAGTTTGATATCTTTATCAATGCCATTAGCTATTCCCCCTTTTTATCATATCTAAAATATCCTCAACAGATATATTAAGCTTCTTTGCTTCCTCAATTAATGAAATTATATAATTAGAATAAAAACTATCTTTTCTCTTTTGTATCAGTACTTCCTTGCTTCCCTTTGAAACAAACATTCCAACACCCCTCTTTTTATAAATAATTCCCTGATCTACTAATAAATTAAATCCCTTTGCTACTGTTGCTGGATTGATTTTAAATTTTACTGATATTTCTGTTGTTGACGGTATTACTTCATCTTCTTTATAAATTCCATTTAATATACCATCCTCTATTAACTGAGCTATTTGAATGTAAATAGGTGTTTCACTAGAAAAATCTAAATTCATAGCTACCTCCTTTTAACTTTATACTATAATATATGTATCTTTTGTTATTTAGTTAATTACTTATGTAATTAACTATATACCTATTGGATTTATTTGTCAATATATCTCAAATAAATTATTTACTTAATTTCCATTAAATTTTCTAAATATTATTTTGTCTTTCAATGAAATTATGTTTACTTTATGATATAATAACGAAATGAATAATTTTAGAAATGAGGTCGGTTTTTAGTGATAACTGTATCAAACGTAAGTTTAAGATTTGGTGGCCGTAAGCTATTCGAAGACGTAAATATAAAGTTCAACCCTGGTAACTGTTATGGTGTTATAGGTGCTAACGGTGCTGGTAAAAGTACTTTCTTAAAAATATTATCTGGAGAAATTGAACCAAATACAGGTGATGTAAGTATTGCACCTAATACAAGAATGTCTGTTTTAAAGCAAGATCACTTTGCTTATGACGAATATGAAGTTTTACAAACAGTAATAATGGGTAATAAAAGATTATATGAAATAATGGAAGAAAAGGATGCTTTATATGCAAAGCCAGACTTTTCTGATGAAGACGGTATAAGAGCTTCTGAATTAGAAGGTGAATTTGCTGATATGAATGGTTGGGAAGCTGAATCAGACGCTTCTTCTTTACTTCAAGGTTTAGGAATTGGAACTGATATGCACTATAAGAAGATGGCTGAATTAACTGGTTCTGAAAAAGTTAAGGTTCTTTTAGCCCAAGCCTTATTCGGAAATCCTGGAATATTAATTCTAGATGAGCCTACTAACCACTTAGATATACAATCAATTAACTGGTTAGAAGACTTCCTTTTAAGATTTGAAGGAACTGTTATTGTAGTATCCCATGATAGACACTTCTTAAATACAGTATGTACTGTAATGGCTGACGTTGACTTTGGAAAAATCAAATTATACGTTGGTAACTATGACTTCTGGTATGAATCAAGCCAATTAGCACTTCAAATGGCTAAGGATCAAAACAAGAAGAAAGAAGAAAAAATCAAGGAATTACAAGACTTTATTGCAAGATTTAGTGCAAATGCTTCTAAATCTAAGCAAGCAACTTCTCGTAAGAAGTTATTAGATAAGATTACTTTAGATGATATACAACCATCAAGCAGAAGATATCCTTTCGTTGGATTTAAACCTGAAAGAGAAGTTGGTAATGAAATTCTTACTGTTGAAGGATTAACTAAGACTATTGATGGAGTTAAGGTTTTAGATAATGTTAGCTTTAGAGTTAATAAAGATGATAAAATTGCTTTCGTTGGTGACAATGAAATTGCTATAACAACTTTATTTAAAATAATTAATGGTGAAATGGAACCAGATAGTGGAGAATATAAATGGGGAATAACAATAACTAATTCTTACTTCCCTAAAGATAATACAGAGTTCTTTGAAGGATGTGATTTAAGCTTAGTTGATTGGCTTAGACAATATGCTGGAAAAACTGTTGAAGAACAATCTGAATCTTACTTAAGAGGATTCCTTGGAAGAATGTTATTCTCAGGAGAAGAAGCATTAAAGAAAGCTAGTGTATTATCAGGAGGAGAAAAGGTTAGATGTATGTTATCTAGAATGATGCTTACAAATGCTAATGTATTAATTTTAGACCAACCTACTAACCACTTAGATCTTGAATCTATAACAGCAGTTAATAATGGATTAAAAGATTATAAGAGCGTAGTTTTATTTGCTTCTCATGACCATCAATTTATTCAAACTATAGCAAATAGAATAATTGATATTAAAGAAGATGGTTCAATAGTTGATAGAACTATGACATATGATGAATACTTAGAATTCTCAGGAAAGACTAAATAAATAGTTGTAAAATAGGATACCAATATTGGTATCCTATTTTATATTATATAAATTTTGATATTTACAGTTGTGCTATCATTCTATGCTCTATATATTTTTCGCCTTCAAACTCATACTCAAATACTTCTTTCTTTTCAAATCCAGCTTTTTCATACATAGCTAGAGCAACCTTATTATCAACTTCAGCACTTGTATAAAGTTTTAAATGTCCATATTTATTAACAAAGAACTCTAAAAACTTCTTTAATGCTATTTTCCCTATTCCTTGATTTTGATATTTTTCATCTATCATAAATCTACTCATTGACCATCCATTAATTTCATAATCAAAATCATATAAAATAAGTCCAACCATATCATTATCCTTATAAATTCCTAAAGGATAAAAATTAGGTTCATAGGCAGCTTGTACTAAAGTGTAAATATTAGTTGCTACAAATCTCTTTTGATTCTCACTAACTTTTAAGTTTATGCATTCATTATAATTACTTCTATCAATTTCTCTAAACTGTATATTCATTATCTATCTCCCCTAAATATTACTCATTTATATAATTATATTACTTATCTAAAATACTTTATATAAGTATTTTTATTAGTCTTATGCTTAAACTATTAGAAATATATTATTTAAGGAGGCTTCTTAATGCAATTACTATTATCATTTTTAACTATATCCTTATTTATATTTAATAGTGCATCTATTAATAAAAATATAGACACTACTTCTCCAAGAATTATTGATGCTTATATATTAGTTTATGACTCTATTTATAACCAACCTGAAAGCATTAAGGGTGATTATATAATATTAGATATGGAATCCTATTTCTTTGCAGATACTACATATGAAGATAGGCAGAAAATGATAAATAATTTTAATAAATACAATAAAGTTATAGTTAATTCTTCACTGTTCAAACTAAAAGAAATAGGATTAGTAGATAAATTGGGAAACCTACGCCTAAATGGTGAAATATTAATGATAGATTGTATAGACTATACTTCCTATGATAATGGAATAATCATTAAAGCTATTAATTATAAAAGCCCGATAGTGGCTAAATTCTATACCATTAAATTAGCTATTGAAAATAATGAGTGGATATTAAAAAGTATCACTTTGAATGGAGTAGCATAACAAAAAAAGAGAATGTAAGTTACATTCTCTTCTCAAAGGCATTATTCTTATACTTAGTTTTGCGAAGCAAAACAACCACAACTCTTACCTTTTACTTATTCACTATTACTTTGATAATAAGTCTAATGCTAATTAGCAAAGTGATAACTTCGGCTAAAGGAATAGTAAGCCATACTCCTGTCATCCCAAGAAAATTTGGTAATAATAATATCAAAGGTATCACTACAATTAATCCTCTTATCATTGAAATAGCAAAGGATTCCTTTGGTTTGTTAATAGAAGCAAAGAAAGATGTAGTTACAATATTTATTCCCATAATAATAAATGCACTAAAATAAATATTAATTCCTTCTATAGCCATAGAAAGTAATGCCTTATCTCCTTCACTATTAAATAGGTTAACTATTTCCTCGGAAAAGCTTAATCCAATTAAGTAGCATCCTACTCCTAAGATAATAGACGTAATTATTCCATACTTAAAAATAGTTCTTATATTTTTAATCTTACCTTCTCCATAATTTTTACTAATTATAGGCTGAATTCCTTGAGCTATTCCTGTAAATATAGATATTACTATTAGAGCTAAATTAGCAATTATTCCATATGCCGCAATTCCAGTATTATTTGATATTTTTAATATAGTAAAATTAAATAATAATATTATTAATCCAGATGAAACTTCAGTGATAAAGGCTGGAATACCTAATGAAATTATTTTCTTCATATAAGTAAAATTAAACTTACACTTAATAAGCTTAAAATTATTTTTCTTTTTAATAAAGTGAAGTGATAATATAACCAAGCTTAATATTGGCGTAGCTCCTGTTGCAAGAGCTGCTCCAAACATTCCAAGTTTAAAAGGATAGATAAAAATATAATCTAAAACTACATTACTTAAGCTTCCTATAGTCATTGCAATCATAGCTAGTTTAGGATTATTATCATTTCTCACAAAGGAGGTAATTATATTATTTACTATGAAAACAGAAGAAAACGATAATAATGTTTTAAGATATTTACTAGCTAAAGGTGCTACTACTTCATCAGCTCCTAAAATTACTACAATGTCATAAGAAAATATTACTCCAATTATAGTTATTATAGCTCCAGTAATTAATCCCATTAACATAGCATGAGTAAATACCTTATTTGCTCCCTTTTCACTATTTTTTCCTCTTTTTATAGAATAACTAATTCCAGCTCCTATTCCTATCATTAATCCAAATCCGCTCATTAAACTCCATAATGGTAAAACTAAGTTTAAAGCTGTTAGCCCAATACTCCCTACTCCATTTGCTATAAAAAATGTATCAGCAAGTATATAGAAAGAAAGACCTATCATACTAATTACATTTAATGATACATATTTTGTAAAATCCTTTAAAATATTATCTTTTAAACTTTTCATTTTATATCCCCCTTAACTAAAAAAAGCATTAGATTGTCTATACCCTAAGGCCTAACGGCATAAACTTCTAACGCTTGTTATCTAAATAATATATCCGGCGATATTATTATTCTAACTATTTATTTTATAAAATTCTATAATATTGTACTAGAATTGTCAACAACTCTTTAAATATTAACTCATAATAGTATCTATGCACTCTCCAACAGTTGAAACACATTTTTGTGCAATATTTTTTAATTCTTCTTCAACATGATGGAAAGTAAAACTGTTTTTTGTTAATTCAAACATTGATACATCATTAAATGAATCTCCTATAGCATAAAGATTTTCTTCTTTAATATTATCTAGTTCAAGTATATTTCTTAGTCCATTCCCCTTTGAGCAATCCTTTGGAGCTATATCTACAAAGAATTGATTTCTAAAGGCTTCTATTTCTTGTCCATATATTTCAATTAATAAATTCTTTATTTCCTCTGCTACTACCGCATCTTTATTAATTGAAAAAACACTTATAAATGCATATTTTCTTTCTTTAGTAAATATCTCATCTATTGAAATTCTATTTTCAAAACGTAATAACATATCCTTTATGTCTCCTGATAAACTACTTTCATATTCTAATCCCTTAGATTTAACTAAATAATGTTGTCCATCAGCTTCAAAATGAATACAAATATCATCTCTATCTATAAACCCATTAATAATTTTTTTTGCTATATCATGTTTTATGTAATTATTAAAAATAACTTTTTTATTATTATCTAATACTATTGCCCCATTACAAGCTACTATATAGTCATACTCTATTTCGGGATAATCCTTAAATAAGTCATAAATTGACTCTATATCTCTTCCTGTTGAAATTACAAATTTATTTCCTTCTGCCTTAAAACCTATTATAGCCTCTAAGTTTTCTCTGCTTATAGTTTGATCCTCCCTTAACAAAGTTCCATCTAAGTCGCATGCTAAATATTTCATTAATTTCCACTCCCCTGAAAATACTTCTAGAAAATTATATCATAATTATTATTATAATTTTTTCAATATATAAAATTACTATATATTATTACATTTAGCATATACATTATATTTTTATTATATAATTATTATAGATACTATTCAGAAGCTCATTATCTACATTTAACTCTAAAAATTAAATTAAGGAGATTGTTATGATATTTAACAGAAAAATAATTTTAACCTTTATTATTTCTCTTATAATTTCATACCTTATTGTTGGATACTTAGGTTCCAACTTATTCGTTGCTATTCATTGGATTGAAGATGTAACATTAATTGATAAATTAAGAGAATTTTATATTAGAACCTTTTGGTCTAACATTTCTTTTGCCTTACCCTTAGCATTAATTTCAACATTTATAGTTTATAAAAAACTAAATAAATAGACTTTCTTACATTAAAAAGGATACATATTAGTTTGTATATAATTAAAAACATTTTAATTATTAAACTTATATATATCCTTCTGAAATTTATATTTTATTTATTATAACTCATATGAAGTAATTCATGAGCCTTTCCGTGGCCTGGTTTACCCATATAATTATCATACATATTATTTAAAGCTACATTTTCATGAGATTTTCTCTTCTTTAAGTTTTTATCTTGATTATATAATACTGATGCTCTTACACTTCTAATGTCCATAGTTAATCTATCAGATGCATTAACATGAGGTTGACCACCACCATTTACACATCCACCAGGACATGCCATAACTTCAATAAAGTGATATTTTTTTTCATCTAATTTTCCACTATTTACGAAATCAAATAAGCTTGAAGATCCATTTATTACTGCTACATTATAGTTATCTCCACCAATTTCTATAGTAGCTTCTTTAATTCCTGCAAGTCCTCTTACTTGTTTATATTCTATGTTTTCTAAATCCTTGCCTTCAACAAAGTCTTTAGCAGTTCTTAATGCTGCCTCCATAACTCCACCAGTTGCTCCAAATATAGCGCCTGCACCTGTATATTCTCCCATAGCTGGATCCGATTCACTATCTTCAAGTTTAGCAAAATCTATTTTTGCATCTTTAATCATTTTAGCTAATTCTCTTGTAGTTATTACTGCATCTATATTTCTTAATCCGTTATTCTCCATTTCAGGCCTATCAGCTTCATATTTTTTAGCAGTACATGGCATTATAGTTACTGTAAAAACATTTTTAGGATCTATATCTGAAATAGTTGGGTAATATGTCTTACTAGCTGTTCCAAATATTTGTTGTGGAGATTTAGCACTTGATAAATTCTCTAAAAGGTTTGGATAATAGTTCTCTACTTGTCTTACCCAGGCTGGACAACAAGAAGTAAACATAGGGAATGGTCCACCTACCTTAATTCTTTCAATTAATTCAGTTGCTTCTTCCATTATAGTCATATCTGCACCAAAATTTATATCAAAGATTTTATCGAAACCTAATTCTCTTAATGCTGTATATATCTTCCCTGTTACATCTACTCCATAGCCCATCTTAAATAATTCACCCATAGCTGTTCTTACAGAAGGAGCCATAGCAACAATAACATGTTTATCTTCATTTTCTAAGGCATCTTTTACTCTATCCATATGTGATTTTTCTGATAATGCATCTACTGGACATGCAGCTACACATTGACCACATAATAAACAATTAGTATCATCAAAACATTTTAAATTATCGGGCCCGATTATATTTTCACCATTAACTTCAATAAACTTTATAGATTCTGTTCCAGTTTTAGTTTTGCAAGCTGCTACACATCTTCCACAAGTAACACATTTAGTTCTATCTATAACAATTGATTTACTTCTATCATCTACATACTCTGATTTATCTGCAACAACAAATGGTTTACTTGCTTTAGACCTAGTCTTAATAACAAGCTTTAAAAACTCACAATTTTCTCTTCTTTTGCAAGGTCCACATTTAAATTCATGTTTATCTAATAAACTTGAAACTCTTTCCTTTACAGCTTCTTGAACTCTCTCAGTATTAGTATTAATAATCATACCATCACTTGGAATTAAGCAACAGGCCTTTTCTAAAGTATCTTGTCCTTCTATCTCAACCAAGCATATTCCACATTGGCCAACATTACCACAATCTTCAAGAAAACATAAAGCAGGAATATCAACTCCATTTTCCCTTGCTATCTTAATCAAATTATCTTCATTACTTACTAGAACTTTATTTCCATTAATAGTAATATTTTTCACCGAAACTTCCCCCTATACTTAGTGTAATGAACCTTATTCATCTATTGTTATATTATTAACGATATTTATTATACTCTTTTTCTGAAATAATTACTATCTTTTAATTAAATTAATAAAGAAAAAGAAATTATTTTTTAATGTTTACTTTCCATATCTGCCTTCATTTCCCAATGTATAACAACGGCTAAAATTGCTCTTAATATAATTATTGCTGCAAGAATATACATCTCATCTAATGATCTTACTATAACAGTCTTTAATATCTCTGCTCCAAGCTTGAATTCAAGAGCAAGGGTTAAAGATTTAGCTAATTCTACTTTAATTGGAATATCCTCTTTAGTAACTATATTTACTAAAAATGTATAGAAAGCTTTTACAGATCCTATAATAATAATTATTATCCCCATTAGCTCTAATATATGTATTACGATTGGCGTTATAAATTCAATAATATTTCCTGTCACTTTAATCACCCCCTAAGAAATTCTTACCAATTATTATCTCTGATAATATAAAATAAGTAAAGTAAAATTATAGTCTATAGGTTTTTTATTTATATTTTATGGTAATATAATACTATAAAAAGGAGATAGGTATTCTTGCGACCTCGTAAACTCCGAGTCCTCAGAATATAACATCTATCTCCTGCTATACTGACGGAAAAAATTTATAAAAAATTATTAAAATGGTAATATTTTTATAAATTACTAAAAATATATTAATATGAGGTAACTTATGATACAAGTATATAACAGAAAAACAAAAAACTATGAAGTAGAAAAGGTAGCTGGAGGAAATTATATAAAATGGTCCTATGAATCCCCTATAGGAAAAAGTTTTACTGAACTACTTATAAAGAAAAAACTCTTTTCTAAGCTATATGGTGCATATTGTGATTCTTCTTTAAGTAAGAAAAAAATATCAAAATTTATAAAAGATTTTAATATAGATATGAATATTAGTTCTAATACAATAGATGATTTTAATAATTTTAATGATTTCTTTGTAAGATCTTTAAAAGAAGAAGCTAGACCTATTACTAAGGATAATAATTTACTTGCTTCCCCTGGGGATGGTAGATTATTTGCTTATGAAAATATTTCTATAGATAAATTAATACAAGTTAAAGGTATACATTATAGCCTATCTGAATTAATAGGCGATAATGATTTAGCTAAGGATTATGAAGGTGGTACTTGTCTAGTTTTAAGACTTTGTCCAACTGATTATCATAGATTCCATTTTGTAGATAGCGGTATTCCTTTAGAAAATCATTTTATACAAGGTAATTATTATTCAGTAAACCCTGTTGCTCTTGAAAGAATACCAAAACTTTATTGTCAGAATAAAAGAGAATGGAGCGTATTTAAATCTGATAATTTTGGAGATATACTTCATATTGAAGTTGGTGCCACTTGCGTTGGTACAATAATTCAAAGCTATACTCCTAATAAAAGAGTTAATAAAGGAGATGAAAAGGGATATTTTAAATTTGGTGGCTCAACTACCATACTTTTATTTAAAAAGGATTCAGTTAAAATTGATGAAGATATAATAAATCAATCAAACTTAGGATATGAAACTATGGTTTTAATGGGTGAATCAATAGGTAAAAAGAAATAAAATAATTACTTAAGAAATATAGTGTAGATACTTAGATAGTATTTATAGTAGTTTAAATATACCCTTATAATATATGTAATACTTGGAATACTAAATATATAGTTGAAATGATTATAGTGTTTATAGTAAACTAAGTGTAGAATAAAGTAAAATTACAGAGGTGTATGTAGAACTATGGAAGTAGTGAAGGTAAAAACAGAAGATGGAAAGGAAAGATACTTTGTAGCAGATGATGATGGTTTACCAATAGAGCCTATACTAAAGTTTATTAGGTTTAAAGATAATACTAACTTTGCAAGAAATACTTTAAGAATGTATTGCCAACATCTTAAGCTATATTTTGAGTATCTGCAACAAAGGGAATTAGATTTTCAAAAGGTAACTATTGATGATTTAGCCTTATTTGTAAATTGGTTGCAGAATCCGTATAAAAGTTTAAAGGTTATTCCTACACATCAAGTAGATACAGCAAGAAGTCCAAGAACAGTAAATATTATAGTTAATACTGTATTAGCATTCTATGATTATATTTTAAGACACGAAGAATACAGTAATAATATTTCTGATAGACTTAGAAAATTTGTATCTACTCCAAGTAGAAACTTTAAAGGTTTTTTATACGGAATAGCTCATGAGCAAAAGAAAGTAATAAGCAATATACTGAAACTGAAAGTCCCTAAATCTAAGCCAAAGACATTATCTAAAGAAGAAATAGCAACGCTTATAAGAGCCTGTAACAACCTTAGAGATAAGTTCCTATTGAATTTGTTATATGAAACTGGCATACGCATCGGCGAAGCCTTGTCTTTATGGATTGAAGATTTTGATATAAGTGATATGGTTATAGATTTACAAGACCGAGGTGAACTTGAAAATAATGCTGAAATAAAAACAGTATCAAGTCCACGAAAAATAGATATATCTCAAAACTTAGCAGATATGTTTATGGAATATATTGCAGAATATCATACAGAAGAAGTTGAAACTAACCATATATTTATCAAACTTAGTGGAAGTAATAAATATAAACCTATGAATTATACTGATGTAGATAATTTATTTAGAACATTAAAAAAAGTAACAGGCATATATGTTACTCCACATATGTTTAGGCATAGTTCATTGACATTATTAAGAATGGCAGGATGGCAGCCAGAACTGTTGAGAATAAGGGCAGGACATAAAAATATTTATACTACTTTGAACACTTATATACACCCTTCTGATGAAGAAATAACCGAAGAGTTCAATAGAACTCAACCTAATTTAGATTTGGATATTTATAATGAGGAGGATGAATAAAGTGAAAAGTTTGCAAGAGATAAAAAGTAATCAACAAAGTAAATATGATGAAATAATTGAGTATCTTAAACAAGATAACGGATATTGGTTAGAAAATGATAAGTGGGACTTAACACATGATATTTTTGTTGGTAAAAAAATAAGATCTAACAGGTATTTTAATTTTGAAAGAATTAATAATGTTTGTTTGAAAAATGAAATTAAATATTATTTTCTTTATAATTTCAAAAATGGTTTAATAAAGTTAAACACGTTTGATAGGCAATCTGAATCTTTGAAAAATATAAGTTATTTTTTTAATAAGTATATAAAAGTGAATACTTTAAGCGAAGTAGATAAAAACAAAACTCAAACCAAATGGATTTTATTTTTAAATGAAATAGGTGTAAAAACAAGTAATCTCCATATGCGCAATATAACTAATTTTGTAATAGACTTTATAATAGATTTCTATGATGATAGAGAAGAAACTGAAAAAGATATATGGTATTCAAAAAATATTAAAGGTGTAAAGAAAAGTGCAACATCAGACAGAACAGCAACATCATTAAATTTTATAGAAATTCCATTATATTATAGAGAGATAGTTAAAAGATATTTTAGGTCTTTTATTACAAAGAAAAGTTGGATGACTTGCTTTAATACACTTAAACATTTAAAATATTTCTTTAATTATTTTTACTCAAACGGATATAATGACGGTTTTATTGAAAATTTAAATAGAAATGACATTGAGAAATATTTATTCCATATAGGGAATGAAAGAAAAGGAAAAAATCCAACTGAAACAAGTAAATATATATCTTATATAAGAACATTTTTAGAATATATTCAAATTGCTCAATACGATAAAGCACCTAAAAAGGAGGTATCATTTTTAATATTTCAAGATGATATTCCTAAAAGGGAATTAAATAAAGATGAAGTTAAAAAAGCAAAATTTATTCCAGAACCTATATTAAAACAATTAGATAATAATATTATGGATTTAGATAGACTACAGTTTATACCGATTTATATTTTACTTCGTGAAACGGGTTGGCGTGGAACTGATATATTAAATCTTAGATATGATAATTGTTTAGAGCAAGTGTGGAATAACAAAGAAGAAAAATATAACTACTATCTTTGTGGTGAAATAACTAAAACAGGTATAGCACAACTCAAAATACCTATAAGGGATAAAGTTGCTGAAATGGTTCAAAAAGCTATTGATAAAGCAAAGGAGTCAAGCACAGAAGAAAACAATCCTAATAAGTATTTATTTAATACTTATGAAGGAAAACTTAAAGGAAAACCGTTAGCAAAAGAAGGTTTACTAAGAACTATTAAAAGATTAATAGTTAAAAAAGATATTAGAGATGCTAATGGTGAATTATATCACTTTAGACTTCATTCTCTAAGGCATACAAGAGCAAAAGAATATGTAGAGCAAGGTATGGGTATAAGTGTTATACAACAGATTTTAGGACATCAAAGCCTACAAATGACAGTTCATTATGCTACTGTTTCAGAAAATGTATTATATGAAAAATGGAAGAATACAGAGGACTTAGAATTATTTAAAGTTGATACTACAAATAATGAACTTATTGAAGTAGATCCATCCTCTGATGAAGGTGAAAATCTTATTAGATATGAATATGTTAAAAAGAATTTAGATGCTGTAAGAGTTCCTTTTGGAGTATGCTTTAAACCTTCTAAAGCACCTTGTAAGCAACAAATGAATCATTGTTTAACTTGTGGAAGTTTCTGTACTACAGTTGAGAATATCCCTGAATATGAAGAAGAAATAGAAAAGGTTAAGCAGCAAATTGAAATAAGTAATAGATGTGGTAGAGAACTTTGGGCAGAAAAGAATAAACAGTATTTAAATATATTAGAACAAACATTAGAAAAAGTTAAAGAACATAAATTAGTTCATAAGAATGGCAAGTCAAGGGAGGATATAGTTTAATGGCTGATAATACTAAAGGATTAAAAGAATATGCTAAACAAAGATCACAAATGGCTTTAGATAAGGTCGATAAGGCTATTAGAGAACTCTCATTGACTGAACATAAAATTAACTTTAATAGTGTTTCACAACTTAGTGGAGTGTCTAAGACATTCCTCTATAACAACCAAGAAATCAAAAAAAGAATTGAAGAACTTAGAGATAAACAAGTAAGCAGAACTATCAATCAAAGAGCCAAATATGATAAAACTTCTAAAGCAAAAGATATTATCATAATGGCTAAAGATAAAAAGATAAAAGAATTAGAAGAAGAAAATAAAAAGCTCAAAGAACAATTAGAAGTTCTTAGAGGTAAGTTATATGAAAAATTATAGACTACATAGATTATATGTAGTCTATGTATAAAACAAGTAAAATCAAGGCTTGTGTTGAAATATACACTAGATATCTTAAGGAGTTGAAACTTATGGGGGATTTAATATACAGACTTCTATTATATTTAAATAGTAGTAAAGAAACTGATATAAATTATAATATAGCTCTTACTATGCTTAGAAATATTCGTATAATTCCTAATATGTCTATTAATAAGTTATCTGAGCTTTGTTATACCTCTCCTGCTGCAATAACAAGATTTTGTCATAAGCTTGGCTATTCTACTTTTATTGAATTTAAGGAGAATATAAAAATAAACATAGATAGTTATAATGAAGGCCTTATGAAACCCAAATCAATAAACTATGAAATATCAAGAGAGTCTATGTTAAATAATATGTCTCTTGAAATAATAAATGAAATTGAAACTTTTAAATCCTTTGTTGATTTAAAAATAGTAGATAGAGTTATAGAGTTAATTTATAGTAGCAGTAATGTTTGTATATTTGGAACTCAATTTTCACAATTAATGGCTCAAGATCTTCAAAGAAAATTAGTTAATCTTTCGAAGATAATTTATAATGCAAATGATGTACAAGAACAAGAAAAACTAGCTAGTGAGTTAGATGAAAACTCCTTGGCAATATTAATTTCTCCCTCAGCTAGATTTACTATCTATCATGAACGCTTATGGAGACAAATAGAAAGTAGTCCTGCTAAGGTAGTGGTTATTACTGAAAAGGAAAACCCTCATTATGAAAAAAGAAGTGATTATATAATTTATCTTCCTCATAGAAATGATTCAAATGAATACACTCAAAACCATAGATACGATTTAAGTTATCTTATTGAATACATATATACTAGATATGGAAGTATGTATAAAAATTAAAAGGGCTGCCTAAGCAACCCTTTTATATCTTTATTAATACATAAGTTCCATCACTAGCTTTTACCTCAACTAATGTTAACCCCTTATATTTCTTTAATTCTTTAATGGCAGACATAATAATATCAATATCCACATAATCTATATACTTAATAGCCTTTTCAATGCTTTTATCAGATTTATTATCCTTGTTATAACTTTTATTTATAAACTTTGTAAGTCTTATTCCACTAGTTAAAACAAACATTGGTATATATAAATTAAGGTTTATTTCCTCTGACTTTACTACTACTTTCATTTTCCTACCTATTCAATAACAACTCTTACAATATCACCATTGCTTGAATCTACAGTTACTATCTCTCCTAGCATCTCATTATCTAATGCAGCAATTATTGATTGACTTAGCATTTCAAAATCAATACCTTGCATTTCCGTGTTTTTAATTGGTAGTTTCCCTGTTGCTTTAAGTATAGCTGTTATAACAGCTATAGGTAAATTAACTCTTACATTGTCTCCCTCTTTTGAATCTACATATACCCTAAGCATTCTTTTATCATAATTACTTTGGATAACTTGTAAGTCTTTTTCCTCCTTCTTATACATTGCCTCAATTAATTCCGAACTTTTTTCTACATTAAGCTTTCCTTCTGATAGCATGGTTAATACCTTTACTAAATCTTCTCTCATTCCTATTCCCTCCACATATTTATTATTCTTCTTTCATTCTCTCTATAGCTTCTTCAGTAGAAATTTCTCCCTTTTCTAATGCTTCTATAACATCGCTAGTGGATGTTTTTAAAGGTTTGGAATTATTTTTATATCCTAATGTATTTATTACTTCATCTAGTTTTGCTCTAACTGTTGGATAAGAAATTCCTAGTTGTTTTTCTACATCTTTAATATTTCCTCTACACATAATAAAGACTTCTATAAATTTAAGTTGGTCATTAGATAAGTAATCAAACTTAGTAAACTCAAACTCATTTTCAATAATAGTATTACATGATGAGCATTTTAATCTAGTAGCTTTCATTTTCTTGTTACATACTGGACAAGAAGTTATTATCTTATACATTCTACTATCCCTCCTGTTACTTATATACTATTCTCCTTCTATATATTTGTCAATAATTTTATTAATTATTTTTATTATAAAATTAATTATTTTAATTAATATTGTTGTATGAATTAATAATATTAATATATTTATTAATATTATCAAATCACCACTTTATTAGTTATATAAAAAAGGATTTAGCTAAACTAAATCCTTATTACTGTATTTTTTATTTAATCATAACTACTAGCTTTTATATATTTTTTAAGTTTTGTTTTATAAACCTTTAATAATATTAATAAAGTTCTCTTTATCCTCTTCATTCTCGAATAAGTTAAACCAGTCACAGATTTCAACAGCAAAATCTATAAATGCTGCCCCTTGTGCAGTTATAATGTTACCGTCTCTTACAACTCTCTCTAATACAAAATTATCTCTTGGAAAAGGATCTTCTTCTCCATATCTATATACATATTCCTCATTCCACTCAACTATAGGAGTTGTGTATTTTACATCATTTAATACCCCAGACTTTGCTAGAGCTAGTGTTCCTGCTCCACATATTCCTCCTATAAGCTTTCCTTGAGAGTTTAAATCATTAATTAAATCTACAAACTCTTCTTTTATTTCTTTAAACCATCCACCAGAAATTATTAAACCTTCAACCTCCTCAGTTAAAATATCACTAATTACTTTTTCAGGCTTATATATAAATCCTGATCTTCCTTTAATTAAACTTTCATCATATGCAATTGGAATTACTTCCTTTCCAGCATCTGCACATAATAAGTGGCTAATTAATGTTGTTTCATAATCTGTCATTCCATCAAAAATAAAAACTAATACTTTACCCATTTTACACCCTCTTTTCAATACTATTCTCATAAAATCTAGTGACTTTTATAATATAATTATATCACCTATTGAATAAATATTTAAAACTAAAAGGAGCTTAACTTTAAAAATTAAACTCCTTAATCTACAATTATTCTATTAAAATTCTGCTCTTTCTACCATTTCAATTTTTTCTATTACATCTTTAAATTGTGGTAAATAATCTTTATGAGCAACTAACATTTCATTTAATAATTTTCTTCCTCTTACATCATCAGCAATTAATGGGTTTGTTACCATTGCTAAAAGTGCAGTATTATAATTTCCTGTATAAGCTGCTTCAGCTGCTAATCTTTCAAAAGCCTTAATTTGTCCTACTAATCCTTGTGCAAATATAGGCAAATCAGTAACAGTTTCTACTGGAACTGGACCATTTTTCCCTACGTAACAACTTACTTCAATAGCAGATTCATCTTCAAATTGCTTTAATGTTCCATTATTTTTTGTATTTACTGCAATTATAGTATTTTTATCATTATAAATTCCATTAATTACATTACATGCAACATCTGAATAGTGAGCTCCACCACGTTTTGCTAATTCTTCAGGCTTGTCTTGTAAATTAACATCCTTATACATTTCAAATAATTTCTTTTCAACTTCCATAACTACTTCAGCTCTAGTTTTACCACTCTTAAAGCCTTCTAACTCATCATTAAGCATCTCTTTAGTTTTATAGTAATATCTATGATATGGACAAGGTATTACACCAAAAGCCTTAAATGTAGCAACATCCCAACCTAAGTCCTTGATGTTTGCCATTGTTTGGCTCTTTGTATCAGGTGATGTTAATATTCTTATAACTTCATCTGTAACATCTTTTCCATCATTGTAAACTCTTTCTGCATAAACCATATGATTTAATCCTGCAAAATCTACAGTTATCTTATCCTTATCTACTCCTAATATATCTGCAAAGGAGTATTCTAATCCTATTGGAACATTACATACTCCTATTACCTTCTTATGAACTCCATATCTTAATAAAGCTTCAGTTACTATACCTGCTGGATTTGTAAAGTTTATTAACCAGGCATTTGGACATAGTTCTTTCATATCCTTTGCTATATCTAATATTACTGGAACTGTTCTTAATGCTTTAAATAAACCACCTGCTCCATTAGTTTCTTGTCCTAAAAATCCATGACTTAATGGAATTCTTTCATCCTTACATCTTGCTTTTAATAAGCCAACTCTTAATTGAGTAGTAACGAAATCTGCATCTTTTAAAGCTTCTCTTCTATCTAAAGTTAAATGAATATTCATTGGAACTCCAGCTTTTTCAACCATTCTCTTAGCTAACGCTCCAACTATTTCCAACTTTTCTTTTCCATCTTCAATATCAACTAACCAATAATCACTTACTGGCATCTCATCATATCTTTTAATTAATCCCTCTACTAATTCAGGTGTATAGCTTGATCCTCCACCTATTGTAACAATCTTTAAAGGCTTCTTTTCCATAATCCTAACCCCCACTTTTATATTTTTATTTTATAACCCTATTATACACACATTTTAAAGTAAACAATTTCAAAATTTGAAAATCTAATCTTTGATTTTAGATATAACTTCTTTTATTTGATTTTTAAATTTTTCTTCCTTCCCATCAAAAATTATAATACTTATTCCCATTTCTTTTGCCCTATCTTTAACAGAAGGTTTAATTGGTTCCTTTGTAGCTACTAAAATCTTATATACATTTTTACCGCCTATTTTATTGCTATATACATCTAATTCATTTAAAGCATTTTCATTATACTTATCACTATCCTTACAAGAAATACAAATAACAATAGAATCCTTAACTGCAACTACATCTAATTCATTTCTAACTACTTTACTTTTATCATTCCATAAGAACATAACTCCACTTCTTACTTCATCTATTTCTTTAATCTCATTAATTATGTTATTTGTTGCTACTTCTAGCCATGTTCCACTTTTAAATATAAAAGACTTTAAATATTCATTCTTAAAGAAAACTTTTATATTATTCTTTTCATTACTATATTCTATTCCTCCTATTTCTTTTAAGTATATAAGTACTTTCCTTAAAATATCCCTCTCTTCTTTACTTAACAACTCTAAATTTATCTTAATTATCTGTGGCTCTTCAACATAGTGAATAAAAATGTTAGAGTCATATAACTTTTGTTTATATCTATGCCAAATTTCTAAATTTTTATAAATTCCTTTAGTTAATAAAATTAAATCCTTCTTGCTAGATAATTTAGTAGAATCATTTATTACTTCTCCCCCACTTGCTTTTATAATCTTATCTAATTCCATATCTTCAAATTCTTCTTTTATTATTTCTACCTTATTATCAAATAGATATAGACATTTATTTTTTATATCTATGTATACAGCTCTTATAGCTTTATTTTTACATATATCTAGCATTCCTAAAGAATTTATTCTACTTCCCCCTGTTAAATTTACTAATGTTTCCTTATTATTATAAGATATTATCCTATTTAATTCTTTTATATCTCCTTCAATAACCATGAATTCCTTAAAACTTACATTAGGAAGATAAGTTTTATAATAATTTTTCAATGATTTCAAAAAAGATTCATCTTCTTTTTTATATATAAATATAACTTCTTTTGGCTTAAATCTTCTTGTTGCAAGTATATTAAATTCATTATTTTTATCTACTTGATTTATTAAAATCTCTATATTCATATAACTTTTCCTCTTATAAATAAAATATATTTTTAATTTGTCCTAAAGCATATGAGTTTATCCTATTTATATATAAAAAAAGAAAAAGCTTAGATTTCTAAACTTTTTTTACTTATTCTTATATTCTTAAATAAAAAAACCTTACAAATAAATAATTTGTAAGGCCTTTTGGTACGGCGGAGAGGATTCGAACCCCCGACCAACTGGTTCGTAGCCAGCTACTCTATCCAACTGAGCTACCACCGCATATAATATAGTTTTTCAACATAAATTATATTATCATAACTGCTATAATAAATCAAGCAACTATATTTAATCCTTAAAAATTTAATTATTATATATATCTGAAAATTCTATCTCTAGCATTTGAATCTTGTTACTTTTATCATCATTTAAACAGTAATTTTCTGTTTCTTTAACATTTGTTATAGGTAGTGTAATTATGAATTCACAGCCTTTTCCCTCATCACTATTTACTATAATTTCCCCATCCATAGCTTTAACTAGATAATGAACCAAATCTAATCCTATACCACTTCCTATAGTATCCTTATCTTTATTATTTTCCATTTGATAAAACCTATTAAAGATTTTTTCTTGATATTCCTTTGCAATTCCTGGTCCTTCATCTCTTACTGAAATTTTAATTTCATTATTTAATACAAATATATCAATATATACATTTGTATTACTGTAAGAAAACTTTATAGCATTAGATAACAAATTCATAATTATTCTATCCATGGCTTCTGGATCTATTGCCATTATGCACTCTTCTTCATTTGTATCAAATATTAACTGTATATTTTTTTGTTTAGCATATTTATCTATACAATTTACTGTGCTTTCAATCATAGAAATAATATCTAAATTCTTCTTATTTAGAACATAATAATTATTTTCTAACTTTGTAGTATCTATTAAATTATTAACCAACCTAAGCATTTTAAGACTATTTTTTCTTATTATTTCTAAATATTCTCTAGCCTTTTTATCTGTTACACATGTGCACCCATAATTTATCACCTGCATAACGCTTAAGATTACATTTAAATGTCCTCTTAGGTCATGAGAAATATTCAGCAAAAAATCCTCTTGTCTTGCATTTTTTTTAATTGTTTCTGTTATGACACTCACTAAATCATCTTTTGTTAAGTCCCTTCCACTTCTCAAAAAAAATTCATTTAACTTATCCTTATTTGATAATAAGTCCCTCTCTATAAATTCGTTATTAATCATCATAATAATTCCTTTCATAACAGGTTTATATTTAATTTTTAACCCCATATTTATAGTTTATCATATGCACATTTTTACAACAAGATTTTTTTGTATTTTTTTCCATTTATTGTGCTATATTGTTATATTATTATATAAATATAATACTATTATTCTACTTATATATTTATTTTTCTCTACAAATACTAAATACCCCAAATATTAGATTTTTATATCTAACATTTGAGGTATATTTTAAACATCATTTATTGTTTTTATACTTCATTTTTAATTCTTAAATAATTAACTACTATTATAAAATACATTCCTGAAATTAATATACCATAAGTTCCTAGTGGAAATATTAATCCAAGTATTGTTGGTGTAGTTGTAGCATATATAGATATCTTAAGTATATTCTCATACTTTAGACCTAATTTATTTATTCCATTTAAAATTAGACCTATTACAGAAAGTATTAAGGAATTTAACATAAATATAATATAAGTTAATATTATAGAGCTAACAAAAGCTATGTATTTAGCTATTCCTATAATATTTAGTGATTTTAATAGCATTTCATTATTTATTTGTCCTACTAGAGGTACTTCACTAAACTTAAAATTTGTTTCCTCTCCATTAAGTCTAAAAGATATTCCATCTTTTAATATAGCAATAGATACATCTTTATGTACTACTATGCTCCTTATACTTTCTTTTTCATCTAAAGAAATATTTGTATCAATATATACTATATTTCTTCCTTCCTCGCTTTTTATAGGGGAATTTTCAAAATTTAATATTCCATCTTGAAAAGTAAATTTAAACTCATCTGATGAAATAACCTTTTCCATAGTATTTTGTATAGAACTAATAGTTACAAAGCTTACTATACCTTGTATAACACCAATTATTAAAGAGAATATTATTGAATAAATAATTGCTTTTGAAAGCTTTTCTTTTATTAAATCATTATATCCCTTTATACTAGTTATACTAATTTTTATTTTTTTTGCAAAGCTAATTTTTTCATTCATGATTCCTTAAACTCCTTAGATATTTCCTACTTATAATATTTTAACACACAATGGTGTATTTTTATAAATTTTAATTTTTAGGGTTAAAATTTAGCACTTTTGTTAATGATTATAATATATGTTTTAAGGAGGTCTAAAAATGTATAGTGATAAATCCAAAAAGAGAAATAGATTTTCTATCTTTAAATTATTCTCTATTTTCCTTTTGTTAATACTACTAGGATTTACTGCAAATATTTATTTTAATTCACAATATGAAGAATTAACATCTGAATTTTATTATAGCTTTAATAATCATGATTTTTCTGATGCAAAATCTGTAATAAATAATAAAGCTTTAACTGTAAAAAAGACTAAGCTTAATACTGATTTAACTTCTTACTTTACTAATATAGTTAATAAAATATGTTCATCTTTATCTAATAATGAAATCAGCCCTAGTTATGCTTTAGAAATATTAAATGAAATTAAAAGTTATAATGTATTAAATTCATCTTTAGATAAGTTAATTGCTGCATTAAATGATAAATATATTGATTCTTCAGATACTACAGCCATTTCAAATTCTACTAATAATGCAATTAATTCTGACAATAACTTTAAATATAATGAAGATAGCTATTTAAATCTAGGTATAGCAGCTTTTAACGAAAAAGATTATTCAACTTCTATGGAATACTTTCATTTAATTGATAAGTCTTCACCTAAGGATTATGAAATAGCTAAAGGATATATAGAAGATTTTGAATCAAATTATAAAAATTATTTACTTGAAAGTGTTGATGAATTAGTAGCTAATAAATATTACACAAAAGCAATTAACATTTTATCTAATTATGATGAAAATCTTTTAACTAAAGATGAAATAATAGAAATTGAAAATAAAATTAATTCAATTAAACTATTTAGAGAAGAATATCAAGAAGATGATTCTCAATATACTTCTAATGCAATACTTCAAGAAATAACTCCAAGTAATATAAATAGTTTTTCTATATCTAGTAAAACTTCTTACTTAGTTTATTTAAATTTAGCTAAACAAATAACATATGTTTATGAAAAATCAAATAATAATTGGAATCTAGTGAAAGAATTTAATAGTTCAACAGGTATAGAAGGTAAAGAAACTCCTAAAGGTATTTTTTCTGTTACTAATAGAGGTGATTGGTTCTTTTCAGAAGAATTTCAACAAGGGGCTAAGTATTGGGTTCAATTTATGGGTGATTATCTATTTCATTCCCTTCCATTTGACGAAAGTAAGGAAAATATAGTAGATTATACCTTAGGCACTCCAGCGTCCCATGGATGTATCCGATTAGCTGTAGAAGATGCTAAATGGTTATATGATAATATTGATAACGGAACAAAAATAATTATAAATTAAATAAATTGGAGCTATTATTAAAAGATAGCTCCAATTTATTTTTAAAGTTTTTAATCTACAAACTTTAAAAGTTATTAAATTATATTTTTTATATAGCAATATTAATATTTGGTGTATATATCTTGATAAGAAAAGTCCATTATTATAAAAGGATCTTTTTCTGGATCTAATCTATTAATAATATTAACTAAATTTTCTTGCGGTATTGCAACGCATCCATATGTATATGATCCTAAATCACAATGTAAGAATATAGCTGAACTCTTACCAGGAATCACTGGCCATCTATTATAGTCTATAACTAATGAATAGTTATAGTACCCCTGAAACTCAATTAGTTTTTCTGCTGAATCCCATCTTCCATTTGGATCTCCAAACTGCATAGTGTTATAAAACTCTGAATTTACGTCATCTACCCAATATTCAGTACCATCTAATTGTCTGTATCTAATATTACTTCCTGGATCAGCATTTATTCCAAAAGCCTCTGTTAATGAATATATTCCTGTTGGAGTACTCTTATCCATTTCATAAACCTCACTGGCTGCTTTCATTCCATTTTGTCCTAATCTAGCTGAAACCTTGTCCACTAAGTTCCAATCACCATTGCTATCTTTTTCCCAGAATACTAATTCACCGTAAGAACCCCCTTTACTTACGACAGTTATTATCTGGCTAGAACGCTTAGAAGCTACTGTGTTTTCAATTCCTAGTTTAGCTATATTTCTATTATTATTATTTTCAGAGCTATTAACTGCAGGATTAGATTCTTCTACTATTTCTTCTTCTTCCTTTTCTGCTTCTTCTTTTAACTCATTTAATTTATTATTATATGCTTCATCAAGATTTGAGATATCCTCATTAGGATACTTTTCTTTAAACTTATCCATTAGTTCTTTTGCTAAAGATATATTTTCATTAATGGCTACAGATATTTCCTCCTTAGCCTGGCTAATTTCAATATAATAATTTTTTATCTTTTCTTCGATTTTTAATATGTCTTCATTTAATGTATTAAATGTTTCATTACTTATATAAGTATTATAATTTTCTTTAAATTTATCAATCTTGTCTTTTGCTTTATCAATATTACCTTCATTTTTTATTTCTAAAAAGTCTTCTAGTATATTTTTATATAAAGTCAACATATCATTATTCTTAGATTGATTTATGGATTCTATAGCTTCCTCATAACTTCCATTTGCAATTTGTGACTCTATTTTATTAATCATATTTTTTTCATTATTATTCTTATAAACGGAAATGCTAAAAATAATAATAAATATAATTGCTATTATAGAAGCTATTACTACTGTGATTTTTTTATTTTTCATTACTACCTCCCCTATATATGAATTCTTATGGAAAGTATACCACATAAAATGTATCTATAAATTAATTAATTATTTCATTTTATGGTATTATTTATTTATAATAATTAAAAGGTAGGTTAAGTATGAATATATTTGTTCCAAAAGAGGTTAACTTTATTATTAATACATTTTATAAGAATAACTATGAAGCATATATGGTTGGTGGCTGCGTTAGAGATAGCATCTTAGGTGTTACTCCTAAAGATTACGATCTAACTACTTCTGCTAAACCTGAAACTACTATTTTACTTTTTAATAAGACTATCCCTACAGGTTTAAAGCATGGAACTATTACTATTTTAATAAATAATAATCCTTATGAAGTTACAACCTTTAGGACAGATGGCTCTTATTTAGATAATAGACGTCCTTCCTCTGTTAACTTTGTTACAGATATAAAAGACGACTTATCAAGAAGGGATTTTACTATAAATGCTTTAGCATATAATGAAATTGCTGGCTTAATTGATTACTTTAATGGAGTTAATGATATAAATAATAAATTAATAAGATGTGTTGGTGATGCTGACAAACGCTTTAAAGAAGATTCTTTAAGAATGCTTCGTGCTATTAGATTTAGTTGTCAATTATCCTTTGATATAGAAATAAGTACTTTAAATGCAATCAAAAAGAACTACTTACTTATTTCTAATATTAGCAAAGAGAGAATTAGAGATGAGCTTTGTAAAATATTGATTTCTCCTAATCCTTCTAAGGGAATTAAGTTATTACAAGAAACTAATCTACTAGAAGTAATTTTACCAGATATAAATTCATTAGTAGGTTTTTCATCTAAATGTAGTAATCATAATAGAAATGTTTTTTCCCATACATTAAAGGTTATTGATAATACTAATGATAATTTAATCTTAAGATTATCAGCTTTATTTCATGATGTAGGAAAAATAAATACATTAACCCCATTGAATAACGGAAGCTTTTATGGGTTCCCTGGGCATTGCCTTGAAGGCTCAATAATGGCTAAAAAAATATTATCTAATTTGAGATTTGATAATAATACAATAGAAATTGTATGTAAATTAATTGAGTATCATTTAGTTCTAAATGTTGATACTATGCCTACAAAATATGAGGTTAAAAAGCTACTAAATTCTGTTGGCAAAGATAATATGCCTTTATTATTTGCACTTCAAAGGGCAGATATTAAATCTCTAAATAATCCTAAGCCCTTCTTAAAAAAGGTGTCTTACACTGAGGCTTTAACTAATGAAATTATAAAGAATAAAGAGCCACTTATAGTAAAAGATTTAGATATAACAGGTAAAGATTTAATTAGTATTCTAGGAATAAAACCTGGAAAATTAATAGGTGAAACATTAAATCATTTATTAGAGAAGGTTTTAGAAAATCCAGATTTAAATTCAAAAGAATCATTACTGAAATTAGGAAAGCTATTTATAGACAATAATTAAAGAAGTACAGCTAAGCTGTACTTCTTTAATTATTATTTCTCTACTATAACTTCTTTGCTTAACCCAAATAAATATAAATAACTTTCTTTAACTCTTTTACCAGTTATCTTTTCTACAGCATCTTTGTAATATCTTAGCTGAACTTTGTATTTATCTATAATCTCTTCTTCCATTCCTTCTACTACATAATCTGTTTTGTAATCTAGAAGAACTATTTCATTATCTTCTTCAAATATGCAATCTATAATACCTTGAAGTCTAACCTTCTCATTTTTATATTGATTTTCTGGTAAGGTATTATCTACTTCTAAACTACTTATTTCTGTATAGAATGGAAGCTCTCTCTTTAATAATTTACCCTCATTATATGCACTTATCATTCTTTTGCCTAATTCACTTCTAAAGAAACCTAAAAAGTTAATTTTCTCAACAGCCTTTGCCTCTTCTTCAGAAAGTAAATTATTATTTTTCATATCCTCAATTTGATCTCTTATTTCTTCCCTTGTTGATACCTTATCTAAATTTAATTTTTGCATTATAAAGTGGACAGCTGTTCCTCTTTCAGATGCTGATAAGCCCTTCCTTTCTTGAAGGAACTTAGGCTTTAATACTTCCTTGTCTCTAAATATATTAACAGTTAATACATCATCATCTTCATGTTCATAAAGAGATCGCTTTAAATCTGACACTGATACATTACTTGGTAAAGATTCTGCTAAATTATATTTATATTTATAACTTAATCTTCTACTTATCTCTTTATCAATACTATTTACCTCTTTATTAATAAAAAGATCATTTTCATTAATTTCATCCACAGCCACTTCATCTTTTTCCACATTCAATTGATCTTTTCTCCACATTTTAACCTTCCATGTGGAGAAATCATTCACAAGTAAACCACTCTCTAATCCTATATATTTTCTAAGCTCTTCCCCATCTCTATGTTTACATAAAGCCATTCCAATCCAATCTAAATAACTTTTTCCCTTTAATACTTCTGATGCTGGAACTATTTCTTCGTCTAATGCAGCTGCTGATGTCCATCTTGATATTGATTTTTCTAAATCTCTTGTTGCACCTGTTATAATTAATTTTTCTTTAGCCCTTGTAAATGCAACATAAAGAATTCTCATTTCTTCTGATAAAGTTTCAAATAATATTTTCTTTTTTATAGCTTCCTTTGATAATGTACTGTATGATATTCTCTTTTCTAAATCTACATAATCTGGTCCAAATCCTAAATCATCATGATAAAGAATAGATTTATTTAAATCCATTAAGTTAAATTGTTTACCAACCCCAGATGTAAATACTACTGGAAATTCAAGGCCCTTACTTTTATGAATACTCATAATTCTAACCACATCTTCATTTTCCCCAAGGACCTTTGCACTTCCCATATCCCCTGAAGAATTTCTAAGCTTATTAATAAAATTAATAAAGTTAAATAATCCTTTAAAGCTAGTTTGTTCAAATTGTTTTGCTCTTTGGAATAATATTTTTAAATTTGCTTGTCTTAGCTTTCCATTTGGCATTGCCCCAACATATCCGTAATAAGCCGTATCCATATATAAGTACCATATAAATTCATCTATAGGTGTATATATAGCCTTTTTTCTCCACTTTTCTAGATTGTTAATAAATACCTTACATTTATTTTTAAGCTCCTCATTAACTTCATATTGGTCCTCTGATACCTCTTTTATAATTTCATAAAAGTATTTTTCCTTATTTAAAAGCCTAATGTCACCTAATTCTTCTGCACTAAAACTAACTAAAGGAGATCTTAAAACAGAAATCATAGGAACGTCTTGCATTGGATTATCTATTATTTTTAGTAAAGACATTATTGTTCTTATTTCTATAGTTTCAAAATATCCTGTTCCTGTATCAGCATAAATAGGAATTCCTTCTGAACCAAGCTCCTCTAAAAATAACTCTGCCCAATTTTTAGTTGCTCTAAGTAATATAACTATATCCTTATACTTTAATGGTCTATATTCTCCAGTTTCCTTATCTAATACTTTAAATATTTTTCCTGTTTTTAAGTCAGGATTCATTAATTCTTTTATTCTTCTTGCAACTATTCTTGCTTCTAGTGTTATTGCGTCAACATCTTCCTCTTCTTCTTTTTCTTCATCACCTAAATTTATTTCTTCTATTTGATCTTCTTCTGTAGTATCTTTATTATTTGATTTATCTAAAATATGAAGTTCTATAGGTCCTGCTATAATTACATCATCATCCTCATTTTCTTTATAACTGGCTCCTAAATTTAGAGCTTCTTCATCTGTATATTCTAATTCTCCAACGTTGTTAGACATAACCTCTTTAAATATATAATTAACTCCACATATAACTTCTTCTCTACTTCTAAAGTTCTTATATAATTGAATTTTTCTGTTTAAACTTCCCTCTTCTAAAGGATATTTATTATATTTATCCAAGAATAGTTCTGGTTTTGCTTGTCTAAATCTATATATACTTTGCTTAACATCACCAACCATAAATACATTTGGATTATCTAAATTCTTTCTTGATACTAAATCTATAATGGCTTCTTGAACATTATTAGAATCCTGATATTCATCTACAAGAACTTCATCAAAGTATTCTCTGAATCCTTCAGATACACTTGATGGAATTATATTTCCTTCATCATCATACTTAATAAGTATTTTTAAACATAAATGTTCTAAATCATTAAAATCTAACAGATTTCTTTCTCTCTTTTTCACTTTAAATCTATCTATAAAATCTAATGTAAGCTTACTAATCATTTTCATATATGGATAGGACTTTTTTATTCCCTCTAAAGCTTCTTCTATAGATATAGAAAAACTATCTTCAATTAACTTTGATGACTTTTTCTTAATATTATCTCTTATAGCCTTTACTATCTCTAAAGCCTCTGGGTCTGAAACTTTATCCTTCTTAACTGATTTTAATCTTCCAAAGCTAACGTTACTTATTTCATTATAAAGTTTTTCAATTCCATGATTTAATGACTCTATAATTGAATTAAACATATTTAGTTCATCATTAAAGGTTTGTAAATACGGCTCTAATCCATCTGTACTTTTAATTAACTCAATAGCCTTCTGTAAGGTCTTTATATAACCAGATACTTCAATATATATAGTTTCTTTTAATACTTGTATCCATGACGTTTTATTTAAATCCTCAATTGTATCTATATTAAAAGCTTCTGCACTATCCTTTAACCATTTTTCTGGCCAAGGGCCACTCATCGAAAACCTATATAAATCTAAGACTATATTTTTTAATTTTTCATCATCCTTAGATGTACTATATGCTTCAATAAGCTTTTTAAATTCTTCATCTTCATTTTCATAGTAATCTTCAAACATATCATTAATTACTTCTAATTTTAATAATGTATTTTCTGTTTCATCTGCTATCCTAAAGGTTGGATCAAGGTCAATAATATGATAGTAGTTTTTAATAACATCTAGGCAGAAGGAATGCATAGTAGTTATATTAGCCCTACTTAAAAGTGTTAATTGCCTTTGTAAAACTTTTGAGTTTGGATTAACTTCTAATGCCTTTGATATTGCATCCGCTATTCTTTCTCTCATTTCTGCGGCTGCCGCTGATGTAAATGTAACAACTAATAATCTGTCTATATCTATTGGATTATCCTCATTAGTTATAATCCTAATAATTCTTTCAACTAAAACTGCTGTTTTACCTGATCCTGCTGCTGCTGCCACTAAAAGATTGCATTCTCTTGTTGTAATTGCTTTTAACTGATCTTCAGTCCATTTAGTACTTCCCATCTATTATGCTTCTCCTCCCTTCTCAACTTCATTCTTTATTAATTTCCATGCTTCTTCATTACTCTTCTTTAAGACAATTTTATATTTATTATTTTCTATAGAAGTATCAAATTGGCATACTGATGAATAATCACAGTAGTCACAATATGGAGTATTATTGTTTTTACATGGTACTATTTTTATATCTCCACTTAGCATTTCTTCACAAAGTTCTGCCATTTTATCATTAACATACTTTCTTAATATATCAAATTGCTCTTCTGTAACTACTGAACTTGTTGCTGTAAAGTTTCCATCCTTTTTGATTGCTGCTGGAATAATTAATGAATAAGCTGACTCTATATCGCTATCCATGGCTTTAACAACACTTATATCCTTAAGTAATAATCCACTCATTTTTAATTCTTTTAATATGTTATTCTTTATTTCCTCTTCTGTAAGTGGTTTTTTAGATTTAATTATTGGATCATCTATTTTAAAGTATAATATTGCTCCTGGCATTGCTTGTTTTTCTAAAATATATTTTGAATTTTTAATAAGAGCATCTAAGTAAACTAATAACTGTATTTGTAGTCCATAATAAACCTCTGTTAAGTTAAACTTCTTATTTCCTGACTTATAATCAACTACCTTAATATAAGTATTTCCATCTAAATCTAAGGTGTCTATTCTATCTACTCTACCTACTAAATATACTGTCTCATTAGAGGGTAAATCTATCTTTATAGCCTCACCATCCTTAAATCCTCCAAATTCAAATTCATTTCTAAAGACTTCGAATTTTCCTTTTCTCATTTGTTCTGAAATAACCATAACAGATTTAGTTATAGTTCTCTTAAATCTATCTGCAAAATATTGATACTTTTTTGTACTATTTAATATTGAATTAGTATCACTTTCAAGCTTTCTATCTACTAACTCATTAACTATAAGCTTACATCTTTCTTTATTTAAATCAGACCAAGCTATTTTTTCTGTTCTGATTTTATTAGTAAAGTCATCAAGTATATTATGCATAAATGAACCTAAATCTGGTGCTGAGAATTCATATACTTTTCTATCCTTTGCTTTTAGTCCATATTGAACATAATAGGAAAATGGACATTGAGCATATTTCTCTATTCTTGATATATTAAATACTAACTTCTTGTTTTCTAATTGATAAAGCCTTCTTATTTTTTCCCTAGGAACCTTTTCTACTAAATTAGTATAAGTAAGTCCCTTAAACATTGTATTTGCTTTATTTCTAAATTCTTCATCATTTTCAAACCATCTAAAGGCTTCTGCCCAATATTCATCTACCTTTTCCTTCTCAAACTCCATTCTTAAAGCTGAAATTAATTCATTAAAGGTTGGAATTGGGGCCGTAATCTTATTAAACTTATCATTTCTATCTCTTAAGTTGTAAATTTCACTTTCTTCTACTACATTAGGAAGAATTTTTTTAAGCCTTGGAATAATTATAGATGGTCTTAAAGACTTTCCTTCAAAATCTGCCATAGGGAAGGTTATCATTAAGTATTCTGATGCTATTGTTAATGCTGTATAAACAATAAATTGCTCTTCAAAAGCTCTACTCTTAGTATCTGAAGCTAATCTTATTCCAATATTCTTTAATATATCTCTTTCTCTATCATTGATTATCCCTTCATCTTTACTTACTGCTGGAAGAACTCCATCATTTACTCCTATTAAATATAAAGCCTTTACTTCTCTTCCTTTTACTCTAGATATATCCCCTATGTTTACTTGGTCTAAAGACATAGGAATTACTCCAATCTCTTTTTCTTCAAAACCTGATATAAGGATTTTAGTAAATTCTTTTATATCTATGACTTCATCACCTAGTACTTCAACTAACTGATCTAATATCTCCATAACCATTTCAGGTACTTGCATATATTCTTTTATTTTATCTTGAAGTCCTAATTCATTAAATTCATCTAACCAAGTTTCTAAAGTTTTAAATACATCTAATTCATTTAAAAACTCATATAGACTTGTAGCTACATCCTTTACTGTCTTTTTACCTCTTATCTTATTATGAAGATTAATTAAAGGAGATCTTATTTCTTCCATAATTTCTAAAACTAAATTTTCCTCTTCAGATATATTTTCTTTATCGTATAAATCTTTCGTCCACTTATATCCTTTTATTCCATTAGCTAAAACATAATTTTCAAGTATATCTATATATTTTTCTTCTATATTTATTAAACCACTCTTTAAATACTTAAACATACTTTCATAAGACCAATTATTAGATAATATCTCTAAAGATGAAATTATTAACACTACTAAAGGATTATCTAATATTTCTCTTTTCTTATCTAAGAAAAATGGAATTTTATAATCATTAAATATAACAGTAGCTATCTTTTCATATTCATCTATATTTCTACAGACCACAGCTATGTCTTTATATCTATATCCCTTATCTCTTACTAGAACTAAAATATCTCTAGCTATTGTATCCATTTCCTCATAACTATTATTAGCCTTATAAAGTCTTACATTATTGTCCTTCCCCCTATATGGCATAAAGGGATAAGTAAAAAAGTGTTTCTCTAAATGTTGAAGGTCCTCACTATTTAAAAATCTATATGAATATCCCTTATTTAAATCTATAGGTTCTAAATAAGATATATTTCCTTCCTTCATCATATTTAATATAGCATTTTCAGTATTTTTTATAGCATCAAATATATCTGTATAATCTACTTCTCTTCCACCACTTAAACTATCACTGCATAATGTTATATTTACGGTTTTAGCTCTTTTAGCTAATACCTTTATTACTTCTAATTGTTGTGGAGTAAAGGTAGTAAATTCATCTATCCATACTTCGGCTCCATCATATATATTACAATCACTTAATTTCCTAGCTAATAATGTTAATTCATCATCAGAATCTATAAATCTTTTATGAAGTACTTCATTAAAATCTCTATAAATTATTTTCAAATCATTCATTTTCTTTTTTAATTCTTCATCATAAATTTCCTCTTCTTTAATCCCTAATATTTCCGAGGAAATATTATATTTTTTAAATTCAGTTATTGCTTTGGAAACTATTGATGAAAAACCTTGTTCTTTGCTCATTCTATTAAAGTACTGAAGATTATCTCCATTTTCTCTTAGTAGCTTATATATAAGCATATTTCTTCCTGAATCACTTATTTTTATATCTGTTCTTCCACCACATTCTTCGAATACCCTATGAGCCATTCTTTTAAAGCTTAATACTTCTCCCCTTAAGAAGCCTTTTTCAGTAACTATATCTAAAAACTTTTTTTCAGTATCAAATGTGTATTGCTCTGGCACAATTAATATCAGTCTATTATCTCCAGTATTATTTTCAATTTTCTTTTTGATTTGTTCTAAACAAAATCTACTTTTGCCCGTACCTGCTCTTCCGAAAATAAATCTAATTCCCATACAAACACTCCTTTATTTAATATCTTAATTATACCCTAAGTACTTAAATAAATTCTTTCTTTAATAATCCCATAACTATAGTATCTAAATACTTTCCCGAATAATAATACTTACTTCTTCTTATACCCTCTTCTTTAAATCCACATCTTTTATAACAACTTATAGCCCTTTTATTTGCACTAACAACTTCTAATTCTATCTTATGAGCTTGTCTATTATTAAAAAGATATTTACATAAAGCCTTTATTGAATCTTGCCCGTACCCCTTGTGCCAATAATCCTTACCTATAGTTATACCAATTGAATAAACATCCACAGTGTAACTATTTTCCTTATAATACATATATCCAATTACATCACTAGAATTATTAACTATAACTAACTCTTTTTTATTAGGCCTATTAAGATGATGAAATTGACTATCTATATATTCCTTTGTCATAATACCTTTAGCTAGTCCATTATATTTTAATACATCTTTATCAGAGCATATATTAAATAAAATATCTATATCCTCTCTTACTACATCTCTCATATATATATTTTCTCCGTATATCATATCAATATATCCTCCACCTTTTTCCACATAATCTTATTATAAATCTTTTTTATACAATAAAAAAAGGCTTGTATTATCATATGTTGTATATAAGGTTAGATTTTTAATAATAAAAGGCTGTATTATAATACTAATTATTATAATACAGCCTTATTTATTCTATTTACTTTCTAAAATTGCTAATGCAGCAGCACCTAATACTCCTGCTTTACTTCCTAATACTGCTTTTTCTACCTTACAATTATTATATATTGTTTTTAAGCATCTTCTTTCCATTTCATGATCTATTTTATCAAATACTATTCTACCAGCTTCGCTAACTCCTCCTCCTATAATTATCTTATCAGGATCAAATGAATTAGCTATATTAGAAATAGTTATTCCTAAATATGATAATGCATCATTTAATATATCCTTAGAAACTTTGTCTCCTTTTTCTGCTTCTAAGAATACTTCTTGAGCTGTTACTTCTTCATAATTCCTTAGAGAAGTTTCTACTTTGCTTTCTACAGCTTCCTTTGCTCTTTTCATTATAGCAGTTCCTGATGCTAGTGCTTCTGCACAACCAGTATTACCACATCCACACCTAGGACCGCCCTTCATTACTGTTATATGACCTATTTCTAAAGCATTTGATGTGCTTCCTCTAAATAAATTTCCATTTAAAATTGCACCACCGCCTATTCCAGTGCTTACTGTAACATAGACCATATTTTTGCTTCCTTTTCCTGCTCCGAACATATACTCACTTAAAGTTGCAACATTTGCATCATTATCTAGATAAGTATCAATTTTATATTTTTCTTTTATAGGTTTTACTATATTAAAATTCTTAAATGGTAAATTTGGAGTATATACTATTAATCCATTCTCTACATCTAATGGTCCTGGTGATCCAACTCCAATTGCTTTAACTTCATTTATATCTGTTCCTGTTAAAACATCATCTATAGTATTAAGAATCTTTTCTAAAACTATAGCATCACCCTTTTGAGCTTCAGTTTTAACTGTAACTTCTTTAACTATATTCCCATCTAAATCAACTAACGCAGTATATATCTTAGTTCCCCCTAAGTCTACACCTACTACATACTTCTTTTCCATCTCCATCCTCCCAAATATACATATTCTATCATTCTTAATTAAGATAAAAATAGTATATCACTTGCAGAAATTGTTTACAATAAAATTAGTTCCTAGTTTAAATCACTTTGTTTTTTTATACAAAAAAAAACACCTAATATTTATTAGATGCTTTTGGCGGAGAAACCGGGATTTGAACCCGGGCGCCAGTTACCCGACCTACGCCCTTAGCAGGGGCGCCTCTTCAGCCACTTGAGTATTTCTCCATGTGCCCTCATAAAAAGGTTATTTGGCGGAGAGAGTGGGATTTGAACCCACGGTACCCGCAAAGGTACGCCGGTTTTCAAGACCGGTGCCTTAAGCCAGCTCGACCATCTCTCCATATTTCCGTCTTGCGACAAATATTATTATAGCAACCACTATATATATTGTCAATTATTATTTTTAATTTTTTTAATATTTTTTTATTATTTTCATATTTAAATTAAAAAGCATCTAAGAAATTAGATGCTTTTACTTGGCGGAGAGAGTGGGATTTGAACCCACGGTACCCGCAAAGGTACGCCGGTTTTCAAGACCGGTGCCTTAAGCCAGCTCGACCATCTCTCCATATTACGTCTCGCGACAAAAATTATTATATCAACATAAAAATATTATGTCAACATTTTTTTATTATTTTTATATTTAAATTTAAACAATATTTAAGTAATTAAAATAATATTAATTATTATTACTCTTTTTATATATTATGTAAATTAAGAGATACATATATTTATATGTATCTCTTATAAATTAATTACTTAATTACTTTCATATTTCCCATGTATGGTTGAAGCGCAGTTGGAATATTTACTGATCCATCTTCATTTAAATTGTTTTCTAAGAAAGCTATTAACATTCTTGGTGGTGCAACAACTGTATTGTTTAATGTATGAGCAAAGTATTTTCCATCCTTACCATTTACACGAATCTTTAAACGACGAGCTTGTGCATCTCCTAAGTTAGAACAACTTCCTACTTCAAAATATTTCTTTTGTCTTGGTGACCAAGCTTCTACATCTACTGACTTAACCTTAAGATCTGCTAAATCTCCAGAACAACATTCTAAAGTTCTAACTGGTATATCTAGAGAACGGAATAAATCTACAGTATTTCTCCATAATTTATCATACCATTCCATACTTTCTTCTGGTTTACATACAACTATCATTTCTTGCTTTTCAAACTGATGAATTCTATATACTCCTCTTTCTTCTATTCCATGAGCTCCTTTTTCTTTTCTAAAACAAGGAGAATAGCTTGTTAAAGTTTGTGGTAATGATTCTTCTGGTAATATAGTATCTATATATCTACCTATCATAGAATGTTCACTTGTTCCAATTAGATATAAATCTTCTCCTTCAATTTTATACATCATAGCATCCATTTCAGCAAAGCTCATAACTCCTGTAACAACTTCACTACGTATCATATATGGAGGAATACAATAAGTAAATCCACGATCTATCATAAAGTCTCTAGCATAAGAAATTATTGCTGAATGAAGTCTTGCAATATTCCCCATTAAGTAATAGAATCCACTTCCTGCTACTTTTCTAGCACTATCTAAATCTAATCCACTTAACTTTTCCATTATATCTGTATGGTATGGAACTTCAAAATCTGGAACCTTTGGTTCTCCAAAACGTTCAACTTCTACATTTTGGCTATCATCTTTACCAATTGGAACACTTGGGTCAATTATATTTGGTAAATTTAACATTATAGTAGTAACTCTTTCTGATAACTCTGATTCTTTAGCTTCTAACTCAGATAAACGCTCTGAATTTTCAGTTACCTTCTTTTTCATTTCTTCTGCTTCTTCTCTTTTTCCTTGAGCCATTAAACCACCAATTTGTTTTGATAACTTATTTCTATTAGCTCTTAATGATTCAGCTTCTTGTTTAGCTTCCCTAAGCTTCTTATCTAATTCTATTACTTCATCTACTAATGGAAGTTTATTATTTTGGAACTTATTTTCTATATTTTTTTTAACTATTTCTGGATTTTCTCTTACAAACTTTAAATCTAACATTTTATATCCCTCCTAATAATTTATACCTTTTAATTTTTTTCAATAAAAAAGAACCTTTCTTTCCCTAAAAGGGACGAAAAGTTCCGCGTTGCCACCCTAATTAGTAACATAATAATGCTACTCTCTTAAAAAATTTAACGGTTTATACCGTACTGTTCATCACAGTCCCTCCAAGGTGGATTCATATCATATTACTATCGATTCACACCATCCATCGACTCTCTTAAAGCAAATACTGATATTACTAGCCTTTTCAACAGTTTTATTATATTTATTCTTAATATATTATAAAAAAATATTAATGTCAATAATTTATTTAGTCATCTGATAAATCCCGTGTACATATAATGTCAACCCCAGTATTAAGTATATTTTTACATATTGTATCTCCTACCCTTATTGGAGTACTTACATATATTCTTCCTAATACTTTAGATAGTTCTCTCCAGATACTTATATCTACTTTTTCACTTGACTTAACAGGTACTACTCTATATTTATCACTGCCTTTAACTCTAACTACTGATGTAAATATATCCTTATTCTCTTCTTTTTCATCTAAATTATACATCCTTAAACTCCTTTATTCTACTTGAAATTATCTTAGAGTCCTTTGAATCATCTACTATATCTGTTACATTTTTATCTAATTCTCGAGCTAATATATTTACTATCTTTTCTACACAGTAGGATCCATGGCAGTTTCCAAATCCTGATCCTGTTCTTCTTTTTACTCCTTCTACAGTTCTAGCACCTAAAGGCCTTCTTATAGAATCTACTATTTCACCTTCTGAAATGCTATTACATACACAAATTATTTTTCCATATCTCTTATCTAATGAAATTATTTCATTAGCTTCTTTCTTTCCCAATTCTCTAAACTTATATACTTCTCTTCTCTTATCTATAAAATTCTTTTTTAGAGTGCAGTTTAAGTTATTGGCAATAGTATCACAAATCATTTTAGCTATAGCTGGCGCTATAGTAATTTTACCATAATGTGTTCCTGTTACTCTAATATAGCCTGTATCGATTTCACTTTCATCTATTAGCATTGAATCCTTATTGTAACTTTCCCTAAAAAGATTACTAATATTGTTCTGATTTAAATTTTTCAATAATCTATTAGCATAAAACAAATTATCACTTAAACTTGTCTTTTCAGTACTTTTAATTCCTATTAATGTACCTGTAGTAGTTGTAGGTGTACTTAAAATAAATGTATCCTTATCAAAAGTTTCTATAACTATCTTATTTAACTTATTTTTATAACTATCTTCTACTAATAGATAACTCATGTTTTTAAATTTTCTACTACCTACTTCTTGTTCTTTTTCTTCAACTTTTCCATTTTCTTTAATATATATCTCATGTGGTATAGTGTTAATAACTACTTTACAACTAAACTTATTTTTATTTGTTGTAACTCTAAATCCTTTTGATAAATTTTGAATATTTAATACTTCTTCCTCTAATCTAAAAATAACACCATTATCAAATGCCACTTCAGCGTAGGATATAGCTAAGTCATAAGGTGCTACAATTCCTATATTTTCTGAATAAAGACCTTTTTTTATATTATGATTTATATTAGGCTCTATATCATAAACATCTTTATCATCTATTAAATAGACCCCTTCTATTCCCCTATTCTTAGCTCTTTCATGCATTTCTATAAGCTTTTTAACACCATTATCATCATTAACAACTCTTAATGCTCCTACCTTCTTGAAAGGAACATTGAACTTTTTACATGTTTCCTGCATAATTGCATTTCCTATATACTCATATCTAGCCATTACATCATCTGATGTTTCAGATCCATCATACACAATTGATGTATTTACGAAGGATATATCATCTGCTATATCATAATCTCTTTCTATTACTGCTATATTAAAATTATACTTAGATAGCTCATATGCTACAGCACACCCAATGATTCCTCCTCCTAATATAAGAATATCATAATCCATATTTTATTCCTCCCATATTATAATAAAAATCCCTTTTCCTTTAATTCTTTAATTATTGATTTTATATCTTCTTCACTATCTGCAGCTATTGTATGTAAATGAACTCCATTTGTTAGATTTGACAATGGTTTAACATTTTTATCTTTAAATTTACTTTCAAATTTATTCAAATCATTTAAATTTCTAATCATTAAGTTTCCCTTTATTTCACCATAAATAGGATGCTCAATAATAACATCTTCTATCATTCCACCATACTTAACTACTATTTCTAATTCTTCAATGGTTCTATTACTATCATGATTAACTGCTATTATAGATTTATATTTATTACTATCTTTACTATATATATACCCATCAGGCGTTGCTATAATATTTTTACCCTCTGCTCTTAAAATAGCTATATCCTTAACTATTACTTGCCTAGTAACACCGAATAAAGAAGCAAGTTCTGTGCCCTTTATAGCTCCATTGCTTTTTATTAATAAATTTATAATCTCTTCTCTTCTCTTTTTAGAACTCATAAATCACCTCAAAATTAGTTTTTATCATCACATATCTTAATTATATTAAGCATTTTATTTTCATTTTTTATATTGGGGCTATGATGGTACCTTACCACATCTAATAATTCCTTATCATATTCAAATCCATTTTTTATTAAAATCCCTAATCCTATATTAGGATGATTATAATAAACATTTATTTGTTTAATATTATCATATCTTCTTATCTTTCCCCTTGTTAATTTATCTAATAATACAACTGCAGACTTCTCTACTAATGATAAATGTATCTTTCCCTTTCCTGCATCATGTAATAATGCAGCTCTTCCTAATCTATACATATCTACATCTATATTTAATTCATTTCTCATTTTTATTGAATCCTTACACACTCTTATGCAGTGGTGCTTATCATTATGTTTAAGAGTATTAAATATCTCTATTTCATTTTCATTTAAAAATTTTGTTATATATGTATAATCTATTTCTTTAAATAATGAAGTAAATCCCCAAATAAATTGCTTTATTCTATATAAAGTCATAAAATCACCCTTATTTTTTATTATTAACTATCATCTATAAAAATAATAACACTATATATTTTTATTATCAATTCATATAAGTTTTCAAACTTTTAAATATAAAAAAAGAAGTCATGAAATCATGACTTCTTGGTGGAGGTAAAGGGATTCGAACCCTTGACCCCTTGCGTGCAAGGCAAGTGCTCTCCCAACTGAGCTATACCCCCAAATAAAAATAACCTGGCAACGTCCTACTCTCCCACACAGTCTCCCATGCAGTACCATTGGCGCTGTAGAGCTTAACTTTCCTGTTCGGAATGGAAAGGAGTGTTTCCTCTACGCCATCATCACCAGATTTCAGAGTGTTCTCTGAAAATTGCACATGAATTAATAACATTATTTTATTGGTCAAGCCCTCGACCTATTAGTATCAGTCAGCTAAATATGTTACCACACTTACACCTCTGACCTATCAACCTTGTGTTCTTCAAGGGGTCTTACTAGCTTACGCTATGGGAAATCTCATCTTGAGGGGGGCTTCACGCTTAGATGCTTTCAGCGTTTATCCCTTCCCGACTTAGCTACCCAGCCATGCTCCTGGCGGAACAACTGGTGCACCAGAGGTCAGTCCATCCCGGTCCTCTCGTACTAAGGACAGCTCCTCTCAAATTTCCTACGCCCGCGACGGATAGGGACCGAACTGTCTCACGACGTTCTGAACCCAGCTCGCGTGCCGCTTTAATGGGCGAACAGCCCAACCCTTGGGACCTACTACAGCCCCAGGATGCGACGAGCCGACATCGAGGTGCCAAACCTCCCCGTCGATGTGGACTCTTGGGGGAGATCAGCCTGTTATCCCCGAGGTAGCTTTTATCCGTTGAGCGATGGCCCTCCCACGAGGTACCACCGGATCACTAAGCCCGACTTTCGTCCCTGCTCCACTTGTGGGTGTCGCAGTCAGGCTCCCTTCTGCCTTTGCACTCTACGAACGATTTCCGACCGTTCTGAGGGAACCTTTGGGCGCCTCCGTTACATTTTAGGAGGCGACCGCCCCAGTCAAACTGCCCACCTAACAATGTCCTGTCACCAGATTCATGGCGTCCAGTTAGAATCCCAATACTATCAGGGTGGTATCCCAAGGTTGACTCCACCAAGGCTGACGCCCTAGTTTCTCAGTCTCCCACCTATCCTGTACAGACAATATCGGAACTCAATGCTAAGCTACAGTAAAGCTCTACGGGGTCTTTCCGTCCAATCGCGGGTAGCGAGCATCTTCACTCGCACTACAACTTCGCCGGATTTGCAGTTGAGACAGTGCCCAAGTCATTACGCCATTCGTGCGGGTCAGAACTTACCTGACAAGGAATTTCGCTACCTTAGGACCGTTATAGTTACGGCCGCCGTTTACTGGGGCTTAAGTTCACACCTTCGCTTGCGCTAAGTGTTCCCCTTAACCTTCCAGCACCGGGCAGGCGTCAGCCCCTATACATCAGCTTACGCTTTAGCAGAGACCTGTGTTTTTGCTAAACAGTTGCTTGGGCCTATTCTCTGCGGCCTGCTCTCGCAGGCACCCCTTCTCGCTAACTTACGGGGTCAATTTGCCTAGTTCCTTAACTGCAATTCTTCCGATGGCCTTAGGATTCTCTCCTCATCTACCTGTGTCGGTTTGCGGTACGGGCACTATTTCTCTTTCTAGATGCTTTTCTTGGAAGCAGGGAATCAGATACTTCAGCCTAAATGGCCTTCCCCATCACACCTCAGGATTGTTAAGACGGATTTGCCTATCTTAACTCCCTAAATGCTTAGACTAGCATTTCCAATCGCTAGCACATCCTATCCTTCTCCGTCACACCATCGATAATAACGATAATAGTGGTATTGGAATATCAACCAATTGTCCATCACCTACGCCTTTCGGCCTCGGCTTAGGTCCCGACTAACCCTGGGCGGACGAGCCTTCCCCAGGAAACCTTAGATTTTCGGCCTGTAAGATTCTCACTTACATCTCGCTACTAATGCCAACATTCTCACTCGTAATCAGTCCACCGCTCCTTACGGTACGACTTCAGCCCGATTACGACGCTCCTCTACCGCTCAAGTAATCTTGAGCCCGTAGCTTCGGTGGTAAGTTTGAGCCCCGGACATTTTCGGCGCAGGATCTCTCGACTAGTGAGCTATTACGCACTCTTTAAATGAGTGGCTGCTTCTAAGCCAACATCCTAGTTGTCTTAGAAATCCCACATCCTTTACCACTTAACTTACACTTTGGGACCTTAGCTGACGATCTGGGCTTTTTCCCTTTTGACCACGGATCTTATCATTCGTAGTCTGACTGCCGGACTAATAGTATATGGCATTCGGAGTTTGATAAGGTTCGGTAAGCGATATGCCCCCTAGCCCATTCAGTGCTCTACCTCCATTACTCATATCCGACGCTAGCCCTAAAGCTATTTCGAGGAGAACCAGCTATCTCCGAGTTCGATTGGAATTTCTCCGCTATCCACAGCTCATCCCATGCTTTTTCAACAGCAACGTGGTTCGGTCCTCCACGGGGTTTTACCCCCGCTTCAACCTGGCCATGGATAGGTCACCCGGTTTCGGGTCTACGGCATGCAACTAGTCGCCCTATTAAGACTCGGTTTCCCTTCGGCTCCGTACCTTAAGTACTTAACCTTGCTACATACCGTAACTCGTTGGCTCGTTCTACAAAAAGCACGTCATCACCCTCATAAGGGGCTTTGACCGGTTGTAGGCACACGGTTTCAGGTTCTATTTCACTCCCCTCCCGGGGTTCTTTTCACCTTTCCCTCACGGTACTTCTTCACTATCGGTCATCAGGTAGTATTTAGCCTTGGGAGGTGGTCCTCCCTGCTTCCCACAAGGTTTCACGTGTCTCGTGGTACTCTGGATCAGAACTTGGTTATTATAATTTTCACTTACGTGGCTATTACACTCTGTGGCCCAACTTTCCAGTTGTGTTCGATTAATTATAATTTTCCGTTAATGTTCTGTCCGCAACCCCAGAGATAAATCTCTGGTTTGGGCTCTTTCCCTTTCGCTCGCCGCTACTAAGAAAATCGATTTTTCTTTCTCTTCCTCTAGGTACTTAGATGTTTCAGTTCCCTAGGTTTACCTTCCTGTAACTATTTATTCATCACAGGATACATGGGGTTTCCCATGTGAGTTTCCTCATTCGGAAATCTTCGGATCACTGGCTATGTGCGCCTACCCGAAGCTTATCGCAGCTTATCACGTCCTTCATCGGCTCCTGATGCCAAGGCATTCACCATGCGCCCTTTGTAGCTTGACCTTTTAAAAAGTAATTTATTACAAAGTTATTCACAAAGAATATTTTTGGCTTGTTGTTATTTTTATTCATGTGCAATTTTCAAAGAACAAAATTGAAGAACTTAGTCCTTCAAAATTGAACAGAAGTTAAGATAAACCATCTTCTAAGTTATACTAGATAAGCGCCATGCTTACTAGATTTCTCCATAGAAAGGAGGTGATCCAGCCGCAGGTTCTCCTACGGCTACCTTGTTACGACTTCACCCCAATCGCTGACCCTACCTTAGGTCGCTGCCTCCCTTACGGGTTAGCTCACGAACTTTGGGTATTGCCAACTCTCATGGTGTGACGGGCGGTGTGTACAAGGCCCGGGAACGTATTCACCGCGACATTCTGATTCGCGATTACTAGCAACTCCAGCTTCATGTAGGCGAGTTTCAGCCTACAATCCGAACTGAGACAAGTTTTATAGTTTAGCTCCACCTCGCGGTATCGCATCTCTTTGTACTTGCCATTGTAGCACGTGTGTAGCCCTAGACATAAGGGGCATGATGATTTGACGTCATCCCCACCTTCCTCCCGGTTAACCCGGGCAGTCTCGCTAGAGTGCTCAACTAAATGGTAGCAACTAACAATAAGGGTTGCGCTCGTTGCGGGACTTAACCCAACATCTCACGACACGAGCTGACGACAACCATGCACCACCTGTCATCCTGTCCCCGAAAGGACTTCCTCGATTAAGAGTAATGCAGGAGATGTCAAGTCTAGGTAAGGTTCTTCGCGTTGCTTCGAATTAAACCACATGCTCCGCTGCTTGTGCGGGCCCCCGTCAATTCCTTTGAGTTTTAATCTTGCGACCGTACTCCCCAGGCGGAATACTTAATGCGTTAGCGGCGGCACAGAGGTCATGACAACCCCTACACCTAGTATTCATCGTTTACGGCGTGGACTACCAGGGTATCTAATCCTGTTTGCTCCCCACGCTTTCGAGCCTCAGCGTCAGTTACAGTCCAGAGAGTCGCCTTCGCCACTGGTGTTCTTCCTAATCTCTACGCATTTCACCGCTACACTAGGAATTCCACTCTCCTCTCCTGCACTCTAGACTTCCAGTTTGAAATGCAGCCCCCAGGTTGAGCCTGGGTATTTCACATCTCACTTAAAAGTCCGCCTACGCTCCCTTTACGCCCAGTAAATCCGGACAACGCTCGCCACCTACGTATTACCGCGGCTGCTGGCACGTAGTTAGCCGTGGCTTCCTCCTCAGGTACCGTCATTATCGTCCCTGAAGACAGAGCTTTACGATCCGAAGACCTTCATCACTCACGCGGCGTTGCTGCATCAGGGTTTCCCCCATTGTGCAATATTCCCCACTGCTGCCTCCCGTAGGAGTCTGGGCCGTGTCTCAGTCCCAATGTGGCCGATCACCCTCTCAGGTCGGCTACGCATCGTCGCCTTGGTGAGCCGTTACCTCACCAACTAGCTAATGCGCCGCGGGCCCATCTTATAGCGGATTGCTCCTTTAATTACTCTTTCATGCGAAAGTGCAATGTTATGCGGTATTAATCTTCCTTTCGGAAGGCTATTCCCCTCTATAAGGCAGGTTGCCCACGTGTTACTCACCCGTCCGCCGCTAGGTTTGTTCCCGAAGGAACTCTCCTCGCTCGACTTGCATGTGTTAGGCACGCCGCCAGCGTTCGTCCTGAGCCAGGATCAAACTCTCAATAAAAAGTTTAATCTGTTGCTCAAATTACTTTGAGTCTTAATTTTAAGACTTAAAAGAATTGCTGGTTTACTTTATACTTAACTTATATTCTGTTCAATTTTCAAAGACCATTTTCTTCGTCGCCCTCAAGCGACTTCATTATCTTATCATTTGTCTTACTGTTTGTCAACAACTTTTTCACAAGTTTTTTTTACTTGTTTGCTGTTTCCCCTCAGCGACGAGATTTATCTTATCATGTTATTAGAATCATTTTTTATAATATATACTTAATATTTTAAAATTATATTAATATATCTTAATATTTCTCTAAATATCTTTTATTTAATATTATTGATACGCCTGGTAGAGTTAACATGATATTTTATAGCAAACAACTAATAAATTAGATACTTCCACACATATATAATTTTATTATATTTTATATAATTATATGTTTTTATTATTTTATTTTATATTTCTATAGAATTTTATTTTAAAATATAAGAATAAAAACTTCTATTATTTATAATTCTTTATTTTATGTTTAAACACTTTTTCTAATATAGGTATATATATTATATGTACAAATTATTTTCTAGAAATATATTCTACTAAATATACTATAGATAAAATTCATTAATTCTAATATAAAGTATAATTAATACTTTACTATATTAATACTGGATATCTTTATTATATATATATATTATTAATAAAAAAACAAAAACCCCCAGTAAATTTGGTGGTTTTTATATCATATATTAAACTGTACTTTAGTTGTATAGTATAAATTTACATTTTATATTTATTTATATCTGTAAGCTATTTATAAATATCTGCTGTTACTTTCTTTTATAATTTATTCTAAATCTAATTTTTTAATATTACAGTTAAAATTTAAATAATAATTTTTATTATATTATAAAGAGCTTTTTATTATATTTATTCCCATATTTATTGTAGTATTTTTTATACAAAAAAAGCTACGAAATATTCGTAGCTTTGGTGGAGGTAAAGGGATTCGAACCCTTGACCCCTTGCGTGCAAGGCAAGTGCTCTCCCAACTGAGCTATACCCCCAAATATGGTGGACCTTCAGGGACTCGAACCCCGGGCCGACCGGTTATGAGCCGGTTGCTCTAACCAACTGAGCTAAAGATCCTTATTCACCTGGCAACGTCCTACTCTCCCACACAGTCTCCCATGCAGTACCATTGGCGCTGTAGAGCTTAACTTTCCTGTTCGGAATGGAAAGGAGTGTTTCCTCTACGCCATCATCACCAGATTTCAGAGTGTTCTCTGAAAATTGCACATGAATTAATAACATTATTTTATTGGTCAAGCCCTCGACCTATTAGTATCAGTCAGCTAAATATGTTACCACACTTACACCTCTGACCTATCAACCTTGTGTTCTTCAAGGGGTCTTACTAGCTTACGCTATGGGAAATCTCATCTTGAGGGGGGCTTCACGCTTAGATGCTTTCAGCGTTTATCCCTTCCCGACTTAGCTACCCAGCCATGCTCCTGGCGGAACAACTGGTGCACCAGAGGTCAGTCCATCCCGGTCCTCTCGTACTAAGGACAGCTCCTCTCAAATTTCCTACGCCCGCGACGGATAGGGACCGAACTGTCTCACGACGTTCTGAACCCAGCTCGCGTGCCGCTTTAATGGGCGAACAGCCCAACCCTTGGGACCTACTACAGCCCCAGGATGCGACGAGCCGACATCGAGGTGCCAAACCTCCCCGTCGATGTGGACTCTTGGGGGAGATCAGCCTGTTATCCCCGAGGTAGCTTTTATCCGTTGAGCGATGGCCCTCCCACGAGGTACCACCGGATCACTAAGCCCGACTTTCGTCCCTGCTCCACTTGTGGGTGTCGCAGTCAGGCTCCCTTCTGCCTTTGCACTCTACGAACGATTTCCGACCGTTCTGAGGGAACCTTTGGGCGCCTCCGTTACATTTTAGGAGGCGACCGCCCCAGTCAAACTGCCCACCTAACAATGTCCTGTCACCAGATTCATGGCGTCCAGTTAGAATCCCAATACTATCAGGGTGGTATCCCAAGGTTGACTCCACCAAGGCTGACGCCCTAGTTTCTCAGTCTCCCACCTATCCTGTACAGACAATATCGGAACTCAATGCTAAGCTACAGTAAAGCTCTACGGGGTCTTTCCGTCCAATCGCGGGTAGCGAGCATCTTCACTCGCACTACAACTTCGCCGGATTTGCAGTTGAGACAGTGCCCAAGTCATTACGCCATTCGTGCGGGTCAGAACTTACCTGACAAGGAATTTCGCTACCTTAGGACCGTTATAGTTACGGCCGCCGTTTACTGGGGCTTAAGTTCACACCTTCGCTTGCGCTAAGTGTTCCCCTTAACCTTCCAGCACCGGGCAGGCGTCAGCCCCTATACATCAGCTTACGCTTTAGCAGAGACCTGTGTTTTTGCTAAACAGTTGCTTGGGCCTATTCTCTGCGGCCTGCTCTCGCAGGCACCCCTTCTCGCTAACTTACGGGGTCAATTTGCCTAGTTCCTTAACTGCAATTCTTCCGATGGCCTTAGGATTCTCTCCTCATCTACCTGTGTCGGTTTGCGGTACGGGCACTATTTCTCTTTCTAGATGCTTTTCTTGGAAGCAGGGAATCAGATACTTCAGCCTAAATGGCCTTCCCCATCACACCTCAGGATTGTTAAGACGGATTTGCCTATCTTAACTCCCTAAATGCTTAGACTAGCATTTCCAATCGCTAGCACATCCTATCCTTCTCCGTCACACCATCGATAATAACGATAATAGTGGTATTGGAATATCAACCAATTGTCCATCACCTACGCCTTTCGGCCTCGGCTTAGGTCCCGACTAACCCTGGGCGGACGAGCCTTCCCCAGGAAACCTTAGATTTTCGGCCTGTAAGATTCTCACTTACATCTCGCTACTAATGCCAACATTCTCACTCGTAATCAGTCCACCGCTCCTTACGGTACGACTTCAGCCCGATTACGACGCTCCTCTACCGCTCAAGTAATCTTGAGCCCGTAGCTTCGGTGGTAAGTTTGAGCCCCGGACATTTTCGGCGCAGGATCTCTCGACTAGTGAGCTATTACGCACTCTTTAAATGAGTGGCTGCTTCTAAGCCAACATCCTAGTTGTCTTAGAAATCCCACATCCTTTACCACTTAACTTACACTTTGGGACCTTAGCTGACGATCTGGGCTTTTTCCCTTTTGACCACGGATCTTATCATTCGTAGTCTGACTGCCGGACTAATAGTATATGGCATTCGGAGTTTGATAAGGTTCGGTAAGCGATATGCCCCCTAGCCCATTCAGTGCTCTACCTCCATTACTCATATCCGACGCTAGCCCTAAAGCTATTTCGAGGAGAACCAGCTATCTCCGAGTTCGATTGGAATTTCTCCGCTATCCACAGCTCATCCCATGCTTTTTCAACAGCAACGTGGTTCGGTCCTCCACGGGGTTTTACCCCCGCTTCAACCTGGCCATGGATAGGTCACCCGGTTTCGGGTCTACGGCATGCAACTAGTCGCCCTATTAAGACTCGGTTTCCCTTCGGCTCCGTACCTTAAGTACTTAACCTTGCTACATACCGTAACTCGTTGGCTCGTTCTACAAAAAGCACGTCATCACCCTCATAAGGGGCTTTGACCGGTTGTAGGCACACGGTTTCAGGTTCTATTTCACTCCCCTCCCGGGGTTCTTTTCACCTTTCCCTCACGGTACTTCTTCACTATCGGTCATCAGGTAGTATTTAGCCTTGGGAGGTGGTCCTCCCTGCTTCCCACAAGGTTTCACGTGTCTCGTGGTACTCTGGATCAGAACTTGGTTATTATAATTTTCACTTACGTGGCTATTACACTCTGTGGCCCAACTTTCCAGTTGTGTTCGATTAATTATAATTTTCCGTTAATGTTCTGTCCGCAACCCCAGAGATAAATCTCTGGTTTGGGCTCTTTCCCTTTCGCTCGCCGCTACTAAGAAAATCGATTTTTCTTTCTCTTCCTCTAGGTACTTAGATGTTTCAGTTCCCTAGGTTTACCTTCCTGTAACTATTTATTCATCACAGGATACATGGGGTTTCCCATGTGAGTTTCCTCATTCGGAAATCTTCGGATCACTGGCTATGTGCGCCTACCCGAAGCTTATCGCAGCTTATCACGTCCTTCATCGGCTCCTGATGCCAAGGCATTCACCATGCGCCCTTTGTAGCTTGACCTTTTAAAAAGTAATTTATTACAAAGTTATTCACAAAGAATATTTTTGGCTTGTTGTTATTTTTATTCATGTGCAATTTTCAAAGAACAAAATTGAAGAACTTAGTCCTTCAAAATTGAACAGAAGTTAAGATAAACCATCTTCTAAGTTATACTAGATAAGCGCCATGCTTACTAGATTTCTCCATAGAAAGGAGGTGATCCAGCCGCAGGTTCTCCTACGGCTACCTTGTTACGACTTCACCCCAATCGCTGACCCTACCTTAGGTCGCTGCCTCCCTTACGGGTTAGCTCACGAACTTTGGGTATTGCCAACTCTCATGGTGTGACGGGCGGTGTGTACAAGGCCCGGGAACGTATTCACCGCGACATTCTGATTCGCGATTACTAGCAACTCCAGCTTCATGTAGGCGAGTTTCAGCCTACAATCCGAACTGAGACAAGTTTTATAGTTTAGCTCCACCTCGCGGTATCGCATCTCTTTGTACTTGCCATTGTAGCACGTGTGTAGCCCTAGACATAAGGGGCATGATGATTTGACGTCATCCCCACCTTCCTCCCGGTTAACCCGGGCAGTCTCGCTAGAGTGCTCAACTAAATGGTAGCAACTAACAATAAGGGTTGCGCTCGTTGCGGGACTTAACCCAACATCTCACGACACGAGCTGACGACAACCATGCACCACCTGTCATCCTGTCCCCGAAAGGACTTCCTCGATTAAGAGTAATGCAGGAGATGTCAAGTCTAGGTAAGGTTCTTCGCGTTGCTTCGAATTAAACCACATGCTCCGCTGCTTGTGCGGGCCCCCGTCAATTCCTTTGAGTTTTAATCTTGCGACCGTACTCCCCAGGCGGAATACTTAATGCGTTAGCGGCGGCACAGAGGTCATGACAACCCCTACACCTAGTATTCATCGTTTACGGCGTGGACTACCAGGGTATCTAATCCTGTTTGCTCCCCACGCTTTCGAGCCTCAGCGTCAGTTACAGTCCAGAGAGTCGCCTTCGCCACTGGTGTTCTTCCTAATCTCTACGCATTTCACCGCTACACTAGGAATTCCACTCTCCTCTCCTGCACTCTAGACTTCCAGTTTGAAATGCAGCCCCCAGGTTGAGCCTGGGTATTTCACATCTCACTTAAAAGTCCGCCTACGCTCCCTTTACGCCCAGTAAATCCGGACAACGCTCGCCACCTACGTATTACCGCGGCTGCTGGCACGTAGTTAGCCGTGGCTTCCTCCTCAGGTACCGTCATTATCGTCCCTGAAGACAGAGCTTTACGATCCGAAGACCTTCATCACTCACGCGGCGTTGCTGCATCAGGGTTTCCCCCATTGTGCAATATTCCCCACTGCTGCCTCCCGTAGGAGTCTGGGCCGTGTCTCAGTCCCAATGTGGCCGATCACCCTCTCAGGTCGGCTACGCATCGTCGCCTTGGTGAGCCGTTACCTCACCAACTAGCTAATGCGCCGCGGGCCCATCTTATAGCGGATTGCTCCTTTAATTACTCTTTCATGCGAAAGTGCAATGTTATGCGGTATTAATCTTCCTTTCGGAAGGCTATTCCCCTCTATAAGGCAGGTTGCCCACGTGTTACTCACCCGTCCGCCGCTAGGTTTGTTCCCGAAGGAACTCTCCTCGCTCGACTTGCATGTGTTAGGCACGCCGCCAGCGTTCGTCCTGAGCCAGGATCAAACTCTCAATAAAAAGTTTAATCTGTTGCTCAAATTACTTTGAGTCTTAATTTTAAGACTTAAAAGAATTGCTGGTTTACTTTATACTTAACTTATATTCTGTTCAATTTTCAAAGACCATTTTCTTCGTCGCTCTCAAGCGACTTCATTATCTTATCATTTGTCTTACTGTTTGTCAACAACTTTTTCACAAGTTTTTTTACTTGTTTGCTGTTTCCCCTCAGCGACGAGATTTATCTTACCATGTTAAATATTCTAGGTCTTATATATACCTTATTATTTTAATAAATTATTATGTATATTCTCTAATTTTCTATTTTTATCTCAATTATTCTAATATTGACACGCTAGGATAAGATTACGTTACTTTTTTACTTGTATATATCATATAATTAGTTTTCAACCCTTAAATAACAAAAAAAACTGAAGTTAACTTTATAATATAAATATAAAGTTACTTCAGTTTTTTGGTTTTATTAAACCTATTTATTATTCTATATCATCTAAATCTTCTTCATTTCCTATATTGTCTTCCATATTATTAATTATAGGCTCTATTTCATTATGATTGATATCTTCTTCTAATTTTAATTGTTCTTCTTTATCTTCATTTCCACCAGATATCTTTGCAATTGCAACAACCTTTTCTTCATCTGATGTTCTCATTAGAGTTACTCCCATTGCTGATCTACTAGTAACTGAAATATCAGAAACATTAATTCTTATTGCAACTCCACTTGTATTTATCAACATAAGCTCATCTTCTAACTTACATACAGTTGCTCCCACTACTTTTCCTGTCTTTTCAGATATTTTATATGTTATTAGACCTGTTCCACTTCTTCTTTGTACCTTGTACTGAGTAATAGGTGTTCTCTTTCCAAATCCATTTTCACTTATAACTAATAAATCTTCTCCCTTAACTGCTATATCCATGCAAACTGCAACATCATTATCCTTTAAGTGTATAGATCTTACTCCTGAAGCTGTTCTTCCCATTGGTCTTACATCTTTTTCATTAAATCTAATAGCATTACCTTCTCTTGTTGCTATTATTATGTCTGCGTCTCCACGAGTTACTTTAACCTTAAGAAGTTCATCTCCATCTCTTAAATTAATTGCTATTAATCCATTTTTTCTTAGATTCTTAAATTCGCATAAAGGTGTCTTTTTAACTAAACCTTGCTTGGTTCCCATAAATAAGAATCCTTCACTTATATCATCTCTTATAGTAAGTACAGTTTCTATTCTTTCATCTGCCTCAATTGCAATTAAATTAATTATATTAGTTCCCTTAGCTGTTCTTCCTGCATCCGGTATTTCATAGGCTCTTAATTTATAAACTCTTCCTCTGTTAGTAAAGAATAATACATCAGAATGAGTAGAAGTTATACTAACATGTTCTACGAAGTCATCTTCCTTTGTAGACATTGCTTGTATTCCTCTTCCCCCTCTTCTTTGTGATGAATAAGTATCAGCTGATATTCTCTTTATATAACCTGAATGAGTTAATGTTACTACTACTTCTTCTTCTTGAATAAGATCTTCTATATCTATTTCATTCATTACTTTTTCTATAGTAGTTCTTCTATCATCGCCATATCTTCTCTTTATTTCTATAAGCTCTTCTTTAATTACTGATAGTAATTTTACTTGATCTTCTAAAATTGATTTTAAGTATTCTATTTGTTTCATAAGTTCAGCATACTCTTCCTCAATTTTATCTCTTTCAAGACCTGTTAATCTTCTAAGTCTCATTTCTAATATTGCTTGAGCTTGCTTATCACTTAAATTAAATCTTTCTATTAAAGTATTTCTTGCTATTTCTGATGTTTTAGAAGATCTAATAATGCTTATAACCTCATCTATATTATCAAGCGCAATTTTTAATCCTTCAAGAATATGAGCTCTTGCTTCAGCCTTATTAAGTTCAAATACAGTTCTTCTAGTTATTACTTCCTTTTGGAATTCTATATAATAACTTAAAACTTGTTTTAAATTTAAAACATGTGGCTCATTATTTACTAATGCTAACATAATAACACCAAAAGTATCTTGCATCTTTGTATGCTTATATAATAAGTTTAAAATTACATTTGGGTTAGCATCTTTTTTAAGTTCTATTACAATTCTCATACCCTCTCTATCAGATTCGTCTCTTAAATCTGATATTCCAACTATTTTCTTGTCTTTAACTAAGTCAGCTATATTTTCAATAAGTTTAGCCTTATTTACTTGGTATGGAATTTCAGTAACTATAATTTTATGTCTATTGTTCTCTTCTTCTATCTCTGCCTTAGCTCTAACTATTACTCTACCTTTACCAGTTTCATAAGCAGCTCTTATTCCTGATTTACCCATAATAATAGCTCCGGTTGGAAAATCTGGACCTTTTATTACAGTCATTAGATCTAAAACAGTTGCTTCTGGATTATCAATAAGCATTATAGTTCCATCTATTACTTCTCCTAAGTTATGAGGAGGAATATTCGTAGCCATACCAACCGCTATTCCTGATGATCCATTTACTAAAAGATTTGGATATCTTGAAGGTAATACTACTGGTTCCTTTTCTTCTCCATCGAAGTTTGGAATAAAATCTACAGTATCTTTATTTATATCTCTTAGCATCTCTGCTGCTATTTTATTCATCTTAGCTTCTGTATATCTCATAGCAGCTGCACTATCTCCATCTACAGAACCAAAATTACCATGCCCATCTACAAGCATATATCTCATAGAAAAATCTTGTGCCATTCTTACAAGTGCATCATACACAGAAGTATCACCATGTGGATGATACTTACCTAAAACTTCCCCTACAATTCTTGCACATTTTCTATAACCTTTTTCTGGAGACAATCCAAGATCGTTCATTGAGTGCAATATTCTTCTATGAACTGGCTTTAATCCATCTCTAACATCTGGAAGAGCACGACCAACTATAACACTCATTGCATAGTCAATGTAGCATCTCTTCATCTCTTTATTAATGTCTATATCTATAACTTTTCCTTCATTTAAGCTCATGTACCTCACCTCGCTTTAGTACTAAATATCTAAGTTGCTTACCTTCTTAGCATTTTTGTGTATAAATTCTCTTCTTGGTTCAACTTTATCACCCATTAATATAGTAAATATTTCATCTGCTGCTATTGCATCTTCAACAGTAGCTTTTAATAATATTCTTTTTTCTGGATCCATTGTTGTATCCCATAGCTGAGTTGCATTCATTTCACCTAAACCTTTGTATCTTTGAATATTTGTAGCGTTATCTTTACCACCAATTTCGTTTAATAAGGAGTCTAGTTCTTGATCTGAATATGCATAATACTCTTTCTTATTCTTTTTTACTTGGTAAAGAGGAGGCTGAGCTATATAAACGTGTCCACCATCTAATAGTCCCCTCATATATCTAAAGAAAAATGTTAATAACAGCGTTCTAATATGAGCTCCATCAACATCAGCATCTGTCATAATTATAATTCTATTATATCTTAATTTACTTTCATCAAAGTCATCACCAATTCCAGCTCCAAATGCAGTAACCATTGACTTTATGGAATCGGCAGTTAATATTCTATCTAATCTTTGCTTTTCAACATTTAATATTTTACCTCTTAAAGGTAATATTGCTTGGAATCTTCTATTTCTTCCTTGCTTAGCTGATCCGCCTGCTGAATCTCCCTCAACTATATAAATTTCACACTCTAATGGATCCTTAGATGAACAATCTGCTAATTTACCAGGAAGTGTTGATCTTTCTAAGACTGATTTTCTAGTTAGTTCTCTAGCCTTTCTAGCTGCATCTCTAGCTCTTGATGCCATTAAAGCTTTTTCTATTATTATCTTACCTACATTAGGGTTTTCTTCAAGAAATATAGAAACTCCCTCACCAACTATTGAATCAACAACGCTTCTTACTTCAGAGTTACCTAGTTTAGTCTTTGTTTGGCCCTCAAATTGAGGCTCAGAAATCTTAACAGATACTACAGCTGTTAATCCCTCTCTTATATCATCACCAGATAAATTCTTATCATTTTCTTTTAAATGATTAAATCTTTTACCATAATCATTTATAACTCTAGTTAATGCAGTTTTAAATCCTGATAAGTGAGTTCCACCTTCAATTGTATCTATATTATTTGCAAATGAATATAAATTTTCATTATATCCATCGTTATATTGAAGTGATACTTCTGCGATTATTCCATCCTTTTCTCCCTCTACATATATAGGCTCTGGATGTAAAACTTCTTTATTTCTATTCAAATACGCAACAAATTCCTTTATACCACCTTCATAATGATATATTTCTTGCTTATTATCTTCTCTTTTATCAGTTAAAACTATTCTTATTCCTTTATTTAAAAATGCTAATTCTCTTAATCTATTTGCTAATATTTCAAAATCATATTCAGTTTCTTCAAATATTTCAGTATCTGGCTTAAAGGAAACTTTAGTTCCATGTTCTTCTGTAGAACCTATTATAGCTAAATCAGATATAGCGTTACCTCTGGAATATCTTTGTTGCCATACTTCTCCATCTCTTGATACAGTAACTTCACACCATTCAGATAATGCATTAACAACTGATGCCCCAACACCATGTAATCCTCCAGATACCTTATATCCACCACCGCCGAATTTACCTCCAGCATGCAGAACTGTCATAATTACCTCTACAGCAGATTTTCCCATCTTAGGATGTATACCAGTAGGCATACCTCTACCATTATCTATTACAGTTATAGAATTATCTTCATTGATTGATACTGATATTTCATTACAGAATCCTGCTAAAGCTTCATCGATACTGTTATCAACTATTTCATAAACAAGGTGATGCAATCCCCTTGAACTAGTACTCCCTATATACATTCCTGGTCTTTTTCTAACGGCTTCTAAGCCTTCAAGAACTTGAATTTGACTTTCATCATAACTTTGTTTGTTATTTTCCAACATAATCTCCTCCTTTTAATGAACTTTTATTTTAACCCTATGAAGATTAAAAATTGGAATTATGGATTATAATCTGTATTTGTTCTTTTTGTCAAAGTTGAAGATGATATTGGTGATAAATATATTTTACTCATCTTATTAACTTCAGCAATAACAAAAGATTTAGGCTTTTCTTTTGAAATTCTCTCCACAAACCCATCTTCCTCTGCCATTCTTAAAAATGCACTTGTATCTGAGCTATACATAGTTGTTTGCAAATCAAAAATTCCAATTATGTCCTTAATCGGAACAACAACATTTTCTCCTAAATGTAAAAACATAAGAATTCCTCCCTTAATTTAGGATTTCACCATCCTTAACCTTAAAGACCTTAGAACTACTATCTAAATAATTTGTGAGATCTTCTATTCCTGTACATGTTATTATTGTTTGGATTTCACCTATGGTACTTAAAATATATCTCTTTCTATTGAAATCCAACTCCGATAAAACATCATCTAGCAATAATACTGGATATTCTGATGTTAATTCCTTTATTATCTTCAAAGAAGAGAACTTCATAGTAAGAACAGCACTTCTTTGCTGGCCTTGTGATCCAAAACTTTTAGTATCTATACCATTAATAAGTACAATAAAATCATCTCTATGTGGGCCAATACTAGTTAATCCTTTTTCAATATCTTTATTTCTATTTTTTTTCAATTGCTCATAAAAACAATCTTCTATATTTTTTAAATCTTTTACTGTACTTATATATTTAAATTCTACATCTTCTTTTCCTGAAGATATATCCTTATGTATATTCTTTCCATAAAAATTTAACTTATTAATATAATTTAGTCTTTCCTTAATTATATTACATCCAAAATTCGCTAACTGAATATCATATATATCTAAAACATCTTTATCAACTTTTCTACTCTTTAAAAGTATGTTCCGTTCATTCAAGACCTTATTGTACTGAACTAAATTATAATAATACTTAGAACCTAACTGACATAATTCCATATCTATGAATTTTCTTCTTACACCTGGAGAATCTTTTATAATCCTTAAATCTTCAGGTGAAAACATAACAACATTAAAGTTTCCAAATAATTCTCCAATCTTTGAAGCTTTAATCTTGTTTATCCTTATTGCCTTTTTGCCATCCTTAAGTATATTTATATCAATAGTCTTATCTAATCTATCTCTACCAACTAAAACACTTACAAAGGCATTTTCCGCATTCCAATTGATTAACTCTCTATCTTTTGAAGTTCTATGGGATCTCGCAAATGCACAATAATAAATTGCTTCAAGAATATTAGTTTTTCCTTGAGCATTATCCCCCATAAATACATTTACATTCTTCCCCAGTGTTATATTTAAGGATTTATAATTTCTATAATTTAATATTTGTATCTTCTTAATATACATTACTTACACCTATATTTTATTATAACATATTAGAGGAATAAAAGTAATTATTAGGTTAAGAGTAATTAAACTACTCTGTATTTATCTCCATTAAATTCCACTAAATCTCCTGGTCTAATCTTTTTTCCTCTTTGAGTACATACTTCTCCATTAACCTTAACCAATTCATCTAAGATATACATCTTAGCTTCTGATCCTAATGATGCAGCACCACACCATTTTAAAAAAGAATCTAGTTTAATAAATTCAGTATTAATTTTAACTTCATTCATTTTCCAATTCCATGCATATAAATACAAATTTTATGCATATCCTCCCTTCTATCTTAATAGTCTAACTGGTAATACTAAGTACTTAGAATTATCAGTATTTTTACACTTAATTACACAAGGACTTACACTTGAAGTCATTTCTAAAACAACCTCATCCCCATCTATATTTTTAAGAACATCAATTAAATATCTTGAGTTAAATGCAATTTGAATTGACTCTCCTTGCAGATTTATACTCACTTCTTCCCTAACCTTTCCCAATTGAGAATTAGATGTTATTATTAAGGTCTCATCTTGAACATCTAATTTAATTAAATTACTATTTCCATCCTTAGCCATAAGAGATGCTCTCTCAATACAATTTTGCAATTCTTGTTTTTTTACATCAATAGAAATCTTATGTTCTTGAGGAAGTAAAGATATATAATTAACAAACTTTCCATCTAATAATCTAGAAATTATTTTAGTATCACTTAAATTAAATAAAATATGATTATTAGTAAAAGTAATTTTTACTATTTCATTTGTATCTTCTAGTATTCTTGAAACTTCATTTAATGTTTTTCCTGGAATAACCACTTCTATATCATTATCATTATCTAGAAATTCTGATCTAATTGCTAATCTATATCCATCTAAAGCAACAAGATTTAAATTTCTATTTTTAACCTCAAATAATATCCCCTGTAATATTGGTCTTGTTTCATCTTGAGCTATAGCAAAAGATGTACCTCTTATCATACTCTTTAATATATTTTGAGGAACCTCTACTGATAAGTTTTCATTGATTTTAGGTAATTCTGGATAATCTTCTCCATTCATATAAACTAAGTTGAAAACTGACTTTTCACAAGTTATTTGAATAATATCATTTTCTAAAGTTTCAATAATAACATCTGAATTTGGAAGTTTTCTTATTATTTCTCCAAATATTTTAGAATCTATAACTAACATACCTTCTTCTACAATATTAGCTTGAACTTTTGTTTCAATAGATACATCCATATCAGATCCTATTAATGTTAATTCATTATTTTTAGCTGTTATATATATTCCTTCTAGTATAGGCATTGTAGTTTTTCCTGTTATAGCCTTACTAGCAATAGATATACCCTCTTGTAGTTTTTGTTTTTCACATATGAATTTCATATAAAAACCTCCTTAATTTATGAACATAAAATATTCACAGAAATAATATAAATATATAGATAAATATATAGATAAATTATAATAATAGTAGTAGTAGGGGCTGTTGATATGTTGATAAGTACCTTTAGCCCTTGAAAATACTAAAAAGTTAGTAAAAAAATATTGTGGATAAGTGAAGCAAAAAATACATATCTTATCCACAGTATTAACAAGCAATATTGGTTTTAATAGTTATCCACAAACAATTCAATATATTTATGTACAGCTGTTAGTTAATTTTGAGTTAGTTTCTTTGTTATATCATTTACTGTATGTTGTAAGCTCTCATCAGTCTTAAGATTATCAGAGATTTTCTCATACGCGTGGATTACAGTTGTATGATCCCTTCCCCCAAATTCTTCACCAATTTTAGGTAATGACATATCTGTAAGCTTCCTACTTAAGTACATTGCAATTTGTCTAGGATATGCTACATTTCTTGTTCTTCTTTGAGATTTTAAATCTTCTATTCTAAGATTAAAATATCCAGCTACAACATCCTGTATAACATCTATAGTTATATTTTTATTTTGTTTATTTGAAATTATATCCTTTAATGCTTCACTTGCTAACTCAACAGTAATTGGTCTATTAGTAAGAGAAGAATAAGCTACTATTCTAATAAGTGCTCCTTCTAGTTCTCTAATATTAGACTTAATTTTAGTTGCGATATATACCATTACTTCATTAGCAACATTTAATTTCTCTACATCAGCTTTCTTTTTTAAAATAGCCATTCTAGTTTCAAAGTCTGGAGCCTGGATGTCAGCTATTAATCCCCATTCGAATCTTGAACGAAGTCTATCTTCTAAAGTTGGGATTTCCTTTGGCGGTCTATCAGATGATAGAATAATTTGCTTATTAGCATCATGTAATTCATTAAATGTATGGAAAAACTCTTCCTGAGTTCTTTCCTTTCCGGCAATAAATTGAACATCGTCTATTAATAGTATATCTACATTTCTATATTTATTTCTAAATTCTTCATTTCTATCATCTCTAATAGCATTAATAAGTTCATTAGTAAATTTTTCAGAAGATACATAAACTACTTTGGCATTAGAGTTATTTTGAAGAACATAGTGTCCTATAGCATGCATTAAGTGAGTCTTTCCAAGACCAACCCCTCCATAAATAAATAGAGGATTATAGGCTTTAGCTGGAGCCTCAGCAACTGCTAAAGAAGCGGCATGAGCGAATCTATTACTATTACCTATGACAAATGAATCAAAAGTATATTTAGGATTTAATGTACTAGACATTTCATCATTTACATTAACTGATGACTTATCATCATTTTGTGTATTTTTTTCTTCCTTTTCGTCAACTTCTTGAATATCAGATGCTACTATAAAATCTACAGTATAAACTTTAGAACAAGCGGCTTCTATTGAGTTTACAACTAAGTCCTTATACCTTTTTTCCAATATGTCTTGAGTAAAGGAGTTCGGGACACTGATTTTTATAGTATTGGAAGATATAGAAATAGGTTCGCAGCTTTTAATCCAGGTATTAAAGCTTACTTCACTCATTTCACCTTTAATAATATTTAACGTTTTTTCCCATAATGATTTAAGATCATTATTCAT